>NZ_CP047420.1:0-2400000 GCF_009866655.1 Rathayibacter sp. VKM Ac-2804
GCGCGACAGCTCGCCGACGGCGCGGGCGGAGTCTCGGACGGGGCCCTCCAGCTCGCCGACGGCACCCGCTCGCTCGCCACCGGCCTCGACGCGGCCGTCGCCCAGCTGCCGACCTACACGGAGTCGGAGTCGCAGAACCTCGCCGACGTCGTCTCCGACCCGGTCGAGAACTCGAGTGGCACCAGCACGGACCTGTTCGGAGCGTCGAGCGTGCCGTTCTTCGCGACGATCGCGCTCTGGCTGGGCGCCCTCGCGACGTTCCTCGTGCTCGCCGCGTTCTCGCACCGCGCGCTGTCGTCGACCCGCTCCTCCGCGGCGCTGGCGCTGTCCTCCTACGTTCCGGCCCTCGTGATCGGACTCGTGCAGGGCCTCGCCGTCGCGATCGTGATGAGCGCCGTCGCGGGCCTCGACCTGGTGACCTGGTTCGGCTTCGCCGCGCTGGCGATGCTCGCGGGGGCATCCTTCGCCGCCGTGAACCAGGGCCTGGTCGCCCTGCTCGGCGGGCTCGGCCGCTTCGTCTCGATGGTCGCCGCGGTGATCGGCCTGGGCGCCGGCATCATCTCGACCGTCCCTGGCGTCTTCGACGACGCCCTCGGCTTCCTGCCGCTCTCCGCCGCGCAGAACGCGCTGGCCGGCGTGGTCGAGGGCACCGGCGGCGTCGCCGCCGCGGTCGTCGGCCTGCTGATCTGGCTGCTCTTCGGCCTCCTGCTGACCGTCGCCGCCATCGCCCGCCGCCGCGTCACCTCGGTCCGCGCCCTGACCCGCCCGGTCGAGGCGTAAGCCCTCCCCTCCGCGAGATGCCACTTGTGCACGCGACACGCCGTGTCGAGCGTGCACAAGTGGCATCTCGCGGGGATCTCGATACGCCCGCTCCGCGCGCTACTCGATCAGCATGCGGGGACGCCGCAGCCGTCAGTCCGCCGCGCCGCTCGCGATCTGCTCGTGGTGGTGGATGACCTCGGCGACGATGAAGCCGAGGAACTTCTCCGCGAAGGCCGGGTCGAGGTGCGCGTCCTCCGCCAGGGCCCGCAGCCGCGCGATCTGGCGCGACTCGCGCTCGAGGTCGGCGGGCGGCAGCCCGTGCGCCGCCTTCAGCCGCCCGACCTTCTGCGTGAACTTGAAGCGCTCGGCGAGCAGGTGGATCAGCGCCGCGTCGATGTTGTCGATGCTCTGACGGATCTGCTCGAGCTCGGCCAGCGCCTCGGCGTCCGACCCCTCGCGCGACGGTTCCTCGATCATGCCTCCGACCCTAACGGACCGGCACCGGACGACCCACGGCGGCACGACGAAGGCCCCCGCCCATCACGGGGCAGGGGCCTTCGAGGAGAAGGAGTGTCAGTCGACGATGTTGAGCACGACGTCGACGTTGCCGCGGGTGGCGTTCGAGTACGGGCACATGGTGTGCGCCTTCTCGGCGACGGCGTGCGCGTCCTCCGAGCTCGCCTTCGGCACGTGGATGTCCAGCTCGACCGCGAGGCCGAAGCCGCCGTCGTCGTTCTTGCCGATCGAGACGCTCGCCGACACCTGCGCGTCGGTGGTGTCGATCGAGAGCGCCTTGCCGGAGCCGTGCAGCGCGCTGAGGAAGCACGCGGCGAAGCCGGCGGCGAAGAGCTGCTCGGGGTTCGTGCCCTCGCCGGAGCCGCCGAGCTCCTGGGGCGGGCGGGTGTCGAGGTCGAGTCGGTCGTCCTCGGTGCGGACGTGGCCGTCGCGTCCTCCACCGGAGGCGTGGGCGATGGCGGTGTAGAGAGCATCCATCCCCCCATCACACCACTGCGCGGCCGGGAGCGGGGTGAGCGTCGGATGCACGTCCTCCCGACATCGCCTGCGCGCGCCGGGAGGGAACGGCGCCGGGACGCTCCGGCCCCGGGAATCGCCTCCGAACCGCCCCGTCCGGCCGTCAACCCCCTCCCGGCTCCCTCCCCCCGGGTGTGGCCTGGAGGCACGCACCCGGTGAGAGCCGGAGGACCACCGGCGACATCGCCGGCAGAAGGAGGAAGCATGCGCGCACTCACGTGGCAGGGCGTCGAGAAGGTCTCGGTCGAGACCGTCCCCGATCCCCGCATCCAGCAGCCGACGGACGCCATCGTCCGGATCACCTCGACCGCCATCTGCGGCTCGGACCTGCACCTGTACCGCCTGCTCGGCCCGTACCTCGACAAGGGCGACATCCTCGGCCACGAGCCGATGGGCGTCGTCGAGGAGGTCGGCGCGGGCATCACGAAGCTCAAGGTCGGCGACCGCGTCGTCGTCCCGTTCAACATCTCCTGCGGTGAGTGCTTCATGTGCCGCCGCGGACTGCAGTCGCAGTGCGAGACCACCCAGGTGACCGAGTACGGCTCCGGGGCCTCGCTCTTCGGCTACACGAAGATGTACGGCCAGGTCCCCGGCGGCCAGGCGGAGTTCCTCCGCGTGCCGCTCGCCGACTACAACACCGTCGTCGTCGGCACCGACCTGCCCGACGAGAACTACCTGTTCCTCAGCGACATCGTGCCGACGGCCTGGCAGGGCGTCGAGTACGCGAACGTGCCCGACGGCGGCTCGCTCGTCGTCTTCGGCCTCGGCCCGGTCGGCCAGTTCGCGGCCCGCATCGGCGCGCACAAGGGCTACCGCGTGCTGGCGGTCGACCCGGTCGCCGAGCGCCGCGCGATGGCCGCCCGCCACGGGATCGAGGTCTTCGACTTCACCGACGACATCAACGACCAGCTGCGCGACCTCACCGACGGCCGCGGCCCCGACTCCGTCGTCGACGCGGTCGGCATGGAGGCGCACGGCTCGCCGATGGGCTCGTTCGCCCAGACGGTGGCCGGGCTGCTGCCCGACCCGATCGCCCGGAAGGCGATGGACACGGTCGGAGTCGACCGGCTCGCCGCGGTCGTCTCCTCGCTCGACCTGGTGCGCCGCGGCGGCACGGTCTCGCTGAGCGGCGTCTACGGCGGCGAGGCCGACCCGCTGCCGCTGAAGTCGATGTTTGACAAGCAGATCACCCTGACCATGGGCCAGTGCAACGTGAAGCGCTGGATCGACGAGCTGCTGCCGCTGGTCGAGGACTCGAGCGACCCGCTCGGCGTGAACGACCTCGTCACCCACCGCGCCCCGCTCGAGGACGCCCCCGGCCTCTACGAGACCTTCCAGAAGAAGGAGGACGGCTGCATCAAGGTCGTCCTGCAGCCGTAGCGGGCGACGCCTCATGCTGATCGAGTAGCCGCGGTGCGCGGCGTATCGAGATCCACCCGCTCCATGGCGCCGGGTCTCGATACGCGCCTCCGGCGCTACTCGACCAGCATGGGGCGCACGCGCCGATGCGCGCGCGGCGACGCCTCATGCTGATCGAGTAGCCGCGGCACGCGGCGTATCGAGATCCCGCTTCCGGCGGGCGGGTCTCGGTACACGCCTCCCGCCCCGGACACGACGAAGGCGGCGTCCCCGAGGGGGCGCCGCCTGAGTCGTGGTGCGGGAAGACCTACTTGAAGACGTCCTTGATGTCCTCGCCGGTCTGCTTCGCGGAGGCCGAGGCCTGGTCCTTCTGGCCCTCGGCCTTCAGGCTGTCGTCGTTCTTGTGGTCGCCCAGGGCTTCCTTCGCCTTGCCGGCGATGTCCTGAGCGGCGTTCTTGATCTTGTCATCGAGCCCCATGGTGGTGCCTCCTTCGTGATCGTCGTGCGCTGAACTGTCACCCGAAGGTAGGAGCGCATTCTGCTCGTCGGCTGGGAGCGGGAAGGGGCTTGCCCGACCGCTCGCCGAGATGCCACGATCGTCGGTTGCCCGCGCTCGGAGCGTCCGGCGAGGGATCAGGTGGCGGGCGTCGCGGTGTCCGACGGCGCCGTCTGCGTGGGCTCCATCGTGGGCGTGGGGGTCGAGCCGTCGTCGGCGCTGGTCGGCACGGCGCTCCCTGACTGGTTCGGGGTCTGCGCGTCACCGGTGCAGCCGGCGAGCAGGCCGATGGTGAGGGCGGAGGCGCCGAGCGCGCCGAGGACGCGCACGGTGCGGGACGGTCGAGTGCGGAGCATGGGATGCCTTTCCGTGAGCGGAGACGGGGCGGTCGTGCCCCCGTCCCCCTCGACGCTAGGCAGCGCTGCGAGGGCCGGTAAGGGCTTGACGCCCCGGTCCACCGCATCGCGAGCCGACGTCCAGGAAGCGTCGACCGGGCCCCGGGCACGGATGCGCGTGATCGTACGCCCTCGCGCCGTCCGTCCGCTACGCCCTATCTCGGCGCACGGCGCACTGCCCAGACTGGCGACGCCGGCACGCAGACCACCACACCTCGATCCTGGAAGGGACAGACGATGTCGAACATCGATCCCGCTTCACCTCCGTTCGGAGACGGCGCGGCGAACGCCCGCGCCGCCGACCCCTCGTACGACAGCACCTACGACGCACCGCTCACCTCCGAGCCGTTCTCGTCGGACACGACGACCACCGACTCGACCTCCGGCGCGCACAGCGTGGCCGGGGGCACCTCGGGCAGCGTCTCGGACGCCGCCGGCTCCGCCAAGGAGAAGGCTGCTGAGACCGCGGGCGCCGCCAAGGAGCAGGCCGGCGCCGTCGCCGGCGACGCCAAGCAGGCCGCGGGCGACGTGCTCGCCACCGGCAAGGAGGAGGCCGCCAACGTCGCCCAGGAGGCGAAGGTGCAGGTCAAGGACCTCCTCGACCAGAGCCGCACCCAGCTCACGGAGCAGGCGCACGCCCAGAAGGAGAACGCCGCGAAGGGCGCCCGCGCCTTCAGCGACGACCTCACCGCACTCGCGAACGGCGAGGGCGGCGAGGGCAACGCCGCCGCGAAGCTCGTCTCGCAGGCCGCCGAGCGCGCCCAGGGCGTGGCGTCGTGGCTCGAGAGCCGCGACCCGTCCGAGCTGCTCGACGACGTCCGCTCGTTCGCGCGCCGCCGTCCGGGTGCGTTCATCCTCATCGCCGCCGCCACCGGCCTCGTCGCGGGACGCCTCGTGCGTGCGCTGACCGCCGAGGCGAAGGACGAGAAGGCCGCGACCGCGGACACCTCCGGACCCGAGTTCGCCGCTCCCGCAGCCGCCGACTACTCCGGTGGCGGCACGACGACGACCTCGTTCGACGAGCGCGGCGATTTCGCGCCGACCGAGCCCGTCGCCGACCCGCTGAGCACGCCGATCACGCCGGGCTACGACGGCTTCCCGAACGGGACCCGGCCGTGACCGACCCGCTGGGCGCGCATCGCGCCGCCGCAGAGCCGACGCCCGGAGAGCGCGCGGGCTCGACCTCCCTCGGCGATCTGCTCGGCGAGGTCTCCCGCGACCTCTCGACGCTGATCCGCCAGGAGATGGCGCTCGCCAAGGCCGAGCTCAAGGAGTCGGCCGGCAAGGCCGGGAAGGGTGCCGGACTCCTCGGCGGCGCGGGCTACGCGGCGCTGATGGCGGTGCTCTTCCTCTCGATCGCCCTCTGGTGGGCGCTCGGAACGCTGATCGGCAACGGCTGGTCGGGCGTGATCGTCGCCGTGATCTGGGGCGTCATCGCGGCGATCCTGTTCGCCGTCGGCCGCAAGAGCCTCAAGCAGGTCGACGGAGCGCCCGAGACGGTCGACTCCCTCAAGCAGATTCCCGAAACCCTCAAGCCGAACGGGGCAGGACGATGACGTACGACGCAGGACAGAACAAGACACCGGAGGAGATCCGGGCCGACATCGAGCGCACGCGCCTCGAACTCGGCGGCGACGTGGACGCGCTGGCCGAGAAGGTCAGCCCGAGCGCGATCGTCGACCGGCAGACCGACAAGGTCAAGGCCGCCGTCGGCTCCGTCCGCGACCGGGTGATGGGCTCGGCGCACGACGCCGGCGACTCGCTCTCCGGCACGGCCGGATCGGTGAAGAGCAAGGCGAACGGAAACCCCTTCGCGGTGGGCCTGATGGCCTTCGGCGCCGGGCTCCTGATCGCCTCGCTCATCCCCGCCTCGGACGCCGAGAAGGACGCGGCCGGCAAGGTCAAGGAGCAGGCGCAGCCCGTCGTCGACTCCGTGACCGGCGCCGCCAAGGACGTCGCGAGCGAGCTGCGCGAGCCGGCGCAGCAGGCCTTCGCCTCGGTGAAGGACACCGCGACCGACGCCGCGCAGAACGTCAAGGAGGCGGGGGGATCCGCCGCCGAGGACGTGAAGGACTCCGCCCGCGAGGCCAAGCACGCGGTGCAGGAGAACGTGACGCAGGACAGCGACCGCGCGTAACTTCCCCTCCCGCGAGATGCCACTTGTGTACGCCTGTCACGGCGTGTCGCGTACACAAGTGGCATCTCGCTGTCTGCGCGAGGGCGGGCGGGAATAGGGGGCGGGCCCGGGCGCTTCTGGGTCGTATGCGATCCATCGTCTACTCCCGCTCCGGTTCCTCCTCCGTCCTCTCGCTCGTCGACCGGGAGGCCGGCACGCCGGGCGCCGGCGAGGTGCGCGTGCGCGTCCTCGTCTCCGGCGTCAATCCGACCGACTGGAAGGCGCGCGCCGGTGGCGAGCCGCCCTTCGCCGAGGTCGTGCCGAACCAGGACGGCTCCGGCGTGATCGACGCCGTCGGCGAGGGCGTCGAGGGCCTCGCCGTGGGCGACCGCGTCTGGTTCTATCTGGCGGCCCACCAGCGGCCGACCGGCTCCGCGCAGGAGTCGACCGTCCTCGCCGCCGAGCACGTCGTGCGGCTGCCCGAGGGCGTCGACGCCGAGCTCGGAGCGAGCCTCGGCGTTCCCGCGATGACCGCGCACCGCGCCCTGACCGTGCACGAGGAGGGGCCCGCCCGCCTGGCTCCCGGTGCGCTCGCCGGCCGCACCGTCCTGGTGCAGGGCGGTGCGGGAGCGGTCGGCCACGCCGCGATCCAGCTCGCCGTCTGGGCCGGAGCGACCGTCATCGCCACGGTGAGCAGCGACGCGAAGGCGCGGCTCGCGGCGGCCGCCGGCGCGCAGCACGTCCTGCAGTACCCGGACGAGCAGCTCGCGGCGAAGATCCTGGAGATCGCCCCCGACGGCGTCCAGCAGATCGTCGAGGTCGCGCCGACGCAGAACGCCGCGCTCGACGTGGAGGTGCTCGCCAACCACGGCAGCATCGGCTACTACGCGAACAACAACGGCGACGACTTCTCGATCCCGATCGTGCCGAGCTTCGCCAAGAACGCCCGCTGGCAGGGCCTGCTGCTCTACACGGTCGGCGAGGCCCCGCTCCAGGCCGCAGCGGAGGACATCACCGCGGCCCTGCGCGACGGAGCCCTCCCCGTCGGCGAGGAGGCCGGCCTGCCGCTGACCTGGTTCCCGCTCGAGGAGACCGCCGCCGCCCACGACGCCGTCGAGAGCGGTGTGACGGGCAAGGTGCTCATCCGCGTCGCCGCGGAGTAGGGGCGGGGCGATGCCGAGCGGGCAGCCCCCGCGCGATCCATGCTGATCGAGTAGCCCTCGCAGAGTGCGTATCGAGATCCGCCGTCGTCCGGTGGTGGGTCTCGATACGCGCTGCGCGCTACTCGACCAGCATGGACCCGACAGCGCCGGTGCGGTCAGCCGCGCAGCGGCGGAGAGCCCGCGACCGTCGCGCGATCGGCGAGCCCGTCGAGCAGCTCGCGCAGCGCCTCCTCGGCCGTCGTCGTCGGCTCCCAGCCGAGCACGGTCCGCGCCCTCTCCGTCGACATCACCGGCGTGTTCGTGGCGATGTCGAGCCAGCCCGCATCGGTGCGCTGGAGCCGCAGGCGCCACGTCGCCGTGACGATCGAGCGGAGCAGCCCCGCCGGCACCGTCACGAGCCGCGCGCCGACGACGTCCGCGATCCGCTGCGGCGTGAGCACCGGCTCCGCGGCGACGTTGAACGCCCCGCCCGCCCGGCGATCGAGCGCCCGCCAGAACGCGTCCGCGACGTCGTCCGCGTGCACGCCCTGGAAGATCAGCGTCCGCGGCAGCGGCAGGATCGGGGGCCGGACCGCCCGCAGCCAGCGTGTGGGGTATCGCGGCCCGGCGAACAGCCCCGCGATCTCGGTCGCCGCGCCGCGCTGGAAGACCAGTCCCGGGCGCAGCCGGGTGAGCACGACCTCCGGGTGCTCCGTCTCGAACGCGTCCATCGCGCGCTCGTTCGCCGCCTTGTGCCGGCTGTACGTCGAGGTGTGCAGCCCGCCGGTCGGCCAGCTCTCGTCCACGCGCAGGCTCTTCGGCGCCGCGCTGTACGCGCCGACGGACGACGCCACCGCGACCTGCCCGACCCCGCTCGCCGCCGCGGCCGCCAGCACCGCCGCGGTGCCGCCGACGTCGACGAGGCGCTGGAACGGCTCGTCGTGGCTCGGCTGCAGCGCCCAGGCCAGGTGCACGACAGCGTCCACGCCGGCGAACGCCTCCCGCAGCTGACGCACGGCGTCGCTCGAGGCCACGTCGACCTCGTGCCAGCGCACGTCGCGGTACTCGTCCGCTCCGGGTCGCGGCTCGCGCCGGGCGATCCCGACGATCTCCTCCACCGACGCCTCCCGCCGGAGGCGCCTCAGCAGGGCCGTGCCCAGGTTGCCCGTCGCTCCGACGATCGCGATCCGCATGATGTCCCTCCGCGGGCGGCGTCCGCCGTCCTGGTCCCACGCTAGGCACCGCCTCCCCACCGCAGCAGCCGCTTGACACCCGTGGCCGGCTCGACCGCCTAGCCCACCCGACCGGCGCCGCGCACCCCCGCGCGTCGAGCCGGGCACCTGCCTAGCCTGGAGGGCATGCCCCGCCGCCCCCGCTCGTCCGCCCTGCGCCACGAGATCGACGGCATCGAGCTGCGCACCCTGGCGACCGGTCGCGCAGGCTCCGGCCGCACCTTCGTCCTGATCCACGGCATCGGGATGTCGCACCACACCTTCTCGACGCTCGCCGTCGCCCTCCGCGCGCACGGCCGCGTCGTCGCCGTCGACCTCGCGGGCTTCGGCGCCAACCGCTCGCCCCGCCGGCGCGTCGGCATCGCCGACCACGCCCGCCTCGTCGGGCGGGTGCTGGCGGAGCGCGGCGTCACCCGCGCGATCGTCGTCGGCCACTCGATGGGCGCTCAGGTGGCCGTCGAGCTGGCCGCCCGCGCACCCGGCTTCGTCGAGGGAGCGGTCCTGATCGGCCCGGTCGTCGACCCGCAGCGCCCCGGGGCGACGCGGCAGGGCCTCGCGCTCGCCCGCGACTGCCTCGGTGAGCCGCTCGGAGTCGACGCCCTGCTCTTCGCCGACTACGTCCGCGGCGGTCTCGCCTGGTACCTGCGCCAGCTGCCCGAGATGCTGCACTACCCGATCCAGCGGCGGCTGGCGGCGGTGACCCGGCCCGTGCTGATCGTGCGCGGGAAGGACGATCCGATCGCCACCCGGGACTGGTGCGAGCGCCTCCTCGCGCACGCCGCCGACGGGCGCCTGCTCGAGTTCGCCGGCTCCCGCCACGTGGTCCCCCGCACGCAGCCGGAGTCCCTCGCCCTCGCCCTGGCCTCCTTCGCCGCCGACGCCTCTCCCGCTCCCGTCCCCGCCGCGGTCCCCGCATGACGCACCTCGTCCGCGACGCCGTCTGGTGGATCCGCGACTACGCCTACGCCGTCGCCTGGCAGGTCCGCGCCTTCGTCTCGCGCCGCGCGCCCGACGACTACCTCGACGGCACCGAGCGGCCGATCGTGGTGCTGCCCGGGATCTGGGAGACCTGGGCCTTCCTCCGCCCGATCATCGACCCGCTGCACCGCCGCGGCCACCCGATGCACGTGCTGACCAGCCTCGGCTGGAACGGCCGCCCGGTCGCCCGCACCGCCGAGGACGTGGCCGCCTACCTCGCCGAGCACGACCTCCGCGACGTGGTGATCGTCGCGCACAGCAAGGGCGGGCTGATCGGCAAGTACGTGATGACCGAGCTCGACCCCGACGGCCGCGTCGACCGGATGGTCGCGGTGGCCACGCCGTTCGGCGGCTCGCGCTACGCGCCCTACCTGCTGCTGAAGAGCCTCCGCTCGTTCTCGCCCCGCGACGCGACGACCCTGCTGCTCTCGAGCCGGGCGGGTGCGAACGCGCGGATCACCTCGGTCTTCGGCCTCTTCGACCCGCACATCCCCGAGGGCAGCATGCTCGAGGGCGCCGTCAACGTGCGGATCGAGACCGGCGGCCACTTCCGGATCCTCAGCGACCCGGAGACGCTCGCGGCCGTCGTCGCGGCGGTCGACGCTCCTACGGGGCCGGCGGCGTGATCGTCTCGGCGTCGGCCGGGCAGTCGATGACCGAGACCCCGCCGCCGTCGGCGTCGTCGACCACGGCCCCGGCCGCGGCGAACGGCGCGCGGAAGCAGTAGGCCTCCGGCAGATCCGCGACGTCCGGGAAGGCCGCGGCGTCGACCGGCGTGCGGAACGACAGCGCCCCGAACTCGCCGCCCTCGCTCAGGGCGTCGTACGACTCGATGCCGATCAGGTCGACGCCCTCGACGGCCTGGTCGCTCGCGAGCCGCGCGTAGCCGAAGGCGTCGTCCTGCGGGCCGGCGAGGGCGGAGACCAGCGCGAGCACGCGGTCGCGGGACTCCTCGCGGGCCGCCACGTCGTTCGACGCGACCACCTCGGGGGCGGGGGCGGTGCAGCCCGCGAGCGCGAGCACCGCCAGGGCCGCGGCGATCGCCGGGGCCGGAGAGATCGCCCGACGCGGAGAGAGGGTCAGGGCCGGTCGGGTCCGCGTCAGCTTCACGCGACCGACCCTAGCCGCTGCCGGAGCGGCCGGCGCCGCCCGTAGCAACTGCTCCTCGCCCGGCGGAAGCCCCTCGGCGGCGAGGGCGGCGGAGCGGACGATGGAGGAATGAGCTCACCGAACAGCACGCGCCCGTCCGGCACCGGACCCCGCAGCACCGGACCGACCGAGCTCCTCCTCGTGCGCCACGGCGAGAGCGTCGCCAACATCGCCGCGAGCGCGGCCGAGGCGGAGGGCGCCCACGACATCGCCGTCGACCGGCGCGATCCCGACGTCGAGCTCTCCCCGGCCGGCCGGGAGCAGGCCCGCGCCCTCGGCCGCTGGCTCGCCGACGGCAACGCGCCCGTCGCCGCCTGGTCCTCGCCGTACCTCCGCGCGTCCTCGACCGCGCAGCTCGCCTTCGAGGAGGCGGGCCTGGACCTCGCGCCGCGCCTCGACGAGCGGCTCCGCGACCGCGACCTGGGCATCGCCGACCGCCTGACCACGGCGGGCTTCCGCGCGCGCTTCCCCGAGGAGGCGGCGCGGCGCGACTGGCTCGGCAAGTTCTACTACCGGCCGCCGGGCGGCGAGTCCTGGACCGACCTCGCCCAGCGCGTGCGCTCGTTCCTCGACCACCTCGATGTCGTCGCGCCGGCCGGGCCGGTCGCGCTGTTCTGCCACGACGCCGTCGTCCTGATCATCCGCTCCGTCTGCGAGGGCCTCACCGAGCGCGAGCTGCTCGACATCGGCAGGGCGACCCCGGTCGCGAACGCCTCCGTCACCCGGCTCGTCCGCGGCGGCGACGCCTGGACGCTCGAGCGCTTCAACGAGACCGCGCACCTCGAGGAGTCGAGCGCGCCGGTCACCCGCCACGACACCGGCGAGGACACCCCCGTCGACACCGCCGTCGACAGCGCCGAGGACGACCCGCGAGGAAGGACCGACTCATGAGCGAGACCCGGCACAGGAGCGAGACCGCGCACAGGAGCGCCGTCGTCGACCGCGCCCTGCTCGAACGGCGCTGGCCGCTGCCCGATCCCGCGAGCTCGAAGCACGCCCGCGGCGACGTGGTCGTGATCGGCGGAGCCCGCAAGACACCCGGAGCGGCGATCCTCGCGGGGATCTCGGCCCTGCGGGTCGGCGCCGGGCGGATCACCCTCTGCGTCGCCGAGTCCGTCGCCGCCGCGACCGCCGTGGCGCTCCCCGAGTGCGGCGTCGTGTCGCTCGAGGAGACGCGCGGCGGCTCGATCTCGGGTCGTGGGCTCTCCGCGCTCGAGGGCGAGCTGGGCAGCGCCGACGTCGCGCTGGTCGGCCCCGGACTCGACGACCCGAAGGCGACCACGGCGACGCTGCGCGCCCTCGCGCCGCTGCTCGCCGGCGTCCCCGCCGTCCATCTCGACGCCTTCCCGCTCGGGGTCCTCCCCGGGCAGCGCCGGGTCGCCCGGGCGCTCGCCGGCCGCCTGCTGCTCACGCCCAACACGGAGGAGGCCGCGCGGCTGCTCGGCTCCGAGGTGGACGACGTCGAGGCCGCCGCGATCGCCGTCGCGCGGCGCTACAGAGCGGTCGTCAGCCTCTTCAACGTCATCGCGGCACCCGACGGCGACGCCGTGCGCATCGAGGGCGAGCACCCCGGCCTCGCGACGGCGGGCAGCGGCGACGTCCTCGCGGGTGCGACGGCAGGCCTCCGGGCCCGCGGTCTCGACCCGCAGGGAGCGGCGGCGTGGGGAGCGTTCCTGCACACCGAGGCCGACTCGGTGCTGGTGCGGCGGCTCGGCCCGGCCGGCTACCTCGCCCGTGAGATCCCGGGCGAGTTCCCGGCGCTGCTCACGGGCTGACGCGCCCGGTCGGCCGGGAGGCGCGACTCAGCCCAGGAGGGTCACTGCCGGAGGGTCACTGGGCGACGTCGGCGACGGAGAACGCCACTCCCGGAGTGATCAGGATCGAGGTCTCGCGAGGCTGGCCCTCGCCCTGGTTGACGGTCAGCCAGCGCGACGCGGCGCCGTCGAGCGCCTTCTCGACGCTCGCGCGGACGTCCGCGGCCGTCGTGTCGTGCAGGCTGTAGGGGGTTCCGCCGTAGATCAGCTCGACGCGCTTCACAGCAGGCCCTCCTCGGTCTGGCGAGCACCGCCGTGCGGCTCCTCGCTGATGCGCAGACCGTGCGCGCTGTGCGAATCGGCCAGGAGCTGACGGATCCAGTCGGGGTTGATCGCCGGGGCGCGACCGCCGTGGTACTTGAAGCGCAGCGGGATCGCCGGGTGCAGCCAGATCGACGTCCGTCCGTCGCCGACGGACTGCGAGTCCTTCCACGAGAGGTAGAAGGACTCGTTGCGCGACAGCTTCGATCCGATGACGATCTGCAGGTGGGCGAGCAGGCGGTCGTCGAAGTCGGCTTCGAGAGTCGAGTCGTAGATCAATCGGCCCATGAGGGCGGTCTCCGTTCGCAGTGCAGTCCAGCCGGCGGGGGCACGGCCGGACGGTACGGGGCGATTCTATCCGCCCCGGAGGTGTCGCTCAGGGGCGATCGTCGTCGGAGTCGAAGCGCGGGATCTCGAGATCGGACAGCTGCGGGACGGTCGAGCCGCCCTCCTCGGTCAGCGGCTGGGACACGCCGAGCCGTGCCGCCTCGTTCGTGAGCCTCTCCACGAGGGCGGCGTCCACGATCTCCTCGCCGCCGTCGTCCTCGGTCTCCGAGAAGAGCTGGCTGGCCGGACCGATCAGCAGGGTCGCCCGGCCGAGCTCGCCGGACGCGCGCCGGATCGGGATGTCGACCGACATCGCGCCCTTCCGCAGCGCGAGCGCCTCGGCGTAGCCCACGAGCGAGTGCGCGATCCGGCTTCCGGTGAGCACCGAGCTGCCGGCGTAGTGGATGCGTTCCATGGGTCCTTCCTACCGCTCAGCGCCCACCGGGAGCATCCGGGTTGCGCGGCGGGAGCGGGCTTGATAGCGCCTCGATCCTGCGCTCGAGCCCCTCGCGGACCGCCGGCCACTCCTCGACCAGGATCGAGTGCACCGCCGTGTCGCGCCACGAGCCGTCCGCCCGGCGCTGGTCGTGCCGCAGCACGCCCTCGAAGACCGCGCCGAGGCGGAGGATCGCCGCGCGGGAGCGCGCGTTCGCGGCGTCCGCCTGCAGCTTCACCCGCGAGAAGCCGCTGCCGAAGGCGAGATCGAGCAGGAGGAGCTTGGTCTCCGGATTCACGGCCGTGCCCCAGACCTCGGGGGCGTACGCGGTCCAGCCGAGGTGCGCCCCCTCCCGCCGCTCGTCGAAGTCGGTCAGCGAGGAGGTGCCGACGACCCGGCCGTCGACGAGCACCGCGTACGGGTTGCCGGTCTCCCACGGGTAGTAGCGGCGGGCGAAGGCGCGGAACGCCTCGGCGCCGTCCGGGAGGCCGGCGGGCCCGCCGCCGTAGCCCGCGGCGAACACCTCGGGGCGGCCGATCGCGGCGCGGAGCGGCTCCAGATGCTCCTCGGCGAGCGGCTCGAGGACGACGAGGCGGCCGGTGAGCACGGCCGGGAGCGGACGGACGGCGCGGCCCGGGCGGGCGGAGGAGGCGGGGCTGCTCATCCGGACAGTCTGGTGGTCCCGGCGCCCGCCGAGGAGTCCAGCACGCGTGCCAGCATGAGGTCCATGGACAGCTCCGCGATGTTCGCCGCCTCCGCCGGCGCCCTGCTCCACCTCGTCGAGCGGATCGGCGACGAGCAGTGGGAGCGCCCGGGACTGGGCGTCTGGGACGTCCGCGGCCTGACCGGCCACGCCTCCAGGGCGATCACGACGGTCGAGACGTACCTGCTCGCCGACGAGCCGGCCGCCGCGACCGTGTCCGACGCGCTCGGCTACTACGCGGCCCTGGCCGGCGGCCGCGCCGACCCCGCGGCCGTGGCGCGCCGGGGCGTCGAGACCGGGGTGCTGCTGGGCGAGCGCCCGGCGGAGCCGATCGCCGAGTCGCTGCGGCGGACGCTCGCGCTGCTCGCGCAGCAGCCGCCCGGGCGCCTCGTCGCGATCGGCGAGCACGCCCTGGCCCTGGACGAGTACCTGCGGACGCGTGTGCTCGAGCTGGTCGTGCACACGCTCGACCTGTCCCGGGCGACGGGCCTCGCGCACGCGATCCCGCCCGAGGCGGTCGAGGCCTGCTCCGCGATGGCGGGGGCGCTCGCCGCTCGGGCGGGACGGGGCGAGGAGCTCCTGCTCGCGCTGAGCGGGCGCGAGCGCCTCGCGGAGGGCTTCTCCGTGGTGTGAGCGGTTCGGTGGCGGGAGCAGCCGGGTCGGGTGCTCACGCCACGGCGAGCGCCTCCACCGGCGACACCCGGGTCGCGCGGCGGGCCGGCAGCAGCGCCGAGACCGCGGTGAGGACGATGCTCACCGCGAGGACGGCGATCAGGATCCCGACCGGGATCGTCGGCGGCACCAGGCCGATGCCGGGCAGCGAGCCGAAGATCGCGACCGCGCCGGCCCAGCCGTAGAAGGCGCCGAGCACGAGGCCGAGGACCGCCGCGGCGATCACCATCTGGGCGGCCTCGACGACGACCATCCAGCGCACCTGGACGCCCGTGAAGCCGAGCGCCCGGAGCAGACCCAGCTCGCGGCGGCGCTGCAGGACGCTCAGCGAGAGCGTGTTGACCATGCCGACGGCCGCGAGCAGCACCGAGAAGCCGAGCAGCACGCTCATGATCGCCGTGCTGACCGAGACGAACTGGTCGAGCGCCGCGAAGATCTCCGGGCTCATCTCGCTCGAGGCGCGCATGATCGAGGCGAAGGTCGCGGCGGCGACCGCGAACATCGTGACGAGCGTCACTCCGATCACGAGGCCGATGACGGCGCGCGCGCTCCTGGCCGGGTTGCGGGTGGCGTTCGCCGAGGCGAGGCGGGCGACGGGACCGCCGCCGAAGGCCCGGCCGACCAGCGCGATCAGGGGCGGGAGCAGCACCGGCGCGCCGAGGACGACGCCGGTGAAGGAGAGCATGCCGCCGGCCAGCCCGATCAGGACGCCGAACGGGCTGACCAGCCCGACCACGACGCCGATCACCAGGAGCAGGACGCCGACCACGAGGAGGACGACCGCCAGGACGTTCCGGCCCGTGCGCCCGCGGAGCTCGTCGTAGCGGGGCTCCGCGGCGGACCCGGCGGCCTGGGACGGCGCCACCGAGAGCACCCGGCGGGAGCCGGCCCAGGAGGCGACGACGGTCGACGCGATCACGGCGAGGGCCGGCAGCAGCAGACCGGGCGAGGCCAGCGGCACGGCGATGCGCGTGAAGGTCCCGGTGCTGAAGGCGATCTCGGCGCCCACGGCCACCAGGACGACGGCGGCGACGAGGCCGAGGGCCGCGCCGATCAGTCCCTGCACGAGACCGGTCCGCACCACCTCGGCGCGGAGCGAGCGGCCGGAGGCGCCCAGCAGGCGCAGCAGGGCGATCTCGCGGGTGCGGCCCGCGATCACCGTCGACACCGCGTTCGAGGTGACGATCGCGCCGACGAAGACGGCGATGCCGAAGAAGACGCCGCCGACCACGCCCAGCGTCGTCGCGGCCTGGGCGATGCCGTCGAGACCAGCGGCGTCGAACGCCGCCACGAGGTCGGCGATGACCATCACCAGGACGCCGCCGAACGCTGCGGAGAGCGCGGCGACGGTGATGATCGCGCCGCCGCCCTGGCCCGAGGCGGCGCGCAGGCCGGTGCGGGTGGCGCTCACGACGCCCCCTCCATCGAGAGCATCGCGCGCGAGATCTCCTCGGCGCTCATCCCGCGGCGGTCGTCGACGACGGCCCCGTCGCGGAGGAAGACGATGCGGTCGGCGAAGGCCGCCGCGATCGGGTCGTGGGTGACCATCGCGATCGACTGGCCGTACTCGCGGGTCGAGGCGCGGAGGAGGCTGAGCACTTCGCGGCCGGTGCGCGAGTCGAGGTTGCCCGTCGGCTCGTCGGCGAAGATCAGCTGCGGGCGGGTGGCCAGCGCGCGGGCGATCGCGACGCGCTGCTGCTGGCCGCCGGAGAGCTCGTGCGGGCGGTGGGTGAGGCGCTCGCGGAGCCCGAGCGACTCGATCAGGCGGGCGATCCACTCCTCCTCCTCGGCCGTCACGCGGCGGCCGTCGAGCTCGAACGGGAGGCGGATGTTGCCCCGCACGTCGAGCGTGGGCACGAGGTTGAAGGCCTGGAAGACGAAGCCGACGCTGCGCCGGCGGAGGACGGTGAGCTCGGCGTCGCCCATCGCGGTGATCTCGACGTCGCCGAGGAAGACGCGGCCGGCCGAGGCGGTGTCGAGGCCGGCCAGGACGTGCATCAGCGTCGACTTGCCGGAGCCGCTGGGGCCCATCACCGCGGTGAACTCGCCGCGCTCGATCGAGAGGGTGACGTCGTCGAGGGCGACGACGGGCGGCGTGCTGCCGTAGAGCTTGCGCACGCCCTCGACGCGCGCCACGACGGAGGAGGTCTGGTTCTGCATGCCTCCGACGCTACGGAGCGGGGTCCGTCGCGGTCGTCGCCCCGGGTGGCCCCCGCCGTCATCCTGCCGGGGGACCCGCCCTGGTCCCTCCGACCCCCGCGAGATGCCAGTTCGGTACGGCTTCCACGGCGTGTCGCGTACTCAAGTGGCATCTCGCGGCGGGGATCAGCACGTGCGTCAGGGCAGGGATCAGCGGAGGCCGGCTCGGCGGAGGGTGAGGGCGGAGAGGGCGGCGGTCGCAGCGGGGTCGCCGGCGCGCCAGGCGGGGACGGCCTGCGGGTGGGCGGCGAGGATCTCGCGCGGGGCCGCCTCGGTGAGGGCGCGGAGGGCCAGCAGCTCGGAGCCGCCGGGGGTCGCGCCGAGCGCGCGCAGCTCGGCGGTGCGGCGGGCGAAGCGCAGGCGCGGGCGGAGCCAGACCACGGCGAGCAGGAGCAGCGGCAGGCCGGCGATCGCGAGGCCGGCCACGATCGCCAGCGCGCTCGCGAGCTGCTGCTGGTCGCGCCCGGCCGCGGCGAGCACCGCTCCGGCGCCGCTGGCCTCGTCGAACGGCGCGCGCACGGCGTCGCCGAGCAGCGGGATGCCGCCGAGCGTCGAGCCGGCGTCGCTCATGGTCGACCCGAAGCCGCTGCCGGCGCTCTCGAGGCGGCGGCCGATCTCGGCGAGGCCCGCGATCAGCGAGCCGACGGCGATCCCGGCCGCGATCGCGATCACCGCGACGGCGAGCGCGAGGGCGTCGGCCGTGATCTGCCGGGCGCGGACGGCGGGGAGGTCGGCGTAGATCTGCACCAGCCGATCATCCCCCGCCCGCGGCCCTCCCGCGCGTCACTGCCGGAGCGGACGGGTCTCGAAGTGGGTCGGTCCCGAGCGCCTCAGTCGAGGAGGTCGTGCAGGACGACGACCTGCTCGCGCTCCGGCCCGACGCCGATCGCGGAGAAGCGGGCGCCGCTCATCGCCTCGAGGGCGCGGACGTAGTCCTGCGCGGCCTGCGGCAGGTCGGCGAACTCGCGGCAGCCCGTGATGTCCTCCTGCCAGCCGGGGAACTCCTCGTAGATCGGCTTCGCGTGGTGGAAGTCGCTCTGCGAGACGGGGACCTCGTCGTGGCGCACGCCGTCGACCTCGTAGGCGACGCAGACCGGGATGGTCTCCAGGCCCGAGAGCACGTCGAGCTTGGTCAGCACGAAGTCGGTGACGCCGTTGATCCGCGCGGAGTAGCGGGCGATCGGGGCGTCGTACCAGCCGCAGCGGCGCGGGCGGCCGGTGGTGGTGCCGAACTCGAAGCCCTGCTTGCGCAGGTACTCGCCCCACTCGTCGAACAGCTCGGTCGGGAACGGGCCGGCGCCGACTCGGGTCGTGTACGCCTTGATGACCGCGATGACGCGCTCGATGCGGTTGGGCGCCACTCCTGAGCCGGTGGCCGCGCCGCCCGAGGTCGCGTTGGAGGAGGTGACGAACGGGTAGGTGCCGTGGTCGACGTCGAGCATCGTGGCCTGGCCGGCCTCGAAGAGCACGGTCTTGCCGGCGTCGAGCGCCCGGGCGAGCACCAGCGAGGTGTCCGCGACCATCGGGCGCAGGCGCTCCGTGTACTGCAGCAGGTCCTCCATGACCTGCTCGACCAGGATCGCGCGGCGGTTGTACACCTTCACCAGCAGGTGGTTCTTCTGGTCGAGGGCGCCCTCGATCTTCTGCCGGAGGATGTTCTCGTCGAAGAGGTCCTGGATCCGGATGCCGACGCGGTTGATCTTGTCGGCGTAGGCCGGGCCGATGCCGCGGCCGGTGGTGCCGATCTGGCGCTTGCCGAGGAAGCGCTCCGTCACCTTGTCGAGGGTGCGGTGGTAGCTGGTGATCACGTGCGCGTTGGCGCTGACGAGCAGCTTCGAGACGTCGACGCCGCGGGCGCTCAGCGCCTCGAGCTCGTGGAAGAGCACCTCGATGTCGACGACGACGCCGTTCGCGATGACGGGCACGACGCCCGGCGTCAGGATGCCCGAGGGCAGCAGGTGCAGGGCGTACTTCTCGTCGCCGACGACGACGGTGTGGCCGGCGTTGTTGCCGCCGTTGAACTTGACGACGTAGTCGACGCGGCTGCCGAGCAGGTCGGTCGCGCGTCCCTTGCCCTCGTCGCCCCACTGGGCGCCGGTGATGACGATTGCTGGCATGGCGTGTCCTTCGCTGTGCGAAACGGCAGTACCCGGAGACGCCGGGTGCGGGGCCGGCCGTGCGACGGAGGAGTCGCGACAGGGCGACCAGCCCGAGCCAGTTTACGGGAGGGCCGCCGCCACTCCCCCGATCACACCCGTCTCACTCGGACGCGGCGGAGGCCCTTCCTGCTGGTCGAGCAGCCCCGCAGGGGCGTATCGAGCGGCGAAGCCGCTTCGCGTCTTGGTGATGAGGGAGAGGACGCGGCTGCGCCGCACCATGCTGGTCGAGTAGCCCCGCAGGGGCGTATCGAGACCCGCCCTCATCAGCAGGGCGGATCTGCAGACTCGTCCTTCTGACGCTGGTGGATCTCGATACGCCTGCTCCGCGGGCTACTCGATCAGCATGGACGTCCCGACACCGACAAGGTGATCTGCCTCCGAGCACGAAGACCCTTCCGAGCACCCGCAGCCTCCGCTCCGCGCCGAGAATCGGATCGCGGACGAGCCCGCGCCGGCGACGGACCGCCCACACCACCGGCTCGGCGACCGACGCTTCAGGGACGTCGTCGCGAAGGAGGCAGAACGCCGTGCGGTGCACTCCGGAGATCGCCGCGACGTGCATCGACCGACTCGCCGACGCGACGACGGCGGCCGACAGTCCGCCTCCGCTGAGGGAGGCCACCCGCAGCAGCCGCCCGTCCCGCTCCACCGCGACGAGGCGACCCTCGCGCGCCAGCAGCGTTCCGAGCCGAGTCACCGAGTCCATGGGTCAGCCGTGCCTTCGCGATCGTCGGTCAGCCGAACGTCGAGAGCACGACGCACCGGCCGAGCCCGCGTCGCTCTCTCACGCCCGGCCTCGCGAGCTCGTAGACCAGCGGCAGCCCCTCCTCGGTCTCGACCCAGGATCCGATCGTGACGTCCGCCACCCGGAGGCCGACCAGGCGGAACCGCCTGCGATCGAGATCGCCGAGGATGTCGAGAACCCGACCCGTCGACTTCTCGTCGAAGGAGATCTCTCAATAGTCGTCCTGGTCCCAGATCTGACAGAGACTCCGATGTCGCCGTGGGACCCAGCAGAGTTCTCCACTCTGAACGGAGACCGCCTCGTGAACCGAAGACGCGAGAAGGTGTCTCGGCGATTTCCGGAGTTCGAACAGGTCCGCCATCGCCGCCCTCAGAAATCCATATCTTCATAATCGGGAAAGGCTTGATTCACATGCGCACTTACGGCCGGATGGCATTGGACAGAGATTCCAACCCAATACGGTCAGCCCAGACGTAGACCGCGTCCCACGAGAGATCACGCACCTCGACTCGAGGACCACTTTCACGGATAATAACCAAACAGAGGTAGGGCACCTCGAACAGCGCCTCCAACATGTGGACGATTTCAGCGGTCGGCTCATTCCATCCTCGCACCAGGCGGTCACTTCTTGCAGTTTCGAGTGGGTGATCTGGACGCAGTCCCAAGCGCTCAAGCATGTTTCGATGGGACCGAGGGTATTCGGAAACCATAAGAGATCCACCGCCGACCGCAGCCCATCGCGATACCGCCCGCCAGCTCCGACGCAAAGCTTCAATCTGATCGTGGTCGGAGAGCAGCGACCACTCACCCGGCAGGTCTCGCTCTTCGACATCGAAGCGAAACCTGCCTTCGGCAGGGACGGGTACCGAAAAAGCAGGATGCACAAAATAGCATGTCTTGCGCGACCGCTCTGCTGTCAAAGCTTCTTCCCTCGCCAAACGTAGTAAGTGCGACATCTTCGTATTGATCGCCGATCAGACCAAAATAGACCGGACGTCGCTTCGACTGAATTTGCCCCGCGCGCGCTAATCCGCTCAACGTCGGGGCGTTGATGCGTCAGTGCTGCCCGCCTCACCGGATGCCACCAGATCTAAAGCCTTATCGAACGCCCGGCCTTTCATCAAGAAACGCATCTGCCATTCGTCTCGAAGAGACTCGAGAATTTCGAGCGACATATCGTTCAGCACCGCGCGTTGCGACTGTTTGGTCATTGGGATAGTCAGTTGCCAGCCGTTGCTCGTCTTACTTAGGATAGCTAGCGTCTGACCATGAGGGCCGCTCTCGATGACCGCGATCGCCCTCCTTCCTCTTGGCAGGTCGATCGGAACAGATTTGCGACCTCTCCCGCGAAAAGAATTCCAGTCATAGGTCACTTCACCACGGGCGAGGTACGCGCGGGCGATCACGGTAAATATGGCCACAGCTGCGAAGATCGACAATTCGATCCAAGCATGGGCTGCCACCAAAAGCCCGAAGATTGGGACGGATACCAGCGCCGGAAAAAGCAAGCCCTTAACGCCACCTCCGGTCCGACCCTCACGCGACATCATTCAGCGACGCCCTTTCTTTCGAGTCCAGTACCTCGAGTAATGATCAGAAACGAATCTGAACGAGTCATATGCACCATATAACGCCTCGGGCTTGCGGTAGGCCCCGCTCGATCGTGCCATCAAACTGTTATGCGATGCCTTTCTAGCTTTATTGTAAGCTGGCCGATTGGGCTTCCCGCGAACGAATTTGGGAGATTTCGCGACCTTAGAGATCCGAACGAACCGCGGGCTTCGGCGTCGGCGTTCCTGCTGGTCCCCGACGAGTCCCACAGGACAGGAGCCGGCATCGAGAAGATCGTGGAGCCGCTCGCGTCAGCGAAGAGCACGTTCCCGAGCGCATCCCGGCTCGCCGTCAGGCCCGGAGCATCGATCGCCCAGGTCCACGACGACTCCCCTACGGCGGGCACCCGGTTCAGCCGTAGGTTCTCCTTCACAGCGCCCTCCGTGACGTCGTAGACGAGATCCACGCCGGCGAGCACCTCGCGGTACTCGAGGTGGCTCTTCGCCTCGCTGTCCGCCCAGGGAGCGAGATCCCGCTCGAGCACGCTCGATGCAGCGCCGCGCAGCGCGAACCCGAGCGAATGGTCGTCGTTGGTCAACGAGAGGAGCGGTGCATCGTCGGCGTGCTCGGCGAATTCCGGCTTCAACGGATGGAGGTCCACCTCCGCACCGCCCCGACCGAGCCAGGCCGCCGGACCGGTCGTCGCCAGCTCGGTCTCGATGGGCCCCCAGGCGCCCGAGCGGTCCTCGATCGAGCTGGGGACGAGCGACACCTTCGTCACCTCTGAGCCGTCGCCCCCGTCGTACGTCGTCGAGAACTCATCCCGTTCGAGGACCGTTGCTGTGTCCGGGTCGAAGCCGGACGGGATGCTCAGGGCACTGGAAGGGGACGGAGCCGCCGTCGCGGGCGGGGACGGCGTGCGCACCGGAGCCACGTCGCCGACGGGGATCTCGCCGTCGGTCGTTCCCAGCGGCGTCAGCGGTGGAAGCGGCGCCGGCACCGACTCCTCCTGCGGGATCACTCCCGGATCCGCAGTGCCCAGCGCCTGTGCTTCCTTGTGACGGGCGGCATGCTCGGCGGCGAGGGTCGCCGTCATCGCCGAGGCCGAGCCGGCGTCGATGACGGAGACCGACAGAACGACGCCGAGCACTGCAGCGAGGGCAGGAACCACGGCCTTCTTCAGACGATGTTGAGCCATGGTTTCTCCGAACCTTCGATGAATTCCCCTCAGCTTTAAGGAGCGATGCTCACCTTTGCAGTGAAGGGCCCGTCTGAAGGTCACGGAACGGTCACGGACGGCGAGCCTGAACAGAGGTTCAGATCGACGCGATCCGCCCCGCCCGACCGATAGCCGAGCGATGCTCTCGAACCCGTAACGGCGCGTTCACACGTGGCGCATAGATTCGAACTCGTTCACACTCCACCGATCACGCGAACAGGAAACCGATGCGCACACTCCGCGCCGCAAGCCTCCTCGCCGTCGTCGCGCTCGGGGCGGCCACCGCCGCTCCCCTCGCGAGCGCGGCCCCCCTCGACGACGGCGTCGAGCTCACCCTGGTGTCGACGACCGACACGCACGGGCACGTCTACAACTGGGACTACTTCGCGAACGCGCCCTACGAGGGCGAGGACACGCTGGGCCTCACCCGCGTCGCGACCGAGGTCGACCGCCTCCGCGCCGAGAAGGGCGACGACTCCGTCCTCGTCTTCGACAATGGCGACGCGATCCAGGGCACGCCCCTCACCTACTACTACGGCCTCGGCGACGGCGCCGCGGGCGTCCTCTCGGGCGAGACGACGCACCCGATGGCCACCGCGTTCAACACCATCGGCTACGACGCGCAGGTCGTCGGCAACCACGAGTTCAACTACGGCCTCGACATGCTGAGCGCCTACGAGGGCGATCTGAACGCCCCGCTGCTCGGCGCCAACGTCGTCGACGTCGCCACCGGCGAGCCGTATCAGAAGCCGTACACCGTCATCGAGCGCGAGATCGACGGCCAGACCGTGCGGGTCGGCGTGCTCGGCCTGGTCACGCCCGGCGTCCGCGTCTGGGACAAGCAGTACGTCGACGGCGTGCTCGAGTTCCGCGACATGGTCGAGACCGCGAAGGAGTGGGTCCCGAAGGTCCAGGCCGAGGCCGACGTGGTCGTCGTCCTCGCGCACACCGGCCAGGGCACCGTCCCGGACGCCGAGTACGACCCGGCCGACCTCAACGAGGACGTCGTCAACAACATCGCGACGCAGGTCCCCGGCATCGACGTGGTCGTCGCCGGCCACAGCCACCAGGACGTCCCCGAGACGCTCTACACGAACGTCGCCGGCGAGCAGGTCCTCGTCACCCAGCCGTACTTCTGGACGCAGGGGCTCACCGAGGTGACCCTGAACCTGGTGAAGGACGCCGCGGGCGACCTGCAGGTCGACTGGACCGAGGGCAGCGCGCCCGTCGTGACGCCGGTCTACGCGCGCGACATCGCCGAGGAGTCGGCCGCCGTGGTCGACGCCCTCGCCGAGCCGCACGCGACCACGATCGAGTACGTGAACACCCCGGTGGCGGAGTCGCTCGAGGAGCTCTCGGCCGAGACCTCGCGCTACGAGGACACCCCGATCATCGACTTCATCAACAACGTCCAGGCCGAGACGGTCGATGCGGCCCTCGAGGGCACGGAGTGGGCCGACGTCCCGGTCATCTCGCAGGCGTCGCCGTTCTCGCGCACCGCGGTCTTCCCGAAGGGGCAGGTCACGATCCGCGACCTCGCCGGTCTGTACATCTACGAGAACACCCTCCGGGGCGTCGAGATGACGGGCGCGGAGGTGCGCGCGTACCTCGAGTACTCGGCCCGCTACTTCAACCAGGTCGCCCCGGGCGCTCCGTTCGACCCGGCCACGGGCACCAACGCGATCACCGCGGACCGCCCCACGGGCATCCCGGACTACAACTACGACGCGCTCTCGGGCCTCGACTACGTGATCGACATCTCGCAGCCGGCCGGCTCACGGATCCGCGACCTGGCGCAGCTCGACGGCACCCCCGTCGCGGACGACGACCGCTTCGTGATGGCCGTCAACAACTACCGGCAGAGCGGCGGCGGGGCCTACCCGGCCGTCGCCGCGGCGCCTCTCGTCTACGACGAGCGGCTCGAGATCCGGCAGCTGCTGATCGACTGGGCGAGCGCGCGCGGCGTGATCGACCAGGCGGACTTCTCCGACGAGAACTGGTCGCTGACGTCGGTCGCGGCCGAGGTCCCGGCCGAGCCCGGGACGCCCGGCCAGCCCGGCACGCCCGAGCCCGGCCAGCCGGAGCCGACCGAGCAGCCGACGGCCACCCCGGTGCCGCTGCCCTCCGCCACGCCCGTCCCCGTCGCCGGGGGCTCGCACTCCGGACCGCTCGCGGACACCGGCGTCGACGCGGCCTCCTACGCAGGAGGCGCCGCCCTGCTGCTGCTCGCCGGCATCGCGCTGACGGTGCTGCGCCGCCGCCGCTCCGCCTCGCACTCGGAGTAGCCGCCAGCATCACCCGGACGGCGCCGCCCTCACTCCCGAGGGCGGCGCCGTCTCGCGTTCCAGGCCGCGAGCACGCCCGTGGACCACAGCGCCCAGAGCACGAGCAGCGGCTGGAAGACCAGCCGGATCGCGCGCGCCGCATCGGTCTCGAGGCCGAAGGCCGGGGTCCGGGTGACGAGCTGCGAGACGTTGCCCGGGAACACCGCCACGAAGAACGCGGCGACCACGATCCCCACCAGCACCCGCCGGCGCCGCACCAGCAGCAGCGCGAGCCCGAGCGCGATCTCGACGACACCGGACGCCAGGACGACGAAGTCCGCATCGAACGGCAGCCACGGCGGCACCTGCGCCTGGAAGGACTGCCGCGCGAAGGTCAGGTGCCCCGTCCCCGCGAGCACGAGCACGAGGCCCAGGAGGACGCGGGCGATCGTGCGCGGGAGGGTCATCGCCCCAGTCTGCGCCCGCGGTTCCCGCGCTCCGGCTGCACCGCCCCGTATCCTCGATACCGCGCGCGCCGCGCCACCCCTCCCTACCGCCCTGTCCGCAGACCGTGAAACGAGTTCCATGAGCACCCTGCCCCGCCTGATGGCCTTCGACCTCGACGACACCCTCGCCGCCTCGAAGTCCCCCGTGGACCCGGTGATGGCCGACCTCTTCGTCAAGCTGCTGCAGGCGACCGAGGTGTGCATCATCTCCGGCGGCCAGATCGGCCAGTTCCGGATGCAGGTGCTCGACCGCCTCGAGGGCGCCGACCCCGCCGTGCTGGCGAAGCTGCACCTGATGCCCACCTGCGGCACGCAGTACTACCGCTACGAGAACGGCGACTGGGCGCAGATCTACGCCGAGAACCTCACCGACGACGAGAAGTCGCGCGCGCTCGCCGCCGTCGAGGAGAAGGCCAAGGAGCTCGGCTACTGGGAGTCCGAGACCTGGGGACCGATCCTCGAGGACCGCGACTCGCAGATCACCTTCTCCGCCCTCGGCCAGGCCGCTCCCGTGCCGGTCAAGCAGGCCTGGGACCCCACCGGCGAGAAGAAGAACACCCTCCGCGAGGCCGTCCAGGCCGTGCTGCCCGACCTCGAGGTCCGCTCCGGCGGCTCCACCTCGGTCGACATCACCCGCAAGGGCATCGACAAGGCCTACGGGATGAACAAGCTCACCGAGCTCACCGGCATCCCCCTCGACGAGATGATCTTCGTCGGCGACCGCCTCGACCCCGACGGCAACGACTACCCCGTCAAGGCGATGGGCGTCGAGACCTTCGCCGTCGAGGGCTGGCACGACACCGCCGCGTACCTCCGCTCCTACGGCCTGTAGGTCGCGCGCGGCGTCGCGCTCCGCGAGATGCCACTTGTGAGCGCGACACGCCGCAGAAGTCCGTCACAAGTGGCATCTCGCGGAGGGCGCCGGGCGTGAGGCGGGTCAGGCGTCCTCGGTGAGGGAGCCGGTGGCGGTGCCGTCGAGGGCGAGGCGGAGGCGGCGGGGCAGCTTGGCGACGATGATCGCGTGCGACTCCGCGAGCAGCTCCTGCACGAGGCCCTCCTCGACCCGGCCGCCGGCGTCGACGGTCACCCAGTGCTTCTTGTTGAGGTGGTAGCCGGGCTCGATGCCGTCGACGCCCGCGACGAGGTGCACGACGTTCTCGGGCAGCGCCTTGACGCTGACGACAGGCCGGCCGAACCGCTCCATCTCGAGCGCGAAGACCTTGCCCTCGACCTTCCACACCCGGGTCTCCGGGCCGAAGGGGAAGCTCGCGCCCGCTCCCGGCAGGTCGGCGAGGAAGGACTCGAGCGCGGCGGTGTCCACGCCCCCATCATGCCCGCAGAGGGACCGCACGCGTAGGCTCGTCCTGTCGTCCGTCCAGCCAGTGGAGCAGCCTCCGCCGTCGGAACGACCGGAATCGGATCCGACCATGCCAGACCCCACGACCACCTCGACCTCCGCTCTGAGCCGTGCGACCGGGAGGTACGCGCGGGCGTTCGCCCTCCCGGGGTCGCTCGCCTTCTCCTCGGCCGGCTGGCTCGGCCGCTTCCCCAAGGGCAGCCTCGCGATCGGGGTCCTCGTCCTCGTGTCCGCGCAGTCGGGCAGCTACGCGCTCGGCGGCGCGGTGTCGGGTGCGCTGACCCTCGCTCTCGCCGTGACCGGGCCGCTCTGGTCGCGGGTGATGGACAGGTGGGGGCAGCGCCGCGCGCTCGCGCTGTCGCTCCCCGTGCTCGTCGCCGCCTCGCTCGGGCTCGTCGCCGCCGTGCTGCTGGGCGCCCCCGTCTGGACCTGGTTCGCGCTCGGGATCCTCGCCGGTGCGGCCGTCCTCGACGTCGGCTCGGCGGTCCGCTCGCGCTGGAGCGCCGCGACGACGGACCCGGCTCTCCGCCACACTGCCTACTCGGTCGAGTCCGTGGCGGACGAGGCGGCCTTCGTCGTCGCACCCCCGATCGTCACGCTGCTCGCCTCGCTCGTGCACCCGGCGGCCGGCGTCCTTGTCGGGCTCGGGATCGGCGTGGCCGGCGGCGTCGCGCTGCTCGTGCAGACGGGGACGCAGCCGGCGCTCGCTCCGGTGCGCTCGGCCGCGTCGCCCACGCGGGAGCGGCTGCCGCTCGGGCTGGTCGGCATCGTCGCGGTGTTCGCGACCATCGGCGGGGTCTTCGGATCGTTCAACGTCGCCGCGATCGCGACGGCGGAAGCGTCCGGTGCGGGTGCCGCGTCGGGACTGCTGCTCTCCGCTTACAGCATCGGCAGCGTGCTGACCGGGGTGGTCGTGGGCGCGGCGCGCCTGCCCGGCGGTCCGCGCTCGAGGTTCCTAGTGGCGGGCGCCGTCTTCGGAGCGGTCGTGCCGGTGCTCGTGCTCGCCGGCTCGCTGCCCGCGCTGATCGCGCTGGCCTTCGTCTCCGGACTCGCGACGTCGCCGCTGCTGATCACCGGCTCCAGCCTCGTCGAGTCGATCGCCCCGCGCAGCCGCCTCACGGAGGCGCTCGCCTGGCCGCCGACGGGCATCGCCCTCGGCGCCACCGGCGGCTCCACCCTGAGCGGCCTCGCCGTCGAGGCCCTCGGCCCGCAGTCCGGCTTCCTGGTCACCGCCGGCTCGGCCGCCCTCGGCGCGCTGCTGACCCTCGTGACGGTCCTGCTCCTGCGCCGCCGCGCCTGACCATGCTGATCGAGTAGCCCGCGAAGCGGATCCCTTTCATGCTGATCGAGTAGCCCGCGCAACGGGCGTATCGAGATCCACCGTCCTCAGAAGGGTGGGTCTCGATACGCCCCTCCGGGGCTACTCGACCAGCATGCGGCGGGGGTGGCAACCCTGCACCGCCTCAGCCTGATCGTCGTCCGGTCGCGGTGATCGCAAGGCGGAGGAGGGAGGCGTAGCGGAGCTACGGCGACCGACGACAACGCCGCGAGCGCCGCGACCGGGCGGCGATCAGTCCGCGCCCAAGATGACGATGGCGGCCGTCGGAGGCAGCGCGTCCTCGTGATAGCGCTCGATCTCCGGGATGGCGGCCGGGTCGGCCTGCTCGAGGAAGCCGGTGAGGCGCGCGACCTCGTCGGTCTCGCCGATGGACTCGGCGGCACGGCGGAGGGCGTAAAGGGCGAGCAGGAAGCCGCGGTTGGGTCCGTGGCGCCACGGGATCGGGCCCTGTCCGCGCCAGCCGGCCGTGCGCAGGAGGTCGAGGCCGCGGTGGTAGCCGACGCGCGCGTAGGCGTAGGACGGCAGCGCGGCGTCGATCCCCCAGACGCTGTCGGCGAGGAGCGCCCACGCGAGCGGGGAGCGCGGGTACGCGGCGGCGAGCGCGGCGAACTCGACGGCTCCCGGGTTCGCGTGCTTGGCGAGGGCCGCGGTGACCGCGGGCTCGTCCGGGAGGAGGGTCGGTTCGGGGCCCAGCAGGTTCTCGCCATTCATGTCCTCAGGGTAACCCGCTCGCGCTGTGCCGCCCCGGGGAGCCTCTGCGCTCCCCCCGTCCGGGCTCCGCCACCGGGCCGCCGCCGATAGCATCGACCCCATGGCGACGAAGCGCAGCGAGGTCGAGGCCTGGCTCACGGACATGGACGGCGTGCTGGTGCACGAGAACCAGGCGCTCCCCGGCGCGCCCGAGCTGATCCAGGAGTGGACCGATGCCGGGACGCCGTTCCTGGTGCTCACGAACAACTCGATCTTCACGCCGCGCGATCTCGCGGCGCGGCTGCGGGCGTCGGGGCTGCACGTGCCCGAGGAGCGGATCTGGACGAGCGCCCTCGCGACCGCCGACTTCTGCGCGTCGCAGATGCCGGGCGGCAGCGCCTTCGTGATCGGCGAGGCCGGCATCACCACGGCCCTGCACGAGGCCGGCTTCATCATGACCGAGACGGCGCCGGACTACGTCGTCGTCGGCGAGACCCGCAACTACAGCTTCGAGGCGATCACGAAGGCGATCCGCCTCATCGTCGGCGGCGCCCGCTTCATCGTGACGAACCCCGACGCGACCGGCCCGAGCGCCGAGGGCGTCATGCCCGCGACGGGCGCGATCGCCGCGCTGATCACGAAGGCCACCGGCAAGGACCCGTACGTGGTCGGCAAGCCGAACCCGATGATGTTCCGCTCGGCGATGAACAAGATCGGCGCGCACAGCGAGAACACCGGCATGATCGGCGACCGGATGGACACCGACATCGTCGCCGGCATCGAGGCGGGACTGCACACCGTCCTCGTCCTCACCGGCATCAGCGACCGGGCCGAGATGGACCGCTACCCGTTCCGCCCCGACGAGGTCCTGACCGGCGTGCACGAGCTGCTCTCGACCGACCCGTACGAGTCGGAGTTCCCGCCGGACGACCAGATCCTCTGACCGGCGCCCCGCACCGTCGCTCCTCAGGCCCGGCCTCGGGCCCTGGCCCAGCCACTCCTCAGGAGCTGCGGTAGTCGCACGCGAGTACCGCAACTTCTGCGTACTCGCGGCGGGTCGGCCGGACGACGGCGATCCCACTCCTCGGAAGGTGCGAGAGTCGAGCGCGAGTACCGCGACTTCTGGAGAGTGGGGGTCGCCCGGTTCAGAAGCGCACGTGCTGGAGGATCCAGGCGTGCATCGCGACGGCCGCCGCGGCGGAGGCGTTGATCGAGCGGGTCGAGCCGAACTGCGAGATCTCGAGCACGGCGACGGAGGCGGCGATCGCCTCCTCCGAGAGGCCCGGCCCCTCCTGCCCGAAGAGCAGCACGCAGCGCTCCGGCAGCGCGAACGTCTCGATCGGCACGCAGCCGGGCACGTTGTCGATCGCGAGCAGCGGCACGTCCTCGGCGGCGGCCCAGCGGGCGAGGTCCGCGACCGTCTCGTGGTGCTGCACGTGCTGGTAGCGGTCGGTGACCATCGCGCCGCGCTTGTTCCAGCGGCGGCGCCCGACGATGTGCACGCTCTCGGCGCCGAAGGCGTTGGCGCTGCGCACGATCGAGCCGATGTTCATGTCGTGCTGCCAGTTCTCGATGGCGACGTGGAAGGGGTGCCGCGTCGCGTCGAGCTCGGCGACGATCGCCTCCATCCGCCAGTAGCGGAAGCGGTCGACCACGTTGCGCGAGTCGCCGTGCTCGAGCAGCTCGGGGTCGAGCCGGTCGTCGTCGGGGTGCGGGCCGACCCACGGCCCGACGCCGTTCGTCGTCGCCTCGAGGGAGGCGGAGGGTCCGGCCTCGTCCACGGGTCGCGTCCTCCGGCTCAGGCCGACGGGGTGCCGTCGACCGAGCCGAGCATGTCGCCGCCGCCGGCGCGGTCGACGAAGCAGTAGTAGCTGCGCTCGCCGGCGTCCCACTGCTCCTGCGTCACCGGGAAGGAGGCGGACACCTGCACGTCGCCGTACGCCTCCGCGCCCGTGACGTCGACGACGCCCTGCGCCTGGCAGAGCGAGGAGACCGAGACGGCCAGGGCGTCCTGTCCGGGGAACGTCGCGTCGGTCAGCTCGCCCGTGGCGACCATCTCGCCGGTGTGGGCGCTGGCGCAGTCGACGACCGTGAAGGTCTCGGCCCAGACCGTGTCGAACGGCTGCAGGCACTCGCCGCCGAGCAGCGCCGTCCAGGCGTAGCTGCCGGCGGGCAGCGGGCCGACGGTGGGCGGAGCGGCGGTGGGAGCGGTGGTGGGCGCCGCGCTGGCTGTCGCGCTGGGCTGGGCCGGCGCGGCGGTCGTCGCGGCCGGCGCGGGCGCGGCGGCCTGGTCGTCGCGGTCGCCGTTCGCGCCCACGGCGATCCCGATGGCGAGGATCGCGCCGAGCAGGAGCACGACGCCGACGGCGATCAGGCCGATCAGCAGGCGGCGACGGCTCCGGAGGCGAGCCGGCGTCGGGGCACCGACGCTCGTGAGAGACGGGACCGGCTCGGCCGGAGGGGTCTTCGCGGGCTTCTCCGCCCGCGGCTTCTCCGCGCGGGGCTTCTCGGCGCGGGGCTTCCGGGACGCGCGCGGCGCACGCTTGGCGGCGTTCACGTGCGCGCGGGCGGGGGTGCTGGACGGCGCGACGGGCGGCGCGGCGGCAGCGTCGGGCGCGTCCCCGCGGGACGAGTCGTCCACTCCGGTCGCCGCGTCGGCCGTCGACCCGTCGGCTCCGGCGGCGTCGTCCTCGGGCTCGAGGTTCCAGGCGTACGCGCCGGCGGTCTCGCGCCAGAGCTCCTCGTCGCCGCCGTCGTCGTCGGCGGACTCGTCGCGCGGGGCGACGACGTCCTCCCAGACCGGCGGCGCGTCCCAGCCGCCGCGGGGATCCGGCCACTGGTAGACGCTCGGTTCCGCGGGCTCGCGGGGCTCGGGGGCGGTCGCGCCCTCGGGGCGGTCGCCGCGGGGCTCCGGGCGCTGCTCGTGGCGGGGCTCGCGGAGGGCGGACGGCGCGGTGGGCAGGTCGGCGGTCGGGGGGGCGGGGGGGCAGGACCGGGGCGACGGGCAGCACGGGCGCGGCGGGGGCGGGCGGCGTGGGAGCGGACGACGGCGCGCTCGGAGCGGAGGACCGGGGGGCCGCGGCGGGCGGCCGGGGCGTCTGCGGGAGCACCGGGCCGAGCGGGAAGCGGGGGGAGGGCGTGACCGGACGGTCGGGATCCGCCTCCGTCGGCGCCTCGGCGACGGACTCCGGGGAGCGGGGATCCTCCGCGGCGGGCTTCGAGCGGGGTGCGGTGAAGGCGGCCCAGATGCCGCGGCGAGCGGAGTCGCGCTCGGCGGCGGCCTGCGCGTCGGACTGCGTGTCCGAAGACGTGTCGGCGTCGGCAGCCGGCGCGTCCGACGCCGGAGGCGCTGCCGCGGGCTCGCCGGTGGGCGCGGGCTCAGGATCGGCGGTCGTCTCGGTGCCGTCCTGGGACGCGGGGGCGGGCGCGGACTCGGCGGGTCGCTCGGCCTCGACGGGCTGCTCGGCGTCGGCGGGCTGCTCCGCGTCGGCGGGCTGCTCGGCCTCGACGGGCTGCTCGGATCCGGCGGACGCCTCGGACCCGACGGACGCCTCCGACGCGATGAATCGCTCCGATTCGACGGGGCGCTCGGTCTCTACCGACTGCTCGGACTCGACGGAGGATCCGGACTCGACCGGCCGCTCGGGCTCGACGATCTGCTCCGGCTCAGCGACCTGCTCCGGCTCAGCGACCTGCTCCGGCTCAGCGACCTCCGCCGGCTCGGCGACCTGCGCCGGCTCAGCGGGCTGCTCAAGCTCGGCGACCTGCTCCGGTGCGGTGGACTGCCCCGGCTCGGCGGGCTGCTCGGGCGCGAGGGGCTGCTCGGGCGCGACGGGCGCGGACGCGCCGGGCCGCTCGCCGTCGTGCTCGGGCTCGACGGGGACCGCGGCGTCGACGGGGTCCTCGTGACGCTCCTGCTCGGGCTCGGTGACGGGTGCGGCCTCGCTCGCAGGAGCCGGGGTCCGCGGCGCCTCGAAGATGCTCTTCAGGCGCCCGCCGCTCAGCTGCTCGAGGAGCCACTCGCTGCCGCCGGGGCGGCGCTCCGGCTCGGGGCGGTCCTCGCCCTCGCGCGACTCCGCTGCCTCGGGCGCCACGGCCTCGGCCTCCGCGGCCTCGGGCTTCTCGCCGTCGGGCCGCCCGCCGTTCTGGTCACCGCGCTCGCGGCCGTCGTCCACCATCAGCTCAGACCGAGGTCGGCCAGCCCGATCGCGGCGAAGTAGGGGTAGCCGGCGTCCTCGATGATCTCGCGGGCTCCGGTAGCGCGGTCGACGACGACCGCTACTCCGGCGATCTCGGCGCCGACCTTCAGCAGGGCCTCGATGGCGGCGAGCGGGGAGCCGCCGGTGGTGGAGGTGTCCTCGACGACGACGACGCGCTTGCCGGCGAGGTCCGGGCCCTCGACCTGGCGGCCGCGGCCGTGGTCCTTGGGCGCCTTGCGCACGACGAAGGCGTCGTACTCGACGCCGCGGAGGACGCCGCGGTGCAGGATCGCGGAGGCGATGGGGTCGGCGCCCATCGTGAGACCGCCGACGGCGTCGACCCGCTCGATCGGAGCGATGAGGTCGAGCATCACGTCGCCGATGAGCGGCGCGACCCGGTGGTCGAGGCTGACGCGGCGCAGGTCGACGTAGTAGCTCGCCTTCTTGCCGCTCGTCAGGGTGAAGTCCCCGTGGAAGACGGCGTCGGAGCCGATGTACTCGATGAGCTGCTGGCGTGCGTCGTTCACGCGCCTACTCTACGGTGCACGCCTACGGCGCGGACTCGGCACCGCCCGCGCGCGTCGCTCCGGCCTTCTCGCCCTGTCCCTCCTCGGCTCCGCCGCGGAACTGCGTCATGTAGAGGTCGTAGTAGGCGCCGCGTCGCCGAAGGAGCTCCTCGTGGGCGCCCTGCTCCACGATGCGGCCGGCCTCCATCACCAGGATGGTGTCGGCGTCGCGGATCGTGGAGAGGCGGTGCGCGATGACGAACGAGGTGCGGTCGGTGCGCAGCGCCGCCATGGCGTGCTGCACGAGCAGCTCGGTCCGGGTGTCGACCGAGGAGGTCGCCTCGTCGAGGATGAGCAGCGACGGATTGGCGAGGAACGCGCGGGCGATCGTGATCAGCTGGCGCTCACCGGCCGAGACACTGCCGCCGTCGGCGTCGAGCACCGTGTCGTAGCCGTCGGGCAGCTGCTGCACGAAGCGGTCGACCATCGTCGCCCGGGCGGCGTCGGCGATCTCCTCGTCGGTGGCGTCGAGGCGCCCGTACCGGATGTTCTCGCGGATCGTGCCCTGGAAGAGCCAGGCGTCCTGGAGCACCATGCCCACGCGCGAGCGGAGGTCGCCGCGGCCGATCCGGGTGATGTCGACGCCGTCGAGCAGGATGCGCCCGCCGGTGAGCTCGTAGAAGCGCATCACCAGGTTGACCAGCGTGGTCTTGCCGGCGCCGGTCGGGCCGACGATCGCGACCGTCTGGCCCGGCTGGGCCGAGAAGGTCAGGCCCTCGATCAGAGGCTGCTCCGGGTCGTAGGAGAAGGAGACGTCCTCGAACTCGACGTGGCCGTCGGTGCGCTCCGGGAGCGAGTCGACCGCGGTCTCGGGCTCCTGCTCGTCCGCGTCGAGCAGCTCGAAGGTGCGCTCGGCCGAGGCGACACCCGACTGGAGCATGTTCGCCATGCTCGCGAGCTGCGTCACAGGCTGGGTGAACTCGCGCGAGTACTGGATGAACGCGGTCGCGTCGCCGAGGGTGAGCTGACCGGAGGCGACCCGCAGGCCGCCGACCACGGCGATCAGCACGTACGACAGGTAGGACACGAAGGTCATCGCCGGCATGATCATGCCCGAGACGAACTGGGCGCCGAACGAGGCCGAGTAGAGCGCATCGTTCCGGCGGTCGAACTCCTCGAGCATCTCCCGGTCGCGGCCGAAGGTGCGGACGATCTCGAGGCCCGAGAAGGTCTCCTCGATGTGGCCGTTCAGCGCGCCGGTGTTCTTCCACTGCGCGGCGAAGAGCTTCTGCGAGCGGGCACCGATGACGCCCGCGATCACGCCGGACAGCGGGATGGAGACGAGCGCGATCAGCGCGAGCTGCCAGGAGACGATGAACATCATCACGGCGATGCCGATGATCGTCAGCACCGACTGGACGAGCTGCGAGAACGCCTGCTGCAGGGCCGTCTGGATGTTGTCCACGTCGTTGGTCACGCGCGACATCACGTCGCCGCGCTGCCGGGTGTCGAAGAAGCGCAGCGGCAGGCGGTTGAGCTTCGCCTCGATGTCCTGGCGGAGCCCGAAGACGACCCGCATGACCAGGCCGTTGAGGATGTAGCCCTGGGCCCACATCAGCACCGACGCGACGACGTACATCAGCAGCACGATGATGATCAGGCGGCCGAGCACCGTGAAGTCGATGCCCTCCCCGGGCACGATCGCGGTCTTCGAGAGCATGTCGGCGAAGGTGCCGTTGCCCTCGGCCCGCTGCTGCTCGATGATCTGCTCGAGCGGGACGCCGGCGGGCAGCTGCGAGCCGATCACGCCGTTGAAGATGGTGTCCATCGCCTGGCCGAGGATCTTCGGCGCGATGACGGTGAGGACGACCGACGCCGACACGAGGGCGACGACGAGGATCATCCGGGCGCGCTCGGGGCCGAGCAGGCCGAACAGCCGCTTCGCGGAGGGCCAGAAGTCCTGCGCCTTCCGCGGGGGCGGGCCGTCGCCGAACATGCCGCCGTCGCCCTCGCCGGGCTCGAACTCGGGCTCGAGCTCGGAGGTCTCGGCGACCGGCGCCGCCTGGGCTTCGGTGTCGCGTGCGCGGGCCATCTCAGGCCACCCCTTCCACGCTCAGCTGGGATTCGACGATCTCGCGGTAGGTCGCGTTCGTCTCGAGGAGCTCGTCGTGCGTGCCGCGGCCGACGATGCGGCCCGCGTCGAGCACGACGATCTGGTCGGCGTTCCGGATGGTCGACACGCGCTGGGCGACGATGATCACGGTCGCGTCGGTGGTCGCCTCGGCGAGGGACTCGCGCAGGCGCGCGTCGGTCGCGACGTCGAGCGCCGAGAACGAGTCGTCGAAGAGGTAGACGCGCGGCTTCGCGACGAGCGCCCGCGCGATGCAGAGCCGCTGCCGCTGCCCGCCCGAGACGTTGGTACCGCCCTGCGAGACGGGCTCGTCGAGCCCGCGCTCCTTCGCCCGGACGAAGTCCTCGCCCTGGGCGATGCGCAGCGCCTCCCACAGCTCGGCGTCGGTCGCGTCCGGGCGGCCGAAGCGGAGGTTGGAGGCGATGGTGCCCGAGAAGAGGTAGGGCCGCTGCGGGACGAGCCCGACGACCTTCGCGAGCTGCGCGCGGTCGAGCGAGGAGACGGGCACGCCGTCGATGGCGACCGAGCCCTCCTGCGGGTCGAACAGCCGCGGCACGAGGCCGAGCAGGGTCGTCTTGCCCGCGCCGGTGGAGCCGACGATCGCGGTCGTCCGGCCCGGCTCGGCGACGAGGTCGAGCTGCGAGAGCACGGGGCGCTCGGCGCCGGGGTAGCCGAAGACGACCCCGGAGAACTCGACGCGGCCGACGGCCGGCGCGTCGACGCCCCCGGTCGGCGTGGTCAGGCTGGTGCGCGTGTCGAGGACCTCCTGGATGCGCTCGGAGCAGACCACGGCGCGCGGGATCATCATCACCATGAAGACGCCCATCATCACGGCGGTGAGGATCTGCAGCAGGTACTGGAGGAACGCGGTCAGCGAGCCGATCTGCATCTGACCGGCGTCGACCCGGTGCCCGCCGAACCACAGCACCGCGGCCGTGGCGAGGTGCAGGATCATCATGATCGCCGGGAACATCAGCACGAAGATGTTGCCGACCTTGATCGACACCTCGGTGATCGCCTCGTTCGAGCGGCGGTAGCGCTCGGATTCGAAGGGCTCGCGGACGAACGCGCGGACCACGCGGATGCCGGTGATCTGCTCGCGCAGCACGCCGTTGATCCCGTCGATGCGGTCCTGCATCAGGCGGAACAGCGGCAGCAGCAGGAACACCAGCACTCCGACGACGACGAACAGCACCGGGACCGAGACCCACACCAGCCAGGAGAGCCCCGCGTCCTCGCGCAGGGCGAAGACGATCCCGCCGATGCACATGATCGGCGTCGACACCATGAAGTTGAGCGTCATCAGCACGAGCATCTGCACCTGCTGCACGTCGTTCGTGCCGCGGGTGATCAGGGTGGCGGTGCCGAAGCGGCCGACCTCGAGCCCGCTCAGCGAGTCGACCCGGCGGTAGACGTCGCGGCGCAGGTCGCGGCCGACGGCCATCGCGGTGCGGGCACCGAAGTAGACGCCGCCGATCGCCGCGGCGACCTGGACGAGGCAGACCGTGAGCATCGTCATGCCGGTGGCCCAGATGAAGTCGGTGTCGCCCTGGCCGATGCCCTGGTCGATGATCTCGGCGTTGAGGCTCGGCAGGTAGAGCGCCGCGAGGGTCGCGATCAGCTGGAGCACCACGACCGCCGCGATCGACCGGGAGTAGGGCTTCGCGTACGAGGACGCGAGACGGAGCAGGATCATGGGTCCTCCGGTCGGGGCGGGGCGGGAGAGGGCGGCCGGGACCGCGAGGGGCGGGATCGGCCGAGCACGGGGACGGCGGGAGCTTCGGGGCTCGGGCCGAGCGGCGCGGAGGAGCGGCCGCTGCAGGGACGGCGCAAGACAACCATCGACCACCGACAGCGGTTCCGCAATCGGCCGACAGGAGGAGACCGCGCCCCCTCCGACCCCGTGCGGGGATCCTGTCGGCGGCGGCTCCTAGACTTCCGGAATGCGCATCGCCACCTGGAACGTGAACTCCATCCGGGCCCGCACCGGCCGCGTCGTCGACTGGCTCGTGCGCGAGGACGTCGACGTGCTCGCCATGCAGGAGCTCAAGTGCAAGCCCGAGCAGTTCCCGCACGAGGCCTTCGCCGAGGCGGGCTACCACGTCGAGATGGTCGGCCTCAGCCAGTGGAACGGCGTCGGCATCGCCTCCCGCCTGCCGATGGAGGACGTCCAGGTCGGCTTCCCCGGCATGCCCGGCTTCGCCAAGGAGCCCGCGGCCGACGGAACCCTCCCGCTCGAGGCCCGCGCGATCGGCGCGACGGTCGACGGCGTGCGCGTCTGGAGCCTCTACGTGCCCAACGGCCGCGCGGTCGGCGACCCGCACTGGCACTACAAGCTCGAGTGGTTCGCCGCCCTCGAGGCGAGCACCCGCGCCTGGCTCGCGGCCGAGCCCGACCTGCCGCTCGCGCTGGTCGGCGATTGGAACGTCGCTCCGCTCGACAGCGATGTCGGCGACCCGACGCTGGGCCCCGGATCCACGCACGTCTCCCCCGAGGAGCGCACCGCCTTCGAGGCCTTCACCGCCGCGGGCCTGCACGACGTGGTGCGCCCGCTCGTGCCCGAGGGCTACACCTACTGGGACTACAAGCAGCTGCGCTTCCCGCGCAACGAGGGGCTGCGGATCGACTTCGTGCTCGGCTCCCGCGCCTTCGGCGACCTGGTGACGGGCGCCGCGATCCACCGGAACGAGCGCAAGGGCGACGCCCCGAGCGACCACGTCCCCGTGGTCGTCGACCTCGACCTCGACACCTCGCTCGACGACGACCGCCCGATGATCTTCTGACCGTGGCCTCCTCGAAGAAGAAGCGCGCCCGCGCCGACCAGCCCTCGACAGCGCAGCGCCCCTCCACCGCGCAGCGCGCCGCCGCGAGCCGCCCGGCCGTGGCGCAGGCGCACGACGAGTTCCGCACCGAGGCCTACCGCTCCGTCCGCGAGACGTTCGCCGCCGGCAAGCCGCTGCGCCGCCGCTGGGACCTGGTGCTCTCGATCCTCGGCTGCCTGGCCCTCGGGCTGCTCTGCGTGGTGCTCGGCTACCTCGCGGCGATCCTCGCCGTCTTCCCCGGCCAGTGCGAGGGGCAGAACATCGCCTGCGACTACGACCGGATCGACTGGGGCGTCTCGCTCGCTCTGATCGGCCCGCCGATCCTGACGCTGATCGCCGTGGGCGTGACGATCATCCGCTACCTCGTCGGCCGCCGGGTGTTCTGGATCCCGATCGTCGCCTTCGTGCTCTGCGTCGGCACCGCGTTCCTCGCGTCCTGGCTCGTCACCAGCTCGATCCCCGGATCCGCTCTGGCCTGAGCGGGGCGGCCGTCGTCCGGCCGCCCCGCGCTCAGCCGGCGCAGGTCGGGTCGTCCGCGAGCGTCACCTCGGTCTTGTTGATCATCGGCGTGACCCGGACGGCCTGCTCGCCGAAGGTCGCGGCGGGGTCGGCGGCGGTGAAGCCGATCGTCACCGTCGTCGACTCGCCGGGGGCCAGCTGCACCGAGACGCGCGCGACCGGCCGGCCGAGGTCGTCGGTCGGGTCGAAGATCCGGGCCGCCTCGCCGAGCGGGTCGGACCAGGAGGCCTGCGCCTGCGAGGTCGTCGTGCCGGGAGGGCCGTAGACGTAGACGTTGGTGACGAAGTCGCCGAGCGGGAAGCGGTTCCCGCCGTTCGCCGCCACGTACTTGGGCAGCGTGCGCGCGACCTTCTCGGTGATCGTGTTGGTCAGCGTCACCTGGGTGGAGAAGCTCGTGCCGCCGGCGGCGCAGCGGTTCGTGCTCGACTGGGTGACCGCGGTGTCGAGGTAGTAGTCCATCTTCGAGCCGACCGACGCGTCCTGGAAGAACACGCCGGTGGTCGAGGTGTCGTCGTTGTCCCTCGGCAGGACCCCCGCGATCGGGGTCGGGGCGAGCAGCGCCTGCTCGTCCGGATCGGTGCTGTAGGCCAGGATCCGGCTCTCGCCGACGGCCTTCACGACGGCCGGGAGCATCTTGGACGGCTCCATGTCGCCGCCGAGGATCTTGCCGAGGATGGTGGCGCTGGCCTCCGAGAAGAAGGCGTCGGTCGCGTCGGCGACCGTCGCGTCCGAGTAGCGGAAGTAGACCTTGTTGAGCAGCGTCGAGACGGTGTTCTCGCTGGTCAGCTCGGTGCCGTCGGTGAGCGTCACCGGGCCGGTCGAGGCGAGCAGGTACTGCAGCGCCATCGGGTCAATCGCGAGCACGCCGTCGATCTTCTCCCCGGGGAACTTCTGCCCCCAGAACTGCGTCGCGATCGAGGCCGCGGTGGGGAAGTCGGGGCGGCTCGTCGACACGTTGAAGGTGGTGGCGAGGTTGCCGCCGAAGGTGTCGAGCGCGCTCTGGTCGACCGAGACCGACTGCAGTCCGCGGAAGTCCTGGCTCGACTGCTGCGTGCCGACCGTGATCGCGCCGCCGTCGATGTTCAGCTGCATCACCGAGGAGGCGCCGCCGCCCAGGGCCTGCGCCTCGGCGAGGTTCTGGAAGAGCACGAGGTAGCTGCGCGGTCCACTGGCGCCGAGGGCGTCGGGGAGGATCGCGGTGATCGGCTGGACCTGGTCCATCGCGCTGGTCGCCGTCTCGAGCTGCGGGGCGAACGCGTCGAGCGCGGAGGCGACCTGCGGCACGAGCGCGCCGCGGTCGATCCCCTCGACGCGGGACTGCGCCTCGTCGACGACGCCCTTGGCGACGGTGATCTTGTCGGAGAGAGCGGTGATCGCCGCGATGTCGACCCGGCCGTCGACCGGCTTGAGCACGTCGAGCGAGGTGGAGGAGAGCGGGGTGACGATCTTGCCCGAGACGTCGTCGGCGATCTCGGTCGCGGCGCGCACGGCGGAGAGGTTCGGGCCGAGGAACGGCACGATCTCCATCACCCGCCACACCGGGTCGTCGGTCTCGTCGCGCGCCTCGCCGGTGAGGGTGGCGATCTGCCCGGCGGTCGACTCCGCGCCCGCCGTGTCGAAGCCGGTGAGCTGGTCGGCGACCTGCGAGACCAGCGGGATGGCGGAGGTGAGCTTGGCGCGCACCGTCATGGCCTTGTCGTAGGTCTGCACCGCGAGGAGCACGGCCACGACCGCGCCGATCACGAGGACCAGCAGGACGGTCAGGGTGATCCAGAGGCCCCGTCTGCTGCGGCGAGGGGTGCCGGAGGCGCGGCGAGAGGAGGTCGTCGTGGTGCTCATTCGAGAGAGCCTAAGCGACGCCCGCCCGCGGACGGCGGTCGATCCGCGCCGTCGTCAACCCAGGAGGAGGGACACGGCGATGAGCACGGGCACCGCCGTGACGGTGGTCACCAGGGCCGTGTCGCGCGCCACGGCGACGCCGCGGTCGTAGCGGGAGGCGAAGTTGAAGATGTTCTGCGCGGTCGGCAGCGCCGCCGTCACGGTCACCGCGAAGAGGTGCTCCGCGTCGAGCGCGAAGGCGAAGCGGCCGAGCAGATAGGCGGTCGCGGGCATCACCAGCGTCTTGAGCAGCGAGGCGACGGCGACCTCGATCCGCCCGGGCCCCGGCTCCAGCGGCCGCTGCCCGCGCAGCGACATCCCGAACGCCATCAGCACGAGCGGGATCGACGCGTTGCCGATGATCGAGAACGGCTCGAGCAGCGGTGCCGGCAGCTGCACCCCGGTGACGGAGACGACCAGGCCGAGCGCCGAGGCGATGATCATCGGGTTCCGCAGCGGCTGGGTGAGGATGCCCGTGACGGAGGCGCGCCCGCTCGTCGAGACGTCGAGCACGGTGAGGATCGTCGGCGCGAGCAGCAGCAGCTGGAGGAGCAGCGTCGGCGCGACCCACTGCGGATCGCCGAGCACGTAGATCGCGACCGGCAGGCCGATGTTGTTGGCGTTCACGTAGGAGGAGGCGGCGGTGCCGATCACCGTCTCCGGCACGGGCCGGCGGAAGAACAGCCGCGACGCGACCAGATAGAGGACCGCCACGATCGCGACCGTGATCAGCGACACCAGGAGGAAGGAGGAGAACAGCACCGTCACGTCGGCGCGGGCGAGCACCGTGAACAGCAGCGCCGGCGTCGTGACGAAGAAGGCGATGCGGGTGAGGACGGCGCGGCCCTCGGGCGGCACCAGGCCGAACCGGGCGATCAGGTAGCCGACCGCGATGACCGTCCCGATGATCGCGAACCCGGTGAGCACTCCCTCCACGGCGTCCTCCGTCTCGTCGGCGGAGCCGGGCGGCTCGCGGGCTGGGATCGTCGGCGCGGGTCGGCGCACCGCGTCCAGCCTAGGAGGCGCCGCCCGTTGCCCCGTCGCGAGGCCGGGCCTACGGTGGGCGCATGCCGCATCTCGAGGTCCCCGGAGCGACCCTGCACTGGGAGGCGGACGGCCCCGCCTCCGCCCCCGCCCTCCTGCTCGTGCACGCGGGCATCACCGATCTGCGGATGTGGGACCCGGTCGTCCCCGCGCTCGCGGAGGACCACCTGGTCATCCGCTACGACACCCGCGGCTTCGGCGAGACCCGGACGGACGACGTCGAGTTCGACTCGCGGCAGGACGCCCTCGACGTGCTCGAGCACCTCGGCGTCGAGCGCGCGACGGTGATCGGCTGCTCCCGCGGCGGCTCGCTCGTCCTCGACCTGACGCTCGAGCACCCCGACCGCGTCACCGGCCTGGTGCTGATCGCCCCCGGCGTCGGCGGCTTCCCCTACCCGGACCTCACCGAGGAGGAGGACCGCCGCTTCGACGAGATCGACGCGGTGCTGACCGCCGGCGACCACGAGCGCGTCGCGCGGATGGAGGCGGAGCTGTGGGCGTTCGGCCCCGACCGCGACCCCGCCTCGCTCGATCCCGCCTTCGTCGAGACCGTGCGCGAGCTCGCCCGCGGCCGGGCCGGCCACGAGGGCGAGAAGCCGCGGCCGACCGCGATCGAGCCGCCCGCCTACGACCGCGTCGTCGACATCGCCGTGCCCACGCTCGCGATGGTCGGCGCGCACGACGTCTCCGAGTCGCTCCCCGTGCACGCCTTCCTCTCGGCGACCGTGCCGGGCGCCGACGCCCACGTCTTCGAGGACGCGGCCCACCTCCCGAGCGTCGAGCGACCGGAGGAGTTCCTCGCGGTCCTCCGCCCGTGGCTGGCGTCCCACCGCCTCTGACGCGGGGCCGCCAACGGTCCGCCGCGGCGGACGCGCCCACGACGGCGCACAGTCATGCTGGTCGAGTAGCCCCGCAGGGGCGTATCGAGACCCACCGTCATCAGCAGGCGGACTCTGCAGACTCGACTTCTGACGCTGGTGGATCTCGATACGCCCGCTCCGCGGTCTACTCGATCAGCATGGGCGGGCCCAGCGCGGCGGAGAAGCGTGGACATCCCCGCACCCCTGTTGGTCGCGCAGCGCGCAGGGAAACGGGCGCGCCAGCGCGCAACGTGGTCGCGGTGCGTGCAGAGAACGGGTGCGACAGCGCGCCGTCATGCTGGTCGAGTAGCGCGCAGCGCGTATCGAGACCCCACTTTCCACAGAAGGGTGACGCACCCGCGACGCCGTCAGCGGTTCTTGAAGTAGCGGAACAGGTGCTTCTCGCGCGTCGTCAACACGCCGAGAACGACGCCCGTCCCCGCGCACAGCACGGCGACGGCCGGCGTCCGAAGGCCCTGGATCAGGGTCGCCGCTGCGTCGACAGGCGGACCGGTGCTCGAGAAGAACAGGGCGACGGCGAGGCCCGCCGAGCCGACCGGGATCAGCCACGCGAGCGACTCCAGCAGCAGGACCGCCAGCAGCTCGATCCGGTGGACGCGCGAGTGCAAGGCGGAGGCGAGCTCGACCCGGCGCAGGGCGGTCACCGCCCAGCACGAGGATGCTGAAGATCAGAAGTCTGGCGACGAGGGAGTGATCCAGGCGGCGAGGTCTACAGCGCTGGCGCCTGTGTCCCCGAGGGCGCGGGCCAGCGCGGGAGAGACGAAGCGGACCAGTGCGCTGGAGCGGAGGCGGCCGTGTGGATCGATGAAGCGTCCGATGTGGAGGGTCTCCCGGCCGACGACGTCGCTCTCGAAGATGCGGTCGATGGCGTCGAGCGTCTGGAGTCCCCAGGGGGAATGAACAACCAGGAAGGAGTCGCCCAGGACACGGCGGAGACCGCGGCGGACCGGCTCCGGATCAGTGGCACTCGCGATCCCGAACCACCCGCGTTCGTCGCAGTGGGCGACGTAGGACACGAGCCCGGACTCGCGGAGACCGTCGACGACAGCCATCACCTCCACCGCGAGGACTTCCGCTCTCGTCGTCCGGCCGCCGGCGACGAGAGGAGGCTCGGCACGGTCGCCGAGAGCGTCCGGGAATCGCACCGGCTCTCGGAACGGGACGATGCGGGCCTCGGTGATTCCTTCGCCCCGCCAGACGCCCTCGACCGTGACGACGTCGACGCCGGCGGGAGCGGACTCGAGAGTCAGCGGAACGCTCGGCGCCGCCTGCTCGACGACGATGTCCTAGAGGCCGGCGCCCACTGCGGCGAGGCGAAGGCCTCCGGCCCCTCGCTCCAGCCGACCCGTGGCGACGACGCCATCGCCGGCTGAGACGACGAGCGAGGAGATCGGTCGGAGATCGCCGTCCTGGGCGCTCATCGCCCAGCCAGCCCCGTCGATTTCGCCGTCCGCGTCGTACCCATACATGGATGATAGGAACGCGAGGTCACGATGTCGACCGTGGCGCGTCACGACCGGCGCTCCTGCTGCTCGAGGAATGCGCAGCGCGTGTCGCGCCGGCGTTCTGCAGGAGAGCCGATCTCGATACGCCCGCTGCGCGGGCTACTCGATCAGCATGGACAGGCCCAGCGCGGCCGAGACGCGTGAACATCCCGGCAACCCCGCTGGTCGCGAAGCTCGCAAGGAACGGGTGCGACAGCGCGCGATTCGATCGCGGAACGCGTGAAGAACGGGCGCGCCAGCGCGCCATCATGCTGGTCGAGTGGCGCGCAGCGCGTATCGAGACCCCACGCACTGCAGAACGGTGGATCTCGATACGCCCGCTGCGCGGGCTACTCGATCAGCATGATCGGCCCATCGCCGGCGCGAGCGCGCCGCTCCTACGCCACGTCGGCGAGGTCGAACGCCCAGTCGGCGTAGAGGACGGGCGGGTCGCCCGCCTCCACGACGTCGACGCGGTCGAAGCCGGCCTCGACGCAGATCGCGCTGTCCTCCGCGTCGTCCGCGGGGACGTACGCGTGCACGAAGCGCGGCAGCGGGAACGCCGCCGCCTCCTCGAGGAGCAGGCGCACGGAGCGCGTCACGACGCCGCGATCGCGGGCTGTGGGAGCGATGCTCCAGCCCGTCTCGTAGGCGAGGGTGCCACGCGAGTGGCCGTACCAATAGCCGATGGAGCCGACGCAGTGCCCGTCGAGCTCGATCGCGTAGAAGAAACCGCTCCCCTCGGCCCAACCGCGCAGGTAGCGGTCGTGCCGGTCGAGGAACTCGCCTTCTGTCTCGAGATGCTCCCCGGACTCCGCGAGATCGCTGCGGAGCGCGGTGACGTCCGTCTGCGGCCAGGGCAGGAGTCGGAGGGTCTCGGACTGCTGATCGATGCTGACTGTTCTGTGGTCGCTTCCGGGTTCGGGTCCCGTCACGCGATCCGATCCTTCCTCTTGAAGGTGGACCGACGCCCTGCCGCTCCGCCAGGTGTTCGGAGTCGCAGGTCGATCGGATGGCCGCCGGGTGTGCGCAGCCGAGATGTCCGCACCATCTTCGACCCCTGGGAGGAGCCTTGGCGGGAACCTCGCGAATCTAGCCCCGGAAGGGGGGTGCTACCTGCGAAAAGGCTGGTCGCGGGCTGATATCGGGCGCCGATTCGCCCGTCGATCCGCGCAGAAGGGTCCGTTTCGGCGGAGTCGTGCGCCACGGTCGCCGACCTCGCGGATTCGCTCCGGGCCCACGCAAGAAAAGCGCGCGCCGCGGCCCATACGCTCGGGGATGGGCCGGATCCGGCCCGAACCACCCGGTTATACGAGCGTGAGGAGGATCACCATGTCGCAATTCGTGCAGAGCACCGTCGTCGGAGAACCCGAGGTCGTCGAGGACCGCATCGAGACCTCCCGCGCCTGGCTCCGCCTCAAGGCCGCGGCCACTGCGCTCCAGCCGCTCCAGACGCAGGACGGCTCGCTGGCCGACCCGGACCGCCTGGACGACGCCCGCGCCGAGATCGAGCACCTCGTCGACGCGATCCGCGCCCTCGCGCCCGCCTTCCCGCACGACGCCGCCTACCTCGAGGCGCTCGTCGTCGACTTCGAGCGCTGGAGCGCCGAGGGCCTCGGCGTCCCGGACTTCCTCGACTCGCTGCAGACGTTCCAGCCGCAGCTCGACCGCGTCGACGGGCTGCGCCACCTGGTCGTCTTCCCGATGCTCACGCAGAACGGCAGCCGCGACCGGCACGTCGAGGCCGTGCTCGTCGAGGTCGTCTGGCCGCGCTTCGTCGCCGAGCTCGAGGCGGGCGACTACTCGAACGCGCTGTTCGTGCCGGTGCGCTTCGTCGACTTCACCGCCGGCTACGACACGGACAGCGCCGTGCTCTTCCCCGAGACCGTCGCGATGCGCGCCGTCCCCGCCTTCACCTGGGGGGCGATCTTCGCGGACCGCGAGGCCGCGCGCTTCCGCCGCGTCGTCTCGGCCGCGGCGGAGATCACCCGGCTGGAGCTGCCGGCGGACGCGCGCCGGATGCTCGAGGATCAGCACACCGCGGAGGAGGCCTTCGTGATGTGGGACCTCATCCACGACCGCACCCACATGCGCGGCGACCTGCCGTTCGACCCGTTCATGATCAAGCAGCGGATGCCGTTCTTCCTCTACTCGCTCGAGGAGCTGCGCTGCGATCTGACCGCGTTCCGCGAGTCCGTCGCGATCGAGCGGCGCCTGGCCGGCCAGGAGCACCGCGACGGCGAGGAGGAGGCGCTCTCGGCGCGGGCGCGCTTGGTCCAATACGCGATCCTCTTCGACCGGCTGTTCCGCTTCCCGCTGACCGGCTCGCGGGTGCGCAACTACGACGGGCTCGGCGGCCAGCTGCTCTTCGCCTGGCTGCACCAGCACGGCGTCCTGCACTGGACCGACACCCGGCTCGCCTTCGAGTGGGACAGCGTCGCCGACGTCGTCGTCGCGCTCTCGGACGCCATCGACGAGCTCTACTGGCGCTCGATCGACCGGCCGAAGACCGCGCACTGGCTCGCCGCCTACGCGCTTGTCGCGGCGACGGTGACGCCGCACCCCGCCTCCGCCTGGGCGCGCGGGCTGCCGGACGAGGTGCTCCTCGGCGCTCCGCGCGGGCTGACCGACGCGGTGCTGGACGACGAGTTCCCGCTGTCCATGTTCTACGAGGCCCTCGGCAAGAAGATGGGCGACGTGATCGCGTCGACCGCGGGCATCACCGGGCGGGACTGACCGTGCCGGCACTCCTTCCGCTCCGGCCCGACCGGGGCGGGAGGAGCGTCATGCGGCGACTCGCGCGTCGGCTCGCCCGACCGTCGTCGGTTAGCGTGGGGCGCATGCCTTCTGGCGCCGTCGCTGCCGACCCCTTCGATGCGGGCTGGACCCGGCGCGCGCCGACCCGCGCCGCGTACGTCCGCGACTCCGTCGCCGCGGGCGTCCTGCTGGCGGCGACGCTCCTCTCGGTCGCCCTCTACACCTCGGCGGGCTTCACCGACGCCGCGCACCCCGCCGTGAGCACGCTCTGGGCGCTCGCGATGACCCTCCCGCTGGCCCTGCGCCGGCGGTTCCCGTCGACCGTGGCGGTCGCGCTCACCGCGGTCTACGCCCTCGGGCTGATCCTCCAGGTGCCCGAGTCGCTGTTCAACCAGATCTGCCTGTACCTCGCGCTCTACACGGTCGGGGCCTGGAGTCGCGACCGGCGTCTCGCGCTCGTCGTGCGCACGGTGATCGCGGTCGGCATGCTCGGCTGGCTGATCGTCACCCTCGCCACCGGCGCGCCGGTGAGCAGTCCGCTCCCGGCCGAGGAGTCCGCGGGGCTGCTCCCGCCGTACATCGCGGAGTCGGCGCTGGCCGTCGTCGCGAACCTGCTCTACTTCGGCAGCGCCTACGTCTTCGGCGACGCGTCCTGGCAGTCGGCGCGGCGGCTGGAGGCGCTCGAGGCGCGCACGGCCGAGCTCGACGACGAGCGGGAGCGCTCCTCCCGCCAGGCCGTCTCCTCGGAGCGGCTGCGCATCGCCCGCGAACTGCACGACGTCGTCGCCCACCACGTCAGCGTGATGGGCGTGCAGGCGGGGGCGGCTCGGCGGGTGCTCGCGCGCGATCCGGAGCGGGCGGCGACGGCGCTGAGCGCGATCGAGAGCGACGCGCGCTCGGCGATCGAGGAGCTCCACCGCATCCTGATCGCCCTCCGCACCGAGGACACGGCCCTCGACCCGCACACCGATGCGGCCTCGACCCGCGGAGTGGCGCAGCTCGAGGAGCTCGTCGTCGCCGCGACGGGCTCCGGTCTGCCCGCCGTGTTCCTCACCGTCGGGGAGCCGCGTGACATCCCGGCGACCGCGGGCCTCAGCCTCTACCGGATCGCGCAGGAGTCGCTCACGAACGTCCGCAAGCACGCGGGGCGCGGGGCGACCGCCGAGGTGCGCCTGCGCTACCTCGAGGACGCCGTCGAGCTCGAGGTCGCCGACGACGGGGGCGAGGGAGCGCAGCCCGTGGCCGCGACGTCGTGCGGCCTGGGGCACACCGGCATGATCGAGCGCGCGGCGGCCGTCGGCGGCACGGTCGAGACAGGGCCGAGCGGCTCCGGCTACCTGGTGCGCGCCCGCGTCCCTCTGACGAGCGTCCGCGCGGGGGCCGGGGAGCAGGTAGCGTCGTCCGAGGTGTCGTGGGGGCGCCGGGAGCGAGCGAGCGGGGGGCGCGCATGACGGCCGATGTCCGGGTGCTGCTCGTCGACGACCAGGAGCTCGTCCGCGCCGGCTTCCGCACCATCCTCGAGTCCGAGCCGGGGATCGTCGTCGTCGGCGAGGCCCGCACCGGGATCGAGGCGATCGAGCGCGCCTCCGAGCTGTGCCCGGACGTCATCTGCATGGACGTGCAGATGCCCGGGATGGACGGCCTCGCCGCGACCCGCGAGATCGTCAAGGATCCGCGCCTGTGCTCCAGCGTCCTCATCCTGACCACCTTCGACCGCGACGACTACCTCTTCGAGGCGCTGTCCTCCGGAGCGAGCGGCTTCCTGCTCAAGAACGCGTCCCCGGAGGCGCTCGTCGAGGCCGTGCAGGTCGTGGCGCGCGGCGACGCGATGCTCGCCCCCGACGTGACCCGCCGCGTGCTCGAGCGCTTCGCGACGGCGCCGGCCCGGGCCGCCGAGGTGCACCCCGGCATCGAGGAGCTCACCGACCGCGAGCGCGAGGTGCTGGTGCACCTGGCCCGCGGCTCGTCCAACGCCGAGATCGCCGCCGAGCTCTTCGTCGGCGAGGCGACCGTGAAGACGCACGTGTCCAAGATCCTGATGAAGCTGCGCGTCCGCGACCGCATCCAGGCCGTCGTCTTCGCCTACGAGCACGGGATCGCGGTGCCGGGGCGGTCCTGACCGATCCGGTCCGGGTGGCGTCCGATCGTGCCCGACGCGACGCGTGCGTGCCCGTTCGGGCGTCAGCGCCGCGGCTGGGCCGGGGCCGGACGTGGCGGGATTCGACGGACGAACTCCATGCGGATGTCGGGGACGATCTTCCGGTCGAGCACGACGGTCATGTAGCGGCCGTCGACCCGGGCGCCGATGGCGACCACGTCGGGGTCGGTGTCGACGCGGTAGCCGCGCAGCGCCTCGCCGTCGACGACGACCGGGACGCCGCGCACGACGTCCTCGTCGCGGAGGGCGGCGGCGACCACCGGCATGCCGCCGCGGCGGGTGCGGACGCGGCCGGGGAAGGTGTTGCGGAGCACGTCGCCCATGTGCGCGGCGAGGCGCGACTCCAGCGGCCGGCTGCGCTCGGCGGGGATCGGCACGGAGGTGCGGACCGCCTCCCACAGCACGGGGTAGCGCATCCGGGTGACCTGGTCGACCATCCACGGCGGGAGGTGATCGTTCTCGGCGCGCTCGATCGCGCGCTTCTGCTCCGGGGTGAGCGGGACGTGGTTGACCGGGTCGGCGCGATTGCGCGGATTCTTGTAGAACGAGTAGGAGAGGGAGATCTCGACGAAGCGTCCGAGCGCCATGGTCTGGGCTGCCGCGAACTCCTCGAGACGGGGCTGCGGGGCGAACGCGAGGACGGGATCGCCGAAGCGAGCCGCGATCTCGTCCACCCCGGGAGGGGCGGGCATGTCGCGGACCGCCCCCGAAGTGTCCATGCGCATAGGACAAGAGTGGCCTGCCGCTCACCCGATACCAACTTCTTGACGGCAATCGGCTTTCGCGGGAGAGAGCGTTCACGCGATGGAAACACGGGCGTCAGCGGCGCGCGCTCCCCAGGATCGAGCGGCGACGGGCTGCGAGGATGGGGGGATGAGCGCTCTGCACGATCCCGACCTCCGCGGTTTCGCCTCCGACAACTACTCCGGTGTGCACGAGGAGGTGCTCGCTGCGATCGCGGCCGCGAACGGTGCTCACCAGGTCGCGTACGGCGAGGACGTCTACACCGCGGAGCTCCAGCGCGTCTTCCGCCGCGAGTTCGGCGAGCAGGCGGAGGCGTTCCCCGTCTTCAACGGAACCGGGGCGAACGTGACCGGTCTGCAGTCGATGCTGCCCCGCTGGGGAGCGGTCGTCTCGGCCGGCACCGCCCACATCAACTCGGACGAGGGCGGGGCCCCCGAGAAGGTCGGCGGGATCAAGATCCTCACCGTCGACAGCCCCGACGGGAAGCTCACACCCGCGCTGGTGGACGAGCAGGCCTGGGGCTTCGGCGACGAGCACCGCGCTCAGCCGCTGGTCGTCTCGATCACGCAGTCGACCGAGCTCGGCACCGTCTACACACCCGAGGAGGTGCGCGCTCTCGCCGACCAGGCCCACGAACGGGGGATGCGGCTCCACATGGACGGCGCGCGGATCGCGAACGCCGGAGCGGCCCTCGGACTGCCCCTCCGGGCCTTCACCAGCGACGCCGGAGTCGACGTGCTCTCCTTCGGCGGCACCAAGAACGGGATGCTGCTCGGCGAGGCGATCGTCGTGCTCGACCCCGAGGCGTCCAGCGGGCTGACCTTCCTCCGCAAGACCAACATGCAGCTGTCCTCGAAGATGCGCTTCCTCTCGGCGCAGCTGCTCGCGATGCTCGGCGAGGACGGCGAGGCGGAGCCGCTCTGGCTGCGCTCGGCACGGCACGCGAACGCGATGGCCGCGCGGCTGCGCTCGCAGCTGGACGAGGCCGTGGCGGCGGGGCGGATCACCGGGCTCGCCTTCACCCAGCCGACGCAGGCGAACGCGGTGTTCGCGACGCTGCCTGCGGGAGTGGCGGACCGCCTCCGCGCCGCCTACCGCTTCTACGACTGGAACCCGGCGACGGGCGAGGTGCGCTGGGTCTGCTCGTTCGACACCGGCGAGGACGACATCGACGCGTTCACGGCGGCGATCGAGCGCGAGCTGGCGGCGTGAGGACGCGCGCCGTCGGGGCGGGGGCGGCGCTGCTCGTCGCGATCGGGCTGCTCGCGGGCTGCACGGCGGCCGAGCCGGAGGCCGGCGGGACGGCGTCCGAGTCGGCGCCTCCCACGGCCTCCGCGTCGCCCGCCCCGAGCCGCTCCTCGGCCGCCCGGCTCGACTGCGACGCCCTGCTGCCGGTCGCGCGCGCCTCGAGCGCCCTCGGGATCGCAGCCGGCTCGCTCGAGGGGACGCGGGACGAGGCGGTGCGCTCGTCGGCCGAGCTGATCCGCGAGTCGGCGCAGGAGAACGGCGGACTGCTGACCTGCGCCTGGTACGAGGAGGACGGCACGGCATCGATCGTCGCCTCCGCGGCGGAGGACGCGGCGGACGCCTTCGCCGCGGCCGGTCTCTCCGGCGGAACGCGCCTCGCGACCGATGTCGAGGCCTACAGCGCCTGCTCCGTCGAGGTCTGCTCCGTCGATCTGCTCACCGGCTCGACCTGGGTGACGCTCGCGCTGACCGGCTCGCCGGCCGACGCCGATCTCACCGCACTCGCCACGGCCACCGCCGCGGCCGCCGACGGCCGGCTCGACGAGCCCGTCACCGCGACCGCTCCGGTCTGCGCCGAGGTGCTGACCGGCGAGCAGCTGGCGACGACGGCCGGGCTGGTCGAGGCCACTCCGGGCACCGGGACCGAGGGCGTCACGCCGTCGACGGCCTCCGCCGCGGCCGCCGCCCGCGCGGGCTACGCCTCGTGCACCTGGACCGACGCGACCAGCAGCAGCTACGCGGGCCTGAGCGTCGACGTGCTGCCGAACGGCGAGGACGGCTGGCGCAACCTCTCCCTGACGACCGGGCTCGCCGTCACGCTCACTCCGCTCGACGGCCTCGGCGACCGGGCGCTCTCGGGCTGCGGCGGCGGCTCGTGCGAGGTCGACGTGCTGGCCGATGACACGTGGTGGCGCGTGCTCGTGACGGGCGACGCGGCTCGAGCCGAGTCCGTGGCGCGAGCGGTCATCGCCGGCTGATCCCCCGCCGCGAGATGCCACTTGTGCACGCCTTCTCCGGCGTGTCGCGTGCACAAGTGGCATCTCGCGGGAGGGAGGGGGACGTTCAGCGGCGCCAGTACTCGTAGTGCGAGGACTCGCGGCAGCCGAGGGACGCGTAGAGGCGGCGGGCGGCGGCGTTGTCGGCGAGCACCTGGATCCACAGGCGGTCGACGCCTCGTGCGGCGGCCTGCTCGAGCAGGGCGCGGAGGAGAGTAGCGGCGTGGCCGCGGCGGCGCGCGTCCGGGCGGGTGGCCAGGGCGAACAACCCGCACCAGCGCTCGCCGTCCTCGGCGGTCGCCCAGGAGAGCCGGCCGCAGGCGGCGGGGCAGCTTCCGTCCCGCAGCAGGGCGTAGGCGGAGTCGCAGCCCGCGAGGATCCGCTCGGCGATCCCGCGCTCGGCGTCGCCGCCGCGGCCGTCGACCGACCACCAGAGCGACAGCCACTCCTCACCGGGCGCCTCCGTCGTCTCGACCGACTCCGCGGCCTCCGTGGCGGCGGGACCGAGCGCGGCGAGCGCCTCCGTCACGGAGCCGGTGAGGACGAGGGTGCGCTCATGCCCGGCGTAGCCGCGGCGGGCGAGCCGCGCGGGCAGGTCGGCGGGGAGAGTCGCGGGGCCGAGCTGGAAGAGCGGCGGGATCCCCTGCTCGCGCGCGAACTCCTCCGCTGCGGTGATCGCCTGGTCCACGTCCTCGACGGGACCGGAGGTGAGCACCGAGTTGGCGCGCTTCGTGACGCCGCCGGCCGCGCGCAGCCACCAGCCGGCGAGCGCTCGGCGCTCGAGGGGTGGCCAGGCGTCGGCGGCGAGGCGGTCGAGGAGGCGCGGATCCATCCGTCCACGCTAGCGGCGGCCCCGAGCCGGGCTCCTCGACACAGCATCCGGCTCGACACAGGATCCGGCTCGGACGCGACCTCCGACTCGGGACGGGTCCTCCGGCTCGGGGAGACGGCTCCGGCTCGCAGGATCACTGCGATCAGACGAGCCGAGGCGGATCCTGCGAGCCGGAGCACGCGGTGCAGGTGGTGCAGGTGGTGCGGGGAGCTACATGTTGATCATGTGGCCCTTGAGGCCGTGGAAGCCCTCCTGGAGCGCCTCCGACAGCGTCGGGTGGGTGTGCACGTTGCGGGCCAGCTCGGTCGCCGTGAGGTCCCACTTCTGCGCGAGCGTGAGCTCGGGGAGCAGCTCGGACACGTCCGGGCCGATCATGTGGGCGCCGAGGAGCTCGCCGTACTGCTTGCTCGCGATGAGCTTGACGAAGCCGGTCGGCTCGCCGAGGCCGTGGGCCTTGCCGTTGGCCATGAACGGGAAGGTCGAGACGGTGATCTCGTGGCCCTCGTCGGTCGCCTGCTTCTCGGTGAGACCGAAGGAGGCGATCTGCGGCTGGCAGAAGGTGGCGCGCGGCATCATCCGGTAGTCGCCGAGGGTCTGGGTCTCGGCTCCGGCGATGGTCTCCGCGGCGACGACGCCCTGCGCCTCCGCGACGTGCGCGAGCTGCAGCTTGGCGGTGACGTCGCCGATCGCGTAGATGTGCGGGACGTTGGTGCGCATGTACTCGTCGATGCCGATGGCGCCGCGCTCGGTGACCTCGACGCCCGTCTTCTCGAGGCCGAAGCCCTCGACGCGCGGGACCCAGCCGATCGACATGAGGACCTTGTCGACCTCGAGGGTCGACTGCGTGCCGTCCTTGCCGGTGTAGGTGACGGTGACGTAGCCGTCCTTGTCGACGACCGACTCGACCTTGGTCGAGGTGAGGATCTCGACGCCGAGCTTCTTGTACTGCTTCTGGATCTCCTTGGAGACGTCCGGGTCCTCGTTGGGGAGGGCGCGGTCCATGAACTCGATGATCGTCACGTCGACGCCGTAGTTCTTGAGGACGTAGGCGAACTCCATGCCGATCGCGCCGGCGCCCACGATGGCCATCGTGTCGGGCAGCTCGCGGGTCATGATCTGCGTCTCGTAGGTGACGACGTTCTCGGAGAGCTCGACGCCGGGGAGGAGGCGGACGCTCGCGCCGGTCGCGATGATCGCGTCGTCGAAGGTGAGCGACTCGGAGCCGCCCTTGGTGAGCTGCACGTCGAGGCCCTGCGGGCCGGTGAAGGAGCCGGTGCCGTCGAACTCGGTGATCTTGTTCTTCTTCATCAGGAAGTGGACGCCCTTGGTGCGTCCGTCCGCGACGGTGCGGCTGCGGTCGAAGGCCACGCCGAAGTCGAAGGAGACGTCGCCCGAGATGCCGAACTGCTTCGCCTGCGCGTGGAAGATGTGGGCGAGCTCCGCGTTGCGCAGGAGGGCCTTGGAGGGGATGCAGCCCACGTTGAGGCAGACACCGCCCCAGTACTTCTTCTCGACGATGGCGACGGACTTGCCGAGCTGGGCGGCACGGATCGCGGCCACGTATCCACCGGGGCCTGCCCCCAGGACGACGACGTCGAAGTGCTGGGCCATGGATGTTCCTCCAGAGTGATGAGTTGTCGCGCGCGGGGAGCCACGCCGTCTCCCAGGGTACCGTTCCGCACCGACAGGACCCCGTGCTCCTCCGTGGGCGAACGCGCTCGTCGGGAATGCCGGCGGGCGGTCCGCGGTTGACTGCGTGGGGCGACGAGGCCCTCCCTGCTCGGCACCATCCCCGGAGAGAAGCACCCATGACCGACACCGCCACCCGCACCGCCTCGACCAGCGCCCCGATCCTCGACGTGCTGGCCGAGCGCTGGAGCCCCCGCTCCTACGACGCCACCGCCGTGATCGCGGACGAGACGCTGACCTCGCTGCTCGAGGCCGCCCGCTGGTCCCCCTCCGCCGGCAACTCGCAGCCTTCGCGCTTCATCGTCGCGCGCCGCGGGACGCCCGAGTTCGTCAGCATCGTCGGCACCCTGGTCGGCTTCAACGCCGCGTGGGCCGGCTCGGCCGCCGCGCTGATCGTCGCGCTCGCCGAGACCGTCGACGAGAAGGGCGAGGCGCGCCCGTGGGCCGTCTACGACCTCGGCCAGGCCGTCGCCCACCTCAGCGTGCAGGCGCACCACGAGGGACTGCACGTGCACCAGATGGCCGGCTTCGACAAGGACGGCGTCCGGACGGCGTTCGGCGTCGACGCGCGCTTCGACCCCGTGACCGTCGCCGCCGTGGGCGTGCTGGCCGGCCCCGAGGCGCTCTCGAACGACGTGCTGCGCGAGCGCGAGACCGCGCCCCGCACGCGCCTCCCGCTCGAGGAGCTCGTGCTCGTCCAGGCGTAGTCCGCTCCCCCGAGGCCCCGTCGGCCGCCGCTCCGCGGTGCCGGCGGGGCCTTCGTCGTTCGGGGCCCGTGGCGCGGCGCCCGCTGTGTTACTCCGCGTTTCGTCATGGAATCGGAGGAGTCGGCGCTCGTCCGTACGATCGGACGGGTCCGCCCGCCCGCCCCGCCTCGGAGCCCTCATGACCGGAACGCCCGCCCGCACGAGCCTCGCCTTCGACGCCGCGCTCGGGCAGTCGGCGTTCCCGGTGCGCTTCGACGGGGTCGGCCGCACCTTCGCCCCGGGCGCCCCCGTCCTCGCCGACGTCTCGCTCGATGTGCGGGCCGGCGAGGTGATCGCGATCCTCGGACCGAGCGGCTGCGGCAAGTCGACGCTGCTCCGGATCGCGGCCGGTCTCGACACGGCGAGCGCCGGCAGCGTGCTGATCGACGACTCGCCCGTCTCCGGCATCGACCCGCGCTGCGCGGTGGCGTTCCAAGAGCCGCGGCTGCTGCCCTGGCGCTCCCTCGCGGCGAACGTGGCGCTCGGACTGCCCCGCGGTACCTCGCGCGAGGCGGGCCGCACCGCGGTCGACGAGCTGCTCTCGCTCGTCGGGCTGACCGCGCACGCCGGCTCCCGGCCGCGCGAGGTGTCCGGCGGCATGGCCCAGCGCGCCTCGCTCGCCCGCGCCCTCGCCCGCAACCCCGGTGTGCTGCTGCTGGACGAGCCGTTCGGAGCGCTCGACGCGCTGACCCGCCTGCGGATGCAGGACCTGCTGCTCGAGGTGCACGCCGCCGCTCCCGCGACGATCCTGCTCGTCACCCACGACGTGGACGAGGCGCTGCAGCTGGCCGACCGCATCGTGCTGCTCGGCCGCGACGAGCCGGGCGGCGTCTCTCGCATCCGGCAGATCATGACGGTCCCCGGCGCCCGGCCCCGAGACCGGGGCTCCGCCGAGCTCGCCGAGCGGCGGGTCGAGCTGCTCGAGGGTCTCGGGATCGAGCGGCACTAGGCCGTCCCGGACCCGCTCCCCCGCTCCTCCCCAGGCGGTGATCCCGCTGTCCGTCCACGGATCCCGCCGCTCGCGGGCATCCCTCCCCCCCTGCTCCCGCACACTCGTTCCACTCCCGGAACCGCATCGAAGTCGAGGCCCCCATGTCGCTCCAGTCCTTCAGCACCTCCCCGCTCACCCGTCGCACCGCGCTCGCCGGCCTGCTCACCGCCGCCGCGGTCCCGCTCCTCGCGGGCTGCGTCCAGGGCGAGGGCAGCGGCGGCGCGGCCGCGGCACCCGCCGCCTCCGACGGCTCGACCGCGACGACCCGGGGCGGCACGCTGACGCTCGACTTCGCGACCTACAACCCGCTCAGCCTCGTCATCAAGGAGAAGGGCTGGCTCGAGACCGCCCTCGCCGAGCAGGAGGTCACGGTCACCTGGGTGCAGTCGGCCGGCTCGAACAAGGCCAACGAGGCGCTGCGCGCCGGGGCGATCGACGTCGGCTCGACCGCCGGCTCGGCCGCACTGCTCGCCCGCTCGAACGGCTCGCCCATCAGGACGATCGACATCTTCTCGCAGCCGGAGTGGTCCGCCCTCGTCGTGCCCGCCGGCTCCGCCATCACGAGCGTCGAGCAGCTCGCCGGCAAGCAGATCGCGGCGACCAGCGGCACCGACCCCTACTTCTTCCTCGTGCAGGCGCTCGAGGCCGCCGGCCTGAGCATCGACGACGTCACCGTGCAGAACCTCCAGCACGCCGACGGCTGGGCGGCGCTGCAGAACGGCTCGGTCGACGCCTGGGCCGGTCTCGACCCGATCATGGCGGGGGCGGAGGCGGCCGGGGCGACCCTGCTCTACCGCAACGTCGACTTCAACTCCTACGGGCTGCTCAACGCCACCGAGAGCTTCCTCGCGGCCAAGCCCGACCTCGCGCAGACCGTGGTGAACGCCTACGAGCACGCCCGTGCCTGGGCGCTGGAGAACCAGGAGGAGACGGCGAGCATCCTCGCGTCGGTCGCCGGTCTCGACGTCGCCGTGGCGACCACGGTGATCACCGAGCGCAGCAACCTCGACGTCGACAACGTCCCCGGCTCCGCGCAGACCGACGTGCTCGCGGTGATCGGCCCGATCTTCGTCGCGAACGGCGACGTCGCCTCGCAGGACCAGGTCGACGCGGCCCTCGACTCGCTGATCGACGACACCTACGCGTCGGCGGCGGACCCGTCCGCGATCGCCTGACGGCGCTCCTGACGCCCACCCGGACCCGGCCCCCTGCACCGACCGCTCGATGAACGAGGAGACGACGATGGCGACACGCGACGACGAGACCGTGACCGACGCCGACCTCGTGCGCCGGAGCACCGGACTCGTGCAGGCGCCCGGCGCGGTGGGCACCGCCGTGGTCGGACCGAGCGTCGAGGCGTCGCAGAAGCGGCTCCGCGACGACGAGGCGGTGCACGCCCGGCCGCTCACCTCGCGGCGCTGGTTCCTGGTCGTCGGCGGGGCGATCCTGCCGGTGCTGCTGCTCGCGGCCTGGCAGATCGTCACGACCACCGGGATGGTGTCGGTCTCGGTGTTCCCGTCGCCGGCGATGGTCTGGGCGGCGGCGGTCGATCTCGCGCAGCGCGGCGACCTCGGGCAGGACGTGGCGATCTCGACGCAGCGGGTGCTGATCGGGTTCGGCCTCGGCTCCGCGCTGGGGCTGCTGGTCGGCGCGCTCTTCGGGCTCTCCCGGGTCTGGGAGGTCGTGCTCGCGCCGACGCTCGGCGCGATCCGCGCGGTGCCGTCGCTGGCCTGGGTGCCGCTGCTGCTGCTCTGGATGGGGATCGGCGAGGAGTCCAAGATCACCCTGATCACGATCGGCGCGTTCTTCCCCGTGTTCACCACCGTGGCGACCGCCCTCGGCCACGTCGACCGTCAGCTCGTCGAGGCGGGCCGGGCGTTCGGGCTCTCGGGCGTGCGGCTGTTCACGGCGGTGCAGCTGCCCGCCGTGATCCCCTCGGTGATCGCCGGGCTGCGACTGGCCCTCGCGCAGTCGTGGCTGTTCCTGGTCGCCGCCGAGCTGATCGCCTCGTCGATGGGCCTGGGCTTCCGCCTGACCGACAGCCAGAGCAACGGGCGGATCGACCGCGTCTTCCTCGCGATCATCCTGCTGGCGGTGCTGGGCAAGCTGACCGACTCGATCGTGGGCGTGTTCCAGCGCTTCGCGATCAGGAAGTGGGCGTGAGGATGACCGGCAGGACGCATCCCACGACCGGTACGACCATCACGGAGGCACGCCGATGAGCGAGACGATCGCCAACCTGCTCGAGGAGTCCCGCCGCTTCCCGGCGCCCGAGGCGTTCGCGGCGCAGGCGAACGTCGGCCCGGACGAGCACGCGCGCGCCGCCGCCGACCCCGTGGCGTTCTGGGAGGAGGCCGCCCGGCGCCTCGACTGGGTCGAGCCCTGGCACACCGCCCACCGCTGGGAGCCGGCCGTCCCGCAGGAGGACGGCACGCTGTCGGTCCCGCGCGCGACCTGGTTCGAGGGCGGCACGCTCAACGTCGCCGTCAACTGCGTCGATCGGCACGTCGATGCGGGCCGCGGCGACAAGACCGCCCTGCACTTCGAGGGCGAGCGCGGTGACCGGCGCTCGATCAGCTACGCCGAGCTGCAGCGCGATGTCGCCCGCGCCGCGCACGCTCTCACCGCGCTCGGCATCGGGAAGGGCGATCGCGTCGTCGTCTACCTGCCGGTGATCCCCGAGACCGTCGTCATCACCCTCGCCATCGCGCGGATCGGCGCGATCCACTCCCTCGTCTTCGGCGGCTTCTCCGCGGAGGCGGTGCGGTTCCGCGTCGAGGACACCGGAGCGAAGCTGCTCGTCACCACCGACGGCCAGTTCCGGCGCGGGAAGGCCGTCGCCGTGAAGGCGAACGCGGACCACGCCGTCGCCGGCGTCGAGTCGATCGAGCATGTGCTCGTCGTCCGCCGCACCGGCGACGAGACGCCGGACCTCCCGTGGACCGAGGGCCGCGACGTCTGGTGGCACGACGTGGTGGACCCGCAGCCCGACGTGCACGAGGCCGAGGCCTTCGACGCCGAGACGCCGCTGTTCATCATCTACACCTCGGGCACGACCGGGAAGCCGAAGGGCCTCGTGCACACCAGCGGCGGGTACCTCACCCAGGCCTCCTGGACGCACTGGGCCGTCTTCGACGCGAAGCCGGACGACGTGCACTGGTGCACCGCCGACCTGGCGTGGGTGACGGCGCACACCTACGAGATCTACGGGCCGCTCTCGAACGGAATCACCCAGGTGATCTACGAGGGCACACCGAGCACCCCGCACACCGCGCGGCACTTCGAGATCATCGAGCGCTACGGCGTCACCGTCTACTACACGGCGCCGACCCTGATCCGGACGCTGATGACCTGGTTCCCGGAGGGCGTGCCGTCCGAGTACGACCTCTCCAGCCTCCGGCTGCTCGGCACGGTCGGCGAGTCGATCAACCCCGAGGCCTGGGTCTGGTTCCACGAGCGGATCGGCGGCGGGCGCTGCCCGATCGTCGACACCTGGTGGCAGTCCGAGACGGGCGCGGCCGTGATGTGCCCGCTGCCCGGCGTCTCGACGCTGAAGCCCGGCTCCTCGCTCGGCGCCCTGCCCGGCCTCGGCGCCCTCGTCGTGGACGAGGCCGGCGAGCGGGTGCCGAACGGCTCCGGCGGCTACCTCGTGGTGGACCGCACCGGCCCGGCCCTCGCGCGGACGGTCTGGGGGAACCCGGAGCGGTACCGCGACTCCTACTGGGCCCGCTACGCCGACCGCGGCTACTTCTTCTCCGGTGACGGCGCGAAGTACGACGCCGACGGCGACATCTGGGTGCTCGGCCGGGTCGACGACGTCATCAACGTCTCGGGGCACCGGCTCTCGACCATCGAGATCGAGTCGGCGCTCGTCGCGCACCCGGCGGTGGGCGAGGCCGGGGTGGTGGGCGTCGAGGACGCGACGACCGGGCAGGCGATCGCGGCGTTCGTGATCCCCTCCGACGAGGGGATCGACCGCGCCGAGGAGGATCCCGCCTACTGGACGGCGCTCGAGGCCGATCTGTCGCAGCTGCTGCGCGAGCACGTGGCGACGGCGATCGGGCCGATCGCGAAGCCGCGCGACGTGGTCGTCGTGCCGGATCTGCCCAAGACCCGCTCGGGCAAGATCATGCGCCGCCTGCTCGGCGACATCCGCGACGGCCGCGCCCTCGGCGACGTCACGAGCCTCCAGGACGACACCGTCCCGGAGCGGATCGCCCGCATCGTCGCCGCGCGCGGCTGAGACGCACGGGCCCCGCGTCCAGCAGGGTGGGTCTCGAGACGCCCCTGCGGGGCTGCTCGACCAGCATGTGTGAGCGCGGGCGGGGCTGCTCGACCCGGCATGACGGTGCGCGCCGCCCGAGGCTTCCGGTCACCTCCGAAGCGGGGCGGGGCGGGGGCATCGGGAGTAGCGTTGACGCGTGCGCGATGTCCAGCAGCGAATCATCTCCGAGCTCCACGTCTCCCCCACCGTCGACCCGGCCGCCGAGGTCGAGCGGCGCAGCGGCTTCCTCGCCGACTACCTCCGGCACACCGGGGCCAAGGGCCTCGTGCTCGGCATCAGCGGCGGGCAGGACTCGAGCCTGGCCGGGCGGCTCTGCCAGCTCGCGGTCGAGCAGGTGCGCGCGGACGGCGGCGACGCCTCCTTCATCGCGGTGCGGCTGCCCTACAGGGTGCAGGCGGACGAGGAGGACGCGCAGCTCGCGCTGACCTTCATCCGGCCCGACCGCCAGGTCACCTTCGACATCCACGCCGGCGTCGACGGCATCGCCTCGGCGTTCGGCGATGCGGTCGGCGAGCCGATCTCGGACTTCGTCAAGGGCAACGTCAAGGCGCGCGCCCGGATGGTCGCGCAGTACGCGATCGCCGGCCAGGCGGGCATGCTCGTCGTCGGAACGGACCACGCGGCGGAGGCGGTGACCGGCTTCTTCACCAAGTTCGGCGACGGCGGTGCCGACGTCCTCCCGCTCACCGGCCTGACGAAGCGCCAGGGCCGCTCGCTCCTCGAGCACCTCGATGCCCCGGCCCGGCTCTACCAGAAGGCGCCGACGGCCGACCTGCTCGACGAGAACCCCGGCCAGACGGACGAGTCGAACCTCGGCCTCGTCTACGCCGACCTGGACGAGTACCTCGAGGGCGGCGACGTCGCGACCGAGGTCGCCGAGGCGATCGAGGCCCGGTACCAGGCGACCGAGCACAAGCGCCAGGTGCCGCTGTCGATGTTCGACGACTGGTGGCGCGCCTCCGCCGTGTACACGCCCGGCAACCACTGAGCCCACAGGCACAGCGACGGAACGAGCCCGCCGACAGCACGAGCCGCCCCGGAGATCCTCCGGGGCGGCTCGCTCGTTCAGGGCGCGGGGCTCAGTCGGCGGCGCGCGCGTTGTAGACGAGCACCTCGCCCGCGTCCACGTGCTCGCGGTAGGCGCGGAACACGGCCAGCGCCTCGTCACGCAGCACGCCGTCGACGACCTCGATGCCGCGCCCCTCGAACTGCGCGGCCCAGTCCTCGCGCATCGGGCCCTCGTCGAAGGTGGAGATCTCCTCCAGCTCCGGGCCCGACCCGGCGACCACCAGGCGGCGCACGCCCGACCACAGCGTCGCTCCGTAGCACTGCACGCAGGGCCGCCAGTTGACGACCAGCTCGTGCGCCGGCAGGCCCTCGCCGCCCAGGTCCCACGAGCCGAGCGCGGTCTGCGCGAGACCGAGCGCGGTGACCTCCGCGTGCCCCGAGGAGACCCCGCTGCCCAGGACGACGTTCACGCCGACCGAGACCACGCGGCCGGAGTCGCGCTCGACGACGATCGCCGCGAAGGGGCCGCCGTTGCCCTCGCGGAAGTTGCGGTCGGCCAGAGCGTGCACGAGGGCCATGCGGTCCTCGCGCTCGGGCAGGAACTCGGGGACGTCGCGCACAGCGTCCTCGATCCAGGCGGGCAGGGCGATCTCGTAGCGGGTGGCGAGGCGGTCGATGTCCATGCGTCCATGCTCCCATCCGGGGTGGCGGCAGCCGGACATCACACCGAGAGGGCCGCCTGGAGGGCCGCCGCCTTCGCCGCCCAGAAGCGCTTCGCCACCCCGGTGCGGGAGAAGAGCGCGTCGAAGCCGTGGAAGGCGCCCTCGACGATCTCGAGCTCGCACGGAACTCCGGCCGCGCGGAGCCGCTCGGCGTAGCGGACGTCCTCGTCGTGGAAGAGATCGAGCGTGCCGACGCCGATCCAGGCGGGCGGAAGGCCCGAGAGGTCGTCGCGGCGGGCGGGCGCGGCGTAGGGCGAGACGTCGGGGCCGCCGGGCTCGCCGCCGAGGTAGGACGTCCAGCCGAAGCGGTTGCTGCCCGGCGTCCACACGCGGACGCCGCGCGGCGCGGGGCCCGGGCGGGTGACGGTGCGGTCGTCGAGCATCGGGTAGACCAGCAGCTGGAAGGCGGGCTGCGCTCCCCCGCGGTCGTGGGCGAGGAGGGTCGCCCCCGCGGCCAGGCCGGCGCCCGCGCTCGCGCCGCCGAGCGCGATCCGCGCGGGGTCGATGCCGCGCTCGTCGGCGTGCGCCGCGAGCCAGTGGAACGCGGCCAGCACGTCCTCGAGGGCGGCGGGCGCCGGGTGGGCGGGTGCGAGCCGGTAGCCGACCGAGAGGACCGTGATGCCGAGGGTCCGGGCGAAGGCGATGTTCGACGCCTCGTCGTCGAAGCGGCTGCCGAGCACCATGCCGCCGCCGTGCACCCAGACCAGCGCGGGTGCGGCACCGCGGAGGGTGCGCGGGCGGTAGCTGCGGGCCGGGACCGGGTGGCCGTCCGGTCCCGGGATCTCGAGGTCCTCGACCACGAGGTCGGGCGGTGCCTCCCCGCCGGTGGCCTGGCGGCGGGTGGCGAGGCGGAGCAGGCGCGGGCCGAGGACGATCGGCGGGAGGAGGCGGCCGATCGCGAGGTCCGGATGGAAGAGGGGCGCCGTCGCGGCGCCGCGCGGTGACGCGGTCATGCGCGGGAGGCTACTCCTGCGCACCGCGCGAACGCCCCTCCCCGAGGAGGCCGGGCCCGGCTCGCGGGCGGGACCGGCCTCCGGCGGGTCGGACCTACGGGCGGACCAGCGTCTTGATCGCGCGGCGCTCGTCCATCGCGGCGTACGCCTCCGCGATCTCCTCGAGCGGCAGCTCCAGGTCGAAGACGAGGCCCGGCTCGATCGCGCCGCTCAGCACGTCGGGCAGCAGCTCCGCCATGTAGCCGCGGACCGGCGCGACGCCTCCGTTGACGCCGACGTTGGAGCCGAACATCTGGCGCACGGGCAGCTCGGGGCCGCCGTTGGGGACGCCGACGTAGCCGACCATGCCGCCGGGGCGGGCCGAGTCGAGGGCCTGCTGCATCGACTCCTTGGTGCCGACGCACTCGAGGACGCAGTCGGCGCCGATGCCGTCGGTGAGCTCGCGGACCCGGGCGACGCCCTCGTCCCCGCGGGTGTCGACGATGTGGGTCGCGCCGAAGCGGGTGGCGAGCGCCTGGCGGGACTCGTGCCGGGACATCGCGATGATCGTCGTCGCGCCGAGGCGCTTGGCCGCCAGCACGGCGCAGAGGCCGACCGCGCCGTCGCCGACGACCGCGACGGTGGAGCCCGCGGTGACCCCGGCCGAGACGGCGGCGTGGTGGCCGGTGCCCATCACGTCGGCGAGGGTGAGCAGGCTCGGGATGAGCGTCGGGTCGACGTCGGTGCCGACCGGGAAGAGCGTGCCGTCCGCGAGCGGGACGCGGACCTTCTCGCCCTGCGCGCCGTCGGCGAAGCCCTGCTCGCCGACCTCGGCGCCCCACCAGCCGCCGGTGAGGCAGGAGGTCGAGACGCCGTTCGCGCAGTTCGCGCAGGTGCCGTCGCAGACGTAGAAGGGGGCGATGACGAAGTCGCCGACCGCGATGTCGTGCACGTCGTCGCCGATCTCCTCGACGACGCCGACGAACTCGTGGCCGATGCGGTGCGCCTCCTTCGTCGGGGTGACGCCGCGGTAGGGCCAGAGGTCGGAGCCGCAGACGCACGCGGCGGTGACGCGGACGATCGCGTCGCGACCGGTGGACAGCACGGGGTCGGGCACCTCCTCGAGTCGGACGTCGCGCTCGCCGTGGATGATCGTTGCTCGCATGGGGACTCCTGCTCGAGAGGGGGTGGGGGCTCGACCACGCTACGCCGCTCGCGCGGAGCGACAGGTGCCGGGACAGGGGCTTGCACGAACGTCCGCGGACGCTACGGCGGTGCCTCCCGCCAGCCGTCGGCGCCGACGACGACGTGCGCGACGAAGCGCAGCCCGCAGGCCGCGCACGCCTCGACGAGCGACCGCGTCACGGCGCGGTCGGAGGGGAGGACCTCCGCCGCACCCGCGTGGCTGTGGGCGAGGCTGACCGCGGCCGCACCCCGCGCCAGCACCTCGGCGAGGATCTCGGACACCGGCAGGTCGGCGTGGGCGGGCGGGCCGTCCGCGAGCGCGATGACGTCGCGCACGGCGCCCGCGGCGGTCAGGGCGACCGCGAGCACGGTCTCCGTCGGCCGTGCGGCGAGCAGCGGCGTCACCAGCTCAGCGAGGCCGGCCGCGTCGACGACGCGCGCGGCCCGCCCGGCGCGGTTCATCCTCCGCCGCAGCTCGAAGGACGCGACGATGCGGCAGGCCGCGACCTCGCCGACGCCGCGCAGGCGGACCAGGTCGGCGACGCCCGCCCGCGATACCGCGTCGATGCCGCCGAAGCGTGCGAGCAGGCGCTGCGCGACGACGGTGGCGTTCGCCCCGCGGACCCCGCTGCCGATCAGCACGGCCAGCGTCTCCGCGTCGGTCAGCGCCTCCGGACCGCGGGCGCGGAGCCGCTCGCGCGGCCGCTCCTCGGGCGCGAGGTCGGCCATGCGCGCGCCGGGGAGGCGGGTCGAGTGGTCCATGCCCGGCACGGTACGCGCGCGGACTGCCGCCGCGCGGCTCCGTCCTCCGCTCTGTGGACGGACCGCCCGCGGTCGCCCCCTGTGGAGGAGCCCCCGTGCCCGGCCGCCCCCCTCACTCTCCAAAAGTTGCGGTAGTGGCGCGCGACTACCGCAACTTTTGAGGAATGGGAGGGGCGCGGGGGGAGGGCGCGGGGCGCGCCCGGGCTACGGCGTCGTCAGGCCCGCGGAGACCTGGAGGCCGTCCGGGCCCGCGTCGACGAGCACGACGTCGCCGTCGCGGATGGAGCCGTCGAGGAGGGCCGTCGCCAGCCGGTCGTCGATCTCCTGCTGCATGAGGCGGCGCAGCGGGCGGGCGCCGTACTGCGGGTCGTAGCCGCGCTCGGCCAGCCAGCCGCGGGCGGCGGGCGTGACCGCGAGGTCGAGGCGCCGCTCCGCCAGCCGGCGCGAGAGCCGGTCGACGTAGAGCGAGACGATCTCGCCGAGCTCGGTGCGGTCGAGCGCCTCGAACACGACGATGTCGTCGAGCCGGTTCACGAACTCGGGCTTGAAGGCCTGCCGCACCATCTGCTGCACGGCCTCCACCTTCTGCGGGCGGGACAGCGACTGGTCGATCAGGAACTGCGAGCCGAGGTTCGAGGTGAGGATGAGGATCGTGTTGCGGAAGTCGACCGTCCGGCCCTGGCCGTCGGTGAGCCGACCGTCGTCGAGCACCTGCAGCAGCACGTCGAAGACCTCGGGGTGCGCCTTCTCGATCTCGTCCAGCAGCACGACCGAGTACGGCCGGCGGCGCACGGCCTCGGTCAGCTGGCCGCCCTGCTCGTAGCCGATGTAGCCGGGAGGGGCGCCGACGAGCCGCGAGACGGCGAACTTCTCGCCGTACTCCGACATGTCGATGCGGACCATCGCCTTCTCGTCGTCGAAGAGGTGATCGGCCAGCGCCTTCGCGAGCTCGGTCTTGCCGACGCCGGTCGGGCCGAGGAAGAGGAAGGAGCCGGTGGGCCGGTCGGGGTCGGAGACGCCCGCGCGGGTGCGGCGGACGGCGCCGGCGACGGCCGAGACGGCCTCGTTCTGGCCGATCAGGCGCCGGTGCAGCTCGGTCTCGAGGTGCAGCAGCTTCTCCGTCTCGCCCTGCATCAGCCGGCCGACGGGGATGCCCGTCCAGGCGGCGATGACCGCGGCGATGTCGTCCGAGGTGACCTGCTCGTTGACCATGCGGCCCTCGGCCGGCTGCTCCTCCTGCTCGGCCGCCGCGAGCTCGCTCTCGGCCGCCGGGATGTCGCCGTAGAGCAGGCGCGAGGCGCGCTCGAGGTTGCCCTCGCGCTGGGCCCGCTCGGCCGCGATCCGCAGGGCGTCGAGCCGGTTCTTGAGATCGCCGATGCGGTTGAGGGAGGCGCGCTCGCGCTCCCAGCGCTGCTGCAGCTCGGCGAGGTGCGCACCACGGCGGGCGAGGTCCTCGCGCAGCTTCTCCAGCCGCGCCTTCGAGGCCTCGTCCTTCTCCTTCTTCAGCGCGAGCTCCTCGAGCTTCAGCCGGTCGACGGAGCGGCGCAGCTCGTCGATCTCGACCGGCGCGGAGTCGATCTCCATCCGCAGGCGCGAGGCGGCCTCGTCGATGAGGTCGATGGCCTTGTCGGGCAGCTGACGGGCGGTGATGTAGCGGTTGGACAGCGAGGCGGCGGCGATCAGCGCGGAGTCGGCGATGGCGACCTTGTGGTGCGCCTCGTAGCGCTCCTTGAGGCCGCGGAGGATCGCGACCGTGTCCTCGACGGTCGGCTCGCCGACGAAGACCTGCTGGAAGCGGCGCTCGAGGGCCGCGTCCTTCTCGATGTACTGGCGGTACTCGTCGAGCGTCGTGGCGCCGATCATCCGCAGCTCGCCGCGGGCGAGCATGGGCTTCAGCATGTTCGCGGCGGCCACCGAGCCCTCGCCGCCGCCCGCGCCCATCAGGGTGTGCAGCTCGTCGATGAAGGTGATGATGCGGCCGCCGGAGTCGTTGATCTCGGCGAGGACGGCCTTCAGCCGCTCCTCGAACTCGCCGCGGTACTTCGCACCCGCGATCAGCGCGGAGAGGTCGAGGCTGACGAGCCGCTTGCCCTTGAGGCTGTCAGCGACGTCGCCCGCGACGATCCGCTGCGCGAGCCCCTCGACGACCGCCGTCTTGCCGACGCCGGGCTCGCCGATGAGCACGGGGTTGTTCTTGGTGCGGCGCGTGAGCACCTGGCTCACGCGACGGATCTCGGCGTCCCGTCCGATGACCGGGTCGAGCTTGCCGCTCGCCGCGATCGCGGTCAGGTCGACGCCGTACTGCGCGAGAGCGGACGACTCGTCCTGCTGGGGTGTCCGACCGGCCTGCATCTGCATCTCCTCCTTGCGGTTCGAAAGTTGAGTTCGAATGACTCAACTTTACGCCCGTCGGAACCATTCCCGCGGGGACGGCGAGTTCTGCGGCGGCGACTCGCAGCTCAGGCCGTGAGACGGCCCTCGCTCAGCCCGCCTCGGAGGGAGCCGAGCGCGTCGCGGAGGACCGCGCCCAGGCGCGACTCGCGCACTCCCGTCAGCGCCGCGATCTCGGGCTGGGAGTAGCGGCCCGCGACGGCGAGCAGCAGCAGCTCGCGGTCCGGGCAGGCCAGGGCGAGGAGCCCGTCGGCGAGCGGGCGCCGCGAGGGCTCGCGGGAGGAGCCGAGCGTCTCGCAGAGCACCTCGAGCAGCCACAGCACCGGCTCCGGAGCGCGGGCACCCTCGCGGGCGCGGCGCCACACGGAGGCGAACGCCTCGGTGCAGATCCGGTCGCGAGCGGCGGCGTCGGCCTGCACGGTCGCGATCGACGCGGAGAAGAGCCCGCCGAAGCGGTCGAACAGCTCGGCGAACGCGGCACGGTCGCCGGTCGCGACGGCCCCGAGGAGGCGCGCGGCGGCCTCGGCCAGGGCGGGGCGGATCCGCTCCGCGCGCGCGTCGTCGCTACGTTCATGCATCTGCACACACTGGCACCGCAACCCGGGTCGTGGCACCAGTTGCGGTCACACCCGTCAGGGGGTAACGGCACCGCGGCGCCCCGACGGGTCACCCGCACGCGGGTGCCGGTGGCGTCCTTCCGCGGTTCCCGTGCCGCCCCGGGGCGAGGGACCGGACGCCGTTGCGCAGCAGAGTCCGGCGCGCATGGGCGGGCGCGGCGTCGGCGATCGTGCCGACGCCCGTCTCGGGAGCGCCGGCGGGCCGGCTCAGAGCTTGGGCCAGCGCGCGCGGGCGAAGCAGAACACGCCGTACGCGATGAGCCCGACGGCCACGGCGGCGAGCAGGGCCACGCCGAACGGCAGCTCGGTCAGCGACTTCAGCGCCTCGTCCAGCCCGCCCGCCTGCTCGGGGTCGTGCCGGACCGCGGCGACGATCAGGAGGACGCCGAGCGCACCGAGCACGATGCCCTTGGCGACGTAGCCGGCGACGCCGAGGCCCGTGACGACGCGGCCGGCGGTCCCGCCGGGCACGGCGATGTTCTTCAGGAACTTCTTCGAGGCGCCGCGGTAGACGAAGACGCCGCCCACGGCGAGGACCGCGAGCCCCGCGATCACGAGGAGGACGACGCCGCCCGGCGCGGCGAGGACCTGCGCGCTCGCACTCTGCGACGTCTCGGACGAGTCGGAGCTGCCGCCCGTCGCGAAGCGCAGAGTGGTCGCTCCGAGCGCGGCGTAGACGACGGCCTTCGCCGCCTCCTTCAGCCGGCTGCCCCAGCGCGACACCGCGCTGTCGCCGTCCGCGATCAGGAAGGCCTCGAGCACACCCCATAGGGCGAGCCCGAACAGGCCGATCGCGCAGACCCACAGCACGACCACTCCCCCGGGCTGCGCGGCGAGCTGCCCGAGCGCTCCGGTCTGGTCGGCCTCGCCGCCACCGCCTCGGGCGACCTGCAGGGCGATCACGCCGATGAGGATGTGGACGAGGCCGTTCGCGGCGTAGCCCCCGCGAGCGAGGGTGCGGATCGCGGTCGAGTCCTGCGCGTCGTCGGCAGCGCGCTTGGCCTGGGTGCCTGAGGGAGTGTTCACGATCCGGACGGTACGCGACTCCGCCCGCCGCGTCGAACCCGGGCCGTGGGCGCGGGCAGCCCGGGGAGCCCGCCGACCCCGATTCCCGGCGGGAGTCCGACGGCGGCACGCGTCGCTTCTCCACATGCTCTCCCCAGCCTGTGGACGGCGGATCCCGCGTCGGACCGGCCTCGACTCCGGGGCGGACCCTGTGAGGACGGTCGTTCTCCACATCTCTCCACAGAGTTATCCACAGCTGTGGAGATCTCTCCTGGGGAGAGAGCTGGAGTGGGCGCTCACCCCTGCTGCCGCTCTCCCCCTCAGCGCCCGATCGACCCGGCGAGGTCGGCGTGAGCGGCGATCGTCTCGATGAAGGCGGCGACGAGGGGGGTCGGGGGCGGCCCGGGTGAAGGCGGGGACAGCCCGCGTGGGGGCGGGATCCAACGGCAGGACGGCCCCGCGGAAGCCGCCGTCGAGGATGTTCCGCGGCACGACGACCTGCTGCAGGAGGTGTCCGGGCTGCTGGGCGAGGGGGTGCTGCGCACGACGCTCACCCGCGCACTGTCGCCCCTGAACGCGGGGACCCTGGCCCAGGCGCACCGCCTGGTCGAGGCCGGCGGGCGTCCCGGCGAGGTCGTGGTCAGCGGCTGGTGACGGTGCGGGCGGGGCTGGTCACACGTCGATCGCGTGGACCAGGCCGTCCTGCACGCTGCCGAGCCAGTCGTAGACCGCGCGGATCGCCTGCCCGGTCTCGTCTTCGGGCTCGACGTCGTCGGAGTCGAGGATGCCGAGTCGCGCGGCGAGGGCGAGGCGCATGTCGGTGAGGCCGCGGAGCCAGGACAGCGCCTGGGGCGGCTCGAGGCGGACGGTGACCTCGCCGAGCCCGGCGAACACGCGGGCGTGCCCGGAGCCCTCGCCCGCGTCGAGCGCGGCGGTGATCGCGCGGGCGTCGTCCATCTTGCGGCCGGCCAGGTCCGGGGCGGTGAAGCGGCGGAACTCGGCGGCGGCCTCGTCGTCGTCGCGGTAGGCGTCGGGGAGCAGGCGCGCCAGGGCGGGGTCGTCGCGGGCGTCCTCGGACGTGCCGCGATCGAGGAGCTCGAGCATCTCGCCGGCGAGGTGGCGGAGGATCCCGGCCTCCTCGCGGTCGAAGCGGGCCACGGCGGCGCCGGAGGAGTCGCGGCGGAAGGAGCGCATCAGCGGCCGCCGGCCGTGCGTCGGCGGGTCGAGCGTCGGCGGGCTGGGCCTCGGCGGGTCATGCGTCGGCCTTCTGCAGCGTCGCCCACAGGCCGTAGCCGTGCATAGCCTCCACGTGCCGCTCCATCTCCTCGCGGTTGCCGGTCGCGACCACGGCGCGCCCCTCCGTGTGCACCTGGAGCATGAGGCGCTCGGCCTCAGCGCGACCGAAGCCGAAATAGCTGCGGAAGACGTAGGACACGTACGACATCAGGTTCACCGGGTCGTCCCAGACGAGCACGACCCACGGCACCTCGGCGGCCGAGCGGGTCGCCAGCCGCTCGTCGGCGCGCTCGATCGTGTCCACCATCCCTCCAGCCTAGGTCGCGCGGTAGGGCCCCCATGCCGGTCGAGCAGCCACCTCCGGCGGCGTATCGAGACCCGGCCTCTGCAGAACGGTGGATCTCGATACGCCCGCTCCGCGGCTGCTCGATCAGCATGCAGCGCCCGCTCCGCGGGCTGCTCGATAGCAGGGGGTGCTCAGGCCGACAGCCGCGGCAGGACCTCCCGGGCGAAGAAGTCGAGGTGGTCGAGGTCCTGGAGGTCCATGAACTGGAGGTAGACGCGCTCGGCGCCGGCCTCGCGGAGGGACTCGAGACGGTCGACGGTCTCGTCGACTCCGCCGGCGACGCCGTGCTCGCGCAGCTCGGCGGGCTCGCGGCCGATGGCGGCGGCGCGACGGACGAACTCCGCCTCGTCCGCTCCGCCGACCGCGATCAGCGCGACCGAGTGCACGAGCGAGGACGGCTCGCGGCCGATCGCGGCGCACGCCTCATCGACGCGCTCGAACGATCCGGGGATCGCGTCGAACTCGGGGAAGGGCAGGTTGAACTCGCTGGCGAAGCGGGCCGCGAGCCGCGGGGTCCGCTTCGGCCCGCCTCCGCCGACGATCACCGGCAGCGGCAGCCGCGCGGGCTTGGGCAGCGCGGGCGAGTCGGTCAGCGTGTAGTGCTCGCCGGCGAACGAGTAGCGCTCGCCGACCGGGGTCGACCAGAGACCGGTGACGATCTCGAGCTGCTCCTCGAGCAGATCGAATCGGCGCGGCGGGAAGTCGATGCCGTAGGCGGCGTGCTCCTCCTCGAACCAGCCGGTGCCGAGGCCGAGCTCGACACGGCCGCCCGACATCGCGTCGACCTGGGCGACCTGGATCGCGAGGATCCCCGGCGGCCGGTAAGTGACGGAGGAGACGAGCGTGCCGAGCGCGATCCGCTCGGTCTCGCGCGCGAGGCCTGCGAGGGTCGTCCACGCGTCGGTCGGACCGGGGCCGGGGTCGCCGTCGCCCATCCGGAGGTAGTGGTCGGAGCGGAAGAAGCCGTCGTAGCCGAGGGCTTCGGTGGCCTGCGCGACCGCGAGGAGATCCTCGTAGCTCGCGCCCTGCTGGGGTTCGGTGAAGACTCTGAACTGCACGGGTCCAGCCTGCCGCACCGATCCGAGCGCCCTCGCCGCCCCCGCTCGCGACACGCCGCCCGTGTACGGTGGAGCTTTTGCCGTCGACGAGAGGCCCGCGCATGCTCGAGCAGAAGACGTCCGAGAGGCCCCCGCAGCGCCTCGCCCGCTGGGTGTTCTGGCCGGCGGCGGTGATCACGCTCTCCATCGCCGCTTTCGCGATCATCGCTCCCGAGGTCGCCACCGAGGTCTTCGCCTCCCTGCAGACCACCGTCGTGAACACCTTCAGCTGGTACTACGTGCTGATCGCCGCGGTCTTCGTCGCCTTCGCGATCTGGATGGGCGTCAGCCGCTTCGGCGACATCAAGCTCGGCGCCGACGACGACGAGCCCGAGTTCTCGATGCTCTCCTGGATCTCGCTGCTCTTCGCGGCCGGAATGGGCATCGGCCTCGTCTTCTACGGCGTCGCGGAGCCGCTCACCCACTTCGCCACCCCGCGCCCCGGCGTCACCGGCACGGAGACGGAGCTCGCGCAGAGCGCCATCTCGCAGACCTACCTGCACTGGGGCGTGCACGCCTGGTCGATCTACGTGGTCGTCGGCCTCGCCCTCGCCTACGCGATCCACCGCCGCAAGCGCCCGGTCTCGATCCGCTGGGCGCTCGAACCGCTGCTGGGCCGCCGGGTGCGCGGCGGCTGGGGCAACACGATCGACGTCGTCGCGCTGGTCGGCACGATGTTCGGCGTCGCGACGTCGCTCGGCCTCGGCGTCACCCAGATCTCGGCGGGCCTGGAGTCGAGCGGCATCGTCGACTCCTCGCTCACGGTGCAGATCATCGTCATCGCGGTCGTGACGGCGCTGACCGTCTTCTCGCTCGTCTCGGGCGTCGGCAAGGGCATGAAGTGGCTCTCGACCGGCAACCTGCTGCTCGCCGCCGCCCTGCTGGTGTTCGTGCTCGTCGCGGGCCCGACGCAGTTCCTGCTGCGCGAGTTCGTGCAGTCGCTCGGCAACTACCTGCAGAACTTCATCGGCCTCACCTTCACCGTCAGCGCCTACGCCGGCCGGGAGGGCGAGGCCTGGCAGGCGACCTGGACGACGTTCTACTGGGGCTGGTGGATGTCGTGGGCGCCGTTCGTCGGCATCTTCATCGCCCGGGTCTCCAAGGGCCGCACCGTCCGCGAGTTCGTCGCGGGCGTGCTGCTGGTGCCGACGATCATGACCTTCCTCTGGTTCAGCGTGCTCGGCGGGACGGCGCTCTTCCGCGAGCTCTACGGCGACGGCGGGCTCGTCGGCGCGGACGGCGCGGTGAGCACCGACACGGCGCTCTTCTCGATGCTGCAGGGCCTGCCGGCCGGCTCGGTGCTGGTCGTCGGCGCGATCATCCTGATCGGCGTCTTCTTCGTCACCTCCGCCGACTCCGGCGCCCTGGTGATGGCGATGATCGCGACCGGCGGCGACGCGGAGCCGCGCAACGGCATCCGCGTCTTCTTCGCGCTCGCGACGGCCCTGCTGGCGCTCTCGCTGCTGATCGCCGGCGGGCTCGACGCCCTGCAGACGGCCGCGATCCTCTCGGCGCTGCCGTTCAGCGTGGTGATGATCCTGATGTGCGTGGCGACGGTGATCGCCTTCCGGAGGGAGATCCGGGCCTACGACCGGGCCCGCCGGGCCGCCTTCGTCGGCGACATCGGCTCGTTCTACGGCCTCGAGGTGGAGGAGCCGCTCGAGCGCGAGCCGGCGCACCCGCTGAAGCGGCTGGCGCAGCGGATCAAGCCGGGGTCGACCCCGCGGGAGTAGGCGCCCGGATCTCGATACGCCCGCTTCGCGGGCTGCTCGACCAGCATGGGATCTTCTACGTCGATGAATTCGGGAATCACACGCTCGACCGGAACGATGCACCGGGAATTCCGACCCTCAAGGAAGGCGCCAGCCAGTACTTCGTGCTCGGCGCCGTCGGAGTCCGAGACACGTCACGGCGTGCCCTGGCAGAGCGGATCGTCGACGTCAAGGAGAAGCACTTCGGTGTGCTCGCCGCATGCGATCTTCCGTGGGGTGATTCCGAGATCAAGGGTCGCCACCTCCGTCGGGTGGCACGCAGTGTCGCATCAGGACATCGTCTGGACAGGCCCGCTGCGTACCGGGCACTCGTCACCGAGAAGCAGACGGCCGCCCTCTTCGAGGACGTCGGGCTGCTCTTCGACACCTTCCGCCCGCTCGTCTTCGCAGCGGCCGTGGACAAGCTCGAGATGGTGGAGACCGGACGCGACCTCATGCCGCTGGGCGTCGCCTACGCATACCTGCACCAGCGCGTCGCGACGACTGTGGGCGACTACTACTCCGGGGACGCCGCCATGTTCGTCGCCGACCAGCAGTCCCAGCACGAGAAGTTCTTCCGCAGCGGCGGCCTGCGGGACGCGCGGGCGACCCTGGACAGGATGCTGCGGAGGAAGCCCGAGTACGACCTGGTGCTCGACAAGCCGCTGTGGGTCGACACGGAGCTCAGCCACTGGGATCGCGAGATCCTGCAACTCGCGGACATCGTCGCTTACTCGGCAGGCACCTACCTTCTGCAGGGCGGAGCGCCGGAGGAGCAGAGCTACCTCTGGGAGCAGATCCGACGGTGCATGGCACTGCACCAGAAGACGGGACTGCGCCTCGGTGCCGGGTTCTCGATGTATCCGAGCAGCGCGCGGATCCCGACGGGTGAGGCCGACGACGCGTGAGGGACCAGGCAGACGGAACCGGCGCGATGCGGGGCCCGCCGGATTCCAGAAGCCCCCGCTCGCGCCGGTGGCGTCGACGCTAGCAGGCACTCCTCATCGCCTGTCGAGCAGGCGTGGCGACGTGGCGTTCGCTGCGGCGGATCTCGATGCGCCCGGCCGCGCCGGGCTGCTCGATCAGCATGCACTCGCAGCCGCCGGGTCACGCTGGTCGGAGGGCCACCGGAACATGCTGGTCGAGGAGCCGCTGCAGGCGGCGTATCGACACCCGGCGACGTCGCTCGACTCGTTCCGGTCGGCGGGACGGCGCACTCACCGTACGATCGCCTCGCACGAGACCGACGTCCGCACCAGCGTCCCGCCCCCAGGAGCACCCGCATGACCGATCCCCGCCCGCTGCTCTTCAACGCGTTCGTGATGAACACGCCCTCGCACATCCACCACGGCCAGTGGCGGCGGCCCGGGGCGCGGCCCGGCGCGTTCGAGGACCTGGGGCACTGGATCGAGGTGGCGAGGACGCTCGAGCGCGGGGTGTTCGATGCGATCTTCTTCGCGGACGTCGTGGGTACCTACGGCGCGGTCGGCGCCTCGCTCGAGGTGAATGCGCGCGAGGGCCTGCAGCTGCCGAACAACGACCCGTCGATCCTGCTGGCCGCCCTGATCGGCTCGACCGAGCACCTGGGCCTCGCGATGACGAGCTCGATCCTGCAGGCGCACCCGTTCGAGTTCGCGCGGCGGATGTCGACCCTCGACCACCTCTCGAAGGGCCGGGTCGCCTGGAACATCGTCACCAGCTACCAGGAGAACGCGGCCCGCAACTTCGGCCTCGACCGCCTGACCGAGCACGACGCCCGCTACGCGCAGGCCGAGGAGTACCTCGACGTCGTCTACAAGCTGTGGGAGGGGTCGTGGGACGACGACGCCTCGGTCCGCGACCAGGCCGGCGCGTACTCCCGACCGGAATCGGTGCACCGCATCGACCACGCCGGCGCGAGCTACCGGGTCGAGGGCCCGCACCTCTCGGCGCCGTCGCCGCAGCGCACGCCGTTCCTCTTCCAGGCCGGCTCCTCGCCCGCCGGCCGCGCCTTCGCGGCCCGGCACGCGGAGGCGCAGTTCGTCGGCGGCTCGACGACGGAGCAGACCCGCGAGCTGATCGCCTCGACCCGCGCGCTCACGGAGGCGGCCGGGCGCCGCGGTGACGACGTGCTGTTCTTCTCACCCCTGTCGGTGATCGTAGGCAGCACCGAGCGCGAGGCCCGGGAGCGCGAGGCCGAGCTCGACGCGTACACGAGCGTCGACGCCCACCTGCTGCACGCCGGCCTCAGCGTCGACCAGGCCGACGGGAAGCCCTTCCCGCCCGAGACGAAGCTGCGCGACATCGTCACCAACGGCAACCGCAGCACGCTCGAGTCGATGATCCGGCTGCTGCCCGACCGCGACGCGACCGTCGCCGACCTGGCCCGTCTCGCGGTGCGTCGTCACCAGCGCGTCGTCGGCACGCCCGAGCAGATCGCCGACCGGCTGTCGGAGCTGCGCGACGCGGGCGTCGACGGCATCAACCTCAACCACTGGTCGCTGCCCGACAGCTACGTCGAGTTCGTCGACGAGGTGATGCCGGTGCTGCGGGATCGCGGGCTGGCCCGCTCGGAGTACGCGCCGGGCGGCCTGCGCGAGCGGCTGACCGGAGCCGCGCGGCTGAACCCGCGGCACCCGGCGGCGCGCTACCGCGGAGCCTTCCGCGGCTGACGGGGGTCGACCGCCTCGTCACCGGCCGCTCGCAGCGTCGTCAGCCGCGGAGGGCGGGCACGACCGAGGGCGGAAGCGGCGGATCGGGCGTTCTCGCGGGCCGGTCCGGCCCTTGCCGCCTCACTCGTGCGCGCGCCGGGCGGGAGCCCAGGTCGGTCGCTCAGCTGGGCGAGGGGACGAAGGGGTGCTCCGGCGGGTCCTGGTCGTCGTCGAGGCGCGAGTCGGCTCCCTCGTCGGTCGCCTCTCCGGACGCCTGCGTGTCGTCGGCCTGCGTGTCGTGGACCTGCGTGTCGTCGACCTCGGCGGGGTCCTCCGGCGGGACCGGCAGGGAGTCGGCGTCAGGACGGGTGGTGTCGGTGACGTCCTCGGGGGCGTCGAAGCCGAAGCTGCTCATGGTGTCCTCTCCGCGGCGCACCGGGAGGCGACGCCGCTGCCGGCAGCCTAGGTCGCGCATCCGGGAGCAGTCACCGGCTTGACGGTGCCGCCCCTTGCGAGCACCTTCGGCACGCGGATCCGACCTCGGCACGTGGGATCGCGCGATTCCGGCGAGCCGGACGACGTTTCACGAGCCGGAGGTCGGCGAGCCTGGACCGCAGGGGAGCGAGCGGAAGCACGCGGCCGCTGCGACCGTCAGTGCACGTACTCCAGCAGGTCGACGCCCAGCGTGCGCATGCCGTCGAGCACCGCGAGGCGGTAGCGCAGGCTCGAGTCGTCGAACTGCGTGATCACGGCGTAGGCGACGCCGGCGCGCGGGCCGCGGAGCACGCCGACCTCGGCGCGGACGCCGGTGTCCGTGCCGGTCCGGTTGACCAGCAGCACGCCGTGGTCGGGCTGGCGGTGCGAGAGCGCGTCGAGGCCGAAGGCGGAGGCGACCATCGACAGGTCGCTGTTGAGCGAGAGCCAGCCGATCACGCGCGAGCTGACCGCCGCGTCGACGATCTCGCCGTTCGCGAGGGTCGCGAGCAGCCAGGTCAGCTCGCTGGCCGAGCCGATCGAGAGCTGCGGAGCGTCGTCCGGACCGCGCTCGTCGCGGACGACGTCGAGCAGGGCGGTGCGCGAGAGGCCGAGCGCCTCGGCCCGCTCGCGGACCGCGTCGAGGCCGACTCGGCGCAGGAGCACATTGGTGGCCAGGTTGTCGCTCGTCGCGCCGACGAGGGCGGCCAGGTCGGCGATCGGCATCGACGGGATCTGCAGGTGCTGCCAGATCCCCGTGCCGGTGACCGCGTCGGCGGCGGTGCGGTCGACGAGGCGCAGGTTCTCCTGGGGGTCGGTGGCGAGCCGCGCCGCGACCTCGATCAGGAGCACGATCGTGCCGACGGACGCCGTCGGCATCGAGACGGAGTCGTCGACCGCGAAGAGGGCGCGCCCGGTGCCGAGGTCGACCGCGCGCGCCGACACCACGACTCCGTCCAGCGCCAGCCGGCCGAGCGCGTCGAAGCCGCGCTGGAAGTCGTCGTGGTCGTACTCGCCCTTGTGGCGCCCGCGGCGGGCGCGGCGGTTCGCGCGGCGGGTCTCGTGGGCGGGGATCACCACGGCGGCGGCCTCTCTCCGGGGTCGGTGGAACGGTCGATGCGGAGGGGCGGGACGGGAGTCCGTCGATCCGCCGCGGGGACGCATCGGAGGACCGAGGACCCGCGGCATCGGTCGGCTCTCGATGCCCCGGGATCCGGCCGCGGTGCGGGACGGCAGCCGGCGAGGGCTACCAGATCGCGACGCGCTCGCTCGGCGGGAGCCAGAGGGCGTCGCCCTCGGTGACGTCAAAAGTAGCGTAGAACTCGTCGAGGTTCCGGACGATCTGGTTGCAGCGGAACTCCGACGGCGAGTGCGGATCGATCGCGAGCAGGCGGATCGTCTCCTCGTCGCGCGCCTTCTGCTGCCAGGCCTGTGCCCAGGAGAGGAAGAAGCGCTGGGCGCCCGTCAGGCCGTCGATCACGGGCGGCTCCTCGCCGTCCAGCGAGAGCAGGTACGCCTTCCACGCGATGCCGAGCCCGCCGAGGTCGCCGATGTTCTCGCCGATGGTGAGCGCGCCGTTGACGTGGTGACCGGGCGTGGTGGCCGGGGCGAGCGCGTCGTACTGCGCGATCAGCGCCTTCGTCCGCTCCTCGAACGCGGCCCGGTCGTCCTCGGTCCACCAGTCGGTGAGGCGGCCGTCGCCGTCGAAGCGCGAGCCCTGGTCGTCGAATCCGTGCCCGATCTCGTGCCCGATCACCGCGCCGATCGCGCCGTAGTTGGCGGCGGAGTCGCGGGACTCGTCGAAGAAGGGGAACTGCAGGATCGCGGCGGGGAAGACGATCTCGTTGAAGCCGGGGTTGTAGTACGCGTTGATGGTCTGCGGCGTCATGAACCACTCGTCGCGGTCCAGCGGCTTCCCGATCTTGCCGAGCTCGCGGTCGAACTCGAAGGCGGCGACGCGGCGGGCGTTGCCGACCAGGTCGGCGGGGTCGATCGTCAGGGCGGAGTAGTCGCGCCAGCGGACCGGGTAGCCGATCTTCGGCGTGAACTTCGCGAGCTTCTCCAGCGCGCGCTCACGGGTGTCGGCGCCCATCCACTCGAGGTCGACGATCGAGCGGCGGTAGGCCTCGATCAGGTTCGCGACGAGGACGTCCATCGCGGCCTTGGCGGTCTCGGGGAAGTGCCGCTCGACGTAGATCCGGCCGACGGCCTCGCCGAGCGAGCCCTCGACGAGCGAGACGGCGCGCTTCCAGCGCTCGCGCTTCTGCGGCGTGCCCGTGAGGGTGCGGCCGTAGAAGTCGAAGTTGGCGTCGACGAAGTCGCTGGAGAGGTAGGCCGCGGCGCCGCGGATCACCTGCCAGGACAGCCAGTCGCGCCAGGCGGGGAGGCGGTCGTCGGTCAGCAGGCCGGCGAGGCCCTCGAGGAAGCTCGGCTGGCGCACGACGACCTCGGCGAGCGCACCCTCCGGAGCGCCCATCGCGGTCAGCCAGACGTCGAGGTCGATGCCGGCGGCGAGCTCGGTGACCTCGGCCCAGGAGCGGAGGTTGTAGGTGGCCTGGCTGTCGCGGCTGCGCACCTTGTCCCAGTGCACGGCGGCGAGGTCGGTCTCGAGCGCGACGATGCGCTCCGCGCGCGCCTCGGGGGCGTCGATGCCGGCGAACCCGAGCATCCGCGCGACGAAGGGGAGGTAGGCCTCGCGGACGGAGGCGAACTCCTCCTCGCGGTAGTAGCTCTCGTCGGGAAGGCCGAGACCGCCCTGGTTCACGAAGACGAGGTAGCGCTCGGGGTCGCCCGGGTCGTTGTCGACGAAGAGGCCGAAGAGGCCGGGGACACCGGAGCGCTCGAACTCGCCCACCGCGCGCAGGAGCCCGGGGATCGAGTCGACGCGCTGCACGGCGGCCAGGTCGTCGGCGATCGGCTGGGCGCCGAGCTCCTCGGCGCGCGCCTCGTCGAGGAACGAGGTGTAGAGGTCGCCGAACATGCGCGCCTCGGTGCCGCTCGGGGCCGACTGCGCCTCGACGATGATGTCGCGGACCGCCTTCTCCGCCTCCTCCTGGAGCACGTGGAAGGAGCCGTAGCGCGCCTTGTCGCTCGGGATCTCGGTGCGGTCGATCCACAGGCCGTTCACGTGGCGGTAGAGGTCGTCCTGCGGACGCGTCGCCGGGTCGAGTTCGGAGAGGTCGATACCGGAGCGAGGCGTCGTCGAGGTCATGGCGGTAAGCCTACGTCGGGGGTCGGACACGGCGGCCCCGGGGCGCGGGTCCGGCTCGCGGAACCGTTCCCGGCACTCGAGAACCGGCCGATCCGACGAGCCGGAGCCGATTCTGCGTGCCGGAGGTGCACCGGTCGGAACTCCGGCACGCGAGAACACGTCCGGCACGCTGGAACCGGCCAGTCCCACGAGCCGGAGCGGAGTCCGCGAGCCGGAGGTCAGCCACCGGCAGCAGGCCGCGGCTCAGCGGGCGAGCTGCTCCTCGACGTAGGTGCGGATCGGGGTGGTCGGGCGGCCGATCAGGTGGGCGAGCGAGCCGTCGGTCTCGCCGAGGAGGCCGTCGGCGATGTTCGCGTCGAGGCCGACGACGAAGCCGACGCCGCCCTCGGGGACACCGGCCTCGGTGAGGATGCGGGCGTGCTCGGCGGAGTCGACGTGCGTGATCGCGGCGTCGCGGCCGGCGACCTCGCCGACGAGGGTCGCGAGCTCGTCGAAGCTCCAGGCGGTGTCGCCGGAGAGCTCGTGCACCGACCCGACGAGGGAGGCGTCGAGCAGGGCGACGGCGGCGGCCTCGGCGTAGTCGGAGCGGGCGGCACTGGAGACGCGGCCGTCGCCGGCGCTGGAGAGGGTGGTGCCGGTCGAGGCGAGCTCGGCGACCGTCTGCGTGTAGTTCTCGTTGTACCAGCCGTTGCGGAGGATCACGGCGGGGAGGCCCGCGGCGGCGATCGCCTCCTCCGTCGCCTTGTGCTCGGGGGCCAGGATCAGCGGGCTGGTCGTCGCCTTCGGGGCGCTCGTGTAGACCAGGCGCGCGCCGGCGCGGGCGGCGGCCTCGATCGCGGCGGTGTGCTGCGCGACGCGCTTGCCCACCTCCGAGCCGGAGACGAGCAGCACGGCCTCGGCGCCGGAGAAGGCGGCGTCGAGCGAGGCCGGGTCCTCGAAGTCGGCGACGGCGGTGCGGACGCCGAGATCGGCGGCGAGCGCCTCGAGCTTGGCGGCGTCGCGGCCGGTGGCGACGATGTCGGAGGCGGCGGTGCCGCGGGCGAGCAGGTGCTCGACGGCGAGACGGCCGAGGTGGCCGGTGGCTCCGGTGACGACGAGGGTCATGGGGTGGTCCTTCCGTTCGGGAGACGGCGGGTGGGGCGCCGTCGGTGAGGGGAACCGGGCGCCGCCGCGAGAACTTCCCGGAATGCAGTACCCACTATTTCGTTAGTACTCCTATGACCATCACCGAGAGCCCCCTCCTCACGGGAGACGTCTACTCCGCCGACTGCCCGAGCCGCGAGGTCTTCGGGCACGTCACGAGCAAGTGGGGAGTACTCGTCCTCGCTGCCCTGGCCGAGCGCAGCCTGCGCTGGGGCGAGCTGCGGCGCCGGATCGGCGGCATCAGCGAGAAGATGCTGGCGCAGACCCTCCGGACCCTCGAGGAGGACGGCTTCGTGCACCGCGAGGCGCACGCCGTGATCCCGCCGCGGGTCGACTACGCGCTGACGCCGCTCGGAGCCGAGCTGGCCGAGCGGCTGCTGCCCGTCGTCGAGTGGATCGCGGGCAACGTCGGCGCGGTGCTGGCGGCCCGAGACGCCCGCCGGAGCGACGAAGGGTAGCCTCACCTTCTTGTGAGAACGTTCATGTTCCGTTCAGGGAGAGGCCTCCGCTGAGCGGCGTGCGCGTCCCTTCGCCCTGGTCGACTCGGACGCACTGCTGCCGATCGAAGGACACCGCATGACCGACACCGCCCGCCGCCCGCTCCTCCTCCCCATGGCGGGGCACGTGCGCGGCAAGCGCAGCCCTGTCACCTGCGCCCTGAAGTGCGCCAACGCGTGCTCGACCGCCACCTGCAACACCTCGCACAACAGCTCGTTCCGCGACATCGTCGCGCGGCAGATCTCGCGCCGCAGCGCCCTCGGCCTCGGCCTCGCCGGCGCGGTCACTGTCGCCGTCGCCTCGGCCGGCGGCGCCCCCACCGCGGAGGCCGCCGTCGCCGGCGCCGCGGTCGGCGGCTCCCCGCTCGCCTTCACCCCGATCGCCCCGGTCCCCTACACGGTCGACGAGTTCACCGTCCCCGAGGGCTTCGCCTGGCAGCCGATCATCCGCTGGGGCGACCCGCTCTTCGCCGACAGCCCCGCCTTCGACATCGAGAACCAGACGGAGGCCGCCCAGGCCGCCCAGTTCGGCTACAACAACGACTACACCGACATCGTCGAGATCCCCGGCTCGAAGCGCCTGCGCGCGCTGCTGGTCGTGAACCACGAGTACACGAACGAGTCGATCATGTTCTCGGCCGCTCAGCTCGAGGCGGAGCCCGAGCGCGTGCGCGCCGTCGGCCGCGCCGCCCACGGCCTCAGCGTCGTCGAGCTGGTGCGCACCGCCGTCGACCGCCCCTGGGCCTACGTCCGCGGTGGCGAGCACAACCGCCGCTACCTGATCGACACCCCCTACGAGGTCACCGGCGCCGCGGCCGGCTCGGCGCTGCTGAAGACCGTCGCCGACCCGACGGGGCGCTCCGTCCTCGGCACGCTCGGCAACTGCTCCGGCGGCACCACGCCGTGGGGCACGATCCTCTCGGGCGAGGAGAACTTCAACGGCTACTTCCGCGCGACCGCGACCAGCGACGCCGAGAAGCGCTACGGACTCGCCGACGCCGAGACCGCGCGCCTCTGGGAACTCGACGACCCCCGCTTCGACGCCCGCACGCCCGGCTACGAGAACGAGCCCAACCGCTTCGGCTGGATCGTCGAGTTCGACCCCTTCGAGCCGGAGTCCACCCCGAAGAAGCACACCGCGCTCGGCCGCCTGAAGCACGAGGGCGCGAACGTCATCGTCGCCCCCGACGGCCGCGTGGTCGCCTACCAGGGCGACGACGAGCGCTTCGACTACCTCTACAAGTTCGTCTCGAAGAAGCGCTACATCGAGGGCGACCGCGCGCACAACAAGACGCTGCTCGAGGAGGGCGACCTCTTCGTCGCGAGCTTCACCGGCGACTCCCCCGTCGCCGAGATCACCGGCACCGGCGCGGTCCCCTCCGACGGCGGCTTCGACGGCATCGGCGCCTGGCTGCCCCTGGTCGTCGACGGCGCGTCGATGATCGCCGGCATGAGCGTCGAGGAGGTGCTCGTGCACACCCGCATGGCCGCCGACATCGCCGGCGCGACCAAGATGGACCGCTGCGAGGACGTCCAGCCGAGCCTGGTCAGCGGCCGGATCTACGTCGCCTGCACCAACAACTCCAACCGCGGCACCGAGGGCAAGGAGGGGCCGACGGAGGTCAACCCGCGCACCGAGAACCGCGACGGCCACATCGTCGAGATCATCGAGGACGGCGGCGACCAGACCGGCCGCACCTTCACCTGGAACCTGCTGATGCTGTGCGGCGACGTCGCGCAGGGCGACACGGTGTACTTCTCCGGCTTCCCGGTCGACCAGGTCTCGCCGATCTCCTGCCCGGACAACCTCGCCTTCGACTCGGTCGGGAACCTCTGGATCTCGACCGACGGCGCCCCCAGCGGCATCGGCTACAACGACGGCCTCTTCAAGGTGGCGCTCGAGGGCGCCGAGCGCGGCCGGGTGGAGCAGTTCCTCTCGGTCCCGCGCGACGCCGAGACCTGCGGGCCGATCGTGCACGACCAGGACCAGCACGTGTTCGTGGCCGTCCAGCACCCGGGCGAGGAGGGCACCTTCGAGGCGCCCACCTCGTACTTCCCGGACTTCGCGGCCGTCGGAGCCCTCGCGGCCGGCGCCGTGGCGGCGCCGCGCCCGACGATCGTGCAGATCCTGCCGGCCTCGCAGCTCGTCGCCCCGACGCCCACGCCGACCGCCGGGCCCACCACGGCGCCGACGGCGACTCCGACGGCCGCGCCCACCTCGGGACCGACCTCCGCGCCGACGGCGGCACCCACCGCCGGGCCGACCGCGACGCCGACGGCCGGACCGACCGCCGGGCCCACCGTGCCGACGGCCGCGCCGACCGGCACGCCCGTTCCGCTGCCCGTCGGCGGCGGCACGACCGGCGGACTCGCCTCGACCGGCGTCGAGAGCGTCGGCCTCGTCGCCGGAGCGGCGGCGCTGCTCACCGCGGGGGCTGCCGCGCTGGGTCTGGGTGCGCGCCGCCGCGCGGCCGGCACGGAGGCCGAGCCCGAGGCCTGATCCGGCGCCGACGGTGCGCGTCCGATCTGCAGGCGATCGAGGTCTCCGCAGCGCCCTTCCCGGGACGGAAGGCGTTCTCCGCGGGCCGATCGCCTGCAGAACGGACCGCCACCTGCAGAACGGGCCGGTCCCGAGACGGATCAGCGGGTGCGCTAGGTTGGGCGCGATGTCGACCCTCCGGAGCCGCGAGTCCGCGGTCATCGTCGCCGTGCAGCGCTCGCCGCTGGCACCGCCCCTGCGCCCGATCGCCCGATGGCTGAGCTTCTTCGGCGAGCACGCCGCGGGCTGGCTGCTGCTGGGCGTGGTCGGTGCGTTCGCCGATCCGTCGCGCTTCTGGGCGTGGGCGCTCTGCGACGTCGCGATCGTCGTCGCGCACGGGCTGTCGATCGTGATCAAGCGCGTCGTCCGGCGGCCGCGGCCCCTCGGCGAGGGTGTCGAGGTGCGGGGCACGGCGCCGAGCAAGTTGAGCTTCCCGAGCTCGCACGCGTCCTCGACCACCGCGGCGGCGATCGTGTTCGCCGTGATGCTGCCCGCGCTCTGGCCGCTCGCCGTCCTCGTGGTGCTGGTGATGCTGCTGTCCCGGATCGTGCTCGGGATGCACTTCCCGACCGACGTGCTCGCGGGCGCCGCGCTCGGCACGCTCGCGGCGTCGGCGGCGCTGCCGTTCCTGCCGCTGCTCTCGGCCTAGCTTCCGGGCGCGGGGGCGTCTGCCATCCGTTGTCCGATCTGCAGGCGATCCGCGCGTCCGTCTTCCGCGCCTCGCGGTGGAAGGCGCCTTCCGCATCGGATCGCCTGCGGATCAGACGAGAGCCTTCCGGCAGGAAGGCGGAGCGGCCGCGGCCGACGAGGCGGTGGTGAGAGGAGGCGGTGAGTAGCCGGTCAGAGGAGGCGGCGGGCCGAGGCCCAGGCGGTGAGCTCGTAGCGGGAGGAGAGCTGCAGCTTCCGCAGGACCGCCGACACGTGGGACTCGACGGTCTTCACCGAGATGAAGAGCTCGGCGGCGGCCTCCTTGTAGGCGTAGCCGCGAGCGATCAGCCGCATCACCTCGCGCTCGCGGGCCGAGAGGCGGTCGAGCTCGTCCACGGACTCCGCCTGCTCGCCCGAGAGGGCGCCGAACGCGTCGAGGACGAAGCCGGCCAGGCGCGGGGAGAAGACGGCGTCGCCGCCGTCCACCGCGAGGACCGCCCGGCTGACCTCGGCGCCGGAGCTCGTCTTGGTGATGTAGCCGCGAGCGCCGGCGCGGATGACGCCGACCACGTCCTCCGCCGCGTCCGAGACGCTGAGCGCGAGGAAGCGGACCGCCTCGAGGTGCGCGGCGCTGCGGCGCAGGACCTCGGCGCCGCCGCCGCCCGCCCCGCCGGGCAGGTGCACGTCGAGCAGCACCACGTCCGGACGCTCGGCCGCGACCAGCGCGACGGCGGAGTCGACGTCGGCCGCCTCGCCGACGACGTCGAGCTCGGGGGCGAGATCGGCGCGCAGACCGGAGCGGAAGATGGAGTGGTCGTCGACCAGCACGACGCGGGTCACCGCTCGGCCCCCGCCGGCAGGCGCAGGTGGACCTCGGTGCCCGCGCCGCCCGCTCCGGGCCGGACGGTCGCGCTGCCGCCCGCGCGCGCCATCCGCCCGACGATCGACTCCCGGATGCCGAGGCGGTCGCCCGGGAGGGCGCCGAGGTCGACTCCGGGGCCGCGGTCGCGGACGAACACGTCGACCCCGGCGGCGGAGGACTCGACGTAGACCGACACGTCGCCGCCCGCGTGCCGAGCGGCGTTGAGCATCGCCTCGCGGGTCGCGGCCAGCACGGGCGCGGCGCCCGGCACCGAGGCCCCCACCGCGACCACCTCGAGCGTCGCCGGCCAGTCGAGCTCGATCGCGGCGGCGATGGCGCGGATCTCGGCCGCCAGGTCGTTCGCCACCGGCACGTCGCGCTCGAACAGCCAGTCGCGCAGCTCCCGCTCCTGCGCGCGGGCGATGCGGGCGACCTCGCTCGACGCGCCCGCGCGGTTCTGGATCAGGGCCAGGGTCTGCAGCACGGAGTCGTGCAGGTGCGCGGCGATCTCGGCGCGCTGCTCCTCGCGGACCCGCGCCGCCCGCTCGCCCATCAGCTCGGTCCACAGCGTGACGACCCGGGGGGCGGCGAGCACGCCCGCGGCGACGAGCAGGACGCCGACCGCCAGCACCGCGTTGACCGCGCTGGGGCGCGCCGTGAGCACGACGGCCCCGGCGACGACGAGGACGGCGCAGGAGGCGAGGCGGACGACGGTGGAGGAGCGCGCCGAGCGCGAGGTGTCGCCGCGGTCGAAGCCCAGGCTCCAGGCGACGGCGCCGCCCGAGAGCAGCGCGACGGCGGCGAGCGCCCGGGTGACGTCCGCGTCGTCGCCCCCGCGGAGCGCGACGAGGACCGAGAGCGTCGCGGCGCCGGCGACGCCGACGAGCAGCGCGGCGACCGGGACGGAGCGGCGCACGCCGGCCGCCTCCCCGCCGGCGTCGCGCAGGGGCACGAGCGCCCAGAGCCACAGGTAGAGCAGTGCGCCGCCGCCGCCCAGCAGGGTCGCGACGATCGCGAGGAAGCGGACCGTCCCGACGCGCAGGCCCAGGTGCTCGGCGAGCGCCGCGCACACGCCGCCGAGGACGACCCTCCGCTGACGGCGCAGCGGCGGCCGGGCCGACGGCGCTCGGCCCGGTGGCGGCCCGCTCAGCGGCGGACTCCCGGCGGTGCTCGGGAGGGTGGGTGTGCTCACCCCTGCATCCAAACAGGTCGTCGGGGTCGACGGGGTGGGAGTCGGGGTCGGATCAGGGGTTCCCCCGATGGTCGGCGGCTGTGGAGGAGCGTCACACTCGAGCCATGACAGCAGCGAGCACGATCCCGCCGGCGCAGGAGGACACGGCGGGCGACCCGCCGACTCCCGGCCCCTCCGCACCCGGCGAGCCCGGCCCGGGCTACTCCGGCTCGGACCCCTCCGACCCCGGCCCGGGCGCCGCGGGCCCCGGCCCCTCCGGCCCCGACGCCCCCTCCGAGAACCGCTTCCTCCTCTGGCTGCGCTCGCTCGACCTGGCCCGCCGGCCCGGCTGGGTCGGCGGCGTCTGCGCCGGCATCGCCGACCGCCTCGGCATCGACCCGTTGATCGTGCGCGGGGTCTTCGTCGTCGTCGCCGTGCTGGGCGGCCCGGCCTTCCTCTTCTACGCGGCAGCCTGGCTGCTGCTGCCCGACGAGGACGGCGTGCTGCCGGTCGAGGAGCTGCTCGGCGGCCGCCTGACCCGCGTGCACGCCGCCATCGGGGCCCTCGTCCTCGCCTCGATGCTCCCCGTCGCGCAGGGCTTCTGGTCGCTCGGCGGCGCGTACACCGGCGCGGCGCCCTGGGCGCCCGCCACCGGCCGCGCCCTCTGGACCGTCGTCGTCCTCGTGCTCATCGTGCTCTTCGTGGTTTGGATCGCCCGCCGCTCCGGTCGAGCCGACCGGACGCCCCCGCCGTACGGCACCCCCGCAGGACCCGGCGCCTCGACCGCCGGCTACCCCGCTCCCAGCGGAGAGCCCGCGAGCGGCGCTCGCCTCCTGCCCCCGCAGCGCCCCACCGAGGCGCGCCCGAGCACCCCGGAGGACCTCGCGCTGTGGCGCGAGCGCCAGGAGGAGTGGAAGGCCGAGCGGGAGGCGTTCCGCGCCCAGGAGAGCGCGACCGCCCGCGAGACGGCCCGCGCCCGAGCGGAGGAGTCTCGCCAGCGAGCGGGCGCCATCACCGCGGCTCGGCTCGAGCGGCGGCGACAGCACCGCGAGGCGAACCCGCGGCTGCGGCGGAGCGTCACCCTGCTCGTGCTCGGCCTGGCGGCCGTCGCCGGTGCGATCGCGTCGCTCACCGTCTCCGGCTCGACCGCGACCGTGGTCGGCTTCAGCGTCGCGACCCTGGTGCTCGGGCTCGCGATCGTGGCGGCCGGGCTGCTCCGCCGGCGCGCGATCCTCCTGATCGCTGTCTCGGTGATCACGGTGCTGACGGCCTCGACGGCGTCGCTCGTCCCGCCCGAGCGCCGGCTGCTGCCGATGCTCAGCTCGTACGGCCTCTCGAACGCGGTTCCCGGCAGCTACGCGATGGTGGCGGGCGACCTGCAGATCACGATCGACCCGTCGCTGGGTGACCCGGGCGAGGTGATCGACGTCTGGCAGGGCGCCGGGAACATCACCGTCATGCCGATGGAGGGGGCGGCGGTCCGCCTCGAGGCGACCACGGCGAACGGCTACTACTGGCTGACGACCGCCTTCGCCGACGGCGACGTGGGGTCCGACCCGGTGGACGTCGAGTACAGCCGCGACGGAGCCACCTGGACGCAGACCTTCGGCGACCCGGACGCCGAGCCGGTCGTCGTCCGGATCGCGCAGGGCCGCGGCGGGGTCACCGTCTACGACCGGACCGCCGAGGACTCGACCAGCGGCGCCGCACTCGACCCGGACGGCCCTGCGACCGCGGAACCGACCGACCTCCCGGCCCCGGCGGACACCGACGCCCCGACGGATCCCGGCACCACGACGGACCCCGGCACCCCGACAGACCCCGGCAGCACGACCGGAACCGACAGCACGACCCCGACGGAGGCAGGACGATGACCGCGCAGAGCACCACCGCCACGCAGACCAGCACCGCCCCCGAGACCGCGCAGCGGCCCAGGATCCGCGCCGGCGCGGTCGTCTGGGGACTCGTCCAGGCCGTCGTGGCGGTCCTCCTGCTCCTCGTCGCCGCCGACGCCGGGCTGCGGACCGCCGTCGTCGACTGGGCGCTCTCGCTCGGCCCGGCCGGAGCCGCCGCGATCGCGATCGCCGCGCTGGGCACGATCGCCCTCCTGATCGGCCTCGTCCGGGTCCTCGATCGGCGCTGACGAGCGGCAGGACCGCGCCCACCACCCGGAAGCGCGCAACATCAGCCAGGAGTGCCCCTCATCGCCCGTCAGCGATGAGACGGCCTCCTGGCTGATGTCCGTGCACGCCCCGCGCCCGGAGCGACCGGCGCACCCACCCGCAACCCCCTAGGCCGAGGCCGGACACGAGCGCAGACTCGCAGTCCGGCCTCGACCGCGCGCGCGAGCCTCCGCCCGCGCACGGACAGGCGCCTCCCCCTCCCCGAATCGAGACCGCCGATGCCGCACGCCGCCCGCAGGACATGCCGATGGAGCTGAGCATCGCCGCCGTCATCGGCGTCGCCGTCCTCGTGGCCGTCGCCGCGTTCGCCCGCCGGCTCGGCGTCGCCGCGCCCATCGCGCTGGTGCTCGCCGGCGTCGGCCTCTCCTTCCTCCCCGGTGTCCCCGAGGTGGTCGTGCCGCACGAGTGGGTGCTCGACGGCGTGCTGCCGCCCCTGCTCTACGCCGCGGCGATCAGCGTGCCGTTCGTGGACTTCCGCCGGAACATCGCCACCATCAGCGGCCTCTCGGTGGTGCTCGTGCTGATCTCGGCCGCCGGGATCGGAGCGCTGCTCTTCGTCCTGCTGCCCGAGCTGGGCCTGCCGCTCGCCATCGCGGTCGGCGCGATCATCAGCCCGCCCGACGCGGTCGCGGCCACGAGCGTCGGCCGGCGCCTCGGCCTGCCGCCGCGACTGCTCACCCTGCTCGAGGGCGAGGGCCTGATCAACGACGCGACGGCGCTCGTCCTCCTGCGCTCGGCCCTGGCCGCCGCGGCCGGCACGCTCGCGACCCCGTGGGCGGCGATCGGCGACTTCCTCTACGCCGTGGTGGTGGCCGTGATCGTCGGCCTGGTCGCGAGCATCGTCACGGTGTTCGTCCGCTCCCGTCTCGAGGACCCGGTGCTCAACACCGTCGTCTCCTTCGTCGTGCCGTTCGTCGCGTTCATCCCGGCCGAGACCCTGGGCGCCTCGGGCGTGCTCGCCGTCGTCGTCGCGGGCCTGCACACCGGGCACGCCTCCTCCCGCGCCTTCACCGCGCAGTCGCGCGTGAACGACCGCATCAACTGGCGCACCGTGCAGTTCCTCCTCGAGAACGGCGTCTTCCTGCTGATCGGACTCGAGATCCGCAGCCTGATCGAGGACGCCGACAGCGCCGCCCTCACCATCCCGGCGGCGGTCGGCATCGGCCTCGTCGCCACGGCCGGGCTCATCGTCGTCCGCTTCGCCTGGGTCGGCCCGGTGCTGCTCGGCGAGCGCTGGCAGACCCGCCGGGCCGAGCGGCGGGCGCGCGAGCAGAAGGAGCTGCTGGAGTCGACGGGCGGGGTGCGGCTGCCGCGCGCGGAGCGCAGCAAGGCCCGGCGGCGGTACCAGCTGCGCCGCTCGGACTACCGCCACTTCAGCACCAACGACCTGGGCTGGCGCGGCGGCCTGGTGCTGGGCTGGTCGGGCATGCGCGGAGTGGTCACCCTCGCCGCCGCGCAGTCCTTGCCGGAGGACATCCCCTACCGTCCGCAGCTGGTGCTGATCGCCTTCACCGTGGCGGTGTCGACGCTGCTGATCCAGGGCAGCACCCTGCCGCTGCTCATCCGCGCCACCGGGATCCGCGGGGTCGACGTGCCGGAGGACCAGCGCGAGCTCGCGGGCCTGCTCGACGAGATCACCGAGAAGGGGCTCTCCGTCCTCGAGAAGCCGGGCGAGGTGGTCGAGGGCGTCGACGACGTCGACCCGGACGTGCTCGAGCGGGTGCGCCAGACCTCGTTCCTGCGCTCGGAGGCGGCGTGGGAGCGGGCGCGCGGCTCCCGGCGCGACGTGGCCGACACTCCGCACCGGCTCTACCGGGCGCTGCGGCTCGCCGTCGTCTCGGCCGAGCGCGAGGCCCTGCTCGACGCGCGGTCCCGCCGCGCGTACCCGCAGCGGATCCTGGGCCAGGCGCAGGCGCTGCTCGACCTCGAGGAGACCCGGCTGCGACTGCGGCGCGGGTCGACGTCGTAGCGGCGGACCCGGACGAGGGCCCGGGGCCGGGGATCGGACTCAGCCCGTGGTCGTCCGGGTCATGATCGCGACGACGAACAGCCCCGCCCAAAGCGCACCGCAGACCAGCAGCCGGAGGTTGCCGAGCACGATGTCCTCCGGCGCCGAGGCCCGCCCGCGCTCGATGTCGAGGGCGTAGAGGAAGAGCGCCGCGCCGAACGGCACGACCGACGCCATCGACCAGAGCGAGTTCTCGCCGTTGATGAACAGTGCCCACAGCGCGTAGGAGATCATCGTCAGCGATGCGGCGACCGACCAGATGAAGCGCAGGTAGCCCGGCGTGTAGACCTTGAGGGTCGAGCGGGTGTGGCTCTCCTCCTTGCCCTCGCTCTGCAGCTTCTCGGAGTAGCGCTTGCCCGCGACCATGAACAGCGAGCCCGAGGACACCGCGAGCAGGAACCACTGCGTCAGCGGGATGTCCGCGATGGCCGCGCCCGAGATCGCGCGGAGGACGAATCCGCCCGCCACGATCAGGATGTCGATGACCGGCTCGTGCTTGAGCCAGAGGCAGTACGAGATCTGCATCACCAGGTAGGCCGCGAGCGTCGCCGCGAACCACGTGAAGCCGAGGAGGAAGGTCACCAGCACCGGCACGATCATCAGCACGAACGCGGCCGGCCAGGCGACCTTCAGCGGCAGCGCCCCGGACGCGATCGCGCGGAAGCGCTTCTTCGGGTGCACGCGGTCGGACTCGACGTCGAGCAGGTCGTTGAGGAGGTAGCCGCCGGACGAGGCCAGGCTGAACGCGATCACGCCGACGACGGTCGCGACGAGGATCTCGGGCTCGAGGATGCGCGCGGCGGCGACCGGAGCGGCCAGCACCAGGACGTTCTTCAGCCACTGGCGCGGGCGCATGGCGGCGACGAGTGCGCGGGCGGTGTTCACGACGTCTCCCTCTCGGGGAACAGGGCCTGGAACGGCCGGATCGGGCGGGATCGGGGTGACGCGGGCCCAACCTACAATCGGGGGTGAACGCGCTCCATCCGCCCGGATCCGCAGCGCTCACGACCGGAGCACCACGGAGGGAAGCGCATGCGGACGACCGCGCTGTACGTCGTCTTCGCGATCCTTGCAACGGCGGTGAATCTGAGCACGCAGATGCTCGTCGAGCTCGCCGTCGACGCGGAGTGGGCCACCGTCGCCGCGGTGCTCGCGGGCACCCTGACGGGGGTGATCGCCAAGTACGTGCTCGACAAGCGCTTCATCTTCAAGCACGAGACGATGAATGCGGCGCACGGGCTGAAGACGTTCCTCCTCTACGGCGTGATGAGCGGCGTGACGACCCTGATCTTCTGGGGCTTCGAGTTCGGCTTCGACGCCCTCTTCGGCACGGACCTCGCCCGCTACACCGGGGCCGTCATCGGCCTGGCCATCGGCTACGTCGCCAAGTACCACCTCGACAAGAACGTCACGTTCTCCGGCCCGCGAGAGGAGCCCGCATGACCAGCCCCGTCTCCTCCTGGGGCCTGCTCTCGCGCGACGAGCACCGGGTCACCCGGATCACGAGCGTCGAGCAGGCGCAGGCCGCGCTGGCCGCGGGCGACAGCGGGATCGCCTACGGCCTCGGCCGCAGCTACGGCGACGTCGCGCTCAACGGCGGCGGCAGGATCTGGGACTTCAGCGGCTTCGACCGCCTCCTGGCCTTCGACGAGGAGACCGGCGTGCTCCGGGCCGAGCCGGGCGTGCTGCTGCGCGACGTGCAGGCCGTCTTCTCCCCGCGCGGCTGGATGCTGCCGGTCACCCCCGGCACCAAGAACGTGACCCTCGCCGGCGCGATCGCGAACGACGTGCACGGCAAGAACCACGCCTCCGCCGGCACGATCGGCCGGCACGTGCGCTCCTTCACGCTGCTGCGCAGCGACGGGTCGTCCTCGCGCTGCACGCCGACCGAGAACGTCGAGCTGTTCGAGGCGACGATCGGCGGCCTCGGGCTCACCGGGCTGATCGTCGAGGTGGAGCTCGGGCTCGCGCGCGTCCCCGGGCCGTGGCTCGTCAGTGAGGACGTGCCGTTCCAGACCCTCGAGGGGTACCTCGACCTCGTGCACGAGTCGATGGACGTCTTCGAGCACACGGTCGCCTGGATCGACGTGACCACGGGCGGCGGGCGCCGCGGCGTCTACTCCCGCGCCGACAGCACGGCCGCCCCGGAGCTGCCCGAGACGCGGCCGGGCTCGCTGAAGGTGCCCTTCGCCTTCCCGCTGTCGGTCGTCAACCGCGCGACGCTGCCGCTGCTCAACCGCGCCTACTACCGCCTGAAGGCGACCCGCGCCCGCCGCTCGGTGCAGCACTACGAGCAGTTCAACTACCCGCTCGACGCGATCGAGGGCTGGAACACGATGTACGGCCCGCGCGGCTTCTACCAGTACCAGAGCACCGTGCCGTGGGAGGGGGCGCTCGAGACGACCCGCGAGATGCTCGCGCTGATCGCGGCCTCGGGCACCGGCTCCTTCCTCGGCGTGCTGAAGACCTTCGGGGCGCTGGAGTCGCCGGGCCTGCTGAGCTTCCCGGCGCCCGGGGTCTGCTTCGCGCTCGACTTCCCCAACACGCCCGTCGCGCTGCCGCTGTTCGAGCGCCTCGACGCGCTGGTGCTCGCCGCGGGCGGCCGGCTCTACCCGGCGAAGGACGCGCGCATGACGCGCGAGATGTTCGAGGCCGGCTTCCCGCGCCTCGCCGAATTCGCCCTCCAGCGCGACCCGGGGATCTCCTCCGGCTTCTCGCGCCGAGTCCTCGGGAGCTGACGTGAGCACTGGTACCCCCTCCAAGATCGTCGTGGTCGGAGCGACCTCCGCCATCGCCGAGCACACGCTGCGGCTGTGGCTGGGCACGGGCGCGCGCTCGGCGCTGCTGGTCGGCCGCGACGCCGGCCGGCTGGAGGCGCTGGCGACGGATCTGCGCGTGCGCTTCCCCGCCGCCGCGCTCTCGGTCGCCGCGGTCGACCTGACCGATCCCGCCGCGATCTCCTCGGTCGTCGCGACCTCGCTCGAGGGCGGCGCCCCCGACTCCGTGCTGATCGCCCACGGCACGATGACGACCCAGGACGAGGCGTCCGCCGACCTCGCCGTCGCCCGCGACGTCCTCGTCGTCACCGGGGTCTCGGTGGCCCTCTGGATGGAGGCGTACGCGAACGCGCTGACCTCCGGGAGCATCGGCGTGATCGGCTCCGTCGCCGGCGACCGCGGCCGCAAGACCAACTACGTCTACGGCTCCGCCAAGGGCCTGGTCGAGCGCTTCGCCCAGGGCCTGCAGCACCGCCTGGCCGGCTCGCGCCTGTCCGTCGTGCTGATCAAGCCCGGCCCGACCGACACCCCGATGACGGCCTCGCTGAAGCAGAGCGGAGCGTCGCTGGCGCCGGTCGAGTCGGTCGCGAAGGACGTCGCCGCCGCGATGGCCTCCGGGCGCGCGGTCGCCTACGCCCCGGCCAAGTGGCGCGTCATCATGACGGTCATCCGCCTGATGCCGTCTCCGATCTTCAACCGCCTGAACATCTGACGCCGGGTCTCGATACGCCCCTCCGGGGCTGCTCGACCAGCATGCAGCGCGGGGCATACCGGCCCGCGCTGTCTATGCAGTCCCTGGCACGCCTCCCCCATGCTGATCAGGCAGTCCCTGGCAGGCCTTCTTCATGCTGATCGAGTAGCTCGCGGAGCGGGCGTATCGAGATCCACCGTCGTCAGAAGTCCGGTCCACCGCGGCAACGCACGGAACGCGCCGATCTCCGCGTCACGGCCCGCGAAGTCGTGTTCCTCGTTCACCGTCGGGGCACACTGGTCTGATGACGATCGCTTGGTTCTCAAGGTGCACGACGGGGTGGTCCTCGCCTCCGACAGTGCCACGACGCTGACGCAGACCCGCTCGGACGGCTCGATCGATGTCGTCAACATCTACAACAACGCCGACAAGCTCTTCAATCTGCAGAAGGCACTCCCGATCGGCGCGATCACCTGGGGGCTGGGGAACATCGGCCCGGCTTCCATGTCGACCCTCGCGAAAGACCTCCGGCACCGCTTCACCTCGAGTGACGACGACCGCTGGAGCGTGCTGCCCGGGTCGTACACGATGCAGGAGGTCTCGCGTCTCGTCGAGGAGTTCCTCTTCGACGAGCGCTACGAGCCCCTTCACCGCGGAGTCGCCGCACACGAGCTGCCGTCGCTCGGATTCCTCACCGCGGGCTACTCCGCCGGTGCGGACCATCCGCAGATCTTCCACCTCTCGATCGAAGGCGGTCGGGCGACCAGCACTGAGGTGCTCACCGGAGAAGCGGGCGCGATGTGGTGGGGGCAGCCCGAGGCCATTGCGCGCCTGTTGAACGGCGTGAGCCTCGATACCGGCCCCGCGTTGATCAATCTCGGCCTCGAGCCTTCGCAGGCTCCGACGGTCGCCGCGCAGTTGCGCGATCAGCTCGCGACGCGCATCGTCTCCCCTGCGATGCCGATCCAGGACGCCGTCGAACTGGCACAATTCCTCGTGTACACGACGATCCAGTTCGTGCGGTTCACCCCGGGGAATCCGACCGTCGGCGGTCCGATCGACATCGCGACCATCACCAAGCACGAGGGCTTCAAGTGGGTGGCCCGCAAGCACTATTACGACCACGACCTCAATCCACCGCAGGAGACGACATGAGCAGTCAGAGCTTCCCGGACAGCAACGTCTACCGTTCGCAGAGTCAAGGCGCTGCAGTCGGCGCCGCACGAGCCACGTCGGGGTCGTACGATCCGCGTCCGAGCCAGGGTACGAAGACGCCGCCGCAGAGGATCGTCCTCCATCCGGGCGGTACCTCCGCTCGATAGCCCTCCGCGGCTGCTCGACCGGCACATGCTGATCGGGTAGCCCGCAGGGCGGCCGCATCGATATTCGTGTCTCCCCGTGGAATCACCTCCGGAAGGGGGATCTGCAAGGGGGTCCGCCGCAGACGGCCGCGTTCTACGCTCGGCGCATGCCCCTCCGCAGTGCTGCGAGTGCCCCCGCCGTCCTTCCGCAGATCGCCGCGCCCAGCGCTCGACAGCGGGCCGCGGCCGAGGTGCTCGGGCACGTCGTGGTCGCCCTGGCGGTCGGGTCGGCGCTGCTGCTGCTGGCGTCGGCGAGCGTCGCGGGGCTGCCGTTCCTGCCCGGTGGGGGCCGCGTGCCTCCGTTCGAGGCGTGGTCGCTGATGCGGACCTCGGCGACGGTGCAGATCGGCGCCGCGGTGCTCGCCGCCGGCCTCGCCGCGCTCGCGCGGGCGGGCGGCTGCCGCGTCCGCGCCGACCGCTGGTGCCTCGTCGCCGCCCTCAGCGCCGCCGCCGGCGCCGTGCTGCTGGCAGCCCCGCCGCTCTGACGCCGCCGAGGCGTCCTCGAACGGTCGAGACGTCCAGGTGGAACGGGACGCCTCGACCGTAACGGGACGCCTCGGCGAGCGCCCCTACGCCGGCGCCCCGATCGTGGAGTCCTCGTAGTCCTCCGTGAGGCCGTGGGGCGTCTTCTCCCACTTGTGCGGGCTGAAGACGATCTGCCAGGCCGCGCGCCAGGCCGAGATGGAGTGCAGCACCCAGTAGACGGGGTTCAGGATCGCGAACGCCGCGACCCGCCAGTTGTAGCGCTTCCACGCCGCGATCCCCGAGACGACGATCATCAGCGTGTTCGAGAAGAGCATGTTCGTCGTCCCCGCGACGATCAGCCACTCCGGCAGATCCAGCCCCAGGAACTGCACGCCGATGTAGGTGATCACGGTGAAGCCGAGCACCAGCGGGTAGAGCAGGAAGGCGACCGGCGTCCCCATGATCAGAGCCACGAGGCTCAGCGAGCCCAGCACCCCGTTCACCTTGAACCAGCGGATCGGGTGCCGCGTGTTCACTCCCGCGGTCATCATGTAGCCCTTGATCCACCGGGTGCGCTGCTTGATCCACGCGGGGACCTCGGCGCACGCCTCCTCCCAGGTGTTGGAGTCGACGACGCCCACCCGGTAGCCGTGCGCGGCCACGCGCAGGCCGAGGTCGGCGTCCTCCGTGACGTTGTACGGGTCCCAGGCGCCGAGCTCGCGCAGCACGCGGGTCTCGAAGTGGTTCGAGGTGCCGCCGAGCGGGATCGGCAGGTGCGACTGGTCGAGGCCGGGCAGCATCGCGCCGAACCAGTGCGCGTACTCGACGGCGAACATCCGGGTGAGCACGTTGTAGTCGGCGTTGAAGTAGCTCAGCGCGCCCTGCAGGCAGACCAGCTGCTTCTGCTCCGGATCCACGTGCTCGCGCTCGAAGGCGTCCTCGCGGAACAGCCGCACGCACTTGCGCAGCTGGTCGGGGTCGGGCCGGTCCTCCGCGTCGTAGATCACCACGAACTCGCCGCGGGCGAAGCTGAGCCCGTAGTTGCAGGCGCGCGGCTTGGTCTGCGGGCCGCCCGGGGGCACGATCACCATCCGCACGTACTCCGGCGGGCTCATCCGGCGCACCGCCGCGATCGTCTCGTCGTCGTCGGCCTCGAGCAGCACGAGCACCTCGAGCTTGGCCTTGGGGTAGTCGAGGGCGCCGAGGTTCACCAGCAGCTTGCTGATGATGTTGGCCTCCTTGTAGGCGGGGACGAGGATCGTGTAGATCGGCAGCTCCTCGTCGGTCATCCGCGGCGGCGAGACGTCGAGGCCGCGGCGGCCGCGCTCGATCGCCACCTCCTCCTCCCAGGCCTTCACCGAGCTCTGGTTGAGCGGGGCGCGCAGGCCGGCCAGCGCCTTGAAGGCGATGTTCATCAGGAAGAGCAGGTTCGCCGAGGCGAGCACGATCACGAAGGTGAGGCTCGGCGCCAGCACCGCGCCGACGATCACGATCGCGGCGACCACGAGCGGAGTGATCACCTGCCAGCGGCGCAGCCCCGACTTGGCCGACTCGTCGCCGCTCTGCACCGCGAGCGAGTCGGCCGCGCCGAAGAGCAGGGCGGCGCGGCAGGCGTTCTCCACGGCCTGGAAGACGTCCCAGTCGGTCGTGGTCCGCACGGCGACGACCTCGACCTCGAGCATCGCGCGGGCCTCGGCGAGCATCTCCTCGGTCGGCGGGACGGAGGTGGCGATGACGCCGGTCCCGTCGGACAGCACGCGCCAGGGCAGCCAACCCGCGCCGACCAGGGTCGAGGCGCCGATGCGGGCCAGCAGCGCGGCTCCCGGCGGCTCCTCGACCAGGTCGATCATCGGCGCGTCCCACTGCTCCGCCAGCGCCGCGTACATCTCGCGGCGGGTGACGGCGCCGTCGATGATGAGGTGCCGGCCGAGCAGGCCACCCTCGCGCGCCTGCCGGCGCAGGGCCTCGTCGAGCTGCTCGCTCGTGATCAGGCCGCGGGCGAGCAGGATCTCGCCCACCCGGGCGGTGGCGGTCGCCATGGTCAGCCTCCGAGCCGCTCGTAGATGACGTAGATCCCCTGCGCGAACACCGGGCGGTAGCGGGTGTCGAAGGAGGAGTCGCGCGTGATCGCGTCGTAGACGAGGTCGGCGACGCCGGTCTCGCTGAGCTCGGGCGCGTCCGCGGTGGTCACGAAGACCCACTTCGCGTGCGTGTACGGGGCGGCGAGCGCCTCGTCGAACAGCTCGCCGGCCGAGCGGTTGTAGTACTCGGCCAGCGGCACGCCGATCTCGGGCAGCAGCGCGTTGCCGGCCGCGCTCTCGTCGATCAGGATGCCGCCGCCGTCGTAGTGCTCGCTCAGGAATCGGGCAGCGGCGGTCGCGCCCGACGCCTCCTTGATCGAGACGTAGCCGGTCGCCTCCGCGATGACGGCGTTGCGGTCCAGGTCCTGCGCCCACCAGGCGGTCTGCGCGCCGAGCAGCACGAGCACGAGACCGAGGGCGCCCGCGCCGATCCGCGGCAGCCGCCGCAGCGCGTCGACCAGCACGGCGCCCAGCACCGCGAGGAACGGCAGCACCGACAGCGCGTAGCGGTTGTTCCACCAGTTGGTCGGCAGGGTCTGGTCGTTGTTCATGTGCGTCTGGCCGAGGTAGAGGCTCAGCAGCGAGAAGGCGTAGGAGACGATCATCAGCCAGATCACGAGCGCGTCGTCCGAGATCCCGCGCCGCCAGGCCAGCACGAGCGCACCGGCGAGGCCGAGCGCGACCGTGAGCAGGCCCGAGGTCTCGAGGACCGCCCAGTTGTACGACCAGAGCGTCAGCCCCGCGTTGCCCTGGTACGCGAGCAGCCCCGCGTCGGCGACCGCCTTCTGCAGGTTCGCGGCCGAGTACTGGCCGTTCATGAACTCGAGCGGGTTGCTGTAGACGGCGAAGTTGTAGACCAGCCACCAGACGATGGCGATCAGCGGCAGGATCCCGAAGGCGCTCGCCATCTTGATCGCGTAGACGAACGACCGCTTCCTCCGCCAGGCGACGATCAGCACCACGAACGTGCCGCCGAAGACCAGCACCCAGCCCTCGTAGCGCGAGAGCGTCGCGGCCGCGGCGGGCAGGCCGGAGAAGACCATCATCTCGCCGGCGCTGAGGTTGCGCCGGCTGGTGACCCAGTGCGCGAGCCCGGAGAAGCAGCCGACCATCGTGACGATCAGCACCGGCTCCGTCATCGCGGTCGAGAAGGCGTAGAGCACGCCGGGGTTCGCCAGCACCAGCAGCACCGCGGTGAGCCGGCCGGCGCGCAGGTGGCCCACCCGCGCCGAGATCCGGTAGACGCCGCAGGCCGTGCCGGCCAGGCAGATCATCCCGAGCAGCCCCGCCGCCCAGCCCGTGTGCCACAGCCAGAGCGACTGGACGAACGGGATCAGGATCAGGCTCGGCACCGGCAGCCACACCGTGCCGAGCTGGGTGAAGCCGGGCGCCTTCGAGTCGAAGATGCGCCGCGAGATGGAGAGGTGGCTCTGGGTGTCGGCGTAGGCGAGGTTGATCCCGGAGGAGGTGGTCACCAGGCAGGCCGCGAAGCCCACCAGCAGCGAGACCACCAGGATCACGACCGTGCCGGGCACCTGCCGCCCGGTGACGGGCCGGCCGAGGCGGGCCCACGCCTCCCGCCACCAGGGCCGGCGGGCGGGCGCGCCGGCCACCGGCGGCGGGGCGGCGATCGTGCTGGTCATGCGCTCGGTCAGTCGGTCGAGGAGGGGCGCGCGGCGGGCTGGTCGCCCTCCGCGATCGGCGCGGATCCCGGCGCGGCGGCGGGATCGGCTGACTCGCCGGCCGCCCGCTCCTGCGCGTCGACGTAGGCGGCGACCTTCCGCGACCGGCGGCGGCGCGCCAGCCAGCCGAGCAGGATGAGCGCCCCGATCACCACGATCGCGATCACGAACCAGATCGCGTAGGAGGAGTAGTCGTCCTTCACCTCGTCCTGCGGGGTGATCTCGTTGCTGTCGATCGCGACCGGGTCGCTCTCCGTCGATCCGGAGACGGCGAGGTTGCCGGACAGCGAGGTCCAGCCCTCCTCGGCGGCCCATCCGGCGATCGAGGACTGCAGCCCGGAGGACGCGGTCGCGTCGCCGTCCGCGCTCCAGCCGCCCAGCAGCACGATCTCGCGGCCGTCCGTCGTGAAGGCCTCGAGCGCCGCGTACGGCGCCTCGGTGCCGACGCCGTAGCTGAGGCGCGAGGCGTCGATCGCCGTGAAGGCGGCGAGGCGCAGCGGCGTCTTCAGCGCCTCGGCCTCGTCGGTGCCGGCGCCCACGACGACCCCGGAGCGGTCCGAGTCGACGAACTCGTCGACTCCGACGACCGAGACGGCGAGGGGGTCGGAGTCGACCCGCTGCAGCGCGGTGACGAGGTCGCCGGCGCTGCGCAGGGCGTCGGCGCCGGTCGCGGACCCGCCGAACGCGACGGCGAGCTCGCCGCCGAACGCCTGCGGGAAGCGGCCGAAGCCCGGGGCCGCGGACTCGCCGCGGACACCGGTCACGGTCGAGCCGGCGCCGTCGACGAAGAACTCGATCGGCACGGAGTCGGCCGAGCCGATGCAGGCGCCGTCGCTCTCGCGCACGGCCGAGAGCGTCACCGAGAGCCCGTTCGACGCGCTGAGCTGGCCGGTCGGCACCGGCAGCGTCATCGCGACGTCGGTGTCGGCGCCGAGCACGGTCGAGCCGATCAGGAAGTCGTTCCAGTAGACGTTGGCGGTCGCGGTGATGCCCTCGGGGACGGCGGAGTGCGTGCCCACGAGGTTCAGCTCGACGCTCGAGACGGGTCCGCCGAACGCGGACTGCGTGATCGTCGTGTAGCTCGTCGACGCCCCGGTGCTGCCGAGGGCGATGCGCTCGGTGCCGAAGTCGGCCAGCGAGTGCTCGAGCGAGCTCGACGGGACGACCTTCTGCGCGAGGCCGGTGGTGGTCGCGCTCGAGGCCAGGCCGGCGTACTCGCTGCCGAGGGCCGCTCCGGCCGCGGCCAGGTCGGCCTCCGCGCCGGTGAGGGTCAGCTCGGGCACGCCGCCGGCGTCGCCGATCGCGCTGACGACGTCGCCGTCCCCCGCGGTGAAGCGGACGATGCGGCCCTGCGCGGCGTCGAGGACCGGGCGGCCCTCGGTGGCGCTCTCCTCCGACACGGTGATCGCGGTGCCGGAGGAGTAGCGCGAGGCGAGCGAGGCGGCGGCCGAGAGCCCCGCGGCGCGCAGGGCGTCGTCGGCGCCGTCGGGCACGACGATCGAGACGCCGGTGACCGCGTCCGAGAAGAAGTCGCCGACCGTGGTCGGCGCGGTCGGCGTGCCGTCGACGACGACGCCCAGGTCCGAGACGGTCAGCAGATCCGTCCCGACCTCGCAGAGCGCGCCGGCCGAGCCGTCGGACCCGCCGAGGCGGACGCCGATCGCGAGCACGCCGTCGACGACGTCGGAGGCCTGGACCGGGGCGTCGATCGCCGTCGCGGTGGCGGCGTCGAGCGTCTGCACGACGCGGCCCGACACGACGACCGAGAGCTGCCCGGTCAGCGGCTCCAGCGGGGTGAGCGACGCGATCACGCGGGTCGGCACGACGCCGTCGGCGACCGGGACGGTGACGAACTGCAGCTCGGACCCGGCCGCGACCGAGAGCACGGCCTCGCTCGCGAGGCCCTGGACGGTGCCGCCGGTGGCCGGATCGACGAGGTCGGCCGCGGCCGCGGGAGACGCGGCGCCGAAGGCGAGGCCGAGGCAGAGGACCGGGACGAGCACCGGGACGAGGGCGCGTCGAGGCAGGAGCGAGGAAGCCATGGGGCGGTGTTCCGATCGGCATACGGGAGCCCGGGAGGTCCGGCGCTCGAGGATGGAGAGTGGAACGGTCGTGCACGGACGAGGGCGGAGAACCGCGGAGGTCCGGGAGGAGAAGCCCCGTTCTCGCGTCAGTCTAGGCAGTCGCCGACGGCCGATCCGGTGGTCAGCAGCCGCTGCTCCGCCCCCGTCCGAGTGTCAGGCCGGCCGTAGACGAAACCCTGCACATCGGTCACCCCGAGCTCGCGCAGGGCGACGATCGTCCCCTCGTCCTCCGCGCCCTCGACGATCATCCGGACCCCGACGGCGACGGCGAACGACTGCATCGCCCGGACGATCTCGCGCTGGCGCATCTCGGTCGTCAGCTCGGCGATCAGGGCGCGGTCGAGCTTCACGATGTCGAGCGGGAAGGTCGCGACGGCGAGCGCGGAGGAGCCCTCGGTGCCGAAGTCGTCGAGCGCCAGCAGCACGCCTCCGTCGCGCAGGGCCTGCGCCTGCGCGCGCAGCGTGTCCGTCGCTCCCGCGAGCGAGCCCTCGCTCAGCTCGAGGCAGAACTGCACGCCCGGGAACCGCGCGGGGACGGCGGCGAAGAACGGGCCGAGCCGGTCGGCGGCGAGCTGCTCCAGGTCCGCGTTGACGCTCATGCACTCCACCCCGGCCCCGGAGTCGCGGAAGCAGGCGGCGGCGGACATCGCCTTCTCCACCACCTGGACGGTCAGCTCGTCGAGCAGGCCGGCGTGGCGCACGGTCCGGATGAGCAGGGACGGGTCGATCCGCCCGAGCGCCGGGTCCTCCAGCCGCACGAGCGCCTCATAGGCCCAGATCCGGTCGGTGCGGAGGTCGACGACGGGCTGGAAGGCGAGGTCGAGGGTGCGGTCGCGGAGGGCGCGCGACGCGGCCTGGCGGACCGGGTCGGTCAGCACCGAGGTGACGTCCAGGCTGCTCGAGCGCCCGCGGCCCGAGCGGCCCCGGCCGCGCTTGAGCGCGAGCATGCTGCGGTCGGCCTCGATCACGATGGTCGTCGGGTCCGGCTCCTCGTGCGCCGAGAAGGCGACGCCGACGGTCACGACCGGGGCGAGCGTGTCGCCGTCGACGGTCGCCGGCTCGCTCACCCGCTCGACCAGGGCCTGCGCCCGGGCGCGCGCGTCCTCGGCCGAGTCGAGTCCGCGCAGGATCAGCGCGAACTCGTCGCCGCCGACCCGCGCGGCGAACCCGCCCTCGACGGTGACCTCCGCGAGGCGCTCGCCGACCACGCGCAGCATCTTGTCGCCCACGTGGTGCCCGCGGCCGTCGTTGAGCTCCTTGAAGTCGTCGAGGTCGAGGAAGAGCACGGCGATGCCCTCGAAGGGCGTCCGGTCGCGGTTGGCGGCGACGAGCGCCCCCTGGAACGCGCGCTGGTTCGGCAGCCCGGTCAGCGCGTCGTGGTCGACGGAGCGCCGCAGCGACTCGACGTCGTAGCGGGTGGCGAGCGTGTCGGCGCCCATGTGCGCGAGGGCGTCGAGGATCTGCTCGTCCTCGGCGTCGAACGGGACCGCGCTGACCCGCTTGGACGCGACGACGTAGCGGGTCCGGCCGTCGGGAAGGACCATGGCCGAGGCGATCTCGCTCCCGGAGGCCGGCTCGTCCCGCACCTCGATGGCGTCCGCCTCGATCGAGGTCCGCGCATGCACGACGATCTTCCGCTCGGCCTGCGCCACGGTCCCCCAGGGCAGCCCGAGCGCCGCGTCGAGGACGCCGGAGAGCCGGCGCCGCACCCGGCCCACCTCGATCCGCTTCGCGACGCTGAAGACCAGCGCGCCGACCACGAGGACGACCATCGGGCTCTGCTCGATCGCGGGGTCCCCCGCCATCGCCGGCACGACGACCGCGTCGAGGAACCAGACGACCGTGCTGAGCGCCCAGACGAGGAGGAGATAGGCCCCGACCCGCTTGGGCGCGAGGGCGCCGAAGCCGAGCTCCCACTGCATCCCCCAGCGGCCGCGCTGGCGGACCAGGTCGACGAGCAGGATCACGGCGAGGAAGAGGGCACTGGCCGCGAGCAGCGCGATCGGCGGCGTCAGCGCGGCCCTCGTCGCCTGGAACACGGTCACGAAGAGCAGGGCGGCGAGCGAGCCGAGACCGGTGACGTAGCCGGCCACCGCGAGGCTCCGGGTCTGCAGCAGCTGCGTGACGAGGCTCGCCGCCGTCCACACGCCGAGCAGGCGGAACGGGTCGGCCTCCGGGGCCATGATCACGAGGAGCGTGACCGTCAGCCCGGCGATCGGCATCCCCGAGCGGCGGCCGAGGTTCATCCGCAGCGACGCGGTGAGGGCGACGGCGACCCCGAACGCGGCGACGAACGCCCAGCTGATCGGCGGAGTGATGATCAGCAGCGCGGTCGCCCGGGCCACGAGGACGAGCGCGAAGACGGTCAGCGCACCCGCGATCGCGATGTCGAGGAGGCCCAGCTCGCGCGTACGGTGCATGCTGGCATGGTAGGCGGTGGTCCGACGCGGGGCACCCGGGCCCGGCTGTCGACGATCCCTGCGGTCCGAACGCCCCAGTTCGGAGGTCTGCACGCGGTGGCGCGGCGCAGGACTGTGAGCCCATGCCTCCCCTTACCGCTCTGACTGCCGACCTCACCCGTCGCAGCCTCTTCGCCTCCCCCCTGGGCGTCGCTCTGGCCGATTCCGCCCCCTCCGACCCCGTCCTGCACTCCGAGATCGCCGCACCGGGCGGGGTCGCCGGCCTCGACTCCACCGCCACCGTCCCCGTCGCCCAGCTGCCCGAGGCGGTCCGCACCGTCTCCGGCGAGCGCCCCGTCGCGAAGGGCGAGCTCGTCTACAACGTCCAGGACTACGGCGCGACCGGCGACGGCAGCACCGACGACCTCCCCGCCATCGACGCCGCGATCGACGCGGCCGTCGCCAGCTACGGCGGTGTCGTGTACTTCCCGCGCGGCATCTACCGCATCGCCGGTTCGATCGGCCGCGCCGGGGGCCTCGCGAGCATCGCCTTCCGCGGCGCGGGCGAGCTGTCCACGCGGATCCGCTCGCTGACGAACGCCCCCGTCGTCACCGGCGCCTTCTCCGCCTGCCGCTTCGACAACCTGATCCTCGACGCGAACGACCTCGGCTCGCCCTGCGTCTCCGCGCACCTGGACAAGACCGTGCTCGACTCGCTGCAGCTCTACGGCTGGACCGGCTACGGGATGCGCCTGAACGACGGCACCTTCGGCGACCTCGGCCTGCTCAACCGCATCCAGCGCTGCAGCATCGACCAGTGCACGGGCATCGGCATCTGGACGGGCTACCGGATGATCGACTCCTGGATCGTCGAGAACAACATCGGCGCGAGCTACGCCGACCTCTCGATCGAGGGCGGTCCGATCCGCATCCTCGGCAACCACCTCGACGGCTCGCCGCAGATCAACATCGAGCTGCGCGGCAACCGCCGCGTCACGATCGCGAACAACATCATGGAGGGGGCGCGCAAGCAGTCCCTCGTCTACACGATGCCGCCGTGGCTGACCGAGGACCTCGCGCAGATCCAGATCGTCGGCAACGCGATCAGCAACGGCGGCAAGGCCGCGGCGAACACCTACCCCGCCATCGCGATCCTCGGCGTCTCGCCGACCGCCCGGACCGTCGGCTTCAGCATCACCGGCAACATCTTCGCCTGCGAGGACGCCGGCTCCGGCTGGACCCACTGCGTCGAGGCCCTGAACGCCCGCGCCGTCTCCGTCCTCGGCAACCAGTGGGCGACCGGCCACGTGAACGCCAAGCCGGTCCGCGCCGTCGGCAGCACGGCCTACGAGGTGATCGGCAACCACGGCGACAACGCGGTGAAGACCACGTAGCCGTCGGCCGCCGGCCGAGCAGCCCCGCAGGGGCGCGTCCATGCTGGTCGAGCAGCCCCGAAGGGGCGTATCGAGACCCACCCACCCCCGGGAGGGCGGATCTGCAGACCCGCCTCCCGGTGACGCCGGATCTCGATACGCCCGCTCCGCGGCCTACTCGATCAGCATGGAAGGGCCGCCCGCTCACTCCCCGCCCCGTTGCATGCTGGTCGAGCGGCCCCGTCGGGGCGCATCGAGACCCACCCATCGCCCGACCCGTGCCACCCTGTCCGCATGCCCCGACTCGACGCCTCCGTCACCGCGCACGTCGACGCGATGCACCACCCGCGCCGCGACCAGATCGAGCGCACGCGCGAGGCGGTCCTCGCCGCCGACGAGCGCCTCATCGAGTCGGTGAAGTGGAACGCCCCGAGCTACGCGATCGGCGCGCACCTGGTGACCCTCCGCCTCCGCCCCGGCGACCGCGTCGAGGTGATCCTGCACCGCGGCACCGCGCCCCTCCCGGACCGTCGCCTCGCCGACGCCCTGTCCGACCCCGACCACCGCCTCGACTGGCGCGCCCCCGACCGCGCCGTCCTGGCACTCGCCCCCGGCGAGGACCCGTCCTGGCTCACCCGTCTCGTCGCACAGTGGCTGGCGGCCATCGCCCCGCGCTGACTCGCTCGCCCCTCTCCCGACCTCCGGCACGCGGATCCACCTCCGGCACGCCGGAACCGCCCGGTCCCGCGAGCCGAACCCGATCCCGCGAGCCCGAGGTCCTCCCGAGCCGCGCACCCGCCCCGCGCGTCAGCGCCAGGCCAGCGCCGACCGCTCGGCCCAGTACTCCCCCGGATCCTGTGCCGGCAGCCCCTCCGGCACCGCGACGGCCCGCGCGCGCACGTTCTCCCGCAGCTGCCCCGGAGTCGCCGCCCCGCTCAGCACCACGTCGGCCCACGACTGCCCGAGCGCCGCACCGAGCGCGACGTCCTCCGGCGCCGCGGGCAGCCGCCGCAGCAGCTCCGGCGCGCGGTCACCGACGAGCCGCCCGTTCGCGAGCGCCTCCTTGACCACCACGGTCCATCCGGCGTCGTGCGCTTCGGCGAGCGCCGCTCCCGCCGAGCGCTCCAGCAGGTTCCAGGTCGTCTGCACCGTGCTGAACGGCGAGTCCGGGATCGCCAGGGCGAGCCGGATCGTCCGCGCCTGCTCCGGTCCGCTGGTCGAGAGCCCGACCGCGACCCCGGATCCCGCGAGCCCGCGCAGCCGATCCAGCAGCGCCCGGTCGACGAGCGCCGGGCTCTCCGGAGTGATCGAGTGCACGAGGTAGCGGTCCGGAGCGCTGCCCAGCGCCGCGAGCGTCGCCGACCACTGGCGCTCGAGCATCGCGACCGAGTGCTCCTTGCGCTCGTGCACGGCCGCGTCCATCGCCCACTCGCCGACGTACTCGTAGCCCCACTTCGACTCGACGGTCAGCTCGCTGCGCCGCTCCGGATGCTCCGCGAGCCAGCCGCCGAGGAACTCCTCGGCGCGCCCGTAGGACCGGGCCACGTCGGAGAAGCGGACGCCCAGATCCCACGCCGTGTCGAGCAGCTCGTGCGTGCGCCCGCGGAGGGCCTCGACGCTGCGCCCCTCCGGCGGCCCGAGGTCGCCGTCGCGCCCCGCGGTGATGTAAGCCGGTCGCCCGACGGCGGCCAGGCCGAGGCCGAGGCGGGGAGTGCGGGATGCCATGGTGCTCGTTCCGTCCGGGGGTGCCTCCACCGTAGCCACCGCCCGCGCGCCCCGCCCGTCCCGCTACCGTCGAGCGGTGACCACCGCCGACCGCCGCACCCTCGACCGCAGCATCCTGCGGCTCGCCGTGCCCGCGCTCGGGGCGCTGATCGCCGAGCCGCTGTTCCTGCTCACCGACTCCGCCCTCGTCGGCCACCTCGGTGCGGTGCCGCTCGCCGGCCTCGCCCTCGGCGGCGCGGTGCTGCAGACGATCGTCGGCCTGATGGTGTTCCTCGCCTACAGCACGACTCCCCGGGTCGGCCGCGCGCTCGGCGAGGGCGACGAGCGCCGGGCGGTGGCGGCCGGGATCGACGGCGGCTGGCTCGCGCTCGCGCTCGGCGCGGTCATCGCGGTCGCCGGAGCCATCGCCGCCCCCGCCCTCATCGGACTCTTCGGCGCGGAGCCCGCAGTCGCCGATGCAGGGGTCCGCTACCTCTCGGTGAGCATGGCCGGGATCCCCGCGATGCTGGGCGTCTTCGCGCTCACCGGGCTGCTCCGCGGCTTCCAGGACACCCGCACCCCGCTGATCATCGCGGGCGGCGGATTCGCGCTGAACGCGGCCCTGAACGCCGTGCTGATCTACCCCGCCGGCCTGGGGATAACCGGGTCCGCCCTGGGGACGGTCGTCGCGCAGTGGGGGATGTTCGGCGCCTACGCGGTGATCGCGCTGCGGCTCGCCCGGCGCACCCGCGCACCGCTGCGCCCGCACTCCGCCGGACTGCGCGCCTCCGCCGGTTCGGGCGGCTGGCTCCTGCTGCGCACCGCCTCGCTGCGCGCCGCCATCCTGATCGCCGTCGCGGTCGCCGGCTCGCTCGGCGCCGAGGAGCTCGGCGCGTTCCAAGTCGCGATGACGATGTTCTCCACCGTCGCCTTCGCCCTCGACGCCGTCGCGATCGCGGCGCAGGCGCTGCTCGGCCGCCTCCTCGGCGAGGGCGACCCCGCGCAGGCCCGAGCGGTGGCGAAACGCTGTGTGACCTGGGGAATCGGCGCGGGAGTCACCCTCGGAGCGGTCATCGTCGCGACCAGCGGAGTGCTCCCGTTCGTCTTCTCGAGCGACGCGGAGGTGCTCCGCCTGCTCCCCGCGGCCCTCGTCGTGGTAGGCCTGACGGCCCCGCTCGGCGGCTACGTCTTCGTCCTCGACGGGGTGCTGATCGGCGCCGGCGACGGCCGCTACCTCGCGCTGAGCGGCCTCGCGAACCTCGCCGTCCTCGCCCCGCTGGCCCTCCTCGCGCCCCTCGCGCCCGAGGACTGGCGCCTCCTGGCCCTCTGGATCGCCTACGCCGTCGGCTTCCTCGGCGCCCGCGCGCTCACCCTCGGCCTCCGCTTCCGCGGCGACGTCTGGCTCCGCTGACCCTCGAACGAAGTTTCGAACACCCTGTGGACAACCCTGTGCACAACTCCCGGCGACCCCCGCGTCCACCCCTCCCCGCGAGATGCCACTTGAGTACGCGACACGCCGCGAAACGCGGTCACAAGTGGCATCTCGCGGAGGGGATCAGGGCGCGTCAGCGCGGAGGAGCGCTCGTCGTGCCGCGGTGGAAGACGGCCTCGAAGCAGACCGGCTCGGCCTCGTCGCCGGCGATCAGCGCGAGCACGGCGCGGGCGGCGGCCCGGCCCTTCTCGACCGCGGGCTGCGCCATCGTCGTCAGGTCGTACTCGGCGGCGAGCCCCGGCACCTGCACGCCGTCGAAGCCGACCACGGACACGTCCGCGGGCACCCGCAGCCCGAGGCGCTCGGCGGCGAGGATCACGCCGGCCGCCAGCAGGTCGCTCTGCGCGATCACGGCCGTCGGCGGCTCGTCCGCGCCGAGCAGCGCCTGCCCGGCCGCGACGCCCTCGTCCACCGTGCTCGCCCCCGCGGTGACCACGTCCAGGTCGCCGAACACGTCCTGCGCCCCGAGCAGCCGCTCGACCGCCGTGATGCTCGGACTCGAGCGCCAGTCCGCCGGGAGCGGTCCGCGCCGCCGGTCCTTCGCGAAGGGCAGCGAGACGACGGCGACGCGCTCGTGCCCGAGCTCCCGCAGATGCTCGGCCAGCGTGCGGGTCGCCTCCCGGTTGTCGAGCGAGACGACGGCAGCGCCGAGATCGGAGACCCCCTCGACCACCACGACCGGCACGCCGCGGCGCCGCAGCACCGCCACCGAGTCGTCGACGGAGGGACTGCAGCCGACCAGGATCATCGCGTCCACCGGCGCCGTCGCCAGCAGTCCCGAGCCGCCCTCGGTCTCGGTGAGCAGCAGGATGCCCGCATCGGCCCCGCCCAGCACGTCCGCGATGCCGTCGAGCATCGCGATCTTGATCGGGTCGCGGAAGGCGTGCAGCACGCGCTCGTCGACGACGACCCCGACGATCCCCGAGCGCCCGCGCCGGAGCGACTGCGCCCGCGGATCCGGTCCGGCGTAGTCGAGCTCGGCGGCGGCCTGCAGCACCCGCTCGCGGGTCCCGGCCGAGACCGGCCCGGCGCCGCTGAAGACGAGGGAGGCGGTCGACGGCGACACTCCTGCCCGGCTCGCGACCCGCGCGAGGGTCGGTCGCGACGTCGGCGATCCGGCGCTCTTCGACTCCACGGCCCTGCTCGACTCCACGGTGCTCCTCGTCCCCGGTCCGGAGGCCGTCGTCGGGCGACTCGTCCTTGACCGGTCCGGGCGTTCCGGATAGCTTAGACCGGCCCGCATCGAATCGATTCGATTCCGTTCGATCCGGCCCCACGACCGCCCCGCGATCAGCCAGGACCCCGCATGACCTCGACCTCCGCCCTCAGCCGCCCCCAGCTCGTCGCCTGGCGGAACGCCGTCTTCACGATCTTCGTGCTGAGCGGCCTCTCGATCGCCACCTGGGTCTCGCGCACTCCCGCCATCCGCGATGAGCTGCAGCTCTCCACCTCGGGCGTGGGCCTGCTGATCCTCTCGATGTCGATCGGCGCCATCGTCGGCCTCAGCCTCTCGACCGTGATCATGTCGGTGCTCGGCGCCCGCCGCGGCATGGTCGCCGGGCTCGTCGTCTGCTCCTCCGGTCTCGCGCTCCTCGGTCTGGCGGCCGACGCGTTCGGTGCCCTCCCGCTCGCCTTCGCGGGCATGGTGCTGCTCGGCTTCGGCAACGGCGCGGTCGACGTGATGATGAACGTCGAGGGCGCCGCGAACGAGAAGGCCTTCGGCAAGACCCTGCTCCCCCTCTTCCACGCCTTCTTCAGCCTCGGCACCGTCCTCGGCGCGATCCTCGGCGCCGCCGCCTCCGCGCTCGCCGTGCCCGTCGCCGCGCACCTCTGCGGCGTCGCCGTCGTCGTGGTGCTCACCGTCTCGGCCGCGATCCGCTCCGTCCCCGTCCGCGACGAGCTCGACACCGCGGGCGTCGCCACCGTCGCGAAGGCGCCGGTCCGCGAGCGCGTCGCCGCCTCGCTCGGCGTCTGGCGGGACGGGCGCCTCGTCCTGATCGGTCTGATCATGCTGGGCATGGCCTTCGCGGAGGGCTCGGCCAACGACTGGCTGACCCTCGCGATGGTCGACGGCCACGGCACCGACAAGACCACCGCCGCGATCGTCTTCGGCGTCTTCGTCGCGGCGATGACCGTCGGCCGCGTGCTCGGCGGGCCCGTGCTCGACCGCTTCGGCCGGGTGCCCGTGCTGCGCGCCTCCGCAGGCCTGGCCATCGTCGGCATCCTCCTCTTCATCCTCGCCCCGGTCGACGGGCTCGTGATCGCGGGAGCGGTCGCCTGGGGTCTGGGCTGCTCGCTCGGCTTCCCGGTCGGCATGTCCGCCGCGGCCGAGGGCCCCCACTCGGCGGCCCGGGTCAGCGCCGTCGCGATGCTCGGCTACGTCGCCTTCCTGGTCGGCCCGCCCGCGATCGGCTTCCTCGGCGAGCACTTCGGGCTGCTGAACGCGCTGTTCCTGGTGCTCGCGCTCGTCGTCGTCGCCGGAGTCGCCTCGCCCGCCGCCCGGTCGCAGAAGGCCCCGGCGGAGCGCGTGCAGGACGGAGCGTCCGCGTGAGCGCCCCCGGCCTCGAGCCCTGCCGCGTCGCCGTCGTCACCGGCGCCAACCACGGCATCGGCGCCGCGATCGCGGAGCGCCTGGCCGCCGACGGGCTCGCCGTGCTGGTCGCCTTCCTCGCCGAGGAGCTGCCGGAGCACGAGCCGGAGCGCCAGCGCCTCGCCCACCGCACCGACGGCGAGCAGGTCGCCGAGCGGATCCGCGCCGCCGGCGGCCGCGCCCGCGCCGTCTCCGCCGACCTCCGCGACGCCGCCTCCGCCGCCCTGCTGCTCGACGCCGCGGAGGAGTCGCTCGGCCCGGTCGACGTCCTCGTGCACAACGCCACCGGCTCGATCGTCGACACCTTCCGCGCCCGGGCGAGGGACTGGATGGGCCGCCCCCAGCGCCGCGTCGACGCCGCGAGCATCGACCGGGTGCTCGGCATCGACGCCCGCGCCGGCGCGCTGCTGATCGCCGAGCTCGCCGAGCGGCTGGAGCGCCGCGGCGGCCACGGCGGGCGGATCGTCACGCTCACCTCGGGCGGCGAGCGCGGCTTCCCCGGCGAGGTCTCCTACGGCGCCGCCAAGGCCGCCCTGGTGAACTACACGATCTCCGCCTCGCTCGAGCTCAGCCCGCTCGGCGTGACCGCCAACGCGGTCCACCCGCCCGTCACCGACACCGGCTGGGTCACCGACGACGTCCACGCCGCCGTCGCCGCGAACGACGCCTTCTTCGACGTCGCCCGCCCCGACGAGGTCGCCGACCTCGTCTCCTACCTCGTCTCCCCCGCCGGCCGCCGCGTCACCGGCAACGTCCTCCGCATGGCCTGACACCCCCGGATCTCGCCACGGCCCCTCCGCGGCCTCCTCGATCAGCACGGATCCGCTTCGTGCCGATCGAGCGGCCCCGCAGGGGCGTCTCGAGACCCACCCGCCGGCCCCCGCCCGACCGTCGCCGTCTATCCTCGACGGGTGCGTCTCGTCATCGCGCGCTGCTCCGTCGACTACACCGGCCGTCTCAGCGCCCACCTCCCCCTCGCCACCCGACTCCTGCTGGTCAAGGCCGACGGCAGCGTCCTCGTGCACTCGGACGGCGGCTCCTACAAGCCGCTGAACTGGATGAGCCCCCCGTGCACCCTCAGCACCGGCGAGCCCGACGAGGACGCCCTCGCGGCCGGAGTCCTCGAGCAGTGGACGGTCACGCACAAGAAGACCGGCGACGCCCTCGTGGTCTCGATCCACGAGGTGCTGCACGATTCGGCGCACGAGCTCGGCGTCGATCCCGGCCTGATCAAGGACGGCGTCGAGGCCCACCTGCAGCGCCTGCTGGCGGAGCAGATCGATCTGCTGGGTGAGGGCCACACTCTCGTCCGCCGCGAGTACATGACGGCGATCGGGCCGGTCGACATCCTCGCCCGCGATTCCTCCGGCGCCGCTGTCGCAGTCGAGATCAAGCGCCGCGGAGAGATCGACGGGGTCGAGCAGCTGACCCGCTATCTCGAGCTGATGAATCGCGATCCGCACCTCTCGCCGGTGACGGGAGTGTTCGCCGCTCAGGAGATCAAGCCGCAGGCCAGGACCCTCGCGCAGGACCGCGGAATCCGCTGCGTCGTGCTCGACTACGAGTCGATGCGCGGCGTCGACGACTCGCACACGCGCCTCTTCTAGCGCCCGCGTCCCCCTTTCCAGGGTCCCGCTGCGGGATTCCGGGAGCGGCCGCAGAAACCCGCACGCGAAAGGCCCCGTCGACGGATCGACGGGGCCTTTCGACGGGGTGGCGCGACCTCTCGGTGCGCCGGGCGCGACTCTACTTGTGCGCGGCGGCGTAGGCCGCCTGGACCTCGGCGGGGATGCGGCCGCGGTCGGACACCTGGTGTCCGTTGGCGTTCGCCCACTCGCGGACGGCCTTGAGCTGCTTGGGGTCGCTCTTCGACGCCGAGGCGACCGACGTGGCGGCAGCCGGACGCGATCCGACGCGACGGCCGTTCGAGACGAACTTCTCCAGAGCGGAGTGCAGCTCGGCGATGTTGTCCGGTCCGAGGTCGATCTCGTAGTTGGCTCCGTCGATGCTGAAGCGGACGGTGCCGCCGTCACCGGAGTCGATAGGCGTTCCGTCGATATCGTCGACAAGCGTGATCTTCTGGGCCACTTTTCCTCCTGGATGTCACTGACAGGAGAAGACGATACCCCTTCTCCACCGTCCGACGAGTACTTATCGGCGCCATTCGCGCGAATCATCGCCATGATCTGCGCCGATACTCAGGATAAGCCGGTGCAATCCGCCTGAGAATCGGCTCATCTCTCCGCCATCCGTCGTATATCGCATCTCGTCGTCGAATGAGCGCGATTGTCGCGACAGATTCGAGAGATGGCGCGAACCCGGATACCGTGAAGACATGCCCCGGAGGAACGGACCCCCTGCCCGCCCGTCGCGACCCGGCCCCTACCGCAACACGGCGGCGCGCGAAGCGCTCGAGGCGCTGGTCGCCGACGCGACCGCGGAGGGGGTGGAGCGCCTCCTCACCGCCTGCCTCGAGGGCTCGCTCGTCGTGGACGTCACCGGCTCGCAGCCCGGCGGAGTGCCGCACGTGCGGGTGGTCGCGACGACCACCGGCGAGCAGGTGCTCCCGCTCTTCACCTCCACCGATGAGCTGCGCGCCGCGGTCCCACGGCAGCAGCACCCGCGCGTGCAGATGCTGGTCCTGCCCGGCCGCGAGGCGTTCGCGCTGATCCGCACCGCCGACTTCGTGGCCGTCCAGCTCGACGCCGGCTCGATCGCCCAGGTCGTCGCCCGGTCGTTCATCGAGCAGTCCCTCGACGCCGCGGCACCGTAGAGTGTTCCCCCCGACGGGGCGCACCGCCGGGATCACCTTCGTCCCTCGAGGGCAGGAGCCCGCCATGTCCGACACCACCCTCGCGCCCGACGCCCAGCCCGGCATCGAGGCGACCTGGAGCTGCATCCTCTTCGATCTCGACGGCACGATCACCGACTCGGCGCCCGGCATCACCGGCACCCTGGTCGAGACCTTCGTCGAGCTCGGCCGCCCGGTCCCGACCCCCGCGGAGCTGCTCGCCTACGTCGGCCCGCCGCTGCTCGACGCGTTCCGCGAGCTGGGCGGGATGAGCGTCGACGAGGCGCAGGCGGCCCTCGTCGTCTACCGCCGCCGCTACAACGCCGGCGGGCTCTTCGACTCCAGCGTCTACCCCGGTCTGCCGGAGCTGCTGGCGGGCATCGCCGCCTCGGGCATCCCGCTCTCGCTCGCCACCTCGAAGCCGGAGTCCGCCGCGCGGCGCGTCCTCGAGCACTACGGGCTCGCCCAGCACTTCACGATCATCTGCGGCGCCTCGGAGGACGAGGTCCGCAGCGCGAAGGCGGACGTGGTGGAGGAGGCGCTGCGCCGCCTCCGCGAGATCGGGGTCGACCTCTCGACGCCCGTCATGGTCGGCGACCGCGAGCACGACGTGCACGGCGCCGCGGCCCACGGGGTGCCGACGATCATGGTCGAGTGGGGCTACGGCTCGCCGATCGAGGCGGTCGGCACGATCGCGGTGGTCTCGGGCGCGGACGAGCTGCGGGCGCTGCTGCTGCCGTGAGGCGCGCACCCGCGAGCGGGGCGCTCCTCCTGCGGCGCGCCCTTCCCGTCGCGGGCCCCGTACGATGAGGGCATGACTGGTCTGGGCGTCGTCCTCTCTTTCGTGCTCTTCCTCGGCGGCATCCTGGTGCTCGGCAACTCGTTCCTGCTGCCCGACCTCGCCGGCTTCCTCTTCTTCGGCGGGATCCTGATGATCTCGGCGTCGCTCGGGCTCGCCTTCCACCTGCTGCCGAAGTCGGAGTAGCGCTCAGCGCCTCCCGCGCACCGCGGCCGCCCGGCGCCGCGCGGGCTCTCAGCCCAGGTAGTTCGCGTCGAGGTTGATGACGTTGCCGATGTAGACCGCCTCGCCCGCCCCCGCGACGCCGGGGTTCATCCGCAGCAGCTGCTGCACGGGGATCCCGAAGCGCTGGGCGATGTCGAAGAACGAGTCGCCCGAGACCACGGTGTAGGTCACGATGTCGCCCGCGGCGTTCCTGGTCGGCTCGCCGGACGCACCGGGGACCGCGCCGTTGTCCACGGCGAACGCCGTCTCCGGGATCACCGGGACGTCGTTCGGAGTGAAGGTGACCGTCGCCTCCGGAACCGGCACGAAGACCGTGGCGGTCGACTGCGGGAGCGCCGCCGTGACGGTCGGATCGGGAGTCGGCGTCGCCGTGGCGAAGACCGTGACCGTGGGGGCCGGAGCCGGTGCGGAGCAGCCGGCGAGCGCCGCCGCCGCCACGAGCGCGAGCGCGCCTCCGAGTACTCGTGCGCGCATCTGCTCCCCCTCGTCGCGCCCTCCCCCGGGCGCACGGTCCCACCCTAGAAGAAGGACGGGGAGCGGAGTGACCGGACGGCGCGGCGGATCGGACGCCGGGCGCCGGTCACGCTTTCGGCTCGGGCAGCAGCCGCAGCCCGCCGCCGCCGTTCGCCGCATCCATCAGCACCTCGACCCAGGACGGGTTGATCGTCGGCTGGCGACTGCCGGCGAAGTGGAACTGCAGCGCGATGTTCGGATTCATCCAGAACGAGTGGCGGCCGCGCGCCCCCTCGGGCATCGAGTCGAGGGTGAGGCTGAAGCGCTCGTCGCGCCGGAACTTCGCGTAGACGACGATCTGCAGGTGCGCGAGGGTCCGGTCCTCGATCTCGATCACGGCCGGCGGTGTGCCGTAGAGGAATTGACCCATGGAGCCAGCCTATCCCTAGTCCGACTCTTTACTAGAAGGTCTAGCTAGTTCTCGGCTTCGTCGGAGGCGGCGGCGGGGGCGGCGGCGCCCGTCTCGACCTCGTCCGCGTCGATCTCGTCGACGGCGGCGCCCATCCGGCGGAGGAAGTTGACGACCACCTCGGCCTCACCCGCGTCGAGGTCCTCGGCGATCTCGAGCATCCGGCGGTGCATCTGCTGCAGCGTCTCGCGGACCTCCTGATCGCTGTCGACCGTGGCCTCGACGACGATGCCGCGCCGGTCGCTCGGGTGCGGCTTCCGCACCAGGTGCCCGCTGCGGACGAGGCGGTCGATCAGCACGGTGGTCGAGGCGGAGGAGATCGAGAGGTGGGCGGCGAGGTCCTTCGCGCTGACGAGGTCGCCCTCGCGCTGCCGGCGGAGCAGGAACTGGATCGCGATGAGGTCGGTCTCGCCCATCGCCATCTTCTCGCGCGTGCGGCGGCGCATCGCGACCTCGGAGACGCGGTAGCCGCGCATCGCGCTCAGCACCTCGACGGCACGACGCGTCGACGACTCGTCCGGGTACCAGTAGCCGGCGCCGCCCCGGACCGTCGTCTCGCTCATCCGGCCATCCTAGACGCGCGTGCAATCAGGCCGTCTAGCGAGATCGGGCCCCCGCGCACCCGCCTACGCTGGACCGGTGACCGCCACCCTCGTCGCCAAGGGCCTCTCCGGAGGCTACGCGCACCGCACCCTGTTCGACCGCCTCGACCTCACGGTCGCCCCGGGCGACGTCGTCGGCGTCGTCGGCGCGAACGGAGCGGGCAAGTCCACGCTCCTGCGCATCCTCGCCGGCGAGACCGCCCCGCTGGAGGGCGGCGTCGTGCTCGCGCCCGGCGACGCCTTCGTCGGCTGGCTGCCCCAGGAGCACGAGCGCCGCGAGGGCGAGACCGTCGCCGGCTACATCGCCCGGCGCACCGGGGCCGCGGAGACCTCGACCGAGCTCGACGAGGCCGCCTCCGCACTGGCCGAGCCCGACCCCGACGGGCGGATCGCCGACCGCTACGCGCTCGCCCTCGACCGCTGGCTGGCGAGCGGCGCCGCCGACCTCGACGAGCGGACCCCGGTCGTCCTCGCCGACCTCGGCCTCGCCCTCGACGCCACCGGCCGCACCAGCGGCGTGGCCGCCGACTCCCTGATGACCTCGCTCTCCGGCGGGCAGGCGGCCCGCGTCGGCCTCGCCGCCCTCCTGCTCTCGCGCTTCGACGTGGTGCTGCTCGACGAGCCCACCAACGACCTCGACCTGGACGGCCTCGAGCGGCTCGAGGCGTTCGTCCGCGGACTGCGCGGCGGAGTGGTGCTCGTCAGCCACGACCGCGAGTTCCTCGCCCGCAGCGTCACCCGCGTGCTCGAGCTCGACCTCGCGCAGGGCACCACCACCGTCTACGGCGGCGGCTACGACGCGTTCCTGGAGGAGCGCGAGACCGCCCGCCGCCAGCGCCGCGAGAAGTACGAGGACTTCGCCGAGAAGAAGGACGACCTCGTCTCGCGCGCCCGCACCCAGCGCGAGTGGTCGAGCCAGGGCGTCCGCAACGCGATGAAGAAGGCGCCCGACAACGACAAGATCCGCCGCAAGGCCTCGGCCGAGTCGAGCGAGAAGCAGGCCCAGAAGGTCCGCCAGATGGAGAGCCGCATCGCCCGGCTCGAGGAGGTGGAGGAGCCGCGCAAGGAGTGGCAGCTCGCCTTCACCATCGGCAGCGCCCCGCGCTCGAGCTCGGTCGTCTCGACGCTGAACGGCGCGGTGGCCCGCCGCGGCACCTTCACTCTCGGCCCGGTCTCGCTGCAGGTCGACGCCGGCGACCGCATCGGCATCACCGGCCCCAACGGCGCCGGGAAGTCGACGCTCCTGTCGCTGCTGCTGGGCCGCTCCACTCCCGAGGAGGGCGGTGCCTCGCTCGGCGCGAGCGTCGCCATCGGTGAGATCGACCAGGCGCGCGCGCTGCTCGCCTCCGACGTGCCGCTCGCCGACGCCTTCGAGGCGCTCGTGCCGGAGTGGCCGACCGCCGAGGTGCGCACCCTCCTGGCGAAGTTCGGCCTCAAGGTCGACCACGTCTCGCGCCCCGTCGGCGAGCTCTCACCGGGCGAGCGGACCCGCGCCGCCCTGGCGCTGCTGCAGGCGCGCGGCACCAACCTCCTCGTGCTGGACGAGCCGACCAACCACCTCGACCTCGCCGCGATCGAGCAGCTGGAGCAGGCGCTCGAGGCCTACGAGGGCACGCTGCTGCTGGTCACCCACGACCGCCGCATGCTCGAGACCGTGCAGCTGACCCGCCACTGGCACGTCGAGGCGGGCGTCGTCACCGAGCGCTGACCCGCGCGCTCGACCTCACAGCGACGCGGCGCGCGCCAGCAGCAGCGCGCGGGTGCGCTCGTTGCCGGCCAGCGAGGCGGCCGTCGCGAGCTCGGCCCGCGCCTCCTCCCGCCGGCCCAGGCGCGCGAGCAGCTCGCCGCGCACACTCGGCAGCAGGTGCGAGGCCCGCAGGGCGCCCTCGGTCGCGAGCCGGTCGACGACGAGCAGCGCGGAGGCGGGGCCGGTCGCCATCGACAGCGCGACGGCGCGGTTCAGCTCGACGACCGGACTCGGCGACACCCGCCCGAGGATCTCGTACAGCAGCACGATGCGCTCCCAGTCGGTCGCGGCCACGCTCGGCGCGATCGCGTGGCACTCGGCGATCGCCGCCTGCAGTCCGTAGGAGCCGCGGCCCTTGCCGACGCGATCGGCGCGCCGCAGCGCCTCCCGGCCGCGCTCGATCTGGCCGCGGTCCCAGCGGGTGCGGTCCTGGTCCTCGAGCAGGACCGGAGAGCCGTCGGGCGCCGTCCGCGCCGCGAACCGGGAGGCCTGCAGCTCCATCAGGGCGAGCAGCCCCAGCACCTCGGGCTCGCGCGGCAGGAGCGCGGCGAGCACCCGCCCGAGCCGCAGCGCCTCCCCCGCCACCTCGGTGCGCAGCCAGCGGTCCCCCGAGGTCGCCGCGTAGCCCTCCGTGAAGACCAGATAGACGACCCCGAGCACCGCGTCGAGCCGCGCCTTCCACTCCGCCGGCTCCGGGACCTCGAACGGCACGCCCGACGCCGCGAGCGACTTCTTCGCCCGGACGATGCGCTGCTGGACGGTCGCGACCGGCACCAGGAACAGCCGCGCGATCGCCTCCGTCCCGAGCCCGCCGACGAGGCGCAGGGTGAGCGCGATGCTCGCCTCCCGGGACAGGACGGGGTGGCAGGCGGTGAAGACCAGCCGGAGCACGTCGTCCTCGATCGGCCGCCACTCGACGTCGATGCTTTCCTCGAGGGTGCGCGCGAGCAGGCGGTAGCGGTCGTCGAGCGCGGTCCTGCGCCGCCAGCCGTCGATCGCCCGGCGCTTGGCCACCGCCGTCAGCCAGGCCCCGGCGTTGCGCGGGACACCGGTCGTCGGCCACTGCTCGAGCGCCTCGACGAGGGCCTCCTGCGCCAGGTCCTCGGCCACGCCGACGTCACCGGTGACCCGGGCGAGCGTCGCGACGATGCGCGCGCTCTCGATGCGCCAGACGGCGGCGACCCGTGCGCGGGTCTCCTGCCCGGGAGCCGTCGGCGTCATGTCAGCCGTTCTCGGCGCGGGCCTTCTCGTCCTCGCGCCAGCCGGCCTCCTTCTGCAGGTACTCGTTGTCGGCGAAGTCCGCGAAGTCGCTCTCGTCGGTGACGCGGCGCACCTCGAGCGTGTTGCCGGGGACGAGCGGGCAGCGCAGCGCCCACTCCTTCGCCTCCTCCTTCGAGGAGACCTGGATGATCCAGAAGCCGTTGAACAGCTCGTGCGTCTCGCCGTAGGGGCCGTCGGTGATCGCGGCCGGCTCGGAGGAGAAGTCGACCACGAACCCGGAGGTCGCGACGTCGTCGGAGAGGCCCTCGCCCGCGAGCAGGACGCCCGCGGTGATCATCGCCTCGTTGTACTGCCCCATCCGGGTGATGATCTCGTCGAACGGGATCTCCTCGTAGGCGGCCTTGGCGGCGTCGGTCGCGCGCATGATCAGCATGTACTTCACGGTGTTCTCCTCGAGAGTCGCGGGCGCTGTCTGCGCCCTCCTACTATCGCGTCGAACGGCGCCCCCCGATATCGACACCTCCACCGAGAAGAATCGGAATCATGCCGGTCGGCGTCTCGGTGGTGAGCGAAAGGACCCGCGGCGGCCCGTTCATGCTGGTCGAGTAGCCCCGAAGGGGTGTATCGAGACCCGCCGTCACCAGCAGGGCGGGTCTGCAGACTCCACTTCTGACGCTGGCGGATCTCGATACGCCCGCTGCGCGGGCTACTCGATCAGCATGGCTATCCCCATACGAACTAGGTGATCGTTCCCAGGAGACCCACCCACCCAGCACGCCGACCCGCCGCCCCGGCCGTCCTACTTCCGCCCGCGCGCCGCCCGCTTCGCCGCGTTGAACGCGATCGCCGCGCGCACGAGCCCCGCGAGCGCCTCCTCCTGGATCGCGTCCCCCTCGGCGAACTCCACCGAGCGGCGCTGGTTCCCGCCGAGCTCCCCGTTGAAGATCCCCGCCGGATCCTCGAGCGACGCCCCGTACATGAAGCCGAGCTTCACCTTCTTCTGGAAGATGTTGCCGACCACGAGGATGCCGTCGAGCTCCCAGACCGGCGCGCCCCTCCACTTCCACTCCTCGACGATGCCCGGATCGACTTCGAGGATGATCCGCCGCGCCTCACCGAGCAGCTCCCCCCGCCAATCGGGATGCTTCGCGATCAGGCCGTCGATCTCCTCGCCGGGCGTCACGCGGCCACGCCGGCGGGCACCGCGTCGAGCAGCGCGCGCACCACCGCGGCCGAGCGGTCCGCAGCGTCGTCCACGTGCGCCTCGAACGAGCCCGGCTCGCAGAGGTCCGAGATGCCGCGCACCGAGACGAACGGCAGCCCGTGCACGTACGCGGTCTGCGCGAGCGAGACCGACTCCATGTCGGTCGCCAGTGCCCCGTCGTAGAGGCCGCGCACCCGCGCGACGTGGTCGCCGGACACGAAGACGTCCCCGGACACGATCAGTCCGCGCCGCACGGTGATCCCGCCGCCGTCCGGCAGCGACGCCGTGAGCTCCGCGGCGAGCGCCGGCCCGTGCCCCGAGTAGCGCGCCGGCATCCCCGGCACCTGCCCCATCGCGTAGCCGAACGCCTGCGCGTCCGCGTCGGTCTGCACGTACTCGTCGCCGACGACCACGTCGCCGACGCGCACCTCGGCCCCGAGTCCGCCCGCCGACCCCGCGCTGATCACCAGCGGCGCCCCGCCGACGCGGAGGATCGCCGCCGTCAGTCCGCCGGCCGCGTTCACGAGTCCCACGCCGGTGCGCACGAGCAGCACCGGGTGGCCGCCGACCTCGAGCGACCACTGCAGGGCGTTGCCCACCGCGACGGGCTCCGGTGCACCACCGGCCGCGACGAGGAACGGCTCGGCCTCCTCGTCCATCGCGACGAGGACGATCGCCTCGACCGCGCTCACGCGGTGACCTGCTCCCACTGGTCGCGCTGCGCGAGGAAGGTGCGCGCCGCGTCCTGAGCGCCCTCGAGCGAGTGGTTCGCGCCCCAGCCGCACTGCGTCTCGTTCGCCGCGGGGACCTCGGTGGCCTCGGTGATGTCGCGGAGGGTCGACTCGACCAGATCGAGCACCTCGGCGAGCTCGGGCTCGCCCTGCAGGATCAGGTAGAAGCCGGTCTGGCAGCCCATCGGCGAGAAGTCGACGACGCGGTCGGAGTGGTTGCGCGACTTCTCGGCGAACAGGTGCTCGAGCGAGTGCACGGTCGGCATCTCGAGGTGTCCGCGGTTGGGCTGGGTGAAGCGCACGTCGTACTTGACGAGGTGGTCCCCCGCCGGGAGGGTCTTGGCGTCGGCCAGGCGCACGTAGGGCGCGGCGACGGTGCGGTGATCGAGGTTGAACGACTCGACGTTCATGCGCGGCTGATCCACGGTGGTCTCCTTCTCCTGGGGTTCCTCCATTGTCCCCCCGCGCCGCAGTCGCATCGGGATCCGCAGCCCCGCCGTGCTGACGGTGGGCGGGTCTCGATACGCCCCTACGGGGCTACTCGACCAGCATGGGACCGCCCTCGGCTGCGGTCCTCCAGCGCCCGAGCAGTGCACGCTGAGGGCGCCGACGCGGCGGACGACGCGCGGGCCGCACTGCTGGCGGCCACCGGCGCCGCCACGCTCGACGACGCCGTGATCATCGCCAGGGGCCGCCCGCGGCTCGACGGCGGGGAGCCCGCCGGCCCGGTGTGGAAGGTCCGCTCGACCAGAGGGCTGGACCAGGAGGTGAGCCGGCTCGCGAAGAGCCGCGGCGTCAGCAAGTCGCAGATCCTCCGCGAGGCCGCTGCGGCCTACGTCGAGGCGTCCTGACCCGGCGGCTCCGCCGACACCACTAGCGCGCCGGCGCGTCCTCGCCCGGGACGAAGCGGTAGCCCATCCCCGCCTCCGTCAGCAGGAACCGCGGGTGCGCCGGGTCGGGCTCGAGCTTCTTGCGCAGCTGCGCCAGGTAGAGGCGGAGGTAGCCGGTGTCGGTCACGTGCGCCGGTCCCCAGATCTCGTCGAGCAGCGAGCGCCGGGTGACGAGCTTGCCCGCGTTGCGCACCAGGATCTCGAGCACCTGCCACTCCGTCGGCGTCAGCCGCACCGAGGCGCCGTCCCGGGTCGCGCTCTTCGCGACCAGGTCCACGGTCACGTCGCCGATCACCACCAGCGGCTCGCCCTCGGCCGGCTGCACGCGCCGCGACAGCGCCCGGATGCGCGCGAGCACCTCGTCCATCGAGAACGGCTTGGTCACGTAGTCGTCCGCACCGGCGTCGAGCGCGCCCACCTTGTCCGCCGAGCCCGTGCGCCCCGACACCACGAGTACCGGCGCGCTCGTCCAGCCGCGCAGGGCGTGGATCACCTCGATCCCGTCGAGCCGCGGCATGCCCAGGTCGATCATGTAGAGGTCCGGCCGCTCGTCGATCGCGCGGTTGATCGCCTCGGTCCCGTCGCCCGCGGTGACCACGTCGTAGCCGCGGGCGGTCAGCGTGATCCGCAGCGCCCGCAGGATCTGCGGGTCGTCGTCGGCGATCAGGATCTTCATGCGGCTCCTCCGGAGGCGTCGGTCTCGGCGGCCGTGCTGCTCTCGGCGGCCACGGCGGCGGCCACCACCGGCAGCGTCACCACCATCGTCAGCCCGCCGCCCGGGGTGTCCTCGGTCTCGAGCGTCCCGCCCATCCCCTCGGTGAACCCCTTCGACAGCGCGAGGCCCAGTCCCAGCCCGGTCGTGTTGTCGTCGTCGCCGAGGCGCTGGAACGGCACGAAGACCTCCGCCCGGCGCTCGGGCGGGATCCCCGGCCCGTGGTCGACGATCCGGATCTGCGCCGTCCCGCCGAAGACGCTGGTCGAGACGCGCACCCGGGTCCCGGACGGCGCGTAGCGCACCGCGTTCGCGAGCAGGTTCACCACGACCCGCTGCAGCAGCACCCCGTCGGCGAGCAGCTCCGGGCAGTCGAGGTCGAGATCGAGGTCGACCTCGCCCGGCCCGAGCCCCAGCTCGTCGAGCGCGGGCAGCACCACGTCGGCCGCGTCGAGCGGGGCCAGCGAGACGGCGAGCGCCCCCGCCTCGAGCCGGGTCACGTCGAGCAGATCGGTGACCAGCGCGCCCAGGGTGGTGAGGCTCTCGTCGGCGGTCGCGAGCAGCTCCTCCCGGTCGCGGTCGCTCCACTCGACGTCGCGCGAGCGCAGCCCCGAGACGGCGGCGGTCGCGGCCGCCAGCGGCCGGCGGAGGTCGTGGCTGACCGCCGAGAGCAGCGCGCTGCGCACCCGGTCGGTCTCGGCCAGCGGAGCCAGCGAGCTCGCCGTCTCGCTCAGCGCCGCGTTCTCCAGGACGGAGTCCAGCTGCGCGGCGACCACCTGCAGCAGCCGCCGCTCGCTGCCCTCGAGCTCGCGGCCGTGCAGCTCCAGCTCCGCATGCGCGCCGACCGGGATCCGCACGGGCTCCCCGTCGGGCCGCGGCTCGCCGTCCGCGGCGACGACCGCGCCGTCCCGCACCAGCCGCACGCCGGTCAGGCCGAACGCCTCGCGGGAGCGCTCGAGGATCGCCTGCAGCGCCCCCTGCCCGCGGATCACCCCGCCCGCGATCGTCGCCAGCAGCTCCGCCTCCGCCCCTGAGCGCTTCGCCGCGCGCGAGCGCCGCGCCGCGCGGTCGACCACGGCGCTCACCAGCGCCGCGTTCAGCACGTAGAGCACGAGCGCGAGCGCGTGCAGCGGCTCGTCGACGGTGATCGTGTACAGCGGATCGACGAAGAAGTAGTCGAGGGTGAGCCCCGAGAGCACGGCCGCGAACAGCGCCGGCCAGAGCCCGCCGACGAGCGCGACGAGCACCACGAGCAGCTGGTACGAGAGCACGTCGCTCGTGATCGACTCGTCGCTGCGCAGACTCGACAGCAGCCAGGTCACCAGCGGCCCGCCGACGAGCGCGAGCGCCGTGCCGAGGATCCTGCGCCGCAGGGTGAGCGCGCCGTCGAGCCGCGGCAGCACCGCCGTCCGCCCGGCCGCCGAGTGGTTGACGATGTGGACGTCGATGTTGCCCGACTCGCGGATCACGGTCGCGCCGATCCCCGGGGTGAGCGCCGCGGCGAGGCGGCTGCGCCGGCTCACGCCGAGCACCAGCTGCGTGGCGTTCACCGAGCGGGCGAACTCGACCAGCGTCCGCGGCACGTCCTCGCCGACGACCTGGTGGTAGCTCCCGCCGAGCGACTCGACCAGCGCGCGCTGCGACTCGAGCACCTGCGGCCGCGGCGTGCGCAGCCCGTCGGGCGTCACCACATGCACGGCGAGCAGGTCGCCGGCGGAGGCGCGCGCGGCGATCCGCGCGCCGCGGCGCAGCAGGGTCTCCCCCTCCGTGCCGCCGGTGAGCGTCACGACCACCCGCTCGCGGGCCTCCCAGGTGCTGTCGATGCCGTGCTCGCCGCGGTAGTCGCGCAGCGCGCTGTCGACCTCGTCGGCGAGCCAGAGCAGGGCGAGCTCGCGCAGCGCGGTGAGGTTGCCGAGGCGGAAGTAGTTCGAGAGCGCGGCGTCGATGCGCTCCGGCGGGTAGACCCGCCCGTCGGCGAGGCGGTCGCGCAGGGCCTGCGGAGCGAGGTCGACGACCTCGATCTGGTCGGCCGCGCGGAGCACGGCGTCGGGGATCGTCTCGCGCTGCGGCGCTCCGGTGATCGCCTGCACGACGTCGTTGAGCGAGGCGATGTGCTGGATGTTCACCGTGGAGAAGACCGTGATCCCGGCGTCGAGGAGCGCCGTCACGTCCTCCCAGCGCTTGTCGTGCCGCGAGCCGGGCGCATTGGTGTGCGCGAGCTCGTCGACCAGCGCGACGTCGGGCCGCCGGGCGAGCACCGCCTCCAGATCCATCTCCTCGAGCCGCACGCCGCGGTGCTCGACCGCGCGCCGGGGGACCACCTCGAGCCCCTCGACCATCGCGGCGGTGGCGGCGCGGCCGTGCGTCTCGACGACGGCGACGACGACGTCGCGGCCCTCGGCGGCGAGCCGGCGGCCCTCCTCGAGCATCGTGTACGTCTTGCCGACGCCGGGTGCGGCCCCGAGCAGCACGCGCAGGCGGCCCTTCGTCATGCTCCGGCCCCCACCCTCGGCTCGCGAGATCGGCTCCGGCTCGCGTGATCGCGGCGTCCCGGCGAGCCGAGGGTGAGTCTACGAGCCCGAGGTGCGCCCGGAGCCGCCCCGGTCACAGCCGCGCGAGCGCGAGGTTGAGCTCGAGCACGTTCACCGTCTCCTCGCCGAGGACGCCGAGGTCGCGCCCCTGCACCGCCCCGTCGACGAGCGCGCGCACGCTCTCCTCCGGCAGGCCCCGGGCGGCAGCGACCCGAGCCACCTGCAGCTCGGCGTAGGCCGGGCTGATCTGCGGGTCGAGCCCCGAGGCGGAGGCGGTGAGCGCGTCGGCCGGCACCGCGGCCGGGTCCACGCCGTCGAACGCGGCGATCGCGGCGCGGCGCTCCTGGATCGAGGCGACGAGGTCCTCGTTCGAGGGGCCGAGGTTCGAGCCGCTGGAGGCGCTCGCGTCGTAGCCGTCGCCGGCGGCGGAGGGCCGCGACTGGAACCACTCGGGCAGCGGCTGCCCGTCGGCGTCGGTGAAGGACTGGCCGATCAGGCTCGAGCCGACGTCGCGGCCGTCGACCGCGAGCATCGAGCCGTTCGCCTGCCGGGGCAGCGCGAGCTGCCCGATCCCGGTGACCACGAGCGGGTAGACGACGCCGAGGGCGAGGGTGAGCACGATCAGCGCGCGCAGCGCGACGGCGTACTGCCGGAGACCGGAGCGGGGGGAGTTCATCGGTGTCTGCTTTCTAGAAGCCGGGGAGGAGGGAGACGACGAGGTCGACGAGCTTGATCCCGACGAACGGCGCGATCACACCGCCGAGCCCGTAGACGAGGAGGTTGCGGCTGAGGATCCGCGAGGCGCTGAGCGCGCGGTAGGCGACTCCGCGCAGAGCGAGCGGGATGAGCACCACGATCACCAGCGCGTTGAAGACGATCGCCGAGAGGATCGCCGAGGCGGGCGAGTGCAGCTGCATCACGTTGAGCACCGCGAGCCCCGGGAAGGCCCCGGCGAACATCGCCGGGATGATCGCGAAGTACTTCGCGAGGTCGTTCGCGATCGAGAACGTCGTGAGCGCCCCGCGGGTGATCAGCAGCTGCTTGCCGATCCGCACGATGTCGATCAGCTTGGTCGGGTCGGAGTCGAGGTCGACCATGTTGCCGGCCTCCTTCGCGGCCGACGTGCCGGTGTTCATCGCCACCCCGACGTCGGCCTGCGCGAGCGCCGGAGCGTCGTTGGTGCCGTCGCCGGTCATCGCGACCAGGTTCCCGCCCTCCTGCTCGCGGCGGATGTAGGCGAGCTTCTGCTCGGGCGTGGCCTCGGCGAGGTAGTCGTCGACGCCGGCCTCCGCCGCGATCGCCTTCGCGGTGAGCGGGTTGTCGCCGGTGATCATCACGGTCCGGATGCCCATCGCCCGCAGATCGGCGAAGCGCTCCTTCAGCCCCTCCTTCACCACGTCCTTCAGGTGCACGACGCCCAGGATCCGACCCGTGCCGCCGGCGTCCTTCACCGCGACCACCAGCGGCGTCCCCCCGCTCTCCGAGACGCGGTGCACCTGCTCGTCGAGCTCGGCGGCGACCGTGCTCGCCAGACGCGCGTCGCTCTCGAGCCACGCGGTCACGGCCGAGCCGGCGCCCTTCCGGATCATCGACCCGTCGGCGAGGTCGAGCCCGCTCATCCGGGTCTGGGCGGTGAAGGGCACGATCTCGGCCGACAGCGCCTCGCTCGCGAGGGCGTCCGGGTGCACGCCCCGGGCCGCGGCGAGGTCGACGATCGACTTCCCCTCCGGCGTCGGGTCGCTGAGCGAGGACGACGCGGCGGCGCGGATCAGCTCGTCGGCGGCGGTGCCGTCGATCGCGACGAACTCCGTGGCGCGCCGGTTGCCGTAGGTGATGGTGCCGGTCTTGTCGAGCAGCAGCGTGGTGACGTCGCCCGCGGCCTCGACCGCACGGCCCGACATCGCGAGCACGTTGCGCTGCACGAGCCGGTCCATCCCCGCGATGCCGATCGCCGAGAGCAGCGCGCCGATCGTGGTCGGGATCAGGCAGACCAGGAGGGCGACCAGCACGGGGACGCTGACCGGCGCCGCCACGGAGGAGGCGATCGGGTTCAGCGTCAGCGTCACCACGAGGAAGACGATGGAGAGGCTCGCGAGCAGGATGTTCAGCGCGATCTCGTTCGGCGTCTTCTGCCGCGACGCCCCCTCGACCAGCGCGATCATCCGGTCCACGAAGGTCTCGCCGGGCTTCGAGGTGATCCGCACGACGATGCGGTCCGAGAGCACGCGCGTGCCGCCGGTGACGGCGCTGCGGTCGCCGCCGGACTCGCGGACGACCGGCGCCGACTCCCCGGTGATCGCCGACTCGTCGACGGAGGCGATGCCCCAGACGATGTCGCCGTCGCCGGGGACGAGCTCGCCCGCCTCGACCACCACGTGGTCGCCGAGCTGCAGATCGGCGGAGGAGATCTCCTCGATCCGGCTGTGCGCGGCCGAGCCGTCGCCGGCGCGGTACTCGGCGAGGCGGCGGGCGGCGGTGCTGGTGCGGGTCTGCCGCAGGCTGTCGGCCTGCGCCTTGCCCCGCCCCTCGGCCACCGACTCGGCCAGGTTGGCGAAGAGCACGGTCAGCCAGAGCCAGACCGCGATCCCCGCGGTGAACGAGGGCGGCACCGGCACCCCGCCCGACGCCTGGGCGCCGCCGAGGAACGGCTCGGCGACGGCGAGCGCCGTGGTCAGCGCGGCGCCGACCTCGACGAGGAACATCACGGGGTTGCGCACAATCAGGCGCGGATCGAGCTTGCGCAGCGCCCCGGGGAGCGCCGCGCCGACCTGCTCGAGGCTGAAGGCCGAGGCGCCGCGCCGCGGCCGCTCCTCCTCGGCGGTGGGGCGTGCGGAGGTGTCGAGTGTGCTGGTCATGGTGTTACTGGAGTCCTTCTGCGAGGGGTCCGAGTGCGAGCACGGGGAAGTAGGTGAGGGCGGTCACGACGACGGTGACGCCCACGAGCAGGCCGACGAACTGCGGCCGGTGGGTCGGCAGGGTCCCCGCGGTCGACGGAGTGACGCCCTGCCTGGCGAGCGAGCCGGCCAGGGCGAGCACCATCACGATCGGCAGGAACCGGCCGAGCAGCATCGCCACTCCGAGCGCCCCGTTGAACCAGGGCGTGTTCGCCGTGAGCCCCGCGAACGCCGAGCCGTTGTTGTTGGCCGCCGAGGTGAAGGCGTAGAGCACCTCCGAGAGGCCGTGCAGCCCCGGGTTCCAGATCGACGTGCTCTCCACGTCGGCCCGCACCGCGGGGATCGCGAAGCTCAGCGCCGTCCCGGCGAGCACGAGCGTCGGCGTGATCAGGATGAACAGGCTCGCCAGCGTGATCTCGTACGGGCCGAGCTTCTTGCCCAGGTACTCGGGCGTCCGCCCGACGAGCAGCCCGCCGATGAACACGGCGAGCACCGCGAGCACGAGCATCCCGTAGAGCCCGGAGCCGACGCCGCCCGGAGCGACCTCGCCGAGCATCATGTTCAGCATCGGCAGCATCCCGCCGAGCGCGGTGTAGGAGTCGTGCATCGAGTTGACGGCGCCCGTCGAGGTGAGCGTGCTGGTCGCCCCGAAGAGCGTCGAGCCGGCGATGCCGAAGCGCACCTCCTTGCCCTCCATCGCGCCGCCCGCGGCCTGCGGGGCGGGCCCGCCGCCCGCGAGCTCGAGCAGGGTCAGCGCCGTCAGCGAGACGACGAAGATCGCCGCCATCGCCGCCACGATCGCGAGGCCCTGCTTCGGGCTGCCGACCATCCGGCCGAAGGCGCGCGGGAGCGAGAACGGGATCGCGAGCATCAGCACGATCTGCAGCGCGCTGGTCGCCGCCGAGGGGTTCTCGAACGGATGCGCGGAGTTCGCGTTGAAGAAGCCGCCGCCGTTGGTGCCGAGCAGCTTGATCGCCTCCTGCGAGGCGACCGGCCCGCCCGGGATGCTCTGCGTCCCGCCGGTGAGCGTCGTCACGTCCGTGAAGCCGGCGAGGTTCTGGATCACGCCGCCCGCCAGCAGCAGCACCGCCGCGATCACCGACAGCGGGAGCAGCAGGCGGAGCGTCCCGCGGGTGAGATCGACCCAGAAGTTGCCGATCGAGTCGCTGCCGCGGCGCGCGAAGCCGCGCACCAGGGCGATCGCGACCGCGATGCCGACTCCGGCCGAGACGAAGTTCTGCACGGCGAGGCCGAGCAGCTGCACCGAGTAGCCCATCGTCACGTCCGGCGAGTACGACTGCCAGTTGGTGTTGGTGACGAACGAGACGGCCGTGTTGAACGACAGCCCCTCGGGGATCGCCGGGAAGCCGAGCGAGTACGGAAGCAGGGCCTGCGCCCGCTGCAGCGCGTAGACGAGCAGGACGCCGACCAGCGAGAACGCGAGCACGCCGCGGAGGTAGGCCCGCCAGCTCTGCTCGCCGCGCGGGTCGACGCCGATGAGGCGGTAGAAGCCGCGCTCGACGGCGAGGTCCCGGGAGGAGGAGTAGACGTGCGCCGTGTAGTCGCCCAGCGGGCGGTAGAGCAGCACCAGGACGAGGGCGACCGCGGCGACCTGGAGGATCGCGGGCAGCGCGCTCATCAGAACCGCTCCGGCTTCACGAGAGCGACGACGAGGTAGCCGATCGCGGCGATCGCGAGGACCACGGCGAGGACGTCGAACACGATCATCGTCGGCCCGCCCCGTCGCGAGCCGACCGCGGGCCGGTGCCGTCCTCCGCCGCGGCGCGGGGGCCGGCGGAGCGCGGCGCGAGCGCCTCGACCCCCCTGGCGACGACGCCGATGAGCGCGAAGACGGCGAGGACGCCGATCACGGAGAGAAGGTCGAGCACGGGAACTCCATTCGGGGGCCGAGGGCACCCCGAGTGCGGAGGCGCCCGGCCGGCACCGCGACGAGCGCAGCACCGGCACGGATCCCGATGCAACACCCGGCGACGCGTTCCGACGCCGGTCCTCACGACTTCCCTACGGCGGCGGCGGCGACCCTCACGCTCTCCTCACGGGAGCGGCGCCGGAGCCGCCCCGGCGCTCACTTCCTCAGGCGGTACGCCTTCCAGAACTGGCGCATCGTCAGGCCGTACTCCTTGCGGAACAGCCGCGCGGCGGTGACGTACTCGTGCAGACCGCACCGGGCGGCCAGCACCTCGAAGCCGTCGGGGCTGTCCGCCGCGCTGATCTCCGCCGCGAGCGCCGTCAGCCGGCTCGTGCGGATGTACTCGGACAGGGTGGGCCCGTCGCTGGCGAAGAGCCGGTGGATCGTCCGCGGGCTCGTGTGGAAGACCTCGGCGAGGGTGGCCACGGTCAGTTCGCGCTGGGCGAGGTGGTCGCGCACGTAGCCCTCGACGTGCTCGCGGGAGAGCTTGATCCGCTCGAGATCGCCGACGGCGAAGTGGCTCCGGTTCGCCAGCGACGCCTCGATCAGCCCGGTCAGCTGGGCGAGATGCGCGCGGAACGCCTCGGGCGTCATCGAGTCCTGCGAGGCGAGCTCGTGCGAGAGGGTCTGGAAGAGGCGCATCAGCCGCGGCGGCGAGATCACCTCGATGCCGTAGAGCGGGACGGAGGCCTGGAAGCGCTCGCTCAGCTGATCGGACGGAATGCTGATGTAGACGCACTCGGTCACGTCATAGGTCTCCGACGACACCGGTTCGCCGCCGCCGGCGATGGCGATGCAGCCCCGGGTGAGGCGATAGCGCTGAGTCCCGACGGAGACGAAGCACTCGCCCTCGATGAGGGCCACTATCTCGATCCGGTCGCTTCTCGGGAATCCGGTCGAACTCGAATCCGGAGAGGTGAAGTAGTTCGCGCGGGCGGTCATCCGGTGCGCACTCACCTGATCGACGATCAGGCGCTCGCACTCCGCCTCGAACGCCTCTCGGCTGCGGGGGTGGACCTCACCGACTCCCATCCACTCGCTGATCGCCTTCTCGGCGCCGGGACCGCTGAACCGCTGCCGATCGATACGGCAGGGAGGGCTCGGCCTGAGGGGGGAGTCCAGCGGTTGAAGGGTGTCTTTCATCGGTTCTCATCTGTCTCGAGGATCGTCTCAGAGCGCCCGGGAACGGGGTCCGCTCTCCACACGTCCGCGAGGGCAGAACATGTGAGTTCTCAAAGCCGCCGAATGCTCGTCCGCACGATGAACGGGGACGTCTGCAGGGTGACCGAGCGGTGAGTGTAACAGGAGAAAGGCCTTCGGATTCAAGTCCGGCGCCACTTCCGCGCTTCTCCGCCGAATCAGCCGATCTCCGCCATCACAGAAGCCGCGCAATTCCGCCGATGATCGCATTCATATACGTGAGTATCGACCTTTCTATACGTCCTCATGGACGAAGAGGACTTTCAGGGATCAGCCATTGTTCATCGAGCCTCATCAGTCATTCCCGCCAACCATGATCATCCGCGCCACAAGTTTTCGGAAGCCGCGCGGTCGACTCACCATCGATCCGACCCGCGAAGCCGTGCCGCCGCCCGTGAGGCCGGTTCGGACCGTCGCCCGCCGCGACCGTCGCCCGCCTCCACCACCCCTCGAAAGGCACCGAGATGAGAACCCGACTGAGCCGCCGCCTCCTGGCCGCCGCCGCCCTGGCCGCCGCGGTGGCCGTTCCGAGCGCGATCGCCGCCGGAGGTGCGGCGCCGCAGGCCGTCGCCGAGACCGCCCGCTCCGTCCCCGACCTCCGCGTCTCCTACCTCCAGCTCGGAGCGACGGGCTCGCTGGCGCAGATCGATCCCGCCGGCATCGCCGCATCGAACGTGATCGTCTTCGCGTTCGCCGACCCGGCGAGCAGCACCGCCGATTCCGCGACCCTCTCGGCGATGCAGAAGGTCATCGACCACGAGGCGCCGGGCACGGTGAACCTGCTCAGCCTGGGCGGGCAGACCGTCACCCGCGACACCGTGAACACCGCCACGGCGGGCGCCGTCGGCTCCCGGCTGCTCGCGCAGATCGAGGACTGCAACGCGAAGCTCTCCGGCGGGAGCATCACGGGCGTCGACCTCGACCTCGAGAACGGCATCGACGCCGAGACGATCAGCGCCCTCGGCGCGGCGGTGAAGGGCGCCGGCCTCTCCCTCGCCGTCGCACCGCAGGTCCACCTCAGCAGCGGGACCGAGGTCGACCCGGCCGCGCCGACCAACCTGACCCTCACCTCCGGCGTGCACGACGGCGCGAACGACCAGTTCGCTCCGCTGCTGAGGACCGGCACGGTCGACTACCTGCTGGCCCAGACCTACAACACGGGCGGCTGGACGGTCGGCGGCGTCGCCGAGAGCGATCCCGGCTTCTTCAGCACCATCAGCCGCGCGCTGAACAGCGCGGTCCGTCCCGACTGCTCCGCCGCCACCTCGCTGTGCATCGCCGAGCGCACGAGGATCGTGATCGGCCAGGTCAGCAACGCCGGCGCCAGCGGCACCGCGAACAACGTCTTCGGCGGATCGGGTGCGGCCGCGTACGACCAGGCCGCGGTCCTCGCGAGCCTCGCCTCCCAGTGGACGGCGATGGCGGCGAAGCCCGAGCTCTACGGTCACGTCGACGGCATCATGCAGTGGTCGCTCAACAACGACTACGCGCCGTCGGCCTGGGGCGACACATCGGCCTCGGCCGGCGCCTTCAGCGTCGCGCTCTTCGGGGCGACCCCGCCGGCACCGGCCCCGTACTTCATCCTCCAGGTGAGCAACACCGGCCCCGACACCCCGGACTCGGGCGCCTACGCCTCGGCCACGCTCGTGGTCGACGGGCAGTACTGGATCTTCGGTAACAGGTGGGGCTCGGCCCTGAGCCCGGGCACGAACGAGTCCTTCGGCACCTCCGCGTCGGCCGAGAACCCGGCCACGCCGTACGTGATCGACAGCAGCAACCTCGATGCGATCTTCAGCGGCGGCAAGAAGAGCTTCACCACCTCGCAGGTGCTGATCAACGGGTACTCCGCGCAGACGGACGTCGCCGCACCGGGCGCGCAGTACGCCTGCCCCGTCGGCTCGGGTTACACCTTCGAGGCCGGGCACTCCTACAACGTCCAGGTCAACGCGAACTCGGGCTTCAGATCCTGCGCGATCTCGAAGGTGAACTGACCCTTCCCCACTCCTCGGGCGGGCGGCGCCGTTCCTGCACCCCGCACTCCGCGGCGGCCCGCCCGAGGTCCCGACCGGATCCCCTCCGGTCGCCTCCCCCTTCTCCGTGGCGCCCCGTCCCGGAGATCCAGAGAACGAGAGGAACACCCCCATGTCCCGTCACCTGCTCCCCAAGGCGATCGCCGGAGTCGTCCTCGTCGCCGGCGTGCTCACCGGCTGCGCCCCTGCGGCCGACAAGGCCGAGACGTCGTCCACGAGCTCCAGCGCCGAGGCGAGGACGACCGCCCCGTCGACCGTCGCGCCGTCCGGCGAGAGCCGCTCCGGTGCGTTCGAGGGCCTGAACGGCAAGAAGGTCGCCGGCACCGCGACGGTCTCGGGCGCGACCGTGGACCTCAGCGGCTTCTCCTCGGACGAGGGCCCCGACCTGCACCTCTACCTCACGAACGGCACGGATGAGAAGGCCGTGAGCGCCGGAGTCGAGCTGGGCGCGGTGTCCTACGACACGAAGACCCAGAGCTTCGACGTCGCCGACGCCGCCGACTACAGCTACGTCGTGGTGCACTGCGAGAAGGCGAAGGCCGTGTTCGGCGCGGCGAAGCTCTCGTGAGCCGACCGGGGTGGCGCTGGGCGGCCGCCGCCCTGGGTGCCGCCGCCCGCGTCGCCCTGGGCCTGCTCTGGATCGACGAGGGCCTGCTCAAGCTCCGGTCCGGATTCGGCGGCTCCGACATCCTGCTCGTCGCCGACGGCGCCGCGGAGAACGGGCGGGTGCCCGAGTACTTCCAGCTGTTCGCGTCGACGATCCTGCACGACGCGGCAGGTCTCTTCGGCGTCGTCACCCCGTTCGTCGAGATCGGGCTGGGCGTCGCGCTGGTCGCCGGGATCCTGACCGCGCCCGTCGCTCTCGCGTCCCTCGCGACGCTGCTGATGTACTGGTCGGCCGACCAGCTCATCGAGGAGTACCCGGTGATGGCGCTGCTCTCGGGCGTCGTCCTCGGCTTCTCCACCACCTGCTCGCGGATCTCCGCGACGAGCGCCGTGATCCGCGCCCTGCGGGGCCGGCACAGCACGCCGGCCGCCGTCCTGGAGCGGCCGGAGCTGCGCCGCTGGCTCTGACGACGCAGAAGGCGCAGACGGAGGCGGGGACCCCGGAACGAGCTCAGCTCCTGTTCCGGGGTCCCCGCCTTCCGCGTCACACCGTGATCGGGGCGCTGCTGCTGGTTCTGCCCAGCGCTGCGAAGACCGCTTCCTCCGCCCCCGGGTAGACGGGGCCCTGCGTCACGGTGGCCGTCACGGCGAAGGTCCCGGAGGGGAGCGGGGTGAAGACGCTCGGGACCGCGGGCTGCCTGATCAGGTCGCCGACGACGAAGGTCGAGCCGTCGCGGAGATTCGTCGCCACGTTGGTCCGGTAGACGCCGGCGGCGATCGGAACGTGGGCGTTGCGCGGACCGTCGGAGACGATGCCGTCGCCCCAGGACGCGACGTCGTGCTCCGAGACGATGTCGACGCGGGAGTCGACGGGCAGCGTCAGCGGCGTCCCGAACTCCGCCGCGGGCCCGCCGACCCGCACCACGAGGGCGAATGCACCGGGAACCGCGCGATCCGGTGCGAGGAAGACGCCGAGCCAGGGCGCACCGCTCGGGGTCACGGTCGAAGCGGAGGCGCCCGGGGCGCTCAGAGCAGCGACGACCACGGGGGCCGACCAGGCGGCGGCGAGACCGGCCCGGCGGGTCAGACCCGCTGTGGTTGCGCTGTCATTTTCGGAGTCGAACGGCATGGCGGTTCCTCTTTCGTCGTGGTCAGTGCTCGGTCGCAGTCCCGAGCCTAGGAGCCGGATGCTCGCCAGGGCAGGGCGGAGGAGCCCCCCTTCCGTGCCACGCGGAAGGCGGGCGAGGAGTCCTGCCTCGGAGGCGACGGCACGCATCGGTACTGCGCGTCGCGGCTCCACACCCTCCTGCTGAGAGCGTTCTCACCCAGTGCTGGCGGGGATCGATCAGCGGAAGATCACGGTTCGGCAACGCCGCCGATCCGTCGCCTCTCGCGCTTTACAGACCGGTGCGCGCGCAATATGTTGTCTCCGTGGACAAAGCCCCTCGGGGCTCTCCCGCCCTCCCGGGCGACGACACGACGACGTGCTCCCACCTGCACGCTCTCGCGCCGTCCTCATCCTCGGACACTGCTTTCAGAGAGGAATGCACTCCATGAAGTTCTCCCGCAGCATCACCACGCTGGCCGCCGCCGGCATCATCTCCCTCGGTCTCACCGCCTGCTCGGCCAGCCCCGCCAACTCCGGCGGCGCCGCTGCCGGCGCCGGCGCCGAGGGCGACTGCACCGTCGGCATCTCGATGCCCACCCGCAGCCTCGAGCGCTGGATCAACGACGGCGAAGGCCTCCAGTCCCAGCTCGAGGGCGACGGCTGCACCGTCGACCTCCAGTACGCGGACAACAAGACCGACCAGCAGATCTCGCAGATCCAGAACCAGATCGCCGGCGGCTCGAAGATCCTCGTCGTCGCGGCCATCGACGGCGAGGCGCTCGCCCCCGTCCTCGCCGAGGCGAAGAAGCAGAACGCGACCGTCATCGCCTACGACCGCCTGATCAACGGCACCGCCGACGTCGACTACTACGCGACGTTCGACAACTACAAGGTCGGCCAGCTCCAGGGCCAGTACATCGAATCGACCCTCGACCTCGCGAACGCCGCGGGTCCCTTCACCCTCGAGCCCTTCGCCGGCAGCCCCGACGACAACAACGCCAAGTTCTTCTTCTCCGGCGCCTGGGACGTCCTGCAGCCCTACATCGAGAGCGGCAAGCTCGTCGTGCCGTCCGGCAAGTCGCCCGCCTCGGACGACGACTGGGCCTCGATCGGCATCCAGGGCTGGGCCTCGGACAAGGCGCAGTCCGAGATGGACAACCGCCTCTCCTCCTTCTACACCGGCGACCAGAAGGTCGACGTGGTGCTCTCCCCGAACGACAGCCTGGCCATCGGCATCGAGGCCTCGCTCAAGTCGGCGGGCTACGCGCCCGGCGCCGACTACCCGATCATCACCGGACAGGACGCCGACAAGGCGAACGTCAAGGCGATCCTCGCCGACGAGCAGTCGATGACGGTCTGGAAGGACACCCGCACCCTCGGTGACCGCGTCTTCCAGATGGTGCAGTCGATCGTCGCGGGCGACGAGCCCGAGGTGAACGACACCGAGACGTACGACAACGGCGAGAAGGTCGTCCCGTCCTACCTCCTCGAGCCGCAGGTCGTCGTCAAGGACGACGTGCAGTCGACCCTCATCGACTCCGGCTTCCTCACGGCCGGCGACGTCGGACTCTGATCGGTCGGGCGGGGTGCGGGAGGAGTGATCCTCCCCACCCCGCCCTTCTCCCCCTTCTTCCCCGCGTCCCCATCCATCCTCTGCACAACGAAGTGAGGCCCTGTTGGCCAGTCCCATCCTCATCATGCGCGACATCGTCAAGGAGTTCGGCGGCGGCGTCCGCGCCCTCGACGGCGTCTCGCTCTCGGTCCAGCCGGGCGAGGTCCACGCCATCTGCGGCGAGAACGGCGCCGGCAAGTCGACGCTCATGAAGGTCCTCTCGGGCGTCTACCCCGTCGGCAGCTTCGAGGGCTCGATCGAGTTCGAGGGCCGCCAGGCGCAGTACCGCTCGATCAACGACAGCGAGGCCGACGGCATCGTCATCATCCACCAGGAGCTCGCGCTGAGCCCCTACCTCTCCATCGCCGAGAACATCTTCCTCGGCAACGAGAAGTCCACCCGCGGCGTCATCAACTGGAACGCCACCAACGCGGAGGCGGCCAAGCTGCTCGCCCGCGTCGGCCTCGCCGAGAGCCCGGCCACGAAGATCCTCGAGCTCGGCGTCGGCAAGCAGCAGCTCGTCGAGATCGCCAAGGCGCTCGCGAAGGAGGTGAAGCTCCTCATCCTCGACGAGCCCACCGCCGCGCTCAACGACGAGGACAGCGACCACCTGCTCGGCCTGATCGACCAGCTGCGCAACCAGGGCATCACCTGCATCATCATCAGCCACAAGCTGAAGGAGATCCGCGCCATCGCGGACACGGTGACGATCATCCGCGACGGCCGCACCATCGAGAGCTTCGCGATGGCCGGCGAGGACGCCTCGGAGAGCCGGATCATCCGCGCGATGGTCGGCCGCGACCTCAACAGCATGTTCCCGCCGCGCGACCCGCAGATCGGCGAGGAGAAGCTCCGCGTCGAGAACTGGACCGTGCACCACCCCGTCGACGTGAACCGCGTCGTCGTCGAGGACGCCTCCTTCACCGTGCGCGCCGGCGAGATCGTCGGCTTCGCGGGGCTGATGGGCGCCGGGCGCACCGAGCTCGCGATGAGCATCTTCGGCCGCAGTTACGGCACCGGCATCTCGGGCCGCGTCTTCAAGGACGGCAAGGAGATCCAGACCCGCACCGTCGAGGAGGCGATCCGCAACGGCCTCGCCTACGCGACCGAGGACCGCAAGCGCTACGGCCTCAACCTGATCGGCGACATCACCGTCAACGTGTCGGCCGCCGCGCTCTCCCGGCTCGCCCGCCTCGGCGTGATCGACAAGCACCGCGAGTACAAGGTCGCCGACTCGTACCGCTCGAAGATGAACATCAAGGCCCCGAGCGTCTCCGCCGTCACCGGCAAGCTCTCGGGCGGCAACCAGCAGAAGGTCGTCCTCTCGAAGTGGATCTTCTCGGGCCCCGACGTGCTGATCCTCGACGAGCCCACCCGCGGCATCGACGTGGGAGCCAAGTACGAGATCTACGGCATCATCAACGAGCTCGCGGCCCAGGGCAAGGCGGTCGTCGTCATCTCCTCCGAGCTGCCCGAGCTGATCGGGCTGGCCGACCGGATCTACACCATCTCCGAGGGGCGCATCACGGGCGAGATCGACCGTGCCGACGCCACCCAGGAGCACCTCATGCACTACATGACCGCCGGAAAGGAACAGGCCCGATGAGCGCCACGACCACGACAGCCCCGAGCGGCACGCCGGCGAGCACGCCGTCCACGCCGCCGAAGCGCGCACGCCGACTCAACATCAACCTCCGCCAGTACGGCATCCTCGCCGCGCTCGCGATCATCATCCTGCTCTTCCAGGTGCTGACGAACGGCCGCCTGCTGCTGCCGGGCAACGTCAACAACCTGATCCAGCAGAACGCCTACGTCCTGATCCTCGCGATCGGCATGGTGATGGTGATCATCGCCGGCCACATCGACCTCTCGGTCGGCTCGGTCGTCGCGATGGTCGGCGCCATCTCCGCTATCGCGATGAACAACTGGGGCCTGCCCTGGTGGGCCGCCGTGGTCGTCGCCCTGGTCACCGGCGCCGCCGTCGGCGCCTGGCAGGGGTTCTGGGTCGCCTTCGTCGGCATACCGGCGTTCATCGTGACCCTCGCGGGCATGCTGATCTTCCGCGGCTTCACCCTGGTTCTGCTCACCGGCGGCACGATCAACGGCCTGCCGACCGAGTTCACCGCGATCGGCGCCGGCTGGCTGCCGGGCGTGCTCGGCGGGATCGCCGGACGCGACGCGCTCACCCTCGTCCTGGGCCTGCTGGTCTGCGTCGTGTTCGTCGTCCAGCAGCTGCGCTCCCGGGCGACGCTGCGCCGCCTCGAGCTCCCGCGCGAGCCGATCGCCTCGGTCTGGGCCAAGTCGGCCATCGCGGTCGTCGCGATCATGGCGCTCTCCTGGCTGCTCGCCGGCTACAGCGGCACCCCGATCATCCTGATCGTGCTCGCCGTGCTGATCCTCGCCTACAGCTTCGTGCTGGGGCGGACGGTCTTCGGCCGCCACATCTACGCGATGGGCGGCAACCTGTTCGCCGCGATGATGTCCGGCGTGAAGACGAAGTGGGTCAACTTCTTCATCTTCGTGAACATGGGCGCCCTCGCCGGTGTCGCGGGCATCGTCAGCACCGCCCGTGCGGGTGGCGCCGTCGCCTCCGCCGGTCAGAACTACGAGCTCGACGCGATCGCCGCGGTCTTCATCGGCGGCGCGGCCGTCCAGGGCGGCGTCGGCACCGTGGTCGGAGCGGTCATCGGCGGTCTGGTGATGGGCGTGCTCAACATGGGCCTGTCGATCCTCTCCGTCGACGCCGCCTGGCAGATGGCGATCAAGGGCTTCGTGCTGCTGCTCGCCGTCGCGTTCGACATCTTCAACAAGAGGAGGGCGGGCGGGCGCTAGCCTTCTCTCCTCCCTGCACCGTGCTCGGGCGCGCGCTCTCCCCGAGGAGGGCCCGCGCCCGAGCGCATCCCCGGACCCGGTGCCCCACCGCGCCGACGAGAGGCTGAGCAGCATGGCAGGAGCAGTCGGAGCATCGAGCAACGCTCTGCTCCGTCGGCACAACCTCGCCGCCATCGCGACCCTGGTGCACCGCTCCGGGCCGATCAGCCGGGCCGAGCTGGGCCGCGAGACCGGCCTGAACCGCTCGGCGGTGGCCAACCTGGTCGGCGAGCTGAGCGAGCTCGGCTGGGTGGAGGAGGAGACCACCGCCTCCGACGGACGCATCGGCCGGCCGAGCGCGACGGTCGTCCCCGGCCGGACCTTCGCGGTGGTCGGCGTGCACCTCGACACCGACGCGATCATCGTCGGGCTGGTCGGCCTGCACGGCGACCTCCTCCGCCGCGTCCGCTTCGACACCCCGAAGCCCGCGAGCCCGGCGACCGTCGTCCGCGTGGTCAGCGGCATCGTCGCCGGATTCCGTGCCGAGCGGGAGACCCACCGCGTCCTCCTCGGCGCGGGAGTCGCCGTGCCGGGCCTCGTGCAGGCCGACTCCGGTTTCGTGCACCGCGCGCCGCACCTGGGCTGGCGCGACGTCGACCTCGCGTCGCAGCTCAGCCGCGCGCTCGAGCTCCCCGTCTCCGTCGGCAACGACGCCACACTCGGCGCGATCGGCGAGTCGCTCTTCGGAGCCGCCCGGGGCGTCGCCGACGTCGTCTACGTCAGCGGCGGCGCCAGCGGCATCGGCGGCGGCGTCATCATCGGCGGAGTCCCCCTGCAGGGCTCCTCGGGGTTCGCCGCCGAGCTCGGCCACACCCTCGTCGCCGCGAACGGCCGCCTCTGCGGCTGCGGGCGGCACGGCTGCCTCGAGGCCGAGGTCCGGATGCGGTCGCTCCTCGACGTGCTCGGCGCGCGCGTCCTCGACCAGGACGAGCTCGACATCGCGCTCGGCACCTCCCGCGACCCCGCCGTGCTCGCCGAGGTCGCCCGGCAGGTCGATCTGCTCGCCGAGGGCCTCTCGACGTACATCAACCTCTTCAACCCGACCGCGGTCGTGCTGGGAGGCTTCCTCGGCTCGCTGCTCACGGTCGACCGCGAGCGCCTGGCGGCCCGCGTCTCGGCGCGCGCCCTCAGCGACCTCGCCCGCGGTGTCCGGATCGAGCGCGCGGCTCTGCGCTCGAGACTGGAGCTCGTCGGCGCGGCGGAGCTACCCTGGCGTCGCGCGCTCGCGGATCCCGCGGCCGCGGTCGGCGGCTCGGACCTGCCCCCCGCGTCCGGCCCCGGCACGCGGACGGACGCCCTCGGCGCCCGCGCCTGACACCGACGTCGAGGAGCACGAGCATGGCCGACTTTAACGAGCAGATCATCGCGGAGTTCCGCGCGAACGGCGGCACGGTGACGACCGCGGGCTTCGGCCGCAGCCTCGTCCTCGTGCACCACACCGGCGCACGCTCCGGCGAGGAGCGCATCGCCCCGCTGATGGGCCTGCACCCCTCCGACGACGTCTGGCTGATCGCCGCCTCCGCCGCCGGCGCCCCAAAGCACCCGGCCTGGTTCCACAACCTCGAGGCCCACCCCGACACCGAGATCGAGACCCCCGACGACGGCACCGTGCCCGTCCGCGCCCGCGTCCTCGAGGGCGCCGAGCGCGACGCCGGCTGGAAGCGCTTCACCGACGCCTCCGACGGCTTCAAGGGCTACGAGCAGAAGACCACCCGCACCATCCCGGTCGTGGAGCTCACCCGCCGCTGACCCCCGTCCCTCCCCCGCGCGAGATGCCACTTGTGCACGCGACACGCCGAGAGAAGCGTGCACAAGTGGCATCTCGCGGGAGGCGCCGGGCGTCAGCGGAAGGGGACCGGGACCGCGTCGGGGGTCGACCAGCGGAGGGCGAGCCTCTCGCGGAAGCCGTCGCGGCGCAGCTCCGCCTCGAGCGCGTCGATGACGACCGGCAGCAGCGCGCGCCGCTCCACCAGGACGTCGAGCACCAGCTCGGCACCGTCCGTGAGGAGCACCGGGCCCACCTCCGGCAGCACCGCGATCCACTGGCGCCCGCCCACCTGCACGTGCCGGTGCCGATGGAGTCGGCGGAGCAGCTCGGGCAGGGCTCGCGAGTCGAGGCCGCCGACATCGGCGCGCAGAGCGATCATGCGCCGACAGTGGCCGCCCACGGCGTCCGCCCGGTGAACGCGCGCCCCTCCCCCGGTGTCCCCGCGACGGCGAACGGCTCGGGAACGACACGGTCGTGAAACGACGAAGCCCCCGACCGGATTCCGATCGGGGGCTCTGTCTCTGGTGCGCGAGGGGGGAGTTGAACCCCCACGCCCTTTCGGGCACACGGACCTGAACCGTGCGCGTCTGCCTATTCCGCCACTCGCGCTCACCAACGGCACCGAAGCACCGACGAGAAAGACTAGCACCCCCGCAGTCGAGACCGGAAACCCGGCCGCGCGAGGACGGGGGTCTCGTGCCGCCTCGAACTCGCGGAACGGTCCTCGGCTCGCGAGATCGACGGATCCGAGCGTGCCGGACGCGGTTCCACGAGCCGGAGCCCGCCCGCCCGGACGGGCGCGGTCCGCACCCCGAATCCCCCTCGGGGAGGCCGTATCCAGAGCATCCCAGTAACATGCCCGTAGCCGTGCGCGGCGCAGACAGGAGATCGGAAGCGGACCGGGCGCGCAGACACCTCGATCCGCACGCGACCGCCGAGAGGCGAAGAAACGGAAGATCGGAAGACTGTGGGCATTCTGGACAACTTCGAGAAGGGACTCGAGCGCGTCGTCAACGGCGCTTTCGCTCGGACCTTCAAGTCGGGTCTGCAGCCGGTCGAGCTCGCCTCCGCTCTCCGCCGCGAGCTCGACACCACGGCGGCGGTGGTCACCCGCGACCGCATCCTCGTGCCCAACCAGCTGACCCTGCGCATGTCCGCCGCCGACCTCGACCGGATGGAGCGGATGGGCCCGACGCTCATCGACGAGCTCACCACGGTCGCCACCGAGCACGCCAAGAAGCAGGGCTTCCGCTTCTCCGGTCCGATCGACATCTCGCTCGCGGCCGACGAGTCGCTCAGCGCCGGGATGGTCGAGGTCGACTCCCGCAGCGTCAAGGGCGTCGTCGCCTCCACGCCCGCGCTCGAGATCGACGGCAAGCGCTACCCGATCACGAAGTCCAGGACGGTCATCGGGCGCGGCAGCGACGCCGACATCACGGTCGACGACTCCGGCACCTCGCGCAAGCACGTCGAGATCCTCTGGGACGGCGTCCGCGCCCAGGTCCACGACCTCGGCTCCACCAACGGATCGAAGCTCGACGGCAAGCCCGTCACCCAGGCGCCGCTCTCGCCCGGGCAGACCATCTCGATCGGACGCACGCGGATCGTCTTCCGCGTCGTCCAGGGCGCCGCACCCGCGCGCGCCGACCGCTCGCCGTCCGGTCCGTCCGGGCGCTCCTCCGAGGGATTCTGGGACGACCGGCTATGAGCGAGCTCACTCTCTTCCTCCTGCGCATCGCGTTCCTCGCGCTGCTGTGGTTCTTCGTGTTCGGCATCGTCTACGCGCTGCGCTCCGACCTTTTCGGCCAGCGGGTGCGCAAGCTGCCCGCCGGCCAGCAGCCGGCCGCCGGGCAGGACTCCGCGCCGTTCGTCACCGCGGCCCAGCCCGTCGTGGCCGCCGCGGCCGCCCCCGCCGCCGCGCCGGCACCGTCCGCCCCCTCCGCGCGGCGCCCCCGCGAGGAGCGCACCGACTCCGGCGGCGTCGCGACGGTGCACACCGCGCAGCGGCTCGTCATCACCTCGGGCCCCAAGCGCGGCACCGAGCTCGAGCTCAACGGCGAGCCGCTCACGATCGGCCGCTCCTCGGAGTCGGCGCTCGTGATCCGCGACGACTACACCTCGACCCACCACGCGCGCCTCCTGATCTGGAACGACGAGTGGATGATCCAGGACCTCGACTCCACGAACGGCACCTTCCTCGACGGCCGCCGGGTCGGCGCCCCCACCAAGGTGCCGCTGAACACCCCGGTCAAGGTCGGCACGACGACCTTCGAGCTGCGGCGGTCGTAGCGCGTGGCAGTCACACCCGACAGCGCCGCGGAGACGGGCGTCACGCGCGAGAGCGCCGCCGTCTCGCACGTCGGCCGCATCCGCTCCAACAACCAGGACTCCGGCTACGCGGGCCGGCAGCTCTTCGTCGTCGCCGACGGGATGGGCGGGCACGCGGGCGGCGACGTCGCCTCCTCCATCGCGATCAAGCGCATCGCGCAGGCCGACCGCACCTACGCCTCCACCTACGAGGCGGAGGACGAGCTCAAGCGCACGCTCCTCGCCGCCAACACGATGCTGGCCGACGCCGTCGTCGACCACCCCGAACTGACCGGCATGGGCACCACCGTCAGCGCGATCGTGCGCGTGGGCGAGTCGGTGGCCATCGCGCACATCGGCGACTCCCGGATCTACGTGCTGCGCGACGGCAAGCTCGAGCAGGTCACCACCGACCACACGTTCGTCCAGCGCCTCGTCGACTCCGGCCGCATCACCGAGGAGGAGGCGATGACGCACCCGCGCCGCTCCGTCCTGATGCGGGTCCTCGGCGACGTGCACACGAACCCCGAGATCGACACCCTCACCCTCGAGACCGAGCCGAACGACCGCTGGCTGATCTGCTCCGACGGCCTCTCCGGCGTCGTCCCGCACGACGAGATCCAGAAGGAGCTGTCCCGCGACGAGACGGCGCAGCAGGTCGCCGACCGCCTGATCCGCGACAGCCTCTCCCACGGCGCGCCGGACAACGTGACGGTCGTCATCCTCGACGTCCCGGGGGCCGGCGACACCGCGCAGATCCTCGCGCCCACCGCCGAGCCCGTGATCGTCGGCTCCGCCGCGGCCCCCACGCCGATCAGCACCGACGACTCGCAGAACCGGATCCGCATCCCCGGCCTCCGCCTGCACACCCGCGCCCCGGCCGCCCAGGGCCCGACCCACTTCGAGCCCGCGTCCGAGGACTACCTCGACGAGCTGATCGAGGAGGACCGCCGCCGGCACCTGCGCCGCCGGATCACCTGGCTGGTCGGCCTCTCGCTCGTGCTGATCGCCGGTTTCCTCGGCGTCCTGCTCGCCTACGACTGGACGCAGTCCCGGTTCTACGTCGGCACCGACGGCCAGAACGTGATCATCTACCAGGGCATCCAGCAGTCCGTCGGCCCGCTCTCGCTCTCCGGAGTGAAGGAGGACACGGGGATCCCCCTCGACTCCCTCCGCGACTACGACGTCGAGCAGCTCGAGCAGACGATCAGCGCCGACTCCTACGCCGGCGCGGTCGACATCGTCGAGCGCCTGACGGACGCGAACGGAGCACCGTGACCGCCACCGCCACTCCTCCCGTGACCCGCGAGCGCCCACGCTTCCTCCGCCAGCGCCTGCGCAACCTCGAGCTGCTCCTGCTCATCGGCGCGTGCCTCATCGACGCGTCGGCGATCGTGCTGGTCCAGCTCGGCGCCCTCGGCGCGGTCGACACCACCCTCGTGTCCCTCGGTGCGGGCCTCTCCGGTCTCGTGCTGGTCGTCCACGTCGTGCTGCGCTTCGCGGCGCCCGAGGCCGATCCGTTCCTCCTCCCGATCGCCACCGTCCTCAACGGGCTCGGCGTGGCCGAGATCTACCGGATCGACATCGCCGACGGTGCGACCGGCTGGGAGTCGGTGGCCGTCCGGCAGATCATCTGGAGCGGCCTCGCGATCGTCGCCGCGATCGTCGTCCTGCTGGTGATCCGCAATCACCGCATCCTCTTCCGCTACACCTACGTGGCCGGATTCGCGGCGATCGTGCTGCTCCTGCTCCCCCTCCTGCCGTTCATCGGCCGCGAGGTCAGCGGTGCGCGCGTCTGGATCGGCATCGGCGACTTCTTCAGCTTCCAGCCCGGCGAGATCGCCAAGATCGCGCTCGCGGTCTTCTTCGCCGGCTACCTCGTCCGCAACCGCGACTCGCTCTCGATGGTCGGCAGGACGTTCCTCAAGGTGCGCTTCCCGCGGCTGCGCGACCTCGGCCCGATCCTCGTGGTCTGGGCCGTCACGATGGGCGTCATCGTCTTCCAGCGCGACCTCGGCACCGCGCTGCTCTACTTCGGCCTCTTCCTCGTCATGCTCTACGTGGCGACCGGCCGCACCAGCTGGGTGCTGATCGGCGTCGGCCTCTTCCTCGGCGGCGCGATCCTCGCCAGCCAGACCCTCGGCTACGTCGGCAACCGCTTCGCGAACTGGCTCGACGCCTTCAGCTCGGAGCGCTACGGCGCCGACCCCGGCGGCAGCTACCAGCTCGTGCAGGGCCTGTTCGGCCTCGCGCACGGCGGCCTGCTCGGCACCGGCCTCGGTCAGGGGATGCCCGACATCACCCCCGTCCCGCAGTCGGACTACATCATCGCGAGCCTGGGCGAGGAGCTCGGCCTCGCCGGCCTCTTCGCGATCTTCGGCCTCTACCTCCTGCTGGTCTCGCGCGGCTTCCGGATCGGCTTCGCCGGCCAGGACGACTTCGGCAGGCTCCTCGGCGTCGGGCTCTCGTTCGTGATCGCCCTGCAGTGCTTCATCGTCATCGGCGGTGTCACCCGCGTCATCCCGCTGACCGGCCTCACCACGCCGTTCCTCGCCGCGGGCGGCTCGTCGCTCGTCGCGAACTGGATGATCGTCGCCGTCCTCCTCCGCCTGTCCGACACAGTGCGCAATCAGCCGCGTCTGGTGGTGTGACTCCCCGATGAACCGAGAACTCAAGCGCGTGAGCTTCGTCGTCCTGGCGATGTTCGTGGCGCTCTTCGTGTCCACCTCCACCATCCAGGTCCTCCAGGCCGACACCCTCTCCGAGGACTCCCGGAACACCCGGACGCTCTACGAGAGCTTCTCGACGGAGCGCGGCGTCATCCTCGCCGACGGGGAGCCGATCGCCTCGTCGACGTCGTCCGACGACATCTACAAGTTCCAGCGCCAGTACGCGAACGGCCCGCTCTACTCGGCCGTCACCGGCTACTTCACGCTCAACCAGGGCACGACCGGCATCGAGCGCTCGCTCAACGACTACCTCTCCGGCACCTCGAACTCGCAGTTCTTCGACGAGATCAACAACCTCGTCACCGGCCAGGACCCCGAGGGCGCCTCGGTCGAGCTCTCCATCGACCCCGTCGCGCAGCAGGCCGCGTTCGACGCGCTCGGCGACTACACCGGAGCGGTCGTCGTCACCGAGCCCGCTACCGGCCGCATCCTCGCCATGGTCTCCAAGCCCACCTTCGACCCGACCGCGCTCGCCTCGCACGACACCGACGACGTCCTCGCGGCGTACCGGGCGCTCAACGACGACCCGGCCGAGCCGCTCGTGAACCGCGCCATCGGCGGCTCGCTCAACCCGCCCGGCTCCGTCTTCAAGCTCGTCGTCGCCTCCGCCGCCCTGGAGTCCGGCCGGTTCACGCCCGACTCCAGCTTCCCGAATGTCCAGGCGTACACGCTGCCGGGCTCGAGCTCGCAGGTGACCAACTCCGGCGGCGGCCTGTGCGGCTCCGGAGACACGGTGACGCTCGCCACAGCGGTCTCACTCTCCTGCAACGTGCCGATGGCCGAGATGGGCGTGCAGCTCGGCGCTCCCGCGATCCGCGCGCAGGCCGAGAAGTTCGGCTTCGACACCGAGCTCGAGATCCCGATGTCGGTCGAGGCGAGCACCTATCCGCAGACCACGGACGACGCGCAGACGGCGCTGACCGCCTTCGGCCAGTTCGAGGTCCGGGCGACCCCGCTGCAGATCGCGATGGTCTCCGCGGCCATCGCGAACGGCGGCGAGGTGATGCAGCCGAACCTCGTCGACGTCATCCGGTCGCAGGATCTCAGCGTGCTGCAGCGCTTCGAGGAGAAGCCGCTCGGACGGGCCGTGAGCACCGAGACCGCGGACGCCGTGAAGGCCATGATGGTCGCCAGCGTCCAGGGCGGCGCGGCGACGAATGCAACAATAGGTGGCGTCACGGTGGCCGGTAAGACCGGCACCGCTGAGAACGGCGGGGACGACCCGTACACCCTCTGGTTCACCGGATTCGCTCCTGCGGACGATCCGCAGTACGCCATCACCGTCCTCGTGGAGGACGGCGGGGGGCTCGGCCAGACCGGGTACGGCAACCTGATCGCCGCACCCATCGCACAACAGGTACTAGAGGCGGTGCTGAACAAATGAGACCCACATCAGGCCTCACCTTCGGGGGACGCTACGAACTGCAGTCCCGGATCGCCATCGGCGGCATGGGAGAGGTGTGGCAGGCGACGGATCTCGTCATCGGCCGCACCATCGCGATCAAGATCCTCAAGGACGAGTACCTCGGTGACCCCGGGTTCCTCGAGCGCTTCCGCGCCGAGGCCCGGCACGCCGCCCTCGTCAACCACGAGGGCATCGCCAACGTCTACGACTACGGCGAGGAGGACGGCTCCGCCTACCTCGTGATGGAGCTGGTGCCCGGCGAGGCGCTCTCCACGGTCCTCGAGCGCGAGCGGGTGCTGTCGACCGACAAGGTGCTCGACATCGTCGCCCAGACCGCGCTGGCCCTGCATGCAGCGCACGCCGCCGGACTGGTGCACCGCGACGTGAAGCCCGGCAATCTCCTGATCACGCCGGACGGCCGCGTCAAGATCACCGACTTCGGCATCGCCCGCATCGCCGACCAGGTCCCGCTCACCGCGACCGGCCAGGTCATGGGCACGGTGCAGTACCTCTCCCCGGAGCAGGCGAGCGGCCAGCCCGCCTCCCCCGCCACGGACATCTACTCGCTGGGCATCGTCGCGTACGAGTGCCTGGCCGGCCGCCGCCCGTTCACCGGCGAATCGCAGGTGGCCATCGCGATGGCCCAGATCAACGACACCCCGCCCGAGCTGCCGGTCACGGTCGCCGAGCCGGTGCGCAATCTGGTCTACTCCTGCATCGCCAAGAAGCCGGTCGACCGTCCGGCGACCGCCGCCCATCTCGCCCGTGCGGCGCAGGCGCTGCGCTCGGGCGACGTGCGCGGCGCCGCACTCGCAGTGCCCGCGGTCGCCGCAGACCTGCCGAGCACGCAGGCCACCACCGTCCTGCCCTCCGCGGCGGGCAACGCGACCCAGGCCACGACGATCCTCGGCGCCGGAGCGACGACCGCCTTCGCGGCGAACCCGCCGACCGGTGCCGTCGACGCCCCCGTCGCAGCCGAGGAGCCGCGCAAGCGCAGCCCCTGGACCTGGCCGCTCGTCGCCCTGATCGTGATCCTCGCCGTCGTGATCGGCGGCACGATCTTCGCCCTGACCACCAACGGCAGCACTCAGTCCGACCCGACGCCGACCGCGACTGCGCCATCCCAGACCCCGTCGCAGACGCCGACGCCGTCGCAGACCCCGTCGGCCACGCCGAGCTCGAACATCGTCGTGATCAACTCGTCCGACTACGTGGGCCGCCCGTTCGACGAGGTCGAGGCCGAGCTCACGGACCTCGGCATGGGTGTCCAGCGCGAGGAGGGCTCGAGCGCTCCGAGCTCCGACCAGGTCGGCACGGTCGAGGAGGTCAACCCGACCGCCAATGTGATCAAGGGCACCACGATCGTCGTCACGACCTACACCGAGGTCGCCGTCCCGGGTGCGCCGACCGCCGTCCCGACGGTCACTCCCGCCGCGTCGAGCGTCGAGCCAGGAGACACCTTCAACGTCACATGGAGCAACTACAACCAGTGCCCGAGCGGAACCTCCGTGACCGGTTACCGGGTGACCGTCGCCGGCGAGGGCGCGACCGTGACGAGCACCAACCCGTCGACCTCGACCACCGCGACGATCCAGGCCGGAGCGTCCGCCGGCCAGATCGACATCACCTACACGGTGCTCTGCGGCGAGCCCGAGTCGCCCGCCTCGCCGACCCTCTCGGTCCCCGTCGTGGCCCCCACCCCGACGCAGACCCCCACGCCGACGTCGAGCCCGACCTCGTCGGCGCCGGCGACGAACGCGCCCGACGAGCGCTGACCCTCCCCGCTCGAACGAGCCCGCCCTCCGACCGCGACCGCGGCACCGGAGGGCGGGCTCCTCGCTTTCAGCGGCTGCGACTGTCCCGACGGCGGACCAGGGCACGAGTGACCACCGCAGCGATCACCCCCGAGACGGCAGCGATGCTGATCCGCGCCGGAGCGGGCAGCTCTGTTCCTACGGCGAGCACCACTCCGATGGTGAGGACCACGAGCAGTAGCGCGACGACTGCGAGGCGATCCGCGGAGAGACGAGAGGACGAGGACATGGGACTCCTTCGATCGATGTCGGTCTGACGAACGACGAGCCGCTCGGCGAGCCCGTCGCATCATGAGGGGAACTCACCATTTGCTCCCCGCAGCTCCTCGTCAACGGAATGAGCGAATGTGTGCGAAGCGGTGTCGCACGACGTCGGTCTCGGAAGGGTCCGCGCGCGCGGCTCATCGAGCGACGCGGTGAGTGCCCGACGCTGTGCGCCGGGCTGCCAGGAGGCGCCCGGGTACACTTGCCGTGGCTCCCCGGGGGCCGTGCCACACGGAAGTACAGGGCGGGAGCGTGCGCGTGACGGATGAGGGACGCCTGATCGCAGGACGGTATCAGGTCGGGCCCCGGCTCGGTCGCGGCGGGATGTCCGAGGTCTACCTCGGCACCGACACCCGCCTGGGCCGCACGGTCGCGATCAAGGAGCTCAAGCTCTCGCTGTCGTCCGACTCGGCCTTCCGCCTGCGCTTCCGGCAGGAGGCGCAGTCCGCCTCGCGGATGTCGCACCCGACCATCGTCCGCGTCTTCGACGCCGGCGAGGAGGTCTCCCTCGACGACAACGGCGCGGAGTCGCGCCGTCCGTTCATCGTGATGGAGCACATCGAGGGGCGCCTGCTCAAGGACGTCATCGCCGAGGGTCCCGTCGACGTCGACGAGGCCGTCCGCATCACGGAGGGCATCCTCACCGCGCTCGAGTACTCGCACCGCGCGGGCGTGGTCCACCGCGACATCAAGCCCGGCAACATCATGCTGACCCCCTCGGGCCAGGTGAAGGTCATGGACTTCGGGATCGCCCGCGCCGTCTCCGACTCCGCCGCGACCGTCGCGCAGACGACCGCGATCCTCGGCACCGCCGCCTACTTCTCGCCGGAGCAGGCGAAGGGCGAGCAGGTCGACGCGCGCAGCGACCTCTACTCCGCCGGCATCGTCCTCTTCGAGCTGCTCACCGGCCGCGCCCCGTTCCGCGGCGACACCCCTGTGGCGGTCGCCTACCAGCACGTCAGCGAGACCCCGCCGGCCCCGAGCTCGATCAATCCCGCCGTCTCTCCCGCCCTCGACGGCGTGGTCGCCCGGGCGCTGTCGAAGGACCGCTACGAGCGCTTCCAGGGCGCCGCCGAGTTCCGCGACGACCTGCGCGACGCCGCCGCCGGCCGCCTCCCCGACCACCGTCCGATCGACGAGCTGACCACGTCGCTCTTCGCGGCGCGTGGCGGCGGCATGAACGACTCCGAGCTCGCCCTGCGCCAGCTCGCGGAGGACAACTCGATCGTCCGGACGCAGCGCCGCCCGCCGGTGCTCTGGATCTGGTCGTCGATCGTCGTGCTCGCCGTCATCGTCGCTGCGCTGGTCATCTGGGTGCTCACGCTCCAGCCGACGACCACGCTGCCCTCGCAGTCCCGCGAGGTCCCCGCGCTCACGGGCACCAGCTACGACAGCGCCCAGTCGACGCTGACGGAGCTCGATCTGGTGGCGAGCCAGCTCGCCGAGTTCGACGACACGGTCCCGGCGGGCGAGGTGATCCGCACCGATCCCGGGTCCGGCACCATCGTCGCTCCCGAGACCGTCATCCGGGTCTACGTGTCGCAGGGCGCGCAGCCGGTCGCCGTCCCCGAGACGGCCGGGTCGACCCTCGAGGAGGCGATCGCCGCCCTCACCGGGGCCGGCTTCAGCGAGGGATCGCAGACCCGGCAGAACTCCCCCACCGTTCCCGCCGACGTCGTGCTCTCGAGCACTCCGGACGGCGGCCAGCAGCTCGAGCCGGGCACGCAGGTCGACCTCGTCGTGTCCTCCGGGCAGGTCACCCTGCCCGACCTGGTCGGCCAGACGCTGAGCACGGCCCTGGCCACTCTCGCCTCCGAGCAGCTCCAGCTGATCGGCGAGGAGGCCCCCGACGAGACCTGCGAGTCCGTGCGGGCCAACCCGCCGATCACCACACAGTCGGTCGCTCCGGGTGACGTCCCCCAGGGCTCGACGATCGAGCTCGGCTTCTGCGCCGGCTGACCCGCGCCCCCGAAGGGGCGCATCGAGCGGCGAAGCCGCTTCGCGTCTCGATGGTCGAGGAAGCGACGCGGCTGCGCCCCCTCATGCTGGTCGAGTAGCCCCGCAGGGGCGTATCGAGACCCACCGTCGGCAGCAGGGCAGGTCTGCAGACTCGTCCTTCTGCCGCTGGTCGATCTCGATACGCCCGCTGCGCGGGCTACTCGATCAGCATGGACGACACCGTCCGCCCTACGCCCGCCGCGCCGCGTCCGCGAGTGGCAGCGCGAGGTGCAGGATCCCGTCGTCCGGGGAGCCGGCCTCGACCGGTGTCCCGACCCGCCCGCGGATGTCACTGGGCGTGAGCCCCTCCCGGCGCTTCAGCGCCCGGCGCAGGTGATCGGCCGAGGAGAAGCCCGACGCTGCGGCGATGGCCTCCAGCGGCACCTCGCGCGGCCGCCGCCGCAGCAGCTCGACCGCGCTCGCGACGCGCGCGCGCTCGATCTCGCTCGCCACCGTCGTCCCCGCGTCCTCGAACAGTCGCTGCAGGGAGCGAGTGGACACGTTGACGGCGTCAGCCACCGCCTCCGGCGTGCACCGCGGCGTCCGGTGGGTCCGATCGATCACGGTCCGCGCCCGCCCGAGCGTCGCCGCGCGAACACTCGTCGTCCCCGGCTGGGAACCGGCCGAAGCGAGGAACGCGCTCACCAGCAGCTGCTTGACGACGTGCCCGAAGCCCTCGACCTCACTGTCGGAGGGGAGGCCGGTGCCCGACTCCGCCGCGAGCGCGAACGCCGTCGTGAAGGCGAAGGCCGCACGCGTGGACCGCGCGTCCGGATCCAGCCCGTGCACGTTCCCGCCGAGATCGAAGCCGTAGCGGCGCATCTCGTCCGCCCGGATGGTGACCTGGAGCGAGGTGACGGGCATCGTCGACTCGGTGGTGAAGCTGGTCGTGCCCGGCTGGTAGGCGATCGAGCCCGGGCGGAGCAGGACGGTCCGGTCCGGACCCACGAGCCTGACCGCACCCTCGATGAGGAAGCTGAAGTTCAGGTAGGACGTGTCGTCCGCACCCCAGGTGCCGCGGAGGACGCGCAGCGGCGAGGTCGTCAGGAGCACGACGCTGATGCCCGCCGCAGTGAAACCGGACCCGGCCATGCGCGGCACGGTTCCCGGCTTGACCACGATCCGCGGCCCGAGAGTCTCGAGCTCCCTTATTCCGGAATAAGCCCAAGAAATCGCTTCCACCATGTGATGCCTCGGAATTCTCTATTCGACGGCTCCGGTCCCCTAACCGGCGCCCTCCGATTATGCCTGGGGAGCGCCGCGCATCATCCGCCAGGGCTCCGTCAAATCACGCCACCTGGTTGGGGGGGCTCCCGGAATCGATCAGAGGGTGGTTCGCCGTCCTGGCGCCGATCGTGACAGGAGTACGCGCTCTCATAGCGCTTCTGTGGCGCGGATCGCAGCATCGCTGACGGGGAGAGGCACCCCCTATCAGGGGGCCACCGGACGGAGCGATTGCTCGGCCCGACAGGCGTGAATAGCCTGACGATAACCTCGCGAATTCGTTTGTCCGCACGGTGCGATAAGCGTCGCTGCGACGGGTCCTCACCCCGCCGCACTCGGTCTCCCGATCACCGAGCCGGAGGAGTCCGCTCCGCCTCGGCGAGCCAGTTCGCCAGGAACCGGCGGCCGCCCTCGGTGAGGACGGACTCGGGGTGGAACTGGACCCCGACCGCGGGTGCGGAGCGGTGACGCAGCGCCATCACGACACCGTCGGGCGTCTCCGCCGTGACCGCGAGCTCCGGGGGCAGGGTGGAGCGCTGGACTGCGAGCGAGTGGTAGCGCATCGCCGTGAACCCCGACGGGATCCCGGCAAACAGCGGGTCGCCGTCGTGCACGACCGAGGAGGTCCGGCCGTGCAGCAGCTCCGGAGCCCGGCCCACGCGAGCGCCGAGTGCGTGGGCGAGCACCTGGTGGCCGAGGCAGACCCCGAGCAGCGGTTGCGCCACGGCGACCGCGTGCCGCACGAGCGCCGCCGACGTCGGTGCGTCCTCCGGTCGTCCCGGCCCGGGAGACAGCAGGATCCCGTCACTCCCGGCCGCGCGCTCGATCGCCTCCCGAGGGGACAGCTCTCCCCCCTCGACGACGTCGACCTCCGCTCCCGCCTCCCGGAGGTAGGCGACCAGGGTGAAGACGAAGCTGTCGTAGTTGTCGACCACCAGCACGCGCGTCATCGCGGTGGCCGCGTCCGCGCCGGCGTCACGACCCGACGGTGACGTTCTGGTCGAGCACGAGCGACTGCACCCAGGGGAAGACCCACTCGGCCAGCGCGGCGAGCACGGCCACCAGCAGGACGATCACGAGGAGCAGCCGGAGCCACCAGGGCCCGGGCAGGATCCGCCACAGCGCTGCGTACACGGTCAGCCCTCCTGCGCGAGTGAGCCGGCGATCTCCGCCGGCGCCCCGGCGGATCGCGGCTGCCACGACTCGAAGACGCCGTAGGCGATGATCCGCTCGGCGGTCGAGTACAGCGGATTGCAGCTGGTGAGCGTGATGAGCCGGTCCGTGGCGGTTGCGCCGCTGGTCCAGGGCACCGGATCGATCACCTGGATCTCGGAGGGCTGCACGTACTCGAGGTTGCGGAACCGGTAGGTGTACCAGCCGTCCGCCGTCTCGATGTAGATCGCGTCGCCCAGCTGGAGCTCGTCGATCAGGTGCATGCCTCCGCCGTAGGCGCTGCGATGCGCCGCGAGGGCGAAGTTCCCCGCCTCACCGGGCATCTGCGTGCCCGGGTAGTGGCCGATGCTGCCCTCGTCGAGGACGTTCTCGGCATCCACTCCCTCCGCGATCGTGCGGACCCAGCCCTCGCCGTAGCGCGGGATGTAGAGGTTGCCGAACGAGGTGTCGAGGGCCGACACCGGTGCGATCACCGGGTCGCCGAAGCCGGCCGGGGTCTCGCTCGGCGCCGTCGACGGCTCGGGAGCCGGAGCGGGGTCGCCCCAGCTCTGACGGAGCTCCGCGGCCTCGGAGGTCTGCTGCCCGGCGATCACCGCGTCGTTCCACCACAGCTGCCAGCCGAGATAGAGGAGGACGAGCGCGCCCGCCGTCATCAGCAGCTCGCCCAGGACGCCGAAGAACGTCAGTCGCCGGCGCGGTCGGCGGCTCGGTCGCCGGTCGCGCAGGCGCAGCGGGGCGGCAGCGTTCGACGGGACGGTCATGCGACGAGTCTAGGCGCGGGTCACGCGCCGCAGACGGCCCTCCGGCGCCCGCTGGCGCGTTCTCCACAGGCGCTCCCGGGCGTCTCCGCGGCATCACCCCGGTCTCGCGCTCCCGGTCGACGGTCCTCGCCCGGTACAGTGGAAGGCATGGCACGAGCGACGAAGAGCCCGAAGCCCGAGCGCGACGAGGCCCGGACCGGTGAGGACGCACCCAATCCGGTGTGGTTCAAGCCCGTCATGTTCGGGTTCATGCTGCTGGGCCTCGCCTGGATCATCGTCTTCTACGTCAGCCAGGGCACGCTCCCGGTCCCGGACCTCGGCAACGCCAACATCCTGATCGGCTTCGGCATCGCCTTCATCGGCTTCCTGATGACCACGCGCTGGCGCTGACCAGCCGCGCATGAACGACGCCCCGTCCGGTCCGCCGACGGGGCGTCCGTCGTCGGCGGACCCGGCCTCGACCGTGACGCGCCTGCGTGCGGCGGGGTGCGTGTTCGCGGAGGAGGAGGCGGATCTCCTGCACGGTGCGGCCACCGATGCCGATCGCCTCGAGTCCCTGCTGCGTCGCCGCGAGGGCGGCGAGCCGCTGGAGCAGATCCTCGGCTGGGTCGCCTTCCGCGGGTTGCGCATCCCGGTGGTCCCCGGAGTCTTCGTGCCCCGGCGTCGCACCGAGGCGGTCGTCGACGCCGCCCTCGCACTGCTCGACGGACGCGGGCCCGCGACCGTCCTCGACCTGTGCTGCGGTGCCGGAGCGATCGCCCGGGCGCTGGCCGAGGAGCGCGACGGCCTCGCACTGCACGCGGCCGACCTCTCCCCCGCCGCCGTCGCCTGCGCGCGACGCACGCTGGCGGGGCTCGCCCCGGTCCACCAGGGCGACCTCTTCGAGGCCCTGCCCGAGGAGCTGCGCGGCCGGATCGATCTCGTCGTCGTCAACGCGCCCTACGTGCCGACCGCCGCGATCGCCCTGATGCCGCCCGAGGCGCGCCTGCACGAGCCGGCGTCGACGCTCGACGGCGGGAGCGACGGTCTCGCTCTGCACCGGCGGATCGCGGCGGAGGTCGTCCCCTGGCTCGGCGACGGCGGCGCGGTCGTGATCGAGACCAGCCGCGAGCAGGCGGAGCGGACGGCGGCGCTCTTCGCCGACGCGGGATTCGACCCGACGATCCTCCTCGACGACTACCGCGACGCCACGGTCGTCTCGGCCCCGCTCCGGCGAACTACACGCGTGTAATTATCCCCAGGTGTTGAAACTCCTGTGGAGAACTCCGCAGGCCGCGCAGGGCCGCGGATGCGGAGGCCGTGCCGGCCCGCATCGGCGGCGGGCCGGGGCGGGATCGGTGATCCCGAGGGCGTCGGAGTCACGGCTCCGAATGACAACGGCGTAGTTCTCCCCAGTGTTAACAACTCTGTGGATAACTTCGTCCCCAGCTGTGGAGAGCAGCTGTGGACAGTGCGCGCGTCCTGTGGACGGTCGCTCGGCGCGCTCCGGGCGCTCAGGCCAGGACGTACGCGCCGACGGTGATCGCGACGAGACCGGCGCCGATCAGCCCGACGAGGAGGTTCTGGACGCGCCGCTGCGAGCGCTGCCGCGTCCGGGTGAAGACCAGCCCGATCAGCGCGCCGGCGACGAGGCCGCCCACGTGCGCCTGCCACGCGACGTTCATGCCGGGCAGGAAGCCGATCACCAGGTTCAGGCCGACCAGCACCAGCAGCTGCGAGGCCTGACCGCCGAGGTGGCGGAGGATCACGAGGTACGCGCCCATCAGCCCGAAGATGGCGCCCGAGGCGCCGATCACCGGGGTCAGCGGGCTGGAGAGGATCAGGACGCCGACCGAGCCGGCGAAGCCGCTGAGGAGGAACAGCGTCAGGTAGCGTCCGCGGCCGAGCATCCGCTCGAGCGCCATGCCGAAGACCCACAGCGTGTACATGTTGAGAAGCAGGTGGAACGGCACCACGAAGAAGAGGGAGGTGCTGTGCGCGAAGATCGAGGTGATCATCCGCCACGGCTCGAAACCGGCGCCGAAGCCGGGCAGCGTGTAGGCCGGGAAGTACGCGATCGCGTTGAGCACCGTGTCGCCGACGAACGGCAGCACCTCGAGGATCCAGACCAGGACGCAGAGCGCGATGATCGCGTAGGTGACCGTCGGCTGGTCCGCCCGCGTCATGGCCCGCACCCGCGAAACGAGCGGCCCGCGCACTCGCGGCGCCTCACTGCGCTGCTGGGCCATGTCGTCGGGGCAGATGACGCCGACCGGTGCCGGGGTCTGGCACTCGCCGCAGATCGTGCGACCGCACCGCTGGCAGCGCACGAAGCTCTGGCGATCGGGGTGGCGGTAGCAGGTGTAGGTGCTGCTGCTCGGCGGGACCTGGGTCACGAACGTTCCTCCGGGAGAGAGAGAACGAGGGCCGGGCCCAGACGGACCCGACCCTCGATGAGTGGTGGTGAGGCGATCAGACCTCGGTGATCTCGACGCTCTCGATGACGACGTCCTCGAGGGGCTTGTCGCGACCGTCGGTCGCCACGGCCGACAGCGAGTCGACGACCTTCTTGGACTCGTCGTCGGCGACGGCGCCGAAGATGGTGTGCTTGCCCTGGAGCCAGGTGGTCGGCGCGACGGTGATGAAGAACTGCGAGCCGTTGGTGCCGCGGCCCGCCTGCTTGCCGGCGTTGGCCATCGCGAGGATGTAGGGCTGGGTGAAGTCGAGCTCGGAGTTGATCTCATCGTCGAACTGGTAGCCCGGGCCGCCGATGCCCTGGCCGAGCGGGTCGCCGCCCTGGAGCATGAAGTCGGGGATGATGCGGTGGAAGACGGTGCCGTTGTAGAGCGGCTCCTTCGTCTTCGCGCCCGTCGCCGGGTGGGTCCATTCGATGTCGCCGGTCGCGAGACCGACGAAGTTGCGGACCGTCTTCGGCGCGTGGTTGCCGTAGAGGTTGACGACGATGTCGCCCTTGGTCGTGTGGAACGTCGCGACTGCGGTGTGCAAAGGCATGGGTGGATTCTCGCACAGCGGCTCTGTAGGGCTCCGCAACGCCGGGTGTCAATGCGCTGGGTGCGCGATGCGCGGGCCGCGTGATGAGTGGCAGTATTGAGCCGTTGTTCGCCGCTCGTAGCCGATGGAGGACCAAGTGGGTCTGTCACGTAAGCACAAGAAGGATCTCAAGCGCCTCCGCAAGAACGCCGAGGCGGTCTGGAGTGAGCAGCAGGAGGTGCTGGCGCACGCCGCCTCCGTTCTCGAGAAGAGCCGCCGCCACGCGACCACGTACGCGAAGAAGGAGGTCGTGCCTGCCGTCAAGGACGCCTACTCGAGCCGGGTGAAGCCCGTCTACGACAACGGGGTCTCCGCCGTCGAGGGCACGTACTCCTCCGCACGCGACGCCTACAAGCACAAGGTCCTCCCGACCTTCGCCGCTGTCGGCGGGACCGCGGCGGCCGCGTTCGAGGCCGCCAAGGACTCGAAGAACCGCGCGAAGCTCGCCGAGATCTCGAAGGCGCGCTGGGAGGAGCTCACCACTCCCCCGAAGAAGAAGAACAAGGTCGGCACGGTCTTCGCGATCGGCGCCGCCCTCGTCGCCGTGGGCGGCATCGGCTACGCCGTCTGGCAGACGTTCCGTGCCGACGACGAGCTGTGGGTCGCCGAGGACGAGCCGGCCAGCGCCGCGCAGTCGCCGGCGTCGACCGCTTCCTGACTCGCCGCGTGAGGCCCGGACACCGCACTGCGGGTCCGGGCCTCACGCGTGTCCGGCGGCGACCGGTCCGCGGTTAGGCTGCTGAGGTGGACATCCGGGTCGCCGCATACGGCGTGATCATCGACGGCGAGCGCATGCTCCTCGCGCACTGGAGCCAGGGACCGTGGGAGGCGTGGACGCTTCCCGGCGGCGGCATCGACGAGGGCGAGTCGCCCGCGGACGCTGCCGTCCGCGAGATCTTCGAGGAGACCGGCTACCACGCCGAGCTCGAGGGCCTGATCGGCGTCGACTCGCACGTGATCCCCGCGCACCGCCGCAGCGACCCCGCGGCCGGCCCGCTGCACGCGATCCGTGTCGTCTACCGTGCCCGCGTCACCGGTGGCGAGCTCACCCACGAGGTCGACGGCTCGACGGACGCCGCGGCGTGGTTCCCGCTCGCGGAGGTCGAGGGCCTCGAGCGCGTCGAGCTGATCGACGTGGCCCTGACGATGAACGAGGCCTGGACGCTGCGCTGACCCCGGCGGGTCTCGATACGCCGCCTTCAGCGGCTACCCGACCACCGTGCAGGACACCCCACGGCGTCACGTCCGATGTGGAGCGGCCTCCATGCTGATCGAGTAGCCCGCGCAGCGGCCGCATCGAGATCCCGCCTCCCGAGGGAATCGTGCGGTGCCGCCCGGCGTTGTCTCCCCTGTGATCGTCGAGCTCTACACGTCCGCGTTCTGCGGCGCCTGCAACGCGGCCCGCAGCGTGCTCGAGCGCGCGGCCGAGCTCGTCCCCGCTGCGGAGATCCGCGAGTTCGACGTCGCCTTCGCGCCCGATGCGGCCGAGGCCGCGGACATCCGCTCCACCCCCACGGTCGTCGTCCGCGACGCCGACGGCCACGCGGTGTTCCGGGCGGAGGGAGCGCCGTCACTCCCCCAGGCGCTCTCGGCGCTCGCCCTCGCCGTAGGGTGACCTCGTGCCGCATCGTCGTCGAGTCGCCAGCGTCGCGGTCGTGCTGGCGGCCACGACCTCGCTGACGCTGTCCGGCTGCGCCACGGAGCTTGTCTCGGAGGCGACCGTCGGCATCGGCCGCGGCGGTCAGCGCGCCGAGGTGCTGGGCGTGGTCGTCGTCTGCTCCGGCGCCGTCGACGGCCTCGACCTGGCCGTCGAGGACACCGCTCCCCTGCTGATCGGCGACCGCGCGCGTCGGATCACCCGCTGGGTGGCCCCGGAACCCGTCGACGACATCGGCGCGACCGACCTCGCCGGCCGGACCGTCTGGCCCGCCGACCGCGAGATCGAGCGCTTCCCCCTGGGGGTCGACCTGACCCTCGGCGCCTACGCGGTCGACGGATCAGTCGTCGGGCGCCCGGTCGTCTTCACCGCCGAGCAGTTCGACACCCTGTCCGTCGGCGAGATCATCGTCGGCGACATCCGCGACGGCACCTCCGAGACTCTCTCCGTCGAGAACTTCCTCGGCCTGGCCTGCCAGCCCCGCTGACCCTCGCCGTCTCGCCTCCAACAGGCATGCGTGGCTGGAGCTGGCGCGACTCGATGATCAGGTCGGCGCGCTCTCCGAGGAGCTGGACACCGATGCCTGCTCACCATGCAGCGCGTCCTGCTGGAGAGCACGGCCCCCGACACCGTCGGGCACTGACACGACCAGCAGGGACGCAGGAACCGATGGTTCGAGGCCGTGGAGGTCCTGGCGGCCCTCGACGACTTCGCCGCCAGAGCGCGCCGACCGCGGTTCGGCACGCACAGCGGATGAGGAGGACCCACGGAGGGGTGCGAGTGTGGAGCCTAGGAGATTCGAACTCCTGACATCCTGCTTGCAAAGCAGGCGCTCTACCAACTGAGCTAAGGCCCCGAGCCGGTGGTGACACCGGCGAGAGTGGAACGGCCCGTCACCTCGCGGTGACGGGCCGTTCGGCACGTGGGGGTACCAGGACTTGAACCTGGGACCTCTTCATTATCAGTGAAGCGCTCTAACCGCCTGAGCTATACCCCCGAAATGGCCAGATGTGACTCTACCCGACAGCGGGTCAGAATCCCAATCGGCCGCTCCGCCGCAGACCCTACTGGTTGGTGAAGCCGACCAGCAGGCCGCCGGTGATCTTGACGCTGAGGTTGTACAGCAGCGCCACGATCGCCCCGAGGGCGGTGGTGACGATGGTGTTCAGCACCGCGACGACGATCGCGAAGCCCATGATCTGGGGCAGCGAGATGATCGTGTTGAGGTCGAACGCCTCCGCGCCGGCGATGTCCTGGACGAGGCCGTTGACCTCGTTGAAGACTCCGGTCTGCGCGAGAACCGTGTAGACGAGGTAGACGACGACGATCGTGATGATCGCCAGCGTCAGACCGAGCAGGAAGGACAGCTTGACGGCCGACCAGAAGTCGACGTACACCAGCTTGAGTCTGACCTGCTTCGCCGCCGGGCTCTTCGCGGACTTCTTGGCGAGCTTCTCGGCGACCGTGCTACTCATCGACGGACTCATCCTCCTCCGACACCGCGTCGGACTCGGCCGACGCCGCGGCGTCGGGATCCTCGTCCTGGGCGTCGAGATTGCGTTCGGTGTTCTTGGCGAGTGCGATGATGCGGTCGTCGTCTGCGAATCGTGCGAAGACGACTCCCATGGTGTCGCGACCCTTGGCCGGTACCTCGGCCACGGCAGAGCGTACCACCTTGCCGCTGGCGAGCACGACGAGCACCTCGTCGTCCTCCCCGGTGATGATGGCGCCCACCAGGTCGCCGCGCTTCTCCTCGAGCTTGGCCACCTTGATGCCCAGTCCGCCGCGGCCCTGGAGCCGGTACTGGTCGACGGCGGTGCGCTTCGCGTAGCCGCCCTCGGTCACCACGAAGACGTAGCCCTCGTCGCTGACGACGTTGGCGTCCAGCAGTCGGTCGTCGCCGCGGAACGACATGCCCCGCACTCCCGAGGTCGAGCGGCCCATGGGGCGCAGCGCCTCGTCGGAGGCGGTGAAGCGGATCGACATGCCCTTGCGGGAGACGAGCAGCACGTCGCTGTCCTCGTCCACCAGGAGCGCCGAGACGAGCTCGTCGCCGTCGCGCAGCTTGATCGCGATGATGCCGCCGGAGCGGTTGGTGTCGTACTCGGCCAGGGCCGTCTTCTTGACGAGGCCGTCGCGGGTGGCGAGGACGAGGTAGCGGGCCGCCTCGTAGTCGCGGACGTCGAGGATCTGCGCGATCTGCTCGCCCGGCTCGAGTGCGAGGAGGTTCGCGATGTGCTGGCCCTTGGCGTCGCGGCTGACCTCCTGCAGCTCGTACGTCTTGGCGCGGTACACGCGGCCGGTGTTCGTGAAGAACAGCAGCCAGTGGTGCGTCGTGGTGACGAAGAAGTGCTCGACGATGTCGTCGGCCTTGAGCTGGGCGCCGCGCACGCCGCGGCCGCCGCGGTGCTGGGCGCGGTAGGAGTCGCTCCGGGTGCGCTTGAGGTAGCCGCCGCGGGTGACGGTGACGACCATCTCCTCCTCGGGGATCAGGTCCTCGACGCTCATGTCGCCGTCGAAGCCGAAGAGGATCTCGGTGCGGCGGTCGTCGCCGAAGCGGTCGACGATCTCGTCGAGCTCGTCCGAGATGATCGTCCGCTGGCGCTCCGGGCTCGCGAGGATCGACTTGTAGTCCTCGATCTCGGCCTGGATCCGGTCGTGCTCGTCGATGATCTTCTGGCGCTCGAGCGCGGCGAGCCGGCGCAGCTGCATGTCGAGGATGGCGCGCGACTGCACCTCGTCGATGTCGAGGAGCTCCATCAGGCCGTCGCGGGCCTCCTCCACCGTGGGGGAGCGGCGGATCAGGGCGATGACCTCGTCCAGCGCGTCGAGCGCCTTGAGGTAGCCGCGCAGGATGTGGATCCGCGCCTCGGCCTCGTCGAGCAGGTACTGCGTGCGGCGGACGATGACCTCGACCTGGTGGTCGACCCACGCGCGGATGAAGCCGTCGAGCGAGAGCGTGCGCGGGATGCCGTCGACGATCGCCAGCATGTTCGCGCCGAAGTTCTCCTGCAGCGGGGTGTGCTTGTAGAGGTTGTTCAGCACGACCTTCGCGACCGCGTCGCGCTTGAGCACGACGACGAGGCGCTGACCGGTGCGGCCCGAGGTCTCGTCGCGGATGTCGGCGATGCCGGAGACGCGGCCGTCCTTGACCAGCTCGGCGATCTTGATCGCGAGGTTGTCCGGGTTCACCTGGTACGGCAGCTCGGTGACGACGAGGCAGGTGCGGCCCTGGATCTCCTCGATCGAGACGACGGCGCGCATCGTGATCGAGCCGCGGCCGGTGCGGTAGGCGTCCTGGATGCCGCGGACGCCGAGGATCTGCGCGCCCGTGGGGAAGTCGGGGCCCTTGATGCGCTGCAGCAGCGCCTCGAGCAGCTCCTCGCGGCTGGCCTCCGGGTGCTCGAGCGCCCACTTGGCACCCGACGCGACCTCGCGCAGGTTGTGCGGCGGGATGTTGGTGGCCATGCCCACCGCGATGCCGACCGAGCCGTTGACCAGCAGGTTCGGGAAGCGCGCGGGCAGGATCGCCGGCTCGCGGGTGCGGCCGTCGTAGTTGTCCTGGAAGTCGACGGTGTTCTTGTCGATGTCGCGGACCATCTCGAGGGCCAGCGGGGCCATCTTGGTCTCGGTGTAGCGGGGGGCCGCGGCGCCGTCGTTGCCGGGGGAGCCGAAGTTGCCCTGGCCGAGCGCGAGCGGGTAGCGGAGGCTCCACGGCTGGACGAGTCGCACGAGGGCGTCGTAGATGGCCGAGTCGCCGTGCGGGTGGAACTGGCCCATCACGTCGCCGACGACGCGGGAGCACTTCGAGAACGCCTTGTCGGGGCGGTAGCCGCCGTCGTACATCGCGTAGATCACGCGGCGGTGCACGGGCTTGAGGCCGTCCCGCACCTCGGGCAGCGCGCGGCCCACGATCACGCTCATCGCGTAGTCGAGGTAGGAGCGCTGCATCTCGAGCTGCAGGTCGACCGGCTCGATCTTGTCGTGCCCGTGGATCACGACACCGGTCTCGGTGACGATGTCCTCGCCGTCGTCCGGTCCGGTGGGGGTGTCTGATTCGTCTGCCATGATCTCTGTCTTCTCAGGTGGGTCCGGGCCCCGGGTCGTGACGGGGGCGGGTCGCGCTGGGTGTCAGGTGAGTGCGGTGGTGCTGGGTCGTGCCGGGGGAACGTCCGGATCTCGATACGGCCTTCGGCCTACTCGATCTCGACATCTGTCGGTCATCGCTCTGCGATGACCGATCAGATGTCGAGGAACCTCACGTCCTTCGCGTTTTTTTGAATGAAGGAGCGGCGGGACTCGACGTCCTCGCCCATCAGGGTCGAGAAGATCTCGTCGGCGGCGGCCGCGTCGTCGAGGGTGACCTGGAGGAGGGTCCGCGTGGCGGGGTCCATCGTGGTCTCCCACAGCTCCTTGTAGTCCATCTCGCCGAGGCCCTTGTAGCGCTGGATCCCGTTGTCCTTGGGCATGCGCTTGTTCGAGGCCGCGCCGTGCGCGAGCAGCGCGTCGCGCTCGCGGTCGCTGTACACGTACTCGTGCGGCGAGTTCGACCACTTGAGGCGGTAGAGCGGCGGCTGAGCGAGGTAGACGTAGCCGAGGTCGATCAGCGGGCGCATGTAGCGGAACAGCAGCGTCAGCAGGAGCGTCGTGATGTGCTGGCCGTCGACGTCGGCGTCGGCCATCAGGATGATCTTGTGGTACCGCGCCTTGTCGGGGTTGAAGTCCTCACCGATGCCGGCTCCGAAGGCCGTGATCATCGCCTGGACCTCGTTGTTGCCGAGGGCCCGGTCGAGGCGGGCCTTCTCGACGTTGAGGATCTTGCCGCGGAGGGGGAGGATCGCCTGAGTCTCGGGGTTGCGGCCCTGGACGGCGGAGCCGCCGGCCGAGTCGCCCTCGACGATGAAGATCTCGGAGATCGACGGGTCCTTCGACTGGCAGTCCTTGAGCTTGCCCGGCATGCCGCCGCCCTCGAGGAGTCCCTTGCGGCGAGCGGTCTCGCGGGCCTTGCGGGCGGCCATCCGCGCGGACGCCGCCTGGATCGCCTTCCGGATGATGTCCTTGGCCTGGTTGGGGTTGCGGTCGAACCAGTCGGCGAGCTGCTCGCCGGCCACCCGCTGCACGAAGGCCTTGGCCTCGGTGTTGCCGAGCTTGGTCTTGGTCTGGCCCTCGAACTGCGGCTCGCCGAGCTTGATCGACACGACGGCGGTGAGGCCCTCGCGGATGTCGTCGCCCGAGAGGTTCTCGTCCTTGTCCTTGAGCAGGTTGTTGGCTCGCGCGTACTTGTTGACGAGCGTCGTCAGCGCCGCCCGGAACCCCTCCTCGTGCGTGCCGCCCTCGTGGGTGTTGATCGTGTTCGCGTAGGTGTGCACGCTCTCGGTGTACGCCGTCGTCCACTGCATGGCGACCTCGAGCGAGATGCGGCGCTCGGTGTCCTCGGACTCGAAGTCGATGATCTCGGAGTGCACGAGATCGGACTTCTTGAGCGAGTTGATGTACTCGACGTAGTCGACGAGGCCCTTCTCGTAGAGGAAGACGTCGCTGCGCGGACCCGAGGTCTCGTTCTCCCCCTCGCCGTCGAACTCGATCTCCTTCTCGTCCGTCAGGGCGATCCGGAGTCCCTTGTTGAGGAACGCCATCTGCTGGAAGCGGGCGCGGAGGGTCTCGTAGTCGAACTCGACGGTCTCGAAGATCTCCGCGTTCGGCCAGAAGGTGATCGTGGTGCCGGTCTCGTCGCTCGGCCCGCCCTTCGCGAGCGGCGCCTCCGGGACGCCGTCGGCGAAGGTCATGCTGTAGGACGCGCCCTGGCGCTTCACCTCGACCTCGAGCCGGGTGGAGAGGGCGTTGACGACGGAGGAGCCGACGCCGTGCAGTCCGCCGGAGACCGCGTAGCCGCCGCCGCCGAACTTGCCGCCGGCGTGCAGCACGGTGAGCACGAGCTCGACGGTGGAGATGCCCTCGGTGGGGTGCATGTCGACCGGGATGCCGCGGCCGTTGTCGACGACGGTCAGGCCGCCGTCCGCGCGCATGACGACCTCGATGTTGTCGCAGTAGCCCGCGAGCGCCTCGTCGACGGCGTTGTCGACGATCTCGTAGACCAGGTGGTGCAGGCCGCGCGGCCCCGTCGAGCCGATGTACATGCCGGGGCGCTTGCGGACCGCCTCGAGGCCCTCGAGGACCTGGATCTGGTTCGCGCCGTAGTCGCCGGAGGACTTCGTCGACATGCCGGCGGAGTGCGCCGCCTCCGACGGGGCGGCCTCGGCCGGGGCGGAGGGGCCGGTGGAGCCGTTCGCGTCCAGGTCGTTCGCTGCGGGGGCTGACGTGGAGTCGGTCGGCTCGGGGGTCATAGCTGTGGAGTTCTCCTCTGACGGTCCGTCGCGGCGCGCAGGCGGATCTGGAGATCTCGCGCACGGGGTCGACGCTGCGGTTCGGCGGCCCTCCATTCTACCGCGCGGCGGCCGGTCGCGCGGCGCTCAGTGGCGATCTGACGAACGATTTCTCCGGGGTCGACCGAAAATGCGTCCTCAGCCGTAGGTATCGCGCGGACCACGCCCTGGAATCGACCTGGGGCCCTTTTTCCAGTTCGGGACGTCGGGCCCTTGGAAACGGATCGCGGTGATCCCCGCGTCCGGGTGGTTCACCGCGATGTGGTTCATGATCTCGATCCGCATCAGCCGCAGCTGCGTCGACCAGGCCGTCGACTCGCACGCCACCGTGAGCACGCCGTCGACGACGCCCACCGGGGTGGAGTGCTTGGCCGTCTCCTCGCCGGCGATCGCCGTCCACGACGACATCAGGTCCCCCTGGGCGAGGGGAGCGGTCCAGCCGAGCTTCACCGTGAGGGAGGAGAGGACGTCGCCGAGGTCGTGCGGGTCGCGGCCGCCCCCGAACGGGGCCGCATCGCCCTTCGGCTCGGCGCGGTCGACGGTCTTGCGCACTCGACGGGGAGCGTCGCCGCCGAAGACCTCCTTGAGGTGCTGGTAGACGCGCGCCGCCTCGGAGTCGGCAGCGGGGGAGGGAGCACCGCGGCGGGGGGACTCAGCCACGGTCGGGCTCCGGGTCGGGCTCCGCTGTGCCGTCCGCGCTGTCGTCCGCAGCTGCGTCCACGGTGTCGTCGCGCTCGCAGGACGCATCCGTCTCGGCGGGATCCGTCGGCGTGGACGCGGCCTCGGCCGGAGCGGTCAGGGGTGCCTCCGGGACCACGACGGCGTCGGACTCGACGATGCGCCCCGCCTCGATGCGGACCGTGTGCGCGGCCAGCTCCGCGGGCACGTCGTCGAAGACGGCCGCCGTGATCAGCACCTGCTCGTAGTCGGCGACCACCGAGGCGAGGCGCTCGCGCCGGCGCGCGTCGAGCTCGGCGAAGACGTCGTCGAGCATCAGCACCGGGTCGCCCATGGGGGAGTCGCGACGGAGCAGCTCGGCCGCGCCGAGCTTGAGCGCCAGCGCGAACGACCAGCTCTCGCCGTGGCTGGCGTAGCCCTTGGCCGGCAGGTCGTTGAGCTCGAACTGGACGTCGTCCCGGTGCGGTCCAACCAGCGAGATCCCGCGGTCGAGCTCGCGGCGGCGCACGGAGAGCAGCGCGGCGGAGAACGTCTCGGCCAGCTCCGCCGGCGCGGCGGCGACCTCGGACGTCGCGACGGGCTCGTCGTCGTCGTCGACCGCCCCCTGGACGCTCAGTCGCGAACGCAGCACCGGGCGCTGATCGGCCCCGGCGACCGCCTCGTAGGCGGCGCGGACCGGTCCGCTCAGCTCGTCGACCAGGGTCAGCCGCGACTGCATGATCTCGGTGCCGAGCGCGACGAGCCGCTCGTCCCAGATGTCGAGCGTGCCGAGCTTGGCGGGATCGCGGACGCCGCTCGCCCGCGCGGACTTCAGCAGCGAGTTGCGCTGGCGCAGCACGCGCTCGTAGTCGGCCTGCACGGCGCTCATCCGGGGGGACCGGAGGACGATCAGCTGGTCGAGGAAGCGGCGCCGAGCGGACGGGTCGCCGCGGATCAGGAGGAGGTCCTCCGGTGCGAAGAGGACGCTCGAGAAGAAGCGGGGCAGCTCGCGCGGCTTGATGCCGCCCCGGTTGATCTGCGCGCGGTTGGCGGAGGAGCGGTTGATCTGCACCTCGGCGAGCAGATCGCGGTCGCCGTTGCGGAGGCGGGCCCGGATCACCGCGCTGTCCTGACCCGCGCGGATCAGCGCCTGATCGGTGGACACCCGGTGCGAGCCGAGGGTGGAGAGGTAGCCGAGCGACTCGACCAGGTTCGTCTTGCCCTGGCCGTTGCGGCCCACGAACAGGTTCGGGCCGGGAGCGAGCGCGACGTCGACGGAGGCGTAGTTGCGGAAGTCGCTCAACGCCAGCTGCGTCACCTGCACGCGGTCACCTCCTCCGTCTCCACTCTGCCCTTTGCGGCACCTGCCGACGCGGGGTCTCGATACGCCGCTGCGCGGCTACTCGACCGGCATGGAACGGGGGCCGGCTGCCGAACCATGTTGATCGAGTAGCCCGCGCAGCGGGCGTATCGAGATCCACCCGCGTCGGACGACGCGTCTGCAGATCCGCCGTGGTGACGACGGTGGGTCTCGATACGCCCCTCCGGGGCTACTCGACCAGCATGCGGGGGACCGCCTCTGATCGAGACCCCTGCGCCGTCCGAAGGACGCGCCTCTCCCGCCGAGCACAGCAGAAGCGGCCGACTTCTCCGCGCAAGGTGAAGGCGGCCGGAGGCCCGCCGCGGCCATGACAGCATCCCTGCGTCATGGCTGCGGCGGGCCGCAGGTCGCCGTCCGCGACCGGCTCTGCGGAACGCGACTGCTTCGAGAAGCCGACCGCCGTGAGGACTGCCGCAGGCAGTCCGAACCGGTCGACTCAGTCGACCGCTTTGACGGAGTGCCCGCCGAACTGGTTGCGGAGCGCCGCGACCGCCTTCATCGCGGGGGAGTCCTCCTGGCGGGAGACGAAGCGGGCGAAGATCGAGGCGCTGATCGTGGGGACGGGGACGGCGTTGTTGATGGCCTCCTCGATGGTCCAGCGGCCCTCGCCGGAGTCCTGGACGTAGCCCTCGATGTGCTCGAACTCCGGGTCCTGCTCGAGCGCGCGGACGAGCAGCTCGAGGAGCCAGGAGCGGACGACCGTGCCGCGCTGCCACGCCTTGAAGGTGCCGGTGACGTCCTTGATGATGTCCTTGCGGGTGTCGAGGAGCTCGTAGCCCTCGGCGAACGCCTGCATCAGCGCGTACTCGATGCCGTTGTGCACCATCTTCGCGTAGTGGCCGGCGCCGACCTCGCCGACGTGGACGAAGCCCTCCTCGCGGGGGCCCTCGGGGCGGAGCGCGTCGAAGACGGGCATCGCGTAGTCGACGAGCTCCTTCGGGCCGCCGACCATCAGGCCGTAGCCGTTCTCGAGGCCCCAGACGCCGCCGGAGACGCCGGCGTCGATGTAGTGGATGCCCTTGGGCTTGAGGAGCGCATCGTGCTTGAAGTCCTCGGTGAAGCGGGAGTTGCCGCCGTCGATGACCAGGTCGCCCTCGCTGAGCTTCTCGGACAGGTCGGTGACGACCGCGTCCGTGATGGCACCGGCGGGCACCATGACCCAGACGATGCGCGGCGCCGGGAGGGCGGCGATCATCTCGTCGAGCGAGGCGGCGTCCGAGACGTCCGGGTTGCGGTCGTAGCCGGTGACCTCGACGCCCTTCTCCCGCAGGCGGGAGCGCATGTTGTCGCCCATCTTGCCGAGTCCGACGAGTCCGATGTGCATGGTGAACCTTCCTGGGATTCGATGTCCGGCGGGCGGGCGCTCGTCGGCGGAGAGACGGTCGCGGCGCTGCGATCGGGGAGGAGCGGTCAGCGCAGGAGCAGGTTCGGCTGCAGCAGGTAGCGGTAGCTGTCGCTGCCGGGCTGCTCGCGCGAGGTCTGCGCCGTGATCAGGACCGGTCCGGGCTTGTTGGGGTTCTCGGTCTTCGTGAACGCGATGCGCACGAACTCCGAGTGCACGGCGGCGAGGCCGTCGAGCAGGAACTGCGGCTTGAGCGAGACGACGACGTCGGTGCCGGTGACGATGGCGTCGATGCTCTCGGAGGCCTGCGCCTGCTCCGAGCCGATGGCCTCGAGGGTGAGCCCGTCGCTGCTGAAGCTGAAGCGCAGGGCGGCCTCGCGCTCGAGGACGAGCGAGACGCGGCGGGTGGCCTCGATGAGGTCGCTGGTCGCCATCACGGCGTAGTTCTCGACGGAGGCGGGGAAGAGGCGCTTCACGGGCGGGAAGTTGCCCTTGATCAGGAGCGAGGTGACCGTCTTGCGGTCGGCGGTGAAGGCGATCAGCTCGCGCTCGTCGCGCTGCGTGATCGCGACGGAGACGGTGCCGGAGTGGCTGAAGGTCTTGCCGACCTCCTGCAGGGTGCGCGCGGGCACGAGCGCGGTGAGCGGCTGGCTGGGAGCGGCGTTGTCGCCGTTGTCCCAATCGATCTCGCGGACGGCGACGCGGTAGCGGTCGGTGGCGACGAGGCCGATGGTGTTCTCGGTGATCTCGAGCTGGACTCCCGTGATGACGGGGGTGACGTCGTCGCGGGAGGCGGCGACGGCGACCTGCGAGATCGCGGCGGAGAAGGCGTCCGCGGGGACGAGGCCCGTGGAGGCGTCGATCTCGGGGATGCTCGGGTACTCCTCCACGGGCATCTGCAGCAGCGTGAAGTGCGCCGAGCCGGCCGAGACCGAGACGCGCGACTCCTCCGTCGCGACGCGCACGGGGGCGTTGGGCAGGCGGTTGGCGATGTCGGCGAGCAGTCGGCCCGAGACGAGGACCGTGCCGGTCTCCTCCACGTCGGCGGCGATCTGCGTCTGCGCGGAGACCTCGTAGTCGAACGAGGAGAGCGTGAGGCCCTCGGCGGTCGCCTCGATGAGGATGCCCGAGAGGATCGGCAGGGTCGTGCGCTGCGGCAGCAGCTTGACCGCGAACGACACCGCCTCGCTGAAGACATCGCGGTTGGCTTGGAACCTCACGAGAACACCCCTGACGAGTCGTGGACGAAGACCGACGCCCATCGTACTCGTCAGCTTCGGCGTGCCCGGAAGCACGACGCCCTCCCGGCGCAGCCGAGCCCTGTGGAGAGGTTGCCGGTCCGCCCCTGAATAAAGAGAGAACTGCGTTAACAGTGTTAACACGTGTGGAAACTGTGGAAAACGTCCGGGACCCTTACTGACGACTGCGATGCGGAGGGGGTCGAGCTGTGGACGGAGTGTGAGCGCGGTCGTGGACGGCCTGTGGAGGGATCCGCCCGGGTGGTCGCGAGTGCACAGGCGGGTGCTCGGAGCGCACAGATCGAGGGCGGTTGTCCACAGTTATCCACAGGTTGCTCACACGTGTGGAAATCGACCGGAATCGTTCGATGTGGCGAACGCGGGTGGGCGTGGCGGGGTGGCGGCGGGGCGCTGCGGGGGAGACGGGGGCACCGGGAGGGTGGGTCTCGATACGCCGCTGCGCGGCTACTCGACCAGCATGCAGGGGGCCGCTGCGCAATCGGCGCAGAAGAGGGGAGCGGTGGCCGTCTCATGCTGATCGAGTAGCGGCCGGAGGGCGCGTATCGAGATCCGGGGGCACCGGGAGGGTGGGTCTCGATACGCCGCTGCGGGGCTGCTCGACCGGCATGCAGGGGGCCGCTGTGCGGCTACTCGACCGGCATGCAGGGGGCCGCTGTGCGGCTGCTCGACCGGGGGGAGGGAGCAGCCGGCGGCCGGGCGTCAGCGGTTGGTCTTGATGCGGGTGGTCAGCTCGGTGACCTGGTTGTAGATGCTGCGGCGCTCCTTCATGAGCTCCGAGATCTTCTTGTTGGCGTACATGACGGTGGTGTGGTCGCGGTTGCCGAACAGCTGGCCGATCTTGGGCAGGGAGAGGTTCGTCAGCTCGCGGCAGAGGTACATCGCGATCTGGCGCGCCGTGGCCACCGCCTGGGAGCGCGATGAGCCGTAGAGGTCGTCGACCGTCAGCTTGAAGTAGTCCGCGGTGTGATTGATGATGTCGACCGGCGAGATGACGTTGTCCTCGTCCAGCGTGATCAGGTCCTTCAGGACCGTCTGCACCAGCGCCATGTCGACCGGCGTGCGGTTGAGGCTCGCGAACGCGGTGACGCGGATCAGCGTCCCCTCCAGCTCTCGGATGTTGCTGGACACCTTCGACGCCATGAACTCGAGGATGTCGTCGGGCACGAGCAGCTTCTCGCTGACGGCCTTCTTGCGGAGGATCGCGATGCGGGTCTCGAGGTCGGGCGCCTGCACGTCGGTGATCAGGCCCCACTCGAACCGCGACCGCATGCGGTCCTCGAAGCCGGTCAGCGCCTTGGGCGGCAGGTCCGAGGTGATGACGACCTGCTTGTTGTGGTCGTGCAGCTGGTTGAAGGTGTGGAAGAACGCCTCCTGCGTCTCCGCCTTGCCCTGCAGGAACTGGATGTCGTCGATGAGGAGGATGTCGACGTTGCGATACCGGCCGTGGAACGCGTTGCCCCGGTTGTTCGCGATCGAGTTGATGAAGTCGTTGGTGAACTCCTCGCTCGACACGTAGCGCACGCGGATCCCCGGGTAGAGGCTCATCGCGTAGTGGCCGATGGCGTGCAGGAGGTGGGTCTTGCCGAGGCCCGAGTCGCCGTAGACGAAGAGCGGGTTGTACGCCTTCGCCGGCGCCTCGGCCACGGCGACCGCGGCGGCGTGCGCGAAGCGGTTCGAACCGCCGATGACGAAGTTGTCGAAGCTGTACTTGGGGTTCAGCCGGGTGTCGGTGGCCGGCACCGTCCGCAGCTCCTCGACAACCCGGACCGGCGGCGCGACCGTGGCGGAGGATCCGGTGACGGGCTCGAACGGGTTGAGCGACTCCGAGGACGGCGAGCTCATCGGCTCGTGCTCGATGTCGGGGTTCACCACGAAGGCGAAGGTCGAGACGCCGAAGGAGTCGTCGAGGGCGCCGATCGCACTCAGCAGCGGCACGCGCACGCGGTGCTCGAGCATCCCGCGGGTGAACTCGTTCGGGACCTCCAGGTAGAAGGTGCCCGCCATGATGCCCTTGGGTTCCACCAGGGAGACGAAGCCGTACATCGGCGCGGTGATGCGCTCGTCCCGCGACAGCTCGCCGCGGATCACGTTCCACGCGTCGATCATCGACGTGTCGTCAGGCATCTGTCTCCGGTCCTCGGTCGCTCTCGAAATCCTGGCCGCCGCCCTGGGCTGTCGTCCGTGTCGGCGGGCCCTCGGTTCCAGCGGAGATCCGGGGCCCGATCCCTGCACAGGCGTGTCCACAGGTCTCGGCCGATCCCGGCGATGACGCGGGACGGGACGGTTCGCGCCTGTGGATAACTGCGGCTCAACACCGTAACGAACGGAGCCGATGGGAGACAAATCCACCACAGCGACACCCGCGTGTCAATGCGCGGAACACGCGGTCCCGTGTGCAGAATCGAGGTTTCGCTCGGTGCACATTTGACCGGTGGCGGCGGAGGACGTAGTTTAAGTCAGTTGACGCCTGCCCGGCGTCGGGAGCACGGTCCTCGCGGATCGGGCCGATCGGCACCCGGGCACCCCCTCTTCCCGGACGATCCGGAGCCCTCGCCACCGGCGTGGCGCCCCGCTCGCACCGCGGAACACGTACGTGGAGATCTGACTATGAGCAAGCGAACCTTCCAGCCGAACAACCGTCGTCGCGCCAAGGTGCACGGCTTCCGTCTGCGCATGCGCACGCGCGCCGGTCGCGGCATCCTGAGCGCACGCCGCGCCAAGGGCCGCACCGAGCTCTCGGCGTAGCGCCAAGCGATTCCGTCCAGCGGTGCTGGCCAGAGCCCATCGCATCGTCCTCGGTGGCGAGTACCGGGCAGTCGTCCGTCGCGGTGTGCGGTCCACGGGACCGCACACCGTCACGTATGTCCGGAGGTCCTCCGGTGACGCTCCGGTGCGGTTCGGCTTCATCGTGGCCAAGACCGTCGGGACGGCCGTGAAGCGGAACACCGTGCGGCGCCGGCTCAAGGCCGTCGCCTTCGAGCTCGTGCCGCAGATCGAGTCCGGGACCGACGTGGTCGTCCGGGCGCTGCCCGGCAGCGCCGACGCTCCGTGGTCCGCGCTGCGGCAGGACGTCGTGGCCGCGGTGACGCGTGCGCGCGTCGTCCGCGCGGGCGAGGCGCTCCGGTGACGGCCGCTCCTATCGCCACCGCTCCGGCGGCGACACCCGCGGCCTCCTGGGCCGTCCGGCTGGGCTGGTTCCTCCTCCTGCTGCCGCGCAACATCGGCATCCTGCTGCTCGTCGTGTACCGGGCGGTGATCTCGCCGCTGTACGGCGACGTCTGCCGCTACTACCCGTCGTGCTCCTCCTACGCACTCCAGGCGGTCCAGCTCCACGGGCTCGTCCTCGGGTCCGTCCTCGGCGCCCGCCGACTCCTCCGCTGCCACCCGTGGGCGGCCGGCGGGGTCGACGACGTGCCGACCTCGATCCCCCTGCACCGACCGGCTCCCGGCCGGACCCGCTTCGCCGTGACGCGATCCGGGTTCGTCGCGGGCCCTCGAAAGGACTGACCCCCTCCCATGGACCTCCTCGGCACGATCCTCTGGCCCCTCAAGTGGGTGGTCGAGCTGCTCCTCGTCGCCTTCCATCAGCTGCTGACCTTCACCGGCCTCGATGCGGCGGCCGGCATCACCTGGGTGCTGTCGATCGTGGGCCTGGTCCTCGTCATCCGCGCCGCGCTGATCCCGATCTTCGTCAAGCAGATCAAGAGCCAGCGCCGCATGATGGAGGTGGCACCGCAGCTCAAGAAGATCCAGGACAAGTACAAGGGCAAGCGCGACCAGCTGTCGCGCGAGGCGATGTCCCGCGAGACCATGGAGCTCTACAAGAAGACCGGCACCAACCCGCTGGCCTCCTGCCTCCCGCTGCTCATCCAGATGCCGATCTTCTTCAGCCTGTTCTCGGTGCTGAACTCGGCGCAGCACAGCCAGCGCGGCGTAGGCCCGCTCGACGACGTCCTCGCCCGCCAGTTCGGCGAGGCCAACCTCTTCGGCATCGCCCCGCTGCACCAGTCGATCCAGGGTGCGCTCGCGGAGGGCGGCCAGGAGCTCGTCGTCGTCATCGCCGTCGTCATGGTCGTCCTGATGACCGCCTCGCAGTTCATCACTCAGCTGCAGATCGTCTCGAAGAACATGTCGCCCGAGGCCAAGGCCTCGCCGACGTTCAAGCAGCAGCGGATCCTGCTCTACATCCTCCCGCTCGTCTTCGCCTTCTCCGGCTTCGCCTTCCCGCTCGGCGTGATGTTCTACTGGCTGACCTCGAACATCTGGACGATGGTCCAGCAGTTCATCGTCATCCGGAACATGCCGACCCCCGGCAGCGAGGCTGCCAAGGCCCGCGAGGAGCGCCTGCGCCGCAAGGGCAAGCTCGTCGAGGAGACGACCGAGGCCGGCACCGTGACGCTCGTCGAGAAGAAGGCCGTCCAGCGCGCGCAGCCTGTCAGCAAGAACCGCTCCAAGAAGCAAGCCGGAAAGAAGTAGGCCCCGCCATGACCGATTCGACGCAGATCTTCGCCGGCGCCCCGGTGCCCTCGGACGGAGCGGCCCCCGCGGAGGAGGAGCTCGCTCAGCGCTCCCCGTCGGCGGACGACGGCGCCGCGCCGACGCTGTCGCAGCTCGAGGAGGAGGGCGACGTCGCCGCGGACTACATCGAGGAGTTCCTCGACATCTGCGACCTCGACGGCGACATCGACATCGAGGTCCGCAACGGCCGCGCCTACCTGTCGGTCACCGCGTCGGGCGACACCAACCTGCGCGTGCTCTCGCGCCCGGATGCGGTGCAGGCCCTGCAGGAGCTGACGCGCCTCGCGGTGCAGACGAAGACGGGTGCCTTCTCGCGCCTCATCCTCGACATCGGCGGCTCCCGCGACGCCCGTGAGGCCGAGCTGGCCCAGCTGGTCGACCGCGCGATCGAGCGCATCGAGGAGGGCGCGACGTCCGCGTCGCTGCCCCCGATGTCCTCCTACGAGCGCAAGCTCGTGCACGACATGGTCGGCGAGCGCGGGTTCGTGTCGGAGTCCCGCGGCGAGGCCCGCGAGCGCCACACCGTCATCACCCGCGGCTGAGCGCCGTGGAGCCGACCCTCGAGCCGGAACCCGCTGCCGCCGTCGCGATCGCGGGGGAGCGGCTGCCGCTCCTCCGGCGCTTCACCGAAGCACTCGCCCGGGAGGGTGAGGAGCGCGGTCTGATCGGACCGCTCGAGCTGCCGCGCCTCTGGACGAGGCACGTGCTCAACAGCGCCCTGGTGGCCCCTCTGCTGCGTCCGGGGCTCGTGGGTGATGTCGGCAGTGGTGCCGGCCTTCCGGGCGTCGTCCTGGGCATCGTGCGGCCGGACGTGCGGTTCGTGCTGATCGAGCCGATGGAGCGCCGCGCGCTGTGGCTGCAGGAGCAGGTCGAGGAGCTCAGACTCGAGAATGTCTCGGTTCTTCGGGCTCGCGCGGAGGAGGTCCGGCTCGACGAGCCGCTCGATCAGGTGACGGCCCGGGCGGTGAGTGCGCTGTCGAAGCTCATCCCGCTGACGGCGCCGCTGCTGCGTCGGGGCGGCGAGCTCGTCCTGCTCAAGGGCATCAATGCCGAGAAGGAGATCGAGGCGGCGTCGAAGCAGATCCGCCGGTTCCGACTGTCTCCGCCCGAGGTCGTCGTGCTCGGCGACGGCGTGCTCTCCGAGGTGACGCGGGTCGTCCGAGCTACAGTGGGATGATCGCCACGACGTCGCACGTGATCCCCTGAATCCTCGATCGTCGGTCCCTCGGTGCTGCCCCACTTCCACCCGCTGAGCGAAGGTTTCACGTGAAACGATCCGACCCCGCCGGACTGACCGGAGGATTCGATTCCTCGACTCCCCTCGCCCGCGAGATCGCGGACATGACGCGTCGGCGGGCGCTGCTGAACGCGCAGCCGCTGCCGAAGCCGGAGACGACCCGCGTCATCACCATCTCGAACCAGAAGGGCGGCGTCGGCAAGACGACCACGACCGTCAACCTCGCGGCCGGCCTGGCACGCGGCGACGCGAAGGTCCTCGTCATCGACCTCGACCCGCAGGGGAATGCGTCGACGGCGCTCGGGATCGAGCACCGCGCCGAGACGGCGAGCGTCTACGACGTCATCGTGAACGACACCCCGCTGGCGGACGTCGTGCAGAAGAGCCCGGAGTTCGCCTCGCTGTACGGCGTGCCCGCGACGATCCACCTCGCCGGCGCCGAGATCGAGCTGGTCTCGCTCGTGGCGCGGGAGCAGCGTCTGCGTCGAGCACTGGACCGGATGCTGAAGGGGATGGCGGAGCCGTTCGACTACGTCTTCATCGACTGCCCGCCCTCGCTCGGTCTCCTCACGATCAATGCGTTCGTCGCCGCGCGTGAGGTGCTGATCCCGATCCAGTGCGAGTACTACGCACTCGAGGGGCTCAGCCAGCTGCTGAAGAACATCGACCTCATCGAGCGGCACCTGAATCCGAACCTGGCGGTGTCGACGATCCTGCTGACGATGTTCGACGGCCGGACGAACCTGTCCAACCAGGTGGCGGCCGATGTGCGCGAGCATTTCCCGAAGGAGGTGCTGCGTGCGGTGATCCCGCGCAACGTGCGGATCTCGGAGGCACCGTCGTACGGCCAGAGCGTGATTAGCTACGACCCGCAGTCCTCCGGCTCGCTCGCCTACCTCGAGGCGGCCGCGGAGATCGCGCGCCGAGGCGTTCCCAAGACCGCTGCTGCACCCACCGATGGAGAGGACCGCTGATGGCGACCAAGCGCACAGGACTCGGCCGGGGCATCGGCGCCCTGATCCCGGTCAGCGACGACACCCGCTCGCGGCCCGTCGACGTGTTCTTCCCCGACCAGATCGGTGCGAACGACTCGGACGACGATCTCGTGCAGGTTCCTGGAGCGCGGCTGGCTCAGCTGTCGCTCTCGGAGATCGTGCCGAACGCGGCACAGCCCCGGTCGGTGTTCGATCAGGACGAGCTGGCGGAGCTCGTGCACAGCATCCGCGAGTTCGGCGTGCTGCAGCCGATCGTCGTTCGGCCGGTGTCCGGTCGCAAGGGTGCGAAGTACGAGCTGGTGATGGGGGAGCGGCGGTTCCGGGCCTCGAAGGCGGCGGGGCTGAAGACGATCCCCGCGGTGGTCAAGGACACGGCCGACGAGAACATGCTCCGGGACGCGCTCCTGGAGAACCTGCACCGGGCTGAGCTCAACCCGCTGGAGGAGGCGTCGGCGTACCAGCAGCTGCTGAGCGACTTCGGCATCACGCAGGAGGCGCTGGCGACCCGGCTCGGGCGGTCGCGGCCGCAGATCTCGAACACGCTCCGGCTGCTGCGTCTGCCGGCCGATGTGCAGGCGCGCGTCGCGGCGGGCGTGCTCAGTGCAGGGCACGCGCGTGCGGTGCTGTCGGTGGAGACGCCGGAGCTGATGCGGCGCCTGGCCGACAAGATCGTGAACGAGGACCTGTCGGTCCGTGCGGCCGAGGCTGCCGCGACGCAGATGAAGGCTCCGAAGGCGGCTCCGCGCGAGCCGGAGGAGGAGCAGGGCGGCCACGCCGGGCACCTCACGACGGTGGCGGACCACCTCGGCGACCGCCTGAACACGCGGGTGAAGGTGACGCTGGGGGCTCGCAAGGGCCAGGTCGTCATCGACTTCGCCACGATCCAGGACCTGAACCGGATCCTCGCCGAGATCGGCGAGCCGACCGAGGTGTCGCTGGCGCCGTAGCGGTGTGAGCCGTTTGACGTGAAACGGCAGGGACTGTACGGGGTCTCGATACGCCGCCCACGGCGGCTACTCGACCAACAAGGTGCGGGGCGCCGATCATCTAGTCGTGCGCGTCCTCCTTGCTGCGCGAGTAGGCGCGGAGCGCCGTATCGAGATCGACGCTGTCCGAGGTAGGGCGGTGGGTGGGTCTCGATACGCCGCCGGTAGCGGCTACTCGACCAGCACGGTGTTGTGCCGGCCACAGAAGCGGACATCTCATTCATGCTGGTCGAGTAGGCGCGAAGTGCCGTATCGAGACCGACGCTGTCGGGCGTGGGCTGTCCGAGGGGTCTCGATACGCCGCTGGGGGCGGCTACTCGACCAGCATGATCGCGGACGCGATTGCTGGCGGCGTCGGCGTGGGCCGCGCTCTCGGTGGTCAAGTAGGCGCGGAGCGCCGTATCGAGACCGACGCTCGTGGCGGGTGGGTCTCGATACGCCGCCGGAGGCGGCTACTCGACCAGCGTGTGGGGATGGACGAGTCTCGAAGGCCGGGAACTCGCTCTTGTTGGTCGAGTAGGTGCGGGGCGCCGTTTCGAGACTGGCGCTGGTGGCGGATGGGTCTCGATACGCCGCCGGGGGCGGCTACTCGACCAGCATGAGTCGGGTGGGAAACGGTGATGTTTCACGTGAAACGAAGGCGGGTGGGGCGTCGCAGATGTTTCACGTGAAACGCGATGGGGATCTGTCGGGCCGTTTCACGTGAAACGGCGTCAGGGGAGGAGGGCTCGGCGGGCGAGGGTGGAGTAGACGTCGCCGAGGTAGCGGCCGGAGGCCTCGATGGCCTGGGGAATTAGGGAGGTCTCGGTCATGCCGGGGAGGACGTTCGCGTCGAAGAACCAGGGGAGGCCGTCGGGATCGACGATGACGTCGATGCGGGAGAGGTGGCGGAGGCCGAGCAGTTCGTGGATGGCGACCGCGACGCGGGAGACCTCGGCGAGCGTCTCCTCCGGCAGCCGCGCGGGCGTGTAGAAGCGGGTCTCACCCGCGGTGTAGCGGGCCTCGAAGGTGTAGCGGCCGGCAACCGGCGCGATCTCCACCGGGGGGAGTGCGAAGGGGCCGTCGCCGAGGTCGAGGACACCGACCGAGACCTCTGTGCCGAGGACCTGCTGCTCGATCAGTGCGACCTCGCCGTAGGTGTAGGCATCGACCATCGCCCGGGACAGCAGACCGGGCTCGGTGACGATGCTGACACCCTGTGCGGACCCGCCCTGCGCGGGCTTCACCACGAGCGGTCCGGGGAGGTGCGACTGCACCTGCTCCAGGATGCCCGCGGCGCCGAGCTCGCGGAACGTCTCGCGGGGGAGGGTGATCGAGCGGGGCGTCGAGAAGCCGGCCCGCGCGACCAGTGTCTTCGCCGTCGGCTTGAACCAGGCGAGTCGCGCCGCCTCGGTCTGCGAGCCGACGTACGCGAAGCCCGCCGCCTCGAGCAGCCCGAGCAGCGCGCCGTCCTCACCGCTCGCGCCGTGCACGGCCGGCCACACGACGTCCGGGCGCTGCTTCAGCAGCGCTGCGAGCAGACCGGCGTCCGGCTCGCGGTGCGTGACCCGGTGCCCCATCGCGGACAGGCGGTCGGCGACGCGGCGGCCGGAGCGCAGGGAGACGTCGCGCTCGTGACTGATGCCGCCGCTGATGACGACGATGTCCAGGGGCTCCTCGGAGCTCGAGAGATCGGCGCTGGAGATAGAGGTCATGACCTGGCCTTTTGTGCTCGTGGTTCGTACCGTCAGAGGATCTGCGGCGGCAGGGCGGCGTCACGCTGCTCGACCGGGTCGCTCGTGCGCGCACCCGTGCCGGCGAAGGTGGACAGGAGGTCGAGCTCGCCGTTGATGACGGTCGCGAGGCGCCGGATGCCGTCGCCGATCCGCTCCGGAGTCGGGTAGCAGAACGACAGCCGGATGTTCCGGCGGCCGTCGCCGTTGCCGAAGAACGCCGTCCCGGGCGTGTAGGCGACCAGCTCCTTCACGGCCCGGGGAAGCATCGCCTTCGACTCGAGCTCCTCGGGGAGGGTGACCCAGACGTAGAAGCCGCCGTTCGGATTCGTCCAGGTGAGACCCGGCAGGTGGGTCTCCAGGCCGCGGATCATCGCCTCCTTGCGCTCGCGGTAGACGGCGCGGAAGGTGTCGATCTGACCGCGCCAGTCGGCCGTCGCCAGGTACTGCGAGATGACGAGCTGGCTGAAGGACGACGGGCTCAGAACGGCCGCCTCGTTCGCCAGGATCAGGCGCTCCCGGATGGCGTGGGGTGCGAGCGCCCAGCCGATGCGGAACCCGGGCGCGAGGGTCTTGGAGAAGGTGCCGAGGTAGATCACGCCGTCCTCCTCGAGGGAGCGCATCGCCTTCGGCGGCACGTCCTCGAAGTAGAGCAGGCCGTACGGGTTGTCCTCGAGGACGAGGATTCCCTCGCTCTTGCAGATCTCGAGGATCTCGACGCGGCGCTCCCAGCTCAGCGTGACGCCGGCCGGGTTGTGGAAGGTCGGGATCGTGTAAAGGAACTTGATCCGCTTCCCTGCGGCCCGCACGTGCGCGATGTGCTCGCGCAGCGCCTCGGGGATCAGGCCGTGCTCGTCCATCGCGACGTGCTCGATCTCGGCCTGGTAGGAGCGGAAGATGACCATCGCGGTGACGTAGCTCGGGCCCTCGGACAGGACCACGTCGCCCGGATCGAGGAACAGCTTCGAGACCAGCTCGAGGGCGTGCTGCGAGCCGGTGGTGACGACGACGTCGTCGGCGCTGGCCGAGATGCCCTCGAGCGCCATCACCTCGAGGATCTGCTCGCGCAGCACCGGGACGCCCTGACCGGAGCCGTACTGCAGCGCGACCGGGCCCTGCTCGCGCATGACGGTGGCCATGGCGTCGGTCACGAGGTCCTGGGGGAGGGCGGAGACGAACGGCATGCCACCGGCGAGCGAGACCACCTCGGGGCGGGAGGCGACGGCGAACAGGGCTCGGACCTCGCTGGCCGCGAGGCCGGCCGTGCGCTCCGCGTAGGAGTCGTACCAGGGGTCGAGATTGGTGCCGGCGTTGATCACGGTGGTGTCGCTCCGCTCGATGGACAGGGGCCTCCGGCCGTCGACCGGATCGATCCAGACTACTCGGCGGGATTCCGGCGGACCGGGGGAGGGGAACGCCACTGCGCTGCCCGTGGACTGCCTCCTGCGCCCGTTTCACGTGAAACGGGAGGAGCGACCCAGAACGACGAAGCCCCCGCGCCACAGGGGCGCAGGGGCTTCGTCAGACGGTCGAACCGCCGGAGGTCGAACTCAGAGGAACGCGGCCAGGTCTGCCTCGAGAGCGGGCTTCGGCTTGGCTCCGATGACGGTCTTGACGACCTCGCCCTTCTGGTAGACCTTCATCGCCGGGATCGAGGTGATCTGGTACTTCGCGGCGATCTGCGGGTTCTCGTCGACGTTCAGCTTGACGATCTCGATCTTGTCGCCGTGCTCGGCCGAGATCTGGTCGAGGATCGGGGCGACCATGCGGCAGGGACCGCACCACTCGGCCCAGAAGTCGACCAGGACGGTCTTCTCGGAGTCGAGGACATCGGCCTGGAACGATGCGTCGGTGACGCTCTTCGCGGTGGACATGATGATTTTCTCCTTCGTGAGCCGGCGGCGCCGACTCGAGTGCGAGTGTGGTGGGGAGGACTAGAGGGTGAGGAGCTCGGCCGCCGGGGTTCCCTCGGTGCTGGCGATGCCATCGGTGAGGGCGGCGAGGTAGTGCTCGGCGTCGAGGGCGGCGACGGTGCCCGACGCTGCGGCGGTGACGGCCTGACGGTAGGTCGGGTCGATCACGTCGCCGGCGGCGAACACGCCCGCCACAGAGGTCTGCGACGAGCGGCCGGTGACGGCGATCGTGCCGTCGGTCGTCAGGTCGAGCTTGCCGTGGACGATGTGGGTGCGCGGGTCGTTGCCGATCGCGATGAAGAGGCCGTCGAGCTCGAGCGTCGACTCGGTGCCGTCGACCGTGTCGCGCAGCTTGACGCCGTTCACGTGGTTCTCACCGGTGATGCCGGTGACCTCGGTGTTCCAGACGAACTCGATCTTCTCGTTGTCGCGGGCGCGCTTCTGCATGACCTTGGACGCGCGGAGCGAGTCCTTGCGGTGGATGACGTAGACCTTCTCCGCGAACTTGGTGAGGAAGGTCGCCTCCTCCATCGCGGAGTCGCCGCCGCCGACGACGGCGATGGTCTTGCCCTTGAAGAAGAAGCCGTCGCAGGTGGCGCACCATGAGACACCGTGTCCCGAGAGTCGGTCCTCGTCGTGCAGGCCGAGCTTGCGGTAGGCCGAGCCGGTGGCGATGACGACGGTCTTCGCCTCGATGCTCTCGCCGGAGCCGAGGTGGATCGTCTTGGTCTCGCCCTCGAGGTCGAGCGACAGGACGTCGTCGTAGAACGTCTCCGCACCGAACTTCTCGGCCTGCTTCTGCATCGCCGTCATCAGCTCGGGGCCGAGGACGCCGTCGGGGAAGCCGGGGAAGTTCTCGACGTCGGTGGTGTTCATCAGGTCGCCGCCGATCTCGACGGACGAGGCGACCACGACGGGGTGCAGATCGGCGCGCGCCGCGTAGATGGCGGCCGTCCAGCCTGCAGGGCCGGATCCGATGATGACGATGTCGCGCACGGCAACTCCTCGAGGTCTGTGCTGAGCGGGGGGTGGTTTCACTGGTCTGCGGTGTTCCGCGGAGCCGGACCCGCTCGCTCGATCGTTCCGGGCTCCAGGGGCTACAACACATCCTAGGCGGGGCCTATTCCGCGGCGCCGGGAGCACTCGGCCCGCGGTCAGGGTCGTGGCGCGGACCGGCGAGAAGGGGTTGAGAAAGAGGCGCTGACCGGCTCTTTCGCTCTCGAGCTCTCGAGGTCGCTGCGCTGCCCGATCGACCGGCGCGAGATCAGGACCGTCAGCCAGCCGGCCGAGGCGAAGACCGCGGTCATGGCGGCGACGTAGAAGACCACCGCGATCATCCCGCCGGGGACGATCGGCGGGTCGGCCAGGCGCGGATCGAGGAACGGGTACGGGTACCAGACCTGCTCGTGCTTCATCTGGTCGTAGACGAGCGGTGCCCGGACGCTCGTGTAGACGAACCAGGCGACGGGGAAGGCGAGCAGCGCCGGGACGACGGCCCACGAGAGGCGGCGCCGTCCGGGCGCGAACAGCCAGTCCAGGATCAGCGCGAGCGGCGCCATGACGTGCATGACCTCGTTGGTCCACTCCTGCCCCGCCCCGGCCCCGGTGACCACCGTGCCGCGCAGGAGCAGGTTGTAGACCACTCCGATCACGACCATGTAGGTGACGACCCCGGCGCGCAGCCACGCGAACCAGCGCGGTTCGGGCAGGGCGCCGCGGGCGAGGACCACGGCGCCGATCAGCAGGACGACCACCGCGAGCAGGCAGATCTCGACGGTGATGTAGCTGAAGAAGTTGGCGGTGAGGGTCGCACGGTCGCGGAAGCGGGCCTCGACCCAGAACGCGTGGGAGTCGAGGAAGCTCACCGTGGTCGCGGTGAGGACGGCGGCCGCGACGAGCACGCGGAGCAGGACGAACGTGGAGCGCATCGCGCCTTCCGGGTCGGCGGGAGGGAGGAGGGGGAGGCGGCTCTGCCGGAGGACGCCCCCACCCTTCCACGTCGCGCCCGCCGGCGCACCACCGCTTCGGTGACGTCCCAGTGTCGGGACGGGGGCTCTCAGGGACGCCGTGGGGCCTCAGCCGGTCCCAGCGGGTCTCATCGACGCACAGGGCCCGTCAGTGTGCGTCAGCGGTCGTCAGCGCCCGAGGCGGCGGAGGAACGGCGCGGCCATCGCCCGCAGCTCGGGGACGCGCAGGACCCAGAGGACGCCGAAGTAGACGACCGCCATCACGACGCCGGTGATCACCATCGAGATCAGGGCCTCCAGCACACCCGCGGACGGATAGCCGTCCGCGCGGGAGAGGGCGAGCATCACCAGGACGCCGGCGCCCATGGCCGGCAGGGTGGTGACGGCGTAGATCGCGAACCGGCGGACCACGCGCCTCCCACCCGAGCCGCCCAGTCTCCGGCGGAGCATGACGCAGGCCATCAGCGCCTGCACGGCGACGCCGACCGAGATCGACAGCGCGACGAAGACCGCCGTCGACGAGTTCGGCAGGAGGAAGGCGATCCCGCAGCCGACGACGATGATCGCCGTCTGCACCAGCGTGTACAGGAACGGCGAGCGGCCGTCGTTCAGGGCGTAGAACCCGCGCTGGACGATCGCGAGTGTCGAGAACAGCGGCAGCACGATCACGTAGGCGGTGATGATGAAGGCCATCTGCGCAGCGGCTTCGGGATCCGAGGGGGCGAAGATCGTCGCGAACGACCGGGCGCAGACGACGAGCGCCGCCGCGGCGAAGAAGAGGAACAGCCCCACGACCCGGACGGAGGTCGAGATGTCGCTCCGGAAGTCCTTCATCTCGTTGCGCGAGGCGTGGCCGCTCATCTTCGTGTAGTACGCGGTCGCGATCGAGACGGCGATCACCGAGTGCGGGAGCATGAAGACGAGCCACGCCTTCTGCAGCGCCGTCGCCGACGCGTCCTCGCCGGAGGGGCCGCTGACCGTGTTGTTCTCGATGAAGCCGGCGGCGACGGTCAGGAGCAGGGTCGCGAAGGTCCAGATCGCGATACGCCCGGCGCGACCGAGGCCGACCCCGCGGACGCTGAAGTCGGGACGGTAGCGCAGGCCGACCCGCTTCCAGAAGAAGACGAGCAGGCTCGCCTGCAGTGCCACTCCGAGGGTCGCCGAGCCCGCCAGCACCGCGATCATCTCGGGCGTCCACTGCGTCGCGAGGCGCTCCCCGCGGCCGTCCGAGCCGAAGAGGTTCTGGAAGGCGAGGAGCCCGCCGATGGCGACGACGTTGTTGACGACCGGCGTCCAGGTGAACGGCCCGAAGGAGCCGCGCGCATTGAGCACCTCGCCGAGGATCGTGTACAGCCCGTAGAAGAACACCTGCGGCAGGCACCAGTAGGCGAAGGTGACGGCGAGGCGGGTCTGCTCCGGCCCGTACTGCGAGGCGTTCAGCTGGATCAGCAGGGGTGCGGCGAGCGTCGCGATCACCGCGGCGCCGAGGAGGACGAGCAGCGCGAGGGTCAGCAGCTTGTTGATGTAGCGCTGGCCGCCGTCGGCCTGGAGCCCGGCCCGCACGATCTGCGGCACCAGGACCGCGTTCAGGGCGCCGCCCGCGATGATCGCGTAGATCGTGTTCGGCAGGCCGTTGGCGACCGTGAAGGCGTCGGCGCCCTGGCCGACGAGGCCGATGGTCTGCGTGAAGACCAGGGACATCACGAAGCCGAGGACCCGCGAGACCATCGTGCCGGAGGCGAGGACGGCGCTCGCGCGACCGAGGGAGAAGCTAGCCACGGGGATCCGTTCGGTCGTCGTCGAGGCCCGGCTGGACGGCGAGCGGGGCGTTCGGGTCCTCCTCGTCCTCCTCGGGGGTGTCGCCGCGGCGGCGCCGGCGGATGTTGCGGAGGATGCCCGCGCCGAAGACGAGGACCAGGAGGATGCCGACGCCGAGGGTGCCGACGGTCTCCCAGTCGGCGCGGACGTTGGTGACGATGCCGGTAGGAGCGCCGATGGGCGTGCCGTCCTGGGCCGTCAGCTGCATGCGGAGCTCGGTCTCGCCGTTGCCGACGCGGGCCTTCACCGGGATGAGGACGCGGCCCTGCGAGCGGGCGTCGATCGCCGTGGGCTCGACCGAGGACTCGTCGATGTCGAGGACCGCGTTGGAGGTCGAGGCCTGGATCCGGACCGTCACGGGCCAGGGCAGGTCGTTGCGGACGTAGACCGGGATGCTCGAGTCGCGGGAGAGCTGCGTGACGCTGTCGGAGCTCTCGATCGCGACGGAGGAGAGCGTGGTGTCGGCCTGCTCGCGGCTCGCGGCGACCGCTCCCTGCCAGCCGGTCGGGTCCTCGCGCCAGGTGACGGCGAGCAGGGCGAGGAGGTCGTTGCGGCGCTTGCCGCTGAGCAGCTGCGGGTCGGTGAGGACGGCGGAGAAGGACTCGACGCGGGCGGCCGCGGTGAGGAGGTCCGAGACGCCCTCGAGGCGCTGCTCCGACTCCGGGCTGTCGACGACGGTCGCGTCCTCGGTCGGCGCCGCGGTGAGGGCGGCGGCGAGCGAGGTCCCTTCCGCCCACGGCAGCGCGTCGACGGCCTGAAGGGTCTGCGAGAGCCGGACGCCGTCGATGGCGGCGCCGCGGTCGAGCGCCAGGATCACGGACGGCGACTCGTCCTCGCGCTGGACCTGCGCGAGGTCGGCGGTGAGGTCGGCCATGCGCGCGCGCCACTCGGAGTCGGTGCCGGAGCTGACGGCCGCGTCGAAGGCGGTCGAGAGGGCGCTGTCGGCGACGATCAGGTCGTGGCCGTCGACGGCGGCCCGGGTGGTCGTCGTGACGTCCTCCGGCAGTGCGAGGTTGGCGGAGGACACGACGGTGCGGTTCATGCCGGTCGTGGCATAGACGCCGAGATCCGCGGCGCGGACGGTGCCGTCGTCGGGCCAGGCGATGCTGCCGACCGTCGGCGACCAGTCGAACGCGAGGAGCGACTCGGCCGTCGGGCGGTCGGGGAGGGCGGTCGTGTCGTCGGGAACGGCCGTCGGCGTCGGCGTCGCCGTGCTCGTCGGTGCGAAGAGAGCAGGATCGAGCGCGTACTCGAACGAGGTCGGCGCCAGGAGGGTGGACAGGCCGGACTGGGCCTGGGCGGCCACGTCCGCGTCGGCGTAGGGGAGGGCGAAGACCTCGTTGGGCACCGCCTCGAGGCGCTCGAGCCAGGCGGTCGCCGACTCCGGTGCCGAGTCGCCGAGGACGCGGATCGACGCGAGGATGCGCGGATCCACACCGATGGTCACGGCGCGGCCGTCGACGCTGTCGAGCTGGCGCGAGAGCGTGCCGGTGGTCTGGGTGTAGTCCTGCAGCGTCTCGGCCGAGAGCAGGCCGTCGGCGGTGTCGGGCACGGTGAGCGGCACGAGGACGCTGACACCGGTCTCCTGCTCGCTCGGGAAGCCGGTCGAGAGCTCGACGACGCCGCGGGCCGTCGCGACCGTTCCGCCGGGGCTGGTGACGGTCACCGAGACGGTGTGCGTGCCGAAGGCCTCGGGATCGCGGATCGAGTCGGTCGAGAAGGGGAGGTCGGCCGCGGGCACGGTCACGCCGACCTGGGCCGAGCTGGAGGGCAGCAGTCGCACGTCGGCGCCGTCGCCGGTGCTCGTGCCCTCGTCCTCCGCCTCGCCGTCGAGCCACTCGGCGAGCTCGGCCCGCGAGTCGAGGGTGTCCTCGTCGATCGCGACCTCGACCCGCGCGCCGTCGATGGACTCGGTGGTGCCGTTGCGCACGGAGACCGCCAACTGGAGGTCCTCGCCGGGGAGGAGGACGCCGTCGTTCGCCGCGCCCACCGTGGCGGTGACGGTGGCCTGCCCGGACTCGAGAGCCGTGGGCTCAGCGGCGCTCGCCGCGACGGGGAGCGCACCGCCGAGGAGCGCGATCGAGAGCACAGCTGCACCGGCGGAGCGGAGCAGCTGCGGGACCGCGCGCCGGGGGCGGGGACGATCGGAGGGGGTGAGGTCGCGCCGACGCATCGAACTCACTCGGCCTCCATGCGGGTGATTCTACGGGCAGGCCTCCGGGCGGCCGGCTGCCGGGCCGCGGGATGCACTGCGGAGTCGCTCAGGAGCCGTAACCGGTCGAGGCGGTTGCAGGCCGGCGCTCACCCTGGCGCGCACCCCGCCCCGGCCGCACCTCCCCGGTAGGATCTGCCGGATGCACAGCGTCCAGACCGCACTCGAGACCCTCCGCGCTCTCGCGGCGACGCCGACGGTGGCCCGGCTCGCGGAGGCGTTCGCGGCCCAGGGCCACGAGCTCGCGCTGGTCGGCGGCCCGGTCCGCGACGCCTTCCTCGGGCACGGCGTGCACGACCTCGACTTCACGACCTCGGCGCGGCCGGACGACATCGTGCGGATCGTCGCTCCGATCGCGGAGGCGCACTGGGACATCGGCCGGGCGTTCGGCACGATCGGCGCGCGCATCGCGGGCGAGACGGTCGAGATCACGACCTACCGCAGCGACAGCTACGACGGCGTCAGCCGGAAGCCGGAGGTCGAGTTCGGCAACAGCCTCGAGGGCGACCTCGTGCGCCGCGACTTCACCGTCAACGCGATGGCGCTGCGGCTCCCCGAGATCGTGCTGGTCGACCCCGCCGGGGGAGTGGAGGACCTGCTCGCGGGCCGGCTGCGCACGCCGGCTGCGGCCGATCTCTCCTTCGGCGACGATCCGCTGCGGATGCTGCGCGCCGCGCGGTTCACCTCGCAGCTGGGCTTCCGCACGACCGACGAGGTCGAGTGGGCGATGGCCGAGCTGGCCCCCCGCATCGACGACGTCTCGGCGGAGCGGGTGCAGGAGGAGCTGCGGAAGCTCCTCGCGACCGCCTCGCCGCGGGCGGGACTCGAGCTCCTCGTCGACACCGGTCTGGCGGGTTACTTCCTCCCCGAGCTGCCGGCGCTGCGCCTGGAGCAGGACGAGCACCATCACCACAAGGACGTCTACGTGCACAGCCTCACCGTGCTGGAGCAGGCGATCGCCCTCGAGGGGCAGCGGAACCCCGGCGCGGCACCCGACGTCACCCTCCGCATCGCCGCGCTGCTGCACGACATCGGCAAGCCGGCCACGCGGCGTCTGGAGCCGGGCGGAGCGGTCAGCTTCTACCACCACGACCTCGTCGGCTCGAAGCTCGCGATCAAGCGGCTGCGCTCGCTGAAGTTCGACAAGCAGACGATCAGCGACGTCGCCCGGCTGATCGAGCTGCACCTGCGCTTCTTCGGCTACACCGAGGGCGCCTGGACCGACTCGGCCGTCCGCCGCTACGTGACCGACGCCGGCCCGCTGCTGGAGCGGCTGCACATCCTGACCCGGGCCGACGTGACCACCCGCAACACCCGCAAGGCCGACCGCCTGGCGCACGCCTACGACGACCTGGAGCAGCGGATCGCGGAGCTCGCCGAGAAGGAGGAGCTCGCGTCGAAGCGGCCCGACCTGGACGGCACGCAGATCATGGCGATCCTCGAGCTGCCGCCGGGGCGCGAGGTGGGGCTGGCGTACAGGTTCCTGCTGGAGCTGCGGCTCGAGGAGGGGCCGCTCGGCGAGGAGGAGGCCGCCCGGCGGCTGAAGGAGTGGTGGGCGGCGCGCTGAGGAGCCTCTGGTGGTGCCGGCACTGAGATCGGCCCTGGGCGCGGAGCCGCGCGGATGGTAAGGTCGTCAGGTTGTCCATGACCAGACGCACTCGCGTCCGCGGGAGTGGACAGATGCTACATACCCTCCTGTCACGGAAATACCGTGGCCGTTCAGTCCGAAGGAGGTGGGTTAGTGACGCATCAGTACGAACTCATGGTGATCCTGGATCCCGAGATCGATGAGCGCACCGTCGCTCCGAGTCTCGACAAGTTCCTCAACGTCATCCGCACCGATGGTGGATCCATCGACAAGGTCGACGTCTGGGGCCGCCGTCGTCTGGCGTACGAGATCAACAAGAAGTCCGAGGGCATCTACGCCGTCGTCGACTTCACGTCGACCTCGGCCGCCGCGAACGAGCTCGACCGTCAGCTGAAGCTGTCGGAGGCCGTCATGCGCACCAAGGTGCTCCGCGCCGAAGAGGGCATCGCCCAGGTCGCCGCCGCCAAGAAGCTCGCCGACGAGAAGGCCGCCCGCAAGGCTGCCAAGGCTCCGGCCGCTCCCAAGGCGTAACGCTGATGGCCGGCGAGACGATCATCACCGTGGTGGGGAACCTCACCGCCGACCCCGAGCTGCGCTACACGCAGGGCGGGCTCGCGGTCGCGAACTTCACCATCGCCTCCACGCCGCGCACCTTCGACCGTCAGGCGAACGACTGGAAGGACGGCGAAGCGCTGTTCCTCCGGGCCTCCGTCTGGCGCGAGTTCGCCGAGAACGTCGCGGGGACGCTGACCAAGGGAAGCCGTGTCGTCGCGACCGGCCGCCTGAAGCAGCGCTCCTACGAGACGAAGGAAGGCGAGAAGCGCACCAGCATCGAGCTCGAGATCGACGAGATCGGCCCCTCGCTGCGCTACGCGACCGCTCAGGTCACGCGCGCAGCAGGTGGCGGCGGTGGACGCGGTCAGGTCGGCGGCGGCGGAGGCAACCAGGGCGCGAGCCAGGGCGGCTTCGGCGGCGGCAACGGCGGCAACCAGGGGGGCTCCGGCGGAAACGGCGGCGGCAACCGCGGTGGCGGCCAGGCCGAGGAGCCGTGGGCGCCCAGCGCTCCGGCCGGTGGCGACGTGTGGAGCACGCCGGGCAGCTACAACGACGAGACGCCGTTCTGAGCCTCGGGCTCGAGCGCGCCCTCACCTGAATCACGCGTCCCCGTCCCGAGAGGGGTGCCGACGGACGCGAACCAGAATCTAAGGAAACCACTATGGCTGGAAAGAGCAGCGGCGACCGCCGCAAGCCGATCCGCGGCAAGGGCGCGAAGAACGCGGCCCCCGCGAAGTCGGTCCGCGTGGGCGTCATCGACTACAAGGACGTCCCGACCCTTCGCAAGTTCATCTCGGAGCGCGGGAAGATCCGCGCCCGTCGCATCACCGGCGTCTCCGTCCAGGAGCAGCGCCTCATCGCCCGCGCCGTCAAGAACGCCCGCGAGATGGCACTCCTGCCCTACGCCGGCAGCGGAAGGTAGGTAGAAGATGTCCAAGGTCATCCTGACCCACGAGGTCGACGGTCTCGGCTCCGCCGGTGACGTCGTCGACGTCAAGAACGGGTACGCCCGCAACTACCTCATCCCGCAGGGCTTCGGCGTCGCGTGGACCCGCGGTGGCGAGAAGCAGGTCGAGCAGATCAAGTCGGCGCGAGCCGCTCGTGAGCACAAGACCATCGAAGAGGCTCAGCACACGAAGCAGGTCCTCGAGGCCAACCGCGTGAAGCTGACCGTCAAGGCCGGCAAGGACGGGCGCCTCTTCGGCTCCGTCAAGACCTCCGACATCGCGACCGCGGTGGCGGCGGCCGGCTACGGCGAGCTCGACAAGCGCAAGATCGTGATCTCGAACGCGATCAAGAACATCGGCGAGCACGAGGCCGTGGTGCGTCTGCGCGACGACATCCAGGCCACCGTGAAGCTGCAGGTGGTCGCGGCCAAGTAAGGCCGCGAGAACGCCGCGGAGGGCGGTGCGACGGGACTTCACGGTCCCCTCGCACCGCCCTTCGTCGTTGCGGTTGTCCACAGCTCCATCCACATACACCCTCCCGGAGGGACAACCTTCAATGCGGTCTGGAGACTCTTTTCCCCACACAGCTGTGGAAACAGGGGAAGACCTGGTCAGGCCGCTGAAAAAACTTGCCCGGCAGTCGAGTTCCCACAGGGTTGTCCACACGTTGCCCACAGAGGGCGCGGCGTTTCCCGCTCGTTCTCCACAGTTCTCTCCACAGGGTGGTTTGACCCCGGCGGCGGCCGGTCCGTAGTGTGGCGCAGCGCCCCGCGAGGGGAGCGGGGCAGGCGCCGAGCGTCCGCTGTCGGAGGTCGGGCGTAGACCTGTGTCCGGCACTCGCGACAGACGGCTCGACCGTGTCGCCACCCGTTCCGCGAGGCACCCGACAGGAGGAGGCGAAGGCATGACGATCGCGCACCTGGCGGTTCCCGGCTCGGACGGACGAGACGGACGGGACTCCCGAGGGGACTCCCCGCGCAGCAACGAGCGCACTCCCCCGCACGACCTGCTCGCGGAGCAGTCGGCACTGGGCGGCATGCTGCTCTCCAAGGACGCCGTCGCCGACGTCGTCGAGAGCGTCAAGGCGACCGACTTCTACATCCCCAAGCACGAGATCGTCTTCGAGGCGATCCTCGCGCTCTACTCGCACGGCGAGCCGACCGACGTCATCGCCGTCACCGACGAGCTGACCAAGCAGGGCGAGCTGCAGCGCGCCGGCGGCGCCGACTACCTGCACTCGCTCACCGCGATGGTGCCGACCGCGGCGAACGCGGGCTACTACGCGTCGATCGTGGCCGAGCGCGCGCTGCTGCGCCGGCTGGTCGAGGCGGGCACCCGGATCGCGCAGATGGGCTACCAGGGCGAGGGCGAGGTGCTCGACCTCGTCAACACGGCGCAGGCCGAGATCTACAACGTCACCGGGTCCGAGACGGCGGAGGACTACGTCCCGCTGACGGACGCGGTGACCGTCGCCATCGACGAGATCGAGGCGGCCGCGCACAAGGACGGCGCCTTCACCGGCGTGCCGACCGGCTTCGCCGACCTGGACGACCTCACCAACGGCTTCCACCCGGGCCAGATGATCATCGTCGCCGCGCGACCGGCGCTCGGAAAGTCGACGCTCGCGCTCGACTTCGCCCGCGCCGCCGCGATCAAGCACAACATGGCCACGATCTTCTTCTCGCTCGAGATGGGGCGCAGCGAGATCGCGATGCGCCTGCTCTCGGCCGAGGCGTCGGTGCCGCTGCAGCACATGCGCAAGGGCACGGTCGACCAGCGCGACTGGACGACCATCGCCTCCACCCGCGGCCGCATCAACGACGCGCCGCTCTACATCGACGACTCGCCGAACCTCACCCTCGTCGAGATCCGCGCGAAGTGCCGCCGGCTCAAGCAGCGCATCGGCCTGAAGATGGTCGTCATCGACTACCTCCAGCTGATGACCTCGGGCAAGAAGGTCGAGAGCCGCCAGCAGGAGGTCTCCGAGTTCTCCCGCGCGCTCAAGCTGCTCGCGAAGGAGCTGCAGGTGCCGGTCATCGCGCTGTCGCAGCTGAACCGCGGACCGGAGCAGCGCGCCGACAAGCTGCCCGCGATCTCCGACCTCCGCGAGTCCGGCTCGATCGAGCAGGACGCCGACATGGTGATCCTCCTCCACCGCGAGAGCGCCTACGAGAAGGACAACCCGCGCGCGGGCGAGGCCGACCTCATCGTCGCCAAGCACCGCAATGGCCCGACCCGTACAGTCACCGTCGGCTTCCACGGCCACTTCTCCCGCTTCGCGGACATCCCGGCGGTCTGACGCTCGTGGCTGCACAGGATCCGGTCGAGGAGGTCGCGCTCGACGGGGAGAGCATCCGGCTCGGGCAGTTTCTCAAGTTCGCGGGGATCCTCGAATCCGGGGGCGAGGTGAAGGAGGCCGTCGCGGACGGCTTCGTCAGCGTGAACGGCGAGGTGGACCGGCGGCGCGGGCGGCAGCTCGTGGTCGGCGACGTCGTGGAGTTCGGCGGGCGACGGTTCCGCGTCGGGGCGTAGGACTCGTCCGGACGTCTCCTCTTCCGGGCGCCGCGGGCGCGTGGCTAGCATCGGGGCGTGCGACGCCGGAGTCGCGCAGGTCAGGAGGCTCCGATGGGGTTCGTCAGCTACGGGATGCTCGTGTCGATCGACGGGTTCGTCGCGGCGGTGGACGGCGACATCTCCGGGTTCCCAGCACCTGGGCCGGCGCTGCACCGGGTCTTCAACGACGGGCAGCGGGCCGCCGCCCTGTCGGTCTACGGCAGCCGGATGTGGCGGATGATGGCGTACTGGGGCCGGCCGGATCCGGAGTGGGACGAGGTCTCCGAGGACTTCGCGCGGGCGTGGGTCGAGACTCCGAAGGTCGTCTTCTCGTCGACGGTGACCGAGGTGCCCGAGGGCGTGACGCTGATCGCCTCCGATGCGGTCGACGCCTTCCGCCGGATCCGGGCCGAGACCGACGGCACGATCGAGGTGAGCGGGCCGGCGCTGGCCGCCTCGCTCGGCGCGGCCGGACTGATCGACGAGTACCGGCTCCACACGCAGCCGTTCGTCCTAGGCAGCGGAACGCCGTACTTCGCCGCCGGGTTCCGACCGGAGCTGCGCTTCGTCGGCAGCGAGCCGCTGCCGGAGGGCGCGGTGCTGACGCGGTATGCGCCGCGGTGACGGGCGCCGGCAGCATCTTGCTGCGTCGGACGCCAAGGACTCGATGTTCCGCGCCGGTACCGGTCCGACAGTCCGCGCCGCGTGGGCACCTGGTAAAGTCGAACCAATCGACCCCCTCCCAAGCCTCTCCTTGAAGCTCAAATGGGAGGGGCCTTTTTTATGGGTATCGGGGTACTGCAGTGGCTCTGAAGCCGAGCCTTTCGTGGGCGCAGCAGGTTCAGCTGCTCCGCCAGCGCGGCCTCGCCGTCGGTGACCCGGCGGCCTGCGAAGAATTCCTAGCGGCGCAGAACTACTACCGGTTCTCCGGCTATGCCAGGTATTTTCGGCGCGCCCCGCAGGACGGCGACGACATGTTCGTCCAGGACACCTCCTTCGAAGGGATCCGGAGGATCTACGACGCAGACGAAGAGCTGAGGCAGTCGCTCAGCGCACAGCTCGCGCACGCCGAGATCCTCCTCCGCAGCCACACCGCTCATGTCATCGCCGATCGACACGGCCCCTACAGGTCGTATCTCTCGGCCGCCTTCTACTCGAATGCTCCCTCTGCGGAGCCGACCGTGGAGGCGTGCCTCCGAGACATCGAACGCAGTCGGGAGAGGCACATTCTGCGGTTCACAGCGAACACTCGCGAGGTGGGTACCGCACGCTTCGATGCGCTGCCGATCTGGTCTGCAGTCGACGCTTGGTCGTTCGGCACGCTGTCGAAGTGCATCGAACGCGGTGATTCCGGGTCGCTGGCCGGCGCGGTCGCCTCGAGCCTCGGTATCGCTCAGGCGGGATTCGCATACCGAGTTCGGGCGCTCGTGTATCTGCGCAACAGGTGTGCTCACCACAGTCGGCTGTGGAACCACTCGATCATCGACGCCGGACCGACGCCGAACAACGTCCGGACGAAGGCGAAGCGTCTGGCCGGGCAGTTCGATCCGAGATCCGTGCTCGACGTCGTCGCGTCGCTTGATGACATCCTCCTTCGAGGTGCAGGCGCCGTAGCCATCCTTCCGTCGCTCATCATCGAGCACTCACCACACGAGCCCTTCTGGCGGGGACTCCGCGCGCCGCAGACCACTCACGATCAGCACGACCACATCCCCTGAGGAGCAGTCGTCATCGCCGGCTGGCGCGTTCCGACCACTGCGTGGATGGGAGTCCGCGGAGTGCGGGCCGGACCGGCGGCGGCGCGTGGGAGGCTCGGATCGAGTCATCAGCAGGGGAGCGGGCGTGGAGACGGCGGAGTCCCGCCGGACGCCATCCGCCTCCGAGGAGTCAGGAGCGCAGCCATGCAGGTAGGCATTCATTTCATGAACTTCACGCTGCCGGGGGGCAGCGCCGGGATCGCGCCGATCCTCGGGGCGACGGCGCGGACGGCGGAGGACGTCGGCTGCGAGTGGTTCACGCTGATGGACCACTACTTCCAGATGGAGCAGTTCGCAACGAGCGAGGATCCGATGCTCGAGGGGTACACCTCGCTGGGGTTCGTCGCGGGGCGGACGGAGCGGCTGCGGCTGGGGCTGCTGGTGACCGGAGTGACCTACCGGCACCCGGGGCTGCTGGCGAAGATCGTGACGACGCTCGACGTGCTGTCGGGCGGGCGGGCGATGCTCGGGATCGGCGCGGCCTGGTACGAGCGGGAGCACCTCGGGCTCGGCGTGCCGTATCCGGCGCTGAAGGAGCGGTTCGAGCGGCTCGAGGAGACGCTGCAGATCTGCAAGCAGATGTGGAGCGAGGACGACGGGCCGTACACGGGGAAGCACTTCCAGCTGGCCGAGACGCTGAACCACCCGGAGCCGATCCAGCGGCCGGGTCCGCCGATCCTGATCGGCGGCAGCGGCGAGAAGAAGACGCTGCGGCTGGTCGCGGAGTACGGCGACGCCTGCAACCTGTTCGCGATCGGGGCGGAGGGAATCGCCCACAAGCTCGATGTGCTGCGCCGGCACTGCGACGAGCTGGGGCGCGACTACGACGCGATCACGAAGACGATCATCGGCGGCGGGGATCCGGTCGGCGACCCCGACGGGTTCGTGCGGGCGATGGAGGAGTACGCGGCGCTCGGGATCTCGCTGGTCGAGCTCGCGCCGCAGGGGCCGGACCCGGAGGGGTACGTGGCGCGGCTGGGCGAGGGCGTCGTGGGGCGGCTGGCGGCGATCGGCTGAGGGGGCTGGGCGGGCGGGTCTCGATACGCCGCTGGCGCGGCTACTCGACCAGCAAGCAGGGGCCGATACGGAGCTACTCGACCAGCATCAAGGGGCCGTACGGGGCTGCTCGACCAGCATGGAGGGGCCGTACGGGGCTGCTCGACCAGCATGGAGGGGCCGTACGGGGCTGCTCGACCAGCATGTCTGCGGGCGTCTCTTCCAGGGAGACCCGGCGTCAGGGGGTGGGGGTGCAGCCGCAGGTCTCGCCGAGGACGAGGGTCGTCGGCAGGCGGACGTGGCGGACGGGGTCGTCGGCCAGAGTCTCGTCGAGGAGCTCGAAGGCGATGCGGGCCATCTCGCGGACGGGGACGGCGACGGTGGTGACGCGGACGCCGCCGAGGAGCGCCTCGCGGATGCCGTCGAAGCCGACTATCGCGAGCTCGGACGGGACGCGGATCCCCTCCTGCGACGCGGCTCGGAGGAGGGCGAGGGCGTGCTCGTCGGTGGTGGCGAAGACGGCGCGCGGGCGCTCGGTGCGCAGGATGGTGCGAAGGGCGGCCTCGGCCGAGACGCGGTCCATCGGCACGCGGTGCAGTCGGCCGGCGGCGCCTCCGATCGCCTCGGCCCAGAAGCGGGCGCGGAGGCCGGAGGGGCCGAAGTCGTCGGGGCCGGTGACGCAGTGCACGTCGTCGTGGCCGTGGGCGAGCAGGTGCTCGACGGCGGCCCGGACGCCCTGCTCGTCGTCGAAGACGACGCTCGGCTCGGCGTCGGTGGGGGCGGCGGAGTGCAGGAAGACGCGCGGGGCGGTGTCGGCGGTGCTGGCGGGGTCGATGGTGATCAGGAGGATGCCGGCGGTGCGGAGGTCGGCGAAGGTGCGCTCGTAGCCGCGCTCCACCTCCGGGTCGTACTCGGTGTTGCCGAGGAGCGTCAGCAGCGAGCGGCGACGGGCCTCGTGCTCGATCTCGCGCGCCAGCTCGCCGAAGAAGGCGTTGGAGGAGTCGGGGACGAGGAGGCCGACGAGATTGGAGCGGCCGACGCTGAGCGCCTCGGCGAGGGAGTTGCGGCGGTAGCCGAGCTCGGTGATGGCGGTCTCGACGCGGGCGCGGAGCTCGGGGGAGACGGGGCGCGGGCCGTTGTTGACGACGTAGCTGACGACCGTCGCGGAGGTGCCGGCCGAGCGCGCCACGTCGGCGAGGGTGGGGCGCCGGGGGCGGGCTGACATCCGGTCAGCTTATGGGAGGGGGGTGGGGGGATCTCGATACGCCCGCTGTGCGGGCTACTCGATCAGCATGGAGGGGGCGCCCGCAGGTGGGAGCGTGATCGGCGAGGGGGAGGGGGGCCCGCCACGCAGGTGCTCGATGGCGGAGAGGCGCGGGCGGCGCGGAATGTTTCACATGGGCGTAATAAACGAGCGGGTGGGGGAAACGAGGCGCGACTATGGTCGCGCTAACCGCTTAGAACCGCCGACTCCCCTGGAGCGTCATGCACGCCACCCTCACCCCGCTGCGCCGCGCCGCGCTGGCCGCGACGGCGGCCGACGCGTCCGGTGACTCCCGGGTCGTCAGAGCGCTGACTTGCACCGCCTGGGCGCAGGCGGTGCTCCGCGCGGTCGCCGCGGCGTCCAACCTCTCCTTCGCGCACACCCGCGTCGCCGTGCTCGGCAGCGGACCGCTCGCCGCCGAGCTGGCGACCAGGACCGCCGCCATCGGCGCCCGCGTGGTCGTCGTCGGCGACGATCCGGTCGCGCTGGTCGAGATCACCCAGCTCGGAATCACGGTGCAGACGGCGGACTCCGCCGATCTGGGGGATGCGACGATCGCCTTCGCGACGGGAGAGCTGACGGGCCCGGTCACCGCGGCGCTGCTCGGAGGCGGCGGTCCGCTGCTCCTCGTCGACGCGGCGGAGGAGCGCCCGGCCGTGGCCGCGGTCACCGACCCCTCCTCCGGCCGCCCCGGGATCGACCGGATCGTGGACGCCGAGCGCGAGCTCTTCCTCCTGGTGGCGCGCGACGTCGCCGACGGCTCGGCCCGCCGCACCCGCGAGGAGCTGTCCGCGCGCTTCGCGGCGGCGGTCGAGGCCGCCCGGGAACAGGATCCCTCCCCCGACGACCTGCGCGAGCGTGCCGACCGCGCCCTCGCGCTGGAGCTGCTCCGATGACCGCGCCGATCCGGGACGCCTCGCTGTGGCGGCAGGGGCAGGACAAGATCGACTGGGCCGCGCGCTTCATGCCGGTGACCCGCGGGATCGCCGGGCAGCTGCGCGAGAGCGGCAGTGTGCGGGGGCTGCGGATCGGGCTGGTGCTCGTGCTCGAGCCCAAGACGGCGACCCTGGCGCTCGAGCTGGCGGCGGCCGGCGCCGACGTCAGCGTGATGTGCGGCGCCTCCAACACCCACGACGACACCGCGGCCGCCCTGCAGCACGCGGGGATCGCGGTCTTCGCCCGCTCGGACGCGAGCGCCGCCGATGACCGGGCGTTCGCGCTGGGGCTGCTCGACCGGCGCCCGGACATCCTGGTCGACGACGGCTCGTCGGTGACCCGGCTCGCGCACACCGACCGGCCCGCGGTCTTCGAGACCCTGCGCGGGGCGACCGAGGAGACCACCAGCGGCCTCCGCCCGCTGCGGGTGATGGAGCGCCAGGGCGCGCTGCGGATCCCGGTGCTGGCGGTCAACGACGCGCGCTGCAAGACGCTCTTCGACAACCGGCACGGCACGGGGCAGTCGACGCTGCTGACCATGCTCGACCTGCTCGCGACTCCGCTCGATCGCGCGCACGTCGTCGTCGCGGGCTTCGGGCCGGTCGGCCGCGGGGTCGCCCAGCACGCCCGCGCACTCGGCGCCCGCGTGACGATCGCGGAGGTCGACCCGGTCCGCGCGCTCGAGGCGGTCTTCGCCGGCTACGACGTCGACGCCCTGGAGTCGGCGGCCGGCAGCGCCGACCTGCTGATCTCGGCGACCGGCATCGCGCACACCGTCGACGTCGAGCACCTGCTCGCCCTGCCGGAGGGGGCGGCCGTGGCCGTCTCAGGCGGAGTGGCGCAGGAGATCGCGATCGACGCGGCGCTCGCCGCGGGCGCGACCCGGCAGAGCATCGGGCACGCGCTGGAGAGCTTCACGCTGCCCAACGGCCGCTCGATCGTCGTGCTCGACGACGGCGGCTGCATCAACTGCACCGCCGGTGAGGGGAACCCGATCGAGATCATGGACCTGTCCTTCGGCGTCCAGGTGGCCGCCGTCGACCTGCTCGCGCGGGAGGCGGGGAGCCTCGCTCCGGCCGTGCACCTGCTCCCGCCCGAGGTCGACGACCGGGTCGCGCGCGCCAAGCTCGACGCGCTCGGCCTGCGGATCGACGCGCCGAGCAGCGCCCAGCGCGACTTCCTCGGCAGCTGGACCTCGACCGGCCGCCGTGCCGCGCCGCAGCGGGACGGAGCGCGCTCGTGACCGAGCTGCTGCGCCTCGAGGGCGTCGGAGTGACCTACCGCAACGCTGAGCAGCCGTCGCTGGTGGACGCGAGCTTCTCGGTGTCGAGCGGCGAGGTCGTGCTGGTCGCGGGCCCGTCCGGCTGCGGCAAGAGCACGCTGCTGCGGGTGCTGAACGGCCTGGTGCCGCGCTCCTACCGCGCCGAGGTGACCGGGCGGATCGAGGTCGAGGGGCGGGACGCGGTTCCGCTCGCCCTGCGCGACATCTCGGAGGTCGTCGGCACGCTGCTGCAGGACCCGGGCAAGCAGGTCGTCGGGCACAGCGTGCTCGCCGAGATCGCGTTCGGGCTGGAGAACCGCGGGACGCCGCCCGCCGAGATCCGCGAGCGCGCGCACCGGGTCGCCGAGCGGCTCGGGCTGACCGCGCTGCTCTCGACACCGCCGCACGAGCTCTCCGGCGGGCAGCTGCAGCTCGTCGCCTTCGCCGGGATCCTCGTGCTCGACCCGCGGGTGATCGTCATCGACGAGCCGCTGGCCAACCTCGACCCCGACGCGGCCGACGTGCTGCTGCGGGCGGTGCGCGCCTACGTCGACGGCGGCGGGGCGGCCGTGATCGTGGAGCACCGCGTCGACGAGGTGCTCGCGCTGCAGCCGGACCGCGTCGTCTACCTGGAGGAGGGGCGGGTGGTCTACTCGGGCGGTGTCGCCGGGTTCCTCGAGGTCGCGTCGCCGGAGTCGGTGAAGCTGCCGTTCGAAGCGCTGCTCGCCGGCGCCGCGGGGGAGGAGTCGCCCGAGGAGGAGGCGCGGCCGGCTCCGGCCGGTGCCGCTCGCCTGCACTTCGACGGCGCTGAGCTCGGCTACGGCGCGCGGACGATCGTGGCGGCCGTCGACCGCCGCTTCCACGCGGGGGAGCGGGTCGCGATCCTCGGCCGCAACGGCGCCGGCAAGTCGACGCTGATGCGTGCGGCCGTGGGCCTGGTCGCGCCGACGCGCGGCCGGGTGCTGCTCGACGGCCGGCCGGTGCACGAGCTGACCGCGGCCGAGCTCGTCTCGACCTGCGGCTACCTCTTCCAGAACCCGGGCCAGGCGCTGTTCAGCGAGACGGTTGAAGCCGAGCTGGCCTTCGGGCCGCGCAATCTCGGCGTGGCGGCGGAGGAGATCCCCGCGATCGCCGACGCCGCGCTGCGCGCCGTCTCGCTCGACGACGTGCCCGGGATCCTGCAGCGCCCGCCTCGCACGCTCTCCTTCGGGCAGCAGCGCCGGCTGGCCGTCGCGCTCGCCCTGACCCTGCGGCCGCGGACGCTGATCCTCGACGAGCCGACGGCCGGGCAGGACGAGCGCTCCTCCCGCCACTTCCTCGACGCGGTCTGGGGGATCGACGGGATCGACAGCGTCTACTTCATCACCCACGACGTCGACATGGCCCTCGCCCGCGCCGACCGAGTGGTCGTCGTCGACGGCGGCGGGATCGTCGCCGACGCGACCCCCGCCGAGGTCGTGCACGACACGGCGCTCTGGCACGGTCCGGGCGTCGACCCCGGCCACTCCCGCGCGGTGCTGCGCGAGACCGACTTCGTGCGCGCCGCTCGGCGCCACGGACCCGCGAGCGGCCGCCTCCCGCGCCCGCTCGACCTCGCCCGGCGCCTCCGCCGTGCGCAGCAGGACCCCGGCAGCACCCCCGACGCCGGACGCACCGCCGATCCCCGCAGCTCCTCTCCCTCCCTCGAAAGGACACACCCGTGACCGCCACCACCTCCACCGCCGCGAAGACCGGCCCCTGGGCCGTCTCCTCCCGCACGATCGTCTTCGGCGCCGTCGGCGCCGCGCTCTACGGGGCGCTCGGGGCGCTCAGCTTCGTGATCCCCGGGACGATGATCTCGATCCGCCCCGCGATCGCGATCATCCCCTTCGTGGGTCTGCGCTTCGGCCCGGTCGCCGGCTTCTTCACCGGCGCCGTCGGCAACGCGATCGTCGACCAGATCATGGGCTACGGCTTCCTCACCTACTGGAACTGGAGCATCGCCAACGGCCTGGTCGGCCTGCTCGCCGGACTGATCGGCTACTACGCCAAGGAGCCGCGCACCACCGGCCGCCAGCTCGTCTGGGCCGCCGCGATCGCGGTCGCCGCGGTCGTCGTCGGACTGCTCTTCACCGCCACCGACTTCTTGTTCCTCGGCCAGACCTTCCAGTACTGGTTCTTCGGCTCCTACCTCCTGGCGATCCTCGCCACCGGCATCACCGCGGTGATCCTGGTGCCCGTGCTCGACCGGGTCTGGAAGCCGCTGCAGAACCTCGCCGGACGCTGACGGGCGCCCGGGATGGAGGTCTCGCCTCGATACCTCGGCGGTGACTCCTTCCTCGGCCGCCGGGATCCGCGCGTGCTGATCCTGGTGCCGGTGATGTTCGTCGTCGCCGCCAGCCAGGTGCGCGATCTGCGCTGGATGGCGGCGCTCGCCGTCGTGGCGTTCGCGTACTACGCCAGCGCGCAGATCCCGTTCCGCGAGGTGCGCGCGAACTGGGCCGTGGTGGCCGTGTTCGTCGTCGTCTTCGCGGGGATCAACGGCCTCATCGTCGGCGCGACGAGCAGCGGTGAGCCCGAGTCCGGGGCGACGCTGTTCACGGTGCCGGTCGTCGGCCTGGCGATCACGGAGGGGGCGGTCTCGTACGCGGTCAACCTGCTGCTGCGCTTCCTCACGCTGGTCGCGGTCGGCTTCCCGCTGGCCTTCGCGATCCGTCCGGGCGACCTCGCCGTCGCGTTCGCGCGCCTCGGCCTGCCCGCCCGTTTCGCCTACGGGATCGACCTGACCTTCAAGTTCCTGCCCAGCGCGGCCTCGAACCTGCAGGAGACCGCGGCGGCGCAGCGCCTGCGCGGCTACGAGCGCTCGGCGACCCGCAACCCGATCCGCCGGCTCCGCGAGATCGCGCCGCTGATGGTGCCCGTCACCATCACGTCGTTCGTGGACGCGGAGGACACCGTCGACGCGCTCGATCTGCGCGGCTTCGGGACGCACAAGCGGACCTGGCTGCGCGAGATCCGGTACACGCCGGTCGACTGGGCGGTGACGGGCGTCGCGGTGCTGCTGGCGGTCGCGGCGAGCACGGCGAGTCTCGCGGGACTGATGCCGTCGGCGTGGATCCCGTGAGCGGCGCGGTGTCGCTCGGGCGCGAGAGCGCCGGGAGCTCGACGTCGGTACTCACCGTGCACAGCGCGCCGTGGATGCTGCCGGTGGCGGGTGAGCCGGTGCGCGACGGGGCGGTCGCCGTGCGCGGCGAGCGGATCGTCGCGGTCGGCCCGCGCGACGCGGTGCTCGCCTCGCTCCGGGACGAGTCGCCCGCGGTGCGGGAGTGGCCGGGCGCGATCGTCCCGGGGCTCGTCAACGCGCACTCGCACCTGCAGTACACCTGCATGGCCGCGGTCGGACTCGGCCGGTACGCCGGCTTCGAGGACTGGTCGCGCGCCTTCCAGGAGGTCTACGAGCAGCCGCACGACTGGGGTGCGTCCGCCGCGGCGGGCCTCGAGATCGCGGTCTCGACCGGGACGACGGCGATCGCGGACATCGTGACCGACCTCGACGCGCTGCGCGTGCTCGAGGACGGCCGTGTGCACGGGATCGCCTACTGGGAGCTGATGAGCCTCCTCGAGGACGACTGGCGCGGCAGCGGGCGCGCGATCACCGCGGAGCTGGTGCGCACCTCCGGGGTGACGCGGATCGGGCTCTCGCCGCACGCCCCGTACTCGCTGGACACCCCGGTGCTGAGCGATCTGACCGGGCTCTCGCAGGAGCTCGGCGTGCGCCGGCACCTGCACCTGGCCGAGTCGGCCTGGGAGGCGGAGTACACGATGCACGGCCGCGGCGACCTCGCGGAGCAGTGGCGCCGCTGGGGCTACGACGGCTTCCACCTGCTGCGCAACGGCGGCAGCGCGCTGCGCCCGGTGGCGTACGCCGAGACGATCGGCGCGCTCGGCGAGGACGTGCACATCGCGCACGGGATCTACGTCGATGCGGACGATCGCGAGACGCTGCGCCGCACGGGCACCTCCGTGGCCCTCTGCCCGCGCTCGAACGCGGTGATCGGGCTCGACGAGGCGCCGGTCGCGGACTATCTGCGCGAGGGGAACGCGATCGCGGTGGGGACGGACTCGCTGTCGTCGACGCCGTCGCTGGACCTGCTCGGGGACGTCGCCGAGCTGTGCCGGATCGCGCGGGCGCAGGGGTACGCGGGGCGGGATCTGCACGCGCGGCTGCTGGCGGCGGCGACGCTCGGCGGTGCGGTGGCGATGGGGGCGGCGGGGTCGTTCGGCACGCTCGTGCCCGGGGCCCTCGCCGATCTCGCGGTGCTGGGCGTGTCCGGTTCTTCGTCCGACGACGTGGTCGCTGCGGTCGTGGAAGACGGCGAGGGGACGGCCCTCGCCACGATCATCTCCGGGGAGGTCCGATGGCAGGCGCGGAGGTGAGCGGGTTCGTGGACCGGCTCAGCGTGGACGGGCGGGTGCTCGAGCGGGTGCGGCGGCCGGCGCTCGCCGAGTCGCTGGGGCTGGAGCCGCATCCCGAGGGCGGCTGGTACCGGCGGACGTGGGAGTCGCCGGAGCGGCTGACGCTCGTGGGCGCCGACGGCTCGGTGCGGGAGCGGCCGGCGGCGACGCTGATCGTGTTCCTGCTGCCGGCGGGCGAGGCGTCGGCCTGGCACCGGGTGTCGTCGGCGGAGACGTGGATCTGGAACGGGCCCGGCCGGGTGGCCCTGCAGTACGGCGGACTCGGCGAGGAGCCGGAGGACGGGGAGACGGTGGTGCTCGGCTCGGCGTTCGAGGAGTTGCCGGTGCAGGCGCTGGTGCCGGCCGACGTCTGGCAGCGGACGCTTCCGGCGGCGGAGGACGCGGTGGTGAGCTGCCTGGTGTCGCCGGGCTTCGACTTCGCGGACTTCTCGATGCCGGAGTAGGGGTGCGGCTGTTGTGAGGGCTTGGTGGAGGCATGACGGCTCGTCGCCAGAGCGGTGCCCGGCAGGACATCGAGACGCTCGCAGATCGCTTTATCGAGACTGGTCGTCTCAATCGTTGCCTCCTAACGCGCTTCTCCTGTTCACTCGCAGAGTGCAGGTCGACGTCACTCTCATGGGATCACTCGGCTCTGTCGGCGACCCCCTGACGAGAGGACGAGGCCGATGACCGGAGAAGCCCCGAAGCTTGGCCCCCTGCAGGTCGCGCGGCTTATCGCCGAAGCCGGCATCGTCGCGCTGTCGACGCCCAGCGTTCCTGGCGCTCTCGCGTCTGCTGTCGGAGCAGACCGGCCCACCGTCGAGTACGTGCAGCAGCTAGGCGACGCAGTCCGTGAAATGGCAGAGGAGCACGGCGACGCGCTCAAGATGAGGCAGGACGAGGACGACGAGCGGAGGGAGGAATTCGAGTCCCTCGACGATCCGCCTGAAGCCCCCGATGACCAGGACGATTCTGCGGACCAGAGAGGGTCCGAGGACCAGGAAGGCTCCGAGGACTTGGAGGGCTCCGAGGGTTCGAAGGACGCTGAGGACTCGAAGGACTCCGAGGAGCCGGAGGAGGTCGCCGTCGATTCACAGGACACCGATGGAGAGGGCGACAGCGCTCCGGATCTCGACCGCACCGCCGTCGAGGTGAACCCGGGCGACGACGACGTCGAGGTGGTGACCGCGGACGCCGAACCCGACCACGAAGACGAATCGGAGGCCCTCGTATCGGAGGAAGGCCCTTCCGAGCAGTCGCAGGATGAGGCACTGGTCTCGTGGGAGGACGACGGACACGCCACGGAGAGCGGCCGTCCTGGCACCGAGGACGGCCTGTCCTCCGCGCCGGCCGAGAACCCTCCGGACGCAGAGCTGTCGACGGACCATACGACAGCTCCCGCATTTCGAGAGTTGAGTGACGAAACAGAAGATCAGGCGGAGATTGCTGAGCCGGATGCGGAGTCGGGCGATAGCGAGACGCTGAACGACGATGATGACGACGGGTGGAGCGTGTTCTGGGAGGACAACGACACGGCCGTCACCGCTCCGGATGCCGAGATGACCCAGGAGGGGTCAGCGGATCGAGAGGTGCAGGACGTCGAGTCGACCGACACCGAGGACGTCGAAATGAATCAGGTCGATGCGGTGGACGCTGGGACGGAGAAATCCACCTCCGGTCCAGAGGAGGGAATTGAGCCGAGTGCGGAGCCGAGTGGATCGGTGGAAGGGGGCGACCCGCTGGACACCGAGCCGGGTGCCTCGGAGGACCGAGCCGGTCCCTCGGACACGGACACCGACACGGACACGGACACCGACACGGACTCGGACTCGGACACGGACACCGACACCGACTCGGACTCGGACTCGACGAGCGAGTCGGACACCGACTCCGACGCCTCCGGTGACAGCGACGCCGATTCCGAAGGATCTGGCGCGTGGTAGCGCCGACAGGACGACGAGGAGAGAAGACTCATGGGTAAATTCGTGGCCGCGATGCAGGACTACGCCGGTCGGACGCACCCCAATCCCGGTGGGCTTTTCGTCGTCTACAGGAACGGTGAATACCTCCGGACGGCGGTTCCGGGGACGGTCGTTCGACGGCTCTTCGGTGCGGCGCCGTGGACGGGCAAAGTGCAGCTGCTCCCGGTGCGGATCGAGGGAGTGGAGATCAAGCGGACCCTCGTCGACGTCCGAACGGCGGACGGCCGCGTCCTGCCGTCCGTGAGCGTCCTCGCCAGCGTGGTCATCGATCCCACCGACTCCTACGCCTCCTTCGTCGCCTTCGCCGCGGGCAACCGAGTGGACTTCGAGAAGGAGTTGATCGCCCTCGCCACTGCCGCCATCGAGGACATGATGCGGTCCGTTGTCGCGACGAGGACTCACGACGATTTGACCGAGAAGTCGTTCATGACCGTCATCGATCAGTGGCGCGCCGAGCAGCTACCAGTCGCGTCAGTCCTTAAGGTCAGCGGCATTCTCGAGGCGACTTTCACTCCCTCCGCGGTCGTGACCTCGGCGGTGACGGCTGCGCAAGTGGTCCAGCTGGCCGCGGTGACAGCGGAGCAGGACGTCGATCTGGCCGCGGTCGCTCTCGATCGCGATCGAAAGCTCGGACGGATCGCACTCCGTCGGGAGAAAAAGCTCGGCGGGATCGATCTGCAGCTGGAGCTAGCGAAGAAGGCGCGCCAGCTTCGGCTCGATACGGTGGAGGCGCAGAACCTCGGGGCTCTGGAAGCCACACGGCTCGGGCAGCAGCGCGCGCAGGCCCTGGAGCAGATCCTGGCCGATGCAGAGCAGGAGGAGCTCCGCTCGCTCGGTGAGATCGCGCTGAAAAAGAAGTTGTCGGTCGAGTGGGCCGAGCTCGGAGTGCTGCTGGGCGTGCCGACGCTCTGGCTCATGTACCCGGAGCGTTACGAGAAGCAGGCTGCCGAGGCGAATACCGCTCTGCTCGCACTCATCACCGGCGACCCGAAGGAGTTCATGCGCCGCTTCCCGGCTGTGGCGGCCCAACTCCGTGCCGATTCCGCAGCCCGCCTGCCACAGTCAAGCCTGACCGGCCGGGGTGAGCCGGTGATCGAACGGGACGCGATCCGTGACTCCGTCGCTGCCGAGGAGGGTGCTCTAGTCCGGGACCAGAAGCTCGAGAACGCCTGGCGAGGCGTGTTCGGCAGTCGGCCGGAGGGGATTGCGGGCTTCTCCCGAGGAAGAGAGGCGACTGTGATTGTGGTGAGCCTGGACGCCGTTGACGCCGGGCAGATCCCGCAGGAGCGCTTCGCGTCGCTTCTGCAGTGCTCGACGGTGTCCGTCCGGGTGCTGCGACCGGGCACGGTGCAGGAGATCGTGGCGGAGTGGTTCGCCTCGTCTGGTGCGGACGCGGCTCTCGAAGTGGACTCACTTCTTCGCGACGGTGTCCTCGAGATCCGTATCCGAGGGCCTCTCCTGGCGGCCAAGAACGCCATGGACGAGCTCGACGATCCGAACGAGACGGCGACGACCGCCCTGAACGCGCTCTTCGTCCACGTCGACCGTGTAGACGTCGACCTCGACGATGGACCGGTGGGATGACGAGACCCTCGCGCCAGGCGCGGTCGTTCGAGGTCAAGCGTGGCCGGTGGATCTGGATGCACCGCGTGCCGTACATCCCCGACGTCGGCGCCGATGTTGACCGTGTCGATGTCGTCAACCTTTTGCACGGATTCCATGCTCTAGCCGAATCGATCGCCCGCGAGTCCATCGGGGACTGTGTCGTCCAGATCAGGCTTCTCGCCGCCGAAGGTGAGATCGGTGCTCCAACGGCAGTGGTGCCGGTGATCGTCGGTCGAGGAGAGTCGTTGGCCGTCGCCGAGCGAATCGAGCGCCTGGTTCGCGCGACGTTACCCGCCGAGGTGCCGCTGGATCCCGTCTCTTCCTCGGTGGAGCTGCGAGTTCTGCTCCGGCACGGACTCGCGGACGAGGCGACGACGGGCCAGGTCGTGGAGATCAGGAGACGAGTTGATGAAGCCGGCGCCGAGCCGGCGATCATCCTCGAGGACGAACCCGCACTCCCGGCTGTGCTGCGATGGTCGGCTGATGACGGCGGGCTGCGTCATGCCGCGTCGGTGCTCGCTCAGCAGGGCTCTGAGGCGGCGATCTTGCTCCACATGGAGCCGGCGGAGCCCACGGCGGAGCTTCTCGACCACCTCCAGAGCATTCTCCGAGATGTAGCACGCGACGGCGACGCCGGCACGAACCCTCTCCGCTTCGCCATCGCCAAGGAGTACCGGCAGCGTCTTCGGGACCTGCCCCGCGCGAGCCTGCGCCTCCGGGTGGCCATCGCCTCCCACCGCGAGATCGCACCCGGCCTCGCCGAGGCTGTGGGCATGGCCCTCACCGCGCAGGAAGGGTACGCCATTGCCACCCCGAGCGGTCCCCGGGAGCGTATTCGTGCTGAGGAGCTCTTCCTCGATCTGCGGGCTCCGGAGTGGGACCCGCACGAGGTCCCGGAGATCGCGGAACTGCAGTCAATCGCCGATACGTACGAAGCGGCGACAGTGGTCAGACTGCCCTCGCCTCTCCGCGGAGGCACAATCGGCCTTCCGAGCCGACCAGTGTCGACACTTCCCCGTGCTGCGGAGCCCGCGCGGAGGAGGGAGGAGCTGGGAGTGACCGTCGGTGATGCTCACGGCGGGGGCCGGGCACGACTCTCCCTGGACGAGTTGAACCGGCACTTGCTCGTCGCCGGACTGCCAGGGTTCGGGAAGACGGTGACCACGCAATCGATCCTCGCCCGGCTGTGGCACGAGCATCGAGTCCCGTTCCTTGTGATCGACCCGGCGAAGAGCGATTACGACCGCCTGGTGGCGCACCTGCGGGCAGGAACGGAGCACGGTACGGGGGCGGGTCGCGGTGAAAACGAGCCACTGATCCGTCGGATCTCGCTCGGACCCGATGCGGTCGCATTCAACCCCTTCGGAGTGCCGCCGGGTGTCTCGACCAGCGCCCACGCTTCTCGGGTCATCGCGGCCTTCGATGCGGCCTTCTCCTTCAGCGTCCACTGGCCTCTCGCCTACATCACTCTGGGGAGAGCGGTCTTCCTTGCTTATGAGAACTCGGAGGAAGGACCGCCGACACTGCGGGTCGTCGAGTCCACCCTTCGTGAACTCATCGGCGGCTCTGACTTCCGCGGCGACGCGAAGGCGAACCTGCTGGCGTCGCTCCTCGGTCGCCTCGAGTACCTGCGCCGCGGTCCGCTAGGGACAGCGCTAGACGGTGATGCACATGAGGTACTCGACTACGAAGAGCTCCTACGGTCTCCTGCCGTGATCGAGCTGCGAGGGTTCAGTGGCTCGCTGGAGCGGTCACTGGTCTTCGCCCTCCTCCTAGCGGGCGCGATCTCGTACCGAGAGGCGCATCCCGTTCACGGTCGTCTAGGGCACGTCATCGTGCTGGAGGAAGCGCATCGAGTGCTCTCCACTTCGGGTACGGGTGCCTCGGAGGGGGTGCGCCTCTTCGTCGAGGCAATTGCGGAGCTCAGGGGCAGCGGCCAAGGGTTCATGGTCGTCGACCAGGCCCCGACTCAGCTCGATCCAGGAGTGTTGAAACTCTCCGGCTCCATCCTGACCCACCGCCTGGTCGAGCTCGACGAGCGGACCGTCATCGGATCCGCACTCCTGCTCGACCAGCGGCAGTCGGAGGACCTCGCACGTCTGGATCGAGGTGAGGTCGTTCTGCACAGTAGCTCCCGGTCCGTCGGCGTCGTGGTCGATGTGCAGCCTGTACCGGAGCTCGTCGACGGAGTCGATCTGCGGGTGGCTCTCAACCCTCCGCCGTGGATGCCCGTGCGCGACTCGCCGGGACGAGTGACGTGGACATCCGCGGACGAGGTCTTCGAGCAGCTGCTCGCGCGAGGTGATGATCCGACGACCATGGTCGCGGAGGGCTTGCGAGCGCTCCTGCTTCGAAGGAACGACGACATCGCCGCCGCCGTGGAGGACTACGCAGCATTCCACCTCCTGATCAGAGAGCACCGCCGCGGACGGCGGACGAGCAGTACGGAGACGACCTGATGGCGAAAGACTCGACCGAGATCATCAGCACCGACTTCGATCCGATCATCGTCGTGGACGCGCCGAGTCGCAGCGCGGCCGAGGTTCGGGCGCTCTCGCTGGCAGGTCTCCTGATAATCGTTCTGACGAACGCGGTCCTCGTCACGACTGCGTGGATTCCCGAGCTCGCCGTCGTGCCGGGGTACCAGCAGCTGGTCTCTCAGCTGTCGCCCCTCGCCGCCTTCGACCCCGCCGTGCCCTGGTGGCCCGAGACCGCGACATCAGCGGCACTGCCCGGAGCCGTGCTCCTCCTCGGTGCGAGCATCGTCCATCTGTTGATGCGACACACCGGGCCGGTCTTCCGACCTGTCCTGATCGGCGCGGCGGCGGCCGTCGCCATCGCCGCGATCGTGATGGTGATTGTTACGCTCGTCAGCGGCGACGCTACAGCGAACATCACGGGTTTGCTGCTGATCGCCACGACGACTGTGCTCGTCGTCCTCGTCGCCGTCCGGCAGGCGCACGTGGCGAGCGACTCGCTGCCGTCGCCGCCTCGTGGGGCGAGATGGCTGATCGTCTACCTCGCCGTCCTGCCCCTGCCTCTCGCGGTTGGTCGCGCACTGCAAGGGCAGGCTCTCGCGGGAGCCGGGTACTCGGTCAGCGGAGCGAACAGCGGCGTAGAGTTCGCTGCACTCCTCACGCCAGCATCCTTGCTGCTTTACCTCGTCGGCGCGACAGCCGGAGTCGTCGTTTGGGCCACGGTCCTCCTCCTACCTCCCTGGCAGGGTCGTTCACTGGTTGCTCCCGCCGTGCTCGGGGGGTTGGCCATCGGCGCGACGGTCGGGGTCGTCGGGCCCTACGCCTCGTCCGCCGCCGCCGGGCGAGCTCAAGAGATAGCGGTCGGCGCGCCTGATGCCGCCGTCTGGGACGCTTGCAGCATCCGTCACTGGCCCGCAGACCCGGCTCAGACCTTCACGCTGACTGGGGAGGGCTGTACCGAGATCACCTCCTACTCAGGATTCATCAGGATCGGCGGCGGCAACTTGAACGCTGTCTTCGAGAACGACGGAGTGATGACCGACGCTGATGGGAACTCGCTGAGCGCACGAGTCGTCTCTGCGGTCTGGGGTTACACGGTGGTGGCAGTGGCGGCTTCGCCGTACCAGTTCGAGCCGAACAGCTTGTATTCCTTCGATGGACGGGACGGCCGCCTCCTCTGGAGCTTCCAATGCCCAGGAGGCGGCCATATTGCTACGCGATTTGTCGCCGCCGAAAGCGGGGACGATCCCGCGACCGGTGCGGTGACCGCAGCGGGAGAAGCTCCAGGAGTCATTGCCCGGTGCGGCGAGGATATGGTGCGCCTGGATCCGGCAACGGGCGCCCTCCTTTGATCCACGCTTCAGGACAAAATGGCGGATTCGGCGCGCGGTTTCACGGTCGCGACCACTGGGAGGTCTTTCCCGGGGGAGAGGACCCAGGCGTCTCCGTCTTCACAGCGGGCGGACGCGCGGTTGTCCGGTTGCTGACAGTCGTCTTCGCTTGAGGCCGCGGGCAGCGAGAGGTCTCGAGATGCCTGACTCGGCGTCGCACGCATCGGGCGGGGCTATTGAGTCGCTTAGCAGATTCGCTGCTCGAGACGTCGGGAGGCATCGATTCCGTCAGCAGTGACGTGAACGCGTCATCGTTGTGCTTGAAGCGCCCGGAATTTGCCTGGTGCGGTGCGAGGGTCCCACCCTGGTGTGCATCTACGCCGATACGATTCCGCGTCCTATGCCGGGGTCGCCCTGGAGGTGCGGTGGACTGCCACGCTGCCGGTCGTCGTGGGGACCTCCTACACCTTCCTCTATCGGGCCGGGGGCAAGTGGGGGCAGACCCTCAGTGCCGCCACTTGGGGCGCGCAGTACGCCCGGCTCGAGATCGACGGGGCTGTCGTCTCACGCGTGTACAGCACCGACACGAGCCAGGTCGCCGGCGAGCAGCTGACCAAGGATTTCTCCTTCATCGACTACTCCACCCTGTGGGTGGCGAAGACCACGGGATCGGCTCAGCTCGTCTGGCACTTCACGGTTCCCGGGCGACGAGGAGTGAAGACCGAGGCGAACGACGACATCCGCATCACGCTGCCGCTCATCGTTTGCTCCTCGTAGGGCGCCGAGCAGCCCGTGGGGCGGGCCTGTGCATGCTGATCGAGGAGCCCAGGGGGCGGGCCCCTCCATGCTGATCGAGTAGCCCGCGCAGCGGGCGTATCGAGATCCACCACCGTCAGAACACGAGTCTGCAGACCCGCCCTGCTGGTGATGGCGGGGTCTCGATACGCCCCTGCAGGGCTACTCGACCACCATGACGCGGCGCCGCCGCGTCCTTTCCCTCACCACCGAGACGCGAAGCGGCTTCGCCGCTCGATACGCCGCGGCGGGGCTACTCGACCAGCATGGTCGCCGCTGATCGCCTGCTCGTAGGAGCGCCGGTCCGAGCGGCTCTCGTTCCGCTTCCCGCAGGTGGGCGGCGGGTCCGGTGCCGACGAGGTGCTGTCAGGAGCGAAGCCGCGGTCGGTGGTCATCGGGACGGAGGGTGACGCGAAAGCGCCATCGCTGTGCTTCGGCCGCCAGGAGATCGCCTGACGCGGTGCGAGGGCTGCACGCTCGTCGACAGGCGTGCCGATGCGGATTCGATCTCGACCCGGACGGGCGCCGAGACGAGCCGCGACAGCGGACGCACCTCGACCCTGGGAGACGCATTCATGACGCACGACGACCTAACTGCAACGACCTCGGCGGACGACCGCGCGGTCAGACGGCGCTCGCTCGTCGCCACCGGGGTCTGGACGCTGCCCGTCGTCGCCATGGCGACGGCGGCGCCGTCCGCAGCAGCATCTCTCTCTCGTGCGGTGTGCCCGAGCATCGCCGAGGCCTACCAGTGGGGACGCCTGGACAACGGCAACGGCACTCAGGGGCCGTCCGGCTTCGAGGAGGAGGACGGCGTCGTCTTCTTCCGCCAGGGGTCGGACAATGCGAAGTGGTTCTTGGGAGTCGACTTGGACGTCACACTGGGGGCCTACATGGCGGTCACCACGGGTACCACGTACACCTTCGCGTTCCGGGCCGGTGGAAACACAGCGAGGGGCATCCCTTCCGTGGCTCGCGGGCCGCAGTCCGTTCGCTTCGAAATCGAGGGGGCTGTCGTCTCACCCGTGTACAGCACCGATACGAGCCAGATCAGCGGCGTGCAGCTGAGCAAGGAATTCTCCTGGGGCGACTACTCCTTCGAGTGGGTGGCGAAGACCACGGGAGCGGTCAACGTCCGCTGGCACTTCACCGTGCCCGGAAAACGGAGCTCGCAAAGGCTGGGGTTCGACGACATCCGCGTCACGATGCCGGTCATCACCTGCTCGTAGCGGGACCGGTCCGGCTGTGGAGCTCCTCGCAGTGGATCCGCCGTCGCGCGGACTCGTGCCGCCGGTAGCGTGAGCCGCACGATGCCCGTCGACTCCGCCCTCGAGGCCGCCGGCTCCGGGACCCGTCTCCAGCGCCGCGTGGCCGAGGGGCTCGGGCGCGAGATCGCGTCGGGGGTCCGACCGGCGGACTCCCGGATCGTGCCCGAGGAGATCGGCCTCCGCTGCGACGTGTCGCGAACCGCGGTGCGCGAGGCCTTCCGCGCTCTCGAGGCCCGCGGGATGATCCGCGCTCGCCCGCGCGCGGGGACGCAGGTCCAGCCGGAGAAGGCGCCGACGGCTCGGTGCGGGAGCGGCCGGCGGCGACGCTGATCGTGTTCCTGCTGCCGGCGGCGGAGGACGCGGTGGTGAGCTGCCTGGTGTCGCCGGGGTTCGACTTCTCGATGCCGGAGTAGGGGTGGCGGGTCTCGATACGCCGCCGGAGGCGGCTACTCGACCAGCATGAACGTGCGCAGCGGCGGCTGGACTGCTCGAGACGTCGGGAGGCACGGATCCCGTCAGCAGTGACGTGAACGCGTCATCGTTGTGCTTCAGCTGCCCGGAATTCGCCTGGTGCGGTGCGAGGGCACCACCTTGGTGTGCAGGTACGCCGACGTCAGCCGCGACAGCGGTCGTACCTCGACACCTCGGGAGACCCACTCATGACGCACGACGACGAACACCCGACGACCTCCGACGGTCACGGCGCAGTGGAACGGCGCACGCTCGTCGCCGGGGCGGTCTGGACGCTGCCCGTCGTCGCCCTGGCGACGGCGGCTCCGGCTGCAGCGGCGTCTCCCGCTGCGTGCCCCGTCCTCACCGACCCCTCGCAGTGGCGGCGCTACAGCAGCGGCTACGGCGACCACGGTGCGTCCACCATCAGGGAGGAAGGCGGCCGCTACTTGTACTACCAGGAAGAAGACGACTCGAGGTCCTTCGAAGGGCTCAACCTGGACGTCTGGTGGGTGGCGCAGCTGCCGGTCGTCGCGGGCACCACCTACACCTTCCTCTATCGAGCCGGTGGCAGGTACGCGGACAGCCTCACCCCGGCGACCCGCGGCCCTCAGTACGCCCGACTCGAGATCGACGGCGCTGCCGTCTCGCCCGACTACAGCACCGATACGAGCCAGTACGGCAAGGTGCAGCTGACCACGGACTTCTCCTTGGTCGACTACTCCTCGCTGTGGGTGGCGAAGACCACCGGGACCGTGCAGCTCATCTGGCACTTCGTCGTTCCGGGGCGGAAAGGCGTGACGACCGACGCGAACGACGACATCCGCATCACGCTGCCGATCATCACCTGCTCTCCGTAGCACCGGGTCGAGCGACGGGATCGCTCGGTCGGCGGGGGGCGCTGCACGGTGATCGAGGAGGCTGCGGCGGGCCAGGGGTGCGTGGACCGGGCGGGTATCGTGAGCCGCATCATGCCCGTCGACTCCGCCCTCGAGGCCTCCGGCTCCGGCAGACGCCTGCAGCGCCGGGTCGCCGAGGGGCTCGGGCGGGAGATCGCGTCGGGGGTCCGACCGGCGGACTCGCAGATCGTGCCCGAGGAGATCGGCCGCCGCTACGACGTGTCGCGGACGGTGGTGCGCGAGGCCTTCCGTGCTCTCGAGGCGCGGGGGATGATCCGAGCGAGGCCGCGCGCGGGGACGCAGGTCCAGCCGGAGAGCTCGTGGAACCTTCTCGATCCCGACGTGATCCAGTGGCGGGCCACAGGGCCGGCCGGGGAGACGCAGCTGCAGGAGCTCCTCCTGCTGCGCGAGGCGGTCGAGCCGGCCGCGGCCCGGCTCTTCGCGTCGCGGGGCGGGACGGTTCGGCGCGAGGAGCTGTCGGCCGCGGCGGCGGAGCTCGCTCTCGCGGCCGAGGCGCGATCGCTGCCCCGGTTCACGAGCGCCGATCAGAGCTTCCACCGGATCCTGGTCGAGGGGTCGGGCAACGCTGTGCTCGCCCAGCTGCTCGGCACCATCGCGGCCGCGCTCGACAGCAGGTACGGCAGCGGCGTGCCGACCTTCACCGCCGCCACCGATCGTGCGGTCGACCAGCATCGGCGGCTCGCGGAGGCGATCGCCGCCGGCGACGCAGATCGTGCGGAGGCCGAGGCACGCACGCTCGTCCGAGACACCGCTGAGGAGATCCGGGCGACGCCGACCGGCTGAGGGTCACCGGAGATCGGCGCCGGACTCGATCACTCCGGGGGCGCGAGGCCCTCGTAGGCGCGGCTGGGGATCTGCGTGGCGAGCTTCCCGCCGCTGATGTCGACGAGGGTGCCGGTGATGTAGTCCGCCGCGTCGCTCGACAGGAAGCAGAGCAGATCGGCGATGTCGTCGGGCGTGCCCCAGCGGCGCAGGCTCAGCGTGTCGAGGAGCCGCGCCTTCGCCGCCTCGGGCATGTCCGCGAAGCCGTTCATCGCGGTGGGGATCATCCCCGGTGCGTAGGCGTTGACGGTGATGCCCCACGGCCCGAGCTCGCCGGCGAGGACCCGGGTGAACTGCACGACGGCCGCCTTCGACGCTCCGTAGGCGGCGGCGCCGATGCTCGGCACGATCGCCGCGAACGAGGCGGCGCTGATGATGCGACCCCGGCCGCGCGCCTTCATCACCGGGATGACGGCCTGCGACACGAGGAAGGTGCCGCGGACGTTCACGTCGAACGCAGCGTCCCAGCGCGACGGGTCGAGGGTCTCGATGCTGCCCTCGACGTTGATGCCGGCGTTGTTCACCAGGACGTCGACGTGACCGAAGCGCTCCACCACCGCGTCGATCGCCGTCCGCACCGAGGCGGGATCCGTGACGTCGCAGACCAGCTGCTGCACCTCGTCCGCGGCGGGGGAGGGGAAGGCCAGATCGAGTGCGGCGACCCGCGCGCCCTCCGCCGTGAAGCGGTCGACGATCGCGCGGCCGATGCCGCGTCCGCCTCCGGTGACCACGACGACCAGGCCGGTGAGATCGATGAGCACGGGAAACCTCCATTAGTATGATTATTCTTTCGTCACCGTAGCACCGAGGGAGTACCGGATGGACGCCGAGGACCCGCGCAAGGTCGTCTGGATCACGGGCGCCGGCTCCGGGATCGGAGCGGCGTCGGCCGAGCGCGCGGCGGCCCGCGGCTGGACGGTGGTGCTCAGCGGCAGGTCCCGCGAGCGCCTCGACGCGGTCGCCGAGCGGATCGGGAGTGCCGGCGGGGACGCTGTCGTCGTCCCTCTCGACGTGAGCGACGGGGAGGCGGTGCCCGCCGCCCGGGACGCGGTGCTGGCGGCGGCCGGCCGCATCGACGCGCTGGTCCTGTCCGCCGGGCTCAACTCCCCGCGGCGGACCTGGGGGGACCAGCGGATGAGCGAGCTCGAGGAGATCGTGCGCACCAACCTGCTGGGGCCGGTGGGCGTCATCGACGCGGCCCTGCCGGAGCTGCGGGCGCACGCCGGCGCGGTGGTGCTCGTCTCCTCCTACTCGGCCTGGGCCTTCAGCCCCGTCGCGGGAGTCGCGTACAGCGCGAGCAAGAAGGCGCTGGCCGAGATCGCCCGCACCCTGAACGCACAGGAGTCCGCCTCGGGGATCCGCGCCTGCCACCTCTGCCCCGGCGACGTCGCGACGGACTTCCTCCGCCACCGGCCCCAGGTCCCGGACGATCGGGCGCGCGCCCGGATGCTCGCGCCGGACGACGTCGCCCGTGCGGTCGAGTTCGTCCTGGAGTCGCCGGCCCACGTCCGCATCGACGAGCTGGTGATCTCGCCGGTGTCGCAGCGCTGACGGCCGCTCGCCGCGGGACGCGGCGTATCGAGACCCGCCCGCCGGACCATCGCCCGCGGAACCCCCGGCGTCAGCCGGAGGACTCGCGGGGGACGAGGCGCACGGGCATGGAGCGGACGCCCGGCGTCGCGCGGCCGTGGATGGCGTGGGAGAGCTCCTCGGCGGCGGCGCGGCCGAGGGCCTCGAGCTGCATGTCGATACTGGTGAGCGGGGGGCGGGCGGCCTCGACGAGGAGGTCCCAGTTGTCGAAGCCGACGACGGCGACGTCGCGCGGCACGGGGTGCCCGCTCTCGCGCAGGTGGTCGAGGGCGCCGCGGGCGATCTGGTCGCTCGCGCAGATGATGGCGTCGAGATCGGGGTGCGCGGCGAGCAGCGACTCGGCGCACTGGCGGCCCCAGCTCTCCGACCACTGGCCGTAGAGGACGTCGCCGCCGACCAGCGGGAGGCCCGCCTCCGTCAGTGCCCGCTCGACGCCGCGGGCCCGGTCGTGGGCGGCGGTGTAGCTGGGCTCGCCGTTGATCAGCGCGATGCGGGTGCGCCCGCGCTCGATCAGGTGGCGGGCGGCGAGCACGCCGGCGAGCGTGTTGTCGGGAGTGAAGGACGAGTCGCGCTCGTCCTCGGAGGGCGCGTAGGCGTAGACCACGGGGACGGGGATCGTCGCGGTGATCGACGGCCGCGGGTTGGTCGTCCGGCCGAGCACGACGATGCCGTCGACGCGCTTGGCCAGCAGGTTCTTGATGTGGTGCTGCTCGCGGATCGAGTCGCCGCGGGCGTCGCAGAGGAAGACCGAGGTGGAGCCGGCGCCGAACGCGTCCTCGGCGCCGAGGAGCACCGGCAGCACGAAGCGGTTGTCGAGATCGTTGGTGAGCATGCCGATCGTGCCGGTGCGCCGCGAGTTGAGGGCCTGCGCGAACGGGTTCGGCGTGAAGGAGAGCGCGGCGGCGGCGTCGAGCACCTTCTGGCGGGTCTCGGCGCGGACCTGATCGCGGCCGTTGAGCGCCTTGGAGGCGGTGGCGATCGAGACGCCGGCCTCGCGGGCGACGTCGGTCAGCGTGATGGTGCCCGTGGGCTTGCGCGGCGCGATGACGTCCTCCTCCCGCGGGACGCCGGTGCGCCCTGGACGATCCTCGCACAGGATCCCGCGAACCGAAAACACCGAAAACACGCCATCTCTTGACGCCGCCTCCCCGCCGTGTCTACTTTGAACCCGCAGAAAGTAGTTTCGGTCCGGCGCACCGTCCGGCCCCCACGCACCACCACCCGTCAACGACGAAGGGAACATCCGCGATGAAGAGGAAGCACACTCGGGGCCTCGCCGCCGCCGTCCTGCTCGGGACCGCAGCGGCAGCACTGACCGGCTGCGCGGGAGGCTCGGGAGGCGACTCCACCTCCGCCGCCGGCGGCACCTACACGTTCTGGGACCCGTATCCCCAGTTCGACGAGTCGTCCGACTGGGCGAAGCTCATCGACTCGTGCGGCACCGAGGCCGGCGTCACCGTCGAGCGCACCGGCTACGACACCACCGACCTGACCAACAAGGCGCTCCTCGCCGGGCAGCAGGGCAGCTCGCCCGACATCCTGCTCGTCGACAACCCGGTCGTCTCCACGCTCGCCGAGTCGGGCATCCTGACCACCACCGCCGAGAACGGCCTGGAGACCGGCGACATCGACGCCAACATCCTGGCCGCGGGCGAGGCCGGCGGCGACACCTTCGGCGTCCCGATCGGGGCGAACACCCTCGCGCTCTACTACAACAAGACCGTGCTGGCGACGGCCGGCGTCGACGTCTCGTCGATCACCGACTGGGCGAGCCTCACCGCCGCGCTCGAGAAGGTCACCGCCTCGGGCGGCAAGGGCATCACATTCTCCGGCATCGGCACCGAGGAGGGCACCTTCCAGTTCCTGCCCTGGTTCTGGGGCTCCGGCGCCGAGCTGACCGAGCTCGACTCGGACGCCGCCGTGGACGCGGTCTCGCTCTGGACCGACTGGCTGGAGAAGGGCTACGCGCCCAACTCCGTGATCGGCAACACCCAGACCACCAGCTGGCAGGAGTTCGAGACCGGCGAGTACGCCTTCGGCGAGAACGGCACCTGGCAGCTCGCGAACGCCAAGGCCTCCGGCATCGACTACGGCATCCTCACCATCCCCGCGAAGGACGGCGGCTCGGCCCCCGCGCCGACCGGCGGCGAGTTCCTCACCCTGCCCGTGCAGAAGGACGAGGCGCGCTACGAGACGTCGACGGCGATCGCCGAGTGCCTCACCTCGACGGACAACCTGGTGACGACCGATGACACGCTGTCGTACATCGCGCCGACGGCCGCCGCGCAGGAGGCGCAGGTCGCCGGGAACGCCGACCTCGAGCCCTGGGTCGAGGCCGTCCAGGCCGCGAAGGGGCGCACCTCGGACGACCTCGGGACGAAGTACCCGAAGATCTCCGAGCAGCTCTGGTCCGCGGTGCAGACCGCGCTGAGCGGCTCGCAGTCGCCGGCCGACGCGCTGAAGGCGGCGCAGTCGGCGGCCGAGTCCGCGACGCAGTGATGAGTGTCGTGGAGCCCCTTGCTGATCGAGGAGCCCGCTCTGCGGGCGTCTCGAGATCCGCCGGCGTCAGAGGGGTGGTCTGCAGACCAGACGGTCTTGCGGTGGTGGGTCTCGATACGCCCCTGCGGGGCTACTCGACCAGCAGGTGGGGCGCCCCCGGGGCGCTCCAGACTCGGGAGGAACGATGACGACGGCCACGGAGACGGCGCGGTTGCTGCGGCGGGACGCCGAGCCCGGGGTCGCGCCCGTCGCAGCCCCGGCGCCGAGGCGGCGGCGGCCGGGCGGGCAGCTCGCAGCGTGGGCGTTCCTCGCTCCGCTCGTCGTCTACCTGCTCGTCTTCTACGCCTTCCCGCTCTACCGCAACCTCGAGCTGAGCCTGAAGGACTACACGGTCCGCTCCTTCGTGCAGGGCAACGCGCCGTTCGTCTGGTTCGACAACTACGTGCAGGTCTTCCGCGACCCGACCTTCGGCCCCGCGCTGCTGCACACCGCGGTGTTCACGGGGGTGTCGCTGGTCTTCCAGTTCACGCTGGGGCTGGCGCTGGCGGTCTTCTTCTACCGGCGCTTCCCGCTGGCGAGCACGCTCCGGGCGCTGTTCCTCGTGCCGTGGCTGCTGCCGCTGATCGTGTCGGCGTCGACCTGGTCGTGGATGCTGAACAGCGACTCCGGGATCGTGAACGCGTTCCTCGAGTCGTTCAGGATCGGGCAGATCAACTGGCTGACCTCGCCGTCGACCTCGCTGATCGCGGTGCTGATCGCCAACATCTGGATCGGCATCCCGTTCAACCTGGTGATCCTCTACTCCGGGCTGCAGAACATCTCGCAGGACCTCTACGAGGCGGCCTCGCTCGACGGCGCGACCGGCGCCCAGCAGTTCTGGCGGATCACCTTGCCGCTGCTGCGCCCGGTCTCGGCGATCACGATCCTGCTCGGCCTCGTCTACACGCTGAAGGTGTTCGACATCATCTGGATCATGACCAAGGGCGGGCCGGCCGACGCGTCGACGACCCTGGCGACCTGGACCTACCAGCTCGGCTTCGGCTCGATGCTGCCCGACTTCGGCCCGGCGGCAGCGGTCGGCAACCTGCTGATCATCCTCGCGCTGGTCTTCGGCCTGATCTACATCCGGGTCCAGCGGAAGCAGGCCGACGCATGAGCGCCCGGCGCCCCTGGTGGCTGACCCTCGTGGGCGTCCTGCTCACCGCGATCATGCTGTTCCCGGTCTACTGGATGATCAACGTCTCGCTCACCCAGACCGGCTCGATGCGGAAGGATCCGCCGGACTGGTTCCCGTTCGCGCCCACCTTCTCCGGCTACCAGGCCGTGCTGAGCGAGCAGCTGCCCTACCTCGGCACCAGCCTGATCGTGGGCCTGGGCACGGTGCTGCTGACCGTGGCGATCGCCGCTCCGGCGGCGTACTCGCTCGCGAAGCTGCGGCCGCGCGGCGGGCAGGGGCTCTCGTTCGTCCTGCTGATCGCGCAGATGATCCCGGCGATCATCATGGCGATGGGCTTCTACGCCATCTACCTCAACCTGGGGCTGCTGAACTCGGTCCCCGGCCTGATCGTGGCCGACTCGACCATCGCGGTGCCGTTCGGCGTGCTGATCTTCACCGCGTTCATGTCGGGCATCCCGGACGAGCTGACCCAGGCCGCGCGGATGGACGGCGCGAGTGCGTGGCGCACCTTCACCTCGGTGATCATGCCGATCAGCCGCAACTCCGTCGTCACGGTGTCGCTCTTCGCGTTCCTCTGGGCCTGGTCGGACTTCATCTTCGCGTCGACCCTCGACAGCGGCGGGAAGCTCCAGCCGATCACCCTCGGCATCTACAAGTACATCGGCAACAACAACCAGGAGTGGAACTCGATCATGGCGACCGCCGTGGTCGCGTCGCTCCCGGCCGCCCTCCTCCTCGTCGTCGCCCAGCGGTACGTCTCGGCGGGTGTCACCGCCGGTGCCGTCAAGGACTGACCCTCTTCCTCCTAGGAGATCCTCGTGACCCTGACCACCACCGTCGCCCTCGGCGGCCCCGTCGCCCCGACCGCCGGCGCGCTCCGGCCGCTGCGCCAGGACGAGATCCGGCTGACCGGCGGCTTCTGGCAGCACTACCAGCGGCTCGGCGCCGAGGCCGTGATCGGCCACTGCCTGAGCTGGATCGAGCGTGTCGGCTGGGCCGGCAACTTCGACCGCGCGGCGAACGGCACGATCTCCTCGGCGGCCGGCGGCGACCTTCACGCGGGCATCGAGTTCGTCGACTCGGAGGTCTACAAGCTGCTCGAGGCGATGGCCTGGGAGCTGGGCCGCTCCGACGATCCGGAGCTCGCCGCGCAGTATGAGGCGCTGGTGCTGCGGGTCGCGGGGGCCCAGGACGAGGACGGCTACCTGCACACGAGCTTCGGCCGACCGGGGCAGCGGGCGCGCTACTCCGATCTGGAGTGGGGGCACGAGCTGTACTGCTTCGGCCACCTGATCCAGGCGGCCGTGGCGCGGCTGCGCACCGGGCACGACGACCTGCTGCCGGCCGTGGCGCGGCGGCTGGCCGACCACGTGATCGACGCCTTCGGGGCGGAGGGGCGCGTCGCGGTCTGCGGGCACCCCGAGATCGAGCCGGCGCTCGCCGAGCTGGCGCGGGCCACCGGCGACGGGCGGTACCTGGAGCAGGCGCGGCTGTTCGTCGAGCGGCGGGGCACGGGGACGCTCGGGGCGATCGCCTTCGGGCCCGAGTACTTCCAGGACGACGTGCCGGTGCGCTCGGCCGAGGTGCTGCGCGGGCATGCGGTGCGGGCGCTGTACCTCTCGGCGGGGGCGCTCGACGTCGCCGTGGAGACGGGCGACGCGGAGCTCGAGGCCGCCGTGGGGCGGCAGTGGGCGGCGACGGTCGCGCGCCGCACCTATCTGACCGGCGGGATGGGCTCGCACCACCAGGACGAGGCGTTCGGCGCCGACTACGAGCTGCCGCCGGACCGCGCCTACGCCGAGACCTGCGCGGCGATCGCGTCGAACATGCTGTCGTGGCGGCTGCTGCTGCGCTCGGACGACGCGGCCTACGCGGATCTGATGGAGCGGACGCTGCTGAACGCGGTGCTGCCCGCGACCCGGGAGGACGGACGCGCCTTCTTCTACACGAACACGCTGCAGCAGCGGGTCGACGGGGTGGCGCCGGACGAGAGCGTCGAGACCGACCGGGCGCAGTCGAGCCTGCGGGCGCCGTGGTTCTGGGTGTCCTGCTGCCCGACGAACACGGCGCGGACGCTCGCGAGCGTCGAGCTGAGCTTCGCGACGGCGACGGACGACGGGGTGCAGCTGCACCAGTACGGCGCCTACCGGGTGACGACGGGCGGGGTGTCGCTCGAGGTGGAGACCGCGTACCCGGAGGACGGGGAGATCGCCGTGCGGATCCTCGCTGACGCGGAGTTCGCGCTGACGCTGCGGGTCCCGCCGTTCGCGCGCGGGGCGGCGGTGCTGGACGGGCAGGTGGTGGACGCGCGGCTGTCGACGGTGACGGTGCGGCGGGCGTTCGCGGCCGGCGATGTGGTGCGGCTGTCGCTGCCGATGCCGGCGCGCTTCGTGACGCCGCACCCGCGGATCGACGCGGTGCGCGGCCAGGTGGCGGTGGAGCGCGGGCCGTTCGTGCTGGCGCTGGAGTCGCTCGAGCTGCCGGACGGCGTCGATACCGAGCACGTCGCGGTGGACGCGGGGGTGGAGCCGGTGGCCCTCGGCGACGGCGCGAGTGTGACGCTCGTGCGCCGCGACGCCGCGTCCTCCGCCTGGCCGTACGACGTGCCGGCGGAGCTCGGCGACCGCTTCACCGCCGAGTTCCACCCCTACTACCGCTGGGCCAACCGCGGCCCCTCCACGATGCGCATCTGGACGCCGACCCTCTGACGCGCCGCCGCGAGATGCCACTTGTGCACGCCTTCTGCGGCGTGTCGCGTGCACAAGTGGCATCTCGCGGCGGGGGTCAGTGCTCGCGGCGGGAGGGGACGTCGGCCGGGGTCTCCAGGGGGGCGTCCTGGACGGTGGCGCGGTCGGACCTGGAGCGGTCGCCGCGGGTCTTCAGGAGGCTGGCGATCGTGGCGACGGCGATCGTCGATCCGATGAAGGTGAGCGAGAACCAGATCGGGATCTCGGGGACCCAGAGCAGGGGCTCGCCGCCGTTGATGAACGGGACCTCGTTGACGTGCAGGGCGTGGAAGACGAGCTTCACGGCGATGAAGCCGAGGATGACGGCCAGGCCCTGGCTGAGGTAGACGAGGCGCTCGAGCAGTCCGCCGATCAGGAAGAACAGCTGTCGCAGACCCATCAGCGCGAAGGCGTTCGCGGTGAAGACGATGTAGGCCTCGTTGGTCAGGCCGTAGATGGCGGGGATCGAGTCGAGCGCGAAGACGAGGTCGATGAAGCCGATGGCGACGATGGTCAGCAGCATCGGGGTGACGAACCGGCGGCCGTCCTTCTTCACGGTCAGCTTGTCGCCGTGGTACTCGTCGGTGACGGGGAGGATGCGGCGCACCAGGCGCATGAAGGCGTTGTTCGACGGGTCGCCGTGGTCGCCCTTGATCTGCTGGTAGGCCAGCACGAAGAGCAGGGCGCCGAAGAGGTAGAAGACCCAGGAGAAGTTCTCGATCAGGGCCGCGCCGACCGCGATGAAGCCGCCGCGCATGATCAGCGCGATGACGATGCCGATCATCAGCACCTTCTGCTGGTAGATCTTCGGCACCGCGAAGCCGGTCATGATGATGAGGAAGAGGAAGAGGTTGTCGAGAGACAGCGCCTTCTCGGTGAGATAACCGGCGAAGTACTCGCCGCCGTAGCGCCAGTCGGCGACGAAGCCGATGCCGACACCGAACAGCAGCGCGAGGCCGATGTAGAAGGCCGACCAGCGGGCGGACTCGCCGATGGTCGGCTCGTGCGGCTTCCGCACGTGCGCGAAGAACTCGTAGACGAAGAAGGCGATCGTCACGGCGATGGTGATCAGCCAGATGACGGGTGTGATCTGCACGGAGGTGCTCCAAGAGGGTCGGTCGATGAGGGACCAAGGTCTCCTCCACTCCGGCCGCGACCTCTTGGAGGTGGTGGCGGAGCCGATGGCCCGGGACGCTCATTCGCATCCGTCATGACGGGCTCACCGCAGTCGGGAGTACTCCCCTTGCTGTCTGCGATTCTACTCAGGGATCGCGAGCGCACCCTGGGAGAGTACCGACACGTCGCATCTGGATCCATACCGCTCTATATTGGATCCAGCGGCAGCGTGCCGCGCGGAGAGGCGTTGCATGGCGATCCAGACGGTCCTCGGCCCGATCGAGGCGGCGTCGCTCGGCGTCGTCTCGATGCACGAGCACCTGCTGACCGACGCGAGCGCGCTGCAGCGGCCCGGCGTCGAGGCGCTCGATCCCGACGCCCCCGTCACCGCCGAGCTCGCCGCCGCCATGCGCTGGAGCCAGCTCGCGCTCGCCGACAACCTCCGCCTCGACGACGTCGAGCTGCTCGCCGACGAGCTCCGCGCGGGAGCCGCCGCGGGACTCGCCCTCGCCGTCGACCTCAGCTCGCTCGGCTTCGGCCCCGATCGCACGCGGTTCCCCGAGCTGTCCGAGCGCGCCGGCGTCGCGCTCGTGGCCGGCTACGGCGCCTACCTCCCTCGCCTGCTGCCCGAGTGGTACCTCGCGCTCGACGTCGACGGCCGCACCGCGCTGTTCACGCGGGCGCTGACGGAGAGCGTCCCCGGCACCTCCTACCGCGCCGGACTGCTCGGCCTGATGGGCACGACCGGCGCCTTCGCGACTCCCGAGGGGGAGCAGGAGCGGATCAGCCTCACCGCCGCGGCCCGCGCGGCCGCCGCCACCGGCTCGGCGATCACCGTCCGGCTCGCTGCCGACGCCCGCAACGGACTCGAGGTGCTCGCGCACGTCGTCGCCGAGGGAGTCGATCCCGACCGCGTGGTCTTCAGCACCGTCGACGAGTTCCTCGACCTGCCCTACCTCCGCGACCTCGGTCAGGCCGGCGCCGTGCTCGAGCTCTGCTTCGGCAACGAGGGCGCGCACGTCGGCCGGATCCGCAACGCGAGCGACCCGCAGCGCCTGGACGCGCTGCTGGAGCTGCTCGGCACCGACCCCGGCATCCGCTGGGTGCTCGGCCACAGCACCTGGACGAAGGGCCAGCTGCGCCGCTTCGGCGGGCACGGCTTCGACCACCTCGGCGCGCGCGTCCTGCCGGGGCTCCGCGCGCTCGGCGTCGCCGACGACGTGCTGCTGCGGATGAGCGTCGAGGAGCCCGCCCGGCTGCTCGACCGGCACTGATCCGACCGGCCCTCACCGCCCCCTCCGGCCCCGACGACTCCGGCCCCGACCCGGCCCCCCCGACGAGAGAGACGCAGACCCCATGAGAGACACCCTCGCCCCCCTCGCGCCGATCGAGCCCTTCCTCGTCGACGGCGCGTGGCTCGCTCCCGAGGGCGCCGAGCTGCTCGACGTCGTCGACCCCGCCACGGAGGAGCTGCTCACCCGCGTCCCGCAGGCCGGCCCCGCCGAGATCGAGGCGGCCGTCACCGCCGCCCGCCGCGCACACGACGACGCGCGCTGGAGCGGGATGAGCCCGCACGACCGCAGCCGCATCCTGAACCGCGTGGCCGACCTCATCGAGGAGCGCCTCGAGGAGCTCGCGGTGCTCGAGACCCGCGACAACGGCAAGCCGATCGAGCGCTCCCGCGCCGACACCGCGACCTCGGCCCGCGTCTTCCGCTACTACGCGGGCGCCCCCTCGCGGCTGACCGGCACGGTCGTGCCCGTCGACGCGCAGCACCACGTCTACACGACGCTCGAGCCGGTGGGAGTGGCGGCGCTGATCCTGCCGTGGAACTTCCCGATCATGACGGCGAGCTTCAAGCTGGCGCCGGCGCTCGCCGCGGGCTGCACCGTGGTGGTGAAGCCGGCGGAGCAGACTCCGCTGACGATGCTGCGCCTCGCGGCCCTCTGCGAGGAGGCGGGCGTTCCCGCGGGAGTCGTCAACGTGCTCACCGGCGACGGCCGGGTCGGCGCGGCGCTCACCGAGCACCCGCTGGTCAGCAAGGTCTCCTTCACCGGCAGCACCGAGGTCGGCCGGAAGGTGATGCGCGCCGCGAGCGAGGACTTCACCCGCTTGACTCTGGAACTGGGCGGCAAGAGCCCGAACATCGTGTTCGAGGACGCGGACCTGGACGCCGTGGTGCTGACCGCGATGCGGGCGTCGTTCGGCCACTCCGGCCAGATGTGCACGGCGGGCAGCCGGCTGCTGGTGCAGCGCTCGATCCTCGAGGAGGCGACGGAGCGCCTGACCGCGGCGGTGCGGAAGGTCGCGCTCGGCGACGGGCTGGCCGGCGGCGTGACCGTCGGGCCGCTGGTGTCCGAGGAGCAGCGGCAGCAGGTGCTCGGCTACATCGCGCAGGGCGAGGCGGAGGGCGCGGTCGTCGCGGTGGGCGGCGGCGTGCCGGACCGGCCGGGCTACTACGTCGAGCCGACGCTGTTCACCGGCGTCACGAACACGATGACCATCGCGCGCGAGGAGATCTTCGGCCCGGTCGTCGGCATCATCCCCTTCGAGGACGAGGACGAGGCGGTGGCCCTCGCCAACGACCAGACCTACGGGCTCGCCGCCGGGGTGTGGACGAACGACCTGGCGCGGGCGCACCGGATGGGGCGGCGGCTGCGCGCGGGCACGGTGTGGGTCAACACGTACAACCTGTTCGACCCGGCGCTGTCGTTCGGCGGCGTGGGGGAGTCCGGGATGGGGCGCGACCTGGGCGAGGAGGCGCTGCGCTCGTTCTGCGAGCTGAAGAGCGTGGTCGTCGCGCTCTGACGCGGCGCCGGTTCGATCTGCCGGCGATCCGCGCGGGAACGCCATTTCCGCCGCGTCCGTGCGTCTCGTGCCGGCGTGATCGCCTGCACATCGGACAGCACGCCTCCGGAAGGGTGCTGGGCCGGCGTGCAAGTGCTCCTCCGTTGTGCAGGTGCTCGTCCGTTGTGCAGGTGATTCGGCGGGGAAGCCGCTTACCGGCGCGAGGGCGGGAGGGGCGGATCGCCTGCAGATCGGACGGGGTCGTGCCGGGCTCAGGCGTCAGATCCAGCCGATCTTGTGGGCCTCGATCACGGCGCGCTGACGGGTGTCGACGTCGAGCTTGCGCAGGATCGACGAGACGTGGTGGCGCACGGTGCCCGCGGAGAGGTGCAGCGCCCTGCCGATCTCGCCGGTGGTCTCGCCGCGGGAGCCGGCGCTCAGGACGTCGAGCTCGCGGTCGGTGAGCGGGCTGCGCGTGGTCGCGAGAGCGTCGGCGGCGATCTCGGACTCCTCTTCTGGCGCGGGTGGATCTCGATACGCCCTCTGCGAGGGCTACTCGATCAGCAGGAGAGGGGGAGCAGCCGGAGGCTACGTCGCCCTTCCGTCAGCCGCCCGCCTCATGCTGGTCGAGTAGCCGCGCAGCGGCGTATCGAGACCCGCCGTCACCAGAAGGGCGGGTCTGCAGACTCGTCCTTCTGACGGTGGTGGATCTCGATACGCCCGCTGTGCGGGCTACTCGATCAGCATGGAGTTCCCCGCACTGACGAGGTGGCCTCTCCTGGTCAGCATGGAGTTCCCCACTCACGAGGTGATCTCTGCTCGGAGCCCTCGGCGAGGATTCCGCGCCTGCGTCGGCAGCTCGTCCTCGGACTCCGGCACCCTCGTCACGTCTCCTCGTCGAGGAGAAGAAGAGGAGGGACGGAGCTGTGTGCATCGAGGAAGTCGGACCGGTCGAGGCCGTGCGGGCGTTCGTGACCGCCTACGACGAATGGGCCCAGCGGGGCTACACCCGGAGCGTTCCGGAGGAGCTGGCCGAGGCGGTGACCGAGAAGCTCTTCCCTGATCTCGACTCGGATGCTCGGTGGTACTCGCGGGGCAAGGTGAGGCAGGTCGGGAGCATGGTCGTCTCAGAGGTGGAACTGCTGTCGTACTCGAGCTCCGACGCCGTCGTCGGGGCGCTCCTGGACACGACGGGCATCCGCGTCCTCGCCAACGGCAAGGAGACGTTCCGCAGCACCGAGGAGAAGGATCTGATCCACCGCGTGCGGATCAGCCTCGTCTTCGACGGCCGCTGGCGGATCGACGTGATCGACACGGTGGAGTAGTGGCGGGCGCACGGCTCCGGCCCCTGCGCTCCGCAGAAGTCGTCGTAGTAGGTGGTCCGGTACGACGACTTCTGGAGAGTGAGGGCGGCGGCGGGGAGGCGCGCGGCCTCGGGTGCGCAGAAGTTGTCGTAGTGGGTGCTCGGGTACGACAACTTCTGGAGAGGGAGGGGGTCCGGCGGGCGGGGTCAGGGGGTCGGCGGGCGGGACGACGCCGTGAGGCGGCGGACGGCGTCTCCTGGGGCGTGGGCGACGCGGGGGGACTCCGCGAGGAGGAGGGTCGCGCGGGTCGGGGCGTACTCGGGCCAGTCGGGACCGGGGGCGCCGGTGGCGGCGAAGGCGGACCAGTGGCGGGTGAGGGCGTCGCGGAGGGAGGCGGGGGCGGCGTCGCCGACCTCGTCGCGGGCGAGGTCCGAGTCGTCGACGTGACGGAAGAGGAAGGGCAGCTCGAGGGAGTGGCCGGACCGCCGAGCGCCGGCGGCGGCGGGCTGCTCCCAGGTGAAGAGGTACGCGCGGGTGGAGCCGGTGGCGTCGGCGCGGGCGTCGAGGAGGCGCTGGCTGGGCTGCCGGTAGATCGTCTCGGCGAGGCAGGCCTCGAGCTGCTCGGCCGGGGAGGTCTCGCGGCCGAGGTCGGCGCGGAGGGCGGCGGCGAACGCCTCCGTCCGGCTGCCGCGTGACGAGGGCCACTGCGGCAGGAGCAGCGCCAGCTCGCGCTCGAGGAGGTCCGGCGACGGGTCCGGGCCGCCGGGGTCGACGAAGCCGGAGCCCTCGTTCACGTTCGTGCCGACGATCAGGTCCACCGTCGAGGACGCTCCGGCGGCGACCGCGTCCACCGGCGCCGCGGGCAGCACGCGGCCGTCGAGGCTCGGCCGGAAGGCGGGCGTCGGGTTCGGGTGGCCGGCCGAGCGGCGCTCGATCAGCCGCTGCTGGGCGGCGACCACCTCCTCCCACGGCAGCGTGAGCAGCCGCGACGGGTCGTCCTCGAGCCCCAGGAGCGCGAGCAGCTCGGCGGTGACGCCCTCGCCGAAGGTCCGCGTGCCGATCCGCTCCGGGTTCCCGCTCTGCAGCACCGCCCGCTGGAACAGACCGTCGGCAGCGGGCGCGGCGAGCAGCGCCGAGACCAGCACCGCTCCCGCGGACTGGCCGGCGAGCGTCACCCGCGACGGGTCCCCGCCGAACGCGGCGATGCCCGAGCGCACCCAGCGGAGCGCGCCGATCACGTCGAGCAGGGCGAGGTTCGCGGAGTCGGCGTACTCGGCGCCGAGGACGTGCTCGAGGGTCAGCAGCCCGAGCGCGCCGAGGCGGTGATTCACCGAGACGACGATCATCCGGCCCGCGGCGGCGAGGCGCGCGCCGTCGGAGAGCGGCTCCGCGTTCGATCCGACGATGTGCAGGCCGCCGTGCACCCAGACGAGCACGGGCAGGTCGCGGGCGGCGGGATCGGGCGTCCAGATGTTCAGGTGCAGGGAGTCGCGCTCGGAGACGGGCGCGTCGGCGAACGGCTGCGGCGCGACAGGTCCGCGCGAGATCGCCGGGCGCATCCCCGCCCACGGCTCCACCGCCGCGCCGGGCCGGAAGCGCTCGGCCACCCGCAGGTACGGCACGCCGAGGAAGGCGTGCACCGCGCCGTCCGGCGTCTCCAGCACCCGGCCGCGCACGTTGCCCCCCGGAGTCACGACCTCGGTCATTCGGGCTGGTGCAGCACGGGCCCGTGGCCGGGCGAGAGCGTGCTCTGCAGCACGAGGGAGGAGGCGCCGATCGCCGCGGCGTCGCGCGGGTTCGCCGACAGCTCGACGCTGATCGGGTGCGCGCGGCGGGCGAACCGGCGGCCCTCGAGCCGGGAGCGCAGCGCCCGCGTGTAGATCGAGCCGGCGATCGCGACTCCGGGGCCGGTGAGGACGAGCGCGTCGAGGTCGAACAGGTTGGCGAGGGTGACGGCGCCGTCGGCGAGGTGCCCGGCGGATCGCTGCAGCAGCGCCTCCGCGGCGGGGTGGCCGTTGATCGCGGCGAGGCTCAGCACGTCGAAGTCGCGGGCGTTCTGCTCCACCTCGAAGGTGAGGTCGAGGTCGGCGAACGAGCCGCGATCCGCTCCCGCGTCCTCGACCACGACGGAGGGCGCCGCGTAGCGCTCCAAGCAGCCGATGTTGCCGCAGAAGCACTCGCGGCCGCCCGGGGCGATGGTGATGTGGCCGATCTCGGCGGCGTTGGAGCTGGCTCCGCGGAAGAGCGCGCCGTCGAGCACGATGCCGGCGCCGATCCCGGTGCCGACGTAGATGCTGCCGAAGGTCTCGTGCCGCGAGACGCCGCGGCTCCAGAACTCGCCGATGGCGGCGGCCGCCGCGTCGTTGTCGAGCAGGATCGGGATGCCGAAGCCGGCACCGAGCTCCTCGCGCAGCGGGAAGTCGCGCCAGCCCTGCAGGGTGGGCGGGCCGAGGATACGGCCGGCGGCCTGGTCGATGGGGCCGGGGGCGACGACCGCGACACCGGCGATCGTGCGGCGGTCGAGGCCGGTGCCGCGGACGAACGCGGCGTAGCCGTCGACGATCCGCCGGGTGACCTCCTCCGGGGCCGCGAGGGCCGCGCCGCGGATCTGCTGGCGCGCGAGCACGCCGCCGCCGGCGTCCGTCGCCACGAAGGTGATCGACTCGAAGCCGAGCTGGACGCCGACGCCGATCCGCGCCCGGGTGTTGATCTCGAGCATCTGCCGCGGCTTGCCGCCGCTGGCGGTGGAGCCCGTCTCGCGGACGATGCCGTCGGTGAGCAGCTTCCGCACGATCAGCGAGATCGACGGCTGGGTCAGGCCGGTCGCCGAGGTGAGCTCGACGCGGCTGATCGGCCCGGAGGAGCGGATCAGGTCGACGACGAGGGCGCGGCTGCCCGGGGCCGCGGGGGTCGCCTCACGACGCGCCATGCCTGCTCCTCACCGCTCGACCGCCAGCGTACGGGACCGGGGGCCGCGGCCCGCGCCCGCGCCTACGCTGGTACCGCCCGTCCGAGAGAGAGCCGCCATGACCGATCCGAGACCGCCGCGGCCCCTCGGGCTCGCCCTCGTCCGCGCCACCGAGATCATGGGCGCCGAGCCCTACTTCCACGAGTTCATCGCGGGGGTCGAGCACGCGGTCCGCCCGGCCGGGCACTCGGTGCTGCTGAACGTGCTGCCCGACCGCGACGCCGAGATCGAGACCTACCGGCGCTGGGCCCGCGACGGCGAGGTCGACGGCGTCGTGCTCGTCGACCTGGAGGTGGACGACCCGCGGCCGGCGCTGGTGCGCGAGCTCGGGCTGCCCGCGGTGATCGTCGGCCCGCCCTCCGCGGCGCGGGAGCTGCGGGCGGTCTGGACGAACGACGACGACGCGATGCGCGACGCGGTGCAGTTCCTCGCCGATCTCGGCCATGAGCGGATCGCGCACGTCGGCGGGCCGGAGGAGCTGCTGCACACGCGGATCCGGCGCGAGTGCTTCCTCCGGGAGTGCGCCGACCGGGGGATCGAAGCGGTCGAGCGCTCGGGCGACTACTCGCGAGAGTCCGGCGGCCGCGCGCTGCGCTCGCTGGCGGCGGAGTCGCAGCCGGCGACCGCGGTGATCCTGGACAGCGACCTGATGGCGATCGGCGCGCTCGACGCGGCCCGTCAGCTCGGCCTCGACGTGCCGGGCGCGATGTCGCTGCTGGCCTGGGACGACTCCGCGCAGTGCCAGCTGAGCGAGCCGCCGCTCTCGGCGGTCTCGCACGACGTGCAGGTGATCGGCATGCTGACCGGCCAGGAGCTCCTGAGCGAGATCGCCGAGTCGGCGAGCGGATCCGTCGCCAGCCCGCCGGTCGTGGTGGTGGCGCGCGGCACGACGAGCGCCCTTGCGCAGCCCGCCGGGCACGTGGACTGACGCCCCGGGGGAGCCGCGACGGCGCTGATCCGTCATGCCTGATCTTTACATAAATTATTAATCTTTGTACTTGACGCGGGGCAGGAGCATCAGCGACTCTGGGCACGTCGCCGCGGTGATCGACTCCCGATCAGCTGCGGCGCGAGACACGTCACCGGTCGAAGGAGCCTGGCTAACCCATGACACGTGCCCACCCCACCCCCTCCGCGTTCTCGCGGGTCCCCCTGCGCCGCTCCCTCGCCGGAGCCGCGCTGCTGGCCGTCACGGCCGGCTCGCTGGTCGTCCTCGCGCCGGCCGCGGCGCCGACCGCCTCGGCAGCGGCGATCGCCGCCGACTGGACGAGCGAGAACACCGCCTTCGTCCAGCGCGACGGCAGCGCCCTGACCCTCGACGGCGAGCGGTTCCGCGCGAGCGGCACCAACATCTACTGGCTCGGCCTCGACGAGAACGTCGGCGGCGTCGACTACCCCACCTACTTCCGGATCAAGGACGCCCTCGACACCGCCGCGCAGATGGGCGTCACCGTCGTCCGCTCGCACATGATGACCTCGACGGGCCAGAACGACGAGGATCCGCTCGCCCTGATGCCGCGCCTCGGCGAGTACAACGAGGAGGCGTTCCGCACCATCGACTTCGCCGTCGCCTACGCGGGCACCCTCGGCATCCGCCTGGTGCTGCCCCTCACCGACGAGTGGGCGTACTACCACGGCGGTCACCGCGACTTCACGACTCCGCTCGGGCTGGAGTCGGCCGACTTCTACACCGACCCCGCGGCGATCGCCGCGTACCAGGACTACGTCGACGTGATCCTCGGCCACACCAACACGATCACCGGCACGCGCTTCGTCGACGACCCGACGATCATGGCCTGGGAGCTGGGCAACGAGCTCGAGGGGATGACCCTCGACTGGATCAACGCGCAGGTCGCCCACATCAAGGAGCAGGCGCCCGAGCAGCTCGTCGCCGCCGGCCGCCGCTTCGACATCGACCCGGACACCCTCGCGGCGCCCGACCTCGACATCGTCGACGTGCACTACTACCCGCCGACCGCCGAGCGCGTCTCGGCCGACGCCGCGACCGTCGCCGGCGCGGACAAGGTCTACATCGCCGGCGAGTACGCCTCGACGGCCGCGAGCGAGGACCTCCTCGGCGCGGCCGCGGCCGACCCGAACGTCTCGGGCACCTTCTTCTGGTCGCTCTTCGGCAACAACGACCGCGGCGGCTTCGTGCCGCACGACGACGGCTTCACCCTGCACTACCCGGGCGAGACCCCGCGCGAGCAGGAGAGCGTCGACGCGATCGAGCAGTACGGCACCGCGACGGGCAGCACGCCCGGCGAGCTCGAGCTCGGCGCCCCGCTGATCACCGCGATCGAGCAGGACTGCGGGATCAACGAGGTCTCCTGGCGCGGCACCGCGGGCGCCACCGGCTACCTGGTGCAGCGCTCGACCGGCGGCGAGTGGAGCGACGTCACGGACGGAGCCGTCTCCGCCTCGGCCTCGCCCGTCACCGACTACGACTCCCCGGCCGGCGCGCGCTACCGCGTCGTGCCGGTGGGTGACGACGACCAGCGCGGTCCCGCCTCCGACGCGGTCGCCGCCGCCGCCGGCGGTGCCGTGCTGGTCGACCCGCTGCAGAGCTGGCTGCTGACCGCCGGCCACGAGAACGCGGAGATCGCGCCGACCCCCGCCGGCGGCGTCGTCAGCGCGACCGGCGACGCGAGCGTCACCTGGCAGCGGGACGGGATCGGCGCGGCGGAGTTCGTCGTCTCGGACCCGTCCGCGGTCACCGTGGCGACGAGCAGCGACGGCGCGACCTGGACCGACGCCGCCACGACGACCACCGAGCGCGACGGCGCGAGCGTCGTCGCCGCGACCGGCCTCTCCGGCGACCGGGTGCGCGTCAGCTGGAGCACCGGCGTGCTGCAGCGGGCGACGATCACGAGCGCCGCCGCACAGGTCGCGCTCGTCGATCCGCTGGACGACTTCTCCCGGACGGCAGCCCACACCGGCAGCCTCTCCTTCGACACCGGAAACCCGGCGCTCTTCGGCGGCGACGCCTCCCGGGTCAAGCGCGACAGCGCCGACCCGGCGAGCCTCGAGTACACCTTCGACGACATCAGCGGCGCCGACATCACCGCCTGGTACTGGCCCGACCAGCCGGTCGTGCCGCTCACGGTCGAGGGATCGGCGGACGGCACCACCTGGGCGCCGCTCGCCGTCGAGACGCGCGGCGGCACCGGGAACTGGCGCGAGTACACCTACTCGGTCCGCGACCTGACCGGCGTGGACCGGCTGCGGATCTCCTGGCCGCAGGGCGCGGGCGAGGTGTGGACGCCGCAGATCGGCGCGGTGAGCCTCTCCTCCCCGAACGCGGCGCCGTTCGGTCTGCCCGCGGCCCCCGCGCTCGGGGCGCCCGTGGACGGCACGGCGGACGTCACCGCCACGCCGACCTTCTCGTGGGAGCCGGCCGCGGACGCCGCGTACTACCGCTTCGTCCTCTCCACCTCGAGCGACCTCGCGGATCCGCTGGTCTCCGCCACCGGGCTCTCGGCCACGAGCTACCGCCCGCCGGTGGAGCTCGACCCGGAGACGACGTACTACTGGCAGGTCTCCGCGGTGAACGGGCTCGGCGCCACGGCGTCGGCGACCCGGACCTTCAGCACGGCGGCGCTGCCGACCGAGCCGGTCGTGGTCGAGGACTTCGACGGCTACGCCGACGACGCCGCGCTGCAGGCCGCCTACGTCCGCAACACCGGCGGCGGATCCATCACGCCGACGCTGGTGCCGAGCCCCGCGAACGACACGAGCGCGGCTCGCTTCGACTACGACACTGGCACGGCCGGTTACGCCGGCACGGTGCGGACCTTCGCGGCCGCGCAGAACTGGTGGGGCTACTCCGGACTGTCGCTCACGGTCGACGCCGACCGGGCGGTGCCGCTCGCGGTGCAGTTCGTCGCGAACGGCGCGTTCTGGGAGGCGACGGTCACCCCGTCCGCCGATGGCGTGCAGCGGATCGAGATCCCATTCGAGGACTTCGCGCCGCCCTCCTGGGCGCCGCAGGCCGACCTCGACCTCACCTCGGTCACGCAGTACGCGCTGTACGTGAACGGCTCGGGCGCGGGCTCGCTGGTGCTCGACGACGTGGAGACCGTGGTGGCGGAGGCGACCACGCCGACGCCGACGCCCACTCCGACCGCTCCGCCCACCGCGACGCCGACGCCGACCGCGACGCCGACGGCCACGCCGACCGCGACTCCCACGGCCACCCCCACCACCCCGCCCACCGCGACCCCGTCGCCCACTCCGACCCCCGCGCCCTCCGTGCCCTCGTGGCTCGAGTCGCTGGTCAAGAAGTACCTGCCGAGCCTCTGGCAGTGGTGGCTCGGCCGCCACTAGCCGCGAGCCGCATCCCGCACCACCCCCGCACCACCCCTCCGTTCCCACCACCACCTCCCGTCGCCGAAGGCGGCGACGGCCCACCGAGGAGAACTCCTGTGCACCGACCCACCACCCGCCGCCCGGCGCCCGCCCGCCGCAGCACGCTGATCGGCCTCGCCGCCGTCGCCGCATCGGCCTCGCTCGTGCTGTCCGGCTGCTCCGCAGGCGCGAGCAACGACTCCGGCGAGCCCGCCGGCGAGATCACCGTGCTGACCAACCGCACCGACCTGGTCGACACCACGTTCGCGGACTACGCCTCGACCTTCGAGGAGCAGTACCCCGGCACCACCGTGAAGTTCGAGGCGCTCACCGACTACGAGGGCGACACCAAGATCCGCCTGAACTCGAAGGACTACGGCGACGTGCTGCTGATCCCGAGCTCGAACGTCACCAAGGACGACTACGCGGACTACTTCGAGCCGCTCGGCTCGACCGACGAGCTGTCCGAGAAGTACCGCTTCACCAACGAGGGCTCGTTCGACGGCACCGCCTACGGCATCTCGACCTTCGGCTCCGCGATGGGCTACGTCTTCAACCGCGACGTCTGGACCGCGGCCGGTGTCACCGACCCGCCGCAGACGGAGGAGGAGTACCTGGCCGACCTCGAGGCGATCAAGGCGACGGGCGTCACTCCCTATTACACGAACTACAAGGACGGCTGGCCGCTCGCGACCATCGAGGGCAACCTCGGCACGGTGCAGGGCGAGGACGTCCGCACCGAGATGATCGCCGACGACGCGCCCTGGACCGAGGGCAACGACCAGTACAACATCGACGGTCTGCTCTACGACACGGTCGCCGCCGGCCTCAGCGAGGACGACCCGACCACCACGAACTGGGAGGAGTCGAAGGACCTCCTCGCCCAGGGCGAGATCGGCTCGATGGTCCTCGGCTCCTGGGCCGTCTCGCAGATGCAGGACGCGGCCGAGAAGGCCGGGAAGCCGCGCGACACCATCGGCTTCTGGCCGATGCCGTGGGCGCAGGACGGCGCGTTCACCTCGGTGACCGCCTCGGACAAGTTCCTCGCGATCAACAAGAACTCCGACAACAAGGCGACCGCCCGCGCCTGGATCGACTGGTTCACCGAGGACTCCGGCTTCGCCGCCAGCCAGGGCGCGATCAGCCCGGTGATCTCGGACCCGGCGCCCGACACCCTGTCCGACTTCGACGCGCTCGGCGTGACCTACCTCGAGCTCGCTCCGGACCCGGTCGGCAAGGAGGCCGTCATCAACGACATCGCCAACGAGGCCGAGATCGACCTCTTCGGCAACTCCTACCGCCAGAAGCTGATCGACGCGGCCCGCGGCGCCGGCGACGGCGACAAGCAGTCGCTCTTCGACGACCTGAACTCGCGCTGGGCCGCGGCCCGCGCGGACGTCGCGGAGTAGCAGCCCCGCCTTCCGCTCCGGGGGCGACCCGCCACCCCGCGGGTCGCCCCTCCCCTCCCCCTCACGACCGCATTCCCCGGGATGCCGAAAGGATCGACATGGCGATCACCGACGCTCCGCCCCTCGAGGTCGGAGCGAGCAAGCGGGCCGGCGGTAGCCGCCGCGGCGACAGGCCCTCCGGCCGCCGCCAGAGGCTGACCGGGCGGCGCAGCACGCCCTGGCTGTTCCTCGCCGTGCCGCTGGCGTTCCTCGTCGTCCTGACCTACATCCCGGTCGCGAACATGTTCTGGTACAGCGTCACCGACTGGGACGGCCTCGACCCGGACAAGACGTTCGTCGGCCTGGAGAACTACGTCGAGATCTTCACCCGGCCCGAGATCTTCCAGGTCTTCTTCGTCAGCCTCTTCTACCTGGCGGGCGCCGTCGCGCAACTCGGGCTCGCGCTGTTCTTCGCGACGCTGCTCAGCTTCCAGACCCGGTTCCGCAACTTCTTCAAGGGCGTCATCTTCTTCCCGTACCTGATCAACGGCGTCGCGATCGGGCTGATGTTCCTCTACTTCTTCCGGCCCGACGGCACCCTCGACGCGGTGCTCGGCGCCTTCGGCGTGCAGGACACCCCGCAGTGGCTCGGCGACCCGTCGGTCGTCAACGTCTCGCTGGCGGCGACCTCGGTCTGGCGCTACATGGGACTGAACTTCGTGCTGTTCCTCGGCGCGATCCAGTCGGTGCCGGAGGAGCAGTACGAGGCCGCGGACATCGACGGCGCGACGTCCTTCGACAAGTTCCGCTACATCATCGTGCCGAGCATCCGCCGGATCCTCGGGCTGTCCTTCATCCTCGCCATCGCGGGCGCCCTGTCGGCGTTCGAGATGCCGTACATCATGACCGGCGGCGCCAACGGGTCGGAGACCTTCGTGATCCAGACCGTCGACACCGCGTTCCGCTACTCGAAGGTCGGCCTCGCCTCGGCGATGGCCGTCGTCCTGCTGGCGATCGTGCTGATCATCACCGCGGTGCAGCGCCGCGTGTTCCCCGACGAGAAGGCGGGCCAGGAATGACCACCACGCAGCCCCGCACGGAGGCCGTCACCGGCCTGCCCGTGACCCCTGCCCCGCGCGGCTCCCGGCGGCCCCGGCGCGGCTCGATGCTCGGTGCGATCGGCAAGTACACCTCGCTGATCGTCGCCTGCCTGTTCGCGCTGGTGCCGATCGTCACGATCTTCATGCTCGCCTTCAAGACGTCGACGGAGTACCGCAGCACCGGTCCGCTCGTCCCGCCGAGCAACTGGTTCAACTTCGAGAACTTCGCGATCGCCTTCAGCCAGGGCGGGATGGTGACCGGGTTCCTCAACACCGGCATCATCCTGCTGGTGTCGGTGGCGGGCACGATCCTGATCGGCACCATGGCCGCCTACGCGATCGACCGCTTCCGCTTCCGCGGGCGCCGACTCGTGACGGGGCTGTTCCTGCTGGCGACCCTCGTGCCGTCGGTGACGACCCAGGTGGCGACCTTCCAGGTGATCAACGCCCTCGACCTCTTCAACACCCGCTGGTCGGCGATCCTGCTCTTCACCGGCACCGACATCGTCGCGATCTACATCTTCCTTCAGTTCATGCAGTCGATCCCGGTCTCGCTCGACGAGGCGGCGATGCTCGACGGCGCCAGCCGCTTCACCGTCTACTGGCGGATCGTGCTGCCGCTGCTGAAGCCGGCGATCGCCACGGTCGTGATCATCAAGGGGATCGCGGTCTACAACGAGTTCTACATCCCCTTCCTCTACATGCCCTCGCAGGATCTCGGGGTCATCTCGACCTCGCTCTTCCGCTTCATGGGCCCCTTCGGAGCACAGTGGGAGGTCATCGCCGCCGGCACGATCCTCGTCATCGTCCCGACGCTCATCGCCTTCCTCTTCCTCCAGCGCTTCATCTACAACGGACTGACCTCAGGAGCCACCAAGTGACCCACACCAGCACCGAGCGCCTCTCGGCCACCCTCCGCCCCCTGCACGACGGCTGGAGCGTGCGCGCGCTCCGCGGCCCGATCCCCGCGGAGATCGCGGGCGCGACGTTCCCGGCGACCGTCCCCGGACTCGTGCACACCGACCTCCTCGCCGCCGGCCTCATCCCCGACCCGTATCTCGACCAGAACGAGAAGAAGGTCACCTGGATCGGCGAGACCGACTGGGAGTACGCGTCCGTCTTCGCCTGGTCGCCCGACGGGCACGACCGGCACGAGCTGGTCTTCGAGGGCCTGGACACGGTCGCGACGATCACGCTGAACGGGAGCGTCGTCGCGAGCACCCGCAACCAGCACCGCAGCTACCGCTTCGCCGTCGACGGGCTGCTGGTGGAGGGCGACAACGCGCTCGTCGTCCGCTTCGCCTCGCCGATCGCGGAGGCCGACCGGGCCAGCCTCGAGATCGGCTACCGCCCGCACACCTACTCGCACCCCTTCAACGCGCTGCGGAAGGCCGCCTGCAACTTCGGCTGGGACTGGGGGCTCGACGCGGCCTCGGTCGGGATGTGGAAGCCGGTCACGCTGCACGCCTGGAGCGAGGCTCGGCTGGCCGCCGTCCGGCCCGTCGTGACGGTCGACGGCACGACCGGCCGCGTCGCCGTGCACGTGGACCTCGAGCGGACGACGGAGGACGAGGTGGAGCTGACGGCGAGCGTCGACGGCGTGACCGCCTCCGTCACCGTGCCGGCCGGCGAGCGCTCGGCGGTGCTCGAGCTCGCCGTGGCGGACGCGGCGCTGTGGTGGCCGCGCGGCTTCGGCGAGCAGCCGCTGTCGCTGCTCGACGTCGAGGCGCGCGTCGGCGGCGCGGTGGTCGACGGGCGGACCCTGCGCATCGGCTTCCGCACGATCGAGGTGCAGCTGGACCGCGACGAGGAGGGCACCTCGTTCCGCTTCGTCGTCAACGGCGAGCCGGTCTGGATCCGCGGCGCCAACTGGATCCCCGACGACGCCTTCATCACCCGCGTCGACCGCGCCCGCCTCGCCCGCCGGATGGACCAGGCCGAGTTCGCGAACATGAACCTGCTGCGGATCTGGGGCGGCGGCTACTTCGAGTCGGACGACTTCTACGAGCTCTGCGACGAGCGCGGGATCCTCGTCTGGCAGGACTTCCTCTTCGCCTGCGCCTCCTACGCCGAGGAGGAGCCGCTCTGGAGCGAGGTCGAGGCGGAGGTGCGCGACAACGTGACGCGGATCATGCCGCACCCGAGCCTCGCCCTCTGGAACGGCAACAACGAGAACATCTGGGGCTACGAGGAGTGGGGCTGGGAGAAGCGCCTGCAGGGCCGCACCTGGGGCCTGGGCTACTACCTCGACCTGCTGCCGCGCCTGGTCGCCGAGCTCGACCCCGAGCGCTCGTACACGCCGGGCAGCCCCTGGTCGGGCGACACCGCGATCTTCGCGAACGACGTCGACCACGGCTCCGTGCACCTGTGGGAGCTGTGGAACCGGGTCGACTACCCCGCCTACCGCGACGTGCACGCCCGGTTCGTCGCCGAGTTCGGCTGGCAGGGCCCGGCCTCGTGGTCGACGATCCAGCGCTCGATCTCGGACTCGCCGCTGACCCCCGAGTCGCCCGGCATGATCCACCACCAGAAGGCGACCGACGGCAACGACAAGCTGACCGACGGACTCGTCGCGCACCTCCCGCTGCCCGACGACACGGAGGACTGGCACTGGGCGATGTCGCTCAACCAGGCGCTCGCCGTCACCCTGGCGATCGAGCACCAGCGCTCCGAGAGCCCGCGCTGCATGGGCTCGGTGGTCTGGCAGCTGAACGACTGCTGGCCCGTCACCTCCTGGGCCGCGGTCGACGGCGACGGGACAGCGAAGCCGCTGCTCTACGCGCTCAAGCACGTCTACGCGGACCGGCTGCTGACCGTGCAGCCGCGCGGCGAGGGGCTCGCTGTCGTCGCGGTGAACGACAGCGCCGTCGCGTGGGCGGGCGAACTCGTCGTGCGCCGGCTGCGCTTCGATGGCACGGTGCTCGCGGAGGAGCGGCAGGGGGTGTCGCTGGACGCGCGGTCCGTCGTCACCGTGCCCGTCGGAGTGGGTGCCGCGGACGACGTCGCGGGCGAGCTGCTCGTCGCCGAGCTCGCGGGGGAGCGCGCGTTCTGGTTCTTCGCCGAGTACCGGGAGTCGGCGCTCGAGGCGGCGCGGCTGACGACCTCGGTGCGCGCCGTCGAGGGCGGGGCGGAGGTGACGGTCACCGCCGAGAACCTCGTGCGCGACCTGACGCTGCTCGTCGACAAGGTCGACCCGGCCGCGGTCGTCGACGACCAGCTCGTCACGCTGCTGCCGGGGGAGTCGGTGACGTTCCGGGTGAGCGGAGCCGGGCTCGATCCTGCGGCGCTCGTCTCGCCGAGCGTCCTGCGCACCGCCAACCAGCTCGTCGCCGACTGGGGCTGACGACCCGCCCGCGGCGGTGATCGACGGAGCCGACCGGGACCGGCGCACGCCTCCCGGTCGGCTCCTCCGCGCCGCCACGACCCTCGTCGCTCACGACCCTCGTCGCTCACACCCTTGTCGCCCACACCCTTCCGGAGGAAGAGATGACCCCGCAGCTCGCGCTCGCCGTCGACGTCGGCGGCACCAAGATCGAGGCGGCGCTCGTGCGCGCCGACGGAGTGCTCGTGCCGGGCTCGCGCAGCCGGAGGCCGACCGGGCCGGCGCTGACCCCGGCGGAGTTCGGCGCGGCCGTGGAGGGGTGCGTCGCGGAGGCGCTCGCCGCTGCGGGCGGGTGCTCGGTCGTCGGCGCGGGCATCGGCTCCGCCGGCCCGCTCGACCTCGCCGAGGGGCGGATCCGGCCGAAGAACCTGCCGCTGCTGCACGGGTTCGCCCTGCGCGGGGCGGTCGAGCGGCTGCTGCCCGGGCGGCCGGTCGCCCTGCGGCTCGACGGCACCTGCATCGCGCTGGCCGAGCACTGGGTCGGCGCCAACCGCGGCGCCGCGTCCTCGGTGAGCCTGGTGGTGTCGACGGGGGTCGGCGGCGGGATCGTGCTCGACGGCCGCACGGTCGCGGGGCGCTCCGGGAACGCCGGGCACATCGGGCAGATCCACGTCGGCGACGCGGACCCGGGGGAGGGGAGCGACGGGACGCTGGAGAGCATCGCCTCCGGACCCAGCAGCGTCGCCTGGGCGCGGCGCCGCGGCTTCGCGGGGACGACCGGCGAGGACCTGGCGCGGGCGGCCGCTGCGGGCGATCCGGTGGCGCTCGCCGCGGTGGCGCGCTCGGCGGCGGCCGTCGGCACGGCGATCGCCGACGTGGCGACGCTGCTCGACGTGCGGGACTTCGCGGTCGGCGGCGGCTTCTCGGCGGTCACGGCGTCCTACCTCGACCTGGTGTGCGAGGCGGCCTGCGAGCGCGCGGTCTTCGACTACGCCCGCGGCCTGTCGATCCGCGCCTCCGGCCTCGGCGGCGGCGGCCCGCTGATCGGCGCGGCGGCCCTGGTGCACCTGCCGGCGGGACACGTCGGCCCCCTTCATGCTGATCGAGTAGCCGGCTCCGCCGGCGTCTCGAGATCCACCCGCATGCACTCCCGGCCCGGCTCCCGGTGACCGCCGCACCCGCGATCGACGCCGAGCACCCGCTCCGCTCGGCCCTCCGCCCCTCGCGGGGCCGGCTGGTCGTCGCCGCGCTCGCGTTCGCCGTCAAGGACAGCCCGCTCTGGATCCTCCCGCTCGTCACCGCGGCCGTGGTCGACGCCCTCGTCGCCGGCGATCCGCCCGAGGCGCTCCTCGCCCCCGCCGCCGCGGGCGCAGCGACGATTGCCGTCAACATCGCCGCGAACGGCGTCTTCGTGCGGCTGTTCTCCTCCTCCGTGCGCTCGATGGGCGCCCGGCTGCGCGAGGCGCTGGCGGTGCGGCTGCAGCTGCTGTCCTTCGGCTACCACTCCCGCGGCAGCGCGTCGGTGGTGCAGACCAAGATCGTGCGCGACGTCGAGAACCTGGAGCTGATGCTGCAGCAGGCGTTCGGCCCGCTGCTCAACGCCCTGGTGATCCTCGTCGGCGCCGGCGTGGCGACCGCGGTGCGGGTCCCGCAGTTCCTGCCCGTGCTGGCGCTGACCCTGCCGCTCGCCGCCGGGCTCATCCTCTGGCTGCGCTCGCGCACCGCCGCGAGCAACGAGACCTTCCGCCTCGACGTCGAGACCATGTCCTCGGCCGTCGGCGAGATGTCCTCGCTCCAGGAGGTCACCCGTGCGCACGGACTGGAGGAGGTCTCCGTGCGGCGGGTCGTCGAGGCCGCGCACCGGGTCGAGCGGGCGGGCACCCGGCTCGACCGGCTGAACGGGCGCTTCGGCGCGCTGTCCTGGAGCAGCTACCAGGTGATCACCCTGGGCTCGCTCTTCGCCGCGGCGTGGGCGAGCGCGACCGGCGCCCTCCCGATCACCGTCGGCGAGGTGGTGCTGCTCAGCTCGTACTTCGCCCTGCTGACCGGGGCGATCACCGGCGCGTTCCAGACGGCGCCGCTGATCACCCGCGGCCTCGCCTCGCAGCGCTCGATCGCCGGCGTGCTCACCGACCCGGACGTGGAGTGGAACGAGGGCCGCGCCGCCGTCGACGCGCTGGAGGGGAGCCTCGCCTTCGAGGACGTCTCCTTCTCCTACGGCGAGCGGCCGGTGCTGTCGGACGTGAGCCTGCGCGTCGCCGCCGGCGAGACGGTGGCGCTCGTCGGCGCCTCCGGTTCGGGGAAGTCGACACTGACCCGGCTCGCGCTGGGCTTCCTGCGCCCCTCGGCGGGCCGGGTCCTGCTCGACGGCCGCGACATCGCGACCCTCGACATGCGCACGGTGCGGCGCTTCGTCTCGGTGGTGCCGCAGGAGTCGGTGCTGTTCCGCGGGAGCATCCGCGACAACATCCTCTACGGCGCCGCGGAGCCCGCCCCCGGGGAGTCGGGCGACGACCGGCTCGAGGCGGCGCTGCGGGCGGCGAACGCCGGCTTCGTCCTGGAGCTCCCCGACGGCTGGGACACGACCGTCGGCGAGCGCGGCGCGCAGCTCTCCGGCGGCCAGCGCCAGCGGCTCGCCATCGCCCGCGCGCTGATCCGCGACCCGCGGCTGCTGATCCTCGACGAGGCGACCGCCGCCCTCGACCCGCGCGCCGAGGCCGAGGTGCGCGGCGCCCTGGAGCGGCTGCGCGCCGGCCGGACGACGCTGATCGTCGCGCACCGCCTCAGCACCGTCCGCTCCGCCGACCGCATCGTCGTCCTCGACGCCGGCCGCGTGCTCGAGCAGGGCACCCACGAGGAGCTGCTCGCCGCCGGCGGCCGCTACGCCCGCATGACCGCGGCGACCTGACCGCTCGCGCCCCGGACGCGATCGATCCGTCACGAACGGCTGCCTGGGAGGGCGGGAGGCAGCCGTTCGTGACGGATCGGCGGGCGCCGCAGGGGTCCCGCGGGGTCAGGGCAGCGTCAGCTCGCCCTGGTTGAGGACGCGGGGGTGGAAGTAGGCGCTCTGGATGGCGGCGTTCGTGTTGCTGCCGCGCAGCTGCTCCGACCAGATCATGAAGTACGACCAGCGCGTCTGGCTCTGCAGCAGCGACGCGTCCGGCACCTTCCCCATCTCGGCGATCGCGATCGGCTTGGAGCCGGCGATCGACTGCAGCTGCTGGTAGTCGCCGGAGCTCGGGAAGCTCTTGTACCAGACGTCCAGCGACACGACGTCGACGTAGTTCGCGCCCGGGTAGTAGCCCGCCCAGCCGCCCGCGGGGTTGTCCTGCACGTTCCAGACCCAGATCAGGTTGGTCAGGCCCTGGGAGTCGAAGTAGTCGCGCATCTGCTGGTAGATCTTCGCGCCGCCGTTCGCGCCGGAGCGGCCGCCCCACCAGTTCCAGGTCTCGTTCATCTCGTGGAACGGCCGGAACAGCACGGGGACGCCGGCGTCCTTCAGCTGCCGCAGGTACGGCACGACCTCGCTCATGCGCTGCTTCCACGTCGCATTGAGCGCCGTGCCGCCGGTCACGATCTGCTGGAACTGCGCGTCCGTGATGCTGCTCTTGACGCCGCCGTCGAACGCGCAGGTGCTCGGCCCGGTCGGCGGGCACGCGTGCCAGGCGAGGGTGACGAGCGAGCCGTTGGCCCACTCCGTCTTCGCCTGGTCGACGACGCGCTGGCGGTTCGCGGCGTCGGCGGCGGTGAAGAACAGATCGCCGCCCCAGAGGCCCGGGTACTGCCCCGTGATGTCCTTCACCTGCTGCGTGTACTGGGCGGGGGAGCTCGCGGGCTCCTTGTTGTGCTGGCCCGAGACGATGCTCGTCCCGGTGATCGACTGCAGGTACTGCAGGACGGCGGCCTTCGACGTCGCCGGGAACGCCTGCGCCGCGTCGGGCGACGGCGTGACCAGCGGAGCGAGCAGCGCAGCCCCGAGGGCGGCGGCCAGGAGGGTGCGGCGCAGCGGGCTGCGGCGGACGCGGGATGCGCGGGTGGTGACTCCTCGTCGAGTCATGGTGGTCCTCTCCGCGGACCCTCGTCGGTGAGCGCCCGCACGGTCACCCTGAGCCCTCCGCGCGGCCTCGTCAACCCTTACATCGATTACTTATGATATCCACGCGATCCACTGCGAGAGGAGTTGTCGTCCTCGGCGGTCGAGCACGACGACTTCTGGAGAGCGGCAGGTGGGAGTGAGCGCCCGGCTCCCCCGCACCCCGCCGACGGCCCCCGCGCAGGCGCCGCTCGGTACTGTGGAACGGTTCCCCGCACCACCCGCCCCCGCCGAAGGAGCCCCCATGCCCACCACTGTGAGCGGCGTCATCGCCCGGTCGAAGGGGGCTCCCGTCGAGCTCGTCGACATCGTCGTCCCCGATCCGGGACCCGGCGAGGCCGTCGTCGACATCGAGACCTGCGGTGTCTGCCACACCGACTACCACTACCGCGAGGGCGGGATCAGCGACGACTTCCCGTTCCTGCTCGGCCACGAGGCCGCGGGCCGGGTCAGCGCGATCGGCGAGGGCGTCACCCACGTCGCGGTCGGCGACTTCGTCGTGCTCAACTGGCGCGCCGTCTGCGGCGAGTGCCGCGCCTGCGTCCGCGCCGAGCCCTGGTACTGCTTCAACACCTTCAACGCCTCGCAGAAGATGACCCTCACGGACGGCACCGAGCTCAGCCCGGCGCTGGGCATCGGCGCCTTCGCCGAGAAGACGCTCGTGCACGCCAAGCAGTGCACGAAGGTCGACCCGGACGCCGACCCCGCCGCCGTCGGCCTGCTCGGCTGCGGCATCATGGCGGGCCTCGGCGCCGCGATGAACACCGGCAACGTCACCCGCGGCGACTCCGTGGCCGTCATCGGCTGCGGCGGAGTGGGCACCGCGGCCGTCGTCGGCGCGAAGCTCGCCGGCGCGAGCACGATCATCGCGATCGACCGCGACCCCAAGAAGCTCATCAAGGCCGAGGAGCTCGGCGCCACCCACGCGATCGACTCCAGCGGACTCGACGAGGTCGGCGTGGTCGCCGCCGTGCAGGCGCTGACAGACGGCTTCGGCGCGGACGTCGTGATCGACGCGGTCGGCCGCCCCGAGACCTGGCGCCAGGCGTTCTACGCCCGCGACCTCGCCGGCACCGTCGTGCTCGTCGGCGTGCCGACGCCCGAGATGACCCTCGAGATCCCGCTGCTGGACGTCTTCGGCCGCGGTGGCTCGCTGAAGTCGAGCTGGTACGGCGACTGCCTGCCCGAGCGCGACTTCCCGATGCTCACCGACCTGTATCTGCAGGGCCGCCTGCCGCTCGACGAGTTCGTGACCGAGCGGATCGGCATCCGCGACATCGAGCAGGCCTTCACCACGATGGCCGGCGGCGACGTGCTCCGCTCGGTGGTGGTGCTCTGATGGGCGCCCGCATCGACCACCTCGTCACCAGCGGCACCTTCGCCCTCGACGGCGGGACCTGGGACGTGGACAACAACGTCTGGATCGTCGGCGACGACACGGAGTGTGTCGTCATCGACGCGGCGCATGACGCGGAGGCGATCCTCGCGGCCGTCGGCGACCGCACGCTGCGCGCGGTGCTGCTCACGCACGCGCACACCGACCACATCGACGCGGTCGCCGCGCTGCTGGAGTCCGTCGACGTGCCGGTGCTGCTGCACGAGGGCGACCGCGTGCTCTGGGACGCGTTCTACCCCGACTCCGCGCCGAGCGGCGCGCTCGAGGACGGCCAGCGGATCAGCGTCGGTGGCACCGATCTCGAGGTGCGGCACACGCCCGGGCACACGCCGGGAGCCGTCTGCTTCGTGGCGGCCGAGCTGGGCACCGTCTTCACCGGGGACACGCTGTTCCAGGGCGGACCCGGCGCGACCGGCCGCTCCTACAGCTCCTTCCCGACGATCATCGACTCGATCACGGACCGGCTGCTGACGCTGCCGGACGACACGGTCGTCCGCACCGGCCACGGCCCGACGACCACCATCGGTGCGGAGAAGCCCGACCGCGAGGCCTGGATCGCGCGCGGTCACTGACCGGCGCTCGCGTGTTCATGCTGATCGAGCAGCCGGCGTCGCGGGCCCCCGCATCCTGATCGAGTAGCCAGCGGAGCGGGCGTATCGAGATCCACCCTTCGAACGGCGTGGGTCTCGATACGCCGCGTTCCGCGGCTACTCGACCAGCATGGCTGCGCGCGGTCGCGCTTTCTCCTGCCGATGGAGCAGCCCGCTGAGCGGGTCCCTCTCATGCTGATCGAGTAGCCCGCGGAGCGGGCGTATCGAGATCCGCCAGCGTCAGCAGGTGAGTCTGCAGACCGGCTCTGCTGACGACGGTGGGTCTCGATACGCCCCTGCGGGGCTACTCGACCAGCAAGGGGGACGCCACCAAGCGGCGGGCCAGGGGGAGCGACGCGCTCAGCGGCGCACGCGGCGGCGCAGCACGGCGCCGAGCGCGGCGAAGGCGGCGGCCATGACGAGGCCGCCGATCAGGAACGGGGTGCCGCCGCTCACCGCGCCCCAGGCGGCGAGGACCGCCCACAGCGCGGCGAGGACGAACGCGGTCGGGGGAGTCATCGTCGTCCTCATTCGTCGATCCAACCCCCTCCGTCCCGGATCCGCGACGTCCGGCGACATCGATTCGTCGGGAACGGCGGTGTCCGCAGGATGCGGGCGGCCGTTCGTGACGTATCGCGGGGCGCGGCGGCGAGTCGGGCGACCGTTCGTGCCGATCGGCGAGAAGCGGCGGCGGGTCAGCCGACGGTGACCGGGGCGGCCGACGGGCGGCGCCCCTCCTTCATCCAGACGAAGAAGCCGAGCAGGGTGAAGGCGCCGTAGAAGACGTACATCAGGCCGGAGGCGTAGTAGCCGGCCGAGAAGAGCAGCGGGACGCCGACGATGTCGACGGCGACCCAGATCAGCCAGAACTCGACCCAGCCCTTGGCCATGCCGTAGGTGGCGAGCAGCGAGCCGACGAAGATCCAGGCGTCGCTCCACACGGGCTCGTAGGAGCCGAGCGCGCGGAACACCGGGGTGAGGATCGCGGTGCCGCCGATCATGCCGAGCACCAGCAGTCCGCGGGTGCGCCAGGAGGCCCAGCGCGGCGAGATCAGCGTGGTCGCGTCGCTGGGGCGGTGCGTCCAGCGGTACCAGCCGTAGATGCTCACGATGATGAACATGATCTGGCGGCCGGCCTGGCCGAGCAGGTTCACGGGGTTCGGGGTGTCGAACAGCGCGCCCATGAAGACGGTGAAGAGCAGTGCGTTGCCGAAGATGCCGACCGGCCACGCCCAGACCTTGCGCCGCATGCCGCCGAGGGCGCTCAGCAGACCGAAGACGTTGCCGATGACCTCGCGCCAGAGCACTGTCTGGTCGCCGATGACGATCTGCGCGTCGAACAGCCAGTCCACGATCTGCACGGGGAGCCTCCATCGGGCGTGTCGGAGCCCACCCATGCAACCGCGGCGGGGGCGCCGCCATTCCTCAGCGGCGCCGACCGGTGGGGTGGCGGCGCGCGGTGTCGGTTCGCGGGCTACGCGGCGACGAGCGAGTGCGCCTCCGCCAGCAGGGCGACCGAGCGCAGGCGGGCGGGTGTCGCGAGCGAGGCGTGGGCGACGATGACCTCGTCGGCCTCGGCCGAGCGCGCGAACTCGGCCACGTAGTCGGCCACCTGCTCGCCGGTGCCGACGCCGGTGTAGTGGGTCATGCTCGCGACGTGCGCGCCGACGGGGGCGGTCAGCAGGTGGTCGAGCTCCTCCTCGGAGAACTGCTGGTCGACGGGGATCTGGCCGCTCTGGCGCAGCAGCATCATCAGGCGGGCGCGCTTCATCTGCGCGAACTGCTCCTGCGCGTCCTCCTCGCTGTCGGCGGCGATGGCGTTCACTCCGGCGATCACGTAGGGGGCGTCGAGCTGCTCCGAGGGACGGAAGCCGCGGCGGTACTCCGCGACGGCCTGGTGCAGCGCGTCGGGGGCGAAGTGCGAGGCGAAGGCGTAGGGCAGGCCGAGGGCGGCGGCCAGCTGGGCGCCGAAGAGCGACGAGCCGAGGATGTAGAGGGGGACGCGGGTGCCGGCGCCGGGGGTCGCGCTGACGCCCGGGACGCGGGACTCGCCGGCGAGGAAGCCCTGCAGCTCGAGGACGTCCTGCGGGAAGCGCTCGGACGAGTCGTGCTCGCGGCGCAGGGCGCGGAAGGTGGCCTGGTCGCTGCCGGGGGCGCGGCCGAGGCCGAGGTCGATGCGGCCCGGGTGCAGCGTCTCGAGGGTGCCGAACTGCTCCGCGATGGTCAGCGGGGAGTGGTTGGGCAGCATGACGCCGCCGGAGCCGAGGCGGATGGTCGAGGTCTGCGAGGCGACGTGCGCGATCAGCACGGAGGTGGCGCTCGACGCGATCGAGGCCATGTTGTGGTGCTCGGCGTACCAGACCCGCCGGTACCCGCTCCGCTCGGCCTGCTGCGCCAGAGCGACGGAGGCGGCGAAGCTGTCGCGCGCGGTCTCTCCGGGTGCGATGGGGGCGAGGTCGAGGATCGAGAGGGGAACGGTCATGAGAGAGCCAACGCGGGCGGCGGCCTCCGTGTTCCCGCGGCGGCGGGATCGGGCGTGTGCGGGCCTGCCGGAGGTGCGGAGGCGGCAGGGGCGGCGGCGCGGGGCTCGCGCAGAACATCAGCTGGGCGACGGTCTCATCTCCCCTCAGCGATGAGACCGGCTCTCAGCTGATGTCGTGCGGAGGACGCGGCCGCACCCCCGCCGCCCGCCCGGTCAGCCCTCGATCGGCAGCAGGATGCCCTTCACCGTCTCGTCGGTGGCGAGGAACTCCTGCACGGCCGGGTCCTGGAAGGCGGCGACGAGCTTCTCGATGTTGGCGGTGTCCTTGTACTTCGAGCCGATGGTGAGCTGGCCGGCGAAGTCATCAGGGGCCTGGGGCGCGAAGATCTGCTTCTCGATCGGGATGTCGGCGGCGAGGTAGTACTCGGTGTAGCCGACGGCCGCGTCGAGGTCGGGCAGGGCGCGGGACTGGGCGGCGAAGTCGAGCAGGGTGAACTGCAGGTTCTTCGGGTTCGAGGCGATGTCGTCCTGGGTCGCGGTGCCGGGCTCCGTGCCCTCCTTCAGCGTGATCAGGCCGGCCGACTGCAGCAGCCAGAGGCCCTGGGCCTCGTTCGCCGGGTCGGAGTAGAGCGAGATCGTGCCGCCGTCGGGGATCTCGGAGACGTCGGCGTACTTGTCGCTCCAGAGGCCGAAGCCCCAGCGGAAGACGGGGGTCGCCGCCTCCTCCTCGAAGTCGGGGTTGGCCTCGAGCACCTGGCCGAGCCAGAGCTTGTGCTGGTAGACCGTCGCGGCGACCTCGCCCTCGCTGACGGCGCGGTTGATCGTGTTGCTGTCCGAGAGGCCCTTGAAGGCGACCGTGATGCCGTAGCGCGGCGCCACCTCCTCCGCCACGAAGTCCACGAGCGCCTGCTCCGAGGCGTTGCCCTCGGCCGTCGCGACGTAGAGGGTCGCGCCCTCCTGCTCGTTCGCCGAGACGGCGGGCGAGAGCAGCGGCACGGCGACGACCGCGCCGACACCGACGACGACCACCGCGGCTCCGGCGATCCAGGGCCAGCGGCGCTTCTTCTTCAGCTCGAAGCCGAGGTTCTCGGGGCCGGACTTCTCGGGACCGGACTTCTCGGGGCTGGACTTCTCAGGGCCGTGGTTCTCAGTGGACATGGCAGTGCCTTTCGAGCGGTCGCGGCCGGACGGCGGCGCGCGGGAGGGACGCCCGGGCGGAGGGCCCGGGCGGGATCAGGGGGGTGAGTGCGGCTACACGGCGACGGCGGTGCGCGGTGCCCGCCGGGACCGGGAGGCGCTCGGCGTGGTCGCGCGGACCAGGGCGTCGCCGGTGAGCTGCACGACGGCGACGGTCGCGACGAGGAGGACGATGGTCGCGAGCATCACGGTGGTGTCGAAGCGCTGGTAGCCGTATGTGACGGCGACGTAGCCGATGCCGCCCGCGCCGATCGTGCCGGCGATGGCGGAGTACTCGATCATCGCGATGGTGTTGATGGTGAGGCCGCCGAGGATCTGCGGCACCGCCTCGCTGAGCTGCGCCGAGCGGATCACCTGCAGCCGCGACGCTCCGGAGGCGCGGGCGACCCGGGTCAGCGCGAGCGGCACGCTGCGCAGCGCGTTCTCGACGATGCGGGTGAAGAAGGCGATGCCGGCGATCGACATCGGCACCACGGCGGCCGCGATGCCGATGTTGGTGCCGGTGATCAGCCGGGTGAACGGCATGATCGAGGCCATCAGGATGAGGAACGGCAGCGACCGGCCGATGCTGATGATCCAGCTGAGGCTCTGGTGCGCGGCGCGGTTCTCGAACAGGCCGCCCGGAGCGAGGTTGTGCACCGCGGCGCCGAGCGGGACGCCGACGAGCACGACGATCAGCATCACGATGCCGACCATGATCAGCGTCTCGCCGAGCGCGGGCAGCACGAGCGCAGGGATGTCGGCGAGCGGGACCTTGTTGTCGAGGTGCAGCGGGCCGAGGGCCGGCAAGGAGACGAGCGCGCTCATGCCGCCGCCTCCTCGACGAGCGCGTCCGACCGGACCGCGCCCCGCCGCACCGACAGCCCGAGAGCGTCGGCGGCCTGCGCGAGCCGGTGCTCCTCGACCCTTCCGAGGCCGATCGTCGCGTGCCCGACGGCCCGTCCGTCGACCGTCTCGATCGCCGCGCCGAGCAGCGCGACCGGCCCGACGGCGTCGGACAGCCGCGTCACCCAGTCGGCCGGAACTCCGTCGCGGGCGTAGCCGACGACCCACTCGTCGAGTCCGGCGCCCGGCAGCGCCGACGGGCGCACCGGGTTCAGCGCGCGGCCGAGGGGCGAGGACGCGTCGCGCAGCAGGTCGACGAGGCGGCCCGACTCCACGATGCGGCCGTGATCGAGGCGCGCGACGGAGTCGGCGACCTGGCGGACCGTCTCCATCTCGTGCGTGATGAAGAGGATCGACAGGCCGAGGTCGTCGCGCAGCTCCTTCAGGAGCGTGGTGATCGCGGTGGTCGAGGCGGGATCGAGGCCCGAGGTCGCCTCGTCGGAGAGCAGGACGGAGGGGCGCAGCGCGAGCGCGCGGGCGATCCCGACGCGCTGGCGCTGGCCGCCGGAGAGCTGGTGCGGGTAATAGCGGGCGCGGTCGCCGAGGCCCACGCGCTCGAGCAGCTCGGCGACGCGGCGCTTCGTCTCGGCCGCGGTCACGCCGAGGTACTCGAGCGGGAGCGCGACGTTCTGCTCCGCGGTGCGGCGGCTGAACAGGCCGTCGGACTGGAAGACCGTGCCGATGCGACGGCGGGCGACCCGCAGCTCCCGCTCCGACAGCTGCGAGAGCGCGTCACCGTTGACGACGACGGTGCCGGAGGTGGGCCGCTCGAGCAGGTTGACGCAGGCGGCGAGGGTGCTCTTGCCGGCGCCGCTCGGCCCGACGACGGCGAAGATCTCGCCGGTGCCGACCGAGAAGTCGAGGCGGTCGAGCACGGTCACGGCGTCGGCGCCCTGCCCGTAGACCTTGGTGAGCTGCTCGAGGCGGATCATGGCGTCGGTCCTTCCGGGAGGGTTCGCGGGCGCGCCGGACAGCGCCCGGTGCGGTGAGGGAGAGGGTCGCGGAGGGGCTCGGAGGAGGCGTCCGCGTCGGTGTGCTGATGATGATGGCGCGGTGCAGCGGGCGGGCGCGACGGCGGCCGACGCTCGCCGTAACAGAAGGTGCTCGCGGCGCCCGATCGGCGCCGATCCGCGGCTTTTCGCCGACGGGTGTCGGCGAACGAGGGGGCGGAGCGGGGCGGACTCGCGCACAACATCAGCTGAGAAGGGGAGGCCTCCTCTGTGGGGCGAGGCCCACCCGTCTCAGCTGATGTTGTGCGGCGGCGGCGAGCGGACGGGCTCGCCGAGGGCGCCGGTCAGCGCAGTGCGTCGAGGACGGCCCGCTCGTCCCGAGGCTCCAGGCCGGATTTGCGGGGGCGGTCCAGTCCGCGGGCGCGCTCGTCGTCGAGGACGCGGCGCAGCGTCTCCACCGGTGGACGGTGGCGGCCGCCGGCGCGGAAGTACGAGGCGGTGCTGCGCCGGCTGAAGCCGACGGCCTCGGCGGGCAGCCACAGCGGGAGCGACCGCGGGCCCGCCCAGTAGCCGACGCCGTGCGCGAGCAGGGTCTCGTCGTCGGCGCGCACGACGTCTCCGCGGAAGGCGGCGAGCTCGGCGGCGGTCGCGAGGAGGTCGCCCAGGGGCACGGCCGGGCCGACGGCGTCGACGGCTCCGGTCACTCCCGCCGAGCCGGCCGCATGCAGCCAGTCGGCGAGGTCGTCGACGTCGATCGCCTGCGCGAACCGGCCGTCCGTCTCGGGCGCCAGGACCGTCCCGCCCCGGGCGAAGCGGGCCGGCCAGTAGCCGAGCCGGTCGCTCGGGTCGCCGGGCCCGGCGATCAGCCCGGGACGCGCGATCAGCAGCCGGTCCCCGAGGGCATCGGCGGCGGCGCGCTCGGCCAGGACCTTCGCGTCCGCGTACTGCCCGGGGTCGGCCGGCTCGACCAGGGCGGCGGACTCGTCGGCGTCGGGCTGCTTCACGTCGGCGTAGACGGAGACGGAGGAGACGAGCGTCCAGTGCGCGGCGGCCGGCGCGAGGCGGTCGAGAGCCGGCCGGGCGAGCTCGGGTGCGTGCGCGAGCTCGACGACCTCGTCCCACTCGCCGCGCAGTCCGTCGTAGGCGTCCGGATCGCGCCGGTCGACGCGCAGATGTCGCGCACCGTCGGGCACCGCTCCCGCCTCGCCGCGGGCCACGCAGGTGACCTCGTCCCCCGCCTTGATCGCCCGTTCCGCGACACGGCGCCCCAGCCATCCGCTGCCACCCAGGACCAGGACTCTGCGCATGCCCCCACTGAACCGGATCACCGCTCCGCTCCGCAGCGCTGTCCGCCGCGAGCGCAACGACCGGCGCACAGGGCTCAGCGCGCGAGCAGCTCGCCGTGGGGCATCGAGAGCCAACCGTCCTCGTCGGCGGCCCAGGCGCGCCAGGCGTCGCTGATCGCCTCGAGCTCGGCCCGGGTGGCGAGGCCGCGCTCGAGGGCGACGGTGGCGAAGGAGGAGGAGACCGCCCGGTCCGCCCACATGCCGCCCCACCAGGCGCGGTCCTCGGCGTTCTCGAACACCCAGAGCGACGCGGTGACCTCGACGCTCTCGAAGCCGGCCTCCCGCGCCCAGGCCTTGAGGCGCCGGCCCGCGTCGGGCTCACCGGCCGAGGCGCGGTGCACCCGCTGGTAGAGCGCGGCCCAGGCCTGCAGGCCCTCGGTGAAGGGGTGGATCAGCACGCCGGCGTAGTCGACGTCGCGGGCGGCGACGAGCCGGCCGACCCGGCCCCACTCGCGCAGCGCGTCGACCGGCCGGGTGAGGTGCTGGAGGACCTGGTGCGCGTGCACGACGTCGAAGGAGTCGTCCGCGTACGGCAGCGCGTAGGCGTCCGCGACCGCGAACTCTGCGGGGGAGTCGACGGCCGCCGCCTGGGCGATCACCTCGGCCGAGGCGTCCACGCCGAGCACCCGGCCCGGGGCGACCCGCTCGGCGAGGTCGACGGTGATCGTCCCCGGGCCGCAGCCCACGTCGAGGACCGAGACGCCGGGCGCGAGGTGCGGCAGCAGGTATCCCGCGGAGTTCTCGACGGTGCGCCAGCGGTGCGAGCGCAGCACGCTCTCGTGGTGGCCGTGCGCGTAGCGGCCGGTCGCGGTGGCGGGTGCGTCGGGCGTGCGGGTCTCGGAGTCCATGCCCGCCATTGTGGCGGGCGATGCGCCGTCGACGCGCCGGACGCTCCTGCTGGCGGAGGCGAGCAGCGACGCGAGCACGATGACCGCCGCGCAGCCGAGCAGGACGGCCCGCGTGCCGACGAGGTCCGCGAGCGGCCCGACGAGCGCCTCGCCGAGCGGAACAGCGAGGAACGAGCCGACCATGTCGTAGGAGTAGACCCGGGCCAGCGCCTCGCGCGGCACGTGGGTCTGCAGCGACTGGTCCCAGGCGATGGCGAACACCTCGAGCGCGACGCCGCCGAGCGCGAAGGCGACGATCAGGGCGGGGAGCGCGGGGACGACTCCGAGGGCCGCGACCGGGACGGCCGTCACCGCCATCAGGGCGACGCCGATGGCCAGCGCCCGCCGCGGCCGCCAGCGCAGCGCGATGACGGCGCCGATCGCGAGGCCGACGGTCTGCGCGGCGACGACCAGCCCCCAGGCCGCGCGGCCGAAGGACCCGTCGGCGATCACCGGCCCGAGCACCGTGGTCGCGCCGACGAAGGCCGCGTTCAGCACCGTGAACTGGGCCACGACGATCCAGACCCAGCGCCGGCCGGAGAACTCCCGCCAGCCCTCGCGGAGGTCGCCGAGCACGGAGCCGGGGGCGCCGGACCGGGTCGCCGCGGGCAGGCGCAGCCTGGAGTAGAGGAGAGCGGCGAGTGCGAACCCGGCCGCGTCGATCACGAGCCCCCACCCCGGACCGACGAGCGCGACCACGGCCGCCCCGCCGGACGCGCCCACGATCGTCCCGGCGGTGAGGCCGAGGCGGAGCAGCGCGTTCGCGGTGCGCAGCTCGCCCACGGGGACCGTCTCCGGGACGAGGGCAGACGCGGCAGGCAGGCTCACCGCCGCGACGGCGCCGTTCAGCACGCCGAGCACGACGAGGGCGGGGATGCTCGCGGTCCCGCTGATCACCAGGGCGGCGACGACCGCCTGGGTGCCGGCGGCGGCGAGCGAGCTGCCGACCAGGATCACGGAGCGCGGCAGCGATCGGCGAGGACGCCGCCGAGCAGCAGCACGGCGACGTTGGCGAGCGAGCGCGCGGCGACGACCAGGCCGAGGTCGGTCGCCGAGCCGGTGAGATCGAGGACCGCGAAGGCGAGGGCGATCGGGGCGACGGCGTTGCCGAGCACGGCGGTCGTCCGGGCGGCGAGGAGCCACCGGAACGGGCGGTGCGCGAGGGGGCCGGGCCGGAGAGTCCCGCGCGGAGTCACGGCCGCCGCAGCGGGAACAGTGCGGTCGTCATCGACACCGGCACCGTTCCCGGGCTCCGGGGCGGTCGGGCCGCCGCGTGCAGCAGCGCGGACGCCTCGCCGACGTGCCGGACCACCCGCCGCCAGGTCTCCGGATCGACCCAGAGCTCGGCGTCCGTCGAGAGCTGCGGGCCGTCGGCGCGGGCCGCGGATCGGCGCCGCAGCTCCTCGATCAGCGCCTCCAGGTGCAGCTGCCGGTCCTCCGCCGGCCCGGCGTCGACGGCCGAGGTCACGTCGAACGGCCGCCCGGAGGACTCGTGCCGGTAGCGCTTCGCCTCGCCGCCGCGCAGCCGCACCGTCTCCACCACCCGCACCAGCCCGGCCCGCTCGAGCACGCGGAAGTGGTAGCTCGCGGTCGCCTGCGAGAGGCCCAGCTCGCGCGCGGCCTCGGCGGCGCTCGCCGCGGCACCGGTCACCAGGGACAGCAGCCGGAGCCGGATCGGGTGGGCGGTGGCGCGCAGCTCCTCGAGAGTGGACATGCGGCCATCGTCACGCCCGGTCCCGCGGACCGTCAAACGGGTCTTTGGGGGTCGCCGCACCCCGCGGAGCAGCGAGGGCTACTGCGAGAGCTCCCGGTCGAGCCGGTCGAGGAGCACCTCGAGCGAGATCTCGAACTCCTCGTCGCTGTGGTCCTCGCTGAGCAGGCCGCGCAGCCGCCGGACCTCGGGTGCGACGTCGAGGGAGACGTTCCCGTCGCCCTGCGGGATGGTCGCGTCGCCCTCGTCGAGGGGGAGGTCGGTCGGCGAGGTCTCGGCGCCCTGGACCACGGCCTGCAGCAGCAGCTGGCCGAGCAGGAAGCTGCTGAACGAGCGGTAGGCGCCGACGGCCTGCGCGTCGGTCAGCCCGCTGCCGGTCAGCGAGCGGAGGAAGGTGTTGACGGCCTCGATGCTGCGCAGCGGCGGGCGGAGCCACGGAGCCGCGGGGTGCCGGGTCGCGACCAGCGGGAAGGCCTTCGGGTGGTCGGTCGCGATGCGCCGGACCTCGTGGGCGGCCGTCTGCAGGAACTCCTGCCAGTGCCGGCTCTCGGCCTCGTCCAGGCGCACGGTGAGCTCCTGCATCAGCAGCGCGATGACGCCCTCGAGGAGGTCCTCCTTGCCGTGCACGTAGCGGTAGAGCGACATCGCCTCGACGCCCAGCTCCTGCGCGAGGGTCCGCATCGAGAGCGCCTCGGGGCCGGTGCGGTCGATCATCGCGAGAGCGGTCTCGACGATGAGGTCGCGGTTGAGCTTGCGGGCGGGGGAGCCGCTCCGCTTCGGCTTGTCACCGCGGGCCCTGCCGCCGTCGGTCCTGCCGCCGTCGCCGCCGGAGTCCGTGTCGCTGTCGGTCATGCACCGCGCCTTCCTGCAGTGCTCGCCCGCCCGGATACCAGGTGCGGTCCCGCGAAGGCAAGCACTTCCACCGTAACAACGCTTACGCCGTAAGCTCCGACGAGGCTTACGCTGTAAGTGTGCCGCTGCCGGACCGTGCCCCTCGCGGATCCCGCGCCGGTCCGCCTCCCCGAGGAGCACCCGCCGCCCCGCAGAACCCGCTGCGCAGGCGGCGCGGCTCCGCTTCGCCTCCGCACCAGCGACCCCCGCACCAGCGATCCCCGCGGCACCGTCCCGGGAGAGAAGAGAGAGCACCATGATCGACAGCAGCAGCATCGACAGCCTGATCGGCGCCGACGTGCACGGCAGCGACGACGCCAAGATCGGCACCGTCGGCCAGGTCTACGTCGAGGACAGCACGCAGACCCCGACCTGGGTCACCGTCCGCACCGGCCTGTTCGGCTCCTCGGAGTCGTTCGCGCCCCTCGCGGACGCGAGCTATGAGGGCGGCGTCCTCCGCGTCGGCTACGAGAAGTCCTTCGTCAAGGACGCGCCGCGCATCGAGGACGACGGCCAGCTCTCCGCCGACGAGGAGCAGGCCCTCTACTCGTACTACGGCCTGGGCGGCACCGCTGCCGCGCCGACCGAGGCGCCCCTCTACGACCAGGACGCCGACCGCGGCGCCGACGCCGACCGCGACGTCGACCGCAGTGCCGGCATCGACCGCGACCGCGGCACCGAGGGCCACGACACGTCGGGCCCGACGACCGACGACGCGATGACCCGCTCCGAGGAGCGCCTGCGCGTCGGCACCGAGCGCGTCGAGGCCGGCCGCGCCCGCCTGCGCAAGCACATCGTCACCGAGCAGGTCTCGAAGACGGTCCCGGTGAGCCACGACGAGGTCACCCTCACCCGCGAGCCGATCACCGAGGCGAACGCCGGCGACGCCCTCGCCGGTCCCGACCTCAGCGAGGAGGAGCACGAGGTGGTCCTCACCGAGGAGCGCGTCGTCACCGCGAAGGAGACGGTCCCCGTCGAGCGCGTGTCGCTCGGCACCGAGACCGTGACCGAGCAGCGCACCGTCGACGCCGACGTCTCGCACGAGGAGATCGAGCTCGTCGAGCCCGAGGACACCCGCACCGGCACCCGCTCCGGCGCCGAGGAGACCGTCGTCGACCGCGACGCGCGCTCCTAGCGGGACCCGCGGCGGCCGGTGAGCAGCACCGCTCGCCGGCCGCCGCACCCGCACCACCCCGCACGACCCCCTGCACCACCCTCACCTGTCCTGCTCCGGACCGTGCCCGAAAGGCTCCCCCATGGATCTCCCCGCCGCTCTGCAGAACGGACTGGCCGCGGTCATCGCGTTCGTCCCGCTCGCGCTGCTGTTCCTGCTCATCCTCATCGTCGGCCTGATCGTCGCCAAGCTCATCGAGAAGGGCCTCTCGCGCCTGCTCACCAAGGTCGGCTTCGACCGCGCCGTCGAGCGCGGCGGCATCAAGAAGGCCCTCGCGAACTCGACGCTGGACGCGTCCGACATCGTGTCGAAGATCATCTACTACACGCTCGTGCTCTTCGTGCTGCAGTTCGCCTTCGGTGTCTTCGGCCCCAACCCGGTCAGCGATCTGCTGCAGGGCATCATCGGCTTCCTGCCGAAGATCATCGTCGCGATCATCATCGTCGTGCTCGCCGCCGCGATCGCCGCCGGCGCGAAGGGCCTGATCCAGAACACCCTGGGCGGCCTCTCCTACGGCAAGGTCCTCGGGAACATCGTCGCGGTGTTCATCCTCTTCCTCGGGGTCACCGCGGCTCTGAACCAGATCGAGGTCGCGACCACGGTCACCACGCCGATCCTCATCGCCGTCCTCGCGATCATCGCGGGCGTCATCATCGTCGGCGCGGGCGGCGGCCTGATCAAGCCGATGCAGCAGCGCTGGGAGGCGATCCTCACGAAGGCCGAGGAGGAGGCGCCGAAGATCCAGCAGGAGGCGCAGAACGCTCCCTCCGTCACCGAGCAGGCCAAGCGCGCCGCCGACCAGGCGAAGCAGGCCGCCCCGGCGACCACCGCGCGCCGCCCCCGCTAGGCGCACGACCGCACCACCCGCACCATCCGCGGCCGGCTCCGCTCGCTCCGAGCAGGGCCGGCCGCGTCCGCGTCAGACCGAGGGGACCCCATGAGCGCGACACCGTCCGAGCCGACCGCGTCCGAGCCGACCGCGACCGAGCCGGGACCGGCGCCGACCGCCGAGGTGGTCCTGCACGAGGAGCGCCTCCTCGTCGGCACGCGCAGGCACGCCACCGAGCGCGTCCGCGTCCGGCGGGTCGTCGTGACCGAGCAGCGGACGATCACCGTGGACGTCCGCCGCGAGGAGCTGCGCGTCACCCGCGAGCCGATCCTCGACGGGCCGCCGCTGCCCGACGCGATCACGGCGGCCCCGCAGGAGCCGATCGTCGTGATCCTGCACGAGGAGCGGATCGCGATCACCCGGACCGTCGTCCCCGTCGAGCGCGTGACGCTCCGGGTCGAGTCCGTCTCCGGCGCCCGCGACGTCACCGCGTCGCTGCGCCACGAGGTCGCCGAGGTCGACTCGTCGACGGCGCGGGAGCAGGAGAATCCCGACCTGTTCTGATGTCGGCCCCCGCCGCTACGGTCGAGCGATGACCCCGCCCCGCCCCACCTCTCCGGTCCCCGCCGTCACCCCCGAGGAGTGGGCCGAGCTCCGCGAGCGCGTCCGCCGGACCCGCTGGTCGCCCGACTGGCCGGTCGAGGGCTGGGCGGCCGGGACCGATCAGGCCGAGCTGCGGCGGCTGGCCCGGCGCTGGGCCGAGGGGTTCGACTGGCCGGCGCAGGAGCGGCGGATGCGCGCGCTGCCCTGGGCGCAGGCCGACCTCGACGGGACGCCCGTGGCCTACCTCCGCTTCGAGGCCGAGACACCCGGTCGCCTGCCGATCGTCCTGACGAACGGCTGGCCCAGCACCGCGCTCGAGCTGGTGGCGCTCGCCGAGCGGCTCGCCACGCCGTCGCGCTTCGGCGGCGACCCGGCGGAGGCGGCCACCGTCGTCGTGCCCGCCCTGCCGGGCTTCCCGTTCTCGCCGCAGCGGCCCGGGCTGGACGAGCAGACGCACGAGCTCTGGCACCGGCTGATGACCGAGGAGCTCGGCTTCGCGCGCTACGCCGCGCACGGCGGCGATCTGGGTGCCGGCATCACCTCGCGGCTGGCCGAGAGCCACCCGGAGGCCGTCGCGGGCATCCACCTGCTCGCCGTCGCCTCGCCGCGGCACGTCGAGGAGGACTCCCTCACCGCCGAGGAGCGCGAGCACGTCGAGGAGCAGCGCACCTGGTTCGCGGACGAGGGCGCGTACGAGCACCAGCAGCAGACCCGGCCGCTCACCCTCGCGCCCGCGCTGTCCGACTCGCCGGTCGGCCTGCTCGCCTGGATCCTCGAGAAGCACCGGGCCTGGAGCGACTGCGGCGGCGATCTCTCGACCCGCTTCGACGACGAGTACCTGCTCACCCTCGCCTCGCTCTACTGGTTCACCGACTCGATCTCCACGTCGCTCCGGCCCTACTGGGAGTACGCGACCGGGCGGACGGCGCGGGTCGGCCGGGTCGCCGTGCCCACCGCGCTCGCCGTCTTCCCCTTCGATCTCACGCACCCGCCGCGCAGCTGGGCCGAGCGCAGCTACGACGTCGTCCGGTACACGGCCATGCCCCGCGGCGGCCACTTCGCCCCGCACGAGGAGCCGGACCTGCTCGCCGCGGACATCCGCGCGCTGCTGGCGCTGGTGCAGTAGCGGAGATCCGCGACGCGACAATCGGCCAACAGGCTGTTGGCCGATTGGTCGTCGGCGGATAGGGCGGCCGTCACGCCCCACCCTTGCGGCCGCCCCCGGTCCGCGCGTAGCGTCGACGCGTACCTCGTCGCGAGCCGCGACGTCGGGGCGGCCACCTCACCGGCCGGCCGATCGGCTCGCGGACACGGGGGCTCCCCGCAGGAAAGACGGTCTCGTGCGCACCAGCACCGGTACTGCGTCCACGACGCAGCAGCTGCCCTCGCACTGACGACCCCTGCTCCCGCCCGCTGAACCGGGAGGACGCGCGCTCCCGCCCCGGCGGAGAGCGGTGGTCGTCGTGCGCCGACGCGACCACCGGGAGCACCGTGCCCTTCTCTTCACCGCCCCCTCCGTCCCTCGTCCTCACCGACTGCTCGTTCGCCTGGCCCGACGGCTCGATCGTCCTCGACCGCGTCACCGCCGCCTTCGGCCGCGGCCGCACCGCGCTCGTGGGAGCCAACGGCGCCGGCAAGTCGACGCTCGTGCGGCTCGTCGCCGGCGACCTCGCGCCGACCTCCGGAACCGTCAGCGCGACCGGCGCGGTCGACCTGCTGCCGCAGCGCCTGCCGCGCGGCGCCGACGACACCGTCGCCGATCTGCTCGGCGTCCGCGGCAGGCTCGACGCCCTGCACGCGATCCTGGCCGGCGACGCCGGGGCCGACCGCTTCGAGGCGCTCGCCGACGACTGGGACGTCGAGGCCCGGGCCGTCGCCGCGCTGAGCACGGCCGGCCTCGATCTCGACGCCGCCGACCTGCTCCGGCCCGTCTCGATGCTCTCCGGCGGGCAGGCGGTCCTCGCGGCCGTGACGGGAGTGGCGCTGCGCGGCCGGCCGATCGCGGTCCTCGACGAGCCGACGAACGACCTCGACCGCCGCTCCCGGCAGCTGCTGCTCGCGCTGGTCGACGGCTGGCGCGGCACCCTCGTCGTCGTCAGCCACAACCGGGAGCTGCTCGAGCACGTCGACGAGATCGCCGAGCTGCGCGACGGCGACCTGCGGACCTCGGCGGGCACGTTCTCGGACTTCGAGGAGCGGCTCGCCGTCGAGCGCGCCGCCGTCGAGCGCGACGTCCGGGGCGCCGAGCAGGTGCTGCGCGCCGAGAAGCGCCAGAGGATCGAGGCGCAGACCACGATCGCCCGCCGCGCGAAGGCGGGCGAGAAGTCGGGGCGGTCGATGCCGAAGATCGTCGCGGACTACCGCCGCGGCCGCGCGGAGGGGACCGCGGGCCGGCTCCGCTCCGGTCACGCCGAGGCCGAGGCGCGCGCGAAGGACCGGGTCGACGAGGCGGCCGGGCGCCGGCGCGACGACGACGCGGTGCGGCTCGACCTGCCCGACCCGGGAGTGCCCGCGACGCGGCGGCTCGCCGAGCTGACCGTCCGCGGCCGGACCACGGTGCTCCAGGGCCCGGAGCGCCTCGCCCTGATCGGCGCGAACGGCACCGGGAAGACGCTGCTGCTCGAGCGGCTCGTCGGCGCGGAGCCGGCCCGCCCGCATCCCGTGCCCGGCACGGACGCGCGGGCGCTCACCGAGCGCGTCGGCTACCTCGCTCAGCACCGCGAGGACATGCTCGACGACGACCGCACCGTGCTCGAGCACGTCGCCCGGGCCGCACCGGACCTGCCGATCCCGGCCCTGCGCGACGCGCTCGCGCGGCTGCTGCTGCGCGGCGCGATCGTCGACCGACCCGCGTCGACGCTCTCGGGCGGGGAGCGCTTCCGGGTGGCGCTCGCCGGGGTCGTCCTCGCGCGCCCGGTGCCGCAGCTGCTCGTGCTCGACGAGCCGACCAACGACCTCGACCTGGCGACGGCCGACCACCTGGTCGAGGTGCTGCGGGCCTGGCGCGGCGGACTCCTCGTCGTCAGCCACGACGACGCGTTCCTGGATCGGCTGGCGCTGGACGGGCGGGTGGTGCTGGATGCGCCGGAGGTGACGGACGCGCCGTGAGCTCAGCCGGCGGGGGTGCCGAGGTCGAGGGCGGCGACGACCTCGGCGACCCGGGCGCGCGCTCGCGCGTCGAGGCCGCGGATCGGGCGGGGCAGGCAGTCCGGGGCGGCCAGGCCGAGCTGCTCGGCGATCGCGGCGATCACCCGGTAGCTGCCGCCGTGCTCGGCGAAGACGTCCCAGAGGGGCTGGAGCCGGGCGGACTCGGCCTGGGCGGCGGCGTGGTCGCCGGACTGCGCGGCTCGGAGGATCGTGCGAGCGGGGCCGGGGAGCGTGCCGCCGATCACCGAGTACCAGGCGTCGCAGCCGGCGAGCAGGCCTCGGGCGGCGGACGCGTCACCGGAGACGCCGATCGTGACGCCGGCGGGGACCTGCGCTCGGATCGCGGCCACCCGCTCGGCCGCGGCGGCCGGATCGGCGGGGACCCCGGGGATCTTGATCGAGGCGACCCAGGGCAGGTCGGCGATCGCGCCGTACAGCTCGTCGGTCAGCGCGACTCGCGTGGTGGTGGGGTTGTCGTAGACGACGAGCGGCACGGACAGCTGCGCGGTGACGTCCTCGTAGAGGCCGAGGACGTCGTCGTCGGTCAGCGGCTGGTAGCTCACCGGGGCGAGGAGCACTGCGGCGGCACCCGCCTCCTGCGCGTCCTCCGCGAGGGCCAGCACCTGCGAGGTGCGCAGCGCGCTGATCCCGACGACGACCGGCACCGAGCCCGCGTGCCGGACGGCGAGCGAGGCGACCCGGCGCCGCTCCCCGCGATCGAGGTAGGCGGCGGAGCCGGTCGAGCCGAGCGCCCCGATCGAGTCGACGCCGGCCGCGGCGAGGCGCTCGACGAGCGCGGCGAACGCCGGCTCGTCCACGGCGTCGTCGCGGAGCGGGGTGAGGGGGAAGGCGCTGAGTCCGGTGAGCACGGTGATCCGTCCGAGGGGTCGTCGCGGGAGGGGGACCCGGCCAGTGTGCGCCGGGCGGGCGGGCGCCTGCGACTCCAGAAGCGCGGGTGGGCGCTGGTCCACGGCGGTGCCCGAGGTCGTCCCGTGCCCTCCATGCCGCCTGAGGATCGAGACCAAATGAATAAAATAAATAAGGTTTCGAGATCCGGCGACTCTGCGAAGGCGAGGAGGCGGAGCCCGCCGGCGCGTCACCGCTGGGGCCCCGGTGAACGCGAAGACGTTGGGCGCTGTCGGTAGATTCGGTCGCGCCGGTGTCGATCGACGCGGGCAGCCCCCTCACCTTCAGGAGCCCGGGATGACCGCCCCCACCGTCCTCTTCGTCTGCATCCACAACGCCGGCCGCTCGCAGATGGCCGCCGGCTACCTGCGCGAGCTCTCGGGCGGTGCCGTCTAGGTGCGCTCCGGCGGCTCCGAGCCGGGCGAGAGCATCAACCCGGTCGCGGTCGCGGCGATGGCGGAGGAGGGCATCGACATCTCGCAGGCGGTCCCGCAGCTGATGACGACCGAGCAGGTGCAGGCCTCGGACGTCGTGATCACGATGGGCTGCGGCGACGTCTGCCCGGTCTTCCCGGGCAAGCGCTACGAGGACTGGGACCTCGCCGACCCCAAGGGCCGCCCCCTCGAGGAGGTCCGCCCGATCCGCGACGACATCCGCGCCCGCGTGCAGGCGCTGGTGGCGGAGCTGCTGCCGGCGGAGTAACCGCCTCAGGCGGTGCCCGCATGCTGGTCGAGTAGGCGCCTCCGGCGGTGCCTTCCATGTTGGTCGAGTAGGCGCCGGAGGCGGCGTATCGAGACCCGGCGTCCTGGCGACGGTGGATCTCGATACGTCCGCTGCGCGGGCTACTCGATCAGCATGAAGGGGCCCGAGGCGCGGTCGGCGATGGGCTCGTACTCGCTGAAGGAGGCCTCGGGCGTCCGCAGCCACTCCATGATCTGCAGGCGGGTGGGGTTGCCCAGCGCCTTCAGCACTTCGACGGTCCGCATGTCCACCGGGCCATTCTCCTCCCCGGGCAGCGCGTCAGCGGAGGGCGTGCCCCGGGTTCTGCTCGTCGTAGCGGTCGCGGGCCGCGGCGATCGCCGGCCGCTGCTCGAGCGACCAGTCGGCGAGGGCCTTCACGAGGTGGGTGAGGCTGCTGCCGGAGGCGGTGAGGGCGTAGGACACCTGCGCCGGCACCGTCGGGAAGACGGTACGCGCGACCAGGCCGTCCCGCTCGAGGCGGCGGAGGGTCAGCGTCAGCATGCGCTGCGAGATCCCGTCGATCGCGCGCTGGAGCTCGCGGAAGCGCCGCTCACCGCTCGCGAGCTCGACGATCACGAGCACCGACCAGGTGTCGCCGACCCGGGTCAGGACGTCGCGGATCCCGCAGTCGGGATGGTCCTCCCGGCCGCAGGGCTCGAGGTCGGCGGTTACTCCGGTGTGCGTGAGTGACACGAGAGTGCCTCCTTGTCGGGGCTGACGGGGCGCAGCACGATCAGAGCGTAGTCATCCCGCAGAACCACGAAAGGTGAGACCGTGATCCTCGTCACCGGCGCGACCGGGCAGCTCGGCTCCGCGATCCTCGACACCCTCCTCCGGCGCGGAGTCCCCGCGATCGGCAGCAGCCGCCAGGAGAGGCCGGGTCTGCGCAGGATCGACCTCGACGATCCGTCGACCGTCTCCTTCGCCGGCGTGGACACCCTCGTCCTCGTGTCGGCGGGCGAGGCGGAGGACGACGTCGTCGTCGCGCGGCACGAGACGGCGCTCGCCGCGGCGGAGCGCGACGGCGTCCGGCACGTCGTCTACACGAGCGTCACCACGGCCGGCGACCACCTCGCCTTCGCCCTCGCGCACCGCTGGACCGAGCGCCGCCTCGCCCGCGGGTCCCTCCGCTGGACGGTCCTCCGCAACGGCCTCTACGCTGACCTCTTCGGCTCGCTCCTCACCTGGTCCGGGCCGCGGCTGGTCTCGGCGTTCGGCGAAGGAGCGCTGGCCGCCGTCGCCCGCGAGGACCTGGCGGACGTCGCCGCGACGGTCGCTGCGACACCGGGGGAGCACGAGGGCCGGTGCTACGACCTGGTGGGGCCGGGCATCACCGCGGGCGACGTCGCAGGCCGACTGGGCGTCCCGCTCGACGACCTCGACCTCGCGGAGCGCCGGGCGTCGTACGGGTCCGCGGGACTGAAGCCGTTCCAGCCCGCGATGCTGATGTCGATCCACACGGCGGTCCGCCACGGCTTCCTCGGGGAGCCGGGCGGCGACTTGGCCGCACTCCTCGGCCGGGAGCCGGTCGACACGGTCGGCGTGGCGGCCGCCGCCGCGCTGGCGACGCGACTCGAGCGTCGTCAGGAGGCCTGAACGCCGTCGAGCACGGCCAGGCCGAGGGCGGCGAGGGTCTCCTCGTTGCGCCGGTAGTGCGACCACGGACCGATCCGGGTGCAGGTGACCAGGCCGGCCCGCTGCAGGGTCGCCATGAACTGCGACGCCGTGGACTGCGACACGTCGGCGCGGGCCTGGATGTGCTTGAGGCACACGCCGACATCCTCGGCCGGCCTGTCCTGCGGGGGGAAGGAGCCGGGCTCCTTCAGCCAGCCGAGGATCGCCAGACGCGTCGGATGCCCGAGCGCCTTGAATGCCGTCACCAGTTCCTCGTCGCTCAGCTCCGTCATGCCGCCAGCTTATCGCCACATCGCGATATCCCGATGTCTGCTAGACAGGCATCGTGAAAACACGATGTGAGGAGAGAGCCGCATGACGAGGACAGCACTGGTGATCGGAGCGCGAGGAGTGATCGGGGGGAATCTGATCCGGCACCTCGAGCAGGAGGGCGACTGGGACGTCGTCGGCGTCTCGCGGCGCGGCGGCGCGGACACCGCTCGGGTGCGGCAGATCGCGGTCGACCTGCTCGACCGGGAGGCGACGGCGGCGGCCCTCGCGGAGGAGACGGCGGTCACGCACGTCTTCTACGCCGCGTATCAGGACCGGCCGACCTGGGCGGAGCTGGTCGCGCCCAACCTGGCGATGCTCACCCACGTCGTCGACGCGATCGAGCCCGTCGCCCCGGGTCTCGAGCACGTCTCGCTGATGCAGGGCTACAAGGTCTACGGAGCGCACCTCGGGCCGTTCGCCACGCCCGCGAGGGAGGACGACCCGCCGCACATGCCGCCGGAGTTCAACGTCGACCAGCAGCGCTTCCTCGAGAACCGGACGGCGGGCGCCCGGTGGTCCTGGTCCGCGCTGCGCCCGTCGGTCGTCGCCGGCGTCGGCCTCGGCAACCCGATGAACCTCGCGATGGTGATCGCCGTCTACGCCTCGATGAGCCGGGAGCTCGGGATCCCGCTGCGCTTCCCCGGGGCGCCCGGCGCGTACACGAGCCTGATCGAGATGACCGACGCGGATCTCCTCGCGAAGGCCACCGTCTGGGCGGCGACCGATCCGGGCAGCCGCGATCAGGCGTACAACATCACGAACGGCGACCTGTTCCGGTGGTCGTCGATGTGGCCGAGGGTCGCCGCGTTCTTCGATCTCGAGGTCGCCCCGCCGCTGCCGATGAGCCTGACCGAGGTGATGGCCGACAAGGGCGCCCTCTGGCAGGCGATGATCGAGCGCCACGGGCTCGTGCCCACCCCGTACGAGGACGTGTCGTCCTGGCGGTTCGGCGACTTCGTCTTCGGCTGGGACTACGACGTCATCGCCGACACCTCCAAGTCGCGGCGCGCGGGCTTCCACGAGTACGTCGACACCGAGGCGATGTTCCTGCGCCTCTTCCAGGACCTCCGCGACCGGCGGCTGATCCCCTGAGCGGCGCGGCCGTGCGGGGTGCGGGGATCTCGATGCGCCCGCTGCGCGGGCTGCTCGATCAGCAGGGGTCCTCGAACGGACCCGTGAGGGGCGCGCAGTTTCGAGCAGGCCCCGGTATGCGTCCAGTCGTAGGCGCTGAGGCGCGCGAGGGGACGCGTATCGGGGTCCGGCGCTCGGCCGGGTCCCGTTCCGGGTCCACTCGCGGGAGGGCCCCGGCTGGTCGAGTAGCCGCCGGGGGCGGCGTATCGAGACCCGGCGGCGTCAGCAGTCGGGTCTGCAGATCCGCCGTCCGATCACGTGGATCTCGATACGCCCGCTGCGCGGGCTACTCGATCAGCATGGGTGCGCGGGCTGCGGGGGCAGCCTGGTGCGCGGGGTGCGGGGTCAGCGCGGCGGGGCCGGGTCCGGGCGGTGGACGCCGCGGGGGCGGTAGCCGAGGGCGTCGGAGGCGCCGAGGAGATCGGCGAGGTACCAGAGGACGGCGAGCCACATCTCGGTGCCCTGCAGGCCGGCGTCGGCGGCGTCCAGGCGGAAGGCGAAGCCGCGGCCCGGGCGCCAGCGCGCGAGGACCTGCGCGAGCAGGGTCCGCGCCAGCGGCTCGACCTCGGCGGCGCGGTAGGTGCTGCCGCGGGTGAGCCAGAGCGGGTGGACGAGGTCGAGGGCGGCGCAGGCGTCGACGCGCTCGGGCCGGAACCAGCGGTCGTCGCGGGCGTGCCGGAGCACGGTGTCGCGGACGGCGTCAGGGTAGGGGAGCGGGCGTCCGTGCTGAGCGAAGGTGCCGCGGGTCGCGCGGTACGCGCCGTTGACGAGCAGGAGCAGTCTGCGATCGGCTGAGGCCTCGCCCCACATGCCGCTGCGGGGATCGGCGCGGGTGAGCAGCCAGCCGAAGAGCGCCTCCTCGAAGCCGACCGGCACCGGATCGCCGCGGCGGCGGGTCCAGTGCAGCGCGGTGCCGAGGGCGTCGACGTGGTGGCCCGCGTTCCACGGATCGTCGCGCCAGCGCAGCCCGTCGAGCCGCGCGACGAGGCCCGCGGGGGTCTCCTCGGTCACGGCGGTCAGCGGCCGGGCGAACTCCGACCCGAGGAGGTCGAGCGCGTAGCCCGCGCTCAGCACGCGGTACGCGGCCTCCGGATCGGTCCACACGTCCATCCCCGGGACCGGCAGTCCGCGCAGCCGCGCGACGACCGCGGCGGGGTCGACGCCGGGAGGCGGCGTGCCGAGCAGGAGGTCGGCGAGCTCGACCGCGTCGCCGAGCGCGCGGTCGGTCGGGGCGGCGCCCGGCCGGTCGCGGAAGGCGGGCCCGTCGTGGAGTGCGGGCCCGGCGCTGAGTGCAGGTCCGGCGCTGAGTGCAGGCCCGTCGCTGAGTGCAGGTCCGTCGTGGAGTGCAGGTCCGCCGCGGAAGGCGGGTCCGTCGTCGGGTGCCGGCCCGGCGTCCACGAGCGCTCCGCGGAGGATCCCCTCGATCTCCTCGCGGGCGCGGTCCGCCAGGCGCGCGGCGTCCGAGACCTCCGCGGCGACGGGCGGCACCCGCCAACGCAGCCGCCGCGCGGGGTTGCCGCCGACGACCGCGCCGGCCGCCACGTCCTTCGTCACGACCGCGCCGGCCGCCAGCACCGCGTGGTCGCCGACCGTCACCCCGTCGAGCACCACCACGTGCGAGCCGATCCAGACGTCGTCGCCGATGTGGACGCCGCGGGAGGTCAGCGGCTGGCGGAACACCTCCGTGCCGGGCTCCATCGAGTGGTTGAAGCCGAGGATCGACGTGTGCGCGCCGACCCGCACGGCCGAGCCGAGGACGACGTCGCCGCGCACCACCGTGTACGGGTTGAGCGAGCAGTCGGCGCCCACCTCGACGTCGCCGGTCAGGTAGGCGCCCGCGGCGATGTACGAGCGGTCGCCCAGCACCAGGCGCTCCGGGTCGAGCGCGGCGGACTCGGAGACGAAGCAGTCCGCGCCGAGGCTCCAGCCGGGGTGCGCCGCCAGGAGCTCGCGCTGGAGGCCGAGCTGGTGCTCCCGCCGCTCCGGCGAGGCCTCGGCCCAGAACGACCACGGCGAGTGCTCGTGGCGGTCGATCACCGCGCGTCGTCCGCGGGCCGCCCGTCCCCAGCCCGCCCGTCCGCGTGCCGCCCGGGCGCCGCGGTGGACGCCCGCACGATCAGGCTCGGGCTGAGCTGCACGCGGTGCACGGGCCGCGCCGGGTCCTCGATCCGCTGCACGAGCAGGCGAACGGCGGCCTCGCCGACCCCAGCGCGCGGTGGGCTCACCGCGGTCAGCGCCGGGGTGAAGAGCTGGGCCACCTCGTCGTCGTACGCGATCACGGAGAGGTCGCCGGGCACGGAGATGCCGCGGTTGAGCGCCAGATCGACGAAGGCCATCGCCTCGGGGTCGGAGTGCACGAGCAGCGCGGTGACGCCGGTCTCGAGGGCCGTCTCGAGGGCGGCGTTCACGACCTCGGAGAAGTCGGCGCTGGCCCGGTCGGGCAGCGTCTCCTCGAAGTGGTCGGCGGGGGTCAGGCCGAGCTCCTCGCAGGCGGACAGCCAGCCGGCGGTGATCTTGCGCGAGGTCGGCGAGTTGCGCGAGAGGATCAGGCCGACCTTGCGGTGCCCGAGCTCGGCGAGGTGCCGGGCGGCGAGGACGGCGCCGAGCGCGTGGTCGGTGGTGACCGACTCCGCGGGCGTGCCCTCCGGCTCGAGGACGGCGTCGCGCTCGACCAGGACCGAGGGCACGCCGCAGTCGGCGAGCCAGCGGAGGACGTCGCCCGAGTGCGCGGTGTCGGTGTTGGGGGCGACGATCAGCCCCCGCACGTCGCCGGAGCGCAGCAGGCGCTCGAGCACGGGGCGCTCGTCCTGGAGCTCGTAGGAGGCGCCGCGCAGGACGACGTCGTAGCCGAGACTGCGGCCGGTCGCCTCCATCCCGTGCAGCACTCCGGGCCAGTAGTAGTTCAGCGAGGGGACCAGGACGGCGATCGAGCCGAGCTGGACCTCCTCCGGCTCCGGGGCGGGCGCCTTCTGGCCGGCCGAGCCGGAGAGGACGACCGCGCCGCCGTGCACGCGGCTGAGCAGGCCCTCGCGCTCCATCTGCACCAGGTCGCGGCGGAGCGTGACCGTCGCGACGCCGAGCGCCTCGGTCAGCTGGGAGATGCGGACGGCGCCGTCGACGCCCAGCGCCGCGAGGATGTGCGCCCGTCGCTCGGCGGCGAGGGGTGGTGACTGGGTCTGGTCGCTCATCGTTGCTCTCCGATCGGTGGGTCCAGGTCTATCGCGATCCGCAGGTCTCTGCGCGCCGTGGCGTCGATCTCGAGCAGCGTGAGCCGCTCGCCCCAGACGCTCGAGAGCATCGGATCCTCCAGCGGCCGGACGGTCTCGCGGTGCTCGCAGGACGGATCCCAGGAGATTCGGAGCGGCCGGGCGCCGGCGAGCGGACGGACGCGGGCGGCTCCGCGCTCGATCACGACGTCTCCCGCGAGGAGCAGGCGGATCGTGGTGCCGGGCTCATCGTCCTGATCGTCCCACGGGGCGAGGTCCCAGCGGTCCTCGAGGACGACCCTTGCGGACGGGCGGTCGAGGGCGACGGTGCGGCGCCAGGAGCGCAGGCCCGTCCCGGGGTAGGCGGCGGCGAGCTCGGCGGAGAAGCCCGCGGACGCCTCGCCCAGGGCCACCGAGACGTCCGCGGCGGCCGCCTCCCGCCCGGGCGGCTGCCCGATGCCGCGGACGACGGGCAGGTTGTGCCACTCGCTCCGCATCGTCCAGATGCGGTAGCGCTCCGGGCCGAAGGTGGCGGCGGTGTAGGTGGGCCGGCCGGCGTCGACGACGACGGGCACGCCGTCACTCGCCACCTGGAACGCGCCGACGTCGTTGTGGTTGTGGTGCTCGGCGTTGTGCCCGCCCTTGGCGACGAGGGTCAGGCCGGCCGGCGATCCCTCGACGGTGCGGGCCAGGAGCACCTGCACGGACTCGAGCCAGACCTCGCGGGGGAGCGGCGGGAGCGCCGCGGGGGCGGAGGTCCAGAGCGGGTCTGTCGCCCCGCGCAGCAGGCGGCCGAGCCCCTCCTTCTCGGAGGCGGCGGGCTCGCCGGGGGAGCGCTGCGCCGCCGCGTGCGCCATCGCGGCGGCGTCGCCGACCCGTCGGCCGGCCCGGTGCACCGCGTGCCAGGGCTGGTCGCGCGACTGCAGCGCCTGGCCGTCGGCGTGCGCGACGTACCAGTCGCCGCCGAGGTGCGAGCGGTGCGGGAAGGCGACGGTCGCGCGCAGGGCGGGCACGGCCGAGGCGTCCCAGGCGCCGCCGGTCGCGTGCGCGAGGACGTCGAGGGCCTCGAGGGCGCGGCAGGCGCCGTTCCACCAGTAGGCGTAGCCCTCGTCGATCGCGCCGTCGGCCGGGAGCACGGCGACGTAGCGGTCCAGGGCGGCGACGGCGCGGGTGACGACGGCGGCGCGCTCGTCCTCCTCGCCCGGAGCATCGAGCAGGCGCAGGGCGGCGACCAGCACGTTGCCGGTGATCCAGGGGTTCCAGTTGTGCACGTCGCCGTCGAGGCCGAGCCAGTGCCAGTCGTCGCGGGCGAGGAACGGGGCGAGCACGCGCTCGCGGGTCTCACGGCGGATCCTGCGGCGCAGCCCGGGATAGCGGTCGTCGAGGCGCTCGCCGAGGACGTGGTCGAGCCAGGCGAGCTGGCCGACGACCTCGCCGGCGCCGAGGTCGAGGAAGGGGTCGGCGACGTCGGCGAGGACGGAGCCGTGCCGGCGGAGCGCGTCGTCGTGGGCGGGCCAGCACCAGGAGCTCTGCTCGCAGAGCAGCTGCACGCCGTCGGCGACCTCGTCGAGCCAGGAGTCGGCGTCGGAGCCGGCGTCAGAGTCGGAGTCGGAGCCGTCACCCGTGCCGTCGCCCGCGGAGCCCCCGGTGCTCGCCGCCAGCAGCACCGCGCGGCTCAGCCGCCGCTGCCGCTCGAACGCGCTCCGCTCCCAGCGGTCCCGGTTCCCGTCGCGGTGCACGCGGACGGCCTCGCTCGCGAGCGGCTGCGGCCAGGGCACGAGCAGGTCGGCGGCGGCGCGCTCGGCGACCGCGGCGAGGGTCGGCGCGTCGGCCGCGGCCCAGGCGCCCCGGTCGGCGGCGGTCGGCACCGGCAGCGACCGGTCGGGGTCGACGAGGAGCCCGCGCGCGGACAGCGGGCGGTCCGGCGAGAACGCGGCGGCGAGCGGGCCGCGGAAGGACTCGATCGGGCCCGGCGACGATGCCGGGTCGGGGTGCTGAGGCATGCAATCGATCATAATCAATCAATTTGCTTCAACCAAAACATTGAAGTGATCGATTTCCGTATGTATGCTCCTGTTCTGTTCAGTCCCGGTCGCTCAGAGCAGCGCACGGCGCCGGGATGACACGATTCAAAGGAGAACCACCGTGAACGAGGGGAACCTCCGCGCCGACTGGACGCGCGAGCACTGGCTCGCCGTCGCCGACGCGCTCCTCGCCGCCGTGGTCCCCCACGCCAGCGCCGGCCACGGCCGGATCACCCTCCCCGGCGCCGAGGGCGGCTACGGCCGCGCGGTCGACGGCCTCGAGGGCTTCGCTCGCACCTTCCTGCTCGCCGGCTTCCGCATCGCCGGCGCCCGCGGCGAGGGCGTCGACGACCTGATCGACTTCTACCGCCGCGGCGTCGAGACCGGCGTCGACCCCGACGCGGAGGACCGCTGGGTGCGGATCGACGAGCACGCCCAGGCCAAGGTCGAGGCCGCGTCGATCGCGCTCGTGCTCGACCTCACCCGCCCCTGGATCTGGGACCGCCTCGACGCGCGGACCCAGCAGCGCGTCGTCGACTACCTCGCCCCCGTCGTCGGCGACGACAGCTACCCGCAGACCAACTGGGTCTGGTTCCGCCTGGTCGTCGAGACCTTCCTCCGCTCGGTCGGCGGCCCGTGGTCCGCGCAGGACGTCGCCGCGGACCTCGCCCGGCACGACTCCTTCGTCCGCGAGGACGGCTGGCTCGCCGACGGCGCGGAGCGCGCCTTCGACCACTACGTCGGCTGGGCCCTGCACGTGTACCCGGTGCTCTGGGCGCGGATGTCCGGCGCGGCCGAGCTGGCCGCCCCGCGTGCCGCCGCCGACGTCGCCCGGCTCGACCGCTACCTCTCCGACGCCCTCGCGCTGGTCGGCGGCGACGGCTCGCCGCTGCTGCAGGGCCGCAGCCTGATCTACCGCTTCGCCGCCGCCGCGCCGTTCTGGGCCGGTGTGATCGCCGAGGTGCCCTCGCACTCCCCGGGCCGGCTCCGCCGTGCCGCGAGCGCGATCGTCGGGCACTTCGCCGAGAACGGCGCCCCCGGCGAGGACGGTCTGCTCTCGATGGGCTGGCACGACCCGTGGCGCGAGCTCGCGCAGTCCTACTCCGGCCCCGGCTCGCCCTACTGGGCGGTCAAGGGCATGCTCGGCATCCTGCTCCCGGCCGAGCACCCGGTCTGGGCCGCGCCGACCGAGCCGCTCCCGGCCGCCCTGCTCCCGATCGAGCAGGGCGAGGACCTCCGCGCGATCGTCTCGCCCGGCTGGATCGTCTCGGGCACGCGGGCCGACGGCGTCGTCCGCGTCGTCAACCACGGCACCGACAAGGCGCTGCCCGGCGCGACGACCGGCGACTCGCCGCTCTACGCGCGCCTGGGCTACTCCACCGTGACCGCGCCGCTGCTCGACGAGCGCGGCTGGTCGGAGGCACTCGAGCAGAGCGTCGCGCTGGTCGACGCCGCGGGCGACGCGACCCACCGCACCGGCATGACGCTCACCGAGGTCCGCCTGGATGCGGACGGCCGCGTCGGCGTCGCCGGCTCGAGCGGGGACGCGCACTGGATCACTCCGGAGCGCAGCAGCCACCGGCACGGCGAGGGCCTGCGCGGAGCCGTCCGCGTCGCCGGCCGGATCAGCGTGCACTCGCTGGTGCGCGGCCCGTGGGAGGTGCGGCTCGCGCGGATCGACGAGCTCGCCGAGGGCGTGCGGCCGGAGGAGATCGCCCTGCGGATCGGCGGCTGGCCGCTGGCCGGCGCCGAGATCGCCGCGGACACGACCGCCGAGACGGCCACGGCCTCGAACGGCCGCCTCACCAGCACGCTGTCCCTTCTCCCGCACGCCTCCCTCACCCCCGGCGCCGTCGCCGAGGTCGTCGCCCGCGACGGCGCGAGCCCGCTCGGCCCCGCGGTCGGCGTGCCGATCCTCACCGTCCCGGCGGAGGTCGACGCGCTCGTCGTCGCGCTGGTCGGTCTCACCGCCGGAGCGACGGCCGGAGCGGAGGCCCCTGTCGCGGCCGCCTCCGTCGACGTCGCCCTCGACGGCGACGCCCTGTCCGTGACGGCGACCTGGCCCGACGGCCTCGTCACCGAGCACCGACTCCCAGATTCCGGACGCGCCGCTCGGCAGCTCCGGTACCCGAGGACCCGAGGTGGAGTCCCGGACGCAGATGCAAAGGAGCAGCACGCATGAAGAGAAGACTGACCGCCGCCGGAGTGGCCCTGGTCGCCGCACTGTCCCTCACCGCCTGCTCGAGCGGGGGCGGGGGCGGCGACGCGCCCGCCGCCGACGGCCCGATCACGCTCAGCCTCTCGGGCTGGAGCCTGAGCACGACGCCGGAGTTCCAGGCGCTCGCCGACGCGTTCCACGAGAAGGACCCCGACGTCACGATCGAGGTCAAGGAGTACGACGCGACCAACTACGACACCCTGATGACCGCGGACCTCGCGGCCGGCAGCGGTCCGGACATCGTCACGCAGAAGAACGTCAAGAACGTCGTCACCTACCAGGCCGGCGGCCAGCTCCTCGACGTCTCCGACATCGAGCTGCCCGACGACCTCGGCGGCGTGGAGGCCTACCAGGTCGACGACAAGCAGTGGGCGGCGCCCTACCGCCAGGACTCCTGGGTCCTCTTCTACAACAAGGCCCTCTTCGACCAGGCCGGCGTCGCCTACCCCGACGGCTCCTGGACCTGGGACGACTACGAGGCCACCGCCGAGCAGCTGACCACCGCGCTCGCCGCGGCCGGCAGCAGCGCCGTCGGCACCTACGAGCACAGCTGGCAGTCGACGGTGCAGGGCTTCGCGAGCGCGCAGACCCCGGACATCGACATCCTCGACGCCGACTACGGCTACCTCGAGCCCTACTACGAGCGCGCCCTCGCGCTCCAGGACGCGGGTGCGCAGGCGGAGTACAACACGATCGTCGCGAACAAGCTCACCTACCAGGCCGAGTTCGGCAAGCAGAACGCCGCGATGATGCCGATGGGCACCTGGTTCGTCGCGTCGCTGATCGCCCAGCAGGCGTCCGGCGACTCGGACACCTTCGAGTGGGGCTTCGCGCCGATCCCGCAGTTCGACGAGTCGACGACCGGCATGGACCAGACCCCCGTGACCTTCGGCGACCCGACCGGCTTCGGCATCAACGCCGGCATCGACTCGGGCAAGCAGGCCGCGGCCAAGGAGTTCCTCGAGTTCGCGTCGAGCGAGGAGGGCGCGGAGGTCGTCGCCTCCCTCGGCATCACCCCCGCCCTGACCAGCGACGCGGTCGCCGAGACCTACTTCGCGGTCGACAGCGCGCCGACCGACGAGGTCTCGAAGTTCGCCTGGTCCACGCACGACACCAAGCCGGAGAACCCGACCTCGGCCAAGACGGCCGCCGTCCAGAACGTGCTCCTCGACCTGCACACCGCCGTCATGTCGGGCTCCACGAGCCTCGACGACGCCGTGAAGAGCGCCGAGGACCGCGTGAAGAACGAAGTCGGCACGAACTGACTCCCCGCGGCGGCCGGCCTCGCGCGGGCCGGCCGCCGCCCCCTCTTCTTCCCCCCTCGGACCCTGGAGGTCTCATGACGACCCTCGCCGCCGCGGACGCCGGCCCGTCGACTCCGCCGACGCCGTCGCCCCTGCCGCCCCGACGACGACGCTCCGCGTACGCCGTCCGGAACATGCTGATCGGCTGGACCTTCATCCTCCCGAACTTCCTGGGCTTCGCCGCGCTCACGCTCGTGCCGGTGATCACCCTCTTCTACATGTCGATGACCGACTGGAACGTCTTCGGTCAGGCGAACTGGGTCGGCATCGCGAACTTCCAGCGCCTGATCGGCGACGCGAGCTTCCGCATCGCGCTGCTGAACACGCTTTACTACGCGGCGCTGCACATCCCGCTGACGCTCGTCGTCTCGCTCGGGCTCGCGCTGCTGCTCAACAACAAGCTCCGCGGCGTCGCCTTCTTCCGCACGGCCGCGTTCTTCCCCTACATCACCTCGATCGTCGCGATCGCCGTGGTCTGGAACCTGCTCTTCAGCCCGGAGTACGGCCCGATCAACCAGCTGCTCGGGCTGATCGGCATCTCCGATCCGCCCGGCTGGCTGACCTCGTCCGAGTGGGCGATGCCCGCGGTCGTCATCATCAGCACCTGGCGGGACATGGGCTACTACATGATCCTGTTCCTCGCCGGGCTGCAGACCGTGCCGCGCGAGCTGCACGAGGCCGCTCGCGTGGACGGCGCGAACGTCTGGCAGCGCTTCGTCAACGTGACGATTCCGGGGCTGCGGCCGACCACGTTCTTCGTGACGGTGATGCTCACCATCAACTCGTTCAAGATCTTCGACCTGATCCTCGTGATGACCCAGGGCGGACCGGGCCAGGCGACGCTCGTCCTCTCGCAGTTCATCTACCAGAAGGGCTTCCAGGAGAACCAGTTCGGCTACGCGTCGGCGGTCTCGGTCGTGCTCTTCCTGCTCTGCATCCTCGTGACGCTCGTCCAGTTCTTCCTCAACCGAAGGAGCGAGTCCCGATGACCGGACTTCTCATCCCGGACGGCGCCCCCACCGTCGTCGGCGTGAACGAGCCGCTGCCGCCGCGGCGCAAGGAGGCCGGCAGCTCCCCGGCGCGCAGGGCGGGCCGCGTCCTCGGCTACGCGGTGATGATCATCGCCGCCGCGGCGCTGCTGCTGCCGTTCTTCTGGATGATCACGAGCTCGGTGAAGACGCCGAACGAGGTCTTCTCAGTGCCGGTGAAGTGGTTCCCGGAGACCTGGGTCTGGAGCAACTACGTCGAGATCTGGACCCAGTCGGGCATGCTCACCTGGATCCGGAACACGCTGCTGCTCGCGGTCGTGGTCACCGTCCTGCAGGTGCTCACCGGCTCGTTCGCGGCCTACGGCTTCTCGCGGATGCGCTTCCCCGGCCGGGACGTGCTCTTCCTGGTCTACATCGGGACGATCGCGGTGCCGTGGCAGTCGTACATGATCCCGCAGTTCATCCTGCTGTCGAACCTCAAGGTCTCGAACACGCTCTGGGCGATCATCCTGATCCAGGCCTTCGGGGCCTTCGGCGTGTTCCTGATGAAGCAGTTCTACGAGACGATCCCCGAGGAGCTCTCCGAGGCCGCGCGGCTGGACGGCCTGAGCGAGTACGGGATCTGGGCGCGGATCATGGTGCCGCTGTCGATCCCCGCGATCGCGAGCCTCACACTGCTCACCTTCGTCGCCACCTGGAACGACTACCTCGGACCGCTGATCTACCTGCGGAACCCGGACCTGTGGACGATCCAGCTGGGGCTGCAGAGCTTCGTCAGCACGCTCTACGACGCCAACTACGCGCTGCTGTTCGCGGGCCTGGTCATCTCGGTGGTCCCGATCGCCGTGATCTTCCTCCTCGGCCAGAAGTACTTCGTCGAGGGCATCGCGACCAGCGGACTGAAGGGCTGATCGTGCGCCGCATCCCGAACGGCCTCTACGCCTCGCTCTTCGGCGTCGCCTACCTGATCCTGGTGACGAACGTGCTGCTCCTGGTGGCTTGCCTGCCGCTCGTGCTGCTGCTGGTGACGACGGATCCGGTGCTGTCCTGGCCGCTGCTCGCGGCGGCGCTGCCGCTCTGCGCGCCGGCGCTGATGGGTGCGGCCGCGGTCTTCGCGGCGCACTCCCGCGGCGAGACCGCGGTCGTGCGGACGTTCTGGCGGGCGTGGCGCGCGAGCTGGCGCCGCCCGGTGTGGCTGCTGGCCGCCGCCACCGCGGTCGTCGTCCTGGTGCTCGTCGACGTGCGGTTCCTCGCGCCGATGCAGATCGGCGTGGTCGTCATCCCGTTCCTCGCGATCATCGCCCTGCTCGTGGTCGGCTGCGTCCCGGTGGCGCTCGTCGCCCTCGCGGAGGCGAGTGGATCGACGCTCCGGCAGGCCGTGAAGGCGGCGGTGTTCCTCGCCGCCCGCCGCTGGCACCTGTCGGTGGTCTCGCTGCTGGTGCTCGCGTTCCAGGCGTACCTCTTCACCGCCTCGCCCGCGCTCGCCCTCGGCGTCTCGGCCGCTCCCGCCCTCTACCTGGTCTGGGCGAACGCCCGGTTCACCCTCCGCCCCGCCCTCGCCGCCGACCAGCCGGTCGCGGCCTGACCTCCCACGAAGGACTCCCGTCATGACGACCACTCCACCCACCACGGGGAGGACGACCACCGAGCAGGCCGTGGCGGACGCCCTCGAGGTCGTCCGCCGCATGATCGCGGCCTTCGGCTCGACCTACCCGGACGACACGACCACGGACGGCCGCTACCCGGTCCGCCCCGCGACGCAGGGCTTCGCGGCCGGTGCCAACCGCGGCTGGACGACGAGCTTCTGGCCGGGGATGCAGTGGATCGCCTGGGAGGCGACCGGCGAGGAGGTCTTCCTCGACGCTGCCCGCGGCCACCTGCAGGACTTCGCCCGCCGCGTCCGCGAGGGCGAGGACCTGGAGACGCACGACCTCGGCTTCCTCTACACGCTCTCCTGCGTCGCGCCCTTCCGGCTCCTCGGCGACGAGACCGGCCGCACCGCGGCGCTCGAGGCCGCCGACCACCTGATGACGCGCTTCCTGCCGACGGCCGGCATCGTGCAGGCCTGGGGCGACCTGCGCGATCCGAAGCAGCGCGGCCGGACGATCATCGACTCCCTGATGAACATGCCGCTGCTGACCTGGGCCGGCGAGCAGACCGGCGACCCGCGCTACCCCGAGGCGGTCGCCCGGCACGTCGAGGCGCTGCGGGCGAACATCCTCCGCCCCGACTCGTCCACCTTCCACACCTTCTACTGGGACGCCGAGACCGGCGAGCCCCTGCGCGGCGGCACCGAGCAGGGCGCCTTCGACGACTCCTGCTGGGCGCGCGGGCAGGCCTGGGGCGTCTACGGCTTCGCGATGGGCTTCCGCGTGCTGGGCGACGAGACGCTGCTGGAGGCGTCGCGCGCGTGCGCCGAGTACTTCCTCGCGCACCTCCCGCAGGACCTGATCCCCTACTGGGACCTCGTCTACGCCGACGGCAGCGACGCGCCCCGGGACAGCTCGGCGGCCGCGATCGCGGTCTGCGGACTGCTCGAGCTGGCGCTGGTCGAGACCGACGCCGAGTGCGCCGAGCGCTGGCGCGACGCCGCGCACCGGATCCTCGCGGCGCTGATCCGGGAGTGCGCTCCCGAGAGCCCCGAGGTCGCGGACACCGTCCTGCTGCACAGCGTCTACGACCTGCCGAAGAACGTCGGCGTCGACGAGGGCTCGCTCTGGGGCGACTACTTCTACCTGGAGGCGCTGATGCGCGTCTCCCGACCGGGATGGCGGCCCTACTGGTGAGACTCGTCCGATTCGAGAGCGCCGAGGGCGCTCGCACCGGAGTCGTGCTCGACGGCGACGGCGACGGCGACGGCGATCGCGACGGCGACCGCGTCCTCGACCTGGGCACCGCGACCGTCACAGAGCTGCTCGCCGACCGCGCGCTGCTGACCGCGGCGCGGGCGGTCGGCGCCTCGACCGTCCCGCTCGGCTCCCTCCGCCTGCTGCCGCCGGTCGTGCCGGGGAAGATCCTCTGCATCGGCTACAACTACCGCGGCCACGTGCCCGCCGGCGGCGAGGACCGGCCCGTGCCGACGACACCCGACGTGTTCGTCAAGACGCCGAACACGCTCGGCGCCCCGGGCGACCCGGTGACGCTGCCGCTGACGGCGACCGACGTCGACTACGAGGGCGAGATCGCGCTCGTCATCGGCCGCGGCGGGCGGGACATCCCGCTCGACGAGGCGGCCTCGCACATCGCCGGCTACACCGTGATCAACGACGTCTCCGAGCGCACCTGGCAGGGCCGCTCGAGCCAGTGGACCCTCGGCAAGTGCTCCGACGGCTTCGCGCCGCTCGGCCCGTGGCTCGTGACGCCCGACGAGATCGCGGACACCGGCGACCTCCGCGTCGAGGTGGTCCGCGACGGCGTCGTCACCGTCTCGCAGAGCACCGCCGACGTGGTCTTCAGCATGGCGGCGCTCGTGCACCACCTCAGCGAGGGGATGACCCTCGAGCCGGGCGACGTGATCGCCACGGGCAGCCCGCAGAAGCTGCCGGAGGCGCTCGCGGCGCACCGCCCGCTGGCCGACGGCGACGCGGTGACGATCCGCGTCGACGGGATCGGCTCCCTCACCACGACCTTCCGAAAGGCACGACCATGACCGCCGACGCGCCCACCTCCGCCCCCGCCGCCTTCACCCTCGAAGCCTTCCGCCTCGACGGCCGGGTCGCCGCCGTCACCGGGACCAGCCGCGGCATCGGCCGGGGCGCCGCGCTGGCGCTCGCCGGGGCCGGCGCCGACATCGCGCTGATCGACCGGGGCGACGCGAGCGAGACGGCCGAGCTGATCCGCGGGCTGGGCCGCCGGGCGCACCTGATCCGCCGCGACTTCGCGACCGCGACCGCCGCCGAGCTGCACTCCGCGATCGACGAGGTCGTCGGCGAGCTCGGCCGGATCGACGTGCTGGTCAACAACGCCGGCACGATCAAGCGCACCGCCGCGGCCGAGCACAGCGCCGAGGACTGGGACGAGGTGCTGAAGGTGAACCTCGACTCGGTCTTCCACCTCACCCAGGCGGCCGGCCGGCGGATGCTCGCGCAGGGCTCGGGCCGGATCATCACCGTCGCGTCGATGCTGTCCTTCCAGGGCGGGATCACCGTCCCCGGCTACACCGCGTCGAAGCACGCGGTCGCGGGGCTCACCAAGGCGTTCGCGAACGAGTGGGCCGCCTCCGGAGTGACCGTCAACGCGATCGCCCCCGGCTACCTCGCCACCGACAACACCGCCGCGATCCGCGCCGACGAGGCCCGCGAGGCGTCGATCGTCGCGCGCATTCCCGCCGGCCGCTGGGGCACCCCCGCGGACCTGCAGGGCGCCTTCGTGTTCCTCGCCTCGGACGCCGCCGCCTACGTCACGGGGACGATCCTCCCCGTCGACGGCGGCTGGCTCGTGCGCTGACGCCGACCGGCTCCCCGAACCCACCCGACCAGAACCGACCCGACAGGAGTCTCCCCATGGAGCAGCGCTACGCCACCAACCCCTCGCAGATCCCCGGCATGAGCACCGAGGACCTGCGCCGGGAGTACCTCGTCCCCGACGTGTTCGTCGCCGGCGAGATCACGCTGGTCTACACGCACCACGACCGCATCGTGCTCGGCGGCGCCGTCCCCGCGGGGCAGCGGCTCGAGCTGACCGGCTACGAGGAGATCCGGAGCGACACCTTCCTCGAGCACCGCGAGCTGGGGATCGTCAACGTCGGCGGCACCGGCACGGTGACCGCGGACGGCGAGACGTACACGCTCGTCTCGGGCGCCTGCCTGTACCTCGGCCGCGGGATCGAGGCGGTGGCGTTCGAGGACGCCGACGGTGCGGGCGACGCGGGCGCGCAGTTCTACCTCTTCTCCGCCCCCGCGCACACGACGTACCCGTCGGTGCTCGTCGCGCCCGGCGAGGGCACCGTCCGCGAGCTCGGCGAGCAGGCGACGAGCAACCGCCGCACGCTCAACCAGTACATCCACGAGAACGGCGTGCGCAGCTGCCAGATCGTGATGGGCGTGACGACCCTGCACGAGGGCTCGATGTGGAACACCATGCCCGCGCACACCCACGACCGCCGCACCGAGTGCTACCTCTACTTCGACCTGCCCGAGGACGCCCGCGTCATCCACCTGCTGGGGGAGCGCCAGGAGACCCGACACCTCGTCGTGGCCGACCGCCAGGCGATCCTCTCGCCGAGCTGGTCGCTGCACTCCGGCGTCGGCACGGCCGCCTACTCCTTCGTCTGGGCGATGGCGGGCGAGAACCAGGCGTTCGACGACATGGATGCGGCGCCGGTGAAGGACCTGGCGTGACATCCGGATCCGCTGCCGGCGGGGTGCTGCTGGCCATGGGGGAGACCATGGCCGTGCTGGTGCCCTGCGGCGGGTCGGTCGCCGACGCGGACGACTTCCTGGTCGACGCGGGCGGCGCGGAGTCGAACGTGCTCGCGCACGCGGCGGCGCTGGGCGTTCCGGTGCGCTGGCACAGCCGGCTCGGCGCCGACGCGCTCGGCGAGCGGGTGCTGCGGCAGCTGGCGGAGCGGCGGATCGACGTCTCGCGCGTCGTCCGCGACCCCGGGCATCCCACCGGCGTCTACGTGAAGGACCCCGGCCGCGGCGTCTCCTACTACCGGGCGGGCTCGGCCGCGGCGCACCTCGACACCGCCGACGCCGATGCCGCGCCGTTCGACGACGTGGCGCTGCTGCACCTGTCCGGGATCACCGCGGCGCTCTCGGAGCCGGCCGACCGCTTCCTCCGCCGCGCCGCCCTCCGCGCCCGCGAGCTCGGCGTGCCGGTGAGCCTCGACGTCAACTACCGTGCCGCGCTCTGGAGCGTGGCCGACGCCGCGCCGGTGCTCGCCGAGCTCGTGCGCCTGGCCGACGTGGTCTTCGTCGGCCGCGACGAGGCGGAGACGCTGTGGGGCACCCGCACCGCCGAGGACGTCCGCGCGCTGTTCCCGGACGTCGGCGAGCTGGTCGTCAAGGACGGCCACATCGGCGCGACGGTGTTCTGCGCCGATGCCGGTGTCGGTGCTGCCGGCTCCGTCTTCGAGCCCTCGCACGAGGTGGAGGTGCTCGACGCGGTCGGAGCGGGCGACGCCTTCGCCGGCGGCTACCTGTCCGCACTCCTCCAGGGCGCCGACCTCGGCGCACGCCTGCGCCGCGGCCACGACCGCGCCGCCCTCACCCTCGCCGTGGCGGGCGACTCCCTCGACGAGAGAACGGCACGACGATGACCGCGTTCACCACCACCCCCGCGACCACCCCGACTGCGAGCCCGACCGCGAGCCCGACCGAGAGCCCCTTCGACGAGGTCTTCGCGGGCGCCCCGCTGATGGCGATCCTGCGCGGGATGGGCGTGGAGCGCTCGATCGCCCTCGCGACGACCGCCTGGGACCTCGGCATCGACTCGGTCGAGGTGCCGCTGCAGACCGCGGAGGACGAGGTCGCCCTCCGCGAGGTCGCGCGTCTGGGCGCCGAGCGCGGCAAGACCGTCGGAGCGGGTACGATCGTCCGCCCCGAGCAGGTCGCGCTCGCCCGCGAGGCCGGCGCCGGCTACCTCGTCTCACCGGGCCTCGACCAGCGCATCCTCGCCGCCGCCGGCGCCGTCGACCTCCCGCTGCTGCCCGGAGTCGCGACCCCCTCGGAGGTGCAGCTCGCCGCCTCGCTCGGCCTCACCTGGCTGAAGGCCTTCCCCGCCACCTGGCTCGGCGCCGGCTGGTTCAAGCACATCCGCGGCCCCTTCCCCGGCATCCGCTTCGTCGCCACCGGCGGCCTCGACGCCGCCAACGTCTCCGACTTCCTCGCCGCCGGCGTCCGCGTCGCCGCTGTCGGCTCCGCCCTCGAGGACCCGGCCCAGCTCGCCCGCCTCGGCGCCGTCCTCGCCGCGGCCCGCGCCTGACCCCGGCCCCGCTCCATGCTGATCGAGTAGCCCGCGGCGCGTTCCCTCCATGCTGATCGAGCAGCCCGCGGCGCAGGCCCTCCATGCTGATCGAGTAGCCCGCGGAGCGGGCGTATCGAGATCCACCACCGTTCGAACGCCGGCGGAACGATGCCTGATCGCGTGGGTCTCGATACGCCCTCCGGGCTACTCGACCAGCATGAGGGGGTGGCCTCCACGTCGTGTGCCCGCGCCATTGCATGCTGATCGAGCAGCCCGCGGCGCAGGCCCTCCATGCTGATCGAGTAGCCCGCGGCGCGGGCGTATCGAGATCCACCACCGTTCGTACGCCGGCGGAACGATGCCTGATCGCGTGGGTCTCGATACGCCCTGCGGGCTACTCGACCAGCATGAGGGGGGCGTCGGTCCGCGTCGTGTGCCGCGTCGCACCTGCGGGCTGCTCGACCAGCATGAGGGTGCGAGGCCGACCCCGGGCGGTCAGGGCACCGGGGCCTCCTCCGCGCCGAGCCGCACCGCCAGCTCCATGCAGCGCAGGCGCGCCGGCGAGAAGTCGTAGGGCATGCTCCGGACGACCTCCGCCGCGCTCCTGGCGCGCGCACTCGCGGTCGCGCCGCCGTCGTCCGCACCGCCGTCGTCGGCCGGCGGGTGCCGCTCGTCCCACGCCTCGAAGAGCGCGTCGTCCTCCTCCAGCTGGCCGGCCTCCTCGCAGGCGCGCATCAGCGCGGTCTCGAAGGCGTGCCGCTCCGCCGCCACCTGCGCCACCCGGGGGTCGTCGACGGCGACCGTGTCGTCCAGCGCCTCCTCTGCGGCGTCGACGCGGTCGGACTCCGCTCGCAGCGCCGGATCGGCGGCCAGCGCGACGAAGCGGCCGGCCTGCACGGCGGCGCCCAGCGGACCGAAGACCCGCTCGGTGACCAGCAGAGTGTCCAGGTCGTCCTGGCGCAGCGATCCCTCGGGCGCGCCCTCGAGGCGGCCGGACACGAGATCGTCCAGCAGCCCCAACCGGGAGCCGAGGCTCCGCATGCGCTGCACCGCCGCCCGCTTCCGCTGCAGCTCGGCCTCCTGCTCGGCGAGCGCAGCCTCCAGCCGTGCGAGGACGCCGGCGACCTCGTCCGCCCCGCCAGCGCCCTCCACACGACTCGGCGCAGCGCCGTCGAAGGCGTCGCGGATGTCGTCGAGCGCGATCCCCGCGTCGGCCGTTCGCCGGATCCAGAGCAGCCGGATGATCTCCTCGTAGCCGTACCGCCGCCGCCCGTCGGCGCCCCGCTCGCGCTCGGGCAGCAGCCCCAGCCGGTGGTAGTGGCGGATCGCCCGCGGCGTGATGCCGACGAACGCCGCGGCGTCGCCGATCAGGACCTCTCGGGGCGGGGTCGGGAACGACGGCATGGCTGACCTCTCGGAGCGGGGGAACAGGACGTGCATCGAGCAGACCACATGACGCTGCGGCAGGAGCAAGCCGGGAACGCCGACGCCGCCCCACCGGAAGGCGGGGCGGCGTCGGCGACCGCAGGTCAGCGGCGTCAGCGGTGTCGGCGTCAGCAGCTCGCGGCCGGGTACTCCTCGCTCTGCTCGCGCGTCACGTCCTCCCCGTCGACCGTGCCCGTCACGGTCAGATCGACGGCGTCGGCCGGAACCGTCTTGGCCCGGGTGGTGAAGGAGTGGAACGCGCTCTTCCCCGGCGCGACGGCGGTGAACGCCTTCTCGCCGTACGGCGTCGTCATCGTGATCCCCACGGGCACATCGGCCGTGTTGACCGCGGTGACCCCGAGCTGCACCTTGCCCGCGACGCACCGGCTCTGCACCGTCACGTCCAGGTCCGGCAGCGCCGGGGCGGCGGGGGCGACCGCCGCGACTCCGAGCCACGAGATCACCGGCTTCTCGCCGCCCGCGCCCTCGTTGGTGACCCGGTACTCCACCGTGGTCGCCGCGTCGAGCGTGAAGGTCAGCGCACCGGTCAGCGGCGTGTTCGTGCCCGAGAGCGGGATGCTGCCCTTGGCCAGCTCCACGCCACCGGCCGAGACGGTGTGGTTCATCGTCCGGCTGAGGTTCCACCACTCGGTGAACCCGCCCGTCAGCGTGTAGGTCCCGGCGGCCAGCGGCAGTCGGTAGATCAGCTGGGTGGTGTCCTGGTAGAGGCCGGTCGAGAACTTGTCGTTCACGTCCGTCCCGGACTTCACCTTCATGCCCTCGGGCGCGAAGCCCCACTGGTCGGCGGCGGTCGAGGCCCGGTCCGACACGGCGTTGAGCAGCGACGGGACGGCCGCCTGCACCGCGCCGTACTGCGGCGAGGACGTCGCCGCGGTACCGGAATCGATGTAGTAGACGAGCCCCTCGGGCACGACCTCGTAGCGCGCGGTCACCTTCGCGCCGTTCGCGAGCGTCCCGCGCAGGGTCACCGGCGCATAGTCGCTGCGGGTCTGCGCCGCGGAGTCCGCGTCCCAAGTGACGCCGCTCGAGGCCCCGTCGACGGTCAGCGTGGTCGGCAGCGCCGCGCTCGCGGTGAGCGCGCCCTGGTAGCCGAGGTCGCGGGTGACGCTCTGGACGTAGACCAGGGCGAGCCGCGCGTTGTAGCCGCTCGTCCCGTCGGTCCCGAAGGACACGTCGACGACGCCCGGCGCCGCGAGGGTCACCTGCTGGCGGACCGGGGTGGCCGCCCCGGTCGAGACCGCGGTGGCGCGCTTCGTCGTGCCGGCCGCGGTCACGGTCGAGACGACGTTGGTCGTCAGACCGGGTCGCGGCGCCTGCACGGCGACGACGTCGTAGGTCCCGGCGGGCAGCGTCAGGTGCGTCACGACGGGCTTGCCGAAGTCGGCCGGCACGTACGAGGAGCTCCAGTCCGCCGGGCTGCCCGGGACGACGGCGCCCGTGGACGTGGTCGAGTACCCCCAGGTGCTGCCCGCGGAGACGCCGTCCCACTTGCGGTCGGCGGCGTCGTTGAGGACGCCCGGCTGGCTCGCCTTCACGGCCGCGTAGGCGGATCCGGCGGCGGCTCCGCTCGACCCCGAGTCGACGAAGTAGCGCAGGTCGGCGGGAGTGACGAGCAGCGGCACCGAGAAGCGCTGGAACACGCCGGTCGAGGCGACCTTCTCGGTGGTCCGGCCGGTCAGCCGCACCGTGCCGAGCTCGGCCGTCCCCGCGAGGGCCTGCGCGGCGCCCGCGTCCCAGGTGACGGCGCGGTCTGCGCCCTCGAGGGTCAGGGTCTTCGGCAGTCCGGCGGAGGCGGTCCCGGCGATCAGGCCGAGGTCGCGGACGTCGGTGCTCACGCCCTCGGGCACGAGCTCCGCAGCGGTCCGGCTGAGGCGCGCCACCAGAGCGGCGGCCCCCTCCGCGTCGAGTCCGTAGCCGGCCGGGTCGGCCAGCGCCGACCGCGCAGAACCGACGACGCTCGCGAACGGGGCCCACGAGGAGGCGCTCCACTCCGCCTCGACGAAGCGCTCGGCCGTGGCCAGCGCCGCCGCGAGGGCGGTGGTGTCGACGGCGGACGAGTCGGCGTTCGCGACGACCACGCCGACCGCGTCGACGTTCAGCGCGCCGTCGTTCGCCGTCTCCAGCACCACCGTGTGCGCGCCGTCAGCGAGACCGCGGAGCTGGAACGCCGTGCGCTCGCTGCCCGCGGCCCAGGTCGGCGCGTTCGTCGCCACCCGGACGCCGTCCACGGTCACGTTCAGCGTCGCGGCCCCGGTGTTGCTGCCGAGGACGTCGAGTCCGGTCCCGGTGAAGGAGTAGGTCAGCGCCGCGCCCTTCCCGGTGCTCTTGGAGGCCGTGCGCTGCCACTCGAACATGCCCTGGCCGTTGACGTGCGTCCACTGCTCGTCGAACTCCAGCACCGGAGTGCTGCTGTCGCTCCAGCTGGTCTGGTGCATGCCGTCGACGACGGTGGAGTAGTAGGGAGTGAAGCCGGGCACCTGCTCGACGACCAGGTCGTCGAACTGCGTGAAGGTGAAGGCGGAGCCGAGCTGCACGCGCCCCGCGGCCTGCGGCGCCGGGTCGGTGTACGCGGCGACCTGCACGCCGTTGAGGAAGGCGGTGTAGCGGTCGCCCGCCACCTGCACGGAGATCCGGTTCCACACTCCGGTGCCGGTGCGGAACGCCGTGCCGGGAGTGGCGGAGGCGGTGCCGGACGCGACGGAGGTGCCGTAGCGCAGCAGGCTCCAGGCCCCCGTCGCGTCGACCCGCAGCTCGGCCGCGGAGACGTTCTGGCCGTTCGCCGTCCCGCCCTGCTCGCGCGCGCCCAGGGTCGCGTACGGGGTGCCGCCGTTCTCGAACAGCACGTCGACCGAGGCGCGGTAGTTCGCCCAGCGGTAGTCGCCGATCGTCGTCTTCGGGTCGCCGCTGTTCCAGGCCGAGCCGTTCATGCCCGGGCCGACTTGCTGGCGCAGCACGCGGTCGCGCGCCGCATCGGCGGTCGCCACGGACTCGAAGGCGCCGTTGGTGTCGTTCGTGTAGCGCGGGATCGCGCCGTCGTCCTCCGGCTGCACCGCGGGGGTGCCGGCGGGCTTCGCCTTCGCGCCGCGGCTGTCGAGGAAGGACTCGCCCGAGTCGCCGAGCGCGCCGGTCGCCGGGTCGTAGGAGCGGATGTCCGCGGCGTCGGCGTAGTCGAAGTCGTCCGCGTAGAGGACGGAGTCGGTGGTGACGCCGTTGACGTCGCCGCTCGCATCGGTGTCGAGCACGTCGCGGCCGCCGTCGGCGTCGGTGTACTCGGGCGCGGTCGGCAGGGTCGAGCCGTAGCCCTCGCGTGGAGTGAGGACACCGCCGGCGCTCGCCGCGTGGTCGAGCGTGGTCGCGGTCGCCGTCGACCAGGGCTTCACCGTCACCGTGTACGTGCCGTCCTGGGCGGTCAGCTCCGACACGGGCACGACGTAGTTCGCGTCGTAGGCCTCGCCGGCGTCGGCCGCGCGGGTCTCCCAGACCTCCATCGTGCGGTCGGCGCCCAGGTCGAGGTCCTTCGCCGAGAGCGCGTAGGTCTTCTCGAACGGGCTGTCGTTGACGATCACGGTCGAGAAGTCCGAGCCGTCGGGAGCGGCGAGCGTCGTGTACGACACCGCGCCGGTCGAGGCGCCGCTGGGCGGGTTGCCGCCGCCGAGCGCGCTGCCGGAGGCCTGCGGGATGCCGCGCCAGACGCCCGCGGTGTTGTCCTCGTTCTCCCAGCCGAGCTGCGCGAACTGCGTGTACTGCTCGACCGCGGCCAGGCCGCCGTCGTAGTAGAGCCAGCCCGACCACGGGTCGCGGGCGCTGACCAGCTCCTTCGAGGAGTACTGGAAGCCGTCGTAGAACGAACCGATCGCCGGCTGGAAGATGTTCAGGGTCCGGAGCGACTTCGCGAAGCCGGAGGTGACCCAGTTGCTCATCTCGAGGGCGCTGTTGGTGCCGCCGAACTCGGTCCCGGTGCCGCCCTGGCCGTCGGGGTTGGTGTTGTTCGGGCGATCCGCGGAGTTGGAGAAGGTCGCCTGGCCCTCGGAGTTCCAGATCTCCTTGTCGTAGGTCTGCGCGAACCTCTTGAGGTTCCCGTTCGCGTCGTCCGAGGTGGCGTAGTGGAAGCCGACGACGTCGACGGCGTCGCGGAGCGACGGGTCGGTGGTCGAGTTCAGCTGGTCGCCGAAGGAGGTCGGGGGAGTGCCGACGGTGTCCGCCGCGACCGTGCGGATCGCGCGGTAGCGCTCGCCCTCGTCCGCCGAGGCGAAGCCGTTGCTCGGGTCCTCGGCGCTCGCGCCCTCGTAGCCCTTCGTATCCGTCCGCAGCCAGGTGGAGAACTTCTTGTAGAGCGCCGCGTTCGGGCTGGAGGTCTCGTTGGTGTCCGGGTTGATCGAGTCGACCATGATCCCGTACTCGCGCTCCGCCGCCAGGACCGTGTTCTTGAACCAGATGTACTGGTCCTCGTCGCTGGTCACCCAGGTCGGGCGGCTCCAGCGCAGGATGCTGACGTGCACGTCTCCCTCGGCGACCTTCTGCGCGTCCGCCGCCAGCTGGAAGCCGGGCTCGCGCTGCACGTTCGGGTACTCGTCGCGGGAGCGCATCGTCGCGACGTTCGGACCGGTCGAGGTGTTGCGGTCGTTGCCCATCTCGATCTTGATGGTGGTCATGATCGGGTGCTCGCCGCCGAAGAGCGTCTCGATCAGCTCCCAGTACTTCTCGGGGTGCTGCGACTTGTAGTCGAGCAGCAGCCCGCTGGTCGAGTTCGCGGAGAGGATGCCGAAGCCCTTGAAGGTCAGCGCGTTGACGCTCTCGGCCGCGGCGGCGACGTCGGCCGCGGTGACGGTCACGGCCTGGACGTCGGAGGGGGCCGCCTGCGCCGGTGCGGCCTGCGCGAGTCCGGAGGCGAGCAGGGCGCCGAGCGCCGTTGCCGCGACGAGGCCGCGTCCCCTGCCCTCCCTTCTGCGGCGGGAGGAGGGCTCGGGCTGCGAGCCTCGAGCGTGCCAGGGGGAGCGGTTGAGCATGGTTGCGCCTCGTCGTCGAGTCGAATGGGATGAGCGATCCGCCACATCCGATCATTTCAGGACAGGCAGAGAGCGATGGCTGTGGTCACCGTAACCGAGGGCTTTCCCGGGCGCAACGGCGCGAAGCAGCGTGCGAGCAGGGTCTTTCCGTGCGGACGCACCGCGGGGTAGTGTGCTCGGCAGCGCGACCGAGGGTTCCTTCATGATCGATACTGATCGATTCGGGAGTCGGAGTGCGCGACACGAGTCGGCGACGGTGCCGACCGGAGAACGGAGAGACCCCGCCATGACCACCCGCTCCACACGGATTCGCCCCCTCCTCACGCGCGGCGCCGCCGGCATCGCTGCCAGCATCGCCGGGGGCCTGCTCCTGCTCGGCGTCGCCGGCACCGCCTTCGCCGACGAGCAGCAGGGCGCCGACGACGTCGACGTCAACGTGCAGATCGCGCCGCTCACCACGCCCGGCTCGCTGTCGATGACGGTCGCGAGCGACGCCACCGCGCTGACCGAGAGCGGCTCCACCAGCGTGGTCCGCCAGTTCACCGGCACCCTGCCGACCGTGACGGTGACGGACACCCGCGACGCCGCCGACATCCCGGCCGGCGCCGGCTGGTACGTGCTCGGCACCGCGAGCGACTTCACCTCGTCGACCGGCGACACCATCGGCGCGGAGAACCTCGGCTGGGCGCCGAACCTGATCGACGGCGGCGACTCCGGCCTGGTCGCCGAGGGCGACGTCGTCGACACCGCCATCGACGGCGGCCTCGACGGAGTCGGCCTCGTCGACCAGGAGCTCCTCGCCATCACCAACGACAGCGCGGGCGTCGCCGAGGAGGGCTCCTGGACCGCGAACGCGGCCCTGACCCTCAAGACCCCCACCACCGTCGACGCCGGCGACTACAGCTCCACCCTCACCCTCTCCCTCTTCGAGTGACCCGGCGCACGCCGGCCGAGTAGCAGCCGGCGTGCCCCTTCCTTGCCGGCCGAGCAGCCGCCGCAGGCGGCGTATCGAGACCCACCCTGCTGGACATGCCCTGGCGTCCCGCCGGACGGCTGTGAACGTGTCGTATATGTTACGCTCGGCCGATGGCGAACCAGTTCTGGCAGGACCTGCAGACCGACCTGAACGACCCCGAGTTCGCGCGTGCCTACGCGGCGGAGTCGATCCGGGTAGCCACGCTCGACGCGGTCGTGAGTCAGCTCGACGACCTTCGCGAGACCGCGCACCTGTCCAAGGCCGCGCTCGCGCGAGCGATCGGTGCCGACCCGTCGGTCGTCCGCCGGCTCTTCTCGTCCTCGTCCGCGAATCCCACGCTCGGCACCCTCGCCGAGATCGCGGCGGCGCTGGGGATGAAGGTGGCGCTCGTGCCGATGGAGTCGGAGGAGCGGCAGCGGATCACCGAGCCCCTGCTGGCCTCGACGCGATGACGTCAGATCACCGACCTCGGTCGGCGTGACCGGTACTCGTCACCCAGACTCCGGACGTCTCTGTAGTCGGACGCGCTCACTATCGTCCTGAAGGGCTTGCTTCGGCCGTCGACGACCACGAGGAGGGGCTTCCCGCCATCGTCGGCACCGTAGTCGAGCAGGCAGAACAGTCGGTGGTGAGTACGGTGCGGGCCGTCCACCCGCACCTCGAACCAGCCGGTCATGTCGCCGTGCATCGCCTCCCAGTACCCGCCGCCGGAGAACCGCTTCGGCGGCGCTGCAGCCACTGCCACGAGAACGGCGCGCATCGTCGCCCGGACCTTGGGGGGAAAGCCGTCGAGCGCTTCCTTGCCCGGCGCGCACTCGGACGGATCGTCTTCTCGGTGTCGTCGGAAGTAGACGATCTCGTGGGTGTCGTCCGCGGACGGTCCGGTCTTCAGTGCCAACGTCGTCGCCTTGCGGGAGCGGCCTCGGGGAACCATGCGGTCACCGTAGTGAAGCGACGGTCCGCACTGTCTGCGCGATGGCGCGGCACGGCAGGGAAGGGGCCGAGACCCACTCGGCTGGACGTGCCGGATCTCGATGCGCCCGTTGCGCGGGCGACTCGATCAGCGAGCATCCTCCAGTGGACCTGCGACGGGTCTCGAGTGTCGAGCAGGCCCCTGTGCGCGTCCGTTCGGCGAGGTCGGCTCGCGCGAGTGGACGCGCGCCGGGCCCTGCGGCTGGGCCGGAGCCCGTTCCAAGTCCACTCGCTCGCGCCGCTGCGCCTCATGCTGGTCGAGTAGCCGCCGGAGACGGCGTATCGAGACCCACCCTGCTGGACACGCCGGATCTCGATGCGCCCGCTGAGCGGGCTGCTCGATCAGCATGCCGGGGCCCCACTCCGCGGTCTGTCCGATCACCGGGCAGGGCAGATTGCGCTCAGGCGCTCAGGCGCTCAGGCGCTCAGGCGCTCAGGTGCTCAGGCGCTCGGGCGCGGGGTCGCGGTGCTCTCGCGGAGGACGAGCTCGGGGAGCTCGGAGGAGAAGGCGGCGCCCGTGCGGCCCTCCATCGCGGTGAGGAGCAGGCCGAAGCCGCGGCGGCCGAGGCCGGCGAAGTCCTGGCGGACGGTGGTCAGGGCGGGTGTCCACATCCGGGCGAGCGGGTGGTCGTCGAAGCCGACGACGCTGATGTCCTCGGGGACGCGCAGCCCGGCCTCGGTGATGCCCTTGATCACGCCCATCGCGATCTCGTCGTTGCCGCAGAAGACGGCGGTGACGCTCGGGTCCTCGACCAGCCGAGCGGCGAGCAGCCGCCCGGACTCGGGCTCCCAGGTCGCCTCGAGCGGAGTCGGCGCCGTGGCGACTCCCGCGGCCTTCAGTGCGCGGCGCCAGCCGGTGGTGCGGCCGTCCTCGCGTCGCGACGGCGGGATGCGGATGTGGTGCACCGTCGCGTGCCCCAGCTCGAGCAGGTGCTCGGTCAGCGCCTGGGCCGCGCGGAGCTCGTCGAGCACCGCCTGCGGCCGCCGCCCGCGGACCCCCGAGAGCGCGACGACCGGCACGGTCTCCGGGATCGCCGCGAGCACGGCCACACCGGGCGGGTCGAACTTGAGGACCACGATCCCGTCGGGGCTCTGGTCGAGCACCGAGGAGAGCGCCCGCTCGACATGCTCCGGGTCGGCCGACTCGACGACGGTGATGGTGACGGTCCAGCCGCCGGCTCGCGCCTCCTCCTCGATGCCGCGGATCGCCTCGGCGTAGCCGTACTGCGAGGTGTTGCCGGCGACGACGGCGATGGTGCGCGAGCGCCGGGTCACGAGGTTCCGGGCGACGGCGCTGGGCCGGTAGTTGAGCTCCGCGATGGCCGCGAGCACCCGCTCGCGCTTGTCGGGGGCGACCCGCGCGGCGCCGGTCAGCACCCGCGACACGGTCGGCACCGAGACGCCGGCGAGGCGGGCGACGTCGGCGATGACCGGTGCCCTCGTCGCCTTGTCGCGCGTCACGCCGTCCCGCTTCCGTCCTCGACCGTCCTGCAAGTGCCCGGCGAGCCACGACGGAGCGAGGGCGACCGGCTCGGTGCCGCGGGCTCCGGCGGTGGTCACTTCACCGCGCCGCTCGTGATGCCGGAGATGATCTTGCGCTGCGCGAAGACGAACACCAGGAGCAGGGGCAGGCTCATCAGGATGATATAGGAGAAGATCAGGTGCCAGTTCTGCAGGTAGAGCCCGGCGCTGGCCACCTGGTAGAGGTTCAGCGGCAGGGTGTCGAGCCGGCCGCCGACCACGAAGAGCGCGTAGAAGACGTCGTTCCAGATGTAGAGGCAGATCAGGATCGTCGCGGTCGCGAGCACCGGCATCAGCAGCGGCAGGATGATCGTGAAGAACACCCGGATCGGCCGCGCGCCGTCGACGCGGGCCGCCTCCTCCAGCTCCGCCGGGATGGTGCGGACGAAGCCGGTGACGAAGAAGATCACGGTGGAGAGGTACATCCCCATGTACACGCCGACCATGCCGATAGCGGTGCCGGCGAGCCCGAGCTGGCGCAGCAGCAGCACCACGGTGACCACCGCGGGCGGCAGGACGATGCCGCTGATGGCGAGCGCGTAGACGACGGCCATGCCGCGACCGGTGCGGCGGCCGAGGATCCAGGCGGCCATCGAGCCGAGCACGAGCACGCCGAGCACCGAGGGCACCATCACGAGGACGCTGCCGAGGAACGCGGGGACCATGCGGCCGTCGGTGAAGACGGTCGCGAAGTTCTCGAGCAGCTGCCACTGCGAGGGCGCGGCGAGGTTGGGGTTCAGCGCCTCGGCCTGCGTCTTCCCGGCGGTGCTGATGATCAGCCAGAACGGCACGCCGAGCAGGAGGGCGACGGCGGCGAGGGCGGCGATCGGCTGCAGCAGCGGGCGGCGGGAGCGGCGGACCCGCGACTCCGGGGCAGCGGGAGTGGACGTGACCGGTCGCTCGATGACGGTGCTCACAGGACGTCCTCTCGACGGCGCAGGGTGCGGATGACGGGGAAGGCGAGGACGGCGACGGTCACGAAGAGGATCAGGCTCATCGTGGTCGCCTGGGCGAACAGGCCCTGGCCGAAGGTGCGGAAGATGAAGATGTTGAGCAGCTCGGTCGTGCCGCCGGGGCCGCCTTCGGTGGTGGCCTGGACGATGTCGAAGCCGTTCATCGAGCCGAGCAGCGCGGTGGCGACGTTGAAGGTCAGCGCCGGCGCGATCAGCGGGAAGCGGATGTCGCGGAAGGTCTGCCACCAGGAGGAGCCGTCCAGGCGCGCGGCCTCGAGCACGTCGCCGGAGATCGTCTTGAGCCCGGCCAGGTAGATCAGCATCGACAGGCCCATCCACTTCCAGGAGTGGATCAGCGCGACGACGACGATCGTCCAGGTGGTGTCCCCGAGCCAGGCGATCGAGACCGGCTGTCCGGAGACGAAGGAGAGGATCCCGTTCAGCGCGCCGTCCGGCTTGAGCAGCGCCTGGAAGACGTAGCCGACCGCGAGGGCGGACATGATCACCGGGATGAAGAACATCACCCGGGCGAAGCGGTTGACCCGGGTGTCCCTCTCGAGCAGCAGCGCGAGGATCAGGCCGAAGACGTTCTGGAAGACCGCGACGAGCACCGCGTAGACCAGCGTCACCCGCAGCGCCTGGATCAGCGTGCCGCTCTGGAAGAGGTCGACGAAGTTCGCGACGCCGACGAAGCCGATGGCGGCCTTGAAGCTGGACCAGTCGGTGAAGGCGTAGACGAAGTTGAACACCGTCGGCACGAAGAAGAAGACGATCAGGACCAGCAGGGCCGGCACGAGGAAGACCAGCGGGTGGTCGGAGCGGCGTCCGCTCGGCATGCCGCCGGTCTTCACGGCGCGGGCGAGGACCCGGGGTGGCGCGGCTGCTCGGGTGGTGGACACGCGGGGCACTGCCTTTCGAGAGAGGGGGTCGTGCGCGGGAGGGTCCGGGGCCCGCCGTCGTGGCCGGGCCCCGGTGTCGAGCGGCTAGAAGCCGGTGGCGCCCTGCGCCTTCGCGAGCTGCGCGAACTGGTCCTGCGTCGCCTGCGCGACCTGCTCCGGGGTCTTGGTGCCCTGGATCATGTCGGCGAGGTAGATGTACAGGTCGGGGTTCGCGATCGCCTGGGCCTGCATCGAGCCGACCGAGTCGCCGACGGAGTCGCTGACCGAGACGAGGGCGGTGGGCACTGTGTCGGGCGTGGTGACCGACGGCTGGAGCGAGATGGTGTCCTGCGCGGTGACGAAGTCCGAGTAGCCGTCGCCGAGCCAGTAGGAGAGGAGCTGGCGCGAGGCCGCCTCCTTCTTCTCGTCTCCGGTCGCGAAGGCGACGAGCGCGTTCGACTGGTCCGGGATGAAGGTGCCGACGTTGCCCGAGGGCGAGATCGGGAAGAAGCCGATGGTGTCGTTGAGCGTCGCGGTGTCGGACAGCGACTGCAGCTGGCCGAAGAACGAGTTGACCTGGACGACCATCGCGGCGTCGCCGGCGAGGAGGGCCGCGCCCTGGTCCTCGAAGGTGGCGGTCGTGATGTCCTCGTTGAAGAGGCCCTCGTCGATCAGGCCCTTGTAGGTGTCGATCGTGCCCTGGATGGTCGGGTCGGTGAACTTCTCCTCACCCGAGTTCACGCGGTCCCAGAGGCCGTCCTTCGCGGCGTCGGCGAGCTGCACCTGCACCCACCACTGGGTGGCCCAGCGGTCGGCGCCCATCTCGAAGAACGGGGTCTCGCCGGCGGTCTTGAGCTGGCGTGCCGTCGCGAGGAACGAATCCCAGTCGGTCGGCGTCTCGGTGATCCCGTTCGCCTCGAAGACCTTCTTGTTGTAGTAGACGCCCTCGACCGCGGGGGTGGTGACCAGCGCGGCGTAGCGGGTGTCGTCGAGCAGGCCGGTGATGTCCTTCAGCGAGGGGTCGACGTCCTCGAGCCAGGGCGCTCCGTCGAGGCTCTGCAGGTTCGTGGAGGCGTTGAGTGCGGTGAGCTGCGAGGCGGTGGGCTGCCAGAAGGCGAGGTCGGGCTTGTCGCCGGTGGCGACCTTGGTCTGCACGCCCTGCTCGTAGGGGTCCGGGATGGTCTCGACGTCGACGCTGGCGCCGGTGAGCTCCTCGAAGCCCTCGATGACCGACTCCGGGACGGTGTTGGAGTTCTGCGCGGCCCAGATGGTGAGGTCGGTGCCGGACAGGTCGGTGTCCTGGGCGGGCCAGGAGGCGGGTGCGGCGTCGCCGCCCGCGGTGCCGCCGCCGGCCCCGGGGTCGCTGCAGCCGGCGAGGAGCAGGGCGGAGGCCGCCGTCAGGACGGCCGCGCTGAGGAGTGACTTCTTCATCGAAATACTCGAGCTTTCTCTGTGTGGAGAGGGTGTACCGGAACGGGTGGAGCCGGCAGGGGGTCAGGTGGTGCGGAGGGACAGGCGGAAGGTGCGGGCGGAGGGACCGGAGCCGGTGGGCCGGACGGTGAGGCGGGCAGTGCTGGGCTCCCACTCGAGGGGCCAGGCCGTCAGCGCGACCGGGAACACGACCGAGACGTCGACGTCCTGTCCGCGCAGCTCCGGGACGTGCAGCACGACGTCGTCGCTGCCGCTGCGGCGCCAGACCGAGACCAGGTGCTCGTCCTCGGTCCGCAGCGCCAGGGCGACCGCGTCGTCCGTCCAGCCCGGCAGCTCGAGCGGCCAGCGCGGCGAGGAGGAGGCGATCGCGCCGCGGAGCGCCTTCGCCGCGGCGACGGCCTCGTGGACCAGGGCGAGCTGCGGGTCGGACATCCGATTGAGGTAGCCCGAGAGGTAGAACCGGCCGAGGAGCCCGGTGACGAGGCAGAACGCGATCTCCTCGTCGTCCATGTCGGCCTGCGGGTACGCCCAGCTGGCGGCCTGCTCCGGCAGGAGCATCATCGGCGCGGCGGCCGCGATCGGCGGGTAGCGGCGGAAGTCCTGCTGGTCGGAGGTCGACTGCATCTGCAGGCGGGACATCACGGCCCAGTCCTGCCGCATCGCGCCCGAGGAGCAGCTCTCGATCACCAGGGTCGGGTGCCGGTCGAGCACGCCGTCGAGCCAGGCGAGGTAGGCACGGTTGTGGCCGAGCAGGCCCGCGCCGATCGAGTCGGCGCCGCGGTCGGTGCCGGGGCCGGCGTCGATGTTGTAGTCGAGCTTGAAGAAGCCGATGCCGAAGTCGGCGATCAGCCGGTCGACGGTCGCGTCGAGGTGCGCGCGCGCCGCGGGGTGGCGCAGGTCGAGGTGGAACCGCTCGTGCTCCTCGATCCGGGCGCCGGCGCGCTGCAGGAACGCGTCGTCCGGCAGCTCGCCGGCGAGGGGGCTGTCCACGCCGATGACCTCGGGCTCCAGCCACAGCCCCGGCACCAGACCGCGGGCGCGGATCCGCTCGATCACCTCGCAGAGGCCGTCCGGGAAGCGGACCGTGGAGGGCTGCCAGGCGCCGACGCTGCTCCACCAGCCGCCGGCGACCCCGCTGTCGTCGTACCAGCCGGCGTCGATGCAGAAGATCTCGGCGCCCGCGGCGGCCGCGGCGTCGATCAGCGGCAGCAGCTTCGCGGTGGTCGGGTCGCCGTCGAGGGTGTTCATGTAGTCGTTGAAGACGACGGGCATCGCCGCGTTGTCCGGGTGCGCGCGGCGCCGGGCCCGGCGGCTGAGGGTGAGCGCGTCCGCGGCGGCCGTGGTGTCGGCGCCGACGGCGACCGTGACGGGAACGGAGCGGAACTCCTCGCCCGGCTCGAGCACGCAGAGCCAGCCGTGGTCGAGGTCGGTCGGGCCGGAGAGGGCGATCGAGCCGCCGTCGATGTCCTCGCCGACCTCCCAGCGCCAGGCGCCGTTGTGCTCGATCTGCCAGAGGAGGGCGGCGTCGGGGGCGTGGAGGCCGGCGACCGGGAGCTGCTCTCCCGTGGACCAGCTGCCCGTCGAGACCGCGCCGACCGCGCCGCGCGGGTCGTGCCCGGTGATGTCCTCGCGGAGGGCGACCAGGCCGGCCTCGCGCAGCGGCGTGCTGCTCCAGCGGCCCTCGCCGAGCCAGTCGTTCCGGCCGCGCAGCAGCGACCAGCGGGCGAAGGACTCCTTGCCGGACACCGCCGCGTCATTCACGGTGGCGCCCGGGTCGCAGCTCCAGGAGACGACTGAGCGCAGCACCTGCCGCTCGACCGCGCGGACGACGACCTCGGAGGTGACGGCGGCGACGCCGGGCACCCTCCGGAGCACGGCGGTCGCGACCAGTCCCGGCGCCTCAGCCGTGACCTCCAGCACGTCGAGGCCGTCGACGACGCTCTCGCGGTGCGAGACGTAGCGCAGTGCGGTGCCGAGCTGCGAGTGGGTCAGCCGGCTGCTCGCCGGGGCGTGACCGGCGGCGACGGTGGTGATCTCGAAGAACGGAGCGACGTGCGTCGCCCGGAGCGCGACACCGCGGGCCGTCAGCGCGACCAGCCGGAACGGAGCATCGGCGTCGCAGGCGAACGTCAGCTGCAGGTCCTCGGGGTCTCCCCAGGTCAGGTCGTTCGGCACAGGGGCTCCTTGTCGTCGTGGAGTGGGAAGGGCTCGCTCCCGGTGGAAGCTCGACTGATACTGATACCGATTTCAGTTGAGCGCAAGGGCGAGATGAAACCGTTATCGCTGAGGACGCATGGACATGCGATACCGATTTCAGAATTCTCTGGCTCGCCGAGTCTGAAATCGCTATCGTGCTGGCAGCGGCGCCTCGCCGTCCCCTCCCACAGGAAGAGCATTCGATGATGAAAGCCTCCAGAGCACTGGCCTGCGCCGCCGCGATCGGCGTCGCCCTCAGCGGATTCGGCCTCGTCGCGGTCGCCGCCCCCGCGAGCGCGGCGGGCAGCTCCGAGACCCTCGCCGTGGACTTCTCGCGGTCCACCGGTGATTTCCGCGGCGGTGCGACCGGCACCCTCTACGGCTTCGGCGACGAAGGAGCGCCCACGCAGGCGCTCATCGACGGAGCGCACATCACCAACACCTCGCAGAAGGCGCCGTTCGGCACCCAGCACCCGAGCGGTGACGCCCTCAAGGTCGAGGACGGCTTCTTCGCCGAGCACGGCGAGGACATGTACATCTACACGCAGGACTACTACCCCGACTGGGCCTACAACGGCGGTCAGCGCCCGGGCGACACCCGCACCTACGACCAAGCGACCGGCACGTACACGAACACGCCGAACGGAGTGTGGGACTACCTCGAGATCGTCGAGTTCGTCACCGAGGCGGTCGCCACGAAGTCGGACCGCCCGCAGGACTACGTGCACATCCCGTTCAACGAGCCGGACGGCGGCAACTGGTACAACGACTGGGGTGCGCTGAAGGACACCTTCCTCGCCGACTGGAAGGCCTCGTACGACGTCATCCAGAAGGTCTACGCCCGCCACGGCCTGGGCACCGCGCGCGTCGGCGGACCCGGCGACGCCTCCTATCACGCCGATCGCACCGCGGACTTCCTCGACTACGCGAAGTCCACCGGCACGCTCCCGCAGGTCATGATCTGGCACGAGCTCGGCATCGACAATCTCGCCACCTTCCGCTCGCACCTGGAGGACTACCGCGCCCTCGAGGACGCCCGCGGGATCGCCGACATCCCGATCAACATCACCGAGTACGGGATGCTGCGCGACATGGGCACGCCCGGCCAGCTGATCCAGTGGCTCGCGATGTTCGAGGACGAGAAGGTCGACGCGCAGGTCGCCTACTGGAACTACGCCGGCAACCTCTCCGACAACAGCGCCCGCCCCAACGCGGCGAACGCCGGCTGGTGGATGTTCAAGTGGTACGGCGACCTCGACGGCTCGAAGACCGTCGCGGTCACGCCCCCGAAGCTGAACACCGCCGACACCCTGCAGGGCATCGGCGCGGTCGACGCGGTGAACAAGCGCGCGACCGTCCTCTACGGCGGTTCGGGCGCGCAGAACGTCGCCCTCGATCTCGACGGGCTCGATCCGGCCGTCTTCGGCTCGACCGTGGACGTCGAGGTCCGCGAGGCGACCCTCTCCGGCGCGCAGGGCGTGCACGGCACGCCGCGCGTGATCGCCGCCGTCGACGGAGCGGCCCTCGCCGTCGGCTCGCTCGATCTCGCGATCCCGAGCTACGACCGCTACGCCGCCTACCAGGTGGTCATCACTCCCGCCCAGGACCGCGTCGTCAGCACCACCGCGAGCTGGCAGACCAGCATCGAGGCCGAGGACACGGCGCTCACCGGCGCCCAGGCCTACACGCAGAACCCCACCGACGGCGGCGGTTGGAAGTTCCTCGCCTCCGGCGGGCGCGACGTCGGATCGTTCAACAACGCCTCCTCGAAGGCCGACTGGACCGTCACCGTCCCGCGCACCGGCAGCTACCGCTTCCAGGTGATCGGATCGACGCCCGGCGTCCCCGGGCGCCACGCCCTCTTCGTCGACGGCGCGAAGAACCAGCTCGTGCAGTACACCGCCGACCTCGCCCTGACGAACACGCAGAAGTGGCAGTACCGCGGCAGCGCCGAGGTGACCGTCGAGCTGACCGCCGGCCAGCACACCCTCTCGCTGCGCGCCAGCGAGAACGGCACGACGGTGCTCCCGAACGCCGACATCACCCTCGACAAATTCCTCCTCACCGACGTCACCGACGGCGAGAAGACCGTGTACCCGGCCTCGACCCTGCGCTACACGGGAGGAGCCGAGGTCGTCTACGACACGGCGGGTGCGCGCGGCTTCGCGAGCATCGCCGGCCAGCAGCGCGCCGACGTCTACGCCAACGCGTGGAAGACCGGCTACTACGACGTCGCGCTCGACTACCGCACGAGCGGAGCGTCGAGCATCGACGTGTCCGTCAACGGCCGCAAGGTCAGCACCGTCAGCGCCGGATCGGCCGGACTCTGGTCCTCGACCACCCGACTGCACCTCGTCGAGGGCATCAACGAGATCGAGCTGCACTCCACCGCCGGCGTGCTGCTCAGCACCGTGACGACGACCCGCGCCGCCGACTCCGACTCCGCCGCGACGACGATCGAGGCCGAGAACGCGACGAAGACGGGTGCGGCGGCGAACGCCTCGCTCGCCGCGAGCACCGGCTCCAACGTGTCGGGCGGGCAGTACGTCGGCTTCGTCGGCAACGGCGCGGCCAACACCCTCGAGATCGCGCGGGCCTCGGGCTTCGACACCGCCGGCGCCTACGACCTCTCGGTGACCTACTCCAACGCCGAGCTCAGCGGCCGCCACGACTACAACCCGCAGGTCGTCGACCGCCGGATCGACGTGACGGAGAAGGGGGTCGCCGGCACTGTCGGCAGCGCCTACTTCCGCTACACGATCTCGTGGAACAGCTTCTGGGAGCGCACCATCCCCCTGACGCTGACCACCGGGACCGCGCCGATCGTCCTCGGGAACGCCACGGCGTACGCCCCGAACATCGACAAGGTCACCATCGCGCCCGTCGCCGTCGGCACGCCCACCACGGTGTCGATCGCGCCGGCACTGCCGACGACCGTCACCGCGTCGAGCCGCTGCGTCGCCGGCAAGGTCGTGCTGACCGTCAGCGCCCGCAACGATGCGACGGTCCCGGCCGACCTGCAGGTCGCGACCAGCCACGGCACGAAGTCGTTCCCGAAGGTCGCGCCCGGCTCGAGTGCCAGCGCCGCCTTCACCGTCCGCGCGACGAGCATGCCGGCCGGAACGGCGACGGTGACCAGCACCGCCACGGTCGGCGGCGCCCCCGCGACGTCCACGACGAGAGCCCCTTACCCGGCGGCCACCTGCTGAGGCCCGCCGCGCGACCAGCAAGCGGAGGGACGCTGCGCGAGCTTCCGGGCGGTTCCATGCTGGTCGGGTAGCCGCGGGAGGCGGGGTATCGAGACCCACCCTGCTGGAGGCGGTGGATCTCGATACGCCCGCTGCGCGGGCTACTCGATCAGCATGTTCTCCGCGGGCTACTCGATCAGCGTGAGCTGGGCGGGTGACCCGATCTGCGCGGTTCCATGCTGGTCGAGTAGCCGCGGGACGCGGCGTATCGAGACCCGCCCTGCTGGAGACGGTGGATCTCGATACGCCCGCTGCGCGGGCTGCTCGATCAGCATGCGCGCTACGAGGTGTAACCCGCCTGGATGGTGTCGAGGACCTGGTCGGTGCTCGAGCCGTCGATCCAGTCCACGATGCCCTTGAAGAAGCTGTCGGAGCCGACGGCCTTGGGCATCAGGTCGGAGGCGTCGAAGCGGAAGGTCGTGTTCGGGTCCTGCAGGATCGCGATCGAGTCCTTCAGCACGTCACTGCTCGCGTTCTCCGGGTCGAGACCCGTGTTCGCCGAGATGACGCCGCCGAGCGAGACGCGGCTGTTGGCCCAGTCGGCGCTGGCGAGGTACTCCTGGACCTTCGCGGTGTCCTCGTCGTCGGAGAACGCGGCGACGAACTCGCCACCACCGGTGACGGCCTGGTCGTCGTCCGCGGCGATCGGCGGGGTGAGGAACGCCCAGACGTCGCCGTCCTCCGCCACCGTGGCGTCGGCGCCGGTGATGAAGCCCTCGAAGAAGGACGCCTGGTGGGTCAGCGCGCAGGAGCCGTTCGCGACGTTCTGCGCGACGTCGCCGAAGGCCGTGGAGTTGATCGAGGACACGTCGCCGTAGCCCGCGTTGACGAGCGTCGGGTCGAGCAGGATCGAGCCGACCCGGTCGAACGCGGCCTTGATCTCCGGGTCGGTGAACGGGGTGTCGCCCGCGACCCAGGAGTCGTAGACGTCCGGGCCGGCCTCGCGGAGGACGGCGTCCTCGATCCAGTCCGTGCCCGGCCAGCCCGACGCGGCGTCGGAGGCGAAGCCCGCGCACCAGGACGGTCCGCCGGACTTCTCGGCGATGGTCGTCCCCAGCGCCTCCATCTCGTCCCAGGTCGTCGGGACCGAGACGCCCCACTCCGCGAACTTGGCCGGGGAGTACCAGACGTAGCCCTTGACGCTCGCCATCAGCGGAGCGCCGTACTGGGTGCCGTCGACCTGGCCGTACTTCTGCCAGTCCTCCGACCAGTTCTGCTTCACGTTCGCCAGAGCGCCCTCGGGCAGCTCCTTCACCTTGCCCGAGGCGACCGTGTCGGCGAGGAGTCCCGGCTGCGGGAAGATCGCGAGGTCCGGGACGTCGCCGCCCTGGACCTTGATGCCGATCTGCTGCTCGAAGCCCTTGTCGCCGGTGTAGTCGATCTCGATCCCCGACTCCTCCTCCCAGTCCGCCCAGGACTCCTCGAGCAGGGTCGCCTCGTCGCCGTTGATCGTGCCGTAGACGGTGACCGAGCCGTCGCCCGCGGCGCCGCCGGAGCTCGCGCCGCCGCCGGCGTTCGGGTCGTTGGGGTCGCTGCTGCTGGAGCAGCCCGCGAGCGCGAGACCGGCGGCCGCGAGAACGGCGACCGGAAGGGTGAGACGACGGTGCAGGGATGACCGCATGGTTCCTCCTCGTTGAGTGATGGTGCGACGAGGGGAGGAGCCCCCCAGCTGCGTCTGGCCAGCGTACGTCTCAGGAGAGCGCTCTCTCGGTAACGATCCGGCCTCGATCACGGGGCGGCCCGTCGTCGGCGTCCCTGCCCCCGCCCAGCGGGCTCCGCTACCCTGACCGGGTGATTCCTCCTGTCGTCCGCTCCGCGCGCGCCCGCGCCGCGGTGCCGGCGGCGTTCCCCACGCGGCTGCTGCTGACCAAGCGCACCTCGGGGACCAACGGCTGGATGAGCCTCTGGGGCACGAACGCGCACGGCGAGATCGCCGGCTGCCCGCCGCCGCGCGCCTGACCCGCGACCGTCCCTCCGAAGGAGCCTGCGGTCGCGCGTCCCCGCGTCCCCTCTTCCTCCGACCGGAGCACTCATGCCGCATCACCCCCTGCCCGCCGACCAGGCCCCGCACTCGATCTGGCGCGGACTCCGCCAGACCCTGCAGAAGGACACGACAGGCGGAGCCCTCCTCCTGAGCGCGACCCTGCTCGCCCTGATCATCGCCAACAGCCCCGCCTCCGGCCTCTACGAGACAGTCCGCGACTTCCGCTTCGGCCCGGAGGCGCTGCACCTGGACCTCTCCGTCGGCTCCTGGGCCGCCGACGGTCTGCTCGCGATCTTCTTCTTCGTCGTGGGCCTCGAGCTCAAGGAGGAGTTCGTCGCCGGCAAGCTGCGCGATCCGCGCACCGCCGTCGTGCCGATCGTCGCCGCGGCCGGCGGCGTGGTCGTCCCCGCGCTGATCTTCGTCGCGATCAACCTCCCGCGCGGCGGAGCGGCGCTGGACGGCTGGGCGATCCCGGCTGCGACCGACATCGCCTTCGCCGTCGCCGTCATCGCCGTCGTCGGGAAGTTCCTGCCGCCCGCTCTGCGCACGTTCCTCCTGACCCTCGCGGTCGTCGACGACCTGATCGCGATCACGATCATCGCCGTCTTCTACACCGCCGGCATCGACGTGCTGATGCTGCTGCTCGCCCTGATCCCGCTCGCGGTCTTCGCCGTCTGCGTGCAGCGCGGCGTCCGCGCCTGGTGGGTGCTCATCCCGCTGGGTGTCGCGACCTGGGCGCTCGTGCACGCCTCCGGGATCCACGCGACCGTCGCCGGAGTGCTGCTGGGCTTCGTCGTCCCGGTCGTCGCCACGAAGCGCGCGCGCGTGCAGGTCGGCACCGACCAGGCCGGGAAGCCGCTCTACGACGGCCTCGCCGCCCACTTCGCCGACCGGTGGAGCGTCCTCTCGACCGCGTTCGCCGTCCCCGTCTTCGCCTTCTTCTCCGCCGGGGTCACCGTCGGCGGCGTCTCGGGCCTGATCGCGTCGTTCCAGGACTCCATCGCCGTGGGCATCATCGCCGGACTCGTCCTCGGCAAGGCGATCGGCATCACCGGCAGCACCTTCCTCCTGACCCGCTTCCGCGGCATCTCGCTCGACCCGACGATCCGCTGGATCGACGTCCTCGGCATGGCCTTCGTCGCCGGTATCGGCTTCACCGTCTCGCTCCTGGTCGGCGAGCTCTCCTACGGCGCCGGCAGCGAGTCCGACGACCACGTGAAGGTGGGCGTGCTCGCGGGCTCGTTCCTCGCCGCGCTCATCGGCGGCAGCATCCTCTCGGTCCGCAACCGGCACTACCGCCGCGCGGAGAACGACGCGCAGCACGTCGCCGTCGCCGACTCCGCCGGCTGAGACCGGGTCCGACGCCGGATCGAGACCCCGATCGCCCCGGGATTCCGGTAGTTTCGAGACGCTCGGCTCTCCCGGTCCACCCGCCCGGCGTCCCTTCTCCCCCGAATCCTGGCGGGGGAGCGCACGGACCCCCGCGGGACCCGGGTGCGGCGCGTCCCCGGACGTCACCGCGACGCCGGCTCCCGCGTACCCGGCGCGGGGACGACCCCCCGAAAGGCGTCCTCATGGACCCCGACATCGACCCGCGCACGCCCCTGCGACCCCCGCTCCGCTCCGCCGCGGAGGTCCCTCCGAGACCCGCGCGCCGCGGCCGGCTGCGCGCCTCGCTCCTCGCGGTCGCCGCTGTGCTCGCCCTCGTCGTCGTCGGCGTCGTCGTGCCCACCGCGAGCGCCGAGACCGCGTGCGCACCCGGGCAGAACGCGATCGTCTGCGAGAACGCGAAGCCGGGCACCGACCCGTCGGTCTGGGACGTCTCCGGGGCCGGCGACCCGTCCATCCAGGGCTACTCCACCGACATCAGCGTGAACGTCGGCCAGCGGATCGACTTCAAGATCGACACCGACGCCGCGGCGTACTCCATCGACGTCTACCGCACCGGCTGGTACGCCGGGAAGGGCGCGCGTCTCATCACCTCGGTGACCCCGACCGCGGCCCTCCCGCAGATCCAGCCCGAGTGCCTCTCGGACGTCACCACCGAGCTCTACGACTGCGGCACGTGGGCCGTCTCGGCGGGCTGGGACGTGCCGAGCACCGCCGTCTCCGGCGTCTACGTCGCGCTGCTGACCCGCGCCGACACGGGCGGCCGCAGCCAGATCACCTTCATCGTGCGCGACACCGCCAGCACCTCGGCCGTGCTGTTCCAGACGTCCGATCCCACCTGGCAGGCCTACAACACCTACGGCGGCTCGAACTTCTACAGCGGCGGCGCCAACGGCCGCGCCTACAAGCTCAGCTACAACCGACCCGTCACCACCCGCGGCGACAACCAGGGCCGCGACTTCTACTTCGCCAACGAGTACCCGCTGGTGCGCTTCCTCGAGCGCAACGGCTACGACGTCAGCTACTTCTCCGGGATCGACACCGACCGCTTCGGCTCGGCGCTGAAGCAGCACCGCACCTTCCTCTCGGTCGGCCACGACGAGTACTGGTCCGGCGCCCAGCGCGCGAACGTCACGGCCGCCCGCGACGCCGGGGTGAACCTGCAGTTCCTCTCCGGCAACGAGGACTACTGGCGCACCCGCTACGAGCCGTCGCAGACCCCCGGCGGCGCCGACTACCGCACCGTCGTCACCTACAAGGAGACCTGGGCGAACGCGAAGACCGACCCGGCGGCCGAGTCCACCGGCACCTGGCGCGACCCGCGCTTCGCCTCCGTGGCGAACGGCGGCGGCCGGCCCGAGAACTCCCTGGCCGGCACGCTCTACATGGTCAACTACTCCGATCTGCCCGTGACGGTCAGCGCCGCGGAGGGGAAGCTGCGGCTCTGGCGCAACACCTCGCTCACCGGGCTCGCCACCGGCAGCCGCGCCGCGCTGGCCCCGCACACCATCGGCTACGAGTCGAACGAGGACGTCGACAACGGCGCCCGCCCGCCCGGCCTGATCCGCCTCTCGACGACGACCGGCGCCGTCCCCGAGTACCTGCAGGACTTCGGCACCACCGTCGCGGCGGGCACCACCCGGCACAACCTCACCCTCTACAAGGCGGCGAGCGGCGCGCTGGTGTTCTCCGCCGGCTCCGTGCAGTGGACCTGGGGCCTCGACCAGGAGCACGACGGCGACGGGGCAGCCGCCGACGTCCGGATGCAGCAGGCGCAGGTGAACCTCTTCGCCGACATGGGCGTGCAGCCCACCACGCTGATGAGCGGCCTGGTCGCCGCGACGAAGAGCACCGATACCGCGGGCCCGACCGTCTCGGTGACGAACCCCTCGGGCGCCACCAGCAAGGCCAACGGCAGCAGCGTCACGGTCTCGGGCACCGCCTCCGACGCCGCGGGCAAGGTCGCCGGCGTCGAGGTCTCGACGGACGGCAGCACCTGGCACCCCGCCTCCGGCACCACCTCCTGGACCTACAGCTACGTCCAGCACGGGACCGGCACCGGCACGATCCGGGTGCGCGCCGTCGACGACAGCGCGAACATCGGCGCCGTCACCAGCCGCGCCGTCACCATCACCGGCACGGCCACCGTGTTCGGCGCCGAGGTGCCGAAGACCGCCGATTCCGGCGACGTCGATCCGGCCACCCTCGGCCTGCGCTTCACCCCGACCGCCGACGGCTTCGTCCAGGGCGTGCGCTTCTACAAGAGCGCGGGCAACACCGGCCCGCACACCGGCGCGCTCTGGAGTGTCGACGGCCGGCAGCTGGCCACCGTCGCCTTCGCGAACGAGACGGCGAGCGGCTGGCAGACCGCCACGTTCGGCGCGCCCGTCGCCGTCACCGCCGGCACCACCTACGTCGTCTCGTACACGACCACGACCGGCCGCTACTCGGCCGCGGACTGGTTCTGGTCGAGCGCCGGCTACGACGCGGCCCCGCTGAAGGTGGCCGGCGGCTTCGGAGCGACGCCCGCCGGGGTCTACAGCACCACCGGCGGCTTCCCGACCGACAGCTACCGCGCGAACAACTACTACGTCGACGCCGTCTACAGCACGGTCGACGCGACACCGCTGAGCGTCGCCTCGCAGACGCCGCTCGCCGGCTCCTCGAGCGTCGCGCCGTCGACGAAGGTCTCGGCCGTCTTCTCGAAGGCGGTGACGGCGACCTCCGTCGCGATGACCCTGAAGACCGCCGCCGGCGCGAGCGTCGCGGGCACGACCTCCTACAACGCCACCACCCGCACCGCCACCTTCACGCCCACCTCCCCGCTCGCCGCGTCGACCGGCTACACCGCGACCCTTGCCGGCACCGCGACCGGCGGCGGAGCGGTCACCTCGGGCGGCAGCTGGACCTTCACCACGCAGGCGCCCGACACCGTCGCGGGAGCGTGCCCGTGCCGGCTCTTCGACGATTCGACGACCCCGGGCATCGCCCAGGTCGCGGAGGGCACCCCGGTCACGCTCGGCGTCCGCTTCGCCCCGCTGGTCGACGGCACCGTCACGTCGCTCCGCTTCTACAAGGGCCCCGGCAACACCGGCACCCACGTCGGCACGCTCTCGAACGCCGACACCGGCGCCGAGATCGGCCGCGCGACCTTCACCGCCGAGAGCACGGCCGGCTGGCAGCAGGTGACGTTCGCCACCCCGGTGGCCGTGACCGGCGGCACCGACTACGTCGCCGCCTACACGTCGACCACCGGCACCTACTCCGCCACGATCAACGGCTTCGGCTCCGGAGCCACGCGCGGCCCGCTCGTCACCGCGAGCGACTCCGGCGCGTACACCTACTCCGGCGGCTTCGCCGGGCAGCGCTCGACCACGAACTACCTGGTCGACGTCTCGTTCACGCCGTCGGCGACGCCCACGCCCACTCCGACCCCGACGCCGGTCACCCCGTCGGGCACGCGCCTGTTCGCCGACGCGACGCCCGCGACCGCCTCCGTGGAGGACTCGTCCTCGGTCGAGGTGGGGATGGCCTTCACCGCCTCCGCCGCGGGCAGCGCCACGGGCATCGCCTTCTACAAGGGCTCCCGCAACACCGGCACCCACGTCGGCTCGCTGTGGGACGCCTCCGGCACGCGGATGGCGCAGGTGACCTTCACCGGCGAGACCGCCACCGGCTGGCAGAGCGCCGCCTTCGCGACGCCGGTCGAGCTCGTGCCGGGCGCCCGCTACACGGTGTCGTACCTCGCGCCGGCGGGCTACTACGCCGCCACGGGAGCCGGGCTGGCGTCGCCGGTCACGAACGGCCCGCTGACCTCGGCCTCCGGCGACAACGGCGTGTACCGCTACGGATCCGGCGGAGTGATGCCGTCGTCGTCGTACAACGCCACGAACTACTTCGTGGACGTGTACTTCCAGGCGAAGGGGTAGGGGAGCGGGAGCAGTGCGTCGAGACCCTCCTCCGGGCCGCTAGTCGACGTACGCCCCCTCGACGCCGAGCGCTTCGATGTCCAGGCCGGTCCCGGACTCGATCATGTCGCCCGAGGGGCCGTCGACGACGACCGTGTACACGTCCCAGGTCTTCGCCACCGTGCCCGAGATCGCGCCGTAGTTCTGGACGGTGTCGTGCGCCGTCAGGACCCAGACCGGGCGGTCCGCGGCGATCTGCACGTCGGAGCCCAGGCGCGGACTGATCCTCTGCAGATCCCCGTAGGCCAGGGCGGCGGCGAAGACGGGGATCTTCTCGGCGCCGTCGTCGCTGCCCGCTCGCAGGGAGCCGACGAGCTCGGAGACGGGCACCAGGGGCTCGGTCGTGTCGTACGGCTGCAGAGCGGGGAAGTTCGCCACCCGCTCCGCGAGGGCCTCCTCCGGGGAGATCGTGGGCTCGCCGCCCGCGGCATCGTGGTGGGCGATCTGCTCGATACCGAGTACGGCGTCTTCGCCGGCCTTCGCAGCGGAGACGCTCGTCGCTGTCGTCGTCGTGGCCGTCGTCGTTGCCGCGACCACGCCCGCCGCGAGCAGCACGCCGGCGACGCCCAGCGCTACGTGCGTGCTTCTCATCGGAAACCCCGTCTCGAGTCCGTCCCGGATGTCGTGAGCGTAGCGGCGGAGGGGCCCGTCTCCTAGGGGCGGGGCAGGAGGGGTGGGAGTGGCACCCCGGCCCAGCCGCCCGTCGAGCCCCTCCTCTGCGGTATCGCTTACCCCGGAGACTGCAGAAGCCCCACATGAAGTGGGGCTCTCACACTGGTGACGAGCAGATCCTGCCTGCCGTTGTTCTCGACGAGATCAGCATCCGACGCCGCCCCCGGCCGAGCCTCTCGTCGCCGGCCGAGGTCTCCGCGATCAGCGCATCGGCCACGGACGGCCTGCCGCTGCGGCGGCTGGAACGCGTCCGCGTCTCAGTTCTCTGAGCTCGCCGCTGTCAGCCCCCGCCCCGGAGCGCGTCGCATGATGGCGGGATGTTCATCCCGACCCGAGCCGCCGGTCTCGAGGCGCTCGACGACTTCGTCGCGCGCGCCGGCTCCGCCTACACGCGCGAGCGCAATCACGACCACGGACCGTCCCGGAGCAACGTCTCCGGGCTCTCCCCGTACCTCCGCCACCGGCTCGTCACCGAGCGGGAGGTCGTCGCCGCGGTCCTCTCGAGGCACTCGCTGACCGCCGCGGAGAAGTTCGTCCAGGAGGTGTTCTGGCGCACCTACTGGAAGGGCTGGCTCGAGCAGAACCCCGAGGTGTGGCGCCGCTACCGCCGCGAGGTGAGCGAGTTCGAGGGTCACCTCCCGACCGGCTACCACGACGCGCTCGAGGGCCGGAGCGGCATCGACGCGATGGACGCCTGGGTGCGCGAGCTCGTCGAGACCGGCTACCTGCACAATCACACGCGCATGTGGTTCGCGAGCATCTGGGTCTTCACCCTCGGCCTGCCCTGGCAGCTCGGCGCCGACTTCTTCTACCGGCACCTGCTCGACGGCGACGCCGCCTCCAACACCCTGTCCTGGCGCTGGGTCGCCGGTCTGCAGACCCCGGGCAAGACCTACCTCGCGACCGCGTCGAACATCGCGAAGTACACCGAGGGCCGCTTCTCGCCGCAGGGTCTCGCCACCTCGGCGCCCGCGCTCAGCGAGGAGCACTTCCCGCCGCGGACGCCGATCGAGCCGGACGACGTCGACGGCACGATCGGCACCCGGCCCGGACTCCTGCTGCACGAGGAGGACCTCGACGCGGGGAGCCTCCTCGCCGAGCAGCCCGGGCTGGCGGAGCGGCTGATCGCGACCGCGGTCGTCGCCGACCCGGGGGAGCGCTCGCCGTTCGCGGTCTCCGAGGCGGTGCAGGACTTCACCGCCGCGGCGATCGCCGACGCCGCGGAGCACACGTCGGACAAGGGCGGGCGGCCGGCGCGGGTGCTGGCCGATGCGCTCCCCGCGACGGTCGTCGACTGGGCGGCGTCCGAGCGGCTCGACACCGTGGTGGTCCCCTACGCGCCGGTCGGCCCCGTGCAGGAGCGGTTGGACGCGCTCCGCTCCGCCCTCGCTCAGGAGGGCATCGCGCTCGTCACGGTGCGCCGCCGCTGGGACGGCTCCGCGTGGCCGTCGGCCTCGCGCGGGTTCTTCGCCTTCAAGAAGCGGATCCCGACGCTGGTGCGCGGCCTGGACGAACCGGCCGACGCGGTCCGGCTGTTCTGAGCCGCGGCGGGGGAGGAGCGCTCACGACCCGCTGAGCGACTCCCCCGCCGAGTCCTCCTGCACCGCGGACGAACCCGCCCTCACCCCTCCCCGACGATGTTCGCGGGTCGCTCCGAGCGCAGCAGCGCCTCGATCTGCCGGCGGAGCAGCGCGAGGATCCGCGGCGTCATCGCCGAGGAGGCCCCGCCGACGTGCGGCGTGAGGATCGTGTTCGGCGTGCTCCAGAGCGGGTGCGAGGGCGGGAGCGGCTCGGGATCGACGACGTCCAGCGCCGCCCGCACCCGCCCCCGCCGGAGGTGCTCGACGAGGGCGACCGTGTCGACGACCGCCCCGCGCGACACGTTCACGAGCAGCGCGCCCGGCGGAAGCGCGGAGAGGAAGGCGTCGTCGACGAGGTGGTGCGTCGACGCGTCGAGGGGGACGGCGAGGAAGACGACCTCGACCTCGGCGGCGAAGGACGCGAACGCGGCGATCGGATGCACCGGCCGCTCGGGGTCCTCCCGCGCCGTCCGGGCGAAGCGCAGCACGTCGACCTCGAAGCCCTGCAACCGCCGCTCGATCGCGCGCCCCACGCCGCCGGAGCCGATGATCGCGACCCTCCGGTCGGCGAGGCTCTCGCCCGGGACCTGCTGCCAGATCGCCGTCTCCGCCGCGCGCACGTAGGTGTCGATCCTCCTCAGCGACGCGATCGCCAGACCCACGGCGAGCTCGGCGGTGGACGACTCGTGCACCGAGCTCGCGTTGGCGAGCAGCGCCCCCGGCGGCAGGGCGGCCAGGACGCCCTCGACGCCGATCGTCTGAGCCTGCACGAGCCGGCAGTCGACCGTCCTCAGCGCGTCGAGCAGCGCCGGGTCGCCCTGATAGGGGAGGACGACCATGTCGTAGGCCGCACGGGGAGGCGGACCGGTGAGGTCCCAGAGGTCGAGCTCGTAGGAGCCGTCGCCCGGTCGGAGGGCGTCGAGCAGGGCGGGACTCGGGACCGAGATCGAGAGGGGAGTGCGCGTCATGCCCCTCACCCTTGCCTACATCGTGGGTTCATGTCCATAATCTAGGAATCGCTTCCCGGCGCGACAGCGCAGGACCGGGAGCACTCACCTGATGGGACGACGATGACGTCAGACACCTTCACCCTCGTGATCACGGCGGTCGCCATCCTCGGCGTCGTCGTGCTGATCACCCGCTTCCGCCTCAACCCCGTCGTGGCGCTGGTCCTCGGCTCGGTCTTCCTGGGCCTCGCGATCGGCCTGGGCCCCGCCGAGACGATCAGCACCGTCACCGGGGGCTTCGGCTCGATCATGACCGAGGTGGGCCTGCTCATCACCTTCGGCGTGCTGCTGGGCTCGATGCTCAGCGAGATGAACGCCATCCAGCGGCTGGTGTCCCACCTGCTCCGGATCTTCGGCGCCAAGGGACTGCCCTACGCCATGGGCCTGACGATCGGGACGCTGCTGCAGTCGATCTTCCTCGACGTGCTCCTCGTGATCTCCGCGCCGCTGGCCCGGAGGATGGCGCCGCAGATCGGCAAGCACGGAGTCCCGCGGATCGCCACGGCGATGGCCATCAGCCTCGAGTGCGGCATCGTGCTGATGGTCCCCGGAGTCGCCGCGCTCGCCCTCGCCGGCGTCCTCGGCGTCCCGCTGGGGACGATGCTGCTCTTCGGACTGATCGTCGTCGTGCCCACCATCCTGATCTCGATCCTGATCATGAGCACCCTCTTCCGCCTCGGGTTCTGGAACCCGGAGAAGGACGAGGCGCCCTTCGAGGAGGAGACCGCCCCCGAGCCCGTGCCGCTCGACACGTCCTCGCTGCCCGCCGCGGAGCGTCTGAGCAAGGTCGGCGGAGTGCCCCGGGGGATCGCGGTGGCGCAGCGCGAGGCCGTGCGGACCGAGCCCCGGCTGATCCTGCTCTCGCCCCGCTCCTGCTCTGCCTGGCCCTCATCGCCACCGGCGCGATCCTGCAGATCGCCGAGGTGTCGATCGCTCCGCTGGATCTGGTGACCGACCCGGTGGTCGCGCTGCTCCTCGCCGTGCTGGGGACCAGCGCGGTCGGCCGCTTCACCGTCGGACGTCCGCGGGTGGAGAAGTCGGTGGTCGCCGGATTCCGCGAGAGCGGGCAGATCCTCATCCTGACCGGCGTCGGCGGCTCCCTCGCCGCGGTCGTCGCCGCGACCGGGCTCGGCGACATCCTCGGGCAGGCCTTCAGCGCCAACAGCTTCGCCCCGCTGCTGATCGTCTGGGCGATCGCGGCCGTGCTGCACGTGGCGGTCGGCTCGGTGACGATCTCGGCGATCACGGCGGCGGGCATCCTCGCCCCCATCGCGCCGGTGATCGGACTCGACCCGATCCTGATCGCCCTCGCCGCCGGTGCGGGCTCGCTCTTCGCCGTCCACGTCACCAGCAACACGTTCTGGCTGCTCCAGTCGCTCCTCGGCCAGACCACGCGTGGCACGCTCAAGACCTGCACCATCGGCGTCTCGGTGGCCTCGGTCGTGGCGCTGGGCGTCACCCTCGTTCTCAGCATCTTCATCTGACCCGACCGGAAGGCAGATTGTGACCACCGCACCTCCCACCGCACCGCCCGCAGCACCCCGCATCGCCCCGCTCGACGGGCTCCGCGTGCTCGAGCTCGGCAACTTCATCGCCGCGCCCACCGCCGGCCGGCTGCTGGCCGACTTCGGCGCCGAGGTGATCAAGGTCGAGCGCCCCGGCACCGGCGACGAGCTGCGGAAGTGGCGCCTGCACGCCGGCTCGACCACCTCGATGCTCTTCCACACGATCAACCGCAACAAGAAGTCGATCACCCTCGACCTCCGCACCGAGGAGGGGCGCGACGCCGTCCGCCGCCTCGCCGCGGAGTGCGACGTCGTGCTCGAGAACTTCCGCCCGGGCACCCTGGAGAAGTGGGGGATCGGACCCGACGTGCTGAACGAGGCGAACCCGGACATCGTCATCGGCCGCATCTCGGCGTTCGGGCAGACCGGGCCCCTCTCCGAGCGGCCGGGCTTCGCCGCCGTCGCCGAGGCGATGGGCGGGTTCCGCGAGCTCGTCGGCGACCCCGACCGGCCGCCCGTGCGCGTCGGCGTCTCGATCGGCGACTCGATCGCCGGCCTTTACGCCGGCTACGGAGTGATGATGGCGCTGTTCCAGCGGCAGACGCGGCGCGCGGCGGGCCTGGGGCCGGCTCCGCTCGAGGAGCGCGTCGTCGACGTCGCCCTCAACGAGGCGATGTTCTCGATGATGGAGTCGCTGATCCCCGACTACCAGGCGCACGGCATCGTGCGCGAGCGGGTCGGCGGGCGGATGGAGGGCATCGCCCCCACCAACGCCTACACCTGCTCCGACGGGTCGAGCATCGTCGTCGCGGGCAACGGCGACGCCATCTTCCAGCGCTTCATGGGGATCATCGGGCGCGAGGACCTCGCCGCCGACGAGGGGCTGGCCACGAACGACCTGCGCTGGAAGCGCCGCGACGAGCTCGACGCGGCGATCGGCGCCTGGACCGCGACGAGGACCTCCGCCGAGGCGCTGGCGATCCTGGACGAGAGCGGCGTCCCCTCCGGCCCGATCTACACCGCCGCCGACATCAGCTCCAGCGAGCAGTACGCCGCACGCGACATGATCCAGAAGTTCGACGTCGACACCGGCGCCGGCACGATCGAGGACGTCGGCTTCCCCGGCGTCGTCCCCGTGCTCGGCGGTCGATCCCTCCCCATCCAGACCCTCGCCCCGGCACTGGGGCACGACACCGAGGAGGTTCTGGCGATGCTCCAGAGCAGCACCCCGACCACCCGCGCCACCGAGGCGGACGCCCGATGACCGCCGCGGCCCCGACGGCCTCCGTCGCGACGATATCCGCAGCCCGGCTGCGCGACGTCACCCTGCGCGACGGCCTCCAGCTCACCGGCCGGATGCTCTCCACGGAGCGCAAGGTGCGCCTCGCCCGCGCGCTCTTCGCCGCGGGAGTGCCGGAGCTCGAGATCGGCTCGATGGCACGCGGCGACGTGGTGCCGCCGATGGCGAACACCCTCGAGGTGATCGAGGCGCTGACCCCCGAGGAGCTCGAGAAGAGCTGGGTGTGGGTCGCCACTCCGCGGCACATCGAGAAGGCCGCGGCGGCCGGGGCGCGCAACTTCCAGTACTGCTTCTCGGCGTCCGACTCCCACAACAGGGCGAACATCGGCCGGCCCACCGAGGCGAGCCTGGACGCCATGCCCGACGCGGTCGCGCTGGCGCACGGCGTCGGCGGCCGGATCCAGCTGTGCATCGCGACCTCCTTCACCTGCCCGTTCGAGGGGATGGTGCCGGAGGAGCGCGTGCTCGCGATCGCGAACGACCCGCGGGCCGAGGGCGCGGAGGACATCGTCATCTGCGACACCCTCGGGCAGGCGCATCCCGGTCAGGTCGCGTCGCTCGTCTCGCGCGTCGCCGCGGAGACGCCCCCGCGCGAGATCGTCTTTCACGGCCACGACACCTGGGGAGCCGGGGTCGTCAACGCGCTCACCGCCGTGCAGGCCGGCGCGACGGTCGTCGACGGCGCCCTCGGCGGGCTCGGCGGCTGCCCCTTCGCGCCGGGTGCGAGCGGCAACACCGCGTCCGAGGACCTCCTCTTCGCGATGCGGCCGGAGTGGCTCGACACCGAGGCGTTCGCGCAGCTCGTGCGGGAGTCGGAGAGCCTGCTCGAGGACCTCGGCGAGCCCAACCGGTCGAAGGCGCGGCAGGGTGCGCGGTCGACGGCGGCGGCGTTTCCGTGGGTCGTCCCGGCTGAAGGGGTCGTCTCGGTCTAGGGGTCGTTCCGGCCGAGGTCAGCCGGCCGAGGCCGGCGCGCGCCCGCCGAGCCGCCGCGTCGCCTGGTCGGCGGCCTCGCGCACGAGGGGCGTCCAGCGGTCGAGGTCGTCCGGCGAGATGCGGGCGACCGGGCCGCTGACGCTGATCGCCATCCGGACGCGGCCGTCGGGGTCGAAGACCGGGGCGGCGACGCCGGTGAGCCCGTCCACGCGCTCGTTGCCGGTGATCGCGTAGCCCCGCCGCGCCGTCTCCGCGAGCGCCTCGGCGAGGGCCGCCGGGTCGGTGATGGTCCGGTGCGCCAGGTCCGGGATCGGCCGGCCCAGCACCTGCGCGCGCAGCTCGTCGTTCCACGCCAGCAGCACGCGGCCCGCGGAGCCGACGGTCAGCGGGGCGACCTTGCCCACGTAGCTGTCCTGCCGCAGCTCGTGGTGCGTCTCCTCCAGCCCGATGCAGACGCGGTAGTCCTCCTCCGAGCGGAAGAGGCTGGCCGTCTCGCCGGTCGCGTCGCGCAGCTCCTGCAGCAGGGGCGCGACGACGTCGACCGCGCGGATCCCGCGGACGGCCGGCGCCGCCCAGTACGCCATCCGCAGCCCGATGCGGAACCGGTCGCCGTCGCGGTCGAGGAAGCCCTGCGCGACCAGGTTGACGACCAGCCGCTGCGTGGTCGACACGGGCAGCCCCGTCGCCTCGCGGATCTGCGTGAGTGTGAGGGCGGGGGCCTCGAGCGTGAACGCGTCGAGGATGTCCGTGATCTTGGAGAGGACGAGCAGCTGGCTCGGCCCGGGTGCCGACCCTGCTGCGCTCACCATGTGTCGAATCTAGGCCATGGCTGCGTGGGCGGATCGGGCGCCGCAGCACCCTGCGAGGCCTGCCTCACGTGCAGGGCGAGGCCCGTGCCTCCCAGCAGGGTCTGCCTTGCGCGCAGGGCGAGGCCCCTGCTGGGACCGGTTGCCGGAGCTCCCAACAAGGATCGCCTCGCCTGCAGGGCGATGCCCACGCCGGGACCGGTTGCCGGAGCTCCCGGCAAGGATCGCCTCGCCTGCAGGGCGATGCCCATGCTGATCGAGTAGCCCGCGGAGCGGGCGTATCGAGATCCACCACCCTCAGAACCTGAGTCTGCAGACCCGTCCTGCTGTTGACGGCGGGTCTCGATACGCCGCTGCGCGGCTACTCGACCAGCATGAACTATGACCCGCTGAGCGCCTCCTCCTCCGCCGCCACGTCCTTCTGCACCGCGAACTGCGTGCGGTGCAGCTCCTCGTAGCGGCCGGCCGCGGCGAGGAGCTCCTCGTGCGTGCCGCGCTCGACGATCGTGCCGTCCTCGATCACGAGGATCAGGTCGGCGCTGCGGATGGTGGAGAGGCGGTGGGCGATCACCATCGCGGTCCGGCCCTCGAGGGCCTCGCTGAGCGCCGCCTGCACCGCGGCCTCCGAGGTGGAGTCGAGCGCGGCCGTCGCCTCGTCGAGGATGACGACGCGCGGCTGGGCGAGCAGGAGCCGCGCGATGGTCAGCCGCTGGCGCTCGCCGCCGGACAGCCGGTAGCCGCGTTCGCCGACGAGGGTGTCCAGCTGGTCGGGCAGGGAGCGGATGAGCGGCTCGAGTCGCGCGCGGCGGAGGGCGTCCCACACCTCGTCGTCGGTCGACTCCGGGCGGGCGAGGCGCAGGTTGGACAGGATCGTCTCGTGGAAGAGGTGGCCGTCCTGCGTCACCATGCCCAGGGTGTGCCGCATCGAGGCGAAGGTGACGTCGCGGACGTCGGTACCGGCCAGGCGTACCGCGCCGCTGTCGACGTCGTAGAGGCGCGAGAGCAGCTGCGCGATCGTGGACTTGCCGGCCCCGGACGTCCCGACGAGGGCGACGGTCTGCCCCGGCTCGATCCGGAAGGAGAGGCCGTGCAGCACCTCCTCGCCGCCGCGGGTGTCGAGGACGGCGACCTCCTCCAGGGAGGCGAGGGACACCTTGTCCGCGGACGGGTAGGCGAAGCGGACGTCGTCGAACTCGACGGACACCGGGCCCTCCGGGACGGTGCCCGCGTCGGGCTTCTCCTGGATGAGCGGCTGGAGGTCGAGCACCTCGAAGACGCGCTCGAAGCTGACGACCGCGCTCATGATCTCGACGCGCGCGTTCGCGAGGCTGGTCAGCGGCGCGTAGAGGCGGGTGAGCAGGAGCGCGAGGGTGACGACCGCGCCGGTGTCGAGCTGCCCGCCGAGCGCGAGGACGCCGCCGAGCCCGTAGACGAGCGCGAGGGCGAGCGCGGAGACGAGGGTCAGCGCGGTGACGAAGACGAGCTGCAGCATCGCGGTCCGGACCCCGATGTCGCGGACGCGGGCGGCACGGACGCGGAACTCCTCGGCCTCCTCGTCGGGCCGGCCGAACAGCTTCACCAGGGTGGCGCCGGGCGCCGAGAAGCGCTCGGTCATCTGCGTGCTCATCGCGGAGTTGTGGTCGGCGGCCTCGCGGCGGAGCGCGGCGAGGCGGCTGCCCATCCGGCGCGCGGGGATGAGGAAGATCGGCAGCATGATCACCGCGAGGACGGTGACCAGCCACGACGTGCTGAGCATGACGATCAGCGTGAGGACCAGCGCCACGACGTTCGTGACCACCCCGGAGAGCGTGCCGCTGAAGGCCTGCTGCGCGCCGATCACGTCGTTGTTGAGCCGGCTGACGAGGGCGCCCGTGCGGGTGCGGGTGAAGAACGCGATCGGCATCTTCTGCACGTGGTTGAAGACGGCGGTGCGGAGGTCGAGGATGACGCCCTCGCCGATCCGCGCCGAGTACCAGCGCGTGACGAGCGAGACCCCGGCGTCGGCCACGGCCACGACGGCGATGACCACGGCGAGCTGCACGATCGTGCCCACGGCGCCGCGCGCGACGATGGTGTCGACCACCCGCCCGGCGAGCACCGGCGTCGCGACGGCGAGGAACGCCCCGACGACGCTGAGGCCGATGAAGAGGAGGAGGCGGGCGCGGTAGGGGACCGCGAAGGTCATGATGCGGCGCACGGACTCGCGGGAGATGCCGTGCTTGCCGCTCTGGGCGGAGGAGATCCGGTAGAGGGAGCTCCAGGCGACGCCTTCCATGCTCATGATGTGGGGGTCCTTCTAGTGGGGGTGGGGCGAGGGGCGGATTCCGTGGGGTTCGCGCGACTGATGCAGTGTGCGCCTCGATCGAGCGACGCCCCGTCTCGGGATCGCCGATTCGCGGCAAACTGGGCAGATGAGTGCGGATCAGCTGGGCAGCGGAATGGTCGCGGAGCAGCTCGGTGGGCGGCCGTATCGAAAGCGGTCGCACCTGCGGTGGATCGTTCCGCTGGTGTCAGCACCCGTAGCGTTCGTCGGATTCGGCTGGTCTCAGTATCTCGTATGGCTCTCGGCCGCCGAGGGGGACCTGCAGTCCTTGCTTCTGCAGCTCGCCCTGCTGGCAGCCGCGTTCCTCGTGCCGGTCGCCGCCGTGATCGTGGCGATCGTGCAGGCCGTCATCGTCCACGGGCGCGCGCGGCGGGCGAAGGGGCGCTTTACTGCGACGGAGCGGGCGACGATCGAGGCGCGGGAAGCGTCGGACCGCGGGCGGGGCGCGGCCGTCGACCTGCGCGCGCTGCTGCTGGCGCGGCAGCTGCCCGCCGAGATCCGAGTGTGGGACGTCGTCCCCGGACCGGGCGAGTTCTTCTTCCTGGACACCCGGGCCGACTACTTCCGGTACTACGGCCGGGACGTCTCCTACACCCGCACGTCAGGCTTCTACGTGGGGCGACCGGCTTTCGTCGCGGCAGGCCTCTTCGCCAACGCCGTCAGCAATACGGTCAACGCCTCGGTCGCGCATGCTCAGGCGCAGGCCCAGTGGCGGGATCGTCAGCAGGTCCGCCTGCTCGTGTCGAATCAGCGGCTCGTCTGCCAGGTGAGCGGCGGCCGCTGGCTCAGCTTCCACTACAGCGCCATGACGGCCGTGCATCCCGAGGTCGACTCCTGGACCCTCGTCACCCAGTTCGATTCGGCCGAGCCGCTGATGCTCCGCGGCGTCGATGTGCCGGCCGCGGCGGTGCTGACGGTCAGGATGACCCATGGCGAGGATGCTCTGGGTCGGCATCCGGGGTTGATGTCGCTCGAGGGCAAGGACTGAGTTCTGCTCCGGGGAGGGGGAGCCGAGAGGCGTTCGGCGGCCGATCCGTCTTCACTGGCTCAGGACAGCAGGTGATCCGAAACGACGACTGATCGATATCCGACCCTGACGGCCGCGTGGACGGTGCGATAGGCGCAAGGGTCGGAGTCGATGTTTCTTGAATTCGGAAGATCGGGTGGGTTGTGCGACAAGGGATCAGGCCATTTCTGTCTACGGCAGGCGAAGCGACCAATATTGCCAATGCGCTGCTATGTTTCGTAGTGTGCGCGCCCAACTATTGATGCCCATAGTGGTTCTCCTCATCGTGCCCTTGGGATCGGCTGGTTGTACGTCGTCGGAAGGCCAGGCGGCCCAGACGGCGTCCCCAAGTCAAAGCGAAAGCGTCACGCCGACCCCGATGAGGGAGACGCCGACGCCCACCCCGACCTCTGCTCTAGCGCTGCCCACACCCGAACCGACCCCGTGGAGCGATGTGCTCATCGACGGCTACGCGAAGATCCTTGCGGGCAAGGATGGGGCGAGTTTCTGCGCGGTTTTCCGACAGACTCCCCCGCCGTACTACAGCGGTCTGTTGCAAAGTACGACCATCAGCAGCTACGCGATCGACTTCGTACCCCGCGCTCAGGCGTACGAGATCGCGGGGGCCGCCCTGTACTACTCGGTCCGAGACAACTGCCCCGATCTCCTCCCAGACGTTGAAGCGTCGCTCGTGTCGGACGCAGCGGGAGACCCCTACGTCTTCGCCGGAGTGTACTGAACCCTTCACTCGACCTCTTGCCGTTCGCCAGGCGCGGCACGTCGTACTTCTTCTGCTGTCAGCGCTGAGCGCTCCATCGGTCTCGAGTCACTAGTCCAGAAAGTATTCGTGCACCTTTTCGTCGGTGTCCAATATGTCTTCGGAGGGCACGCCGACTTCGCGTGCGAGCTCGATCGAGCCGAGTAGCGCAACCTCGATGTCGGGGGAGAATGCCCGATCGAGCGCCGTCACATAACCGCTCATGCTCGCTTCCAGCTTCCCGATAAGAGCGTCGTGCTCGACAGCGAGTTTCTCGTCGAGCACGCGCTGGTCATCGAGGTAGCTGTTGACGAGTGCAGTCTCGCGTGCAGAGAGTGAGGATGAAGCGGCGTTGTACATGATGGTGCCGACGGTGTTCCCGATGACGGCGCCGAGGATGGGAATGGGGATGATCGCTTGCCCCACAGCGGAAGACAGGGCGCATACGCCGACCTCAAGGCAGACGAGTTCGGCGTTCTCAATGAACGTCACTTCGGAGATCTCCCCCCGACGGAACTTGTTGGCCTGGTCCGCGACGCCGAACGCAGCGGCCGCCATCATGTTTGCGACGGCGGCGGATGTCATGGTGAGGTTGATGAGCGAGTAGATGCTGAGGCCCCGAACCCCGCCCCTTGCTGCGCCGATAGCCGTGTCGCCCGCGATCTCCGTCCAGTCGTCGGTCGTGAGGTCCTTGAGCTTCTTTCCTTGGCGACGCTTGTCGACCAGGGAGAGTACGAAGGTTGTTCCGCCCTCGACTCCTGCGGCCACGAGGGTGGCTCTCGCGCCTTGACCGACCGTTGGCCGATTTTCCTGACGAGTCTTCTCGCGCAGGTTCGCGTCGGTGGCGCGCAGTGTTTCCTTCTCCGCCTCGAACGTGACCCCGTAGGCGTCGCGTTGTACATCCGCGTATCCCAGATGGGAGGCCTCGACAGATTCGAGTCCGATGGAGTCGGTTGAGAAGAAGGTCTGAACGCGCTTCCAGTCGGTGAGTGAGGGGCCGTCGCCGCTGCGAGACAGAAGCTTGCCGGCGTCCTCCGCAGTCATCGCGTAGAGCTTCTGAATCGTCTCGAAGTGATCGTTCGGGATCTGGTACTTTCCGCCGTTCGCGACGAAGTCGGGGTATCTGTCGAGGTGCTCGGCTATCGCGCCGAGCCCGAGTCGGCCGCCGGCCGCGACGAACTTCTGCTGGATCTGAACTCCGGCGCGCAAGAGATCCGTGGGGCCGTTGTTGTTCACCCATGCGTAGCTGGTGTCCTCGCCACGGATCGCGGTTCGGGCATTGCCGATCCCAACCTCTGCGACCTCCGCGATGAAACCGTGCATGCCCTTCACCCCTCCGCGATTCGAGGCCACGACGTCGCCGATCATCTGCAGCGCGGCATCGACATGATCGAGGGCATCGATCAGGTTCTCGTCCTGGCCGCGCAACGCGCTCAGCAGCCGCTCAGCTCTGAGGCGGTCTAGGTAGCCCAACCATGCCGCGACAGCCTGCTCCTGATTTCTCTTCGCGAGATCAGCGAGATTATTCATCGACGGAGTCTTTCTCGATGCGGGTACTCAGCAAGGCTGCGCAGGCCTTCGCCGTGTTGACGAGCGCGACGAGTTGAGCTTGCTGTTGGGCGGATGCGGCTCGAAAGTCACATCCGACGTACGGCACAGCTTCGCTGTATACCTTCACGAGCAGTTCACGTATGGAGGCGGTGCGGTCGAGAAGGTCGCTTATCTGCACATCTATCGCCTTCACTTCGGCGACGTTCTGCATGATCGCCGCCAGCGTCTGTCGCTTCGTCTCCTGTGTCTCGAATCTCTTCCGGGCGAACAGGGCGATCGATGTGAGGAGTGCTGCTCCCGCGAGGGTCCAACCGACAGGGCCGGCGAGAGCGAGCAGGGCGCCGCCGACAGCGGTTCCTCCTCCGCCGGCTGCGATGGCGCCGCCTCCGAGCCATGCCAGAGCGGCCTGGCTCGCTGCCGCACCGGAAAGAGTCGAGATCGCGGTTCCTGTCGACGCCGTTCCGAACGTGGTGGCGACCCACATGGCCGCCGTCGGTGCGACGCTGGCGAGCGCAGCCCCAGCAGTCACTCCTGCCCCGGCGCCTGCCGCTGATCTCCGCGCAGCGGCGAGATCTCGCCGGGCGAACTCCTCGGCGTCGAGGAAGCGAGCCTTGTGCATGTCGATCTCTTCGAAGTCTGCGTTGAAGGACTTCGGGGTGTTGACGATGCTGTTCACGAGCAGCTCGACCAACCCGATGAGATCTGTCGAGCGCTCCCGCTGGCGGAGCAGGGAGAGCCCCTTGTCGCTCATCTCTGTGAACACAGCATTGTACTCGGCAGTGAGCTCCTCGTAAGAGGCGAGGTGCCGCGCTCGCAGCATGTCGACTGCCGCTTCCCTAAGGTCTCCGGTCTGCTCTTTGAGGTGCGACGAAGCGTGCCTCGCGAGTTTGCTGACGTCGTCAGCCGCTCTCACCGCGTTGTCCTTCGCCTTCCGGAAACCCGGCTGCTCAACCATTACCAACCACACTTTCCTGACACAAATGCTGTGGTCTAGCGTAGTGAGTACCTACGACATGCCCTCCCGGCTCGATGAGTGACCAACCGAATCTTGACCGGTCCTACCTCGCGATACCGATGGCCATCGCAACTAGGAACGGGGAGCGGCGGCAAGGATTCGGGCACGGACCGGGCCGCCGAGCAGCTAGGCCCCTGGACGGTCTCGCTCGAGTGACTTCTATGCCATAGTTCGCTGGCCGAAGCGGGAGCGCCACCTCTTGAGAGTTCCACGTCCGTCTCGCCGCGCCGATCTGCTCCTTCCCTTAGCTGACGAGGGCGCCGGTGCGGGTGCGGGTGAAGAACGCGATCGGCATCTTCTGCACGTGGTTGAAGACGGCGGTGCGGAGGTCGAGGATGACCCCTTCGCCTATCCGCGCCGAGTACCAGCGCGTGACGAGCGAGACGCCGGCGTCGGCCACCGCGACGACCGCGATGACCACGGCGAGCTGCACGATCGTCCCGACCGCACCGCGGGCGACGATGGTGTCGACCACCCGCCCGGCGAGCACCGGCGTCGCGACAGCGAGGAACGCGCCGACGACGCTGAGGCCGATGAAGAGGAGGAGGCGGGCGCGGTAGGGGACCGCGAAGGTCATGATGCGGCGCACGGACTCGCGGGACGTGCCGCGCGTGCCGGTTGTGGCGCTGGAGACCTTTTAGAGAGAGCTCCAGGCGACGCCTTCCGCGCTTGTCTGGGGGGAGATCCTTCGGTGGGGATGAGAGAGGTGCTCGAACTACGAATTACGATGCCGACAGTGGCTGGAGGTTTTGCCAATCTCGAGACGGCCAGCGACAAATGCGGCGGTGGTGTTTGGGGCGGAGCGGCGAGTGACCCATGGACACGACCACGTACTGCTCTAAGTGGGCCCGTTCAATGCTCGATCGCGCGCAACAGGAACTGGCCGTCTTCACCACGCAGTTCAAGGAGTAACAAAGGCAGGAGGGGCACGGTAACCGAGAGGACTGTGGCTTCTGCCCCGCATACGCCGGTCAGATCAGGACCACGAGACGTGTCAGCGCAAAGAGTACTCACCGAGTTCTTCGAGCCCCTGCATCCGGCGAACTGACACAACATGATCCGCTATGTCTGGGACTCCGCCGGTGACCGCGAGTTCGACAATGGCATTAACTGGTCCTCGCGCACGTCGCCGGGCCGCGTAGTCGTAGTCAGCGATCGGCAGGAACGTATTCGAACCGCGCGGTGTCGCGGTCGGATACAGGGCGGCACCGGAGTTGATGGGCGAGAGTCGAACACGCTGCACCGCCGACTCCAGCAAACTCCTTGTGTCCACCGTCAGAACGTCTTGGACACTGTCCCGGTACCTGCGCGCAGTCAACAGACCGGCGAGCTTGTCCGGGTGGAGCCAGAAGAAGACCCGCTCGTTGAGGATATCCAGCCAACCCTGCACCGACACATCGATGAGCTTCGGCTCCAGGTGCGTCAAGTTGAGCGGACCCTGGTCGCGGACGACAACGTCGCCGAGCTGCGGATGCAGGATGTGAACGGACGTCGCGCGCCGCTGGTCGAGCAGCTCCGACCTCTCCTCCTCGTTCAGGTCAGACGACTCCACGATGGTCCGCGTAGGAAGGAGCCCGTGCTGTGCTATCGCTGGCCAACTGCCCGCCTCAGCCATGTGGAACAGCTGTGGATGCAGCTCGATGAGATGCTCAAGATCCATGAGTTACCACTCTCTTCGGTCGATCAGGGCGCGGTTATCGAATCCTGTTGCAATCAACGACACTGGGGCGCCGCCGACCCGAGACACTTCCTCGACGAATCGGATGGTGTCGTCCGTCAGCTGGTCGAACCGGCGAGCGTGCAGGTTCTCAGCGCTGAGGTAGTCGGCGAAGGTCAACGCGATGTCTGTAGTGCCATTTAGTTCGGATGCGCGACGCAGGAGGTTCCAGTCGAACTCCGCAACCCGTCGTTTGCTGCCGCTGACGGATCCTCGCTCGGTGGCGCGCAGTCCTTCTTCGTCGAGGCCGGAGCGCTCAGCAATATCGCTCCAGTTTATCTCCGCACCCATCACACCTGACGTCGACGCGGACGTCGGCGGGTCACCGACGCGGATGGGGTACGTGCGCACAACCATGACCACTTTGCGGAGCCGGTGCGGCCCGATACCCGCCTCGGACAGACATGCGGCAGTTGTCGTGTCCCGGCTAGTCACCCAGGGGTAGAAGCCATGGAACAGGCTCAGAAGTGTGCCCTGCGTCCCTTCAAGCATTACTTTCTTGCCGTCGCGGAACGCTGCCTCGATGATGTCTGCGGTCGAACGGACATAAGCGGTGAGTTCCGTGACGTCCCTGGCCAGCCGAACGTTCGGGCTAGCACCCCCATGCCGTCCCATGATGCGACGTGCCGCGGCTGCGCCTCCGCCTTTTCCGGTCGACGCGATGGTTCTGACCAGCTCGGCTTCCTTCTCGAGGTCCTCGGGTTCAATAATCATCGCCTGCGGGTCGATCGACAGCCGCTCGGAGTCGACGGAACAAGCCGCGATTTCGTCCATCAGGACCGTGAGGTCCAGGGTCGCACCGGGCCCAATGACAAGCTTGGCGCTCGGGTTCGCGAGGGTGCCTGAGGGCAGCAGCCGGTGAGTGTACGGCGGCGTCGTGGGGACCTTGTGTCCAGCGTTCGGGCCGCCGACTCGCATCAGCAGGTCGTACTCGTTTGCGAGATGGTAGGCGATGTTGCCCTTCCCTTCGCTGCCGTACTGACCGCCGATGAAGACATCGACCAGTCGGTCTGCAAGCGAGGGAAAGAGACTCAACGCCGCAGTCGCTCGCGCGAGGACGTCTAGCTCGGAGCACCGGTAGGTGTCAATGGTGATATCCGCGTCGCTTGTGAGGGTGACGACCTTCGCTTCGGTGGGGTCTTCGGCAACGTCCTGATAGCTCCTGAGTTCGGTGAAGCCGCTGTCGTGACGGTTGCGGTACCGCTTCGTGAGCACCGATTCCGGAGCGTGCACGTGAATGTGGGTTACGGCCGCGGGGAAGGCGTCTCGCAACGCGTCAACCTGCCCGAGGGTGCGAACAGCATCGACGATGAGAAGTTCGCCTCGCGCTCCTCCTTCACCTACGAACTTCGCGACCTGGTCCGCGACCCACTGCTCGTCGGTGTCGCGGTCAAGCTGCTCACCGAACTTCTGCATCGCGCGACGTTCGGGTTCCAGGGCAATTCCCAGGCCCGCTGCCGCATCTGCCATCAAGTCCTGCGTTCGGATATGAACGGCGTTGAACTTCGCCGCCAGGCTGCGAGCCAGGGTTGTCTTGCCAGATCCGACCGGCCCGCTCAGGGCAACGATGCGTGGTTTGGCCTGGACGTCGCCGTCGTCCGGGTCGGGAAGCATTGCACTCATACCAAATCCCCTAGCGTTCCGGCGGAAATGCTCAGTTTCAGCGAGGGGCTGGGCGTGGCATTGCTCGCGGCTTGCAGCGGATCTCTCCGTAATGCCATCGCACACACAAAGGTGTTAGTCCACTGACGTTCGTCCACGGACTCACATTAGAGGGAATTGAGGACGCGTCGGCAAGTGTTCAGTCGAGAAAAAGAGGCGGCTGGTCGAGGAGGACGCGGCGGACATCTGGCGCCACATACGACGGCGGCTTGAGCACCTTGCCGTCCTCCCGGAGTACCGGTCCGCCGTCGGGCCCAAGTTTGCTCATGTTCGCACGGTGCACCTCGCGGAGGACAGCGTCAAGATCGATGCCGTACGTCAGCGCTGCACCGTACGCGACGTACACGATGTCTCCGAGTGCGTCAGCTACAGCAACGACGTCCTGGCGGGCAACGGCGTCCTTGAACTCTTCGAATTCCTCTCGAAGCAGCTCCACGCGCAGCGCACCGAGCTGCGTGTCGACTTGCTGCTGAGGGGTGCGTTCCAGGGGCAGGTCGAAGGACATATGAAACTCGGCGACAGACTGCATCGCGCGGCTCACGCCGTTGCTCCGCTTCGGGCGGCGGGTGAGAAGCTTCGGCGGGAGGCCGAGATCGAACTCGAGCTGCTTCGTCGACGCTGAAACGTCAACTTCCGCGACGAGTTCGATTGCCAATCCCATGGTGGAATCATCCCACAGCGGTGTTGACCGTGATCTCCTCATCTGCTGGAACCGGGGGTCGTGCCGGTCACCGATTCCGTGGTCGGGTAGCTGGTGATGCCGACCGCGCAGCCGCTCTGTAGGGGCGATCGGTAGCGACGGTGCACGCTCCACCGTGCCGCTCCGACGCACGTCAAGCCGAGTTGAGCCGGCGATGGTGATTGGCAGCGAAGCGCACTACGACTCCAGGTCGCCCGGGTCCGGGACGGCTGGGTCAAGCGAGCGGAGGACGTTCTGGGTGGAGACGATGGCGGGCGTCTAGGAGTGGCCGGTGATGAAGGCGGTGGTGATGAGTGCCCCGTCGCCGAGGCGGGCTCGGCTGGGGGTGTCGGGCAGCGGCCAGTGCTGCAAGTTTTCGCCGTCGGCACCGGTCGGCGCGGCCTCGAAGGTGGCCAGCGGAGCCGCGCGAAAGTGGGCTGGCGACGACCGGACACTTCCTCTCCGCACGCGGCAGGCACTCGCTGATTCTGTTGCAATCTAGGTTTTGGGTGAGGAGGACTTCAGTCCTGCGTAGTTCGACTCATTTCCAGAAGCCAACCTCCGCGGTTGCTGCAAGTCCTGCCATGCTTCCCGCGCGGTGCGCTCTGCAGCGCCCCTGGAATGCACGGAGACAGTCATGCCTCGCTCTGCCCGCCTGTTCTCCCTCGCCCTCTCGGCGCTTCTGGTCGGCGGCATGGTCGCCGTCGCGCCGAGCGCCGTGGCTGAGACGGCCGCCCCGCTCAACTCTTCTATCGAGCCGGCGCCGCACGATCGCCCACCCGTCAAGACGCCAGCCGGCCCGAAGGTGCATGGTCGCCGTCGCGTCGAGCGCCGTGTCCGAGACCGCCGCCCCGCTCAACTCGTCCATTGAGCCGGCGCCGCACGATCGCCCGCCGGTCAAGACGTCTAACGGCCCGAAGGCGAACTCGGAGTCGCCTCAGGCTCGAGTCGCCGCCGGCCCTCCGGTGAACGACAGCATGGCCTCGGCGACCGTGATCCCGGCACTCCCGTTCGTCACCTCCAGCGCTCCTTACTACGGCGCCACGCTCGAGGCGAACGAACTGACGTCCTGTCGGACGACCGACCCCGACCACAGCGACTACTACTCCGACGTCACCGAGTCCGTGTGGTTCCGCTACACCGCGACGGCCCGACAGACGCTGACCCTTCAGGGCCACGTCGGCGACAAATACTCGGCGGTCAACGCCTACCCGGCTGGCGAGCTCGCCGAGCTCAACCGCGTCGCCTGCGTGGAGACCGAGTTCCGCGAGACCAACTATCTGCAGGTCGAGACCGGGAAGACCTACTACTTCCAGGTCGGTGTCGCCTTCGGCTGGTACTCGGGAGACGACGACCCCGCCACCCCGAGCGACCTCGTCCACCTGAGCATCACCGCGAGCCCTCCTGTCGCCGGGACCACCGTCGGTTCCGCGACGGCCATCGCTTCGTTGCCCGCGTCCATCTCAGCCTCGAACGCTCAAGTCGATTCGAACTGGTACACCCCCTACGACTCCTGCTCGAAGATCGAAGTGATGAGCGGCAGCGTCTGGTACCGCTATCGGGCGCCGGTGACTCAGAACGTGCAGGTCGACCTGCGACAGAGCGAGCGCGGGCAGGCCTTCATCGTCTACAGCTCCGACGGCGCGAATCCCACGTATGTGGAGACCTGCCCCCGGCCCAACGGCGAGTCGGACTACAACGGCACTCCGGCTCTGGATCACTTCACCGCGGAGGCGAACCGGACGTACTTCATCCAGGTCGCGAGCAGCCATTCGAGCGGCAGCGCATACACGTTGAAGCTCGCGGCCGTTTTCGGAGTTTTCGCGACCGCCGTTCCCATCATCACCGGCACGGCAGCGGTCGGGGGAGAACTGACGGTCGAGGCGCCGGCGTGGACGCCCGAGCCCAGCTACTACCAGTACCAGTGGTTCCGCAACGGCACCCGCATCGATTCCGCGTACAACGCGACCTATCGGCCGACGGCCGAGGATGCGGGCACCACGCTCACCGCCTCGGTCACGGGCGGCCGCACCGGCTACGTCTCCGCGACGACCACGAGCGCCCCGGTCACCATCGCCGCGCCGCTTCTCACCCTCATGCCCACCCCGACGGTGTCGGGCACCACCACCGTGGGCTCGACGCTCACCGCGAACCCGGGTACCTGGGATGCCGGTGTCACCCTGAGCTACCAGTGGAAGAAGAACAACGGCACCTCCATCTCGGGCGCAACGGCGAAGACGTACGTCCTCCGACCTGCCGACGCCGGCGCGACGCTGACCGTCTCGGTGACGGGTACCAAGTCGGGCTACTCCCCGGCGACGAAGACCAGTGCCACCACCGCGATCATCACGAACACGGCTGCGATCACCGGTCCGACCCCGACGATCACAGGGACCGCGACGGTCGGGCAGAAGCTGACCGCCGTCGCGGGGACGTGGAGCCCCGCTCCCGTCACCCTCGCGTACCAGTGGAAGCGCGCGGGCGTCGCCATCACTGGGGCGACCGCCTCGACCTACACTCTGGTCGCCGCGGACGCCGGCGCAGCGGTGACCGTCTCCGTGACCGGCACCAAGACCGGCTACGCGAGTACGACGAAGACGAGCGCGGCAATCACCGTCAAGGCTGCTCTCCAGACGCTGATGCCGACGCCGACCATCACCGAGACCAAGACCGTCGGCGCGACGCTCACCGCCGCAACGGGCACCTGGGACGCGGGGACGACGCTCACCTATCAGTGGAAGAAGAACGGCGGCGCGTACATCACCGGCGCGACCGCGAAGACCTACGTCCTCAAGGGCAGTGACGCCGGCGCGACCCTCACCGTCTCCGTGACGTCGACCAAGCCGGGCTATTCACCCGCGACCAAGACCAGCGCCACCACGGCCGCGATCGCCACGGGCACGCTGACGTCGGCGACTCCGACCATCACGGGCACGGCGGCCGCCGGTCAGACGCTCACCGCAGCCCCGGGGGCGTGGGGCCCGAGCCCCGTGACCTACGCCTACCAGTGGAAGCGCGGCACGACCGTGATCTCCGGCGCGACCGGAGCGACGTACACGGCCACCGCCTCCGACGTCGGCGCGAGCCTGACCGTCACCGTCACCGGATCCAAGACCGGGTACACGAGCGTGACGAAGTCCAGCGCGGCGAAGGTGATCGCCAAGGGCATTCTCACTGCGCCGACCCCGACCGTCACGGGTACGAAAAAGGTCTGCTCTACCCTGACGGCCGTCGGCGGCACCTGGGGCCCGGCTCCTGTCTCGCTGAGCTACCAGTGGTACCGCTCGGGCACGCTGATCAGTGGCGCGACTACAGGTGCGTACAAGCTGGTCACTGCTGACAAGGGGAAGACCATCACCGTGAAGGTGACCGGGACGAAGACGGGCTACACCACCACCGCGAAGACGAGTGCGGCGACGGCGGCCATCGGCTGATCCATACGGCCGTGGCGTCCTCGCCCGTGCTCAGGAGTTCCTGACAGTTCTCCGTCTTCGACCGTGTGCTCGTGCGCAGCAGCTCGTCCTTCGCCGCTGAAGGAGTGGACTGCAGCAGACCGATGGCAACCCGCTCACCGAGGGGGGCGGTCGGCGACTGCCGCGGCCTCACCTGAGACAGCAGATGACCACTCGAGGCCCGCATCGGAGGGAAGGGGTGGGGCGGTGAAACGTCCTGTCCATCAGTCACGGTCGAGCGCGGAGAGGCGCAATACCTCTGCTTCTCTCTCGACCCTCTCGCTGATGTCCAACGTCGGTTCACCAATGCACCGGATGATCCGCTTGGAAGCATGATCCACCTCTGGGTAGCCGGGTATGGCGACCGGGCTCGTGGTGTAGCCCGCCTCCCTCTCGCGCTTGGAGACCTCGCCCATGCGAGGGTGCAGATACCACGCGTGAACCGCGTAGAGGATGGCGGCGACCGCGCCGAAGGACAGGCAAACCCAGGGCGCTTCGTTCCAGAAGATCATTCCGGCGAATGCCGTCATGGCGCTCGCCGCAATCATGCCGTAGACGACATTCTTCGACATGCGGTGATACCAGGAAAAAGGCTTTCCATCGATCACGCGATGCTCGGAATACAGGTCGTCTCCCGGAGGCGTCAGGTCGCTCACGAGACATGCCTCCTACCATCCTCAACTTGCAGTGACATCACCGTTCCTACCGCAGCCGTCTCGGAATCCTCGTGCTGGTGGGACAGCTTGCGATGCCGATCATCGCGAAGATCGAGTGACGAAGACGGCTTTGCGAGGACCATCCTCGAAGCAGGTCGACCTTCTCCGGACTTTCGCTCTCGGGCATCTGCACGTCCTGGTGAATCGAGTGCACGACTGCCGGTCGTGCCTATCGGGCCGAGAGGCTGGGCCTTCTGGCTCCGACTGTCATGACAACGTCCGTCATGACTGCGACCAGCCGGGCGGCACGCGGTGCCGGAGAAGGACCGTCTCTGAAGGGGTGTGCACCGGCAGAGGCAGATGCCGATGATCCGGAGGAGCGGACTGCGCTTGCCCTCCGAGAGTGCTCGATCCGAGCGAGGACGGCGATGGCGGCGCGGCAAGTGGCGCGCGACACCCGCTCGATTGACAGCCGAGGGTGGTCCCCGAGCCTCCCCGGGAGCGCAGGCACTCAGGTCGAGTCGCTCCTCAGGAAGAGTCGCTCCTCAGGAGGAGTCGCTCCTCAGGAGGAGTCGCTCCTCAGGAGGAGTGGGGCTTCGCGTCAGCCACGCACGATCGACGGCGACCACGCGTGCTCGAGATACAGCTCGGGCCCACCCGAGCCGTCGGCCGGGATCGACCAGACGTCTGTGTCGCCCGCTGCGCCCTCGCGGGGGAGGCCGTAGAGGAGGGTGCCGTCGTCGAGCCACGCGACTTGATTGTCCACGCTCCGCTCCTCCGGCAGCACCGTCTCCACATCCGAGGCCAGATCGAGCACCGCGATCCGCCAGTCCGGCACTCCGTCCCCGACGTCCTTCTTGTACGCGACCCGCGTCTCGTCCGGCGAGAGCGACGGGCACTCCGCCGTGTCGTGGATCGCGGTCATCGTCCGCGCCGACATGCTCCCGCGCACCAGCCACGTCCGCGACCCCGACGCCGCGGTCGCATAGAAGGTGTCCCCGTCGTCGGCGAAGGTGACCCCCCACAGGTTCCGGTCCGCAGCCGTTGACATGGCGGGCGGGAAGTAGCCCTGTATAAAAAACTGAAGAAGCCCGAGCCGCTTAGTAGCGACTCGGGCTTCTTACTGCCTACCCTTTGCCTAGCCGAGCTGGCGAGTAATCTGACAGGCCCAGGAGCCGATCGCCCAGTTCGGATTCGTCACGACGGCCACTGACCCCGGGTGGGTCTTGTCGCAATAGGCCTGGATGTCGAGCGAGCCTGCGAGCGTCGGGGGGAAGCCCAGGTCGTAGCAGTAGCCCGAGTACGGGTCCCCGAAGTTGTAATACGAGGCGCCCCAGTTACCTTGATCCTTGCAAACCTTGCTCTCGAGCACGGTGTAGGAGGTGGTCTCGGTGACCGCCTGGGCGGACGGGGCGAGGGCGGCGATTCCGCCGATCCCGAGCGTGAAGGCCGCGACGGTTGTGGCCGCGGCCTTCTTGGACAGAGAATAGGACATCTGTTTCTCCTTCGGTTGGAGCGCGTGAGCTCCCGATGAGGCAGATGCGGACGAGACGTGGTTCGAGCCAGTCTCGTCTGCAGGTGGCGTGTGGGCCCGCAGGGGCCCCGCGCCACCTCGCATGCGCGAGGTGTGTGAGGCGACGTTCGCGCTAGATGGCTTCTAGCGATACCTTCACACTAAGCGGTTGGGACCGCAAACACAAGACTTTGTACTGCAAGTACGCGAAGGAGAAAAAATGAGTGAAACTCCGTCATACCCGTCCTGGGCTCGGCCGCATCCGACTCCACGCCTGAAGGGCTCGGAGGTTCGCGAGAGGGTCCTGTCGGCCGCTGAGAAGCTCCTTGAGCAGACGGGGCTCACGGTCGGACTAGATCATCTGAACATGGAGGAACTGATTCGACACGTCGGAGTACCTCGGACTTCGGTCTTCAAAGAGTTTGGCGGCAAGGAGAGCCTGGTCACCGCGCTTACTATTCGGATGATTCAACCTGAAGAAAGTATTGGAGCGGCGTTTTCTCCCGAGACGATTAAGGCTGCAAACCTCGTACTCTACGCTAATGGTCATCGGATGGGTACTCAAGAAGGGCGAGACGCCGTGCTGAGGGAAGCTGTGCGAGTCGGCGCCTTGCGGAACTATCAAGATGTGCTCACCTCGCCTTCTTGGAAAACATATATGGCCCTATCTGTCTCACTCCCGGGCTTGGAGCCAAGTCGGAGAAATGCTATTCTTGAGGCCTTGCAGACGGTCGAAGTACGCTTTATCCAGAGAATGGCGGAATTCTATGCCTCTCTGCTCAAGCCATTCAATCGTAAGGTTCGGTCTGGCTGCTCATTGGAACAGATTGCGGCTGCGGGGTCTGCGGTCGTTGAGGGCCTGGCTCAGCGCCATATGCTCAATCCGGAGATAGTCGATACGCCGCTCATGCTCTCAGGTCTAAATGGAGACCTCGTGGAGTGGCATCTTGCGGCTCTCGGCTTTTGGGCGGTAGTCGACGGTATGACCGAGGTAGATTCTCCGGATAATTAGCGACTAGCGGTGGATGACTAATCGTGTGACCTATACACTCGGATTTCATCCTCACGACTCGGTCCGCGAGAGCACGCCAGTTGTTAACGTTGGACGACCGTGATTTTGTCAGGGTTCACGCTGACTTGATCTTCGACTTTTGCAAATCACTCAAGAGTTTAGGCTTGGTAGTTCAGCCGATGGCGGAGAAGGCTTTTGGTTAGCCTCGAACGACTGACGGCGACCAGGCGTGCTCGAGGTACAGCTCGGGGTCGCCCGCACCGTCGGCAGGGACCGACCAGACATCTGTATCGCCGGCCACCCCCTCCCGCGTCAGCCCGTAGAGAAGCGTCCCGTCATCCACCCACACAACCTGATCGTCCACGCTCCGCTCCTCCGGCAGCACCGTCTCCACCCCCGACACCAGATCCAGCACCGCGATCCGCCAGTCCGGCACCCCGTCCCCGACGTCCTTCTTGTACGCGACCCGCGTCTCGTCCGGCGACAGCGATGGGCACTCCGCCGTGTCGTGGATCGCCGTCATCGTCCGCGCCGACATGCTCCCGCGCACCAGCCACGTCCGCGACCCCGACGCCGCGGTCGCATAGAAGGTGTCCCCGTCGTCGGCGAAGGTGACCCCCCACAGGTTCCGGTCGGCGGCCGTCAGCGGCGCCCCGGCGACGCTCAGCGCGAAGGACTCCAGATCGCCCGGGTCCGGCACGGCCGGGTCGAGGGAGCGGATCACGGTCTGCGTGGAGAAGGTGGTCGGCGCATACGAGTGCCCGGTGACGAACGCGGTGGTGCTCATCATCCCGTCGCCGATGCGGGCGCGGCTGGGGATGCCCGGCAGCGGCCACGACTGCAGGGTCTCGCCGTCGGCGCCTGTCAGCACGGCCTCGAAGGTGGTCAGCACGCCGCGGTCGGTCCGCAGGCAGAGCTCCATCGACTCGGTCGCGGCGACGCGGTCGCAGGCGCGGTCGGTGAGGGTGCGCGCCGCGCCCGGGTCGGCCAGGGGCACGGAGGCGACGAGACCGTAGCCCTGGCCGCTCGCGGTGTTGCGGAAGACGATCCGGTCGCCGTCGGCGGGGGCGTCGATCGAGACGGCGACGGCCGAGTCGGCGGAGGCGCGCGCCTGGTACCGCGCCCAGGCGCCCGCGCCGTAGATCGCCGCGCCGCCGAGCAGGGCGACGGCGGACACCACGGCGATGATCCAGCGCGCGCGGTCCGAGAGGCGGCCCGCCTGCCCGGCCGTCATCCCTTCTTCTCCGCGAAGCGCTCGCGCAGGAGCAGCACCGCCAGGGGGAGTGCCACCGCGAGGCCGACGGCGACGGCGATCATCGCGCCCTCCCGGCCGAGCCACAGCCACAGCGCGCCGAAGCCGACCGACGCGAACAGCCGCGCGACCGCGACGACCGTCTGGGCCGCGGCGATCCCGCTCGCCCGGATCTCGGCGGGCACGCTCGCCCCGGCGACGGCCGCGAGCACGCCGTCGGTCGCGGCGTAGAAGGCGCCGAGCAGCAGCAGGCAGGCGATGGTCACCGCGAGCCCGGAGGCGGGTGACGCCGCGAGCACGTAGACGGCGAGCAGCAGCACGTGGCCGGCGGCGAACATCCGCGCGCGGCCCCAGCGGTCGGCGAGGCGGCCGAACGGGATTGCGAGGGCGAGGTAGGCGGCGTTCGTCCCGACGTACAGCAGCGGGAACCACTGCGCCGCGAAGCCGCTGCGGCTCTGCAGCACCAGGTACACGAAGCCGTCGCCGACGGTGAGCAGCCCGAGCAGGCCGGCGGCGAGCAGGAGGCGGCGCGGGCGCCGGTCCCAGAGGCGGCGCCAGGGCAGCCTCGTTCGCGCCGCGCCGCCCGCGATGCGCGTCCGCACGTCCGGCACGAACAGCAGCAGCACGACCACGCCGAGCGTCGCGAACGCGGCCGACAGCACGAAGACCGTCGAGTAGCCGTCCGGCACGAGCAGCAGGACGACGAAGGCGAGGAGCGGGCCGATCGTCGCGCCGATGGTGTCGAGCATCCGGTGCACGCCGAAGGAGCGGGCGAGCGACGCGGGCTCGGACGAGGCGGAGATCATCGCGTCGCGGGGCGCGGTGCGGATGCCCTTGCCGAGGCGGTCGACGGTGACGACGGCCGTCAGCGCGGCCGGCCCGCTGCCGACCAGCAGGCCCAGGCGCGCGATCGCAGACAACCCGTAGCCGGCGAGGGCGACGAGCTTGGGGCGGTCGGTGCGGTCGGCGGTCCAGCCGGCGCCGATCCGGACGAAGGCGCTGACGCCCTGGTACAGCCCGTCGAGGAAGCCGTACGCGAGCGTCGACATGCCGAGCGCGGCGGTGATGTAGAAGGGGAGGATCGCGGCGGTCGACTCCGAGGAGATGTCGGTGAAGAGGCTGACGATGCCGAGGGCGATGACGGCGGGGGCGATGCGCGACGGACCGGTGCCGCGCGCGGGCTGCTCCGCGGCGCCCTCGGGCCGGTCGGACAGGGAGATGTACACGTCTAGCCGCCGCTCGGGTGCAGGACGGTGATCAGCGAGTAGCTCATCCGCGGGGTGCCGGTGGGGGTGACGGAGAGGCTCACGCTGTCCTCGCCCGCGGTGAAGACCATCGCGGCGCCGTCGGCGGGGGCGTCGACGGCGGCGGAGGTGAAGCCCTGCGCGGCGAGCGAGCGGCGGTAGCTCTCGACGATCTGCTCGGCGTCGAGGGCGACGGTCGCGGTGAGGCCCGAGCGCAGGGCGTCGCCGGCGGGCTCGACGGAGCTCGAGGCGACGATCGAGTCTCGCAGCGGGGCGACCACGGCGGTGGGGTAGCCGGCGACCAGCGCGCGGGTGGCGCTCGCGGCGGCGGGCAGGGGGAGGGAGACGAGGGCGGCGCGCGGGGTGGAGTCGGGCAGGCCGGTGTCGACGGGGGCGGGGCCGGAGACCTCGAGAGGGGCGGACGGGTCGGAGACGGCGGCGGGGGTCGACGGGTCGGGCGGGGTGACAGTGGCGGCGGAGGTCGCGCCGGGGGTCGCGGGGGCGCCGGGGGAGGAGGAGCCGGGGGAGGAGGCGCCTGGGGAGGCTGCGGCGCCGGGGGAGGAGGTGCCCGCGGATCCGGTCGCCCCCGCGCCGGTCGGGCTGCCGTCGCCGGGGCCGCCGGCGGTCGCGTCGAGCACGAGAGCCCCCGCGACCAGCAGCAGGGCGACCGCCCCGGCCGCCACGAGGAGGCGTCGTCGAGCGTCCATGGGGTCTCCGAATGCGGGCGCACCGACGATCGTGGTCGGCCAGGATCCGTCCATCCGCGTCGGGTCGCGTCTCGCGAACCTTAGCCCCCGCGGGCGTGGAGTGCACCTGTCGATACGGTGGACCGATGAAGCGGAGGCGGGCGCGGGCGGTCGCGGGCGTCCTGCTCCTCGGGCTGCTGACCGGGTGCGCGACGGGGCGCCGACGCCGTGGAGGCGCGGCATCAGGAGTGGCTCAGCCCGGACGGGGTGCTGCCGTGAGCATGTGGTGATCGCGTAATCCGCAGAGCGGATGGAGATCTGCCGTTCTGGAGTGGGTGTGGTCTCGATACGCCCTGCGGGCTACTCGACCGGCATGGATATCGATAGGCCCCTCCGGGGCCGGCCGACCATCGGGGAGCGGGGCGTCAGCTCGCTCGGCGCACGGCTCTCGAGCGGAGCGACTCACCCGGCTCACCGGGCTTGTCGCCCCTCATCACGGCCGCGCCACCGCTGCCGCGCGGGCCGACGGTGTACCGCCCCGTAGCCGCGTCCTGCACGACGGAGCGCCCCGACCGCCGCAGGTTCCTCGCCGCCTTCTCGGCGAGCTCGCGCGCGAGCCGTTGCGATTGCTCGCTGTAGCCACTCACTTCCGCCACCACCTCTGCTCGGGCGCCATCGCTCCGTTGATCACGTTGAAGACGTCGATCGCCATCTCATTGTCCTCATCACGGGCCCAGGGCGCATCGATGAGAGTCGTGAGAACGGACAGACCCATCTCCGACTCGCCACGCTTCGTGCTCACCGCTTTCTCGCACGCCCAGGCGAACCGGCCCCACCACCGTGCGAGGGCGTCGGCCTCGTGTCTCTGCTCTCGATCGCTGCGCGAATTGTGGAACGCGATGGAGGAGGCGATGCCGGCGCCCACGACGGCGAGGCTGCCTCCGAAACCTGCTGAGGTGAAGAAGATCCCCCACCAACTCGCGTCGGGAGTCGAGGGCGGGAGGAGCCGTGCGGTCACGAACGCTCCGACAGCTGCTGCTGCAGAGATCCACCACCACCCTCGAGGACGCCGGCGCGGGCGACGCGAACGGCGGGCGGCGGTCTGATGTCTCCGCCGGGCACTGGTCATTCCGGCAGCCTCCCACGATGGACCGGCTCGTCAGCGGGACCGAATCGTTCGCTGTCGTGTGGTGGCGTGCCGCGGTAGTCAGGTGCTCGGCGGCCCGGCCGTCAGGTCAGGCGCTCCGTCAGGTGGACGGCGACCTCGTCGCCGAGGTCCTTGCCGAGCTTCGTGCGGAGCTTGGCGCTGATCGAGAGCATGTGGCCGCCGGCGCCGGTGGGCATCAGGCCCGCGGTCACCGGCTCGCCGTCGACGGTCGCGACGACCTTCACCGCCTTGCCGGTGCCGAACAGCGCGACGGAGTCCGGCACCTCCACGCACGACCAGAGGTCGCCCTTCACGGTGACGCCGATCGGCGCGGTGAAGGCGACGTCGAGCGGGCCGACGCCGGTCATGCGGGGACCGCCGCGAATCGGCTCCAGAACTCGGCCGTGCGGATCTCGTCGTCGTGGTCGGGCATCGTCGTCCTCCAGGTGTCGTCGGTGCGGCAACCCAACCACAGGAGGCGTCAGCGCGTCAGTCGGCCGATCCGCTCCGCCGGGAGCGGGCGGTCGGCGTCGGTCGTCACGACGAGGCTCGGCTCCGCGCCGTCGCGCTGGTCCGCTGCGTCCATCGGGCGAGCCTCTCACGGGCGAGGTGGAGCGGCGTCGGAACATGCTGGTCGAGCAGCCCCACAGGGGCGTCTCGAGACCCGCCCGCGAGCACACGGCTCCTCCACACGCCGACTTCAGGCCCCGATCGTCCCGCCGGAGTCGCTCGCCGCCCCCGGTGTCAGTGGTCGCTGGTTCAATACTCGTATGACGGACAGCGGATCGGACGACGCGGCACCCGCCGGCGTGCGCGGGCGAGGCGACCGCGCCGCCGCCTTCGCCCGTGCCGTCGCGCCGCTGCGCCTCGCCGAGGCGGAGGAGCTCTACGCCGGCCACCTCGAGGCCCTCGCCGACTCGGACGCGTACGCGCGCGGCGCGACCCGCAGCGAGACCCGCGATCTCGTCGAGCGCTCGATCCGCGCCGAGCTCGCGGTCGCGGAGGGCCTGCCCGAGCAGGTGATCGCCCGGCGCCTCGAGAACGCGCAGCTGCTGATCGAGCACCTGCCGCTCACGCGCGCGCTGCTCGCCCAGGCACGGCTGCACTGGGAGGAGGGCGAGGCGATCTGCGCCACCGCCAGCAGCCTCCCCGAAGCCTCCCGCGCCGCGCTCGACGAGTACGCCGCCGAAGCGGCGCCGTCGATGACGCTCACGCAGCTGCGCCGAGCCCTGCGCCGCTGGAGGGAGGAGCTGCACGAGCAGCCGCTCGCCGAGCGGTACGCACGAGCCCGGGAGGATCGCGCGGTCTGGGTCACCCCGGACGTCGACGGGATGGCGACGCTCAGCCTCCACGCTCCCGCACAGGCAGTGACGGGTGCGTACGACCGGCTGCGGCGCATCGCCCGCACGCTCCGAGACGACGGCGACTCGCGCACGCTGCAGCAGCTGAGCGCCGACGCGGCGGTCGACCTCCTCTGCGACGGCGACATCCTCGGCACCACTCCCGACGCCGAGCACCGCCCCGACCCGACGTCCGTCCCCGGTGTGCGCGCCGAGGTGCGGCTGACACTCGCCGCGTCCACCGCCGTCGGCCTCGACGACGCTCCCGCGGAGCTCGACGGGTACGGGCCCGTCCCCGCGGTCATCGCCCGCGAGCTGATCCGGACCGCCGCCTCCTTCACCCGGGTGCTCACCGATCCGGACACCGGCGCCGTCGTCTCCGTCGGGCGGACGTGGCGCGTCCCGCCGCCGCAGATGCGCCTGCACCTGCAGCTGCGGGATCAGACCTGCCGGTTCGCGGGCTGCACCCGTCCCGCCAGCACCAGTGAGGCCGATCACACGGTCGAGTGGCGCCACGGCGGGGAGACGTCGCTCGAGAACCTCGTGTCGCTCTGCACCAGCCACCACCACCTCCGGCACGGCGACCGGTGGACGTACGCGAAGGGCGACGGCGGGGAGATCGTCTGGACGACGCCGACCGGACGGCGCATCAGCAACCGGCCGCCGCCACTGCCCGGGCGGCCGCCCGACCCGCCGCCGCGGCCGCGCTTCGACGACGCGCCCGCGCCGTTCTGACGGAGGGTCGATCTCGAGACGGCCACTCCGCGCGGGGCGCCGTCGCGGGCGACGCGATCAGCGCCGGCTGCTGCATGCTCTCTCTGCGCCTCTGCGCCGGGCTGCTCGCCCCGCGCGCCGGCTGCGGGCAGGGGCGGCCTCCGCTCGCTCGCGCGCCTCGTCCTCGCGGCGGCTCAGCCAGCCCGGTCCGTCCCGGCGCAGCCGCTCGGCGTCGGGGCTCGGCGCGCGGTGTGCGGCGCGCCGCCTCCGCACGAGACCGATCTGCTTCACGACGCCGACGACGACTCCGGCGCCGAAGAACGGCAGCCCGATGCCCGCCACCAGCCAGAGCGGCGCGTGCCGCCGGCCGCCGCCGACGACCGCGGTCGGATCCCAGCCGACGTCCGAGCCGAGGACGACGATCATCGCCACGAACACCCCGCTGAGCACGGCCAGCGTCCACGGCCGCGCGAGGAGGAGCGCCTGCGCGCGCTCCGACACCCTCCGCCTCGCCATTCCGCGAGCCTAGGCGCCGGGCGGTTCGGCCTGCGAGATCGGGCCCGGGCCCGGCGTCGCCCCCACCCCCGGTGAGCCGTTCGTCGGCGGGACGGGATAAAATCGTCGCTCACTCTCCTGCTCGGGCCGGCTGTCCGTCGGCCGCACCCCGCCGGCCGCCCGCATTCGGGAGGTCGGCTCTCCCGGTGGGACAGCGCAGGGGGAGATCGGATGTCGCAGCGACTCGGGTGCGAGCCGACGGCTCGGCGGCGTCGACCGGCGCTCGAGGCGGCGTCGTGACGCCCGAGCCGACACCCGCGACCCCGCTCGAGGACCAGGGCGGCATCCGCATCGAGGCCGTCGGCAGCGACGTCGAGCGCGCGCCGAGCGTGCTCCGCGGCTTCTACGCCGGCACCGACTGGACGGTGACCCCCTCCGCGGCCCCGTTCTCGTACCGCTACGCCGCTCTCGGCGACGCGGCGATGACCCTGCGGACCTCGCAGATGCAGGGCACCAACGTCGGCGACATCCCCGTCGGCGACGACTACATCGTGCAGTGGCTCGTCGCCGGCAGCTCGGTCGTCGACGTCGAGCGCGACGCGATCCCGCAGCGGCGCGGTGTCCCCCTGCTGTTCCCCGCCTACCGGTCGTTCGAGTTCTCGTTCACCGACTACGACCAGAAGCTCGTGCACCTGGGCCGCGACCACGTCGACCGCATCGCCCGCGAGCGGGGCCTGCGCGGGCCGCTCCGCTTCGACCACCTCCGGCCGGTCGACCCGGCGGCCGCCGACCGCTGGCACGCCGCGATCACCGAGATCTCCACCGCCGTCCGCTCCTGGCGCGTGACGCCGCTGCTCTGGGACCGCCTCTCCCGCCGCGGGGCGGCCGCCTTCCTCGAGCTGTACCCGCCGGAGGCCGCGGTGCTGCCCGAGGTGCTGCTCGCCCCGCGGAACGCGAGCGTGCGCACCGCCGCGGAGTTCGTCCAGGAGAACGCGCACCTCGCGCTCGGTCCGCTCGAGATCGCCGCCGCCGCGCACCTCAGCGTGCGCGGACTGCAGGTCGCCTTCCAGCGGGTCCTCGGCACGACGCCGCTGCAGTACCTCCGCGACGTGCGCCTCGACCGGGCGCGCACCGATCTGCTGCTCGCCGACCCGGCGGACGCCACCGTCGCCGACATCGCCCGCGACTGGGGCTTCACCCACCTCGGCCGCTTCTCCGGCGCCTACGCCGCGCGCTTCGGCGAGTATCCGAGCGGTACCCTGCAGCGCTGACCGACCGACTATCCGAGAAACGCACGGGCGGCGGGCGGCGTCGGCCGACGTGGAAAACTGACCCCGATGAACGAGGACCACGCGCGCGTGCGGCGCTCCGAGGTGACCGGCACCGACGTCGATCAGGCGCGCGCACTGCTGCAGGGCGAGTACAACGGCGCCGGATTCAGCGTCGAGCCGACGGTGCCGAGCTTCTCCTACCGCTACTCCTCCATCGGCGACGACGAGCTGACCCTGCGCGGGAGCCTCTTCGCCGGCTCGGTCCACGGCTCGATCCTCACCGAGGGCGAGTACATCGTCTCCTGGCTCACCGCCGGCTCCGGCGCGACCGACCTCGGCCGCGACGCGGTGCTCCTCGCGCACGGGCAGCCGGCCGTGCTGGTGAACAACCGGCCCGCGGAGTTCGACTTCACCGACTACCGCCAGAACCTGATGCACTTCGACGGCGCCTTCCTCGAGCGCGTCGCCGCCGAGCACGAGGGCGCCACCGGTCCGCTGCTGTTCGACACCCGCGCCCGCCCCACCGGCGACGCCCTGCAGAGGTGGGGAGCGACCGTCGCGACCGTCGCCCGCATCGTCTACAGCGCCGACAGCCCGGAGCTGCTGCGCCGCGAGGCGAACCGCACCGCCGCGATCGCGCTGCTCGAGACCTTCCCCCACGTCGCCCTCGCCGTCCCCGCGGAGATCGCGCTGCCCTCGACCGCCAAGCTGCGCGCCGCCATCGAGTACCTGCACGCCCACGCCCACGTGCCCCTTCGCGTCGAGGACGTCGCCGCGGCCGCCGGGCTGAGCCTGCGCGGCCTGCAGGCCCTCTTCCGCCGCGAGCTGGAGCTCAGCCCGCTCGACTACCTGCGCCGCATCCGCCTCGACCGCGTCCGGGAGGAGCTCCGCGCCGGCCAGGCGGGAGTCCTCTCCGTCGCGGAGGTCGCGCACCGGTGGGGCTTCGCGCACTTGGGCCGCTTCTCCGCCTCCTACGCGCGCCGCTTCGGCGAGTACCCCCGGGCGACGCTGCACGACTGAGGCCGCGCGATCCGCCGCGGGCGTCCGTCCGCGCGGCGGCTCACGGCGTCGTGTTCTCGCCGATCGGCCGCAGCGCCCAGCCGGTCACGGCGACCTCCGCGCCCGCCGGGATCTCGACCCGCACCGGACCGGCGTCCTCGGTCATGAAGGAGCCGCCGCGGACGAAGTCGACGTCGACGGTGTTGCCGTTCTGGTCGGCGAAGGCCAGGTCGGGGTAGCCCTCGATCACGCAGCCCCGTCCGCCTCGGGCGCGGCCGGTGGTCGTCCTCGCCCGACGCCGCGCCCGGTGCCGGTGCAGACGGCCGCTGTCAGCCCCGCGACCGGTTCGCGTGCGCGCGGGCCTTCATCCGGTTGCCGCAGGTGGCCATCGAGCACCACTTCGCGGTGCCGGGCCGGCTGCGGTCGAGGAGGAAGAGGTTGCACTCGTCGTTCGCGCACGCGCGGAGCCGCCCCGGGAACCGGGCGCTGACGGTCGACCAGGCGAGGACCGCCTCCACCGCGAGGCGATCGGCCTCGGGAGCGCTCAGCTCCCACTCGACACCCTCAGCGGTGACGCGCGGGGTGCGCACGGCGTCGGCGATCACGCCCGAGAGCTCCGCCACGGCCGTGGGTGCGCCCGAGCGCACGACGGCCTGGAGCGCGTCGCGGGCACTGCGCAGCCGGTCGAGCTCGTGCTCGGTGCCGACGCCGCCCCACCGTCGCGCGAGCTCCCGCCCGGACGCGTCACCGAGGTCGTCCGTCGGCCGGCCGTCGACCACGGGCGCGCTGTTCAGCACCGCCAGGAGCAGCTCCTCGTCCCAGTCCATCGCTTCCCGCTCTCCCGCGCCGAGTGGCCCGTTCGTCCATGCTAGCGTCCTGCTAACCAGTAAATCTACTTGAAAGGGTTAGCCATGGTCGCCGTCCATCACCGCACCGTCTCCGTGGGAGGGCTCGACGTCTTCTGGCGGGAGGCCGGGCCCGTCGACGCCCCCGTCCTCCTGCTGCTGCACGGATACCCGAGCAGCTCGCACATGTTCCGCCACCTGATTCCCGCCCTCGCGGGGCGCTTCCGCGTCATCGCGCCGGACCACCTCGGCTTCGGACGCTCGTCCGCGCCCTCCGTCGACGACTTCGACTACACCTTCGCGGCCCTGGCCGAGACGACCGGCCGCTTCCTCGAGACCATCGGGGTCTCCCGGTACACGATCTACGTCCAGGACTACGGGGCCCCCGTCGGCTGGCGCCTCGCCCTCGCCGACCCCGCGGCGGTCGTCGGCGTGATCTCGCAGAACGGCAACGCCTACGAGGAGGGCTTCGTCCCCGGCTTCTGGGACCCGATCTGGGCGGACGCCGCTGAGCGGACCGACGCGACGCGCGAGGCCCTCAGGCCGGCCCTCGGCCGCGAGGCCGTCGAGTGGCAGTACACCCACGGGGTCACCGACCCCACCGCCGTCGATCCGGACGCCTGGGAGCACGACCTCGCGCTCCTCGCCCGCCCCGGGCAGGACGATGTGCAGCTGGCCCTCTTCCGCGACTACGCCGCCAACCGCGAGCTGTACCCCGCCGTGCAGGCCTGGCTCCGCACATCCCGGGTCCCCGTCCTCGCCGTCTGGGGGCGCAACGACGAGATCTTCGCCGCGGCCGGCGCTCAGGCCTTCACGCGCGACGCGCCCCACGCACGGGTCGAGCTCGTCGACGGCGGGCACTTCCTGCTCGAGTCCGATCTCGACCGGGTGGTCGGCGCGATCACCGACTGGCTCGACCGCGAGTGATCCGGGCGCCGGAACCGGTCGTCTCGGGGTCGTCGCCGTACCGCGGTCGTGACGCGCCTGAGACCGGCGCCCGCCGGACGGGGGATGCGCCCCCGGGCGCCGCGCTGATAGACATCGGACAGTTGTGCTGCGAGCCCGCGGACCGCGCTCCTCCGTCCGGCCCCGCCGGACCGGGGCAGGTGGGGATCGACGCTCGATCGCCCGTCTCCCACCACCCACCACCGACCGAAAGAGCATCGCGATGACGCCTTCCCTCTCCCGTCCCCTCGTCTCCGGACTCGCCGCGCTGGCGCTGACCGGCAGCCTGTTCGCCGGCGCGGCCCCGGCCTTCGCGGCGACCGCGCCGCTGTCGACGGAGGCCGCCGCCTCGGCGGCCGTCTACGAGCCCGCCAGCCTCAGCCCCGGGTCGGAGCTCGTCAAGGGACAGGGACTCCTCTCCGCGAACGGCGCCGTCCGCTTCGTCCTCCAGGACGACGGCAACGCGGTCGTCTACAGCGCCGGCCGCGCGACCTGGAGCTCCGGCACCCAGGGCCGCGGTGAGCGCCTGGTCATGCAGACCGACGGCAACCTCGTCATCTACGACGCCGCCGGCCGCCCCGTCTGGTTCACCGGCACGAACGACTTCAGTTCTACGCTGTGGATCCAGGACGACGGCAACCTCGTCGTCTACCGCTACAGCGGCTCCCCCGCTTGGGCGAGCAGCGTGAACGGCCGCATCGCCGCTCCCGACGCGCCGACCCTCGGATCCGGTCAGACCCTGTTCGCCGACGAGCAGCTCACCGCCGGACCGAGCCGCGCGATCCTGCAGGCCGACGGCAACTTCGTCGTCTACAGCGGCGGCTCCGTGCTGTGGTCGACCGGAACGAGCGGGGTCGGCAACACCCTCGTCATGCAGACCGACGGCAACGCCGTGATCTACGGCGGCGACAGCTCGGTGAAGTGGTCCTCCGGAACCGCCGGCAACCCCGGCGCCACGCTCAACCTGAACCCGGGCGGGAACCTCGTCATCGCGTCGCCCCGCCAGATGATCTGGAGCAGTGACGGTCAGCTCCGGCGCGACACCCTGCCGGAGGGCTTCCTTCTCATCGATGAGCAGCTGACCTCGACGAGCGGCGCCTGGCGGGCCGTCATGCAGCGCGACGGCAACTTCGTCGTCTACGGACCCCGCGGCGCCGACTGGTCCTCCGGCACCTCGATTCCCGACAGCGTCCTCGGCCTCGACCTCGACGGCTACCTGACCATCTACGCGCCCGAGTCCGGCGAGGGGAAGGGCCACTGGGGCACCGAGCCCGCGTTCTTCGGCGGGGGCCCCTTCCGCCTCGTCATGCAGAACGACGGCAACCTCGTCGAGTACGACGCACTCGGCCGTGCCGTCTGGGCCAGCCGCGGCGTGTAGCCACCGCCCCGGGACGCTCCCGACCACGAAGGCCCGCCCCCGGACTCGGGAGCGGGCCTTCGTGCTGCTCGGACCGGGCGGGAGCAGGATCGCGGCGATCGGCTCGTGGACCCCGTCAGCTCGTGGACCCCGTGAGCGCGAGGGTGCCGCCGAGGCCGATCATCAGGACGCCGCCGGGTCCGGGTCAGCGCTGGACGAGCGGGATCGCGATGTCGGTGACGTCCGCGCCGATGGTGCCGAGTCGGGTGGCCGTGCCGTTGAGCACGCCGACCTCGTAGAGCGACCCGTTGACGGCGGCGAGGCCGATCGAGGCGATGGAGCCGCCGTTGCGGAGGACGGAGTAGATGTCGAAGCCGGTGACGCCCGCGGCATCGACGCCGAGCTTCCCGGTCGGCGCCAGCGTGCCGGCGTTGGCGGGGGACTGGATGGCGATCTGGTCGAGCGCCGTGTCGAGGACGAAGAGGGTCGTCGCGGTGTTCGGGTCGAGATCGTTGTTCGTGTACGCGGCCCCGTTGACGCCGGTGGCGACGGCGGGCGCGGCGTAGCTCAGCGCGCCGTCGGCGACCGTCGCGGCGCCGGGGGTGGCGAACGGCTGGCGGAGGTTCTGGCCGGTGTCGCTGATCACGCGGAGCGCGTTGGCGGCGGGGTTGAAGTCGACGCCGAAGGTCGAGCCGCTCAGCGCCACGGTGAGCCGGGTGACCGGGGTGGCCACGCCGGTGGTCGTGTCGATGGAGTAGACGCCGGCGCTCGCCGCGGTGTTCCCGACGCCGTAGAGCTTGCCGTCCTGGACGCGGTAGTCGATGCCGACGAGCGAGGTGTCGCCGCCGGTGAGACCGGTGACGGCGACCCTGCCGGTGACCGTTCCGGGCTTGGTGGGGTTGAACTGCACGAGCGTCGTGCCGCCGTCGGCGAGACCGACGACGCGCAGCTTGGCGGCCACCGAGCGGGCGGCGCTGACCAGCGCGCTGCTGGAATCGCTGGTCGCGACGGCGGGAGCGACACTGCTCGCACCGGCCAGCACGGGGGCCACGGCCATCACACTCGCGACGGCGACAGCGGTGATGCCGACCTTGAACGTCCTGTTCATCGGGTACTCCTTGAGACTCTCGGTCGCCGGCGATCGGCGACTCGCAGAGGTGTACCGGCGCATCGGGGTCGGCGTTCATCGGGGCGGCGAGTTTCTTCTCGGGTTGCGGTGGTCCGGGGCGTGACGTCGATGTTTCTGCTGTGCCGTTTCGTCGCTTCTGTGTCTGCGATCTCCGATCTGCTCGAGCTCACGGTGACGATCTTCCGAGCTCCGCGCGGTCTCGGCGGGGAGGTCGTCCGTCGCCGACGCTGCCTGGAGCAACTCGTCGTCGCCATCGGAGCGGCCGGAGGCAGGCTAAGTCTGGAGCGCGATGACACGCTGGTCGCCCGCGGCTCCGCTGGCTGCTTCGGGCGATCATCCCCGTCGCGGGTCGCCGGTCCTCCTGCGCGGAGGATCGATCAGGCGCCGCGGGTTGACGCAGCGTCGGAGTCAAGACCGGGCGGGCCTGCTGAACAGGTTCACGACCGTGCCGTCCGGATCGCGGACGAGGGCTGAGCGGTTGCCCCACGGCATGGTGGTCGGCTCGAGCACCACGTCCTCGCCGGAGAGTCCGAGCGCGGCGAAGGCGCCGTCGACGTCGGCCACCTCGAACTCGAGGAGGACGGAGCGGTTCGTCGCGGGGGTGAGGGCTCCGTCGAGCATCGCGACGGTCCCCGCGGCGGCGATCGCGAGGGTTCCACCCGGTCCGCTGAACTGCGCGAAGACGGGTGCCGGGCGCTCGGCGGGCCGGCCGGTGACCCGCTCGTAGAAGGCGACGAGGCCGTCGAGGTCGTCGGTGATGATGCGGACGGAGGCGAACGACATGGGATTCCTTCGGTGAGCCCGGTGACGGGAGCGGATGATGGGAGGGCCCCAGCCTCGCCGGTCGTCGCGACACCGTCCTGTCGGTGTTTCCGGGAGATCGCCGGCGCAGCGTCAGTCGCCGAGGACGGACCGCAGCCGCCCGTCCTGGATCGCGAGGTCCTCGACGCGGAGGGCGCGCTGCGGAGGCCGCTCCCCGGTCACCTCGACCGACAGCATCCGGTCACCCCGGAACGCCCGCACCCCGTCCCGCAATCGGCACCACGCGATCAGGTACCACTGGCCGTCCTTCCCGATCGAGCCGAGCGGTTCGACGTCGCGGACGGACTCCGCGCCGCTGCCGTCCCGGTAGCGCAGCCGCACGACCCGGTCCGCTCGGAGAGCCGCCGCGAACTCCGCGGGAACGGCCGCGTCCTCGCCGCCCTCGAGGAAGTACACCCGCGACGCGACCGCACCCGCGCGTGCGGCGTCCCCCTCCGGCATGACCGCGAGCACCTTGCGGGCGGCGCTCCGGGCGGCGTGACGGAAGGGACTGCGCTGCAGCGCACCGAGGCCGATCAGCACTGCGAGGGCCTCGTCCAGCGTGAATCCCGCCGGGCCGAGTGTCGCGGACGCGTCGATGACGTACCCGCCCGTCCGGCCGGGCTCCGCCCAGATCGGCAGACCCGACTGCTGCAGCGCGGAGAGGTCCCGCTCGATGGTCCGCACCGACACCTCGAATCGCTCGGCGAGGCGACGGGCGCTCCGCGGCCGGGGCGAGACCGCCCGCAGCTCCTCGACGAGGCCGTAGAGACGATCGGTGCGGTTCACCCGGCCATCCTCCGCCCTGCGCGCGTCAGCCGGACGGCGCGTCGTGCGTCAGTCGGAGGGCGCGTCGGCCTGGTAGACCTTCCGGAACGCGTCCTTCCGGGCGATCTTCCCGCCGCGGAACTCGTAGATGTCGCAGCCACGCGTGACCTGGGGTGCGCCGTCCGGTCCGGTCCCGGTGAAGGACCAGGTGGCGGCCCCGCGGGTTCCGGAGATGAGGGGCTCGCCCTCCTCGTGCCGCTCCTGGCCGGTGTCGAAGGCGAGCATGAGCGCGAAGCCCTCGCGGACCTGCTCCTTGCCGGACCAGGTCCGGCCGGGCTCGGGACCGACGGACGCGCCGTAGACGCAGTCGTCGGTGACGTGGCTCATCAGCGCCTCGAGGTCGTGGCGGCTCCAGGCGTCGCTGAACGCGGCCAGCACCTCGGGCGTCATCTCGCTCGTGCTGTCGTCGGTCAGGAGGGGATCGCTCATCAGAACTCCGGTCGTTCGCGTCGGTGGACCGTCGTCGGTCGCTCTGCGACCGTGACAGGTGCCGGTCGCGGGGGCAATGCCCTCTAGCGGTCATGTCCGGAATCGGACGGCCGGGACCACTGCCGCTGCGATCACTGCGGCAGGAGCCCGACCAGGGGAGGCGGGACGAGCGTCACCAGCCCGACGAGGTCGCCTCGGATCGAGGTGCGCGGGGGCGGCGTTCTCACGCCGCTCCGGGTCGCATCGCCGCGACGTCAGGCGGCGGCGATGAGCGCCGCGAGGGAGTCGAGGGCGCCGGGGACGAGGCGGTAGTAGGCCCAGGTCCCCCGCTTGTCGCGGGTCAGGATCCCGGCGTCGACGAGGACCTTCAGGTGGTGCGAGACGGTGGACTGGCCGAGTCCGAGCGGCTCGGTGAGGTCGCACACGCACGCTTCCTGGCCGTCGTGGGCGGCGATCATCGAGATCAGTCGCAGCCGCGCGGGGTTCGCGATCGCGCGCAGCGAGCGGGCGAGCTTCTCGGCGTTCTCCGTGCTCATCGCCTCGCGGGTCAGCGGTGCGCAGCAGGCGGCGACGTCCGTCAGGGGGAGCATCTCGAGAACGGCCATGCCCCATCTTCCCATGGATCGACGCGTGTCGATATAGTCGGCCGTGCCTGCATCGACGGAGATCGATGCGGCCGCCCCGTTCCGTCGACGCCCAGGAGTTCCGATGACCGCCCCCACCGTCCTCTTCGTCTGCATCCACAACGCGGGACGCTCGCAGATGGCCGCCGGCTACATGCGCGCCCTCTCGAACGGCGCTGTCGAGGTCCTCTCCGGCGGGTCCGAGCCCGGCGACCAGATCAACCCGATGGCGATCGCGGCGATGGCGGAGGAGGGCATCGACATCTCGCAGGCCGTGCCCACGCTGATGACCACCGAGCAGGTGCGCGAGTCGGACGCCGTGATCACCATGGGCTGCGGCGACGTCTGCCCGATCTTCCCCGGCAAGCGCTACGAGGACTGGTCGCTCACGGACCCCAAGGGCAAGTCGCTCGACGAGGTCCGTCCGATCCGCGACGACATCAAGGCCCGCGTCGAGGCGCTGCTGGCCGAGCTGCTGCCCGCCGGCCGCTGACCCGACGAGCCGAGGATCCCGCCATGACGATGCTCCTGACCGTCCCACCCCGCGCCGACGAGCGCCGCAGCTCGCTCCGGTCATCCGCTACCGCTCCCGGGTGACCGCCGTGAGCCGCGAGGGCATGGACCGCACCCGCTCCACCGGCTCGTCCGCGACGGCGCGATCACCCTCCTGGACCGCTTCGAGATCGACCGCCTCGAGAAGGCGCCCTCCGGCGGTGTCACCGTGATGGGGCGGCGCCGGAAGGAGCGCGAGAGCATCGAGGCCGACGTCGTCGTGCAGGCCACCGGGTTCCGTCCCGACCTCGGCATGCTGCGCGAGATCCGCATCTCCCTGGACGAGATGGTGGAGGCGCCGCGCGCGCTCGCGACGCTGATCGACCCGAACCTGCACTCCTGCGGCACGGTCGACCCGCACGGCGTCGCCGAGCTCGCGCACCCCGAGCCGGACTTCTCCATCGCCGGGATGAAGTCGTACGGCAGAGCGCCGACGTTCCTGCTCGTCACCGGCTACGAGCAGGTCCGCTCGATCGCGGACGAGCTCGCGGGCGACCACGCCGCGGCTCGGCGGGTGCAGCTCGTGCTCCCCGAGACCGGCGTGTGCTCCACCGACATCGGATCCGCCGGAGGAAGCTGCTGCTCGTGACCGACGCGACCCGTCCCCGCCTCCTCTACGTCAGCGACCTGGGCTACCAGGCCGAGGGGCGCCGGTACTGCGACGAGGACATCGACCTGTCCGCGCGCCTCGGCGGGGACTTCGACGTCGCGATCTGCCACCCCTCGGCCGCCCGCCGCCTCCTGGACCGCTTCGACCTCGTCGTGGTCCGCAACAGCGGTCCGGTGATCCACGACCTGGCCGGGTACGAGGCGCTCCGGGCCGCGATCCGAGCGAGCGGAGTCCCGGTGTTCACCGACCTCCGCGGCAAGGCCGACCAGATCGGCAAGCAGTACCTGCTCGACCTGTTCACCGCCGGCCACCCGGTCATCCCCACGGTCGACGACCTGAGCGAGCTGGACCGGCTGCCGGCGGTGCAGGAGTTCGTGGTCAAGCCGCGGTTCGGCGCCGACTCCCTGGGCCTCGAGTTCGTGACGCGCGACGACCTTCCGGGGCTCGACCTCGAGGGCCGCCTCCTGCAGCCCCGCATCGACTTCGCGCACGAGATCTCGTTCTGCTTCGTGGACCGGACACCGCAGTACGCGCTCTTCGCTCCGGATCCGGCCGCGCGCTGGCGACTCGAGCCGTACGACGCGACCCGAGCCGACTGGGACTTCGCGCAGCGCTTCGTCGACTGGAACGACGTCGAGCACGGCGTCCAGCGGGTGGACGCCTGCCGCACCCGGGAGGGCGAGCTGCTGCTCGTCGAACTGGAGGACCTCAACCCGTACCTCTCGCTCGCCCTCGTGGACGACGCCACCCGGGACGCCTTCGTCGAGAGCATGACGCGGTCGCTGCACGCACTGGTGCGCGGAGACTGACGCCGCGAGTCGACGAGCGGCGGGGCTTCAGACGAGTCGAGCGATCCCGGCGCGCCGGTCGGCGTCGGCGCTCGCACCGGGGCCGGCGCGGTGGTGGCGGGGGAGGGTCTCGACGGAGTGCTCCGCCTGGTGGATCGCGTCGGTGACGAGGCGGCGGGCGTGCTCGTCGACGAGGCGGTAGAAGACGCGGGTCCCGTCGTGGCGGGTGGTGACCATGCGGGCGAGGCGGAGCTTCGCGAGGTGCTGCGAGACGGCGGTGGGGCTCTTGTCGACGAGGGTCGCGAGCTCGGTGACGGAGCGCTCGCCGTCGCTCAGCGCGAGGACGATGCGGACGCGGGTGGCGTCCGCGAGCATCGCGAAGACCTCGACGGCGAGCTCGACGTACTGGCTGTCCTGCTCGTCCGGGGCGCGGTCGTCCTTCATGTGCCGATCCTGTCACGGGTGCCGGTGGGGATCCTGCCCTCTCCCGAGGTGCCTGCGGATGATGCTGCAAACCTGCGTACCTTCACGATCGTGCAGGTATAGGCTGGGGCGCCCCGACGTCAGGAGTCCTCGCGTGCTGTCCGTTCTGCGCTCCCGCGCCTACCGCTCGCTGTTCGCCGCTCAGGTGATCGCGCTGATCGGCACGGGCCTGCTCACCGTCGCGCTCGGCCTGCTCGCCTACGACCTCGCCGGCGCGCAGGCGGGCGCCGTCCTCGGGACGGCGCTGACGATCAAGATGGTCGCCTACGTCGGGGTCGCTCCTGTGATCGCGGCGCTCGTGCACCGGCTGCCGAAGAAGGTCGTCCTCGTCGGCGCCGACCTGATCCGCGCCGCCGTCGCGCTGTCGCTGCCGTTCCTGACGGATGTCTGGCAGATCTACATCCTCGTGTTCGTCCTCCAGGCCGCGTCCGCGACGTTCACGCCCGCGTTCCAGTCCCTCATCCCCGTGGTGCTCTCGGACGAGCGCGAGTACACGAAGGCGCTCTCCCTCTCCCGACTCGCCTACGACCTCGAGGCACTCGTCAGCCCGATCCTCGCGGCGGTCCTGCTGACGGTGATCAGCTCCAGCGACCTCTTCCTCGGCACCGTCATCGGCTTCCTCTGCTCCGCGATCCTCGTCGTGACGACACGGCTGCCGGGCCGGCCCGAGGTCGCCGCCCCCGGGAACCTCTGGCAGCGGACCACCGCCGGCGTCCGCGTGTTCGCCCGCACCCCGTCGCTGCGGTTCCTGATGGGCCTGAACCTCACCGTCGGCGCCGCGACCGCCCTCGTGCTCGTCAACACCGTCGTCTACGCCCGCGACGTGTTCGCGCTCGGCGACTCCAGCCTCGCCCTCGCGCTCGCCTGCTACGGCGGCGGCTCCCTCCTCGTCGCCCTGAACGTCCCGCGGCTGATCGACCGGTACGGCGACCGGCGGGTCATGCTCGCCGGCAGCGTCCTCGCGATCACCGGCCTCGCCCTCGCGATCGCGATGACCCTCCTCTCCGCGACCTGGCCGGGCGCCTGGTGGCTGCTCCTGGGCACCTGGGCGGTCCTCGGCGCCGGGAACTCCCTCATCGGCACGCCCTCCTCGCGACTGCTGATGCGGGCGGCGACGGAGGAGAACCGCAGCGCGATCTACACCGCGCAGTTCTCCCTCTCCCACGCCTGCTTCCTCATCACCTACCCCCTCGCCGGCTGGATCGGCGCCGTCAGCCTCCCCGGCGCCGCCGCCGCGCTCCTGGTCCTCGCCCTGCTCGGGGCCGTCCTCGCCCGCCGCTCCTGGCCCGCCGGGGAGCCGGCCGGGCAGGACGCCGCGCCGGCGGGGGATCAGCCGGACAGGCGGAGGGCGCCGAGGAGGTGGCCGCGCAGCTCCTCGGGGTCGACGGAGGGCCGCAGGGCGAGCAGCGTCGCGTAGCCGAACGAGACGGCGATCACCAGGTCGGCGGTCCGCGTCGCCGTCGCGAGCCCGAGCTCCGCGCCGTCGCGCTGCTCCGCCCAGGGCCGGAGGCCGCCGACGAGGAGCGTCCGCAGGTGCGCCAGGTTCTCCTCGGCCACGGCGGCGAGGTCGCCGTCCCGCGCGATCTCGCCCCAGACCTGCACGAGCACGGACGTCCGCGAGCGGTCGGCGGCCGCTCCGTCGAGCAGGCGCGCGACGAGCGCCTCCGGGGTGGGCGCGGGCGCGGCCTCCGGGGCGTCGCCGATCGCGGTGAAGCGCTCCTCGAGCATCGTCGACATCACGTACCGCAGCAGATCGGCCTTGCTGTCGAAGTGGGAGTAGATCGCTCCGGAGGACAGGCCGGACGCCCGGATGATGTCCGCCATCGTCGTGCCGGCGATGCCGTTCTCCGCGAAGCAGTCCAGGGCGGCCGCCGCGATCCGGCGGCGCCGCTCCAGGCGGGTGCTGTCCTTGAGCCGAGGCATGCAAACAGCGTATCCGGTCTGTTAGTGTCGCAAACAGCACCGGCGTTCGCTTTGAGTAGCCGGTCTCGAGCGAGAGGATCCCCATGACGGACCAGCAGACCCGCCCCCGCGCGGTCGTGTCCGGAGCGAGCATCGCCGGACTGTCCACGGCGTTCTGGCTCCGGCGGGCGGGCTGGGACGTCATCGTCCTCGAGCGCGCGCCGCGGTTCCGCGACGGCGGGCAGAACGTCGACGTCCGCGGACTCGCGAAGGACGTCCTGGAGCGGATGGGGCTCCTCGACGCCGTGCGAGCGGCCACCACGACCGAGACGGGCACGGTCGTCGTCGACGCCGACGGAGCGGTGCGCGCGACCCTCCCCTCCGACGGTCCGGAGGGCGCGACGGCGGAGCTCGAGGTGCTGCGCGGCGATCTCGCGAGGATCGTCCTCGACGCCGTCGCGGACGTCGAGGTGGTCTACGCGGACACGGTCGCGGACGTCCAGGAGCACGCCACCGGGGTGAGCATCGCCACGACGGCGGGGCGGCGCCTGGAGGCGGACGTCCTCGTCGTGGCGGAGGGCGCGCGGTCGACGACGCGCGACCGGCTCTTCCCCGCCGCCTCGATCCACCGCCGCGACCTCGGCATCACGATGGCGGTGGGGACCATCCCCCGGACCGCGTCGGACGATCGGACGTGGCGCTGGTTCAACGCGATCGGCGGCCGATCGGTGCACCTGCGTCCCGACAACCACGGCACCACCCGCGCGATCCTCGCCTACGCGCCGGGGGAGGACCTCCTCGGCGTCGACCGCGCGGAGGCCCTCGCCCGCGTGCGGGCGCGCTACGCGGGGGTCGGCTGGCAGGCGCCCCGGGTCCTCGACGCCTTCGAGAACGCCGACGACCTCTACTTCGACCAGCTCACTCAGATCCGCGTCGACCGGTGGCACCGCGGCCGGGTCGCCCTCGTCGGCGACGCGGCCTGGTGCGTGACCCTGATGGGCGGCGGCGGCGCCTCCCTCGCGCTGGTCGGCGGCTACGCCCTCGCCGCCGCGCTCGCGGCGCCCACCGCGGCAGCCGACCCGGCGGCCGCGTTCGCCGCCTACGAGCAGTGGATGCGGCCCCTCGCCGACCGGGTCGGACGCACGCCCCGGGCTCTCGTCCGCTTCGCCTACCCCCGCACGCGCCTCGGACTGGCCGCTCGCGGCGTCGCCGACCGGCTGGTGACGGCCACGATCCTCCGCACCCTCGTGCAGCGCCTGCACGCCGGGAGGAGGGACGACGCCCGGATCGCCCTGCCCGCCCTGTGACGGCGGCGCCGCGCCGCAGACGGCGGCGGAGCAATGCTCCCGGTCGCCGGTCCCCGCACGCGGGGTGCTCGCCGCCGAGGGGGCGAGCGCTGCGTCCCTAGGGTTCGAAGGACCACCATCGGCTGCCCGAAGGAGCCAGACGTCATGGCCGTTCCGCGCGCTCTTCCCGCTCTCCTCCTCGGCCTGCTCGTGCTGCTCGGCGCGCTGACGGTCCCCGCCCCTCCCGCCTCGGCGGCGACCGCGACGCTCTCGCTGTCGCCCTCGAGCGGACCGGTCGGCACCTCGGTGACGGTCTCCGGCACCGGGTTCGCGAAGAAGACGCAGGGAGCGGTGTCCGCGGGATCCGCGAGGACGGTCTTCAGCACGACCGCCGCCGGTTCGTTCTCCGCGATCGTCGTCGTCCCGGCGACGACCGCGGGAGTGCTGACCGTGTCCGCGTCGGTCGCGGGGCGCGTCGCCTCGGCACCCTTCACGGTGACCGAGAGCGGGGCCTCGACGACGGCCGGTCCGGGAGCGACGACGAGCACGCCGACGGCGGTCCCTCCGCAGCGGACCTCGCGCCTGCGCTTCGGCGTCTCGACCCCCGGAGGTGCCGCGGCGAACAGCGAGCTCGACGCCGTCGCCCGGCTCGTGGGCGAGAGCCCGTCGATCGTCCTCTCCTATCAGGACTTCGGCCAGGCGCCTCCGATCGCCGGGCTCGACAGCGTCGCCAGCCGGGGCGCCACGAGCCTGGTCACCTGGGAGCCCTGGCGCTGGGGCGGCGGGGTCGCGCAGCCCGCGTACTCGAACGCCCGCATCCTGGCGGGCGACTTCGACCCCTTCCTCCGGGAGTGGGGTGCGGCGCTCGCCTCGTGGGGGAAGCCGGTGCTCCTGCGGTACGCGCACGAGATGAACGGCGACTGGTACCCGTGGTCGGAGGGGGTGAACGGCAATGCGCCCGGCTCCTTCGCGGCCGCCTGGAGGCACGTGCACGACGTGGTCTCCGCGCAGGGCGCCTCGAACGTGTCGTGGGTGTGGAGCCCGAACATCCCGTACGCCGGCTCGACCGCGCTCCCGGGTCTCTACCCCGGGGCGTCGTACGTGGACGTGGTGGCGCTCGACGGGTACAACTGGGGCACCGCGGCCTCCTGGAGCAGCTGGACCGAGCCGTCCGCGCTCTTCGGCGACGGTCTCGCTCAGCTCCGAGCACTGGCGCCCGGGGTGCCGATCCTGATCGCGGAGACGGCGTCCGCGGAGTCGGGCGGCTCGAAGGCCGCCTGGAACTCGGCGCTCGTGTCCTACCTCGGCGCTCAGCCCGACGTCACCGGCGTGGTCTGGTTCGATCACGACAAGGAGGTCGACTGGCGCATCGGCAGCTCGGCGGCCTCGAGCTCCGCCCTGGCCGCGGCGCTGGCGCAGCGCGGCTGACGGTCCGAGCGGTCGGGAGCCGCCGCGGTCCGGGATCAGTCCGCGGTGCGGGCGGTCTCGGACGGCGCCGGCTCCTCCGTGGCCCGCGAGTCGGTCAGGGAGAGCGAGCCGATCGTCGCGATCACGCCGACGAGGACGGCCACGGCCGCGTAGATGATCCGCTCGCCGGCGAAGAAGGACTGGACGAGGTCGGAGCTCCAGGCGCCGGACGGGAGGGCCTCGGTGACCAGAGCGGCGACCAGGGTGCCGACGACGGCGGTGCCGAGGCTGGTGCCGAGCTCCTGGGAGGTGTCGTTGAGGGCGGCGCCGAGGGAGGTGCGGTTCTCGTCCATCGCCTCGATCAGGGCGACCGCGCAGATGGTCATGATCGTCCGCAGGCCGATCGTCAGCAGGACCATCATCGCGGCGATCGCGAGGTAGCCGTGGTCCACCGCCCAGGCCAGGCCGAGCAGCGAGCCCACCAGCAGTGCCGTGCCGACGAGGCAGGCGAGGCGGTGGCCGAGGCGGGCGGCGAGCCGTTCCGCGATCGGCGTCGCGGCGATCATCGTGACGATGATCGGCAGGTTCGCCAGGCCGGCCTGCATCGGGCTCCAGCCGTACGCGTACTGGAAGTGCAGGATCAGACCGAACAGGACGCTGGCGAACGCGATCGAGGCGGCGAGCTGCGTGAGCGCCGCGCCTCGGACGGGTCCGGTGCGCAGGAGCGCGAGGTCGAGCATCGGCGAGGCCGCGCGCCGCTCGCGGAGGACGAAGCCGACGATCGCGGCGACCGTGCCGAGGGCGCAGGCGATCGTGACGAGCGAGAGCCAGCCGTCCTGCACGCCGCTGGTGAGGGTGTAGCAGCCCAGCCCGATCGCCGTGACGGCGAGGGCGGCGCCGGGGAGGTCGAGCCGCTCGGAGGTGAGATCGGCGCGCCGGTCGGCCTGCACGCCGGCGCGGACGCCGATCCAGGCGATCAGCGCGATCGGCGCGTTGACGACCAGGAGCCACTGCCAGCTGAAGTGGCTGAGGACCGTGCCGCCCAGGATCGGGCCGAGGACGAATCCGGACATGCCGACGATCATCACGATCGTGATCGAGCGCATGCGCAGCTTCTCGTCGTCGAAGAGGCGGAAGATCAGTGACATCGTGACGGGCGCCATGGCCGCAGCGGCGGCTCCGAGCAGCGCCCGCAGCGCGATGAGGTGGCCGATGTCGGTGACGAACACGACGGCCAGGCTGATCAGGCCGAAGGCCGCGAGGCCGGTCAGCAGCACGCGCCGCCGGCCGAACCGGTCGGCGGCCGAGCCGGCGACCAGCAGCAGGCCGCCGAAGGTGAGGGAGTAGGCGCCCGTCACCCACTGCAGTCCGGCCGTCCCGCTGTCGAGCGATCGCCCGATCGTGGGCAGCGCGATCGAGAGCAGCGTGTTGTCGACCATCTCGACGAAGAAGGCCAGGCAGAGCGCGGCCAGGGGGAGCGCCGCGGCGCGCAGCGAGGTGTAGGCGGTGGGCTTGGTGGAGACGGCGACGAGGGAGCTCATGGCGGACCTTTCAATCGAACGCCGTACGAGAATCGGACGACGTTCGATAACATAGAACCACGTTCGATAAGATGCAAGACATGCCTGCGGATCGATCGAAGGAGACCGAGCGCGGCAGTGCGCCGCCCGACCGTGCGCGGGGTCGACGGCGGGCGTCGCACTCGCTCGACACGGTGCTCGCCGAGGCGATCGCGATCCTCGACGAAGCGGGGGAGCCGGCGCTGACCTTCCGGGCTCTGGCGGCACGGCTCGGCGGCGGGGTGGCGAGCATCTACTGGTACGTCTCGAGCCGCGACGAGCTGCTCGACCGGGCGACCGAGGAGGTGATGGGCCGGGTCCTCGAGGACAGCGAGCCGCTCACGCACGGTGCCGACCCGGTGGCGAACCTGCGCGCCCTGGCCCTCGCGCTGTTCGACGAGTTCGTCCGCCGGCCGTGGTTCGGCCAGTTCATGCTCCGCAACAACGGCCTGCAGCCCAACTCGATGGCGATGCACGAGCGGATCGGCCAGCAGCTGATGAGGCTGGACCTCACGCCTCGGCAGCGCTTCCACGCGGCGTCGTCGATCGTGAGCTACGTCGTCGGCGTCGCGATCGACCTCGCACAGCCGCCGCCCAAGGAGTTCCTCGAGAGCGGGCTGGACCGGCTGGAGTTCCTGGCCCTGTTCGCCGACCGCTGGCGGGCCCTCGACCCCGAGGAGTTCCCCTTCACCCACCAGGTCGCGGACGAGATGGCGACGCACGACGACCTCGACGTGTTCCGCTCCGGACTCGACCTGCTGCTCGACGGGCTGCGCCTCCAGGCCGGGCTCGGACCCTCACCGTGACCGTCCGGCCGCCGGCCCGCCCCGGAGGGGAGCGGCTCGCTCATCGGTGACGGTCCAGCCGAGCGCGCGTCCGCCGGCCGCCGGCCGGGACCCGGCTCAGCGGCGGACGGGGCGGGTCACCGCGCCTCGCCCGCGCGGAACGCGGAGCCGGGGTGCCCGGCCGGCAGCGTGGGCACGCCGCGGCCGAGGATCCGCTCGCGCATCGATCCGGAGCGGGGCGTCCCGGGCAGCATTCCGCGCTCGCGCAGCAGCGGCATCACCTGCTCGGCGAAGTCCCGGTAGGTCTCCCACGAGCCGTAGGTGTACTCGATCAGGAAGCCGTCGACGTCGGTCCGGTCGACGATCTCCTGCAGCTGATCGGCGACCGACTCCGCGGTGCCGGTGACCCGCATGCCGCCGATCGAGGACGTGATCACGTCGAGGATCTCGGCGACGGTCGGGCTGTACTCGGGCTGCTGGAACATCGCCAGCATGGTCTGCCCGACCTCGGTCGTCACCTCGGCGAGGGTCGCGTCGAGCGGGAACGACATCAGGTCGACGCCGCTCCACCCCATGAACAGCGCGGCGGCGGCCTCGCGCGAGGGCGTCGCGTCGAGCTCGGCGCGCAGGCGGGCCGCCTCCTCCTCCGTGTCGCCGACGATGATCGAGACGGAGGGGAGGACCGTGATGTGCCGCGGGTCGCGGCCGTTCGCCTCGGCCCTCGCCCGCAGGTCGGCCACGGTGGCGGCGGCCTTGCCGAGGTCGCGGTCCTGGATGAAGACGCACTCGCCGTACCGGCCGGCGAAGGCGCGGCCGGCGGAGGAGGTGCCCGCCTGCAGCAGCAGCGGGGTGCGCTGCACCGACGGGATCGCCGGGAAGTAGCCGTCGTAGCGGAAGTACTCGCCCTCGTGGGTGATGCGGTGCACCTTGGCGGGGTCGGCGTAGGTGCGGGTGGCCTTGTCGTAGACCACCGCGTCGTCCTCCCAGGCGCCCTCCCAGAGCTTCAGGCACAGCTCGACGAACTCGGTCGCGCGGCGGTAGCGCTTGTCGTGGGGCGTGACTCCGTCGTGCCCGAGGAGCTTGGTGAGCGCGACCTGGTTGTCGGAGGTGACGATGTTCCAGGCGATGCGGCCCTTCGTCAGGTGGTCGAGCGTGGTGAAGGTGCGGGCGTTGAGGTAGGGCTGCTGTGCGGTGGTGGAGGCGGTGACGACGAAGCCGAGGCGGTCGACGGTCGCCGCGAGAGCGCCGACGAGGGCGAGCGGATCGTGGACGGGGACCTGCACGGCCTCGCGGATCACCACCTCCGGGACGTCGTCTCCGCTCATCGGGTAGCCCAGCGCCTCGGCGAGGAAGAGGAAGTCGAAGCCGGCGTCCTCGAGCTTCCGGGAGAGGTCCTGCCAGTACTCGAGGGTGGCGAAGTCGCGGGTGTCGCCGCGCGGGTGGTGCCAGGCGTTGCTGATGAAGTTCGGCGTGAACTCCTCGAACGCGCCGAGGAAGATCTGCTTGGTCACGGTGCTGCCCTTCGACGGCGATCGGATGCTCCCGATCGGAGGGCTGATAACCTGGCGTTATCACCGTGGCCGATGATAACCAGGAGTAATCACCTGCCGCAAGAGCACCGCCGGGAGGACCGATGAGCGACGACGCCGCGGAGGCCCCCGCCCTCGCCTCCGAGATCGGCCTGCTCGTGCGCGCCCTGCGCACCGCGCGCGGACTCTCGATGCGCGCGCTCGCGGCCGAGGCCGGGGTCTCGCAGCCGTTCCTCTCCAAGCTCGAGAACGGCCGCCTGCTGCCGAGTCTCTCCACCCTCTACGCGCTGGCCGCCGCGTTCGACGTGCCGCCGGCCGAGCTGGTGCCGGCGATCGCCTCCTCCGACGACACGACGCCGGAGGCGCACCTGCGCGCGAGCGACGCGCCGCACGCCCCGCGCGCGCGGCTGGTCGCGGGGGGACCTGGCCGGCGGACGGAGGCGTACCTCTTCACCGCGCAGCCGGGGCAGTCCGACGACGTCGACTTCGAGCACCAGGGCGAGGAGTTCGTCTTCGTCACCGAGGGCACCGCCGTGCTGACCTACGCCGACGGCGCCTCGCACGCGGTGTCGGCCGGCGGATCGATCACCATCGAGACGACGCGCCCGCACCGCTGGTCGGTGCCGGCGGACGCCGACGGTCCGGCCCGCTACCTGCTCGTCACCACTCCTCCGGGCGCCACCGCGGGCTGAGGGTCGCCGCCCGATGCGATGCACCGCCCAGCATGCTTCCCGCAGTACGGGGATCCGGTACTCGCTTCCGACGAGGTTCGCGGACGCGGCCCCGAGACGGACGATGTGCCGCGCTCCTCACCCTCCCTGGGTGAGGCTGGTGATCAGGTTGATGGCGACGGCGACGACGAAGGTGCCGAAGAAGTAGGACAGCAGAGCGTGGGCCAGGGCGATGCGGCGTGAGGGGGTGGAGGACTGCGTGATGTTGCTCGCGCTGTACGCCATCCCGATCGAGAACGCGGTATAGGCGAAGTCGCTGTAGGACGGCTCCTCGTCCTGGTCGAAGTCGAAGCGGTGGTGGTCGTCGAGGTAGTACATGCGCGCGTACTTGAAGGCGTAGACGGTGTTGATGAGCGCCCAGGCCGCGACGACCCCGACGACCGCGAGGATCGCGGCCGCGGATCCGACGGGGTCCTTCTGCTGGCTGCGGAGGAGCGCGATGACCACGAGCACGAGGCTGAGGAAGGTGGCGGCGATGATGAGCGAGTCGACCAGCTTCCGGGACCGGTCCTCGTGGCGGGCGAGGTCGCGGGTGCGTTCCGGGTCGGCCGGCCACGCCGTCGACCAGGCCCAGACGAGGAAGACCGCCGCGGCGATCGCCCAGCCGAGCAGAGGCGACAGATCGGGGACACCGAGGAGCGCGGCGATCGCCGCGACGGCTGCGCCGACGAGTGCGGCGACACCGGCCTTGACGGACAGGTGGGACATGACGGTTCCTTTCCGATCGGTGGTTCGTCGTCCGGTCGCGGAGTGCCGTGATGCTCCGCGCCGAGCTGATCCGGGGCGGACTCCTCCGGCCCGGGCTCGCGAGAGGGGGACGTAGAGGCCGGCGCGCTCGGCGCGGACGGCGGCGAGCGTGCGCGACGTGGCGTCCAGCTTGACCAGGATGTGCTCGAGGTGAGCGGCGACCGTGCGGGGAGCGACTCTCAGCGCCCGGGCGATCTCGAGATTGGAGCACCCCTCGATCACGTGGCCCAGCACCTCGAGCTCCCGCGGTGTCAGGCCCCGCAGGCGTGTCGCGGGGGAGAGCACGACGACTCCGCGGCTCACTGCGGCGAGGTCTCTCTCGCAGGCCAGCACCGTCACCCGCACGTAGCCGTCCGGCGACTGCCGGCGTCCGCGGGGCCACAGGAACGAGGCGTAGTTCCGCCCCTCGGCGAGGGCGTCCCTCGCAGCGTCGATCAGAGCCGAATCGGCGGCGAGCAGCTCGTCCGCGGAGAGGCCCGGAAGGGAGGCGACGCCGTGGTCGGGCAGGAGGACCACGCCTGCTCCGGCTCCGTTGACGACCGAGGCCGACGCGGCGAGCGAGCGGACGGGGTCGATGCCCGACGTGAGCGTCGGCACGAGTCGAGCGAGGCGTCGGCGGACCGCCGGCGACGGTGGTTCCGCGCTCCGGAACAGCACCGTCATGAAGCCCACGTGCCGGCCCCCGTCCTCGAACAGAGCGACGGACAGGGTCTCGTGGAATCCCGCGGGGAGCAGGCACTCCGCCCAGGTCTGCAGGTCCCTCGGGGAGTAGGGGACGTCCGACAGGCTGGTGGGGGGCCGATCGCGATCCGCACCGGTCCTCTCGATGTCGAGCGCCATCTGCGGACCGCTCAGGTAGCGGACGCAGGACTCGTCGAGGTCGGTGCTCGCGACCGAGCGGTACCCCGTGCCGTTCGGCTCGGCCAGTGCCAGCCACGCGCCGTCGAAGGGGATGTGCTGGTGCAGCTCGTCCAGCATCGCCTGAGCCCGCTCGCGGACCGGGCCGGGGCGCGCGGCCGTCTCGGCGAGTTGGAGCGCAGCAGTTCGTGACACGGGACTCGACCACCTCAGGACCAGGGGCAGGGGAAACGGAGGGATTGTCCGAAGACCGGTGCTACTGGGGTACCACCAGGAGCCCCTTCACGGGGACCCCCTCGACGGCAGACCGCATCGGCAGGTCTGCCGATGGCGCTCCCCTCTCCGCAGGGCGTGACATGGGCGTGTCGCGCGGTCGACCGGGCCGCGGAACGTTCGAGAGCACGTCGCGCACGGGAGGGGAACGAGCATGAGAGCAGTGGTGTACGAGGGGCCGCGCACAGTCGCGGTGAGAGACGTCCCGGATGCGCGGATCGAGCGCTCCACCGACGTGCTGGTGCGCATCACGACCACGAACATCTGCGGGTCGGACCTGCACATGTACGAGGGGCGCACCAGCTTCGAGACCGGGCGGTGGTTCGGTCACGAGAACATGGGCGAGGTGATCGAGGTCGGCGACGGCGTCGACAAGGTCGCGGTGGGGGATCACGTCGTCCTGCCGTTCAACGTGGCGTGCGGGCACTGCAAGAACTGCGAGCGCGGGCTGACCAACTACTGCCTCACCGCTCAGCCCGTCCCCGAGTGGGCCGGTGCGGCCTACGGCTTCGCCGACATGGGACCGTGGGCCGGAGGCCAGGCCGAGCTGCTGCGGGTGCCCTGGGGGGACTTCAACTGCCTCCGCCTGGGAGAGGACGCGGAGGAGAAGGCCGCCGACTACGTGATGCTCGCCGACATCTTCCCGACCGGCTATCACGCGACGGAGATGGCGGGGGTGAAGCCCGGGGACCAGACCGTGATCTACGGTGCCGGCCCCGTCGGACTGATGGCCGCGCTGTCCGCCACCATCAAGGGTGCGAGCAAGGTCATGGTCGTGGATCGGCACCCGGACCGTCTTCGACTGGCGGAGTCCCTCGGCGCGATCGCCATCGACGACTCGAAGGTCGATCCTGTGGAGGCCGTCCTGGAGTACACCATGGGGCTCGGCGCCGACAACGGCTGCGAGTGCGTCGGCTATCAGGCGCACGACTCCGGCGGCGACGAGCAGCCGAACCTCACGCTGAACCGCCTGGTCCAGTCGGTGCGCTTCACCGGGCGGATCGGCACCGTCGGCGTCTTCGTCCCGCAGGACCCCGGTGGTCCCGACGGGCTCGCGAAGGAGGGGCGGATCGCCTTCGACATCGGCTTGCACTGGTTCAAGGGCCAGACCATGGGCACCGGACAGGCGCCCGTCAAGAAGTACAACCGCCGGCTCCGCGATCTGATCGCCGCGGGAAAGGCGACGCCGTCGTTCCTCGTCAGTCACGAGCTGCCGCTCGAGCAGGCACCGGACGCCTACGAGCACTTCGACAATCGGGACGACGGCTGGACCAAGGTCGTCCTCAAGCCGGGAAAGGCGGCGTGATCATGGCGGGCAGAGCGGCTGCGGCTGTCGGAGTCGGCATCGCAGGGGTCGCGGTGGGCCTCGTCGCCCGTTCCCTCGTGAAGAAGGAACGGGAGTCCGACGGGGACGGGCCGCACCCGGAAGGGTGGAAGGCGGTCACCGTCCTGGGCGAGGCCCGGGACTTCGAGAGCGGCGGGTATCCCGAGCCGCTGGCGCGTCTGGCGGAGTCGCTCGAGATCCGGATCGATCCGGCCCCCGGGGACAAGGGCTTCGAGGTGCACGCCCGGGTCCGCGAGGGTGCCGATCCCGGGGTGGACGACGATCCGGGCAAGGCGCTGCGCGCGGCTCTGCGCGACGCCAAGCAGATCTTCGAGACGGGCGAGGTCCTGCGGGCGACCCCGAGACCGCACGGAGAACGACCGCGCACCCTGCTCGGTGGCGCGGTCGACGAAGCAGAGGACGAGGCGAAAGGCGGAGGTGTGCTGTGAAGGCTCTGTGCTGGACCGGAGTGAACGAGCTCTCGGTCGAGACCGTCGAGGATCCCGGGATCCTCAATGCTCAGGACGCGATCGTCAAGGTGACCCTGAGCACGAGCTGCGGCTCGGATCTCCACCTCCTCGGCGGGTACGTCCCGACCATGCGAGCGGGCGACGTGCTCGGGCACGAGTTCATCGGCGAGATCGTCGAGGTCGGATCGGCCGTCACGAAGCACCGGGTCGGCGACCGTGTCGTGGTCTGCTCGTTCATCAGCTGCGGGAGGTGCTGGTACTGCCGCAACGAGCTCTACTCCCTGTGCGACAACGGCAACCCGAACGCGGGGATCCCCGAGATGCTCTGGGGCCAGGCGCCGGGCGGCTGCTACGGCTACTCCCACGCGCTGGGCGGATGGGCCGGCAGCCACGCCGAGTACATCCGCGTGCCGTACGCCGACCAGGGCGCCTTCCCCGTTCCCGACGGGATCAGCGACCAGCGGGCGCTCTTCGCCTCCGACGCCGCTCCGACCGGATGGATGGGAGCGGACCTCGGCGGCGTCCGGCCCGGAGACACCGTCGCGGTCTGGGGCGCCGGCGGTGTCGGGCAGATGGCGGCGCGCGCGTCGCTGCTGCTCGGCGCCGAGCGCGTCATCGTGATCGACCGCTTCCAGGAGCGGCTGACCCAGGTCGAGCAGGTCATCGGCGCGGAGACCATGAACTACGAGACCAGCGAGGTGACGGCAGAGCTCCGCGAGCTGACGGGCGGACGCGGCCCCGACGTGTGCATCGAGGCGGTCGGCATGGAGGCGCACCGCGACGGACCCGACTTCGCCTACGACCAGCTGAAGCAGCAGCTGCGGCTGCAGACGGACAGACCCACCGCCGTCCGTGAGGCGATCTTCGCCGCGCGCAAGGGCGGCAGCGTCTTCGTGCTGGGCGTCTTCGGCGGCTTCGTCGACAAGTTCCCCCTGGGGGCGGTGATGAACAAGGGCCTCACGCTCCGGTCGGCTCAGCAGCACGGGCACCGGTACATCCCGATGCTCCTCGAGAGGATGGCGCGGGACGAGATCGTCACCGAGCACCTCGCCACGCACGTCCTGCCGCTCGAGGACGGCCCCGCCGGCTACGCCATGTTCAAGGAGAAGACCGACGGGTGCGTGCGCGCGGTCTTCCGGCCCTGAGCGTCGAGGGTGCCGCTCCTCCTCCGCCCTCACGGTCGGCACGACCCCTGGCCGTGGCTGCGCTACTTCGTCGCCGTCCTGAAGGACTCCTACGAGCGGTTCGCCGCGGTCACTGCCGCGAACCGCTCCTCCGGAAGCAAGCAGGACCGAGTCCGCGACTACGTCACGAATCACGCCGCCCCGACGTTCCGCATCGCCGACGTCCGCGCCGCCCTGCCCGGCGTCAGCGATCAGACCATCCGCCTCGCCCTCGACCAGCTCCGCGTCGCCGGCGTCGTGCGGTCCGACGGGGCCGGCCGCACCGCGACGTGGACCCGGATCGGCGGCACCTCGACCTGATCCGGAGAGGACGACCGCGCGCCCTGCGCGGCCGCATCTGGTTCGATGGACGTGCGCGTGCCTCCGATCTGCGGCGCGCTGCCGCTCGAGGAAAGGTCGTCGGAACCCGTGGTCTCCCAGCTCGTACTCGTGGACGATCTCACCGGGGCGCCCATCGCCGCCGGACGCGGCGGGACGGTGTCCTTCTCGGTCGGGGACGACGCGTACGAGATCGACCTGTCCGCGGCGAACATCGGGCACCTGCACCGGGCGCTCGCGCCGTTCGTGGACGCGGCCCGGCCGCTGTCCGAGGCGCCGGCCCGGTCCCGGGTGACGCCGATCGCCGCGAGCGCCGGGCGCAAGAGCCCCGAGATGCTCGCCGCGATCCGGCACTGGGCGCGGCGGCATGGCTACGAGGTCCCGCGCTCCGGCCGAGTGCCCTCGGACGTGCAGGCCGCGTACGACGCGGCGCACTGATCGGGGCCGGTGCTCTCGGCCGCAGTCCCCCGATGCGGCCGAGAGCACCTCGGCACCGACGTCCTCGTCGGTCCGCCTCGCGGCGTCGGCGGAGCCCCCACTCCTCGGCCGCCCCTCCACAGTAGGTTTCCGCGGCGATATCCGCCATCTGTCGTTTTGCGCCATCGGGTCGATTCGCGGTGGCGGACGGGCCTTCCTAGGCTCGGAGGATGAACGAGGACGTGATCGGTCGGATCGTGCTGGGCCTGGTCATGCTGGGCTCGGGGGTGCTGGTGCTGTGGGCGGCGCGGGCAGCGGCGAGCGGGCGGCTGGGGCGCAACCAGGTCGCGGGCATCCGCACGGCGTCGACGCTCGCGAGCGACGCCGCCTGGCTCGCCGCGCATCGGCGCGCGGAGCGGTCGACCCTCGCGGCCGGCGTGTGCGCGATCGTCTCCGCGGTGCCCGCGGTGCTGCCCGTGCCGATCGGAGCGGTGCTGGTCTCGGTGCTCGTCGGGTGTCTCGCGATCCTCGGGTTCGTGGTGCACGGGGCCGTGGTCGGCGGGCGGGCGGCGCGCGAGGCCGAGGCGGGCGAGCAGGGGCGGTCTCGGCAGGGGAGCTAGGCGCTCCCCTCGCGGGTGCTGAGGAAGGCCGCCGCCGTCGCTGCTGCGAGCAGGACGGCGGCGGCGATCAGCATGCCGGTCTGCATCCCGGTGACGAAGTCGCCGCTGCCGGCGAGGAGCGCGCCGAAGACGGCGATGGCGACGGCGCCGCCGACCTGGCGGAAGGTGTTGAAGACGGCGCTGGCGGTGCTCGCCCGGTGCGGAGGGACGCTCGCGAGGACCACGGCGGTCGCCGGGGGCATGGCGACCGAGCCGCCGACGCCGGTGAGCACCAGCAGGCCGCTGACGAGGAGCGGGGAGCCGAGCGGTGCGGCGGCGAGCAGGCCCGCGAGACCGGCGGCCATCGTGGCGAGTCCGCCGACGATCGGCAGGCGCGGTCCGAAGCGGTTGGCGAGGCGGCCGCTGACGAGGTTCCCGACGACCGCGAAGACGGCGGAGGGCAGGAAGGCGAGCCCCGCGAGCAGCGGGGTGAGGCCGAGGTGCTGCTGGAGGTGGAGGCTGACGACGAAGACCGAGCCGAAGTTGCCGACCATGAACGCGAAGCCGACGAGGAGGGCGAGGCGCATGTTCCGGCCGCGGAAGAGGTCGGGCGGCATCATCGGGTGGCGGGCGCGCTGCTGCACGACCAGGAAGCCGGACAGCGCGGCGACGGCGAGGGCGAGGCAGCCGAGGACGAGCGGGTCGTCGAAGCCGATCGCGCCGCCCTCGATCAGCCCGTACATCATCGCGCCGAGTCCGGTGAGGGAGAGGGCCTGGCCGGCCCAGTCGAACGGCGGCGAGGTGGTGGGCGAGGGGGCGACCCGGCGCAGCAGGGCGAGCATGACCGCGCAGACCGGGATGTTGATGAGGAAGACGAGCCGCCAGTCGATCGTGGTCAGCAGGCCGCCGAGGAGCGGGCCGACGGCGCCGGCGACCGCGCCGCCGACGGCCCAGATCCCGAGGGCGCGGGCGCGCTCGCGGGCGTCGGGGAACGCCTCGCGGATCAGCGCCATCGAGGAGGGCAGCATCGCGGCGGCCGCGGCGCCCTGCACGAACCGGGCGGCGATGAGGGCCCCGACCGTGGGCGCGAGGGCGCAGGCGATGGACGACAGCAGGAACAGGGCGATCCCGGTGCCGAGGGCGCGCTTGGCGCCGATCCGGTCGGCGAGGTTCCCGGCGAAGAGCAGCAGCGACGCGAACAGGAGGGTGTAGCCGTCGATGATCCACTGCTGGCCGGTGGTGCCGCCGCCGAGGTCGTCGCTGATGCGGGTGAGGGCGACGTTGACGATGAGGATGTCGAGCGTGATCAGGAAGAACCCCAGCGACGCGAGGAACAGGGTGCGCCGGGGGGAGGCGTGCTGTTCCGGGTGGCCCGGTCGGGGATGGTCCATTCCCCTCACGCTAGGACCGGCCCGCACCGGCTGGGGTGCCCCAGCAGGGCACCCGGTCGGTGCGGTGGGCGGATCTCGAGACGCGCGCTGCGCGCGCTGCTCCATCAGCATGCTTCCGCGAACGGACCCGCAACGGGCCTCGCGCCCCGCGCAGAGCCCTTCCCGCGTCCAGTCGACGGTGCGGATCCGCACGAGCGGACCCGGGCGGGGCTCTGCGGTTCCGCCGGAGCCCGTCCTGCGTCCACTCGCCCGCGGCGGCATGCCTCCGGTGCAAGCGCCGCTGCACGCTGGGCTCCGCCCGCTGGTCGGGCAGCCCGCAAGGCGCCCCCCTCATGCTGGTCGAGTAGCCCGCAGGGCGTATCGAGACCGACGAGTTCGTGCGCGGGATCTCGATACGCCCGCCCCGCGGGTTACTCGATCAGCATGCATGCCGTGCTGGCTGAGGGCCTGCGGGCGGGCACGACCGCGTTTCGTCGACCCGCCGCCGCCGTTCTGACGGTGGTGGATCTCGATACGCCCGCGTTGCGGGCTACTCGATCAGCATGCAGAGACGCCGCCGCGTCAGCGGGGGCGGCACTCCAGGCTGAGCCAGAGCTCGAAGCAGGCGCTGCGGGAGAGGGCGGTGGCGCCGATCGAGGCGCGGCCCATGCGGCCGGCGTCGGGGCCGAAGACGTCGAGGAGGAGGTCGCTCGCGGCGTTCGAGACCTCGTTGAGGCGCTCGAAGCCGGGCGGGCAGAGCACGAAGCAGAGGCCGCGCGAGAGGGCGACGACCTCGTCGAGCGAGCCGAGGGCCGCGCGGATCATGCCGAGCGCGTTGACGGCGGTGTAGCGGGCCGCCTCCCGTGCCTGCTCGAGGGTGATGTCGACGCCGACCGCGCCGGGGTGCAGCAGGGCGCCGTCGCGCGACTCCGGGGTGATGCCGCTGAGCTCGAGCAGGTCGCCGGTGCGGTGGAACGCCCGCAGGGTACTCCCGCCGTAGCGGCCGCCGTAGGGCGGGTCGAGGTAGTCGGGGATCGCGAGGCCGAGCTCGCGGGCGCGCCGTTCGGGGGAGTGCTCATCGGCGGAGTGGCTCATACAGCCAGCGTATCCGGCGGTAGCCAGAATGGATACAACCTGCGTACGATGGGATCCATTCAGGGGTCGGCGGTACGGCGACCGCGAGAAGGGACCTGCAGATGACGATCGGCCTCACCGGTGGCGCCCCCGCCCGGACGTCCATCGATGTGGCCGCCGAGCGCGCGCGCACCGCCGGGACGACCGGCCGGCACTACTTCAATGCGGCCGGCGCGGGCCTGATGACCGACTCCGTCCTCGAGACCGTCATCGCGCACCTCCGCCTCGAGCAGCGGATCGGCGGCTACGAGGCCGCGAACCACGTGGCGGACCGGGTCGACGCCGCGTACACGGCGGCCGCCGCCCTCCTCGGCGCGGACGCCGACGAGATCGCCTTCTTCGACAGCGCGACCACCGGGCTCCGCGCCGTCTTCGACGCCCTGCGCCTCGGCCCCGGCGACACCGTGCTGGCCCCGCGCTCGAGCTACGTCAGCCAGGCGCTGCGGCTGCTCGCGCTCGAGCGCTACGACGGCGTCCGGCTGACGCTCCTCCCCAACGACTCCAGCGGCGGCCTCGACGTCGAGGCGCTCGAGAGCGCCCTCGCCACCTCCAGCGGTCGCACCGTGATCAGCGCCGTGCACGTCCCCACCTCCTCCGGACTCGTGGAGCCCGTCGCCGCGATCGGCGCGCTGGCCCGCCGCTACGGCGCGATCACCGTGCTCGACGCGACCCAGTCGGTCGGCCAGCTCGACATCGACGTCCGCGCGATCGGCTGCGACGCCCTGGTCACCACCGGGCGCAAGTTCCTCCGCGGGCCGCGCGGGACCGGGCTGGTCTTCCTCCGCCGCGGTCTGCTCGACGGCATCGGGGCCTGGGCGCCCGACGTGCGAGGCTCGCAGTGGACGAGCGAGCAGGAGTGGACGATGGACGGGACGGCGCGAGCCCTCGAGACCTGGGAGTCGTCGGTGGCCCTCCGGCTCGGACTCGGCGAGGCGCTGCGCGAGGCGCACGAGCGCGGTACGGCGGCGACCGAGGCGCACCTGGTCGCGCTCGGCGCCCGGCTGCGCACCGAGCTGTCCGCGATCGGCGGCGTCACGGTGGCGGATCCGCCCGCGTCGCCCTCCGGGATCGTCACGTTCACCGTCGACGGCGTCCCCGGAAGGACCGTCTCGGCGCGGCTGCGCGAGGCGGCCGTCGACTCGCTCGCCGTCCCGGCCTCCCACGCGCAGTGGGACCTCGGTGCGCGCGGGCTCGCGAGCGTCGTCCGGGTGTCGCCGCACGTGTACACGGACGAGTCGGACGTCGAGGCGCTGCTGACGGCGGTCGCGGGAGTGAGCTCATGACGGTCTCCGACGACACCGTGCACGACGCGATCGTCGTCGGCCTCGGGATCCACGGCTCCGCCACCGCCTACGAGCTCGCCCTGCGCGGGCGCGATGTCGTCGGGATCGAGCAGTTCGGCCCCGGTCACGTGCGCGGCTCCTCGCACGGCGCGACCCGGATGATCCGCCGCGCCTACCCGAGCCCGGTCTGGAACGACCTCGTCGACCGCGCCTTCCGCAGCTGGGACCGCTGGTCCGCCGCGGCCGGCGCGCCGTTCGTGCACCCGACCGGCGGCCTCTACGCGCACCGCGGCGAGGCGGCGCTGCAGGGCGGGCGCAGCCGGCCGGTGCCGGTGCCCGACACCGCCTTCGCTCCGCCCGCCGACTACGGCGTCGTCCGCGATCCGGACGCCGGCGTCGTCGAGGCGGCCCGCGCGCTCGCCTTCGCGCAGTCCGCCGCGACGGCCGCCGGGGCCGAGCTGCGCTTCGAGGAGGAGGTGCTCGACTGGAGCGTCGGCACCGGCGACAGCGCCGGCGTCGTCACCGTCCGCACCTCCGCCGGCGAGCTGCGCGCCCGGCGGCTCGTCGTCTCCGGTGGCGCCTGGGTCGCGCGGCTGCTGCCCGAGACCGCGGGCTTCTTCGAGGTGCAGCGGATCCTCACCCTCACCGTCCCGGCCGGCCAGAGCGTCGCGCAGCCGCCGGCGCTCGGCTGCTTCTCCGTCGATCTGCCGGACGGGCTCGTCTTCGGCCTGCCCGAGGCGGCCGGTTCCGGCGCCAAGATCGGCGTCGACGCGGGACCCGTCTGGGACCCGGCCGTGCCGGTCGCCCCGCCGACCGAGGCGGAGATCGCGCACCTCGCCTCGCTCCTCGAGCGCTTCGTCCCCGGGATCGAGACCGCCGGCGGCGAGGCCGTCGCCTGCCTCTACACGATGACCCCCGACAAGCGCTTCGTCGTCGGCGCGCTGCCCGGGCGGCCCGAGGTGCTGGTCGCCGCGGCCTGCTCCGGCCACGGCTTCAAGTTCGGCCCCGCGATCGGCGAGGCGCTCGCCGACCTCGTCGACGGCGTCGCCCGCCCCGACCTCGCCTTCCTCAGCCCGGACCGGACGGTGACCGCATGACCTCCTCCCCTCCTCCCGCCCGCGTCGCCGTCGCGGCGCCGCATCCCGCCGCGCTCGACGCGGCCGCCCGCGCCATCGCCGACGGCGGCGACGCGATCGACGCCGCGCTCGCCGCGGCCACCGCGCTCACCGTCGTCTACCCGCACCAGTGCGGACTCGGCGGCGACCTGATCGCGCTGGTCCGCCGCCCCGGCGAGGACGTCGTCGCGGTGCTCTCGGCCGGAGCCGCGCCCGCCGGCATCGATGTCGCGGCGCTCTCCCGCGAGGAGCGGATGCCGCGCCAGGGCGCGCAGACCGTCACGATCCCCGGAGCGGTCGCCGGCTGGCGCGCGATCGCCGGTCTCGGCGGGCGGCTCGGCCTCGACACGCCGCTCCGCCGGGCCGCGACGCTCGCCGCCGACGGCTTCCCGATCTCCGCGGGGCTCGGGCGCGCGATCGCCCTGCGCCGCGACGAGCTGCTCGCCGACGAGGGCATGCGCGAGGTCTTCGGCGACGGCGACGGCGGGCTCCTCGGTGAGGGCGACCCGCTGGTGCAGCCGGCGCTCGCCGCGTCGCTGGCCGAGCTGGCCGAGGACCCCGGAGCGCTCTACCGCGGCCGGATCGCCGACTCCCTCGCCGCGCGGCTGGCCGCGCTCGGCGGGCGCACACCCCGCCGACTTCGCCGCCGCGCACGAGGCCGAGCTGGTCGAGCCGGCCGCCTCCCGCGAGGGCGGCGTGCGCTGGTGGGTCGCCCCGCCGCCGAGCCAGGGCGTGGTGCTGCTCGGCGTCCTGCCCGAGGCGCTCTCGGGCGACACCGCGCAGCTCGTCGAGGCGGTCCGCGATGCGGCGCTCGTGCGGCAGTCCGCGCTCGGCGACCCGCGCGGCGGAGCGATCGACGTCGCCGCGATGCTCGACCCCCGCTCCCTCTCGCGCGGCTCCCTGCCGCGGGCCGGGCGGGCGCTCGGCGACACGGTCGCGGTCACCGCGGCCGACACCGACGGCACCGTCGTCACCCTGATCCAGAGCGTCTACCAGCTCTTCGGCTCCGGGATCCTCGACCCCGGCACCGGCATCGTCCTGCACAACCGCGGCTCCGCCTTCAGCACCGACCCCGCACACCCCGGCCGGGTCGGCCCGGGCCTGCGCCCGCCGCACACCCTGCTGCCGGTGATCGCCGAGAGCGCCGACCTCCTGCTCGGTCTCGGCTGCCAGGGCGGCAGCGCCCAGCCGTGGATCCTCGCCCAGCTCGTGCGCGAGCTGCTCGATCCCGTCGCGGATCCGGGTGCCGTGCTCGAGCGGCCGCGCTTCGTCATCGGGGCGCGGGACCTCGGGCACGAGGAGCTGACGCTGGTCGCGGAGCCGGGGGTGCCCGCTGCGTTCGCGGCGGCACGGGAGCTCGGGCTTCCGGTCGCCGAAGCCTCCGGGCCGATCGACGAGGCCGGGCACGTGCAGCTCGTGCGGCTGCATCGCGACGGGCGCCTCGACTCCGCCAGCGATCCGCGGGCCGACGGCCGCGCGCTCGTCGCGGGGGCGGGCTGACCGCTCTTCCTCGTCTTCTCCTCCCGCTGAACTCCCCTCTTCTTCCGCACGCCTGACGCCCCGAACCGAAGGACCGCCGCCGCCATGAGCACCACCGCCACCCTCACCACCCACTCCCACGTGCTCGACCCCCTCGCCGCCGCCGAGATCGCCTCCTTCGTCGCCGCCGTCCGCGCGAGCGACCGCATCGGCGCCCGGCCGCGGTTCTGGGGCATCAGCCTCGACGAGGAGAAGGCCCGCGGCATCGCGCCCGGCGGCGCCCGACCCGTGCGACTGGTCGTGCTCGACCCCGACGCCCGCGCCGCCTGGGAGGTGCGCGGCTGGACCGCCGGCCCCGACAGCCCGGCGATCGTCGAGGTCTGGACCGACGTCGACCACCGCCGCCCCGGCGTCTCCAGCGACGAGGCGCGCCTGATCGCCCAGGCCGCCCGCAACTCCCCGCTGCTCAAGGAGGCGCTCGCGCTCCGCGGCATCACCGACACCTCGCTGGTCTGGGTCGACCCGGAGTCGATCACCGGCTTCGTCCCCGACGACCTCGCCGACCGCCGGCTCAGCTGGGGCACGGTCTGGTACCGCGAGTTCCCCGAGGACAACGGCTACGCCCGCCCGGTCGCCGGCCTCGTGCCGATCCTCGACCTCGACACGCTCGAGGTGATCCGGATCGAGGACCACGGCGTGATCCCGATGGCGAGCGAGACCGGCGTCTACACCGCGGGCACCTGGGGCCCCGACCGCGAGGTGTCGAAGCTCGACATCGTGCAGGCCGACGGCCCCGGCTTCGCGATCGAGGGGCACCGCGTCGAGTGGCAGAACTGGTCGTTCCGCGTCGGCTTCAGCCACCGCGAGGGCCTCGTGCTGCACGAGCTGACCTACCGCGACGGCGACGTCGAGCGCCCGGTGCTGGCGCGCGCCGCCGTCAACGAGATGTACGTGCCGTATCTCGACAGCGACCCGACCGCCTACCGCAAGAACTTCTTCGACTGGGGCGAGTACGGCGCCGGCCCGCTCACCGCGAGCCTCGAGCTGGGCTGCGACTGCCTCGGCGAGATCCGCTACTTCGACGTCGACTACCTCGACGGCCACGGCGAGCCGCAGACCATCGCCAACGGCATCTGCCTGCACGAGGAGGACGACTCGATCCTCTGGAAGCACGTCAACACCCGCACCGGCAGCGCCGAGGTGCGCCGCAGCCGCCGCCTGGTGATCTCGAGCTTCGCGACCGTCGCGAACTACGACTACGGCTTCTACTGGTCCCTCTACCAGGACGGCTCGGTCGAGCTCGAGGTGAAGCTGACCGGCCTGATGTCGGTGAGCGGCATCGCCGACGGCGAGTCGCCGCGCTCGGGGCGGATGGTCGCGCCGAACGTGCAGGCGCCGATCCACCAGCACTATTTCGCGGTCCGCCTCGACACCGCGATCGACGGCCCGCTCAACCGCCTGGTCGAGGTGCACGCCGAGGCCGACCCCGACGAGACGACCAACCCGTACGGCAACGCCTGCCTCGCCGTCGAGACGCCGCTGGCCTCGGAGTCGGTGGCCGCCCGCCGCGCCGACCCGTCGCGCGCGCTGCACTGGCGGATCGAGAGCGAGTCGGCGCAGAACCGCTACGGCGAGGCGACCGCCTACCGCCTGGCGCTGCAGAACACCGCGCAGCTCTACGCCCGCCCGGGCAGCGTCGTCGAGCGGAAGGCGCCCTTCGTCGGGCAGCACCTCTGGGCGAGCGCGTTCGATCCGGAGCAGCGCTTCATCGCCGGCGAGTACCCCAACCAGGGCGAGCTCGGCGACGACGGCGTGCACGTCTGGCAGCAGGCCGACCGCTCGCTCGAGAACGAGCGCCTCGTGCTCTGGCCGGTCCTCGGCGTGCACCACTTCCCGCGGCCGGAGCAGTGGCCGATCATGCCCGTCGACCGCATCAGCCTGCGGCTCGAGCCGGACGGCTTCTTCGACCGGAACCCGTCGCTGGACGTGCCGGCGTCGGAGTCGGCGCACTGCGCGCCGGGGGGCTCCGGCGAGGCGCATGCGTGCCACACGGACGCCGCCTCCGACGCCCACGGCGGGCACGACCACGCGGAGCAGCAGCACGGGCACGAGGGCGGGCGCTGATGGCGGGCCTGGCTGAGCACCTGGCCGACAGCAGCGCCGTCGCGCTCGCGGCGGCCGTCGCCTCCCGCGAGGTCTCGGCCGTCGAGGTGATGCGCGCGCACCTGGAGCGGATCGAGGAGCGCAACCCGTCGATCCGCGCCGTCGTCTCTCGGCAGCCCGACTCGGTCTCGCTCGCCGCCGCGGAGGCCGCCGACCGGCGCACCGCCGAGGCGCTCGCCGCCGGCGAGCCGCTGCCCCCGCTGCACGGCCTGCCGACCGCGGTGAAGGACCTGATGGACGTCGCCGGCTTCCCGACGACGAACGGCTCGGCCGCCTTCGCCGACGCCGCACCCGCCGCGCACGACAGCGTCCTGGCGACGCTCCTCCGCGAGTCCGGCGCCCTGATCATCGGCAAGACCAACACCCCCGAGATGGGCCAGGGGGTGCTGACCTTCAACCCGGTCTTCGGCACCACCGTGAACCCGTGGGACCTCTCGCGCCACGCCGGCGGGTCGAGCGGAGGCGCGGCCGCCGCCCTCGCCGCGCGGATGCTGCCGATCGCCGACGGCTCCGACAGCGGCGGGAGCCTGCGCTACCCGGCCGCGTTCTGCAACGTCGTCGGCGTGCGGCCGAGCCCCGGCCGCGTCGCGAGCGGGCGCACCGGCAACGCCTGGACCCCGCACGGCGTGACCGGGCCGATGGCGCGCGACTCCGCCGACGCCGCGCTCTTCCTCGACGCGCTCTCGGTCGAGAAGAGCGTCTGGCCGCTGTCGTCGCTGCCCGTGCACGCCGCGCGCCCGGTCGCGGTCGACGGCCTGCGGATCGCCTGGAGCGAGGACGCCGGCGGGCTGCCGATCGACCCCGCGGTGCGCGCCGTGCACGCGGCGTTCGCCGCGCAGCTGGCCGGACTCGGCGCCGTCGTCGAGGCCGACGAGCCCGACTTCGCAGGCGCCGACGAGGCCTGGGAGACCATCGAGACCTTCGAGTTCTTCCTCGGCGGCCGGCACGCCGTCGACGCGGGGGCCACCGGCTTCCGCCCCGACTACGTCCGCAACGTCGAGCAGGGCCGCGCGACGACCGCGACCCAGCTCGCCGATGCCTACGAGCGCCGCACCCGCCTCTTCCGCGACACCGCCCGCGTCCTCGAGACGCACGACGTGCTGATCCTGCCGGCGACCCCCGTCGTCGCGCCGCCCGCGGAGCTCGAGTGGGTGCCGTCGGTCGACGGCCGCGCCTTCGACCGCTACTTCACCTGGCAGATGCTCGCGAACCGCCTGACGCTGACCGCCCACCCGGTCGTCGTCACCTCGGCCGGCTTCACCCCCGACGGCCTCCCCGTCGGCGTCCAGGTCGTCGGCCGCCACGGCCGCGAGGCTCAGCTGCTGGCGGTGACCCGCGCCCTGGAGGAGGCGACGGGGTGGATCGCCCGCACGCCGTCGTTCTGAGGCGGGCCCTCCGAGAGCCGCGGCCCCTCCGAGAGCCGCTACCGGAGCCTCAGCTGTAGCTGGCGCGGTTGACGGCCACCAGGAACCTGCCGTCCGTGGCGTCGCCGCCCGCCTCGATGTAGTCGCCGATGACGGCCATCGCGAGGTCGCGGCGCTGGGGGACCCGCTCCTGCACGGCCGCCGCCAGCCAGTCCGGCATCTCGGCGCGCGTGCGGTCGGTGCAGTAGACGGGGGAGCCGGGCTGCTGGCGCCAGGACTCGGCGAGCACCCCGGCGTCGACGGCGTCGAAGCCGGTCTCCTCCACGAGCCGCATCGCGAGCCGGCGGTCGTCGTCGCGGTCGGCCGCCACGGGGATCGCGACACGACGAGGGTCGCCGGCCTCGGTCGCCTTCGCGTCGAAGGACTGCGAGGTGATCGCGTTCCACGCCTTCGTGACCGGGCGGCCGAACAGCTCCGACAGCCACACGCTCTCGGGGACGCCCTCCTCGAACTCCCGCACCGAGCCGTCGCGCACCGGGTAGTGGTTCGACGTGTCGATCACCACCGCACGCTCCGGTGCCGAGCGGACGTGCTCCGCGATGTCGGCGTTGCGGTTCATCGGGACCGAGACGATCAGGACGTCGACCCCCCTGGCGGCCTCGGCGGCGGTGACGGCTCGCGCTCCCGTCCGGAGGGCCGCGTCGCCGATGGTCTCCGGGCCGCGCGAGTTCGCGATGGCGACGTCGTGCCCGCGCCGCGCGAGCCGGCGGGCGATGGTGGAGCCGATGGAGCCGGCGCCGATGATCCCGATCTTCAGACGTTCTTCTTCTCGTTCGATGGACATGCTCTCCATGATGAACCTTCGCACTAGTGTGAAGGTCAAGTCGACGGAGGAGGGTGCATGCGCATCGGAGAGCTCTCGAAGCGGACGGGCGTGCCGTCCCGGATGCTCCGCTACTACGAGGAGCAGGGCCTGATCACCCCGCGGCGACTCGACAACGGCTACCGGGAGTACGACGACTACCTGATCGATCGCGTCGGCAAGATCAGGGGCCTGATCGACGCGGGCATCCCCACCCGGATCGTGACGAGCATCCTCCCCTGCCTGGGGCAGCCGCAGACGATCGTCGTGGAGAACGCCGAGCCCGGCCTGGTCGAGCTGCTCGAGACCGAGCGCGACCGGATGAGCGAGAAGATCGACTTCCTGACCCACAACCGCGACGCCCTGACGAGCTATCTCGAGGCCCTCACGGCGGCCGGAGTCCTGTCGTCGCAGCGCGAGGCGAGCTGAACCGGATCCGCCGTCCGGCTTGACCTTCTCACTAGTGTGAAGGTTCAGACTGGTCGTTGACGAGCGCTCCGACGGAGCGGTGCTCGATCCGGGAGGTCCTCAGGAGGGCGTCCCGCCGAACGTCCGCGCGACTGCTCCGGAGCCGACCCCTCATGACCACTGACGTCCACTTCACCCCCGACACGGACTCGATCGCCGTCCCTCCGGACCGCACCGGGGCGGAGCCGGCGACGCGGCTGTCCCGCGGCGAGATCCTGACGATCTCCGTCCTGGTGTTCTCCGCGTTCGTGGCGTTCCTGTCCGAGATGGTCATCGGGGTCGCGCTGCCGCAGATCATGGTCGACCTGGGGATCACGGCGACGACGGGGCAGTGGCTCACCACCGGCTACGCGCTCACCCTCGCGGTGCTCATCCCGACCTCCGGCTGGGTCATGCAGCGCTTCCACCTGCGGACGATCTTCCTCGTCAGCGTCGGCCTGTTCACCCTCGGCACCGCGATCGCGGCCGTCGCACCCGGCTTCGAGCTGCTGCTCACGGGGCGGATCGTGCAGGCGCTCGGGACGGCCGTGCTGGTCCCGCTGCTGATGACGACGTCCATCGGCCTCGTCGCGCCGTCCCGGCGGGGGCGGATGATGGCGCTGGTCACCGCCGTGACCGCCGTCGCGCCCGCCCTCGGCCCGGCGTTCTCCGGTCTGGTGATGGCGCAGCTGGGCTGGCGGTGGCTGTTCCTCCTCATCCTGCCGCTGTCGATCCTCGGCCTGGTCCTCGGCGCGATCACGATGCCGAACCTCACCACGCCGCGGCGCACCCGGTTCGACTCCCTGTCGCTGCTGCTCTCCGCGATCGGCTTCGGCGCACTCGTCTACGGACTCGCGAGCGCGGGCGAGTCCGCCGGCGAGGGCGTCTCCGCGGCCACCTGGACCGCCCTCCCCCTGGGCGTGGCCGGCATCGCCGCGTTCGTCTGGCGGCAGCTGCGGCTGCAGCGCCGCGACGCCGCGGTCCTCGACCTGCGCATCTTCCGCTACGCCGCGTTCACCCGACCCGTGATCGTCTTCGTGTTCCTGGTGATGGGCGCCTTCAGCCTCGCCACCGTGCTCCCGCTCGTGCTGCAGGAGTCCCTCGGCCTCGGCTCGCTGGAGACGGGACTGCTGATGGTGCCGGGCGGCGCGACGATCGGGATCGTGTCGGTGCTGGTCGGCCGCTGCTACGACCGGCTCGGAGCCCGCGGGCTCGCGATCCCCGGGGCGCTCGTCGTCGCCGCCGGATGGTGCTTCCTGACGACCTTCACCGAGGACACGTCCGTCTGGGTGGTCCTCGCCACGTTCGTGATCATCTGCGCCGGGCAGGCGTTCGCCTGGGTCGCGATCTTCACGATGTCGCTCGGCGCGCTGCCCGGCTCCCTCGCCGGGCACGGCAGCGCGGCGCTCAACACGATCCAGCAGCTCGGTGGCGCGGCCGGTCTCGCCGTGCTCATCGGAGTCCTCAGCGCGACCGCCGGTGGCGCCGATCCCGCCGCGATCGCCGCCGGCGCCCGAGCGGCGTTCACGGTCGGCGCCGCTCTCGCGGTCGTCGCCCTCGTGCTCGCGCTCCTCCTCCCGCGGCACACCCGCACCGCGACCTCTCTTCCCTCCGGAACGGAATCAGCGTGACCACCCCCGACCTCTCCGCGAGCACTCGCCTGCCGGGGCGCGACGTCCTCCTCGGGATGACCCTGACCGACGGCTATGGCAACCTCCACGGCGCGTGGCGGGCGCCCGGGGTCGACCCGGGCGCCTACGCCGACATCGACGTGAGCATCCGGTACGCGCGGTCCGCGGAGCGAGGCCTCTTCGCGTTCCTCTTCACGCCCGACTTCCCGGCCGTGCGCGGCGACCTCGAGCACTCGACGATCAGCAACGTCCTCGACCCGATCGTCTCGCTCACGGCGATCGCCCGGGCGACCGAGCGCATCGGCTTCGTCGCGACGGGGTCGACCACGTTCCAGGAGCCGTTCAACCTGGCCCGGCAGTTCAAGGCGCTCGACGTGATCAGCCACGGCCGCGCCGGCTGGAACGCGGTGACGACGAGCGATCCGGCGGTCGCGGCGAACTACGGCCGTCCGGTCGCGGAGCGCAACGAGCGGTACGAGCGCGCGCACGAGGCGATCCAGATCACCCAGGCGCTCTGGGGCAGCTGGGAGCAGGACGCCTGGCTGAAGGACCAGCCCGGGAACCGCTTCCTCGACCCGGCCAAGCTGCGGCCGATCGACCTGCAGGGGCGGCACGTCGCCTCCCGCGGGCCGCTCGCGATCCCGCCGTCCGAGCAGGGCCAGCCCGTGGTGTTCACCTCGGGCGGCCCGAGCCCGCACCTGCTGTCGATCGCCGGCCGCTACGCCAGCGGCTTCATCGCCGAGGTCTGGACGATCGAGGAGGCCCGCGCGCAGCGGGAGCTCGTGCGTCGGGCCGCGCAGGACGCCGGCCGGGATCCGGACGAGGTCAAGTACTTCGCGGGCCTCATGACGACCGTCGCGCCGACCGTGCGCGAGGGACTCGATCGGCGGATCGCGCTGGCCGGCGACGTGATCGAGGCGCGCCTCTCGCACCTCGGCGCGATGATCGGCGTGCCGCTCTCGCCCGACCGGATCGACGAGCCGCTCTCCGAGCGCGAGCTCGCGGCGGCCCGGCCGTCGCCGGCCGATCCGCGCTCCGGCATCGCCCTCGACGTCGCCCGCCGGGGCTGGTCCCCCCGCGACGTCCTCGCGCACGGCGTGATCGACTACCACCCGACCGTCGTCGGCCCGGGCGCCCTGCACGCGGACCACATCCAGGAGTGGCTGGAGGCCGGCGCGGTCGACGGCTTCTGGATCTCGCCCGACGTCTACGAGGACGGCGTCGACGCCTTCGTCGACGAGGTGGTGCCCCTGCTGCAGCAGCGCGGCCTCTACCCGACCGAGTACCCGGGAGCCACGCTGCGGGAGAACCTCACCGTCCCGCCCCAGTACGGGATCGACCCGCGCCTCTCCGCCTGATCGCCGGCCCGGCTCGGGCAGCGGCTCGTCACGCTCAGCCGAGGTCGTGCGGGTCGCGCCGCCTCAGAGGCCGACCGCGACCCCCGCGAGCTGCTCGACCTGGCGCCAGAGTCGGTCCGCCGCGTCCGCCGGGGGAGCGGCGGTCCGGGTCGGCGGCGCGACGAGGACGGGCGCGCCCCGCAGCCGGCCCCGCGGGGAGACGTACTCGCCGCCCTGCAGCTGCGGATCGGTGAGCGCCCGGACGGCGGACCATGCGGCGGCGTCCTTGCCCTGCGCCCACGGCGTGTACGGATTGCGCTGAGAGGGGGTGGTCGCGTCGCGGATCCCCGGGCGCTCCGGCGTCCTCGCGTCGACGCCCACTCCCGGCCGGGTGACGATCGACGCGACGGGGATCCCCGCGGCCCGCAGCCGGCGGTCGAGCTCGAAGGCCCAGATCTCCGTCGCCGTCTTGGCCTTCGTGTAGGCGCTGATGCCGAGCCGGGGCACGCGGCGCAGGTCGTCGACGCGCATCGGGAACTGCTGGACGAATCCCGTCGACGTGTGCACGATCCGGCTCCGGCCGCCGTGCTCGGCCGCGGTGGCCGCGAGTGCGGGCAGCAGTCGGGCGACCAGCCGCGCCCCGGCGGCGACGTGCGTGCCGAGCAGGAGCGGCAGCCCGTCCTCGGTGACCGCGCGCGGGTCCATGCTCATCGCGCCGCCGTTGAGCAGGACGCCGTCGAGGCGCGGCAGTGCGGCGAGCTCCTCCGCGGCCCGGTCGACGGAGGCGGAGGAGCCGAGCTCGAGGACGACGGTCCGGACCCGGGCGCGCGGGACCGCGCCGCGGAGGGTGTCCGCCGCCCGCCGGAGCTTGCCCTCCGAGCGCGACGCCAGGACGACGTCCGCGCCGGCGCCGGCCAGCTGCTCGGCCGCGAAGTAGCCGATCCCGGCGGTCGCGCCGGTCACGACGACGGTGCGCCCGGTCTGGTCGGGGAGCCGTGCAGTGTCCCAGGTCGGCTGCTCGCTCGTCATGCGGTCCTCGTCTCTCGAAGCGGATGATCTATCCGCATCGGACGATAGCACGAACGGATGGGTCATCCGCTTGCGTAGGATGGGCGCATGGCAGTCCTCCGATCCGACGCGGCGCGGAGCCGCGCGCGCATCCTGGAGGTCGCGCGCACTCATGACCGCGGCACGCTGCGGCTGAACGAGGTCGCCCGCGAGGCCGGGGTCGGCGTCGCCACCGTCTACCGGCACTTCCCGACCGTCCACGCGCTCGTCGAGGCCCTGTCCGCCGACACGCTCGACGCGATGCTCGCCGTCTCGCGCCGCGCCGCCGCGCTGCCCGATCCCGGCGCCGCCCTCGCCGTCTACCTGCGCGAGGCGCTCGACCTCCAGCTGTCGGACGGCGGTCTCCAGGCGGTGCTGCTCTCGCCGGAGGACGAGGCCGCGTCGGTCCGCGCGGCCAAGCGCGAGATCTTCGAGTCGTTCGCCGCCGTGCTCGCGGCGGCGCGCGCCGCGGGCGCCGTCCGCCCGGACCTCACGATCGACCACCTCGAGCACCTCGTCTGCGGCATCGAGCACGCGGTCCGCCTCGGTGCTCCTGGCGACCGGGCGGTGCTGCTCGACGTGCTGCTCGACGGCCTGCGGCCGCGCGCGGTGCAGCAGCCGTGACCTGAGACCCGACCGCCTGAGACGACACCAGAGGAGCCGTCGTGCGCCACATCCCCCGGATCCGGCTCGACCGTCGCATCCCCGTCCCGCCGTTCGCCGACACGGAGGCCTCGGCCGCGTTCCACGGCTCCCTCGCGATCCACCTCGCCGAGCTCGGCCGCGCCTCCGGAGGACCGCACCCGGAGACCCTCGCGGTGTGCGCGCTGGTGAGCGCCGGCCGTGCGGACGCGTCGGCGCTCCCGACTCCGCTCGTGCTCGCGACCGCGCTGCGCACCTTCTTCCCCGCCGGGTGGACACCCGTCACCGTCGTGGAGGCCGCGCGGGAGCTGCTGCCGTCGCGGGACCGGCACTGGTCCGTCGTGCGGGAGGACCGCCTCGCCTACGACGGCGATCCGCGCTGGTCGGCCCGCCGCGACTCCACCGGCCGCTGGAGCTCCGAGTGGAACGAGCGCGGCACCGCGAGCCCCGACACGACCGCCGAGGACGACGACGAGATGGTGCTGCACCTGATGGCGCACCTCACCGACCCGTTCCCCTACCCCTACGCCTGGTCGGGCACCGACGAGGAGTCCGCCCGCCGCCGCGACGACGCGGCCGAGATCGCGCGGGTCTTCGCGCTCGAGCGGCGGCTGCCCTACCTCGCCAGCTGGGCGCAGGACTGAGCTCAGGCGATCGGCCGGCGCGCGGCGACGTCCGCGGCCTGCGCGACTCCGGACCGCCACGGCACCCCGTGCCCCGGCAGCAGCACGGCCGCCCCGGTCGCCGCCAGCACGTCGAGCGATGCGAGCGAGACCGCCGTGTCCGCGGTCGCCGCCCGGGCCACGAGGTGCGGACCGGTCCGGGCGGAGTACGGGTCGAGCGTCACCAGGGCGTCGCCGCCGATCACCGCGCCGCGCTCGGGCAGGTGCAGCGAGACGTGCCCGTCGGTGTGCCCGGGCGTCGCGAGCACGACGGGCGAGCCGGGCACATCGAGGACGGCACCCGATTCTAGGGCGGTCGTGCCGGTGAGCGGAGGGACCCGCAGCGCGCCCGCCCGCGCCATCGCGCCCAGCACCGGGACGGCCGACGGGTGGCGCAGCGGGTACAGCAGCGGCGTGCGCTGCCGGCGGTAGGAGTAGGGGTGCGCGGCGAGCCGGGCGTCGGCGGGGTGCAGCCACACCGGCACGCCGCGCTCGCGCAGCCGCCGCGCGAAGCCGAGGTGGTCGAAGTGCGCGTGCGTGAGCACCAGAGCGTCGATGTCGGCGAGCCCGCGGCCGAGGGCGTGCAGCGTCCGGAGGAGGTGCGGCCAGGTCCCGGGCAGCCCCGCGTCGACGACGGTCAGCCGCCCGCCCTCCTCCAGCAGGAACAGGTTGGTGAACGCGTGCTCGAGCCGGTGCACCCCCTCCACCTCGTGCCGGTGGAGGCTCGGGCCCCCGCGCCGCCGTCCGCCCGTGTACGCGCTCATGCCGCCTCCTGCTCGTCTCCGCCCGGGCGCTCACCCGGGTCCGACGACGGTAGGACGCCCCGCCCCGCGAGCATCAGGGCGTTGACAGCCCCTGCCGATCGAGTGGCCCGCGCGGCGGGCGCATCGAGATCACCGGCGCCGGAACGAACCGGGACCCCGGGCGCACGGCGCGCCAGGGGCGGCGTCGTCCTGGCCATCGGCTCGACAGTGGTCGGCGGGCGATCTATGATCGTCGGTGCAGACCCCCCCGCACACGTGGATAAGGGGGTCTCGCTGTTTAAGTCCGCCTCCCGCGGCACCTGCTACACCTCGCACGGCGCCCTCGACGGATCACGCTCGCTCAGGTGATCGCTGTACCAGCTCCACGCGAACCGGTTGCGGGGGTGCCGCTCGATGTGGGCGTACGCGGACCAGGCGACGAGGTCCGCCATCTGAACGAGCTGGGACGCGCGGGAGTCCAGATGGATCGCATCCTCGATGACTCGGCGTTCCGAGAGCTTCAGGTTCCGATGGGTCGACCGATAGCTCGGGTCACTGCCGTTCCCGTCCATCACGATGATGCCGAGGGACTGCTCGGCGGCGAGCTCTCGTTCCACCCGGGTGACGAGTGCCGCGTAGGTGTCCTGCCGCGTGCGGGCGATGTCCTGCGCCCGGCCTCTCCGCCAGACGGCTCCGACCCGGAGTCCTTCGATCGATCGGAGGGTCTGCAGGCACTCGACGGCGACCTCGCGGCCGAAGTCCTTCCAGTACTCCGCGCCCGAGTGGACGTGCCTCTCCGGGATCCGCTTCGAGATGCGGCCCCGCCCGTTGACGTACTCGGTCGTGTGCAGCTCCTGCACGTGGGGGATCCCGAACTCCCGCCACAGCCGCTTGCGCAGGTCGAGCCAGGTGCGGAGGACTCCGGCCCAGTGGTCGGGAGCGAACTCGATCCAGCCGTAGACGACGAGCCCCGAGGCGGGATGGCCCGAGTCGTCCACGTACATCATCCGATCGAGACGCCCAGGCATCACGCAACCCTAGGCAGCCCCATCGCTTCGGCGGCCCCGAGGCGGGAGCGTCGGCGCCGGATGTCGGGAGGGGGACGGAGCGGACTGACGCGATGCGCTGCGCGGGATGTGGTCGACTCGGAGGAGGCACGATCCCGCGCGCTGCGCGGATCGCAGGAAGGGGGAGACGTGACGGAGTCGACGCGCGCCGGGGGTGCGCCCGCGACCGCCCTGCTGCTGCGGGGGGACGGGCGGTACGCCGATCCGTGGCATTCCTTCGGGGAGACGGCGGCGGCGCTCGCCCGCCTGCTCGCGGCGCGCGGGTGCGAGGTGGAGGTGCGCGGCGACGTCGACCGGGCGCTCGCCGACCTCGGGGCCGGGCGGGTCCCGCTGCCGGGGCTGCTCGTCGTCGACGTCGGGCAGCCGCGGGACGGCGGGGCGAGCCCGCTCGCCGAGGGCGCGGCGGCGCTCGCGCTGCTCGACCGGGCGGCGGTGCCGGTGCTCGGGGTGCACGTCAGCGCGACGAGCTTCGGCGACTCGCCGGAGTGGGCGGCGCTCCTCGGTGGGCGCTGGGTGCGGGGGAGGACGATGCATCCGGAGTACGGACGTGCGAGCGTCGCGATCGAGGCCGGCCATCCGATCAGCAACGGGCTGGACGACTTCGAGGTGGACGACGAGCGCTACTCCTGGCTCGAGGTCGCGCCGGCCGCGCGGATCCTCGCGACGCACGAACACGAGGGGGAGCGGCACCCGATCGCCTGGGCCCTCGCGCGCGAGGGCGGCGGCCGCACCGTGTACGACGCGCTCGGGCACGACGCGGCGTCCTACTCCTCGGCGGGACACCTGCGGCTGCTCGGGCGGGCGCTCGACTGGCTCGGGGTCTGACCGCCGGAATCCGTCGGCCCGCCCGCGTGCCTCAGCGCCCGCCCGCCTCCTCGTCCGCGAGCCGCTGCAGGAAGCGCTCCGACGCCGACGACATCTCGGCCGGGACGTCGAGCGCGGTGAGGTACTCGACGACGGACGCCATCTCGTGGCTGCGGCGGACGGCGTGCTTGCGGCTGCCGGTCTCGTAGCGCTCGATCTTCGCCTCGACGTCACCCGACAGCTGCGCGGCGATCTGCTCGCGCACCCACGGCTCGCAGCCGGCGGCGCGGCCGGCGGTGACGGCCTCGACGACGACCGCCGCGAGGCTCTTCATCAGGACGCTGCGCAGGAGCTTGCGCGAGGTCGCGACGCCGGCCGGGCCGTCGATCCGCTCGACCTCGGCGCCGAGCGCCGACAGCCAGGCCTCGACGTCGGCCGCCGCGGCGCCGCTGACGATGGTCTCGGTCCGCGCGCCCTTCGCGGGCACCGGGCCGAGGATCGCGACGTCGGCGAAGCGGGCGCCCGCGGCGTCGATCACTCGCTCGACCGCCTCCATCGTGGCGGGGGAGGCGGTGGTGAAGTCGGCGTAGACGGCGCCGGTGCGCAGGTGCGGGGCGGCGTCGGCCGCGATCCGCTCGCTCAGCGACGCCGCCGTCAGCACGACGACGAGGTCGGCGGAGGAGACGGCGCTCGCCAGGTCCGCCGTCCGCTCCACCCCCTCGGGAGTGCCGGGCGCGGCCGGGTCGTAGCCCGCCACCGTGTCGCCGTGGGCGGCGGCGGCCGCCGCGTAGAGGGCTCCGGCCTCGCCGAGTCCGATGAATCCGATGCGCATCGCGCGTCCTTCCTTCGCCGGACGCTCGTGCGCTCCGGCTGATCAGCGCTGGAGGGCGTTCGCCGCTCGGCGCAGTTCTGGCACCTGCGCCTCGAGGTGGGCGCGGGAGGTGGTCTCGAGGGGGCCCGAGGCCGAGATCGCGGCGATCACGTCACCGGAGGCGCCCGGCAGGGGCACGCTCACGGCGGCGACGCCGGTCTCGCGTTCGTTGATGGAGATGTGGAAGCCGTCGCGGCGGACCTGCTCGAGCTGCTCGCGCAGCTCCCGGACCGTGATCCGCTCGCCGGCCGCGGTGTCGGTGTCGCCGAGCCCCTCGAGGATCCGGTCGCGCTCGTCCTCCGGCAGGGCGGCCAGGATGTTCTTCCCGGCGCCCACGTGCAGCGGGAGTCGCCGGCCGAGCGGGAGCTGGTAGCGCAGCGGGTCCTGCCCGTCGACGCGGACCGTGAGGATCCGGGAGTCGCCGATCCGCGCGTAGAGCGAGGCGGTCAGACCGGTGCTGCCGGCCAGCTGCTGCAGCACCGGTCGAGCCCGGGCGATCAGAGGGTCGGTGGCGAGGTAGCTGTGCCCCATCCCGAGCGCCGCCGGCCCCAGCCGGTAGAGCCCGTTCTCGGTGGCGACGAGACCGCGGTGCTGCAGCGAGCCGAGGATCCGCAGCACGGTCGCGTTCTGCAGGCCCGAGCCGCGGCTGAGCTCCACCAGCCGCAGCGGGGCGTGGCTGCGCTCGAGGAGCTCGAGCAGGTCGAGCGCGCGGTCGACGCTGCGCACGGTCGAGGCGGACGCGTCCGCGGGAGTCTGGGCCATGGCCACCATTGTCCCGGGCGGCGCTGCCGTCCCCGTCCCCGGTCACGGCCCCGCCAGGATGCTCTTCCGGGTCGCGGTCTCGGTGGCGTGCTTGGCCTCCGCCCGCTCCAGCACGGCCTCGGCCTCGCGGCGCGGGACGACCGCGAGGCCGTCCGAGTCGCCGAGGACGAGGTCGCCGGGGGAGACCACGACCGAGCCGATCGCGACGGGCACGCCGATCCGGAACGGCCCGTTCTTGTAGGGGCCGGCCGGGCTGACCGCGCGGGCGAAGGCCGGGAAGCCCATCTCCTCCAGGTCGTCGACGTCGCGCAGGGCCCCGTCGATCACGATGCCGATGCAGCCGACCTTGCGCAGCCGCTCGCCGATCAGCTCGCCGACGAGCGCGCGGTCCTGCACGCCGTGGCCGTTGACGACGAGCACGTCGCCCGGGCTGAGCCGGCCGATCGCCTCGTGGATGCCGGCGTTGTCGCCGCCGGCGACCTCCACCGTGAAGGCGGGGCCGGCCAGGCGGGCGCCGCGCCAGACGGGGCGGATCGCGGCGTCGACGACGCCGAGGCGGTCCATCGAGTCGCCGACGTTGGCGACGGGGAGGGCGGCGAAGCGCTCGAGGAGGGATCTGTCGGTCATGTCGTTCTCGTTCCGTGTCGAGGGGGCGCCGCCTAGTCGGCGGGCTTCCAGCCGTGGGCGTAGGAGAGGAGGAGCGTCCAGATGCCGAGCACGCCGGCGACGCCGAACGTCCACGGGCTGAGCGCGGCGGAGGCGCCGGAGATCAGCCCGCCGTTCACGACGATCAGGCCGGCGATCTGCAGCAGGACGAGGATCGTGCCGAGCACGAGCATCGTGACGAGGAGGACCACGAAGACGGTGGTCATCACGGAGATGACGCGCTGACGGCCGGGGCCGTGCGGGGAGTCGCGGGGGGCGGTTTGTTCGGACATCAGTGTCTCCAGGACGAGGGCGGGAAAACGGTGGCGGGGCGGACGCGGGCGCGGGCGCGGGCGCGGGCGGGCATCAGTGCGGCACCGGCAGCCAGCCCGGCCCGATGAGGGCGGCGATGAGCAGGATCGGGAGGACGTAGAGCACGATCAGCGGGACGAACGTCTTCACCGGGTTCACCTGCGCGATGCCGGTCGCGATGTAGATCGCGGAGGCACCGGGCGGGGAGGCGCCCTCGGTCGAGGCGGCGACGAGGACGACGCACGCGGCGAGCACCGGATCGACGCCCGAGGCGACGAGGACGCTGAAGCCGATGCCGCCGATCGTGGCGATGGTCGCGGTCGAGCTCAGCGGCCCGGCGACCAGGACGACCATCACGGCGACGATCACCGACATCACGACGGGCGAGGCGTTCAGCCCGTTGAGCACGCTGGAGAGCTGCTCGGCCAGGCCGAGCTCGGTGAGCACGGCACCGCCGGCGAAGGCGAAGACCAGGGTGGCGCCGATGTCGCGGTAGCGGGGCGCCGTCTTCGCGACGAAGCCGTACCACTCCCGGCCCGACTTCGGCAGGCCGCGCCAGCCCAGCGCGGCGGCGAAGAGGCCGAGCAGCACGGGGATCCAGACGATGATGCTGACCGTGTCCATGACGTCCGCGCCGAGCACGCCGATCAGTGCCTCGCCGGTGGGGCCGAGAGTGACGACCACGGGGATGACGATGCCGAGGAAGACGAGCAGCGAGGTCCAGCCGCGGCGGAACGACTTCGCGAACGGCAGGATGTCGGCGGCGGCGACGCGGCCGATCTTGTACTTGCGGACGAAGTAGAAGACGACGATCAGGCGCCAGAGGATGCACCAGGCGGCGGCGGCGAACATCGCGAGCAGCAGCTGGTCGATCGAGATGTACGGCGCGACCGTGGCGGTGCCGATCAGGATGAAGAACGAGGCGCTCGGCGGGATCACGGTGCCGTTGCCCGCGTTCCCGGCGATCAGCGTCGCGGCCACGTGCGGCGGCCAGTTCGAGCGCTTCATCCACGGGATCGCGACCGAGCCCATGGTCGCCGCGTTCGCGGATCCGGAGTGCGCGACCGCGCCGAACAGCGCCGAGCCGACGGTGGCGACGTAGCCCGCCCCGCCACGGAGGCGGCCGAGCAGCGAGTTCAGCAGGTCGACCTGCCGGTCGATGACCCCGGTGGAGGCGAGCAGGAAGCCGATGAAGGTGAAGGCCAGCGCGGCGAACACGATCTCCTGGTCGAAGGCGGCCTGCATGCCGACCAGCACCAGGCGGAGGAAGTCGCCGCCGCCGAAGGCGCAGACGACCAGGAAGCCGACCACCATGGCCTCGCCGATGCCGCGCTTGAGCGCGACGCTCCAGATCACGATGACCGCGATGTACGCGATGAGGGCCCAGACAGCCAACCCCATGGAGTGTTCCTTCCGCTCGTCGTTGAGGGATGCGGAGTTCACTAGGTGAACTCAAAGTTCGTTTTGACGAGTATGGAGGGTCGGTGCGGGAGGGGTCAAGTCGGACGGGTGGTGCACTTCGCCTCCGGCACCCGGGCGATGAATGCGAAGACCGACGCCTCCTTCGACGGCAAGGGCCAAGAGCTGCTGTCCGATCTGCTGCTCGCGGCCGCGGCCGGGAATCGGCCGATCAGCGACGTGCTGCTCTGGCTGACCTCCGTCGAGGACGAGACGCCCGTCGAGCTCCTGCACGACACCGGCTACCCGACGAACGCGCGAGCGGTCCGCGGCATCATGAACACCGCCGACAAGGCCCGGGACGGGATCTACTCGACCGCGCAGGGCATGGCCGTGTGCTTGAAGAGCGCCGCGACCGCCGAATGGGTGAACGCCCGCCCGAACGACACCCGCCCGCAGTTCGTCCCCGAGACGTTCGTCACGTCGACCCAGACGCTGTCCTCGCTGTCGCAGGAGGGCGCCGGCACCGCCGGCCCGCTCGTCACCGCCCTGACCGCCGCGACCATCGAGGCCGCGGAGGAACACGCCGCGCGTTCACGCGGAGGCCGCCTCGCAACGCCGCTCGTCGCCGTTCTCGATGAGGCCGCGAGCGTCTGCCGGTGGAAGGACCTCCCCGACCTGTACTCGCACTACGGCTCCCGCGGAATCCCGATCATGGCCGTGTTCCAGTCCTGGTCCCAGGGCGTCGGCGTGTTCGGCAAGGAGGGCATGCTCAAGCTCTGGTCCGCCGCGAACGTGAAGCTCTACGCGGGCGGAGTCGCGGAAGACGAATTCCTGCGCACCCTCTCCGAGCTGATCGGCACCTACGACAAGGAGACCACCTCCGCCAGCTACAACAAGGGCGTCCGCTCCACCACCTCAGCGCTGCGCCGAGAAAAGATCCTCGAAGTCGCGGACCTCACCAGCATGGGCCGCGGACGCGCGATCATGCTCTCCTCCGGCTCCCGTGCGGCCCTGGTCGACACGGTGCCCTGGTACAACGGCCCGAAGGAGCAGGTCGCCGCGATTAACGCCTCCATCGCCGCGCACGATGCGAGCAGCGGACCGGCGAACGCCGCGCCGGTGTCGCCCGTCGTGACGGTGATGCCCCCGCTCGAGGCGCAGCCGGCGGCGGAGCTCGACGTGGAGCAGGGCTCGGAGAACCGGAGCGCGTGATGAGCGACGAGGACGTGTTCGACGTCGAGCCGGATCCGTTCTCGGCGCCCGCTCGAGTGGTCGACGTGCGACCGGAGCCGGCGCAGGCGGCGGAGGACGAAGTGCCACCGACGTACTTCGGCTCGGCCGACGAGTGGGTGCGGAAGTTCCTCCTGCCCCCCTACCGGCGCCGCGTGACGGCCAAGGGCCAGAACGGCGGAGAGCGGTGGGCAGCCCAGTGGTGGGGCTGCGTGGAGGCGCTGACCCGCATCGAAGCGCTCTGGCGGATGTGGGAGGAAGTTCGCACGAGTCCTGCGGATCTGAGCGCCTACTGGATCAGCCACCTCGACATACACATGAAGGTGCTGCTCTCACACACGGGTCCGTTCGCGACGTCGATGGATGAAAACCGGGCCGGCGACATGCTGCCGTACACCGCACCCCCTATTGGAATGTTCCCACCGGACCAGCTGGGCTGAACGCAGCTCTTGAGACAAGGTGCCAAGCCGCTCCTCGTCAGCATCCGACCATCGCCAGCGCGTATCGATCGCCGGGACCCAGCCCGCCGATGTGTGCCGCATCTACTGTCGGCGCCATAATTTCTGGCCTTTCCGCGGCCGTGTGGCCCAGCCCCAGCGCGTGGCCGAGCTCATGGAGGAGTACGTGTCTGCCGGTTGAGCTCGCGGGGTCGGCCGTGGCGTCGTCGTTGCGGACGAGGATCTGTGCACTGTCGATGATGCCGTTTCCGGACCATTGGGCCCGCGCGACACCGAGGGTGGTCGGCCCGGGGAAAGACATCCCGTCCACCGAGGCGTCGAGGGCGCTGAACCGGAGAGTGATGTCTGCGGAGTCGTCGGTCGCGATGACCAGGTCGAGTCCGGTCGCCTCTCGGAGGACGCTGACCACCTCGTCGAGGGCAGCAGCGGTTGCGGGAGGCACCTGACCGATGGACCCGATCTCGATCCTCGCCTCGCAGGACCAGCGGACGGGTTGACCGTCGACGCGACCGCTGAAGGAGTAGTCGGTTCCTTCGACGACAGTGCTCGCTTCAGGTACTGGAAGCCGCGGCGCCGGAGAGGAAGCGCGGTCGGGCGTCGGCGGGCGTGCGGACGAGGGTGGCGAGATCGAGATCCAGGCCGCCATCGCGAGCGCCAAGCCGAGGAAGACGGCAGTCAACGCGCGCCCGTGAGGAGGGCCGCTACGTGGGCGCCGCGTCCGTCTCGGCCGCCGCTGGCTCGTGGTCCGACGGACCGAGCCGTGTCGGGATCGACGTCGCACTGTTCGAGTCCTTCCGCCCGTGGAACGGCGGCGTATGGGGTGGCGGGGGATGGTGCGCACGGTGGTCCTCTCGGTGGTATCGGGCTTGGGGGTCTTCACGGACCAGATGCACGAGGGCCGCACGCCGAGGGGTCTCGGCGTGCGGCCCTCGTGTCGGGGCGTCAGCTCTTGCGGGCGGCTGCCCACGGGTGGGCGGGCGTGTCCAGGAACCGCTTGTGGTGTGCCTGGCGCAGCTTCTCGAGGGCGGCGAGCCTGTCGAGGCGGTCGATCAAGGGGCTCAGGTCGACGCTGCGCGCGCCGGGGATGCTGACCTTGATAGAGCCGCCGATGATCTGCCCGGTCTCGTTCCGCGTGAGCGTCGGCGTGGTCTTCTCCGGGGGGTCGGCCTGGAGGTTCCCGATGAGCACACGGATGGCGTTGTACGGGAAGTAGCACTCGTCGACGGTCCTCTGAGCGGAGTCGACAGTGCGCGGGAAGTCGCTCGTCTGCAGGTGATCGCGGACCTCCTCGACCTCAGCCAGCTCCGAATGGACGGTGGCGCGGGTCTTGAGATCGTCTTCGAGATCCGCGTCGAGGACCTCCACGAGTCGGTCCCGCTCTCGGGAGGTGGTGCTGCCGTCGCGGGCTTCGGCGAGCCAGGCCAGGGTCGGCATGAGCAGCCCGGTCACGACGGCCAAAGCGACCAAGATCACCAGCGTGCCGAGCTCCGCGTCGCCGAGGGCCACGATCGCGCGGGCGATCATGCCGCCGGTGATCGTGGTCGCCGTGATCGCCGCGATCAGCAGGTACCGGTTACGTGCGCGGTACGCCTTCTCTGCTTCGTGCCGGTTGCCCTCGGCTTCGTCTTCGCGTGCGTGGTTGTGGGCGCGAGCGCTGCCGTGGACCGTGTACGTCTGGCCGAGGATCACGACGACCACGACGGCCATCGCGAAGGTCCATCCCAGCGGATCCACCCACGGCTGCATGAGCGGCACATTCAGGAAAAAAGCCATGAAGGCGGCTAGGCCGACGGCCTCGAGCCAAGGAGCGATGCGCCCGACCAGCATGAGCGCTCGGCTCGTCCGGAGGTGATGGGTCCGCCCGGCGCGGGTGTCGACCCTGATCTTCTCGTTGCTCGTGCCCACGCGCTCGATCGCCTCGGCGTTCGTCATCGTCTCGCCCGACTCGGGCGTGACGACCGGGAGGGTGTCCTCGTCCAGGGCGTCGAGCCCCGCCTTGACGCTCTCGAGGGTGTCGCGCATCTCGTCGAGTTGCGGGTCGATGTCGACGTCCAGCCGTTCCTCGAGCTCCGCGTCACCCGCCTCGATGTACTCGGAGGTGAAGAGGTCGTTCTGGGTAGTGCCGGGTTCACGGAGGTGCGGCGGGAGTCCCTTCGCGGCGCCCTCCTCGTTCGCCGTCCGGGCGAGCACGACGAGCTGCCGGTACATCTGAGGACTCATTCCCTGTGCCCGGGCTTCCCGCTCGGTCAGGGCGGGCTGCCACGGCTTCTCGTCGTCTGCGCCGGGCGTCGAGCCAACGGTGGTGTTGATGGTCATCTGGGTCTCGTTTCTCGTGTGGGTTGGGTCAGGGGGTGGTGAAGGTGATGTCCACGCGGCGGTTCTCGGGGCTTCCCGGGTCGTCCGGGACGGGCTGATCGACGTTCCCGTGGCCGCGACGCGCGAGGATGCGGTCTGCCGGGACACCGAGGCGGTCGATCATCACGGTGTCCGCGATCGTGTCGACGCGGTCCTCGGAGAGGGTCTGGTTCTCGGGCAGCGCGATCGCCGGCCTGCCGTCCCCGTCGAGAGGACCGCTGTAGCTGGTGTGGCCGTCGAGCTCGAAAGTCGCTCCAGCTGCGAGAGCGTTCTCGATGCAGTCGCGCAGAGCCGCGACCGTGCCTTCCTCGTCCAACAGCGTCGGCTCGTTGACCACGAAGAACGCAGAGGGCACCGAGCACGTCGCCCTCTTCGGGTCGGCAGGATCCCCAACGGGCGTGATCGGCAGCGGCGGGACGCTGACGACCGGAGCCTCCGGCCGACCCGACACGTCGGCGGTGTCGACCGCCACGGCGTCGATGAAGCGGACGCTCGACGCCCCACCCCCCTGGAGCACGCCGGTCCAGACGTCGTTGCGGTAGGTGCTCTGCAGGTCGCGGAGCTGCGGCTGCGCACCCGCGGAGGGCACCACGACGAAGGTGACATCGTCGGACACGTTCAGCCGCTCTCCGGAGTCCTTGACGTTCGCCACCACGTCCTCGACCGGCACGGTCCACGCCAGCGACGGGAAGGACACGGGATCGGCGAGGTCGAGTCCGCTGCTGACGATGATCGTGGGGGCGTCCGCGAGCTTGAGCTTGGTGAGGCCGCTGAAGAGGGCGCGGTCCCCGCCGCTGGCCGGGTTGTTGATCGACTTCTCGATCGTGTCGATCTTCTTGTCGATCGCCTCCGCGGCGCGCTCCGGGATGTTTAGGATCGCGCTGTCCTTGGAGTCGTCGACTCGAGGCGTCATGTCGACGACCTCGACGTCGACCGTGCCGTCGGAGTCGACGCGGCTGACCGCGACGCCGGCGCCGGCGAGGCCGTCCTCGTGCAGGAGCTCGATGACCTCCGAGGGCAGCTCAATTTCTGCGTCCGTGGAGATCGGCGCGGTGTAGATGATGTTGTGCGCGATCGGGACCGAGGGCGTCGGTTCGAATACGCCCGTCAGGATTCCGACGCCAGCGAGCACCGCGGCCGTGATGACGCCCGCGAGGGCGAGCCCCACACGACGGGGGGTGAAGCCACTCCGCCCGGCGCGTCCCGCCCGCGAGGACGATCGAGAGCGGCTAGCAGAGGTGCGGCGGGTCGACGACGGGCGGCGACGCGATCGGGAGGAAGACGGACGACGCGCGGGGCGGCGAGACGGTCGGGACATGACTACTCCAGTCGGATTCGGGTGAGGGTCACGCCGCGCGGTCTGCGAGGTCGTGGCGAAGGTGGACGGTGACCGCGCGAAGAGCTGACGGGCGGATGACGGTGCGGGTGTGCACGACGGCGGACAGCACCCTTGACGGCTTCCCCAGGCCGATGACCTGGTGAACTTGCATGCCGACCGCGCGGGCTTCGAGGGCCAGGTGGACGAGTCCGCCGTCGGCGCTGCAGAGCATCACGCGACTGAACCCGGCTCGGCTCAGATGTGCGAGGTCGAGACCGTCGGTGATGCTCAACTCGCCGCCATCGGGGCCGCTACGCACGCGCCGCTGGATGTTCTCGCCCAGGAGCGCGAACCAGACGGTCTTCGCAGCCCGGTGACTCGCTCCGACGATGACCTGGTCGCCGGGCTGGATCACAACGATCTGCGACCGGTAAACGGCGAACCATCGACGCACGTCGTCGACAGAGGCGTTCGGCCCACCGACCTCGTTCTCGATGTCGATCACGTGGAGCGTACGTCGAACGACCGGGACGGAGGCATGTCGCTTCGTCTTCATCTCATGGCCCGTCGACCGCGCGTTACGCATCCGCGATTTCCATTCGCAGACGCACCGTCGATGTACCGGCGAGCTGGTGGGTTGCAAACTGCTCGGCCGCACAGGGCGACACCGCGAGAACAGACCCACGACCACCCTCGGCACCAGAGGCGTCGAGCAGGTCGAAGTGGTACCAGCGGGGCTGCGTCAGCGAGGTTGCCAACAGCTCGTTGAGAGCGTCCATCTCACGTTTCCTTTCACTCCTGGCGACCCGTGCGGCTCGCTCACCTGGAAGGTAGGCGGACCGAAGCGCTGGCGAGCAAGATGCACTGCATGAGATGATTTCGGCCCCTTCGCGACGTCGAATGGCCTCTTCAGACGCCGCCGAACTGCGCAAATCACCAAGACTGCGCCTCGACCAGGAGCGACCATGGCACTCGTCACCCCGGATCAGCTACGGGCCCTGATCGAAGCCCACCGGCAGTTCCTACGCGGAACAAGCCCTCGACCATCCGTGGGGTCTTTAGGACCGCTGGCAGGCCTCGTTCGCGTGCACGACGGCTGGCGCGACGATGGACCAACTCGTACACACGAGCTGTTGGAAGCGATCCTTCGCTCAACGAAGGAAGCACAAGTCGGACGCTTCTACGGCGAAACCACCTTGGCGGATGTCGTCGACGTGCTGTCAGCCCGATGGGGGATCTCTGGACGCTCGCAGGCGACACTACCCGGCACAAGCAACCAGACAGCCCGAAACTGGTCGTCCCGAGTAACTGCAAGTACCCAAGCTCGAGTCTTGGCCACCGAAGCGGCGCTTTCCATCGGGCGCCTAAATAAAGAAGCCAACCCAGACCCCGAACGCTTTACCTATCCAATCGACACGTGGACTCAACCATCATCGATACCGTTCACCATCGCAGCTTCGCTCATAAGCAAAATGCCACATCAGGAGCAATTTAGCTCCGAAGATATAACTCAATTGCTTCGGGCGCGAATCGTAACTCGCCTTCTGGATTACGCCCGCGACGATGACGCCAAGCTATATCGACACGTTTGGCATCGGGTGTTTGCGCCATGGTTTGAGGACGACAGGTACTTCAACACCACTCGGCAGCCAGGAGAAGCGCTGCCTGCGGGAGGAGCACTGCGCCGCGAGACCGAGGCCCTTATTCAGCTGTTTGCGTTTTCGGTAGTGAGCGAATCTGACACAAGATCTCTCGAGCAAGCCGTACAACGCCGAGATGGAGCTAAAGCTTTTGGCCGATCGATTCCCGCATCATACTTTGAGGGCGTCACGCCGATTACAGAACTACTTGAGCCCGCAAACACACGAGGCGCATTCGCCCGTTCAAGACTTGCAGTATTGATGGCTCAATCCCAGATGCCTGCCGAAATAGGCGAATTCGACGTAGCCGGAACCCGAACGGATGACGTCGGCGCCAAAGCACTCCAAGACGCCTACTTTATCCGAAACGCTCCATCGGACACCAAAGCAGAAATGATTCGCAAATATGTCGCCATGCGCCACAATATCAAACCGCCATCGGAACGTAGTATCCAAAATAGGCTGCTCGCGTTAGCAGACCAATCCGTCGGACTCGATGCTGTCGAAACCAGAAACCCGCAACTGCTCGGCTGGGTAGCAGAAGCGACTCATGGCGGCGAGTATTCTGAGATACGTTGGGCATACTCCGCATTCACGACTCGAGACCGCGCCCTTCTCCTCGGAAAAGACGGCGACCGGGAACTCGCTTTAGCTAAATCGATTGAAGCCTGGCGCCACATAGACTGGGTAAGGACCGCGGAACTTTCCACCGACCGACGCGCATTAACGGAGGCCGGCCATCAGATCGCACTAGGTGCCGCGGGAACATGCACAAAGATCGTGGAAGACGCCCTCATCGACCCAGCGACGCGAGACCGAGAAAATATGCAATCACGCATAACGGCCGCGCTCGCCTGGACGTCATACGCCATGAATCAACTTAGTATTCTCGACAGGGCGGACGACACCGCGGGACTTGCAGCCCGGCGGCACCAGGACGGCTACATATCGTCCATCGACTGGAGAATCCAAACTAGAATTATCCGGACACGAGCACTACTCGGTGCATATACAGCAGCCCACTCCGGATTGGCGCAGTGGCTGACAGAACCAAGCCTCGACTCCCTTCGGGCCGCCTACCTTGATATCATTGAGGCTCAAGAAACAAAGGCAAGCACTCGGGTCGACGTCACAAAACTCGCAATTTGGCTCGGATTTCTGTCTAACGGTTTTGTCCCATTCACAAGACACCTCGCGCCCGCACTGAAAGATCTGCACTTTATCGACACAGATCCAGATAGTATCGACGGGGGTTGGGAACTTCGAAGGATGAACTTTAGCGCGGCCTCCGAGTGGCTTTTGGCCAGAAACCAAGACTCAGGCGCACCCCACTGGTTTAGCCCATCCAGTAAGGCTTACGCACTGCTGCAGCGACGTACCGGCGGCCAGTACGAACGATGGTATGTAGGGATGCGCGGCACGGTACGGAGGTCTGTCAACTGATGCATGAGCGACCTGCGCCAAGCCCGAGACCGTTTCGTGGGGGAGCACCCGACCTGAGCGAAGAGGTTAATCACGCTCTGGAGCAAGGCATCACTCTGAGGCGATTCAGCGCCACCGCCTGGGCGTTCGGCAACCAGAACGGGCTGATCGCCGAAGGCGCCGCCGGCGAGACTGACCCCGAGACCCCGGAACAGTCAGTACCGGTCACCGAGTCGACACTGTTCGACCTCGCAAGCCTGACCAAGATTGTGGTTCTGTGGCCTTTGATCGGACATCTTCAATCCACAGACAGGATAAACTTGGACGACAATGTCCAGCACCTGTTGCCTGAAGTGCCGGAATCTCTCAGCAAAGTTACCGTCTTACAGCTTCTAACTCACACTGCGGGTCTCCCCAAAGACGCATTTCCGACATGGCTCGTTTCCCGAACCACCGACGGACTTCGGAAAATCGACCCGACAATCGATCAAAGCACTTTTCTGAACGCAGTGCTCGCGGCCCCTTTAGAGGCACAGCCTGGAGACCGGGTGATATATTCTGATCGCGGCGCTCTGATTCTGGGCCTTATCATCGAGAGAACTCTCGAAACTAGCCTTGCCGCCGCCGCGGACAGATTCATCTGGAAACCGCTCGGGATGTTCGATACGCGCTTCGGTCCATTAAACAGTCAAAATCGGATGCGGGCGGCCGCGACTGTTTCCCCAGCAGGGCTACACCCTAGCCTCACCGGAATTGTTCACGATCCATCGGCGCGACTTATGGGCGGAGTTGCAGCAAACGCGGGAGTATTCTCCACAATCCACGATATTGCGCGATTCGCCCAGAGGGTCGTCATGTCGCACAACATGAACGTTGGCCTTTTGTCAAGCATGGATTCTTCTTGGACTCGCGACAGCCTCACAGTCCTTACCAAGGAGCTTTTACCGGCACGAGGCCTCATGTGGCATCCTGATCCTGATTTCTCAGAATCCGGAACGTGGATGCATAACGGGTATACCGGAACCTCTATCTGGGTCAATCCACAACGGAATCTGTGGGCAGTCCTGCTGACGAATCGGACCTACTCCTCCGACGCACTAACGATGGCTCGAGTCCGTAGGGAGTTCTGGTCGAGCATTCTTCGAACTACTTTGGGCCGAACAGAATAGTCGCAAATTGTTCGCGGACACGACGTATCTCGTCCGAACTAGACGTGAAGTATAGTTTATTTGTCAACATAATCGCCCAACGATCTTGGTCGAAATCTAGCCAGATCGCAGTGCCCGTAAATCCGTAATGTGACCAAGTCGAGACTGACCCACCTTTAGCAGGATGCCAAAACAGCCCTCGCGACGGACAGAGGTCTCCGGTCCGAACGGAAAGCGATAGTTTCAGCCAATCCTGAAAGCCTGGCGAGGTGCGATCTTCACGAAGAATCGATTGAGCAAATTTGCCCATGTCGCCGACGGTCGAGAAAACTCCGGATATTCCCGACACTCCGCTAAGAAGCCGGGCAGAGAAGTCGTGAACAACGCCCTTCAAATGAACCCCAGTGACATCATCTACTGCTGTTGGTGCCGCAGCGGACAACGCTCGACCGCTAAGCGGCCCGAAACACGTCCTACTCATCCCGAAACGACTCCAAATTAGCTCTCGAGCTGCTACATCGAGCGAGGATGAGGTAAGTTCCTCAACAATATACCCAGCGATCAGGGCAGCTCTATCCGTATATCGAACTGTCGATCCAGGTCGGTCGTGAAGAGATTCTCGAAGCACGCCTTTTCGAATTTCCATCGGGTCAGTTCCATACAAAGCCTTCAAATTCGCACGCGGAGGAAGCCCGGCGGTGTGAGAAAGAAGCTGCTCGACCGTCACAACATCGAGTGGGCCGCCGGTCGCATCTTCAAGTAATGACCCTACCGTCGATTTCAAGCTCAGCTTCGAGTTTGACCAGAGGAAGCCTAGTGGTGCCCAGACGGCGACTATCTTCGTGAGACTCGCAATATCGAACACAGTGTCGAAACTTGCCAACCATGACGAATTCGTCGGGTCAGGTTTTCCCAACCCGTCCTCGAAGTACGTGGTGCCACGATCACCCCATGCCCAAACCGCTGACGGGAAGGTACCCGACCCAACGGCTTCAACCAGCAGCCCGGTCGCCGCGCGGGCGCGCCGCTCACGCTCATCAGGGGACATCATTCTCACTTCTCGATGGGGGCCACCAGTTTCGACTATACTTCTAACGTGCCCGACCATCGAGCCTCAGCCCCGAAGGGCGTCGTGGTGTCAAATGACGTGCACTCCACGATACTCTCGTGTCCGAGCTTTCTGAATCGACTTGCCGAGTTGCGTGCGCAAGGTTTTCTAATCGCTGATTCCGGGGACTTCTTCGAGGGTACCGCTGAATACGACCGCTTCCTTGGAGTCCCAGAGATCCTCGCTCTGCAAGGTTTATATGACGTCATCGCTCCGGGTAACCATGGATTCGATCTTTACTTGCGACTGGCCTCTGACGAAGCAGTTCACTTGCCAATTGTCAATTCAAATTTGGCTGGCTGGCCGGGTCCGAGATATTGGATCGACCCTTCAGGTAAGTACCTGTTCACGGGCATCATAGGCAGACAGGCTTTCTCCAGCATTGAGCCACGAAACGATCGGCTTTCATTTATCGAACCCCTCGATACCCTCCAAGTCATTGCCCGCCGTGCGATTGCTTCCGGGCTTCGATTGATTGTATTGAGTCACCAAGGCTTTCAGCGTGACGTCCTACTATCGCAGCAGCTTCACGATCGTGGGTATCCTGCGGTAATTTTTTCCGGACATTGTCATTCCGAAACAAACTACTGGCCTCACCCGAATCCTGTCGTGAAAGGTCCTGAATTGGGGAGAGGTTTCGCTTCACTGGATGACAGAGGGAGAATCGTGGTGGAATCGCTTCCGTTGGGCGGCGACGAGATTGCGCCGCATCCCCTTGTGTCGAGTTATGTGAAGGCATACCGAACTGTAATCGATTCGGAACCCAGTCTCGAGATCGAAATTGATCCCGACGTGGCGGAAGACCGTGAACGATTTACTGGTTGGGTCGTGGATAAGCTGGCGGCATTAAACCCCACGGGCGGCGCCTTCCTCAATCGAGGCAGCGTCCGCGAGTCTCTTCCCAGCTCGACTCATATAACGGCCTCCCAGTTGATCCGGGTTGTGCCTTTCCCAAATGAGCTAGAAATCGTACGCCTATCCGTTGAAGTAGAGAAGGCCATGCAAGTCTTAGGAGAACTCTACGGTGAGTCACTTATTCAAGTAGGTGGCGGTGACACGTATGTCACCACCACTTTCCTAGGCGGTCGACTCTCCGCCAATTCGATCCTCAGGTCGACCCGACCCGTTAACCAATTCGATCTTCGAAGCTTGATACGACAAGAGTTGTCTTCGACCCGGGCGGCCACGTGATACTCACGGGCAGTGAGATTGAACGCCGTGTAGCCGATGGTTCAATAACCCTCGAGCCATTCTCGTCCGATCTGCTCAATCCGAATAGTTACAATTACCGCCTAGGTTCGGAAATATTGATGTCCTCATCCGACACCTTGGATGTGGCAAAATCTGAGCCAGATGAATGGACTAAGCACCGTATTCCGGATGCCGGATTTGTCCTGCGGCCCAAAACGCTCTATCTTGGTCACACGGTCGAAACAATTGGCAGTCTTGAGTATGTGCCGCTTCTTATTGGTCGTTCGTCGATAGGTCGACTAGGACTTTTCCTTCAAATATCGGCTGACCTTGGCCAACTGGGGTCAATTCATCGCTGGACCCTCGAACTAGTTGCAGTCCAGCCGATCCGCGTCTATCCCGGAATGCGCATCGGGCAAGTCTCATTCTGGAAGCCAACCGGACAGATTATGGAATACAACGGCTTCTTTGGCACTATGTCAGAACCAACCGCTACTCCTGGAGGCTACGCTCTCAATGATCCTGACAGGGCACGAAATTAAGAAGCAACTGAGCCATGGTCGGCTGGTGATTGAGCCCTTCACGGCCGACCAGATCAATCCGAACTCGTACGACTTCCGCCTGAGCGACACAGTATTGACTTACGACTCGGAGTTGCTTGATTCGCGTGTCGAGAATTCCACTACAAGCACGGTAATCCCACCGTCTGGCCTGCGTCTCGAGCCGACGAGGGTTTATCTCGCGAGCACCTTCGAGGTGATGGGGTCAGACCATTATGTCCCTATCATTCGCGCCAAGTCGTCCATCGCGAGACTTGGGCTTTTCATTCATGTTACTGCCGATCTGATCGATATAGGGTCCGTCAATCGGTGGACCCTGCAGTTGCACGCCGTTCAACCTCTCATTATCTATCCTGGGATGCTGATCGGACAGGTCACGTTTTGGGAACCAGTTGGCGGTATCTCCTTGTACGACGGCAAATACAAAGGATCCATGTCAGCGATGGCGTCACTAGCTTATAAGGATTTTCTGACCTCGTGAATATTCTGTCAGGAATTGATCTGCCCGGCGATCTCGTCTGTGGGAGTTTCATGATTGCGCAAGACATCTATGAACAATCGAGGGAACGAGGCGATGACGTTCGCTTCTTCGTCCTGAAGTCGACAGCTGGCAGCCCGCTCGTCGCAGGGGCTATCGAGCTAGATGTCGCGAAGTCTGATGGCTCAGACTATGTCAACGCTTTACGAAGTGCGATCGAGTTTCAACTGGCTGGTTGGTCGCCAGATGTCATTCATTTGCACCACCTCGCTTACGGGATGGCCCAGGCGTTGTCGATGTTGCCTTTTTCGGCACCACGATTAGCATTCGCGCATGGCACCGACGTGTACGACGCTATTCGAGATGAAGAGGCCCGGTCGCTTGCAGGCCGTATCGCAAAATCATCGGACCAGGTCGTCTTTCCTACGGTTTCGCTAGTTCGAGATGCAATTGAGACCGGAATCCAATTGGACCCGCGGCGCGTGGTGATCGCCCCCTGGGGAGTACCCGATGCGATCGGGCAACCAGAATATCGATCCCTTGAAAACTCAAAGCAAGTTATCGTTGCCTCGAGGTTTACTGCAAATAAGGACATTCAGACTGTTGTTGAGGCGGCTGCTCTGTTACCTCCCGAGATTTCTGTCAGTATCATTGGCGAAGGAAGGGAGAGGGAAACGCTGTTGAAAATTCGTGACGATTTGGCTCTCGAAGACAGGGTGATGATTGAGCCTATGATGCCTCGAGTGAGTCTTTGGCGACGCATGAGAGCAGCAACAGTCGCTGTGTTTCCAACGAGAGAGACAGAAGCCTTCGGCCTATTCGGCGTCGAGTGTCAGGTTCAGGGTTTACCGGTAATCACGAGCGACCTGCCTGTCTTCGGCGAGGTATTCGGTGGAAGTGTTGAGCGATTTCGGGCTGGCGACCCAGCGGATCTCGCGAGGGTCATCACGAGTACGGTTGAATCTGACACCAAGTTGCGCGCGCTGTCCGCGGCAGGCCTGGTCAATGCTCGTCGTTACCAGCTATCGTCAAAATTGAAGGACCTTCTATCGCTGAGCGACGCACTCGTGAGCCGAAAGTGATTGCTCGCGTGCTGTTCCGCTTTGCAAAATCGAACGCGGGCGGATATATCTTTGGTATGGTTGTACTTGCAGTGCCTCGTTTGATTCCTGGGGTGATTTTTGTCTCTAGGGATCTCGTTGTTCTGAAGCACCCGCGCCCGATTAGTGTGGTGCATTTAGTTGCGGTACCACGTAAGTATTTGCGCGATATCCAAGATTCGACGCCATTGCGGGATGTTTTCTTGGACCGATTATCGGCTTGGTGGAGGCAAGAGCCGGTTGTGGAATACGTTGGAATCTCGAACGTCGGCGTTCGGCAAGAGGTACGTTATCTCCATGTGCACCTGGTAGGTGGAGCCTCATTGAATGGTTTCAGGTCTGTGGCCGCGGACCGACTCTCGGTCGGGGTGCAAATGGCAGTTCGTGAAGCCGACCAGTCGGGTGCCGCATATGTGGCTCGAACTTATAGTTTCGCGCCAATCAATCAAAGCGTCGGCTGGTTAGTTTCTGTCGATCAGGTTTAGGCGAGGAGCGATAACAACAGGACGCGCTGCACCGGGTCCTCGAGTGCTGATGGTGGCGACCCGCACCTTCACGAAGAGGAAGTCCTCGAGCACCGGGAGCGGGCCGTTCTACTCCAACGCGCGACGCATGCCGCCTTGCTGAAGGGCGCCAGCACCCGCGAGCGGACCGGCTGATTCGCACTGGATGCGAGCTGCCCGGGGCTCGCGAAGCTCAAACTGACATAATATCGGTTATCGGAGCTTCCCTCAGCGGTTGAAGAGGGGCGAATATGCGCGAGAACTTCCCGCACAAGCGAGCCAATCGGACGGTTGCTTCGAAGGCCTTGACCGTCGAGATCTCGCGGGCGCAGCCGCATCGCACGAAGTGTCGCCCCTGGTTCCGATGGAGGAAGGTCGCCGTCGGCTCGCCTGTCACTGGTGGCTGGCCTGAGCTGCGGACTCCGGTCAGTGGAACGGGCAGCGTGCGGGTGCGTCGGCGGCTCGCACGTCGCCTCCTGAGGCCGGCTTGGTCGGCAGTCGACGTCGGTTCACGCTCAGCCCGCTGCCCAGGATCCGAAGCCGTGGGTCGCTGAGCGCGGCGATCGCCGTCGCGAGGCCGGCGATGGCCGGCTTCTCCCCGGGGCAGCGATGACCGGTGGCGACGTCCGCTCCGCCGTGCGGAATGAAGACGGAGACGGACTCGTAGTCGTCGATACCGACGAAGCGCTCGGGGTCGAAGACGTCGGCGCGGGGCCAGGACTGCTCGTCCGTGTCGGTGCCCAGGATGTCCAGCAGCACTCGGCCTCCGGCGGGCAGTCGGGCGCCGTCGAGTTCGACGTCCGTGATCGCCCAGCCGGGCAGCATCGGCACGAAGGGCGCCGTTCGCCGGATCTCCTGCGCGAAAGCGGTCGCGAGCCGGCCCGCCCTCGGCGCGCCGGACTCCTCCGACTCGGCGGCGATCCTCTGCCGCCACTCGGGCCGGTCGTGGAGCTCCTTCGCGGCGAAGGCGACGAACCGGGCGACGGCGATCATCGGCCGGATGCTGTTCTGCAGCTCGATGCCCGCGAGGCGGTCCGGCAGCAGCTCCCCCGACAGATCGCGATGCCACGCCCACTCGTGCAGCGCGGTGCCGGGTGGGGCGGACAGGGCGCCGCCTCTCACCGCTCCGATGAGCCGCTCCGCGTGCCGGTCGGACCACAGCCGGTTCGCGGCGGCAAGGAGGTACTCGGGCGAGTAGGGCGCACCGAACCCGTCGACGATCTGCGCGAGACGTTCGGCCCACCGGGTCTTCGCGCGCCGAGTCCCGGGAAGACCGGCTCAGCTCATGCTCGCCCGGCCGAACGCGCCGACCGCCACGTCGTAGGCGCTCCGGGTTCCGCCCGCCAGCCACGCCTCCTGCTCGATCCGCCACTCCCGTTCGAGCAGGGGGATCAGCCGCTGGACCTGCGCGTCTTCGTAGGCGACGTCGACGAAGGCGGCCTTGCGGTGCCGGTGCTCGTCACCGTCGAGGCTGTGCACCGAGCCGTTCCCGAACAGGGTCTGCTGCACGATCGCAGGCATCGCGCCGTGCCGAGCGATGCGGGCGTCGTCGTAGAACAGGTCGACGGCCTCAGCGCCGCGGACCAGGAGCGCGTCGCGTCCCAGCAGACGAAGGGGCACCGCTCGAGCGTCGGCGCGGGCGCGACGCCAGATCCGCGCACCGAAGCCGTAGCCGCGCGTCAGCAGTGACAGGGAATCGTCGCGGAGCTCGGTCGTCATCGTCATCGTCCTCCTCAGGCTCCGGCGCGGCCACAGGAGCGGACGTTCCTCTGAGGCGTCATGTCACCCAGGGTCACCACCGGACCGCCTCTCGGCCAAGGGGGTGCCGCTCGCAGCGGAATCGTGCTTGCGCGCCATCGGAGCGGCAGCGCGCCCGGGCGATTCGGCCGGCTGCTGCAGGGCGGGAGGCGCGTACCGTTGCGGCGCGGGAACTCGGTACGGTGAGGCCTTCACAGGAACGCTCGATGTCGGGAGGGGGCGGATGACCTTCGCAGATCGCAGCAGGAAGGGTGCGGGTGTCGTGCTCGCGGTGGCGCTGCTGAGCGGCTGCGGGATCCCCTCGGATCCGGACGGGACTCTGGAGGGTGTGCGCGGCCAGGTGCTGACGGTCGGTGCGACGGCGGCCCGGGACCGCGTCTCGCTCAGCGCAGGGGAGGAGCCGACCGGGATCGAGCCGGATCTCGTGCGGGCGTTCGCGGACACGCTCGACGCCGACGTCGTCTTCGTCGAAGGCAGCGAGGCGGAACTGGTCGATCTCCTCGACCGCGACGCCATCGACATCGCGGTCGGCGGGTTCCTCGAGGACACCCCCTGGACCGATCACGCCGGGACGAGCCTTTCCTACGCGGAGACTCGGAGCCCCACGGGGACCACGGACCGGCATGTCCTGCTCGTGCCTCTGGGCGAGAACGCGCTGCTGCTCGCACTCGACCGCTTCCTCACCGACCAGGAGAACACACGATGAGTCAGCGACGTGCCGGTCACCCTCCGCGCTTCGGTCGCACCGAACTCCCGGACGAGCAGCGCCGAGCCCTCCGGGACGCGACCCGGCTGGAGTGGGGCACCCTCGCGTTCCTCGCCGTCACCACCACCCTCGTGTTCCTCGTGCTGGGCAGCTCGCAGGCGATGCGCACGGCCTGGATCGAGGACCTCCTCTCCTTCCTCCCGCCGATCGCCTTCCTCATCGCCACCCGGGTGATCCGTCGCCCCCCGACCGAGAAGCACCCGTACGGGCTACACCGCGCCACGGCGATCGCCCACCTCGTCGCCGCCGTGTCCCTCCTGGTCACCGGCGGATACCTGCTCGTCGACTCCGCCCTCACCCTCGTGACCGCCGAGCACCCCACCATCGGTGGCGTTCAGCTGTTCGGAACCACGATCTGGCTCGGTTGGCTGATGATCGCGGTCCTCGCGCTCACCGTCGTCCCCCCGGTCCTCTTCGGCCGGGCGAAGCTCACGCGCGCAGAGATCCTGCACGACAAGGTGCTGTACGCCGACGCCGACATGAACAAGGCCGACTGGCAGACCGCGGCCGCCGCGATCCTCGGCATCCTCGGGATCGGCATCGGCTGGTGGTGGGCGGACTCCGTCGCCGCGATCCTGATCGCGGCCAGCATCACCTGGGACGGCCTCCGCAACCTCCGCTCCGCCGTGTCCGGCCTCATCGACACCCGAGCCCGCACCTACGACGACTCCGCCGTCCACCCGCTGGCCGACGACATCGACCACTTCCTGCGCCAGCAGGACTGGATCAGCGACGCCCGCTCCCGCCTCCGAGACCAGGGCCACGTCTTCCACGTCGAAGCGTTCATCGTTCCGCGCGAACCGGATCACCTGAGCGTGAAACGGCTCGAGGAGACCCGGCTGGCGTGCAGCCGACTCGACTGGAAGGTCCAGGACCTCGTGCTCGTTCCTGTCTAGACCCTCCCCGAGCAGTTCCTTCCCGGCCTCGCCTCCTCCGGCGAGCAGTAGCCGGACGGAGCCCGCCTCCGCGCCGGAGTCCCCCCTGGAGGAGGGCGATGGCGCTGAGGAGGGCGGCGCTGCGCATGCGCGCGGCGCCGCCCCGGGGGATCAGGCGGTGGCGGCGATCAGACGATCGCGGCGCGCAGCGCGGCAGCCGCCGCACCCACGTCGGGCGCCCCGTAGATCGCGCCGCCCGCGACGGCGACCACGGCGCCCGCGCGCTGCACGGACTCGATGGTGGCGGTGCTCACGCCGCCCGCGACCGAGAACGGGACGCCCGAGGCCTCGCCGTCGCGCAGGAGCGTCTCGAAGGTGAAGCCCTCCTCGGCCTGCTCGTCGAGACCGGCGTGCATCTCGACGAACTCGGCGCCGAGTGCGACGACCTCGCGGGCGCGGGCGGCCTTGTCGGGGACGCCGATGAGGTCGACGACCACGCCCTTGCCGTGCTTCTTGCCGGCGGCGATCGCGCCGGCGATGGTGCTGTCGCCGGCGACGCCGAGGACGGTGACGAGGTCGGCGCCGGCCTTGAAGGCCATGTCGGCCTCGAGCTCGCCGGCGTCCATCGTCTTGAGGTCGGCGAAGACCGTCTTGTCGGGGTGCGCCTCCTTGACGGCGGTGATGGCCGAGAGGCCGGCGCTCTTGATCAGCGGGGTGCCGAGCTCGAGGATGTCGACGTGCGGGGCGGCCGCGGCGGCGAGCTCGAGGGCGGCGTCGGTGCTGAGGGTGTCCATGGCGAACTGGAGCTTCACGGGGTGCTTCTTCCTGTCGAGGTGGGGGAGTGGAGTGATGTCATTCGAGGTTCGCGTGGCGCGGCCAGAGCTCGTCGGCGCTCGCGCCGCCGCGCTTCCAGAGCGCGTGGAACAGCGCGTCGCCGGTGAGCACGACGACCTGCTCGAAGAGCCCGCCCGAGTACTGTGCCGAGGCGGCGCCCGAGCGGTCGAGCTTGTCGGCGGCCGGCACGATCACGACGGCGGCGGCCAGCTCGGCCAGCGGGGACCCGGCGGCGGTGGTGATCGCGGCGACCCGCGCGCCGGCGTCGACGGCGGACTGCGCCGCGCGGACGATGCCGCCGGTGGTGCCGGAGCCGCTCGCGGTGAGCAGCACGTCGCCCTCGCGGATCGCGGGTGTGGTGACGTCGCCGACCACGTGCACGACGAGACCGAGGTGCATCAGGCGCATGGCGGTCATCCGCAGCGCGAGCCCGGAGCGGCCGGCGCCGTGCACGAAGACGCGCTCGGCGCCCGCGAGCAGCTCGGCGACCGGCTCGAGGCGGTCGGTCGTGAGCGCGGCGGTCGCTGTCGACACCTCGGCGACGATCGCGGCGAGGGCCTGGGCGGGGTCGACGGTGACGTCGGTGGATGCGGGCATGCGGCCAGCCTGCGCTCACGGGAGAGCGGCTCCCACCACCCGATGGGACGGGTCGGCCTACCCGATCGGGTGGGTCGCGCCTCGCGCGGGTAGGACGGGTAGGTTCGGAGCATGGAGCCCGCCGAGACCGCCGCCGAGACACCCGCCTCCCGCGCCCTGCTGCAGCAGCACGCCCGCACCGTCGCCGAGCAGGCCGACCGGCACGCGGTGGCGCTGGAGTCGGTGCTCGCCGCCCTGCGCGCCGAGCGCCTGGACGACCGGGCGGCCCGGACCGTCGCGATCGACATCGCCGCGAACGCGCTGGTCGAGCTGCGCACCGCCTCCGACGAGCAGCGCAGCGCGATGCTCGAGCCGGTCGTCGGCGCCTTCGCCCGGCTGCGGCGCGATCTGCGCCCGCTCGTGCGGTTCGGCGACCTCGACGTGCAGTTCGTCGAGCCGCCGGCCACCGGCCGCGCCCTGCCCGGCGAGGTCGCGCACGCGGCCCGTGCGATCGTCCGCAGCGCCGTGCTGGCGTTCGTGGAGTCGGAGCAGACGCGTCGCGTGCGGATCCAGTGGGACTGCGACGGACTGAACCTGCTCGTCGAGATCCGCGACGACGGCCGCGGCGAGCTGACCACCCGCGACGAGGCGCTGCGCCCGATCGCCGAGCGCGTCCGCGGTCTCGACGGCGAGCTCTCGATCGCGTCGACCGCGGGCTGGGGCTCGACCCTGTCGATCCGCCTGCCGCTGGACCCGCCGGCTCAGCCGGACGGACTGGACCTCGCCGAATTGAGCGCCCGCGAGCGCGAGGTGCTGAACCTGATCACGCTCGGCGCCTCGAACCAGCGGATCGCGGACGACCTCGGCATCAGCGGCAACACCGCGAAGTTCCACGTGTCGAACCTGCTGCGCAAGGCCGGCGCGCGCAACCGGGCGGAGCTGGCCGCCCTCGCCCGGTGACGCGCGCCGGTCGCGCCGGACCGTCGGCGGGTCAGCCGATCAGCTCGGCCACCGTGTAGCCGAAGACGGCGCCGTCGGCGTCCTCCGCTTCGACGCCCGCGTAGACGAAGCCGAACGGGTTGTCGCCGCCGACGATCGCGTTGTAGACGCCGTGGACCTCGAAGCGGCCCGTCGCCGGGTCGACCGCGACGTACCGGCCGGCGTCGCGGCGGAGGTCGACGCGACCGGCGCTCACCTCGGAGAAGTTGAGGAAGACCTTGGTCGGCAGGGGGCCGCGGGAGATGGTGACGACGCCGGTGAGCACCGGGAACTCGACGCGGTCGCCGGCGCGGGTGCCGCGGTACTGGACCGGGGTGAAGGCGATGGTGCCGGTGATCGGGCCCTTGTCGGCCTCGGGCGCGGTCGAGGCGGCGGCGGCCGGCGTGGCGATCGCGACGGCGATCACGGGGACCGACCAGGCGGCGCCGGCGAGGACGCTGCGTCGGGGCAGGGCGGGCAGGGTGGAGCGCAGGCGGGTGTCGTTCATCAGGGTGTCCTTGGGGGTGAGGAGCGCGGGCCCGGGCGCTCCGGAAGGAGGCGGGCCGGCGGCGGGCGTGAGAGCGGCGGGGCAGCGCCGCACGCGAGGTGCGCCGCTCGGGATGCCCGTGCCGCTCAGGTCTTCGTCACGACGGCAGTTTCGGGTTGCCTGTCGCGACAACCGACCTTCTCACACCCTGCATGCGTATGCATAGACCTTCTCCGGCAACTGTCGGGTTTCGACGTGCCGACGGCTCGGGCCCCCTGCATGCTGATCGAGCAGCCCACGGAGCGAGCCTCCCGGCTGATGGGTAGCCCCCGCAGCGGGCCTCCACGCCGATCGGCGTGCCCGCGGGGACGGGCCCATGCTGATCGAGTAGCCCGCGCAGCGGGCGTATCGAGATCCACCACCGCCCGAAGGCGAGTCCGCAGTCCCGCCCTGCCGGCGACGTCGGGTCTCGATACGCCCCTGCGGGGCTACTCGACCAGCATGTACGCCCCTGCGGGGCTACTCGACCAGCATGTACGCCCCTGCGGGGCTACTCGACCAGCATGTACGGCGAGTGGACCCGGAACGGGGTCCTGCTGGAGCGCAGGGCCCAATAGGCGTCCACTCGCGTAGGTCGGCGCTCGTGAGTGGACGCGGGCGGGGGCCTGCTCGCGGCGCGAGCCCCATCGCGGGTCCGCTGGCGAAAGCATGCCGATCGAGGTGCCCGCGCAGCGGGCCCCCATGCTGATCGAGCAGCCCGCGGAGTGGGCGTCTCGAGATCCATCGCCGTCAGAACGCGAGTCTGCAGACCCGCCCTGCTGGCGATGTTCGGTCTCGATACGCCCCTGCGGGGCTACTCGACCAGCATGTTCGGGCGGGCGCAGGTCTCGATCCGGGGGTCAGCGCCTCGCCGGTGCTTCCCTCCGCCCGCCCACGCCTGCTACGGTGCCTGAACCGGTTAAGTAAACCGGTTCAGACCACTCGACGACGAGCAGGAGGCGCGGCCATGGCGGCACGACCGACGATCCTCGACGTCGCCCGCGCGGCCGGCGTCAGCAAGGCGCTCGTCTCCTTCGCGCTCAACGACCGGCCGGGCGTCTCGCCGGAGTCGCGCGAGCGGATCCTCCGCGTCGCCGCCGAGCTCGGCTACCGCCCCAGCCTCACCGCCCGCTCGCTCTCGACGAGCGTCTCGTTCGCGGTCGGGCTCGTCGTGGCCCGCGACCCCGAGGTGATCGCCGCCGACCCGTTCTTCCCCGCCTTCATCTCCGGCGTCGAGCGGGTGCTCGCCGAGCACGGCCGGGTGCTGGTGCTCAGCGTCGTCGACCCGGGCGCCTCGGAGGAGGCGGTCTACCGCACGCTCGCCGCCGACCGCCGCGTCGACGGCGTCTTCCTCAGCGACCTCCGCGAGGGCGACGCCCGGCCCGCGCTGCTCGCCGAGCTGGGCCTGCCCGCGGTCACTCTCGGTCGCCTCGACGGCTCGACCTCGCCCGCGGTCGTGATGGACGACACCGCCGGCATCACCGGCGCCGTGCAGCACCTCGCCGCGCTCGGCCACCGCCGGATTGCTCACGTCGCCGGCTCCGGGCACCTGCTGCACTCCCTCCGCCGCCGCGAGGCGTTCGAGCGCGCCTGCGCCGACGCCGGCCTCGAGCCCGGCCCTGTCGTCGCCACCGACTTCAGCGCCGGCCAGGGCGCGAGCGCCACCGAGACCCTGCTCGACTCCGCCGTGCCGCCCACCGCGATCGTCTTCGCCAACGACCCGATGGCCATCGCCGGTCTCGGCGTCGCGCACACCCGCGGGCTGCGCCTGCCGGACGACCTCTCGATCACCGGCTTCGACGACTCCGAGATCGCCGCGCACGTCTATCCCTCGCTGACCTCCGCCCGCACGCGCCCCGCGCGCTGGGGCGAGGCGGCCGCGCGGACCCTCCTCGACCTGATCGAGAACGGCACCGCCCCCGACGTCGACCTCGAGCCCGCAGGACTCGTGGTCCGCCGTTCGACCGCCGCGCCGCGGCGCCTGCACACCTGAGCACCACCCGCCTGAGCACAAGGAGAACACCATGGCCTCGATGAAGAGACGCTGGCTGACCGGAGTGGGCATCGCCTCGCTCGCGACCCTCGGACTGACCGCCTGCAGTGGCGGCGGGGGAGGCGCCTCCACCGACCTGACCGCGACCGGCCCGATCACCATCTGGTACTCGAACAACGAGCAGGAGGTGCAGTGGGGGAAGTCGATGGTCGACGCCTGGAACGCCGACCACCCCGACGAGCAGATCACCGGCCAGGAGATCCCGGCCGGCAAGAGCAGCGAGGAGGTCATCGGCGCCGCGATCACCGCAGGAAACGCGCCCTGCCTCGTCTTCAACACGGCGCCCAGCGCGGTCGGCCAGTTCGAGCGCCAGGGCGGCCTCGTGAACCTGTCCGAGTTCGAGGACGGCGTCGACTACATCGAGACCCGCAGCGGCGACCTCGCCGAGCAGTACCAGAACGCCGACGGCGACTACTTCCAGATGCCGTGGAAGAGCAACCCGGTCGTCATCTTCTACAACAAGGACGTCTTCACCGCGGCCGGTCTCGACCCGGAGAATCCCTCGCTCGCCACCTACGACGAGTTCACCGCCACCGCGAAGACCCTCGTCGAGTCCGGAGCCGCGCCCGCCGCGATCCAGCCCGCGCCGACCAGCGAGTTCTTCCAGACCCAGTTCGACTTCATGCCGCTCTACGCCGCGGCGACCGGAGGGACAGGGCTGGTCGAGGACGGCAAGGCCACCTTCGCCGACGACGCCGGCTACCAGGTCGCCGACTTCTGGAAGAGCCTCTACGACCAGGGCCTCGCCGGCCGCGAGCAGTACCAGGGCGACGCGTTCGCCGACGGCCAGGCCGCGATGTCGATCGTCGGACCGTGGGCGGTCTCGGTCTACGAGGACCTCAACTGGGGCTCCGTCTCGGTGCCCACCCCCGACGGCACGCCCGCCGAGGACACCTGGACCTTCAGCGACGCGAAGAACGTCGGCCTCTACTCCGCCTGCGAGAACAAGGGCACCGCCTGGGAGGTGCTGAAGTTCGCCACCAGTGAGGAGCAGGACCGCTCGCTGCTGGAGACCACCGGCCAGATGCCGCTGCGCACCGACCTGCAGACCACCTACGCCGACTACTTCGAGGCCAACCCCGCCTACCAGCGCTTCGGCGACCAGGCGAGCCGCACCATCGAGGTGCCGTCGGGCCCGAACACCGTGCAGATGCTGCAGGCGATCCGCGACGCCTGGGGCAAGACCGTGATCTTCGGCGACGGCGACGTGCAGTCGGCGCTCGACGGGGCGGCGGAGACCGTCACCGGGCTCGCCGGCCAGCAGTGAGACGCCGGACGGCAGTGAGATGACGACCCTCGCCCCGAAGGCTCCGGCGTCGCAGGGCGCCGGAGCCCCGCGGCCGCAGGACAAGCGGAGCCTGCTCCGCCGCGTCCTCGGCCCGCAGCCGTTCGGGCTGCTGCTCGGCAGCCCCTACCTGCTGTTCGTGCTCGCGGTCTTCGCGTTCCCGGTCGGCTACTCCGTCTACATCGCCTTCCACGACTTCTTCTTCGCGGCCCCCGGCGTGCAGGTCGAGCGCCCGTTCGTCGGCCTCGACAACTTCGTCACCGCGTTCTCGAGCCCGCAGGTCATCCGCTCCTTCGGCAACATCGGGATCTTCCTGGTGATCAACGTGCCGCTGACCGTGGTGCTCTCGCTGCTGCTCGCCTCGGCGTTGGACAAGGTCGTGCACCTGCGCACGTTCCTCCGGGTCAGCTTCTACGTGCCCTACGTCACGGCGAGCGTCGCCGTCGTCGGCGTCTGGCTGTTCCTCTTCAACGGGAACGGCCTGGTCAACAGCCTGCTCGGGCCGCTCGCGCCGGACCCGTCCTGGCTGATCAACGACAGGCTCGCGATGCCGATCATCGCGCTCTACGTCACCTGGAAGCAGCTCGGCTTCTACATCCTGCTGTACCTGGCGGCGCTGCAGAACGTGCCGAAGGAGCTCTACGAGTCGGCGTCGACCGACGGCGCGGGCCGCATCCGGCAGTTCTGGTCGGTGACCGTGCCGAGCGTGCGGCCGGCGACGCTGCTGGTGCTGCTCGTCTCCACCGTGACCGGCGCGAACCTCTTCACCGAGCCCTACCTGCTCACCGGCGGCGGCGGGCCCAACGGCGCCTCCGCCTCGCCCGTGCTGCTGATGTACCAGCTGGGCATCCAGCAGGGGCAGCCGGACGTGGCCTCGGCCATCGGCGTCGTGCTGGTGCTGCTCGTGCTCGTCATCGCCTACCTGCAGAACCGCTTCGCCGGGGAGAGGAACTCATGAGCACGCTCGCCAGTGCCGGAGGCGCGACCTCGGCCGTGCCGGCACCCGTCACCTCCCGGCGGAAGCGCCCGGCCTCGAGCCGATCGGCCGTGATCCTCCGCGGCGTGGTGCTCGCGCTCGGCGCGATCGTCTTCCTGTTCCCCTTCTACTACATGGTGATCGGCTCGCTGCAGACCGACCCCGACCCCACCCTCGCCGGGGCGATCCCCGAGGCGGGCAACCTCACCCTCGACAACTACGTCAACGTGAACGAGCGGATCAGCCTGCTCACCGGCCTGATCAACTCCGGGATCTTCACCGGCGGCGTGCTGCTCTGCACGGTCGTCTTCGGGGTGCTGGCGGGCTACGCGCTCGCGATGCTCGAGTGGCGCGGCCGGAACGCCGTGTTCGCGCTCGCGCTGCTGGTGCAGGTCATCCCGTTCCAGCTGCTGCAGATCCCGCTCTACGTGCTGATCGCCCGCGACTACGGCCTCGCGGACAGCCACCTGGGCATGATCCTGCCGTTCGCGATCAACTCGACGGCGGTGATCATCTTCCGGCAGTACTTCCTGCAGCTGCCCAAGGAGCTGTTCGAGGCCGCGCGGATCGACGGGGCCGGCGAGATCAAGCTGCTCTGGAACATCGCGCTGCCGCTCGTGCGCCCCGCGCTGGTGACGGCCGTGCTGCTCACCTTCATCGGCCCCTGGAACGAGTTCCTCTGGCCGTTCCTGATCACCAAGGACGCGTCGCTGCAGCCGCTCGCCGTGTCCCTCGCCAACTACATCTCCAACGTCGCGTCGTCGACCGACAACCCGTTCGGCGCGATCCTCGCGGGCGCCGTCGTGCTGGCGGCCCCCGTCGTCGTGCTCTTCATCGTGTTCCAGCGCTACTTCGTCTCGACGGATCTCGGATCCGGAGTGAAAGGATGACCATGACTCCCACCCCCGGTACCACCGCCACCACCACCCGCACCTCCGTCCCCTACCGCCTCGAGCGCGTCGGCGTCGTGATGGAGCCGCTCGCGGGCGAGCTGTTCGAGGCCGAGGGGGTGCTCAACCCCGGCAGCGGACGCGGCCCCGACGGCGAGCTCTACCTGCTGCCCCGGATGGTCGCCGCCGGCAACGTCTCGCGGATCGGCCTGGCCCGCGTGCTCGTCGAGGGCGGCGTCCCCGTCGGCGTCGAGCGCCAGGGCGTCGTGCTGGCGCCCGACCGCGGCTTCGAGCGCGGGGCGGTGAACTCGGGCGTCGAGGATCCGCGGGTCACCTTCGTCGAGGCGCTCGGGCTGCACGTGATGACCTACGTCGCCTACGGGCCGCTCGGGCCGCGGACGGCGCTCGCCGTCTCGAAGGACCTGCGCGAGTGGCGGCGCTTGGGCCCGGTGACCTTCGCCTACGACGACGCCCTCGACATCGACCTCGGGCTCTTCCACAACAAGGACACGGTGTTCTTCCCCGAGATCGTCGCGGCGCCCGACGGCACGCGCTGCTTCGCGGTGCTGCACCGGCCGATGTGGGACCTCGGCGAGACGAAGCCGGGGGAGGGCGTGCGCCTGCCCGCCGGCGTCGACGACCCGCGGCAGAGCATCTGGATCAGCTACGTGCCGGTCGAGGACGTCGACCGCGACCTGGCGAACCTCACGCGCTGGACCCGGCACCGCTTCGTCGCGGGTCCCGAGTTCCCGTTCGAGGAGCTGAAGGTCGGCGGCGGCCCCGTGCCGCTGCGGGTGCCCGAGGGCTGGCTGCTGCTGCATCACGGCGTCACCGGCACGATCGACAGCGCCTTCTCGCAGCAGCAGCACGTCAACTACGCGGCCGGCGCGATCCTCCTCGACGCCGAGGACCCCTCGAAGGTGATCGCCCGCACCTCCGAGCCCCTGCTCGAGGCCGAGACCGAGGAGGAGCGCAGCGGCATCGTCCCCAACGTCGTCTTCCCCACCGCCATCGAGGAGATCGACGGCCGGCACTACGTCTTCTACGGCATGGCCGACTCCAAGATCGGCGCGGCCCGCCTGGTCCGCACGGACGAGTAGCGCCTCCGAGCCCGCGCTGCGGGCGCCCCACCGAGCCCGCGCCGCGGGCGCCTTTTCATGCTGATCGAGTAGCCCGCTCAGCGGGCGTATCGAGATCCGCCGTTCTGCAGGCGCCGGGTCTCGATACGCCCCTCCGGGGCTGCTCGACCAGCATGCGATCACTCCCCCCGAGCCAGCCTTTTCATGCTGATCGAGTAGGCCGCGCAGCGGGCGTATCGAGATCCCCCACCCCCAGCCACCACCCCCCCTTCAAGGAGAGAGTTCAATGACGAACTTCAGACCCCGCGCCGCCGCCGTCCTGGCCGCGACCGCCCTCGCCGCCGGAGGCCTCGCTGTCGGCGCGGCCCCCGCCCAGGCCGCCGAGCCGCTGACGAACACCGCGCACCTCGACTTCCTGCTCGACACCGCCACTCCGGAGCCCCAGGTCGGCCACAGCACCTACCGCCTCGCCGAGGAGCCGGACCTCGTGCTCCCGTGGACCTACGCCGACGCCCGCGACGGCGGCACCTTCGAGCGCGTCGGCGGCGGCCCCCTCGACCCGGCGACCGGCGACTGGGCGCAGGGCGCCTACAACACCGACGACGTCTCGCGCGCGGCGGTCGTCTACCTGCGGCACTGGCAGCAGACCGGCTCGACGGCGAGCCGCGACAAGGCCTACGAGACCCTCCGCTCCCTCGCCTACTTCCAGACCACCGACGGCGCGGACGCCGGCAACGTCGTCCTCTGGATGCAGCCCGACGGCGACCTGAACCCCAGCGCCGAACCCGTGGAGCTGCCCGACCCGAGCGACTCCGAGGACAGCTACTGGCTCGCCCGCACCCTCTGGGCGCTCGGCGAGGGCTACGCGGCGTTCCAGGACGAGGACCCCGACTTCGCCGCCTTCCTGCAGGATCGCCTGCGCCTCGGCGTCTCCGCCGTCGACCGCGAGGTGCTCACCCGCTACGGCGAGTACGCGGTCGCCGACGGCGTCGACGTGCCCGCCTGGCTGATCGTCGACGGAGCCGACGCCACCGCGGAGGCGCTGCTCGGCCTCTCCGCCTACGTCGTGGCCGCGCCCGACGACGCCGCCGTGCGCGCCAGCACCGCGAAGCTCGCCGAGGGCGTCGCCGCCTACGCCCGCACCACGACGGAAGCGGACACCACCTCCTGGCCGTACGGCGCGATCCTGCCCTGGACGAAGTCGCGCTCGCTCTGGCACTCCTGGTCCTCGCAGATGGCGGGCGGCCTGGCCGCCTCGTCCGTCGCGCTCGGCGACGCGTCGCTCCTCGAGCCGGCCGTCGTCGACGCCGCCCGCTTCGCCCCCGAGCTGCTGACCGCCGGCGGCCCGGACAACGGCTGGAACCCGACGCCGACCGACCGCGTGCAGATCGCCTACGGCGCGGACTCGCGGCTGCAGAACTCGCTCGCCCTCGCCGACGCGACCGGATCCAGCGCCACTGGTCCCACCGCCTACCTCGACCTCGCCGGCGTGCAAGGCGCCTGGTTCTTCGGGCTCAACCTCAGCGGCGCCCCCGTCTACGACCCGGCGACCGGAGTCACCTACGACGGCGTCCAGGCCGACGGCAGCGTCAACCGCAACAGCGGCGCCGAGAGCACCATCCACGGGCTGCTCTCGATGCTCGCGCTCGACGCGCACCCGTCGGTCGCCGCCCGCGCGACCGCGGTCACGACCCAGGCGAGCCGCGACGGCCTCCGCCTCGTCGAGGCCGAGTCGACCCGCGGCGGCACCGTCGTCACTCCGGAGTCGGCCTGGACCGGCGAGTCCGGCTGGAGCGGCTCCTACCTGTCGCTCTCGAACTGGCGCCGGTCCGCGACGATCCCCGTCGGCTCCGCGACCCAGGACCGCCTGGTCGAGGCCGTGATCTTCGCCGCCGAGCGCGGCACCGAGAAGACCCCGATCAGCCTCTGGAACTCCGGCCGCCGCCCGCTCGACGTGCTCACCAGCACCGTCGGCGCGCAGGGCGTCACCGAGGCGTCCGGCATCCTGCTGCCGCAGAAGCTCCGCCGCACCCTCCCCGCGAGCGCGACCACCGTCGAGGTCCGCGCCCTCTCCGGCGAGACGAAGCTCGACGCCCTGCTGGTCCGCCCCGTCGTCTCGCGCCTCGTCCTCGTCGGCGACACCGGCCGCACCGAGCTCGTCCGCAACTCGACCGCGACGCCCCAGCCGACGACCGTCGACGGCACCGGCACCCTCCGCGTCTACGCGCAGGACGGCGCCCTGGTCAGCGAGTCGCCCGCCGCCGGCCCGACCCCGGTCACCCTCCCCGCCCAGGGCTTCGCGATGCTCGTCGGCTGACGCCCCTGCTGATCGAGCAGCCCGCTCGCCCCAGCGGTGCTGCTCGCAGCAGCATGCTGATCGAGTAGCCCGCTCGCGGGCGTATCGAGATCCACCGTCCTGCAGAGGGTGGGTCTCGATACGTCCCTGCGGGACTACTCGACGAGCATGTCTCTCACGACCGCCGCCCCCGACCATGCTGATCGAGCAGCCCGCTCGCGGGCGTCTCGAGATCCCGCCCGCCGGACGGCCCCCATTCCTCCAGAGTTGCGGTAGTCGCGCTCGACTACCGCAACTTCTGCGTTGTCGACGCGGCGACCGGCGGGCCCCGCGCGTCAGCGGCTGCGGTGCAGCGTCTTCGACGCGAGGCCGGCGATCGCCGCGCCGAGCACCGGCGCCAGCAGGAACACCCAGACCTGGCCGAGCGCGTCGGGGCCGGCGAAGACCGCCGCGGCGATCGAGCGCGCCGGGTTCACCGAGGTGTTGCTGATCGGGATGCTGATCAGGTGCACGAGGGTCAGCGTGAGGCCGATCGCGAGCGGGGCGACGGACTTGTACTCGCTCTTCGAGGTGACGGAGAGGATCACGCCGACGAAGACGGCCGTCAGCACGACCTCGGCCAGGATCACCGCGCCGAGCCCGAAACCACCGGGGGAGGCGGCGCCGAAGCCGTTCGAGGCGAAGCCGGAGTCGCGGGCGGCGTCGAAGTAGCCGGCCGGCCCGTCGGCCGCGATCAGCGCGACGACTCCGGCGCCCGCGATGCCGCCGATCAGCTGGGCGACGATGTAGCCGGGGATGTGCCGCCACTCCGTCCGCCCCGCGAGGGCGAAGCCGATCGAGACGGCCGGGTTGAAGTGCCCGCCCGAGATGTGGCCGACGGCGTAGATCCCGGCGACCAGCGTGAGCCCGAAGGCGAGCGCGACGCCGAGGAAGCCGACGCCGAGCGCATTGCCGCTGTCGGGGAACGCGGAGGCGAAGATCGCGGTGCCGACGCCGCCCGCGACGAGGAGGAACGTGCCGAACGCCTCGGACGCGTAGCGCGCCGCGGCGGAGTACTGCTCGGCGTGCTCCTTCCGCTGCTCACTCGTGGTGCGGCTGGCGGGCTTGGATGACGGCATGGGAGTTCCTCCGCGGGTCGTGGACGGCCCCGCGGCGCGCGAGGGCAACGGCCACTCCAGCACCCGCGGGCGCCGCGGGAGCCGCGCGCCCAGTCGGCTCCCGGCCGCACGCCCCCGGAGGCGCCCTGCGCGGCCAGCCGCCCCTCGCTCAGCGGCCAGCGCTGCATGCCGGTCGAGCAGCCCCTCCATGCTGGTCGAGCAGGCCCGGAGGGCCCCCAGCATGCTGGTCGAGTAGCCCCGGAGGGGCGTATCGAGACCCACCGCTCGCAACACGGCGGATCTCGATACGTCCGCTGCGCGGACTACTCGATCAGCATGCAGGAGGCCCGCTCCGTTGGTGCGCGACCGCAGTGCCGCGCGTCACGCCGCCAGGTGGAACGTGCTCGCGAAGCGCCCGAGCAGGGCGTCCCGCCCGCGCAGCACCGTGACCGCGCCGGTCGCGATCGCCCGCTCCGGCGCGAGCTCGCCCGACAGCAGCAGCCGGATGTCCGCGCCGGTCGAGAACGCCAGGTCCACCGGGGCCTCGCCGCCCGGCACCTCCCCGCGCGACACATCCAGCGCGATGCCGTCGACGCGGATCAGCAGTCCGGCCGGTCCGACCTGCGCCGCGTACACCGTCGCCGGCAGGTCGGCCGCGACCTGCGGCCGGAACGCGGTCCGCAGGTCCACCGTCATCGAGTCGGGGGTGATCACCTGCTCCTCGCGCGGATCGCCCAGCGCCTTGAACCCCCACGCGCCGAGCGCGAGCACGATCGGCTCGAGCTCGCGGCCGTAGGGCGTCAGCTCGTAGACGATGATGCGCGAGCGCGGCGCCCGCCGGATGATCCCGGCCGCCTGCAGCTCCTTCAGTCGGCCGGCCAGCACGTTGCTCGGGATCCGCGCGAGCCCCTGCGCGAGCTCGCTGTAGCGGCGCGGCCCGACCAGGAGATCCCGGACGATCAGCAGCGCCCAGCGCTCGCCGACCAGCTCGACCGCGCGGGTGAGCGCCGAGTACTGCCCGTAGTCGCGTGCGGCCATCGCCCTCAGGCCTGCTCGCCGGTGAACGCCTCCGGGCCCTGCGCCGCGGCGACCGGGTCCATCCAGCCGAACTCGAGCAGGTTGCCGTCGGGGTCGGCGACCTGGCGCTGGTACATGAAGCCGTAGTCGGAGGCGGGCCGCGACTCGGAGCCGCCCGCGGCGAGCCCCGCGGTCACGGTGGCGTCGACGGCCTCGCGGGTGTCGAGGAAGATCGCGGTCGAGACGGAGGGGTTCACGGCCGGGTCGCCGATCGGCAGATCGCTGAAGGTCTGGAAGTACTCGCGCACCAGGATCATGAAGTAGTTGTGGTCCTCCTCCACCACGACGCAGGCCGCGTTGTGGTCGGAGAACGCCGGATTGATCGAGAAGCCGAGCGCGACGTAGAACGCCTTCGCGCGCTCGAGGTCGGTGACGGGCAGGTTGACGAACATGGAGGTCATGGCGGTCTCTCCTTCGAGGCGATGCTGCGGATTGCGGCGTCTGCGCTCATGCTTGTGAAAAACAAGTTCCACGTCAAGAGGCGGACCCGAGACGCCGCGATCGACGCGGGAGCCGCCCCCGGCTCGTGAGCCGACCTCCGGCTCGCTGTTCCACCCGGTTTCCGCGTGCCGGAGGTGATTCCACGAGCCGGAGTCGCTCCGGAGTCACCTGCGGCTCGCCAGGTCGGCTCCGGCTCGTCGTTTCCGCGGGTTTCTCCGTGCCGAGGGTGGTTCCGCGGGCCGGAGGCGCCTTGGGCCGACTCCGGCTCGTCGGATCACCTCCGGCTCGCAGTTCTGCCGGGTTTCCGCGTGCCGAGGGCCGTTCCGCGTGTCGGAACCGTGCCGGGCGTGTGCCGGAACCGTCCGGAACCGTTCAGGGCCGCCCGGGGTCCCGGCGGATCTCGGGCTCGCACATCTCCGGCTCGCGGACTCCGCTCCGGCCCGTTGTTTCGTCCGGTTTCCACAAGCCCAGGGCTGTTCCGCGTGCCGGAGATCGCCCGGCGTCACCTCCGGCTCGCGGAACCACCTCCGGCTCGCGATTCCGGCCCGATTCCGCGAGCCGAGACCGATCCCGCGCGCCGGACCTCCTCCGGGACCCGATCAAAGAGAGCGCTCTCACAAAACCCTTGACCTCTCCGCGACCCGCTCCGTATGCTCGCCTCACACCTCGTGAGAGCGCTCTCACACACGGCAGCACAGCACGTGAGAGCGCCCCCAGGGGTGCCCTGACACCCATCACGAAGGAGTGACCGTGCTCGAATCACGACGCGCCAGGATCGCCTCGGCGATCGCCGGCGCCGCCACCCTCGCCCTGCTCGTCTCCGGATGCTCGTCCGGATCCGGCGCGGCCGAGGGCGGGGACATCGAACTGACCGTGACCACATTCGGCGCCATGGGGTTCGACGACCTCTACGCCGAGTACGAGGAGGCCCACCCGGGCGTCACGATCGTCCCGAACAACATCGACACCGGCGGCAACGCGCGGACCGACGCGTTCACCAAGCTCGCCGCGGGCTCCGGCCTCGCCGACGTCGTCGCGATCGAGGAGGGCTGGCTCGGCTCGATCATGGAGGTCTCCGACCAGTTCGTCGACCTGCGCGACCACGGCATCGAGGACCGCAAGGCCGACTGGGTCGACTGGAAGTACGAGCAGGCCGTCGACCCCGACGGCCGCGTCATCGGCTACGGCACCGACATCGGGCCCGAGGGCCTCTGCTACAGCACCGCCGCCTTCGAGGCCGCGGGGCTGCCCACCGATCGCGCCGCCGTCGCGGAGCTGCTCGGCGGCGCGGACGCGACCTGGGAGGACTACTTCGCGGCCGGCAAGCAGTACCACGACGCGACCGGCAAGGCCTGGTACGACCAGTCCGGCTTCGTCTGGAACGCCATGGTCAACCAGCTCCCCGAGGGCTACTACACCGCCGACGGCGAGCTGAACATCGACGGCAACGCCGAGCTGCAGGAGCGCTGGGGCTGGATCACCGACGGCGCCGCCTCCGGACTCTCGGCCGCGCAGAAGGCCTGGGACTGGAACAAGGGCAAGTCGTTCAACGACGGCACCTTCGCGACCTTCGTCTGCCCGGGCTGGATGCTCGGCCAGGTGAAGGCGCAGGTCGAGGCCGGCGGCGGCGACCCCGAGGCCACCGGCTGGGACTTCGCCGACGTCTTCCCCGGCGGCGCGGCCAACTGGGGCGGCTCGTTCCTCTCCGTCCCGACGCAGTCGAAGCACCCCGCCGAGGCCGCGGAGCTCGCCTCGTGGCTGAGCGAGCCGGAGCAGCAGATCGCCGCGTTCGACGCGACCGGTCCGTTCCCGAGCACCGTCTCCGCCCAGGAGGAGCTCGCCTCCGCCGCCGCGCCCGACCCGGCGCTGAACGGCTCGCCGACCGGCGCGATCCTCGCCGAGCGCGCCCAGGGCGTCGTCGCCCAGTACAAGGGTCCGGACGACTCGCTGATCCAGGAGAACGTCTTCGGCCCGGTCCTGCAGAAGGTCGACCGCGGCGAGCTCGACGGCGACAAGGGCTGGGACGAGGCGCTCTCGCTCCTCGACGAGCTGGTCGACTGACCCGCTCCCCTCGGACAGGGCCCCCGTCCGGTAGCAGGCCGGGCGGGGGCCCTCCCTCCCCTCCCGATGACGCGTCCGACGACGCGTCCCACGAACGAGTCCCCCACGAGAGCGACCGACGAGAGCGACCCATGACGAGCACCCTGACCCCGCCGACCGCGTCGGCCGCGCCGCCTCCCGGCCGCCGCCCCGCGCCCCGCCTGCCCCTGACGGCCAAGCAGCGGATGAGCCGCTTCGACGTCAAGGCGTCGCCCTACCTCTACATCTCGCCGTTCTTCCTGCTGTTCGCGATCACGGGAGCCTTCCCGCTCGTCTACACGCTGGTGGTCTCGCTCTACGACTGGCAGCTGCTGCAGGGCCAGGGCGACTTCGTCGGCCTCGGCAACTTCGCCGCGGTGCTCGGCGACCGCTTCTTCTGGAACTCGATCGGCAACACGCTGAGCATCTTCCTGCTCTCCACGATCCCGCAGCTCGCCGTCGCCCTGGTGCTCGCGGCGGTGCTCGACCAGTCGCTGCGCGCCCGCACCTTCTGGCGGATGAGCGTGCTGCTGCCCTACGTCGTCTCGCCCGTCGCCGTGGCGCTGATCTTCTCGAGCATCTTCGGCGACCAGGAGGGGCTGGCGAACAACCTGCTCGGCCTGGTCGGCATCGCCCCGATCGACTGGACCAACGACCGCCTCGCCAGCCACATCGCGATCGCCTCGATGGTCAACTGGCGCTGGACCGGCTACAACGCGCTCATCCTGCTCGCCGCGATGCAGGCCGTGCCGCGCGACCTGCACGAGTCGGCCGCGCTCGACGGGGCGGGCTCGTTCCGCCGCTTCACCTCGATCACGATCCCGAGCATCCGGCCGACCCTGATCTTCGTGATCATCACCGCCACCATCGGCGGGCTGCAGATCTTCGCCGAGCCGCGCCTGTTCGACGTCTCGAACGCCGGCGGCATCGGCGGCTCGGACCGCCAGTTCCAGACGACCGTCCTCTACCTCTGGGAGATGGCGTTCTTCCGGCAGAACTTCGGCGAGGCGGCGGCGGTCGCCTGGCTGCTGTTCCTGCTGATCGTGCTGATCGGACTGGTGAACTTCGCGATCTCGCGGCGGATCGCGTCCGTCGAGAACCGCGTGAGAACGCGCACGCGCCGACCGGCGCAGAAAGCGAGCGACCGATGACCGCGACGATCCCCACCGTTCCCGCCGCCGCCCCTGTCGCGGCCGAGCCCGAGCGTCGCACCAGGCGCCCGCGCTCCTCCGGGGCCGGCCGCGTCGACCGCCCCGGCTTCCTCACCTACGGGCTGCTCAGCGCGTTCATCCTCGGCTCGACCTACCCGCTCTGGTGGTCGTTCGTGGTGGCCAGCGGGAGCAACGCGACCCGCGGCGAGACGCTGCCGCTGATCCCGGGCGGCAACTTCCTGGCCAACGCGGCGCAGGTGTTCACGGCGATCCCGTTCTGGACGGCGCTGCTGAACAGCGTGATCGTCTCGGGGATCATCACGCTCTCGGTCGTCTCGTTCTCGACCCTGGCCGGCTACGCCTTCGCGAAGCTGCGCTTCCGCGGGCGGGACGGGCTGATGATCACCGTGATCGCGACGATGGCGATCCCGACCCAGCTGGGCATCATCCCGCTGTTCATCCTGATGCGGCAGCTCGGCTGGACCGGCACCCTGGGCGCCGTGATCGTGCCGACGCTGGTCACCGCGTTCGGCGTGTTCTTCATGCGGCAGTACCTCGTCGACGTGATCCCGGACGAGCTGATCGAGGCGGCGCGGGTGGACGGAGCGAACCAGTTCCGGACGTTCCTGACCGTCGCGGTGCCGGCCGCGCGCCCCGCGATGGCGATCCTCGCGCTGTTCACCTTCATGATGGCGTGGACCGACTTCCTCTGGCCGCTGATCGTGCTGAGCCCGACGAACCCGACGCTGCAGACCGCGCTGTCGCAGCTTCAGTCCGGCTACTACGTCGACTACTCGATCGTGCTGGCCGGTGCGGTGCTGTCGATCGTCCCGCTGCTGGTGCTCTTCGTGCTGGCGGGCAAGCAGCTGATCGCCGGCATCATGGGCGGCGCGGTCAAGGGCTGACCCCCGGGCGCTCCTCCTGCCGGCGGATCTCGATACGCCCGCTGCGCGGGCTACTCGATCAGCAGGGGAAGCCCGCTGTGGCCGCAGTGCGAGCGGACCCCCGGGAGCGTCTCGAGCCCCGCGCGCCCGCTCGGCTACTCTCGGGCCCGGGGACCACCGCTCGAGAGGCACGCATGAGTCACGACACCGCACCGGCCGCACCCACGCTCGAGGCGGTCGCCGCGCTCGCCGGAGTGTCGCGCGCGACGGTCAGCCGCGTCGTCAACGACTCGCCGAAGGTCAAGGCCGAGGCGCAGGCCGCCGTCCGCCTCGCGATCGAGCAGCTCGGCTACGTGCCCAACCGGGCGGCGCGCTCGCTCGCCAGCCGGCGGACCCAGGTCCTCGCCCTCCTCGTACCCGAGTCGATCGGCAAGGTCTTCGGCGACCCGTTCCTCGCCGCCGTCGTGCAGGGCGCGGCGACCCGCCTCGCCGCGACCGACTACATGCTCAACATCGTGATCGCCTCCGAGGCCACGCCCGACAAGACCCGCCGCTACCTCCTCGGCGGCAACGTCGACGGCGCGCTCGTCGTGTCGCACCACAGCGGCGACCACTCCTACGCCCGGATCGGCGCGAGCGTCCCCCTCGTCTTCGGCGGCCGCCCGCTCAGCCTCGACGACCACGACAGCCACTTCGTCGACGTCGACAACGTCGGCGCGGCGCGGCAGGTCACCGAGCATCTGCTGGGCCTCGGGAGGCGCGCCCCGGCGATGATCGCCAGCCGCCAGGACATGCCCGGCGCCATCGACCGGCTGGCGGGCTGGCGCGCGACCGTCGAGGCGGCGGGCCTGGACGCCTCGCTCGTCGAGATCGGCGACTACTCGCCGCGCGACGGCGCCGAGGCGATGCGGCGCCTCCTCGACTCCGGCCGCCCGATCGACGCGGTCTTCGCCTCGAACGACCAGATGGCCTCCGGCGCCCTGGCGGTGCTGCGCGAGCGCGGGCTGTCCGTGCCGGGCGACGTGGCGCTGGCCGGCTTCGACGGCGACTACTCCTCCGAGGCGGCCGAGCCGCCGATCACGACCGTCCGGCAGCCGGCCGCCGGCCTCGGCGACGCGATGGCCGAGGTCCTGGTGCGGCTGCTGGCCGGCGAGGACGTCGCGCGCGCGACCCTGCTGCCGACGGAGCTGCTGATCCGCGGGTCGACGGTGCCGCGGAGCTGACACCGCCGCACGACATCAGCTGAGAGCCGTGTTCATCGCCGATGGGCGATGACGGCGATTCCTGGCTGACGTCGTGCGCGGGCCGGCGCGCCTCAGCCCGTGAACACCGTCGAGGAGCGGCGCTCGTACCAGTGCGCGAGGTGCTCGCCGGCCCGGAGGACGTGCTCGCGCATGATGCCGGCGGCGCGATCGCGGTCGCCGGCGACGAAGGCCTCGACGATCTGCTCGTGCTCGCGGAAGTTCTCCTCGCGGTGGCGCGAGTTCTCGCGGAGCACCAGGCCCGAGACGTTCCGGGGGAAGGCGTCGTTGATCTCGATCAGCATCCGGCTGAGGCGGGTGTTCCCGGAGGCCTGATAGATCAGGCCGTGGAACTGGTCGTTGGCGCTGCCGTCGCGCTCGGCCGCGGTGCCGGCGGCGACGGCGAGCGAGCGCTCGTACATCGCCGTGTTGACGGAGCGGAGCTCGGCGATCGTCGCGTCGTCCAGGCGGTCCACCGCGCGGCGGGCGGCCAGCGACTCGAGCTCGGCGCGCACCTCGTAGGCCTCGCGCACCTCCCACGGCACCGGCACGCGGACGACGGCGCCGCGGTTCGGGACGACCTCGATCAGCCCGCCGGTCTGCAGCTGCCGCAGCGCCTCGCGGACCGGGGTGCGGCTGATGCCGAACTGGGTCGCGAGCTCGGCCTGGCGCAGCGGGGCGCCGATCGGGATCTCACCGGACATGATCTTGGCCCGGATCCGGGCGGCCAGATCGTCCACGAGTGCATTGTCGCCCTGAGTCGTCACGCGATGATCCCCTCCGATCAGCGGCCGCACGCGGGCCGGGATCCAATCATGGCAGGGATTGGATCCCACGCGGCCGCCACCGCGTCGATCGACGGGCGTGCAGGATCAGACCGAGCTTGACCTTGGATCCGCCCGGCCATACATTGGATCCAATGTTGCCCGCCATGGCGACCGATCGAGGTCTGGAGGCCGGCGTGGACGTGCTGCTGGTCGTGATGGTGGCGGGCGCCGCCGCCTCCCTCGCGCTCGGTCTCGCCGGCTGGCGGGGAGTCGGCCGCGGCTGGCTCGTCGCCGAGGGCGCCATGCTCGCCGCGATGCTCGACGTGCACCTGCCCGCCCTGCACCTCCTGCCGGCGCCGCTCTGGTCCGCTCTGCTCGCGGGCTGCGCGCTCGTCGCCGCCCTCGTCGACCGGGTGCGCCGCGGCCGCGGAGTCCGACGCCACGGCGCCGACGCGCTGCACGCCGTCGGGATGCTGCTCGCCGCCGTCCTCGTGCTCCTCGCCGAGGCCGCGCCCGCCGCGGGTGCTCTCGCGGGCGCCGGGCACGCGCACGGCGGCGGACTCGCCCTGCCGCTCGGCGCCGCCGTCGCCGTCTACGCGGCGTGCACGCTCCGCGTCGCCCTCGCCGGCCGCCCCGGCCGCCTCGACACCACCCGGAGGCTCGCCTCCCTCGCCGCGCTCGTCGCCATGGGCGCGATGGCCGCGGTCGGCTGAGCATCCCAGCCCTCGAACGACACCCCACCCGCGCACGACACCCCCGCACCACACCGGAAGAAGGAGACGCCGCATGATCATCGACGCGTACAACACCACGCAGGACCGCCGAGGCCGCAGCGACTACCTCAGCGGGGTCCGCCCCGGCGAGCAGCCCCCCGCCTACACTCCGTTCGACCCGAAGCGCATCCTCGACCGGATGGACGCCGCCGGCGTCGACCGCGCGATGGTCTGCTCCCTCGCGCAGGGCATCGAGAACGACTTCCTGATCGACCTCGTGAAGGCGCACCCCGACCGTCTCTTCGGCTTCGGCCAGGTCATGCCGCAGTGGGAGAACGCGACGGACGAGATCCGCCGCTTCGCCGACGCGGGCCTGGTCGGGCTCAAGCTGCACCCCAGCCTGCACGGCTATCACGTCGCCGACCACGGGCTGCTCGACCCGCTGTTCGCGGTCTGCGACGAGCTCGGGCTGCCCGTGCTGATCAACGCGCTCGACGACGCGTTCTGCGCGCCGTTCGCCATCGAGGAGATCGCCAAGGGCTTCCCCGGGGTGCCGACGATCATCGCCCACATGGGCGCGGTCTGGAACGTGCCCGAGGCGATCATCGTCGCCGAGCGCAACCCGCACGTCTACCTCGAGACCTCGGCGACGCTGATGTCCGACGTCAAGCGCGCCTACGCCCGGCTCGGCGCCGAGAAGATCCTGCTCGGCTCCGAGTGGCCCGGCAGCGACTTCGACCTCGAGCGGATGAAGATCGCCAAGGCGATCCCGGACGAGGCCGACCGCGCGCTGGTCGAGGGCGGCAACATGGCGCGGATCCTGGGCTGGTCGTGACCGAGCGGGCGGCGTCGGAGCCGTCGGTGCCGGAGAGCCCGGTGCTCGATCGGCCGGTGCTCGACGGGCCTCCGGCCGGGATGTCCGCGCCGGACCGCGAGCTGCTCGAGACCGCGTCGGCGATCCTCGATGCGCGCTACCGGACCGGCGTGCACGAGGTCGCGGCCGCGCTCCGGCTCGCGGACGGCCGGATCGTGACCGGCCTGCACGTCGAGGCGAGCGCCGGCCGGGCCTCCGTCTGCGCCGAGTCGGCAGCCCTCAGCGCCGCGGTCGTCGCCGGCTCGCCGGTCGTCTCGATCGTCGGAGTGCTGCAGCGCCCGGGCGGCTCGCGCCACCTCATCGAGCCGTGCGGAGTCTGCGCCGAGCTGCTCGGCGACCACGCCCCCGACGCCTCCGTCTGGGTCGCCGTCGCCGACGCCTTCGCCCCGGTCCCCGTCGCCACCCTGCTCCCGCACCGCCGCCGCCGCGCCGCCCGCCCGGTCTAGCCCCCGGGCCGCGCCCGACCCACTCTCCACAAGTTGCGGTAGTGGCGCGCGACTACCGCAACTTCTGAGGAATGGCGGCCGGCCACGCTCCTCCACACGCGGGGGAGTGCGGCGTTCTCCACAGGCCCGCCGCGCTCCGCCTCCGCCGCTCGCTGAATCTCCAGAAGTTGCGGTAGTCGAGCGCGACTACCGCAACTTTTGAGGAATCAGGGGGCGCGGACGACCCGGCCGGCCCGCGCCCGACTCTCCTCCACAAGCCGAGCATCCCGAGGTTTTACCCCGGGGAAACACAGCCGACCCCCGCCCGAACGATCGCCTGGCCAGACTTGCCGGGCGGACGACGGGCCCCGGCCCTCGCGCCGCCGGGGTCGTGGGGGCACCTCACCCGACCCGCGCACCACCCGGAAGGATCCACCCGCATGCTCGCCGTCTCCGGCACTCCCGTCCTCCTCGTCGTCGACATCCAGGGCGGGGCCGCCTCGGGCCTGCCGACCCCCGGCATCCCCGTGATGAGCGGCCGGGCGGAGCGCGCGCCCCGGGTGCGCGACCTGATCGCGCACTGCCGCAGTGCCGGCGTGCCGGTCGTCTTCGTGCAGGAGGTGCACAAGCGCGACCTGATCGACATCGGCCGCGAGCTGGACGGCGCCGAGGGCCCGCACTGCCTCGAGGGCGACCCGGGCACCGAGCTGGCGTCCTGGCTGGAGCCGCGGCCGGAGGAGTTCGTGATCCGCAAGCGCCGCTACTCCGCCTTCTTCGGCACCGAGCTCGAGATCGTGCTGAAGGCGTACCGCGCGGGCACGCTGCTGCTGGTCGGCGGCCTCACCGACGTCTGCATCCACTACACGGCCGCGGACGCGCACCAGCACGACTACGCCGTCCGGGTGCTCACCGACTGCGTCGCCGGCTCGAGCGAGCGCGCGCACGCCGCCACGCTGGAGGCGATCGAGTACCTCCAGCGCGACGCCCTCGTCACCGCGGCCGACGTGCACGACTGGCTCGACCGCCGCGAGACGATCGATGCCTGAGTCGCAGAACGGCGTCGCCCCCTACCTCCTCGTCGCCCGCGTCCGCACGATGGACCCGGCGAACCCGCTCGCCGAGGCGCTCCTGATCGAGGGCGACCGGATCGCCGCGGTCGGCACCCTGCAGGAGGTCCGTGCCGCCGCCCCGGCCGGCACCCCCGAGGAGCACCTCGACGGCACCCTCCTCCCCGGCTTCATCGACGCGCACTCGCACGCCCAGCGCGCGGGCCTGAAGGCCCTGCAGCTGCTCGACGCGGGCGCCGGCGCCGACGCGTTCTCGGCCGCGATGCTCGCCGACGCCGACGCCGATCCGGACGCCCCGGACTGGCTCGGCGACACCCCGCCCACCCCCGAGGACCGCCGCGCGGCCCTCCTCCGCATCCAGCCGCTGCTGCACGAGCTGGGCTTCACCGGTGTCGTCGACCCGGCCGTCACGCTCGACGAGCTCGCCGCCTACCGCGCGGCGCACGAGCGCGGCGAGCTGTCGCTGCGCGTCGTCGCGATGCCCTACTCCGAGCTCGGCACGGAGGCGGTCCCGAGCGTCGACGAGGCGCTGGCCGTGCTCGACTCGATCGACGGCACCACCGGCGACGGCGACGAGCTGCTCCGCCTCGGTCCGATCAAGGTCTACTACGACGGCGAGGGGATGAAGGGCCAGGCGCTCCTCGAGCAGCCCTGGCCCGACGGCGGTCACGGTGTGCAGCGGATCGAGACGGCCGAGTTCGCGCGGCTCGCCGCGGAATGCGTCCAGCGCGGCTGGGGCCTGGGTGTGCACGCGGTCGGCAGCCGCGCGGTCGCCGAGGTGCTCGACGGGCTGGAGGCCGCGGGCTCGCCCGAGCGGATCGCCGCCCTGCGCTGCCAGCTGATCCACGCCTACCTCGAGCCCTCCGCCGAGAGCCGCGAGCGCGCGGCCCGGCTCGGCGTCGTCGCCTCGCTGCAGCCCTCGATCGCCTGGAGCAACGCGGCGGGACTGACGGCCCGGCTCGGCGCGCGGGCCGACCCGGTGAACCCGATGCGCGACTGGCGCGACTCCGGCGCTGTGATCGCGCTCGGCTCCGACGCCCCCTACTTCCCGTTCGACCCGCGGCAGGTCGTCGCGACCGCGGTGACCCGGCGGATGCGCCGCCGGGCCGAGCCGCTCGGCACCGAGCAGGCGCTGACGGTGCTCGAGGCCGTCGAGGGCTACACGCGGGGGGCGGCGCACGCGGCCTTCGCGGAGGACCGTCGCGGGATGCTCCGGGCCGGGTTCCTCGCCGACCTGGTGCTGCTCTCGGTCGACCCGGGGGAGCGCTCGGCGGAGGAGTTCGCCGAGGCGCGCGTGCTGCGCACCGTGTTCGGCGGGCGGACGGTCCACGACCGGCCCGCGGGGGACGCCCGGGAGATGTAATCCCGACGAAACACAATGGGATCCGCATTGCCTTAGATTGGATCCAAGTTGAGCGGCCCCCCGAGCAACTCCGCCCCGCCCCGATGCACCACCCGTACCCCTTGGAGGACAGCACCATGGTCAGGAAGAGCTTGCTCGCCGGCGTCGCACTGGCGGCCGTCGCGAGCCTCGCGCTCACCGCCTGCGGGACCACCAGCGCCCCGCAGAGCGCCACCGGCACCGCCGGCACCACCGACACCATCAACGCGGAGCTCTGGTACGCGCCGTCCACCTTCGACCCCGCGAAGGCCTCCGCCGACGCCGACGTGACCGTCGCGCGCCTCGGCTTCGACACCCTGCTCCGCCAGGGCGAGACCGAGGGCTACATCGGCGGCCTCGCCTCCGAGTGGAACGCCGTCTCGGCCTCCGAGTACACGTTCACCCTCCGCGACGGCGCCACCTGCGCCGACGGCACCGCGATCACTCCCACGGTCGTCGCCGACTCCTTCAGCTACCTCACCGGTCTCGAGGACTCGGGCGCGGTCACCTGGAAGAACCAGGCCTTCGGCTCCGGCGAGCCGACCTTCACCCCCGACGACGCGGCCGGCACGCTGACGATCTCGCTCAGCCAGCCCTACTCGCAGCTGCTCGGCGGCGTCACCCGCCCCGGCACCGGCATCATCTGCCCCGCCGGTCTCGCCGACCCCGAGGGTCTCGCCGCGGGCACCGTCGACGGCGCCTGGTCCGGCCCGTACACGCTGTCGGACCTCTCGGCCGGTGTCAGCGCCGCCTACACGCTGCGCGACGACTACGACGCCTGGCCCGACTGGCAGGACGTCGAGGGCGAGCCCGCGAAGACGATCAACCTGACCGTGCAGTCCGACTCCAACACGAGCGCCAACCTGCTCGAGTCCGGCGGCGTCGACCTCGCCCGCTTCTACGACTCCAACGCGCTGCGCTTCGAGGACGACCCGGCCTACACGACCGTCACCTTCGCCAGCTCGGCCTACAACCTCGTCTTCAACGAGGCCCCCGGCTCCGGCTCGATCTTCGAGGGGAAGCAGGACCTCCGCGCCGCCGTCGCCCAGGCGATCGACACCCAGGGCTTCAACTCCGCCGGCCTCGACGGCCTCGGCGTGCCGCAGTACACCGTCAACGCGGCGAGCTACCGCTGCGCCCTGGACGACGAGTCGCTCGTGCAGACGTACGACCCCGCCGCCGCGATGCCCGAGCTCACCGGTCAGTCGATCCGCCTGCTGATGATGTCGAACTGGGACCCGGCCGCCGACTACCTGGCCGAGTCGCTCCGCGCCGCGGGCGCCACGGTCACCGTCTCGGCGCTCGACCCGGCCGACTGGTCGAAGGCCATGCGCACCGAGCCCACCACCTGGGACGTCGCGATCGCGGCGGAGAACGCCGGCCCCGGCCTCATCCACACCACGATCGCCCGCTACCTCGGCCCGACCTACGCCGACGGCGGTACCAACGTCTCCTCCAGCGACAACCCCGAGGGCGTCGCCTACTACGAGGCCGCCATGGCCGCCTCGGACACCGAGACGCAGTGCGAGAACCTGCTCGCCGCCCAGAAGACGATCCTCGAGCGCGTCGACATGACGCCGCTGATCACCGACACGCACCGCTACGTGGCCCGCTCCGGCTTCGCCACCTCGGTGTTCTCGGGCTACTGGGACATCTCGGCCATGCGGATCCTGTCCTGATCCGCTGACGCCCTGAACACCTGAGCAGCCCACCCGAGCCGGACGACACGAGGAGACGACGCGATGAGCACCACGACCGCCACCACCGCTGCATCGTTGGGCCTCGGGTCGTCCGGCGCGGGGGCGCCCGGCCCGGGCGCCGTCCGCGCCGGCACCCTCGGCGGGGCCTGGCGAAGGTTCCTCCTCCGCCGGGCCCTCGGCCTGCTCGTCAACCTCGCGCTGCTCGTGCTGGTCACCTTCCTGATCGTGCAGCTCATCCCCGGCGACCCGGCGATCGCCATCGCGGGGGAGGCGGCCTCGCTCGACCAGGTCGAGCTGGTGCGCACCCAGCTCGGGCTCGACCAGCCGCTGCCCGCGCAGCTCTGGACCTACCTGGTCGGCGTGCTGCAGGGCGACTTCGGCGCCTCCTACCGCTACTCCATCCCGGCGATGGACCTCGTGATGACGGCCGTGCCGTACACGCTGACCATCACGATCTCCGCGGTGCTCCTGCTGCTCGTGCTCGGCATCGCGCTCGGCATGGCGGTCGGCGTCGCGACCCGCGGCGACCGCCGCCGCTGGCTCGACGCGGTGTTCAGCACGGTCACCGGCCTGATCTCCTCGGTGCCCACCTACGTGCTCGCGACCGGCTTCGTCGTCGTCTTCGCGGTGCTGCTGAAGGTGCTGCCGCCCGCGTACTCGCCGGCCTACGACTTCGGCACCGCCGCAATCCTCCCGATCGCCTCGCTCACCGTCGGCGGCACCTGCTCCGTCGCGAGGATCGTCCGCCGCGAGACCGCGGTGATCCTCGAGCAGGACTACATGCGCACCGCCCGCGGCTGGCGGCTGCCCGCGCTGACGCTCTACGCCAAGCACATGCTGCCCAACCTGCTGACCACGGCGCTGACGCTCTCGGGCATCATCCTCACCGCCCTGCTCGGCTCGGCGCTGATCACCGAGGCGGTCTTCGCCTGGCCCGGCCTCGGCGGCGTGATCGTCCAGGCGATCGCGATCGACAAGGACTACCCGGTGATCCGCGCGGCCGTCTTCGTGATCGGGCTCATCTCCCTCGTGATCACCCTCGTGATCGACGTCATCCTGGGTCTGATCGACCCGCGCACCCTCGGAGAGCAGCGTGGCTGAGTCCCTCACCGCCGTCCGCGGCCTGAAGCCCGCCGGCGCGCGCACCTTCGCCTGGAACCCCGGGCTCGTGATCGGGCTCGGCCTGCTCGGCGTGATCGCGCTCACCGCGCTGATCGCCCCGATCGCGCTCGAGGGCCAGGCCACCGGCCTCGGCGGCAGCCCCAGCCTCGGCTCGACCCCCGAGCACCCGCTCGGCACCGACACCCTCGGCCGCGACATGCTCGCCCGCACCCTCGTCGCCACCCGCTCGACCGTGCTGATGGCGCTCGCCGCGACCGTGCTCTCCGCGATCGTCGGCATCGCGGTCGGCATCGGCGTCTGGCTCGCCCCGCGCCGGGTCCGCGAGCTCGGGCTGCGCGCGATCGAGCTGGCCGTCAGCTACCCGACGATGCTCGTCGCGATCATCGTCGCCGCGATCCTCGGCCAGGGCGTCGTCCAGGTGGTGGTCGCCATCGCGGTCGCCAACATCGCCGGCTTCGCGCGGCTCACGGCGAACCTCGCCTCCAAGATCGCGGCGAGCGAGTACGTCACGACCGCCCGGCTGACCGGCGTGCCGACGCACCTCGTCGCGCTGCGGCACGTGCTGCCGAACATGGCCGAGCCGACGCTGATCCTCGTCGCCGGCGCCTTCTCCGGCGCGCTCGTCGAGATCTCGGGCCTCTCCTTCATCGGCCTCGGCGCGCAGACGCCCGCCTTCGACTGGGGCACGCTGCTCAACGACGGGCTGAGCCGCATCTCGGTGAACCCGGTCGTCATCCTCGGCCCGGCGCTCGCGCTCACGGTCGCCTCCTTCGCGGCGCTGCTGGTCGGCGACGGCCTGGCGGCGGCGGCGAACCCGCGCTCGAACACGACGCGGGCCCGGATGACGCGGGCCGCCGGCTCCTCGACCGCCGCGCCCGCCCCGGCCGACGCCGTGCTCGTCGCCGACGGCATCACTGTCCGCCACGGCGCGACCGGCCGCGAGCTCGTCTCCGACCTCTCCTTCACCATCCGCCGCGGCGAGGTGCTCGGCATCGTCGGCGAGTCCGGCTCGGGCAAGTCGCTGACCGCCTCGGTGGTCGCGAAGCTGCTCGGCGAGGGCCTCGAGGCGTCCGCGCGCCGGCTCGAGCTCGGCGGCACCGACCTGCTCGGCCCCGTGCCGGACCGGGTGCTCGCCGCGAAGATCGGCCTGATCTACCAGGACCCGGGCACCGCGCTGAACCCGGCGATGGTCCTCGGCACGCAGCTCTCCGACGTGCTGCGGATCCGCCTGCGCCACTCCCGCCGCGACGCGCTCGACCTGCTGCTGCGCGGCTTCCGCTCGGTGATGCTCTCCGATCCGGAGGGGCGCCTGCGGCAGTACCCGCACCAGCTCTCGGGCGGCATGAAGCAGCGCGCGATGATCGCCTCGGCGATGAGCGCGAAGCCCGACCTGCTGATCGCCGACGAGCCGACCACCGCGCTCGACGTCACCGTGCAGCGCGAGGTGCTGAGCGTGCTCAAGCGGATGAACGAGGACTCCGGCACCGCCGTGCTCTTCATCTCGCACGACCTCGGCGTCGTCCGGGCGCTCTGCGACCGCGTCCTCGTGATGAAGGACGGCCGCATCGTCGAGCGGATCGACGACATCGCCCACCTCTCGGAGGAGACCGTGACGCATCCGTACACGAGGCAGCTGCTCGCCGCGACGCCCGTCGTGACCGTGCCGACGCCGCCGGAGGTGCGCTCGTGAGCGCCGCCGCCGCCGCGGCCGCTGGAGCCGCCGCGTCCTCCGCGATGGTCGACGTCCGCGGTCTCGACGTCGTCTTCGGCCACGCGAAGGTCCTGCACGGCGTCGACCTGAGGGTCGAGCGCGGCCGCACCGTCGGCGTGGTCGGCGAGTCCGGCTCCGGCAAGTCGACCCTCGCCAAGGTGCTCGTCGGCTCGGTCCGCGCGGCGGCCGGCACGGCGAGCGTCGACGGCGTCGACATCGTCGCCGCCAACCGCTCGGCGATGCACGCCTACCGCCGGCGCACGCAGATGATCCCGCAGGACCCGTACTCCTCGCTCTCGCCGCGGCGCACCATCGCGCAGACCCTCGCCGAGGCGATCGACCCGGTCCGCGCCCGCGTCGGCCGGAACGAGGAGCTGATCGTCGCCTGGCTGGAGCGCGTCGGTCTCAGCGCCGACATGCGGCACCGGTTCCCGCACGAGTTCTCCGGCGGGCAGCGCCAGCGCGTCGCGATCGCCCGCGGGCTGATCATCGACCCGACCTTCGTGATCGCCGACGAGATCACCTCCGCCCTCGACGTCTCGGTGCAGGGGCAGATCCTCGATCTGCTGGCCGGGATCAAGGAGTCGCTCGGTCTGACGATGATGTTCATCTCGCACAACCTCGCCGTCGTCCAGCGCGTCAGCGACGAGGTCGTGGTGCTCTACCGCGGCGAGGTCGTCGAGGCCGGCCCGGTCGAGCGGATCTACGCCGACCCCCAGCACTGGTACACCCGCCGCCTGCTCGACGCCGACCCCGGCTCGCCGGGCTTCAGCCTCTCGGGCCCGGCGGCGGTCCCCACGAAGGAGAGCGCATGACGGCCCGACTGCCCGCCACCCCCGTCGCCGAGGGCGTGCTCCGCCTCGTCGGCGCGACGCTCGTCGACGGCACAGGCGCGGCGCCGCTCGAGGACTCCGAGGTGGAGATCCGCGACGGCGTGATCGCGTACGCCGGGCCGCGGCGTTCCGGCACCGGTCCCGAGGGGCGCACGGTCGACGTCTCCGGCGCGTTCCTGCTGCCGGGCTTCGTCGACGTGCACGTGCACCTCGCGATGGTGCCGGTCGCCCCGGAGGCGGCGCGCGAGCGCTTCCCGGAGGAGGACGTCCTCGAGATCGCCGGGCTGCTCCGCCGCACGCTCGACGCCGGCGTCACCACCGCGCGCGACCTCGACGGGCTCTCCCCGGGCTACCGCGAGGCCGTCGCACGCGGCGCGGTGGCGGGCCCGCGCCTGCACCTCGCGATCGCCATGCTCTCGCCGACCGGCGGCCACGCCGATCCGCACCACCGCAACGGCAGCCTGCCGGCCTGGGCCGTGCGCCCGGGCATGCCCGCACCCGGACTGGTGGACACGGACGAGGACGTCGTCCGCATGGTCCGCACGCTCGTGCGCACGGGTGCCGACGTGATCAAGGTCGCGACCTCGGGCGGGCTCGGCTCACCCAACGACGACGCGCGCGATGTCGGCATCACCGAGAAGCAGGTCGCCCTGATCGCGGAGCTGCTCGCCGAGCGCGGCGGCCGGCCGATCACGGCGCACGCCCTCTCCGACGACGCCGCGCGGGCCGCGGTGCTGGGCGGCGCCACGAGCATCGAGCACGGCTACGACCTCTCCGACGAGACCATCGCGCTGATGCGCGAGCGCGGGACGACGCTCGTGCCGACCCTGAGCATCCTGGTCCGCGCGTTCGATCCCGCGACGACCACCGCCGAGCGGCTCCGGCAGCGCGAGCTCCTGCGCGAGCGCGGTGTCGACTCGGTGCGCCGGGCCGTCGCGGCGGGGATCCCTCTCGCGCTCGGCACCGACGCCGGAGTGCACCCGCACGGCCGCAACCTCGCCGAGCTGGCGCAGCTGGTCGCCGTCGGGCTCACGCCGCTGGAGGCGCTGAGCGCCGGAACGCTCGGCGGCGCGCGCCTGCTGGGCCTGGACGCGCAGCTCGGCTCGGTCGAGCCGGGCAAGCTCGCCGACCTCGTGCTGACCGACGCGGATCCGCTGGCGGACGTCGCCGCACTCGCCGACCCGTCGGCGGTGCGGGTGGTGCTGCAGTCCGGCCGCGTGGTCAAGGACCTCGACGGGCGCCTGGGCTAGGCGGGCCTAGTACTCCTCGTAGTTGTAGGGCTCCGGGTCCGGCTCGATGACGGGGCGGGCGACGGTGCGCCGGTTGTCCTTGATGCGCGAGCGGATGTCCTCGACGGCCTTCGCGACGGCCTCCTCGGTCGCGGCCTCGTCGTGCACGGACCGCTCGACCGGCACCGCGACGAGCTCGCTGCTCGCGTCGAGCGTCATCTTCGCCTCGATCAGCACGCCGTCGTCGGTGAAGGCGGGGACGCTGACGGCCTCCGAGTGCTCCTGCCGGTCGATCGCGGTCACGAGGTCGAGGAGGGCCTCGGTGACGGCGTCGGTGGTGACGATGCTCTTGGAGGCGTAGGTCAGCTGCTGCATGCCTCCAGTCTGGTCGCGGAGGCTCGGCGTCTCTCGGGCTTGCGGCGGGGGTGGGTGGCCGTCTAGCGGGCGGCGGGCTCTCGTGCTCCGTTCATCTCGGAAGCCTTGCGGCGGGCGCGCCGCGCGTCGCAGTCTGGAGGCATGCGAGACGTGCTGAGGCGATCCAGCGGCGGCGAGATCGCCGGCGCGGTCCTGATCGTGCTGGCCTCGATCGCGCTCCTGGTCGGCGCGTTCGCCGCCGGCGCGGGCAGCGTCCACGGGATGCTCGGCGTGATCGTCGCGTTCGCCGCCGGCATCACCGGCCTGGGCGTGCACATCGCCGGCCGCGAGGCCCGGCTCCGCCGCGACGGGAACTGACGCCTTCATGCTGATCGAGTAGCCCTCTGAGAGGGCGCATCGAGATCCACCGAGTGCAGGGGCCGGGTCTCGATACGCGCTGCGCGCTGCTCGACCAGCAGGCAAGGAGCGCGCTCGGCCCGACCCGTGCTGTGCGGCGGGTCAGCGGTCGACGAGGGTGATCTCGAAGGAGTAGAGGTCGGGGCGGTAGCAGTGCTGGCCGTACTCGACGGCGCGGCCGGAGTTGTCGAAGGCGGTGCGGGTCATCGTCAGGACCGCGGCGCCCTTGCGCAGGTCGAGCAGCTGCGCCTCGCGGGGGGTCGTGGCGCGGGCGCCGATCCGCTGCTTCGCGACGCGCATCGCCACTCCGCGGGCGCGGAGCAGCTGGTAGAGGCCGTGCGTCTCGAGGGCGCCGAGGTCGAGGTCGACGAAGTCGGCCGGCAGGGTGTTGTCGAGCACGGCGAGCGGGACCCCGTCCGCCGACCGCAGCCGTACGAGGTGCAGGACGGGCGAGCCGACCTCGACGCCGAGCGCCTCGGCGGTCTTCTCGTCGGCCGTGCCGACGGTGGAGGAGAGGGTGCTGGTCGTGGGGCTCTGGCCCGAGCGCTGCAGGTCCTCGAAGAGGCTGGTGAGCTCGACGTTGCGGGTGACCCTGCCGTGCACGACCTGGGTGCCGATGCCGCGGCGGCGCACGAGGAGGCCCTTGTCGACGAGGTCCTGGATCGCGCGGCGGATGGTCGGCCGCGACATGCCCAGGCGGTTGCCCAGCGACACCTCGTTCTCGAGCCGCGAGCCGGCCGGGAGCGTCTCGTCGAGGATGGCCCGCTCGAGTCGCGTCGCGATCTGGTGGTAGAGCGGGATCGGCCCGGAGCGGTCGAGGTCCATGAAGAGGTCCATCGGCAGGGCGTGCTCCTCCTGCAGCGCCATGTCGTCCCCCTCCGCCCGCCGGCTCTCCGCCGGGAATGATCGACACCCGTCGGCGTCACCCCATTATGCAGCGCAGGTCAGCAGCACGGCAGACCGTCCCATTGTGCTATTGTAACGACATTACAGACCGCCCTCTCGAGGAGTTGTACACCGTCGTATGGTCCAGATGATCCTCCGCGCCCCCGCGAGCGCCGCCCCCGAGCACGCCGCCCCCGGAGCGGCCCGATGAAGGCCGCGGTCGCCGGCGCCCCCGTCAGCTTCGGCGTCTTCGAGCTCACCCCGGAGGGCGCCGACGTCGTCTCGCCCGACGATCTGGTCGATGTGCTCGCCGAGGCGGGCTACACCGGCGTCGACCTCGGTCCGGCCGGCTACCTCGGCCGCGGCGCCGAGCTGCGGAACCGCCTCGAGCGCTCGGGACTCGACATCGCCGGCGGCTGGATCCAGCTGCCCTTCTCGGACGACGAGGCCTTCGCGGCCTCACTCCCCGAGCTCGACGCCGCGCTCCGCCTCTTCGCCGAGGCGTCCGAGCACGGCCCCGCGCGGCTCCCGCTGCCGACCCTCGCCGACGACGGCTCCGCGGCCCGGCGCTCCTCGCCCGGGCGCGGCGCCGAGGCCGATCCGCTGGACGACGCGCGCTGGTCGCGGCTCGTCGCCAACGTCGAGCGCGCGACCGCCGTCGTCCGCGGAGCCGGCTTCGAGCCGACCTTCCACCACCACGCCGGCACGTACATCGAGTCGCCCGAGGAGATCGACCGCTTCCTCGGCGCCGTCGACATCGGCCTCACCCTCGACACCGGTCACCTCCTGATCGGCGGCGGCGACCCGGTCGCGGCCGTCGAGCGCTGGGGCTCCCGGATCAACCACCTGCACCTCAAGGACGTCGACGTCGCCGAGCTGCGCCGGGTCCTCGCGGCCGGCGGCGGGATGCGCGAGGTCTGGTCCTCCGGATCGTTCGTGGCCTTCGGCCGCGGCGACATCGACCTCGACGCCGTGATGACCGCGATCGACGCCCAGGGCTACGACGGCTGGGTCGTCGTCGAGCAGGACGTCCTCAACGCGCCCGACGCCGACATCACCGCGTTCCGCGACGAGCGCCGCGACGACCAGGCCGTCAACCGCGAGGCCCTGCGCGCCTGGGCCTGACCGCGCCCCTCCCGAACCCCACCCCTCAGACCGCCCCCGGGCAGCAAGGACATCGCCGTGACCGACACCCCTCTCCGCTTCGGACTCATCGGCACCGGCCGCATCGGCCAGGTGCACGCGGCGAACATCGCCGCCGACCCCGAGGCGACGCTCGCCTGGGTCTGCGACCCGTTCGTCGACGGCGCGAACGACGTCTCGGCCCGCTACGGCGGCACCGTCACGACCGACGCCGCCGAGATGTTCGCGTCCGGCGAGATCGACGCAGTGCTGATCGCCTCGCCGACCGCGACCCACATCGACCTCCTCGAGGCCGCGATCTCGGCCGGGATCCCCGCGCTCTGCGAGAAGCCGATCGACCTCGACATCGCGCGCGTCGACGCCCTGCTGCCCCGCGTCACGTCGTCGGGAGTGCCGATCGCCCTCGGCTTCAACCGCCGCTTCGACCCGGCCTTCGCCGAGGCGCGCGCCCGCGTCGCCGCCGGCGAGATCGGCGCGCTCGAGCAGCTCTCGATCATCAGCCGCGACCCCGCCGCCCCGCCCGCGGCCTACATCGGCGTCTCCGGCGGCATCTTCCGCGACATGACGATCCACGACTTCGACATGGCGCGCTTCTTCCTCCCCGACATCGTCGAGGTCACCGCGACCGGCACCACCACGTTCGACCCCGGCGCGCGCGCGCACGGCGACTTCGACACCGCCGTCGTCACCCTCCGCTCCGCCTCCGGTGCGCTCGTCTCGATCACCAACTCGCGGCACAGCTCGGTCGGCTACGACCAGCGCCTCGAGGCCTTCGGCGCCGACGGCTCGATCGAGGTCGCGAACGCCCTCACCAGCCTGGTCAGCGTCTCGAACGGCACCAGCGTGCAGGCGAAGCCGCCGTACCAGGACTTCTTCCTCGAGCGCTACGCCGTGGCCTACCGGGCCGAGCTGACCGAGTTCATCAGGCTCGCCCGCGGCGAGGAGTCGACGAGCCCCACGTTCGCCGACGGCCGCGCCGCCCTCGTCCTCGCCGATGCCGCCGCCCGCTCCGCGGTCGAGCGCGTCTCGGTGAGCGTCGAGCTGTAGGGCACCGGCCGTGACCGTTCGTCTCGCCGCCTCCGCGGAGATGCTCTTCCCGGAGCTGGAGTTCGTCGACCGCGTCCGCCGCCTGCACGAGCGCGGCTTCGAGGTCGAGATCTGGGACTGGTCCACCAAGGACCTGCCCGCGCTCGCGGCGACCGGCGCGACGTTCTCGTCGATGACCGGCTACCTCACCGGCGACCTGATCACGCCCGACGGCATCGCCGAGACGCTCCGGACGGCCGAGCTCTCGCTCGCGGCGGCCGAGATCATCGACAGCCCGCGGCTGAACCTGCACGGCACCGGCCTCGCGCCGGGCGGCCTGCCCGTCCGGCCCGGGACCGAGGTGACGCCCGAGGACCGCGAGCGCGCCGAGGACACCCTCCGCCGGCTGGCCGCGCTCGGCGAGGAGCGCGGCCGGGTCTTCACCCTGGAGAACCTCAACACGGCCGTCGACCACCCGGGCACGCCGTTCGCCCGCGCCGAGGACACCCTCGCGCTGGTCAGCGCGGTCGACCGCCCGGGTCTGCGGCTGAACCTCGACCTGTACCACGCGCAGATCGGCGAGGGGAACCTGCTCGAGCTCGTGCGCCGGTGCCTGCCCTGGATCGGCGAGATCCAGGTCGCCGACGTGCCCGGCCGCTGCGAGCCCGGGACCGGGGAGATCCGCTACCCGGCCGTCGCCCAGGAGCTGCGCGCCCTCGGCTACGACGGGGTCGTCGGCCTCGAGGCGTGGCCGTCGACCGACTCCGAGGCGGCGCTCGACGCCTTCGAGGCGGCCTTCGCGCTCTGAAGGCCGCCCCGCGGCGGGGCGTCGGACGGGGGCGTCGGACGGCTCAGGCGTCGTAGGTGACGTCTCCGTTGACCGTCCCGACGCTCTCCCACGCCCGCGAGCGGTCGCTGCGGAGCGCCGCCTCGACGATCTCGGCGGCCGACCAGGCGTCCGCGGCCGACGGCGCGAGCTGGCGCCCCTCCAGCACCGAGGTCAGGAAGAGCGACGCCTCGATCGTCTTGAGGTCGTCGAAGCCCATGCTCGTCCCGGCGCCCGGCTGGAAGCGGGAGAAGTCGCCGAAGCCCGGCTGCGCCATGATCGTGCGGTAGCCGCTCGGGTCGTCGGCGAGCTGCAGCTCGTTCAGCCGCTGGAAGTCCCAGCGCAGCGAGCCCTTCGTGCCGTAGACCTCGAGCGTGTACTCGGCGCGGGGCCCGACCGCGACCCGGCTCGCCTCCAGCACCGCGACCGCGCCGGACTCGAAGCGGCCGAGCACCGCCGCGTAGTCCTCGTTCTCGACCGCGCCGCGCTCGCCGCCCTCGGTGCCCTTGCTGAAGTGGCCCGCCGCGGCCGAGCCGGGCAGCGGGCGCTCGCGCACGAAGGTCTCGGTGAGCGCGGAGACCGAGTCGATCCGCCCGACCAGGTACTGCGCCAGGTCGGCGCCGTGCGAGAGCAGATCGCCGAGCACGCCCGAGCCGGCCCGCGCCTGCAGGAAGCGCCAGGTGAGGGCGCCGAGCGGATCCGCGGAGTAGTCGGCGAGCAGGCGCACGCTGACGTTGGTGACCCGGCCGATCGCTCCGTCGCGGATCAGGGAGCGGGCCTGTGCCAGGGCCGGCGCGTGCCGGTAGTTGAAGCCGACCGAGGTGACGACGCCGGCGTCGGCGGCCGCGCGCGCGATCTCGGACGACTCGGCGGCGGAGCGGCCCATCGGCTTCTCGATCCAGAACGGCTTGCCGGCCGCCGCCGCGGCGAGCGCGACCTCGCGGTGCAGGAAGTTCGGCGCACAGATCGAGACGATGTCGACCTCCGGGTCCTCGAGCACCTCCCGGTAGTCCGCCGTCGTCCGGCGGTAGCCGAGGACGTCCTCGGCCAGCGAGCGCGTGCCAGGATCGGTGTCGGCCGCCGACACGAGGTCCACGGCGACGCCGAGGTCCGGGTAGTGCTCCGGGACCGCGCGGTACGCCCGCGTGTGCAGGCGCCCCATCCAGCCGACCGACACCAGACCTACTCCGAAACGGTGCACCATTGCGCGCTCCTCCATGCTTCTGACAGCGGCTCACGACCCGGTGCCACTCACCGGCGAGCCGCTCCGAGCGTAGCGCAATGACAATATGTATTGACATTTGCAACGCGCGATTTCATACTCGACCCGACAACGACGTTCCGGACCGTCAGAGACGACGCCGTCCGCAGAGAAGGAGCTCTCCATGAAGAAGCGATTCCTCGCAGGCCTGGGCCTCGCGGCCTCGGCGGCCCTGCTGCTCAGCGGGTGCACGGGCACCGGTCAGGAGCCCGCCGCGACCGCTGGCGGCGGCGGCGGCGCGGGCGGCGGCGGCGACTACACCTACGCGGTCGTCACCCACTCCGGCCCCGGCGACGCCTTCTGGGACCGCGTGAAGTCCGGCGCCGAGGCGGCCGGCGGCGACTACGGCGCGACCATCACCTACAACGCGGACCCCGACCCGGCGAAGCAGTCGCAGCTGATCGACAACGCGGTCGCCCAGCAGGTCGACGGCATCGTCGTCTCGATGGCCAACCCCGACGGCGTCAAGGACAGCGTCGAGAAGGCCGTCGCGGCCGGCATCCCCGTCGTCACCATCAACTCCGGCATCGAGCGCTCCGCCGAGTTCGGCGCCCTCACCCACATCGGCCAGAGCGAGACGGTCGCCGGCGAGGCGGTCGGCACGAAGCTCGCCGAGGCCGGCGCCACCAACGCGCTCTGCGTCATCCAGGAGGCGGGCAACGTCGGTCTCGAGGAGCGCTGCAAGGCGGCCGCGTCGACCTTCGGGGGCAGCATGAGCAACCTGCAGGTGGACGGCACCAACGACGCCGACGTCAAGGCGACCATCAAGTCCAAGCTGCAGGCCGACCCGTCCATCGACGGCGTGCTCACCCTCGGCGGCCAGTACGCGATCGACGCCGTCGGCGCCGTCTCGGAGTCGGGCAGCTCGGCCCAGGTCGGCACCTTCGACCTCTCCGAGGACGTCGTCACCGCGGTCGAGGACGGCACGATCGCCTTCGCCGTCGACCAGCAGCCCTACGTCCAGGGCTTCCTCGGCGTCACGGCGCTCCAGCTCTACACGACCAACGGCAACGTCATCGGCGGCGGCCAGCCGGTCTACTCCGGCCCTGCCTTCGTCACCAAGGAGAACGCGGCCGCGGTCGCCGAGTTCGCCGCGAACGGCACCCGCTAGCGGCCCCGCCCGTCCCCCGACAGGAGTCAGCAGTGACGACGACAGACATCGTGACGATCGCGACGAGGCCCCGCCTCGAGCGCCGTCCGCTCCGCAAGATCCTGGCCCGGCCCGAGACCGGCGCGTTCGTCGCCGCCCTCGCCGTGCTCGTGTTCTTCTCCCTCTACACCCCGCAGTTCCTGAGCTTCGCCGGCGCCGGGGTCTGGCTGGAGTCGGCCTCGACCTTCGGGATCATGGCCGTCGCCGTCGCACTGCTGATGATCGGCGGCGAGTTCGACCTCTCCGCCGGCGTGATGACGGGCTTCTCCGCCCTCATCGTCGGGATCCTGACCACCCACTACGGACTCAGCATCTGGGTGGCGGTCTTCGTCTCGCTGGTCGTCTGCCTCGGCGTGGGCGCCCTCAACGGCATCCTGGTGATGAAGACGGGGCTGCCGAGCTTCATCGTGACGCTCGGCACCTTCTTCGCCCTCGCCGGCATCGACCTGGCGGTGACGAAGATCATCACCGGCCAGGTCGCGATCCAGGGGATGACCAAGGTCCCGGGCTACGACGGCATCCAGCCGCTGTTCGGCTCGTCGGCCGGCATCGGCGGCGGCACCTTCTACGTCTCCGTGCTCTGGTGGTTCGTGGTGGCGGCCGTCGCGACCTGGATCCTGCTGCGCACCCGCGCCGGCAACTGGATCTTCGCCGTCGGCGGGGCGCAGACCGCGTCGCGCCAGGTCGGCGTCCCCGTGCTGAAGACCAAGATCGGCCTCTTCATGGGGACCGCCGGTGCCGCCTGGCTCGTCGGCATGATCTCGCTCTTCCGCACCTCGACCGTGCAGGCGAACACCGGCGTCGGCCAGGAGTTCATCTACATCATCTGCGCCGTCGTCGGCGGCTGCCTGATGACCGGCGGCTACGGCTCGGCGATCGGCGCCGCCCTCGGCGCGCTGATCTACGGGATGGTCTTCCAGGGCATCACCTTCGCCCAGTGGGACACCAACTGGCTGCGCACCGTCCTCGGCGGCATGCTGCTCGCCGCGGTGCTCCTGAACAACTTCGTCCGGACACGAGCAGGAGGCGGACGATGAGCGCCGACACGACGAGCGGCCCCTCGACCGGACAGCCGGCCGCGCCCCGCACCCCGGTGGGCACGACGATCGTCGAGGTCCGCGACATCGGCAAGAGCTACGGCGCCGTCAACGCGCTCGCCGGAGTCTCGACCACGGTCAACGCCGGCGAGGTCACCTGCGTCCTCGGCGACAACGGCGCCGGCAAGTCGACGTTCATCAAGATGCTCGCCGGCGCGCACACCCCCTCCGAGGGCGAGCTGCTCCTCGACGGGTCGCCGGTCACCTTCTCGTCGCCGCGCGCCGCGCTGCAGGCGGGGATCGCGACCGTCTACCAGGACCTGGCCGTCGTGCCGCTGATGCCGGTCTGGCGCAACTTCTTCCTCGGCTCCGAGATCACCAAGGGGCGCGGGCCGCTGCGCCGCCTGGACGTGAAGCGGATGAAGGAGATCACGCAGAGCGAGCTGGCGAACATGGGCATCGACCTGCGCGACGTCGACCAGCCGATCGGCACCCTCTCCGGAGGCGAGCGCCAGTGCGTCGCCATCGCCCGCGCGGTCTACTTCGGTGCCCGCGTGCTGATCCTCGACGAGCCGACCGCGGCGCTGGGCGTGAAGCAGTCGGGCGTGGTGCTCAAGTACATCGCCCGCTCCCGCGACGCCGGGCTCGGCGTGGTCTTCATCACCCACAACCCGCACCACGCCTACCCGGTGGGCGACCGCTTCCTGCTCCTCAACCGCGGCACCAGCCTGGGCAACTTCGAGAAGAGCGAGATCACCCTCGGCGAGCTGACCAGCCTGATGGCCGGCGGCGCCGAGCTCGCCTCCCTCGCCCACGAGCTCGAGCGCTCGATGCCGGACTCCGCGGTCACCGCGGAGCTCGCGCACGAGGCCGCCGCGAGGCCGGAGTGACGGACGCGCCGGCGCCCTACGACGTCCTGACCATCGGCCGGGTCGGGGTCGACATCTACCCGCTGCAGGACGGCCTCGGGCTCGAGGACGTCGAGACCTTCGGCAAGTACCTCGGCGGGAGCGCCGCCAACGTCGCGATCGCGGCCGCCCGGCACGGGCACTCCGCCGCGCTGATCTCGCGGGCCGGCGACGACCCGTTCGGCCGCTACGTGAAGCGCGAGCTGGTCCGGCTCGGCGTCTCGGACGAGTTCGTCGGCACCGAGCCGGACCTGGCCACGCCGGTCACGTTCTGCGAGATCTTCCCGCCGGACGACTTCCCGCTGTACTTCTACCGCAAGCCCAAGGCGCCCGACCTGGCGATCACGGCGCAGTCGCTCGACCTCGACGCGATCGTCCGGGCGAAGGTCTACTGGTCGACCGTCACCGGGCTCACGGAGGAGCCCAGCCGGTCCGCGCACTTCGTCGCCTGGCAGGCGCGCGACCGCCGGCCGTTCACCGTGCTCGACCTCGACTACCGGCCGATGTTCTGGCCGTCGCCCGAGCGGGCGTCGCAGGAGGTCGCCAAGGCCCTCGAGTGGGTCACCGTCGCGGTCGGCAACCGCGAGGAGTGCGAGGTCGCCGTCGGCGAGACCGACCCGTCGCGCGCGGCCGACGCGCTCCTCGACCGGGGCGTCGAGCTCGCGATCGTCAAGCAGGGGCCGCGCGGCGTGCTCGCGAAGACCCGCTCCGAGACCGTCGAGGTCGCACCCTTCCCGGTCCAGGTCGTCAACGGCCTCGGCGCGGGCGACAGCTTCGGCGGCGCGCTCCTCCACGGCCTCGTCGAGGGCTGGGACCTCGAGCGCATCCTCCGCTTCGCGAACGTCGCCGGCGCGATCGTCGCCTCACGGCGCGAGTGCTCGACGGCGATGCCCAGCACGGCCGAGGTCGAGGCCTTCCTGGAGGAGCGCACCGATGTCACTCTCTGACCGCGATGTCGCGGAGCTGCGCCGGCTCCGCGCCGAGGACCCGGCCGCCGTCGCACGGGCGCTCGCCGGGCGCCGCCGCCGTCCGCTGCTCGGCGGGAACGGCCGGCTGCTGCTCGTGGCCGCCGATCACCCCGCCCGCGGCGCGCTCGGCGTGCGCCGCGACGGCATGGCGATGGCCGACCGCTACGACCTGCTCGACCGCCTCGCGACCGCGCTCTCGCGGCCGGGAGTGGACGGGGTGCTCGGCACGCCCGACATCATCGACGACCTCGCCCTCCTCGGGCTGCTCGACGACAAGGTCGTCGTCGGATCGATGAACCGCGGCGGCCTGCGCGGCGCGTCCTTCGAGATGGACGACCGCTTCACCGGCTACGACATCGACGGGATCGTCCGCGACGGCCTCGACTTCGCGAAGACGCTGCTGCGGATCAACCTCGCCGACGCCGGCTCGGTCGCGACGCTCGAGGCCAACGCGGCGGCCGTGACCGCGGCCGCGGCGGCGCACGTGCCGATCATGCTCGAGCCCTTCCTCAGCGAGTGGGTCGACGGCGCCGTCGTCAACGACCTCTCCGCCGACGCCGTGATCACCTCGATCGCGATCGCCTCCGGGCTCGGCTCGTCCTCGGCCTACACCTGGATGAAGCTGCCCGTCGTCGGCGAGATGGAGCGGGTGATGGCCGCCACCACCCTCCCGACGCTGCTGCTCGGCGGCGACCCGACGGGGAGCCCCGACGAGACCTACGCGGCGTGGGGCGCTGCCCTCGCGCTGCCCGGCGTCCGCGGCCTCGTCGTCGGGCGCACCCTCCTCTACCCGGCCGACGGCGACGTCGCGGCAGCGGTCGACACCGCCGCCGCGCTCGTGCACGGCTGACCGCCTCCCCTTCCCGACAAGCCCCTCTTCCACGAACCCCCTCTCCACGAACAGAGACAGGAACCATGTCCGAGACCATCGGAACCACCCCGCTCCACCAGCTCGCCGTCGTCCCGCACTGGATCGACGGGCGCGAGTCGCCGTCGACCTCGGGCCGCACCGCACCGGTCTACGACCCCGCCCTGGGCGTCGCGACAAAGGAGGTCGCGCTGGCCGACGAGGCCGAGATCGCCGCGGCGATCGCCTCCGCGAAGGCCGCGTTCCCGGCCTGGCGCGACCTGTCGCTGGCCAAGCGGCAGCAGATCCTCTTCTCCTTCCGCGAGCTGCTGGAGGCGAAGAAGGGCGAGCTGGCCGAGATCATCACCTCGGAGCACGGCAAGGTGATCTCCGACGCACTCGGCGAGATCACCCGCGGGCAGGAGGTCGTGGAGTTCGCGACCGGCCTCGCGCACCACCTCAAGGGCGAGTACTCGGAGCAGGTGTCGACCGGCGTCGACGTGTACTCGACGAAGCAGCCGCTCGGCGTGGTCGGGATCATCTCGCCGTTCAACTTCCCCGCGATGGTGCCGATGTGGTTCTTTCCGATCGCGATCGCGGCCGGCAACACCGTCATCCTCAAGCCCTCCGAGAAGGACCCGACCGCGGCGATCTGGCTCGCGAAGCTGTGGAAGGAGGCCGGGCTGCCCGACGGCGTCTTCACGGTGCTCAACGGCGACAAGCAGGCAGTCGACGGGCTGCTGACCTCGCCGGATGTCCGCTCGATCTCGTTCGTGGGCTCCACGCCGATCGCGCAGTACGTCTACGAGACCGGGACGAAGCACGGCAAGCGCGTGCAGGCGCTCGGCGGAGCGAAGAACCACATGCTGGTGCTGCCGGATGCCGACCTCGACCTGGTCGCCGACTCGGCGATCAACGCGGGCTTCGGCTCCGCGGGCGAGCGCTGCATGGCGATCTCGGTCGTCGTCGCGGTCGAGCCCGTCGCGGACGAGCTGATCGGCAAGATCCAGGAGCGCGCGTCGCAGCTGCGCATCGGCGACGGTCGCCGCGGCTGCGACATGGGCCCGCTGGTGACCGAGGCGCACCGCGACAAGGTCGCCTCCTACATCGGCATCGCCGAGCAGGACGGCGCCGAGGTCGTCATCGACGGCCGCGGGATCGAGGTCGACGGCGACGAGAACGGCTTCTGGCTGGGACCCACGCTGCTCGACAAAGTGCCGACCACCTCGCGCGCCTACACGGAGGAGATCTTCGGACCGGTGCTCTCGATCGTCCGCGTCGCCTCCTACGAGGAGGGCGTCGAGCTGATCAACACCGGCGCCTTCGGCAACGGCACGGCGATCTTCACGAACGACGGCGGAGCCGCGCGGCGCTTCCAGAACGAGGTCGAGGTCGGGATGATCGGCATCAACGTGCCGATCCCGGTGCCGGTGGCGACGTTCTCGTTCGGCGGCTGGAAGTCGTCGCTGTTCGGCGATACGAAGGCCCACGGCGCGGAGGGCGTGCGGTTCTTCACGCAGCAGAAGGCGATCACGAGCCGCTGGCTCGACCCGTCGCACGGCGGCATCAACCTGGGCTTCCCTCAGAACTGAGGCCCTTCACCGGGAGGGTGGATCTCGATACGGCCGCTCCGCGTCCTACTCGATCAGCATGGGGCCCGCTCATGCTGGTCGAGTAGCCGCGCAGCGGCGTATCGAGACCCGCCGCACCAGCACCCCCGCACCGAGACACGACGGAAGGCCCGAGATGACCACGCAGAACGAGTGGCTGTTCCCGAGGGGCGCGCTCGCCCGCGACGGCTGGGAGTCCGTCGTCGACGCCGGCCTGCCCGGCTGGCGGCACACGGGCCTCCGCGTCGCGGACCTCGCCCCCGGCGACGAGCTCGCGCTCCCCGCGGCGGGCGTCGAGCGCCTCGTCGTCCCGCTCTCCGGCTCCTTCACGGTCCGCCACGAGACCGGCGGCCCCGCCGAGACCACCGTCCTCGCGGGCCGGGCCTCGGTCTTCGACGGCCCGAGCGACGTCCTCTACCTCTCGACGCTGTCCTCCGCGACGGTGTCGGGGGAGGGCCGCGTCGCGATCGCGGAGGCGCCCGCCGCGACCGCGCACCCGAGCCGCTACGTCCCGCGCGCCGAGGTCCCCGTCGAGCTCCGCGGCGCCGGCCGCTCCAGCCGGCAGGTGCACAACTTCGGCACCCCGGCCGCGCTCGAGGCCGACCGCTTCATCGTCTGCGAGGTGATCACTCCGGCCGAGAACTGGTCGAGCTACCCCGCGCACAAGCACGACGAGGACGTCCCCGGGCGCGAGTCGCGGCTCGAGGAGATCTACTACTTCGAGACCGCCGTCAGCCGCGGGGTCGCAGCGCCCGAGAGCGCCGAGCCGTTCGGGATGTTCGGCACCTCCTCCTCGCCCGCCGGCGAGATCGCGATCGACGCGACCGTGCGCACCGGCGACATCGCCCTCGTCCCGTTCGGCTACCACGGCCCCGCCGTCGCGGCGCCGGGCTACGACCTCTACTACCTCAACGTGATGGCGGGCCCGGGCGAGGAGCGCGCCTGGCTGATCAGCGACCACCCGGCGCACGGCTGGATCCGCAGCACCTGGGACGACCAGGACATCGACCCCCGACTCCCGTACACGAGCGACACACCCGACACGACCGACAGCACGACCAGCACCACCGGAGGACAGCACTGATGGCCGACAAGACCCAGCGGATGACCGTGAGCCAGGCGCTCGTCGAGTTCCTCGCCCGGCAGTGGACCGTGGACGGCGACCACCGCGAGCGCACGATCCCGGGGATGTTCGGCATCTTCGGGCACGGCAACGTCGCCGGCATCGGCCAGGCGCTCGCGCAGTCGAACGCCCTCGATCCGACCCTGATGCCGTACCACCAGGCGCGCAACGAGCAGGCGATGGTGCACCAGGCCGTCGGCTACGCGCGGATGCACCGCCGGCTCGGCACCTACGCCAGCGCCGCCTCCGTCGGCCCGGGCGCGGCCAACATGCTCACCGGCGCCGCCCTCGCGACCGCCAACCGGCTCCCGGCGCTGCTGCTCCCGAGCGACACCTTCGCGACCCGCGTCGCCGATCCGGTCCTGCAGCAGCTCGAGCTGCCGCACGACATCGGCATCACCGTGAACGACGCGTTCCGGCCGCTCTCGCGCTTCTTCGACCGCGTGCAGCGACCCGAGCAGCTCTACTCGATCGCCCTCGCCGCGCTGCGCGTGCTGACCGACCCGGCCGAGACCGGCGCGGTCACCATCGCCCTGCCCGAGGACGTCCAGGCCGAGGTGCTCGACGTCCCGGTCGCCTTCCTCCAGGAGCGCGAGTGGCACCTGCGCCGCCCGGTCCCGGAGCGCGGTGCGCTCGAGCGCGCCGTCGCCGCGATCGCCGGCGCGCGGAATCCGATCGTCGTCGCGGGCGGCGGCGTGATCTACTCCGGCGCGGAGGAGGCCCTGCGCGCGTTCGCCGAGGCCACCGGCGTCCCCGTCGCCACCACCCAGGCCGGCGGCGGCGCCCTCGCCTGGGACCACCCGCAGTACCTCGGCGGCATCGGCGCCACCGGCTCCACCGCGGCGAACCGCCTCGCGGCCGACGCGGACGTCGTCATCGGCATCGGCACCCGCTACAGCGACTTCACCACCGCGAGCCGCACCGTCTTCCAGAACGACGACGTCGTGTTCGTGAACGTCAACATCGCCGCCTTCGACGCCTACAAGCACGGCTCGCAGCTGCCCGTCGTCGCCGACGCCCGCGAGGCGCTGGTGGCGCTCCGCGAGCAGCTGAGCCGGTTCCACGTGTCCGAGGAGCTCGCGGAGCGGATCCGCCGCGAGAAGGCGGAGTGGGACGCGACGGTCGACGCCGCGTTCGCCCCCTCCGGCCTCGCGCTGCCCGGCCAGGCCGAGATCATCGGCGCCGTGCAGTCCTCGACCGCGCCCGAGGACGTCGTCGTGCAGGCGGCCGGCTCGCTGCCCGGCGACCTGCACAAGCTGTGGCGGGTGCGCGACAGCCTCGGGTACAACGTCGAGTACGCCTTCTCCTGCATGGGCTACGAGATCGCCGGCGGCCTGGGCGTCAAGCGCGGGGCGGAGGCGTCGGGCTCCGACCGCGACGTCGTCGTGATGGTCGGCGACGGCTCCTACCTGATGCTGCACACCGAGCTCGTCACCGCGGTGGCCGAGGGGCTGAAGATCATCGTGGTGCTGATCCAGAACCACGGCTACGCCTCGATCGGGCACCTCTCCGAGACGGTCGGCTCCGGCCGCTACGGCACGCAGTACCGCGGGCTCGACGACCGCGAGATCCCGCTCGATCTCGCCGCGAACGCGCGCAGCTACGGCGTCGACGTGATCGAGGTGGCACCGAGCGGGTCCTCGATCGAGGACCTGCGCGCCGCGATGGCCGCCGCGAAGGCGTCGGACCGCACGACGCTGATCCACATCAACAGCGACCCGCTGCTCTACGCGCCGAGCGGCGAGGGCTGGTGGGACGTGCCCGTCGCCGAGGTGTCGGAGCTGCCGAGCACGCAGCGCGCGTACGCGGAGTACACGGAGCAGCGGGCGGCGCAGAAGCCGCTGCTCGGCTGAGCGCGACGACCGAGAGTGACCGGCTAATGTCAGGACATTTGCACAGAAAACATCTAGGATGAGCACATCCGCCACCGGCGCCGCCGCGCCCGATCCTCTGGAGAAGACCATGAGCGCCACCGTCACCGCCGACACCGTGACCGCCGACGCGGCGACCGCCCCGTACGAGCCGCTGCGGGCCGGCGCTGCGACGGCGACCAGCCTCTGGAACGACTCCGCGGACCTCGAGGAGCTCGGCCGGTCGATCGCCTTCGGCGCGGTCGGCGCGACCTGCAACCCGGTCATCGCGCTCACCACGATCGAGAAGCACCTCGACGTCTGGGGTCCGCGGATCGCGGCGCTCGCCGAGCAGCACCCCACCGCGGGCGAGAGCGAGCTCGGCTGGCTGGCCATCGAGCAGATGTCGATCGAGGCGGCCGAGCTGCTGCTGCCCGCGTTCCGCGCGAGCGGCGGGCGCGACGGGCGCCTCTCGGTGCAGACCGACCCGCGCCTGCACCGCGACGCCGACGCGCTCGTCGCCCAGGCCGTGCACTTCTCGGAGCTGGCCGAGAACATCATCGTGAAGATCCCCGCCACCGCGATCGGCATCCGCGCGATCGAGGAGGCGACCTACCGCGGCGTCAGCATCAACGCGACCGTGTCGTTCACGGTCGCCCAGGCCGTGGCCGTCGCCGAGGCGATCGAGCGCGGCTTCGACCGCCGCGCGGCCGAGGGGCTGCCGGACCACGAGTTCGGCTCCGTCGTCACCATCATGGGCGGGCGGCTCGACGACTGGATCAAGGCGTCGGTCGCGGCCGACCGCCGCCTCGTGCAGCCCGGCCACCTCGACTGGGCGGGCGTCGCGGCGCTCAAGGAGGCGTACCGGATCTTCCGCGAGCGCGGCTACCGCTCCCGCATCCTCTCGGCCGCCTTCCGCAACCACCTGCAGTGGTCGGAGCTGGTGGGCGGCGACCTCGTCGTCTCGCCGCCGTTCGAGTGGCAGCTGCTGATCCACGAGAACCGCATCGAGGTCGACCCGGCGCAGATCGACGTCCCGGTCCCCGCCGAGATCCTCGCCGCGCTGCTGGTGCTCCCCGAGTTCCGCCGCGCCTACCTCGAGGACGGCATGACCGTCGACGAGTTCGGCTCGTTCGGCGCCACCCGCCGCACCCTCCGCCAGTTCCTCGACGCCGACGCCCGCCTCGACGCCCTCGTCCGCGAGATCCTCCTCCCGACGATCTGAGCCGAGCGGCCCGCATGCGGGCGCCCCTTCATGCTGATCGAGTAGCCCGCGCAGCGGGCGTATCGAGATCCACCGTGCTGCAGAGGGTGGGTCTCGATACGCCCCTGCGGGGCTACTCGACCAGCATGCATGCGGGCGTATCGAGATCCGGCGCCGGTCAGCGGGCGAGGTACGCGCGCCAGCCGCCGAAGGCGGTGATGTCCTCCGCGCCGGCGAGTGCGATCGGCTCGACGAGGAAGCCGCTGACGAGCGAGCCGTCGGCGAGCGACACCGAGCCGATGGCCATCGGCTGCGGGAGCGCTGCGACGAACGAGCCGAACGCCGCCTCGGTCAGCCGGTACACCTCCACCTCGAGCGCCGCGCCGCGCTCGGCGACCCGCACGACGCCGGGCTTGGGCGGCACGGTCGCCAGCGCGAACAGCCGGTAGTCGGCGCTCGTCGTCGTCGCCCCGACGAACTCCGCGTCGCGATCCGCGAGCTGGTGGTGCAGCGGCTGGTCGCGCAGGTGCGCGCCGGCGACGGCGAGGAGGACGGTGGTCGCAGCGGCGGTGCTCATGAGCGGCTCCAGACGAGGTCGGCGAGCTGGTGGTCGGAGAAGGCGGGCCCGATCAGCTGCACGCCGAACGGCAGCCCGTCGACGACTCCCGCGGGGTAGGCGACGGCCGCCAGGTCGAGCAGATTCGCGAAGTTGGTGAAGCGCCCGAGCCGCGAGTTGACGCCGATCGGGTCGGCCTCGACGGCCGCGAGCGTCGGGTGCTCGGTCGTCGTCGGGAGCAGCAGCGCGTCGATCCGCTCGAACACGGCGTCGGAGGCGACCCGCGCCCGGTCGAGCCGCTCCTGGTCCTGGAAGAGCCTCCAGGCCGGCAGCTCCCGCGACCGCGACACGATGCCGCCGACCACCGGGTCCACCTCGTCGGGGTGCGCGTCGACGAACTCGCCGACCGCCGCGTAGCGCTCGGCCACGAACGCGCCGTCGTAGAGCATCCGCGCGGTCTCGAGGAACACCTCGATGTCGAGCTCGACCAGCGTCGCGCCCGCGTCGGCCCAGCGGGCGACCTCGGCGTCGAACGCCTCGGCCCACCCGGGCGCCAGCTCGCCGAGCTGCCCGGGCCGCGGGACGCCGATCCGCGGCGTCGACGCAAACGGGGCGGCGACTCCGCTGCGGCTGAGCGGATCGCGCGAGTCCGGCCCCGCCATCACGTCGAGCGCGCGCCGGGCGATCGCCGGATCCGGCGCCATCACCGTCACCACGTCGAGGCTCCGGCAGGCCGGCACGACCCCGGCCGCGCTGACCCAGCCCTTCGTCGGCTTGAGCCCGGCCAGCCCGTGGAACGCGGCCGGCACCCGGCCGGAGCCCGCGGTGTCCGTCCCGAGCGCGAAGTCCGCGCCGCCGAGCGCCACCGCGACCGCGGACCCGGAGGACGAGCCGCCCGAGATGCGCGCCGGGTCGACCGCGTGCCGCACCGCGCCGTACGGGGAGCGGGTGCCGACCAGGCCGGTCGCGAACTGGTCGAGGTTGGCCGAGCCGAGCACCACCGCGCCGGCCGCACGCAGCCGGGCCACCACGGTCGCGTCCTCGGCAGGGGCGTACGCGAACGCCGGGCAGGCCGCGGTCGTCTCCAGCCCCGCGACGTCGATGTTGCCCTTCACCGCGAACAGCAGCCCGGCGAGCGGGAGCGCCGGATCGACGGCCGCGAGCTCGGCCGCCACCTCCGCCTCGGGCCGCAGGGCGATGAACGCCTCGGGCCGGGCGGCCAGCCGCCGGTAGCGCTCGGCGACGTGCGCCGCGGGGTCCTGAAGCACGGGATCGTCCATCATGCTGCGTCCTCTTCCTCGGCCGACTCGGCCCTCGTCTCCAGCACCACGAGCACCGTGCCCGCGGCCACGTGCGCCCCGACCTCGGCGACCACGGCGACCACGCGCCCGGCCGCCGGGGCCGTCACGGGCGCCTCCATCTTCATCGCCTCGAGGGCGACCAGCGTCTGCCCGGCCGCGACCGCGTCGCCCACGGCGACGTCGATCCGGAACACGGTCGCCACGAACGGCGCCTCGACGCCCTCGCAGCCGTCCGGGATCTCCACCGCGGAGGACGCGGGCGGCGCGGGCACCGCCTCCACCCGGTCGAACTCGCCCGACGCCTCCCAGGCGGCGCGCTCGGCGCCGAAGGCCCCGGCCTGCACCGCGCGGAAGTCCGCGATCGACTCCGCGTTCTCCGCGAGGAACTCCTGGTACTCCGCGAGCCCGAACTCGCCCTCCTCGATCCGCAGCGGCAGCCGCCCCGCGGCCATCTCGGAGCGCAGCTCGAGCAGCTCCTCCGGCTCCACCGGGTACCAGCGGATGCGGTCGAAGAACCGCAGCAGCCAGGGCACGCCGGTCTCGAAGGCCCCGGCCTGGTGGTGCGTCGACCAGATCGGCACCGTGCGGCCGACGAACTGGTAGCCGCCCGGCCCCTCCATCCCGTAGATGCAGAGGTAGGCGCCGCCGATGCCGACGGCGTTCTGCGGCGTCCAGGTGCGCGCCGGGTTGTACTTGGTCGTCACCAGGCGGTGCCGCGGGTCGAGCGGAGTCGCGACCGGTGCGCCGAGGTAGACGTCGCCGAGACCGAGCACCAGGTACTCGGCCTCGAACACCGTGCGGTAGACCTCGTCGACGCTGTCCAGGCCGTTGATCCGGCGGATGAACTCGATGTTCCACGGGCACCAGGGCGCGTCGTCGCGGACGCCCGCCATGTAGCGGCGGATCGCCTCGCGCGTCGACGGGTCGTCCCACGCCAGCGGCAGATGCACGGTGCGACTCGGCACGCGCAGGTCGGCCGTCGCGGGCAGCAGCGCCTCGGCCGCGAGCACCGCCTCGGCGACCGCGTCGGTCGAGGTCGTCCGCGGGTCGAAGTGCACCTGCAGCGAGCGGATGCCCGGCGTCAGCTCGATCACGCCGGGCAGCGCCGCCTTCTCGAGCGTCTCGGCGATCGCGTGCACGCGCATCCGCGAGGCGAGGTCGAGGATCGTCTCGCCGATCTCGACGAGCAGGTTCGCGTCGCCGCTGCGGCGCAGCACCAGCGACGGGTCGCCGTCGTGCGCGGGCCGGCGGTGCAGCACGCCCTGGTCCTCGACGGCCGCGCGGCCGGCCGCGGGCTCGTCGAGCGGAGCGTCGAGCAGCCCGGTCGCCTGCGCCGCGGTGACCGGCACGAAGCGCACCGTGTCGCCGGGGCGGAGCTGCCCGAGCCGCCAGAGGTGCCCGGTCGCAACGCTCGCCGGGCAGGTGAAGCCGCCGAGGCTCGGGCCGTCGGGGCCGAGCAGGATCGGCAGGTCGCCGGTGTAGTCGACGGCGCCGACCGCGTACGGGGTGTCGTGGATGTTCGAGGGGTGCAGCCCCGCCTCGCCGCCGTCCTCGCGGGCCCAGTGCGGCTTCGGGCCGAGCAGGCGGACGCCGGTGCGCGCCGAGTTGAAGTGCACCTCCCAGTCGGTCGCGTAGAAGACGGCCATGTCGTCCTCGGTGAAGAACTCCGGAGCGGCGTGCGGGCCCTCGAGCGCGGCGAGCGTCCAGGCGTGCGGGAACGCGGGGCGCTCCGCGGCCGGGACGACCGCCACGGCGTTCGGAGTGCTCGGCGTCCGCAGCCCGAGCACGTCGCCCGGGGCGAGCGCCCGCCCCGCGTGCCCCCCGATCGCGCCGAGGTCGAAGGTGCTGGCCGAGCCGAGCACGAGCGGGATGTCGAGCCCGCCCTCGACGAGCAGATACATCCGCATGCCGCTCTCGGCCGTGCCGATCGCGAGCACGCCGCCGGCCGGCACCGCGACCGGCTCCCACGGCGCGATCGGCGCGCCGTCGAGCCTGACGGGCGCGGGAGCCCCGGTCAGCACCACGCGGGTCGCCGTGTGGAAGCGCAGCGTCGGCCCGGTCATCGTGATCTCGAGGCCCGGTGCGTCCTCGGGGTTGCCGAGCGCCGTGTTGCCGAGCCGGAACGAGAGCGGATCCATCGGCCCCGACGGCGGCACGCCGACCGGCCAGTAGCCCAGGCGCCCGGTGGCGTCCTGCACGGTCGTGAGCATCCCGCCCTTCAGTACCTCGACCCGCGGACTCGCGTCGCGCAGCCCGTCGAGGGTCGCGGTGGAGTGCTCGGCCGCGAGCACCGACGGCTCGGCCGCGATCGCCCGCAGCAGACCGACGTTGGTCGCGATGCCGTCGACGCGGGTGGCGGCGAGCGCCCGGCCGAGCGCGGCCCAGGCCTCCTCGCGGGTGCCGCCGCTGACGATCACCTTCGCGAGCAGGGGGTCGTAGGAGGTGGACACCTCGCTGCCGGGGCGGATCCAGCCGTCGACGCGGACGTCGTCGGGGAAGGACAGCCCCGTGATGGTGCCCGAGCTCGGCGCGTTACCCAGGTCCGGGTTCTCCGCGTAGACCCGCGCCTCGACCGCGGCGCCGCTCGGCTCCGGGACCGCGTCGAGGAACGCCGTCTCGCCCTGCGCCAGCAGCAGCATCCACTCGACCAGGTCGATGCCGTAGCGCGACTCCGTCACCGGGTGCTCGACCTGGAGCCGGGTGTTCACCTCGAGGAACGCCGCCTCCCGCCGAACCGGGTCGTAGATGTACTCGACGGTGCCCGCGCTGCGGTAGCCGGCCTCGGCGCAGAGCCGGCGCGACGCCTCCGCGATGCGCTCGCGCACGGCGTCCGGCAGATCCGGGGCCGGGCTCTCCTCGACCACCTTCTGGTTGCGGCGCTGCAGCGAGCAGTCGCGGTCGCCGAGCGAGACGACGCGGCCGGCGCCGTCGCCGAAGACCTGCACCTCGACGTGCCGGGCGCGCTCGACCAGCCGCTCCAGGAACACGCCGGCGGAGGAGAAGCCGGCCTCGGCCAGGCGCCGCACCTCGCGCCAGGCGGCGCGCAGCTCGGCCTCGTCGCGGCAGGCGCGCATGCCGATGCCGCCGCCGCCCGCCGTCGCCTTGAGCATCACCGGGTAGCCGATCCGGTCGGCCTCGCGGGCCGCGTGGTCGGCGTCGTCGAGCAGCCCGGTGCCGGCCAGCAGCGGCACGCCCGCGCGCTCGGCGGCGTCGCGCGCCGTGTGCTTGGCGCCGAACACCTCCAGCTGCTCGGGCGTCGGGCCGACGAAGACGATCCCGGCCGCCGCGCAGGCGCGCGCGAACTCGGCGTTCTCGCTGAGGAAGCCGTAGCCCGGGTGGATCGCGCCGGCGCCGGTCCGCGCGGCGGCCTCGAGGATCCGGTCGATCCGCAGGTAGCTGTCCGCCGCGGGGGCCGGGCCCAGCCGCACCGCCTCGTCGGCCAGCGCGACGTGCGCGGCGCCGAGGTCGGCGTCGGAGTAGACCGCGACGGTGCGCAGGCCCATCGCCTTCGCGGTGCGGAGGATGCGGACCGCGATCTCGCCGCGGTTGGCGACGAGGAGGGTGTCGAAGGTCATGCGGTCGCGCCCGCCCCGCTGTGCACGATCATCTCCGCGCGCGACGGGTCGAAGCCGTTGCACGGGTTGTTGATCTGCGGGCAGTTCGAGACGACGACGAGGGTGTCCCGCTCGGCCCGCAGCACGACGCTGAGGCCGGGGGAGGAGATCCCGTCGACGATCCCGAGCGCGCCGTCCGGGTCGACCGGGACGTTCATGAACCAGTTCACGTTCGAGACCTGGTCGCGCTTGCCCATCCCGTGCCGGGAGAGCTCGGCGACGAAGTTCTCGGCGCAGGCGTGCTGCGCCGTGGTGTGGAAGCCGTAGCGGAGCGCGTTGCTCTCCTTCGAGCAGGCGCCGCCGAGGGTGTCGTGGCGCTCGACGTCGGTCGCTACCACGCTCAGCAGCGGGCGGTGCTCGGCGTCGCGCAGCACCGAGCCGGTGACGAGGTACACCGTCGCCTGCGCCTGCAGCGTCGCGGCGGCGGAGTAGGCGGTGCGGTCCTCCGCGTCGTAGGCGAGGAAGTCGACGGCCTGGTTGCCGTCGACGTCGACGATGGTGAGGTACTCGCCGCGCTTCAGGAGGCGGGACCAGGGCGCGCGGGCGGCGACGGTCTCGCGGTGGGTCTCGGTGCCGTAGCTGCTGCTCGGGCTCGTGCCGGTGCTCGTGTCGGTGCCGGTGGTGCTCATGCGATGCCCCTCGCGCTCAGGTACTCGTCCGTCTGGAGGAAGGCGCGGCGGCCCTCCGGGGTGGCGTCGCGCTCGTCGGCGCTCGCCTGCTCGCCCGCCCAGGCGTGCACGTCGACCGCGCCGACCGTGAACTCCGGTCGCGGGTCGAGCGGATGCGCGGTGTTCGCCAGCAGGACGATCGCCGGCATCTCCAGCCGCAGCGTCACCGAGCGGCCGGGGCCGGCGCCGCCGAGCCACTCCGGGCTGCCGTCCTCGCGGATCCGCACGCCCTGGAAGTACGAGACGCTCGGCGGCAGATCGCCCCGGCCCAGCCCGTGCTTGGCGGCGCCGAGCAGCAGCAGCTCGCGCCCGGCCGGCGACGGGCCCTGCGGTGCACCGTCGCCGTAGCGCTCGACGTTCCGCGCCAGCGCGGTCGTGCCGTAGATCGTGTCGTGGCGGCCGGAGTCGTCGGCGACGACGCTCGCGAGCACCCGGCCCTGGTCGCTGAGCAGCAGCTGGCCGGCGCCCGTGTAGACCTGCCACTGCACCTTGACGGTGTCCGCGACGTTCAGCCGCTCGTGCGGCTCCAGCGCGTTGTAGACCAGCAGCGAGACGCAGGCGTCGCCCGTGACGTCGGTCAGGCGGAGGCGCGTCCCGCGGGCGAGGACGCGGTGGCCGTAGCCGCCGCCCTCGATCCGCTCCGACCAGCGCAGGTCGTCGGGGGAGACGTCCGCCGGCGGCGCGGGGCGCGTGCTCGCGGCCGCCGCCTCCTGGGCGCGGGCGTGCTCGCGCGCACCCGCCGTGGTCGAGGTGCCTGATGTCGTCATGCTGCGCCTGCTCCGTCTGCTGGTCCGGTCGCTGCCGGGGTTTCTATCGCTCGACAGGAAGTCAACCGCGCCCCCGTGTCGCCCCCGTGACCCCGACGTTGCGATCGTGTTTCGCGCGCGTCCTGCTCGCCCACCCGCCCCCGTCCGCCCGCCCGGGCCCCTCGCCCACCCGCCCACTCCTCAAAAGTTGCGGTAGTCGCGCGCCACTACCGCAACTTTTGGAGAGTCGGCGGGGCTCGACGGCGCTGATACGGTCGAGCGCATGGCCAGCGCACCCCCCGGACGGCCGCGCGCCTCCGGGGCGTCGCTCACCGGGCTGGGCACGCGGGCGGACATCCTCGCGGCGAGCGCGGCGCTCTTCTGCACGGAGGGCTTCGGCGGCACCAGCACGCACGCCATCGCGGCGGCGGCCGGCATCCGCCAGGCCTCGCTCTACCACCACTTCGGCGGCAAGCACGCGGTGCTGCTCGAGCTGCTGCTCGGCACGGTGCAGCCCTCGCTCGACGCCGCCGCCGTGCTGCTCCCCCGCGACGAGCCGCCGGCCGCGCGCCTCTGGGCGCTCTGCGTCTCCGACGCCCGCCTGCTCGCGGCCGGCGAGCACAACGTCGGCGCGCTCTACCTGCTGCCCGAGCTCGGCGACGAGCGCTTCGCCGAGTTCCGCGACCGCCGCTCCGAGCTGGAGACCGCCTACCGCACCCTCGTCGCGGCCTGCGGCGCCGCCGATCCCGCGACCGGCGCCTCCCTCGTCCTCGCCCTGGTCGAGAACGTCATCCTCCAGCGCCGCCGCCAGCCCGCCGAGCCGCGCACCTCGCCCGAGGCGGTCGCCCTCGCGGCCCTCCGCGTCCTCGACCTCCCGCGCCCCGCCGTCGCCGAGGCGCTCGCCGCGGGCCCGGCCCTGCTCGCCCGAGTCTGACCCCGCGTCCGCCCCGCCCGCCGAGCCTGCCGAGCCCCCGCCCATCATCCAAAAGTTGCGGTAGTCGCGGCCGACTACCGCAACTTTCGCGTTCTCGTCGAGGGGGCCGCGCGCCGGAGTTAACAGGATCGACCCACGCCCGAAAAGAACCGCGACCGAGCGCGCGGCAGGATCCGTGTCTATCAACCGATAGAAACACCCCGCCGCACCACCCAGCAGCTCGGAGCACGCATGATCATCCTCGGAGTGGGGATCACCGTCGTGGTGATCCTCGCCGTCGGCATCGCGGTCGCCCGCAAGATCGACGGCGACAGCGCCAACTACCTCGTCGCCGGACGCCGCCTCGGCATCCCGCTCGTCGCCGTCAGCCTCACGGCCGCGGCGGTCGACTCGAACGCCACCGTCGGCAACACCGACCTCACCTCGCAGTTCGGCTTCTGGGCGGGCGCCTCGCTCGCGATCGGCCTGGCGATCTGCCTCCTGATCACGGGCCTCTTCCTCGCCAAGCCGATGAACGCGATGAAGCTCTTCACCCTCGCCGACTTCTTCCGGATGCGCTACGACCGCACCACCGAGGTCGTCGCCTCGGTGATCATGGTCTTCTCCTTCACGATCCTGCTGGCCGGCAACCTGGTGGCCTGCGGCTTCCTGCTCGAGCGCTTCGCCGGCATCCCGTACGCCTGGGGCGTGATCCTCTCGGTCGCGCTGGTGCTCAGCTACACGATCGCCGGCGGCCTCTTCTCCGACGCGTACACCGCGGCCATCCAGACCGTGATCACGGTCGTCGCGGCGGTCTCGCTGCTGGTCTGGGTCGCGCTCGCCTACGGCATCGTCATCCCCGAGGGCATGGGGCCGTTCGACTTCGAGCAGCTCACCGACCCGGCGATGGGCGCCCCCGTCAACTGGGCCACCCTCGTCGCCCTCGGCATCGGCGACCTGGTCGCGATCGACTTCATGCAGCGGATCTTCGGCGCCAAGTCGCCCGAGGTCGCCCGCCGCGCCTGCTACGCCGCCGCCGTCGGCACCGCGGCCATCGGCTCGATCTTCGCGATCGTCGCCCTCAGCGCCACCGCCGTCCTGGGCCTCTCGGCCGCCGACGGCCCGGTGCTGTTCACGCTGCTCGACGACTACGCGCCGCCGGTCATCGCGATCCTGGTGCTCTCCGGAGTCGTCGCCGCCTCGTTCTCGACGGCGTCCGGCGCGATCCTCGCCACCTCGGCGATCGTCGTGCGCAACGTGCTCTCGGTCCGCCGCCACTCCGGGACCGGCCCCGACCCGCTGCTGCGCTGGACCCGCGTCGCCATGGTGCCGATCGTGATCCTGGGCTCGTTCCTCGCGATCCGAGTCAGCCAGACCGGCATCCTGCTGACGCTCGCGTTCGACATCATGCTCGCCTGCCTCGCCGCGCCGTTCCTGCTCGGCGTGTTCTGGAAGCGCCCCGGAGTCGTCGCCGCGCTCACCGCGGCAGGCGTCGGCCTGGTCGTCCGCCTGGTCTTCCTGGCGCTCACCCCGACCCTCTACGGCGTGCCGAACGACATCCTCTACGTCCCGAACGACCTGATCGGCGCCGGTTTCGACGGCTACGCCACCCTCGTCGCCGCCGCGATCGGCTTCGGCACCTTCGTCGTGGTCGGCCTCCTCGCCCCGCGCACCCCGCGCGAGCTCGAGGGCGAGCGCTCCGTCCGCAGCGAGCTCGACCGCGAGCAGCAGGGAGCCCTCGAGCCCGCGGGAGTCTGACCCCCGCCGCGAGTCCGCCTCCTGCCGCGAGATGCCACTTGTGCACGCGACACGCCGTGAAAAGCGTGCACAAGTGGCATCTCGCGGCGGGCGGCTCACGGGAGGGGGAGCAGGACCGTCGGGGCGGGGGCGGCCTCGCGGCCCTCGAAGGCCACCGGCTGGCAGACCATCAGGTAGTCGCCGGGCTCGACCTGCGCGAGGTCCGCGTTCTCGAGGATCACGACGCCGGCGCCGCAGAGGATCACGTGGGTCGGCCACTCCGCGGTGTGCGCGGGCGCCTCCATCGTCATGTAGTCCAGGCCCGCGAAGAGCACGCCGTGCTCGACCAGCCAGCGGGCCCCGCTCGGCGCGAGGCCGACCCAGGTCTCCGACTTCACCGAGCGGGTCAGCGCGTCGGTCGAGTTGCGCGTGCGGAACAGCACGCGCACGGCCCCCTCGGCGCCGGCCGCGACGAGGTCCTCGTCGGTGATCTCCTCGGCGACGTGCCGCAGGTCGAGCACCCGGACCGGCCCGACCACGCTCTCCAGCGCGATCTCGTCGACGGTCGCGCCGCCCGGCACGAAGTGCGACGGCGCGTCGACGTGCGTGCCGGTGTGCGCGCCGATCAGCCAGCGCGAGACGTCGGAGGGGTAGCCGTCCACGATCCGCTCGACCATCTCGTACGTCGGCCGCCGGCCCCAGTGGAGCATCTCGGTGGTGATCGGGATGTTGATCGGGATGGCGCCGGTCATGCGAGCCCTCGTCTCATGCGGGAGTGGATCAGTGGATTCATTCACGACTATATTGGATCCAATCCGAGTGCGAAGGGGGACCGCATGATCACCGAGGACTGGCCCGGCGCCCTCGCCGGCGATCGCCCCCACCGCCTCGTGCCGCTCGTGCTCGGTCACGAGCCGATCGCCGAGTCGATCTCGCTCCGCGGCGGCGACCCGGCCCGCTTCCTCCTCGAGCCGGTCACCGGCGCGGCGATCGACCTCGGCGACTCCTGGATCCTGATCGACGGCGGCTTCCACCTCGACCGCGTCCGCGACCCGGCGCAGCGCGCCGCGCACTACGACTACGAGAGCTACACCGCCGTCGTCCCGCCCGGCGACGCGCTCGCCGAGGGGATCGCCGCGGCCGGCCTGCGCTGGGAGGACCTCGCCCTCGTCGCCCTCTCGCACCTGCACCTCGACCACACCGGCGGGCTGCGCCTCGCTCCCGCCGGCACCCCGGTCGCCCTGCAGCGCCGGGAGTGGGAGTGGCTCGGCGAGGGTCTCGGCCGCCGCGAGACCGTCGTCCCGGCCGACCTGCTCGAGGCCGACGTGCGGGTGCTGCTCCTCGACGGCGACACCGAGCTGGCCCCCGGCGTCGCCGCGCTCGACACCCGCGGGCACACCCCGGGCCACCAGTCGTTCCGGATCGACCTCGCCGACCGCTCGATCGTGCTCGCCTGCGACGCCGCCGACCTGCAGCGCAACCTCGACGAGCGCACCCCCTGCGGCTGGACGGCCCGCCCGTCGGACGCGGACGCCGCGCAGCGCTCGATCGAGCGGCTCGCGGACCTCGCGGCGCAGCACGGAGTCGATGGCCGGCCGGTCGAGGTCTGGCCCGGTCACGACCCCGATCAGCCCGCCTGGCGCGACTTCCTCGGCGTTCGCTGAGACGCTCTTGCACGAGCGCTCCCGCCGTTGTAAATACTTGTGTGTCACCGGCGAAAGGCCCGGTGGCGACCGATATCCAGCGAGTGAGGAGACCATGATGCTTCTGCAGCAGGACCCGTTCCGCGACCTCGACCGCTTCAGCCGGCAGGTCTTCGGCACGGCCGCCCGTCCGACCGTGATGCCCCTGGACGCCTGGCGCGAGGGCGACGACTTCGTCGTCGAGCTCGACCTGCCCGGCGTCCAGCCCGAGCGGATCGACATCGACGTCGAGCGGAACGTGCTGACCGTGCGCGCCGAGCGCGCCGGCCACCTCCCCGAGGGCGCCGACCCCGTCGCCGCCGAGCGGCAGTGGGGCGTCTTCAGCCGCCAGCTCGTCCTCGGCGACTCCCTCGACACCGAGAGCGTGCACGCCGACTACACGGCGGGCGTGCTGACGCTGCGCATCCCCATCGCCGCGAAGGCGAAGCCGCGCCGGATCCGCCTCGCGTCGACCGACGTGGGGGCGAGCGACGTGAGGGTGACCGACGGGGGGCCGGCCGACGCGGGTGCGAGCCCCGATCCCGGCGCGCAGCGCACGATCGACGCCTGACCGGCGCTACTCCGCGGCGCGCCCCGAGTCCTCGATCAGCCGGACCTTCACGTTCACGGCGAGCGGGCCGGTCACCGACGGCTCCGCGTCGAGCAGGCGCCGGAGCCCCTCGCCGACGGCGCGCAGGGTCTCGGGGGCGGGGAGCGCCGCGGTCGCCGCGATGTGCGCGGTGACGGTGGTGAAGCCGTCCGAGCGGTCGATGTCGACGAGCACGTCCGGCTGCCGCAGGGCGAGCTTCACCGCGAGCGCGTCGGCGGCCGCCTCGAGCAGCGGCTGCGCGGGGTAGACCCCGGCGACGCCCTCGGTGTCGCGGATCGCGGCGGTGAGGCGCTGCGAGAGCGCGGTGTCGTCGTGAGCGGTGTCGTCGAGAGCGGTGCCGTCGAGAGCGGTGCCGTCGAGAGTGCTGTCGTCCGTCCCGGTGCTGTCGGCCGCGGTGCTGTCGGTCACGGCTGGTCCTCCCTGCTCGGGTACACGTCGTCGACGGTGACGTCGATCGCGCCGACGACGAGCTCGGTGTGCCGCTCGAGGGCGTAGCGGATCCGCTCGCGCAGGCGGTCCGCGACGGTCGCGACCGGGATCCCGAACTCGAGCGCGAAGGTGACGTCGATGCGGATCACCGCGCCCGGGGTCGCGACGTCGCCGTCGAGCGTGCAGCGGCCCATGATGACGCCGCCCATCGTGTCGCCCGCGCGCCGGATCATCCCGCGCACCGCCGCCTCGGTCAGGGCGAGCCGCAGGGTCGGGTCGGGGTGGCGGATCGGCACGTCGCGCCCGGAGCGCACCTCGGAGCGGATCGCGTCGAGCAGCCCGGCGATCCAGACCTCGTCGCGGTCCGGCTCCGCGTCGGCGCGGCGGCGCAGCGCGCTCGCGGACAGCTCGTTCAGGCGGGTGAGGTTCGCGAGCGCGAGGCGGCAGGCGGCCGAGCCCTCGATGGAGGGGTCGAGCGGGGTGCGCCCGCGGTCGAGGTACTCCCCGAGCTCCTCCAGCGTGTGGCCGTCGAGGTCGTCGTCGGGCACCGCGCCACCGGGCGCGGAGGTCTCGGCAGCGCCGTTCTCGGGCGTGCCGTCCTCGGGCACGGCGTCGTCTGCGTCGATCATCGCCATGCCTCCAGTTCGTGGAGCAGGAAGCGGCGGGCTCGGGCGAGCAGGCCGCGGACCGTCGAGACGGGGAGTTCGAGAGCGTCGGCGATCTCCTGGTAGCTGTAGCCGGCGGTCTCGCGGAGCAGCCAACAGCGTCGCTGATCGGGAGGCAATCGGTCCAGTGCTTCCCAGACGGCGTCCAGCTGGAGCCGCGCCTCGACGATCCGCTCGGGTGAGCTCTCGGCGGGCGCGGGCGGATCCCAGTCGTCGATGTCGTCGTGGCGGCGGCGGACGCGGATCCGGTCGATCGCCTTGTGCGAGACGATCCGCATCAGCCAGTTCCGGATGTGCGCGGGGCTGTCGAGGTCGCCGAGGCGGCGCCAGCCGGTGAGGAACGCCTCCTGCACCACGTCGTCCGACTCCGCCTCGGAGCCCAGCAGCTTCGCGGCGTAGACCCGCATCAGCGCGCCGTGGCGCCGGGCCAGCTGCTCGAAGGCGGCGATGTCGCCGTCCACGGCCCGGGCGGCGAGCGTGGCGTCGGAGGCGCGGAGCAGCGCGTCGTCGTCGGGCCGGACGTCGTCGGGCCGGATGTCGTCGGGCCGGACGTCGTCGGGCCGGGCCTCGTCGGGCAGCGCCTCCGCCACGATCGCCACCTCCCGCCGTTCCGCCGTCGTTGCGCGCCTGCGCGCGTTCTCGGCAGCCGCTGCTCCGAATGCCTACCAGCCTCCTCCGTCGCCGACGAATCCGCTGGCCGGATTGCGAGCACGGCCCGGATCCGTGACGTTTCCGGCCGTCGACCCGTCTGTATCTGTAGAGCACCGAGGCGAAGACCGACCCCCGTCCGCCCCTGATCTCCCAGACCCCGAGAGAAGCCCGACCATGCACACCTCCCCGTCGCCGACAGCGCCCGCCCAGGCACCCAGCGGCTCCTCCTTCACGATGGGCAGCCCGTTCGCCCCGGTGAGCGACTCCTCCGTCGGCGCCGAGCGCCGGTTCGAGGCGGCCGGAGCCGACCCCGCCGAGGCGTCCGCCGTCTACGCCGAGGCCTACGGCGGCGGCTCGTTCCGGGTGCAGCCCGGCGCGCACGCCTTCTCCTTCCGCTACGCCTACCGCGGGAGCGAGCGGGTCACGCTCCGCACCTCCGACTGCGCCGGCGCGCTGACCGGCGAGATCGCGCATCTGCGCGAGTACGTCGTCGGCTGGTTCCGCGCCGGCGGCGGCCAGCTCAACCTGCGGCCTTTCACCCGCACCGGAGCCGCGTCCGCGCCGTTCCTGCTGCCCGCCGAGCGCCAGTTCGGCCTGGCCTACCAGCCGCACCGCCAGAACCTCGTGCACTTCGCGCCCGGCTTCCTCGAGGACGTCGCGACCGAGTCGCACTCCGGCCCGCGCCAGCCCGTCTCCTTCGACCACGAGGCCGACGCCGACCCGGGCGTCCTCGCCCGCTGGCGCACCGCGGTGACCGACGCCACGTCCGCGCTCGCGAGCGCCGCGATCGCCCCGCTCGTCCGCTTCACCGCCGAGCTCAACCTGGCCCGCGCGCTGCTGCTGCTCTTCCCGTGGCGCGCCTGGGACGTCCCCGCCGTCCTGCGCCGCCCCTCCGCCTCGCGCACCCGCGTCGCCCTCGACTTCCTGCAGCACCACGCGCACGAGCCGATCACCCCGGCCGACGCCGCCCGCGCCGCCGGCCTGCACACTCGGACCCTGCAGCAGGCCACCCAGCGCCACCTCGGCGTCTCGCCGTCCGTCTACCTGCGCGACGTCCGACTCGACCGCGCCCGCCACGACCTCGTCGAGGGCGACCCCTGCTCGACGACCGTCGCCGCCGTGGCCCGCGAGTGGGGCTTCGGCAACCTCGGCCGCTTCGCCAGCGCCTACCAGGCCCGCTTCGAGGAGCTGCCGAGCCACACGCTGCGCCGCTGAGCACGCGGCCCACCGCCTCCTCCCCGAGGCTCGCCGACAGCTGCCGCGCAACTCCGCGGGCCTGTGGACGGCGGTGGCCGCAGAGCGCGTCGTCGCTCCGCGCTTCCTGCGCACTGGCTGATCCGGCGGGACGATCCCGCAGCCCCGCACGTCTGATTCATGTGCGACGGATCGTCGTCACCGCGACCGAGTCGCGCATCACCTTCGAACAGGGAGAGCACCATGACCACCGTCACCCCCACCACCGTCGCGAACACGGCCAAGCACGGCACCGAGACCTCGACCGGCAAGAACACGATCGCCGACGGCGTCGTCGAGAAGGTCGCCGGCATCGCCGCCCGCCAGGTCGCCGGCGTCCACGACCTCGGTGGCGGAGCCGCCCGCGCCATCGGCGCCATCCGCAACGCGATCAACGCGCAGGACCGCGGCCAGGGCATCTCCGTCGAGGTCGGCGAGAAGCAGGTCGCCGCCGACATCACCGTCGTCGCCGAGTACCCCGTCGCGCTGCAGAAGCTCGCCGACAGCATCCGCTCCGCCGTCTCCGAGGCCATCTCCTCGGTCGTCGGCATGGAGGTCACCGAGGTCAACGTGACCGTCGCCGACGTCTACATCCCCTCGGACGACAAGGACGAGGACACCGAGAGCCGCGTCAAGTGACTCCGTCCCGCCTCGGCCTGATCCTGGGCGCCGTCCTCGCCGTCACCGGCCTGGTCTTCGGCTTCTGGGCTCTCCTCTGGGTCGCCCTCGCCATGGCCGTCGGCTACGGCGTCGGCCGCGTCGTCGAGGGCAAGCTCGACCTGAGCTCGCTCGCCGACACCCTCCGCGGGCGGCGGTCCTCGTGACCGCGGCGGTGATGGCCGACCAGGCCCGCCACGGCCGCACGACGATCACCTCGCGCGCCGTGCGCAGGGTCGTGTCGGCCGTCACCGCGGAGGCGCTCGACGTCGACGCGTCGGACGTCTCGGTCGAGCTGGACGACGACGGAGGGAAGCTGCACGTCACCGCGCAGGCCCCCCTGCGCATCCGTCCGCTCGGCGAGACGGACCGCCGGTCGTCCGGCACCCTCCTGAGCCGTCTCAGCACGGCCCAGTCCACCATCCGCACCCGCTGCCTCGAGCTGACCGGGTCCACCATCGGGCGCGTCGACCTCCGGATCACCGGGGCCGACCTGCGCGAGCGAAGGAGAGTCTCGTGACGACCCCCGCAGCCTCAGGGAGCCGCTCGACGGGTTCACCGTCGGTGTCCGCTACCTATCGACGGCTCGTCCGGCGCGAGATCACCTCGTCCCGCTCCACCTCGGCGATCGTCCTGGCGGTCCTGCTCGTCCTCGTCTTCGCGTGGCTGGGCACGGAGGCGGTGCTCGCCGCCCTCGGGCAGCCCGCGCTGCTCGTCGCCCCGCAGGACGGAGCGGCCGCGGTGCTCGGCGCCGCGAGCGCTCCCGTCCCGCTGATCGTGGCCGGCGGAGCGGTCGCCGCGCTGATCGGGCTCGTCCTGATCGTCGTGTCCTTCTCCCCGGGTCGTCGCGGCCGCCGCCGCGCCGGCGCCGATCGCACGGCGGCCGTCATCGACGACCGCGTGATCGCGCAGAGCCTCGCCCGCACCGCCGCCTACGCCGGCGACGTCGACCCCGACCAGGTGTCGGTGTCGATCGGCGGACGCACCGCCGGCGTCACCGTCGGCCGCACCTCCGGGCGCAGCCTCGACGTCGACAGCATCCGCGCGGCGGTCGACGCCGAGCTCGCCGGCTACGACATCAGCCCGACGCTCACGGCCCGCGTGCGCCTGTCCGAGAAGGGGACGGTCCGATGACCACCACCAACCGGTTCCTCAACCGCCTCCTCCTGTTCGTCGTGGGCCTCGTGCTCCTGCTCGCCGGCGGTGCCGTCGCAGCGGGGGCGCTGTTCCCCGACATCCAGCAGACGGTCTCGACCGGCGCGGAGGACGCGACGCAGCCCACCAGCGACGCCCTCTCCGGCGGGCAGCCGTGGATCCTCTGGGTCACGGCCGTGGTCGCGCTCGTGCTGATCCTGCTGCTGGTGCGCTTCATCGTGCGCCAGGGCCGGGGACGCACGTCGACCCTGCTGCGCGTCGGCTCGGGCTCCGGCTCGGGCACGCCGACCGGCGGCTCCGTCACCATCGACGCGAAGGTCGCCGAGCAGGTCCTCGAGGAGGCGCTGTCGCACGATCCCTCGATCGTCGCGCTCGACGTCACCGCGTTCGAGGTCAAGCACCGCACCGTCCTGCGCCTCACCGCGCACACCCGCCGCGGCGTCTCGCCGATGCGGACGCGCCGCGCGATCGACGAGGCCGTGAAGAGCTGGGACGCGGTCCTCGGCGAGGAGACCCCCGTGGTGATCCAGATCGTCAGCGGACTGCGCACCAGGATGAGCGGCAGCGCCCGCGTGCAGTAGCGGCGCCCCCGTGCCGCGCCGCCAGTGCCGCGCTGCACTGGCACCGTACGATCCGGCCCTCCCGCTCGGGAGGGCCGGAAGACCACCGAGGAGCACCCCATGACCGACCCCGTCGGAACGAACGACCTCCGCGCCATCGACGGCGCGCACCCGGAGGACGAGTCGATCGAGCGCCTGCTCGCGACCGCCGCCGCGGAGACCACCGCCGGTGTCACCGGCGTCCACCACCTCGGCGGCGCCGCCGCCCGCACCCTCGACCGCGCGACCCGCGCCGTCCTGGGCACCACCACGAGCCCCGGCGTGAGCATCGCCCGCGTCGACGGCGCGCTCGTCCTCGACCTCGACCTGGTGTCGGAGTATCCGCGCCCCGTCCAGGAGGTCATCGACGCCGTCCGCGAGCAGGTCGGCAAGGCCGCCGCGCAGCTGACCCGCGAGCACGTCGTCGTCAACGTCAACGTCACCGACGTGCACGGCCCCTTCGACCCGATCGAGGTGCCGGACTCGGAGCGCGAGGACGGCCCCTCGCTGGTCGAGAAGGCCGGCGACGCGCTCGACTCCGCCCGCGAGAAGAGCGGCGCCGCCCTCGACTCCGCCCGCGAGAAGGGCGCGGCAGCGCTCGACACCGCCCGCGAGCGGACCGCCGACGCGCTCGACGACGCCTCGGACCGCCTCGACGAGGCCGCCGACCGCGCCGCCGCGTCGGACGCCGCCGCGGACTCGCTGTCCGACGAGGTCGCGACGCGGCCGGCTGCGCCCGTGACCGACGCTCCTGTCGCGGAGCGCGCCGGCGACTCCGAGCACGACTCCGAGCACGACTCCGTCGAGACCGTCGTCGTCACCGCCGATGCTCCCGCCGCCGAGTTCGTCGTCCGCGTCGAGGTCGAGCCGGTGGACGCCGACACCTCGGCCGACGCTGCATCGGCCGCCGACACCTCAGCCGACGTCGCCGACGCCGAGCGCCGCAGGTCGGAGTAGGCCGTGCGCACCCGCTCCTACGGCTCGCGCCGGAAGCCGCGCGCGGCCTGGGCCGCCCTCGCGACCGGCGTCGTCGTCAGCGTCCTGATCGTCGTCGGCGTGCTGCTGCCCGTGCTCGGTCTGATCGGCGCGGCCGACGCGACGACCGCGGGCGTCCTCGACGTCCCGGTCGGCGCGATCACCCTCTCGATCGTGATCAGCTACCTGATCGCCCTGGCGTTCCTCGCGCTGGCGTTCGTCTCCCGCAACGCCGCCCTCGCCTGGGTCGCCGCGGTCGCCGCCGTCGTCGCGACCCTCGTCGGCTCGCTCTGGCCGCTGCTCGCCACCGCCTTCGCGAGCGTCGACCAGGCCGGCGACGTCCTCCCCTTCCTCCAGGACCTGATCGCCCGCGTCACCGGCTGACCGACGGGTCCTCCTTCCTCCAGAGGTCCTCGTCGAGCCAGGCCTCTCGCACTCCGACGGACTCCACAGTCACGCGGCCCGTCGCGGGAAAGGCGCGGAGGAGCTCCGCAGCCCGCAACGCCCAATCCCGTTCGGGATGCACCTCCTCGAGAAGGCAGGCCATCACAGCCAGCGTGCTGTAGGTGCCGAACTCCTTCGGGGCGTCCTTCTGAGTGAGATGGGCGAGCAGGGGGACGTCGGCCGGCGAGGGGCGTTTCGGAGCGACGACGAGCTTCCTGTTGAACAGTCGTGCGTGGTGAGCGGCGATGTTGCGGACGTAGTTGACGCTGGCGATCCAGCTCTGCAGCAATCGCTTGGTCGGAACGCCCCATCGGACAGCGATCTCCGTAGCGATGTCGTTCCGCAGCCCGCCGTAGAGCCGTGACACCTGGCCCAGCTCGAGAATCTCGGTGAGGGCCCAGATGGGCATCCGACCGTCGAACGTCGCGCGGAAGTGCCTCACGAACGCCTCGTCGGAGCTGTTGCGTCGGTCCTCTGCTCGCTGGAGCCAGGCCTCATGTCGGCTCGGGAGCCGCTCGCCGCCACCGTCGAAGCGCGGCTCTGTGAAGGACGACACGAAGACGGCCCGGTCCTCATGAGCGAAGGCGGAGAATTCTCCGATCGAGTGGCCCAGCTGCGTGCGGCGAGCGACCTCGATGCGTTCGACTCCTTCGAGGACGAGGAGGCGCAGCTTCCGGTCGAAGTCGATCAAGCCTTCGGCCTGAGCCAGTCGTGTCCCCGCCTCATACCGGTCGAGCACGTGAACGCGGCTTCGACCGTGCTCGTCGTGGAAGGCCGTCGACTCGCGGAACGGGTGCAGATATCCGGTCAGCCGGTAGTACCCGACCTCCTGGAGAAGTTCGGCGGCGTCGCGCCGATCGGCGACCGCAAGGCCTCGCTCGACGAGCCTTCCAACTTGCTCGTCGATCGACAGCCACGGCTTGGTGTACTCCACGGGCCCGCTTCCGGAAGAAGAACGATCAGGGTGGCGGACCTGGGGAAAGGAAAATCGGCCCGAGCCGTGAGGCGAGCGGGCCGATCGTGATGAGTCGAGATTACCCTCACCGGGCCTGATTCGATGAAGTCGGAGGGGCCGATGGCGCGATGCACAGGGTCGCTCCGAGCGATGAGCGCCGGGAGGGACGTCGGACCCCTGCTCGAACCGAACGTCGACGGCCGTAGCGTGGTGGGATGACGAGTACCACCGACGATCTCCGCGCGCAGTACCTGCGCGTCTACGACGAGCAGCTCCGCACCGACGCCGAGACGCCGAGCGCCGTGGCGGTGACTCTCGCCGGGCCGCTCCGGCTGGTCACCTTCGCCGGCGGGCGCGGCTTCGTCACCTACCGCGACCTCGGCGGGGCGGACGAGGCGGCGATCGACGCCCTCGTCGCCGCGGCCCGCGCGCACTTCGACGCCGACCCGGAGATCCGCAAGGTCGAGTGGAAGACCCGCGGCCACGACCGGGCGCACGGTCTGCACGAGGCGCTGCTGCGGCACGGCTTCGTGGCCGAGGAGATCGAGTCGATCATGATCGGCCCGCTCGAGGCGCTGACCCGCGACGCCCCGGTGCCCGACGGCGCGTCCCTGCGCCGCGTCGTCGACGAGCCGGACGTCCGCGCCTTCAGCGCGATGATCGACGCCGCCTTCGGCGAGGACGTCGACACGGACATCGCCGACGCGCTGGTCGCACGGCTGGCCCGCGGCGACGGCATGGAGCTGTGGGTCGCCGAGGTCGACGGCCGCATGGTCGGCGGCGGCCGGCTCGAGCCGGTCGCGGACTCCGACGTCGTCGGCGTCTGGGGCGGCGCCGTCCTCGAGGAGTACCGCGGACGCGGGATCTACCGCGCGCTGACGGCCGCGCGCGCCACCGCCGCGCTCGCGGCGGGCCGCACCCTCGTGCACAGCGACTCGACGGAGTACTCGCGCCCGATCCTCGAGCGCTCGGGCCTCGTGAAGGTCTCGACGACGACCCCGTACCTGTGGCGCCGCCCGTGAGAGGCACGCCCGCCGCCTGCTGATCGAGCAGCCGACGGAGCAGGCGCACCCTTCATGCTGATCGAGTAGCCCGCGGAGCGGGCGTATCGAGATCCGCCGTCCTGGAGACGCCGGGTCTCGATACGCCCCTGCGGGGCTGCTCGACCAGCATGCGAGCGCTCAGCTCGGCGAGCTGATCTCCAGCGCGATGTTGTCGGGGTCGCGGAACTCGAGGATGCTCTGGCCGCCGGCGTCCTTGATCGGCTCGTGCGCGATGCCGAGCTCGTCGAGTGCGGCGGCGGCGGCCTTCAGAGCGTCGAGGTCGGAGACGGCGAAGCTGAGGTGGTCGAGGCCGATGCGGTCCTCGTCGAAGCGGTCGCCCGCGTCGGCGACCGGGCGCAGGCCCAGCAGTCCGCCCGGGAACTGGTAGATCACGCCGCCGAAGAGGAAGGCGAGCTGCTCCTTCTGCTCTTCGGGCGCGTCGGCGGGCGGCGCCTCGAACGCGACGTCGAAGCCGAAGACGGAGTCGTAGAAGGCGCGCGAGACCGCGATGTCGCGGACGGTCAGGCGGATGTGGGCGTAGTCGACAGCGGGGATCGGCACGGAGGTTCCTCTCGGGAGTGCAGGGCGGAGTCGCCCTGCCCTCATGATTCGGAGCGGGCGCCGCACCCGGCGAGGGCTGGCGCCGCGCCCCGGGATCGAGTAGCGCCGCTCGGTCCGGCTCAGGCCGGCCCGCTCAGGACTCAGGCCAGCTCGGTCGGCCGCGCCGGCTCGGCCAGCAGCGCGCGCGCCGCCATCCCGATCACGGCGCTGTAGGTCGGATACGCGAACCGCACGTTGGCGAGGGTCGCGACGTCGACTCCGGCCGCCATCGCGGTCGTCACCGACTGCACGACCTCGATCGCGTTCTCGCCGACGGCGTGCGCCCCGAGCAGCAGCTCGCGGCGGCGGTCGGCGATCAGCGTCAGGAATCCGCCCTCGCGGTCGTCGATCACGGCACGGTCGACGCTCGAGAACGGCACCGAGGCGACGATGCACTGCGGGTCGCGCTCGCGCGCCTGCTCCTGCGTGAAGCCGACGCCCGCGTAGTCCGGGTCGGTGAAGCCGCCGGCCGGCAGCAGGAACTGCGGGGTGCGCCGGTTCGCGCCGAGCACCGCGTTCTCGGCCGCCGCCTCCGCTTCGAACTGCGCCGCCTGCACGAGCATGTCGCGCCCGTTCGCGTCGCCGACCGCGAAGACGTGCGGCACGATCGTGCGGAAGTACTGATCGGCCGGGATCGCCGAGCGGACGACCTCGATGCCGGCGTTCTCCAGCCCCAGGTCCTCGACGTCGGCGGGCCAGCCGGTCGCCATGATCACGGCGTCCATGCCCTCGGTGCGGGAGGCGCCGCCCTCGCGCCAGGTGATGTCGATCGAGCCGTCCTCCGCGCGGTCGAGCCGCTCGACGGTCTCGATGCCCAGGTGCACGCGCACGCCCTGGCGCTCGAAGGCACCGGCGACGTGCTCCGAGATGCTCGCGTCCGAGGTGGTCAGGATGCGCGGCGCGAGGTCGAGCAGCGTCACCTCGGAGCCGAAGGCGTTGAACACCGTGACGAGCTGCGCGCCGGTGTTGCCGCCGCCGATGACCGCGACGCGGCGGGGGAGGGTCGGCAGCGCCAGCACGTCCTCGGGCACGGTGGCCAGCTCGGCGCCCGGGATCGGCAGGCGGCGCGAGTGGCCGCCGACGCAGATCAGGATCGAGCGGGCGCGGACGCGGCGGCCGCTGTCCAGGACGAGGGTGCTCTCGTCGACGAAGCGCGCCCGGCCCTCGTGGATCAGCTCGACGCCCGCCTCCTCGAAGCGCTGCGCCTCGCGCTTGATCGAGCGGACCTTGTCGACCCGCGCGTGCACGTGCCGGACGGTCGCGGCCCAGTCGACGACCGGCGTGCCGACGTCGACGCCGTAGTCGCCGGCCGTGCGGGCCTCGCGGACGATGCGCGCGGTCTTCGCGAGCACGCGGGTGGGCACGCAGCCGGTGTTGACGCAGGTGCCGCCGACGCGGCCGGCCTCGAGCACGACCACCTTCGCGCCGAGCTCGGCGGCGCGGAGGGCGGCGGCGGTGCCGGCCGGGCCCGCGCCGATCACGGCGACGTCGTACACCTGGGGCGCGGTGCCGGAATCGGTGGTGGCGGTGGCGTTCTGGGTGCTGGCGGGCACGGCGGGGCCTCTCGGGTCGGCGCTCGGCGGAGCGGGCGGTGTTCTCGCATCCTGGCGCCCGCGCCCTCGGTTTCTCTGAGCGCCTGCGCAGGCTTGACAGGCGCGTTCAGCGCTCGGTGCTCGCGCCGTCAGGACCGCCGGGCGCGGAGGAGCAGCTCCCGGTGAGCGCGATCGGCCGTCATCGCGCGCCCACGAGCCGGCGGAAGGCGAGGGGAGAGCCGATCAGGGGGATGCCCTCGTCGACGATGGACCGGAGCACCGGCTCGTCCGCGGCCGCGTCGCGCAGTTCTCCCTCCGACATCTCGAGGACGCGGGGGTCGTTCCCTGTCCACGCCTTCGCGTCGCGCACAAGGGCGGACACCTGCTCGTGCCAGGCGTCCGTCGGCGCCTCGGGCTGCTGGAGAAAGAGGTCGAGATCGCTTCCCGCCCGCATCTCGCCGCGAGCGGCGGAGCCGAACATCGCCGCGTAGCCCGGCTGGTCCGCCCAGCCCTCGAGAGTCGAGACGAGGCGCTCGTGCAGCGTCTCATCGAGGCGCGCGAGCTCCATGATCGCGCCGGCGGCCAGATGGGAGCGGTTGAGGCGGTAGATCGTCGCCCGGCCGGCGCTCCGGCTCGTCACGATGCCCTCCTCGACGAGGCGGGTGAGCGTGCGCCGGATTCCTTCGAGCGAGCGGCCGCCGATGCGGGTGCGCAGATCGCCGACGGTGAACCAGTCGTCGGCGCGGGCCAGGACAGCGAGGACATCGCCGTCGACGGTGGGCGTCACGACGGCGAGTGGACGCTGAGTCCGCACGATGCGCTCCTCACTCAGAAAACGTGGTGTTCACCAACAATAATACGTCTGGTCGGTGATGAGGGAGGTCGTCGGCGCGGACGCGGCGCTGCTCACGCCTCGGGCACCGGCGTCGCGACGAGCTGGAAGCCGCCCTCGACGGAGCCGTCGGGGCGGAGGGTGACGCGCGTGAAGACCGGGGTCCCGTCGCCGGTCGCCGTGCCGACGACGTCGAGTGCGTCGCCGGCGAAGAAGGCGTCCAGACCTGTGCAGCCGGCGGAGAGCGAGCCGTCCGGACGCTGGAGGGCGAGGCAGATCCGAGTGTCGTCGGGCGCAGTGAGCAGCAGCCGGTCGTCCTGGGCGGTCTCGAAGGTCGGGCTGTAGACCTCGGCGCCGCCGGAGATCAGTGAGAGGCCCGGGGGGATGTCGGTGGTGAGCGCCCAGCCCTCGACGATCGCGGCGAACCGGTCGATCCCGCGCGGCGTGGGCGTGGTCGATCCAGTGGCGGCGACCTGCCCGGGTGCCGCCGCACCGAGGGCGGAGGCGGTGGCCGCGCCGACGACGAGACCGGCGACGAGCAGCCCGGCGCCGAGGAGGGCGAGGCGCGACCGGGCCGGGGGCGCGGCGAGCGTGGACCCGCCGGACGTCCGCACGGCGCCGGCGGCTCGCGGGGCGGGCCGCGCCTCCGCGCGCTGGGCGACTCCCTGGGCCTCGATGCGCTCTGCCTCGATGCGCTGGGCCTCGATCCGCTCTGCCTCGATGCGCAGCGCCTCGACTCGCAGCGCCTCGACCCGCAGCGCCTCGTCGCGGTCGTCCCCGGTGGGGCGGGCGTAGAGCGCGCGCTCGAGGTCCTGGCGCTCGTCGTCCTCGTCCTGCACGCCGTCAGTATGCCGGAGCGTCGCGCGACCGGCCGGTCGGCAGCGGGTCAGGGCCCCATCGTCCCGACGGCCGGCGTCCCGTCGACCCGCGTGTACTGCAGCCGCACGACTCCGCGCGGCGAGGTGGCGGCCGGCCTGTCGAGGCGCAGGCTCGTCGGCACCGCCCCGCCGCCGAACACCGGCTTGCCCGCGCCGAGCAGGATCGGGTGCAGCCACAGCGTCAGGCGGTCGAAGAGCTGCTCGGCGAGCAGCGTCTGCACCAGGTCGAGGCTGCCGATCACGTGCACGGAGGAGTGGCGCTCGCGCACCTCGCGGACGGCGGCCGGCAGGTCGGCGCCGAGCTGCATCGAGCCGGCCCAGGGGAGCGGCGGCGTCCCGCGGGAGGCGACGTACTTCGGGATCCGGTTCAGCAGCTCCGCGATCGGCCCCTGCTGCTGCGGCCAGTAGCCCGCGAAGAGGTCGTAGGTGCGGCGGCCGAGCAGCAGGGCGTCCATGCCGTCCATCCCGCTCAGGACCTGCTCGCCGACCACCTCGTCGACCAGCGGCGCCTGCCAGCCGCCGAAGGCGAAGCCGCCGCTCGGATCCTCCTCCGGACCGCCCGGTGCCTGGGCGATTCCGTCGAGCGTGCTGAACAGATCGATGTCGAGGGTTCCCACGGTGCGCTCCTTCGCGTCGGCGGCTGCGGCTCACGCTCCCACTCGCCCGGGGGCGGAGCAAGCGTCCGCGGCTGCGTCCTCGCGGCCCGCCGGCGTCCCGCTGCCGTCCCGCTGCCGGGGACAGCGGTGCAGCGACCCGAACGCCCCCCTTAGGGTGACAAGCCGTCGATCTGCGCCCGGATCCCCGGGAGATCCGCGCCGAGTCGGCGATCGCGCCCTGTACTCCTGCTCAGGACGGGGGCTACGGTTCGACTCCACTCACCTCGGGTGTCACGAGCCCACGCTGTCGTGGGCGGAACGCTGCGCAACGATGCCGCACGGAACTCCTTCCCACGTCCGACGAGACCGGGCCCGATGGAAGGTGGGGATCGCGGCGTCGACCGGGATCCTGCTCCTGTCCGCCGGGCTCCTCTCCGCCAACGCCGCCCAGGCGGCCACGGCCCCCACCCTCGGAAGGGCGGGGAACTTCTCCGTCCTCGGCGGCTCGACCGTCACCAACACCGGCGACACGCTCCTGCCGCTCGACCTGGGCGTGAGCCCCGGCACCGCGATCACCGGCTTCCCGCCGGGCGAGGTCCTCGGCGAGACGCATGCCGCGGACGCGGACGCGATCGGCGCCCAGTCCGACCTGGTCAAGGCCTACGACCAGCTCTCCTCGCAGGCGACCACGGAGTCGGTCGCCGGCGACCTGGTCGGCCGCACCTTCACCCCCGGTGTCTACACCGCTTCCGGCCCGATCGGAGTCACGGGCACCGTGACCCTCGACGCCGAGGGCGCGAACGGGGCCGTCTTCGTCTTCAAGGCCGCCTCGACCCTCATCACGGGCTCCGGGAGCAGGATCGAGCTGATCAACGGCGCTCAGGCCTGCAACATCTTCTGGCAGGTGGGCAGCTCGGCGACCCTCGGCACCGGCTCCGACTTCGCGGGCTCGATCCTCGCGCTCACCTCGATCACCGTGACCAACGCGGTCACCGTCGACGGCCGCGCCCTCGCCCGCAACGGCGCCGTGACCCTCGACGACGACACCTTCGTCTCGTCCACCTGTGCCCCGCCGACCACGGCGCCGCCCACCACCGCGCCGACGACGGCGCCGCCGACGACGCCGCCGACGACGCCGCCGACGACGCCTCCGACGACGCCGCCGACGACGCCGCCGACGACTCCGCCGACGACGCCGCCGACGACTCCGCCGACGACTCCGCCGACGACTCCGCCGACGACGCCTCCGACGACTCCGCCGACGACTCCGCCGACGACGCCTCCGACGACTCCGCCGACGACGCCTCCGACGACTCCGCCGACGACGCCTCCGACGACCCCGCCCACGACGCCGCCGACCACGCCGACCACGCCGCCCACGACGCCGCCGACCACGCCGCCCACGACGCCGCCGACCACGCCGCCCACGACGCCTCCCACGACGCCGCCGACCACGCCGCCCACGACGCCGCCGACCACGCCTCCGACCACGCCTCCGACGACGCCGCCGACGACTCCGCCGACGACGCCGCCGCCGACCCCGCCGCCCACGACGCCCCCGACCCCACCCCCGACGACGCCTCCTACGACGCCGCCGACGACTCCGCCGACGACGCCGCCGCCGACGACCCCGCCGACGACGCCGCCGACCACGCCGCCCACGACGCCGCCGACCACACCGCCGACGACGCCTCCTACGACGCCGCCGACGACTCCGCCCACGACCCCGCCGACGACGCCTCCCACGACGCCGCCGACCACACCGCCGACGACCCCGCCGACGACGCCTCCCACGACGCCGCCGACCACACCGCCGACGACGCCGCCGACGACGCCTCCCACGACGCCTCCCACGACACCGCCGACCACGCCGCCGACGGCCTCGCCGACGACGCCGCCGGCCGTGACGCCGACCCCCACTCCGTCGCCGACGGTGCAGCCCACGCCGCGGGCGTCGACGACGGCCGTGATCCCGACGAAGTCCGGGACGCCCCCGACGAGCGGACTGGCCTCCACGGGGGTCGAGACCGGAGCGGGTCTGTCGCTCGCATTCCTCGCCCTGGGTGGCGGTGCACTGCTGCTGCTCCAGCAGCGACGAGCACGACGACGCCACCGCGGCTGATCACCGCGACGCGGCCCCGCCGCTGACGGGGGCGGCTCCGAGCCGCCCCCGCCCCGCCCGCGGGAGCCTCGGTGACAGCATCGCGGCTCCCGTGCACGAGAAAGGCTGAGAGCGCCGGACCCCTCGAGATCGGGGGGATCGGCGCTCTCAGCCTTTCTCGTTCCGCGCGGCATCCGCGCAGGTGCGGCTCAGCCGGACGGGTTCTCGACCGGGTCGCCCTCGGGGTCGGTCGCCGTCTCGGGGTCGACCTCGTCCGGGTCGACCGGCTCGGTGTCGGGAGTGCTCTTGTCCGTCATCGGATCCTCCTCAGTGCTCGTCGTGTGATCAGTGCGGTTCTTCGGATCGTGCACCGGCCACGCTACGGTCCGCCGAGCCCGACGTGACCCCCGTTGACGCGGGCGGCGAGCGCGTGCGCCGTCACCGCGTCGTGCGGCGGTGCCGGCGCGCGTGGCAGTCCGCCGCCTCCTCCGCAAGGCCTGGCTGCACTTCGGCGCGATTCGTAGGGTGAGGGCACCGAGTCGAGGAGCAGGCGCGCCAGATGATCCGAACCACCGTCACCATCGAGGGCAAGACCTACGGCCTCTCCCAGGGCACGGACGTCGCCGATCTCAAGGACTCGGCGACCCGCGCGACCCAGGCCGGCGGCGGACTCATCGACTTCGTCGTGGTCGGCAACCGCCAGGTCAGCGTGCTGATCTCGTCCGGCGTGCCGGTGATCTTCGAGGAGGTCCAGGTCCCCGACGACGACCGCGACACCGGCGACCTGCAGGAGCCGTGGGACGACATCGACTACCTCGACTGACCCGAACCTCCGCCCGGACGCGCTCCCCTGCGAGTGTCGCCTGCGCGGTCCCCGACGCCTGAGGGGCGCCGCCGGCTCGACCCGGCGTCCCTCGGGCTCCCTCTCTCCTGCTCCCTCCGTGCCCGGCCCTCTCGCGGCGGGCCGGGTGCGATGACCGGGTCAGGACACCGCGCTCTCCGGGTCCTCAGCGCCGGACTCGGCGAGCTCTCCCGCGACGAGGATCGCCGCGGCGGCGCTGAGGGCCGATCGCACCTGCGCGGTCGTGATCTCGAGGAGGCCGGCGATCGCCTCGACGTCGTGCCCGCCGGTGTGACGCAGGAGCCAGCACTGGCGCTCGAGCGCGGGCAGGCCGTGCAGGCGCCGGTGGAAGCCGCTGCGCACCAGGTCCTCCTCGCGGAGTCCGATCGTCGTGCTCGCCGGAAGGAGAGCCGCCCGGCGGCCGACGCTCCGGCGGCCGATCTCGGTCCGCGCGATCTCGAGGGCGGACTGCTCGTCGACGATCCGAGGCGATCCCGAGCGGAGGGTGACGGCGGCCTGATGCAGGGCGGCAGTGGCCATCGACTCCGAGAGCGTCAGCCGGTAGGCGTAGGCGTAGAGCCCGGCCGTGCGGTTCAGCCCGGGGGACTGCGCCTTCGGCGCCTTCGCGGACGGCGCTGTCGCGGACGGCGCTGTCGCGGACGGCGACGTCGAGGGCAGGGCGTTCGCGCTCACGGGTCTCTCCTCGGGTCTGCGCGCCCCGGTCGGGATCACGTCGAAGCCGATGCTAGGGCGCAGAGAACGATCGTTCTACCCTTGACTTTCTCGGGTCGTTATCGATACATACGCATCTACGTCCTCCGTCAGTCGCGCGCGCAGAGGATGCAGAACTCGTTCCCCTCCGGATCCGCGAGCACCACCCACGACTGCTCGCCCTGGCCCACGTCGATCCGAGTGGCGCCCAGCGCGATCAGCCGGTCGACCTCCGCCGCCTGATCGTCGGGGACGAAGTCGAGATGCAGGCGGTTCTTCACGGTCTTCTTCTCCGGGACGTCGAGGAAGAGCAGGCTCGGCCCGCGACCGGAGGCGGGCAGCAGCTCGATCCCCTCGTCGTCCTCGTCCACGACGTCCCAGCCGAGGGCCTCCTGCCACCAGTGCCCGAGGGTGCGGAAGTCGGTGCAGTCGACGATGATCTCTTCGAAGCTCAGGCTCATGCCGCCGACGCTAATCGGCGTCCGCGGTGTCGCGGAAGGGGTCGCGGAGATCGGTGGAGAGAGCCCGGCCGCGGCTCCTGGGGAGGAGCTCGTGCCGAAGCGGCACGAGGGCTCGCTCCGGAGTGCGTCGTCCGGCATCCTCGAGCGGAGCCGGACGGACGGATCGCGCTCGCGAAGGGGAACGACATGAGCGAGCACGAGCACGGCATTGAGCGCGGCAGTGCCCGGGAGCACTGGGAGGCGCGCTACTCCGACTCCGACCGCGTCTGGTCGGGCCGGCCGAACGCGACCCTCGTCGAGATCGTCGGCGGACTCGCCCCCGGCCGCGCGCTCGACCTGGGCTGCGGCGAGGGCGGCGACGTCCTCTGGCTGGCGGCGCAGGGCTGGGCCGTCACGGGCCTCGACCTCTCCGAGACCGCTCTCGAGCGGGCCCGCGCCGAGGCGCTCGCCCGGGGCCTCGTCATCGACGTCCGCCAGGCCGATCTCGGCGCCGACTGGCCGATCGAGGGTGTCTTCGACCTGGTCGCCTCGAGCTTCCTGCACTCGATGGTGGAGCTGCCGCGGATCCCGATCCTGCGCCGCGCCGCCGGCCTCGTGGCGCCCGGCGGCGTCCTCGCGGTGGTCTCGCACGCCGCCGCGCCGCCCTGGTCCGCGCACTCGCACCGGCACGAGGGCGGGCCCGTCCTCGCCTCGCCCGAGGAGGAGCTCGCCGCCCTCGCCCTCGATCCGGCGGAGTGGACGCCGCGGCTCGTCGAGACGCGCGAGCGGACCGCGACCGGCCCGGACGGCGAGGACACCGTCCTCCTCGACGGGGTCTTGCTCCTCGAGCGGCGGGCTGTCTCGACGCGCTGAACCCGCTGGGAGTCGCCGTCGCTCCTCCACAGGACGGGTTCCGAGGAGTCGTCGTCGGGTGGGCCCGAGCGGCCCCGCGGGTGTCGGTGGTCCCTGCTTGAATACGCGTATGGATGAGGTCAGCGACGCGGACGCGGCGGAGGGACGGCCCGGGCCGGCCGCCGCCGTCGGCGCGGTGCTCGGCGTCGCCGCCGATCTCGGCCTGACATCGGCGCGGTTCCTGCTCACGCGTGCGGAGGCGCTGCATCTCGCCTATCGGACGGCGCTCGCCGCTCCCCAGGAGTTCGCCCGCGGCGGCAGCCTGTCCCGGAGCGAGGTGCGCGGCCTGGTCGAGCGCTCGATCCGTGCGGAGTTCGCGGTCGCGCTCCGCCTGTCGGAGCGGGAGGCGTCGAAGGTGCTCGATCACGCGGTCCTGCTGGTCGAGGATCTTCCGTGCACGCGCGCTCTGCTGGCCGCGGGCCGCCTGCTGTGGGAGGCGGGCGAGGTGATCTCCGCGACCGCCGCGATCCTGCCCGCCGCCTCCCGCGCCGTCTACGACGAGCGCGCGGCCGAGGTCGCCCCGGAGGTGACGCCGACGCAGCTGAGGAGGATCGTCGCCCGCCTCCGCGACGAGCTGCACGAGGAGCCGCTCGCCCAGCGCCATGCCCGCGCCCGCCAGGACCGCGCCGTGTGGATCACGCCCGACGTCGACGGGATGGCCACGCTCTGCGCGCTGCTGCCCGCGCCGGACGCGAGGGGGATTGGGGATCGCCTCGACCGCATCGCCCGCTCCCTCCGGGAGGGCGGCGACGAGCGCACCCTGGCGCAGCTGAAGGCTGACGCGATGAGGGACCTGCTCCTCGACGGCGACATCGCCGGAACCACACCCGCGAGCGACGGTCCGGAGATGTCCGCGACGTACGTCCCCGGCGTCCGAGCCGAGGTGCGGCTCACTCTCGCCGCATCGACCGCCGCCGGTCTCGACGACGCACCCGCGGACCTCGACGGCTACGGACTCATCCCGGCCGACCTCGCCCGCGCGCAGGTCGCGACCGGCGCGTCGTTCACCCGCGTCCTCACCGATCCGGACACCCGCGCGGTCGTCTCCGTCGGCCGCACCTGCCGAGTCCCGCCGCCGCAGATGCGCCTGCACCTCCAGCTGCGCGACCAGACCTGCCGCTTCCCCGGCTGCACCCGCACCGCATCGCGAGCGGAGGCGGACCACACCCTCGAGTGGCGGAACGGCGGCGAGACGTCCCTCGACAACCTCGTCTCCCTCTGCACCGGCCACCACCACGTCCGCCACGGCGACCGCTGGACCTACGTCCCCCGCCCGGACGGCAGCATCGTCTGGACCACGCCGACCGGCCGCCTCGTCGTCGTCCGTCCGCCCGCGCTGGCCGGGGCGCCGCCGGGCCCCCGCTTCGAGGACGCACCGCCCCCGTTCTGACGCGCGGGTCTCGATACGCGCTGCGCGCTACTCGACCAGCATGTTCGCGGCATGCTCACCGAGCCGGGGTGATTCATGCTGATCGAGTAGCCCTCGCAGAGGGCGTATCGAGATCCACCCGGCAGTCCGCGGGCCGCCGTGCTGACTACCGTGTTCTCCGTACCCCGCACCCCCTCCAGGAGGCACCGTTGCCGCTCGATCCCTACCTCGCCGCCCGCCTGCCGCTGCTCGACGGCGTCGCCTACCCGCTCGACGCGGCGCAGGCGGCGAAGGTCGCCGAGTTCGAGGGGGACCCCGGCCCCTGGTCGCTCCCCGAGGGCGTCACGGTCACCGACGCCGCGATCGACGGCCCGCACGGCCCGATCCCCGTCCGTGTCTACGCGCCCGCCGCTCCCGTCTCCGCGCTCCTTTGGGTGCACGGCGGCGGCTTCCAGGCCGGCGACCTGGACATGCGCGAGTCGCACGTCGTCTCGGCCGAGCTCGCCGCCCGTGCAGGCAGCCGCGTCGTCTCGGTCGGCTACCGCCTCGCGAGCGCCGACGTCCGCTTCCCCGTGCCGCTCGACGACGTGCAGGCGGCCTGGCGCCACCTCCGCGCCGAGACCCTCGAGGCGCTGCCCGTCGCGATCGGCGGAGCGAGCGCCGGCGCCGCCCTGGCCCTCGCCGCGACCCTCCGCGAGCGCGACGCCGGCACCCGCCTCCCCGACCACGTGCTGCTCGCCTACCCGTTCGCGCACTTCCCCAACCCGGCGCTCGACGACGCCGTGATCCGCGAGCTGCTGCCGCTCCCGCCGCTGCTGCGCTTCCCGACCGCCGGCATCGAGGGCATGGTCCGCACCTACGTCGGGCGCCTCTCCGATCTGCCCCCGCACGCGCTCCCCGGCGCGGCGCCGCTGCACGGCCTGCCGCCGACCTCGGTCCTCGTCAACGAGTTCGACGAGCTCCGCGGCTCGGCCGAGCTGCTGCTGCGCCAGCTCGCGGAGGCGGGCGTCGCCGCGACCGGCTACCTCGCGCAGGGCATGCCGCACGGCCACCTCAACCGCACGCCCGCGCTGCCCGAGGTCGACCGCTCGCTGGCCTTCTTCGCGGCGCAACTGCGCACACTCGGGCGGTGAGGTCCCCGAACCCGCCCTCGGCGCACCGGCCAGCACGTGGTGATGAGATGTCCTGTCTGCGCGGTCACCGGTCGTCGGTGCTGGGCTGTGAGTGATGGCCGGAGCCGTACGCTGCCCACCGCGTGACAGTGGACCGGATTGACCGCCGGCCCGACGGTGTGTGCTCGCTCCGGTGCGCCTACCGACTCACCGCCCGACTGCGCCCCGCTGGGCGCTCCTGCTCACTCCTGCAGCAGATCGACCTCCCAGTTCGTGCGCTGGATCGCCGCGTCGAGGTCGCGCAGCTCGCGGGCGAGCACGTCGGCCCGCGCGCGCAGCTCACGCACCGGCAGCGCCGGCAGCCGCCGGAGCTCGCTGCGCAGCTGGCGGTAGCCGCGGTCGCCGGCCGCCGCATCGGCCGCTCGGACGACGATGCTGTGCTGTGCGCGCAGCGACTCGCGCCGGGCGAGCGCCGCGGTCAGCCGCACGCCGTCGGGCGTGGTCGCCGCCGTGTTGGTCAGGTTCACCGCGGTGACGAGGCGCTCCAGCGCATCCAGCGCGCGCAGGCACTCCGCCAGCAGCTCCGACGGGTCCTCCGTCGGCTCCTCCCCCTCCTGGTAGGAGGCGTTCGCGACGATCCGCGACTGGAGGGCCTCGATCCGCTTCTGCAGATCGGCCCGCTCGAGGAGTGCTTCGGCAAGCTTCATGACTCCAGGCAACCACACGCGCGGCATCCCTGCGGCCCGTCTAGGCTGCCGATCGTGCCGCTGCAGAATCACCCCGGAGACGTGGAGTTCCCCGTGCGCTCCCGGCTGCGCTACGCCCGCGTCGCGGACGCGCATCGGCGCGCTCCCGGCGGCGGGATCGGCCGCCGCGCGCTGCTGGTGACGGCGTGCGCCGCTCCGCTCGGGATCGTCGGCTTCGTCCTCGGCCTGGCGACCGCCGACGGCAGCACCGGTCTGCCGCTCTTCACCTTCGGCATCGGCCTCGTCTTCGGGCTCGCCCTGGCGTCCATCGCCTTCCAGATCCGCGACGCCGGCGCGCCCCGCCGGCAGCAGCTCGCCTACCGCGCCGAGGCGCGGACGCCCGCGCCGACCCTGCGCCAGCAGCAGCTGCTCGCCCTCGACGCCGTCAGCGACTTCTCCTTCGGCGGCTGGAACTCCTCGCTCGCCTTCCAGCCCACCTGGGCCGAGCTGCCCGCCGCGCTCCGCGCCCGCTTCGCCGACGGTGCCAAGGGCTCGCCCTGGCCGGAGCTGCCGATGCCCGCGCTCACCGAGCAGCGCGGCGCCCTCGACCGCGACTTCCGCATCGCCTCGGCCGAGGACGTCGAGCTCTTCGTCGCCGACGTCCTCGCCGGCGGCCCGCTGTCGACGCGCTTCGCCGAGGTCTCCGCCTCGGAGGACGCCGAGCGGATGCGCTCCCGGATCGCCGCCCTCACCGGCGCGAGCGAGTTCCAGCTCCTCGAGCGCGCGCAGCCGATCGGCGGCCGCCCGCCGGTGCTGCTGCTCGCCGGCGACGCCGAGCGCACGATCGGAGCGATCCGCTACGCCTACGTCGCCGGCTACCTCGCGGCCGACCGCGCCTGGCAGCTGCTGGAGACCATCGGCTCCCGCGTCTTCGCGCAGTACGGCGGCTGGGACGACTACTGGCGCGACGCCGCCGTCGCGATCGCGTTCCGCACGGACTCGCTGAGCGCCGTCCAGCAGTACCACCGCCTTCGGGGCGAGCTGACGGCGTCGGCCTGGCCGGCCGCGAGCACGCCGTATCCGGAGAGCGGATCGTGACCGAGCCGCGTCACGATCCCGACGCGCTCGATCCCCACGTGCCCGACGACCGCGACCCCGCCCAGCAGGCGCTCGAGGCGATCCAGCGGATCAGCAGCGGAGGCGATCCCGCCGCGGCGGCCTTCGCGCTGTCCAACGAGTGGACGGACCGGCAGGTCGACCGGCTCAAGGCCCTGTGGCGCCGGTCGCGCCGGGACATCGGAGGCTCATAGGCGAGTCATAGGGGACGGCCTGCCGCGCCGGTCACCCTGGGGTTCCCCGAGCCCCCGAGTGACAAGGATCCCCCGATGACCCGCATCCCCGAGCCCGACCGCACCGCCGACGGCCTCCGCTACGAGGGCCGCACCCTCGACCGCCCCGACGACGAGGTCGTCGACCAGGGGCTTCCCTTCGACGTCCGGACTCTGCTGGGACGCCGGATGTTCGATCGCCGCCGCGTGCTCGGCCTGATCGGGGCCGGCGCCGCCACGACGGCGCTCGCCGCCTGCTCGGCCGCCGCGGGCAGTGCCTCCGGAACCGCGACGGGCACCGCGAGCAGCAGCGCCGCCGCGACCACCGGGGAGATCCCCGACGAGACCGCCGGCCCCTACCCGGGCGACGGTTCGAACGGCCCCGATGTGCTGAGCGACTCCGGCATCGTCCGCAGCGACCTCCGCTCGAGCATCGACGGCGGCGCCACGGCGGCGGGTGTGCCGCTGGCGCTCACCCTGACGATCCTGGACACCGCGAACGGCGACGTCCCGTTCGAGAACGCCGCCGTCTACGTCTGGCACTGCGACGCGGCGGGCGGCTACTCGATGTACTCCGACGGCATCACCGAGGAGACCTACCTCCGCGGTGTGCAGATCGCCGACGCGAACGGCGAGGTCGCCTACACCTCGATCGTCCCCGCCTGCTACTCCGGGCGCTGGCCGCACATCCACTTCGAGGTCTACCCCGACGTCGACGCGATCAGCGACTCCGGCAACGCCGTCGCGACCTCGCAGCTGGCCGTCCCCGAGGACGCCTGCACCGCGGTCTACGCGCTCAGCGGCTACGAGGGCTCGAGCGAGAACCTCGCCAGGGTCAGCCTCGACGACGACAACGTCTTCGGCGACGACGGCGGAGCGCTGCAGCTGGCGACCGCGACCGGCGACGCGACCTCCGGCTACCGCTTCGCCCTCACGGTCCGCGTCGACACGACGACCGAGCCGACGGGCGGCAGCGTCCCGGCCGGCGGCGGAGCAGGCGGCGGCGCGGGTGGACGCCCGCCCTCGGCCTGACCGCGCCCGGCGTGCCAGGCTTGCCGCATGGCTGCGGAGGTGGGTGCGGATCTCGAGGTGTCCGCGCGCCTGACGATCCCCGCCTCCGAGCTGCAGTGGCGGTTCTCGCGCTCCTCCGGCCCGGGCGGGCAGCACGTCAACACCTCCGACAGCCGCGTGCAGCTCACCTGGAGCGTCGCGGAGTCCCCGACACTGACCGAGGACCAGCGAGCGCGCCTGCTCGAGCGCCTCGCCTCGCGCCTGGTCACCGGAGCGATCACCGTGACGGTGTCGCAGGAGCGCTCGCAGCTGCGCAACCGCGAGGTCGCCCTCACGACCCTCCGTGACCTCGTCGCCGCGGCCCTCGCCCCGCCCGCCGCTCAACGCCGGCCGACCCGCCCCACCCGCGGCTCCGGCCGCCGCCACCTCGCGAGCAAGCAGCAGCGCTCCGCCACCAAGCAGCAGCGCCGCCGCCCGACCGCGGAGTAGGCCGCTGGCGGAGTGCCGGCGCTAGACCCGGTCGCTCCGCCACTCCGCCGCGAGCTCCTCGCCGCGGGCGAAGGCCTGCTCCTCGCGCTCGCGCAGCTCGACGCGGCGGATCTTGCCCGAGATGGTCTTGGGCAGCTCGTGGAACTCGATCCGGCGCACCCGCTCGAACGACGAGAGCAGCGCGTCGGTGTGGCGGAAGACGGCCGCGGCGGTCTCGGCGGTCGGCTCCCAGCCCTCCGCCAGGGTGACGTAAGCCTTGACCACGCTGTGCCGCGTCGGGTCGGGCGCCGGGACGACCGCCGACTCGGCGACGGCGGGGTGCTGCAGCAGCACGCTCTCCACCTCGAAGGGCGAGATCTTGAAGTCGGAGGACTTGAAGATGTCGTCGGTGCGGCCGATGAAGGTGATGGTGCCGTCGACGGCGCGGACGGCGACGTCGCCGGTGTGGAAGTAGCCGTCGGCCCGGGCGCGCGAGGTGCGCTCGTCGTCACCGAGGTAGCCGGACATCAGGTTGACCGGCTCGGTGGAGAGATCGAGGCAGATCTCCCCGGTGGAGGCGGGCTCGCCGGTGACCGGGTCGATCAGCGCGATCGCGACGCCCGGCAGCGGCCGGCCCATCGCTCCGGAGACGACCTCGGCGCCGGGCGGGTTGGCGATGATCGCCGTGGTCTCGGTCTGGCCGTAGCCGTCGCGGATGGTGAGACCCCAGTCGCGCTCGACGGTCGCGATCACCTCGGGGTTCAGCGGCTCGCCCGCCGAGAGGATCTCGCCGAGCGCGCGCGGCCGGGCGCCGAGGTCGGACTGGATCAGCATCCGCCAGACCGTCGGCGGCGCGCAGAAGGTGGTGACGCCGGCGCGGTCCAGCTGCTCGCGCAGCGCGACCGGCGAGAAGCGGCCGTAGTTGTAGACGAACACCGTCGCCTCGGCGTTCCACGGCGCGAAGAAGCAGCTCCACGCGTGCTTGCCCCAGCCGGGCGAGCTGATCGCCGAGTGCACGTCGCCCGGCCGCACGCCGAGCCAGTACATCGTGCTGAGGTGGCCGACCGGGTACGACTCGTGCGTGTGCACGACCATCTTCGGCTTCGAGGTGGTCCCCGAGGTGAAGTAGACGAGGCAGGCGTCGGTGCTGTCGACGACGACGGCCGGGGCGATGCCGGGGGCCTCGATCGAGTCGGCGTAGTCGAGCCAGCCGTCGGGCACGGCACCGCCGGGGCCGCCCACCGCGATCAGACCGACGTCCTCAGTGAGGCCCTCGAACTTCGCGGTCTCGGTCGCATCGGCGATCACGTGCGCGACCTCGCCGCGCTCGAGGCGGTCGGCCAGGTCGGCGGGGGAGAGGAGGGTCGTGGTGGGCAGGATGACCGCGCCGAGCTTCATGATCGCGAGCATCGACTCCCACAGCTCGACCCGGTTGCCGAGCATGAGCATCACGTGGTCGCCCTGCTCGACGCCGACGGAGTGCAGCCAGGCGGCGACCTCGTCGGAGCGCCAGCGCATCTCGTCGAACGAGACCTTCGTCTCCGAGCCGTCCTCCTCGACGATCCAGAGGGCGGTCTTCTCGTTGCCGATGGCGATCTCGTCGAACCAGTCGACGGCCCAGTTGAACTGCGGGCCGACGTCCGGCCAGCGGAAGGCGTCCGCGGCGGCCGCCGCGTCGGTGCGGTGCTGGAGCAGGGTGTCGCGCGCGGCGCGGAAGCGCCCGGTGGGGTTCATCCGACCATTCTCTCGCGCCGCGGCGGCTTCCAGGGGGGCCTCAGTACTTGATCGACTGCCCGCCGTCGATCGGCAGCACGATCGCGTTGATGTAGGAGGCGTCGTCCGAGAGCAGGAAGGCGACGACCGAGGCGATCTCGGCGGCCTCGCCGTAGCGCTTGGTCGGGTTCACCTGGATGAACTCCTCCGCGGCCTTCCGCGGGTTCTCGGCGTCGAGCTGCTTCATCGAGTTCTCGACCATCGGCGTCCAGATGGCTCCCGGGGCGATCGCGTTGATCCGGATGCCGTACTGCCCGTACTCGATGCCGGAGTTGCGGGTGAGGCCGACGACGCCGTGCTTCGCGGCCGCGTAGCCGGACTGGTTGCCGATGCCGGTGATGCCGCCGACGCTCGCGGTGTTGACGACCATGCCCGAGCCCTGCTCGCGCATCACCTTCAGCACCTTCTCGAGGCCGAGGAACACGCCGCGCAGGTTGATCGCGACGACCTTGTCGAACTCGTCGGCGGTGAAGTCCTCGGTGCGGTTCTGGCGGCCCTCGATGCCGGCGTTGTTGAAGAAGCCGTCGATCCGGCCGAAGCGCGCCAGGGTCTGCGCGACGTAGTCGTCGACGTCGGACGCCTTCGACACGTCCGCGATCACGGTGAGCGACTCGGTGCCCTCGGGGAGCGCCCCGACGGTCGCGGCGAGTCCCTGCTCGGAGACGTCGACGAGGGCGAGCTTCGCGCCCTCCGCGGCGAGGCGGACGGCGGTGGCGCGACCGAGGCCGGAGCCGCCTCCGGTGATGAGGACGACGCGATCGGTGAAGCGGGTGCTGCTGATATCCATAGCCCCACGATATACCTAGTGCTGCTCGGGAATCTGGGCGCCGGCTCCGTGCTGCCTCCGGCGCTCGGTGCCTGGCAACCGCCGCAGAGACAGTCCCGCTCGGCGGCCGCCTCGGGTAGACCGGAGGGACCGACACGAGCAGGGGGAGCCGTGAAGAGCTTCAGAAGAACGATGACCACCGGCGCCGTTCTGGCGCTGAGCGGGCTGGCGCTGGCCGCCTGCACCGCCCCGGCGGAGAGCGGGGCGGAGGCGACGCCGACCGTCTCGGAGGCGCCCGCCGCCGCCTCGACCGCGTCCGCGAGCCCCGGCGACCGGCCGATCGGCCCGGTGCGACTGCCGGAGGGCGCGACCGCCGCCGTCGAGTGGATCGACGAGACCGGCGCGGTCGAGCCGCAGACCGTGCGCCTCGCCGGCGAGCCGCTGCACGTGACGGTCTCCGTCGTCTGCGACACCGCCGACGCCGAGGTGACCGTCGAGGTCGAGGGCCTGATGACGACCGGCTCGTCCTGCGTCTACGACCCGGGCACCACCCGCACGACGAGCAACGGCGGCGGCAACACCGGCTCGATGCAGATCGCCGTCGACCAGGACGCCCGCATCACCGTGACGACCGACCCCGCCGACGCCCACTGGTCCGGCGCCGTCTCGACCGGCCCGCGCACGGTCCCGCTCGGCTAGCGCCCGCCGGCCCCGGTTCCGCGTCCCGAGCCCCGTCCGACCAGACGCGAACCGGGCCCTGCGAGCATCGCGAACCCCGTTCAGCGTCTACTCGCGACGAGGGCGTTGCGTGAACGGACGCGAACGGGGGCGCGCGAGCATCGTGGAGCCCGTGGGGCGTCCACTCGCGGCTGCGGCCCTGCGGGCGAGCCGGTCCACTCGCGGGGGTCAGCCCAGCGGCACGCCCAGGGCGGCCATGAACGGGACGGCGTCGACCGCCTCGCCGTCGACGCGGGTCTCGAAGTGCAGGTGGCAGCCCGTGGAGGCGCCGGTCGAGCCGCGGGTCGCGATGACCTCGCCCGCGACGACGGTGTCGCCGACGTCGACGAGCAGGTCGGTGTTGTGCGCGTAGCCGGTCTCGATGCCGCCGCCGTTGTCGAGCAGGATCCAGTTGCCGTAGCTGCCGGAGTAGGCGGCCTCCTCGACGGTGCCGCTCGCGGCCGCGAGGACCGGGGTCCCGCAGGCGCCGGCGAGGTCGGTGCCCTTGTGGAAGAGGTTCACGCCGGACACGGGCTGGTCCGGACGGGGGCCGTAGCTGCTGCTGATGCGGCCGGAGATCGGCAGCACCCAGGCGCCGGAGACCCCGGCGGCCGCGGCCGTCGACTCGCCCGCGCCGGCGGTGATCTCGTCGAGCGAGGCGGTGGGCACGAGCACCTCGGGCTTGGCCTCGGCGGCGAAGGCGTCGCGGGTGACGCTCTGCTGGACGACTCCGGCGGCGACGAAGCTCTGCGGGCGGGCCGCGGCGACGGCGTTCGCGGTGTCGGTCGCGACGGCGGACTCCGGGGTGTCGCCGACCGCGAAGGCGGGCATCGTCGAGGTGACGGCCAGGCCGACCACGAAGGTCATCGCGGCGAGGGCGGAGACGCGGCGCTTCGAGGAGGGGCCGGCGGCGGTGCCGCGGGCCGTGCGGCGGGCGGTGACCTGCTCGGCCTCGCGCTGCTCGCGCAGCCGGCGTCGGGTCGGGAGGGGCTGCGCGGTCGCAGCGGAGACGGGGGCCGGGGCGTGGTCGGAGTGGTGCATGCAGTCGTGGTTTCCGGGTCGTTCGCCGCGGTGGAACGGGGGGCGCGGCAGGGCGGGTCGGGGGCGGCGGAGCGCTCAGCGGGGCTCAGCAGGTGGTGCTCAGGGGGTTGACAGCCGGGGCTCAGGGGGCCGCGCGGCGACCCTCCAGAGTACCCGCGCAGCTCCGGAACGCCACTGGGAGAATGCCGAGCGGTGCGCGGTATCGGACCGGAGCGGTCAGGCGAGCGCCTCCGCGCAGGAGCGCAGCAGGGCGTGCAGCTCCCGGATCCGAGCCCCGTCGAGCCCCGTCAGCATGCGCTCCTCGACCGCCCGGACGGCCGCGCTCGCCTCGCCGAGCAGTTCCTCGCCGGACGCCGTGAGGCGCGTCGGCAGCGCCCGCCCGCTCGGCGCCGTCTCCGCGCGGATCAGGTGGCCGTCGCGCTCCAGCGACTGCAGCAGGACGTTCATCGACTGGCGTGTCACGAAGGCGCCGCGCGCGAGCTCCGAGCCGGACAGGCCCGGCCGGTGCGCCAGCAGCTCGAGGCAGGAGTAGGCGGTGACCGTGATCCCGAGCGGCCGCAGCGCCGCCTCCATCGCGACGCGCAGGGCGCTGGACGCCTCCTTCAGCACGTAGCCGACGGAGGTGTCCAGCTCGATCCGCGCGGTGCTCTCGCCGTCGTGACTCATGTCAGTAGTCTGACATACGCTCGATGTAAGGAAACTGACACGCACCACCGACGGAAGGCATTCCCATGACGATCACCGGCCCCGACTTCCTCTCCCTCCAGGTCCGCGACCTCGAGCGCTCCGCCGAGTTCTACGAGACCCGCCTCGGCCTCTCCCGCCGCCCCGGCCCGCCGCACGCCGTCGTCTTCGACACCAAGCCGATCCCCTTCGCCATCCGCGACCTGATGCCGGGCACCGAGCTCCCCGCCGAGCCCGGCCGCGGCGTCGCCCTCTGGCTGCACGCCACCGAGGTCGCCGCCCTGCACGACGACCTCGCCGCCGCCGGCGTCCCGATCACGTCGGCCCCCGCCGAGGGCCCCTTCGGCCTGACCTTCACCTTCGCCGACCCGGACGGCTACCTGATCACCCTCCACGACCGCGCCTGACGCGCCTGCGACTGCGAGACGCTAGGCGTCCGCGCCCGCCGGCTGCCAGAGCTGGAGGCGGTTGCCCTCGGGGTCGTGCAGGTCGGCGAATCGGCCGTTCGGGTAGGTCTCGGGATCGATCTCGACGGTGATGCCCGCGGCGCGGAGCTGGGCGACGAGCGCGTCGAGCGAGTGCACGCGGAGGTTCAGGGTCCAGCCGGCGGGGCCGAGCGGCTCGGAGCCGGCCGGCATCGGGGCGAGGACGGTGGTGCCGGCGTCCTGGCGCCACGAGGGGGCTCCGTACTCCATCGGCACCTCGTCGATGCCGAGGTGCTCGGCGTACCAGCGCGCCAGCGCCTCCGGGTCGCGCGCGGCGAAGAAGAAGCCGCCGATGCCCGTGACCCTCTCGCGCGACACGATCAGTACCGGCCGCTCGTGAAGACCAGCAGGGCGATCAGGCCCGCGAGCGTCGCAGCGACGCCGGAGCCGAGGCGCCACCACATCCAGCGGTCGCGCTTGGGGCCGCGCATCGGTCGGCGCAGCCCGTGCCTGCCGGAGTAGCCGCCGTGGTTCGGAGTGAAGACCATGAGGACCAGCCTGCACCACCCCCCCTCGAAGAGGCGCTGCCTCAGGCGCTCCACTCGCTGTCGTCGCGCCAGGGGGCGAGGTCGACCTCGTTGCCCTCGGGGTCGGCGAGGGTCCACCACTCCGGAGCGTTCTCCTCGTTCACGACGCGGCCGCCGGCGGCGAGGGCCGCGGCGAGGCGGGCCTCGATCGCGTCGCGGGGCAGGTAGAGGTCGAGGTGGATCGTGTTGCGCTCCGCCCGCGGCTGCTCGATCCGCTGGATCCAGAGATTCGGGCCGAGAGCGCGCGGGTCGGCGAGGTCGGCGTCCTCGACGGGGGAGTAGCCGAGCACGGCCCGCCAGAAGGCGCGCACCGCGGCGACGTCGACGGCGTCGATCGCGATCTGCAGGCTCTGCACCGCGGCCGGCTCGGCGGCGAGGCCGAGCGCGCGGGCGGCGGCGGAGATCTCGCGCGCCAGGCCGAGGTCGCGCTCGCTGATGTCGCCGACGTCGTGGCTGATGAGGCGCACCCCGACGCCGCCGCAGCGCAGATCGACGTCGGGGTGGTGGCCGGCCTCCTCGGCGAGGGCGGCGATCGCGGCGATGAGGGCGGCCCCCGCGGCGAAGGAGCCGGCCCCGCGATCGCCGGTGCGGAAGTAGGCGCGGGCGCCGTCGCCGACGACCCGCCAGTCGGCGGTGCCGGGGGCGGAGCGGAAGTCGCGCGGGGAGATCGCATCGGTCATGCGGCAGTTGTACTCCCCTCCCGCCCGGCTGCCCAGGCCCTCCGCCGCCCAGGCCTGTCCGATGCCCGCTCGCTACGGTGGACCCACGACCGATCGGGTCGACGAGTGTGAGGAGCGAGCATGGCGCAGCAGAAGAAGTCGGATTCGAAGAAGTCGTCGCAGAAGAAGGACGACAAGGCGGCGCAGAAGCGCGCGAAGAAGGCCCTGGCGAAGGCCGAGAAGTCGGTGCGCGCGGCCCACGACGCCGTCCGCGACTCCAGCAAGAAGCTGCGCAAGAAGGCCCGCAAGCTCGCGGAGCAGACCGACAAGCTGAAGCGCCGGCAGGAGAAGGCCGCGAAGAAGGCGGCCCAGGCCGAGAAGCGCAGCACGCCCACCGCGCCCAAGCACGTCGTCGAGCGCGAGCACGTCGCCGTCGGCGCGGCCGACCCGTCGGTCACGCCCGACCTCACGCTGCCGCTGCCCAGCGCGCCGCACGAGGACCAGGACCAGGACCAGGACCAGGCTCCGGAGGAGCAGCCCGCCCCCGACGCCGACCCCGAGCACGTGCCGGATCTCACGCCGCCGCTGCCGCACTCCTCGAACTGAGCGAACCCCGCGGGACGCCCCTACCCTGAGATTCTGCACAGGGTAGCCCGGCGCGCCGCTCGGAGAGGTGAACAGCCGGTGAACGCCCCGGCGATCGCTTCCGAGCGGCCCGTGCGGGCGGGAGGATCTCCTCCGTGGATCCCTTCATCCTTCTCGCGCTCGTCATCGTCACCGCCCTGGCGTTCGACTTCACCAACGGCTTCCACGACACGGCGAACGCGATGGCCACGTCCATCGCGACCGGCGCGTTGAAGCCGAAGGTGGCCGTCACCCTCTCCGCCGTCCTCAACCTGGTCGGCGCGTTCCTCAGCATCGAGGTGGCGCTGACCGTCACCAACGCGGTCGTCAAGATCCAGGACTCCAGTGGCGCGCCCGATCCGGCGCTGCTCGAGGGCGGCGGTTCGGCGCTGCTGCTGATCGTGCTCGCCGGCCTGATCGGCGGCATCGTCTGGAACCTGCTCACCTGGCTGCTCGGCCTGCCCTCGAGCTCGTCGCACGCGCTCTTCGGCGGCCTGATCGGCTCGGCGCTCGCCGGCCTCGGCCTCAACGGCGTCAACTGGGCGGGCGACGGCTCGAAGCTCGACGGCGTCGTCGGCAAGGTGATCCTGCCCGCGCTGATGTCCCCGGTGCTCGCCGGCGCGGTCGCCGCGATCGGCACCTGGCTCGTCTTCCGCGTGATCGGCAACCTGGCCGACCGCCGCATCCACCGCGGCTTCCGGATCGGCCAGATCGGCAGCGCCTCGCTCGTCTCGCTCGCGCACGGCACCAACGACGCGCAGAAGACCATGGGCGTCATCACCCTCGCGCTGATCGCGGCCGGTGGCTGGAGCGACACCGAGTCGGTGCCGTTCTGGGTCAAGCTCAGCTGCGCGCTCGCCATCTCGCTCGGCACCTACATCGGCGGCTGGCGGATCATCCGCACCGTCGGCAAGGGCCTCGTCGAGATCGACACCCCGCAGGGCATGGCCGCCGAGAGCGCCTCCGCCGCGGTCATCCTCGCCTCCAGCCACCTCGGCTTCGCCCTCTCGACCACGCACGTCGCGACCGGCTCGATCCTCGGCTCCGGCGTCGGCCGGCCCGGCGCGCAGGTCCGCTGGCGCGTCGCTCTCCGGATGGTGATCGCCTGGGTGATCACGCTCCCCGCCGCCGCCCTGATGGGCGCCGTGATGTGGTGGATCGGCCACCTGGTCGGCGGGGCCGCGGGCGGCATCCTGATGACCGCCGTGCTCGTCGCCGTCGCCGTCTTCATCTACGTCCGCTCGCGCCGCGACAGCATCGGCGCCCACAACGTCAACGACGAGTGGTCGGACGCGGGCACCGCGGCCAAGCAGACCGCCGGCGTCTAGCCCACCACCGACTCGGAAGGACCGATCCGTGCTCTCCCTCTTCTTCAGCGCCGCCGGCCAGGTGGCGGTCGTCGCCCTGATCCTCGGGGCCGGTCTGCCGGTGCTCTTCGCCGTCGGCGTCCGCTCGTTCGCCCTCGCCGACGGATCCACCGGCACGGCACCGGCCCCCGGCGGCCTGCCCGCGCCGCTGCTCCGCGCGCTCGGCGTGCTCTGCTTCGTGCTCGTGGTGGGCGCCGTGGCCGTCGGCCTCAGCGTCATCATCGCCACGGGCCTCGGCCAGGCCGTGAGCTTCGAGCACGTCTTCCCGACGTTCGTCCCCAAGGGCTGAGCATGGCGGCGACCGACCCGGCAGCGCCCGACTCCGCTCCCGCGGACGGCGTCGTGGCGCGGGTGGTCAGCTGGCTCCGGGCGGGCTACCCCTCCGGGGTGCCCGAGACCGACTACGTGCCGCTGCTCGGCCTCCTCCAGCGCAGCCTGACCCGCGACGAGCTGGAGCAGGTCGTCCGGCAGCTGCTCTCCGACGCCGTGCGCGCCGACGCCGCGGGCGAGGAGTTCTCGGCGGCCCGGATGCGCGCCCGCATCGAGGAGACGCTGCTCGGGCCCGCGCTGCCCGAGGACCTCGTCCGGGTCTCGGCCCGGCTCGCGAGCGCGGGCTGGCCGCTGGCCCGCCCGGAGGAGCTCGCGGAGCCGGAGCGCCCGGCCTCCGAGCGCGCGGGACTCGTCACCCGCGTCGTCCGCTGGCTGCGCGCAGGCTACCCCTCGGGGCTGCCCGAGCAGGACTTCGTGCCGCTGCTCGCGCTGCTGCGCCGCCGGCTCTCCGACGAGGAGGTCGCGGAGGTCGCGGCCCGCCTCGCCGCGGAGGGCGGGCTGGCCACGAGCCGCGTCGACGTCGGCACGGCGATCGCCGGGGTCACCTCGGAGCTGCCGTCCGACGCGGACATCGAGCGGGTCCGGCTCTCGCTGGCCGAGCACGGCTGGCCGGAGGAGCTCGCGAGCTGAGCGGCCCGGTGCAGGCCCCTCAGGCCAGCAGCACGCGGTGCGGGTAGGGGTCGTGGCTGAAGCAGAGGATGATCCCCGCGGCCTCGAGGCGCTCCAGCTCGAGCGACGTGCGGTGGTGCGCCTCCGCGTGGTGGCTGATCAGCCGGGGGAGGAAGCGCAGCCGGTCGGACCAGGTCAGGAACTCGCGGCCCCAGGCCGCGTCGCCGGCCAGCAGCACGCGGCCCTCGACCAGAGCGCCGAGGTGGCCGCTCGCGTGCCCGGGCAGCGGGGCGATCACGAAGCGGCCGTCGCCGAAGAGGTCGTAGCCGGCGACGCCGCTGGGAGTCGTCGCCACCGGCTGGTCGTCGACGAGCGTCGCCGTGTCCGCCCAGGTCGGGATCAGCGCCGCGAACACGCCGTCGGTGATCCGGCTCCGCTCGATCGTCGCGAGCTGCCCGCGCGAGAGCACGAGCGTCGCGTCGGGGAACCAGCGCAGGCCTCCGACGTGGTCGGGGTGCAGGTGCGAGAGCACGACCGTGTCGATGTCGGACGGCGCGAGGCCGAGGGCCGCGAGCCGCCGGTCGATCGTCTCGTCGGCGCCGACACGGGCCGGGAGGATCCGCCGGTAGAGCGCGCCGACCGCGCCGGTGCCGCGCAGCGTCGGCGGGTAGCCGGTGTCGAAGAGCACGCGCCGGCCGCTCGGGTGCGTGTAGAGGAAGGCGGCGGAGGGGAAGGTGCGGCGGGCCGGATCGCCGCCGCGGAAGACGCGCGAGAGCGGGAAGCTCGTCTCGCCGCAGGCGAACACCTGGAGGCGCGGCTCACTCATGCGCGCTCCGGTAGTGCTCGCCGACCGTCCGCAGGCCGTCCGCGAGCGGCACGCGCGGCGCGTAGCCGAGCTCGGCGCGCGCCCGCGAGATGTCGAGCGTCTGCGCGTAGGCGAGCGTCGCGACCGTGTAGCGGGTGAACGGCGGCTCCGCGCCGCCCGGGAGCGCCGCGTACACGCGCTCGAGGACGACCGCGAGCGCGCTGAGCACCCCCAGGTCCACCGTCAGGTAGCGCGGCTCCTCGCCCGACGCCTCGAAGAAGCGGTCGAGCAGGTCGCCGAGCGGGGCCGGCTCGCCGTTGGTGATGTTGTAGACGCCGCCGGCTGCGACCGGGGCGTCGGCGGCGAGTCGGAGTGCGAGGGCCGCGTTCTCGACGCAGGTGATGTCGACCGGGTTGCGTCCGCCGTCGAAGAGCGGGACGCCGCGGCGCCGGCTCGCCGCGACGAACCGCGGGATCAGGCTCGGGTCGCCGACGCCGATCAGCCCGCGGGGCCGCAGGATCACCAGCTCCGGGATCCGGCCGGCGGCGTGCGCCTCCTGCAGCAGCCGCTCGGCGGCGATCTTGCTGCGGATGTAGAGGCTCATCCGGTTGCCGGTGTCGACGTCCTCCTCGCGGATGCCGAGCCGGTGGCGCCGGGCGGAGTAGATGCTCGGCGAGGAGACGAAGACGATCCGGCGGATCCCGCAGCGCTCGGCGAGGTCGATCATCGCCGCGGTGCCCGCGACGTTCGCCGCGTGGAACTCGCGCCAGCGGCCCCACGGGCTGGAGAGGGCGGCGGCGTGCACGAGCACGTCGGCGCGGACGTCGCGGGTCGCGAGCTCGGCGAGGTCCGCCTCGATCGTCTCGGCGCCGAGGGCGGCCAGCCGGGCGAGTGCGGCGGCGTTGCGGCCGGTCGCGAGCACCTCGTCGCCGGCGGCCAGGAACTCGGCGACCGCGTGGCCGCCGAGGAAGCCGGTCGCCCCGGTGATCAGGACGCGGCGGGGCCCGGGCTGCTCAGCGGAATCCCGGGCGTCAGCGGACATCGACGACCTCCGCGACGCCCGCGCGGCCCCAGCGCTTGCGGCCCCAGTACCAGAGCAGGATCCCGAGGTAGCCGAGCGCCTTGCCCTTGCGGATCGACATCCGGACGACCGCCTTCCGGTCCAGCCGCGCCTGCGCGCGCGGGATCACCCGGCAGACCTTCAGGTGCAGCTCCAGGTCCTCGTCGGTGTCGTCGATGCTCGAGCGCGGGAAGCCGCCGACCTCGAGGTAGAGGGCGGCGTCGATCGCGAGGTTCGAGCCGGCCGCCATGAACATCCGGTAGCGCTGGCCGGGCCGGCGGTAGAAGACGCCGGGGGCGTGCTCCATCAGGCGGATCATCGCCGTGCCGATCACGCCGTCGTACCAGCGGTAGACCGGCTCGTCGGTGCGCGGCACGAGCCGGCCGCCGATGAAGCGCGCGCCGCCGGCGACGTCCGCCTTGAGCCGCGCCACCCAGTCCGGGGCGGGCAGGCAGTCCGCGTCGGTGCGCGCGACCGTCGTGGCGCCGTGCGCGATGGCGTGGCGGAAGCCGGTGTCCGAGGCGGCTCCGGTGCCCTTCTGCGGCTCGTCGATCACGAGGACCGGACGGTCGGGCCGCCGGGTCCGGAACGCGTCGATCACCGCGCGGGAGCGGTCGGTGCTGCCGTTGTCGACGAGCAGCAGGGTGAAGCCGGGATCCGTCTGGTCGGCGAGGGCGTCGAGGGCGCCGCCGAGCAGCTTCTCCTCGTCGTAGAAGGGCACGACCACCCAGAACGCGCCACGATCCACGCCAGACCCCCCTTCCGTCCCGCCGGAGCCTAGCGCGAGCACGGGCGGCGTCATCGGCGCTATACAGGACCGTGGCCGCTGCGATCCCGCTCCTCCTGCCCGTGCGCGTGCTCGGCACCGGCGAGGCCCTGCCCGCGCGCGTGGTCCCGACCGGCGAGGTCGCCGCGCTCTGCGGGATCGACGCCGGCGAGGCGGCGCGCCGCTCCGGAGTCCTCACCCGGCACTGGCTCGCCGACGACGAGGACCCGCTCGAGCTCGGCCTGCTCGCCGCCCGGCGGGCGCTGGCCGCGGCGGGGATCGACGCGCGCGACGTCGACGTCGTGCTGAACGCCTCCGGAACCCAGCTGCAGGCGATCCCGGACGGCGGCGCGCTGATCGCCGCAGGCCTCGGCCTCGAGGACGTCTCGGCCTACAGCCTCAACGCGACCTGCCTCTCGTTCCTCTTCGCGCTGCAGGAAGCCGGCTTCCTGCTCGCGACCGGCCGCGCCGAGCGGGTGCTCGTCGTCTCGACCGAGGGCGGCAGCCGCGGCATCGACCTCCGCCAGCCCGAGAGCGCGCTGCTCTTCGGTGACGCGGCGGCCGCCGTCGTCCTCGGTCGGGCCGATCGGCCGGAGCAGGGCATCGTCACCTCGCGCTTCGAGACCCGCCCGAGCGGCGTCCGGCACGCCGAGATCCGCGGCTTCGGCTCGCGCATCCGGATCGAGGACGCCCCGGGGCGTCTCGACGACTTCCGCTTCGACATGCACGGCGGCGCGCTGCTCGTGGACGCCCTGCGGCACTTCCCGGCCTTCCTCGAGCGCGTGCGGCCCGGCCTGGGCGCGGGCCTGCCGGGCGTCGACCGCGTCGTGCCGCACCAGACCAGCAAGGCGGGCCTGGAGGGCATGGCGCGGCTCTGGGGTCGCGAGCGGATGGTGATCACCCTGCCCGAGGTCGGCAACACGATCGGCGCGGCGATCCCGCTCGCCCTGCACCGCGCCCGCGTCCAGGAGGGCGAGTCGGTGCTTCTGGTCGGCACCGGCGCGGGCACGCACTACGGAGCGGTGATCCTGCAGGCCTGAGAACGGTCGGATCGAGCGCTCACCAGGCCTGCCCCGCTCACCACGTGCTGACGGTCGTGCGGGTGATCACCCACTCGTCGCCGACCGGCACCAGCCGGCTGGTGAGCTGCAGCCGCCAGGTGGCATGCAGCGAGCCGATCGTCGCCTCGGTCAGCGTGCGTGAGACGAGCACCGGATGCGCTGCCGTGCCGGAGACCGCGCTCTCGACGTGGTCGATCGCGTGGTACTCCTTCAGGCCCTCGGCGATGTCGTCCATCCAGTCGAGCTTCGACTGCACGAGCCCGGTCGGGTGCTCGATCACGAAGCGGGTGTCGAGCAGTGCGTCGAGCACGGGGAGGTCGACGAACACCAGCGCGTCGAAGAGCTCGTCGTGCGCGTCGCGGGGCTCGGCCTCGCCCGGTGTCATGGCGCCCGGTGTCATGTCCTCCGGCATCACGGCGTCCTCCGCATCGAGGGCGGCGCGGTCGTCGCGCGGCGCACCAGCTGGGTCGGCAGCTGCACGTGCAGCGAGGGGGGAGTTCCGCCCGCCATCAGCGTGATCAGCATCTCGGCCGCCGTCGCGCCGAGCGTCTGCATCGGCTGGCGGATCGTCGTCAGCGGCGGATCGAAGCGGGCCGCCTCCGGCACGTCGTCGAAGCCGACCACCGAGAGGTCGCGCGGCACGTCGAGCCCGAGGTGCGCGGCCGTCTCGATGATCGCCAGGGCCGAGACGTCGTTCGCGGCGAAGACCGCGGTCGGCCGGTCGGCCAGGGAGAGCATCGTCGACGCCGGCAGCCGCGCCGTGTCGTGGTGGTAGCTGCCCACCCGGAGCAGGCGCTCGTCGAACGCGATCCCCGCCTCCGACAGGCCGGCGCGGTAGCCGGCCTCGCGCAGCCGGGCCGAGCGCAGGTCGACGCGGCCGGCGACGAAGCCGATGCGCCGGTGACCGAGGGCGACGAGGTGGCGCACCGCCTGGAGCGCGCCGCCGAAGCTGTCGGACTCGACGGTCGGCAGGTCGGCCCGGCCGGTGTGCGGGTCGACGGCGACGAGCGGGATGTCGGACGGGGCGCTGACCACCGTCGGCGTGACCATGATCGCGCCGTCGATCAGGGTGCCGCTGAGCCGGCTGAGCGAGCGCCGCTCCCAGCCCTCCTGCTCGCCCTCGTGCGAGCCGCTGTAGGCGAGCAGGTCGAAGCGCGACCGGCGCAGCACCGAGCCGACGCCCTTGAGGATCTCGGCGCTGAACGGCTCGAAGCCCGCGACGAGCACGCCGATCACGCCGGTGCGCCGCGAGCGCATGCTGCTCGCGACGAGGCTCGACTCGTAGCCGAGCTCGCGGACGATCTCGAGCACCCGGTTCGCCGTCGCCGGCGCGATGCCGTAGCGGCCGTTCACCGCCTTCGACACGGTCGCGACCGAGACGCCGGCGGCGGCGGCGACGTCGTGGATGGTCGGGCGGAGGCTCATGGGCTCGACCATAGACCCCGCCGCCCCGCCCCGTGCCGACGCCGATGAGAGCGCGTTCTCGTGAAATGGAAAATGGTTTCGAAAACGTTTGCCGTTCCCCGCGCCGGATCTGAGACTGAGCCTGCCCGCCCCCGGACGGGTGCACCCCGGCGCCGCTCTCCCTGGCGGCGCCTCTCAGCGAAGAGAACGGTTCGAACGATGAAGTTCACGAGAACAGCATTCAGGAAGACGGCGGTGGCCACCGTGGCCCTGCTCGGCGCGGCGGCGGCGCTCAGCGGCTGCTCCGCCCAGGACGCGGGATCCTCCGACGGCACCGTCGCGATGACCCTGTGGCAGAACTCCACCACCGGCCCCGGCCAGGAGTTCTGGGAGAAGACGATCACCGACTTCGAGGCCGCCAACCCGGGCGTCACCATCGAGTCGCAGGCCATCCAGAACGAGGACCTGGACGGCAAGCTGCAGACGGCGCTCAACTCGGGCGACGCGCCCGACATCTTCCTCCAGCGCGGCGGCGGCAAGCTCGCGGCGATGGTCGCCGGCGGCCTGGTCAAGGACCTCACCGACGGCGTCTCGGACCAGGCGCGCACGGAGATCCCCGAGGGCTCCTTCCTGGCGAACACGCTCGACGACAAGGTCTGGGCGATGCCCGTCGCCGTGCTCCCCGGCGGCCTCTTCTACAGCCAGGACCTCTTCACCGAGGCCGGTATCACCGAGACCCCGAAGACGCTCGACGAGCTCGACTCCGCGGTCACCGCGCTCAAGGGCGCCGGAGCGCAGCCGATCGCGCTCGGCGCGAAGGACGCCTGGCCCGCCGCGCACTGGTTCTACTTCTTCGCCCTGCGCGAGTGCAGCGCGGACACCATGGCCGAGGCGGCCGACTCCAAGGACTTCTCGGACGACTGCTGGCTGAAGGCGGGCGAGGACCTGCAGTCCTTCGCCGGCACCGAGCCGTTCAACGAGGGCTTCCTCACCACCGCCGCCCAGCAGGGCGCCGGATCCTCGGCCGGTCTCCTGGCCAACCACCAGGCCGGCATGGAGCTGATGGGCGCCTGGAACCCCGGCGTCATCGCCTCGCTCACCCCCGACGAGAAGCCCCTGCCCGACCTCGGCTGGTTCCCCTTCCCCGAGGTGGACGGCGGCGACGGCGCACCCGGCTCGATCATGGGCGGCGTCGACGGCTACTCCTGCTCCGCCGCGGCACCCGACGAGTGCGTCGACTTCCTGAACTACCTCGCGACCTCCGACGTGCAGAAGGAGTACTACGCCGCCTTCAACGCGCCGCCGGTGAACACCGTCGCGCAGGAGGCCGTCACCGAGCCCTACCTGAAGGACATCCTCGCCGCGTACAACTCGGCGCCCTACGTCTCGCAGTGGCTCGACACCGTCTACGGCCAGAACGTCGGCAACGCGCTGAACGTCGCCGTCGTCGACCTGCTCGCCGGCAAGAGCGACCCGGAGCAGCTCGTCGAGGCCGTCAACGCCGCCGCGGCCAAGGCCTGACCGTGACGACCACTGCGCTCCGCGAGGACGCGCGCCCCGAGGCTCCGGCGGCGAAGCGACGCCGCCGGGGCCTCGGCTGGTCGGGTCGCCTCGAGGTGGCGATCCTCGTCGGCCCGGCGCTGATCGTCTTCCTCGCCTTCGTGATCTTCCCGGTCGTGATGGCGGCGTACTACGGCTTCTTCAGCTGGCAGGGCTACGGCGTCCCGACCGACTTCGTCGGGTTCAAGAACTACCTGACGATCCTGCAGGACCCGACGTTCCACGAGGCGCTCAGCCACAACGGCACGATCGTGGTGCTCTCGCTCGTGCTGCAGGGGCCGGCCGCGATCCTGATCGCGCTGCTGCTCAACCGCAAGCTGCGCGGGCAGTCGATCATCCGCGTCCTGATCTTCGTGCCCTACGTGATCTCGGAGGTCGTCGTCGGCACCGGCTGGAGCCTGATGCTCCAGACCAGCGGCGCTGTCAACGGCTTCCTGGAGAAGGTCGGGCTCGGCGCGCTGAAGCAGGACTGGCTCTCGGACCCGGCGATCGCCATCTGGACCCTGATGCTGATCATCACGTGGAAGTACATCGGCTTCGCCGTGATCCTCTTCCTCGCCGGCCTCCAGGGCATCCCGGAGGAGCTGTCCGAGGCCGCGTCGATCGACGGCGCCTCCTACTGGCAGGTGCAGCGGCGGATCACCCTGCCGCTGCTCGCTCCGACCCTGCGGATCTGGGCGTTCCTGTCGATCATCGGCGCGCTGCAGCTGTTCGACCTCGTCTACATCATCTGGGGGCAGTACGTGTCCTCCACCGCCGGCACCTCGACCATGGCGACCTACCTCGTCACCAACGGCCGCAACGCCGGCAACTACGGCTACGGCAACGCGGTCGCCGTGGTCCTGTTCCTCGTCTCGCTGATCGTCGCGCTGCTCTATCAGCGCTTCGTGCTCCGGCGGGACACCGAAGGCGCACTGACCGGAGACAAGAAGTGACCGGATCGATCCTGATGGGAGCCGTGCGATGAGCACCCTGACCGCCGTGCCCCCGGGCACCAAGCCCCCCACCGCGACCACTCCGCTCGCGCCGCGGCCGCCGAAGCCGCGCCGCCGCCCGCTGGGTCGCGGCACGATCATCGCCTACGTCGTCGCGATCGTCGTGATCGCGCTGATGCTCGCGCCGGTCGCGTACATCATCATCGGCGGGTTCCGCACGAACGCGCAGATCACCACCGACCCCTCGGGCTTCCCCGCGCCGTGGAACGTGCAGAACTACCTCGACGTGATCACCGGCGGCATCTTCTGGCGCGAGGTCGGCAACTCGGCCATCGCGGCGGGGGCGACCACGCTCGGCGTCGTCGTGCTCGGGCTGATGGCGAGCTACGTGCTCGCCCGCTACAGCTTCAGCGGCCGGGGCGTGTTCTACGCGCTCTTCGCGGCCGGCCTGATGTTCCCGATGACCGTCGCGATCACCCCGCTCTACCTGGTGATCAAGAGCCTCGGCCTGATGAACTCGCTCGCCGGCGTCGTGCTCCCGCAGATCGCGTTCGGCCTGCCGACGACGATCATCATCCTGGTGCCGTTCCTGCGGGCGATCCCCGACGAGATCCAGGAGGCCGCCTTCATCGACGGCTGCAGCCGGATCGGCTTCTTCTGGCGGATGGTCGTCCGCCTGGCGATGCCGGGCGTCATCACGACGGGCATCCTCGCCTTCATCGCGAGCTGGAACAGCTACCTGCTGCCGCTGTTCATCCTCAACGACGAGTCGAGCTTCACCCTGCCGCTCGGCGTGCAGGCCTTCTCGTCGCAGTACTCCGTCGACACGGCGAAGGTGCTCGCCTTCGTGTCGCTGTCGATGATCCCGGCGCTGATCTTCTTCAGCGTCTTCGAGCGCCGCATCGTCGGCGGACTCACCGGAGCGGTGAAGGGATGACCGACATGACTGAAGCACTCACCCCCTCCGCCCGGGTCGCCGACCTGATCGGCCGGATGACGCTGGAGGAGAAGCTCACCCAGCTGGTCGGCTACTGGGTCGATCAGGGCGGCGAGGTCGTCGCGCCGCTGGCCGGCGAGATGGCCACCTCCACCGGCTACGCCGACGCGACCCGCGAGGGCATCGGCCAGCTCACCCGCGTCTACGGCACCCGCCCGGTCGACCCGGTCGAGCGCGCGCAGTGGCTGTGGGCCGAGCAGCGCCGGCTGGTCGAGGAGACGCGGCTGGGCATCCCGGCGATCGTGCACGAGGAGTGTCTGACCGGGCTGGCCGCGTGGAAGGCGGCGACCTTCCCGACTCCGCTGGCCTGGGGCGCCTCCTTCGACCCGGAGCTGGTCGAGGAGATGGCCGCGGCCATCGGCGGATCGATGCGCGAGCTCGGCATCCACCAGGGACTCGCGCCCGTGCTCGATGTGATCCGCGACCCGCGCTGGGGCCGGGTCGACGAGTGCATCGCCGAGGACCCGTACGTCGTCGGCACGATCGGCACCGCGTACGTGCGCGGCCTGCAGTCGACGGGCGTCGACGCGACGCTCAAGCACTTCATCGGCTACTCCGCCTCGCGCGGCGGCCGCAACCACGCGCCGGTGCACGCCGGACCGCGCGAGATCGCGGACGTGCTGCTCCCGCCGTTCGAGATGGCGATCCGCGACGGCGGCGCGCGCTCGGTGATGAACTCCTACGCGGAGATCGACGGCGACCCGGTCGGGGCGACCCCGGCCTACCTCACCGGCGTGCTGCGCGAGCGGTGGGGCTTCGACGGCGTGGTGGTGGCCGACTACTTCTCGGTCGCCTTCCTGCATCTCATGCACGCCGTCGCCGCCGACCTCGGCGAGGCCGCCCAGCTCGCGCTCGAGGCCGGCATCGACGTGGAGCTGCCGACGGGCGACGCGTTCCTCGCGCCGCTCGCCGAGCGGATCCGCTCCGGCGGCGCCGACGAGGCGATCGTCGACCGCGCGCTGCTGCGGGTGCTCGCGCAGAAGGAGCGGCTCGGCCTGCTCGACGCCCGCTTCGACGACGCGCCCGAGTCGATCGACCTCGACTCGCCCGCGCACCGCGACATCGCGCGGCGCCTGGCCGAGGAGTCGCTCGTGCTGCTGACGAACGACGGGGTGCTGCCGCTCGCCCGGCCGGGTGAGACGGCACCGCCGCGCCGGATCGCGCTGATCGGCCCGAACGCCGACAGCGCGCCGGCCCTGATGGGCTGCTACTCCTTCGCCAACCACGTGCTCGCCCACCACCAGGGAGTGCCGCTCGGCTTCGAGATCAGCACGGTGCGGGAGGCGCTCGCCGCGGAGTTCCCCGAAAGCGAGCTCCTCCTCGCCGAGGGCTGCTCGGTGGAGGGCGACGACCCCGCCGCCGACAGCGCCTCCGACGACACCGCAGGGATCGCCGAGGCCGTCGAGGCCGCCCGCGGTGCGGAGATCGCCGTCGTCGTCGTCGGCGACCGGGCCGGGCTCTTCGGCCGCGGCACCGTCGGCGAGGGCAACGACGTCGAGAGCCTCGAGCTGCCCGGCCGTCAGCGCGAGCTGGTCGAGGCGGTCGTCGCCACCGGGACGCCGGTCGCCCTGGTGCTGCTCACCGGCCGCCCCTACGCGATCGACTGGGCGATCCGCGGCGCCTCCGCTCCCGCGGCGGTGCTGCAGGCGTTCTTCCCGGGGGAGGAGGGGGCCGGCGCGATCGCGGGCGTCCTCTCGGGCCGCGTCTCGCCGTCCGGCCGGCTGCCGGTCTCGCTGCCCCGCTCGGCCGGCGCGCAGCCGTTCTCCTACCTGCACCCGATCCTCGGCGGGCCCTCCGACGTGACCAGCGCGGACAGCACCCCGGTGCTGCCGTTCGGGCACGGGCTGAGCTACACGGCGTTCAGCCGGTCGGAGCTGGCGCTGGAGTCGACCGGTCCCGAGGCGGGCGAGGCCCCGACCGGCGGCGCGTTCACCGCGACCGTGCGGGTGCGCAACACCGGCCATCGCGACGGCGTCGACGTCGTGCAGCTCTACGCGCGCGACGTGGTCGCCTCGGTCACCCGTCCCGTCGCGCAGCTGCTCGGCTACGCGCGGGTCGAGCTCGCGGCGGGGGAGGAGGCGCTCGTGCGCTTCGACGTCCCCTCCGCGCGGCTGGCCTTCACCGACCGCCGCGGCGTGCGCTCGGTCGAGCCGGGGCTCGTCGAGCTCTGGGTCGGGCCGGACTGCGCCACGAGGGAGGCGACCGCCTCGGTCGTGCTGACCGGCGAGGTGTCGCCGATCGGCGCCGAGACCCGGCGCACCGTGCTGACCGAGGTCGTGCGCGAGGACGCGCGGGTGGCGGTGCTCTGACAGCCGGGCCAGGCTGGGGCGATGAGCAGTGATCAGAGCAGCATCGATCAGAAGGCCACTCTCCTCCGCTATCTGCAGGAGGGCCGCGACGCCCTCCTGCAGAAGCTCGGCGGCCTGGGCGAGTACGACCTCCGCCGGCCGCTGGTGCCCACCGGCACCAACCTGCTCGGCCTGGTGAAGCACGTCTCGGGGACGGAGGCGGGCTACCTCGGCGCCGTCTTCGGCCGCCCGTTCCCCGAGCCGCTGCCGTGGATGGAGGAGGACGCCGAGCCGAACGCCGACATGTGGGCGACGGCCGAGGAGTCGCGCGAGCAGGTGGTGGAGCGGTACCGCCGGGTCTGGGCGCACTCCGACGCGACGGTCGCCGCGCTCGACCTCGACGCCCCGGGCGTCGTGCCGTGGTGGACGACCCGCGAGGTCACGCTGCACCGGATCCTCGTGCACCTCACCGCCGAGACGCACCGGCACGCGGGGCACGCCGACCTCGTCCGCGAGCTGATCGACGGGCGGGTCGGGCTGCGGACGCCGGGCGACAATCTGCCGCCCGTCCCCGCCGAGTGGTGGCCCGAGCACGTCGCCCGGCTGGAGGCGGTGGCGCGCGCGGCGGAGTAGCGGCGCTGCATCCCGTGGCGGATCCCCCGTACGGGTGGCACTCCGGCTGAGAGGACTCGTAGAGGCTCGGCTGACCGTCAGGTGTCGGTTAGCGTGAGTCGCGTGTCCCCGGAAGGGGGACGCGACCGCCGACGTCTGGAGACGACATGACCACCGCCCCCTCCCGCCGCACCGTCCCCCGCCGCACCCTCACCACTGCCGCCGCCTGGAGCGTCCCGATCGTCGCGGTCGCCGCCGCCGCCCCGCTCGCCGCGGCCTCGACCACCCCGCCGCCCGCGCCGTCGGTCCGCTCGGTCGAGTACACCTCCTTCACCGCCGAGAGCTTCCGCGACGAGCAGATCAACGTGAACCGCCCGCTCGCCATCGCGATCACCGGGCAGCTCACCGCCGGCGAGCTCGTCACCCTGACCGTCGCGCCGCGGATGACCCGCTCCGGCTCCGGCGATTCGCGCGCGACTCCGCTGCGCATCACCGCCGCCGACGGCCCCAACTTCTCGGTCGTCTCCTCGAGCGTCGGCTCCGACGGGTCGCAGACGCTCCTGCTGCGCACCAACCGGGACCTCGCCGACGGCTCGTACCGCAAGACCATCGCCTGGGTCCCGGTCGACGGCCGCACCCAGGAGCAGACCGCCGACCTGCTGCTGACCTGGCCGCTCGGCACCTACACGGCGCCGATCACGGTGATCGTCGCGGGCGTGTCCGGCAGCGAGCAGGCCTACACGCTCAACCGCACGCCGGTCGGCGGCGCGGAGGAGTAGCGGGAGGGGAGTCCTCGGGCCCTCCGTCAAGGGGGTGGGAGCGCCCAGCCCCGCGTCCTAGCGTCGGAAGTCGGCGCGGTCGTGCGCGCGCGAGAGGGGACCACGATGCAGAAGCTGTACTACGCGAGCGGATTCGTGCTGCTGGGGGACGCGGTCTGCACCGCGGTCGTCGAGTACGCCCAGGCCCTGGCGAACGTCGGGAAGTCCGACCTCGTCGTCGTCCCGGGGCTGTCCGACGAGGGGCTGCGCGGTGAGACCCGCCTGCTGCTCGGACCCGCGAGCCAGCTCTTCACCAGCCCGGCCCTCGACCGCGGCACCGACCTCGACGACGACGAGGCGGTCGAGTCCATGCGCGACAAGACGCGGCGGCTGCTGCCGGCCCGGCCCACCACGGAGGCCCGCGCGAGCGAGGACCACGACAGCGGCGGGGACTTCTTCTAGGCGCCGTTCACTTCTCGAGCGTCGTGCTCGGCCGCTCGCCGAAGCGGTGCGCGTACGAGGCCGAGAATCGGCCGAGGTGCGCGAAGCCCCAGCGGCGCGCCACCTCGGTCACGCTGACCTGGCCCGACTCCTTGGCGCGCAGCTCCTTGCGCACGGCGTCGAGCCGGATGCGGCGCAGGTAGTCGACCGCGGTGAAGCCGAACTCGCGGCGGAACTCGGACTGCAGGGTGCGCAGGCCGACGCCGCAGGCCTCGGCGATCGTCTCGGTGCGGATCGGCTCGTGCGCGTGCGCGTACATGAACTCGATCGCGGTGCGCAGGCGTCCGCTGCGGGGGACGGCGAGGTCCGTCGGCGCGGCGAGGGACTCGTGCGGGAACGTCTCGAGCAGCGCGACGGCGACGGCGCGGTCGGCCTCGCGGCGCAGCAGCGGCGAGCTGTCCACGTCGTAGATCACCCGGGCGACCGCGGCGACGGTGGCCGACCAGCGGCGCAGCGCCTCGCCCTCGGGGCGGGCGGTGGTGTCGAACAGCAGCGGTCCGCCGGCCGTGCCCTCCACCTCCTGGGCAACGCTCTCGAGGTAGCCGCCGTCGAAGTGGATGAGGTTCTGCCGGTAGTCGTGGAACTGGAACGCGTTCGGGCGGCCGGTGACGAAGATCGTCGGGCGGCCGTAGACCTGCCGCATCGGCTCGCCGTCGAGATCGGTGACGCCCTCGCCGGCCGTCAGCCAGGAGACGACGTACTCGCCCTCGGTCTGGATCCGGCCCTCGATCGAGCCGGCGAACTGGCTGCCGCGGAGGGTGACGTCGCCGTCGCCGACCGAGGTGTAGCGGTAGGAGAAGTCGTCGCCCGGCTCGACCGTGAAGCGGTGGCCGTTGTACACCGACTCGAGCAGTGCGCGTGCCTGCTCGAAGTCCCGCCCGCCGATGTCGGAGCGGATGACCTCGCCGTTCGAGTCGTCCATCGCGACCAGCGTCGCATGCGTGCGCATCGACGTCGAGCGTCGCTCCGCAGAAGTTCGCTGGGCGGATACGGCGCCGGGCGGGCACGGCGCCGAGCGGAGACGGCGCTAGGCGGCGATCCGGCGTCGGCGCGGTCCGAAGGCCTGCGTCATCGCGTGCACGGTGGCGCCGCGGAACTGCGAGAGCAGCACGACCGAGTGCCGCGCACCCGACTCGACGGCGAGCGAGAACGTGCCGCCCGCCGGAGTGTCCCACCAGGAGCGGATGTCGGCCGCGCGCAGCTGCACGGTCGGCTGCGAGCCGCCGAGGACCAGGACGCCCTCGGTCACGCAGAGCGAGCCGGTGACGCCGCGGAGCGTCGTGGAGCACGCGAAGACCGCGCTGCTGTGGGCGGGCCCGGCCAGCTGGAGGAAGTCGGGGGCCCAGAGGTCGCGATCGTGCGTCGTCGTCGTCATGCGCCTGCTCTCCCTCCCGCTCCCGGACTCCGCGGCGGGATCAGGCTGCGGCGGTGGCGACGGCGGAGTCCGGCTGCTGCGCCGGCTCGGGGACGATGCGCAGGCCGCGGCCGCTGTTGGCCTCCTCCATCAGCGCGCGCACCCAGGCGGCGTTGATGGCGGGGACGCGGCTGCCGTGGAAGGAGAACTGCAGCGGGATCGTCGGGTGCAGCCAGAGCGTCTGCCGGCCGGTGCCGTGCGCGCTCGACGCGTCCAGCTGGAAGGCGAAGGCCTCGTTGCGGCGGAACTTGTTGATCATGACGATCTGCAGGTGCGCCAGAGCGCGGTCGTCGATGTCGTGCGAGGTGGCCGGAGTGCCGTAGAGGAGAGCGCCCATGTGCGGAGCCGCCGTTCTGTGTGGGAGTCGCGGTGTCGGCCGCGACGGGACGTGGGGGAACCGGCGGAGCGCCGGGACGTCGTGCGGGTCGGAGGGGGCCGACCCACCGCCGGACTCGAAGGGCCCAGGCGGCGACTCCCTCTGCCGGGTGCCGGGCGGAGGGGGGAGTCGAGCGAGTGGTCGCAGGAACGACCGTTCTCCGAAGGTACGGGGAGCGGCCCTGGAACGGGGGCCGCTATCCGCTTTGCGAAGCAGCGCCCGGGCACCGCGGGCGGACTCCCAGGATCGTGGTGCCGGGCGCTCAGAACGCGTAGCGGACGCGGCAGTAGGGCAGGCGCTCGGCGAGCAGGGCGAGGAAGCGGTCGAGGGCCGCGCGCTTGAGCTCGCGGCGGTAGCGGATGTTCACGGCGCCGTTCTCGGAGACCTTCGACTCCTGCATGCGGGGCGCCCAGAGCAGGTCCTCGGCCTTCGGGTGCCAGCCGAGGTTGACCTCGTGCAGGCCGGCGTTGTGGGTGAGCAGGATCACCTCGGCGGCGAGCTGCGCCTTCGCCCGAGGGTGCAGGGCCGCGTCGAGCTGCTCGAAGAGCTCGGCCCAGTCGCGCTGCCAGGTCTCGGTGAGGATCACCGGCGAGAAGTTGACGTGCACCTCGTAGCCGGCGTCGACGAAGTCGTTGATCGCGGCGATCCGGTCGGCCATCGGCGAGGTGCGCACATCGGTGACCTTCGCCGTCTCGGCGGGCATCAGCGAGAAGCGGAGGCGGGTGCGGCCGAGCGGGTCCCACTCGAGCAGCTCGCGGTTGACGTACTTGGTGGCGAACGAGGCCTTGGCGGTCGGCGACATCCGGAAGAGGTCGCAGAGGTCGCGGACGTTGTCGCTCAGCAGCGCGTCGACCGAGCAGTCGCTGTTCTCGCCGATGTCGTAGACCCAGGCCTCGGGGTCGCACTGGTTCGCCTCGGTCTTCACGCCCTGCTTCGCGATGTGGCGGGCGAGGTGGCGCTGGATCTGCTCGATGTTCGCGAACACCGTGATCGGGTTGCTGTAGCCCTTCCGCCGCGGCACGTAGCAGTAGACGCAGGCCATCGCGCAGCCGTTGGCGGAGGACGGGGCGATGAAGTCGGCGGAGCGGCCGTTGGGCCGCGTGACGAGCGACTTCTTGACGCCGACGACGAGCGCCTCCGTCTTGATCCGCACCCAGCGCGCGACGTTCGCCTCGTCGCCGTGCACCTCCGGAATGTTCCAGTGCGAGTCGACCGGCACGATCTCGGCCGCCGGCCACCGCTCGACGATCTCCTGCCCGCGGGGCAGCTCGAGCGCGGCCGGCTCGGCGTAGATGCGCCGGACGTCGAGGAGGGCGCGCTGACGGAGGGTGCGCTGACGGGTGCCGGACATGCGTCCGTTCTACCGGCGACCACCGACAGGGCAGGTCGCGGCGCGAGTAGAGTCCGGCGCATGGACGCCGCCGTCACCGAGCTGCCGCCCGACTTCGTGCTCGCTCTCGAGGCCGTCGGCGCGGCGCTGGCCGCGATGGCCGCGGGCGATCCGGAGCCGTACCGCCGCTGCTGGGCCGACACCGCCGACTCCACGCTCTACGGCGCGTTCGGCACGATCGAGCGGGGCCGCGCGGCGATCGACGAGACGCTCGGCTGGGTCGCGAGCCGCTTCGCCGGCGGCGGGCTGACGCCGCACTACGACCTGATCCACGTCGCCGGCGATCTGGCCTACACGGTGGGCCGCGAGATCGGCGCGACGCGGATCGACGGGCGCGAGACGACTCCGCTGGTCATCCGGGTCACCCACGTCTACCGCCGCATCGACGGGCAGGGCTGGCGGATCGTGCACCGGCACGGCGACCACCCGCCGCGCCTGGAGCGCTGAGCGGGGCATCGCGGAGGATGGGGCGTCGCGGAGGATGGGCCGTCGCGGAGGATGGAGGCATGGAGCCGACCGCCGACCGCTACCGCCGCGCCGCCGTCGAACTGGCGCAGACCTCCGAGCTGCAGGTCGAGTGGGCGCTCGCCGTCGCGGCCGACGAGGAGCTGCTGGCGCTCATCGACGAGCTGCCGCCCGCGCACCGGCAGCCGTCGCTGCTGTTCTCGGTGGCGCGGCTGCTCGGGGCGCCGGCGGTGGACGGCCCGCGATTCGGGGAGTGGCTGCGGCGGGAGTGGCGGCGGGTCGCGCCGGTGGCGGTGGAGCGGCTCACCCAGACCAACGAGGCGCTGCGCTGCGCCCCGCTGGTGGCGGCGCTGGAGCGGATCACGGAGCCGGGGGAGCCGGTCGCGCTGGTCGAGATCGGCGCCTCGGCCGGGCTGTGCCTGGCGCCGGAGCGGTACTCGTACTCGTACTCGTACGCGTTCGCGGGGGCGGAGGGGACTGCTCGGCTGGGGCGCGGCGGGCCGGGGCGCGGCGGGCCGGTGCTCGAGTGCGCGGTGACTGGGGGAGCGGCGCCCTCCTGGCTCCCCGACGTGGCGTGGCGGCGCGGGCTGGACCTGCGTCCGCTCGACGTCCGCTCGGCGGAGGACCGCGCCTGGCTGGAGGCGCTGCTGCCGCCGGACCGGCCGGAGCGCACCGAGCGGCTCCGGGCCGCCGTGGCGACGCTGCGGGAGGACCCGCCGGAGATCGTCGCGGGCGACGCGGCGGAGGCGCTGCCGGGCGTGCTCGCCGCGGTGCCGCGGGGGCTGCGGACGGTCGTCGTGTCGCTCGGGACGCTGGTGTACCTGCCCTGGGCGGCCCGCGAGCGCGTGCTGTCGGCGGTCGAGGCGGCGGGCGCCAGCCTGGTGACGCTCGAGGCGGAGGCGCTGCTGCCGTCGCTCCGCGAGCGCGCCGCCGCGCTGACGGCGCCCGAGCGCACGCCCTTCCTGCTCGCGGCGGACGGCGCGCCGCTCGCGTTCGCCGCGGCGCACGGCGGCCGGCTGTCCTGGCTGAGCTGACGCCGACCGCGGGGGTCTCGATACGCCCTGCGGGCTACTCGACCAGCGTGTGGGCGGCACTCCACCTCGGGCGCACCGCAGCGGGGCATCGGCGCACGGCATCGCATCGTGCTGATCGAGTAGCCCGGGCAGCGGGCGTGTCGAGATCCTCCCGTCAGAACGGTGCGGGCAGGTCGACGAAGCGGGGCTTCGGTGGCGGGTCGGGCGGACGGCCGGGGAGCGGTGGCGGCCGGTTGCTGATGCGCCGGCCGGTGGGTGTGGTCCACACGATCGTCCCGTCGCTCTCCGTCCGGTAGGTCCACTGGTCGCCGTGCCGGACGTGGTGGTGCGAGGTGCACAGCGAGACGAGGTTCTCGAGGGAGGTCTCGCCGCCGTTGCGCCACTCGATGGTGTGGTCGGCTTCGCTGGTCGCGGCGGGGCGGGTGCAGCCGGGGAAGCGGCAGGTCTGGTCGCGCAGCTGGAGGTGCAGGCGCATCTGGGACGGCGGGACGCGCCAGGTGCGGCCGACGGAGGTGACGGCGCGGGTGTCGGGGTCGGTGAGGACGCGGCTGAAGGACGCGGCGGTGCGGATCAGCTCGCGGGCGATGTCCGCGGGGACGGGTCCGTAGCCGTCGAGTTCCGCGGGCGCGTCGTCGAGGCCGACGGCGGTGGACGCTGCGAGCGTGAGCCGCACTTCGGCGCGGATGCCGGGGACGAAGGTCGGGTCGGGCCGGTGCTCGGCGTTCGGGGTCGTGCCGGCGATGTCGCCGTCGCAGAGCAGGTCGACCGCGGCGTCGGCACTCAGCTGCTGGAGCGTGCGGGGATCGCCCATGTCGCGGAGGGTGCGGGCGATGCGCCGCAGTCGGTCGTAGGCGCCGGAGACGGCGGGCGCGGGAGCGAAGACGCAGAGCGTGGCCATTCCGTCGACGTCGGGCGTGACCCAGACCGCGCGGTCCTCGCGGGCGCGGGCGTGCCGCTGGGCGAGCGGATCCTCGTGCAGCTCCTCCCGCCAGCGGCGCAGGGCGCGGCGCAGCTGCGTGGTCGTCATGGTGAGAGCGGCGTCGGCGGCACGCCCGTCGAGTGCCGCGCGGGAGGCCTCGGGGAGGCTGCTCGCGGAGGCGCAGATCGCCTCGCCGACCTCCCAGAGGATCCGCGCGTCCCTCAGCAGCGCGCGGGTGAGGGGGAGGTGCTCCATCAGCATCTGCGCGGCCTCGAGCCGACGGGACACCTCCCGCTCGGACACGCCGAACGCTACGGCGAGCTCGGCACGGATTGAGCGCTCGACGAGGTCGCGCGTCTCGCTGCGCGTCGCGCCGCGGGCGAACGCCTCCGGGACGGTGAGCGCGATGCGGTAGCCGCGGTGCATCCGCTCCGCCGCTCGGAGGCGTGTCGGCGAGGCGGCGCGCTCGGCGGCCGCGGCGTCGTCGAAGCAGTCGCGCACCTCCGCGAGTGCTGCCGCGTTCTCGTCTTCTGACATACGAGTATTGAATCAAGGACCACCGACACCGGAGTGGGGAAAGGGGTCGATCGGGGACAGTGCCGTCGCATCGGGGGTTGGGGAGGAGGCTCGCTCCTGAATGTCTCGGCGAGGGTGGGTCTCGATACGCCCTCCGGGCTGCTCGAGCAGCAGGGGGCCGCCCCTGCGAGCTGCTCGAGCAGCAGGGAAGGGGCGCGCCGCTACAGGGCGTCGACGAAGAGCTGGGTGGCCTGGGGGACGTAGGAGGTGTTCGTCGACGGGTCCCAGCCGACGAGGGCGACGACGTCGCCGCCGACGCGGGTGGTGATGCCGACGAGGGTGAAGGGGGCGCCGCCGACGTCGCCGGTGACGGTCCAGCCGACGGCCTCGTCGGTGCCGGTGATCGTGGGCTCGGTCTGCTCGACGGTCGTCTGCACGGGCGTGCCCTGGAGGGCGAACAGCTCGGAGCCGTCGGCGCAGCGCTCGAGCGCGTCCTCGGCGGAGGCGACGAGGGCGGAGGCGGTGTCCGCGTCGCCGGTGCTCGCGACGACCGAGGTCATCGAGCGGTCGGCGCTCGTGCCGTAGGCGAGGCCCGCGTCGGTGAGCGTGTCGTCCGCGTCCCAGCCGACGCCGAACGGCGCGAGGCAGGAGGCGTCCGTCGCGGTGAGCCCCGGGTAGACCGAGCCGAGCATCTCCTCGGTGCTGGTGAACTCCGCGGGCACGAACTGGATGCCGTCGAAGATCGTGGCCAGCTCGGCGTCGGTGTGCTGCGGCAGCGCCTCGGCGGTCGGCTCCGGCTCGGCGGCGGTGGTGCAGCCGGTCAGCGCGAGCAGCAGGGCGCCCGCGAGGGCGAGTCCGGCTCGGGCGGCGGTGGTGTGCGTCATGGTGGTTCCCCCTCTGCTCCGCCCTGCGTCGGGGCGGAGGCGGCCCGAGGCTAGCAGAGGCCTCGGACACTCCCGCCGAACCGCCGGCCCGCCCCAGCCGCCCCGCTAGATCTCCGTGTGCCCCAGGTCCGCGTGCGCGAGCAGCCGGATCTCCGGCTCCGCGATCGACTCGAACTCCAGCACGACCACCTCGTTGCGCCCCGCCCGGGTGACCGGCGACGGCACGATCAGCGTGCGCTGCGGCCCGCGCCGCCAGTAGCGGCCGAGCAGGAAGCCGTTCACCCAGACCAGGCCCTTGCCCCAGTGCAGCGTGTCGAGGTGCAGATCGGCCGGAGCGTCGAGCTCGAACGAGCCGGAGGCGAGCCCCGGCCCGGCCGCGAACGATCCGCTCCCGGCCACCCGGCCGCACTCGGGCAGGCACTCGAGCGCCAGCGGCCGCGCGACCCAGCCGCGGAGCTCGACCCCGTCGAGCCGCACGCCGCCGATCAGCCCCTTGTGCTCGCCGATCCGCTCGCCGTAGTTCACCCGGCCCTGGTCCTCGACCAGGATCGCCAGCTCGCCGGTGCCGCGGGGGAGGGTGATCGCCCGCTCGTGGTCGTCGCGCGCGAGCACGCCGACCGGCACGCCGTCGAGCAGCACCCAGGCCCGGTCGCGCACCTCCTCGCCGACGACCAGCCGGGCGGGAGCCGCCCCGGCGTCGAGCGCCGTCGTGAACAGCACGAATCCGTCGCCCTGCCCGAGGTCGTCGAAGGTCGCCATCGTCTCCAGGCGCGTCGCCGGACCGAAGACCGCGTCGAGCCCGAGCAGCGCCGGGCCCGGCACGAGCGGCGCGGTGAGCGCCGGCGCCGGCGGGGACACCGCGGGCACCTCCTCCGGCACCGGCGCGTAGCGCGCGATGACCTCGCGGAAGGCCCAGTACTTCGCCGTCGGGTCGCCGCTCTCGTTCAGCGGGGCGTCGTAGTCGTAGCTCGTGGTGATCGCGGCGTAGCGGCCCTTGTCGTTCGCGCCGCTGGTCAGGCCGAAGTTGGTGCCGCCGTGGAACATGTAGATGTTGACGGATCCGCCGACCGCGAGCAGGGCGTCGAGCTCGCTCGCCGAGGCCGCCGCGTCGGTGGTGTGGTGCTGGGTGCCCCAGTCGTCGAACCAGCCGCACCAGAACTCCATGCACATCAGCGGGCCGGTGGGCTGGAACTCGCGCAGCGTCGCGAGGCGCTCGGCCGTGCGCGAGCCGAACGAGCCGGTCAGGTGCAGGCCGGGCAGGCTGCCGTCGGCGAGCATCTGCGGGGTCGGCTGGTCGATGGTGGTGAGCGGCACCGTGATGCCGCTGTCGCGGGTGACGCGGACCAGCTCGGCGAGGTACTCCTTGTCGGAGCCGTACGCGCCGTACTCGTTCTCGATCTGCACGAGCACGACCGGTCCGCCGCTGTCGATCTGGCGCGGGGCCACGATCGCGGAGATCCGGCGGAGGTAGTCGCTCACCGCCGCGAGGTAGTGCGGCTCGGAGCGGCGCACGCCCACCTCGGGGTCGCGGAGGAGCCAGGCGGGCAGGCCGCCGTTGCTCCACTCCGCGCAGATGTACGGGCCGGGGCGCACGATCGCGTGCAGGCCCTCGGCGGCGACCAGGTCGAGGAAGCGGCCGAGGTCGAGCCCGGCGTCCTCGCGCCAGGCGCCGCGCTGCGGCTCGTGCGCGTTCCAGGCGACGTAGGTCTCGATGGTGTTCAGGCCCATCAGGCGGGCCTTGCGGATCCGGTCGGCCCAGAGGTCCGGGTGGATCCGGAAGTAGTGCAGCGCTCCCGACAGGATGCGGTGCGGCCTGCCGTCGAGCTCGAAGTCGGTCGCGCCGATGGCGAAGCGGCTCTGGGCCTCGGCGGCCGGCGCGCCGGCCGGCGCAACAGTCGGCGCAGTGGAGTCGGGAGCGGTGGTCATGCGGGATCCCCCTCAGGATCATGAGACGGGTCGAGGCCGGCCGGAGGGATCCGACCGGCCTCGAACGCCGTGGGTGCTACTCGGAGACGGTGAAGCCCTGAGCGTTGCCGTACTCGACGAGCTTGCTCTGCCAGGCGGCGATGCCGTCGTCGAGGCTCGTCTTGTTCGCGTAGGCCTGGCCGACGGTGTCGCCGAAGACGCTGTTCGCGTAGACCTGGAAGGGCAGGTACGACCAGCCGGGACGGACGTCCGTCGAGGCCTGGGTCAGCACCTCGTTGATCTTCTGGCCGCCGAAGTACTCGGACTCGGCGCCGGTGAAGTCCGGGCTGCTGAGGTCGGCCGAGGTCGACGGGAATCCGCCGCTCTCGAGGAAGACGTCGACCGAGGCCTCGTCGCTGTTCAGCCAGCGCAGGAACGCGGCGGCCAGCGCCGGGTTCTCGCTCTGCTTGGTGACGGACTGGCCGCCGCCGCCGTTCTCGGCGCTGACGGCGGTGCCGTCGTAGGTCGGGATGGGCGCGACGGCCCAGTCACCGGAGGCGTCGGGGACGCTGGACTCGAGCACGCCGGGCATCCAGGCACCGGTGATCAGCGAGGCGATCGAGCCGTCGCCGAGGCCCTTGTACCACTCGTCGCCCCACGCGGGGGTGTCGGAGAGGAGGCCGCCCTCGACGAGCTGGTTCCAGACGCCGGTCCACTTCTCGGTGCCCTCGTCCTGGAGGTTCACGGTGACGTTCGTGCCGTCGGTCGTGAAGGGCTCGCCGCCCGCCTGCCAGATCATGCTGGTCGCGAAGCCGGCGTCGCCGGTGTCGGCGGTGATGAACTTCGACGGGTCGGCCGCCTGCAGCGCCTTGGCCGCGGCGATGTACTCGTCCCAGGTGGTGGGGACGGCGATGCCGTACTGGTCGAAGACCGTCTTGTTGTAGAACATCGCCATGGGGCCCGAGTCCTGCGGGAGGCCGACGAGCTTGCCGTCGATGGTGACGCTGCCCCAGGTGGACGCCGAGAACTCGTCCTCGAGGTCGTCCATCCCGTACTGGGAGAGGTCGAGCAGCGAGTCCGACAGCGCGAACTGCGGCATGGCGTAGTACTCGATCTGCACGACGTCGGGGGCGCCCGAGCCGGCCTTGATCGCGTTCTCGAGCTTGGTGTACTCGTCCTTGTTCGTGCCGGCGTTGACCAGCTCGACGTCGACCTTCGGGTAGGCCTTCTCGAACGCGGCGACCTGGGCCTCGGCGCTGGGGGTCCAGCTCCAGTAGGTGATCTTCCCGCCGGCCTCGAGGGCGGCATCGAGGTCGGCCGCGGTGCCGGAGGCGGTCGTGCCGCCGCCGGTGGTGCCGCCGGACGAGCAGGCGGCGAGCGAGCCCGCGGCGAGTGCTGCGGCCGCGACGACCGTCAGGGTCCGCCGGAGGGCGGAGTGGGCGATCTTCATGGTGATTCCCTTCACTTCTTCGTGCTGTGGGGTGGTGCGGGTGGAGTGGTGCGGGGCAGGACGCTCCGACCGGGGGGACGGGTTCGTGGGGGCTGTGACGCCGGAGGGCCTAGCCCTTGACGCTGCCGGCGCTCAGGCCGGACTGCCAGAAGCGCTGGAGGCCGAGGAACGCGACGACGATCGGGATGATCGTCAGCAGCGAGCCGGTGATCACGAGGTTGTAGATCGGCTGCGCGCTGACGCCGGTGGCCTGCGCGTTCCACTGGTTGAGGCCGACGGTGAGCGGGTACCACTGCGGGTCGCTCAGCATGATCAGCGGGAGGAAGTAGTTGTTCCAGGTCGCGACGACCGAGAACAGCAGCACGGTGACGATGCCGGGGGCGAGCAGGCGGATCGAGATGGTGAAGAAGGTGCGGAACTCGCCCGCGCCGTCCATCCGCGCCGCCTCGAGCAGCTCCGTGGGCACCGACTCGACCGCGTAGACCCAGACCAGGTAGAGGCCGAAGGGGCTGATCAGCGAGGGGATGATGATCGCCCACGGGGTGTTGGTGAGGCCGAGCTGGCTGAACATCAGGAAGGTCGGGACGGCGAGCGCGGTGCCGGGGACGGCGATCGCGCCGAGGACGACCGCGAAGACCGCCTTGCGCCCGGCGAAGCGGAACTTCGCGAGGCCGTAGCCGGCGAGCGTGGCGAGCAGCGTCGCGCCGCCCGCGCCGACGACCACGTAGAGCAGCGTGTTGCCGAGCCAGCGGAGGAAGATGCCGTCGCGGTAGGTGAGCGTCTCGGCGATGTTCTGGAAGAGGACGAAGTCGCCGTCGAACCAGAGGCCGAAGCTCGAGAACAGGCCGGCCTGCGTCTTGGTCGCGTTGATCACGAGCCAGGCGAGCGGCACGAGGCTGTAGAGGATGAACGCCGACATCAGCAGGGTGAAGGCGATCGACTTCTTCGGGGCGACCGAGGAGCCGCGGCGGGCGGGGCGCTTGGCCGGGGCGGCCTTCGTGGGGCGGGGTGCGGTTGCGATGGCCATCAGTTCTCCTTGCGCGCGCCGCGGAGCTGCACGACGTAGGCGATCACCGCGGTGATCACGCCCATGACGATGGCGACCGTGGCCGACGCGTTGTACTGCTGACCCGCGAAGGACAGGTTGTAGGCGTACATGTTCGGCGTGAAGTAGGTGGTGATGATGTTCGGCGCGAGCGTCCGGAGGATGTTCGGCTCGTTGAACAGCTGGAAGCTGCCGATGATCGAGAAGATCGAGGCGATGACGATCGCGCCGCGCAGGGCGGGCAGCTTGATCGAGCGGATGACGCGCAGCGGGCCGGCGCCGTCGATCTCGGCGGCCTCGTAGAGCTCGCCGGGGATGGTCTTGAGCGCCGAGTAGAAGATCAGCATGTTGTAGCCGACGAACTCCCACGTGACGATGTTGCCGATCGAGACCAGGATCCAGTCGCGCGAGAACGGCGCGATGAGGTCGGAGCCGAGCAGGTCGTTCACGTTGGCGGTGAGGCCGAAGTTGTCGCCGTAGATGAAGCCCCACATCAGGACCGCCACCACCGCGGGGACCGCGTAGGGGAGGAAGACGACGATGCGGAAGAAGCCCGTGCCGTGCAGCCGGCCGCTGTCGATCGCGAGGGCCGCGACCAGCGCGAGCACCAGCATCACCGGGACCTGGACGACCAGGAACAGCAGGACGCGGCCGAAGCCCTCCCAGAAGTTCGGGTCGCGGAAGATCGCGAGGTAGTTCTCGAAGCCCACGAAGGCGTTGCCGCCGATGAGCTGCTCGCGGAAGAGGCTGAGGTAGATCGAGTAGATCACCGGCGCGATGAAGACCAGCAGGAACACCACGAGGAAGGGGGCCACGAAGGCCAGGCCCTTCCACTCGCTCTTCGCCCGGCTGCGCGGGACGGCGAGCGGTGCGGCCGGCGGAGTGACCTCGCGCAGAGGGACAGGGGGAGACGTCGTCGTCATCGGCGGGATTCCGTTCGGGGTCGGTTCCGCCATGTTCACGTCAACATGGCAGAACGCCACCGTAGCATGGCGACGTCAACACGCGCACGATCCGTTAGGTTTCGATGGGGAAACGATGTTCCGCCGCCGGCGCGGGACTCGTGGAGGGACGGCATGGCGATCGAGACGAACGCGGCGACCGCCGTCCCGCGCCGACGGGGCGTGTCGATGGCCGATGTCGCACGGCGCGCGAACGTGTCCGGGCAGACCGTGTCGCGGGTGTCCAACGGCAAGCAGAACGTCGACACCGAGACCCGCGAGCGCGTCCTCGAGGCGATGCGCGAGCTGGGCTACCGGCCCAACAGCGCGGCGCGGGCCCTGCGCACCGGCCGCTTCCACAGCATCGGCGTGATCATGTTCACGCTGTCCTCCTTCGGCAACATGCGCACCCTCGACGCCATCGCGATCGCGGCGGCCGACGCCGGCTACTCGATCACCCTCATCCCCGTCTCGCACCCCACCCAGGGCGAGGTCTCGGTCGCCTTCCACCGCCTGAGCGAGGAGGCGGTCGACGGCGTGATCATCGTGGTCGAGGCGCACCTGCTCGACGAGGCCGACATCGTGCTGCCGCCCGACCTGCCCGTCGTGGTCGTCGACTCCGCGGGCGGCGACCGCTACCCGGTCGTCGACACCGACCAGGTCTCGGGCGCGCGCCAGGCGGTGGAGCATCTGCTGGAGCTCGGCCACCGCACCGTCCACCACATCGCCGGACCCGAGCGCTCCTACTCGGCCGAGCGGCGCCGCGAGGCTTGGGAGTCGACGCTGCGCGCGCAGGGCGCCCCCGTGCCCGAGGTGCTCGTCGGCGACTGGTCGAGCGCCTCCGGCCACCGCATCGGGAAGGTGCTGGCCGCGGACCCCTCCGTGACCGCGATCTTCGCCGCCAACGACCAGATGGCGCTCGGCGTGCTGCGCGCCCTGCACGACGCGGGCCGCGCGGTGCCGGGCGAGGTCAGCGTCGTCGGCTTCGACGACATGGAGGAGTCGGCGAGCTTCTGGCCGCCGCTGACCACCGTGCACCAGTCCTTCGGCGACACCGGGCGGCGCTCGGTGGACATCCTGCTGCGCGAGCTGGAGTCGGGGGAGCGCTCGGGCGTGACGCTGACGCCGACGGAGCTCGTCGTCCGGGAGAGCACGGGGCCGGCGCCGCGCTGAGCCGCGCTGCTGCGACCTGCAGCGCGGGCGATACTGTGAGGCTTCTCACCCGTCCTCGCTAAGGAGCTCCCATGTCGGTCGGCCTGCTCGCCGTCGTCGATGACATCCTCACCGCCGCCCTGAAGGCGAGCGCGAAGACGGCCGGTGTCGTCATCGACGACGCGGCCGTCACCCCGCAGTACGTCCAGGGGCTGACCCCGGCGCGCGAGCTGCCCGTGGTCGGGAGGATCGCGCTCGGCAGCCTCGTCAACAAGTTCGTGATCATCATCCCGATCGCGCTGCTGCTCTCCTCGTTCGCGCCGTGGGTGCTGCCGTACCTGCTGATCGTCGGCGGCGCGTTCCTCTGCTTCGAGGGCGCGGAGAAGGTGCTCGAGTGGTTCGGCGTGCACCACGCCGCCGGCGAGACGGAGGCGCGCGACGAGAAGAAGCTCGTCTTCGGCGCCGTCCGCACCGACCTCATCCTCAGCACCGAGATCATGCTGATCGCGCTCGACGGGCTCGACACCGACCTCGGCTTCGGCGGGACGCTCGGGGCGCTCGCCGTGGTCGGCCTCGGCATGACGCTGCTCGTCTACGGCGCGGTCGCGCTGCTGGTCAAGATCGACGACGTCGGGCTGCGGCTGATGAAGAACGCGGCGCGGGGCGTCCGGCGGTTCGGCGTGCGCATCGTCGCCTCGATGCCGGCCGTCTTCCGCACCATCAGCATCATCGGCACGCTCGCGATGCTCTGGGTCGGCGGCCACCTCGTCACCGCGAACCTGGCCGAGACCTTCTGGCACGGCCCGTACGACCTCGTGCACGTCGTCACCCACGCGGTCGAGGGCGCCGGCCCGGTCGTCGTCTGGATCGCCGACACCTTCGTCTCGATGATCTTCGGCCTCGTGCTCGGCCTGATCGTCGTCGCCGCCGTCATGGGCGTCCGCCGCGTGCTCAAGCGCGGCGAGCCGGCGCAGGCGCACTGACCACCGCATGCTGATCGAGCAGCCCGCGCCGCGGGCGTCTCGATATCCACGCGCTTCGGCGGGCGGGTCTCGATACGCCGCTCCGCGGCTACTCGACCACCATGAAGGCGGTCCGCGCCCCTCCCTCTGGTGATCGAGTAGCCCCGCAGGGGCGTATCGAGATCCCGCCCCTTCAGCGCTCCAGGTGCGAGTACTCCGGCAGGTCGATCGCGTCGGCCGGCGGCGTGAAGAACCGCCCCATCGTCCGCCCGATCACCGGCGTCGCCGCGACCTTCACCGCGAGCCCGAACGCCGCCACTCCGAGCGGCGAGACCGGATTCGCCACCCGCGGCACCCCCGGTGGCAGCGCCTGCGCCTGCTTCACGTAGGGTCGCATGATCCGCTCGTAGCCCGCGAAGCCGTCGCGCGGATCCACGTGCGCCGCGAGCTCGCCGGCGAGGACGTACGCGCCCGCGAGCGACAGGCTCGTCCCCATCCCGCTGACCGGCGAGGCGCAGTAGGCGGCGTCGCCGACCAGCGCGACCCGTCCGCTCGACCAGCGCGGGGCGTGCACCTGCCCGATCTGCTCGTAGTAGAGGTCGTCGGCCTCGTCCAGTCCGCGGAGGACGCGCTGCGCCTCCCAGCCGGCGTCGCCGAAGACCGCGCGCAGGTGCGCGCGCTGCTCGTCGATCGAGCGGCGCTCGGTGCTCGCGCGGTCGAGCCGTCGGTCGATCACCTGCGAGAGCGCGACGCGGAGCGTGCCGTGCGGGTCCGGGCGGAGGGTGATGCTGCGTCCGCCGGCCGCGCTGTACCAGCGCCACCAGTCGTCGTCCGCGGCGGTGCGCGGGATCGTGGCGTAGGAGGTCTCGAGGCCGAGCGAGCGGATCTCCGGCTCGGTGCCGAAGACGAGGCGGCGGGTGCTCGAGCCGATGCCGTCGGCGGCGACGACGAGGTCGAAGCGCTCGTCGGGGGCGTTCTCGAAGGAGACGGTGACGCCGGTGCCGTCGTCGCTCAGCTCGGTGATGCGGTCGCCGTAGCGGTACTCGGTGTGCTCGGCGGTGCTCTCGACGAGGAGCCGCGCGAGGTCGCCGCGGAGGATCTCCAGCTCGGCGGTCGCGCCGCCGCTGTCAGAGGTGCCGGCCGGGAACTCGGCGAGGGTGCGGCCGCCGCGGCCGACGAAGCGGGTGCCGACCTCGCCGGTCGTCGCGGCGCGGATGTCGTCCTCGAGGCCCATCCGGCGGGCGACCTCGCGGCCGGCGCCGCGGACGTCGACGTTCTGCCCGCCGAGCCGCAGGGCGGGCGCGCGCTCGACGATCGTCGTCTCGACGCCGTACCGGTGCAGCCAGAAGGCGAGGGCGGGCCCGGCGATGCTGGCGCCGGAGATCAGGACTCGGGTCATGGTCGCCTCTTTCGTTGATAATCAATGAGATTGGCAATCTACATCAGTATCGTGGAGCCATGACCGACAGTGCGCCCGATCTCGGCATCCGGACCCGCGTGCGCCAGGTGACGGAGCGGCAGAAGCTCTTCGAGCAGTCGCTGACCCGTGCGCTCGCGGTCGACGCCGTCGGGCTCGACGCGATGACGCACCTGATGTCCGCCGGTCCGCTGACGCCGACCGAGCTGGCCGGGCGCCTCGGCGTCTCGACGGCGGCGACGACCCTGGTGCTGAACCGCCTCGAGGCGGCCGGCCACGTCCGCCGCGAGCGCCACCCCACGGACGGCCGCAAGCTGATCGTGACCGCCGCGGACGAGTCGGCGCGGCGCGCGCAGGAGCGGGTCGCGCCCCTGATCGCCGGCGTCGAGGCGGTCGTCGCCGACCTCGACGAGGCGGAGCGCGCGACGGTGCAGGCGTTCCTCGACCGCCTGCTCGCGGTGTACGACGCAGCGACGGACTGACGCGCCGGCGTCCTGGCGGGCGTGGGTATCGATACGCCGCTGCGCGGCTACTCGACCAGCAGGGGAGGGCGCCGCTGGTCCAGCAGCAGGAGCGGGCCCCGGTTTCTCCCGGATGCTCGCGGACTCATGCTGATCAAGTAGCGCGCGCAGCGCGCGTATCGAGATCCACCTGCGTCAGAAGGACGAGTCTGAAGACCCTCCGTGCTGAGGACGGCGGGTCTCGATACGCCCCTGCGCGGCTACTCGACCAGCATGCACGGGGGCGACGAGCGGACCCGAGGCGGGGTCCGGCTGAGCTGGAGGGCCCGATCCGGGTCCGTTCGCGGGAGGTGGGGCATGCGAGTGGACGCGTGCCGGGCTCTGCTGGAGGTGCGAGGCCCGTTCCGGGTCCACTCGCGGCTTCATGCTGATCGAGTAGCGCGCGGGGCGCGCGTATCGAGATCCACCTGCGTCAGATCAGGGGTCTGCAGGCCCGCCGTGCTGAGCGCGGTGGGTCTCGATACGCCGCTGCGCGGCTACTCGACCAGCATGAGCGCGCCGCTTCGCGTCTACTCGACCAGCATGGAAGGTCCGCGTTCGCATGCTGCCGCGTCTTCATGCTGATCGAGTAGGCCGCGGAGCGGGCGTAGCGAGATCCACGTGTTCGGCGGGTGGGTCTCGATACGCCGCTGCGCGGCTACTCGACCAGCATGAGCGATCCGCTGCGCGGCTGCTCGACCGGCAGGCAGGGCGTCAGCAGCTGCGCGCGGAGTACCCGGCGGGGATCACCGTGGTGACGGGCGTGCCGTCGACGGTGGCCGTCGCGGTGACGGTGGCCTGGCCGGCGGGCACCGAGGCGGCGCGCGTCGAGAAGGCGGCGGAGGCGTTCTTGCCGGGCAGGACGCCGGTGAACTCCTTCGAGCCGTAGGCGGAGGCGACGGTCATCGAGACGGGGACCGACGCGTTGTTCTGCGCCGTGACCGTCAGGGTGACCTTGCCGGCGATGCAGCGGGTCGTCGCCGTCACCGCGACGGCGAGGGCGGCGGGCGCCTTCAGTGTCACGGTCACGGTCGTCGTCTGCGAGACCGTGCCGTCGGCCGAGGTGACCACGACGGTGCCGACTCCGCCGTTCGCGGTGGTCGGCTGCGTCACGCGCACCCGGGCCGCCGAGTCGGTGGCCACCGCGGTGAGCACCGGCATCGTCGTGCCGTCGACGGTCACGGCGTAGGAGCCGCGGGCCGGATCGAAGCCGGCGACGCCGACTCCGTTCACGCGCAGGGCGCCGAGGGTGGCGACCGCGGCGGGCGAGGCCACCGACTCGTACAGCTTCGTCTCCGACACGATGAGGTGCGTGTTGGCGTAGGCGTTCATCACGACGCGGAAGGCCTTGGCCGTCACCGGCGCGAAGGTCGCGGACAGCGTCGGCGCGGTGCCGTCGGCGGGCGCGGCCAGCGCGACCGCGGACTCGTAGCCGGGGACCGCGGTCCAGGTCGTGCTCGAGGCGCCCTGGTACTGCAGCTGGTAGCTCTGCGCCCAGCTGGTGCCGCCGTCGCGCTGGAACTGCACCGACACCTGCTGCACCTGGCGGGTGGCGGGGAAGGTGTAGGTCAGGCTGCTCTGCGCGGCCTTGGTGCCGCTCGTCCAGTTGGACCAGCCCTTGTCGCCGTCGACGCCGTTGCGGGTGCGCTCCGGTCCGTAGCCCGACTCCGACGAGGTCGCGGTCGCGACGATGCCCGCGTCGGGGTTGAAGTTGCGGAGGGTGCCCGCGGTGACCAGCACCGTCAGTGTGGCGGGGAGGGTCTGGCCGTCGGCCGTCGCGGTGCCGGAGATCGTCACCGATCCGGGCGCCGCGAGCGAGGCGGTGGTCAGCGGCGTCCAGTCCCAAGCGACCGGCACCGCGAAGGTGCTGGTCGAGGCGCCGACGCGGGCCGGCACGGTCGTGGGAGCCGCGGCCTGCACTGCGGCGACGGAGGCTCCGGCGGCGACGGTGAGGGACGCCGGGTCGGTGGCGGTGAGGCCGCCGACGTCGACGAGCGCGGTGACGGGGATCGACTGGCCGAAGAGGTCGGTCGCGGTGCCGGTCACCTCGACGCGGCCGGCGGCGGCGTAGGCCGAGTCGGCCGGCCGCTGCCAGGTGACGGCGACCGGTGCGCCGGTGCCCCAGGCGTACTGCGGCGCGATCGAGGCGGGCAGGGTCGGCGCGACGCCGACGGTGGTGCGGACGGCGACCGTCTGCGCGGCGGACGGGGCGAGGTCGCGCGGCGTCCAGGACTGGTTCGCTCCGCCGTTCGAGCCGTAGACGCCGACCGCGGTGTTCTCGGTGCTGGACTGGCCGTTGACGTCGAGCGAGAGGCCGATCGACTCGTTGACCAGCGTGTAGGCGGTGCCGTCGGTGGTGCTGACGATCCAGCGGGTGGCGGCGTCGGCCTTGGCGGCGTCGACCGAGAGCGTGCGCAGGTCGGTGCCGGCGCTCGTGGCGCCGAGCACGCGGCCGTCGCTGCTCTGCAGCATGACGCGGCGGGTGGCCTCGCGCTCGCCGGGGGCGACCTCGCGGACGGTCCAGCTCTGCTTCGCGGCGGCGGTGGAGTCGGTGGCGAGGGTGGTGATCGTGGTCGCGGCGCCGGTGGGGTTGCCGGTCAGCGCCTTGCCGCTCTGCGTGCCGACCAGCTGGTAGCGGTGGCCGTCGCGCAGCGCGGGGGCGGAGTCGGCGACGCCGGAGACGCCGTCGATCGAGAAGGAGGTGACCGACTTGGCGGGCACCGTGACGGTCGCGGTGCGCGACTCCCGGTCGATGGTGACCGCGGGCTTCGCGACCAGCGCGTTGCCGGTCGGCGCGGCGGCCGAGGCGGCCTGCGTCGTGACGTAGGGGGTGACCGTCGCGCCGGCGGCGATGCTGCCGAAGCGGGAGAGGTCGAGCACGACGGTCTTCGCGGTCGCGCCGGTGTTGGTGTGCACGACGGTCGCGCCGCTGCCGTCGCCGCGGACGGCGGCGGTGGAGGAGGTGTCGTTGGTGGGCATCAGGTGGTCGCCCTCGTGGACGAACTTGGTGAAGTTGCGGATCGTGTTGAACTTCGAGTTCGTCTCGACGCCGCAGACCGGGGCCTTGGTGGAGTCGCCGCCGGCGTCCGCGACGCGGCGCGCGGACTTCCAGACCTCGGCGCCGCCCTCCTGGTACGGCGTGCAGTCGAGGTCGATGAAGATCGAGCCCCAGTTGAGGTTCTCGCCCTTCGGGCTCATGTTGTAGAGGTCCTCGACCGGCTGCCAGAGCACCCAGGCCTTCGGCTCGAGCTCGCGGAGGTCGTCGTTGATGCGGCCCGCGATGCCGAGGCCGTTCTCGATGTTGACCGGGTCGTAGCCCGCGACCCAGTTGCCCTCGATCTCGCTCATCCAGAGGTCCTTGTCGGCCTGCTTGGCGAGGTCGCGGACGGCGAGGCGGTCGGAGGTGCCGTAGGTGTGCACGTTCATCCGGTCGACCTCGGCGCGGACGGCGGCGGAGTAGGCGGCCCAGTTGGTCTTGAAGATGCTGGGGTTGGTCTCGTCCATCGCGGCGATGCCGGCGTCGCTCGAGGAAGCGGCGAGGGCGGCGGCGACGTCGGGGATCAGGTCGGCCTGGCGGGTCGGGCCCATGTGCATGCCCTCCTGCCGTCCGCCGGTCGGGACGCCGTTGGTGAGCTGCGTGCCCCAGTAGTTGGTGTTCGGCTCGTTGAACGGGTCGAGGGTGTCGAACTCGATGCCGTACTCGTCCTCCATGTGCGCGGTGACGGTCGCGAGGTACTGCGCGAACTTCGCCTCCGCGGCGGGCTTCAGCTGCTCGCTCGAGGCGTTGAAGCCGCCGGAGACGTAGCCGCTCTCGGTCATGAAGTAGGGGGCGGAGTTGGCGAACGCCTCCCAGTGCGAGATCTGCTTCTCCTCGGCGAGCTTCTCGACCCACCAGCGCTGCGTCTCGTCGCTCGTCCAGTCGTAGGAGGAGGCGTCGCCGGCGTTCCACTTCGCCAGGAGCGCGTCGCGGTCGGCGTAGTTCGTGCTGGTGCCGCCGTAGGTCGCGGCGTCGCCGGCCGGGTTCTGCTTCCACCAGCCCTCGACCGCGCCGCCGGGGCGGAGGTAGTCCTTCACGTCGGAGGCGTTGCCGCCGCCGATGTTGTAGCGGGCGATGTTCAGGTCGAGGCCGTCGTCGCCGAAGACCTTCTGGTAGAGCTCCTCGCGGAGGGCCTCCGGGTAGTTCCCGGTGGCGTTGGCGAACCAGACCAGGCTGGTGCCCCAGCCCTCGAACGACTCGCCCGCGGCGGCGGGGTTGGGGGTGATGCGGAAGGCGTCGGCGGCCTGCGCGGGGGCGGCGGCCGCGGGGAGCGCGAGCAGCGCTCCGGCGGCGAGGGCGGCGCTCGTGGCGAGCGCGGCGATCCGGCCCGCCTTCCGGCGAGTGCGTCTGGCAGTGGACATGGACATCGATGCGTCTCTCTTTCAACTCTGAAAGGGGAGCTGTTCACGTGAACACGCCCGTGGCCTCCGACCCTACATGTTGACGTCAACAGGCGGAAGGGCCGCGGGCGGGCGGAGGGGCGGCGCTCAGACCGTGCGCGGGCGCTCCCGGAACGCCTCGGGCTCGCACTGGATGGTGGCGTGGTCGATGCCGTGGTCGTCGTGCAGGACGGCGAGCACTCCGGCGAGGGCCTCGCGGTAGTCGGCGTCGGGGGCGACGACGATGTGGCCGGTCGCGCTCTCCATGCCGGAGGTGATGGTCCAGACGTGCAGGTCGTGCAGGGCGAGCACGCCGGGGACCGCGCAGACGTCGCGCTCGACCGCGGCGAGGTCGACGTGCGCGGGCGCCGACTCCATCAGGATCCCGAGCGCCTGGCGGGTCAGCGACCAGGTGCGCGGCAGGATCAGCAGGCCGATCAGCACGCCGACGATCGGGTCGGCCCAGGCCCAGCCGGTGGTGAGCAGCACGATCGCGGCGAGGATCACGCCGACCGAGCCGAGTGCGTCGCCGAGCACCTCGAGCGAGGCCCCGCGCAGGGTGATGCTCTCCTTCGCGCCGGCCGAGAGCAGGCGCAGGCTGACCAGGTTGACCGCCAGGCCGATGATCGCGGTGATCAGGAGCGGCGCCCCGGGCACCGCGGGCGGCTCGGCGAAGCGGCGGACCGCCTCCACGATCACGAAGCCGGCGACGCCGAAGAGCAGCACGCCGTTCGCCAGCGCGGCGAGCACCTCGAGCCGGTAGGAGCCGTAAGTGCGGGCCTTCGCGGCGGGGCGCGCGGCGAGCGAGATCGCGGCGATCGACATCCCGAGCGCGATCACGTCGGTGCCCATGTGCGCGGCGTCGGAGATCAGCGCGAGCGAGCCGGTCGAGACGCCGACGACGAACTCGACGACGGCGAACGCGGCGGTGAGAGCGAAGGCGAGGACGAGCGGGCGGCGGTGGCGGGCGGCGGCGGAGCCCGCAGAGCCGGCGTGCCCGTGGTCGTGTCCCATGCGACTCCCTGCACTCCGCTCGCCGCGACGACCGCGGACGTATTGTCGTATGCACACTCTTGCACATATCGGGCACGATGCGAAGGCCCGGTCGGAGAGCCGGACGGGGTCGGGCGTGCGTCAGCGGTGCGAGGCCGCGTCCGCGTCCCAGAGGGCCTCGAGCGGGTCGTCGGCGTCCTCTCCCGCGAGGAGCTCGGCGTGCCGGCGCTCGGCCTCCTCGGCCGAGATCTCGCCGAGGTCCGCGGAGGCGCGCAGGGCCGCGGCCCGGCCGCCCTCGCGGGTGAGGAACGGGTCCTCGGGGGTCGCATGCCGGACGCCGTCGCGGGCGTCGAAGGCGCGCGCCGTGACGCCCGTGACGGCGGGGGAGGAGGCGAGCAGGGCCATCGCGACCCGGTCGGCCGCCTGCCAGGCCGCCGCCGACGAGCCGCGCTCGGCGATGATCGGCCCGTCGGGGGTGCCGATGGTCAGCTGCTCGATGTCGGGGAGGAGCCGGAGGATGCGCGCGGCGGCGTCGAGCGCCTCGGCGGGCACGGAGTCGACGGGGCCGGAGAACAGCGGCGTCCAGTCCTCGGTGGGCAGGCGGTGCCTCCAGGTGTCCATCCGCGCCTCCTCCGTGATCGTGTCCGTGATCGTTCACGGCGCCGTCGCACCGTGCTCGTGCAGAAAGGCTAGAGCGGGCCCCGGCCCCGGTCGACCCCCGAATCGGGTGAGTGCGCTTTCCGGATCAGGCGGGTACTCGCGCGGCCGCGCGCACCGGTGGGACCGTCCCTCCGGGCGACCTGTCGAGCTGTGCTGGCGCTGTGCCGCGCGGAGCGCGGGTGGGTGCCTGCGGCGTGATGCCTGGTCGATCCACGTGCCCCGGGGTGACCCCGGAGAGGACGGTGCAGCGCGTGCCCCGTCCGCCTCGCCCGGAGGGGCGGCGCCGCCCAGCCTAGGCTGGAGCGCACGAGGCGGGGGGTCGTCGTGCACGGACGGGACGCGGTCGTCGAGGCGCTCGCGCACGCGTTCCTCGGCGCGGAGTGGACCCCGGCCGCACTGCGCGCCGCGCCGCCGACGCGCTCGGCGCCCGCCGCCGCTGGCTCGGGCCGCTGGTCACCGCCGTGCTCGTCGCCTTCCCGCACCCGCCGCTCGACGCGCCGCGCGAGCTCGCGCAGGTGATCGCGGGGCTGCTCCCGGAGCGCGCGCAGCCGGTGGTCGCGCACCTCGCGCCGGTCGCCGCGCGGGCGCTGCCCTCCTCCTCCCCGGTGCCGGCGATCGACGGGCGGGACGACCTCGCCCGGCTGCTCGGGCTCACCCCCGCGCAGCTCGACGGCTTCGCGGACCTCGGGCAGTGGAACCGCCGGACGCCCGCCGGCGCTCCGCGTCCCGGCGCCCTGCAGAACTACGACCACGTCTGGCGGCAGCGGCCGGGTCGCGCGCCGCGGCTGCTCGAGGTGCCGCGCTCGCGACTGCGCGCGGTGCAGCGGAGCGTGCTCGACGAGATCATCGGCCTGGCGCCCGTGCATCCGGCCGCGCACGGCTTCGTCCCGGGGCGCAGCGCGATCACCGGGGCGGCCGTGCACGCGGGCTCGGCGATGCTGATCACCCTCGATCTGCAGCGCTTCTTCGCGCAGGTGACCGCGGCGCGGGTCTTCCGGCTGCTGCGCGGCGAGGGGCTGCCCGAGGCGGTCGCCTACGCGCTCACCGGGCTGTGCACGCACGCGGTGCCGGTCGCCGCGATCCACCGGATGCCCGCGGGCGGAGAGCCGGAGGAGCGGGCCGCGCTCCGCCGCTCCCTCGCGCTCGCGCACCTGCCGCAGGGCGCGCCGACCTCGCCCGCGCTGGCCAACCTGGCGCTGCGCCGCCTCGACGCGCGGCTGACCGGCTACGCCGAGGCGGCCGGCGCCCGCTACACCCGCTACGCCGACGACCTCGCCTTCAGCGGCGACGCGCGGTTCGCCCGGCGGGCGGAGGCGTTCGCGCGCGGGGCCGCCCGGATCGTCGAGGGCGCGGGCTACGCGGTGAACCCGCGGAAGACGCGGCTGCGCCCCGCGTCCACCCGGCAGAGCGTCACCGGGATCGTCGTCAACGCGCACCCGGCCGTCCGGCGGGCCGACATCGACCGGCTGCACGCGATCCTGCACAACTGCGCCGTGCACGGACCGGCCGGGCAGAACCGCGCGGTTGTGCCGGACCTCCGGGCGCACCTGCTGGGCCGGATCGCCTGGGTGAGCGCGGTGCACCCCGGCCGCGGGGCGCGGCTCCGCGCGGTGTTCGAGCGCGTCCGGTGGCCGGAGCCCCTCGATGGTGCGGAGCCGCGGCCGTAGGATGCAGCGGTGCCCGTCACCCTCCCCGCTCCGCGAACGATCGACCCCGCCTCCGTCCCCGCCCTGCGCTGGGGCGTGATCGGCACGGGCATCGCCGACGCGTTCGTCGCTGCGATCCACTCCCGCTCGACCCAGCGCGCCGTCGCCGTCACGGCGCGCGACGCCGAGAAGACGCGCGCCTTCGCCGAGAAGCACGGCATCGCGACCGTGCACGCCACCGTCGAGGAGCTGGTCGCCGACTCCGGGATCGACGCCGTCTACATCGCCACTCCGCATCCGCTGCACCGCGCCCAGGCGCTCGCCGCGATCGCCGCCGGCAAGCACGTGCTGATCGAGAAGCCGATCGCGATGTCGGCGGACGAGGCGCGCGAGATCACCGACGCGGGCCGCGCGGCCGGCCTGCTGGTGATGGAGGCGATGTGGGCGCGCTACCTGCCGCAGGCCGACGTCATCCGCCAGGTCGTCGAGAGCGGAGTGCTCGGCGAGCTGCGCCTGGTCACCGCCGACTTCGGCTTCTCCGTCCCGGTCGATCCGACCGGGCGGCTCTGGGCGAAGGAGCTCGGCGGCGGCGCGCTGCTGGACGCCGGGGTGTACCCGATCTCGTTCGCGTCCTCGGTGCTCGGCGCGCCCGTCTCGGTCGTCGCCTCCGGCACCGTCGACCCGTCCACGGGCGTCGACGCGAGCGCCGACCTGCTGCTGACCACCGGCTCCGGCGCCCGCGCGCTGCTGTCGACCTCGCTCCAGACGTCGCTGCCGGTCGAGGCGATGGTGCTCGGCTCGGAGGGGCGGCTCGCGGTGCACAGCCCGTTCTTCGGCCCGAGCGGCGTGACGCTGACGCTCGGCAGCATGAGCTCGGGACAGGACTCGGAGGTCTGGACCGACGAGGGGCCGTGGCCGTACGGCGCGCTGTCCTTCCAGGCGACGGCGTTCGCCTCCTACGTCGCCGCGGGGCTCGTGGAGTCCCCGGTGCACCCGCACGACGAGGTCGTCTCGGTGCTGGCGACGATCGACGAGGCGCGGCGGCAGGTCGCGGCGCAGGCTGAGGCCGTGCCTTCCTCCCCGGCCGCCGCCTCCGCCCCGGCCGTCTGATGCGCATCCTCACCTGCCTGCACACGATGGAGGTGGGCGGCAGCCAGATCAACGGGATCGAGCTGGCCGGGCGGATGGCCGCGCTCGGGCACGAGGCGGTGGTCTACGGACCGGACGGCGATCTGCGGCCGCTGGTCGCCGAGCTCGGGCTGGACTGGGAGGAGGCGCCCGAGAAGGGGCCCCGCCTGTCCTTCCGCAGCATGGCGCGGCTGCGGCGCATCGTCCGCGAGCGGCGGATCGATCTGATCCACGCCTACGAGTGGGCGCCGACGATGGACGCCGCCTTCGGGCCGCACCTGATCGACGGCGTGCCGGTGGTCACCACGGTGCTCTCGCCGGAGGTGCCGGACTTCGTGCCAGCGGCGTTCCCGATGATCGTCGGCGTGGTCGAGCTGCTCGAGGAGGAGTCGCGGCGCCGGCCGGTGCTGCACCTGATCGAGCCGCCGGTGGACACGGAGCTGAACGCGCCGGTCGCGGAAGCGGCGCGGGTGGCGGAGCTGCGGGCGCGCTTCGACGTGGCGGAGGGCGAGATCGCGATCGTCACAGTGGCGCGGCTGGTGGTCGATCTCAAGCGCGAGGGGATCCTCGCGGCGATCGAGACGGTCGGCGCGATCGGCGACGAGCACCGCCTGCGGTTGATCGTCGTCGGCGACGGCCCGGTCCGCGGCGAGCTGCAGGCCGCGGCCGACCGCGTGAACGCGGGGCGCTCCCGCGACCTGGTGACGCTGACCGGGCAGATGCTCGACCCGCGCGACGCCTACGCGGTCGCCGACATCGTGCTCGGCATGGGCAGCAGTGCGCTGCGCGGGATGGCGTTCGCGAAGCCGCTCGTCGTGCAGGGCGAGCGGGCGTTCTGGCGGCTGCTGACACCGGAGTCGCTGCCGTTCTTCCTCGAGGGCGGCTGGTACTCGCTCGGCGACGGCGTCGACGGGCCGGGGCGCCTCGCCGGGATCCTGGCGCCGCTCGCGGAGGACGCGGAGCTGCGCGACCGGCTCGGCGCGCTCGGGCGCGAGGTGGTCGTCGAGCGCTTCAGCCTCGCGGCGGCGGCGCGCACCCAGGCCGCGATCTACGCCGAGGCGGTGGCCGCGCGGAGCACGCTGCCGCGGCGGCTGCGCGCGCTGGCCCACCCGGCGGTGCGGTACGCGGCGTACCGGCTGCACCCCGTGAAGCGGCGCGTGCTGGGGCTGCTGGGGCGCTGATCCGGTGCTGACCGAGCGCTGATCCGGCGCTCGTCGGCGCGGATCCGGGCGATCCCCGACAGGTGTTGCCCACGCGGTCGAATCCGTCAAGGGTCTCCTCCTGGCCGCTGAGCGCGTCCTACATTGCAGTCATCCGGCCGCATCCGGAGCACGACAGACGACTCCGGCGCGGCCTCCGACGACGGGGGAGGACGCCATGTCCAGAGACGACGTGATGCCGGGCCGCTTCGCCCGCTTCGTGAAGTGGGTGCACCGCGCCGACGGCTGGGAGCCGCAGTACCTGCGCGGCCGCGTGCTGGCGAAGACCGACGGCGCGTGGATCGTGGCCGTCGACGGCCAGGAGACCCGCGTGGCGAAGAAGGAGTGGAGCGTGTACCGCTGAGACTGCCCGATCGCCGGACGGCGGAGATCCGGGAGACCGGTCCGGGAGTGTTCGTGCTGGAGCTGCGCCGGACCCGCCGCCGGCCGGCCGAGGAGCTGGGCCTGCTGCTGCGCGACCGCGGCCGGTGGATCGCGATCGGCCCGGAGGGCGTGCTCGCCTCCGCGGAGAGCTTCGACGAGGCGCTCGCGACGCTGCAGCCGCCCTGCTGATCGAGTAGTCCGCGGAGCGGGCGTATCGAGATCCGGCGCGTTCGGAGGGCGGGTCTGCAGGCCCCGCGTGCTGATGGTGGTGGGTCTCGATACGCCCTGCGGGCTACTCGACCAGCATGTGGGGGGCGCAGCCTACCCCCGCCGCCGGATCCGCCACGGCAGCGCGAGCCAGATCCCGACGATCAGGACCGCCGTGATCGACGCCATCGTGATCGCCAGCGGTCGCGTCGTGACGACGTCGAAGATCAGCAGCACTGTGCCCGTGAGCACGAGGGCCACCGCCATCAGCGTGAGGCGCAGCAGGACGTCCGCCGCGCGAACCAGGGTCCGCTTCGCCCGGCGGCGGAACAGCTCGCGGTGCAGGCTGACCGGCGCGAGCCCGAGGAGGGTCGCGAGCACCGAGCCGCTGACGAGCACCAGGTAGACGTCGGTCTGGAAGAGATCGAGGTCCTCGAAGCGCTGCTGGAAGGCGATCGCGAGCAGGAACCCGGTGAGGATCTGCGTGCCGGTCTGGATGACGCGGAGCTCCTGGAGGATCTCGGCCCAGTTGCGGTCGAGCCGCTCGTTCTCGGTCTCGTCCCGGCCGTCGCCGGGGAGGTCGTCGCGGAGCGGATCGGCGGGGGAAAGCGGCACCGTTCCATTCTGCCCGGCGGCGTCCGTTCGCCCGGTGTTCGCCCGCTCGCAGCATGCGGCTCTGGTGCCGTCGCGCGCGAGGAGGGAGGGTGGTCGCATGACGAAGCGCTGGTGGCTCCCTCTCGCGGCGGTGGCCGCGACCGGTCTCGCCGTCGGCGGGGCGACGCTGTTCAGCTGGACGATCAGCGAGACGCAGTTCGACCGGCCCGACCCCGGCTTCGACCGGCTGACGGCGGAGGTCGCGGCCCTGCCCGGCGTGAGCGCCCCGGAGTCCGCGCGCTGGGTCGAGGCGCCCGTCTTCGCCGACCCGACCTCCTGGATCGGTGTGGACGTCGACCGGGCCGGCCTCGCCGCGCTGCTCGACACCGCCTGCGCGACCGAGTACGCCGACCCCGTGTCCTGGTCGGTCCGGGTGCGGACGGACGGCGGCACCGCGCTCGGAGTGAGCAGCCCCGCGGACGAGCGCCCGGCCGGCGCGCGCTGCCCCGACTTCGGCGTCGATCCCGCGGGACTGCTCGGCCCGCTCGACGGCGTCGCGGACGGCCTCGAGCTGCAGGCCGCGGTCCGCGAGGGCGTCGGCGGCGAGGGTTCGCGCTTCTCGCTCATCGCGCTCGAGGACCCCGCGGGCGTCGTCGACCTCCTGCCGCTCGTCGCCCGCGCCGAGGACCTCCGGGACGCCGGGGGAATCGCCGCCGGGAGCCTCGTCGAGATCAGCGGCTCGACGCTGAGCGTCCTCGTCCGGCCCGGCGAGCAGGAGCGCTACGCCCGGCTGCTGGCCGAGCTGATCGAGCGGCACGGCGTGACGGGCTACTTCGACAGCAGCGACGGCACGCAGAGCGACGGCGTCGACAAGATCCAGGTCACCGCCCCGGAGGCCGAGCACGCCGCGATCGAGGAGGCGCTGCGCGAGTCGGGGCTGTCCATCGCCGAGCTGCCGGTGCGGTTCCTGCCCGCGAGCTGAGCAGCCCGCAGGCTGGATCTGCAGCAGGCTCCGGCTACAGGTGCAGCAGGCTCCAGTCGATGATCACGGCCAGCGCGGTGAACAGCGCGGCGACCGCCCCGACCGCCTTGCCGGCCCGGTCGAGGTCGCTGCGCGGCCCCGGCCGCATGTCCGCGACGACGCGCAGCAGCGCCCCGAGCAGCGCGATCACGGTGACGGCCAGTATCCAGACCTTCAGCGAGACGTGCGAGTCGACGTCGAGCAGGGTGAGGGTCACCACCGGAACGAGCACGGCGAGGAACGACACGACGACCAGCAGGACGCCGCGCCGCGTGAGGTCGGTGGGGCCGTAGGAGCCGGCGCTCAGCCAGGCGCGGAGGGGGCGCCGGGGGGCGGCGGCGAGGATTCCGGCTTCGGTGGTCCCGTCGGCTGCGGCCGCGTGAGTCCCGCCGGTTGCGGCCGCGTGAGTCCCGCCGGTTGCGGCCTCGTGGGTCCCCATGCCGTCGGTCCCGTGGGTCTCGGCCTCGCCGGTCGCACGGGTCCCGGCCTCGTCGGTCCCGCCGGTCGCGGCCGGAGCGGAGGCCTGGTGCGCGCTCTTGCTCACGGACGGGGCTCCTGAGGTGGGTGCGGGAGTGGCCCCGCCGCGAACGCAGAGGGGTCGGTCGAGTCTGACAACGCGCGCGGCCCGGCGGAAGAGCCGCTTGCGGACGTGTCCGCTTGCGGACAGGAGGATCGTGATTGCTGCCTTCTAGCTGATTTGATCCGTCGTCGGTTCTTCATCGACGGTGTCGGCTGCACCTTCCGCGCGCCGTCGAAGCGCGCCCTCGGCGAGGCGAAGTGAGAGCTTGTCGGCGATCGCCCGCCCACGACCGGCCGTCTCATCTCCGAGCCGCCGTGCAGCTCCTATGCCCCCGGCGCCGGTCTCGAGCACCCTGTCCCGAACTTCGTTGGCGGCAGCGAGCCAGCCCCGTGCATTCGCCGTCTCCCGCAGCCGTTCCAGTCCGAGGTGAACTTGAAAGACGACGACATCGCTCGCGAGGACATTGCAGGAGTCGACGACCGCGCGAGCGGACAAAGGATTCATGAGGACCTTCGAGTTCGCGCTGCTGATGGCAGCGTCCATCCGGTCGATCAGGCGCTCCGTGCTTCGGGCGATCCGCTGGAGGCGGTCCTTGCGAGCTGCCTGAAGACCGAGACGGTGGTGATCGAGGTCATCGGGGGAGGAATCGAGAACGCGGTCCAGCTCGAGGAGCGCACTCGCTTCTTGAAGTTGAAAGCAACGGGCGAGCACTGCGAGCCACTCCCGCACTTTCGGCTCGACTTCGCGAGTCGTCCGGGCGACGTCGCCGAGCTTCGTCACACCTTCGGTCTTCTCGGCGAGAACGTCGAGTTGCAGTAGTGCGTAAGCCTGCGTACGCGCGAGAGAGAGCGACGTCGACTGCACCTTCGACCACGTCACATCTGAAACCCGACCGGTCGTCTCGCGAATGGACATCGCCTCTTCGATGACCAGATCGACGCCGATCATGTCGGCGAGCACTGCATCTTTCTGACCGCGCATCAGATCGTCGACCTTCTGGTCGATGACCGAGAGGTACTCGTTGATCTCGTCGATCGACTTCTGCATCGAGGCCTGCGCCATTAACCCGGCAACGCTGCTCAGGGCGGCGGGATTGGTCAGCAGTGCTGCAGGACCGGTGGTAGCGAACTGGACTATCCCTTTGATGCGGCCGTCCGTTCCTTGCACGACGCCCATACCGAGCCCGGTCTTGGTGCTCACCATCTGGCCGTGTTTATGAAGTGCGGCGGCGGATTCCTCGGTGAGCTTGACCCATCGGCCCGACCCGGCAGCAATGGCAGACGCCGCATGGATCGCCGAGGATGCGGCACCGACGGCGGGGCGAAGGCGATCAAGTCGAAGATCGCTGGAGGACAAGCCGGCAGTGCTGAGGAATCGCTCGACCGCTGAGGGCTCACCGATGACAGCGATACCGTCAGCATCTTGAATCAACTGGATCTCGTCGTCCATCGTCGGCGCCTATCGAATAAGAGGGGTGCTCCGCGATCGGGAGTGGTCACATCTCATCACGTGTCGAGCAGCGACGAGAAGGATGCGTCTCCACGTCTGACGAAGGATCGCGAAAGCCCATCGCGAGGGGGCCCCGCTCCTCGCATCCATCGACTCGCCCGGGAAGGCTCGTTCTCGGGGTGGAGAACGCGCCTTCTCGGGCGACTCGGCGGCCGTCTCGAGCGAGTCAGTGGCGGGTGGGCTTCAGGGCGCAGAGAGAGGGGCCGCCCGGTCGGCGGGACGGGGGCGCGAGGCGCTCCGTCCGGGCCGACCGGGCGGCCCCGGTCGTCAGGCTGTGATCAGCGGCAGGCCGTCAGGCTCGCCACTCCGTCGGACAGGGTGCCGGTGCCGCCCAGGAGCACGACGCTGGTGGCGCCGAGGCTCTTGATGTCGTCGAGGACGGGCTGGGGGACGCAGTCGGGCTTCACCGTGTAGAGCGGGTTGCGGGTGAAGCCGGCGGCGGCCGCTCCGGAGAGGGCGTCGGGGAACTTCTCGCCGGTGGCGAGGTAGACCGTCGACGCGGCGGTGAAGGCGGCGCGGTTGAGCTGGACCGAGGTGTCGTAGCGGTCGACGCCGCCGATGCGGATCGGCGTGATGCGGAACGAGTTCTCGATGCCGGTGCTGACCGAGAGCGGGTCGCCCGCGATCGTCAGCTTCTTGACGCCGAGGCCCTGCACCAGGGAGCGGGTGGTGTCGTCGACGGCGCTGAGTCCGCCGTTCACCAGGAGGACGGGGGCCCGGACCGAGCCGGCCGCGGCGGCCGCGGCGAGGGCGTCGGGGAACTTCTCACCGGTGGCGAGCCAGGCCTGCGAGGAGCCCTTCGGGAACGCGGCTTCGACGAGCTTCGCCGCGGTGTCGTAGCGGTCGACGCCGCCGATGCGCTGGACCTCGCCGGTCTTCGCGTAGGCGGCGAGCTCGGTCACGAGGCGGTCGCTGACGCTCAGGTTCGAGCCGACGACGACGATCTTGCTCGGCTTGAGGCGGCGCAGCTCGTCGCGGACCGGCTGCGTCATCGAGTCCTGGTCGACCAGCAGCAGCGGGCCGTTCTGCTTCGCGGCGGCGGGTGCCGCGGCGAGGGCGTCGGGGAAGTTGCCGCCGGTGGCGATGAAGACGACCGGCACGTTCGCCTTGAACGTCGCGGCCGAGACCTTCGCGGCGGTGTCCTGGCGGTCGACGCCGGCGATGCGGGTGACGACCACGGGGCCACCGGGCGTGGGGGTGGCGGTGGGCGTGGCAGTGGGCGTCGCGGTGGGCGTGGCCGTGGGCGTCGCGGTCGGCGTCCCGGTGGGAGTGGCCGTCGGAGTCGCGGTGGGCGTCGCGGTCGGGGTGCCGGTGGCGGTCGGCGTCGGCGTGGGGGTCGACCCGTCGTCGCAGGACGCCGCAGTGACGCGGTAGGTGTACTGCACGTTGGCCGAGCTGCCCGCCCAGACCACGAGGGTGTCTCCCGTCGTGACGGGCACCGAGTCGAAGGCGAACGGGCCGCCGGTCGCCGGAACGGTCGTCTGGTCGGCGGTGACGCCGTTGACGGCGAGTCCGAGGGTCGTGGTCCCCGTGCCACCGACCGGGCCGCCGGTGTCGCCGGCGACGACGGCGCTGACCGGGGCGCCGTCGGTGCAGGTGACGTCCGTCGAGGCGGCGGGCGCGGCGGCGGCGCTGAGGGCGGGCGTGAGGCCGACGGTGCCGGCGATCACCGCGGCGGCGATCAGGGCGGCCCGTGAGCGGCGCGGGGCCCTCACAGTGCCACCACCGCGGCGGGGAGCGTGCAGGAGAGGTGGAGCGATGACGACATCGTGTCGCCTTTCTCGAGAGGGCGGATCGGGCCGCTCCGGTCCCTCGGCGCGATCCCTCCTCCCTCGCGGACGCGGCATCGCGGGCGGGGGTGTCGGGAGTCGACGAGGGAAGGGATCGGTCCTCGAAAGCTAGCGAGGGGCCGGCGGCCGAGGCAATGGCAAGCGGCGCGCGGTGCCCCTGATGGGGGGCGTCCAACGTGCCCGCCTCGGCGGACCCGGGAGCGAGGGCTCGCGCGCCCGGACTTCGAGGGAGCGGGACGCGGACGCGCGGCCGGATAGTGTCGTCGGGCACGGCAGCCGAGTCCGCCGTCGTGATCACGGAAGAGGCGCCCATGGCCACCCCCGGCACCCCCAGCACCCCCATCAGGCCCAGCAGCCCGACGAGCATCGCGAGCACGGCAGCGTGAGTGTCGGGAGCATCGCCGAGCTGCGCGCCGCGCTCGCCGTCGGGGCCGTCTCGGCCGTCGAGGTCGCCGCGGACCGGCTCGCCGCCGTCGCGGCGCAGTCGGGCACGGTCGTGGCGTGGGACGAAGAGGCGGTCCTCCGCGCCGCCGCCTCGGTCGACGAGCGCCGGCGGCGCGGGGAGCCGCTCGGGCCGCTCGCGGGGGTCCCGGTCACGGTCAAGGACTCGTTCGACGTCGCCGGGCTCGACGGCAGCGTCGGCACCGCGGACAGCGTGCACCGCTCCGTCGCGGACGCCCCCGCGGTCGCCGCGCTGCGGGCCGCGGACGCCGTGATCCTCGGCAAGACGAGCGTGCCGCCGTTCCTCGACTCGTTCGACACCGCCAACGACGTGCACGGCCGCGCGGTGAACCCGTGGGGCGCGCAGCTGACGGCGGGCGGCTCCTCCGGCGGGTCCGCCGCGGCGGTCGCGTCCGGGCTGTCCTGGGGCGACCTCGGCAGCGACCTGACCGGCTCGATCCGGGTGCCGGCCGCCTGGAACGGCGTCTGCGGGCACCGGCCGAGCAGCGGAGTGATCTCCAAGCGCGGGCACCTGCCCTGGCCGGTCGGCACCCGGCTCGAGCCGTCCGCCTCCGTCGCCGGGCCGATCGCCCGCAGCGCCGACGACACCGCGGCGCTCTTCGCCGTGCTCGCCGGGTCGACCGCAGCCGGACCGTGGCGGCTCGCCCTCCCCGAGCCGCGGTCCTCTCGGCTGAGCGAGCTGACCGTGGGGCTGTGGCTCGAGGAGGAGGGCGCCCCGGTCGACGACGAGACGGCGGCGGCGCTGGTGACCCTCGCCGACCGCCTCCGCGAGGCCGGTGCGACGGTCGTCGATCTCGGCCCCTCCGTGCTCGGCACCGCGGAGGCCGAGGCGCTGTTCGACCGGCTGGTCCTGCACGAGATCGCCTACCCGGGCGGCTCGGGCGCTCCGATCGCGCAGGTCTGGGCCGACTGGGACGAGCAGCTGCGGCTGCGCGATCAGTGGGAGCGGGACATCGCCGGGGTGGACGTCGTGCTCGCGCCTGCGGTGCCGTTCGCGGCGCCCGCCTTCCCGCTCGCCGAGGCCGACCGCCGGGTGATCGGCCGCTGGAGCTGCATGGCGAACCTCGCGACCGGCCCGTCGACCGTTCTCCCGATCGGGCTCGGAGCGGCCTCGGGCCTGCCGCTCGCGGCGCAGCTGATCGGCGCGCACGGCGCCGACCTCTCGACCCTCGGCGCGGCCCGGCTGCTGGCCGCCGAGGGCCTGGTGCCGCCGACGCTGCGGGCGCCGTCACTCTGACGCGGCGCTCTGACGCTGCCCCTCACCCACGGCGACGCTCACGCCCCCCCCGACTCGGGAGCGTCGGCCGCCCGCGAGATGCCACCTATGAGCCCGACACGCCGAGGAATCGCCTCACAGGTGGCATCTCGCGGAGGCCCCGTCAGCGCCCCAGCACCCGCGCGTACACGCGGAGGTAGTCGTCGACCATCCGCTCGACGGCGAAGCGCCGGAGGGCCGTCTCGCGGACGAGCGCGCGGTCGAGCAGGCGGGCGCGCGGCACCGCGGCGACCGCCTCCGCCGCGGACTCGACGACGAAGCCGCTGACGCCCTCGTCGACGATCTCGGGCATCGAGCCGCGCCGGTACGCGATCACGGGGGTGCCGCAGGCCATCGCCTCGACCACCGAGAGGCCGAACGGCTCGTCGAAGCCGATCGGGTGCACCAGCGCGAGCGCCGAGCCGAGCAGCGCGGCGCGGTCGGCCGGCCCGACGGAGCCCGCGTAGACCACCCGGTCGCCGTCGATGTGCGGCTCGACCTCCTCGCGCCAGTAGCGCTCGTCCTGCACGATGCCCGCGATCACGAGGCGCAGGCCCGCGCCCGCCGCGATGCGGATCGCCTCCGCCGTGCCCTTGTCGGGGTGGATGCGGCCGAGGACCACCAGGTCCTGACCGCCGGCCGCCGAGAACGGCAGCTCCGACAGGTCGATCCCGTGGTGCACCGTCGCGACGTAGTCGAGCTCGGGCGAGCGGTCGCTCTCCGAGATCGAGACCAGGTTCGCGGTCAGGGGGTGCCGCAGCGCCTCGCGGTACGCGGGCAGGATGCCCGGGCCGGAGAAGCCGTGCACCGTCGTCACCAGCGGCACCGGCCACTGCGCAGCGAGCGCGAGCGGCAGCCAGTCGAGGTGGTTGTGCACGAGGTCGAACTCCCGCGAGCGGGCGAGCGCGTGCGCGATGTGCAGCGACTCCTGCACCCGCCCGTCGGCACCGGACTCGGCGTAGCCCTCCGGCACGACGCTCGAGAGCCGGCCGGCGGTCGCGGAGTCGCCGGTCGCGAGCAGCGTCACGTCCACCCCGCGGCGCACCAGGCCCTCGGTGAGCAGGCTCGCCACCCGCTCCCACGGCCCGTAGTGCCGCGGCGGGGTGCGCCAGGCGACGGGCGCGAGCATCCCGACGCGCAGGCCGCGCAGGACAGGCGGGACAGGCGTGCCCGTCACGCCGCGGCCGCCTGCGCGAGCTCCGCGCGGCGGACGACGAGCGACGTGTGCAGGGCGGCGATGGTCGACTCCGCGCCGCGGTTCTCGTTGCGGCCCGTCGGGGTCAGTCCGTCGTAGCCGGCGCCGGTGAGCGGGTCGATCATCACGGTCCCGGAGTCGTTCACCCCGCGGAACCAGGCCCAGCACGCGGCCAGGCCGTCGCGCCAGAGCGGGTCCTCCTCGATCGTCAGCGCGCGGGCGCAGGCGGCCGCGAGCGCCGCGACCTCGATCGGCTGCTGGTCGAAGAGCGCGCCGGTCTCGCCGGGGCCGCGGCCCGCGACTCCGCAGACCGACAGGCCGTTCTCGCCGGACTCGAGCGCGAGCAGGAACGCCAGCTGGTGGAAGCCGCGGGTGAGCAGCACGGGGTCGCCGAGCGCCGCGCCGGCCGCGAGCAGCGCCTCCGGGACGCAGCCGTTCGCGTAGCGCAGCCGCGGCTCCGGCCAGGGCCAGTCGGCCTCGGCGGCATCGTGCAGCAGCGCGGAGCCGTCCGCGACGAGCTGCGCGGCCGCGGCGTTCTCGGGATGCGCCGCGAGCACCTCGACCGCGCCGAGCACGGCGGAGGTCATCGCGCGCAGGTGCGGCGAGCGCCGGGCGGCGAGGCGCAGGAACAGCCGCGACCCGCGGTGCCGGGTCAGGGGCAGCTCCGCCCGCGCCGCGACGACGCCGGCGGCCCAGACGGCGCGGCCCCACCAGTCGCCGAGCGACGGCTCCTCCGGCGAGTCGCCCTCGGCCGAGACCCGGTTGCGCACCGCGCCGTCGGCGGCGGTCGCCCGCTCGAGGAAGCGCAGGTACTGCTCGGTCAGCCGCCTCGTCACCTCGGACTGCTCCGGCTCCTGCACGACCACGATCAGCGCGCGCGCCACGTCGTCGACGCAGTAGCCGTGCTCGCGGCGAGGCACGTCGAGCAGCGCGTGCTCGAAGAGCCCGCCGGCGTCGGTCAGCGCGTCGAGGTGGGAGTAGGGGAGCGCGGGCGAGAGGACCTGCGCAGGCGTCACGCCGCCCGCTCCACCCGGAGGCGCTCGACCAGGTCCAGGTAGCGGCTGGCCGCGGCGGGCCAGGACAGGGTGCTGCCGGACAGCACGTCGAGATCGGGCGCGGCGACCGTGGTGCCGGCGAGCACTTCGCGCAGGGCGTCGGCCATCGCAGCGGGGTCCTCGTGCGCGACGGTGCGGCCGCGGTTCCCGGTCAGCAGCTCGAGCGCGTGCGGGAACGCGGTCGCGACGACGGGGCGGCCGGCGGCGAGCGCCTCCACCAGCACGCCGGAGGTGACCTGGTTGCGGGAGTCGTAGGGGAGCAGCACCGCGTCGGCCTGCGCGACCGCGGCGGCGAGCTGGGCCGGGTCGAGGTAGCGGCCGTCGAGGACGACCTGCTTCTCCAGCCCGAGCTCGGCGACGAGCGCGGCGAGCGACTCGCGGTACGCCTCCCCGTGCGAGGCGACGACCTTGGGGTGGGTCTGCCCGAACACCGTGTAGCGGGCGTCGACCCCCGCGTCGCGCAGGAGCGCCGTGGCGCGGATCCCCCACTCGATGCCCTTGCCGGGGCCGATCAGGCCCCAGGTGATGATCTGCGGGGTCGCGCTCGAGTCGGCGGCAGCGGCGGTGCGCTCGGCGCCGCCCGTCCAGACCGGCACGCCGTGGGCGATGACGCCGACCTTGCGGGTGTCGACGGAGTAGCGGCGCTCGAGGATCTCGGCGGCGACGGCGGTCATCACCACGACCGCGTCGGCGAGGGCGGCGACGCGCTCCAGCACCGAGCGCTGCGTGTCGCTGGGCGTCTCGAGGACGGTGTGCAGCACGACGATCGCCGGGACCGTGAGCTGCTCCATCAGCGCGAGGACCTCGTCGCCGTCGGGGCCGCCGAAGATGCCGTACTCGTGCTGGATCACGGCGACGTCGGTGCGGCTGAGCTCGGCCGCGGCGTCCGCGATGCTCGCCGCATCGCCCGCGACCAGCTCGGCGACGACACTCCGGCCGACGGCCGAGCCGGGGACGGCGAGCTCGTCCATCACCCGGACGGTGCGGATCGTCGCGCCGTGCTCCGCCGTCAGGGCGTCGCCGAGCGACTGGGCGAAGGTGGCGAGGCCGCAGCGGGTCGGCGGGAAGGTCGAGAGCATCCCGATCGTCGTGCCGCCGCCGTGGGCGAAGGGGAGGTGCTGCGTGGGGGGAAGGGGGTGCGCCATGCTGACTCCAGCCGCGGTCGTGCGGCGCCGGGGGAGCGACCGCGAACGGGCGAGGCGACTGCCGGCCGGCACCCCTCGCGGGATCATCGCAGCCTGCGGATCCGGTCCATCGCCGGCGGACCGGTTCTGAGTGACGTCACCCTAGAGGGGGCGGATGAACATTCGGGGGCGACTTCGTTCTCCGGCCATCGAGATGCCGCTTGTGCACACTTCTCACGGCGTGTCGTGCTCATAAGTGGCATCTCGCGGCGGGGATCAGATGCGGGGGAGCGTCAGGGCGGCGGCCACCAGGGCCGCGCAGAGGAGGGCGACGGCCGCCAGGGCGGCGCCGACGCCCAGGGGTGCGGCCAGCAGAGGGGTCGCCAGGACCGCGAGGGAGGCGGGTACGACGAGGGCCGCGCGGAGCGGGCGGCGCTCGCCGAGCGGCAGGTGCACCGCCCACAGCGTCAGCAGGTACGCGGCCACCGGCACGGCGACCGCGCCGCCGACCACGGTGTCGCTCGCCTCCAGGTGCCCGGCCGTCGCCGCGACCGCCACCTCGAGCCCGGCTCCCAGCCCGCCGAGCGCCGCGAAGATCACGAAGTGCGCGTACCCCCAGGCGAAGGAGAGGCCGCGCCGCCGTTCGAGCAGCTCGCCCGAGGGATGCAGGAACGACAGCCACCAGAGCGCGAAGACGATCACCAGCGCGCAGGCCGCGACGAGCACGAGCGCGGAGCTCACGCCCGACTCCGTCACCGCCTGCTGCACTCCGGTCACGGCCGCGAGCACGCCCTCGCCGAGCAGGATGATCGTGAACAGCCCGTAGCGCTCGGCGATGTGGTGCGGATGCCAGCTCGACTCGCCCGCGCGCAGCGCCCAGAGCGGCACCGCCAGCTCGAGCGCCGCCAGCACGACGAAGCTCACCACCCCGTACTGCTCCGGCAGCAGGAGCCGCAGCAGCCAGCCGACCTGCACCATCGAGAACCCGCCGGCGCTGCGCAGCGCCGAGACCCGCTGCTCCGGCGACGACACCGCGACCCGCAGCCACTGGCTCACCAGAGCGAACCGCATGATCGCGTAGCCGACCGTGATCGCCGTGAAGTCGCCCTCCTCGAACGCCGTCGGCACGCCCGCCGCGAGCACGAGCACGCCGCCCATCTGCGCGAGCGTGAGCAGCCGGTAGGGCACGTCGTCGGTGTCGTAGCCGGAGGCGAACCAGGTGAAGTTCATCCAGGCCCACCAGATCGCGAAGAACACCATCGCGAAGGGGAGGACCGTCTCGCCGAGGTGCCCCTCCTCCGTCGCGTGCGCGAGCTGCGCGGCGATCTGCGCGATCGCGACGACGAAGGTCAGGTCCACGAGCAGCTCGAGCGGCGACGACACCCGGTGCGGCTCGTCGACGGCGCGCGGGCGCATCCGGACGCGGAGGAGGGTCATGCGCTCATCCTGCACCCGCGCCGCGTCGCCGCTGGAGCCGGACGGCAGACGTCCCGCGACGTGTGACCGATGCGAGGACAGCGCTCGATCCTGCGAGAACGTTCATTCTCCATGCTCTTGCATCAACCTCGGCGGGACCGTACGGTGATCACCAAGCAACCCGATGCTGATTGATCTGCTGCGTGCCGACAGTGCTCACCCGAGAGCAGGCACGTCCCCTCTTCATCACCCTCCTCCGGCGACCCGAATCGCCTGCGGAGTGGCTTCGGCGCGCCTCCCCACCCCCCCCGAAGCACCCGAAGACTGAGGATCCTGGCCTTGACCGCGCACTCCGCGGGCGTCCTGCCCGCTGAGCCGCCGACCCCTGCGCGGAACACCCCGCCGCGCACGGCCGACGAGCTCACCACACCCCTGCCCGCCCCCTTCACCACCCGCTCCGCCGCCTCGACCGAGGCGATGCCGATCGGCTACGCCCCGACCCGCGAGCGGTCCTGGGCGCGCACTCCGGCCCGCACCGCGCCGGCCGCCCCCGCGGCGCCGGCCGCCCCGCCGGTCCGCGAGGGACGCCACACCTCGAAGCCCGTCGGCCGCCTGGTCGCCGTCCTCCCCGCGCACGACGAGGAGGAGGGGATCGCCGCCGCGATCCTCGGCCTGCAGACCCAGACGTCGCCGCCGGACCGGATCGTCGTCGTCACCGACAACTGCACCGACCGCACCGCCGAGATCGCGCTCGCGCACGGCGCCGAGGTCTACGCCACGACCGGCAACACGGCCAAGAAGGCCGGCGCCCTGAACCAGTTCCTCGAGGTCCTGCTGCTCGAGCTCGAGGACGAGGACCTCGTCCTGGTGCAGGACGCGGACTCGGCCCTCGACCCGGACTTCCTCGCGATCGCGCGCCTGAAGATCGGCATCGCGCGGATCGGCGCCGTCGGCGGCGTCTTCCGCGGCACCCCCGGGGGCGGGCTCGTCGGCCACCTCCAGCGCAACGAGTACGCCCGCTACGCCCGCGACGTCCGCCGCCTGAACGGCAAGTGCCTCGTCGTCACCGGGACGGCCGCGGTGCTGCGCGGCGCGCTGCTGCGCGAGATCAGCCGCGCCCGGCGCGACGGGCGCATCCCCGCCGGCGACGGTCGCGGCGGCATCTACGACACGACGGTCCTGACCGAGGACAACGAGCTCACCTTCGCCATCAAGCACCTCGGCTACGAGGTGCTGAGCCCGGCGGGCTGCACGCTCGTCACCGAGATCATGCCGACCTGGCGCGAGCTCTGGAACCAGCGGCTGCGCTGGAAGCGCGGCGCCGTCGAGAACTGCGTGCAGTACGGCCTCACCCGCGTCACCTGGCCCTACTGGGGTCGCCAGCTGCTGACCATGGCCGGCTGCTTCGTGACCTACGTCTACCTCGCGACCGTCGTGTACGCGCTGGTGATGGGCGGGCTCTCGATCCAGCCGTTCTGGCTCGCCGTCACCCTGATCTTCGTCGTCGAGCGCGTCGTCACCGTCCGTGACCGGGGCTGGAAGCACATGCTGCTCGCCGGCCTGATGTACGAGCTGTTCCTCGATCTGTTCCTGCAGATCGTCCACACCAAGGCCTACCTGGACGCGCTGACACGACGTCAGCGCGCCTGGTGATCGAAGGAGAAACCCATGTACAACAACCTCTCGTCCTCCGCCGGAGCCGGACTGGGCGCCGGAGCGCTCGCCGCCACCGGTTTCGACTCGCTCTGGTGGGGGCTCGCGGCGTTCGCGCTCATCGCCGCCGGCACCGCGGTGATGCGCATCGTGCCCCGACGTCGCGGGGAGCACAGCTGACGCGCGGTCGCCCGGATCAGCGCACGACGGCGGCGGTCGCCGCGGAGGTGCGCACGGCGCTCGTCCAGCCGGTCTTCGTGCCGGTGACCGAGACGGTGATCCGGGTCCCGACCACCGAGGTGGTCGGGACGTAGGTCGCCGCCGTCGCACCGGAGATCGCGGTCCCGTCCGCCCGCCACTGGTACTTCACGGCGACCGGGGCCGGTCCCCAGGTCCCCGTCTTCGCGGTGAGGGTCGAGCCCACCTTCGCCGTCCCCGTGATCGTCGGAGTCGGCGCGGTCAGCGTCCCCTTCGCCACGACCGCGGTGGGCGGCGCGGTGCGGCTCTCCGCCGGGTAGCCGGCCTTCGTGCCCGTGACCGTGACGGAGATCCGCTTGCCGACGGTGCCGCTCGTCGGCGTGTAGGCCGCGGCGGTCGCTCCGCTCAGGGCGACGCCGTCGGCGCTCCACTGATAGGCGAGCGCGACCGGCGCGGGCGTCCAGGCGCCCGGCTGCACCGTGAGGGTCGAGCCGACCTTCGGCGTCCCCTGGATCGACGGAGTCGGAGCGCCGAGTGCCGCCGGTGCCTCGGACCGGTAGACGGCCACATGGTCGACGCTCATCGTGCCGCCCGAGGACTTCGGGGTGCTCGCGCTGTCGCAGCCGCACACCCCGTTCGGCAGGCCCCCGCCGATGGCGAGGTTCAGGATGAGGAAGTAGTCGTTGCCGATGGCCGCGCTCCACGCCTCCGCGCTCAGGCCGGCCTGCTCGACGGTGTGCCGCACCTCGCCGTCGACCAGGAACTGCAGCCGCTCCTGCCCTGCGACGCGCCGGTCGACCAGGGCGGAGTAGGTGTGGAAGGCGGTCAGGCAGCCCGCGCAGTCCTGCAGGCCGCTCGTGAGACCGTACGGCTCGTCGCACTCGCCCGCGTCGACGAGGTCGCAGTGGAAGGTCTGGATGACCTGCGAGGTCCCGTTGACCGCCTCGAGGATGTCGATCTCGCCCGTCCGCGGCCAGTCGATCGCGCCGTTCTCGTCCAGACCGAGCGCCCAGAACGCCGGCCAGTAGCCGGTCGCCTGCACGGGGTTCGGCTGGCGGATCGACGCGGTCATCAGCAGCTGGCCGCCCGCCGGAGCGGAGAAGGACGTGTCGCGCGTGATGATGCGGCCCGACGTCCAGGCCCCCGCCTGATCCCTCAGTGCACGGACGGCGAGGTTCCCGGCGCCGTCGAGGAACACGTTGGCCGTCGAGTCGGTGGTGCGGTCGACGGCGCCCGTGCCCCAGGTGCCGAGCTCGTGGATCCACGCCGGACCGACGGGACTGCCCGCGGCGCCGTCGAAGTCGTCCGCGAAGACCGTCGTCCAGCCCTCCGCAGCGGCCGGAGCGGCCAGGGCCACGGCGGCGGCGGGTGCTGCGCTCTCCGCGGCGTCGGCCGACCCGCCGATCGCGCCCAGGAGCGGCATCGCCACGGCGAGCGCCGCCAGCGCGGCGAGGCCGGTCATGATGCGGCGCACGGCGACCTCCAGGGGAACGGTGGAGCGAGGTGGTCCCGATCGCGCCGGTCGTCAGGCTAGGAGCGGGGGTCCCGCGCGAGTCCCTCCCGCGGCGGGGGACAAGGACGGAACGAATCCTCGCGTTCCGCCCCGCTTACGATGGTCCGGATGACGATCGACCAGGCGACCGCCACGACCCGGCGCGGAACGACCCGGCGCGGGACGACTCCGTCCGGGAGCGACCGCGTCGTCCTCGCCCGCCGCATCGGCCTCGGCCTCGCGCTCGTCGCGGCCGCCGCGCTCCTCCGCGTCCTCTCGCCCGACGCCGCCGGCGACGTGCTCTCCGACGCCGTCCGCGACTTCCTCACCCTGGCGATCAGCGTCGTCATCGAGTCGCTGCCGTTCGTCTTCCTCGGCATCGTGCTCTCGATCGCCGTGCAGCTCTGGGTGCCGGAGGCGGTGCTGCTGAGGATCCTGCCGAAGCGCGCCCTGCCGCGCCGCCTGGTGATCTCGCTGCTCGGCGTGCTGCTGCCGGTCTGCGAGTGCGGCAACGTGCCGCTCGCGCGCGGGCTCATCGTGAAGGGCCTGTCCGTCTCGGAGTCGATGACGTTCCTGCTCGCGGCGCCGATCGTGAACCCGATCACCATCGTCACGACCTATCAGGCCTTCGGCTGGGCCGACGGGATCCTGGTCTGGCGCATCGTCGGCGGCTTCGTCATCGCGAACCTGGTCGGCTGGATCTTCAGCCGGCACACCGACCCGATGGCGCTGCTGACCCCGCGGTTCCGCGCGGCCTGCGAGGCGGGCGAGCGCCCCTCCCGCACGGTCCGCGCCAAGGCCCGCCGCAGCGTGCTGCTCTTCGCCGAGGAGACCGGCGCGATGCTGCCGGCGCTCTTCGTCGGCGCGGCGATCGCCGGACTGATCCAGGTCGGCGTCTCCCGCGACGTGCTGACCACCCTCGGCGGCGACCCGCTCTGGTCGGTCCTCGCGCTGATGGTCCTCGCCTTCGTGATCTCGATCTGCTCCAACGTCGACGCGTTCTTCGTGCTCTCCTTCGGCTCGACGTTCCTGCCCGGCGGCATCATCGCGTTCCTCGTCTTCGGCCCGATGATCGACATCAAGATGCTCGCGCTGCTGCGCACCACCTTCTCCGCGCGCACGCTCGTGCGGATCACCGCGCTGGTCGGCCTCTGCGCCGCGGTCCTCGGCCTGGCGGTGAACCATGCGCTCTGAACGCCTGCTGGCCCGCTGGAAGGGCGTCGTCCTCAGCCTGATCGGCGTCGTCTCGACGCTCTGGCTCGCGGCGACCGGACGCCTCGGCCTCTACATCCACCCCCGCTACTTCGAGTTCTCGGTGATCCTCGCGGCGGTCGCGGCGGTGCTGCTGCTCTGCGCCTTCGCGATCGTGCCGGGGGCGGAGGAGGACGACGGGCATGCGGAGGACCACCTGCACGAGCACGCCCCGCGCCGCCGCTGGCGCGCCGGTCTCGCCGCGCTCGGCAGCCTCGCGGTGATCGCCTGCGCCGCCGTCGCGCTGCTCGTCGTGCCGCCCGCCGCGCTGACCGCCTCGACCGCGACCCAGCGCGAGGTCAACACCAGCGCCGTCGACGCCTCGGTCACCGCGCAGGCCCCCACCGGCGACACCGCGTCCTTCACCGTGCGCGACTGGGCGACGCTGCTGCGCCAGGGCGCGAGCGAGCAGTTCCTGGCCGGCCGCACCGCGACGGTCAGCGGCTTCGTCACCCCCGACGCGAGCGACCCCGAGAACGTCTTCTACGTCGCCCGCTTCATCGTCACCTGCTGCGCCGTCGACGCGCAGCCGGTCGGCGTGCCGATCCACCAGCCGGGCTGGGCCGACACCTACACCGAGGGCGAGTGGCTGGAGGTGACCGGCGGCTTCGGCGCGAACCCGAGCGTCACCAGCGCCGAGGCGGTCGTCCTCGAGCCCGACGTCGTGACGCCGATCGACGAGCCGGCGATGCCGTATGTCTACTGAGCGAGCGTTCTCGCGCGTCTTCTGGACCGCCACCGCCGTCCTCGTCCTCGCCGTCGGCGGCCTCACCGCCGCCACGATCGGCAAGGGCCCGCGCGTCGCCTCGCTCGAGGTCAGCACCTCGGGCGTCGTCGAGCGCGACGGCGGCCGCGCCCGCGTGCACCTCGACCAGGCGATCGAGCCCGACGCCCTCGACCGCGTCCGCGTCACTCCCGAGGCCCCGCACACCGCTGAGCTCGAGGGCGGCGTGCTCACCGTCACCTTCGACGACACGCTCCGCTACGCCACCGAGTACGAGATCGCGATCGACGGCGCGCAGGGCACCGCGACCGGCGCCGAGTCCGACCTCTCCGCCGCCTTCACCACGAAGGACCCGGATCTCTTCACCCTCGACCGCACCGCCGAGGACCCCGCGCAGCCCGACGCCATCCGCGTCCGCCCGCTCTCCGGCGGCGACACCCGCGTCCTCTACACGGCCGACCGGATCCAGGACTACGCCGTCGTCGGCCCGGTGCTCGTCGTCGTGACCCTCGAGCCCGACGACACGACCCTCCTCCGCACGCTCACCCTCGACACCGGCTCGGAGGGCGTCATCCCGCTGCCCGGCCCGGGCGTCGTCCGCGAGCTGCACGCGTCGCCCGAGAAGGGCGTGCTCGGCTGGACCTTCACCGGCTCCGCGCCCACCGGCCCGCTCGACCGCGCGCTCTACGCCTACGACCTCACCGACCAGAAGGCGGAGGCCGTGCCGATCACCGGCATCGACGGCGGGCCGCTGCGCGCGACCGACTGGATGTTCGTGCCCGGCACCACCTCCGTCGTCACCCACTCGCTCGACGACACCGTGCTGCTCGTCGACCTGCTGACCCCCGGCACCATCAGCCCCCTCGGCCAGCACGCCGAGCTGCGCGGCTTCGTCCCCGGCGCGAACCGCCTGGTCGTCGCCGACCCCGACTCCGGCTCCGTCATCGACCTCGCCGACGGCTCCGTCGAGACCCTCGCCCTGCCGCCCGCCGACGTCGGCCCGACCACCTCGCCCGTGCAGCTGCTGCTCCTGGACTCCGACAGCTACCTCGAGCTCGAGGCTGACTACTCGCCCGAGACCGGCACCGCCCAGTACTCCGTCGTCCGCGTCGACGCGAGCGGCACCACCGAGATCTTCCGCACCTCGCCGACCGGCCGGATCCGCGGCCTCTGCCTCTCGCCCAACAGCCAGTTCGCCGCCGTCGAGGCCGTCTCCGCGGAGGGCGTCCCCGACGACTACCCCGACGTCCCCGGCTTCAGCGCCACCTCGACCGTCCTCGTCGACCTCGGCACCGGCGACACCTCCCGCAGCGTCAACGGCGTCTCCCGCGACTGGTGCGCGTAGCCCCTTCCTGCCGGTCGAGCAGCCTCTTCCAGCGCAGCGCCGGCCGCTCGACCAGCCACCACGACGCCGCCGCGAGCAGGAGCGTCACCGCCACGACGAGCGCCAGGTTCGCCGCCGTCGGCAGCCGCCCCAGCACCTCCAGCACCAGCTGCTGCACCGGATAGCTCCACAGGTACAGCCCGTAGGAGAAGTCGCCGAACCGCGCCGCCCGCCGAAGCACCGGCAGCGATCCGGTGCCGACGACGATCACGAGCACCGGCAGCGCGATCCACAGCGCGACCTGCTGCAGCGGAGTCCCGGCCGCGAGGAGCAGCACCGCGAGCGCCACGACGCCGGCCGGCCAGCGCAGCCACGCGGCCGGCACCAGCAGCCGCACCGCCGCGGCCGCCGCGAAGAACGCGCACAGCTCCGCGGAGGACCCGACCGCCCCGCCCAGCCCCGTCACGAACCCGAGCCCGACGAGCGCCACCACCGCGAGCACCCCGCGAGCCCGCCCCCGCCCCGGCACCCACCGCAGCGCCAGCACCCCGAGGTAGCAGCAGAACTCGACCCCGAGCGTCCAGAGCGAGCCGTTCACCGCCGGCCGCGCGTGCACCGCCGAGTCGAAGACGCCCGGCAGCTCGTACTGCGCCAGCAGCGGCACGTTGAGCGCATAGGCCCAGGTCTGCCCGGACGAGAAGTACGCCCCGACCGGCAGCGACGTCACCAGCGGCCCGAGCGCGAGCATGCTCACCGCGACCACGACGATCAGCGCCGGGAAGATCCGCAGCACGCGGTGCCAGAGGAACCGCCCCGCGGTCGGCGCCCGTTCCATGCTCCCCGCGATCAGGAATCCGCTGACGCAGAAGAACACCGAGACCCCGAGCGAGTGCACCGGCAGCCCGAGCAGCCGCGGCGCCGGCTCGCCCAGCAGCACCGCACCGTGCCCGACGACGACCATCAGCGCGGCGGCCAGCCGCAGGGCGTCGAAGTCGTTGCCGCGCGCAGTCACGCCCTCACCGTAGAGGGCGCGCGCGTCAGTCGAAGCGCATCCCCTCCGGCCGCGGCGGCAGCAAGAACAGGATCAGCAGGAACACGGCGCCCGCGATCGGGATGAACAGCGCGAAGATCCACATCCCGCTGCGGTTCACGTCGTGCAGCCGTCGCCAGATCAGCGCGAGCGAGGGCACCAGCGTGCCGAGCGCGATCGCCCCCGCGAGCACGGCGACCCAGGGCGTCGCGAAGTCCAGCTCGCCCGAGCGGAAGGGCGTGAACGAGAGCTGCACGCCCGGCCCTGCGCCGTCGAGCAGTCGCAGCACCACGTTCACCAGGGTCACCGCGAGGACGACCCACCAGTACTCCGCGCGGCTCGCCCTGCCGCGGAAGCGCGCGTACTGCGTGAAGAAGCGGCGGATCGCGGCGACCGGGGGAGCGCCGTAGTACGGCTGGCCGGGAACGGGGATCGTGCTCTGACTCATGCGCTTCACGCTATCCCGCACTCGTCGGGCAGATCGTCGTCCGTCCGGAGGAGGCGCCTCGCTCTAGCGGACCGCCGCGGCCTGCTCCCGGCGCACCGCCGACGACGCGCGCGCCTCCACGATCAGGCTCACCACGAGGCCGACCGCGATCATCACGATCGCGACCCACGGCAGCAGGTCGAGTCCCGCCGCGTCGATGGTCAGCCCGCCGACGATCGCGCCGCCGCCGATGCCGATGTTGAACGCCGTGGTCTGCAGCGCGGCGGCGAGGCTGCGCAGCTGGAACGAGGAGGTGCGCAGCATCCGCGTCTGCAGCATCGCCGGGATGCCGCCGAACGCGATGTTCCAGACGATCGCCGCGACGACGATCGCGACCGTGGCCTGCGAGCCGGCGGCCAGCCCGAGCGCGACCAGCGCGATCACGACGGCGATCGCCGCGACCACGAAGCCGGAGCGCGGGAAGCGGTCGGTCGCGAAGCCGGCGAGCACGAGGCCCACCGCGCCCGCCCCGCCGAACGCGAAGAGGAGGAGCGGCACGCTGTCGGAGGAGAACGACGCGTTCTCGAGCCACGGCGTGACGTAGGTCGAGAGCGTGTTCTGGCCGATCAGCACCAGCAGGATGACGACGCAGACGCCGATGATGCGCGGCAGGCTGCGGTCCTTGCGGGCGGGCAGCCGGATCTCGCCGGTGCGCAGCGGGATGCTGTGGTCGACCGCGGGCAGGAACTTCACGACGAGCAGCGCCAGCAGCAGCACGATCGCACCGAGGATCGCGAACGTCGGCCGCCAGCCGAACGCGTGGCCGAGCGCGGTGCCCACCGGCACGCCGAGGACGAAGGCCGCCGAGCCGCCGCCGGCCGTGATCGCGGTCGCCCGGCCGAGGTGCTCCGGAGCGACGAGGTGCGCCGAATAGGCGGCGACGATCGCCCAGAACAGCCCGTGCGCCAGTCCGCCGAGGATGCGCGCGCCGACCAGCAGCGCGAAGGTCGGCGCGAGCGCGGCCAGCACGTTCGCGACCGCGATGGTGCCCAGCGCGACCAGGAGCAGGCTCTTCCGCGAGAACCGCTGCGTCACCAGCGTCAGCGGGGTCGTCGCGATGACGACGGTCGCCGCGAAGATCGTCACCAGCTGACCGGTCAGCGGGATGCTGACGCCCAGGTCGCGCGACATGTCCGGGATGAGGCCGGTCGGCAGGAACTCGCTGGTGACCGACACGAAGACGGCCCCGGCGAGCGTGAGCAGCCCGATCCAGGGGAAGGCGGCGGTGCTCGCGGTCGTGCTGGTGCTGGTGCTCTTGCTGGTGCGCTGAGGGGTGTTCACGGTGTCCTGAGGGAGGAGGGGCGGGCGGCGACCATCAAGCCTCGCACGCCCGCGCCCCCCTCAGGTGTCCGGGGGGTTACTTCGCGACGGTGCTCACTTGACGACGGTCTTGGCCGCGCTCGTCCTGCTCAGCGTCGTGTAGCCCGCCTTCGTGCCGGTGACCGTCACCGTGATCGCCTTGCCCGCGTCCGCCGACACCGTCTTGTAGGTCGCCGACGTCGCGCCCGAGATCGCCGTGCCGCCGCGCTTCCACTGGTAGCTCAGCGTGACGGGCGCGGGCGACCAGGTGCCGGGAACCGCGGTGAGGGTCTGGCCGACCTTCGCCGTTCCGGTGATCGTCGGGGTCGCGCCGGTGAGGACGCCGCCGGTGACGAGCGCCGTGGTGGCGCTGGTCTTGGTGGCGGGGGAGTAGCCGGTCCTGGTGGAGGTGACGGAGACGGTGATCGTCGCGCCGGCGTCCGAGGCCTTGAGCACGTAGGTCTTCGCGGTGGCGCCGGAGATGTACGTGCCGCCGTTCTTCTTCCACTGGTAGGTCAGCGTGGTGCCGGCGTCCCAGGTCCCCGGGTTCGCGGTGAGGGTCGAGCCGACCTTCGTCGTCCCGGTGATCGTCGGCGTCGGCATGAGCGTCTGCAGCGCCGCCTTCGCGGTGACCGCGGCGCTGGTCTTGGTGACCGCGGTGTAGCCGGACTTGGTGCCGGTCACGGCGACGGTGATCGCCGCTCCCGCGTCGGCAGCGACGAGCGTGTACGTGCTCGCGGTGGCGCCGCTGATCGCGGTGCCGTTGCGCTGCCACTGGTACGCGAGGGTCACGGGCGAGGGCGTCCAGGTGCCGGGGACGGCGGTCAGCTTCTGCCCGACGGTCGCGGTGCCGGTGATGGTCGGCGTCGCTCCCGTGATGACCGCGCCGTTGGTGACGGCGGCCGTCGTCGCACTGGTCTTGGTCGCGGGGGAGTAGCCGGTCTTGGTGCCGGTGACGGAGACGGTCAGCGTCGCTCCGGCATCGGAGGCCTTGAGGACGTACGTCTTCGCGGTGGCGCCGGAGATGTACGTGCCGCCGTTCTTCTTCCACTGGTAGCTCAGCGTCACGCCGGAGTCCCAGGTCCCCGGATTCGCGGTGAGCGTCGAGCCGACGGTGGTGCTGCCGGTGATCGTGGGCGTCGGCATCAGCGTCTGCAGCGGCAGCCCGACCTGGATGGCCGAGCTCGTGCGGGTCGCGGTCGTGTACCCGTACTTGGTGCCGGTGACGCTGACGGTGAGCGCGGTCCCGGAGTCGGCGGAGGTGACGACGTAGCTGCTCCCCGTGGCCCCGGCGATCGCGGTCCCGTTGCGCTTCCACTGGTACGCGAGGTCGACGGGCGCGGGACCCCAGTTGCCGGGGTTGGCGGTGAGCGTCCCGCCGACCGCGGCGGACCCGGTGACGGTCGGCACGGAGTTGGTCAGCGAACCCGCGGTGACAGTGACGGCAGCGCTGGTTCGCGCGGCCGTCGCGTAGCCGGCCTTGGTGCCGGTGACCTGCACGGTGATCGCGTTTCCGAGATCCCACTGCGAGACGACGTACTGAGGGCCGGTCGCGTCGCTGATCGGCGAGCCGTTTCTCAGCCACTGGTAGCTCAGCGTCACCGGCTGCGGCCCCCACGTGCCGGGCACGGCGGTCAGAGTGTCGCCGACCGCTCCTGAGCCGGAGACGGTCGGCGTCGGTGCAGTGAGTGTGCCGATGGCGGCCAGCTTCAGGATGAAGTCGCCTTCGAAGAAGCTGTAATTCCCTACCTGGATGAAGTAGGTCCTTCCGGCAGTGGCGGCGAACTCGACGTTGGCACGGTCCGGGTCGTGTTCGGAGTACCCGGGCTCGGCCAAGGCGTCTCCGCAGCCGAGCTGGCGCCCCGGCGTCACTCCATCGGAGTCGTAGACGGCGACGTTCATCGGAGCGAAGCTTTCGCCGACATCGGCGAGCACGCTTCCGGTCGTTGTCGCGCGGTACTTGTACCAGACTGAGCCCAAGAACGGGTTGTAGTCGCACCCGGTATAGGGCTGGTACCAGTTGCTGTCGACCTTGAGAGTCGACCCCTGCACTGTCGCGGGGAGCGTCGAGATCGCCGGAGCCGACGGGTACGTGGTCCCGAGAACAGGGGCGCTTGCGGAGAGGGAGAACTGGGCCGTTCCGGACAGAGTGCTGGACCAGGACATGTCGGAGCTGACCTGGAAGTAATAGGTGCGGCCGGCTTCCGCCTGCACGAAGTTCTGGTCGCGATAACCCTCCTCCACGCAGCTGATCCGAGTGGCATCGGTCGTCGGACCCTCTGCGAAGGCACTGACGATCGACGGAGACCCGGGCGAGGTCCCGCTGAACGTCAGAGTCTGCCGCGTGGTCGACGTGTACTTGAACCAGATCGAGCCGTCTCCCCCTTCGAAGTACTCGGAGTAGTCCGGATCGGTCGTCCGGCAGGTCGAGTCCTCGCCTTCCGACAGGGTCGCCCCGATGTAGGGAACGCCGTACGCGGAGTAGGGCAGGCTCGTGACGACTGTCGCGTTCTCGCGCAGGTCGTTCGCGGGCGGAGTCGCGGCGACCAGCGCTCGCGGCTCCACTGCCTGCGGTGCGGCCTGCCGGGCGGCCGGCGCGTCCGTGTGCCACTGGCCGGAGGTCTCCGAGACCGGCGCGGCCGACGGCGCCGCCTCCGCGGCCGCGGCAGCCGGGGCGACGAGCAGCCCGAAGCCGACCGCGAGGGCGGTGGCGAGGGCAAGGACCCGCGAGCGGGCAGGACGGTGTTCGGGCATGACGACTCCAGGACGAGCGACGGTCGGGTGCGGTGCTGCGCCCGCGAGACCCGAGCGCGGCTGGACCGCGTCCGTCGAGGAGGCTCCTCAGTGTGATGAGATTCACAGGGAGCGGGTACCACCCTTTCGGGGCGGCCTGGAGGGAACTACTCAGTGCCGACCTGCCTGGGCCGACCCGCCTCGGCCGACCTGCCTGGGCCGACCTGCCTCGGCCGACCTGCCTGGGCCGACCCGCCTCGGCCGACCTGCCCGGCGGGAATCCTCCGAGCCGTGGCCGATCGCTACTCGAGCGGGTACGCACGCCCGTTCACCAGCAGCGTGTCGCCCGCGGCGCTGTCCGGGCCGAGGTGGTCCTCGAGCGACGCGGCGGCCGTGTCGGCGGCGGCGCCCTGGGCGGCCACTCCGGTCGAGAGCAGCAGGCCGCAGGCCAGCGCGGTGATCACGGTGGTGCGGTTGCTCGGCATGCGGTTCATCGGCGTCGTCCTTGGCGTCGTGGGGGTCGCCGCCCCCGGGGTGTGGGAGCGGTTTCAGAACGCTCCGAGCCTACGGCTCCGACCCGATGCGCCGCCTGGCACCTTTCTGGGGTTCCCCTGTGCGCCTCGGCATCGGCCTTCGCCGGAGCCGCCTCTCTGTGGAGGCGCGCCGCGATGGGGCGGGTCTCGATACGCCCTGCGGGCTACTCGACCAGCATGCAACCGTCAGAACGGCGGCGGCTCGTCGACGAAGCAGGGTCGGCGGGGCGGGTCCGGCGGTCGCCCGGGCAGCGGGGGCGGCCGGTTGCTGACGCGCCGTCCGGTCGGCGTCGTCCACACGATCGCCCCGTCGTCGTCCTTCGTGTACGTCCATCGGTCGCCGTGCCGGAGATGATGGTGCGCCGTGCACAGCGAGACCAGGTTCTCGAGGGAGGTCTCTCCGCCGTTGCGCCACTCGAGGGTGTGGTCGGCCTCGCTGCGGGCGGAGGTGCGGAGGCAGCCGGCGAAGCGGCAGGTCTGATCCCGCAACTGCAGATGGAGGCGCATCCGCGACGGCGGGACGCGCTGGGTCCGGCCGACGGACACGACGGCACCGGTGTCCCGTTCGGTGAGCACTCGGGTGAACGAGGCGGCCGTGCGGATCAGCTCCCGAGCCACGTCGGCGGGGACGGGGCCGTAGCCGTCCAGCTCAGCGGGCTCGTCATCGAGGTCGACGGCCGTGGATGCCGCGAGCGTCAGGCGCACCTCCGCGCGGACACCGGGGACGAACGACGGGTCGGGGCGGTCCTCGGCGTCGGGAGTGGTGCCGATGATGTCGCCGTCGCAGAGCAGGTCCACGGCGACGTCCGCGCGGAGCTGCGAGAGCGTGCGCACATCGCCTGCGTCGCGCAGAGCGCGCGCCATCCGGTCCGCGCGGTCGTATGCGCCCATCACGGCAGGTGCCGGGCCGTACACGCAGAGCATCGCCATGCCGTCCACGTCCGGCGTCACCCAGACGGCGCGATCCGCTCGGGCGCGGGCGTGCCGCGCCGCGAGGGACTCCTGGTGCAGCTCCTCCCGCCAGCGGCGCAGGGCGCGGCGCAGCTGCGTGAGCGTCATCGACGGCGCCGCCTCCGCGGCGCGCTCGTCGAGGGCGGCACGTGAGGACTCGGGCAGGCTGCCTGCGGTCGCGCAGATCGCCTCCCCTTCCTCCCAGTGCAGGCGCGCCTGCGCGAGCAGGGCGCGCGTGAGCGGCAGGTGCTCGAAGAGCAGCTGCGCGTTCTCGAGACGGCGGGCGATCACCTGCTCCGACAAACCCTCCGCGACCGCGAGCTCTGCGCGGATGGAGCGCTCGACGAGATCGCGGGTCTCGCTGGGGGTCGCGCCGCGGGCGAAGGCGTCGGGGTGGGCGAGTGCAGTGCGATGGAAGTCGTAGAGGTACCGGGCCTCGGCGAGACGCGGCTGGGCTGCGGCGCGGGCGTTCGCGGCGGCACGGTCGCTGAGCACGCGCAGGTGCGCGAGCACTGCCTCTGTCGATCCGAAATCCCTCATACAAGTATTGAATCAAGGACTACCGACACGCGGGCCGGCTCAAGGACGCAAAAGGACGATCGGGGGCCGAACTGGGGCTGTGGAGGAGGCACTGCGCCGACGGGGAAGGTCTCGATACGCCCCTGCGGGGCTACTCGACCAGCATGAAGCGGAGGACCCTCGGCCTGGCGATGGCGGGGTCTCGATACGCCCTGCGGGCTGCTCGACCAGCATGATCACCGCCACCCACACCTGCGCAGCGGCACCGCGTCCCCTGCTGATCGAGGAGCCCGCGCAGCGGGCGTATCGAGATCCACCGGCATCGGAAGGACGGGTCTGCAGACCTGCCCTGCTGATGACGCCGGGTCTCGATACGCCCCTGCGGGGCTACTCGACCAGCATGATTCCCACTACCGAGAGGTGAAGCGGTGTTGTCGCTGGATGCGCCGGAACGCTGCTCGGTCACCGCGGACGCGCGGTGGCGCGAGACGTTGGCGGTCGTGCGTAGACTCCCGGTTCATCGAGAGCCTTTGATGACCGATATCGCCGCGGCGACATGTCCCTCTGGCCACGACACGGGAACCCCGGTATCGGGCCACTGACCCGGGGTTTTCCTCTGCCCGCCCTGTCGCCCCGTGCTGCCGCGCGCACGCCCGCCGTAGGCTGGCCGGATGACGTCCCGGGTGCGCCTCCTGCTGGCCTCGTCGCATCCCGGGCCGACCGTCACCGTCACCGTGCTGGCGACCGTCCTCGCCGCGGCGTCCGGGCATCCGCTCGGGATCGTCGTCCTCGTGGCGCTCGCCGTGTTCGCCGGGCAGCTGTCGATCGGCCTGGCCAACGACTGGATCGACGCCGATCGCGACCGCGCCGTCGGCCGGACCGACAAGCCCGTCGCGCTCGGCCGGATCAGCGTCGGCGAGGTCCGCGCCGCCGCGCTCGGCACCGCCGCGGTCGCCGTCGTGCTCTCGCTCCTGCTCGGGCCGGTCGCCGCGGTCGCCCACCTGGTCCTCGTCGCCGCGGGCTGGGCCTACGACGCCGGACTCAAGCGCACCGCGTTCTCCGTCGCACCGTTCCTGGTCGCCTTCGGGCTGCTCCCCGTCGTGTCGGTCGCCGCGGGCGGCGGGCAGCTGCCGGCCTGGTGGGCGGTCGCCACAGGCGCTGTCTTCGGCGTCGCGATCCACTGCACCAACGTGCTGCCCGACCTCGTCGACGACGAGGCGACCGGCGTCCGCGGCTTCCCGCACCGCCTCGGCCTGCGCCTCTCCGGCGTCGTCGCGTTCGGCTCGCTGATGCTCGGCGCGGTGCTCGTGCTGCTCGGCCAGGTCGTCGGCGACGATCCGGTCGGCGGGCCCGGAGTCGTCCTCGCCGTCGTCGCGACGCTCGCGGTCCTCGTCCTCGCGGCCGCCGGCATCCGCCTGGTGCTCACCGGCCCGCCCACCCGCACGCTGTTCCGCCTGGTGATCGCCTCGTCGCTCGTCCTCGTCGTCGAGCTCGGCCTGGCGGGCGCGCGACTGGTCGCCTGACCGGCAGCGCCGCCCGCGCCGCCGGCCCTACGACCAGCGCATCGAGTACACCCGCGCCAGCACGTCCGAGGTCGGCAGCGCCAGCAGCGCCCGCAGCAGTCCCTCGCGGCCGAGCAGCCCTGCCCCGCCGGTCGGCCGCCCCGCCGCCATGTTCAGCTCGGCCTGCCGCGCGCGCGCCGCGCCCCGCGTCCGCCGCCGCGCGAGGGGGGAACGGTCCGGCCGCACCGCTGCGCACGGCGTCCGCGAGCAGCGGCGCCAGTTCGGCGGCATCCAGCCAGCCCAGATTCATCCCCTGCCCGCCGATCGGGCTGATCTCGTGCGCCGCGTCCCCGATCAGCACCACCCTGCCCACGCCGATCCGCTCCGCCGCGCGTCGCCGCACCTGGAAGCCGCTGAGCATCGTGCAGGTCGCCGGGTCGGGCTCCGCGCCGGTGCGCGCCCGCACCACGGTGCTGAGCGCCAGGGCCGCGACGGGATCGGGCGCCGCATCCGGCCGCCACGCGGGCGCCTCGAGGTCGTCACCCGCGAGCGCCACGTAGCGCCGCCGCCCGCCCGGCAGCGGGAACGACTCGATCACGCCGTCCGGCCCGACGTCGACGAGCGCCGACGAGGCCCGCGCGGCCGGCTCCGGATCGGCGAAGTCGCCCATCACGTAGGAGTCCGGGTAGTCGCGGCCCGTGCTGCGGATCCCGAGCAGCTCGCGCACCGCGCTGCGCGCCCCGTCCGCGCCGACGACGAAGGCGGCGCGCACCGTCACGGGAGCGCCGTGCTCGTCCGCCCCGGTCGCGTCGACGTGGTCGCGCCCGCGGTCGAGTCCGGTCAGCGTGACACCCGAGCACAGCGCGTCCGGCGCCACCTCGCGAAGCCGGTCGCGCAGGATCGACTCGGTCCGGTGCTGGTCGAGGGTGACGACGTACGGATGCGTGCGCGAGGCCCGCGCGAACGACAGCGCCCCGAGCACCCGGCGCCGGCTGATCGCGACGCCCTCGGCGACCCGGACGCCCTCGGCGAGGATCCGCTCGGTCGCGCCGACCTCGGCCATCGCGTCGAGCGAGGGCGGATGGATGCCGATCGCCCGCGAGCCGGCGGGCACCGCGGTCCGCCGCTCCCAGACCTGCACGTCGACCCCGCGGCGGGCGAGCAGCGCGCCCAGCAGCACGCCGACCGGTCCGCCGCCGACGATCAGCACATCGGTCCGCTGCAGGCTCATCCCCCCATGCAAGCAGACGCGCGAGAGCGACAGGCCGGGGGAGAACGTCACCGCCCCGAAACAGCCCCGGCATCTGCGCTCCCTAGCCTGGCCACGGTCTCCGCGGTCGGCGCGGAGCACGACGCCGCTGAACGGGGCACACATGAGTGGGAACACGGTCCGCCGCGACGCGATCAAGGACGTCGAAGCCTACGTCCCCCCCGCGGTCGTCTTCGACCAGACCGAAGCTCCGGGCGAGATCTTCGGCTCGAACGTCTTCAGCACGATCGTGATGCGGCAGCGCCTGCCGAAGTCGGTCTTCAAGTCGGTGATGGCCACCATCGAGCACGGCGCCGTGCTCGACCCGCTGGTCGCCGACGCCGTCGCCTCGGCGATGAAGGACTGGGCCCTCGAGAAGGGCGCCACCCACTACGCGCACGTCTTCTACCCGCTGACCGGGCTGACCGCCGAGAAGCACGACAGCTTCTTCGAGCCGGTCGGCGACGGCTCCGCGCTGGCCGAGTTCGCCGGCAAGACCCTGGTCCAGGGCGAGCCCGACGCGTCGAGCTTCCCCAACGGCGGGCTCCGCAACACCTTCGAGGCCCGCGGCTACACCGGCTGGGACGTCACCAGCCCGGCCTACGTGCTCGAGAACCCGAACGGCAACACGCTCTGCATCCCGACCGTCTTCGTCTCGATGACCGGCGAGGCCCTCGACCACAAGACGCCGCTGCTGCGCTCGCAGCAGGCGATGGGCGAGCACGCCGTCCGCATCCTGAAGCTCTTCGGGCACGTCGCGCCGAAGCCCGTCGTCTCGTTCTGCGGACCGGAGCAGGAGTACTTCCTGATCGACCGGCACTTCTTCCTCGCCCGCCCCGACCTGCTGAACGCCGGCCGCACCCTCTTCGGCACCAAGCCGCCCAAGGGCCAGGAGTTCGACGACCACTACTTCGGCGCCATCCCGGAGCGCGTGCTCGGCTTCATGATGGACACCGAGCGCGAGCTGTTCAAGCTCGGCATCCCCGCGAAGACCCGGCACAACGAGGTCGCGCCGGGGCAGTTCGAGATCGCCCCGATGTTCGAGCGCGGCAACATCGCCGCCGACCACCAGCAGCTCCTGATGACCACGTTCAAGTCGGTCGCGAAGAAGCACGGGATGGAGTGCCTCTTCCACGAGAAGCCCTTCCTCGGGGTCAACGGCTCGGGCAAGCACGTCAACTTCTCGCTCGGCAACAGCGAGCTCGGCTCGCTCCTCGTCCCCGGTGACACCCCGCACGAGAACGCGCAGTTCCTGGTGTTCTGCGCCGCGGTCATCCGCGCGGTGCACCGCTACGGCGGGCTGCTGCGCGCCTCCGTCGCCTCCGCCTCGAACGACCACCGCCTCGGCGCCAACGAGGCCCCGCCCGCGATCATCTCGATCTTCCTCGGCGACCAGCTCGCCGACGTCTTCGAGCAGCTCGCGAAGGGCCCGGCGACCTCGTCGAAGGGGCGCGGCGCGATGCAGATCGGCGTCGACACGCTGCCGATCCTCCCGACCGACCCGGGCGACCGCAACCGCACCAGCCCGTTCGCCTTCACCGGCAACCGCTTCGAGTTCCGCGCGCCGGGCTCGATGCAGTCGGTCGCCGGCCCGATGGTGACGATCGCCACGATCATGGCGGAGTCGCTCGACTTCGCCGCGACCGAGCTCGAGACCGCGGTCGCCGCCGGCACCGACTTCGACACCGCGGTGCAGGACCTCCTGACCGCGATCATCACCGAGCACGGCGCGGTCGTCTTCAACGGCGACGGCTACGCGGACGCCTGGCCGATCGAGGCCGAGAAGCGCGGGCTCGCCAACCTGCGCACGACGCTCGACGCCCTGCCCGAGCTGATCACCGACTCCGCACTCGAGCTCTTCGAGAAGTACAAGGTCTTCAACCAGCGCGAGATGCACAGCCGCTACGAGATCGGCCTCGAGCAGTACGCACTGTCGGTCGGTGTCGAGGCGCGGTTGACGCTCGAGATGGGCACGACCTCGATCCTGCCGGCCGCCGTGCGGCACCAGACCGAGGTCGCGCTGAACGTCGGCGCGCTGAAGTCCGCGGGAGTGCAGCCGGATCTCGCGCCGCTGCACGAGGTGGGCGCGCCGATCGCCGACCTGCGCACGGCGCTCGCCGGGCTGAAGGACGCGCTCGCCGCGGAGCCGGGCCACACGGCCCTCGACGAGGCGGAGCACGCCCGTGCCGCGCTGATCCCGGCGATGGCGGCGGTCCGCGAGGCGGCCGACACGATCGAGAGCGTCATCGCCGACGACCTGTGGCCGCTGCCGACCTACCAGGAGATGCTCTTCATCCTGTAGCCGGGCCCGGCCGATCGCCTCGCCCTGCTCGCCGCCTCAGCGCGCGCGGAGCAGGGCGAGGAACTCGTCGGCCATCGCCAGCTGGTCCTGCAGCTTCGCGCGGCGGAGCGACGCCTCCTCCTCGAAGGCGGCCAGGCGCGCGCGGATCGCGGCGGTCTCCTCCGGTGTCTCCGCCTGCTCCAGGCTGTCGACGACGCGCAGCAGCTCGGTCATCGCGTCGAGCGTGTAGCCGAGCGGCTTCATCCGGCGGATGAGCAGCAGGCGGTCGAAGTCGCGCTCGGTGTAGAGGCGGAATCCGCCCTCGGTGCGCCCGCTCGGCCGGAGCAGCCCGACCTCGTCGTAGTGCCGGATGGTCCGCAGCGACAGCGACGACCGGTCGGCGAGCTCGCCGATGCGCATGGTCGCCTCGACCTCCTCGGCCGTCAGCTCGGTGCTGTGCTCGTCCGTCATCTCGACTCCGTTCCGTCAACCCTCACGTTACGGTAGGTTGGTCCGTCGTGTCCGTCCCCACCAGCCCCACCAGCCTGCCCGGGCCCCGCCCCGCTGTCGCGAACCGCGCGATCACCGTCCTCGACGCCCTCCGCTCGCCGCGCCAGCTCTCCCGCGAGGTGCTCGCCGGCATGGTGACGACGCTCGCCCTGGTGCCGGAGGTGATCTCCTTCTCGGTCGTCGCGGGAGTGGACCCGATGGTCAGCCTCGTCGCGTCGATCGTCCTCGCCCTGACCATGTCGATCCTCGGCGGGCGCCCGGGCGTGATCACCGCGGCGGCCGGCTCCGTCGCGCTGGTCATCGCGCCGCTCGTCTCGGAGCACGGCGTCGAGTACGTGCTGCCGACGGTGATCCTCGCCGCGGTCATCCAGATCGTCTTCGGCTTCGCCGGTCTCGCCCGGCTGATGCGGTTCATCCCGCGCTCCGTGATGATCGGCTTCGTCAATGCGCTCGGGATCCTGATCTTCCTCGCGCAGGTGCCTCACGTCATCGACGTCCCGTGGATCGCCTACGCGCTCTTCGCCGCGACCCTGCTGATCATCTTCGTGCTGCCCCGCTTCACCACCGCGGTGCCGGCCCCGCTCGTCGCGATCGTGGTGGTGACGGCCGTCGTCATCCTGGCGAACCTCGCCGTCCCGGACGTCGCCGACGAGGGACCGCTGACCGGGCAGCTGCCCGGCATCACCCCGTTCCTGGTGCCGCTGGACCTCGCCACGCTGCAGCTGATCCTGCCGACCGCGCTCAGCGTCGCCTTCGTCGGCCTGATGGAGACGCTGCTCACCGCCAAGCTCGTCGACGAGATGACCGGCACCCCCTCGCACAAGGGCCGCGAGTCCTGGGCGCTCGGTGTCTCGAACCTGCTCGCCGGCTTCTACGGCGGCATCGCCGGCTGCGCGATGATCGGCCAGACCGTGCTCAACGTGAAGACCGGCGGCGCGCGCACCCGCCTCTCGACGATCGTCGCCGGCGTCTTCCTGCTCGCGCTGGTCACCGGCCTCAGCTCCGTGATGGGCCGCATCCCGATGGTGGCGCTCGCCGCGGTGATGATGATCGTCGCGATCAGCACGGTCGACTGGCACAGCCTCCGCCCCTCGACCCTGCGCCGGATGCCCGTGCCCGAGACGCTCGTGATGGTCGTCACCGTCGTGGTCGTCGTCGCGACCGACAACCTCGCGCTCGGCGTGCTCGTCGGAGTGATCCTCGCGATGATCCTCTTCGCCCGTCGCGTCGCCCACGTCATCGCGGTCGAGCGCGCCGTCGCCGACGACGGCGCGTCCGTCCGCTACACCGTGACCGGCCCGCTCTTCTTCGGCAGCAGCAACGACCTCGTCGACCGCTTCGCCTACTCCGACGATCCGTCCGCCGTCGTCATCGACCTCGGCCGCGCCCAGATCTGGGACGCCTCCACCGTCGCCGCCCTCGACTCCATCGAGACGAAGTACCGCGACCACGGCGCCACCGTCACGATCGAGGGCCTCGACGAGCGCAGCAGCGGCTTCCACCGCCGCCTGACGGGCCGCCTCGGCAGCTGACCCGGGCGGCCGCACGCTGATCGAGCAGCCCGGTCCGGGTTGCACGCGGGGAACCGAGTGGAGGAGCCTCGGAGGCCCCCGGAGTACGCTCGCGCGCACCCCTTTCCGACGCTCAGCAAGGAGCACCACCATGACCGACGACGCTCAGGGCTTCACCCTCACCCGGCTGTTCGACGCGACGCCCCAGGAGATCTGGAGCGCGTGGACCGACCCCGACGAGATCGCCCAGTGGTGGCACCCGCGCGGGCTGACCACGCCGCGGGACACCGTCGAGGTGGACCTGAAGGTCGGCGGCCGCTACGCCTACACGATGGTCTCCACCGCGAGTGAGGAGACCTACCCGACCGGCGGTGTCTACCGCGAGGTCACGGCTCCCGAGAAGCTCGTCTTCACCTGGGGCGAGCCCGGCGACGCGGACGCGCCCGTCGCGACCGTGTCGATCCGCTCGGCCGGCGAGCTGACCCGGCTGACCTTCGAGCTGGCCGGTGTGGACGGCGAGAAGGGCGACGACTCGTTCTACGACGGCTGGGACCAGGCGATCGACGCGCTGGCCGACCACCTCGATCCGGCCGCCACCGTCGCCGGCTGAGCCCTCCTCTCCGGTCCTCCTCGGCGGTCCGCGGAGCCGTCAACCCCCTGTGGCCGACGGCGCCGCGCGGGGTTGTCTGGTGGGCCCGGTCTCTCCGAGAGGCGGGGAGAGACGGAGGCGCCCTTGAGTGCGCACACCAGCAGGACCACCGGCGACCGCGTCGCCGCGATCGAGACCTACGCCGACGACGCCGGCTGGCACAACCGCATCGCGGGCGCCGCCGTCCCGCTCACCCGCCACGACTCCCGCGAGGAGGCCGAGCGCCTCGGCGCCGAGATGGCGCGGCAGCGCGGCGGCGGCCACCGGGTGCTCGCGTGACGACCACCGACGAGCAGGGCACGTCGCTCCGGCGCCGCATCACCGGGCCTCTGCTCTACTTCTTCATCCTCGGCGACGTCCTCGGCGCCGGGATCTACGCGCTGATGGGCACCCTGTCGGCGGAGGTCGGCGGCGCGGTCTGGCTGCCGCTGCTGGTCGCCCTCGGCCTGGCGCTGCTGACCGCGGGCTCCTACGCCGAGCTGGTCACCAAGTACCCGAAGGCCGGCGGCGCGGCCGTCTTCGCCCAGCGGGCCTTCCGCCGCCCGATCGTCTCGTTCCTCGTCGGCTTCGCGATGCTCGCGGCCGGAGTCACCAGCGCCGCGGGCCTCTCGCTCGCCTTCGCGGGCGACTACCTCGGCACCTTCCTCGACGTGCCGACCGTGCCCACGGCGATCGTCTTCCTCGTGCTCGTGGCCTGCCTCAACGCCCGCGGGGTGGCGGAGTCGCTGCTCAGCAACACGGTGATGACTGTGATCGAGGTCGGCGGCCTGCTGATCGTCATCGTCTGCGTCGCGCTGATGCTCGCGGCCGGTGGCGGCGACCTCGGCCGCACCGTCGAGCTGAGCTCCGAGCAGGCGCCCGTGCTGGCTGTGCTCGGCGCGGCGATCATCGCCTACTACTCCTTCGTCGGCTTCGAGACCTCGGCCAACATCGCCGAGGAGCTGCGCGACCCGAGCCGGATCTACCCGCGCGCGCTCTTCGGCGCGCTGATCACCGCCGGCGGCGTGTACCTGCTGGTCGGCCTGGCCAGCTCGATCGCCGTCCCCGCCGACGACCTGGCCGGCTCCTCCGCCCCGCTGCTCGACGTCGTGACCGCGAGCGCCGCCGGGGTCCCGGCCTGGCTGTTCAGCGTCATCGCGCTGATCGCGGTGGCCAACGGCGCGCTGCTGACGATGATCATGGCCAGCCGCGTCACCTACGGCATGGCGAAGGAGGGGCTGCTGCCGGGCGTCCTCGGCCGGGTGCTGCCGAAGCGGCGGACGCCGTGGGTCGCCATCGCCGTCACGACCGTCGCCGCCGCGCTGCTGACCCTCGTCGGCGATCTCGCGACCCTCGCGGAGACCGTGGTGCTGCTCCTGCTGCTGGTGTTCATCAGCACGAACGTGTCGGTCCTGGTCCTGCGGCGCGACCGCGTCGAGCACGAGCACTTCCGGGTCTGGACCGCGATCCCGGTGCTGGGCGTCGCCTCCTGCGTCCTCCTGCTCAGCCAGCAGGAGCCGACGGTCTGGCTCTCCGCGGGGGCCCTGCTCGTCGTCGGCGTGCTGCTGCACCTGATCACCCGCCGCAGGCGCGCCCGCACGGACGCCTGACACGGTGCGGCCCGCGCTGCCCAGGGCCTGCCCAGGGCCCGGTGGCAGGCTGGCGGGAGCCGATGACGGCGATCCGGACGAGGGAGCAGTACCCGGCAGCACGACAAGACTGACTCGAAGGAGTGAGTCGTCGTGTCCTGGATCGTCCTGATCGTCTCCGGTGTCCTCGAGGCCGTGTGGGCCACCGCCCTCGGCAAGTCGGAGGGGTTCACCCGCCTCTGGCCGACCGTGGTCTTCGGAGTCGGCGTCGTCGCCAGCCTGTCCGGGCTGGCCTACGCGATGCGCGACCTGCCCACCGGCACGGCCTACGCCGTCTGGGTCGGCATCGGCGCCTCGCTGACCGTGCTCTACGGCATGCTCTTCGGCGGCGAGGGCTTCTCGCTCGTCCGCACGCTGCTGGTCCTCGGGATCGTCGGCTGCGTGATCGGGCTGAAGCTGCTGCACTGAGCGCACGCACAGCCGACGTCCTGCGCCAGTGCATTGCAGGAGAACGATCGTTCCCCTAGGCTCGGGACCCCAGGGAGAGCGCCGGTACGGCAGGCGCTCCCCGTCCCGAAGGAGGAACCATGCCCACTCGTTCTGCACGCACCGCCTGGAACGGCTCGCTCGAGACCGGCGAGGGCCAGGTCGAGCTCTCGAGCTCGAAGCTCGGCACCTACGACGTCTCGTTCCCCAAGCGCGCGGCCGACGACGCCAACGGCTCGACCAGCCCCGAGGAGCTCCTCGGCGCCGCGCACTCCGCCTGCTACGCCATGCAGTTCTCCGCCGTCCTCGGCCAGGCCGGCGGCACCGTCGAGGCCCTCGACGTCCGCGCCGACGTCTCGCTCGGCCCGGACTCGGCCGGCGGCTTCAAGCTGACCAAGATCGCCCTCGTCGTCAGCGGCGAGGTCTCCGGCATCGACGAGGCCGCGTTCCTCAAGGCCGCCGAGGACGCGAAGAACACCTGCCCCGTCAGCAAGGCGCTCACCGGAGTCGAGATCACGCTCGACGCCACCTTCGAGGGCTGACGCTCCTCGCCCACGCACAGAAGCACCCCGTCGCGCACTGCGGCGGGGTGCTTCTGCGTGCGGTGGGGCGTATCGAGACCCCGCGTCAGGCGTCCGCGCGGTAGCGGAAGCCGGCGCCGAGGTGCTCCTCGGGCAGGCGGTCGCCGCGGCCGTGCAGCTTCTGGCGGAGGCTGCCCTCGACGTACTCGTCGGGGTAGGCGCCGCGGCGGCGCAGCTCCGGAACGATGAACTCGACGACGTCCTCGAAGGTGCCCGGGGTGATCGCGTAGGCGAGGTTGAAGCCGTCGACGTCGGTGTCCTCGACCCACTCCTGCAGGTGGTCGGCCACCTCGGAGGGCGAGCCGACGACGAACGGGCCGAGCCCGCCGATCGCGCCGAGCTTGGCGATGTCGCGGACCTTCCACTCGCTGCCGTCCTCGTTCGCCTCCTGGAAGTTGGCGACGGTCGACTGGATCGCGTTGCTCTTCACGTTGCCGATCGGCTCGTCGAGGTCGTACTGCGACAGATCGATGCCCATCCAGCCCGACATGAAGACCAGCGCGCCCTCCTCGCTCGCGTAGGAGAGGTAGTCGCGGTGCTTCGCGTGCGCCTTCTCGCTGGTCTCGTCGGTGATGATCGTCAGCAGCGTGTAGATCTTCGCGGAGTAGCGGTCGCGGCCGGCCGCCTCGAGCGCGTCGCGGATCCGCGAGACGGTGGCCTTCAGTCCCGCCTTGGTCGAGGACGCGACGAAGATCGCCTCCGCGTTGCCCGCCGCGAAGCGGATCCCGCGCGGCGAGGCGCCCGCCTGGTAGATGACGGGCGTGCGCTGCAGCGACGGCTCGGAGAGGTGGATGCCGGGCACCGTGAAGTTCTTGCCGCGGTGGCCGATCTCGTGCACCTTCGCCGGGTCGGTGAACACGCCGGACTCGCGGTCGCGGATCACGGCGTCGTCCTCCCACGACCCCTCCCACAGCTTGTAGAGGACCTCGAGGTACTCGTCGGCGACGTCGTAGCGGTCGTCGTGCTCGAGCTGGTCCTCGTGGCCCATGTTGCGCGCGGCGCTGGGCAGGTAGCCGGTGACGACGTTCCAGCCGACGCGGCCCTTGGTCAGATGGTCGAGCGTCGACATGCGCCGCGCGAACGGGTACGGGTGCTCGTAGGCGGTGCCGGCCGTGATGCCGAAGCCGAGGTGCTCGGTCGCCGCGGCCATCGCCGAGACGAGCAGGATCGGGTCGTTCACCGGGACCTGCGCGCCGTGCCGGATCGCGGCCTCGTTCGAGCCGCCGTAGACGTCGTAGGTGCCGAGCACGTCGGCGATGAAGATGCCGTCGAAGGTGCCCCGCTCGAGCAGCTTCGCCAGATCGGTCCAGTAGGAGAGGTCCTTGTAGCGCCAGGACTGGTCCTGCGGGTGGCGCCACATACCCGAGCTCTGGTGGGCGACGCAGTTCATGTCGAAGGCGTTGAAGCGGATCTGACGAGTCATCCCTCGATCGTGCCCAGTGCGGCCGGGAATCGGCACCGCTGTCGTCGCACGACGTCACAAAGCGATGCCCGTCGGACTGCACCCGCAACCCGAAACAGCGCGGTCGCTGATTCGGGTCGTAGTATTAACCCGAAACAACGCACCCGCTGATTCGGGGTGTCGAGGGGAGCCGGATGACGTCCGAGTGGCCGGCGCACGAGTACGAGACGCGGCCCTGGCGACAGACCGTCCGAGCCGGCACGCGCGCTGACCGGATGCTCAGCGAGGTCGTGGTCGCCCTGCCGCCGCTCATCGCGGAGCGCTCGTGGGAGCCGCCGCCCGCTTCCCGGCCGGCGCTCGACGACGCGCGACACGCGGTCATCGCCCTGGACGCCGAGTACGGGAACCGGCTCGGCGTGCTCGGTCGGCTCCTGCTCCGGACCGAGGCCGTCTCCTCCTCCAGGATCGAAGACGAGGACGCGAGCCTCGAGGACTGCGCTCGCGCCACGATCGGCATCCGAGCGAACTCCAGTGCGACGTCGATGGTGGCCGCGGCCGACGCGATGACGGGCATGGTCGATGCCGCCGGCCGGACCGGCCTGATCGACGAGGCCGCGATCCTCACGGCGCACCGGGTCCTGATGGCCGACGACCCGGTGGACGCGCGGTACGCCGGGGCCTACCGGCCGATGCAGAACTGGATCGGCGGCAGCGACCACTCCCCGCGGGGCGCGGTGCACGTCCCCCCGCCGCCCGAGACGGTCCCGGCGCTGATGGCCGACCTGGTCCGGTTCTCGAATCGGAGCGACCCCGACCCGATCGTGCAGGCCGCGATCGCGCACGCGCAGTTCGAGTCGATCCACCCCTTCACCGACGGGAACGGGCGCATCGGCCGCGCGCTGATCACCGCGATCCTCCGCCGTCGGGGACTCACGAGGACCACGGTCGTCCCCGTGGCGTCGGCGCTGGTCGCGGATCGCGAGCGCTACTTCGAGCTGGTGAACGACTGCCGCGACGGCGCGCTCGCGCCCTTCGTCGACGAGCTCGCGCGGGCCTGCGCGGTCGCGGCTCCCGAATCGGCCCGGACGGCCGCCGTCCTCGAGGCGCTCCCGGCCGCGTGGCGGGCCGCCGTCCGGCCGCGCGCGGGGAGCGCGGCGGCGCTCCTCCTCGACGGGCTCCTCGACCACCCGATCGTCACGACCGCCCGCGCGATCGAGCTGACCGGACGGGCGCCCTCGAGCGTCGGCGCGGCGATCGGGCAGCTCGTCGCCGTCGGCGTGCTGACTCCGCTGACCGACCGCAAGCGGGACCAGGCCTGGGTGGCCGTCGACGTCCTCGACGAGCTGGCCGACCTGGAGGACCGCATCGGCACGGCGATGCTCGACGCGCAGTCGGGCTGAGCCGGTCGAACTGCTCGCCCTCTACGCCAGCTCGCGGGCCAGGAAGCGCACGTGCTCGCGGATCTGGAACACCTCGCCGCCCTCGTGGCCGTTGAACGGGTAGACCCGGATCTCGCGCGGGCCGGCGTAGCGGTTGTAGGAGGCGTAGACGGTGGAGGGCGGGCAGATCTCGTCGAGCAGGGCGACGGAGAACATCGCCGGGACCTCGGCGTGCGGGGCGAACGAGGTGCCGTCGAAGTAGGACAGCGTGTCGAAGACGAACGACTCCGAGCCGCGGTGGGTGCGCAGGTAGCGCACGACCTCGCCGTAGGGCATGGTCTCCACGATCCGCACGGCGTGGCCGATGTGGCTGAGGAACGGGACGTCGATGATCGCGGCGCGCGCCGACTCCGACTCGCCGAGCAGGCCCAGGACACCGGCGACGGCGAGGCAGATGCCGCCGCCCTGGCTGCCGCCCGAGATCGCGACGCGGGCGGGGTCGACCGCGGGGTGCGCGCGCAGCACGTCGAGCGCGCGGACCGCGTCGGTGAAGACGCGGCGGTAGAAGTGGTCCGCGGGCGACTCGATGCCCTGGGTCATGAAGCCGCTGACGTGCGGGCCGCTGCCGACGGGGTCGGGGGTGTCGCCGCCGCGGTGGCCGGAGCCCTGGCCGCGGGTGTCCATCACCAGGTGCGCGTAGCCGGCGGCGCTCATCGCGGTCCACTCGTCGACCAGGCCGCGGCCGCCGCCGTAGCCGATGTAGGTGACCAGCGCGGGGAGCGGGCCCTCGACGCCGCGGGGGAGGATCAGCCAGCCGCGGATCGGGTGGCCGCCGAATCCGGAGAAGGTGACGTCGAACGTCTCCAGGAGCGGGAAGCCGGCGTCGACCGGCTCGAAGACGGGCTCGGTCGCGAGGCCGCGGGCCTCGGCGATGGTCTCGCGCCAGAAATCCGCGAAGCCCTCGGGCTCCGGCAGATCGGGCTGGTACTGCTCGAGGAGCTCGAGCGGGAGGTCGAACTGCGGCATCGCGGTCTCCGGGGTCGTTCGTCAGCGGACGCTCGAACCTATCGCGGCGGCGCGCCCCGGGGGAGCCTGGACGCGGCGTGGGAGAGAGCCGCGCGGCGGAATTCCTCCCGTCGACGGGCGTTGTCGTCCCCATGACCACTTACGGAATCATCGGAGCAGGCAACATCGGCAGCCAGGTCGCACGCGCGGTCCTCGCCCAGGGCGACGAGGTCGTGATCGCCAACTCGCGCGGTCCCGAGACCCTCGCCGACCTCATCGCGGAGCTCGGCCCGAAGGCGCGCGCCGCCACGGCGCAGGAGGCGGCGGAGGCCGCGGAGATCGCGGTCGTGACCGTGCCGCTGAAGAACCTCGAGGAGGTGCCGGTCGCGCCGCTCGCCGGCAAGATCGTGCTCGACACGAACAACTACTACTTCGAGCGTGACGGCCGCATCGAGGCGCTCGACAAGGGCGAGACGACCACGAGCGAGATGCTGCAGAAGCACCTCCCGGAGTCGAAGGTCGTCAAGGCGTTCAACCACATCATGGCCGCAGACATCACGACCGACGGCACCCCGGTCGGCACCGAGGACCGCCGCGCGCTCGCCACGTCGAGCGACTACCCCGAGGCCGTGCACTTCGTCACCGACCTCTACGACCGCCTCGGCTTCGACACCGTCGCGATCACCCCGCTGAGCGAGTCGTGGCGCGTCGAGCGCGACCGCCCCGCCTACGTGGTGCGGCAGAACCGCGAGGAGCTCGAGGCGAACCTGGCCAAGGCGCCGCGCACGGTCTGACCGGGTCGACGAGGGGGCGGCGCTGATCGCCTGCGACACTGGAGCGAGACCCACCGCGCACCAGTGAGCCCGCCGGCTCCGAGAGGAGAGGTCCGCGCATGCCCCCCGAGATCCCCGACTTCCCCGCCGTCGATCGGCTGACCCGCCGCGGCCTCACCCGCCGCGGCGTCGTGCTCGGCGGCCTCGCCGTCCTGCCGCTGCTGAGCGCCTGCACCTTCGACTCCGCGTCCCCCTCGGACTCCGAGCCGCAGGAGGCGCCGCGCACGCAGGCCGTCGCGCCCGCCGGTCCGGTGGCGCTCGCCGCCGACGCCGCGAGTGCGAGCGCGCTGCTGTTCACCGCGGCGCCGCTCGTCGTCGTGGTGGAGGACGTGCCCGCGTCGGTGCTGCTCGCCGCGCAGGTGAGCATCGCCTGGGGCGTGCCGCTGCTGGTGGAGAGTGCCGGATCGGCGTCGACCGCGACGGCCTCGGCCTCGCCGTCCGACTCGCCGATCGACGCGGAGCTCGCCCGCCTCGGCACCTCCAGGATCCTCGCCGTCGGCTCCGTCGCGGAGCACGCGGGTGTCGAGACCGTGTCCGCCGCCGCCGAGGCCGCCGCGATCGAGGAGGCGACCGGAGTCGCCGTCGGCGAGCTCGATGTCGCCTCCCTTGTCGCCCTCGCGCCCGGCGCTCCCGCGGAGCCGCCGTTCGGCGCGCTGCCCGCGCGGGCCGAACCGCTCGCCGGGGTGACCGCCCTCGCCCAGGCCGCCGACATCGCGGCCGTCGCGAACGCGCGCGCGGCCGGCGTCCCGGTGACCCTCGTCGACGACTCCGTGACCGACCTGCTCGCCTCAGGACCGGCCGTCACCGCGATCGCCGACAGCGCCGTCCAAGGTGGTGCCGCCGCCTGCACCCTGCTGCTCGGCCCCGCGCTCGCCGCGCAGTCGCTGCCGGAGTGGTCGGTGCGCGCCGCGGCGAGCGGCTGGCAGCTGCCCGGCGGCGGGCAGCGCCTCTTCGGCGGGCACCTCTACGTCGCGATCTACGGCACGCCCGGAGCCCCCGTCCTCGGTGTGCTCGGCGAGCAGGGCCTCGACGCGACGATCGCACGGGCGGAGGCGGTGGCGGAGCCGTACCGCTCGCTCACCGATCTGCAGGTCGTGCCGAGCCTCGAGATCATCACCACGGTCGCGGCGGGCAGCGCGGGCGGCGACTTCGACTACTCCAACGAGCTCGACCCCGCGGGCATCCGCCCCTATATCGACGCGGCCGCCGCGGCGGGGATGTACGTCGTGCTCGATCTGCAGCCGGGCCGCTCCGACTTCCTCAGCCAGGCGCAGGCCTACGAGGAGCTGCTGCGCCTGCCGAACGTCGGCCTCGCGCTCGATCCGGAGTGGCGGCTCGCGCCCGACGAGGTGCCGCTCGCGCAGATCGGCCGCGTCGAGGCCGCCGAGGTCGACAGCGTGTCGAGCTGGCTCGCCGACCTCGTGCAGCGCGAGGGCCTCCCGCCGAAGATGTTCGTGCTGCACCAGTTCCGGCTGTCGATGCTGCAGGATCGCGACAGCATCCGCCGCGACCGCCCCGAGCTCGAGTTCCTCATCCACGTCGACGGCCAGGGCGGCCAGCCCGACAAGCAGGCCACCTGGAACGCCCTGCACGAGGGCGCCCCCGAGGGCATCGCCTGGGGCTGGAAGAACTTCTACGACGAGGACCTGCCGATGCTGACCCCCGCCGAGACGATGGCCCAGGTCGCCCCCCTCCCCGACCTGATCACCTACCAGTAGGCCGCTCCCCGCGAGATGCCACTTGTGCACGCGACACGCCGTGAAAAGCGTGCACAAGTGGCATCTCGGGGCGCGGAGGGGAGCGAGGGTCAGGAGGGCTGGTGGGCGGCCTCGCGGCGGCCCTCCTCCTTGGCTTGCTCGACGAGGGCGGCGACGCGGCGGCGGGAGCGGGTGCGGCCGGCGAGGAGTGCGGCGAGGATCAGCGCGAGGCCGAGCAGGACGGCGAGCTGGGGCAGCGGGACGGCCGCGGTGGTGGTCGATTCGGTGAGCGGGGCGATGTCGACGGGGTCGAGGCCGTCGGGAGTGACGACGGTCGGGGCGACGGTGAGGTCGGTGCCGACGGCGAAGAGGGGCCAGACGTCGTCGAGCGGGAGGGTGACGGCGCGGCGGTCGCCGGGGAGGAGCTCCTGCTGGGCGGCGTCGGCGGCGACGAGCGGGGCGGTGGCGCCCTGGGTGCTGGCGCTGCCGTCGAGGAGGAGGCGGACGTTGCCGGTGTTGACGATGTCGGCGGTGACGGTGAGGGCGCCGGGCTGGAAGGGGTTCCAGGAGAGGCGGTAGTCGCCGGTGAGGTTCTCGACGGCGACGGCGGGGACGACGTCGCCGGTGACGCGGGTCATCACGCGGAAGCCGATGCGGCTCTCGACGCCGACGGAGGAGCCGCCGACGTCGGTGCCGACGGAGACGAGGGAGGCGGCGAGGCCGGCGGCGTGGTCGCCGGGCTCGGCGTCGTCGGGGACGGTGACGGTGAAGGGGACGATGCCGGTGCCGCCGGGCTCGATGGTGACGGTCTCGGGGGCGGTGATCCAGGTGCCGGCGTCGACGGACTCCTGGTCGGAGGGAAGCATGTTGAAGCGGCCCTTGTCGGTGAAGTAGCCGTCGGCCGCGTCGATGCGGAAGGTGACGGTCTGGTCGCTGAGGTTGCGGACCGCGGCCTGCTCCTCGGCGGTGGCGCCGGGGTCGAGGTCGAGCTCGACCCAGGAGCGCTTGTCGACGGCGCCGTCGGTCGCGGGGCTGACCGCCCAGGTGATCTGGTCGGTCGCGGCGGCGAGGGCCGGGGGAGCGGCGGAGAGCGCGAGCGCGCCGACGAGGACGGCGAGAAGGGTGCGGAGCGCGGAGGTCATGGGAGGTCCAGGTTCTCACGGGGTGGGGCAGACGCGGGCCCTCTGCCTGCGGAGCGAGGAGGCAGCGGAGCGGGCACTCTGCATGCTGATCGAGTAGCCCGCGGAGCGGGCGTATCGAGATCCACCGGGCTGAGCGGGGTGGGTCTCGATACGCCGCCCGCGGCGGCTACTCGACCGGCATGCGCAGGCTCACTCGAAGAGGGAGAGGGTGAGGGTGGAGCTGTAGTCGCCGGCGTCGACGGTGGTGGGGGTCTTGAGGGTCAGGGCCGCGTTGGCGGTCCAGGAGCCCTCCTCCGCCACTCCGGCGGAGTCGTTGGTGATGGCGAGCAGCTCCTGGTCGACGAGGCCGACTCCGTCCGGGCCGCCGTCGATGGCGGTGTCGACGACGTCGCCCTCCGCGACCAGGCCCGAGTCGCCGCCGTCGATCAGGTTCGGCGCCCAGCCCAGGTTCTCCGCGCCGATGGTGTCGCCGGTCGACGAGGTGAAGTCGCTCGCGGTGCCGAGCACGTACCAGCCGGCGCCGTCCGGGATGTCGGCGGCGTCGCGGGTGTCCGTCACCGTCACGGTCGGCAGGGTGCCGGTGAACTGCCGGATCACTCCGGTCGACCCGTTCTCGGTCAGCGCCGTGGCGTCGCTCGCGACCGTCATCGACAGCGAGCCGGGCGTGGTGAGCGGCGCGATCTGCACGTTCACGTCGACGTCGTCGGCGCCCTGCTGCTCGTCGGCGAACGCGGTGCCGGCGACGCCGAGCAGGAGCAGGCCCCCGGCGATGCCGGCGGCGCCACGGGTGAGGAGGGATCGGGTGTTCATCAGGGTGTTCTCCGTTCTCGAGACGGCAGCGTCGCCGTCCGGTTCAGTGGTGTGGGGTCGTGGTGTCGGGTGGTGGAAGGAGGGGCGAACGGGCTTCAGCCGCAGCTCGCCGCCGCGTACGGCGCGGTGGCCGTCGCGGTGGCCGGCTTGCCTGCGACGAACGCGGTGGCCGTGGCGGTCGCGGAGCCGGCGGGCAGCGCGGCGGTGCGGGTCGTGAAGGAGTGGGTGACGGACTTGCCGGCGGCCACCTCCTCGAACGTCTTCGAGCCCGAGGTCGAGGTGACGACCATCTTCACCGGGAAGGCGTTCGGGTTCGTCGCGACGACGGAGAGGACGACCTTGCCCTGCACGCAGCGGGTCGAGGCGGTGGCGGTCACCGTGATGGCGGGAGCCGCGGTCGGCACCGTCTGCGGGCTGACGCTGGTGAGGGTCGGGACGACCTTCTGCATCAGGCCGGTCGCGGGGTCGAAGGTCACCTTGTCGATGGTGGTTTCGCGGTGCTGGCCGTCTCCGCCGGGGATGGCGAAGCGGTGGTAGGCGATGTACCAGTCGTCGGTGCCGGGGACGTTGATGATCGAGCTGTGGCCGGTGGCGAGGATGCCCTGCGAGGGGTCCTTCTCCAGGATCACGCCGCGGTAGGTCCACGGTCCGTCGATGTTCGTCGAGGTCGCGTAGCCGACCTTGTAGTTCTCGGAGCCGGTGTCGTCGATCGAGTAGGTCAGGTGGTAGAGCCCGTTGCGGTAGTTCATGAACGCGCCCTCGCGGAAGTCCGTGAGACCCGAGATCGTCTTGATGGTGCCGGCCTTGACGGAGAGCATGTCGTCCGAGAGCTCGGCGTACACGGGTGCGCCGTTGCCCCAGAAGAGGTAGCTCTTGCCGGTGGCCGGGTCGGTGAACGCGGCCGGGTCGATGGCCTGGCCGGACTTCACGGACTCGCCGTTGGTGATCATGGCGGAGGGCTGCGCGGTGAACGGGCCCATCGGGCTCGACGCGACGGCGACGCCGATCGTCTTGCGGTCCAGCGCGGCGTTGTGGCCGGAGAAGTAGAAGTAGTACTTCCCGCCCTTCTCGATGATCGTCGGCGCCCAGGCGTTGCCGGTCGCCCACGGGACGTTCCCGTTCGCGCCGTCGAGGGTGAGGATCGGCTGCGCGGAGCGGGTCCAGTCGACGAGGTTCTTCGACGACCAGGCGTAGAAGGTCTTGCCGCCCCATCCGGGGAAGCCGTCCGAGGTCGCGTAGAGGTAGTAGGTGTCGCCGAAGACCGCGATGTTCGGGTCGGCGTAGAGGCCCGGGAGGACGGGGCTCTTCATCTCGACGGCCTTGAGCGTCCAGGTGGTGGTCGCTCCGCCGCCGGCCGGGGTCAGCACGACGGTCTGCGGGGTGCGCAGGTCGCGGACGGTGCCGGAGGCGGGGCTCGCGGTGACGCCCGCGGCGGTGGAGTAGGTGGCGGTCAGCTTCGAGCGGTCCGTGCCGGGCTTCACCGGGAGGGTGACGGTGCGGGTCGCCTGGTCGACGATCGGTGCGGTCTTCAGCACGTCGCCGGTGAGCGTCACGTCGGCCAGCACGGTGGTGTTGCCGGAGGAGGCGAGCACCTCGGCCGAGCTCAGGGCCCGGTTGTAGAGCGCGAACTCGCGGACCTGGCCGCGGAAGCGATTGTCGGCGTCGTAGTTCGAGCGGCCGATGGAGTTGGCCGTCGTCGTGCCGCCGCCGATGTCCTTCGGGTCGGCCGTGACGGTGCCGCCGCCGACGCGGACGCCGTCGAGGTAGAGCGTCGCGGTGGTGCCGGAGAGCGTGTAGGTCAGCTGCGCCCACTGGCCGCGCGGCACGGCCGAGCCGGAGGAGACGGTCTGCTCGGTGGTGTAGTTCCCGGTGGCGAGGCTGGTGCGGTAGTTGTTGCCGGAGGTGAAGAGGTAGCCGTCACCCGCACCGTTCGTGGTGTTGCCGAGGCCGTAGAGGAAGTAGGCGCCGCTCTGCGCGGAGTCGATCCAGACCTCGGTCTGCACGGTGACGTCGGTGACGCCCGCGAGCAGGTTGTCGGGCAGCTCGATGTAGTCGTCGGTGCCGTCGAGCTTCACCGAGCCGGTCTGCCAGGCGCCGCCCGAGACGATCGTCCCGTTCTGGCCGTTGCCCGAGACGTCCTGCACCGTAGTGCCGGAGCCGCCGTCGAACGAGTAGCGGAGGATCTCGCCCTTCGCGTTCACCGGCTTCGGCGCCGGGCCGGTGGTCGTGCCGCCGTAGGCCGCGGTCAGGCGCGCCTCCTCGGCGCTGGAGAGCCGCAGCACGGAGCCGTGGCGGAAGGGCTTCGAGAACGAGTACGTGTTCGCTCCGGTCGTGCCCACCGGCAGCGCCGTGAACCGCATGTCCGCGAGGGTGTCGGTGACGTAGGCGGAGTAGCCGAACGAGTCGCCCATCACGACCCAGCGGCCGTCGGGCAGCTGGTAGACGGTGAGGCCCTCGAGGTGGTCGGAGAGGCCGCGGGACGTCTCCTCGCCGCGGGCGATCACGCGCGTCCACGGGCCGGCGAGGCTGCTCGCCTTGTCGACGACCGTGCGCCAGTCGGAGGTGGAGAAGCGGTAGTACACGCCGTTCTCGACGGCGATGGTGGTGTCGATGATGTTCGGGCCGTCGGCGTTGTTCGTCGACGAGTTCTCGTCGAGCCAGACCGCCGGGGTGGAGAAGGTCTGGAAGTCGCGGGTGGTGGAGACGTAGACGCGCAGCGCCCAGGCGTCGGTGCCGACCTGGGTCTTGTCGCGGCCGGACCAGTAGACGTAGTACTGGCCGGTGGCCTCGTCCCAGATCGCCTCGGGCGCCCAGACGTTGCCCGCGTTCGGCGCGCCGGCGAAGACGAGGTTCTGCTGGCCCCAGTTCACGAGGTCGGTGGAGCGCCAGACGACGAGCTTCTGGCTGGCGTTGACCTGGTCCCAGGAGCCGCCGCCGGCGGTGCCCTCGGCGTGCAGGTCGGTGCCGAGGATCCAGTACTCGTCGCCGGTGGGGGAGCGGACGAGGTGCGGGTCGCGGACGCCCAGCGTGCCGGCGAGGTTGGCGAGCACGGCCTTGTCGTTGTTGAGCTTGGACCAGTGCAGGCCGTCGGTGCTGGAGCCGAAGTAGATCTTCTCGTAGTCGGTCGACGCGAAGTGGGTCCAGAGGTAGCCGGCGTCGTACTCGGTGTCCAGGCCCGCGGGGGCGGCGGTGACGGTGACCGGGAGCTGCCGGGTGGCGGTGGTGCCGGCGATCGTCGCGGTGAGGGTGACGGCGGTGGACGCGGCCTGGCGCTTCACGACTCCGCTGGTGCTGACGACGGCGGCGTTCGAGGAGGCCCAGGTCACGTCGTAGGAGCCGGCCTTCGCGGGCAGCGTCACGTTGCCGCGGACGTCGCCGGCGTTGACGATGCTCAGCGCGTCGAGCGCCTTCTGCGCGTCGGCGTTCGCGTCCTGCGCGGGCACGGTCGCGGTGAAGGTGCGGGTCTGCGTCGCGGAGCCGCGGGTGACGGTCGCGGTGAGCACGGCCTGGGCGCTGCCCGTGGCGGGCCGGGTGACGACTCCGCTCGAGGAGACGACGGCGGCGTTGCTGGAGGACCAGGCGATCGCGGAGCCGTTGGGCCCGGTGGTCGGCAGGGTCAGGTTCGCGGTGACGGCGGAGAGGTCGCCGAGGGTCAGCGCGGCGGCGTCGCGGGTGGTGCGGGTGGCGTCACTCGCCTGGAGGGTCGCGACGTCGGCGGCGCTGAGCGCGCTGCTGTAGATGCGGAAGTCGCGCACCGAGCCGGCCAGGAACTTGTCGCCGGTGTAGACCGAGCGGCCGATCGCGTTCGCGGTGGTGCTCCCGCCGCCGATCGCGCCGGGGGTGATCGTCACGCCGGTCTGCTGCGCGACCTGGGTGCCGTCGAGGTAGAGCCGCGCGGTGTCGGAGGCGTCGTCGAGCGTGTAGGTGAGCGTCTTCCAGACCCCGCGGGCGAGGTCGGCGCCCGAGTTCACGGTCTGCTCGGTGGTCCAGTTGCCGGTGGCGATCGAGGCCTTGTAGCTGTTGCCCGTCGTGTACAGGTAGCCGTTGCCGGCGCTGTTCGTCGTGTTGCCGAGGCCCCAGATGAAGTAGGGGGTGCCCTGGGAGGGCTTCACCAGGACCTCGGTGCTGACGGTGATCGAGCTGAGGCCGGCGAGCACATTGTCGGGCAGCTTCACGAAGTCGTCGACGCCGTCGAGCGTCACGCCCGCGGCGCCCGAGGCGACCGCGCCGCCGGAGAGGACGCCGTCGCGGCCCTTGCCGGAGCTGTCGACGGCGGTCGTGCCGCTGGTCGCGTCGAGCGCGTAGCGGAGGACGAGATCGTCGGCCGGGGCGGCTGCGGCGGACTGCGCCGTCAGCAGCGGGACGGTGAGTGCGAGTGCCGTCACGAGGACGACCGGTCGCAGGAAGGGCTTCATCGCACTAACTCCTAGTTCGGCACCATTGCTGAAGGGAAAGGGTCCGGCACGCACCGGTAATGTTCACGGTAACACGATGTTCACGTCAACGCGACGGGTATCCGGAGGGGATTTCCACGCCTCGGATCGGCCGCGCCGAGACGTCGAGAACGGTCGCCCCCAGAGTTCCGAGGCGACCGTTCGTGACGGATCGAGTGGCGCTGCGGCCCGGCGTCAGGTCCGGTTGCGGGCCATCACCGCGCGCTGCAGGAGCACGAAGACGAGCAGGATGCCGCCGGTGATGATGGTGGTCGCCTCGGGCGGGATGCCGCCGTCGCGGGTGATCAGGACGTTCATCAGGCCGAGGACCAGGGCGCCGATCACCGAGCCGAGGACGAAGCCGACGCCGCCGGTGAGCAGCGTGCCGCCGATGACGGTCGCCGCGATGGCGTCGAGCTCCCAGCCGGTGCCGGTGATGTTCTGCGCGCTGCCGAGGCGGGCGGTGTAGACCACGCCGGCGAGGCCCGCGAGGGTGCCGCTGATCACGTAGATGAGCAGCTTGGTCCGGACGACGGGCAGGCCCATCAGCGCGGCCGACGGCTCGGAGCCGCCCATCGCGTAGACCGTCCGGCCGAGCCGGGTGCGGTGCAGCACGAAGAACGCGGCGGCGACGACGATCACGGCGATGATCACGCCGGGGCTGATCACGAAGTCGTTGACCTTCGGTCCGTCGATCAGCTTGATCGGCGTCGCGAGCGACAGCACGGCCGAGTCCTCGGGGAGGCGCTCGGGGACCGTGCTCAGCATCGATGCGAGACCGCGGGCCAGGAACATCATCGCGAGGGTCGCGATGAACGGCTGGACGTTGAAGTACTGGATCAGCACGCCGGAGATCAGGCCGAACGCGGAGCCGATCAGCACCATCAGCAGCATCACGAGCCAGGGGTTCCAGCCGCTGTTGATCAGCAGCACGCCGCTGACGCTGGTGAAGGCGATCACCGCGCCGACCGAGAGGTCGATGCCGCCGGTGAGGATCACGAAGGTCAGGCCCACGGCGAGGATGATCAGGTGCGCGTTGTTGATCAGCAGGTTCGAGATCGTGCTCGCCTGGAGGATGCGCCCGTAGGCGATCTCGCCGTAGACGATCATGCCCAGGAAGATCACCAGGGCGGCGAGGGTCGGCAGCTTGTCGAGGTGCTGGCTGAGCCACGAGGTGGCGGAGGAGCGGTTCGACTTCGCCGGCGGGGCGGGTCGGGTCAGCACGGCGCTCATGCGGGGATCGCCTCTTTCTGCGGGACGCTTCGGCGCGCCTCGCGACGGTTCTTGAAGGCGGAGCGGACCCGCTCCGACTGCAGCAGGCAGAGGGCGACGATGACGATCGCCTTGAAGGCGGGCGTCGCGGAGGACGAGACGCCGAGGAAGACGACCGTCTTGTCGAGGGTGGCGATCAGGATCGCTCCGACGGCCGCGCCCGTGATGTTGAACTTGCCGCCCGCGAGGGAGGTGCCGCCGACCACGACCGCGAGGATCGCGTCGAGCTCGAGCTGGTAGCCGGTGCGCGAGACGTCGACCGTCATCACGCTCGCGGTGGCGAAGACGCCCGCGACGCCGGCGAGGACGCCGGAGCCGATGTAGGCGGTCATCAGCAGGCCGCGGCGGTTGATGCCGGCGAGGCGGGCCGCCTTCGGGTCCATGCCGATGGCCTCGATCATCAGGCCGAGCGCGCTGCGGCGCACCAGGACTCCGACGACCACGACGATCGCGATGGCGAGCAGGAAGACGACGGGGAGCCCGAAGACGTAGCCGTTGGCGAGCCAGCGGAACGGCTCGTTCGTCGCGGCGGTGTTCTGGCCGCCCGTGATGACCTTCGCCAGGCCGCGGCCGGCGAGCATCACGACGAGCGTGCTGATGAAGGGCTGGAGCCCCACCACCGAGACCAGGATGCCGTTCACGGCACCCAGCACTCCGGCGACCAGCAGCGCGAGGGCGAAGGCGGACGCGGCGGCGCCGAGCGAGTCCGGCGCGCCCTGGGCGTTGAGGAACTCCATCGAGACGGCGCCGGCGACGACCATGATCGAGCCGACCGAGAGGTCGATGCCGCCGGTCGCGACGACGAGGCACATGCCGACCGCGATCATCAGGATCGGGGCGGCGGCGCGGGCGATGTCGATGACGTTGCCGACGAGGTAGCCCGTGGTCGGGCTGACACTGACGCCGAGGTAGCTCGGGTCCTTGACGACGTTGACGAGCAGCAGCAGCACGATGGCCACCGCTCCCCAGAAGTACTGACGGCGGATCAGGCTCGCGAGGAGCGAGCCCCGGTCCGGTCGCGTGTCGCTGCTCATGATGCGGCCTCCTGCGTGGCGCCTTCGAGAACGACGACGTCCTCGTCGACGACTCCCTCTGCGGCGATGGTAGTGACGATCGACTCCGCAGTGACAGCGGGTCCGTTGAGGATCTCCGCGATCACGCGGTGGTCCTTGAGGACGATGATGCGGTCGCTGAGGCGGACGACCTCGTCGAGCTCGGACGAGATGAAGACCACGGCGACGCCCTCGCCGGCCAGGGCGACGACCTTCTCCTGGATCTCGGCCTTGGCTCCGACGTCGATGCCGCGGGTCGGCTCGTCGAGGATGAGGATCTCCGGGGCGGTGGCCAGCCAGCGCCCGAGGAGCACCTTCTGCTGGTTGCCGCCGGAGAGCTTGCTGATCGGGCGGTCCGGGTCGGCCGGGCGCACGTTGAGCTCGACCAGGTACTTGGCGACGATCTCGTCCTTCTCCTTCTTGGAGAGGGGACGGGCCCAGCCGCGCTTCGCCTGGACGGCGAGGATCAGGTTCTCCCGGACCGAGAGGTCGCGGATGATGCCCTCGTCGCGGCGGTTCTCGCTCGAGAAGGCGATCTTGTGCGCGAGTCCGGCGGTCGGCGTCGGGACGTCGATCTTCTTGCCGTGCAGCGTGATCTCGCCGGTGTCGGGCTTGTCGACGCCGTAGATCAGGCGGGCGAGCTCGGTGCGGCCGGAGCCGAGGAGACCGGCGAAGCCGACGACCTCGCCGCGGTGCAGCGTGAGGTCGGTCGCCTCGATCGAGCCCTTCTTGGAGAGGCCCTTGGCCGAGTAGAGCGGGGCCTCGCGGTAGAGGTGGTCGCTGTCCGCGCGCTCGGAGTCGAGGGAGCGCAGCGCCGCGATGTCCTTGCCGATCATCTTGGAGATGAGCGAGGTGCGGTCCAGCTCGTGGGTGAGGTACTCGCCCACGTAGGTGCCGTTGCGCAGCACGGTGAGGCGGTCGCTGATCGCGTAGACCTGGTCCAGGAAGTGCGAGACGAACAGGATCGCGACGCCCTCCTCGCGGAGGCGGCGGATGACGACGAAGAGGTTCTCGACCTCGTTCGCGTCGAGGCTCGAGGTCGGCTCGTCGAGGATGAGCACGCGCGAGTCGCTGACGGTGGAGCGGCTGATCGCGACCAGCTGCTGCATCGCGATCGAGAGCGAGGCGAGCGGGCGGCGCGGGTCGAGGTGGCCGAGGCCGAGGCGCTCGAGGGCGCGCTTGGCGGCGTCGTGGGTCGCCCGCCAGTTGATGCCGAAGGGGCCGCGCACCTCGTAGCCCAGCATGACGTTCTCGCCGATGCTGAGGTTGGTGCAGAGGTTGACCTCCTGGTAGACGGTCGAGATGCCGGCCGCCTGCGCATCGGCGGTGCCGGCGAGGCGCCGGGGCGTCCCTCCGACGACGATCTCGCCGCTGTCGATCTTGTAGACGCCGGTCAGCGCCTTGATGAGGGTGGACTTGCCGGCGCCGTTCTCGCCCATGAGGGTGTGGACCTCGCCCGGGAACAGGCGGAAGTCGACACCGTCGAGGGCTTTGACGCCGGGGAAGCTGATCGAGATGTTCTTCATCTCGACGATCGGAGGCGAATCCGCCATGTCGCGTCGTTCCGTTCTCGAGTGGCGCTGCTCTGCGCCGGAGGTGGGAGCGACCGGGACCCGCGGTGGGGCCCCGGTCGCTCCGATGGAGGGGTGGTGCTGCTGAGCGGTGCTTCCTAGAACTTGCGGTCGGGCAGGGCGGTCGCCGCGGCCTCGGGCGAGTCGAAGGTCTCGCTCGGGACGACGATCGAGGACTCGACGGTCTCGCCGGCGAGGGTCTTCTCGACGGCGTCGAGGGCGGTCTCGCCGAAGAGCGGGTTGTACTCGGCGACGAAGCTGAGCTCACCGTCGGCCAGGGCCTGCAGGGCGTTCTTGGTGCCGTCGATCGTGGCGATCTTGACGTCGACGCCCGGGGTGAGGCCGGCCTCCTGGACGGCCTGGACCGCGCCGAGACCCATCTCGTCGTTCTGGGCGAAGACCATCTGGACGTCGTTGTTGTTCGACTTCAGGACGGTCTCGAAGACGCTCTTGGCCTCCTCGGTCGACCAGTTGGCGGTCTGCGCGCCGACCTTGGTGAAGGCGGAGTCGGCGCCGATGACCTCGTCCCAGCCCTCGTTGCGCTCGTTGACGACCGAGACGCCCGCGGGGCCCTCGAGGGTGAAGTACTTCGCGCCGTCGGGGAAGCTCGACTTCGCCCAGTCGGCGACCGAGGTGCTGACCGCGATGTTGTCCGGCGCGATGCGGGTGACGTAGAGGTCGGTGTCGTCCGGCTCGATACCGCGGTCGATCAGGATGACCGGGATCTCGGCCTCCTGAGCGCGCTCGAGCGAGTCCTCCCAGCCGGAGCCCTCGGTGGCCGACAGCAGGATGATGTCGACGCCCTCGTCCACGAAGGACGTGAAGGAGTCGATCTGCGACTTCTGGTCGCCGTTGGTGGCGGGGGCGTACTTGAGGTCGTAGCCCGCGTCGGCGGTGAACGTCTCCTCGATGTTGGTCTCGTTCGCCTGACGCCACGCGCCCTCGGGGCCGACGGCCACGAAGCCGATGGTGGTGACGTCGTCGCCGCCGCCGCCGGCGGCCGTGTCCGAGCCGCCGGAGCAGCCGGCGAGGCCGAGCGCGAGTGCGCCGACTGCTGCGAAACCGAGGAACTGGCCGAAACGCCTCGTGTTGTACATGGATCTCCTCCTTGAGATCACGGACGCGCGGGAGCGTCCGTGGGTGCGGGCCCAGGGGCCCGGATGTGATGAGTGCAGTGCGGGCCTGGCGCCCGAGGTGCGGTGAGTGCAGGATGTGCGGTGGACGCCCGTCGTGCAGTGACACGTCCGGGTGCGTCCTGGGCAAAATGTTACCGTGAACAATTCTTGTGACGCAACAGCGCCGGAGCGACTTCGGTAACGATCGTGCATTGACGCCGAGGACCCGCCGCCTCCCGGAGGAGGGGGCGGGCCATGAGGAAGCCGCTCCGCGGCTGCTCGACCAGCAGGGGTGCGCCCCTGCAGGGGTCAGACGAGGGCGCCGCCCGCGGCGACGAGCCGGCCGCGGTGCAGCACCAGGCGGTCCGGGTCGCGGTCCATCACGGCGGCGGTGGGAGTGTCGCCCCGCAGGACGACGAGCTCGGAGGGGTCGCCCACCGCGAGTCCCGGGCGGTCGGCGACGGAGGCGAGCCGGTGCAGCCCGCCGTCGATGACCGACGCGCCGCCCCAGGTCGCGACCGCGAGCGCGTGCTCGATGTCGATGTCGTTGTCGAAGCCCTGGCCGTGGGACAGGAGGAACGCCCGCTCGAGCATGTCGCCGTTGCCCCACGGGGACCAGTAGTCGCGCTGGCCGTCCATGCCGAGGCCGACGCGCACCCCGGCGGCGAGGAGGTCGAGCAGGGGGAGCTCGGCGCCGTGGCCGGGCGCGATCGTCGTCAGCGCCACATCGAGCGACGCGAGTGTCTCGATGGCGGCGGCCACTCCCCGGGCGGGTGACGACAGGGCGAACGCGTGCGAGATCGAGACTCTGCCCTGGAGTCCGTGTGCGCGGATCCGCTCGGCGATCAGGTCCATCGAGAAGAGCCCGAGGGAGCCGCGCTCGTGCAGGTGGATGTCGAGTCCGACGTCGTGCTTCTCCGCGAGGGCGAAGACGGCGTCGAGGTGGCGGACCGGGTCGCGGTCGATCTCGCACGGGTCGATGCCGCCGATCAGGTCGCCGCCGAGGGAGAGGGCCTCGTCGAGCAGCTCGACCACTCCGGGCTCGACGAAGACGCCGACCTGGGGGAAGACCACGATCTCGACGTCGCTGCGGTCGCGGTGCGCCTCGCGGGCGGCGAGCACGCCCTCGAACTTCTCGAGCCCGGAGTCGGCGTCCACCTGGGCGTGGCTGCGGACCCGGGTCGCCCCCTTCTCGATCATCGTCCGGAGGGTCGCGGTCGCGCGGTCGGCGACCGGCGCCTCGGCGCTGCGCCAGTGCGCGCGGTCGTTCATGATCCGGCCCCAGCGTCCCTCCTCGCCGGTGCGCGGCCGGAAGGGCAGGCCGAGCCGCGTCGAGTCGAGGTGCACGTGCACGTCGGAGAAGGAGGGGATCAGGATCCCGTCACGCCCCTCGATCACCGCGTCGACCTCGCCGGGTGCCCCCTCGCCGACCGCGGTGATCGCGACGATCCCGGTCTCGTCGACGACGACGTCGCGTGCCTCGCCGCCCCAGGGGCGGACGTCGCGGAGGAGCGTGGAGTGCGGCATGGGCGGAGCCTTTCGGATGCGAGGAGTGGTGGTCACGGGTCAGTCGGCGAACGTCACGTCGCTCAGCACGTACTCGCCGTCGGCGCGGGGCGTCCAGTCGAGGCCGGGGGCGACCGCGTAGTCGGCGTCCGGGGTGAACAGTGGTGCGATGAAGGCGTTGTCGATGTTGGTCTGCGCGATCTCGCCGAACACCGCGGTGCGCTCGTCGCCGGTCACGGTCCGCTGCTCCTCGACCAGGGCGGCGAGCTCGGGCGACTTCGCGTAGTCGTTCTGGCCGCCGGCGAAGAGGTTCGTGGCCGGCATGTCGCCGTCCATCGTCGACGGCGCCCAGGTGTTGAGATAGAGCCCCTCGACCGAGACGGTGCCGTAGATGATGTTCGACAGGCTCGCCTGGTCGGTGCCCTTCAGCTCGACCGTCATGCCCGCCGCCTCGAGGTAGCCGCCGATCGCCTGGGCGATCTCGGACGACAGGGGGATGCGCCCCTCCGTCGCGTACTGGAGAGGGATGGTCTCGCCCGAGTAGCCGGCCTCGGCGAGCAGCGCCTTCGCGGCGTCGGGGTCGTACTCGGTGGCGTCGAGGTCGGCGTAGCCCGCCACGTCCGGCGCCACGATCTGGTCGTTCGGGACCGCGCGGCCGCTGAGGACGCCGTCGACCAGGGACTGCTTGTCGATGGCCAGCCCGATCGCCTGGCGGATGCGGGGGTCGGCGAGCACTCCGGTGCTCGAGTTCATCCCGAGGAAGGTGACGCCGTTCGCCGTGCGCGAGGCGACGTCGACACCGCTCCCGCTCAGCGAGTCGACCTGGTTGGGCGAGATGAGGGCGATGTCGAGGCTTCCCGACGAGACGCCGTTCAGCCGTGCGTCGGAGTCGCCGACGGTCTGGAAGGTGACCTTCTCGACCTCGGGCTCCTCGCCCCAGTAGTCGGGGTTCCGCTCGATGACGTACTCGACGCCGCGGGTGTAGCTGACGAAGCGGAACGGCCCGCTGCCGACGGGAGCGGCGGCGAAGCCCTCGGAGCCGAGCTCGGTGTAGACCGATTCGGGCACGATCGAGATCGCGGTGGTGATCGAGGGCCACGGCGAGAACGGGGCGTTCAGGGTGAAGACGACGGTGGTGTCGTCGGTCGCCTCGACCGACTGGAGGACGCCCATGTAGCCGAGGTTGTCGGAGTCCGGCGAGGCCAGGATCGTGCTGTACGTGAACGCCACGTCGCCGGCCGTGACCGGGTCGCCGTTCGAGAACGTCGCGTCGTCGCGGAGCGTGAACGTCCACGTCGTGAGGTCCTCGCTCGGCGTCCACTCGGTGGCGAGTGAGGGCTCGATCGCCCCGTCCGCATCGAGCTTCGTCAGCTGGTCGAAGACGTTGTAGTAGTAGTTGTAGCCCGCGAGCGACCCGTCCATGATCGGGTCGGGCGCGCTCTCCGGCTCGGCCACCTGGCCGATGACGAGGTCGCGGTCGGCCGAGGCGCTCGAGGCTCCCGAGCAGCCGGTGAGAGCGGCGATCGCGAGGGCGATCGTCGTGAGGGCGAGGGTCGAGGTGGCGCGGTTCCGGGTCATGAGCGGTGGGTTCCTTCGCTGAGGGTGGAGACTGGCTGAGGGGAGGCGGCCGGCGCGTTCGGCCGCTGCCGGGGATCGGAGAGAGGGATGGAGTCGAGGAGCGAGCGCGTGTAGGGGTGCGCGGGGGCGCCGAACACCTGATCGCGGGTGCCGACCTCGACGAACTCGCCGCGGTTCATCACCGCGACCCGATCGGAGAGGTAGCGCACCACGGCCAGGTCGTGCGCGATGAAGAGGTAGGAGAGCCCGCGGGCGGCCTGCAGGTCCTTGAGCAGGTTGATGACCTGCGCCTGCACCGACACGTCCAGGGCGGAGACGGGCTCGTCGAGCACCAGCACGTCGGGCTCGAGCGCCAGAGCACGGGCGATGCCGATCCGCTGGCGCTGTCCGCCCGAGAACTGGCCGGGACGCCGCTCCAGCGCGTCGGTCCCGAGGCCGACGTCGTCGAGGAGCGAGACCACGCGGTCGCGGGAGTAGCGGCCGGCGATGCGCAGCGGCTCCGCCACGATCTCGTGCGCCGTCAGCCTCGGGTTCAGGGCCGAGTACGGATCCTGGAACACCAGCTGCATCCGGTTCTGCACGCTCCGGCGCTCGCGGCTGGAGAGGGTGTCGAGCCGGCGCCCGAGCACCTCGATCGAGCCGCTCGCCACCGGGTTCAGGCCGAAGACCGTGCGGACGAGGGTCGACTTGCCGCAGCCGGACTCGCCGACCAGCCCCAGGGTCTCGCCGCGCGCGAGCTCGAACGACACGCCCTTGACGGCCTCGATCACGCGGCGCGAGCGCAGGCCCGTGCGCTGGGTGAACCGCACGTGCAGGTCGTCGACCTTCAGCACGGCGTCCTTCAGTGCCGGGGCGCTCACGCGGTCACCTCCGCGGCGAAGCGCGGGGTCTGCTGCGCGTAGTGGCAGGCGGCCCAGCGGTCGCGGCCGAGGTCCTCGAGCAGCGGCTCGAGCTGTGTGCAGAGCTCGGATTTCGCGGGCAGCTCGCAGCGCGGAGCGAAAGGGCAGCCGCGGGGGCGGTTCTGCGGCGACGGCGGCGAGCCCGGGATCGCGTAGACCCGATCGCCGGAGTCGCGCTCGGCCGAGAGCAGGCTGCCGAGCAGCCCCGCCGTGTACGGGTGCGCGGGCCGGCCGAAGACGTCCCAGACCGAGCCCCGCTCGACCACGCGACCGGAGTAGAGGATGCAGACCGCATCGGCGACCTCGGCCACGAGGCCGAGATCGTGCGTGATGAGCACCATCGCCGCGTCGGTCTTCGCCCGCACGGTGCCGAGGACGGTCATGATCTGCGCCTGGATCGTCACGTCCAGCGCGGTCGTCGGCTCGTCGGCGATGAGCACCGAGGGCTCGTTCGCCATCGCCATCGCGATGACGGCGCGCTGCCGCATGCCTCCCGACCACTGGTGCGGGTACTGGCGAGCGCGCTGCTCCGGCTCGGGGACCCCGACATCGGTCAGCAGTCCCGTCACGCGGCGGCGCACCTCGGCGCGCCCGAGCGCGCGGTCGTGCACCCGGAGGGCCCGCCCGATCTGACCGCCCACCCGCTTGACCGGGTTGAGCGCCGTCATCGGGTCCTGGAAGATCATCGCGAGCTCGCTGCCGCGCAGACCCCGCAGCTCGGGCTCCGGCATCCCGAGGACGTCGCGGCCGCGGTAGTGCACGGTGCCGTCGAGCACTTCCAGGCCCTCGGGCAGCAGGCCGAGCACGGCGAGCATCGTGACGCTCTTGCCCGAGCCCGACTCGCCCACGAGGCAGAGCACCTCCCGCTCGTGCAGGGTGAAGGAGACGCGGTCGACGAGGACGACGGTGTCGCCGTGCTCGTCGGTGTAGCCGACGCTGAGGCTCCGGACGTCGAGGAGGACCGCACGGTCCTCGGGGGAGGCGGTGGTGGTCATCGGAGGCTCCGCTTCACGGATCGTCGTGACGTGCGTCGGACAGTGGTGGCCGAGCCCTCGGCGGTGAAGCGCTGGCTCAGCAGGTTGGTGCCGGCGACCGTGAGGAAGATCGCGACGCCGGGGATGATCGCGAGGTGCGGCGCCTGGCGGACGTAGTCCTGGCCCTCGCTGATCATCAGGCCCCAGCTCGGTGTCGGCGCCTGCACGCCGAGACCGAGGAAGTCGAAGGAGGAGGTCAGCAGCATGACCGCGCCGATGTCGCTGGAGGCGAGGATCATCATCTGCACCGCGACGTTCGGCACGATGTGCCGCCGCACGGTCCACAGCCCGCCCGCTCCCTGCAGGCGCGGTGCGAGCACGAAGTCGCGGTCGCGCAGCGCCATCGCGGTGCTCCGGGCGACCCTCGCGTATCCGACCCAATAGGTGGCGGCGAGCACCGTGATCATCAGCCAGACGCTCGGGCCGAGCGAGGCGGCGAGGGCGATCAGCACCAGGATCACGGGCATCGCGAGCTGGATGTCGGCGAGCCCCATCAGCACGTTGTCGGTCCTGCCGCCGACGTAGCCCGACCAGGTGCCGACGGCCATGCCGACGAGGCTGTTGACGACCACGATCAGCAGGACGATCCCGAGGGTGACCCGGCCGGCGAGCGCGAGCCGACTGGCCTCGTCCCGCCCGAGCGCGTCCGTGCCCAGCCAGTGCTCGGCGAACGCGCCCGGCGCGGCGAGGACGCTCGAGAGGTCCTGCGCGAACGGGTCGTAGCCCGGCAGCAGCGGATACACGAGCGAGAAGAGGACGATCGAGCCGACCATCGCCGCCCCGAGGACCTGCAGCGCGGGAACGCGGCGACCGCGGGCGAAGGCCGTGGTGATGCCGGCGCGCAGGGCGCCGGTGCGGATGATCTCGGTGGTGGTCATGCGAGCCTCACTCGGGGATCGATGAGCCCGGAGACGACGTCGACGAGCAGGTTGGCGAGGATGAACAGCAGGGCGACGACGATCAGACCCGACTGGACGACCGGGAAGTCGCGGGAGTAGACCGCGCCGAGCATCAGCTGCCCCATCCCGGGCCAGGCGAAGACGTTCTCGACGATCACCAGGCCGCCGAGGAACGAGCCGAGGCTGATGCCGGCGACCGTGAGCACGGGGAGGAACGCGTTCGGGAGCAGCTCGCCGACGACCACGCGGAAGCGGTTCTCGCCCCGGGCGAAGGCGGTGCGGGCGTAGTCCTGCGTCGACTGCTCGGTCAGCGCGTTGTCGAGCAGGCGCGTGTAGAGCACGAACTGACCCGTCGCGATGGTGAGCGCCGGCATGATGATCGCCAGCGGATCCCGGTTGCCGAGCGAGGGCAGCAGGCCCAGCCAGACCGACAGCACCAGCACCAGCAGCAGGCCGAAGAAGAAGTCGGGGATCGCCTGGCGGGTCGAGCCGAGGCCGAGCGAGAGGGCGCGGAGCCCGCGGGAGCGGGTGAGCTGGATGACGACTCCGGCGACCAGTGCGAGCGCCAGCCCGAGCAGCAGGCCGACCGCGCCGAGCGAGAGCGATGCGGGCAGCCGCTCGAGCACCAGCTGCATCGACGAGACGCCCGCCTGACGGTAGGAGTCGCCGAAGTCGCCGGTGAGGAGCCCGCCGAGGTAGCGGAGGTACTGCTGCCAGAGCGGCAGGTCGAAGCCGAGGCGCTGGTTCAGGTCGGCGATCTGCTCGGGTGTCGCGTTCTCGGTGAGCAGGAGCGCCGCGGGGCTGCCGCTGAGGCGGCCCAGGCCGAACGCGATCGTGACGACGGCGAAGATCGTCGCGAGACCCTGGGCGAGTCGTCTGACGAGGTAGGGGCCCATCGCGCCGCCTCCGTTCGAGTGGGTGTCCGTGGTGCTGTCGGTATACAGAATCGCGCCTTCTCTGTTTCGTGCGCGTCTCCGGAGGTTTCCGGGGTGTAAACACTTTTGCGCCGATTGGTATCCTTCTGACCTCCGAAACGCCTCTAAAAGCCGGTATTTGGTGCGTTGCCACTCGTTCTGGATACCAAAATGACGACGCCTGCGATAGACCACGATGATGCGGTCGGGCGGTCAGTGCATACAGAATGAGCGCAGGAGGATCACATGTCGACACGCATCATCACGTCGGAGGAGTGCGAGGCGCTCACCGAGTGGCCCGGTCTGATCGCCGCACTCGCCGACGCCCACCGGGCGCTCGCCAGTGGCGGCGCGGTGCAGCCCGTCCCCGAGGCCCTGCGGATCCCGGGGGACGCCAGCGCCGACGGCCCCGCCGCCGTCCCGATGGTCGCCTTCGCGCCGTACCTCGGTCTCGCCTCGGTGAAGCTGCTGATCGACGCCCCGCGCAACCGCGCGAGCGGGCTGCCGCCGCAGCGCTCGACGGTCTCGCTCTACTCCGCCGACACCGCGGAGTGCCTGGCACTGATCGACGGCCGCGCGCTGACGCGCCTGCGGACGGCGGCGGTCTCGGCGCTCGCGACCTCGGCCCTGGCCCGTCCCGACTCCCGGATCCTCACCCTGGTCGGCGCCGGTCCGCTCGCCCGCGAGCACGCGCTCGCCCTCGGCTCGGTGCTCGAGCTCGACGAGGTGCGGGTCTGGTCGCCGTCGGGCTCCAGCGCCACGGCGCTCGCCGCGGAGCTCGTCGCGAACGGCGTGTCGGCGACGGCTCCCGAGGGTCTGGCGGATGCGGTGCGCGGCTCCGACGTCGTGTGCACGCTGACGCCGTCGGTCGAGCCGCTGCTCGACGCGGCCTGGCTCACCGATGGCGTGCATGTCAACGCGGTCGGGTCGCCGCCTCGACACGGCTACCGCGAGCTCGGCGCCGACGTCTTCGCGCGGGCGGACCGGGTCGTGGTCGACACCCGCGGGATCGCCTTCTCCGAGTCGGACAACGTGCGCCGCTCCGGTCTCCGGCCCGCCGACGTGGCGGAGCTGGGGGAGGTGCTGACCGGCCGGACCGGGGGCCGCTCGTCGCGCGACGATGTGACCGTCTTCAACAGTGTCGGCATCGGCCTGCAGGATCTGGCTGCGGGCGCCCACGTGCTCGCCCTGGCTGAGCGCGCGGCCCTCGGTGTCGAGGTCGAGACGCGGGCCGTCCGGTGACGGTCGCGCCGCCGACCCGGTTGAATAGGGGGAGCCGAGCGAAGGAGGCCCGCGTGACCGGCATCGCCCCCGAGGAGTCGCTGACGGCGCAGACCTATCGCACGCTCCGCCGCGAGATCATCCTGGGCCGGTATCCGCAGGGGTCGCGGCTGGTCGAGTCGACGCTGGCGAGCGAGCTGAAGGTGTCGCGGCTGCCGATCCGCGAGGCGGTGCCGCAGCTCGAGAACGAGGGCTTCGTGCGCACCCTGCCGCGGCGCAGCTCGCGCGTCACGGAGTGGACCACCGCCGATGTCACGGAGCTGTTCGACGTGCGCCTGAGCCTGGAGACGCTCGCCGCCCGCCTGGCCGCCCGGCGCGTCGCAGAGGGCGTGTCACCCGAGCCGCTGCACGAGGCCATCGCAGCCGAGCACCGGGCGCTCGACAGCGAGGACTGGCTGCTCGTCGCCGAGACCAGCACGATCGTGCACGAGGCGATCGTCGACATCGCCGGCAGCGCACTGCTCGGCTCGCTGATGCGGGCGGTCAGCGGGCGGATGACGTGGCTGTTCTATCTGACCTCCGCGCGCGACCAGCACCAGCAGTCCGACGAGCACCAGGGACTGCTCGAGGCGATCCTCTCCGGGAACGACCGTCTCGCCGAGTCGATCGCCTTCACCCACATCGAGAAGGGCCGTGCCCCGTCGCTGAAGCTGCTCGCCGGCTAGCCCGCCGCGCAACTCCCTGAGGGTGCCCGCTTCATGCTGATCGAGTAGCCCGCGTGCGGGCGTATCGAGATGCACCGTGTGCAGAGGGTGGGGTCTCGATACGCCGCTGCGCGGCTACTCGACCAGCAAGGGTTCGCTACGCGCTGGGCATCGCGCGACGGCGCAGGAGCAGCGCACCGCCGCCGAGCAGGAGCGCGAGCGCCCCGAGCGGCAGCAGCGACAGGTCGACGCCGGTGGCGGCGAGGTCGCCATCGGGCCCGGCGACGGGCGCGGGCTCGTGCGGCGCGGGCCCACCCGGCGCGGGCTCCCCGGGAGCGGGGATCACGGGCGGCGCGGTCTCGGTCGGCATCGGCACGGGCGTGCCGGTCGGCGCGGGCGTCGGCGTCGGCGTCGGCGTCGGCACCGGCTCCGTCCCCTCCTGCGCGAGCACCGGCACGGTCGACCAGTCGATGTCGCTCGCCAGCCCGTAGGACGTGTACGACGGCTGGTTGTACGCGGTCTGCTGGCGCGCGACCTCGACCCGGTACTGCGGGTCGTGCATCAGCGTGGTCAGCTTGCGGTCGGTGACCTCGGTGCTCGAGTAGATCCGGATCGCGCTCGAGTCCGCGGTCGGCAGCAGCAGCTCCTCGCGCCAGTCGCCGAGCACGTCCGCCACCAGGGACGGGTTGCCCTTCGTGCCGTTGTTCGTCACGGTGCCCTCGGCCGAGAGCAGCACCGAGCCGTCACCGGTGACGATCGTCGGAGTGACGGGCGTCGCGTCCTGCATCGTCGTGCTGGCCACGATCTGCGTGGTCATGTCCGCGGCCCAGCGGATGCTCTGGTTGGTGCCGGGCTGCTCCGCGGGGTCCCCGCCGGTGAGCGGCTCGCCGCTCGCCGAGAGCTTCCCGATCGCCCAGACCTCCTGGCCGGGGACCTCGGGGTCGACGTCGCCGATCATGCCGCGTCCGGTGTCCTTGCCGGAGTAGGCGCCGAAGAGCACCGCACCGGTGCCGGCGTCGCGCAGCGCGTAGCCGTAGGGCGCGCCGACTCCGCCCTCGTGCACGGTGAAGATCTCGAGCCCGGGGTTCGCCGGGTCGATGTCGGTGACGTGCATCGCGTCGCCGTGGCCGAGCTTGGCCTCGGTGCCGGGCGCGCTGCTGCCCTCGGGCAGGGTGTCGTAGGAGCTGTAGAGCAGGCTGCCGTCGTCGTCGAGGGTGGCGGAGCCGTAGACGATCTCCTGGCGTCCGTCGCCGTCGACGTCCGCTGCGCTGAGCGAGTGGAAGCCCTGCGTGGTGAGCGTCGCCCACTCCGGGCTGGTGCCCTCGCGGCCGTGCGGGGTGTCGTTGAAGGGGTTGGTCAGCGGGACGTGGCCGCTGTCGGCGACCCAGCGCTGCGAGAGCGAGGTGCCGTCCCAGTCGTAGGCGACGACGACCGCGCGGGTGTAGTAGCCGCGGGCGAAGACGGCGGACTGCGTCTCGCCGTCGAAGGAGGCGACGCCCGCGAGGAAGCGGTCGTTGCGGTTGCCCGGCTCGATCCGGGAGTAGGCGTAGTCGCCCCAGAGCAGGCCGTCGTCGCCGCGGGCCGGCTCGTAGGCGACGGTCTGCAGCTCCTCGCCGGACTCGCCGTCGAAGACCGTGAGGTACTCGGGGCCGCTCAGGATGAAGCCCTCGAAGGTCGTCAGGTCGTTGCGGTCGCTGCGGCTCGGCGCGTAGACGTCGATGAAGTAGTCGGCGAGCTCCGTCGCCCCGGCGCGGTCGAGCGGGTAGGCGTGCGTCGGCGCGATGCCGAACGCCTCCTCGAGCGTCGCGGGCCACTGGCCGCTCGTCACCTCCTCGCGGGTGCCCCAGCCCTCGAACACCTCGATGAGGTGCTCGCGGTAGCCGGCGGCGGAGAGGCGGTAGTCGTCCTGGGGAGTGACGCCGGCGGCGACGTCCTCGGGGAGGAGGGTGATCGACTCGGCGCGGGCGGGGTCGCCGCCGGGCAGGATCGTCGTGCCCGGGGCCGTCTTGGTCATGATCTCGGAGCGGCCGTCGCCGTCGAAGTCGGAGACGAGGAACTGCGTGTAGTGCGCGCCGGAGCGGATGTTCACGCCCAGGTCGATGCGGTGCAGCAGGGTGCCGTCGGCCTCGTAGGTGTCGAGGTAGGTGCTGCCGGTGTAGCCCTTCTGCGAGACGTCCTTCGCGTTCGAGGGGTACCACTTCACGACGTACTCGTAGTCGCCGTCGCCGTCCATGTCGCCGACGCTCATGTCGTTGGCGCTGTAGGTGTAGGCCTCGCCGGCCGGAGTGACGCCGTCGGCCGGCTTCTGCAGCGGCAGCGTCTCGAAGGCGTCGGCGGAGGCGGTGGCCGGTGCGCTCGGCTCGCCGGGGGCGCCGTCGACGAGCGGGACGACGCGGTACTCGTCGCCGGGCGCGCCCGCCGGGTCGTGCAGGTTGGTGCTGTCGGTGACGACCCCGACCCGCTCCGCCCCGCGGTAGACGGCGAAGTCGGCGCCGATCATCCCGGTGTCGGAGGAGTCGGTGACCTCGGTCGCGAGCAGTCGCCAGCTGACGAAGACGCCGCCGTCGGGCGAGGCGAGCGCGACGACCCCGCGGTCGAGGTCCTCCAGCTGCGCGGTGAGGACGGGGTTGGCGGGGGCGGTGCTCGACTCCGCCGCCGCAGGCGCGGCCCCGGTGAGCGCGAGCCCCGCGGCGAGCGCGGCGGCGACCGCGGTGGACGTGCGGCGTGAACGTGAATTCGGCATTGAATCCCTCGGCATCGATGGTCCGGGATGCAGGAATGCGCTTTCCCCGGTCCCGCGCCACCCTACGTGAGACGTTTCACAGGGGTCAACCACCTGCCCGGCCGACTCACCCATGTCGGTCGAGCAGTCGCGGAGCGGCGTATCGAGACCCCGGGTCACCAGCCGTCGTCGGTGGTGTCGTCGTCCGTGGTGTCGGCCGCGATCATCTCGACGATGGTGTCGACGGTGAGCCAGGGGCCGTTGCTGACCTCGCCGATCTTCTCGCGGTCCTTGAAGACGACGATGCGGTCGCTGAGGCGCACGACCTCCTCCAGCTCGGAGGAGATGTAGACGATCGAGACGCCCTCCTTGGCGAGCTGGGCGATGTGCGCCTGGATCTCGACCTTGGACGCGACGTCGATGCCGCGGGCCGGCTCGTCGAGCACCAGCAGGCGCGGGCGGGTGGCGAGCCAGCGCGCCAGGACGACCTTCTGCTGGTTGCCGCCGGAGAGGTACTTCACCGGCAGGTCGGGGTCGGCCGGCGTGATGTTCAGCGCCTCGACGTAGGTGGCGACGAGCGTGTCTGTCTCGGCCGCCGACAGCGGGTGCGCCCAGCCGCGCAGCGCCTGCAGCCCCAGCACGAGGTTCTCGCGCAGCGACAGGTCGCCGATGATGCCGTCTTCGCGGCGGTTCTCGCTCGAGTGCGCGATGCGGTGCCGCAGCCCCGACACCGGATCGACGATGTCCGCGTGCTCGCCGTCGATCAGCACTTCGCCGCTGTCCGGCCGCTCCACGCCGCTGAGCAGCGACGCCAGTTCGGTGCGCCCGGAGCCGCGGAGCCCCGCGAAGCCGACGATCTCGCCGCGGTGCAGCTCGAGGTCGGTGGGGGAGACGGCGCCCTTCCGGCCGATCCCGACCGCCCGGTAGATCGCCGGTCCGGTGGGCTGGCGACGGTGCTCGCGGCGGTCGGAGCCGATCTGCCGCAGCGCGTCGATGTCCTTGCCGATCATCTTCGCGATCAGCTCGGCGCGGTCCATCCGCCGCGCGGGGTACTCGCCCTCGGTGCAGCCGTCGCGGAGCACGGTGATGCGGTCGCTGAGCGTGAGGACCTGCTCGAGGAAGTGAGAGACGAAGACGATCGCGACGCCCTGGTCGCGCAGCCGCCGCAGCACCGTGAAGAGGCGGGCGACGTCGCCGAGGTCGAGGCTCGAGGTCGGCTCGTCGAGGATCAGCACCCGCGGCCGGTCGACCATCGCGCGGCCGATCGCGACCAGCTGCCGGATCGCGGGCGAGAGCGAGCGCAGCGGGAGGCGCGGGTCGAGGTCCTCGAGGCCCAGCTCCGCCAGCATCTCGGCCGCTCGCGCGTGGGTGCGCGACCAGGAGATGCCGAGGCGCCCGCGGATCTCGTGCCCGATCATCACGTTCTCGCCGATGCTGAGGTTGTCGGTCAGCCGCTCGTCCTGGAAGACCGCGGTGATGCCGGCGGCCTTCGCGTCGGCCGGTCCGCTGAAGCGCCGGGCGACGCCGTCGACGACGATCTCGCCGGCGTCGGGCTGGTGGATCCCGGTGAGCGTCTTGATCAGCGTGGACTTGCCCGCGCCGTTCTCGCCCATCAGCCCGTGGATCTCGCCGGGCACGAGCCGCAGCCGCGCGCCGGCCAGTGCCGGCCCGGACGAGAAGGAGACGTGGATGCCCGACATCTCGACCACGGGCTCCGGGCGTGCGGGACCGGGGCGTGCGGGAGTCGTCGTCGACTGAACTGACACGTGCCGTCCTCGGTTCGTGTGCGGAGCGGCGCCGGGGGAGCGCCGCGCCAGGGGTGCCGCCGATGATACGCCAGCGTCGACGGCGGCCGGGTCAGCTGCGCGGCGGCGCCGTCGACTCGCGCACCACGAGCTCGGTGGGGATGCGGGTGCGCTGCGGGATCTCCTGGCCGCGGATCCGCGCGTGGATCACCTCGGCGACGGTGGTGCCGAGCTTGTCGAAGTCCTGCCGCACGGTGGTCAGCGGCGGCAGGAAGTGCCGGGCGGTCGGCAGGTCGTCGAAGCCGACGATGCTGACGTCCTGCGGCACGCGGATCCCGCGCTCGACGAGGCCGTGGATGACGCCGAGCGCCATCTCGTCGTTCGCGACGACCATCGCGGTGAACTCCGGCACCGACTGCAGGCTGCGCGCGAACTCGTAGCCGGAGTCGGGGGTCCAGTCGCCGACGACGATCGGGCGCTCGCGCATCCCCCAGGCCTTCGCCCGGCTGTGGAAGGCGCGCTCGCGGGCGCGGGCGTCGAGCCAGTCGAGCGGGCCGGACATGTGCAGCACGTCGCGGTGGCCGAGCGAGGCGAGGTGGTCGACGGCCTGGCTCATCCCGGCCTGCTGGTCGACGGAGACGGTCAGGAAGTTGGCGTCCTTGTCGGACTTCACGACGAGCGTCGGCACGCCGATCTCGACGGTGCGCAGCGTCGCGACGGAGGACGAGCGCGGCGCGATCACGCAGAGCGCGTCGATCCCGAGACCGGAGAGGTGCCGGATCGCGTCGACCGGGCTCATGTCCTGGTCGTCGCGCAGCGCGACGGAGGTGACGGAGTAGCCCTTCTCGCGCGCCGCCCGCTCGATCGCGCGGAGAGTGCTCGACGGGCCGAACTCGGCGCCGCTCTCGATCATCACGCCGATGCGATCGGTGCGCTGGGTGACGAGCGAGCGGGCCGCGATGTTGGGGCGGTAGTCGAGCTCGGAGACGGCCTCGAGGACCTTCTGCCGGGTCGACTCCTTGATGTTCGGGTGCCCGCTGAGCACCCGGGAGACCGTCATGTGCGAGACGCCGGCGACCGCGGCGACATGCCGGAGGTTGGGCCGATCGGCCATGGCGCGGACCTCCTCCGCTCCCCTGCGGGAGAGCCGTGCACCCTCGGTGCGGGCGGGATGACGAGGGCTCGACATCGCGGGTCCGATCAGCATAGCCAAGCGGGGCCCGGGGCACCGCAGTCGGCCGCCTCCCGGGCGGCAGTGCTCAGTCCGCGACGTCCAGCATCAGCGTGCGCGCCTCGGGCTCGCTGCCGGCGGAGCGGACGGTGAGTAGGCCCGCGCCCGCGTCCCAGCTCGTGTCCCAGGCGGGCAGCCCGGCGGGGAAGGCCGTCCGCACCCGGACCGCGCGGCCGAGCAGGCCAGGGAAGGCGAGGGTCATCTCGCCCGGCTCGTCGCCGCGGTCCCAGAGCGAGAGGACGACCGAGCCCGTGGCGCCCGGTGCCCGGAGCGCCGATGCGACCCAGCGGTCGGTCCAGCCGGGCAGGCCGAGCGGCCAGAGCGGCACCGAGGCGATCAGGTGCGGCCGCAGCTCCGCGGCCGTCCGCACCGCCTCCGCGACGAGGGAGCGCTGCTCCGCCGTCATCCTGTCCAGGTGCCCGGTCAGGTGGAAGCGGCCCGCGAGCCCCGTCACCAGGGTGAAGGCGATCGCCTCGTCGCTCATCTCCGGCTGCGGGCAGGCCCAGTTCGCGGCCTGCTCGGGCAGCATCGAGAGTGGTGCGGCGGCGGCGATGGTCGGAGCGAGCAGCGGATCCTCCTGGTCGGAGGTCGACTGCAGCTGCATCCGGGCGAGCAGGGCGGAGTCGGCGCGCATGGCTCCCGAGGCGCAGTTCTCGAGCACCAGCCGCGGGTGGCGGTCGAGGACGCCGTCGATCCAGTCGAGGTGCGCGCGGGCGTGCCCGAGCAGCCCGGCTCCGGCGCTCGACGCCGCGCGGTCGGTGCCCGGCCCCGGGTCGATGTTGTAGTCGAGCTTGAGGTAGCCGATGCCGAAGTCGCGCACGAGGCGGTCGACCGTCTCGTCGAGGTGCGCGCGGGCCGCAGGATGGCGCAGATCGAGGTGGAACCGGCCGCTCTCCTCCACTCGGACGCCCGATCGGGAGAGGAACGCCTCCTCCGGCAGGGTCCGCGCGAGGGGGCTGCCGGTGCCGATCACCTCGGGCTCGAGCCAGAGGCCGGGCACCATGCCGTGGCCGCGGATCGCGTCGACGACCTCGCCGAGGCCGCCGGGGAAGCGCCGGGTCGACGGCGTCCACTCACCCACCGTGTCCCACCAGGACTCGGTGTCGGCGTACCAGCCGGCGTCGATGCAGAAGGTCTCGGCGCCGACCTCGGCCGCCGCGGCGACGAGCGGGAGGAGCCGCTCGGTGGTGGGGTCGCCGACGAGGGTGTTGAGGTAGTCGTTGTAGACGAGGGCCGGCCGGCGGTCGTCGGGGTGCGCGCGCCGCGCCGCCCGCTTCGCCCGGGTGAGCGCCGCGGCGGCGTGCTCGAGATCGGTGCCGACGGCGAGCAGGGCGGGCACCGAGGTGAAGGACTCGCCGGGCGCGAGGAGCTGCGACCACTGGTGGTCGCGGTCCGTCGGGCCGGAGACGGCGAGGTAGGCGTCGTCGATCTGCTCGCCGACCTCCCAGCGCCACGGGCCGCTGTGCGCGACCTCGCAGAGCCAGGTCACGTCCTGCCGCCGCGAGCGGAGGGCCATGAGGGGGAGCGTGCCGCCGGTCGACCAGGTGCCGGTGGCGGTGCGGACGACCGACTCGCGCGGCGGCTGCGCGGTGTGTTCGGGATGCAGGTCGGGCAGCAGCCCCCGCAGCTCCCGGGCCTGCCAGCGGCCCTCGCCGAGCCACTCGCTCCGGCCCTCCAGCAGCTCCCAGTCGGCGGCGGGATCGGCGGCGGCGCCGACATCGAGCCGGGTGCCGAGGGGCATCGCCCAGCTGGTGACGGCGGTGAGCAGGATCCGCCGGTCGCCTGTGTTCTCGACCTCGGTGCTCACCCGGAGGGCGCCGTCGAGGGCCTCGAGGACGGTCGTCGCGCGCAGGCCGTCGTCGCTCGCCGAGACGATGCGCAGCGCGACGCCGGGCTCGGACTCGTGCGAGACGTAGCGGAGGGAGTCGCCGATCGCGGTCTGCACGAGGCGGTCGGTCGAGGTGACGTGGCCGCGGCCGGCGGTGAGGATCCCGACGAGCGGCAGCGGGCGGTCGAAGCAGATCTCCAGCTCGCCGGCGACGAGCCGGGCCAGGCTCACGGGCGCCTCGGGGGAGTGGCGGAACTCGAGCTCCAGCCGCGCGGCGCGCCAGAACAGGGGGTGCGCCGGTGCCATGCGGTCGTCTCTCTCGTCGGAGGTGCTCCGCGGGGGACTTGGAGCACGAAACGTTCTCCTCGGACTCTAGGCGGGCGTGATCGCGCGATCAAGAGCCGGGGGCGAAACGTTTCGACTAGGCATCCGCGAAAGGTGCCGAGGGGGGTTTGACCTTGCGCAAGTCCCGCTGTTACCGTGAACAAATTCTCGCCCCGGCTCTCTCGGTCGCCCTCTCGCGACCGTCCGGGTGCGCCCGCATCACGATCGACGACGGAGTCCTTCATGCACCTGACCGCGCCCGCATCGGGCCTGCGCCGCCGGCTGATCGCCGGCCTCCTGATCCTGCTGGCCGCGGTCCTCGCGCTGCCGCTGCTCGTCGCGAGCCCGGCCGCGGCGATCGGCGAGCCGACCTTCACCAACCCGATCGAGGCGGACACGGCCGACCCGACGATCGAGTTCCACGACGGCAACTACTACCTGGTCGCCACCACCTGGGACGACCGTGTCGTGATGCGCAAGGCGCCGACGCTCGCCGGGCTCGGCACCGCCACTCCGGTGACCGTCTACTCCGACACGAACCCCGGGCGGAACGCGAACATGTGGGCGCCCGAGCTGCAGCGGCTCCAGGGCCCGAACGGCTGGCGCTGGTACCTGATGTACACGATGGGGACCGCGGGCAACTTCGACCGCCAGCACCTCCAGGTGATCGAGAGCGCGGGCGACGACCCAATGGGTCCGTACACCTACAAGGGCCGCCCGGTGCCGACCGACGCCTGGAACATCGACGGGGCCTACCTGCAGCTGAACGGCGAGCTCTTCATGACCTGGTCGGCGTTCCAGCCGGGCAACGGCCTGCAGAGCGACTACATCGCGCGGATGTCCGACCCGTGGACGGTCTCGGGCTCGCAGAACGTGCTGTCGGAGCCGGTCGAGCCGTGGGAGACCATCGGCGTCCCGGTGAACGAGGGGCCGATCCCGCTGCAGAAGGACGGCCGCACCTGGATCGTCTACTCCGCGAGCTTCTGCGGCACCGAGGACTACCAGCTCGGCACCCTCGAGTACGACGGCACCGGCGACCCGGTGCTCGCCTCCTCCTGGACGAAGAGCGACGGACCGGTCTTCTCGAAGGCGAACGGCGAGTACGGCACCGGCCACAACGACTTCTTCACCTCGCCCGACGGCACCGAGACCTGGAACCTGTACCACGCGAACGACCGCCCCGACGGCGGCTGCGGCCGCGAGCGCTCGGCCCGCGCGCACCTCGTGGACTGGACCGCCGAGGGCGAGCCCGACTTCGGCACTCCGCTCGGCACCGCCGCCCGGATCCCCGTGCCCAGCGGCGAGAACGCGCCGATCACGGCGCGGGTCGAGGGTGCGGCCTGGCAGCTGGTCAGCCGCAGCACCGGCCTCTGCGCCACGGTGTCCTCCGCGCAGAGCGGTGACGGCGCCGGCGTCGTGCAGGGCTCCTGCGCGACGCCCCGCGCGAGCTGGACCCTGGACAGCACCGGCGACGGGCACCTGCGCGTCGTGAACGCGAGCAGCGGGAAGTCGCTCGGACCGGTCGGCTGCTCCACCGCCGCCGGCGCGGCCCTGCAGCAGTCGGCGTGGCTGACGACCGGCTGCCAGCAGTGGACGGTCGCCCCCGGCTCCGGCGGCTGGTCGACGCTGACGAACCGCACCAGCGGGAAGGTGCTCGACGCCGTCTCGGGCGCGATCCGCCAGTCGGTGCCGAGCACCGCCGCCTCGCAGGAGTGGGCGCTGCGTCCGGTCGGCGCGGTCGCGGTCACCTCGCTGGTCACCGGCAAGGCCTTCGACCTGCCCGGCTGCTCCACCGCCGACGGCGCGGTGCTGCAGCAGCAGGAGTGGCTCGGCTCACCGTGCCAGCGCGCGACGTTCACGGCAGCCGCCGACGGCGCCGTCGAGATCCACCCGGTGTCCGCCGCGGCGAAGTGCCTCGCGGTCACCGCGGGCTCCACGGTCGACGGCGCGACCGTCAGCCAGGGCGCGTGCGGGGTCACGGGCAGCAGCTGGAACCTGCGCCCCGGCAACGACGGCACCGTCGAGCTCCGCGCCGTGCACAGCGGCAAGGCGCTCGACCTCTCGAACTGCTCGGCGCAGAATGGCACCCGGATCGGCCAGTGGAGCGTGCTGAACAACGACTGCCAGCGCTTCCGCGTCTCGCTCGGCGCCCCGGCGGCCCCGGTCGCGCTGCAGCTCGCCGCCACCTCGACGGTGCGCTGCGTGGCGGGTAAGCCGGTGCTCACGACGACCGTGAAGAACACCGACGACCTCCCGGCCGACATCACCGTCACGACCGTCGCGGGCACGAAGACCTTCCCGGGCGTCGCCGGCGGCAAGAACGCCACGGCGAGCTTCACGGTGCGCCAGCCGGCGCTCGCCGCGGGCTCGGCGACGGTGACGGGCGCCGGCGTCGACGACGCCGGGCGCACCGCCCGCACGACGGCCGCCTACCCGGCCATCGGCTGCTGACACCGGGTCTCGATACGCCGCCGCGCGGCTGCTCGACCAGCACATGCCCCGTGCTGGTCGAGCAGCCCGCCACTCTTGCTGATCGAGTAGCCCGCGCAGCGGGCGTATTGAGAGATCGACACCGCTGGCAGGGCGGAACGCGTCTCTCGCGCTCTTCACGACGGCGATTCTGCCGTTCACCGCCGTCGCGGATGCCGAGGCTCGGCGTCCCGAGCCGTGCGTGATCAACCGGAACACACGCGCAGGTGCGGGAGCCGCAGAGGCGAGACGATCGATGAACGACGAAGCGGACGTGCCGGACACCGCCCTACCCAGGGTGCGGTGTCCGGCACGTCCGCGGGAACGCCCGAGCAAGTGGTCCTGCCCGGCTCGGACGTGTCTGGAGTAAGTGCTACATGCCGTCACTCAGCATGGATTGCACCAGCTTGACGTGGCGCTCGAAGTTCAGCTCGCTGAACTCGGTGTTGTAGTTGAGGCCGTAGGGGTAGAAGTGGTACCCCGAGCAGTTGAGCGTGGCGTTCGGTCCGTCCCAGGTGCGCAGCAGAGCCTGGGAGGAGACCCAGCCGTTGTTCTGGCAGTTCTGGTTGAAGCCGTTCGAGGTTCCGACACCCACGGTGTGCGCCATCTCGTGCATGGCGGTGCCCTCCACCATGTAGGTGCGGTTCGAGCCGAAGCGCATCTGGCCGTAGATGTTCGCGTCGGCCGTCGGCGTGCCGGGGCCGTAGGAGACGGTCAGCTGGCGGGAGATGTTGTTCAGACGGTTGTACCGGGCCACAGCGCGGTCCATCGCGTCGGTGATGCGGGCGTAGGCGTCGGCCTCGTCGGCGGTCGGGTTCGCCGACCGGTTGAGCGTGTAGGTGATCTTCTGCACGGTCGGGTCGGTCAGGGCCCAGCGCTGGGCCTTGGAGCCCGTGCAGGTCCACTGCTGGACGAGGGAGCCGTCGAGCTGACCGAAGTCCTTGTTGTCGAGGCACAGGTTGCTGTGGCGGTTGGCGAGCTCGGCGTAGCCCCCACCGACGGAGGTGATGCGCCACTGCTGCGCGGTGCTGCCGTTGCAGCTCCACTGGCGCACTTCAGAGCCGGGCGTGGTGCCGAAGTCGAAGTTGTCGAGGCAGAGGTCGCTGTGCTTGTTCTTGATCTCGGCGTAGCCGTTCCCGAGGTCGCTGACCTGCCAGAGCTGGTTGGCTGTCTCGCCGCACGTCCACTGGCGCACCTCTGCGCCGGGCTGCGTGGCGAACTCGTAATCGTCGAGGCACATGCTGCTGTGCTGATTGCGAATCTCCTGCGCCGCTCCCGTGCCGATGGGGGCGGTGGCGGCGGAGGCGGGAGTGCTCACGCCGACTGTCGTGAGGCCGACGACGGCCAGGATCAAAGCTCCAATCGTGCGCGTGGAGACTCGGGACTTCGTTGTCCAGGACATGGAGTGCCTTTCACAGACATGCGGCATCCCCGAAGGGACGCTAGTGGCGGGAGCGCGCCTCCTGATCGGCGGAGGCGGCACGAGGGAGCATCAGAGCCGTCCAGGATGGTGATCCGAAGGTTCCGTCGCGGGCCGAGCAGCGCTGGGGCTCTCTGATGGAGGCGGAGCGGCTGTTGACCGGATGTTGACGTGGACAACCATCGACCGGTCACCGACGCGGTGTCAAGGGCCGTTCGTCATGCGATCCACGCCGGGGATCCGGGTCCGGAAGGGCGGATCCCAGCCCTCGAGCGGAGAGAGCGCTTCCACCGCCCGGGCGCACAACATCCCCGGAATTCCGGCATTGTTACCGTTAACAAAATTCGCTACAGTGACCGAGCAGTGGTTGAGCAGCACGACGCTCCTCCCGACCCACCCCCGATCCAGCGGTTCGATGACGAGCCGGAGAGGACCGTCGACGATGACGTCCCCACACCTTCTTCACGCCAGTCGGAGCACCCCTTCCCCGGGTGTCCGTCCCCACTGCCCCGACAGCGGCGGTGCCTGGACAGCGCCGGCTCCCGCTCCGCGGTAGAGACCATCACGCTGGGCGCGCCACCCCTGACCTCGGCGCACCTAGTCGGTCAAGCCCGCGCAGGACATCCGCCGCGGCGATCAGCCCGCGCAGGACATCCGCCGCGGCGATCAGCCCGCCGATGCCCATCAGAGGATCACGCCCTCCGCCTCGCCCTCCGCTGCACCCGGAACCGCCTCCCGCTGCGACCTCGCTCGCAGCACCCTTCTCTCCTCCCCGCCCCCCTCACCTGAAGGACGACCCATGTCACGATCCCCCCGGCAGGAGCGCACCCGGCGCTCACGCCTCCCTCGAGCGGGCGCCGCGCTGACGCTCGCCGTCGCCTGTCTCGGCGGCGTCCTCGGCCCGATCGGCACCGCCGGCGCAGCCGAGAGCGTTCCCTCGCCCGTGCTGCAGTACTCCTTCGACGACATCGGCGCGACCCTGGGCAACGGAGCCGTCGTCGCCGACGCAGCACCCGGCAACCACCCCGGCACGCTGGTGAACGCCGGTGCCACCAGCGTCGCCGGGCCCTCCGGCACCTCGGGCGACCGCGCACTCTCGCTCCCGGGCGGCTCCAACACGTCGGCCGCACCGCACGTCCGCATCGCGCCGGGCCTGATCCCCGCCGGCACCCAGGACGTCACGATGTCCGCCTGGCTGCGCTGGAGCGGTGCTCCGGACTGCACCTGGCCCTTCACCCTCGGCTCGAGCGTCGACTCGCACGTGCTCGCCACCACGAAGTGCGGGCCCGCCGGCTTCGGCGCGATCAAGAGCGGCTCCGAGGTGCGAGGCGCCGGCAACACGCCGGTCGCCGCGAACCGCTGGGTACACATGGCGGTCGTCGTCAAGGGCGGCCAGTCGGTCTCGACCTACTTCGACGGCGCTCTCGTCGGCCAGGGGAACACCACCTACACCGCCGCCTCCGCGATCGGCACCTCCACGTTCTCCGGCTTCCTCGGCAAGTCGTTCTACGGCGGAGACGCCTACTGGGCCGGCGCCATCGACGACATGCAGGTCTGGACCTCCGCGCTCACCGCGGGCCAGGTGCAGCAGAGCGCCGCGAGCGTGCACTCCGTGCTCGCGAACCAGGACGCCGCCGTCTCGCTCGGCGACACCTCGAACGTGACCGCGAACCTGAACCTCCCCACGACCGGCGCCAACGGCTCCACGATCACCTGGACGTCGAGCGCCCCCGGCGTCGTCAGCACCAGCGGCGTCGTCACGCGGCCCGCCGCGGGGAACCCGGACGCGACCGTCACGCTGACCCCGACCGCCGTCCACGGCGGCGTCACCGTCGTCGGCCGGTCGACCACCGTCTTCGTCCCGGCGTACGCCGCCGGTGACAGCGCCGAGGCCGAGCTCGCCCGGGCCGTGGCCGACGGCATCAGCAACGACCCCGCCCTCGCCGGACCGGTGCGCGGCAGCCTGAACCTGCCCTCGACCGGAGCCGACGTCGCCGCCACCGCCGCGCGCGCGAACAGCTCGAGCGCCGTGGTCACCTGGACCTCCTCGAACGAAGCGGTCATCACCTCCGCCGACAAGGGCACCGCGCCTAACGTCGTCGCGAAGGGATCGCTCACGCGTCCGTCCACCGACACCACCGTCACCCTCACCGCGACGGTGACCGTCGCCGGCACCACGCCCCTCGTGCGGACGCTCACGCGCACCGTGCCTGCCGCGGCACCCGTAGCCGCGTCCGACCTCGACGCGTACCTGTTCGCGTACTTCACCGGCGACAGTGTCGAGGGCGAGAAGATCCGCTTCGCAACTTCCGACGGCAACGACTCGCTCCGGTGGAAGACTCTGAACGACGCTCAGCCGATCCTCACGTCGACCCTGGGCACGAAGGGTCTGCGCGACCCGTTCATCTTCCGCTCGAAGGAGGGCGACCGCTTCTTCCTGATGGCCACCGACCTCTCCGTCGGCACCACCGGCTTCGGCGGATCGACCAACCGCGGCAGCCGCTACCTCGAGATCTGGGAGTCCACTGACCTCGTCAACTGGGGCCAGCAGCGCCACGTCGAGGTCAACCTGCCGAACGCGGGCATGACCTGGGCGCCGGAGGCTACCTACGACCCCACCATCGACGCCTACGTCGTCTACTGGACGTCGGCTCTCTTCACCGACAGCACGCGCAACGTGGAGGACGGCAACGGACCGCAGATCCTCACCTCCACCACCCGCGACTTCCGCGACTTCACCACCCCCGAGGTCTGGTTCAAGGCCGCTGACGTCCCTTCGCTCAACAAGAGCAACGGCCTGATCGACGCCACCATGCTCAAGGACGGCGACACCTACTACCGCTTCACGAAGGCGACCGAGACCAGCGGCTGCCCCTCGCCCGACATCATCGGACAGAAGTCGACGAACCTGCGCGCTACCACCGCCTCCGGCGCGTGGAGCCTGATCGACACCTGCATCGGCCGCACCGCCGGAACGCCGGAGGTCGAGGGTCCCGAGATCTTCAAGACCAACGAGGGTGACCGGGCCGGGTACAAGTACTTCCTCTGGACCGACAACTACGGCGGCCGCGGCTACATCCCGCTCGGCACGAACTCGCTCGAGGGCGACATCCAGTGGACGATCCCCAGCAGCTTCTCGCTGCCGACCTCGCCGCGCCACGGATCCGTCGTCTCCATCACCGCGAAGGAGCGCGACGCGCTCGCGGCGAAGTGGAACCCGTCGCTCCTGGTGACCTCGATCGACGCCGTGGCGCGGACCGTGCAGGCGGGATCGACGACCGTCGACCTGCCCGCGACGGTGGGCGCGACCTTCAAGGACGGCCACCGCGAGACGGTCGCCGTGACGTGGGAGACCGCTGACCTCAGCACGCTGAAGAAGGCGGGGGACACCGTGCAGGTGCGCGGTCAGCTCGCCAACTCGGCCGCGACCCCCGCCATCGCCACGATCACGGCGACCGCTCCTCCTGGGCCCTCGGTGGAGGCCTCGGCCTCGAACCGCTGCATCGCCGGCAAGGTGACGGTCACCGCGACCGCCACCAACACCAGCGGCTCGACCGTCGAGATGACCGTCGCATCGCAGTGGGGGAGCAAGACCTTCACCGGCGTCGCACCCGGCAAGTCGGTCACCGCCGCCTTCAGCACCCGCGCTGCCTCGGTCACCGCGGGTGACGTGAACGTCACCTCGAAGGACTCGTCCGGCACCCGGACGGTCAGCGCACCCTACTCGGCACTCAGCTGCCGCTAGACCGAGATCCGGGAGGGGAGGAGTGCCGACCGCCCCCCTCCCGGATCTCTCCACCCCGGGGCCCCGGCTCCCGTTCTCCGGGGAGCACGGGCCGCAGCGTCCGTGCTCCCCGGGTCCCTCTCCTCGACGGAAGTAGACGAACAATGCGGTTCCGACGCACGACGGCCCTCCTGGTCGCCGCGAGCCTGACAGCGGGAGGCGCGGCGCTCAGCGCCGCCCCCGCGCAGGCCGCGGTCCCCGGTCCGATCCTCTCCTACGACTTCTCCTCGACCGCGGCCGCCGGCTCGCCCGTCACCGCGGGCACGACGCTCGTCGACTCCGCGGCGGGACGCTCCGCCACGGTCCGCGGCTCCGGAGCCACGACGGTCGTGGGACCGCGCGGCGGCACCGACCGCGCCCTGCGCCTCCCCGGCGGCGCCGCCGGGAGCTCCGCCGCCTTCGCCGAGATCGCGCCGGGACTGACCACGGCGGCGACCACCGACGTGACGATGTCCGCCTGGTTGCGCTGGGAGGGGAACCAGAGCTGCAGCTGGGCCTTCGCGCTCGGGCAGTCGACCGAGCGGTACCTCTTCAGCACCCCCCAGTGCGGCGGGAACCTCATCGGCGCCGTGAAGAACGGCTCCGAGCAGCGCGCGGTCGACACCGGCCCCGCCGCCACCGACCGCTGGACGCATGTCGCCGTTGTGCTGCGCAGCGGAGTGAGCGTCTCGACCTACGTCGACGGCCGACTCGCGCAGACCACCCCGACCTCCGCGACCGGAGCGGCGACCGTCGGCACCGCCGCCCTCTCCGGGCTGCTCGGCAAGTCGTTCTACGGCCCCGACCCCCTTTTCGCCGGTGCGATGGACGATGTGCACGTCTACTCCGCCGCCCTCACCCAGGACCAGGTGCGCGAGGACGCGGCCCCCGCCGCCGCCGCCATCGCCGCCTCCGACGCTGCAGCCGCGACCCTCACGGTCAGCGGCCCCGTCACCAGCGACCTCGCTCTCCCGACCCGCGGCGTCGGCGGCTCGACCCTCACCTGGGCGAGCAGCGACCCCTCGGTGATCGGCGCCGACGGCTCCGTCCGGCGCCCCGCGCCCGGCTCGGCCGACGCCACCGTGACTCTGACCCCGACCGCGACCTTCGCCGGATCCACGGCGACCGGCACCGCGCGCAGCGTGAGCGTCGCCGCGGACACCGAGGCCGACGCGACGACGCGCCTGCGCACCGCCCTCGTCGTCCCCCCGACCGTCGCCTCGGGCACCGCCCTGCCCACGATCGCCGGGTACACCGTCTCGTGGAGCGCCGACGCAGCCGGCCTGTCCGGCGGCCGCCTCGTCAACGACACGACGACCGACCGGGCGCTCGCGCTCACCGCCACCGTGAAGGTCGGCGCTACGACGCTGACCAAGACCTTCCGCACCACGATCCTCAGCGCCACCACGGCGAAGACCGTCGTCTCCTACACCCGCACACCGACCGGCGAGAACAAGGCGAACCAGGACGCGATCGCCCGCAGCCTCCACCTCGCCGTGGGCTCGTCCGTCGCCGACGCAGCGCCGCTCTCCGGCAACGCGGGAATCCTCTTCGCCGACGGCGTCTTCGTCGGCACCGACAAGGCCGACGCCCGCGCCCTCACATCGCCCTCGCTCTTCACCTTCGCCGACGGCACTGTCGGCGTGATCGCCACCCGCATCCTCCAGTCGGGCGCCTCCGACGGCACCGGGACCGCGAGCGCCCTGGTCTTCAAGGCGACCGATGCCACCGCGACCGATTTCACCGAGCTCGGACTCATCGACCTCGGCACCACCGGCGGCGTCGTCTCGCCGCGGGCCGTCTACGACACCGACCAGAAGCGCTACCTCGTCTCCTGGACCGACTCGGCCGGAGCCGCGAAGTACACGACCGTCACCGACCTCGCCCGCACCGAGCTGCGGACGCAGGCGTTCTGGCCGAAGGACGGCGGACGGCGGAGCGTCGTCGTCACCGATGGGAACCGCGGAGCCGTCCTCGCCGGCAGCCCCGCCACCGTCCCCGCCCCCGATCTCTCCGGATTCGGCGGCCGCGTCGCCGACGCCCTGCCCGGCAGCGCGCTGACGGTCTCCGCGTCCGTCGCCGAGGCGCTGATCGAGACGTTCGGCCGCACGGTCAACACCGCCTCCTCGGTCGCTCCCCAGACGATCGACCAGGGCGACACCTCGACCCTCGCCGGAGTGAAGGCGACGCTGTCCTACGCCGACGGCTCGACCGGCAGCCTCGGCGTCGACTGGAACCCGCAGCAGCTCGCGGACCTCGCCGCGAAGGGCCCGGGTACGTACGACCTCTCCGGAACCGTCCGCCAGCGGCAGTACAGCGAGCCGTTCGCCTACAACCGCGCGGACCCGACCATCTACCGCTACGAGCGCAACGGGAAGACGCAGTACCTCTTCACGGCGACCGACGACACGAACAACAACAACGTCGCCTCCCAGCACCTCCCGATCCGCGTGGCCGACAGCATCGACCAGCTCAGCGACGACAACGGCGGACGCACCCGCGAGGTCGACCTGCTCAACCGCACGACCCGGATGGACCGCACCGCCGAGGGCAAGGTGATCGCCGGCTGCTACTGGGCCCCCGAGATCCACGAGATCGGCGGCAAGCTCTCCATCCTGTTCGCCCCCTGCTTCAACCCGACGAACGACCAGTCCAACCAGGACGGCGCGTGGTTCACCGTGCAGGCGCACATCATGCAGCTGCGCGACGGGGGAGACCCCGCGAACCCCGCCGACTGGACTGCGCCGCGTGCCGTCGTGAAGAGCGACGGGAGCGCCCTCAGCCGCACCGGCACGGGACGCAACATCAGCCTCGATATGAGCTACTTCGAGTCCGGTGGAACCGCCTACTACGCCTGGTCCCAGCGCTACGTCGACAACGGCGCGAGCGACCCGGCGACCTGGATCGCCAAAGTCGACCCCGCGAACCCCACCCGCGTCATCGGCGAGCCGACCCCGATCATCGTGCCCTCGCTCACCTTCGAGGACCGCCTCGCCGAGGGAGCGTTCGCGATCCAGAGGGACGGGAAGATCACCCTCGTCTACTCCAGCAGCGCCGTCAGCCCGAAGTACATCGTCGGCGGCGCCTGGGCGAAGGAGGGCAGCGACCTGACCGACATCGCCAGCTGGACGAAGTACGACGCCCCGCTCCTGCAGAGCGTTCCGATGCCCGACGGCGTGGTCGACTACCGCACCTACGAGCAGGGACCGGGCCACGGAGCCGTCACTCAGGACGAGGACGGCAACGACCTGTACGTGTACCACACCTGGGGCAATGGAGTCGGAGGAGACGGCCGGGACACCCGCCTCACCCGCATCCACTACGCCGCCGACGGCCGACCGGTCTTCGACCTGACGCCGACCGAGGAGGTCGCGCCCGCGAACCGGACCGTGACCGCGAAGGTAACCGTCACCTCACCCCTCACCGTGACCGCGACCGCGTCCACCCGCTGCGTCAGCGGGAAGGTCGTCCTCACCACCGTGGTCAAGAACGACAGCCGCTCGAGCATCGACGTCACCACCGCCACCGCCTACGGCTCGAAGACCGTGACCGGCGTCGCACCCGGCACATCGGCGACGACCGCGACGACCACCCGCGCCGCCTCGATCCCCGCCGGATCGGTCGCCACGACGTCGACGGCCACCATCGACGGCAAGGTCGTCACCGCCCAGAAGAACGCCGACTACTCCGCGCGCAGCTGCCGCTGAGAAGAGGGGGAGCGGGAGGCGCGACCGCCCGCTCCCCGGATACCCGCATCGGACATCACCACCGCTGACTCCAGCACCTTCACCGGAAAGACGAGGACCGACACCATGCAGCACCGCAGAACAACCGTGACCGTCCTCGCCGCCGGCCTCCTCTTGACGAGCGTCATGCAGTCGTCCCTCTTCACTGACCAGAACGCCGCCTTCACCGAGGCACTGAACGATCCCACCGAGACCGCAGCGGCTCCAGGTGATCGCGACGTCCTGCTGATCAACGGAAACGCCTTCGACCTCTCCTGAGCACCGGTCATCCCCTGACAGACCGACGATGAGCGGCCCACGCCCCCTGCCGACTCCCGCCTGACGACCACGATCCTTCGGAAGTCCGATGGACTCCGCCCCGAACACCCACCACACACGCCGCGCCGGCATCACCACCGGCCGCAGAACGGACAACCCGACATGAACACTCGCTCCTTCCTCCTCCGCGGAACCGCCGGTATCGCCGGAGGCCTGCTCCTGCTCGGCGTCGCCGGCACCGCCTTCGCCGACGAGCAGCAGGGCGCCGACGACGTCGACGTCAACGTGCAGATCGCGCCCCTCACCGGGGTCGGCGCGCTCTCGATGACCGTCGCGAGCGACTCCACCGCCCTGACCGAGAACGGCTCGACCAGCACGGTCCGCCAGTTCACGGGCTCCCTGCCCACCGTCACGATCACCGACACCCGCGACGCCGCGGACATCCCCGCCGGGGCCGGCTGGTACGTGCTCGGCACCGCGAGCGACTTCACCTCGTCGACCGGCGACACGATCGGCGCGGAGAACCTCGGATGGGCCCCGAACCTGATCGACGGCGGAGACTCCGGCCTCGTCGCCGAGGGCGACGTCGTCGACACCGCCCTCGACGCCGGACCGAACAACGTCGGCCTCGTCGACCAGGAGCTGCTGGCCATCACCGACAACAGCGCCGAGGTCGCCGAGGAGGGCTCTTGGACCGCCGACGCGGCACTGACCCTCAAGACCCCGACCACCGTCGACGCCGGCGATTACAGCTCCACCCTCACTCTCTCGCTCTTCGAGTGAGAGAGAGGACTCGTGTTCCGTCTCGCGGCAGCCGCCTCCTGACGGCTCTGCCTGGTCGGGCGCGGCACCCGAGAGTGTGCAGCGCCTGCACCTTCAGCGGCGACGTCGACACCTTCATCCTGATCGAGCTCGCACGAGGCGAGCACGCCGAGGAAAGCGGTCTCAGAGCAGCACTTGCGCACCGGACCGCTGGCAGCATCAGCCTCATCGCCCTGCGTGTGCACCTTCGCGGCCTCTCGAGTCGAGGTCTGGTGCTCCTGGAAGGACGCAGGAGAACCAAGGTCCTGAGCACAGAGAGTCTCTCGATCACGCGCGCTGGCAGAGCCTCACTCGCGGCTCAGGCGCGGGCACTGGATCTCCTCACTGAGGAGATCCACGTCGCCCTTCTCGGTGGCAAGCCGACACACTGACGTGAACTCGGTCCCGGAGACGATGACTCCATCCCCACCACTGGACGAGAGCGGCGTGAGTGCGCTGCCGCGCTCGGCCCGCTCACTGTCGTGAGCGTGGACCTGCCAGGCCGCGGGGCCGGCACCTCCGGTGAGGAGATCGAGTGGCTCCTCGCGTCCTTCGTGCGAGTCCTTCCCGGCGAGGACGCTGCGGTGTCCGTGCTCGGCGCTCCCACCGGCGCGCAGACGCTGGCGGCGACGAGTCGGCGAGCGGCGACGCTCGACGAAATGCAGATCGACCTCGGCGAAGGGCCCGCCTGGGATGCACACCGTACCTACCGTGCGACCGAGATGCGCATCGACGACGAGCGGCACTTCGCTGCATGGCCGGTCTTCGGCCTCTCCGCTGAGGCGGCCGGAGCGAGGGCAGCCCTCGCCGTTCCTCTGCTGGTGGGCACCTCGAACATCGGCGCCGTCACCCTCTACAGCAGCGCCGTGATGCGGCTGGATGCTCGGCAGCTGCAGCTCGCCGGTCGATTGTCGGGAACCCTGGCCAGGGCCGTGGCCGAGCAGATGATGAGTCATTCGGCTGACGGCGTGCTCGTCCGTGATCCCGCATTCTCGCGCCGAGAAGTGCATCAGGCGACCGAGATGGTGATGAGCCAGATGCGGTCGACGCCCGCGGACGCCCTGGTGATGATCCGCGCCCACGCCTTCTCGGAGGGCATCGGCGTGCGCGAAGTGGCCGCACTGATCATCGCCCGAGCGCTCGACTTCTCCCACGATTCACCGGCCTGAACCGAGGCGTGAATTCACATGTCGGTAACACGCCGGTAACAGGCAGCTCGTGGTTGCTCTGCTTTCCTTGACGAGTCCTCGGCGAGGGCGCCCGTAGATGCAACTGCTGTCTGACGGGGAGGCACTCTCGATCGTACGCATCGATTTCTGGAGTCTAACGCGCCGGGTCGTAGGCCAGTCCTGGCCTCGCGGTCCCTCTCGCTTGCGACCGCGTCATACCTGCTCAGCAAGGAGACGGAATGTCCAGCGCATTGATCGTGATCGACATGCAGAACGGTTTCATCCACCCGGAGGGATCGCTTCCGAGCCTGGGGCTGGGGATGCCCGGCGTCGAGGCCGTCATCGCCGAGAACGGAGAAGCGATCGCTGCGGCCCGTGCTGCAGGCATACCCGTCATCTACACCCGGAGCGTCTTCCGACCCGGAATGGTCGATCTGCCGATGCGCATGGAAGGCCTCCTCCCGCCGGACTTCGAGATTCTCGAGCGCGGCAGCTGGGATGCGGACATTCACTCGGACCTGACACCTCACGAGGGCGAGGCGGTCATCGACAAGAACCGCTACGACGCCTTCCTGAACACCCCGCTCGAGCAGGTTCTCCGGACCCTGGGGGCCACGTCCGTGCTGGTGACCGGAACGGTCACTTCGATCTGCGTGGAATCCACGGTGCGGTCAGGCTACATGCGCGACTTCGACATGTACGTCGCCTCAGACTGCGTCCTGGGCGCTCCGGGGCAGCACGAGGCCTCGCTGAGCATCATGGGAGCCGCGTTCGCTACCGTGCTGCCCTGGCGCGAAGCGATGGCGGCGCTCCCTGAGGCTGCCGTCCCTGCCGCATCGGCAGTGGGCGCCGACAGGCCGTGAGGTCAGTCGTCGGCGGCCGGTCGATCGGCGAGCCGCGCAGCGAGGACATCGCGATGCGGCGGCGGGCCTCGGGATCCAGCAGACGATCGGCCAGGGACTCGTAGACCCGGAGGCCGTCCGCGGCGAGGCGGGCGACGAAGCGCGCGAGCTCCGCTTCGTCAGCATCGCTGGTGGGTGGTGCGGGGGTGGACCGACCCGAGACCTCAGCGCTCATCTCGGCTCCTGAAGGGACTTGCGCTCGACGGCGACTCGCACCACCGCTGCTCGTGGCAGGTTGAAGGAGGCCTCTTGTTACCGTGAACAATTTGCATTAGGTTCAGCGTGTCGACGAGGATCCCCCGTCCTCCCCTGCAGTTCGACAAGCGTTGCGCTCTTCGTGCTCTCGCTTCCCCCATCTCGGATTCAGAGGCGAATCCGGAGAGGAACCGTCAATGTCGACGTCCCCACGCCCGAAGAGACCCGATCCCAAGGCACTGCGGGCACTTGTCACCGCCTCCGTGGCGACGGTCGCCCTGCTGGCCTCCTGCGCTGTCCCCGCGTCCGCCGCGACAGCAGCCGGTGCGGTCCCGTCTCCGGAGCAGAGCCTGCTCGCTGACCTCACCTTCGATACGGCGCCGAGCAACGGCGCGTACGTCGACCGCAGCACCCGCGCCTCCGTCCAGGGAGCGGCGAACCTGGTCCCCGGGAACACGGGCCAGGGAACAGCAGCGCGCCTCTCGTCGGCCTCGTGGCTCGACCTGACCGCCACGGACGGCAAGGCCCTCCTGGCCGGTCGGCAGAACGTGACGATCTCGTACGACAGCAAGCCCGACGCCTCGGTGAACACCGGCTGGGCCGTCTTCGCCGCCCGCTCCACCACGCGTCAGGAGTACGCCCAGGAGCACTACCTCGGCGTCCTCGACCGGACCTCCGGAATCACGGTCGAGCGGTACGACAACACGAACGGCCGGAACACGGCCGGGAACCTGGCCACGACGGCGACGAACGCCGAGTGGAAGCACGTCGATCTCGTCATCACGGAGTCGACGACGCGTCTCTTCGTCGACAAGAAGCCGGTCGCCGTCAACGGCTCCGGCGTCCCGCTGAGCCAGATCCTCGGAGCGTCCGGTGGAGTCCTCCAGGTGGGCAAGGCGAACTGGGGCGGGGGAGAGTACTTCTCCGGCCTGATCGACAACCTCCGCATCTACGACCGAGCGCTCTCCGGCACGGAGCTGGGCGCGGAGCAGGCCGCGGTCACCTCCGACGCGGGCGCCGCACTGGCCGTGCCGGCCACCGTGCTCGGCGACCTCCCGTCCCGCGTCCTCGGCAAGCAGGTCACCTGGAGCGCCACCGGCGCCGGGGCGAGCCGCGTGCAGTCGAACGGAGCGATCGACACGTCGGGCCTCGGCACCGGGACCGCCGCCGTGACGCTCACCGCCACCGTCGAGGGCAGCAGCCAGACCTTCCGCTGGGACAGCCGCATCGCCGCCCCCGGCGGACGGATCGCGACCTACGTCAAGACGGTGACCACCACGGCCGGGACGAAGGACGACCCGCTGGCCTACAACGACGACCGCCGCGCTGATGCGCTGTACGCCGCGGCACTGCCCGCCGGCGGCAGCAGCTGGGAGCCGCTGAACCGCTCCCAGGCGATCCTGTACGTCGCCAACGACGGCGACCAGAACGCGAAGCCGAACGCTCAGGTCGGTTCGCCGAGCCTCTTCCGGTACGCGAACGGGGCGCACGGCGCGGTGTCCGCGCAGAACAACGCGACCGACTCCGTCTACGTGTGGACTTCTCCCGAGGGGAGCACGTTCTCGCAGCAGCGCGCCGTGCGGATCGCTCCCGGCTCGGTCGTGACCGACCCCCGGATCGTGTTCGACGCCACGGCGCAGAAGTACAAGGTGTTCTGGACGGACCTGCTCACGGGTGAAGGACGGGTGACGGTCCTCGCGGACCTGACCACGAGCACACCTCTCGGCGTCACGTCGAAGGCTGACACCCGGGTCCTCGGCGTCCAGGGCGCAGGACTCCCGTCCTGGGCCGCGCAGAGCCAGGCGAGCGACCTCGCGGTGACGGCCGCCGAATTCGACGTCTTCTACAAGAACTACGTCGACCTCCAGAACACGGGCGTCGAGAAGATCGACGCCACCGTCGCCCAGGGAGCCGGAGCCGGTGGAGTCGCCGCCGCGCTTCCGAAGCAGGCCGTGCTGACCTACAACGACGGGTCGAAGAAGAGCATGAACGTCGACTGGCAGGACGACCTCTCCGGAGTGGACACCACCACGCCGGGCAGCTACCAGGTCTCCGGGACCCTCCAGCAGGATCCCGAGGAGATGGTCAGCGACGCCCGCGCCGATCCGCACGTCTTCTTCAACCCGGACGACGGCTACTACTACCTCACCGGTTCGCACTACGGACAGCCCTCCCTCGGACCGATCGAGGAGAGCTCGAGCTACCGCAAGATCGGCCTGAAGCGGGCCACGACGCTCGCCGGGCTGCAGGACGCGCCGGAGCAGATCGTCATCGACCCGGACAAGGGCACGCCCGGCAAGGAGGGGCAGTACCCGAACACGTTCTACGGCTGGGGCGGCTACATCTGGGCGCAGGAGTTCCACAAGATCAACGGCACCTGGTGGATCGTCGCCGGGATGAACAAGGGCTACGCACCCGTCGGCGGATGGTGTGACAACACCGTCCTGATCCCCTACACCGGCACCGACGCATCCATCGCCGCGGGCGGCTTCTTCGACCAGACCAAGTGGGGCGAGCCCGTCGTCCTCGACGGAGCCGCGTTCGACGTCAGCTACTTCGAGCGCACCGAGGCGGGCGTGCAGCAGGGCTACTGGATCATGCCCTCCGGCGGGCAGATCCTGATCGGCAAGGCGAAGACCGGACCGAAGGGCACCGTGCCCCTCGTCGACGGCGAGCTGAAGCGCGTGTACGGCGAGTCCCAGCCGTGGGAGATCGGCAAGCGGTCGCCCACACCCAGCGACACGACCGAGGGCGCCGACCAGGGGATCGTCGAGGCGCCGTTCATGGTGCAGCAGGGAGACGCGATCTCGATCACGTACTCCGGCGGTACCGTCGACAAGTACTACAGCCTCGGTCTCCTCACCACGACCGCGAGCGCCGACCTCCAGGACCCGGCGAGCTGGAAGCAGACGCCCTTCCCGGTGCTCGACACCAACGACACCTACACCGGTCGCCTCGGAGCGGACGAGACCCGCTACTACACGAAGCAGCAGGCCGGAACGGGACACAACTCGTTCGCGAAGGACGAGTCGGGCAACCTCGTGCTCGCCTACCACGCGCGCCCGTACCAGGACCCGCACCAGGCCACCGACCCGCAGAACGCCGGCGGGCTCTTCGACTCCGACCGCAACACCTGGTTCAAGGGCGTCAACGTCCGCGCCAACGGCACCCTCGACCTGTCGCTGACGAAGAACCAGGAGGTGGCGCCGGGGAACCGGACCGTCACCGCGACCGTCGTCGTCCGCGGAACGACCTCGACGGTGACCGCGACCGCCACGTCGCGATGCGTGGCGGGGAAGGCGATCGTCACCGTCGTCACCAAGAACACCGGTGCCGCCGCGGCCGTCGTCACCTGGGCGACGCCCTGGGGTGAGCGCACGCAGAGCGTGGGCGCGCAGAAGACCGCCTCCCTGGCGATCACGACCCGCGCCACCGCGATCGCCGCGGGGACGCTCACCGGAACGGCTGTTGCAGCAGGCACGAGCACGCCTGTCACCGCGACGTATCCCGCAGCTCGCTGCGGCTAGCGCGAGCGAGGAGCGGGGCCGGCCGACGGCCGGCCTCGCTCCTCGTCGTCACGCCCACTCACCTTCGAAAATCCCCCACCGATCAGGGCCGGCACCGCTGCCTCGCCCGGACATGAAGGAGTTCCCCATGAGACTCGTCCCACGACGGCGCACTGCGCCTGTCGGCGCGCTGCGGAACCCAGCCGCCCCTCGGGCGCTCGGCCGGCCCGCCCGCCGCTCTCCCCTTCGCGCTGCCGTGGCCGCACTCGGCCTCGGGGCGGTGCTGGCCGCCGGCCTCGTCGCCCCCGCCGCCACCGCGGCCGACGCCGCGATCCCCACCGCCGGCCTCCTCGCCGACTACCGCTTCAGCCAGTCCACCGGCGCGACCGTCCCCAACTCCGCCGGCGGAGCCGTGGGAGCCGCGCGCGTCGTGAACGGGACCGACGCGCTCTGGACCGGCACGTCACTCCGTCTCACCGGCGGCGCGAAGACCAGCGCGGCCCCCTGGGTCGAGCTGCCCGACGACCTGCTCACGGGCAAGAGCTCCGGGACGGTCACGATCGAGACGCGCGCCGACGCGTCGATGCTCTCGAGCTTCCACTTCCTCTGGAACATCGGCAGCGACAGCACCTCGCAGTACTGGTTCGCCTCCGTCCGCGACAAGGTGCGCACCGCGATCACGACGTCCGGCGGCGGCGGCGAGAACAACGCCCGCAGCGCCTCCGGTATCGCGGCGGACCGCTGGTACAGCCTCAGCTCGGTGATCGACGGCTCGGCCGGCACGATCTCGTTCTACGTCGACGGCGCCCGCGTCGCCTCCGCGCCCACCGCGCTCCGGCCCTCCTCCGTGGCCGACCAGTCGCTGAACACGATCGGCCGCGCGCCCTACCCCGACCCCTTCTACAAGGGAGAGGTGACGACGTTCCGCGTCTACGACCGCGCCCTGACCGGCGAGGAGGTCGCGGCCGTGTCGAGTGTCGACGCGAAGCTGCACGCCTCGTCCTTCGCGCCGCTGACCGCGGCCGTGCTCGACGGCGTCACCCCGCTCACGATCGACGACTCGACCACGAACCTGCCCGACTACGGCGGCACGGTGCGGTGGACCTCGAGCGACCCGACCCTCCGCGTCTCCGCCGACGGCCGCACCCTCACCGCCGACCGCCCGGCCGTCGGCCAGGCCGCGCGGACCTCGTCGCTCACCGCGACGGCGTCGATCCGCGGAGTCTCGCAGTCCCGCTCCGTCGCCGTCACCGTCGAGCCGCAGGTCGGCGTCGACACCCCCTACGGCTATCTGATGGTGCACTTCGTCGAGGACGCGCAGGGCTACGCCGAGAAGATCTACCTCGACGTCTCGCGCGGCGACGACCCGGAGAAGTGGGACCCGCTGAACGGCGGGAAGCCGATCCTCGCCTCCGATCTCGGCACCACCGGCGTCCGCGACCCGTACCTCACCTACAACCCCGAGACGAAGAAGTACTACATCATCGCCACCGACCTCCGCGTCTTCGGCGGCGACCAGGGCTCGGGCTCCTGCACCACCTGGTGCTCCTGGACCACGCAGGGCAGCACCAAGATGAACGTCTGGGAGTCGAGCGACCTCGTCTCCTGGAGCGACGTGCGCCAGTTCGACGTCGCGCTCGACGCAGCCGGGAAGAAGGCCCTCGAGGCCGGGATGATGTGGGCGCCCGAGGCGACCTGGGTCCCCGACTACAACGGCGCCGGCAAGGGCGCGTTCGTCGTCTACTGGTCCTCCACCGTGTACCCGAACGCCACGCACACCCCCGGCACGGGCGCCTCGCGGGTGCTCTGGGGAGCGACCACCGACTTCACGCAGGCCACGTACTCCTACGGCGGCACCTTCATCGACACCGGCGCCGACGTCATCGACACCACGATGATCCAGGACGGCGGCACGACCTACCGGATCTCGAAGGACAACGGCACCGGCCGCGGCATCTACATGGAGTCGACGACCGCCGAGCAGTGGTGGCTCCCGTCCACCGCGTGGACGCAGCGGCAGGACCGCATCGGCGCCGTCTGGGCCGGCGGCAACGCCGGGGGAGTCGAGGGACCGGCCGTCTTCAAGGACCATGATGCGGATCGCTGGTACCTCTACGTCGACGTCATCCCCTCGACCGGCTACCGCCCGATGGTGACGACCGACCTCGACGCCGGCTGGACCCAGCTGAACGACCCCGGCTTCTCGCTGGCGCCGTCGACCAAGCACGGCGGCATCGTGTCGCTCACCGCCGGTCAGTACGCCGAGGTCCGCGCGGCCGACGCCGCGACCGCCGTGCGCTCCGACCTGGGTGAGGTGGGCTCCGTCGCTGCGCTGCCCGCCCGGGCCGACGTCGTCCTCGCCTACGACCGCGGCACCGCCTCGCAGCCGGTGACCTGGGACACGTCTTCCGTCGGCACCGCGCCCGGCCGCTATCCGGTGACCGGAGTCGTGCGCACCATCGGCGCGAACGACAACCAGTGGGTCGGAGCGGGCGGATCGACGGCGTACAACGCGCCCGGCCGCGTGCTCTCGAGCTCGACGGCAGTGCGAGTCACCGCGACGGTCGTCGTGGCGGCGTCCACGGCGACCCTCACCGCGTCGACCCGCTGCGTGGCCGGCAAGGTCGTCGTGACCGGAGTCGTGAAGAACACGGGCACCGCGCCGCTGTCCGTCGTGATCCGCTCGGCCTGGGGCACCTCGCCCACGCTGACCGCGGCCCCCGGCGGCAACGCGACGCACGCCTTCACCACGCGCGCCACCTCCGTCGCCGCGGGCACCCTCACCGCGACGGCCGGCACCGCCACGCTGCAGGCCCCGTACACGGCCCGCACCTGCGGCTGACCCGCCCACGCCGATCGAGCACCGCGCATCCCATGCTGGTCGAGTAGCGCGGAGCGCGTATCGAGACCCGCCCTCCTGGTGACGCCGGATCTCGATACGCCCTCTGCGAGGGCTACTCGATCAGCATGATCCGGCGCGTGTCGAGACCGGCGTCCGTCAGAACGGAGGCGGTGCGTCCTCGAAGCGCGGGCCCGGCGGGGCGCCGGCGAGGGCCGGTGGGCGGATCGTGACGAGGCGGCCGGTGGGGGTGGTCCAGACGATGCTGCCGTCCGGGTGGGGGACGTAGGTCCACCGGTCGCCGTGGCGGACGTGGTGGTGCGACGTGCAGAGGCAGACGAGGTTGTCGAGGGACGTCTCGCCGCCGTTGCGCCATTCGAGAGTGTGGTCCGCCTCCGCCCTCGAGGCGGTGCGGGTGCAGCCGGGGAAGCGGCAGGTCTGGTCGCGCAGCTGGAGGTGCAGACGCATCTGCGATGGCGGGACGCGGTAGGTGCGGCCGACGGACCTCACGGCGCGGGTGTCCGGATCGGTGAGCACGCGGGTGAACGACGCGCCGGTCGAGACCAGGGCGCGGGCGAGGTCGGCGGGGATGAGGCCGTAGCCGTCGAGGTCCGCTGGCGCGTCGTCGAGGCCGACGGCGGTGGATGCGGCGAGCGTGAGGCGCACCTCGGCACGGATGCCGGGCACGTACGACGAAGGCATCTGAGGGCCGTCGCCTGCGGGTGTGGTGCCGGCGATGTCGCCGTCACGCAGCAGATCGGTGAAGACGTCCGCCTTCAGCTGCGCCAGCGTGCGCTCGTCGCCACCCTCTCGGAGACTGCGGGCGATGCGGTCGACGCGCTCGCCGATGCCCATCGCGTCCGGCGCCGGCAGCAGGGCGCAGAGCGTCGCCATCCCGTCGACCTCCGGCGAGACCCAAACGGCGCGGTCCTGCCGGGCGCGGACATGCCGCTGGGCGAGCGGCTCCTCGTGCAGCTCGTCGCGGAGCCGGGCGACGATCCTCCTCAGCTGCGTCGGCGTGACCTCCGGTGCGACCTCGGCGGCGCGCTCGTCGAACCGGGCGCGGGAGCCGGGAGGCAGGGTGGCGGCGGTCGCGCAGACGATCTCGCTCGACTCCCACAGCAGCCGGCCCTCGGCCAGCAGGGCGCGGGTGCGGGGGAGGTCCTCGACGAGCAGCCGGGCGTGCTCGAGGACCGTCTCGGTCGCTCGCGCGGACAGGCGGAGCTTGACCGCGAACTCGGCGCGGATGGACCGCTCGACCAGGGTGCGCGCTTCGCTGCGGGAGAGCGAGTTCCCGCGGGCGAAGGCGTCGGGGACGGTGACGGCCGCGCGGTAGGCGAGGTGCAGGGTCTGCGCGCGGGTGAGGAGAAGCTGTGCGGAGGTGCGTCCGATCTCCGCGGCGATGTCGGTCAGCGCGTCGACGGCCGAGAGTGCGCTCGGCTGTCCTGCCGCTCCCGGGTCGCTGTGCTCATCCATACGCGTATTGAACCAGGGACCACCGACACCCGAGCGGCCATCGGGCGGAACCCTCGGACAACTCCGCGAGATCGGATCTGTGGAGGAGAGCGCTACTCCCGCCGCTACTCCCGCCGCCACTCCTCGAGGAACTCGGCGGTCGTCTTCGTCTCGAGCTCCAGCTCGATCTGACCGAGCAGGACGTAGGGGTCGCCGATGTCGGCGGGCGTGCGGATGATCTCGGCACCGGTGTCGAGGCGGGTGATCACGAGGTCGTGCGTCGTCATCACGCCGCCGCCGAGCAGGGCGTCGATCGTCATCCGGAGCCAGGTCAGCGACCGGGGCCGCAGCTGGGCGCCCAGGTACTCGGCCGCGACCTCGCGCTCGCCGTCGTCGTCCCGCCCGTCGTCCTCGTTCACGCCGTCACTGTAGCGAGCGCCCTGCACGGCTCGGCGTCAGTGGCGCACCTGGAACCAGCGGATCAGCTCGCGCAGCGCCGGCAACGTCGCGCTCGCGTCGACGTCGGTGTCGATGTCCTCGAAGGTGCTGCGGTAGCCGGGCAGCTCGGTCGTCATCGAGTCGGTGATCGCCTCGTACGCCATCGTCCACGAGGGGAACAGCCGGTGCGCCGGCGTCTCCTCGAGCAGCACGCGCAGACCGGCGTGCCGGGGGTCGTCGGCGATGATCGCCATCCGCTCGCGCAGCGTCGCGTCCGGCCCCTCGAGCAGCTGCAGGAACCGGCCGTCGCGGAACAGCAGGATGCCGGTCAGGCCGAGGCGCTCGTTGTTCGCGCGGCACTGCTCGAGCAGCGCGGGCAGGTCCGCCTCCTCGAGACCGGCGGCGGTGTGGCTCGCGTAGACGATGGAGCGGAGGTCGTCGTCCTGGGACGGGCGAGCAGCGGAGTCGGACATGACGCCATCCCATCAGGGGTGCGGGGAGACGGCAGCCCCCTGCCCTGATCCGCGCGGCCCTGCTATGCGTCGCGCCAGGAGGCCTCACAGCAGGTCCGTGCCGCCCGTCCGCCGCAGCGCCCTGCGGGCAAGAGCCCAGCCGAGCAGCCCCAGCCAGAACCACGCGGCGCCGAGAACGACGACGGCGCCGCTCTGCACCGCGAGCGCGCCGGTCCACCCCTCGTCGAGCAGGGTCCGCAGGGCGTCGGAGGCGTACCCCAGCGGCAGCACCCGAGCGACGGCCTCGACGACCAGCGGCAGCTCGCCGACCGGCGCCACGACTCCGCCGAGGACGGTCAGGACCGCCGTGAACGGCCCGACCCAGGCGAGCCCGTCGCGCGAGCGGACGCCGAGCACCCCGACCGCGAACCCGCAGCCGCTGCCGGCGAGGGCGGCGCAGCCCGCGAGTGCGATCGTGCCGGCGGCGACCTGCCACGGGACGCCCTGCCCGAACAGCAGGAGGGCCCAGACCAGGGAGACGAGGCCCGCGGCGAACCCGACGACCGCCGCCGCGAGCGCGACCCCACTCCAGAGCAGGACAGCCGGACGGGTGCTGAGCAGCACGGTTCCGAGCACCGCATCGTGCCGCATGCGGATGAGCGACACCGTGACGGCGTCGACGGCGGTCAGGGTGGCGAGCAGGAGACTCGCACCCGCGCCGACCACGATCGACGGCGCCGAGACAGCAGCGAAGTACAGCACCTGCAGCACCGGCCCGACGACGACCGCGACCAGGAGCGTCCGCCGCGTCCGCGTGGCGTCGAACGACCGCAGCGCAACCACGATCGACGCCGCCACGAGCCCGCTCACGACAGCGCCAGCGTCCCGGCGAGCCGCGCCCGCCGCAGGGCCGTCCGCAGAATCAGGCGGGCCAGCAGCAAGGAGAGCAGAGACGTGATCAGCCCCTGCGCGCTCCAGAGCGCGATGACGTCGCCGGACGCGTCGCCCGAGACTCCGGCGTGCAGGATCTGCACCGCACCGGTCAGCGGATCGACGACCCCGAGCAGCTGCAGCGGCACCGGCAGCTGCGCTCGGTCGATCACGGTGCCGGAGAGGAGAAGGACGGGAGCGACGAGGACCGGTTCGTAGACCGTCGCGTGCGGTGTCAGCACGAACAGGCCGGACAGCACGAGCGCGGTCGTCCCGCACGCGGCGAGGAGCAGGACCAGCCCGAGGGCGATGAGTGCGGGGGAGCGCGGCGCGGACCCGCTGCCGAGCAGCCACGAGGCGACGACCGCGGCGGGGATCGACAGCAGCCCGACGCCGGCGCAGGCGAGTGAGATCGGCGCGAGCGCACCGCCCAGCGGCCGAGGGGTCAGCGCGATCTGCTCCAGCGTCCCCTGCGACCGCTGGTAGCCGAGTATCCCGACCGCCGCCGCGGTCACCGTCCAGACGCCGACAACGGCTCCATCGACTCCCAGCGCCGGCCCGCCCCGACCCGCCTGGACGCGCAGGACGACGAAGACGACCGGTGCGATCAGAGCGGCCTGGACGAAGTAGGCGTTGCGGAGCAGCAGCCGCAGATGGAAGGCGCCCTCCTGCAGCCCCCCGATCACTCCCGCCCTCCTCGGCACCGGTCGACGAGGGCGAGGTAGCCCTCCTCGAGGGTCGCCGACCGGGTGGTCCAGGTCCCGGTCGGGACGTCGGTGACGACGGCCGCCAGGGCGCGCAGGTCGGGCTGCGAGGAGTCCCAGCCGACGACCACGACGGGCCGACCGGCGATGCTGTCGGAGCGGACCGAGCGGACACCGTCGAGCGCGGAGAGACGGTCCGCGAGCTCCGCGGTGAGTGCTGGAGCGGCGAGGGTCGTCACCTCGCCGAGCCCGCCCGCGGCGGCGATGTCCTGCGGTCGCCCCGCCGCGCGGATCCGGCCGTCGAGGAGGACGAGGCTCCGGTCCGACAGCTCCTCCGCCTCGTGCAGGTGGTGGGTGGTCAGAACGACGCCCCGCCCGTCCCGGCGCAGCTCGCGGACCAGGGCGCGGAGCGCGAGCGCCGCCTCCGGGTCCAGCCCCACCGTCGGCTCGTCGAGCAGGAGCAGCGGCGGCTCCGCCAGCAGCCCGCGGGCGAGGTGCAGCCGCTGGCGCATCCCGCGGGAGAACTCCTCGACGCGGTCGCCACGCCGCGCGCTGAGGTCGACCGCCGCGAGCACCTCGAGAATGCGGCTGTCCCTCCGCCGTCGCGGCACGCCCGCGAGAGACGCGAAGTACCGGAGGTTCTCGAGCGCGGTCGCGCGCAGAAAGAAGCCGCGCTCGCCGCCGAGGACGAGGGCGAGGAGGCGCCTCGCCTCGTCCGGCCTCGCGACGGCGTCGACCCCGTCGACCCGGATCGAGCCGCTCGTCGGCGTCAGCAGCGTCGCGATCATCCGCGCGAGCGTCGTCTTCCCGGCGCCGTTCGGCCCGAGGAGCGCGACGACCTCGCCGGCCTCGACCCGGAGGTTCACGCCGCGGACGGCCCAGGATGCCTCCGGCCCGGTGCCGAATCGGCGCGATACGGATTCGACGTCGAGCAGGGGTACGCCCTGATCCGTCGTGCCGGTCCTGCCCATCGTCCGCCCTTCGCCGCGGAACAGCGTTCCCCTTCTCCGCTCCCCAGTCCGCATCGGTGGCGCTCGCTGAAGACCGTGGCGGCGGGCGGCGCCCATGCCTTCGAGCCCGCTCAGCCCGCGCGCCGAAACCTCACCGAAAGCAAATTGTTCACGGTAACATCGCGCCCAGTACCGATCTCAACGACGAGAGGCTCCACCAATGACGACGAGACGACGACTCCCGATCGCGGCGGCGGCGGTGATGGCGCTGACGGCGGGACTGCTCGCGGTCGGCCCGACCGCGCAGGCCGCGCCGGCCGCCTCCCTCGACAGCGCGAAGGTGCTCGAGCTGCCCTTCGACGGCAGCATCACCGACACCAGCGGTCGCGGCAACACGGTCGGGATGCAGAAGGGCACCGCCGCGTACGGCACCGGCCTCGCCGGCCAGGCCTTCGAGTTCACCGGCGGCAACGCGGTGTCGCTCGGCACCGACGCCCGCCTCCAGCCCGCCGACCTGACGGTCTCGTTCTGGTACAAGCCGACCGCGGCGATGACCGGCGAGCAGGTCTTCACCTGGAGCAAGACCGCCTACAACTCGGACGGCTGGTACCTCACCTCCGAGAGCGACGCGACGCCGCTCGCGCTCTCGATCGGCCCCGCGACCGGCCAGCCCTACAAGGTCGCGATCGACACCGCCCGCGCCGGCTTCTTCCCGACGAACGAGTGGACCCACGTCGTCGCCACCTACGACAAGGCGACCAAGCAGGTCGCCTTCTACCGCAACGGGGTCAAGCAGCCCACCGTCACGAAGTACGAGGCGAGCGGAGCGGCCACCGGCGTGCTCGGCTCCGAGGGCACCTCGACCAAGACCCTCGGCTTCAACGGACCGCAGTACAACGGCGCGCACCTGCGCGGGCTCCTCGACGACTACGTCCTCTACGGCGAGGTCGCCACGACCACCGACGTCGTCGCCCTGACGAAGGCGCACAACGCGGCCTTCGACCCGGCCGCCGTCGCGAAGGCCGACCTCGACGCCGTCACCCTGCCCGCGAGCACGAGCACCGGCTTCTCCGTGCCGACCCGCGGCGCGAAGGGCTCCGACCTCAGCTGGACCTCCTCCGACGAGTCCGCGATCGCGATCTCCGGCGGCACCGCCACGGTCACCCCGCCCACCGGCACCGCGACGACCGTCACCCTCACCGGCTCCTCGACCTACGGCGGCAGCACCGCCGTCACCCGCACCTTCACGATCCAGGTGCAGCCGAAGGGCGTGAAGAGCTCGAGCCACCTGCAGGAGGCGGGCCTCTCGGACGTCACCGTTCAGGACCCGTACCTCGACAACGGCGAGCAGCAGACCGTCGAGTACCTGCTCAGCCTCGACCCCGAGATGTTCCTGCACTCCTTCTACACGCAGGCCGGACTCACCCCGACCACGGCCGGCGGCTACGGCGGTTGGGAGCGCGAGAGCGGCACCCGGTTCCAGGGCCACTTCTTCGGCCACTACCTCTCCGGCCTCTCGCAGGCCTACGCGAGCGAGCAGGACCCGACCACGAAGGCCGCGCTGCTCGCGAAGCTCACCGCCTCCGTCGACGGCCTGAAGAAGGTCCAGGACGCCTACGCGCTGAAGGACCCGGCCAACGCCGGCTACGTCTCGCCGTTCCCGGTGAGCTACCTGCCCTCCGGCGCCGACGGCCTGCTGGTGCCGTTCTACAACCTGCACAAGGTGCTCGCGGGCCTGCTCGATGCGCACCAGTACGCGCCCAGCGCCGTGTCGGCGGAGGCGCTCGTCGTCGCCGACGGCTTCGGCAGCTGGATCACGACGTGGGCCGGCCGCCAAGCGAATCCGGGGCAGCTCCTCAACACGGAGTACGGCGGGATGAACGAGGCGCTCTACCGCCTCTACGAGACGACGCAGAAGCCGGCGCACAAGCGCGCGGCCGAGTACTTCGACGAGACCGCGCTCTTCCGGAAGCTCGCGAACAACGAGGACGTCCTCAACGGCCTGCACGCGAACACGACGATCCCCAAGCTGATCGGCGCGCTCAAGCGCTACACCCTCTTCACCGACGACCCGGCCCTGTACGCGACGCTGACCGCCACCGAGAAGGCGGACCTCGACATGTACCGCCGGGCCGCGGAGAACTTCTGGCGGATGGTCGACGAGAGCCACAGCTATGCGAACGGCGGCAACAGCCAGTCCGAGCACTTCCACGGCGCGGACACCCTCTACCAGTACGCGACCAACGGCCAGACGACCGGCTACGGCGAGAACTCGACCTCCGAGGGCTGCAACATCTACAACATGCTCAAGCTCACCCGGGCGCTGTTCCAGGTGACGAAGGACGTGAAGTACGCCGACTTCTACGAGAACGCGTTCATCAACGGCGTGCTCTCGGTGCAGAACCCGGAGACGGGCATGGTCACCTACTTCCAGCCGCAGACCGCGGGCTACGCGAAGGTGTTCGGCGAGGAGCACGACGAGTTCTGGTGCGACCACGGCACCGGCGTCGAGAGCTTCACCAAGCTCGGCGACTCGATCTACTTCGAGGGGCCGAAGACGGTCTACGTGAACCAGTTCCGCTCGTCGGTGCTGAGCTCGGGCGGCAGCAATCTGAAGGTGACGCAGACGGCCGACATCCCGAACACCGACACCGCGCGCTTCACGATCGCGGCGCTCGGAGCGGGAGCGGTCGCCGAGGGCACCACGCTGCGCCTGCGCATCCCGGCCTGGGTCGACGGAGCGCCGACGCTCACCGTGAACGGCGCCGTCCACGACGTCGCGGCGCTGACCGAGGGCGGCTACGCGGTCGTCCCGGTGGCGGCGGGCGACACCCTGACCTGGAAGCTCCCGGCCGCGGTCGCCGCGGTGGCGAACACCGAGAACGCGAACTGGACGGCCTTCACCTACGGGCCCGTCCTCCTCGCGACCGAGCTCAACCGGAACAACGTCGACGCCTCGTACCCCGCGGGCGTGCTCGTGCAGATGAGCGTCGCCGACAAGACGGTGAACTCGAACGTGATCGTCGCGAACGCGGCCGCGTGGACGTCCTCGGTGCAGCAGAACCTGCTCCGCCTGCCCAACGGGGCGAACGGCAACGGGACGACGACGATGCGCTTCGGCATGACGAACGTCGACGCCGCCTCCGAAGCCCGGATCTTCCAGCCGTACTACAGCCTCTACAACGCGCGCTACGCGACCTACATGACGCTCATCGCCCCCGACTCTCCGGAGGCGCAGGCGCTGATCCTCAAGGAGAAGCAGCAGCTGCGGGTGGAGGAGGCGACGATCGACTCGCTCACGTCGTTCGACAACAACAACAGCGAGGCCGACAAGAACTACAAGTACAACCGCTCGTCGGTCGGCACCTGGCGCGGCGAGGGCTACCGCGACGGCGAGCGGTCGGCCGACGCGTACTTCCAGTACGACATGATCGTCGACCCGACGCTGCCGAAGAACCACCTCGGCGTCCGCTACTACGGCGGCGACGCGGGGCGCACCTTCGACGTCTACCTCAACGACGTGAAGCTCAAGACCGAGGTGGTCTCGGGCGCCGCGGGCGCGCTGAACTGGTACGTGCAGTACGACGAGATCCCGCGCTCGGTGCTCGACGGCATCGCGGCGAAGGACAGCTACAAGAGGAACCAGGCCGGGGCGTACGTCCTCGACGCGCAGGGCGACAAGGTGCCGAAGGTGACCGTGCGCTTTCAGGGCACCGGCACGGCGAGCAATGTTGGCGGCGTCTTCGGCGTCTCCACGACGGAGTCGACCGGGTTCGCGACGAACGCGGAGCTGTCCAAGCTGACCTCGTCCGTGGGCACGCTCTCGCCGGCGCTCGCCGCCGGGGTGCGCGATCTGACGCTGACCGTGCCGGTCTCGACGACGAGCGTCGCGCTCGATCTCGACCCGGCCGTGGCCAGCGGACTGGTGAAGGTCGACGGCGTGCTGATCGACGACACCGTCGCCCGGACCGTGACCCTCGCGGCCTCGGGGACCACGAACGTCGTGATCACCTCCTCCGCGCAGGACCACACGACGCTCGCGACCTACCGGCTCGCGATCGTCCGGGCCGCTCCGGCCGCCGTGATCGACCTGACGGTCTCGGCCACGACGCGCTGCGTCGCCGGCAAGGTCGTCCTGACGACGACGGCCCGCAACGACTCGACGGCGACCGCGGCGATCTCGATCGCCACGCCGTACGCCACGAAGTCCTACCCGGGCATCGCGGCGGGCAAGAGCGCGACGCAGGCCGACACCACCCGTGCCGTCTCCATCCCGGCCGGCACCGCGACCGTCACCGCGACGGCCACGATCGACGGGGCGGCGGTGACGACGACGAAGGCGGCCCCCTACTCCGCCCGCGCCTGCGGCTGACCCCGCGCCGGCTCCCTCCGCGAGATGCCACTTGTGCACGCTTTTCACGGCGTGTCGCGTACCCAAGTGGCATCTCGCGGCGGGGATCAGGGCGTGGGGAGGCGCCGGGCGTTACCTATTCGTTACACATCTCGACCAAACCAGCACCACACTGCGAACGGGCAGGTCAAGGGCGGACGATGACTCCCATGGAACAGACAGGGAAGACCCCGCGCGCACCGAAGCTGCGATTCATCGCGCTCGCGGCCGTCGCCGGCATCGTCGTCGCGGGCGTGCTGCTCGCGATCGCCGAGCTCGTCGCGCTCGTCGTCGCGAAGAACGCCAGCCCCGTGCTCGCCCTCGGGGCGTTCGTGGTCGACATCGTCCCGCGCCCGCTCAAGGAGTTCGCGATCGAGACGTTCGGCGCGAACGACAAGATCTTCCTGCTCGCGGGCATCGGCGTCGCCGTCCTGGTGGCCGCCGCCCTCGCCGGCGTGCTGCAGCTGATCCGCCCGCCGCTCGGCCAGATCCTGCTCGTGATCGCCGGCGGCCTGTCGATCGCCGCGATCGTCACCCGCACCGGAGCGACCGCGCTCTCCGCGGTGCCCACCCTCGTCGGCCTCGTCGTCGCCATGATCGTGATGCACCTCACCGTCTCGCGCCTGCGCCGCTGGCGCGCCGCCTCCACCGCCGAGAAGACCGGTGCCGCGCCCGCCGCCCGCCCGGTCGGCATCGAGCGCCGCGGCTTCTTCCGCGTCACCCTGATCGCCGCCGTCGGCGCCGCCGTGATCGGCGCCGGGGCCCGCGCCGTGAGCGCCGCCACCTCGTCGCTCGCCAGCGTCCGCGACGCCCTGCGCCTGCCCAGCCCGCGCAGCACCGTGTCGGTGCCCGCCGGCGCCGACCTCGGGATCGACGGCCTCACCCCGCTCTACACGCCCAACGCCGACTTCTACCGCGTCGACACTGCGCTGACCGTGCCCTCGATCGACCCCTCCACCTGGTCGCTGAAGATCTCCGGCATGGTCGACCAGGAGGTCACGATGTCGCTGCAGGACATCTTCGACATGGGCCTGGACGAGTACGGCATCACCATGACCTGCGTCTCGTACCAGGTCGGCGGCGACCTCGTCGGCAACGCCAAGTGGCTCGGCGTCCCGCTCCGCGACGTGCTGAAGAAGGCCGGCGTGCAGAGCGGCGCCGACATGCTGCTCTCCACCAGCGTCGACGGCTACACCGCCAGCACCCCGCTCTCCGCCGTCACCGACGAGAACCTCGACGCGATCCTCGCCGTCGGCATGAACGGCGAGGCGCTGCCCTTCGAGCACGGCTTCCCGGTGCGGATGGTCGTCCCCGGCCTCTACGGCTACGTCTCCGCCACCAAGTGGCTGACCGAGCTGAAGGTCACGACCTTCGCCGCCGACGAGGCCTACTGGACCCCGCGCGGCTACGACGCCGAGGCCCCGATCAAGATGTCCTCGCGCATCGACACTCCGCGCATCGACGCCGCGATCCCTGCCGGAGCGACCAAGATCGCCGGAGTGGCGTGGGCGCAGACCACCGGCGTCGCCAAGGTCGAGGTCAGCATCGACGACGGCGACTGGCAGGAGGCGACGCTGTCGACCGCGGTCAACCTCGACACCTGGGTGCAGTGGTACGTCGACTGGGAGGCCGAGACCGGCGCCCACTACGTCGCGGTCCGCGCCACCGACGCCGACGGCATGCTCCAGATCGAGGACCGCGCCGGCGTCGCCCCGAACGGCTCCTCCGGCTGGCAGCGCACCCTCGTCCGCGTCAGCTGACGCCGAACCGGATCTCGACAGGCGCTCGGCGAGCGCTCCTCGATCGGCATGATTGCGCGAACGGACCCGCGATGGGCTTCGAGCGCTGAGCAGCGCCCCGCACGGGTCCGCTCGAAGGCACCGCTGCGGGCGAGTGGACCCGCAGCGGGCCCTGCACCTCTGCTGCACCCCGCCCCGCGTCCAGTCGTCCCTCGCCCGCGCCACGCCCTCGCCCGCTCGATCAGCAGGATCGCCCCATGCTGGTCGAGGAGCCGCGCAGCGGCGTATCGAGACCCGCCGGCTCAGGGGCGGAAGGTGGCCGCGTGGTGCTCGGGGGCGAGGTGAGGCCCGGTGCCGAGCATGCGCTCGCGGAAGGTGGCGCCGGTGGGCTCGGGGTCGAGGCGGCCGCGGCGGCGCAGCTCGGGCTGCACGAGCTCGATGAAGTCGCGCATCGAGGCGAGGCCGAAGACGGCCTCGAGCATGATGCCGTCGAGGTCGGTCTCGTCCATCATCCGCTCGAGCTCGTCGGCGACCTCGACCGGGTCGCCGGTGATCGCGAAGCCGCGGGTGCCCTTGCCCTTCAGCTCGTCGAGGATCTCGCGCACGGTCGGCACGGTGCCGTCCGGGCGGGTGAGGAAGCGGTCGATGTTGCTGGTGCCCATCTGGCCCGCCTGGCCGTCGAGGACCAGCTGCTCGGCGAGCGTCCGGTCGAGGTCGTAGGCCAGAAGATCCACGCCGGTGTTGCCGGCGTAGTAGTGCGCGGCCAGCTCATCCGTCTGCAGGGCGTCGAACTCGGCGCGCAGCTGCGCCGCCTCCGCCGAGGTCGGCGCGACGACGATCGTCACGCCCACCATCACCTTGATCGACGCCGGATCGCGGCCGTTCTCCGCGGCCCGGCGGCGGATGTCCACGATGTCCGCCGTGACCTTGCCGTACGTCGAGCCCTGCACGAACACGCACTCGGCGTTCTTCGCCGCGAAGGCGCGGCCCACCGGCGAGGTCCCGGCCTGGAAGAGCAGCGGCGAGCGCTGCGGCGACGGCGGCAGCGTGTGGTACCCGTGCGAGCGGTAGAACTCGCCCTCGTAGGCCACCGGCCGGATCCTCTCCGGGTCGGCGAAGACGTTGCGCTCGTGGTCGAGCACGATGACGTCGTCGTCGTTGCCGCCCTCCCAGAAGGAGAAGGCGACGTCGACGTACTCCTGCGCGGCGCGGTAGCGCTCGTCGTGCGGGACCATCGCGGACTGGCCGAGCATCGCGGCCATCGTGTTCTGCGAGGCGCCGGTGACGATGTTCCAGCCGATGCGCCCGCGCGTGACGTGGTCGAGGGTGGAGAACTTGCGCACGGCGTGCAGCGGGTGGTCGGCGCCGGTGGTGCTGGTGACCACGAAGTTCAGGCGCTCGGTGCCGACCGCGAGCGCGGGGATGAGGTACGCGCCGTCGAGCGCGAAGGTCATGCCGGCCTCGACGAGGACGTCGGAGAGCTCGCCGCGGCGCGAGGAGTAGCCGAAGGAGCCGCCGGCGAAGAAGAGGAAGTCGAAACCGGCGTCGTCGAGCAGCCGCGCCATCCGCTGCCAGTAGTCGATGTCCCGGAAGTCGCCGTCGCGGCTGCGCGGGTGCGACCAGCTGATGGTGCCGCCGACGTGCGGGGTCCCCGCTTCGAAGACTCCGAGGACGATCCGCTTCTGCATGCTCTCCCGCGTTCCGGCCGGCGTCCGCCGGCACTGCTCCGGGAACCCTAGCGAGCGCGCGTTTCGGGGCTGTTGCGGGGGGAGGGCGTGCGGGGGGCGGGGGGTCTCGATACGCCCGCTGCGCGGGCTACTCGACCAGCATGAATCGCGCGACCCGCATGGATCGCGCGACCACCATGAATCGCGCGGCCCGCATGGATGGCGCGGCAACCAGGGGGCGCGCAGCATGCTGGTCGAGTAGCCGCGCAGCGGCGTATCGAGACCCGCGCCGTCAGTCCGCGGAGACGCCGGTCAGGCCGAAGCGGAACTCCAGACGCCCGTCGAGGGGACGGACCTCGTACTCGGGGTGCGGGCGCGCGCCCCAGGAGTCGTCGCCCGCGACGCCGCGCCGCCGCAGCGCCGGGCGCAGCACCGTGCGCTGCACCGGCGGCAGCTCGTTCGGGTGCTGCGCGTTCTCGATCTCGTACGGCGTCCACGGCAGAGCCGAGAACTCCATCCCGCCGGCGCAGTCGACCCGCAGGCCGAAGCCCCCGTCGTCGGTCACCTCGGCCCAGCGCACTCCCGTGCGGCTGCCCGACTCCTGCGGCTTGAGGTACGGGGTCAGCTCGCGCGCGACGTCGCTCTCCCAGACGTCGAGCCGCGCGCCGAGCCGGCGGTCGGAGTAGCACTCGTCCGGTCCGTCGCCGTACCAGCGCAGCCGGTGGGCATCGGCGCCGGTGGTCAGCTGCATCCCGAACTCGGGCAGACCGGGCAGTCCGTCCGGCACCGTCATCGCGACGGTCACCTCGATCCGCCCGTCGCCCGTCACCCGGTAGTCGACGTCGCAGACCGCCCGCGGCGTGGTCGGCAGCTCGTAGCGGAAGCCGACGGTCACCGCGTGCTCGTCGACGGACACCCGCGCCGTCCGCAGCGCCTCGCCCGCGGCCCGCGCGTAGCGGCTCGCCAGGAGCCACTGCCCGTCCTCGAACGGGCCGCCCCAGCCGCGCTCGTTCGAGGTCGGCGCATGCCAGAAGGACGGCGTCGGGATCGAGGCGAGCAGCTCCCGGCCGCCCTCGGGCCCGCCGCCCCAGCGGTACGACATCAGCCCGCCGTGCAGTCGGGAGAAGAGGACGCTGAAGTGCTCGCCCACGACGCCCACGTTGTGGGTGCCGTCGATGAGCTCCGGCCGCGGCGCGTGCTCCGGCCGCGCACTCCCCGCCGCGACCTCGAGCACGTGCTGCCCGCGCGCGACGACGTGCCCCGCCGCCGCCCAGCGGGTGTCCTCGCGCAGCCGCAGCTCGACGTCGAGCGTGTACTCGCCCGGCAGCTCGGGCAGCGGCACCGGCTGCGGGAAGCTCGAGGACCCACCCGGCGCGACATCGGTCGCGAGCTCCCGCTCCGCGAGCACCCGTCCCTCCCGCCGCAGCACGACGACCGCCGCGTACGCGGAGGACGCGGTGGCCAGCAGCCGGTTCCCGATCACGATCTCCGACGCCGAGACATCGACGCGGAACGGCTGGTACAGGTGCGCGACCTCCTGCAGCTTCGGCGTCGGCGTGCGGTCGGCGAAGAGGATGCCGTTGCCGCTGAAGTCGCCGTCGTGCGGCGACTCCCCGCTGTCGCCGCCGTAGCCGAGGAACGGCACCCCGTGCCGGTCGGTCATCGCGACGGCCTGGTCCGCGAAGTCCCAGATGAAGCCGCCCTGGAACAGCGGCTCCCGCTCGGCCAGATCGAGGTAGCGGTCGACCGCGCCGAAGGAGTTGCCCATCGCGTGCGCGTACTCGCAGAGCAGGAACGGCTTGTCGCGGTGCTCCGCGAGGTACTGCTCGATCTCCGCCGCCGGCGTGTACATCTGGCTGACCACGTCGGTCGTCTCGGGGTAGCGGGAGTCCCAGTGCACCCCCTCGTAGTGCACCGGCCGGTCGTCGACCGCGCGGAACCAGTCGGCGAGATCGCGGAGGACGGTGCCGCCGAACGACTCGTTGCCGAGCGACCACATCACCACGCTCGGGTGGTTCTTGTCGCGCTCGCGCAGGCTCCGCGCCCGGTCCTGCAGCGCGGGGGCCCACCGGCCGTCGTCGCCGGGCACCGACTCGGCGAGCGGCGCGTCGAGATAGCGGACGCGGTCCCACAGCCCGTGCGTCTCGAGGTTCATCTCGTCGATCACGAGGAAGCCGTACTCGTCGGCGAGGTCGTAGAAGTAGGAGTTGTTCGGGTAGTGGCTGGTGCGGATCGCGTTGACGCCCACCCGCTTCAGGATCCGGAGGTCCTCCTCCGTCTGCGCCCGGTCGACGACGCGCCCCTGAAGGCCGAACTCGTGCCGGTTGACCCCGCGGAAGACGACCCGCCGCCCGTTGAGGCTGAGCACGCCGTCCTCGATCGCGAAGCGGCGGAGCCCGACGGTCTGCGGGATCACCTCGGTCACGGCGCCGTCCGCGTCCCGCACGCGCACCGTCAGGCGGTGCAGGTGCGGGTCCTCGGGGCTCCACAGCCGCGGCTCCGCGAGCCGGAGGCGGTGCACGCCGTCCGGGTCGAGCCGCAGCGGGCCGACGCCGTCGAGCTCGATCGTCGCCGAGCCCGCCCCGTCGAGCCGCAGCTCGACCGCGACCTCGGCGCCCTCGTCGTCGACCGTCGTCCGCACGCGGAGGTCTTCGACGTGCGCGCGCGGGCGGCGCAGCAGCACGACGTCGCGGAAGATCCCGGAGAAGCGGAAGAAGTCCTGGTCCTCGAGCCACGAGCCGGCGCTCCACTTGACCACCTGCGCGGCGAGCAGGTTCTCGCCGGGCAGCAGCGCGTCCGTCAGATCGAACTCGGCGGGCGAGAAGCTGTCGGCCGAGAAGCCGAGGTAGACGCCGTTCAGCCAGAGGGCGATCGTGCTCTCGGCGCCCCGGACGTCGAGCGCGATCCGCTCGCCGGGCGCGAGCGGCGCGTCCAGCGCGAAGGTCGTCCGGTAGGAGGCCGTCGGGTTGAAGCGCTCGGGAGCCTGCCCGGGCAGGATGCTCTCGCGCCCGTCCCAGGGGTACTGCGTGTTCACGTACTGCGGGCGGTCGTGGCCGTGCAGCTGGAGGTGCGCGGGCACGGGGATCAGCTCCCAGCCGCCCGCGTCGAACTCCGGCCGCTCGAAGCCGGCCGGCGCGTCCGCCGGCCGGGGCGCGCAGTGGATCCGCCACAGCCCGTTCAGCGACTGCTCGAACGAGCTGACGCCGGCCTGCGCCTCCTCCTCGGAGCGGAACCAGCGGTGGTCGGAGTGGGCCGGCCGCCGGTTCTCGGCGAAGAAGCCGGGGTCGGACAGCCGTGCGAGGTCGAACACGGCAGCAGGCGCGGCGGCGCCCGGGAGCTCCGCGAGGCTCACTTGATCGCTCCCGTGATGCCCTCGGCGAAGGAGCGCTGCAGGATCATGAAGACGATGACGGTGGGCACCGAGGCGAGGAAGACGGCGAGCATCAGCACGCCGTAGTCGACGACGTAGCCGGCGCTGAGGTTCGAGATCAGCATCGGCATGGTCTGGAAGTCGTTGTTGACCAGGATGACCTTGGGCCAGAGGAAGTTGTTCCAGGCTGTCATGAAGGTGATGACGGCGGCCGCGGCATAGGTCGAGCGCATCGACGGCAGGTAGATCCGGGCGAAGATCCCGAGCTCGCTGACCCCGTCGATCCGCGCGGCCTCGATGATCTCGTAGGGGAACGAGCGCGAGGCCTGGCGGAAGAGCAGGATCAGGAACGGGGTGGAGACCGCCGGGATGATGACCGCGGCGAGCGAGTTGATCATCCCGACCTCGGCGAAGACCTGGAAGAGCGGGATCATCGTGGCCGCGAACGGGATCATGATCGCGATCAGGAGGACCGCCATCACCAGGTCCTTCGCCCGCGAGTGGAAGACCTCGAACCCGTAGCCGGCGATCGAGCAGACGATCAGCGCGAGCACGGTGGTGCCCACCGCGACGGTCGTCGAGTTCCACAGCGCCGCACCGACGTCCTGCAGCTCGAGCAGACCGGCCAGGTTGTCGAAGAGCGCCAGGCCAGGGAGCATCCGCGAGTCGAGCACGTCCTGGCTGGTGTTCGTGGCCGAGACGGCCATGAAGTAGAGCGGGAAGATCGAGAAGACCGCGAAGACCGAGAGGAAGAGGTACTTCGGCAGACCGCGCAGCCGCGAGGACAAGGGCGCCGTGCGGACGGGCACGGTGGTGCTCGGGGCGACGGACTCGACGTCCTCGATCGCGGGCAGGGTGCTGACGCGCTCAATCACGCTTGTCACCGACTTTCAGCTGGACGAACGCGAGGACCGCGACGAGGAGGAGGATCACGTAGGAGAGCGCGGAGGCGTAGCCGAAGTTCGGGTTCTTCAGGAACGAGACCTCGTAGAGGTAGTGCGACATCGACATGGTCGTGTAGGCCGGACCGCCCCGGGTCAGCGCCCACGACTCGTCGAAGAGCTGCAGCGTCCCGTTCGTCGACATGATCGCGGTGAGCAGGATGATCGGCTTCAGCTGCGGGATCGTGACGTGCCAGAAGGTCTGCAGCGCGCTCGCGCCGTCCATCCGCGCGGCCTCGATGCTCGAGTAGTCGACGTTCTGCAGCGCCGCCAGGTAGAAGACCATGTTGTAGCCGGTCCAGCGCCAGAGCAGGCCGAGGATGATGACGAAGCGGCCGGTGTCGGGATTGCCGAGCCAGTTGATCGGCGAGTCCATCAGGCCGATGCCCATCAGCACGTCGTTGACGAAGCCGTCGTTGGCGAAGATCGTGCGGAAGACCAGCGAGTACGCGACGAGGGAGACGGCGCACGGCAGGAAGATCGCGGTGCGCCAGAAGGTCTTGAACTTGAGGTTCCGGCTGTTGAGCACATTGGCGAGCACGAGCGCCATGATCAGCATCACCGGCACCTGGATGATCAGGTAGATGAAGGTGTTCTGCAGCGTCAGCCGGAAGATCTCGTCCTGCAGCAGTCGCTCGTAGTTCAGCCAGAACGGCTGCGCGTAGCTGAGGTTCGCCCCGCGCCCGGTCTGCAGCGAGAGCAGGAACGCCTGGATCATCGGCAGGAAGCTGACCAGGAAGATCAGCAGCGCCGCCGGCAGGAGGAAGGCCCAGCCGGTGAGGCTGCGGCGGCGCTCGCCGGTCAGGCGGATCGGGCGGCTGCGGAGATCGCGCTGCGGCCGGGGTGGGACGCGCAGGCGCGGGCGCGGAGGGGCGGAGGTCGACACGGGCGGGCTCGCATTCTCGGAAGGGAGAGGGACGGGGAGGGACGGGCCGGGGAGGAGGAGTCCTCCCCGGCCCGGGGTGCGAGCCGGCTCGCGGTGACGCCGGCTCGCGGCGAGCCCTAGCTCATGGCGAACTCGACGTTCTTCTGCGCCTCCTCCAGCGCCGACGCGGGGTCCGCACCGCCGATGATCTGGGTGATCGCGGCGCTCACGGCGTCGCGGCCCTCGTAGTAGTACGCGCCGGTGTTGTTGCTCGGCACCTCGGCGCCGAACTCGGCGACCTCGGCGAAGATCGGCTGGCCGGCGAAGAACTCGTTCGGCGCCTCGTAGGCCGTCGAGGATCCGGCGGGCAGCCAGTTCGCCACGGCGCCCGACGTCGGCAGGATCGTGTCGTAGAGCTCGGTCGAGCCGGCGAAGGTCGAGGCGAGGAAGTCGGCCGCGAGGTCGACGTCGGCGTTCGCGCTGATCGCCCAGGACGATCCGCCGCTGGCCGTGTAGTTGGTCGCGCCGGAGATGCCGTCGAGCGAGGGGACGTTGGTGATCGCCCAGTCGCCGGCCTGGTCCTCCGCGGACTGGATGGAGCCGACGATCCAGACGCCCTGGATGGTGCCGCCGACGGAGCCGTTCACGAAGGTGCCGAGGTACTCGTCCCACGAGTTGACCTCGACGAAGACGCCGGACTCGACGAGCTGCTTGTAGACGTCGATCGCGGCGAGGAGCGCGTCGTTGTCGGTGATCGTCGGGTCGCCCTCGTCGTCGAAGAGGCTGGCTCCGGCGCTCTGCAGCATCATCATGATCATGTCCGAGGAGCCGGCCTGACCGGAGAGCAGCGGCGACCCGGTCTTCGCCAGGACGTCCTTGCCCTTGGTCAGGAAGTCGGCCCAGGTGATGTCGGTGAAGTCGTCGATCGTGTAGCCGGCCGCCTCGAGGACGTCGGTGCGCAGCGCGGTGACCGCGGTGCCGGAGTCGAACGGCACGCCGTAGTGCACGTCGTCGACGGTCGAGTAGGCGGTGACCGCCTCGGGGAACTCCGAGAAGTCGACGGCGTCCTCGGGCAGCTCGCTGAAGATCTCCGGGTAGTTGACGAGGTTCTTCTGGAACGCGTTGTTCTGCATCAGGAAGACGTCGGGCAGCTCGCCGTACTGCTGCGACTGCGCGAGGGTGGTCAGCTTGGGCTGCAGGTCGTCCCAGGGGGTCTCGATGATGTCCAGCTCGAAGTCGGGGTGGTCCTCCTGGTAGATCTTCTCGGCCTCCTCGAGGGCCGCGATGTTGAACAGCGGGTCCCAGGCCCAGACGCTGAGCGTCTCGTCGCCGTCGCCTCCGCCGGCGCTGTCGCCACCGCCGCCGCCCCCGGCCGCGCAGGCGCTGAGGGCGAGGACGAGGGGCAGGGAGACGGCCACGACGGTCGTGAACTTCTTGGAGCTTCTTCGCACGGATTCGTTCCTTCTGTGTGGGTGGAGAGTGCTGCTGCGGAGTGCAGTGCTGCTGCGGATGCAGTGGTGCTGCGGGAGAGAGGACAGTGGTGCTGCGGGAGGGAGGAGAGGGGGCGCTCGGGCTCAGCCGAGCGGCTGCCAGGGCCCGTACGGGTCGCCCGGGGCCTGGTTGCGGGTCCACCACTTCGCGCGGTAGCGCTGGCCCTGGTGGACGACGACGTCGCCGGTGTCGAAGATCCGCGAGGCCGTCCAGACGGCGGTGCCGTCGGGCGCGGTCGCGAGCTGCTGCCACGGGCCGTTCGGGTCCCCGGGGGTCTGGTTGCTCGTCCACCACGACGCCCGCCAGAGCGAGCCCTGGAAGAGGACCGTGTCGCCCTGCTGGTAGACCGACCCCGCCGACCAGGAGGCCGCGGCCTGGCGGCGGAGGGCCAGCGCGTCGACCGTCAGTCCGGCGCCGCCGGGGCCGCTCGCCAGGATCGCGACCGTGGCGGTGCCGGCCGGCAGCGAGAACTCCGCCGAGCGCACGTCGGCCCAGCCGCTCGTCGCGGGGATCTCGGTGCGGTGCTCGACGCCGTCGGCCCCGGTGACCACGATCCGCGCGGAGTCGAGTCCTCCCGGCCGGTCCGCGCGGAGCGACAGCGTGTAGACGCCCGCGGGGACCTCGTCCTGCTGCTGCACGCCGCCCGAGAAGGCCTGCGCCGCGCCGAGCCGGAGGGCGAAGCGCGAGCCGTCGGCGCCGGGCGAGGGGTTCGAGACGAAGGCGGTGGTGGTGGAGGCGGGGTCGGTCGTCTGCGTCCAGCCGGTGACCGCGGTCACCGGGATCCGGTCGGCGGCGAAGTCCGGGTTGAGGATCCAGTTGTTGCCGGCGCCGACCTGCCACTCGCCGGAGCGGGCGTTCACATCCCACTCGCTCAGCGACTCGAAGCGGACGTCCGCGCCGGTCCCGCTGAGCGGCAGCCACTGGTTGTAGCCGAGGCCGTTCCAGGCGAAGTCGGCCCAGCGGTCGCCGGCGTAGATCACGGTGTCCTGCTCGGTGCCCTGCACCGTCAGGAAGAAGCCGCTCTGGGTGACGTGGCTGTAGTCCTTCTCGGTGCCCGGGAGCACGTACATGCTCGAGTACGGGCCCTGGATCCGGCCCTCGAGCGAGCGCACGAGGTAGGTCTGCGAGGTGTTCCAGCCGTGCAGGTCCGAGCTCGCCACGTAGTACTGGCCGTCGAGCTTGAACATCGCGTTGCCCTCGCGGCCGGCGCCGCGGTAGACCTCGACGGCCGTCTCGACCGAGAGCGAGTCGGTGTCGCTGATCCGGCCCACGTAGGTGCGGCTGCGGCCGTCGCGGTAGGAGAAGACGAGGTAGTCCGCGCCGTCGTCGTCCGTGAAGACGGTCTGGTCGCCGGTGCCCTGCTCCCAGCCGGGCTTGCTCGGGTTCCGGTAGACGCCGGGGATGTGGGTCTGCAGGTTCGCGTACTCGAAGTCGGCGACGGGCGAGTCGCCGCTGAGGAAGAGGACTCCGGCGTTCGTGACGCGGGCGGGGTCGGGGCTCTCGAACTGGGTGAGCAGGACGTACTTGCCGGTCTGCTCGTTGTAGGCGACGCCGAGCCGGCCGATCCAGACCGCGTCGGCGAGCGTCTCCATGTCGGAGAAGTAGGTGCCGGAGACGTCCTTCGAGGCGGGGATGTCGAGGCGGGTGTCCCGGGTCGCCACGTCGTTCTCGAACGTCCAGTGCACGAGGTCCTCGGAGGAGTACGCCGTCACCGCGACGAAGTCGCCCTCGCCGGCCCGGGTGTAGGCGCGGGTCGGGGAGTCGTAGTAGAGCTGCGAGCCGGTGTACTCGACGCCGTACCAGTAGTAGCGGTCGCCGAAGCGGAAGATCCCGCCGCCCTGGGAGAAGATCGGATCGCCCGCGGTGTCGAGCCAGAACCGGTTGTTCTCGATGGTCTCGAGGGTGCCGTCGGCGAGCGGGACGAGGGCGGCGGCGGTGGTCTGCAGGCCGTTCTTCGCGGCGACGACGGCCGCGGCGCTCGCTCCGGAGTCGTCGAGGACCTCGCCCGCAGTGACGGTCGCCGCGGCGAAGGGCGCCCAGGACGCGGCCGTGTAGGCGGAGGGGACGCGGGTGCGGTACTCGTCGAGCCGCTCGCGCAGCCCGGAGATCCGGACGAGGCCGGTCTCGGCCGTCTCGAGGTCGCTGCGGGCGGCCAGCAGGGCGGCGTCGGTCGAGGCGGCGTCGTCGCGGGCGGCGGTCGCGGTCGCGACGGCGGCCGAGAAGGGGGCCCAGGAGGAGGCGGTGAAGTCCGGAGCGGCGAGGGCGCTCACCCGGTCGAGCGCGGCGGCGAGGCGGGCGCGCTCGTCCACGAGCACGGTGCTGGTGAACTCGGCGGAGGCGTGGTTGATGAAGCCGACCGTGACGACCCGGAGGACGTGCTCGCCGGGGGCGAGGCCGGTGAAGCTCGCGATCGGGACCGTCGTGGTCGATCGGGCGCCGCGGTAGTCGGCCGAGCCGATCTTCTCCCCGTCGACGAAGACGTCCGCGGTGCCGTTGGTGGTGGCCTTCCGACCCGAGAGGGCGACCGTCTCGCCGGTGAAGGCGATCTCGAAGGCCGCGCCGCCGGTCGCCCAGGTGTGCGTGCTGTTCTTCGACCAGGCGCCCTCGTAGAAGGTGGCGTTCGGCGTGCCGCGGACGGTCGTGGTCTCGGTGAAGGCCACCGTCGTCGTCCGGATCTCGGCCGCCTCGGCGGTCTGCCCGGCGAGGGGCGACTGGCCGGTGAGCACGAGCAGCCCGGCGAGCAGAGCAGCGATCAGGGCGGGGAGCCGCCTCGTCGTCGTACGCGTCATGTCGTGCCTCCGTCATCGCAGGTCCACCGTGGTACAGCGCTGTACCACGACGCGAATCTAGCCTGGAGGATCCTTCGAGGGCAAGGAGACTTTTCGCTGATCAGCGAGTCGTGCCGCGGGCGACGACCTGCGACCGGGCGAAGAGGGTGGTCGCGGGGGTGTCCACCCGGTCGATCCGCGCGACCAGCCGCTCGAGGGCCGTGCGGGCGATCCACTCGATGCGGGAGTCCATCGAGGTGAGCGGCGGGGACAGGAACGCCGACTCCTCGACGTCGTCGAAGCCGATCACCTGCACCTCGTCCGGGATGCGCAGACCGCCCTCGCGCAGCGCCGAGAGCGCGCCGGTGGCGAGGACGTCGTTGAAGCAGACCAGGCCGTCGAACGGCACCCCCGCCTCGACGAGACCGCGGGCGACCCGGAAGCCGGAGCCGATCGTCCAGTCGTAGCCGGTGACGCCCACCAGCCGCGGGTCGAGGGTCCGGCCCGCGGCGGCGAGCTCCTCGAAGACGCCGCGCAGCCGCAGCTCGGCGTTGCCCTCGCGGGCGGAGCCGATCCGCCCGGCGTCGAAGGGGGCGTGCGCGCCCACGACGGCGAGGGTCGTGCTGCCCCGCTCGAGGAGGTGGGCGGTGGCGGCGCGCGCGTCGGCGACGTCGTCGGTCGTCACGCGGTCGACCAGCTCGTAGGTGTCGCGGGTGCCCAGGCAGACCAGGGGGTACTCGACGTCGAGCGCGGAGCGGTCGAGGGTCTCGTGCTCGGACAGCGAGAGCAGCAGGCCGTCGGTGAGCTGCGAGTTGAACCGCTCGAGCAGCCGTCGCGAGCCGTCGCCGCCGTCGTCGGGGTAGGTCGTCACGGAGACGACGAGATTCATGTCGCGCGCGGTCTCGATGACCGCCTCGGCCAGCTCGGCGAGGTAGACCGCCTTCAGGGTCGGCACCGCGAGCGTCACCGCATCGGTCCGGCCCCGGGTGAGGTTGCGGGCCGCGACGTTCACCGTGTAGCCGAGCTCCTCGACCGCCGCCCGGACGCGCTCCCGGGTGCCCTCGGCCATCCGGCCCGTGCCGTTGACGGCGTTCGACGCCGTCTTGAGCGAGACGCCGGCGCGCTCGGCGACGGACTCGAGCGTCGCCTTCCTGCGCGGTGGTGCCATGTCGAGCGCCTTCCGTCGTCCCGGGGTGGTCGGCCTCCCGGCCACCCCATGGATACACCACGGCTCGGCTCCGACACTGCGCGGGTGCCGATGGTCAACCCTCCCCGGTCGCCCGACCGCGATCGCGGAGCGCGGCGGATACTGGGAGCGCACCCGATAGCAGACAGATGTCGGACTGCGCGGAGCGCGGCCCGGCGAAGGAGGAATCGTGAAGGCACTGCGCTACACCACCGTCGGACAGGCCCCCGAGGTCGTCGAGATCGAGAAGCCCGTGCCCGGTCCGGGCGAGATCCTGCTGCGGGTGACCGCGGCCGGCGTCTGCCACTCCGACGACTACGTGATGAGCCTCCCCGAGGAGGACTACCTCGCTCAGCACTACCCGCTGCCGCTGACCCTCGGCCACGAGGGTGCGGGCGTGATCGAGGAGTTCGGCCCCGGCGTCGAGACGGGCCTGCAGATCGGCGAGGCCGTCGCCGTCTACGGACCGTGGGGCTGCGGCCACTGCCTCAACTGCTCGCGCGGCGCGGAGAACTACTGCACCAACGCCGAGGCGGAGGGCATCCGCCCGCCCGGGCTCGGCAATCAGGGCTCGATGGCCGAGTACATGATCGTCGACGACGTCCGCCACCTGATCCCGATCGGCGACCTCGATCCGGTGAAGAACGTCTCGCTCACCGACGCCGGCCTCACGCCGTACCACGCGATCAAGCGGAGCCTGCCGAAGCTCGGCGCGGGCACCTGCGCCGTCGTCATCGGCTCGGGCGGGCTCGGCCACGTCGGCATCCAGATCCTCAAGGCGCTCTCCGGCGCGACGGTGATCGTGCTCGACGTGAGCGAGGAGAAGCTCGAGCTGGCGAAGCACGTCGGAGCCGACGTCACGCTGATCAGCGACGCCTCCGCCGCCGAGAAGATCCGGGAGATCACCGGTGGGCTCGGCGCGGACGCCGTGTTCGACTTCGTCGGCGCCGGCCCGACCATCGCGACCGCCACGGCGGTCGCGGCCGTCGAGTCGGACGTGACCATCGTCGGCATCGGCGGCGGGCAGGCGACCGTCGGCTTCGGCACGATCGCCTACGACGCGGCCCTGCGGATCCCCTACTGGGGTTCGCGCAGCGAGCTGATCGAGGTCTTCGAGCTCGCCAAGGCCGGCCGGATCGACGTCGAGGTGCAGCAGTACGCCCTCGACGACGCCCCCCAGGCCTACGCGGACCTGCACGACGGCACCGTCCGCGGCCGAGCGGTCATCGTCCCGTAGGCCTTCCTGGTCGCCCCTTCCTGCTGATCCGGAGGGGCTCCTCTTCATGCTGGTCGAGTAGCCCCGGAGGGGCGTATCGAGACCCACCCGTCTAGCCTTCGAGGATGCGCTCCCGGCTCCTGCACGCCCGCGAATCGTTCTGGTTCCTGCCCACGCTGTTCGGCGTCCTCGCGATCGTGCTGGCCTTCGGGCTGATCGAGATCGACCGCCTGCTGATCCGCGCCGGGATCCAGGACCTCCCGCTCGTCGAGGACCTCTCCGCCACCGGCGGCCGGGCGATCCTCTCCGCGATCGGCGGCACGATGCTCGGGGTCGCCGCGACCTCGTTCTCGATCACGATCTCGGTCCTCGCGACCACGTCCTCCGCCTACGGGCCGCGGCTGGTCCGCAACTTCATGGCCGACCGCGGCAACCAGGTCGTCCTCGCGGTCCTCACCTCGACGTTCCTCTACTCGCTGATCGTGCTGCGCTCGGTGCACACCGAGGAGGACGCGACCCTCGCCTTCGTGCCGGTCGTCGCGGTCGGCTTCGCGGTGGTGCTGGCCGTCGGCGACGTCGCCGTGCTCGTCTACTTCATCCACCACATCGCGCTGTCGGTGCAGGTGACCACGCTGCAGAAGCGCGTGCTCGGCGAGCTCGAGGACGTCATCGCGGAGCTCTCGGGCGACGAGGACGAGCCGGACCGCCGCGAGGAGCCGTTCCCCGCCGGCGGCGTCGTGCTGACGGCGCCCCGCGCGGGCTACGTGGAGCAGCTGGAGCTGGAGCGCCTGATCGCGCTCGGCACCCGCCACGACGCGGTGCTGCGGGTGCTCGCCCAGCCCGGCGACCACGTGCTCGCCGGCGACCCGGTGCTCGAGGTCGTCGGAGGGGGCGACGGCTCGGGAGACCTGGCGGAGGCGGCGCTCGCCGCGGTCGTGATCGCCGACGCGCGCACTCCGCACCAGGACCTCCGCTACGCCGTGCAGCAGGTCGTCGAGATCGGCGTCCGCGGCCTCGCGACCGGCACGAACGACCCGTACACCGCGGTCAGCGCGCTCGACGCCCTGACCGGCGCGCTGGTCGAGCTGTGCGGCGGCGACGGCGCGCGCACCCGCTTCCGCGACGCCGACGGCGTCGCCCGCCTGTTCTGCACCTGGCCGACGGCGGGCGACCTCCTCGCCGAGGTCTACCTCGCCCTGCGCGCCTACGCGCTGGATCAGCCGCTCGTCGTCCGCGCCGGCCTCCGCCTGGCGCAGCGCCTCGAGCCGGTCGCCCGCGGTGCATCCCGAGCCGAGCTGCACCGCCAGATCGAGGCGTTCGCGGCGGCCTACGACGCCGCCGACCGCGACGCGCTCGAGGCCCCCGTGGTGCGCCGCGACCTGGCGGAGCTGCTCGCGCGCCTGTCCGCCGCGGATCGCGCGCGCGACTGAGGAACACCTGCTGACTCGATCAGCATGAATCGATTCGCAGCGACGGCTGCAGTCATGCTGGTCGAGTAGCCCCGCAGGGGCGTATCGAGACCCGCCGTCAGCGCAGCGGCGCCGTCGACGATCGCAGCACGAGGCGCGCCTGCACGGCCGTGCGCTCCTGGCGCTCGCCGGTGCGGATCCGCGCGGCCAGCATCTGCAGGGCCTTCTCGCCCAGCAGCTGGTGGTCGAGGTGCATCGTCGTCAGCGGTGGCGAGTAGTAGGCGGACTCGGGCATGTCGTCGACGCCGACGATCGAGTAGTCGTCGGGTGCCGTGCGACCGCGCTCGGCCATCGCGCGGAGGAAGCCGAGCGCGATCTGGTCGTTGGCGGCCGACACCGCGGTGAACGACCCGGGATCGACGGCCCTGCCCTGCTCGGCTCCGGACCGCGCGTCCCACTCCCGGCACCGCAGCACCTCCAGCGGGGCGACGCCCGCCTCGGCCAGCGCCGCCCGGTAGCCGCGCTCGCGGTCGACGGCCTCGTTGCGGTCGCCGGGGCCCGCGAGGTGCAGGATCCGCCGGTGCCCGAGCTCGAGCAGGTGCCGGGTGCCGAGGAAGCCGGCACCGTAGGAGTCGGCGTAGGTGGAGTCGCCGGCCGGGCCGCCGCGCTCGGACCGCGTCACGACGGGGACGGACGCGGCGATGTACTCGACCAGCTCGTCGAGCCCGCCGTAGGGGGTGCCGACGATGATCCCGTCGACCTGGAACGAGAGCAGCTTGTCGACCGCGTGCCGCATCTCCTCGCGGGCGCCGGGGGCGTCCGGCCCGACCTCGATCAGCGCCGTGATCAGGGAGAGCCCCTCGGCGCGCGCCCCGCGGCTGACGCCCGTCAGCAGCTCGGAGTGCCCGTAGTTCAGCGGACCCATCGCGAGGAAGCCGATCGTGTCGGTGCGCTGCACCCGGAGGTTCCGGGCGACGCGGTTGTGCCGGTAGCCGAGCTCGGCGATCGCCGCCTCGATCCGCACGCGCGTCGCCGGTGCGACGTAGCCGCCGGTGAAGAAGCGGGAGACGGTCTGCGCCGAGACCTCGGCGTGCCGGCCGACGTCGGCCATGCTCGGCCGCGCGCGGGGAGGGGTCGTGCTCGACATCGAGGCTCCCTCCCTGGCGGCGACCCGCTCACTCTACTGAGCCGATTCCGGCCGGAATCCCGTTACCCGATCGTGACCCATCAACCGGTTGCGCGCATTGTCGTCCGAATGTGTTATCGATAACGTATCCCTCATCCACCGCCGCGAGAGCTCCAGTCCCGGCTCCGATCGGCGGATCCGACGTCGATGTCGCGCTGCTGCGATGTCGAGCAGCGAAAGGACGCGAAGATGCGTGCTCTGACCCGATCCCGTGCTCTGACCCGATCCGTCGCCCTCGCCACGGGAGCTCTCCTCCTCGCAGGCGTGGCCGGCTGCTCCGCGAGCGGTGGCGACTCCGGCGGGAGGACCGAGATCACCTGGTTCAAGCTCACCGAGTCGGCCGAGTCGGCCAACGCGACGATCAACGGGATCGTCGACGACTTCGAGGCCGCCAATCCCGACATCACGGTCAAGGTCGAGGAGCGCTCGACCGACGCCCACAAGGACGCGCTGCGCACCACGCTCGGCACGAGCGGCGCCCCCGACGTCTTCTTCTCCTGGGCCGGCCCCGGTCTCGGCGGCGAGTTCATCGACGCCGGCGCGAGCCTCGACCTGAAGGAGTACTACGACGAGTACGGCTGGGCCGACCGCTTCTCCGACACCGCGATGTCGACCGTCACCCAGTACGGCGGCTACGACGGCGTGCCCTACACCCAGCGCACCGAGGCGGTCTTCTACAACAAGGACCTCTTCGAGCAGGCCGGCATCGACGCCGCGCCCGCCAGCTACGACGAGCTCGTCGAGGACGCCGGGAAGCTCAAGGACGCGGGCATCACCCCGTTCGAGTTCGGCGGCACCGTCAACTGGCACGTGATGCGCCTGCTCGACAGCCTCCTCGAGACCGAGTGCGGCGCCGACGGCTACCAGGCCCTCGTCACCGGCGAGGCGAGCTGGGCCGACGAGTCGTGCGTCACCGACACCTTCACCGAGTTCGCCACCTGGACGAAGGACTACGTCAACGACGGCTTCATCTCGATCAACAACGACGAGTCCAGCTCGCTCTTCTTCGGCGGCAAGGCGGCCATGGCGATCGAGGGCGACTGGTTCAACCAGCAGGTCCGCGACGCCGGTATGTCCGAGGACTCGGTCGGCATCTTCGCCTTCCCCACCGGCACCGACCGCATCTACGGCTTCAACGAGAACAACTACATCTCGGCGAACTCCGAGCACCCCGCCGAGGCCGCGAAGTTCCTCGACTACCTGACCTCGGCCGAGGCGCAGTCGACGTTCATCGAGACCTTCGGCAGCCGCTCGGTCAACGTCGACGTCGCCCCCGAGGACCAGAGCGCCTTCGACGCCCTCTGGAACCCGATCACCGAGGCGGCGACCGGCGTCTACATGAACAACGACCAGAACCTCTCGCAGTCGCAGACCACGGAGTACTGGCGCATCCAGAACCTCGTCGCGACCGGCGAGCTCGACCCGTCCGACGCCGGCGCCGAGTTCCAGACGTTCATCGACCAGCAGTGACGCCGCGGGCGGAGGGGGCCGCGCGTCCCCTCCGCCCGAGCGCCGCCGTGCCCGAGCATCCCGTGTCCGAGACGTCCGAGAGGTCCGACATGACGACATCCACCCCCGCCCGCCCGCGGCGGGCCGCCCCGGAGCCGACGCGGCCGAAGCACCCGCGCCGCCGGGCCCTCGCCCGCTTCGGCGGCACCGGCTTCCTCGCCGCACTGCCGTTCCTGGCACCGGCGCTCGCCGCCTACCTCGTCTTCGTGGTCGGCCCCTCGCTCGAGTCGGTGCGGCTCAGCTTCTTCGAGTGGTCCGGCTTCCAGGGCGCCCCGCAGGTCTTCGTCGGCCTGCAGAACTACGTCCGCATCTTCACCCAGGACCCGGTGTTCTGGACCGCGTTCTCGAACACCCTGATCTGGGTGGTGCTCTCCCTCTTCATCCCCGTCGGCCTGGGCCTCGTGATGGCGCTGGCGCTCAACCGCCCGCTGTTCGGCCGGAACGCCTTCCGCTCGCTCTTCTACATCCCGGGTGTGCTCGCTCCGATCGCCATCGCGAACATGTGGCGCTGGATGTACAACCCGAACTACGGCGTCGGCGTGAACCTCGCGCAGCTGTTCGACCTGCCCTGGCTGGCCGAGGTGCAGTGGCTCGGGGACAAGAACCTCGCGCTGTACTCGATCTTCGCGGCCTTCGTCTGGCAGATCGCGGGCACGAACATGGTGCTCTTCCTCGCCGGCCTGCAGAGCGTCTCTCCCGACCACGTCGAGGCGGCCCGGCTCGACGGTGCGAACGCCTGGCAGGTGTTCCGCAACGTGACGATCCCGGCGCTGCGGCCGACCACGGTCATCGTCGTGGTCCTCACGATCATCAACTCGATCAAGGTGTTCGACCTGATCGTCGGCATGACCGGAGGCGGCCCCGCACAGCAGACGCAGGTGCTCGCGCTGTGGTCGTTCCAGCAGTCCTTCAACAACCACGAGTACGGCCAGGGCAACGCGATCGCCACGGTCCTGCTCGTGATCACCCTCGTCATCGTCGTCCCGTACATGGTGTGGACGGCACGTCAGGAGAAGAACTCATGACCGTCACGAGCATCCCGACCAGCGCGCCGGGCCTGGTCGAGCCGCCGAAGCGGCAGCGCCGTCCGGTCGGCGGGCGGGACTACATCCGCATCGCCCTGTGGATCGCGCTGGTCTTCGCCGTCCTGATCTGGGCGATCCCGCTGGTCTTCATGGTCTTCACCTCGCTGAAGAGCGAGGCGGACATCTTCAGCACCCCGGCCTTCGTGCCGCCGTGGTCGCCCGACTTCGGCAACTACGTCGAGGCACTGGACCGCGGCAACCTGCTCACCGCGGGCGGCAACAGCCTGATCATCGCGCTCTTCAAGGTGCCGATCGGTCTGTTCATCTCGGCGGCCGCCGCCTTCGCGCTGGCCCGGCTGCGGTTCCGCCGGCAGCGCCTGCTGATGGGGGTGATCGCGCTCGGCGCCATGGTGCCGATCCAGGTCGCGATCGCGCCGCTGTTCCAGGTGATCAACGGGCTCGGGCTGCTGAGCAGCAACGTGGGCATCATCCTGCCGTACATCGCGTTCGGCCTGCCGTACCAGACCTTCATCCTCTACGGCTTCTTCCGGCAGATCCCGGAGGAGATCGACGAGAGCGCGCGCATCGACGGCGCCGGCAACTGGCGGCTGTTCCTGACGATCATCCTGCCGCTGGCCCGCCCGGCGCTCGCCGCGCTGTTCATCCTCGACTTCGTCTCGACCTGGAACGAGTACTCCATCGCGCTCGCCCTGCTGCAGAGCCAGGACTCGTGGACGATCCCGCTCGCGCTGCAGGGCTTCCAGTCGCAGTTCACCAGCTCCTACGGGCCGCTGAACGCCTTCACCATCATGTCCGTCTTCCCCGTGCTGATCGTCTACCTGATGTTCCAGCGCTACTTCGTCGAGGGCGCCTTCGCCGGCGCCGTGAAGGCCTGACCGTGCCGCACACCACCGACACCGCCGAGCGGTTCTCGCGCGAGACGCGCCTGTTCGAGGTCCTCCGCGACCCGCGCGGGCACGCGATCGTCGAGCGCCGCCTCCCCGGGCTGGTGCACTCCTCGATCCTGCACACCCTGCACGGCTATCCGATCGGCCTCGTCGTCGACACCGAGGAGTCGCTCGGCGAGGCGGAGCGCGAGGCGCTGCTCGCCGAGGTCGCCGCGATCCCGACGGAGGAGCCGGCGCCGGTCCGCGAGCAGGAGCGGTACGTCGAGCCCTCCGGCGACTACGAGACCGCGGACGTCCCGCTCGCGTCGGCCGTCGTCTCCGCGCCCGCCACCGCCACCGTCTTCGGGCGCGTCGAGATCGAGCTGCGCGGCCCGTCGCACGGCAACCCGTTCGTCGACGTCGCGCTCTCGGCGATCGTCGACGGGCCGGGCGGCTCGGTGCGCGTGCCCGGCTTCTACGACGGCGACGGCGTGTACCGCCTGCGCTGGATGCCCGAGGCGACCGGCGAGTACGCCTGGACCACCTCGAGCAGCGCCCGCTCGCTCGACGGCGTCACCGGCTCCGTCTCGGTGACCGCGGCGCTCGAGGGGCGCCACGGCCCGGTGCGGGTGGCCGACACCTTCCACTTCGCGCACGCCGACGGCACCCGCCACCGCCCGCTGGGCACCACCTCCTACGCCTGGACGCACCAGGGCGACGAGCTGGAGGAGCGCACGCTCGCCGCGCTCGCCACCGCGCCGTTCACGAAGATGCGGATGTGCGTCTTCCCGAAGTCGTACCTCTTCAACGAGAACGAGCCCGAGCGCTACCCGTTCGAGGCCTCGCCGGCGACGGGGTTCGACTGGCAGCGCTTCGATCCGGAGTTCTGGGCGCACCTGGAGCAGCGGATCGAGCAGCTGGGCGAGCTCGGGATCGAGGCGGACCTCATCCTCTTCCACGCCTACGACCGCTGGGGCTTCTCGACGATGGACGCTGTCGCCGACGACCGCTACGTGCGCTACGCCGTGGCGCGGCTCGCCTCGTTCGCGAACGTCTGGTGGTCGCTCGCGAACGAGTACGACCTGCTGTTCGAGAAGACCGAGGAGGACTGGGAGCGCTTCGCGAGCATCGTCGTCGAGGACGACCCGTCGCGGCACCTGCTCTCGATCCACAACTGCCGCGAGTTCTACGACCACTCCCGCCCGTGGATCACGCACGCCAGCATCCAGCGGCAGGACGTCTACAAGACGGCCGAGATGACGACCGAGTGGCGCCGCTGGGGCAAGCCGGTCGTCATCGACGAGTGCGCCTACGAGGGCGACATCGACCAGGGCTGGGGCAACATCACCGGCGAGGAGCTGGTGCGGCGGTTCTGGGAGGGCGCGCTGCGCGGCGGCTACGTCGGGCACGGCGAGACGTACGTGCACCCGGACGACGTGCTCTGGTGGTCGAAGGGCGGCGAGCTGCGCGGGACGAGTCCCGCGCGCATCGCCTTCCTGGAGTCGGTGCTGGCCGAGGGACCCGAGCGCGGGCTCGAGCCGATCCCGCTCGACTGGGACGTGCCGCGCGCCGGCGTCGAAGGCGAGTACTACCTCTACTACTTCGGCTTCGACCGGCCGACCTACCGCCGCTTCCTGCTCGAGCCCGACGTCTCGTACACGGTCGATGTGCTCGACACCTGGGCCATGACGGTCGAGCGCCTGCCCGGCACCTACTCGGGCCGCTTCCGCATCGACCTGCCGGGCCGCGAGCACATCGCGGTGCGCCTGCAGCGCGCGCACTGACGCCTCCCTGCTGATCGAGTAGCCCGCGGAGCGGGCGTATCGAGATCCACCCTGCTGACGACGGTGGGTCTCGATACGCCCCTGCGGGGCTACTCGACCAGCATGAAGCTGTCCGTCGCCGGTCACCGCATGCTGGTCGAGTGGCCGCCGCAGGCGGCTTATCGAGACCCACCCCACCTGTTTATCGAGGACTCGAATCAATTCGACTAGGCTCGACGGCATGACCGAGAACACAGGCACCACCGAGACTCCGGGGGAGCTGCGCGTCGGCGTCGTCGGCCTCGGCTTCGCCGGCACCACCCACCTCGACGCCTTCCAGGCCCTCCCCGGCGCGCGCGTCGTCGCGCTCGCCGGCCAGGAGGCGGAGCGCCTGCGCGAGCTCGGCGCCAGCCGCGGCGTCCCCGACCTCTACGCCGACTGGGAGGACCTCGTCGCCCGCGACGACCTCGACGTCGTCTCCATCGGCGTGCCCAACCACCTGCACCACCCGATCGCCGTCGCCGCGCTCGCCTCCGGCAAGCACGTCTTCTGCGAGAAGCCGCTCGCCACGACCGCCGAGCTCGCCGCCGAGATGGTCGACGCGGCCCGCGCCAACGACCGCGTCCTCGAGATCGCCTACAACCACCGCCGCCGCGCCGACGTCGCCTACCTGCGCACTTACCTCGACGACGCCCCGCTCGGCGAGATCTACCACGCCCGCGCGAGCTGGCAGCGGCGCACCGGCATCCCCGGCATCGGCTCCTGGTTCACCAGCAAGGAGCTGGCGGGCGGCGGCCCGCTGATCGACCTCGGCTCGCACGTCCTCGACATCGCGCTGCACCTGCTCGGCGAGCCGCGGGTGACGAGCGTGTCCGCGGTCGCGTACGGCGAGATCGGCCGCTCCGGCCGCGGCGGGCGGCCGCACGGCGTCGCCGCCACCGGCACGCACGCCTTCGAGGTCGAGGACTTCTCCAGCGCGCTGCTGCGCCTCGACAACGGCCGCAGCCTGCAGCTCGACGCCTCCTGGGCCAGCTACTCCAAGGTGCACGAGGACATCGAGGTCGAGCTGCTCGGCTCGGCCGGCGGTGCCCGCCTGCACGTCGCCGACTACGCGACGGAGGGGACGCTCACGTTCTACTCCGAGGTCGCCGGGGCCCCCACCACCTCGCGCCCCGACGTGCCGGTGCCCGCCGGGCACCACCGCTCGGTGATCGCGGAGTTCCTGGCCGCCATCGCCTCGGGTGCCGACGCGCCCGCCGGCGGACCCCGCTACGCCGGCCACTACGGCGACTACGCGCTGCACCGCAGCCGGGTGGTCGACGCGATCTACCGCTCCGCCGCCGAGAAGAAGGAGGTGGCGGTCGCATGAGCGCTCCCCTCGAGGTCCTGGTCTGGAACGAGTTCCGCCACGAGACGCGCGGCGACGAGACCGTGATGCGGCACTACCCCGACGGCATCCACCGGGTGATCGCGGACGGATTGTCCGAGTCGCTCGGCGACGCGGTCTCGGTGCGCACCGCGACCCTCCCCGAGCCCGAGCACGGGCTGACCGAGGAGGCGCTCGCGAAGACCGACGTCCTGCTCTGGTGGGCGCACATCGCGCACCCGGAGGTGTCGGACGAGGTCGTGCAGCGGGTGCTGCGGCACGTGCAGGAGGGGATGGGCATCCTGATCCTGCACTCCGGGCACTACTCGAAGATCTTCCAGGCGCTGATGGGCACGACCTGCTCGCTGAAGTGGCGGAACGACCACGACCGCGAGCTGGTCTGGACGATCGCGCCGACCCATCCGATCGCCGAGGGCGTGCCGAGCCCGATCGTCATCCCCGAGCAGGAGATGTACGGCGAGTACTTCGACATCCCGGTGCCCGAGGAGACGGTCTTCCTCTCGACCTTCTCGGGCGGCGAGGTCTTCCGCTCCGGAGTGACCTACACCCGGGGCCTGGGCAAGGTGTTCTACTTCTCGCCCGGCGACCAGGACTACCCCGTCTACCACCACCCCGACATCAAGCGGGTGCTGGCTAACGCCGCGCAGTGGGCGCGCCCCAAGCGCGAGCGCACCCCGCTGACGGCCGACCACCACCCCCGAGGCTGGTTCGAGTCCTGACCCCTCCCGCGAGATGCCACTTGTGCACGCCTTTCACGGCGTGTCGCGTGCACAAGTGGCATCTCGCGGAGGCGATCAGGCTCGGCGGGCGTGCCAGGCGCGGAGGGCGGCGACGCCGAGCGCGGCGACCACCAGGGCCGTCACGGGGGTTCGGAGCGAGACGGCGGGGAGCATCAGCGCGCTGGTGAAGACGGCCTGCGCGTAGTCGAGCATCTCGAGCGGATGGCGGGCGAGCACCCGCGAGCCGGCGGCGGCCGAGACGGCGGTCACCAGCACCGGCCCGACCCAGAGCACGGCGAGGCTCACGATCCAGGCGATCACCCGGCCGGCGGAGAGGACCCCGCACCAGGCGAGGGCGAGACCGGCCAGGATCCCCGGCAGCCACTGCACCGCGTTCAGCAGCGCGACTCCGGCGGCCGAGCCGTCGCGGCTGAGCGGCGCCACCACTCCGGTCAGCCACCCACCGGCGGCGACCGCAGCGAGCGAGATCGCGACGGCCGCCCCCGCCCTCGGCGCCCGGGCGATCACGAGCACGAGCAGCGCGCCGACCGCGATCGCACCGACGGTGCCGCCGACGATCGCCGCGAGGTAGAGGTCGGAGTCGCGGTCCTCCCGCAACCCGGCGGACACGGTCAGCGCCGACTGCACCAGCGCGACGACCTGCACGCCGACCGCTCCGAGCGCCGCGCCGAGCGGGCCGACGCCGCGGCGCCGACCGACGCGGGCCGCGAGTCCCGCGAGGGCCGACCCGACCACGATCACCGAGACGATCAGCGTCAGGAAGTACTGGCTGAACGGCAGGAGCGCGAGCGGCATCTCCTCGGGCAGGACGTCGGTCGCCCAGAGGTTCTGCAGCGGCAGCCGCAGCCCGGTGAGCAGCCACGGCAGCAGTCCGAGCACGCCCGCTGCGACGCCGACCCCGAGACTCGGGAGCAGGCGCGGGCGAGGGTGGACGGGCGCTGCGGAGGAGGTCACCCGACCATCCTCCCGCGAGTGCTGTCCCGCGGGGGCCCGCTCGTGCGACTGTGAGGAGTCCCCGCTCCACCCCGCATCCACGCCCCACACGAGAGGAGGGCCGCCGTGGCCCTCGACCAGACCGTCCGCTCCTCCGCGGCCGAGCTCGACCGCCTCGACCCGCTCGCTGGCTACCGCTCGCGCTTCGTCGGCGCGGACGACCTGGCGCTGCCCGCCTACGTCGACGGCAACTCGCTCGGCCGTCCGCTGAAGGTCCTGACCGAGCGCTACGCCGCGTTCGTCGAGCAGGAGTGGGGGAACCGCCTCATCCGCGGCTGGGACGACAGCTGGTTCCAGCTGCCGCTGACGCTCGGCGACCGCCTCGGCCGCTCCGTGCTGGGCGCCGCTCCCGGCCAGGTCGTCGTCGGCGACTCCACCACCGTCTCGCTCTACAAGCTGATCCGCACCGCGCTGACCGCCCGGCCCGGCCGCTCCGAGATCGTCATCGACCGCGGCAACTTCCCGACCGACCGCTTCGTGGTCGAGGGCATCGCCGCCGAGACCGGCGCCACGATCCGCTGGATCGAGACCGAGTCCGGCAGCGGGGTCACGCCCGACGACGTCCGCGCGGTCGTCGGGGCCGACACGGCCGTGGTCGTGCTGAGCCAGGTCGCCTACCGCTCCGGCTACGCCGCCGACGTCCCGGCGATCACCGCGATCGTGCACGAGCACGGCGCGCTGGTGCTCTGGGACGTCTGCCACTCCGTCGGCGTGCTGCCGATCGAGCTCGACGCCTGGGGCGTGGACCTGGCGACGGGCTGCACCTACAAGTACCTCAACGGCGGCCCGGGCGCCCCCGCCTTCCTCTACGTGCGCCGCGAGCTGATCGCCGGGGCTCAGCAGCCGATCCAGGGCTGGATGGGCGTCAAGGACTCGTTCCGGATGGGCGAGGACTACGACCCCGCCGACGGCATCCGCCGCTTCCTCAGCGGGACGCCGCCGATCGTCGGGATGCTCGCGATGCAGGCGATGCTCGACCTGATCGAGGAGGCCGGCCTGCCCGCGATCCACGCCAAGTCGATCGCGCTGACCGCCTTCGCCGTCGAGCTGTTCGACGAGCACCTCGCCCCGCTCGGCGTCGAGCTGTCGACCACCCGCGAGCCCGCGCGCCGCGGCGGCCACATCACCGTCGACCACCCGGACTTCGCCGCGATGGTGCCCGTGCTCTGGAAGCGCGGGATCATCCCGGACTTCCGCACGCCCAGCGGCATCCGGCTCGGCCTCTCGCCGCTCTCCACCTCCTTCGCGGAGGTCGAGACCGTGGTCCTTGCGGTGCGCGACCTGCTCGTCGAGGGGGCGCGCGAGTCCCGAGAGGTCCACGGCGGAGCGTGAGCGGGGTCCTCGACCTCGTGGCGCGCGAGGCCGACCAGGTGCTCCGCTACGGCGAGGCACCGGAGCAGATCGCCGAGCACTACCGCGGCTCCGGTAAGGGCCTCGTGCTGGTCGTGCACGGCGGCTTCTGGCGCGCGCGCTGGGACCGGAGCCACGCGCGTCCGCTGGCCGCCGCGCTCGCCGACGCCGGCTGGTCGGTGCTGCTGCTCGAGTACCGGCGCGTCGGCGACGAGGGCGGCGGACGGCCGGGCACCTTCGACGACGTCCTCGCGGCGATCGCGGCGCTCCCGCCGCTGCTCCCCGCGGAGGAGCGCCCGCGCACGGTCCTGGTCGGCCACTCGGCCGGCGGCCACCTGGCGCTGTGGTCGCAGGCCGCACATCCCTCGCCGCACATCGACGCCGTCGTCTCGCTCGCCGGAGTCGTCGACCTGCGCGCCGCCGCCGACGAGCGGCTGGGCGACGGTGCGGTCGCGGAGCTGCTGGGGCCGGACGGCCCGCTCGACGACCTCGACCCGGCGCGGCTCCCCGGCCCGCCGATGCCGACCGTGCTGCTGCACGGCGCCCTCGACGACGAGGTCCCGATCGCGCACAGCCGCCGCTACTGCGTCGCGCACCCGTCCGCGCGCCTCGTCGAGCTCCCGGACGCCGACCACTACGCCCCGATCGACCCGCGCACCCCCGCGTTCGCCGCCCTCCTGGCCGTCCTCTCAACAGTGCCCCTGCACAACTGAGGCGGGATCTCCCGAATCGACCTGTTCTCCCGCCGATCGCGCTTCCTGGCCATGGTTGTGCACCCGTTCGCGGGTCGACCCTCTCGTCAGAGATCGGGCACGGAGGCGGCGGACATCGCTCGGTGTCTCGGCGAAAGGCAGGGCTCGGCCGTCAGGCGCGCAGTCATGCTGGTCGAGTAGCCCCGCAGGGGCGTATCGAGACCCACCGTCCTCAGTGGGGCGGTCTGCAGACTCGTCCTGCCGGCGGTGGTGGATCTCGATACGCTCGCTTCGCGGGCCACTCGATCAGCATGGACGGGTCCGCGCAAAGGCGGTGAGCGATCCGCGAGGCGGCGGGGGCCGCCGCTACAGGGCCGGCGGATAGAGGAAGAGGGGGACCTGCGCCGTGGGGAAGGTGCGGGTGACGTAGCTGTGGCGGCCGCCATAGTTGTACTCCTCGAGGAGGACGGTGCCGTCGTCGTTGACCTGCTGCACGTAGGAGACGTGGTTGTAGGTCCACCAGGCGACGCAGCCGACGATCGGGACGGCGCTGGTGGCCCAGCCCTTTGCGGCCCAGTTGTCCGGCCACTCCCAGGCGCTGCCGCCCAGCGGGGTGATGTTGCCCCAGGTGTACGTCCACGGCGCTGCGGTCGCGCCGGCGTCGCGGTTCAGGCGCCAGGCCACGAAGTCGACGCACTCGCGGTAGTAGTAGCCGAGCGGGGAGAGCCCGCCGCCGTTGTCGTCGATCGTCTCGTGCGGCCACGGGTAGTCGTCGCCGACGGCGCGGGTCTGCACGGTGCTGAAGCCGCCGCCGTTCGCGTTCTGCAGGACGGCCGCCTGGCGGCCGGCCTCGTCGAGCTGCGCCTGCGTCGGTGCGGCGAACGCGTCGCGGACGGCGGTCTGGCCGGCCGCCTCCGAGGAGACGGTGAGGTTCTGCAGGCCGACGCGATTCGCGGCGGTGCCGGCCGCCGTGGCCGCGGTGCTGCGGGCGCCGTACGCGGGGAGGGCCGCGGTGGCGAAGAGGCCGCCGACGATCGAGAACGTGGCGAAGCCGAGGGTGCGCCGGCTGAGCGAGCCGGTGCGGGCGGGCTGCGGGACCGCGGGAGTGCGCGGGGCGACGGGCGTGCGCGGGGTCGCGGGGGCGGCGGCGGTCCGGACCTCAGCGACGCGGGTCTCAGCGACGCGGGTCTCGACGACGCGGGCCTCGGCGGCCGCCTCGGCGGCGCGGGCCTCTCGGCGGGTGCGGTGCACCGGCGCGGAGGGAGAGGTGTCGTGACACTCCAGCGGATCGGGAATGCCAGTGGTCGACACGCGTGCACTCTCCTCGGGTGGGCGGACGGGGGGTGGTGCAGGGGGGCCTGCGGGGCGGTGCGGGGCGCCGGCAGGGCCCGGCGACTCGTCACTCTAGCCCGCCCCCGCCCGGTAACGGAATGATCACGGGCGAACTCGTCGCGCAGCATCGCCTCCCGGCCGGGCCCCGGTGGGAGGATGGAAGGACCAGGGAAGGAGCCGTCCATGACCGAATCCACCCCCTCCGGACCCGTGCTCGTCGGCGTCGTCGACGGGCAGCGTCCCGAGGTCGTCCGCACCGCCGCGCAGCTCGCCTCCGGGCTCGGCGCCCCGCTGCTGCTGCTCACCGTCGTCGCCGATCCGTACCTCGTCGGCGAGTACGTCGACCCGATGACGGGCGGCATCCCCGTCGGCCTCGTGCCCCGCTCCGGAGCCGCCGACGCCGGTCCGACCGAGCCGCCCGGACTCCGCGCGTCACTCGCCGAGCTCCTCGACGGCACGGGAGTCGCTTGGACGCTGCGCACCGCCCAGGGCGAGCCGGCCCTGGCCCTCACCGACGTGGCCGAGGAGGTCGACGCCCGGATGATCGTGGTCGGCACCCGCGACCCCGGGGTGCTCGCGGGCATCGCCGAGTTCCTCAGCGGCAGCGTCGCGGTGCACCTCGCGCACCGGCAGCAGCGCCCCGTGCTCGTCGTGCCCCGCGCGGGCGCGGACGCCCGGCGCCGCGTCCCCTGGGACACGGGGGAGTGACGCCGCTGCACCTGCGGCCGAGCGCGATCCTCCTGGTCGCGGTCGGCGGCGCCGTCGGCACGGCCGCCCGCTACGGGACGGTGCTCGTCCTGCCCCCGATCGGCGCGGTCCCCGTGGCGACGATCGCGGTCAACCTCGTCGGCGCGTTCCTGCTCGGCCTCCTGCTGGCCGGCCTCGCCCGCCGCGGGCCGGACAGCGGCGGGCGGCGCACCCTCCGCCTGCTGCTCGGCACCGGGGTGCTCGGCGGCTTCACGACCTACAGCACCTTCTCCCTCGACACGGTCGCCCTCCTCGAGGACGGGCGCTGGGCCGAGGTCCTCCTCTACACCGGCGTCACGCTCGTGCTCGGCACCCTCGCGGCGGTGCTCGGCGTCGTGCTCGCGAGCCGGCGGAGCGCGGTGACGGAGTGACGCACGTGCTCCTCTTCCTCGGCGTCGCCCTCGCGGGCGGTGCCGGCGCCGCGGCCCGCCTCGTCCTCGACGGCGTGGCGCGCTCGCTCGTCCCGGTGCGCTGGCCGGTGGGGACGCTCCTGATCAACGTCTCCGGCTCGCTGCTGCTCGGAGTCGTCACCGGCCTGGCGCTCGGCGGCGCTCTGGACGAGTCGTGGCGCCTCGTGCTCGGCACCGGGGTCCTCGGCGGCTTCACCACGTTCAGCACGGCGAGCGTCGAGGCGGCGCGGATGCTGCTGGAGCGCCGCTGGCGCGCGGGACTCGGCTACGGGCTCGGGATGTGGGCGGCGGCGCTCGCCGCGGCGGTCGCCGGGCGGGCGCTCACCGGGGCGCTGCTGCCGCCGGGATGAGACGGGATGTCTCCACGACCGCCCCGCACCTCTCTCCGGGCTCGGAGCGATGCCCCCCTTTGACGGGGTCTGGGCCTCCTGGGCACTCGTGGCGCCGGTCGCGTGCCCGGCGCCGCGTCAAGATATGCGGTGTGACATCGGTGAGCGGTCTGCGGGAGCTGAGGCTCGCCGTCGTCGAGGATCAGCCGCTCTACCGGCAGATGCTCGGCTCGCTGCTGCGCTCCGTCCCCGGCGTCCGGAGCGTCGTCGAGGCCTCGTCCGCCGCGGAGGCGCGCGAGCGGCTGCGTCCCGCCGAGCTCGACGTCGCGATCGTCGACATCGAGCTGGGCGACGGCGACGGCATCGAGCTCGGTCGCGAGCTGCGCTCCCGGGACCCCGACCTCGCGATCGTGCTGCTCTCGGCCGTCGACTCGATGCACCGCTTCCTCCGGCTCGGCCGCGCCGAGGTGCGCGGCTGGAGCTACCTCTCGAAGAGCTCGTCCCTCTCGTCCCCCGCGCTGATGACCGCGATCCGGGCGACCCTCGACGGCCGGACCGTGCTCGACCCCGCGCTGGTCGCCGCGCGCACCGCCCGCCGGAGCTCGCCCGTCGACGCCCTCAGCCGCCGCCAGTACGAGGTGCTCACCGCGCTCGCCTCCGGACTCACCAACGCGGCGATCGCGGGGCGGCTGGGCATCGCGGTCCGCTCGGTCGACAACCACGTGAACGCCCTCTACGCGGCGCTCGGTCTGCGCTCCGACGGGTCGCGGAACCCGCGCGTGGAGGCGACGCTGCTGTTCCTGGAGCACACCCGGTGACGCTCCCCGACCACTCCCGCCCGCGACGCGCGGACGACGCGGAGGACAACCGGATCCTGCGCGGGACCGTCGCGATCCTCGGCGGGGTGCTGGCCGTCCTCGCGGCGCTGCAGGCGGTCTTCGCGCTGGGCATGCTGTCGCAGACCGTCCGAGGGGTCGAGGGCGGCCCGGTCGTGGACGTCGTCGTGCGCGTGGTCGTGAACGTCGCGACGATCGGGCTCGCGGTCGCGCTCGTCACCCTGCTCCGCCCCGAGCGCCACCCCCGCGCCCGTCGGCTGCTGGTCACGGTCGGGATCGCGGTCGCCGTCGCGCTCACGCGGGTCGGGCTGCAGCTGATCGTCGGGGTCTACCTGCCGACCGCGCTCGACGCCCTCGTGGTCGAGCTGGTGGTGGGTGCGGTGGTTGTCGGCCTGATCGTCTCGTTCGGCTTCCTGCTCGTCGAGGCCACCCGCGGTGTGCGCGAGAAGGAGCGGGAGCGCGCCCGGGTGCTGCTGCAGGCCGTCGACGCCGTGCAGGCGCTCCAGCAGGAGGAGCTGCGGGTGCGCCGCGAGGTCGCACAGGGCCTGCACGGGCGGCTGCAGAACACGCTGGTGGTGCTGGCGGCTGAGCTGCGCGGGCTGGCCGAGGCGTCGTCCTCCGATGCCGCCGACGAGCGCCTGATCGGCATCGCGGCGCGGCTCGACGAGCTGCGCGAGCAGGAGGTCCGCGCGGTCAGCGGGGCGCTCTACCCGGTCGACATCGAGCACGGGCTGGTCGCCGCCGCCCGCGACCTGATCTCGCGACTGCCGCCGGAGATCGCGGTCGACCTCGCCGTCGACGACGACTACCCGGGGATCGAGGAGCACGGGGTCCCGCTCGAGCAGCGCGTGCTGCTGGTGCGCCTGATCGAGGAGGCGCTGACCAATGCGCTCAAGCACGGCGGGGCCCGCGCCGTGCGGCTGCACCTGGACGTCGCCCGCGGCGGGACGGAGCACGCGGTGGTCGTCGGTCTCGACGACGACGGCGGCGGCCTCGCTGCGGCGCCGGTGCTCTCGGGGCTGGAGCGGCTCTCGCGGCAGTTCGCGGTCTACGGCGGATCGATCGAGCTGGCCCCGTCGGCCGCGCTGGGCGGCGCGCGCCTGGCCGGTCGCCTGCCGCTGCGCCCGCCCGCGTGACACGGAGGAGGGGAGGCGGGACCTGCCCGTCTCCCCTCCGCCGTCACGCGCTCGCCGTCAGCTCTGCGGCGGTGTGTAGTACTGGAGGTCGTTGCCCTCGGAGTCCTTGAAGGGCAGGATGCGACCCCACTCGTGATCGCTGATCTCGCCCTCGATCGACGCGCCGCGGGCCTTCAGCCGCTCCAGCTCGTCCTCGATGCTGCCGTCGGGCTGGAACGAGACGACCGCTCCGCCGCTCTCGGAGACGGAGGCCGATTCGCGGGCGTTCAGCCCGATCATCAGTCCGCCCGCGTCGAGCTCCGACCAGTCGCTCGAGGTGCTCTTCACGTCGAGGCCGAGGGTGTCGCGGTAGAACGCGACCGCCCGCTCCATGTCCTCGACGGGCACCCATACCGTCGCCACTCCTGCTGCTGCCATGATCCGGTCTCCTTCGATCGTCGTTGCCGTCCTCCGACGCTAGGGCGGCGGCCGTGACGAGCGCGGGCGTCCTCACCGTTCGTCCAGCCGGCGACGCGGGAACCGACAGCGGACGACGCGGACATCCACAGCAACGGGGGCGGGGAAGGGGTTGCTTCCCAGGGGTCCTCGACCGCTCACTACGCTGGCGGGAGACCCCGGCGACGCCCGAGGGCCCGCCGCCCGCCGCTCGAAGGGAACCCTGTGACGACGCCCGCACCGACTCCGACCGATCGCCTCCGCGTCGTGGCCGCCACGCCGATCAGCGAGGAGCTGATCGCACGGGTGGTCGAGCTCGAGCCGCGGATCCACTTCGTGGCCGATCAGAGCCTGCTGCCGCCGATGCGGCACCCGGGCGATCACGGCGGCGACCCGGCCTTCGAGCGCACGGCGGAGCAGCAGGCCGCGTTCGAGGAGCTGGTCGACTCCGCCGAGGTGCTCTACGGGATCCCGGGCGAGGACCCGGCGGCGCTCGCGCGGACCGTCGCCGCGAACCCGGCGCTGCGCTGGGTGCAGACGATGCCCGCGGGCGGCGGCGCGCAGGTCAAGAAGGCGGGTCTCGACGAGGAGGCGCTCGCGCGGGTCGCGTTCTCCACCTCCGCGGGCGTGCACTCCGATCCGCTGGCCGAGTTCTCCCTCTTCGGGCTGCTCGCCGGCGCGAAGACGCTGCCGAAGCTGCAGGCACTGCAGGGCGCGCGCGAGTGGGGCTCGCGCTGGACGATGGGGCTGCTGTCGGAGCAGACCGTCCTGATCGTCGGGCTCGGCACCATCGGCCGCGCGACCGCGCAGAAGCTCGCAACGCTCGGTGCCCGGGTGATCGGCACCAGCCGGCACGCCGACGCCGTGGAGCACGTGGACGAGATCGTGCAGCCCTCCGCGATCGCCGAGGTGGCCGGGCGGATCGACGGGGTGGTCGTCACGCTGCCCGGCACGGAGCAGACCGAGAAGCTGGTCGGCGCGGACTTCTTCGCCGCGCTGCGCCCGGGAGCGACGCTGGTCAGCGTCGGCCGCGGCACCGTGATCGACGAGGACGCGCTGCTCGCGGCGCTCGAGGACGGCCGGGTCGGCTTCGCGGCCCTCGACGTGGTCGCGGAGGAGCCGCTCGCGCAGGACAGCCCGCTCTGGAGCCACCCGAGCGTGCTGCTCAGCCCGCACACCGCCGCGCTGAACGCGGCCGAGGACCGCCTCATCGCCGAGCTCTTCGCCCGCAACGCCACCCGCTTCCTCGACGGCGAGGAGCTGATCAACCGGGTCGACACGGTCGAGTTCTACTGAGGCCGGCTCCCGCGAAGCCCCGCGGGAGCCCTCCGAGCCCCCTCCACAGCCGCCGATCCGGGGCGAATGCCCGCTCAGACACCGGTTCTGCGCTCGCGCGTGCCTCCGACGGCCTACCGTTGCACTATGGCGTCCACCGATACACCCGAACCCGCCCCCCAGGCCGACGGCGCGACCGCGCCCGCCGCCGACAGCACCGCCCCGGCCGCGCCGGCAGACGAGACCGCCCCCTCGCTGGTCTTCTCGGACCTGGGTCTCAGCGACCCCGTCCTCAAGGCCCTCAAGGAGGTCGGCTACGAGACGCCCTCCGCGATCCAGGCGGCGACGATCCCCTCCCTCCTGTCCGGCCGCGACGTCCTCGGCGTCGCGCAGACCGGCACCGGCAAGACCGCGGCGTTCGCGCTGCCGATCCTCTCCCGCCTCGACGTCTCGCAGAAGACCCCTCAGGCGCTCGTCCTCGCGCCCACGCGCGAGCTCGCGCTGCAGGTCTGCGAGGCGTTCGAGCGCTACGCGTCCGGCCTGCGCGGCGTGCACGTCCTCCCCGTCTACGGCGGTCAGGGCTACGGCACCCAGCTGTCCGCGCTGCGTCGCGGCGTCCACGTCGTCGTCGGCACCCCCGGCCGCATCATGGACCACCTCGAGAAGGGCACGCTCGACCTCACGCACCTGAAGTACCTGGTGCTCGACGAGGCCGACGAGATGCTCAAGATGGGCTTCGCCGAGGACGTCGAGACGATCCTCGCCGACACTCCGGTCGAGAAGCAGATCGCCCTGTTCTCGGCGACCATGCCGTCGCAGATCCGCCGCATCTCGCAGAAGTACCTGAAGGACCCGGAGGAGATCACGGTCAAGGCCAAGACCACGACCTCCGCGAACACCACCCAGCGCTACCTGATGGTGTCGTACCCGCAGAAGGTCGATGCGCTGACCCGCATCCTCGAGGTCGAGAACTTCGAGGGCATGATCGTCTTCGTCCGCACCAAGAGCGAGACGGAGACCCTCGCCGAGAAGCTGCGCGCCCGCGGCTACACGGCCGCCGCGATCAGCGGCGACGTCGCCCAGGCCCAGCGCGAGCGCACCGTCGAGCAGCTGAAGTCGGGCAAGCTCGACATCCTCGTCGCGACCGACGTCGCGGCCCGCGGTCTCGACGTCGACCGGATCAGCCACGTCGTCAACTACGACATCCCGATCGACACCGAGTCGTACGTGCACCGCATCGGCCGCACAGGCCGGGCCGGTCGCAGCGGTGCTGCGATCAGCTTCGTGACCCCGCGCGAGCGCCGCCTGCTCTCCGCCATCGAGAAGGCGACCCGTCAGCCGCTGACCGAGATGCGCCTCCCGAGCGTCGAGGACGTCAACGTCACGCGCCTCTCCCGCTTCGACGACGCCATCACCACGGCGCTGGCCGACCGCGAGCGGCTCGACCGGTTCCGCGACATCATCGGCCACTACGTCGAGCACCACGACGTGGTCGAGTCGGACGTGGCCGCCGCGCTGGCGATCGTCGCCCAGGGCGACGAGCCGCTGCTGCTCTCGCCCGACGACCCCCGCTTCCGCCGCGAGGACAGCCGGGGCGACCGCCCCGAGCGCTCCGACCGGTCCTCGTACGACAACGACCGCGAGCGTCCCGAGCGCCGCCAGCGCTCGTCGAACAGCAACCTCGCGTCGTACCGGATCGAGGTGGGCCGCCGTCAGCGCGTCGAGCCCCGCCAGATCGTCGGCGCGCTCGCGAACGAGGGCGGCCTCAACCGCGGCGACTTCGGGCACATCGACATCCGCCCGGACTTCTCGATCGTGGAGCTGCCGGCCGACCTGCCCCAGGACGTGCTCGACCGCCTCGCCGGCACCCGCATCAGCGGCCAGCTGATCGAGCTCAAGCCCGACCGCCGCCCCAGCCGCGCCGGCGCCGACCGCGGCGGCCGTCCCTCGGGCCCGTCCCGCTCCACCGACCGCCCGGAGCGCAAGCCCCGCTACTGAGCCGTCCTCTCCCCTCCTCCGCGAGATGCCACTTGTGCACGCGACACGCCGTGAAAGGCGTGTACAAGTGGCATCTCGCGGAGGTGGTTAACCGGGGCGCAGAGCGCAGGCGTCAGAGGATGTCGGCGTCGGCCAGGGCCTCGGGGCGCAGCAGCTTCCGCGCACCGAGGATCTCAACGCCGATGAGGTGACCGGCGGCGTCGAAGTCGAGGATGATCTCGCCGAACCCGTGCGGGTCGGCGATGTCGCACACCTGCTCGACGGACTCGCCGGGTTCGGGCTCACGCCCGACGGGCAGGTAGGCGGCGTTCGCACTCGGGTCGTATCGGATCCTCATGACGCACCACCGTGCCCGCTCTTCCCGCGAGATGCCACTTGTGCACGCGTTCTGTGGCGTGTCGTGTACGCAAGTGGCATCTCGCGGAGAGGGAGGGGACGCGCGGGTCAGCGGCGGAGGACGCGGCGGGCCAGGACGTTGCCGAGCAGCTGGACCAGCTGGACGATGACGATGATGACGAGGACGGCCGCCCAGGTGACGACCGGCTCGAACTGGCGGTAGCCGTACTGGATCGCGAAGGTGCCGAGGCCGCCGGCGCCGATGTAGCCGGCGACCGCCGACATGTCGATGATCGCGACGAAGACGAAGGTGTAGCCGAGGATCAGCGGTCCGAGCGCCTCGGGCAGCAGGACCGTGCGCACGATCCGGAAGCGGCTCGCTCCGACCGAGCGCGCGGCCTCGATCACGCCGGGCTGCACGGTCAGCAGGTTCTGCTCGACGATGCGGCCGATGCCGAAGGCGGCGGCGAGCGAGAGCGAGAAGATGATCGCGTCGGTGCCGATGCCGGAGCCGACCACGAGGCGGGCCAGCGGCTGGGCGGCGGCGATGAAGATGATGAACGGGATCGGCCGGAAGATGTTGACGATCACGTTCAGCAGACCGAAGACGACCCGGTTGGCGTAGAGCGCCCCCGCGCGGGTGACGGCCAGGCCGAGCCCGATCAGCAGGCCGCCGAGACCGCCGAAGAGCAGGCTGAACGCCACGATGTAGAGGGTCTGCCCGGTCGCCTCGGCGAGCTTGGGCAGCAGCGGGACGAGCTCGTTCATCGGGGCACCTCCGTGAGGGCGACGCGGGCGCCGAGGCGGGCCAGCAGGGGGTCGATCACGTCGTCGGAGGAGTCGAGCGCGACGGTCAGGTGGCCGAAGGCGCGGCCGCGGACATCGGTGATGCCGCCGTAGACGAGCTCGAGCGGGACGCCGGCCTGCGCGATCTCGGCGAAGACCTCGCCCTGCGAGGCGGAGCCGTCGGAGAAGGACAGCGTGACGAGGCGGCCTGCGTGGCGCGCGCGCAGCACCGCCGCCTCCTCCCGCGAGGGCACCGTGCGCACGACCGTGGAGACGAAGCGGCGGGTGACCGGCTCCCGCGGGGCCGAGAACACGTCGAAGACGGGGCCGCGCTCGACGATGCGGCCCGCCTCCATCACGGCGACCTTCGTCGCGAGCTGCTGCACCACGTCCATCTCGTGCGTGATGACGACGATGGTGACGCCGAGCTCCTCGTTGATCCGGCGCAGGAGGGCGAGCACCTCGCCGGTGGTGTCCGGGTCGAGGGCGCTGGTGGCCTCGTCGGCGAGGAGGATGCGCGGCGAGGCGGCGAGGGCGCGGGCGATGCCGACGCGCTGCTTCTGGCCGCCGGAGAGCTGCTCCGGGTGGCTGCGGGCCTTGTCCGAGAGTCCGACGAAGCGGAGCATCTCGTCGACGCGGGCGCGCAGCTCGGTCCGCGGCGTGCCGGCGACCTGCAGCGGATAGGCGACGTTCTGCTCGACCGTCTTCGAGCCGAAGAGGTTGAACTGCTGGAAGATCATGCCGATTCTGAGCCGCAGCCGGCGGAGCTCGCGCTCGGGCAGCCCGACGATCTCGCGGCCGTCGATCTCGATGCTGCCGCCGGTGGCGGGCTCGAGCGCGTTGATCAGGCGCGCGAGCGTGCTCTTGCCGGCTCCGGAGTAGCCGATCACGCCGTAGACGTCGCCGGCCTCGATGTCGAGGCTGACGCCGTCCACGGCGGTCAGGGCGGTCGCGCCGCGCGCGAGCGGCGGGTAGACCTTGCTCACGTCGGCGAGGCGGATGAGCGGCACGGCGCTTCCTTCACTGCTGGGATCGGGCACTGCTGGGCCGCGGGATCGCGGCGGGGGCGGGGCGGGTCAGCCCTGGGCGGCGGTGTCGGCCTCGACGGTGGCGAGGGTCGACTGCAGCTCGGCGGCGGGGGTCGTCGCGAAGACGGCCGTGCCGCCCGACTGCTCGGACACTCCGTCGAGCACGTCCTGCGAGGTCTGGTAGACCTCGACGAGCTTCAGGTACGTCTCGTTCTCGGCGTCGTCGGCCCGGGCGGCGAACACGTTGACGTAGGGCACCGCGCTCGGGTCGCTCGGGTCGTCCTGGGCGATCGCGTCGGAGGCCTCGAGGCCCGCGCCCTCGATGTAGTCGTTGTTGATGATCGCCGCGGCGACGTCGGGGAGCGAGGTCGGGACGAGCGCCGCGTCGAGCGCGGTGACGGTCACCTTCGAGGCGCCGGTGTCGATGTCGTCGAGGTCGGAGAAGGCGCTGCCGCCGTCCTTCAGCTCGATCAGGCCGGCCGACTGGAGCACGAGGAGGGCGCGGGCCTGGTTGCTCGTGTCGTTCGGGACGGCGACGCTGTCGCCCTCGGGGATGTCCTCGACGCTGTCGTACTGCGTCGAGTAGAGGCCGAGCGGGTAGATCGCGGTCGCGCCGATCGGCACGAGGTCCGCGTCGGCGGAGGTGTTGTACTGCGCCAGGTAGACCAGGTGCTGGAACTGGTTGAGGTCGATCTCGCCCTCGGTCAGCGCGGGGTTGAGCTGGTTGTAGTCGGTGAAGTCGACGATCTCGACGTCGATGCCGGCGTCCTCCGCGGCCTGCTCGTAGGTCGCCCAGTAGGGGTCGCTCGCGCCGACCACGCCGATGCGGACGGTGTCGTCGCCCTCACCGCCGGCGGCCGAGCAGCCGGCGAGGAAGAGGGCGGAGGCGGTGATCGCGGTGGTCGCGAGGAGCGTGCGGCGCAGGGACATGCGGTGGATCCTTCCGTGGAGAGGATCCGGGCGGCGTCCACGCCGGGCGGTGCTGGTCACCGCCGGCGCTGCGACCGGCCTCCGGTCGCTCGACGCCGCGACTGCGCGGATCCCGGGGACCACCGTACGCAGGGCGACGCCGGGCGCGCGAAACGTGCCCGTAACACGGCGACTTCCGCGCGGGAGGGTGAGCTGGGGAGGAGGGTCAGCCCGCGAGGGCCTGGTCGCCCGACTCCGCCGCGAGGGCCTCGTGCTTGGCCAGGCGCGCGGCGATCGCGTCGCGCTCGGCCCGGAGCGAGGCGATGGTCGGCTGGTCCAGACGCGGGTCGGCCAGATCGGCGAACGGGCTCGAGGTGCCGGTGCGGGCCGAGACGAGCGCCGAGTAGGCCTTCGTCGCGGAGCGGAGCTCGGACGCGGCGCGCGCGACCTTGCTCGGCTTCGCCGACTTGTCGCCGACGAGGGCGGCGTGCTTGTCGAGGGCGGCTACCAGCGCGCGGTGGGCCGCGTCAATCTTCTTGCTCATCCCCGAAGTATGGCGCAGGATCGCCTCACGAGGCGAAACCCCCGGGGCGCCCGGCTGACCCCTCCCGCGAGATGCCTCTTGTGCACGGATCCCGCGGCGTGTCGTGCTCATGAGTGGCATCTCGCGGAGCGGGACGGGGCGCGCGGGCGTCAGAGGACCGGGGTGAGGGTCCAGCTGCCGTCGGTGCGGATCGCGACCACGCCGGGCAGGGTGGCGTCGACGACGCGGGCGAAGGCGGTGGTGTCGCCGAAGGTCTGCCGGGTGCCGGCGGTGCCGAGGACGCGGCCGGAGAGCGAGTCCTCGCTGCTCGCCGGGCCGTAGGCGACGTCGAGGCTGTCGACCTCGTCCGAGAAGGCGAGCACCGCGGATCCGCTGCCCGACTGCTCACCGGAGACCTCGGGCAGGTCGTTCCAGCTCCGCAGGGTGAGCGTCCAGTGGCCGGCGGCCTGCACGAGCAGTGACTGGTCGACGGCGTCGGTCGCGACGGTCTCGAGGAGCCACGCCGACTCGGTCCCCGCCGCGGCCTCGCCCACCGGGGTGCTGCGCCCGGGCGCCGACACGGTGACGCTCCCGGAGCAGGCCGAGCAGTCGAGCGCGACGACGACCGCGAAGTCGCCCTGCCGCTGGTAGGAGACGTCGACGGTCCCCGCGGCCGAGACGCTCGCCGAGGTGCCGTCCGCCACACCACCGGCACCGACCGCCGCCGGCCCGGACTCCGCCTCGACGCAGCCGCCCAGCAGCAGCGCGACGACCGCGACGGCCGCCGCAGAACTCCCTCGCCGGCGCATCGCCCCAGCCTGGCACTCCGTGCCCTGTCGAGGCCCTGCACTCTTCCGGAACCGTCGACACTCTGCTCGCACATCGTGCGAGAGAAGGAAGAGCGCGGAGTATCACTCGATTTCCCAGCAGCCTGCTGGGAAATCTCCTCCGCGGTGGCGGGCGCGGTGCCGCGCGGCGTCAGACCGGGCCGGTGCCGCGCTGGACGGGGGTGGACTCCGAGCGGTTCGCGGCGCTCGTCGAGACGGCGGCGAGGACGCGCTGGACCTCGAGGGCGTCGGCGAAGGTGGGGGTGGCGGGGGTGCCGGCCGCGATCGCCTCGACGAGGTCGACGACCTGGTGGGTGAAGAGGTGCTCGTAGCCGATGCCGTGGCCGGTGGGCCACCAGGCCGACATGTAGGGGTGCGCGGGCTCGGTGACCTGGATGGTGCGGAAGCCCTGGGCGTCCTCGGGGTCGCGGCCGTCGTAGTACTCGAGCTCGTTCATCCGCTCGAAGTCGAAGGCGATGCTGCCGGTCTCGCCGTTGATCTCGATCCGGTTGGCGTTCTTGCGGCCGGTGGCGACGCGGGTCGCCTCGAAGACGCCGAGGGCGCCGCCCGCGAAGGAGGCGGTGAAGGCGGCGGCGTCGTCGACGGTGACCGGTCCGCGCTCGGCGCCCTCCTCCGCGCGACCGCCGAGGCCCGACTGCGAGGAGAGCACGGGGCGCTCGGTGGTGAAGGTGCGCAGGACGGCCGAGACGGAGGTGATCGGCGTGCCGGTCAGCCACTGCGCGCTGTCGATGATGTGCGCGCCGATGTCGCCGAGCGCACCCGAGCCGGCCTTCGCGGCGTCCAGGCGCCAGGTCAGCGGGGCCTCGGAGTCGCTGAGCCAGTCCTGCAGGTACTGGGCCCGGACGTGGCGGATCGCGCCGAGCCGGCCCTCGTCGAGGAAGCGCTTGGCCAGCGCCAGTGCGGGGGTGCGGCGGTAGCTGAAGCCGCACATCGCGACGCGGCCCGACGCGGCGGCCGCGGCGACCATCCGCTCGGCCTCCTCGACGGAGTTGGCGAGCGGCTTCTCGCAGAGCACGTGCTTGCCGGCCTCGAGGGCGGCGATCGCGATCTCGGCGTGGGTGTCGCCGGGGGTGCAGACGTCGACGAGGTCGATGTCGTCGCGGGCGATCACCGCGCGCCAGTCCGTCGACGACTCGCCCCAGCCCAGGGTCTCGGCGCGCTCGGCGGTCCGCTGCGGGTCGGTGCCCACCAGCACGGCCAACTCGGGCCGCAGCGGCAGCGGGAAGAAGCGGGGGGCGGTGCGCCAGGCGTGCGAGTGGGTGCGGCCCATGAAGGCGGTCCCCACCATCGCGACGCGCAGGGCTCGGTCGTTCGACATCGTCGTCCTTTCGTCGGCGGGTCGACCCTCCCACGCCCGCGCTCGACTTGGCCAGCTCTTTCTGCTGGGCGGGAAGCCGGCCCGAGCGGGTGCGCCGGCCCGGAGGTCACGATCGGGTCGCGGCCCGACGGCGATTCATAGGCTCGGAGAGCGCTCCATCACGAGACGTCGTGTCCCGAAACCGCCGGAGAAACGCCGCCAGATGTCGCGTAAACCCGCGGATCCCCGGGCTGGCGCGGATGACGGAAGCGTTTCGACGCGCTGGACGAGTGCCCGGATCTCCTTCGAAACGACTCAGAACTTTTGGTTGACCCGCGACTTAAGTCGCTGTAGCTTCGTCCGCATGGTCACCGCAGACCCCGGCAGCATCGCCGCTCAGCCTCTTTCCCGCACTCAGGACACCGCGACAGAACTGCTTCTGCAGATGCGCGGCATCGTCAAGATCTTCCCCGGAGCACGAGCCCTCGACGGCGTCGACCTCGACGTCCGCCCGGGCGAGGTGCACTGCCTCCTCGGCCAGAACGGGGCCGGCAAGTCGACGCTCATCAAGACGCTCGCCGGCGCCCACCAGCCCACCGAGGGCGAGATCCTCGTGGACGGGAAGGTCGTCACGATCCCGTCGCCGACGGCCGCCCTCGCGCTCGGGATCGCCACGATGTACCAGGAGCTGGACGTCGTCGACGGCCTCTCGGTCGCCGAGAACATCTACCTCGGCCACGAGCTCTCCCGCGGCGGCTTCACCGCCCGCTCCAAGGCCGCGAAGATCACCCGCGAGCTGATGCAGCGCCTCGGCCACCCCGAGATCGCCCCGCACCGCGAGGTCGGCAGCCTCTCCGCCGCCGGCAAGCAGATCGTGCAGATGGCGCGGGCCCTCTCGCACGACGCGCGGGTCATCATCATGGACGAGCCGTCCGCGGTGCTCGACTCGGAGGAGGTGGAGAACCTCTTCCACGTGATCCGCCAGCTCACCGCCGACGGCGTCGCCATCGTCTACATCTCGCACCGGCTGGAGGAGATCCGCGCCATCGGCGATCGGATCACCGTCATCAAGGACGGCGCGACGGTCGCGAAGAACCTCGCCGTCGCCGACACCCCGACCGCGAAGCTGATCACGCTGATGACCGGCCGCGCCGTGGAGTACGTCTTCCCGGACCGTCCCGAGGTGGCGACCGAGGCCGAGACGCTGCTGAAGGTCGAGAACCTGGGGCTGCGCGGCTCGTTCGCCGACGTCTCCCTCGAGATCCGCGCCGGCGAGGTCGTCGGCCTCGCGGGGCTGGTCGGCTCCGGCCGCTCGGAGATCCTGGAGACCATCTACGGGGCGCGCCGCGCCAGCACCGGCACCGTCAGCGTGGCGGGCACGCGCCTGCGGGCCGGCTCGGTCACCGCGGCGGTCGACGCCGGCATCGGCCTCTGCCCGGAGGAGCGCAAGAGCCAGGGCCTGCTCCTGGACGAGCCGGTCTACCGCAACATCACCCTCTCGACCTTCGACCGCTTCGCCAAGCGCGGCTTCCTCGACGAGCGCTCCGAGCGCGCGGCGGCGGCCGAGCAGGCGGTCGCGCTCGACCTCCGCCCGCACGGCGTCGACCGCGACGCCCGCACCCTCTCCGGCGGCAACCAGCAGAAGGCGCTCCTCGCCCGCTGGCTGGTGCGCGGCTGCCGGGTGCTGCTGCTCGACGAGCCGACCCGCGGGGTCGACGTCGGAGCGCGCGCCGAGATCTACACCCTGATCCGGGACCTCGCGACCAACGGCGCCGCCGTCCTCGTGGTCTCCAGCGAGATCGGCGAGGTCCTCGGGCTCTCGGACCGAGTGCTCGTGATCTCCGACGGCGCCGTGGTCCACGAGGGCCCCGCCGATTCGATCGACGAGCACCGCGTGCTCGATCTCGTCATGGAAGGAAGTGCAGCGTGAGCGGACAGCTCGACACCGCGTCACCGTCGATCGGCGGTCCGCAGGAGGACGCCGGCCGTCACGCCTCGGCCGCGACGGGAGGGCCGAGCGGCGGGACGCCGAAGGACGCCCGCTCCGGGCTCCGCGGGATCATGGGCGGCTCGCTCGGCCGGAACGTCGGTCTGGTGCTCGCGCTGGTCATCCTCTGCATCGTCGGGTTCGCCACCGCGGGGGAGCGCTTCGCCAGCGTCGACAACGTGCTGACGATCCTCCGCCTGGCCGCCGTGATCGGCGTGCTGAGCATCGGCATGACCTTCGTCATCACCTCGGGCGGCATCGACCTCTCGGTCGGCTCGGTGATGGGGCTCGCGACGGTCTGGGCGAGCACCGTGTCGACGCAGTACTACGCGGCGAACACCTCCTGGCTGGTGATCGTGCTCACCGCGGTGCTCGTGGGCCTCGTCTGCGGTCTGATCAACGGGGCGCTGATCGCCTACGGCCGGGTCGTCGCGTTCATGGCGACGCTCGCGATGCTCGTCGCGGCCCGCGGCTTCGCCGAGCTGATCTCGAACCGGCAGACGCAGATCGTCACGGTCACCCCGTTCCTCGACTTCTTCCGCGCCGACGTGCTCGGCATCCCCGTCCTCGTGCTGATCTTCGTGGTCGTCGCGGTGGCCGGCTGGATCCTGCTCAACCGCACCACCTTCGGCCGCCGCACCATCGCGGTCGGCGGCAACCCGGAGGCGGCCCGCCTCGCCGGCATCAAGGTCCGCCGGCACACCATGTACGTCTACGGCCTCGCCGGGCTCACCGCCGGCATCGCCGCGGTGATGATGCTCGCCCGCACCACGGCCGGTACCTCGACCCACGGCCAGCTGTACGAGCTCGACGCCATCGCGGCGGTCGTGGTCGGCGGCACGCTGCTCGCCGGAGGCCGCGGCACCATCGTCGGCACCGTGTTCGGCGTCCTGATCTTCACGACCCTCACCAACGTCTTCACGCAGAACAACATGTCGACCTCGGCCCAGGCCGTCGCGAAGGGCGCGATCATCGTCGCCGCCGTCCTGCTGCAGCAGCGCTTCGCCGCCCGCGGCAAGTCCTGACCCGAGGGGCCGAGAGGCCCCGACCTCTTCCCGGGGCACGCGCCCCCTTTCCCAGCACCGACAGCATCCACCTCGACCACCTCGGTCACCCTCCGCAGGCACCGCTGTGCCCTGCGGCCCCTCATGGATCCATCGAAGGAGATCACTTCCATGTCCGTTCGCCACCCCTCCGGCTCCCGCCTGGACCGCACGACCCGACTGGGCCGCACCGCTCGCCTGGGCACCGCCGGCTTCGCCTTCGGCGCCGTCGCGCTGATGCTCACCGGCTGCATCTCCAACGCCCCCGTCGAGACCGGGAACGCCGGCGGCGGCGGCAGCGCCGCCGCGGTCGCCGCCTCGGACAACGACGCCTCGGGCGACAACGTGGTGATCGGCTTCACCGCCCCCGCCGCCGACCACGGCTGGATGGGCGCGGTCAGCCGTGCCGCGCTCGCCGAGGCGGAGAAGTACGACGACGTCGAGCTCCGCACCGCGGAGGGCACCAACGACGTCAACCTGCAGATCAGCCAGGTCGAGACCTTCATCAACGACGGCGTCGACGCGATCGTGCTGCTGCCGATCGACGGCGCCGCGCTGACCGAGGTCGCGACCCAGGCGATGGAGGCGGGCATCACCGTCATCAACGTCGACCGCGAGTTCTCCAGCCCCTTCGCCGCCCGCTCCACGGTGCTCGGCGACAACTACGGCATGGGCGTCAGCGCCGGCACCTACCTCTGCGAGCAGCTCGGCGACAACCCGGACGCGGTCGTGGCGGAGATCGCCGGCATCGACTCCCTCCCGCTGACGCAGGACCGCAGCCAGGGCTTCGCCGACGCGCTCGAGGGCTGCGGACTCGACGTGGACAACCGCGTCGCCGCCGACTTCACCGTGCAGGGCGGCGAGCAGGCCGCGGCCAACCTCCTCCAGGCCGCGCCCCGGATCGACGCGATCTGGAACCACGACGACGACCAGGGCGTCGGCGTCCTCGCGGCGATCGACAGCGCCGGTCGCGACGAGTTCATCCTCGTCGGCGGCGCCGGCTCGGCGAACATGATGCGCGCGATCGAGGCCGACGACTCCGTCGTCAAGGCCACGGTCGTCTACCCCTCGACCCAGGCCGCGGACGGCATCAAGCTCGCCCGCCTCGTCGAGCAGAACAAGTCGATGAGCGACACCACCTCGCTCGGCGTCCCGCGCCAGATCCAGCTCTTCGCGCCGGTCGTCACCAAGGACAACGTCGCCGAGTACCTGCCCTCGGCCTTCGAGTCCTGAGCCACTGATCTGCCGGCGCGGGGGAGACCCTGCGCCGGCCCGGACCAGCCGGAACCGCTCCCGTATCAAAGGAGCGACCGGCGCCACGACAGCATCCCGCGAGAGGAGGCGACGACGAAGACATCGGCCCACGGGCCGACCAGAGGAGACCGGGTCCGCACGTCGTGCGGACAGAGACGGACCCGGCCTCTGCGATGAACACCTCGTTGAAGGAATCACATCACGCATGAATGGTAAGCGATCCACGAAGAGAAGCATCAGGTCTCTCTTCGCCCTCGGCATCGCCGGGATGGTGACGGTCTCCGGACTCACCGCCCTCGGCCTGCCCGCCTCGGCCCACGACGGAGTGGACCACGGCTCGGAGCCGGGTGCGGAGTCCGCGCTCGACTGGAGCAACTACGAGAAGGTGCTGCTGACGAAGAACGTCGGCGAACCGATCGACCTCGCCGTCCTCCCGGACAAGTCGGTCCTGCACACGGCACGGAACGGCGAGATCCGCCACACCGATCCGCAGACCGGCACCACGCGCGTCGTGGCCACGATCCCCGTCTACCAGAACTCGGAGGACGGACTCCAGGGTGTCGGCGTCGACCCCGACTTCGCCGAGAACCAGTGGGTCTACCTGGTCTACGCGCCCCAGAGCGGCACGCCGACCGGCGCGGCTCCGAACATGCTCCCCGCGGGCGAGGACGAGAGCTACTGGGACCAGTGGAAGGGCGTCAACCGCCTCTCCCGGTTCAAGTGGACCGGCTCCGGACTCGACCTGGCGAGCGAGCAGAAGATCATCGAGGTCGAGGCGCAGCGCGGGCAGTGCTGCCACGTGGGCGCCGACTTCGACTGGGACGCCGACGGCAACCTGTACCTCTCGACCGGCGACAACACGCCGGCGAGCGCTCCGGGGGCCGCGGGCTTCGCGCCGAACAACGACGCACCCGGCATGAACCCCGGCTTCGACTCGCGTCGCGGCGCCGGCAACACGAACGACCTCCGCGGCAAGATCCTCCGGATCACGGTCCAGGAGGACGGCTCGTACACGATCCCCGAGGGCAACCTCTTCCCGGTGGGCACCGAGAAGACCCGTCCCGAGATCTTCGTGATGGGCGTGCGCAACCCGTTCAAGATCGACGTCGACGCCGAGACGAACACCCTCTCCTGGGGCGACTACGGTCCCGACGCGACGAAGGCCGCTGCGGCCGACGGCGTGCGCGGCCCGATGGGTCTCGTGGAGTGGAACGCGACCGGTCTCGACCAGCCGCAGAACTCCGGCTGGCCCTACGTCCACGGCCCGAACCTGCCGTACAACGAGTGGAACTTCGAGACGGCGACGCCCCGCGGCTTCTTCGACCCACAGAACCTCAAGAACAACTCGCGGTGGAACACCGGCCTCGTCGACATCCCGGCGGCCACGCCGGCGACCGTCTACTACGGCGACAACCCCGGCGACCAGCCGTACGACGAGCTCGTGAACTTCGGGACGAGCTCCGGCCAGGGCCCGATGGGCGGACCGGTCTACCACTTCGACGAGGAGAACCCCTCGACGTCGAAGTTCCCGGCGTACTGGAACGAGAAGACCTTCTTCGGCGAGTTCTCGCAGGACTACATCGCGGCGTTCACGCTCGATGAGGACCGCGCGGTCACGCACATCGAGGACTTCCTGCCCAACACGGCGCTGAGCTCGCGCAACCAGCCGATCCACGACAACCCCATGGACATGGAGTTCGGCCCCGACGGGTCGATGTACGTGCTCGAGTACGGCGACGGCTTCTTCCGCGCCAACCCCGACGCCGGCCTGTACCGGATCGACTACGCCGAGGGCAACAAGGCCCCGCAGGCGCGCTTCACCGCGACGCCGCTGTCCGCCTCCGAGACGCCGCTCGAGGTGACGTTCGACGCCAAGGGATCCTCCGACCCCGAGGGCGACGCGCTCACCTACGACTGGGACTTCGACGGCAACGGGACCTTCGACGCCTCGGGCGTCACCGTGAAGAACACCTACACCGAGCTCGGCCAGTTCACGGCCCGCCTGCGCGTCACCGACGCCAAGGGCAAGTTCAGCCTCACCTCCCGGGTGATCTCGGTGGGCAACCAGGCGCCGCAGATCGAGATCACGACGCCCGGCAACGGCTCGTTCTTCGAGTGGGGCGACGCGATCCCCTACCGGGTGACCGGTCGTGACGCGGAGGACGGCGACCAGATCGTCGGCAGCCGCGTGGGCTGGACCTACGGTCTCGGCCACGACGAGCACGCCCACCCCGAGGTCACCGGCACCGGTGCCACGGGAGCGTTCCCGACGTCGAAGGACTCGCCCGAGCACGGCCCCGGCGCGCTGCTCTACGGCACCGTCGTCGTGACCTACACGGACGCCGGCTACAACGGACTGCCGCCGGCCGCGGCCGAGGCGACGCTGCGGCTGAACCCGAAGACGCAGGAGGCGGAGCACGCCGCCCGCGAGGGCGTCCTGCCCTACGCGGACACCGCGGCGAGCGGCGGCAACGCGGTCAGCGGACTCGGTGCGGGATCCTTCCTGCGCTGGGACCCGGTGAACCTCGCGAACCTGACCGGCGTCGTGGTCCGCGCCACCGGTGAGGGCACCGTCGACCTCCGCTGGAACGCCGCCGACGCGGCGCCCTTCGGAACGGCGATCATCCCCGCCGGCGCCGGCTGGCAGGACGTCCTCGTGCCGTTCTCCGGTCAGCCCACCGGTACCGGCTCGCTCTACGTGACCTCGCCCTCCGGTCTGTCGCTCGACTCCCTCACCTTCCAGGGTGCGGGTGCCGGTGACACGACGGCGCCGACCGTCAGCGCGACCCTCGACCCCGCAGCGCCCACCGGCGTCGGCGGCGTCTACAACCGCGCGGTGAACCTCAACCTGGCGGCGACCGACAACGGCGCGCTCGCCAGCGTGCAGTACTCGGTCGACAACGGGGCGACGTGGACCACGGTCCGCGCCGCGAACGGCGCCTACTCGGTGCCCTTCACCACGAACGGCGCCCGCACGGTGCAGTACCGCGCCACCGACACCGGCGGCAACGTCTCGGCGGTCGGCTCGGTCTCGTTCACCATCGACCTCGCCGCGGGGAACGCGCCGACCGTCGACTCGACCACGACCGTGGCGCTCACCGCGCCCCGCGTGACCTTCGGCGCTCCCGGATCGGCGACGGTCACCGTCTCCGGTCAGGGCGGCACCCCCGGCGGCGAGGTCGTCCTCTACGAGGGCGACACCGAGATCGGCCGCAGCGCCCTCGAGGGCGGGAAGGCGACCATCGCCCTGCCGCAGACCCTCGGGGCCGGGACGCACACCTTCCGCGCGGCGTACGGAGCGGACGGGACTTATCTGGCCTCGGCCGGCACCGCCCGCCTGATCGTGTCGAAGGCCGACTCCGTGCTCACCGCGACCGTCTCGCCGAACCCGGTCAAGCCGGGCGCCAGCGCGCAGGTCTCGGTCGACGCGACGACGTCGACCGGAGTCGCCGGGACCGGCCAGGTCACCGTGATGGTGAAGAGGAACCTCTCCACCGTCGCGATGCTCACCGGCACCCTCGACGAGAACGGGAAGGTCGTCGTGACCCTGCCGAAGCTCGCGGCGGGCAGCTACAAGCTGACCGTCACCCACACCGCCACGGCGAACACCAACGCCGCGTCGACGCTGCTGAACCTCACCGTCCAGCAGTAGCCGCGGCAGGACCGGCCGGCTCGCGCCGAGAGCACGGGCCGGCCGGTCCTCCCCCCTGATCCATCTGCATGTTCCGTTTCGAAGGAGAGACAATGCACCACCACCACGGATCCATCTCGGCCAAGCCGATGAGCCGACGCGCGCTGATGACGGCGCTCGCCGCCTCGACGGTCGCCGTCGGAGTCGGGGCCGGGGCCCTCGCGTCCCCCGCCCTCGCGGCTCCCGCGCCCTCGTCCGGCGCCAACCGCCTCGTCCCGATCAACCGGATCGGGATCCAGCTCTACAGCGTCCGCGACAAGGTCTCGTCGATCGGCTTCCGCGCCGTCTTCGAGGAGCTGGGCCGCATCGGCTACAGCGAGATCGAGTTCGCCGGCTACACCCAGGGCAACGTCGGCGCGATCACCCCCCAGGAGATCCGCCAGCTGCTCGACGACAACGGCCTGCGGGCCGTCGGCTCGCACGTCGGCACCAACCTGCTCCGCTCGGAGCTGGGGAAGCAGATCGAGATCGCGCAGATCCTCGGCACCCCGCACCTCGGCACCGGCAACGCGCCGACCAACGTCAACACCGTCGCGGGCTACCGCGCGGCCGCCGACGAGTGGAACGCCTGGGGCCAGCAGGTCTCGGCCGCCGGCATGAAGCTCTACCAGCACAACCACGCGGGCGAGTTCGCCTTCGGCTCGGACGACCCGACGACGCGCCTGTACGACGTGTTCTACGACAACACGGACCCGAAGCACGTCTACCTCGAGATGGACGTCTACTGGGCCTACGTGGGCAAGAAGCTCTACCCGGGCTTCGAGCCGCTCGACTACATCAAGCGCAACCCGCGCCGCTACCCGATCCTGCACCTCAAGGACGGCAAGACGAACAACGCCAACACCAACGGCTACGACATCATCGAGTTCGGCGCGGGCAACCTGCCGTACCAGGCGTTCCTGTCGGAGCTGCGCGACCGCGGCCAGCGCTACGGAGTCTGGGAGCAGGACACCGCGCCCACCCAGGCCGTCGCGCCCAACCCGGTGAACTCGCTCGGCAACGCCGCGCGCAGCTACGACGCCATCGAGGCGCTCCGTGGCTGAGTCCTCGCGCCGCGTCGGCGCCTTCCTTCCCCGCACCACCACGCGCACCGGCGCACCGAGGAGAACCCCCATGAAGTGGAAGACGCCCACGGCGGTCCTCGCGGCCGCCTCCCTCGCGATGGTCGCCGCACCGTCCGCCTTCGCGGCGACGACGGACTGCACGACCGAGCTCGGCAACACGACGATCGCGGGCGACCTGAACGTCGCCGCCGGCGAGACCTGCGTGCTGGGCAACGTCGTCGTGCAGGGCTCGATCACCGTCGGCGACGACGCCTGGCTCGACGCCACCTCGGCGACGATCGAGGGCGACGTCATCGGCACGGACGCCTACGGCATCTCGATCGACGGCACCAGCGTCGGCGGCGACGTCGTGTCGTTCTCCGAGGGCTCGCGCGCCGGCTTCCTCTACCTCCGCGACCTCACCGTCGCGGGCATGGTCGAGGCGGGCGGGATCGACGTCGAGCTCAGCGACGTCTCGGTCGACGGCTCGGTCAGCACCGACGCGGCGAACTACGTCGACGTGGCGCGAACCAGCGTCGGCGGCGACGCGACCTTCGCCGGGAGCGACTTCGGCGTGAGCGTCGGCGGCGCGATCGTCGGCGGCTCGCTCACGGTCAGCGGATCCTCGCGCGGCGTGCTCCTCGGCGCGAACGAGGACGGCTCCGCGGCTGCGCTCGGCAACACCGTCGGCGGGAACCTCGTGCTCTCGGGCAACTCCGGCAACGTCCAGCTCGCGGGCTCGACGGTCGGCGGGCGCATCTCCCTGGCCGAGAACGCTCCGGCGGTGAACTTCGGCGCGGGCAACACCGCGGCCGGGGTCGACGGGGACTTCACCGGGACGGCCGCGGGCGCCGCGGCGGAGGGCGACCAGGCGGTCGCCGTCATCGTGCCGGACGCGCGCGAGGGCGAGCTGACCTGGAGCCTCGAGGGCACCAGCAACCTGGTGAACCTCGGTGTCGCCGAGGAGCAGGGCGACCACTTCGCCGCCTCGGGCGAGCTCGTGCCGGTCCGCGTGACCGACTCGCGCCTGTCCGGACCGGAATGGTCGGTGACCGCTCAGATCAGCGACTTCCGTGCCGGCGACCAGACGGTCTCGGGCAAGTACCTCGGCTGGACCCCGAAGGTCCTGGAGAACGAGGGCGGTGCCGTCGCCGGTGCCCCCGTCGTCTCCGGGTTCGTCTCGGGCGAGGGCCTGTCCACCGCTCGCGTCCTCGGCTCCGCCGCGGCCGGGCACCCGACCGGATCCTCGGTCCTCGGCGCCGACCTCGACCTGCAGCTCCCGCTGTCGGTCGGAACCGGCACCTACACGGCCACGCTGACGCTCACGGCGCTCGGCTAGCCACCCCCGGGCGACCGGCCTCCTCGCGGGGGCCGGTCGCCCCCTCCCTCTCTCCTCCTCCGCGAGATGCCACTTGTGCACGCTCTCCACGGCGTGTCGCGTGCACAACTGGCATCTCGCGGAGGCCACCCCCCTCGAAAGGCTGGACGATGATGTTCCGCTCCACACTCCGCTCGCTCGGTGTCCTGCTCGTCGTCGGGATCGGGGCCGCTGTTCTGCCGGCGCAGGCCCTCGCGGAGACGGCGAGCTCGCCGGTGACCTGGGGGGTGCGGCCCGCCGACACCGAGCAGGGCAGCGACCGGCCGAACTACGCCTACGCGCTCGAGCCGGGCGGGCAGCTGAGCGACGCGCTGATCGTCTCCAACTACGACGACGAGGACCAGACCTTCCGCGTCTACGGCTCCGACGGCTTCCTCACCGAGGCGGGGCAGCTCGACCTGCTGCCGGCCGCCGAGCCGTCCACCCAGCTGGGCAGCTGGATCTCGTTCGAGGCCCCGGACGTCGTCGTCCCCGCGGGTGAGAGCGTGCAGATCCCGTTCCAGCTCGAGGTGCCGGCCGACGCCGTGCCGGGCGACTACGCCGCCGGCGTCGTCTCCTCGATCCTCGTCCAGGGCGAGACCGGGGTCTCGGTCGACCGCCGCCTCGGCTCGCGGATGTACCTCCGCGTCGGCGGCGACCTCGCCCCGCGTCTCTCGGTCGACGGCCTCGCCGTCTCGTACCAGGGCGAGTGGAACCCCTTCGCTCCCGGCACGACCACCATCGACTACACGGTCACCAACGCGGGCAACACGCGCCTCGCCCCGGGCGCCGAGCTGGCGGTCTCCGGCCTCTTCGGTCTCGGCAGCGTCGCCGCGACCGATCCGGAGCCGCTGCCCGAGCTGCTCCCGGGCAGCTCGACCAGCCGGAGCGTCACCGTCGCCGGGGTCTGGCCGCTGTTCGTCGCGACCGCCCGGATCGCCCTGACCGGCTCCGTCGTCACCGCCGACGTCGCGGGCCAGGCCGCCGACCCGGCCGCCGTGCCCGAGGTCGCCGCCGTCTCGTCCGAGGCCTCGACCGCGGCCGTGCCGTGGAGCGCGCTGGTGCTGCTGGCGCTGCTGATCGGGCTGATCGTGCTGGCGGTCGTGCGCCGCCGCCGCCGCGCCGCGGGCGAGCAGCGGCGTATCGACGCCGCGGTCGCCGCCGCAGTGGCGGGCGCCTCGACGACCGGCGCCTCCGAGACTCGGCGAGATGCCACTTCTGGCGAGGATGCGCGGCGTGTCGAGCTCACAAGTGGCATCTCGCGGGAAGCGACGGACCCGTCCGCGACGGACCCGTCCGCGACCGACCCGTCCGCGACCGACCGTGCGGGGGTGCGCTCCTGACCTCCGTCGTCGCCGGGGCGTCAGTGCTCGGCGGGGCGTCAGTCGCCGGCGAGGCTCTGCTCGCGGAGCTGCTCGAGGAACGCGTCGACGTTGCTCGGGCCGAGGAGGTGCTGCCGCAGCATCAGCGCCGCGCCGCGGACGCCGCCGCTGCCGCCGAGCTCCGCGGTCACGACGTGCAGGCGCTGTGTCGCCAGCGGGAGGGAGCGCCGGTCGACGACCTCGCGCACCCCGGCCAGGATCTCCGGAGCGGCGAGCGCGACGCTGCCGCCGAGCACGATGACCGACGGGTTCAGCAGGCTCACGCAGGTGGCCAGGACCTCGCCGATCTGGAGGCCCGCGATGCGCGCCGCCTCGATCGCCTCGGGGTCGCGGTCGCGCAGGAGCGCCAGCAGATCGCGGACCGAGTGCACGTCGCGCCCCGCCTCGGCCAGCGCGCGCACCAGGGCGCCGCCGCTCGCCAGTGCTTCGAGGTCGCCGTCGCGGCCGTCCGCCGCCTCCGGAGCGGTGCGCGGCATCTGCACGTGACCGAGATCGCCGGCCGCGCCGAGCGCGCCGCGCTGCAGGACGCCGCCCGAGACGATGCCCGAGCCGATGCCGGTGCTGATCTTCACGAAGATCAGGTCCTGCGCGTGCGGGAAGCGCGAGGCGCGCTCGCCCAGGGCCAGCAGGTTCACGTCGTTGTCGACGAGCACCGTGGTGTCGACGCGGCGGCGGATGTAGCCGGGGATGTCGAAGCCGTCCCAGCCGGGCATGATCGGCGGGCGCACCGGGCGGCCGCTCGCGTGCTCGACGGGTCCGGGGACGCCGAGGCCGAAGCCGGCCAGCGCCTCGGGCGCCAGGTGCGCGTCGGCGAGGATCTCGTCGCAGACGTCGAGCGCGTGGTCGAGCACCCGGATCGGGCCCTGCGCGATGTCGAGCTCCTCGCGCCGCTCGACGACGATGCGGCCGTCGAAGTCGGTCAGCGCGATCGTCGAGTGCGTCGCGCCGAGGTCGATGGTCAGGAACGCGCGGACCGACGGGTCGAAGACCAGGCGTGCCGACGGGCGGCCGCCGGTCGACGGCGCCCGGTCGAGGTGCGTGATCAGCCCGAGCTCGAAGAACAGGTCGAGCCGCGTCATCACGGCCGTGCGGGCGAGGCCCGTCTCCTCGACCAGCTCCGCCCGGGTGCGCGGACGGCCGTCGGCGAAGAGCCGCAGCAGGTCGCCGGTCTGCGAGCCGGCCCGCACGCCCACGCTCAGCGCCCGCCGTCGGTGCACGCGCCGTCCGGGCGACGGCGCGCGGCGGCTCGGGGGGACGGGTCGCGGCTCGGCACACCTGAGGAAAGCAGTCGCCGCGAGGTGACGCAATCTCGACGCGCGAGGAGACCCCGAATGACACACCCACGAACGACCTCCCCACGAACGACACCCACCGACAGGAGAGAACGATGACCTCGTCCGACAGCACCACCGGCACCACCCGCACCACCACCGCCGACCGCGCCCCGCAGCAGGAGCGCATCGGCCTCTGGCTGATCGGAGCCCGCGGCAGCGTCGCCACCACGGCCGCCGTCGGCCTGCACGCGATCGCCTCGGGCGCCGCGCCCAGCAACGGCTGCGCCACCGCGACCCCCGCCTTCGAGGACGTCCCGCTCGCCGGCTTCGACGCGATCGTGATCGGCGGGCACGACGTCTCGTCGACCCCGCTGCTCGAGAAGGCGATGGGCCTGGCGGCCGGCGGGATGTTCCCGACCTCCGTCGTCGCCGAGGTCGCCGACCGGCTCGACGCGACCGACAGCGAGATCCGCCGCTCCTTCGGCGTCGAGGGCGGCTCGCAGCAGGACGAGATCGACCGCCAGGCGGCCGACATCGTCGAGTTCCGCGAGCGGCACGCGCTGGCCCGGGTCGTCGTGATCGACGTCGCCTCGACCGAGGTGCTGCCGAAGGACCGCCCCGAGTTCCACGACCTCGCCGCCCTGCGCGCGGCCCTCGCCCGCCCCGGCGAGACGGTGCTGCCGCCGAGCTCGATCAGCGCGCTCGCCGCGGTGACCGCCGGCTCGCCCTACGTCTGCTTCACCCCCTCCACGGCGCTGGCGCTGCCCGCGCTCGAGGAGTGGGCCGCGGAGGCGGGGATCCCGATCGCGGGTCAGGACGGCAAGACCGGGGAGACCCTGCTCCGCAGCGTGCTCGCGCCGATGTTCACGGCGCGCGGGATGCGCGTGCTGTCCTGGGCGGGCGCGAACCTGCTCGGCGGCGGCGACGGCCAGACCCTCGCCGACCCGGAGGCGGTGCGCTCGAAGCTGGTCTCGAAGAACCGGGGCCTCCGGAGCCTGCTCGGCGACGAGGTCGTCACTCCGCTGCACATCGACAACGTGCCGGACCTCGGCGACGTGAAGACGGCGTGGGACCACGTGCACGCCGAGGGCTTCCTCGGCTCGCGGATCACGGTGCAGACCATCTGGTCGGCCTACGACTCGGCGCTCGCCGCGCCGCTGATCCTGGACCTGGCGCGGCTGATGTCGCTCGCCGACGCGGCCGGGATCTCGGGCCCCGTCGCCGAGCTGGGCTTCTTCTTCAAGGACCCGTGGGGGAGCGACGTGCACGGCTTCGCGGAGCAGACCGCCGAGCTGGTCGCCTGGTCGGCGCGCACCGGGGCGGCCGTCGCCCAGCGCTCGCTCGTGGCGGTCGGACCGATCCGCCATGGCTGAGCTGCGCGACTGGCTCGAGCTCGTGCGCGCCAAGGCGGCGCTCTCGGTGCTCGGCGACACGGTGGCCGGAGCGGCGTGGGCGGGCCGGGAGACCGGCGCGCGCACGGTCGCGCTGCCGCTCGCGTCCGCGCTCCTCTACTCCGCGGGCATGGCGCTCAACGACTACGCCGACGCGGAGCTCGACGCGGAGGAGCGGCCGGAGCGGCCGATCCCGTCGGGGCGGATCCGGCGCGGCGCCGCGCTCGGGCTGGCCGCCGGGCTGACCGGGGCGGGGATCGCGGTCGCGGCGCTGGTGGACGGGCGCCGCTCGCTCCTGCTGAGCGTGCCGCTCGCGGCGAGCATCTGGTCGTACGACCTGCTGGCCAAGCCGACTCCGCTCGGGCCCGTCGTGATGGCGGCCTGCCGCGGGCTCGACGTGCTGCTCGGCGCGGGAGCGTCCGGCGTGCGCGCGGCGGCGCCGGCCTCGGCAGCGGTCGCGGCGCACACCCTCGGCGTCACCGTGCTCTCGCGCGGCGAGGTGCACGGCACCCGGCCGGCGATCGCGGGAGCGGCGGCCACCGGCACGGCCGCGCTCGCGCTCGCGCTGGGGTCGGGGCGGTCCGGGCGAAGGGCGGCCCGGCGATCGGGGCGGTGGTCGGAGTCGCGATCGCCCGCTGGCTCGCGCTCGTGCTGGTGCCGCAGCTGCGGGCCGTGCGGACGCCCGACGCGGCCTCGGCCCGGACGGCCACCCGCTCGGGCATCGCGGGGATGGTCCCGCTGCAGGCGGTGCTCGCCGGGCTGCGGCGGCCGGAGCTCGGCGCGGTCCTGCTCGGTCTGGACGTGCTCGGCGCGGTCGCGCTGCGGCGCCCGAGGGTCTCGGCGGACATCACATGAGCGACCTGCACACGACTGACAGCCCCGTCCTGGGCTACGGCACCAACGGCTTCGCCGACCACACCCTCGACGACGCCCTGACGGTGCTGCACGCCGCCGGCTACCGGGCGGTGGCGCTGACCCTCGGGACCCCGCACCTCGATCCGTTCGCCGACGACGTCCGCGAGCGCACCCTCGCCCTGCGCGCACGGCTCGACGAGCTGGGCTTCCGCGTGGTGATCGAGACCGGGGCGCGCTACCTCCTCGACCCGTTCGCGAAGCACCGGCCGACGCTGGTCGACGAGGAGGCCGGGCCGCGCCTGGCGTTCCTGCACCGCGCGATCGAGATCGCCGCGCTGCTCGGCGCCGACGCCGTCTCGCTCTGGTCGGGGGTGCTGCCCGACGGCGTCGACCGCGCCCGCGGCTGGCGGCTCCTGGTCGAGCGGATGCGCGGCGTCGTCGCCGAGGCCGAGCGCTACGGCGTGCGGCTCGGCTTCGAGCCGGAGCCCGGCATGCTCGTCGAGACCGTCGCCGACGCGCTGCTGCTGCGGCGGGAGCTCGGCGACCCCGAGGCGTTCGGACTCACCGTCGACCTCGGCCACTGCGTGGTGGTCGAGCCGGACGGCGTCGTCGGTGCCCTCCGCAGCGCCGCCGGCCTGCTGGTGAACGTGCAGGTCGACGACATGCTGCCCGAGCGGCACGAGCACCTCGAGCTCGGCACCGGCGTGCTCGATCTCGCGACCGCCTTCGCGACGCTCGAGGAGATCGGCTACCGCGGGATCGCCGCGGTGGAGCTGCCGCGGCACTCGCACGACGCGCCGCGCCTCGCGGTCGCGAGTCTCGCGGCGATGCGGGCGGCGATGCGGGCGGCGATCCGGACCCGGGGGACAGGGGCGGAGTCGCCGCAGCACCCGTGGACCGCCGACGCCTGCGCCGTCCTGCGCGAGCAGCCGCGGCGCATCGAGCGCTGCTTCCCGGCCGCGGGTCGGGAGGCGGGACGCGCGCCGCTGCGCCCGGACGCGGATCCGCAGGGCCTCGTGCACGGCACCCAGGACGACGCGGCGCGCTCGGCGCTGCTCGCGGCCGCCGCCTCCGCGCTCGACGACGAGGACCTGGCCGCCCTGCTGCTCCGCCTCTACCGGGGTGGCGACGACGCCGAGCGCCGCGGCGTGCTGGTCGGGGCACGCGCTGACCGCCGCCGGCCGTGCGGGGGAGCCGGTCGCCGCGGCAGGGCGCGAGCTGGTCGCGGACGCCCTGCGCGCCAACGACACCCGCCTGGTCGCCGCGGCGATGGGCCGCTTCACCGAGGAGCATCTCGACGCCCACGCCTGGCGGCACGGCGTGCTCAAGCTCGTCTTCTGCGGCATCCCGCTCGCGGCCGTCTCCGGTCTCGAGCGGCGGAGCGACCCCGAGCTCGCCGCGATGGCCGGCCGCTTCGCCGACGAGCGCCGCGCCGCCGGCCGCGCCGTCCCGGACGATCTGGCGGTGCTCCTGCCGAGCTGAGACTCCGCCGCCCCGACGACACGACGCCGGTTCTGCACAGAACACCAGACCCCTCACGAGAAAGGCGCGACGATGCGCATCTTCGACCCGCACATCCACATGACCTCCCGCACCACCGACGACTACCAGGCGATGCACGACGCCGGGGTCCGCGCCGTGGTCGAGCCGTCGTTCTGGCTCGGCCAGCCGCGCACTAGCGTCGGCTCCTTCACCGACTACTTCGACGCCCTGATCGGCTGGGAGCGCTTCCGCGCCGCGCAGTACGGGATCCGGCACCACTGCACGATCGGGCTGAACCCCAAGGAGGCGAACGACCCGCGCTGCCGCGAGGTGCTGCCCGAGCTCGACCGCTACCTCGCCAAGGACGGCGTCGTCGCGGTCGGCGAGACCGGCTACGACTCGCTCACGGCGGAGGAGGACGCGGTGTTCCGCCACCAGCTGGAGCTCGCGAAGGATCACGGCCTGCCCGTGCTCGTGCACACCCCGCACCGCGACAAGGCGGCGGGCACGCAGCAGACGCTCGACGTCGTCGCCGAGTCCGGGATCGACGCCGGCCTCGTCGTCGTCGACCATCTCAACGAGACCACCGTCGACCTCGTCCTCGGCTCCGGCTGCTGGCTGGGCTTCTCCATCTACCCGGACACCAAGATGGACGAGACCCGCCTGGTGACGCTCGTCGAGCGGATCGGCCTGGACCGCGTGCTGGTCAACTCCGCCGCCGACTGGGGCCGCTCGGATCCGCTGACCACCGCGAAGACCGGGCACCTGCTGCTCGTCGCCGGCTTCAGCGCCGACGAGGTCGACCGGCTGCTCTGGCAGAACCCGATCGACTTCTACGGGCAGAGCGGACGGCTGAACCTCGACCCCATCCCGGGCTTCGACGCGGTCGACGCGATGGGCCGCAGCTTCGAGGGCAACTCGATCCTCCGGGGCGCGCCGCGCGTGGCGGAGGTCGTCTGATGCACCTCTCCTACTGCACCAACGTCCACCCGGCCGAGGACCTCGAGGGCGTCGTCCGCCAGCTCGACGTCTACGCCGGGCCGGCCCGCGCCGCCGCGGGGCTCGAGACCGTGGGAGTGGGGCTGTGGATCCCGCGCGATCTCGCCGCCCGGCTCGTCGCCAGCCGCGAGGACCGCGCCGTGCTGCGTGCCGCGCTCGAGCGCAACGGCCTCGAGGTGCGGACGCTGAACGCGTTCCCCTACGCCGCGTTCCACGCCGAGGTGGTCAAGCTCGACGTCTACCGGCCCGACTGGACGACGCCCGAGCGCCTCGCCTACACGATCGACTGCGCGCGGATCCTCGCCGATCTGCTGCCCCCGGGCGCCGACGGCAGCATCTCCACGCTGCCGCTGGGCTGGCGCGAGGGCTGGGGCGCGGAGCAGGACGCGGCCGCGGTCCGGCAGCTCGCGCTGCTGGTCGCCGAGCTGCGCGAGCTGCGCCGCTCGACCGGCCACGCGATCCGCCTGGCGATCGAGCCCGAGCCCGGCTGCATCCTCGACACGGTCGACGACGTCGTGGACTGGCTGCACCCGCGCATCGGTCTCGTCGATCCGGCCTACGTCGGCGTCTGCCTCGACACCTGCCACCTCGCGGTGTCGTTCGCCGACCCCGCCGCGGCGGTCCGGCGGATCCGCGACGCGGGACTGCGCGTGGTCAAGGTCCAGGCCTCGGCCGCGCTGCACGTCGCGGACCCGGCGGACCCGGCCGCCCGCGCCGCCGTCGGGGCCTTCGTGGAGAAGCGCTACCTGCACCAGACCCGCGAGAACGGCGCGGGCGGGGTGCTCCGCGTCGACGACCTGCCCGAGGCGCTCGACACGCTGCCCGGCGCGGGGCCCTGGCGCGTGCACTTCCACGTGCCGCTGCACCACCGGCCGGCCGCGCCGCTGTCGGCGACCACCGCGGTGCTGGCCGAGGCGGTCTCCGCGGTCGACGCCGCCTGGCCGTACGACGAGATCCACCTCGACGTCGAGACCTACACCTGGGCGGTGCTCGCGGACGCACCGAGCGACCTGTCGGTCGGCATCGGCGCGGAGCTGGCCTGGGCGGCGGAGCACCTGCTGACGCCCGTCGCGCGCGCCGCGGTGCTGGAGGCGGGCGCCGCTCCTGTCGCGGTCGCCGCTGTCCCGGTCGCTGCCCTCCTCGCCGAGGAGGTCGCGCTGTGACGCCGGTGCTGCTGCTCGACGTGGTCGGCCTGACCGCGACGGCGCTCGCCGACATGCCGCGACTGTCCCGGCTCGCCCGGGCCGGCGGGCAGCTGCCGCTCGACACGATCCTCCCGGCCGTCACCTGCAGCGTGCAGTCCTCGATGCTCACCGGCACGCTGCCGGCGCAGCACGGGATCGTCGGCAACGGCTGGTACTTCCGCGACCTCGGCGAGGTGCACCTCTGGCGCCAGCACAACCGCCTGGTGACGGGGGAGAAGGTCTGGGAGACGGCCCGCCGGCTGTCCGACGGCGACCCGTACCGCGCCGCCAACATCGGCTGGTGGTACGCGATGGGGGCGACGACCGACGTCACCGTGACGCCGCGGCCGATCTACCACGCCGACGGCCGCAAGTCGCCGGACGCCTACGTCCGCCCGCCGGCGCTGCACGACGAGCTGGTCGGGAAGCTGGGCGCCTTCCCGCTGTTCCAGTACTGGGGGCCGACCGCGTCGCTGCGCTCCACGCAGTGGATGGTGGACGCGACCCGGCACGTGCTCGCCGGCGACGGCTCCGGCCCGCCGCAGCTCACCACGGCCTACCTGCCGCACCTCGACTACGACCTGCAGCGCTTCGGGCCGGACTCGCCCGAGGCGCGGCGGGCGGCGTCCGAGCTCGACGTGGTGCTCGCGCCGCTGCTCGACGACGCGGAGGCGCTCGGCGCGTCGGTCGTGGTCGTGGCGGAGTACGGGATCGCGGCGGCGGACACCCCCGTCGACGTCAACCGGGCGCTGCGGCGCGCGGGCCTGCTCGAGGTGTACGTGCAGGACGGCCGCGAGCAGCTGGACCCGTGGACCTCGCGCGCCTTCGCGGTCGCGGACCACCAGATCGCGCACGTCTACGTGCCGGACGCCGCGGACCTGCCGCGGGTGCGCGCGCTGCTCGAGGCGCTGGCCGGGGTGGACGAGGTGCTGGACCGGGAGGCGCAGGCCCGGTACGGCCTCGACCACGAGCGCTCGGGCGAGCTGGTGCTGGTGGCGCGGCCAGGGGCGTGGTTCACCTACTACTACTGGCTCGACGACGATCGCGCGCCGGACTTCGCGCGCGGCGTCGACATCCACCGCAAGCCCGGCTACGACCCGGCGGAGCTGTTCTTCGACCCCGCCGACAGGCTGGTGAAGGCGAAGGCAGCCGGCAATCTCGCGAAGAAGGCCCTGGGCCTGCGCTACGCGATGAACCTCGTGCCGCTGGACGCGTCGCTGGTGCGCGGCACGCACGGGCGGTTGCCGGTGTCGGCGGCGGACACGCCGCTCGTGCTGACCTCGGACGCCGACCTGCTGCCGTCCGGCGCCGCGTCGCTGCCGGTGACGGCGGTGCGCGACCTGGTGCTGGCGGCGCACGGCCCGGCGCTGGCGCGCGCGGCAGCGACGGCCCGGGCCTGAGCGGGGCCGAGCTCGGGGCGGCTCCGAGTGGACGCGAAACGGGCTCAGCCGCGCCGGCAGCACCCGTCCCGCGTCCACTCGCGCGGCTCGCGCGACGCGAGTGGACGCGCGGTGGGATCTGCGGAAGCGACAGGCCCGCGCCGACGCGGGCCCCGTGCTCGGCGATCGCGGCCGTGGCCTCCTCGACGCTCAGCCGCACCGCCGCCGACGGCTCGAGGCCGACGGTGCGCACGAGCTGCGTCATCAGCGAGAGCGGGAGGCCGCCGGACGGGTGAGCCGCGGGGCCACCCCGATCCGGCAGGACGCCGTGCTGCACGCAGGCCCAGAAGACGGGCGACTCGACCCAGAGCTGACTGCGCAGGATCTCGGCCCAGATGCTACGCGCCGTAGGTGGTGCGGTTCACCGGCTTCGAGATCCGGGTCCGGAGGATGCGCCCGTCGTGCAACGGCAGCTCGAAGGTCTTGTGGTGGCGGACGGGCTTTCCGGGCGCGCCGCGCACGAGCGTCCACTCCTCGGTGAGGCAGAAGTCGTCGTGATGCTCGCGCGTCGGCGCGGGATGCCTGCTCACGGTGCCTACTCGTCCGTGCCGAGGAGCCACGCGGTCAGCTGCGCGTCGTCCGACAGCTCCACGAGCTGGACGAGCCCCAGTTCTCCGCGTGGTTCGGCGCGGTCAGCAGGTGATCCTGCCAGTCCTCCGCGTACTCGCGGAGCGCGAGCACCATGTCGGCGACGAGTGCCTCGTAGTCCTCGTCCTCCACGGCGATCGCCGGGTCGGCCATGATCATCGCGAAGACGCCGTCCTCCTCGAGCACGCGGACCTCGGCGGCGACCGTCCGGGCGAGCAACCTGCGGTAGCGCGTCGCGTCGACGACGGCCACCGAGTCGCCGTCGCGGCGCACGGTGACGCTGCTGCCGCGGACCGCCCCGTCGATGACGCGCTTGAAGCTGGTACGCGCGCTGCTGGTGGTGTCGTAGTGCTGAGCGCCGAGGGGAGTCATCGTCCGATCATCGACCGGGCCATCGAGTACGTCGAGTACGCGAGGTACTCGGCGCGGTGTGTCGCGGAGAAGACGCGCGCTGCGCGGTGGGGTGCTCGAGGACATCCGTCGATCTCCGCGGGCCGGGTCTCCCGCCTCAAGAAGACGGCGCTCCGAGGCGGCTTCGGCGTACCGCGGTCAGTCTGCTGGGCCGGGATCGGCGCCGTCGAGGTCCGCGAGGTCGAGGACGAAGCGGTAGCGGACGTCGTTCGCGGCGAGGCGGTCGAGCGCCGTCTGCACCTGCGCGGAGGGCAGCACCTCGACGTCCGCGGTGATGCCGTGCTCGCCGCAGAAGGCGAGGAGCTCGCGGGTGCTGCGGGTGCCGCCGCTGCCGCCGGAGGTCAGGCTCTTGCGGCCGATCAGCAGGTCGGTCACGTCGACGGTGACCGGCGCGAGCATCCCGAGGACGCTCAGCGCGCCGTCGAGGGCGAGGACGTCCAGGTACGGCGCGAGGTCGTGCGGGGCCGAGACCGTGTCGAGGACGAGGTCGAGGAGCCCGCGCTGCGCGGCCATCGCCTCCTCGTCGCGGGAGACGACGACCCGGGTGGCACCGAGTGCGAGGGCGTCGGCGGTCTTCGACGCGGAGGTCGTGAAGACCGTCACCTCGGCGCCGAGCGCCCGGGCGAGCTTCACCGCGAGGTGACCGAGTCCGCCCAGTCCGACGACGCCGACCCGCGAGCCGGGGCCGACGGAGTGCGCGCGCAGTGGCTCCCAGACGGTGACGCCCGCGCAGAGCAGGGGAGCGACGGCCGCCGGGTCGAGGCCGGCCGGCAGCGGGTGGGCGAAGCGGTCGCGGACGACGTACTCGCGCGAGAACGCGCCGTGCGTGGTGCTGCCGTCCTGCCGGTCCGTGCCGCCGTAGCTCAGGGTCGGGAACTCGCGGCAGAAGTTCTCCTGCTCGGCCGCGCACATGTCGCAGGTGCCGCAGGAGTCGACGATGTTCCCGACCGCGACGGGGTCGCCGACCGAGAAGGCCGTGACGGTGGAGCCGACGGCGAGCACCGTGCCGACGAACTCGTGACCCGGGACGAGCGGTCCGGCGGAGTCGGCGGAGTGGGCCCTGAGGGCGTGCAGATCGCTGTGGCAGACGCCGCAGTAGTCGACGCGGACCGAGACGTCGTCGGGGCGGAGGGCGCGTCGCTCGATGACGGCCGGGGCGAGGCCGCCCTCGGCGGTGGCCGCGTAGGCGGGGGTGCTGGTCATCGACTGCTCTTCTCTACTAACCGGTTTGTTTATTCGACGCTAGCATTCGCCGGCGGCGGAGAACAGACCGGTCGGTAGTCTCGAGGCATGGGAGCGACACCGGCCACCGGCAAGGGCGAGGCGACGCGCGCGCGGATCATGACGGCGGCGACCGCCGAGTTCGCCCGCTACGGCATCGCCGGTGCGCGGGTGGACCGCATCGCGGCCGAGGCCCGCAGCAACAAGGCGCAGCTGTACTCCTACTTCACCAGCAAGGAGCTGCTCTTCGACGCGGTCTTCGAGGCGTCGCTCGACCGGATCGTCGACGTCGTGCCGATCGACCCGACCGATCTCGGCGACTGGGCCGTCCGCCTCTACGACGAGTACCTGCGCCGCCCCGACCTCATCCGGCTCGCCACCTGGGCGCGCCTCGAGCGCCGCCCGGCCGGCCACCTCGTCGCCGACGACGAGGCGCGCGTGCGCGAGGAGGGCAAGCTCGAGGCGATCCGGGCCGCTCAGGCCGACGGCACGGTGGGCGTCGCGGCCGACCCGTTCGATGTGATGGCGCTGGTCATCGCGATGTCGATGGCCTGGTCGCCGGTGAGCAACGTCTACGCCGCCTCGGCGGAGGAGGCCGCGTCGGAGCACGAGCGCCGGCGCGCGCTGCTCCGTGAGGCGGTCGGGCGCGCGTTCCCGCCCGCCTGAGCGGCGCGGGCGGCGTCAGACGGTGGCGACGCGCGCGGTGCCGGTGCGACGGGCGGCGGTGAGGCGGAGCAGGAGCGTCGCCACGAGAACGACGGCCGCGGCGATCAGCGCGGCGGTCCCGGCGGGGACGGAGACGAGCTCGCCCGAGAAGCGCCCGACCGCGACCCAGACGAGCCCCCAGCAGAGCGACAGCATCGGAGCGATCCGGCCGCGGCCGGTGACGGCGATCAGCACGCCGATCAGTGCGGCGACGAGCAGGACGACGACCGCCCAGGGTGCGGCGCCGGGTCCGTCGGCGCTGCCGATGCCGGCACCGACGAGGCCGGCCGTGACGTTGGCGACGGTCGCGACGCAGACCCAGCCGAGGTAGAGGCCGAAGGTGCCGTCGGTGAGGACCGCGTCGACGCCGCCGCCGGTGCGGGTGCTGCGCAGGAGCACGAAGATCCGCGCGAGCACGGCGAGGAGCAGCGCGATCACCACGACGCTGAGCGCGAGCAGTCCGGCCTGCACGACCAGGATCCACGCCGCGTTCAGCAGCAGGCTCGCGGCGGCCCAGTAGCCGAGCCGGCGGTGGCGGGTGCGGGTGGTCTGCGACGGCAGGAACTGCCAGATCGCGTAGCCGAGGAGGCCGGCGTAGATGACGCTCCAGATCGCGAAGGCGGGACCGTCGGGGGCGACCGGCGTCGAGGAGGCGGACAGCGCACCGCCGGCGGCGTCCTGGATCTGCGTGCCGCCCGCGGCTCCCGAGCCGAGGAAGGAGCCGACGATCGCGAGCACGGCGCTGACGGCGACGGTCGACTGCCGGATCCGGTCCGCGCGGGTGGGGGATGTCGTGGCGGTCATGTCGCTCCTCGATTAGTCAGCTGGCTGAGTAATGAGCGTAGCGTGCCGGGCGGTACCGGCGTACGCGGCTTCCGGGCGCCGACCGGGCCGCTCGAGCAGCGCGCGCAGCGACTCCATCGAGCGGAGGGGGCGCCTTCAGCGCCGGCGCAGGGCGGGGAAGAGGCAGACGTCTTCGGGTGGGCGGGTCTCGACACGCCCCGTCGGGGCTGTTCGACCAGCAGGGTCTGCGGGTGTCCCTTCGAAGAGGATCCAGGTTCTGCCGGGGCAGGGTCTCGATACGCGCTGCGCGCTACTCGACCAGCATGGAGGGGCGCACGCCGAGAAGCGCTGCGTGCGCTGCGTGCGCTGCGTGCGCTGCGTGCGCTGCTGGCGCTGCATGCTGATCGAGTAGCCCGCGGAGCGGGCGTATCGAGATCCACCGGTCAGAACGGTGCCGGCGCGTCGACGAAGTGCGGCCGCGGCGGCGGCTCGGGGGGCCGCCCGGGCAGTGGGGGCGGCCGGTTGCTGATCCGCCGGCCGGTGGGGCTCGTCCACACGATCGTCCCGTCGTCGACCTGGTCGTAGGTCCACTGGTCGCCGTGCCGCAGATGGTGGTGCGAGGTGCAGAGCGAGACGAGGTTCTCGAGGGAGGTTTCGCCGCCGTTGCGCCACTCGAGGGTGTGGTCGGCCTCGCTGGTGCTGGCGGGCCGGGTGCAGCCGGCGAAGCGGCAGGTCTGATCCCGAAGCTGCAGGTGCAGGCGCATCTGCGGCGGCGGGACCCGGTGGGTGCGGCCCACGGAGACGACCGCGCCGGTCTCCGGATCGGTGAGGACGCGGGTGAAGGAGGCGGCGGTGCGGATCAGCTCGCGAGCGATCTCGGCGGACACGGGTCCGTAGCCGTCGAGGTCCGCGGGCGCGTCGTCGAGACCGACCGCGGTGGAGGCGGCGAGGGTCAATCGGACCTCGGCGCGGATACCGGGGACGAACGTCGGGTCGGGCCGGTGCTCTTCGTTCGGCGTGGTTCCGGCGATGTCGCCGTCGCAGAGCAGGTCGACGGCGGCGTCGGCGCTGAGCTGCTGGAGGGTGCGGGGGTCGCCGTCGTCGCGGAGCGTGCGCGCGATGCGGCGGAGGCGGTCGTAAGCGCCCGTCACCGCCGGCGCGGGAGCGTGGACGCAGAGGGTCGCCATCCCGTCGACGTCCGCGGTGACCCAGACGGCGCGGTCCAGCGCGGCGCGGGCGTGGCGCTCGGCGAGGGGCTGCTCGTGCAGCTCCTCGCGCCAGCGGCTGAGGGCGCGGCGCAGCTGCGTGGTCGTCATCGTGAGCGCGGCGTCGGCAGCGCACTCGTCGAGTGCCGCGCGGGAGGCTTCCGGGAGGCTGCTCGCGGTTCTGCAGATCGCCTCGCCGACCTCCCAGAGGATTCGTGCGTCCCTCAGCAGGGCGCGGGTGAGGGGAAGGTGCTCCATCAGCATCTGCGCGGTCTCGAGGCGGCGCGAGACTTCCCACTCGGAGACGCCGAGCGTGACCGCGAGCTCGGCGCGGATGGAGCGCTGGACGAGGTCACGGGTCTCGCTCCGGGTCGCACCGCGGGCGAATGATTCCGGAACGGTGAGCGCGACGCGGTAGCCGCGGTGGATGCGTTCCGCGGCTCTCAGGCGCGTCGGGGATGCGGCGCGCTCGTCGGCCGCGGCGTCTGTGAAGCAGTCGCGCACCTCCGCGAGTGCTGCCGCATTCTCATCTTCTGACATACGCGTATTGAAGCAGGGACCACCGACAGCCGGGTCGGAACCATGGGCTGATCGGGGACAACGCCGTCAGATCGCGAGTGTGGAGGAGGCTTGTTCCCGAACCTGTCAGTGATGGTGGGTCTCTATACGCCGCCGGAGGCGGCTACTCGACCAGCATGCATGGGCCGCCGCAGGCGGCTGCTCGACCCGCACGAAGCTCACGACACGCATCGCGGCTGCGGACGGCGACCCCCTGCTGATCGAGTAGCCCGCGCAGCGGGCGTATCGAGATCCACCCTGTCAGAACGGGAGTCTGCAGACGCGACCCGCTGACGACAGCGGGTCTCGATACGCCGCCGGAGGCGGCTACTCGGCCGGCATGGAGGGGCCGCTGCTCGACCGGCGTGAACGCGGCGTGTCGAGCACTCGAGCAGCACCACGCGCCGAGCCTCTAGCGTTGCCGTGTGCCCCTCCGTCCGCTGCCGCGCCCCCGCCCGTGAGCGCGCTCGTCGCGCGGCTCGAGCGGCGGCAGATCGGCGTCTACCTCGGCGCGATCGCCGCCGGCGCGGCGCTCGGGCTGCTGCTGCCCGCCGCGCGGCACCTGGAGGGCGCGATCGAGCCGATGCTCGGGCTGCTGCTGTTCGCGACGTTCCTCGGCGTGCCCTTCGCGGCGCTCGGCCGCTCGCTGCGGGACGTCCGCTTCCTCGCCGCAGTCGGGGTCCTGAACTTCGTCGTCGTCCCGGTCGTCGCGTACGGCCTGTCGCGCGTCGTCGCCGAGAGCCCGGCGCTGCTCTTCGGCGTGCTGCTGGTGCTGCTGACGCCCTGCATCGACTACGTGATCGTCTTCGCCGGTCTCGCGGGCGGCGCCGCCGACCGGCTGCTCGCCGCGGCGCCGCTGCTGATGCTCGCGCAGCTCCTGCTCCTTCCCCTCTCCTTGCTGCTCTTCCTCGGTCCGGAGGGCGTCGCCGTCGTCGAGATCGCCCCGTTCGCGCGCGCGTTCCTGCTGCTGATCGTCCTGCCGCTCGCCGCCGCCGCGCTCGTGCAGGCGCTCGGCCGCCGGCACCGCGCGGGGCGGGTCGTCGAGTCGACGATGCTCGGACTGATGGTCCCGCTGATGGCGGCGACCCTGCTCGTCGTCGTCGCCTCGCAGATCGGGGCGGTCGGGGCCGCCGCCGGGAGGCTGCTCGTCCTCGTCCCCCTCTACACGGCGTTCCTCGCGCTGATGGTCGCGGCCGGTCTCGGCGTCGCCCGGCTCTTCCGGCTGGACGTCCCCGTGACCCGGGCGCTCGTGTTCAGCGGGGCGACGCGCAACTCCCTCGTGGTGCTGCCGCTCGCGCTCGCGCTCCCCGCGCCGCTCGCGCTCGCGCCCGTCGTCGTCGTGACGCAGACCCTGGTCGAGCTGATCGGCATGGTCGTGCTTGTGCGGCTGCTCCCGCGCCTCGTCCCACCCGCGCCCGCCCCGTGCGCGCCCACGCCTCCCGCGCCCGCGCCGCGCGCGCCCACCCCCGAGTAGGGCCCGGCGCCCGGATCCGCTTCCCCGGGCGCACGGCGCCGAACTACGCTCGGCGGCGCCCCCCCTCGAGAGGATCCCGTCGTGCCCGGCTCCGCCCCGCCCTGCTCCGCCGCGCCCCTCGCGCGCCGCACCCTCGTCGGAGCGGCGTGGGCCGCTCCGGTCGTCGCGCTCGCCGTCTCCGCACCGACCGCCGCGGCCAGCGGGATGCTGCCGCCGCTCGGCGCCCGCGCCGACGGCCCCGTGGAGTACGCGCCGTCGTCCTCGACCGAGTACCGCGTCTTCGTGACCAACACCGGCTCCACCCCGCTCCCGGGCGGGTCCGTGATCGCCGTCCTCCAGGATCCGGGCGACGGCTACGCGTTCGACGGCTACAACGGTCAGCAGTGGAGCTACGCGTACGGGTTCCCCGAGGGGCGGGTCGCCCTCCGCTACGATCCGGCGCTCGCGCCCGGCGAGGAGTCCGTCGTCCTCTTCCTGCTCATCGCCAACGCCGATCGCACGCAGAGCCCGGTCCCCGTGGCGGACCTGGTCATCACCGCGCCGGGCTTCGACGCCACGGTGCTGCCGCTGACGGTCCCGTACTGATCGGCCGCCGCGCGTCCGCCGGACGGGCGGCGCCCCGCCGCGGCGAGTGCCGTCGATCGCACAAGATCAGGATTCTCCAGTCGGGCCGCTCCGATCAGCAAGGGTCTGGTCTCCTCGTCCGAGCACGGTCAGATCGCGTTCACCGTCCCCGGCATGGCGGGCTGCGTCGAAGGGAACCGCGAGGAGCTCGACGACGCCCGCAGGCCCGGCGTCCGACGCGTCAGCCGGCCGAGCAGATGCTCACGCTCTGCTCGACCGACGCCGAGTTCTTGGATCCGGTGCCGACGGTGCCGTCGATGAGCTCGACCATCGCGGCCAGCCCGTACCGGACGGTGGAGGAGAGCGTGGTGATCAGCGACACGGTCGCGCCCGCGGTCAGCGGGCTGGTGAGAACCGCCACCCGCGCGGTGCCGCTGAGGACCTCGATCGAGGCGATCTCGGGGGTCGCGCGGAAGGTGCCGATGTTCGCGACCCCTCTGCCGGTGATGATGATCCTCGTGCCGGCGGGCAGATCGCCGCTGCCTGCGGTGAGAGTGAAGCCGGGGCCGCGGATGCCGGGGACGGCGCAGCGGCCGGCCAGCACGAAGGCTCCGACATCCCCGGCGGAGGCGGCGGCGGCCGGGGTGCCGACTGCGACTGCGACGACGGGAACGGTCCAGGCCGCGGCGGTGACGGAGCGGCGCGAGAGGCCGCGCGAAGCGGTGACGGGTGCGGAATCGGTGTCGGTCAAGGCGGCCCTCTCGGTCGGTGGCGGGACGGGAGGCGCCGCGTCGATCATCGCAGCGTCCGCGGGCGGAGCGCGGCTCGCCGCTGGCCCCCGAGTAGGGCGAGTGTGCGAGGCTGCCCGGATGGCATCGGAGCAGGACGGCCCCCCGCGGTTCGCCGACCCGCGCCGGCTGGGCGCGGTCGTCGGCCTGGCCGGCGCGGTCGTCTTCGCCTTCTCCTCCTCGCCCGCGGAGCCGGTCGCGCTCATCGCCCGTGTCCTCGTCGCCGCGACCGTCGCTGCCGCGCTCTGGTTCCTCTTCGTCCGGCCGCGCCCGCTCGGGCCCTTCGTGCCGCCGAAGCCCTCGCGGCTCGCCGTCTACGGCGCCTGCGTCGTCGCCGAGTTCGCGCTCATCGCCGTCGGCAGCCGCGCTCTCGAGGCGGCGGGTCGCGGCGAGCTGAGGTCCGCGCTCATCGCGCTCGTCGTCGGGCTCCACTTCCTGCCGTTCGCGTGGGCGTTCTCCGAGCGGATGTTCGCGCTGCTCGGCGGTGCGCTGGTCGTGCTCGGCGGCCTCGGCCTGCTCGTCGGCGGCAACGACGCGGCTGTGCTGGCCGCGGTCGCGTCGGGAGTCGCGATGGCGCTGATCCTGCTCGCGTACGCCCTCGGCGCCTTCGCCCCGAGGCACTGACCGCCGCTCGTCTCCTCACCGTCTGAGATCTCTCTCATAGACTCGAGCGCAGTGCCCGGATGAACGTCTCGCTCCTCCGGTTCGTACCCCCTGCGACGGGCCGCTTTGCCGGTCGGGACAGGAGGCGCCGATGGCACTCGCGGCGCTGACGATGCCGGCGGCCACCAGGCCGGCGGCCACCAGGCGACGAGGGGACCGCACCGCGATGACGCAGCCCGACCCGCGGCCGACGCCCCGGCCCGCCGCCCCGCTCGACCTGGTCGCGGCGTTCGACGAGCACGGGTCCGCCCTGCTCGGCTTCGCCGTCAACGCGCTGCGCGACCGCGGTCTCGCGGAGGACTGCGTGCAGGAGACGTTCCTGCGCGCCTGGCGCTCGCGCGAGCGCTACGCCGCGGAGCGCGCGAGCCCGCGCACCTGGCTGTTCGCGATCGCCCGCAACGTGATCGTCGACGCGCACCGCTCCGTCCAGCGGCTGCCGCGGATCGTGCCGGCCGAGGTGCTCGAGGACGTCGCCGGCGAGGACGTCGATCCGCTCGAGCCGCTGATGATGGTCGAGGCGCTCGCCCGCCTCTCGCCCGAGCACCGCCAGGTGGTCGTCGCGATCCACCTCCGCGGCGAGAGCTACGCCGAGGTGTCCGCGGCGACCGGAGTCGCGGTCGCGACGCTCCGGACCCGCACGTTCTACGCTCTCAAGGCGCTCCGCACGCATCTCGCGGGGCCCGATTCGACCCCGGAGGACCGATCGTGACTGGTGCTGACGGACGCGGTGCTGACGGACGCGGTGCCGACGGTCGCGGTGCCGACGGACGCGGTGCCGACGGCGAGGGCGGGCGCCGCGAGGAGCTGATCGCCGCGGCCCTCGCCGGCGAGCTGTCGGACGGGGAGGCCGCCGAGCTCGACCGGCTGCGGGCGGCGGACCCGAGCGTGGACGAGGAGCTGGCCTCCTTCGGCGCCGTGCTCTCCGGGCTGGGCGGGGTCGGCCGTTGGGAGGAGCCCGAGCCCTCGGCGGACCTGCGCGCGCGGGTGGCGGCGCTCGCCGGACCGGCGCTGGTGGCGGTCCCGAGGGCCCGGGGCGAGGAGCCGCGGAGTGCGCCGGCCCGGCCCGCGCGCGGTCGCCGGATCGCGCTCGGGGTGACGGCGGCCGCCGCCTGCGTCGCGATCGGGGCGTTCGGCGGTCTCGCCCTGCAGTCGCTCGGCGACCGTCCCCCCGAGGGCGGGCCGGGCACGCTCGGCGCCGTCGAGCCGATCGCCTTCGCCGAGGACTCGGCCCTCGAGATCGACGCCGAGCTCGTCGCGCACACCTGGGGCACCGAGACGATCCTGCGCGGCAGCGGCTTCGCCGTCGGCGAGAGCTACGAGGTCGTCCTCGTCACCGAGACCGGCGTGCGGCTGCCCTCCGGCTCGTTCCTCGGGAGCGAGGCCTCCCTCGACTGCGCGATGAACGCGGCCGTGCTGCGCGCCTCCGTCGCCTCGATCGAGATCACCGACGAGAGCGGCGGCGCCGTCGCGGTCGCCGAGCTGCCGGTCGTCGAGAGCTGACGGGCCAGGCGGCGATCGGTCCGCCGGCTCAGCGCCGCGGCGCCGGCACCAGCCGGGTCAGCCGGCCGATCAGCCACTCCACGGGGCCGCGGCCGACGAAGCGCCACCACAGCACCGCGACCGCCCAGACCCCCAGCACCAGGAGGAGGGCGGCGCCGGGGGTGTCGACGACGTAGCCGAGGCCCCGGGCCGCGAAGGCGGCCACGACCGCGACCTGCAGCAGGTACACCGAGAGCGCGAGCGAGCCGACGGCGCGGAACGGCGTGAGCACCGCCGCGATCACCGCGCTCGCCGGCCGCCGCCGGACGGTCGCGAGCAGCACGACGGCGACGTCCGCGGCGAGCACCAGGCCGAGGTCGTGCAGCGTGTCCGGGTAGCTGCCGGACACGGAGTCGAGGCCGACCAGCCGCTCGAGCACCGGCCGCACCGGGTACGCGAGCACGGCGACGACGGCGAGCACTGCGAGCAGGCGGTCGCGCCGGAAGCCGTGCCGCAGCAGCAGCGCGCCGAGCAGGAAGAAGGGGAGCAGATTCGTCAGCCGGTAGTGCGGATCGACGAAGCTCCACTGCAGCACGAGGCCCACCGGCGTCCGCGCGTAGAGGACCGTCGGATCCGCGCCCGCCGCGACCGCCGCGTTCAGCGGGGCGCCCGCCACCAGCACGACGGCCGCGGCGAGCGCGACGAGGCGGCTGCGCAGGAGCAGGATCGGCGTCCCGAGCGCGAGGGTGAGCCCGAGGTGCGGCAGCACGATCGCGATCCAGCTGCCCCAGCCGCCCAGCCAGACGCCGAGCGCGACGAGCACCGCCCCGCGGATCAGGTTCTGCACGACCACGCGCCCACCGGACGCGCCGGGCCGCGCGAGCACCAGCGCGGCGGACATCCCCATCACCAGCGCGAACAGGGGCGACGCGAGGTCGTTGACGTTCGCCGCCGCGAAGCCGATCGCCCCGCCGCGCAGGCTCGGCACGAGCGGCAGCGCGTGCGCGATCAGCATCGCCACGATCGCGATCCCGCGCAGGACGTCGGGCACGAGGACCCGGTCCGGCTGCAGCCGCGGGGCGGTCGGGGCGGCGCGCGAGACGGTCGTGGTCGCATCCATGGGGGAGAGGCTACGGCGTGGCCGCCCGCGCCCGCGCGCCGTCGCGCGCCGGGTCGCCCCCCACCGCCGCGCGACGCTCGCGGCGCGTCCGTGCCCGCGTCCGTCGCCTCTCCGGCTCGTGGAACGCGGCCGGGCTCGCGGGATCCTGCGGCTTCCGCGTGCCGGGGCGGTTCCTGCGAGCCCGGACCGATCGCGCGCGACGAGCGGGTGCGGGCGGCATGCTGGAGGGATGACCGACGCCATCACGCCCGCCGCGCCGTCCGAGCGCCGCGCCCGCCCGCCCCGCCCGCAGCTCGTCCTGACCGTCCTGCGCACCGAGCGGCTCACCGAGCACTTCGTGCGCGTGCACCTCGGCGGCGAGGGCTTCGACGCCTTCGTCGCGGCGGCGGATCCCGACCGGCTCGCCGCGACCGACCGCTACGTCAAGCTGCTGCTCGCCCCGCCCGGCGTCGCCCTCGAGCCGCCGCACGACCTCGACGCCCTGCGCGCCCGCCTCGCCCCCGAGGAGCTCCCGGTGCGCCGGACCTACACGATCCGCTCCGTCGACCTCGAGGCGCGCAGCCTCGCCATCGACTTCGTCCTGCACGGCGACGAGGGAGTGGCCGGACCGTGGGCCGCTTCCGCGCGCCCCGGCGATCGGCTCGAGATGTCGGCGCCCGGCGGCGCCTGGGCGCCCCGCGCCGACGCCGCGAACCTGCTGCTCGGCGACGAGTCGGCGCTGCCGGCGATCGCCGCGGCGCTGGAGTCCATGCCCGCCGGCGCCCGCGGCACCGCCCTGATCGAGGTGCACGGCGCCGAGGACGAGCTGCCGCTGACCGTCCCCGCGGGCGTCGAGGTGCGCTGGCTGCACCGCGGTGACGAGGAGGCGGGGCAGGCCCTGACCGCCGCCGTCGCGGAGCTGACCCGCCCGGACGGCGCCGTCGAGGTCTTCGCCCACGGCGAGCGGACGGCGATGAAGCGGCTCCGCGCGATCCTCCAGGACGACTGGGGCGTCGAGCGCGCGGCGCTCTCGCTCTCGGCCTACTGGGCGCTCGGCCGTGCCGAGGACCGCTTCCAGGCCGAGAAGCGCGAGCCGGTCGGCGCGATCTTCGCCGACTGACGGCGGTCGGGAGAACGACGGAGGGCCCCTGCACTGCGCAGGGGCCCTCCGTCGTTCAGGCGGTGATCACTCCGGGCGTCAGACCCGCTTCAGGACGATCGCGGCGCTCGTCGTGGCGTTGCCCGCCGCGTCGACGGCCTTCGCCGTCACCGAGTAGCTGCCCTTCGGGAACACCGCGGTGTTCACCGTGAGGTACCAGTTGCCGTCCGACGCCTGCACGGCGTCGCCCAGCTTCGTGGTGCCGACCCAGTAGGTGACTCCGGTCACGGCGGTGTCGTCGGAGGCGGTCGCCATCAGGCTGACGACTCCGGTGACCGACGAGCCGGAGCCCGGCGAGACGATCGCGACGGTCGGCGCCGTGCGGTCGACCGGCGCCGGCACGGCCGTCGGGGTCGGAGTCGCGGTGGGCGTCGGCGTGGCGGTGGGCGTCGCGGTCGGGATGGCGGTCGGGGTGGCGGTCGGCGTGGGCGTGGCCGTCGGCGTCGCGGTGGCCGTCGGCGTGGCGGTGGGGGTCGCCGTCGGGGTGGCGGTCGGCGTCGGAGTCGCGGTGGGCGTCGCGGTCGGCGTCGCGGTCGGCGACGGAGCGGTCACCGCGCCGAACTGGTCGGCGCCGGCGGTGCGGGAGCCCATCGTCTGGCCGTCGATGTCGGTGCGGGCCGACGTGGTCGACCCCCAGCCGGCGATCTGGGTCCCGGTCGCGGACAGCACGTGCAGGTCGCCGGTGGCCACCGAGGCGAGCGCCGGAGCGCCCTGGACGTTGCCCTGCTGGTTGAGCAGCGACGGCGTCCTGCAGAGCTTGGTGTTCCAGTTCTCGACGATGGTGTTCGTCATCGGGCTGGTGCAGGAGGAGAGGTAGCTGACGATGTTGCGGTCGAAGACCGTGTTCTTCGCGCCGCCGACCCGCAGCGCGCCCGACTCGAAGGTGTTGTTGCGGATGTAGATGCCGTCGGCCGAGGCCTCGCGGAAGTCCGCCGCCGAGCCGCCGCGGCAGTCGGCCGTGATGACGATGCAGCCGGAGACGAAGTTCGACTCCACGGTGATGTCGGTCATGCCGTCGCCCGCACCGGGGGAGAAGATGATGCCCGCGTTGTAGCAGTTCATCAGCGTGTTCGCGCGGAGGGTGACGTGGTTGCTCTCGAACACCTGGATGCAGTCGGCGTGCAGGCCGTTGTCGATGTTCTGGTCGAAGTTCCGGACCAGGTTGTTCTCGATCAGCCCGTTGTCGGTGCCGCCGACCTGGATGCCGTCCATCGACGAGCCGTTCTCGAAGAGCGAGTCGCGGACGACGACGTTCGCGCTGCGCACGAAGATGCCGGCGCCGTCGATGTGCATCCGGTTGACCGTGATGCCCGACCCGTAGGTGTAGAAGGTGCTCTTCGAGAAGATGTCGTTCCACACCGTGTTGGGCGTGTAGACCTTCGTCGAGCCGAGGACCGGCGAGGCGCCGGGGGCCGGCTGGACGACGACGGGAGCGGCGACGGTCGCCTTCCCGCCCTTGAGGGTCGTCGTCGGGTACGTGCCGGAGGTGAGCAGCACGGTGTCGCCGGCGGCGGCGCTCTGGACGGCGGTGGTCAGGGCGCAGGGAGCGGCTGCGGAGCAGACCGTTCCCGTGCCGGCGGGCGAGGCGTAGCGGTTCGCCGCCGCGAAGCTGGGCGCGGCCGCGAAGAACGCGGCGATCACGACCAGCAGGGCGGCGAGAGTCGCGCTGAGCGTTCGAGTCATGGGCGTGGTGTCCAATCGGGGAAGGTGTGAGCGGGGACTCGGGGCTGGGAAAGGGGAGGAGTGAAGTCGAGGGGAGGCCGCACCGGGCCTCGGCGGTGCGCGCCGGGCGAACGGGGGACGACTCCGTACACTGGGCGCGGCGGGAGCGTCCCCGGCGGCCGGGCAGCACCGCTGCCTCTGCCGCCGAGATCCCGCCCGGACGGACGGACGCGGCGACGGGCCGCCTCCGCCATCGATGAGCACGGCTCCGCGACGGGGCCGGGAACGGGATCGCTGTGAGCGGAGCAAGTTCGCGAGTCCGGACGGTGCTGGGCGGTCTGCGCAAGCGCACCGCCCCGCTGCTGAAGAGCCCGGCGGTGCTCTCCCTCGGAGCGCGCGGCGTCTTCCTCGACGCGCCGCGCCTGCGCAGCGCCCGCCGCGGCGGCGGTGCTCAGGGTCGCGCGATCCTCATCGCGCCCCCCGGCGCCGGCAACATCGGCGACGCCGCGCTGGTCGGCGCGTTCCTGGAGAACGTGGCCGGGCCGATCACCGTGATCACCCGCTACAAGGGCGACTTCCGCATCCCGGCCGAGCAGGCCGACCGCGTCGAGATCGTCTCGCTGGGCACCCTGCTCTACGGCGGACTGCCGAGCTTCGTGCGCGACCTGCGCCGCTTCCGGGCCATGCTGCCCGGCGCCGCGTCCGTCTCGATCGTCGGCGCCGACATCATGGACGGCGCCTACAACTTCCGCGCCTCGACCAGCCGCGCGCTCGTCGCCCGCAGCGCCGCGTCGGCGGGCGTGGACACCCGCGTCCTCGGCTTCAGCTGGAACGGCAAGGCGCACCCCGGTGCCCTCTCGCAGCTCCGCGACGCCGACCGCGCCGGCACGACCCTCTTCCTCCGCGACCCGCTCTCGGTCGAGCGCGCCCGCCGCGACGGCCTCGACGCGAAGGCCTCGGCGGACATCGTCTTCTCGGCGCGCTCCGTGGACCAGGGCCGCGCGAGCACCGAGCTCGCCGCGCTGGACACGACCGGCGGGATCGCGATCGTCAACGTCTCGGGTCTGATCGACACCGACCAGACCGGTGCCTACGTGGAGATCATCGGCGGCCTGCGCGCCCGCGGCCTCGCCGTCGTGCTGCTCCCGCACGTGATCAAGCACGGACCGGACGACCTCGCGGCCTGCCGCAAGGTCTTCGCGGCCCTGCCGGACACCGCGGGCGTCGCCTTCGTGGAGGACGTCCTCACTCCGGCGGAGGTGCGCGGCTTCACCGAGCGCGCGACCGTCACCGTCACCGGCCGGATGCACCTGGCGATCATGTCCCTGATGAAGGGCGTCCCCGCCATCACGCTCGCCACCCAGGGCAAGGTCGAGGGCCTGATGGCGATGTTCGAGCTGCCCTACCTCTGCGTCGAGCCGGGCGCCGGTCTCGCCGGCCGCGTGGGCGACGCCCTCGAGCGCGTCCTCTCGGACCGCGAGAGCGTCTCGGCCGCCATCCTCGCGAAGCTGCCCGCCGTCCAGGAGCTCAGCGCCGCGAACTTCGCCGGCCTGCCCCGCGCCTGAGCGGCGGGCAGCGGCGGTCGCGGGGGTCGTCGGCACGGGCGTCCTTCCGGGCGTCGAGGTCGGAGGAGCGGCTCCCTCCAGGACCGCGGCACTGCGGGGAGGGGAGTCGCTCAGAGGTCGGCCGGGAGACTCCGGCGCTTCTGCTGCGACCCTAGGCGGGGCGTTCGAACGCCCGTTCGCAATGAACCTTCCTCCGGTGGGGGGTTCCCGTTCAGGGGGCGCCCTCCGGCTCGACGCGCCGCAGGTCCGCCCGATCCCGCCCCGAATGGGTGCCGCGGGCCTCCCGCGCCGTCGGACCCCCGCCCTCAGACCAGGCGCCGGCCGCTGAAGCGGTCGATCGGGGCGTCGCGGCGCATCGCCCTCTCGTACATCCGGCGGAACGGCTCGGTCAGCACGCCGTTGGAGCGGTCGAGCGCGTCCTGCCACGCGACGATCTCGCCGAGCTGCGCCGCCAGGTCGGCCCGCAGCGCCGACTCGTCCACCGTCGTCGATTCGCCGCCGGCGACGACGATCCGGCCGGCCACGATCACGGTGTCGATCGACGAGCCGTTCTCGGAGTAGACCAGCTGGTTCTCCAGGCGCTGGCGCGGTGTGAAGGCGAGCGTCTCCAGGTCGAAGAGCACGAGGTCGGCCTGCTTGCCCACCTCGATGCTCCCGGTGACGTCGCCGAGCACGGCGCTGCGGGCGCCGCCGATCGTGCCCGCCGTGAGCACCTCCGCCACCGTCGGCCAGGTCGCGAGGTCCGGATCGGTCACCTTGTGCAGCAGCGCCGCCGCCTTGACCACGTCCAGCATCCGCGGGGAGTCGCTGCTCGAGCAGCCGTCGGTGCCGAGGCCGAGGTTCACGCCCGCGTCGTGCAGGGCCCGCCACGGGGCGATGCCCGAGCCGAGCTTGAGGTTCGAGATCGGGTTGTGCGAGACGGAGGTGCCGGCCGCGGCGATCGCCGCCATGTCGGAGTCGGTCAGCCAGATCCCGTGCGCGAAGGTGGTGTTCGCCGAGAGGGCGCCGATCCCGGCCATGTACTCGACCAGGGTCGAGCCGTGGAACTCCTCGCCGGTGACCAGCTGCGTCTTGGTCTCGAGGACGTGGATGTGGCACTCCGCGTCGTGCTCGAGCGCCAGCTCCGTCGCCCCGACCAGCAGATCGGCGCCCACCCGCTGCGGGGCCGACGGCGCGACCATGTAGCGCAGCCGTCCGCCGCCGCGCCCGTGCTGGGTGGCGAAGGCCGTGCGGCTGAAGTCGAGGTAGCCCCCGGTGGTCGGCCGCGCCGCCCCGCGGACCGAGTCGAGCAGCTCGGCCGGCAGGTACTCCTCGAGGAAGGGCATCGTCTCGAAGAACGGCTTGCTGATCACGTGCCCGGAGATGTTCGCGCGGATCCCGATCTCGTCGTAGGCGTCGAACACCGCCGCCAGCTGCGCCGCGTCCTGGTCCGGGTTCTCGAGCACGTCGTCGACGAGCGTCGTGACGCCCGCCTTCAGCGACTCGAGCGCGAACAGCGACGAGCGCAGCCGGATCAGGTCCGGAGCGACGCGGCTGTCGCCGAGGATCGGGTACGACAGCAGCATCCACAGCTCGAGCGGCAGGTTGTCGTAGCGCCCCTTGTAGAGGTACTCCCACGAGTGGGTGTGCGCGTTGACGAAGCCCGGTGTGACGAGGCGGTCGCGGCCGTCGATCACCTCGTCACCCGGCTCGGGAACCAGTCCCGGGCCGATCGCCGTGATCACGTCGTCGACGATCCGGATGCTCGCCGTGATCGGGACGGCGCCCGAGACGGGGTCCATGGTGATGACGGCGGCGTCGGTGATGAGGAGGGGCATGGCGGTTCCGTTCGTGGTGCGGTGGTGCAGGAGCAGAGGAGCGAGGAGCGCAGCGGAGTGACGGGGGCGGCTACCCGAGGACGGGCTCGGCGGCACGCGCCGCCGGCTGCAGGGGCTCGCGCTTCCGCACCCACGCCGCGGCGTCGCCCCGGCCGAGCAGCAGGTAGGCGAGCCCCGCCGAGACGCCGCCGGCGAGCCAGGACACGTCGACCCCGCCGAGCGCGGTCGCAGCCGGGCCCTGCAGCGCGGGCACGGAGCCGTTCATGAACAGCCAGGTCAGGGTCGCGCCGATCGCGAAGGAGAGCAGCGCGCGCCAGCGCACGTCCGGCAGCAGCGGCGAGCCGACCGGCGCGAAGAGGTGCCCGAACGAGCGCACGCGCGGCTCGAACACCGTGTAGTGCACCAGCACGATCGCGCCCCACGGAGCGACCCAGCCGACCAGGCCGACGAGCCAGGCGTCGAGGGTGGTCGCCAGGTCGTCCTGGAAGACGAAGAAGACGGACGCGGCGAAGGCGAGCACGCCGACGATCAGGCTGAGCGCGCGGCGGCCGAGGCGGATGTCCAGGGCCTGGGTCGCCATCCCGAACGAGTAGATGTTGAGCACGTTGGTCGCGATCGGCCCGTGCACCACGAGCAGCAGCACCGGGATCGCGAGGGCACCGAAGTTCTCCACGATCAGCTGGCCGGGGTCGACCGAGCCGTTCTTGGTGGCGAGCGTCGCGCCGAGCACGCCCAGCCAGACGACGGGGACGAACTGGCCGAGCACGCTGGCGAAGTAGAGCTTCTTGCGGGAGGCGCGGGGGCTGACGAAGCGGGAGTAGTCGCCCGCGTAGGCGAGCCAGGTGAGGCCCCAGCCGATGCCGATCGCGGTCATCACGATCGACATGGCCGCGATCCGGTCGCCACCGGTGAGGGCGCCCTCGGCCGGGCCGGCGTAGGACCAGTCGATGTCGAGGAAGAACCAGGCGACGATCGACATCACGGCGAGCACCAGCAGGGTCGGCGGCACGGTCCAGCGCTCGAAGGCGGCGATGGCCTTGTAGCCGAGGAACGAGATCGCGACCTGGATCGCCATGATCACCGCGGCGACCGCGACCTTCCAGCCGATGTTGGCCGCCTCCGGATCGACGAGGCCGACGGAGCCGAGCAGCGCGATCACCAGGTCGAGCACGATCCAGGTGTTGATCGCGCACCAGCCGATCACGACGACGGCCTGGATCACGGCGGGCGCGTAGTTGCCGCGCCGCCCGAAGACGGCCCGGCCGACGAGCATGCCGGTCGCGCCGGTGCGCTGGCCGAGCAGCACGAAGAAGCCGAAGACGGCCATGCCGACGACGTTGCCGAGCACGAGGACGGTGATCGTGTCCCAGAGGCCGAGGCCCATGTTCACGCCCAGCGCGCCGAGGACCCAGTTGATCGGGGCGATGTTCGCGCCCGCCCAGATCCAGAACTGGCCGTCGAGGCGCGCGTTGCGGCGGCTCTCGGGGAGCGGGGTCAGCGCGTCCTCGGTGTCGGTCGTGCCGTGCAGGGTGTCGGAGCTCATGGGTGGATCCTCTCGAAGCGTGAGGTGGAGCGGGGGGTCGGAGCGGGGAACGGTGGACGGCGCCGCAGCCGAGCGGGGTGTGGAGGAGCGGGGAGACTGGGCTCCACCCTCCCGGCGGACGGTTTCGGCGGCCGCGTCGCCGTGTAAATTCGCCGTGACGCGAGAGGACGTTCTGCATGGTGATCCCGCTGTCCGAGGCGCTCCTCGACCCGCTGCTCGCGGCCGCCGGACCCGTCGTGGTCGCGGGCGGGCCGGCCGCGGGGCGGGTGGCGATCCGCTGGGCCCACGCGAGCGAGCAGCTCGATGTCGCGCCCCTGCTCCTGGGCGGCGAGCTGCTGCTGATGGAGGGGGTGAACCTCTCCTCGGACCAGGACGCGGAGGAGTGCCGCCGCTACGTGGAATCCCTGGTCGCGGCGGGAGTCGGTGCCCTGGCCGTCGAGCTCTCGGAGCGCCTGCCGAGCGTGCCGGCCGCGCTCGTCGCCGCGGCCGACGAGCGCGGCCTCGCGGTGCTCGCGCTGCCGGTCCGCGTCCCGTTCGTCCAGGTCTGCGAGAGCATCAACACCCGGCTCACCGAGCAGAAGTTCCGGAGTCTGCGGGTGGCGGACAGATTGTCCGGACTTCTCGGCGAGGCGGCGGCCGCGGACGCCGGGATCGACGAGCTGCTGCGGGTCGTCGCGAGCGCGACCGGCGCCTCGGCCGCGCTCGTCTCGCCGGCGGGCGAGGAGATCGTGCGCGCCCACCCCGGCCGCGGCGTCGACACGTCGCGCACCGCCGGTGCCTCCTCCGGCGTGCTGCGCGCCGGTGACTCCCTGCTGGGCACGCTCTACCTCCGCGCCCACGACGAGGCCGACCTGCACGCCGTCGCCGTCGCGCTCGACCGCGCCCCGGACGTGCTCGCGATCGCCCTGCTCCGGCGGCGGCCGCCGACCGCGCGCGAGCGGCTCGCCGCGCAGCTCTTCGCGGTCGCGACGGCGCAGACGTCGCGCTCCGACCCGAGCGCCGAGCTGCAGATCGACGCGCTCCTCGGGCGGCTCGGGATCGGCGGGAGCGAGTCCTTCCTCGGCGTCTGGGCGGACGTCGGCGAGGACGAGCGCACCCTCCGCGCGGTCCGCGCCGCGCTCGACGGCTCGGTGCGAGGCTCAGCGAGCGCGGCGAGCGTGGTCTGCGTCGCGGGCGGCGAGCTGCTCGCACTGCTGGCCTTCCCGGACATCGCCGCGCGGGAGCGGGCGAGGGCGCTGCTGCTCGGCGAGTGGCCGCCGGCTGCCGGAGCGGCAGCGCTGCTCTGCGTGGGCAGCGGCGCCGACGCGGTGGCGCGGGTGCCGCGCGAGCTCGCGGAGGTGCGCGGGGTGCGGGAGTGGACCCGCGCCGAGAGCGGCGTCGTCGATGCGCGGCTGCACCGGCTCGAGCGCTTCGCCAGCACGCTCCGCGACGACGCCGAGGCGGATGCTCTGGTGGAGGAGGTGCTCGGCCCGCTGCGCCGCGGCCGGCCGGAGCTGCTCGCGACCCTCGAGTCGTTCGCGTCGCACTGGGGGAGCAAGACCGCCACCGCGGCCGCTCTCGGCATCGGCCGGCAGACCCTCTACGACCGCCTCGCCCGCATCGAGTCCCTGATCGGCCCGCTCGACGCCTCCCCGGCCCGCACCCGCGTGCTGCTCACGGCCGTCTCCCTGCACCGCGCCCGCACGGCCCTGCCCCCGGCCGCCCCGCGCTCGACCCGCCCGTTCCCGCCGCCCTCGGACCGCTGACGAAGCGCCCGGTCGAGCCGCTCGCAGAGCCCCAAAGTCGCAGGATCTGGTGATCGAGTAGACCGCCGCATCGGAGTATCGAGAACCGCGGACTCCGTGGGGACATCTCGATGTGCGAACGAGTGCGAGGCCGACGGTGGGGAATAATGACCGCAGCGGAGAAAGGAAAGAGAGACAATGAAGACTCACCTAGTAGATCCTCGCAACGTCGACGGCGAAGTGGATGACCCGGTCTATCGCGTCTACTTCACAGAGGCCGAGACGATCGAGGAGGAGATCCGTATCATCGAAGCGCGAGATGTCCTGGAGGTGATTGAATGGGCGGAGCGAGATGCTCGTGGTCTTCCGTTCCGACTGTACCTCGAGCACCCGAGCGCCTTCAATTCCGGAAAAGCAACACTCGAGCTTCTCTTCTCGCGGTAAGGGTCGCTTCTACTTACTTCTGACGTAGAGAAAAGTCGACTGGCCCGATCCTGAGATCTCTGTACTCAATGGTGGCGCTCCTGCGACCGAATGGCTGGCACGAAAGTAGGCGTCTCCGCTTATCCTTGGTGCTCCTTCGGCGGGGACATACCATGTCCGTGGCTGGCCGAGTGCACCCACCGGGATGTTCTGGACGTAGTTCGACTCGGCGACGATCCGCAGGCTTGCCACGCTGTTCTGGCTGGTCTTGCCGAGAAGCGAGAGGACCCTGACAGGGATGTTGCCGTTGGGTCCGGAGCAGGTGACAACAGTTTTAGCGATAACACCCGCCCGTGCCGCGAGACCAGTGTGGATTGTTCGTCTTCCCGACACAGCTGTATTTCGCTTCATCGGCGATCATGGCGCTCGACAATGCGACGATCGCAGCCATTTTCCTTGCGCTGTAGTACCACATTTCTTACCTCCGTAGGTTTGCTTGTTGCGGATTGTTCTTGACGGAGATTTCTGTAGCCACGTACGTGCTGGCGCAATGCTGACGGCAATCAATATGTGGATCACTGTGTACTGCGAATCGGGAGAGCGCTCCCATTGCTGTAGATCTGCGGAGTGGAGGGGTGCCGAACTCGTGGGCTGTCGTTTGGTGAACGGACGTTGCGCGTTTCAGCCGAACGTCGCGCGCCATCGTTCTACCTTCGGTGGTCACCTCTTCGTGGAGCGCGGCAATCACGTAACGTGTGCCCCGACGCCGCGCTCGACTCGTCGTTCCCGACCATACGGCCCGTTTACGGGGCGTCCCGACCAGTAGGCGAGGTCTCAGCGCGGCGGCAGCGCGGCGCCCGCGACGGCAGAGCTGCCGAGGTCGCTCTGAGGGAGGGGCTCGCCGGAGGCGAGGGCGTCGGTCCAGGCGGCGGTGTCGGCGACGGCCGCGAAGTTCGAGTTCAGCAGGGCGAGCAGGGTGGTGTGCACCGTCTCGGCGTCGACGGAGCCCGCCGCGTTCGAGATCGCGATGGCACCGGTCGCGTCCGAGAGCACCTCCGCCGTCAGCCCGTGCGTCTCGGCCTCGGCCGCCGAGGCGAGGATGCAGTTGTTGATCATGTAGCCGACGAGGGTGATCGTGTCGACGTCGCGCTCGCGCAGCCAGGCGAGCAGGTCGGTGCCGGCGAAGACGGTGCCGAACTGCTTGGTGATCGACGTCCACTCATCACTGCGGCGGCCTTCGATCTCGGGGTGCAGCTCGAAGCCGGGGGTGCCCGGTGCGAAGACGGGTGCTCCCTCGCCGCTGCTGTGCTGGACGGCGGCGATCGGCAGACCGGCGGCCGTGGCGGCGTCGAGCGCGGCGGTGATGGCGGGCAGCGAGGTCGCGTGCGGCGGGTAGCGGATCTCGAGCGGCCCGGCGAAGTACTCCTGCTGGACGTCGACGAGGATCAGGGCGCGGCGGGGTGCGGTCATGGTGTCTCTCCTGGATCGGGGTGGTGCTGACCAGACTGCCGTCTTCCGGGAGTCGAGGGACTCGCGGATCGACGGCGCGGTCGTCGGTCCGGCCCAGGCCCGGCATCACCGCGCAGGCGAAGGCGTAGAAGAAGCCCGCCGCCAGGCCGCTGGTGACGAGCGCGGCGAGCAGGAGCGGCACGAGGAGAGCGTCGGGCACGGCTGCCTTTCCGAAGGGTGGCTCAGGCGGACGGGAGATCGGTCCATGCGAGCGCATGCTCACGAGAGGGAGACACCGCGGGCATCCGCTGCCCGGTCGGCGCGCACTGCGTCCATGCTCGCCGAGCAGCCCGCAGCGGGGAATCAATGCTGATCGAGTAGCCCGCGGAGCGGGCGTATCGAGCGGAGGGGGCGCCTCCGGCGCCAGCGCAGGGCGGGGAGGAGACCGACGTCCTTGGGGTGGGCGGGTCTGGATGCGCCCCTGCAGGGCTACTCGACCAGCATGTGTGCGGGCATCTCTTCCAAGTAGATCCCCCACCGTCAGAACGGTGCGGGAGCATCGTCGAAGCGGGGCCCCGGGGGCGGGTCGGGTGGCCGCCCGGGCAGGGGTGGCGGGCGGTTGCTGATCCGTCGGCCGGTCGGGCGCGTCCACTCGATCGTCCCGTGGTCGTCGACCCGGTCGTAGCTCCACTGCTCTCCGTGCCGCACGTGGTGGTGGGACGTGCAGAGCATGACGAGGTTCTCGAGCGAGGTCTCGCCGCCGTTGCGCCACTCGATCGTGTGGTCGGCCTCGCTGGTGGCGGCGGTCCGGGTGCAGCCGGGGAAGCGGCAGGTCCGGTCCCGCAGCTGCAGGTGCAGGCGCATCTGGGGCGGTGGAGTGCGCCAGGTCCGGCCGGCGGAGACGACGGCTCCGGTGTCCGGATCGGTGAGGACGCGGGTGAAGGACGCAGCGGTGCGAATGAGCTCACGGGCGATCGGGGCGGGGACGGGGCCGTAGCCGTCGAGCTCCGCGGGCGCATCGTCGAGACCCACGGCGGTGGACGCCGCGAGCGTGAGCCGCACTTCGGCGCGCACGCCGGGGACGAAGGTCGGGTCGGACCGATGCTCGGCGTTGGGCGTGGTTCCGATGATGTCGCCGTCGCAGAGCAGATCGACCGCCGCATCGGCGCTGAGCTGCTGCAGGCTGCGCGGGTCGCCCTCGTCGCGGAGGGTGCGGGAGATGCGGCGCAGCCGGTCGTACGCGCCCGTCACTGCCGGTGCGGGAGCGTGGACGCAGAGCGTCGCCATCCCGTCGACGTCCGGCGTGACCCAGACCGCGCGGTCCTCCTTCGCGCGCGCGTGGCGCTCGGCGAGTGGCTGCTCGTGCAGCTCCTCCCGCCAGCGTCCGAGGGCGCGGCGCAGCTGCGTGGTGGTCATCCTGACGGCGGCGTCGGCGGCGCGCTCGTCGAGTGCGGAGCGGGAGGTCTCGGGAAGGCTGCTCGCGGTCCTGCAGATCGCCTCGCCCAGCTCCCAGAGGATCAGGCCGCCGCGCAGCAGCGCGCGGGTGAGCGGCAGGTGCTCCATCAGAAGCTGCGCGGTCTCGAGGCGGCGGGAGACCTCCCGCTCGGACACCCCGAACGCCACCGCCAGTTCGGCACGGACGGAGCGCTCGACGAGGTCGCGTGTCTCGCTGCGAGTCGCGCCGCGGGCGAAGGCCTCCGGGACGGTGAGCGCGATCCGGTAGCCGCGGTGCATCCGCTCCGCCGCTCTGAGGCGCGTCGGGGACGCAGCGCGCTCGGCGGCGGCGGAGTCGTCGAAGCAGTCGCGCACCTCCGCGAGTGCTGCCGCATTCTCGTCTTCTGACATACGGGTATTGAATCAGGCACCACCGACACCGGAGTGGGGTGGCGGGCCGATCGGGGACAGTGCTGTCAGATCGGGGGTTGGGGAGGAGGCTCGCTCCCGGATGTCTCGGCGGTGGTGGGTCTCGATGCGCCCTTCGGGCTGCTCGACCAGCATGCAAGGGCCGCCGGACGCTGCTGCTCGACCAGCGTGCAGGGGCCGCCTGCGGCGGCTGCTCGAGGGGCGGGCGGCATCATGCTGATCGAGTAGCCCGCGGAGCGGGCGTATCGAGATCCACCAGCGTCAGAACAGGAGTCTGCAGACCCGCCGAGCTGGTGACGGCGGGTCTCAATACGCCGCCTGCGGGGCTGCTCGACCAGCATGCGCGGGCTGCTCGACCGGCGGCGCTACTCCGTCTCGGTGCGGGTCTCCGTCTCGTCGGAGGAGGTGATCTCGGTGTCGGTCTCGTCGGCGCGGTCGCGCAGCGCATCGGCCATGGCGCCCGCGCCCTCGTCGCCGTGGTCGTGGTCGACCTGCTCGATCAGACCGCTCAGCTTGTCGTCGTTGCTCGCGTCCTCGGCGCCGTCCATGACGGGGCCGTTCTGGGTGTCGCTCATGGCTGCCTCTCCGCGCGGGCGGAGGTCGACCGCGCGCCTCCGACGCTACGGACCGCGCCACTGCAGCGCCCGCCCTTGACGCCGCGACCGCCCCGTGGGAGACGCGAACGGCCCGGCCCCTCCGAGGAGGGAGCCGGGCCGTTCAGGCGGAGCGGGTCAGTTCTTGATCACCAGCGTGATCGACGTGCTGGTACCCACGTTGCCGGCGGCGTCGGTGGCCTTGGCGACCACGACGTAGGTCGCGTTCGGCCAGTTCCTGCTGTTCGCGGTGAGCGCCCAGGTGCCGTCGGTCTGCTTGACGCCGTCGCCGAGCTTGGTCGATCCCGACCAGAAGGCGACGCCCGTCACGGCGACGTTGTCGCTCGCGTTGGCGACGAGGGTCACGGTGCCGGTCACGGTCGTCTGGCTGGCGGGCGAGACGATCTTGGCCTGCGGCTTCGTGATGTCGGCACCGGAGGTCGGGGTCGGGGTGGCGGTCGCGGTCGGCGTGGCCGTCGGCGTCGCGGTCGCGGTGGGCGTCGGGGTCGGGGTCGGCGTCGCGGTCGGAGTGGCCGTCGGCTTCGGCGTGGCGGTCGCCGTGGGCGTCGCGGTCGGCGTCGGCGTGGCGGTGGGCGTCGCGGTCGCGGTCGGCGTCGCGGTCGGCGTCGGCGTCGGCGTCGGCGTGACGACCGTGCCCACCGGGATCGTGCTCACGCCGTAGCCGTAGTAGCGGCCGGAGACGGGGCGGGTCGGGTCGCCGGCGAAGGTGCGGCCGCGGTCGACGGTGGCCGACTTGGCCTGGGCGATCACCTGGGCGATGACCTGCGCGGGGGTCTTGCCCACGCAGGATCCGCCTGCCGCGAGGCAGTCGAGGACGACACCGGAGGCGGCGGCCGTCGACATGCTGGTGCCGGTCTGGATGTACGCGTAGGTGTTGCCCTTCTTCGTCGTGTAGGGGCAGGTGCCGGGCGCGGCGATGGTGTGACCGGCGTCGGCGGTGCTCGCGAAGTTGCTGTTCAGCGTGTAGTTGTCGTCCTTGGTGGTCACGTTCGAGCACGGGACGGCCGCGAGCGAGCCCGGCTTGCCGTCGTAGTTCGCGAAGTTCGTGACGGCGAGGACCTCGTCGTACGCGGCCGGGATGTACTTCGACAGATCGGCGGAGGAGTTGCCGGCGGCCGAGACCACGGTCACGCCCTTCGCGACGAGGTCGCAGACCGCCTGGTGGATCGTGTCGCCGTCGGTGCGCCCGCAATTGCGGTCGTCCGCACCATTGGTCGCGAGCGACATGTTGACGACCTTGATGTTGTAGGTCGCGGCGTTCTGCGACACCCAGTCGAGCGCGCACATCAGGGTCGAGATGGTGCCCTTGTTGTTCGCGTCGAGTGCGCGGACCGAGTAGACCGGTGCACCGGGGGCGACGCCGACGGTGCCGGAGCCGTTGTCGAGCGCGGTCATGTAGCCGGAGACGCCGGTGCCGTGGCCGTTGGCGTCGTCGGCGGTGCCGGAGCCGAAGCAGTTGACCTGCTTGGCCAGGTTGTAGTCGGGGTGCGCGCTGACGCCGGAGTCGATGACCGCGACGGCGGGGCCGTTCCAGTTGGTGACGCCGTCGCCGGCGCTGACCGGGGCCTTGTCGGCCTCCGCGGTCAGGACGTGGGAGGGCATCGTCTGCGCCTGGCCCTCGACCACCTGGTCGGCGGGCGAGAGGCCGACGACGCGGCTGTCGGCGGCGAGGATCGCGTGCTGACGGGCGGTCAGGGTCGCGGTGAAGCCGGAGACGCCTCCGCCGTAGGTCGCATCGAGCGAGAGGCCGAGGGCGCTCGCGAGCGTCGTCGAGACGGCCTTCGAGTCGACGGTGACGACGTAGCGGCCGGCACCCGTCTGGGCGGAGTCGGCGGCCTGCGCGGGGAGCGCGGCGGCGCCGACGAGACCGGCGGTGACGACGGCCGCGGCGGCGGTCGCGGCCAGGAAGCGGCGGAGACGACCGGCGGGGCGGCGCGACGAGGTGGAGCGAGGGATCACGAAGGTCCTGTGTTTCTGTGCGGCGGGCGGGGCGGGGTGACCGTGCGGGCTCGGCGGGCAGGGGTGACCGACGACCGTCGGACGCGGGGGAGCATCCGGCGGAGGAGTGCAAAGGGGATCAGGAGCCAAAGCTAGCCGCCCCGGGTTTCCGGCGCACTACTCTTCGAGATTTTTCAGCAGGCGGGTTCTGCGGGTGGGGTGCCGACCACGGTGGATCTCGATGCGCCCGCTGCGCGGGCTACTCGATCGAGACCCGCCCCCCACAGCAGGGAGTGGGCGCGGCTCAGCTGGGGCGCGGGGCCCGCAGCACGCGGCGGTAGACGTCGATGGTCGCGCGGGCGATCGCGTCCCACTCCAGCGCCGAGAGGTCGGCCGAGGCGTCGTCCGCCACCGTCCGCTCGTCGAGCCAGGCGAGGGCGCCGTCGAGCGCCGCGGTGTCGAACGCGCCGTCGTAGAGCCGCACCCAGTCCGGGCCGACCAGCGCCGCCAGCTCGTGCATCGCGCCGAGATCGGGCACCAGCACCGGTCGGTCGGCCGAGACCGCGAGGATCGCGGATCCGGAGTTCTGGATCGCCGAGTACGGCAGCACGACCAGGTCGCTCGCGCGCAGCCAGAGCGCCATCCGCTCGTCGCTGAGGAAGGACAGCTCGAGCCGGATGCGCGCATCGCCCGCCGCCGCCTCCTCGATCACGCCGCGCAGCGGACCGCGCGCCGGGTTGCCGGCGACCGCGAGCAGCGTGCCGTCGTCCTCGCGGTCGCGGAAGCGCTCGATCAGGGTCGGCACGTTCTTGTACGGCCGGATCTGGCCGACCGACACGACGAGCCGCGCGTCCGGGTCCAGACCGAGCTCCGCGCGCGCCTCGGCGCGACTCGCGGAGAAGTCGTAGTCGTAGCGGTAGTGCCCGTGCGGGGTGACGAACGCGGGCACCGCGGCCAGCTCCGGGTAGGAGCGCCGCATCGCGGTCACGCCCTCCTCCGAGAGGCAGACGATCGCGTCGAGGTTCTCGGTCAGCAGCCGCCGGTACCAGTTGCGCAGGAACGGGGTGCCGCGCTCCTCGTGCGAGGTGACGTTGTGCGCGGTCCAGATCAGCCGGGTGCCGCGCAGGCGCGCGACGCGCAGGAAGGCGAAGAAGAAGACCAGCCGCGCGACGATCCGGTAGCGGCGGACGCCGCTGAGGAAGGTCAGGTCCGGCCAGTGCAGGTGCACGACGTCGACCTTCGCGAGCAGCAGGCGCACCCAGGACAGGTCGCGCACGAGCACGCCCTCGGCGGTCATCGCCGTGTAGAGCCGCGCGTTGTAGGGGTTGGCGTAGCGGGTGCGGAAGGCCGGCTCGGCCTCGACCCGCAGCCGGCGGCTCCTGGCGTCCTCGCCCGAGAGCAGTCCGCGCAGGCGCGTGCGCAGGCGACCGCGCAGCGTGCGGCTGCCGCCGGCGATCATCGGGCGACCTCCGCCGCGCCGGTGCCGGGCACCCGGCCGAACAGGGTGCGCTCGGCCTCCGGGTAGCCCACCCGCCAGTCCGCCCGGCGCTGCCAGACCTCGGTCCAGGCGCGGCGCTTGCGCCGGGTCGCGGTCTCGAGCACGGTGCGCACGAGCGCGCCCGCCTGGAGCAGCGCGATGCCGATCCGCGCGGGCAGCGGCTTCCAGGAGAGGCGGATCATCGTGGCCTTGCCGGCCATCACCATGCACATCTTGCGGCCGGAGTTGCCCGCGGTCGCGGCGTCGCGGGTGGAGGCGCCGACGTCGTGCACGATCACGGCGGTCGGCACGATCACCGGGCGCAGGCCCGCGCGGCGGGCGCGGATCGAGAACTCGGCGTCCTCGCCGTAGAGGAAGAAGCGCTCGTCGAGCCGGCCGACCCGCTCGTACTCCTCGCGCGGCATCAGCAGCAGGCAGCCGGTGATGATGGGCACCTCGCGCACGCTGTCGCGCTGCCAGCCGCCGAGCGACTCCGGGTCGAGCAGCGGGTTGCCGCGGAACGCGGTGGAGAGCATCGTCGCGTAGGTCAGCAGCGACCACAGGCTGGGCGCGCCCCAGCAGGACGAGGGGTCGACCGAGCCGTCGGGGCGGAGGGTGCGCCCGCCGTACACGCCGTAGCGCGGGTTCGCGACGGCGAACTCGAGCAGCGCGCGGAACGAGCCCTCGAGCACGAGCGTGTCCGGGTTGAGCAGCAGCACGAAGCGCTCGGTCGCCGCTGCGACGCCGCGGTTGACGCCGCGGGCGAAGCCGAGGTTGTCGCCCGCCTCGATCACGGTCGCCTCGGGGTGCGCGGCGCGGATCGCCTCCGCGCTGCCGTCCTCGGAGCCGTTGTCGACCACGATGACGTGCGGGGGAGTCGGCGCGTCGCCGAGCGGGATCGACGCGAGGCAGGCCAGCGTCTTCTCACGGGTGTTGTAGCTGACGACGACGATCGCCAGGCTGGTGTCCACGGCGTCAGGCACGATCGGCCTCCGGTCGCTGGCCGATGACCTTGGCGGGCACGCCGCCGGCGATGCAGTTCGCCGGCAGGTCCTTGGTGACCACGGCCCCCGCGCCGACGATCGCGCCGTCGCCGATGGTGACGCCCGCGACGACGACCACGTTCGCGCCGAGCCAGACGTCCCGGCCGATCACGATGTCCTTCTCGATCTTCGGCTGGTCCATCACGGGCGTGCCCTGGACGATGCCGTAGTTCGACGCGGTGATCGTGACGTTCGGCGCCAGCAGGCACTTCGCGCCGAGGGTGATCCGGCCGCTGCTGTTGCCGGCCCAGAGGAGCGAGTTCTCGCCGATGTGGGTGCCGGCGCCGAGCGTGATCCGCTCGGCGTTCCGGAACGACACGTTCGGCGCGAACGAGACGTCGGCCCCGCGGCTGAGGCGCGGCACCTGGTCCGCGTGGCTGTACGCGTGGAAGTGAAGCAGGCGCACGGCCTGCAGGTACGTGCGCACCTTCGTGAGGGTGCGCAGCGGTCCGCCGCCCTGGCTCATCGGCCGGCTCCGTTCGGTTCGTGGTCGTCCGGCGATCCGGCGGGGGTCTGCTCGGCGAGCGGATCGATCACCGGCGCGCCGATCTCGGTCAGCGAGGCGGCGATCGAGTCGATGAAGAGGTCGGCGTCGAGGTCCGAGCGCACCGAGATCGCGATGTCGAGCCGCTTGGTGAAGGAGCTCGCGAAGACCGCGGCCTCGTCGTCCGGCTCGGTCACGGGCCAGAGGGTCATCGAGGCCAGCTCGGCCTTCCCGAACCAGCGCGGGCGCAGGAAGACGGGGAGATAGGACGCGTAGCCCTGCCAGTCCTTCCGGCCCCGGGTGATCCCGCTCTCGCCGGTCTCGACGGCGAGCTGCACCTGCTCGCGCACGCTCGCCACCGTCTCCGCGAGACCGAGCGACACCGGCACGGCGACCCGCACCATCGACACGTGGTTGCGCTTGACCTCGTTCCTGTCGCGGCGCGGCGACACGGGCACGAGGGTCGCGATCTCCTCGCGCTCGGGGTGCAGCGCGGCGAAGGCGTGCAGGGCGAGCGCGACGGTCAGGTCGGCGACCGAGCCGCCGGCCGCGCGGGCCGCCGCCTTCGCGGTCTTGAGGTCGGCGGTGAGGATCGCCGCGTCGCGCGGCTTGATGCTGCGCTCGAGCAGTCCCGAGCGGCGGATCCACCAGTCGCGGGCGGCGCGGATGTTGCGGCCGCCGACGCGGGTGATCCGCTTCTTCAGCGGCTTGCGCTTCCACTCCGTCCACTCGTCCGACAGCGACGCGTGCGTCGACGCGATCTGCCGGCGCGCGGCGAGGGTGAGCGCGATCGGGCCGCGCGGCGGCCGCGGGTCCTCCGGGAAGTGCATCGGCGCGCGGCTGTAGGGCGCGAACTCGATCGGCTCGCCCGAGGAGAAGGCCTGGATCAGCACGAGGCCGAACATGCCGTCGCCGAGCGCGTGGTGGATCCGCACGGCGAAGCCCAGCTGCCCGGTCGAGAGCTCGACCACGAGGATGTCCCAGAGCGGGCCCTTCGGGTCCATCGGCCCGTTGAAGGCGCCGGTGAGCAGCTCGACGTGGCGCGGGTCCCACTCGACCACGCCCGGGTGGAAGCGCACGTGGTCGCGGACGTCGATCTCGTCGACCGACACCCAGGAGGGCGTGAACAGCCCGAGCGGCGCGCGGGCGAGCCGCTGCCGCACCGAGGGGGAGGTGCGGATGAACGCCTCCCAGGCGGAGTAGACGAGGTCGCGGTCGAGCGAGCCGTCCGCGCGGCGGAACGGGGCGCCGTCGACGATCATCGAGCCGGTCGGCCGGGCGACTTCGTAGACGACGGCGTTCGAGACGAACTTCTCGTCGAGGGTGCGCAGCGGCTCGGCGTGCGGTCGCCCGGTGCGGCGAGGGGGTCGGGTCATGGCGGTGCTCCCTGGTCGGAGGCGGCGGAGGGGAGCGGTCAGCTCGGGGTGCCGGCGGGGGCCGGGTCGGCCTGCGCCGGGGCGGCGGGCAGCCGGATCGGCGTCGGCGGGTACTCGTCGACGAAGGTCGAGCCGGAGAGGCGGAGGTGGCGCGAGCGCAGGTAGCCGCGGAGGATCCCCTCGACCATCGCGAGCTCGTCCTTCGCGCCGCGGCCGCGCCGCTTCGCCGAGCGCACCAGGCGCCGGCCGCTGCGGACGGCGAGGGTCGCGGTGAGCCGCGCGCCGACCTTGGGCGACAGGCGCCACCACTTGCCGACGAGCGCGCCGAGCCCGAGCCCGTAGCCGCGCATCAGGCGGCGGTAGGCGACGGGGTTGCGCGTGTTGACGTGCAGCACGACGCTGTCCGGCACGAAGACGGCGGTGCCGCCCGCGGCGATGGCGCGGCAGAAGATGTCGAGGTCCTCGGCGCCGGCGAGGTAGCGGCCGGCCCCGAGGGTGTCGTCGAAGCCGCCGAGGGTCTGCAGGACGTCGCGGCGGAACGCCATCACGGCGCCGTGGCCCGCGTCGAGCCCGCGGACGGCCGAGCGGTAGACGATGCGGTCGGTCGGCGGCACGTCGGTGTCGACGAGGGTGTGGTCGAGCATCCGCCCGGTCGCCACCGTGACGCGCTCCTCCTCGAAGGCGCGCAGCAGCGCCTCGATCCAGCCGGGCGTCGGCGAGCAGTCGTCGTCGGTGTAGACCACGATCGGCCGGTCGCTCGAGTCGAGCCCGAGGTTCCGCGCGATGGAGAGGCCCTTGGTGTCGGTGCGCACGTAGCGCACGCCCGCGGCGAGGGCGACCTCGCGGGTGCGGGAGTCGGTCGACGCGGAGTCGACGACGATCACCTCGACGTCGGGGTCGGTGCCGGCTGCGATCGCCGCGAGCGCCTCCCGCAGCATGTCGGGACGCTCGCGGGTGCAGAGGATGATCGAGACGTCGCGGGGGTGGAGCGCTGGGGGGTTCACGGCTGGTCGTTCCTCGGCTGGTCTGCTCGGTCGTCGGGATCGGAGTCGGGAGCAGCGGTGCCCGCCAGGTCCTCGCGCACGAGTGCCATCGCGGCACGGTAGGCGGCGACCAGGTCGACGCTCGCGCGCTCCCAGGTCAGGTTGCCGCGGTTGTCGAGCGCGGCCCGGCGCATCCGTGTGAGCAGGGCACGGTCCGAGGACACCACGTCGATCTGCGCGGTCAGCGTCTCGACGTCGCGCGGCTCGTGCACGAGCCCCTGCACGCCGTCCTCGAGGTTGGCCCCGGCGGCGGAGGAGACCAGCGGCACGCAGCCGGCGGCCTGCGCCTCCGAGGTGACCAGGGCGCTGCCCTCCTCGATGGTCGGCAGGATCAGCACGTCGGCGTTCGCGAAGACCTCGGCGACGTCGGCCGTGAAGCCGCGCAGCTCGACGCTCGGCTGCTCCAGGAGCCCGGCGAGGCGCTCCTGGTAGCCCGGGGTGAAGTCGCCGTAGACCAGGAAGCGGCCGGTGCTGCTCGCCTTCGACTGCTGCCAGGCCTGCAGCGCGTAGAGCAGGCCCTTGCGCGGCTCGATCCGGCCGACGAAGACCGCGGTGAAGACGTGGTCGGGAGCGTCGCGCGGGTCCGGATCGAAGCTGCGGGTCGTGTCGACCAGGGCGCCGTAGCGGTGGCGGAGGAGCTTGCGCGGGGAGAAGCCCTTCTCGAGGAAGGTCTGCTCGACGGACGCGGACGGCACCAGGATCGCGGTCGCCGACGCCCACTCGCGCTCCTCGCGGCGCAGCCGCACCGCGTTGTAGGTGTGCGGCGAGCCGACCGGCGGCGTGATGCCCAGGCGCTCGTACTCCTCCGCGACGACCTCGAAGGCGTGCGCGGTGTGGGTGTTCGGGGCCTCGCGCACCGAGGGCACGCCCTGGCGGGCGGCCTCGTCGAAGGTGCGGGCCGAGCCCCACGGCCAGCCGTGCACGACGTCGTAGTCGCCCTCGGCGAGGATCCGCGCGGTGACGCGGTCGTGGTGGGCGATCGAGCGGCTGCGGCCGAAGAGGCGGTGCGGGAGGCGGACGCCGCCGACCGTGAGGGTCGTCACGGCGCGGGCGACCGGTCCGAGCGGCTCGGTGATCGAGGCGGCGACGACGGTCACGCGGTGGCCGGCGGCCACGAGCGAGCGGACCTGGTGCAGGGCGGTCCAGCCGATCCCCGGCGAGCCGATGCCGTGCGGGAAGGAGTACAGGATCGACAGTGGAGCGCCGGCGGGCACGGCGGACGGGACGGTCGTCAGAGGACGGGCGTCGAGGTCGCGGTCAGTGCTGTCGGTGCGGTCGGGTGGGTCTGCGGCAGTGGTGGAGCACTGGTGCTCATCATCCATGCGTCTCCTGTCGTGAGGGCGGCGCGCTCAGGAATGAACAATAGCCACCATCCTCGACCACCTGAGAGGAACGCAAGTCCACTCCCGGCTCGGCGAGTCGTCGCTCCCGCAGACTTAACACAGCCGCAATACTTCCGGCATCCGCATGCCGTGGGTTATGGTCACAATGAGTGTGTCGGGGCACCGCACTCCTGGGGTCCCGGTTCTGTGCTCGTTCCGGCCCCTTCGAGGCATGCCCGAAGACCGGTGCGAACGCAGCACCGCACCGCTCCGAAACCGCCCTTCGCACCAGGCTCCGTCGACACCTCGACAGCCGCAAACCCCGTTCCGCCATCACCGCCGTGATGGACGGAGGCGTTGCTCCAACGATTGCAGCAGCAGTGCAACCTCCGAGCACGCGGCGCGTCGCCCCGAGGTCCTACACCTCGCCGTCTGGAAGTCGAGACCGAGATGTCCGTCCCCCTTTACCTTCGAGTGCTCTGGAGCTACAAATGGCTCCTCGCGGTCGGCCTCGTGGTCGCCGTGCTGGCCGCCATGGTCGCCGGCTACACCGTCAAGGACGGTGAGATCGTCTCGCGCGCCGAGTCGGCCTACCGCTCCGACACGACCATCCTGCTCGGCGGCGGCTCGCGCAACCCGCTCCAGGCCGTCGAGCCCGGTCAGGCGCTGCAGGAGGGCACCTCCGAGGCCCAGCAGAACGACCTCACCAACACCGCGGTCATCTACGCGTACCTCGTCAGCGGCTCCGAGATCCGCACCCAGGTCGAGGCCGCCATCGGCGGGTTCTCGCCCACCGAGGCCCTCAGCGCCGTGCGCCGCACGACCCAGCCGGCCGGATCCGAGCAGAACCCGGGCCGCTTCAGCCTCCCGATCCTCTCGATCGTCGGCGAGTCGACCGACCCGGCCCGCGCCGTCCTGATCTCGCAGACCGCGACCCAGATCTTCCAGGGCTACATCACCGCTCAGCAGGAGGCCCAGGGCGTCGCCCCCGAGCTCCGCGTCACCCTCCAGGTCACCGACCAGGGTGCGGCTGTCGAGCAGGAGGGGTCGAACCCGATCATCCCGATCGCGATCACCGGTCTCGGCGTCTTCCTCGCCTTCATCGCCCTCGCGTTCATCCTCTACAACATCCGCATCTCGCGGGAGCGCGTCACCGCGAACCGCGGCAACCAGCGCCGCGGCGAGTCCTTCCGCCGCGGCCCGGCCCTGACCGGCTCCGCCTCGGAGAACGGCCAGCGCCCCGCCGCGATCGGCACCGCCCCCGAGAACACCGCCGGGTCGGGTGAGCTGGCCTCCTCCGGGAAGCGCAGCGCCACCTGAGGCGGTCGCAGCAGATGAGCACGCAGACGCTGAAGGGGACCCCGCTCGGGGTCCCCGGGAACGACGACCCGTACGCGGGTGAGATCCTCGTCCGCCGGACCTTCACGGTCCGCGCGGTCCTGTCGACCGTCCTGCTGGCGGCCGTGGCCGTGGCAGCGGTCTACTACCTCAACCCGCTGTACGCGGGGGCGATCCTCTTCGGGATCTCGTTCCTGTACCTGACGCGCAAGCTCGTCTTCAACTGGACCGGGGCGTTCATCGTCCTGCTCGGCGTGATCATGTTCATCCCGGTGCGCTACTACGCGCTGCCGATCCCGCTGGGCTTCGCGCTGGAGCCGTACCGGCTCGTCATCGTGATGATGGTCGTCGCGGCGATCGTCGCGCTGATGATCGATCCGACCTTCGTCTGGCGTCCGGCCGCGTTCGGCTGGCCGCTGGGCATCTGGGTCGCCTCGAGCCTGCTCTCGATCGCCGCGAACGTGCAGTTCATCTCCGAGGGCGGCCTCGGCAGCGGCGTCGTCGGCGCGATCGTCAACGACCTGCTGATGCTCTCGGTCTACTTCGTCGCCCGGCTCGTGATGCGCAACGAGAAGCTCGTCGAGGCCTTCCTGACCTTCCTGGTCTGGTCGGCCGTCGTCGTCGCCTTCTTCGCGGTCATCGAGCGCGCGACGCAGCAGAACGTCTTCACCATGCTCGACAAGTTCCTGCCGCTCGAGCGCCTCGGCGCCGAGCAGGAGGCCTACCGCGCCGGCGGCTACCGCTCGTTCGGCTCGTCGCAGCACCCGATCGCGCTGGCCGTCATGTTCACCATGATGATCCCGATCGCCGTCTACCTCTCGAAGTACGCCCGCTGGCCCTTCAACGAGATCAACCGCCGGATCATCTACTACGGCACGATCCTCGCCCTGCTCCTCGGCGTCGTCACCGCGGTCTCGCGCACGGCGATCGTGACCCTCGGCGTGATGTTCCTGCTCACGGTCATCCTGCGCCCGAAGGTCGGCGGCTACCTGCTCCTGGGCATGGTGCCGGTGCTCGGCCTCGGCTTCGTCTTCATCCCGAAGATCCTCACGGACATGATCGGGTCCTTCCTCGACCCGGACGCGCTCATCGCCTCGCAGTACACCTCCGCGGGCATGGCGGGCGCCGGGCGCCTGGCCGACCTCGAGCCGGCCATGGCGATCGTGCGCGAGCACCCCTTCTTCGGAACGGGAGTCGGCAGCCGCATCGTGGTGGGCGAGGACAAGAACGCGTTCATCCTCGACAACCAGTGGCTGGGCACGCTGCTCGACGGCGGCGCCGTGGGCGTCATCGGCCTGGCCGTGCTGTTCCTCGTCCCGATCGTGATGCTGCTGCGCTACTCGTTCAAGAGCACCACCACGCCGCAGTACGCGAGCCTCGCGTTCGCCGTCGCGGTCCTGCTGCTCGGCTACACGATCGCCGCGTACTTCTACGACGCCTTCGGTTTCTTCCAGTCCTTCATGCTCTTCTGGATCCTCCTGGCCGTCGGGGCCTGGGTGATCACGGAGGCACCGCGGAAGTCGACCCGCCGGCGCCTGTCGCCGGAGGAGGCGGGGCACGTCTCCGCCTTCACCCGCGGGGGCCCCCACATCCCGGTGGGTCAGCCCGCCCTCGGCTCGCACGTCGGCGCTCACGTCGTCCGCAAGCCGGCCCCGATCGAGTCGTGAGCGCACGCGTCAGCGTCGTCATCCCCGCGCACGACGAGGGGGCGGTGATCGCCCGGCTCCTCCGTGCCCTCGTGGACGGGGACCCGGAGGGCCGGCTCGAGATCGTGGTCGGCGCGAACGGCTGCACCGACGACACCGCGGCTGTCGCCCGGGCCGTCGATCCCCGGATCCTGGTGGCGGAGACGCCCCGGGCCTCGAAGATCGCCGGCCTCAACGCGGCGGACGAGCTCGCCACGGTCCTCCCCAGGATCTACGTGGACGCCGACGTGTCGGTCTCGGCCGAGACGCTCCTGGCGCTCGGCGACGAGCTGGCCCGCCCCGGCGGCCCGCTCGCGGCCGCGCCGGAGTTCCGCGTCGACACCGGCGGGGCGTCCTGGCCCGTCCGGGCGCACTACTCGATCTGGGAGCTGTCCGACTACAGGGCCCCCGGGCTGGTCGGCTCCGGGATCTACGGCCTCTCGGCCGAGGGGCGCAGCCGCTTCGGCGCGTTCCCCGAGATCATCGCGGACGACCGCTTCGTCCAGCAGCTCTTCACCCCCGAGGAGCGGCTGACGCTCCCCGGCCGGTCCTTCTCCGTGAAGGCTCCGCGCCGGATGCGCAACCAGATCAAGCGCACCGTCCGCATCGCGATCGGCAACGCCCAGCTGGCGGCCTCCGGGCTCGTGCCCGAGCAGGCCGGTTCCGGCGGCGGCGGCCCGGTCGCGCTGCTGAAGCGCGTCCTGCGCCGGCCCGCCCTGTGGCCGGCCTTCCCGATCTACTGCTACGGCTATCTGCGACCCCGCCTCGAGGCGCGGTCGATCATCGCTCGAGGAGGCGTACCCGAATGGAACCGCGACGAGACGACGCGCGCGTGACGGGGTCGACCCCCGCGGGCGGCTCCTCCGCCCGCCACGGCACCACGGCGAGCGACGCCCAGATCGAGGCGGCGATCGACGACACCGCGCACACCACCGAGACGCTGGCGACCGACGCGATCGCGCAGTCGCCGACCGTGGGCGACGGACCGAACCTGCCGCCCGCCTCGCCCAAGTCCGACCTCGGGCACAAGGCGAGCCGCGGAGTCATCCAGACCCTGGGCGGCCTGTGGGGCAAGACCGCGATCCAGCTGATCTCGACGATCGTGCTGGCCCGCCTGCTCTCGCCGAGCGACTTCGGTCTGCTCGCGGCCGTCACGGCCATCGTCGGTGTCGCGGACCTGGTCCGCGACTTCGGTCTGACCGGCGCGATCATCCAGGCCAAGAAGATGAGCGAGACCGTGTGGCGGTCCGTGCTCTGGCTGTCGGTCGCGCTGGGTGTGGTCGGCACGATCGTGATCGGCGCCTCCGCCTGGCTCATCGCCGGCATCTACAACGAGCAGGCGCTGGTCGTCCTGACGCTCGCCGTCGCGCCGACCCTCTTCATCAACAGCCTCTGCATGCCGCTCCAGGCGCGCGTGCAGAAGGAGATGAAGTTCGGCCTGATGGCGCAGATCGACGTCGTCTCGATGCTCGTCGGCGTGATCGGCTCGATCGTCGCCGCGTTCCTCGGCTGGGGCGTCTGGTCGCTCGTCGTGCTGCAGGGCGGCGCGCTGATCTACCGGTTCATCGCGCTCTGGGTCGCGGCCCGGCCCACCTTCGGCCGGCCGCAGATCTCGCGCGAGGTCATCCCGCTGGTCACCACCGGCGGCAGCATCTTCGGCGTCCAGCTGCTCAACTACTTCGCCCGCAACGTCGACAACGTGCTGATCGGCGCGCAGCTCGGCACAGGCGTGCTGGGTCAGTACACCCGCGCCTACTCGCTCTTCCTCCTGCCGCTGCAGCAGCTCAACGGCCCGCTCGGCCGCGTCGCGCTGCCGGTGCTGTCCTCGCTCCAGGACGACGGCGAGCGCTACCGCCGCTACGTCCGCGGCGCGCTGCTCGTCATCGGGTACCTCACGCTGCCCACCTTCGGCGTCCTCGCGGCACTCGCCGGGCCGCTGGTCGAGCTCCTCCTGGGATCGCAGTGGTCGTCGTCGGCCACGATCCTGTCGCTGCTGTCCATCGCGGGCATCGCGCAGGGCATCGGCAACGTGCAGGGCTGGATCTACATCTCGCTCGGCCGCGTGCACCGCCAACTGGTGTACTACGTGGTCACCCGCCCGCTCGTCATCGGCTCGTTCTTCGTGGGCCTGTGGTGGAACGGCGTCGAGGGCCTCGCGCTGCTCTACGGCCTCACCACCCTGGCGCTGCTCGTCCCCGGATTCTGGCTGGCGATCCGCGGCACCTTCGTGCGCGGCTCCGACGTGATCGTGCCCGTCCTGCGTCCGGCGCTCGTCGTGCCGTTCATGTTCGGCGCGGCCTGGGCCGTCGGCGCGTACACCGACCTGCCCGCGATCCTCCACCTGCTCGTCGGCGGACTCGCCTCGCTGGTGCCGCTGGCGCTCGCGATGGCGATCCCGGCCTACCGCCGCGACATGAACCAGATCCTCGCGTTCGTGAAGCAGGTCCGGAAGCCCAAGCCCAAGGGCCCGGCGACTCCTGCCTCTCCTGCTCCGCAGACCACCCCGGCCGCCGAGGGAGGCGCCGCATGACCCGCTCCACCCGCTCCCGTCGCGCCGGCGTCCTGGCCGTCGTGGCCGTCGCCGCCGCGCTGCTGGCCGGGTGCACCTCCGCCCCGGCTCCCGCCGAGACGACCGAGCCCGCCGCCTCGGGCGAGCTGCCGTTCGCGGCCGGCTCGATCGCCGCGATGGGCGACTCGATCTCGGTCGGCGTCGCCGCCTGCGGGCAGAACAAGCCCTGCCCCAGCGCGTCCTGGACGACGGGCGAGGACGAGACGGTCGACTCGGTCGCCCGCCGCGCCGGCGAGTCGGTCGGCGCCGTGCCCGAGATCGAGAACGTCGCCTCCAAGGGCGCGACCTCGGCCGAGCTGCCGCGCCAGGCCGAGAAGGCCGTCGCCGCCGCGCCCGACCTGGTCACGATCCTGATCGGCGCGAACGACGTCTGCCGCAAGAACAGCGCCGACATCACCACGCCGGACGCCTTCCGCGCCAACGTCACGACCGCGCTGACGACGCTCTCCACCGGCGCTCCGGAGGCGACGGTCTTCGTCTCCTCCGTGCCGAACCTGCTCGACTTCTTCGAGACCGAGCGCGGCGACGCCGAGGCGGTCTCGCGCTGGGCCGGCAGCTCCAACTGCAACTCGCTGCTCTACGAGCCCACCTCGGACGACGCGGAGGCGCAGGCCCGCCGCGACAACGTCTCGACGACGATCGACGCCTACAACGACGTCCTCGCCGACGTCTGCGGTGCGACCGCGAACTGCGTCTACGACCAGGGCGCCCTGCACGACTTCGACGTGACCTCCGACGACATCTCCGACGTCGACCACTTCCACCCGTCGCTGGCGGGCCAGGCGAGGCTCGCGGACATCGCCTGGACGGCGCTGCTCGCCAACGCCTCCTGAGGCGCTGAGCGGGCCGCCTGAGGGCGCCTGCGGGACGACCGCGAGGGCGGGGGAGCTGCGGCTCCTCCGCCCTTCTGCGTGCGCGGAGGGCGCTGCGCGCCGCCCGCGGCTCGCTCCGGCCCGGTTCGGCACGTGGAAGCAGCTCCGGCTCGCGGAATCCCAGGGATTCGGCGAGCCGGAGGTGGTTCGGCGTGCCGGAGGTGATCCGGCGCGCGGAGGGCGCAGCGGCCCCCGCGTCAGACGGCCTCGAAGCGGGTGTCGCCGCGCTCGGGGCGCCAGGACGGCACCGTGGCGGACGCGCGGCGCCGCGAGCGCGCACGGGACGGGCTGAAGCGGAACGGCGGCACGGTCGGGGCCAGCGCGGCGGTGCGGCTCGCGGCGCGCAGCAGCAGCTCCTCGGTCAGCTCCTCCGGAGCGGCGGCGATCGCGAGGCCGCGCTGGTCGAGCTCGCGGGCGATCTGGATCTGGTGGTCGTCGATGTGCTCGCCGCGCGCGACGAGGCGCGGGACCAGGATCGGGACCTTGCCGTTCTCGATGGCCGTGATGGCGGCGCCGGTGCCCGCGTGGGCGATGACGACGTCCGCCTCCTTCACGGCCTCCTGGAGCTCGTGGTGCGGCACGCTCGCGCGGCCCTCGATGCCGTAGGGCGAGACGTCGGCGAGACCGGTCTGCCAGAGCACCTCGGCGTCCTTCAGCAGCGGCACCGACGCGGCGATCAGCCGGTCGAAGGGGTAGAGGTCCTGGGTGCCGACGGAGATCACCGCGCGACGGATCGCGGAGACGGGCTCATCGGGGCCGGTCGTGTAGGCGTCGAAGATCGAGCCGCCGAAGAGCCAGCGCTCGTCGGCCCAGACCGGGTACTGCGTGTAGGTGTTGACGCCGGGCAGGCGCGACATGATCTTGCCGGTGATCGAGGGGCCGTCGGCGCGCGCGGCGCTCTCGACGTAGTGGCACTCGATGCCGCGCAGCGACGCCTCGGGCATGAACGACACGGCCGGGCTCGAGCCGGTGCTGAAGACGGCGGAGTAGTCGCCCTTGGCCAGGATGCGGTGCGCGATCAGCGCGTTCTCGGCGATCGGCCGGGCGTCGCGCGGGGCGGCGAAGCGGCTGTAGGTGACCTTCCGGCCCTCGAGGAGGGAGCGGCTGAGGCCGTTGTCGAAGGTGACCCAGTGCTGGTCGGCGGGATCGATCCCGAAGCGGGAGGACAGCGTGAACAGCTGCTTCAGATGCCCTCCACCGGAGCAGACGAACAGGAACTGTGACATGGCGACCCTTCTTGCGTCCGGGGGAGCTTTCGGGCTCGTCCTCCGGCGGAAGCTGACTGAGGCGGTAGTGCAGGGCTGGGTGTGGTGGGGGTGGGTGGTGCGGGGGCGGCGTGGAGCCGGGCGCGAGCCCCGCTCTCTGCAGGAGCGGCCCCGTGGGGGGGAGATCGGGCGGCGTCGTGACCGCGCTCTCCCCGGAGTGCGTCAGGACGTGGGGGCGTCCCGGGCATCGGCGGGTCGACGCTCAGGGGGACGCGCGCGGGGTGGGGCGGGGAGCCTGCGCTGCATCGTCGTCCTGGTCGGTCGGGTGGTTCTCGGGCGGGTGAGGATCGTGACGTCGGGTGCGACGCGGGGCCGGCACGGCGGGATCCGCTCCTGCGCCTGGGCGTGTGCTCGCCGTCCGAGGACGAGGGCACAGCGGAACGGGCCGCGGTGCCACCCCCACGATAGTGAGGCACCCGTTCCCTGGCTACTTCGGAGTCGGACCCCTGGGTGGATTGACCTAGCCCGCGTGGAGCGCCGACGGGGCGGAGCCGCCCGAGCGGGCGCGGCCGCCGTTGCGGTCGAGCAGGATGTCGAGGACCGTCTCGTGCCGGGCGGCCCAGGAGTTCGCGTGGATCCAGCCGAGGCGCTCGTCCTCGGTGGCCGGGCCGTCGGCGAGCGCGTCGTCGACGACCGCGGCGAACTCCGCCATGGTCGGCACGATGCGGATCCGGTCGCTGATGCCGTGGATCGGCGGCAGATCGACGGAGATCACCGGGCAGCCGCTCGCCACGTACTCGTAGAGCTTCAGCGGGCTCATCGCCTCGGTCAGCGGGGTGCGGCGGTGCGCGAGGAGGCAGAGCTCGACGTTGCGCATCGTCGCCACCAGCTCGCGGCGGCCGACGGAGTGGTGCAGGTGCACGTTCGCGAACGGGGCGAGCGGAGCCAGGTAGCCGGGGTCGGGCTGCGGGCCCATCAGCACGATCTGCAGCTCGGGGTGCGCTGTCGCGACCGCGACGATCCCCTCGACGTCCAGCCGGTCGTCGAGGGTGCCGACGTGCAGGGCGCGCGGGCCGGGGATGCGGCTGAGCCACTCGGGGGCGTCGGGCACGGGGCCGGTCCACTCCTCCGGGCTGACGCCGTTCGGGACGACGGCGTGCGGACCGGTCGGCGCGATGCGGTCGATGATCTCCTGCGAGACGGCGGTGACGGAGCGGCCGCTGGTCGCGACGCGGCGGTAGGCCTCCTGGAACGCGGGCCAGTGGCCCTTCCAGCGGGTCGACGTCGTCCAGTCGTCGCGGGCGAAGAACATCACGTGCTCGGCCCACTCGAACGGCGAGAAGCCGGCGACCACGGGGCTGGTCGTGACGACGACGGGGCGCACGAGCTCCATCTCGTCGGCCAGCTTCGCGATCCCGCGGTCGTAGGCGCGGTACTCCTTCTCCAGGCCGGCGATGTCGGTCGGGTCGGAGCGGCGCAGGCGCAGCGGGGTGTGCAGGACGCGCTGCGGCGTCGACGGGAACTCGACCTCGCGGCCCAGGGCCCCGCGCACGAGCGTGGTCGGCAGGAAGCGGTACGGGTTCGCCACGATGAGGCGCCCGACCTGCGGGCTCTCCATCAGCGAGTGCAGGATGCGGTCCGGCGGGCGCATCATGCCGCGGCGGGCCGCGTCGGTGTACGTCTCGTAGGAGAAGGTGAAGACGACGTCGCGGACGAGGCCGTCCGCGGTCGGCTCGGGCGCGGCGGATCCGGGCGCTGTCGGTTCGGGCACGGCGTTCCTCACGCGAAGGTCCGGATGACGCGCGCGGGCACGCCGACGGCGACGGAGTAGTCGGGGACGTCCTCGCGGACGACGGCGTTCGCGCCGATCACGGCGCCGCGGCCCACCGTCACGCCGGGCATGATCACGGCGTTCTCGCCGAGCCAGGCGCCGCGGCCGATGCGGACCGGGGCGATCCGGTCGACGCCCTGATCGCGGATGAACCGCGTCGGGTCCTTGAAGCCGTGCGAGTGGTCCGAGATGTAGACGCCGCGGGCGATGCCGACGCCCTCCTCGATGACCACGCTCTGCACGGCGCTGATCGCGGTCATGTTCATCCGCACGCGGTCGCCGATGATCAGGGCAGGCGTGGGCGCGTCGTCGGTCGGGACCATCAGCATGCAGTTCGCGCTGATCAGCACGTTCTCGCCGATCGAGATCCGCTTGCCCTGGCCGGGTCCGATCCGGAAGGGCAGGCAGATCCGGGAACCCTTGCCGAAGCGGTGGAAACCGCCGGCGACCAGCTTGCTGAAGGCCAGATCGCGTGCTCGCTGCGCGAGGATCGCGAGATCCAGTCCGTTCAAGGCATCAACTCCAGGGATGTGCGGCGGGTGGGACGCCGGGGGTGGACGTCCTGAGCCTGGGGGGGTGTGGTGATCGCGCCCGGGGGTGAGGCGCGCGGGTGTGACCCACGATAGCGAGCGCCCCCTGTGCGCCACGAGTCCGTGCGGCTCGGATCCGCGGTGTTTACCCCGCGGAAACACGCTGTGGTCCGGAGCGGCGTGCTCGGAACGGGGGTGCTCACCTGCACGGTGGCCGAGCATCCCGGTGCCGGGAGGGCCCTCCGGCGCCGGGAGCGCCCGGGGGAGCGTAAAATCGCAGGGTCCGCGGAGGCGGCCGCCCGTCACCGGGCCGGCGCGTCCTCCGGATCGTGCGGGACACCGCACCGACGGACCCGGCGACGCCGCTCGGTCCCCGCCCTCGCGCGACCCCGACCCGCCCGCACCACCAGAGAGGCTCGACCGTGGCCGAAGCCGACACCGCCAGCCGGCTGTGGACCCTGCACCTCGCCCGCGCCGCCGTCGCGGCCGTCGCCGGGGTGGTGATCACCTTCTCGCCCGACCACGGACCGGCCTTCGGCTTCGCCGTCTTCGCCGGATTCGCGATCCTGAGCGGAGCCGTCGCGCTCGCGATCGGCCTGCGCACCCTCGCCGGACGCGGCCGCACCCTCGCCCTCGCCTCCGCCGGGGTCACCCTCGCCGCCGGGGTGCTCGCGCTCGTCGCGCTGCCGGTCGCCGCGCTGCTGCCGTTCATCGCGCTGGTCGCCGGCTGGGCGCTCGTCTCCGGCTCGCTCGAGTTCTCCAGCGGCCGGCGCGGCACCGGCCTCGCCGCCCGCGACGCCGTGATCGTCGGCCTCGGCACGGCCCTCCTCGGAGCGGTCTTCGCCCTGCTGCCGCCGCACCCCGTCGTCTCGGTCGGGCTCCTCGGCGCCTACGCCGTGATGCTCGCCGTGTTCCTCGCGATCGCCGCGTTCTCGCTCAAGTGGGCCGCCGGCGCCGATGCCGCCGCACCCTCCACCCCCACCACCGGAGGAGACCGATGACCGCCCCCGACCCCGCCTCCTCCGAGCCGTCGCCCTCCGACGACGACTTCGCGCCGCGCACCTTCCGCCCCACCCGCAAGGACCGCCTGCGCCCGCTCGAGCTGATCGGCCTCTCCGCCGTGATGGCCGCCTTCGTCGGCCTCGTCGTCCTGATGTCGACCCGCGAGTTCGTCGTCGCCCTCATCGGCTTCGGCGTCGCGTTCATCGTCGTGCTCGTCGCCATCGCGATGTTCTCGCTGACCTTCAAGCCCGACGAGGCCGAGATCGCCGACCTCGACGAGCAGGACGGTGCTCATTAGGTCGGAGCGACTGCGTCGCTCCTCCCCGCGGTCGGCTTCCTGAGGGGGCCGGGTTCGGCGGAGCGTCCCGAGCCCGCTGGCGGAATCGCTCGGGCTGTGCTTCTGGGGTCGGTGCGACTGCGTCGCTCCTCCCCGCGGTCGGCTTCCTGAGCGGGTCGGGTTTCGCAGAGCGTCCTGGGTTCGCTGCGCGGAATCGCTCGGCACGCGATTCCGCGGTGCGCTCGCACCTGCGGTGGAGCACTGCTGCCGCGATCCGGCTTCGCCGTCCGCTCCCTCCAGGAGTGCCACCGGCTCAGGAGATCCGTGCTGGTCGAGCAGCCCCGCAGGGGCGTATCGAGACCCGCCGTCGTCAGCGGTGCGGCAGCACGCTCGCCTCGTCACCAGGCCGATCTACCGGGTAGCGTCGTCGCCGTCGGTCTCGCCGAGTGCGTACGCCAGGCTGCGGGCGTAGATCTCCTCGAGGCGGGACGCCACGATGCGGTACTGGACCGAGCGGCCGCGGCGCTGCTCCCGCGGGAGGTTGCCGAGGACCACTCCGGCGTCCTCCAGCTCGATGAGGTGCCGGTAGAGGCTGGTCGTCGTGGCGCGGCCCGTCGGCAGCTCCGGACCGATGGCCTCCACGAGCTCGCCGAAGAGCAGGCCCTGCTCGGGACGCGCCGCCCGGGAGAGCGATCGCAGGATCCCCCTGTTGATCTCGCTGCCGACCACCCGGACGGCGATGTCGGCCTCCTCCGGGGTCGCTCGGCTCCTCGTGGACGGCGCAGACGCTGGCATGCCCTCATCCTCCCGCACGGGTCCGCGGCAGGAGGCCGCAGGCGCGTATTGCCATACCGCCCTGGGTGGCGATGATTCGCGCCACCGGTGTCATGATCCCATCGGATGGTTACCTTGGTGTCCGTCGGCAGGCCTCCCGCAGGTCGGCACGCGACCGCATCCGGCGGACGCGTGAGGCGTGGGCCTCGACGGACGCAGAGGAGAGAACGGCATGAATCGAGTGCGACGGGCTGGGGAGCCCTCCCGAGGCGGCGAGGGTGCGCCCGGTGCCCGGACGCGGCCGGTGGTGGCACCTGGTGCGGCCCACCGGGGCCGGATGACGCTCGGGCGACGGCTGGCCGCCGGCCTGCTGGCGGCGGGGCTGGTCGGGGGAGCGGGAACGTCGCTGGCGCTGACCTCGTCGTTCCTCGCACCCCTGTCGGCGTCCGCGGCCACGCACGGCGCGGGATTCGACGTGGGGAAGGGCTTCCTCGGCGCCTATCGGCACCCGGACGGGACCCTGGCCTACTGCCTGCAGATCAGGGCGTCGATCCCGTACAGCCCGACGTCGGGGCCGTCGTTGAACGGCGACTGGAACTCCCTGTCGCCGGATCAGCTCGCGCGCCTGAGCTACGTCATGGACGTCCACGGGAACACGGAGGACGCGAACACCGCGGCGGCGGTCGCCCTGTACGTGTGGGACGTGGCCGACAACGCGGCCTACAACGGCAACGGGATGCCCGGTGACGTCTACTACAGCGCTCGCGCCGGCGGGAATCGGGACGCCGTGCTCGGGCTGCTGCAGCAGTACCGGGCGGAGGCCGCCGGCGTGACGGCCGTGAAGCCGGGGCGGACGGCCGGGTCGGCGTCGCTGAGCCTCGACATGGACTCGAGCGCCGCTACCGGCAGGGTCACGGCCCTGACCGACCCGCCGGGCCAGGCGGGGACGGTGCATCTGACGAACGCGGTGTTCGAGGACACCGGGGCGGGCGAGTCGACGATGACGGGCGGGGAGTCGCGGACGTTCCGCGTCGTCCCGAGCGCCGGTTCGACCTTCGCCGTCGAGGCGCGCTCGGACGAGATCCGGGTTCCGGGCGCCTCCGGCTACGTCGGGAACATCACGACCTGGGCGCCGGGCGCGACGGCGGAGCAGTGGACGGCGTCGAAGGGGCAGAGGATCGACGGCTCGTTCACGATCGCCGCCGCGACGGCGGCGTCCGCGCCGATCCCGACCGCGTTCTCGCCGATCGGGTCGACGCAGGTCTCGACGCGGCGCGTGGAGGCCGGGACGCAGGCGACCGACACGGTGACGGCGGGAGTCGCGCCGGGGTCGGGGGAGTGGCGCACGCTCGACGGCGCGCCGGTCCCGGTGGTCTACCGGGGCACGCTCCACGGCCCGTACGACGAGCAGCCCGCGCCGTCCGGAACCGCGCCGGCGGGTGCGCCCGTCGCCGGGAGCGTCGAGCTGACCGCGACCGGTCCGGGGACGTACACGTCGCCGGGCGTCACCGTCCCCTCGGCCGGGTTCTACACGTGGGTCTGGCGGGTCGAGGAGGCGTCTCAGCCGGACCGAGTGAAGCCGTTCCTGCCCGACGGCTACGCCTGGTCGGACGGGTTCGGCCTGGTCGCGGAGACGCACCTCTCGCCGACGATCGTCTCCGCCGCGACACAGGTCGCGGACGAGGAGATCCCGGTCACCGCGACCTCCACGGACACCCTCACGGTGCAGGACACCGGGGCGTGGCTGAAGAAGGACGGCAGGAGCGTCCCCGTCACCTTCACCGGCACCGCCTACTGGGTGCCCGGCACGGGGGAGGTCCCGGCGACCAGACCGGAGGACGCGACGGTGCTGACGACCACGAGCATCGTCGCGACCGGACCCGGAACCTACACCGCCGACGCGGCGACCGCGCCGGCGGGCTCCGCCGGTCACATCGTCTGGGTGTGGTCCGCAGCCGAGACGCTCTTCACCAGGGGCTGGGCGGACGGATGGAACACGAGGGGCGAGGTGGTGCGGGTGACGACGCCGGAGGTCCGCACGAGGGCGACGCCCTCCGTGCCGCTGTCGGACACCGCGAGGGACGAGGCGGTCGTCGACGGCGAGGTGCCGGAGGGCGCCGTGATCACCTTCGAGGCGTACCGGCAGACGGGGGACAGGGCCTCGTGCACCGTCGAGTCCCGCGTGCACGACGGCTCGGCGACCCCCGTCCCGGTCGCCGCGGGCAGCAACCGGAAGACGTCCTACTGGTCGAGCGAGGTCCGCTTCACCGAGCCCGGCGTCTACCACTGGGTCGAGACGCTGCGCGCGAAGGACGGGAAGGTCCTGCACCGCGGGGAGTGCGGAGTGCCGGGGGAGACCACGACGGTGACCGTGCCCGACGTGTCGTCGAGAGCGCAGACCGACAGCGCGGTCCACGAGGGTGCGACCGACGACGCGATCGTCACCGGAGTCACTCCGAAGGGCGCCTTCCTCACGTGGAAGGCCCACCGTGCCGCTCCCGGCACCGGCTCCTCCACCGCTGTCGAGCAGCCGGTCTGCGATGCGTCGACCCTGGTGGCCGACACCGCCGACCGTCCGGTCCTCGTCGAGAAGGCCGGCACGTACACCTCGCCCGCGATCGTCTTCACCGCCCCCGGCGCCGTCCACTGGGTGGAGGAGCTGCACTCCTACGACGGCAGGATGCTCGCCCAGGGCGAGTGCGGAGCGCCCGGCGAGACGACGACGGTGCACAGGCCGGACGTGCACACGAAGGCCACCGCGGCAGTGCTGGTGGGCGACCCGGTGAGGGACGAGGCGGTCGTGGACGGCCACGTCCCGGCCGGCGCGGTGATCACGTTCGAGGCGTTCAGGAAGAGCGGCGACCAGGCCGTGTGCACGGTGGCGAACCGTGCCTACGACGGCTCGGCCGGTCCGGTCGCCACGACCGCCGGTCTGAACGAGAACGTCTCGTACTGGTCCGCGGAGACCCGCTTCACCGAGCCCGGCAGCTACTACTGGGTCGAGACGCTCGCCGCGGCGGACGGGACGGTCCTGCACCGGGGGGAGTGCGGCGCGCCGGGGGAGACGACAGTGGTCTCGCCGAAGCCGGTCGTCCCGACGGTGAGCACGAGCCTGGCCGACACCGGCGGCGATCCCGGCCCGTGGCTCGGCGGCGGCCTCGCCGCCCTCGTCCTCGGTCTCGGCGCCGCCCTGCTCGCCCGGCGGCGACGCGCCTCGCCGGTCGACTAGCCCCGCAGAGGCGTCCGGCGGCCACGCCGGTCGAGGAGCCCCGCAGGGGCATATCGAGACCCTCGGCCCTCAGGAGGGCGAGTCCTCAGACTCGCCCTCCGACACCGGCGGACCTCGATGCGCCCGCTCCGCGTGCTCCTCGATCGGCATGACTGCGCGAGCGGGCGAATAACGGGCCTCGTGTCCGAAGCAGAGCCCGGCCCGCGTCCACTCGTCCGCCCCTGCCCGCTGGTCGAGCACGGTCGTCTCTCCTCCTCGCTGGTCGAGTAGCCCCGCAGGGGCGTATCTGCTGGTCGAGTAGCCCCGCAGGGGCGTATCGAGACCCGCCGTCGTCAGGAGGGTGGGCGTGCAGACGCTTCTTCTCGCCGGCGGATCTCGATCCGCCTGATCCGCGGGCTCCTCGATCGGCGGACAGGCCGGCGACGTCGGTGGTCCGGGTTAGCGTGCGGGGGTGGCGGAGGCGATCGGGCGGTGGTGGGAGCGGCGGCGGTTCTCGCGAGGGGTCGACGTCCCGTATCCGGTGGGGACGTACCGGGAGGCGTGGGCGTCGTTCCCGGTGCTCGTGCTGCAGTACCGGCCCGAGTACAACGGGGGGATTGTCCTCAGCCAGATCCCGCCGGCGGCCGACGTGTACCTGTGCTGGCTGTGCGATGCCGGGCACGTCTTCGTCGCGACGCCCGAGGAGCAACGGCACCGGCCGGGGCGGGAGCGGCGGCGCTCGTCCTGGTGCCCGGACTGCGCGGCGCTCGCGAAGCCCCGGACACCGAGGCCCGCGATCGAGACGGTGGTCGACCGCGCGTCGGCCCCGCTGCCCGCGCCCGCTCCTGAGCGCCCGCCCCGTCCCGCCCGCACCCCGTCGAAGGCGCGCACGCCTCGGATCTGCGCGAAGACCCCGCCGCTGCCGCCGGGAGAGCCCTTCGTCAGCGCCTGCGCGCCGCCGCCCGCGTCGGCGGTCGAGGCGCGCCTCCGGGCTCTGCTCGCCGAGCGGCTCGAGTTCGAGCCGGGCTTCACCGCCGTGCGGCTCAGCAGGCCGTTCTTCGAGCACCTGGAGGCGTGGCCGGACATCCTGCTGAGCGAGCTGCGGGTGGCGATCGAGTACGACTCCACCGGGCGGCACGGGCTCGAGCACGTGGGACACCGCGAGGAGGCGGACCGGCGGAAGGACCGCGCCCTCCGGGCGGTCGGCTGGGAGGTGGTGCGCGTGCGGACCGGTCGTCTTCCTCCGCTCGGCCCGTACGACGTCAGCGCGTCGGGCGTCTCGGCGGGACTCGTCGACCGGCTGCTCGATCAGCTGCGCGAGATCCGCGGGCCGCTGCTCGTCGACGCCTGGGCGCGCTGAGTCCGCTCTCCCGCGATCACCGCGTCACGACGTCCGCAGGGCGAGTGCCTCACTGCACCAGCGCCGGTGCAGGGCCCACGGGTCGGGCTCGCCCGCGCGCACCGTCTCGATGTGCCGATCGAGGGCGGGACTGCGGGCGAACCACTCCGTCCGCTCCAGCCGCTCGGCGGCGAACTGCGCGTGGCGGTGCTGCTCGAGCGGCCGCCCCCCGCGCTCGAAGGCCAGCAGCTCCTCGTGCCGCAGCCGGTGCAGGCGCTGCCGGGGGTTGCCGCTGGTGCCGATCTTGATCCGCCCGGCGAAGCGGATGTAGTAGACGACGTCGACCCGCGGGGGCGGCAGCTCGCCGTCGGGCGCGTCGCCGACCCGCCACTCGCACGCGGCGCAGAGCCGACCCGACGGGTACCGGACGCCCAGCCGCGAGCCGCAGACGAGGCACGGCGAGGCGAGGGCGTCGACGACGCCGTCCTCGCGCGCCACCCAGTCGTGCGCGAGCCCGAGGTGCGCGCTGCAGAGCGCGACGGGTGCGCCCGGCTCGGCGGCCGAGCGGCAGCCGTCGAGAGCGCAGACCGGGGCGGGGGCCGGGGCGCGGCCCGGGGCGGAGGACATCCTCCGACCGTAGGCACGACCCCCGACATCCGCGGTCGGTCCCCCTGCGGCTCAGCTCAGCCGGTCGACCAGCTCCGAGGCCAGCCCGGTGTAGCCGGCGGGGGTCAGCGCGAGCAGTCGTGCCTTCGCCGCGTCGCCGATGTCGAGGCCGTCGACGAACCCAGCGAGGTCCTCGGCGCCGAGGCGCTTGCCGCGGGTCAGGTCCTTCAGCATCGCGTAGGGGTCGGTGATCGAGGAGCGGCCGGCGACCACCTCCGCGCGGATGACGGTCTGGATCGCCTCGGCGAGCACCTCCCAGTTGGTGTCGAGGTCGGCGGCGAGGGCGCGCGGGTCGAGGTCGATCTCGAGCAGGCCGCGCGCGATGTTGTCGAGCGCGAGCAGGGAGTGGCCGAAGGCGACGCCGATGTTGCGCTGGGTCGTGGAGTCGGTGAGGTCCCGCTGCAGCCGCGAGGTGACCAGGGTCTGCGCGAGCGAGTCGAGCAGCGCGCTCGAGAGCTCGAGGTTGGCCTCCGCGTTCTCGAACCGGATCGGGTTGATCTTGTGCGGCATGGTCGACGAGCCGGTCGCGCCGGCCTGCGGGATCTGGCGGAAGTAGCCGAGCGAGATGTAGGTCCAGACATCGGTGCAGATGTTGTGCAGGATGCGGTTCGCGTGCGCGGCCTTCCCGTACAGCTCGGCCTGCCAGTCGTGCGACTCGATCTGGGTGGTCAGCGGGTTGAAGACGAGACCGAGGGAGCCGACGAACTCCGCCGCGAGGGCGGCCCAGTCGGTGTCGGGGTCGGCGGCGAGGTGCGCGGCGAAGGTGCCGGTCGCACCGCTGAACTTGCCGAGGTACTCGGTCGCCTCGAGCTGCACGACGACCCGCTCGAGGCGGAAGGCGTAGACGGCGAACTCCTTGCCCATGGTGGTCGGCGTCGCGGGCTGGCCGTGGGTGCGGCTGAGCATCGACTCGTCGCGGTAGCGGACGGCGAGCTCGCGCAGGGAGGCGACGACGGAGCGCAGCTTCGGCAGCCAGACGTCCTCGACCGCGCGGCGGACGACGAGCGCGTAGGAGAGGTTGTTGATGTCCTCGCTGGTCGCCGCGAAGTGGGTGAGCTCGGCGATGCGGTCCAGGCCCAGCTCGGCCAGCCACTGGCGGACGAGGTACTCCACGGCCTTCACGTCGTGGCGGGTGACGGCCTCGAGCTCGGCCAGCCGGTCGATCTCGGGCTGCCCGAAGTCGCGGGCGCGGCGGCGCAGCTCCTCGGCGGCCGCGGCCTCGACCGGCTCGGAGCCGAAGAGGCGGCGATCGGTGAGGGCGAGCAGCCACTCCACCTCCACGTGCACGCGGGCGCGGTTCAGCCCGGCCTCCGACAGGTGCTCGCCGAGGGCGGAGACGGCGGCGCTGTAGCGGCCGTCGAGCGGGCTGAGCGGCTGGGGAGGGAGCGAGGTCATGCGGTGGTGCCTTCCGGTTCTCGGGGGTCCCGCGCACTCTGGAGGCTCGAGCGCGGGTCGGTGCGGACCGTGCGGTTGCCGCGCAGTCCCGGTTCGATCTGGGCGAAGAGCGCCCGGCACGCGCGCTCGATGAGCGCGAGCACCGAGTCGAACGCCGCCGCATCGGAATAGTAGGGGTCGGGGACGTCGCCCTGCGGGGAGAGGCCCGGCTCGAAGGCGAGCAGGCGCCGGATCTTCTGCCGGTCCACCTCGGTGCGGGCCCAGGAGCGCAGCGCCCGCTCGTGGCCGTGGTCGAGGGCGACGACGAGGTCGAACTCCTCGAAGAGCGCCGGGTCGAAGAGCCGGGCGCGGTGCGGAGCGCCGTCGAGTCCGCGGCGCTCGAGGGCGTCGAGGGCGCGGTGATCGGCGTGCTCGCCGAGGTGCCACTCGCCGGTGCCCGCCGACGTGATCTCGATGACCGAGCCGAGGCCGGCTTGCTCGGCGAGGGAGCGCAGCACCACCTCCGCCATCGGCGATCGGCAGATGTTGCCGGTGCAGACGAAGCACACGGCGAACGCCGACGGCGCGGGGGAGCGGGGGGTCACCCGCCCATCATGGCGCACCGGGGGTCCTCCACAGAGGGTCGATTCCCGGCCTCTCCACCGATCGGGCGGCGGCCGGACCGGCGGCGTCCGCGGTGCCCGAGGCTGGCCGCGGGCGACGAGAGGAAGGAGGTGGCGGATGGGCGTCGAGGTGGGTGCGGCGGGCGTGGCGGGTGCTTCCGCGCCGTGGCCGGGTGCGGAGGCGGTGGCGCTCGCCGAGCGCATCGGGGTGCTGCGCGGGGAGGCGGCCGGCCTCCTCCCCGACGCCGGCTGGGAGGGGCCGGCGGCGCGGCGCTACGCCGACCACGCGGCCGCGCTGCTCGCCGGGCTCGCAACGGCGGAGGGAGCCGCGCAGGGACTCGCGGCGGGGGTGGGCGGATGAGGGCGTCCACGCCGGTGCGGGTCGAGACGGAGGAGCTCGACGAGCGGCGCCGGGTGCTCGAGCGGCTCGCGGCGGAGCTGGGGGAGTGCGCGGCGCTCGGAGACGGGCTCGTCCCGGCGGTGCTGGTCGCGGCGCCGGGACGGGCGGGCGAGCCGACGGTGCTGGCCGACCGGCTCCGCGCCCTCGAGGCCGACGCGGTGGCGCTCCGCGACGCGCTCGAGGAGGCGGCGGCGGGATACGAGCGGGCGGAGGAGGCCGCGGCGCCGGAGGCCTCCGCGGTTCTCGGCCCGGACGGGGCCGTCGACGTCCTCACCCGCAGGGCGGGCGAGTCTCTCGCGCGGCGGCTCCCCGGCGCGGTCGAGGACGCGGCGGTGCTGGTCCGGGCGGTCGCGGACGCCGCGTTCGGATCGGTCCCGGCGGCGGTGCGGGCCCTCGCGGGGGACGAGGGCGCCGGGGCGGACCTGGCGGAGGAGGGGGAGGACCTGGTCCGCGCGCTGCTGGGCGACCCGCTGGTGATCGAGGGGCTGCGCGGGCTGATCTCCTGGATCGGCCTCGGCACCGAGATCGGGGTGCTGCTGCTCCCGCCGCCGCTCGCCGAGGCGGTGGGGCGGCCGACGTCCGAGCAGGTGATCGGCAGCGGGGTGCAGTCGGCGGCGGGGGCGCTCGTCGTGCTCGGGACGCTGTTCGGTGTGCTGCCGGCGCCGAGGGAGCGGGAGCTCCGGCTGGAGAGGGTGGCGCCGCCGGCCGGCCCGGTCGCTGCGCCGACGGGCTGGGGCGAGCTCGCGGCGCGGATCCCGCCGAGCGATCCCGACGGCCCGCAGGTGGTGGTCGAGCGCTACGGCGAGGAGTGGCTGGTCACCGTCACCGGCACCACCGACTGGAGCACCGACCCGGAGCAGGCGTTCGGGGCCGTCTCCAACCTGCAGGTGATGGGCGGGCGGCGGGCGGCCTCGGTCGACGGCGTGCTCGCGGCGATGGCGGCGGCGGGGGTGCCGCCCGGCGCGCCCGTGACGATGGCGGCTCACTCGCAGGGCGGCATGGTCGCGCTCCGGGTGGCGCAGACCGGGCGCTACGACGTGCACGACGTGGTCACCTTCGGCAGTCCGGTGCGCGGGCTCGACCTGCCGGACGGGACCCGTTCGCTCTCGATCGAGCACTCCGACGACCTGGTGCCGGCGCTCGGCGGATTCGGCAGGACGGCGGCGGAGGAGCCGGGGGTCGTCGTGGTCCAGCGCGACTCCCCGGCGGGCACACCGCGGGACAGCCCCGTCCCCGCGCACGCCCTCGACGCCTACGTCGCCACCGGGCGCGCCCTCGATGCGGCGGCCGATCCCCGGCTCGCGGCGGCGGGGGCAGCGCTCTTCCCGCTCTGGCGAGGAGCGCCGGACGCGCGCGTCGCCGCCTGGCTGACGACCGTGCCGGTCAGTCCCGGCGGCGATCGCGAGCGAAGGGCCGCAGCAGCAGCCCGATGAACCAGTTGACGATCGCGAGCACCAGGGCGCCGAGGACGCCCCACCAGAAGCCGTCCACGACCAGGCCGAAGCCGAAGAGGCCGCTGATCCAGGCCGTCAGCAGCAGGAGCAGGCCGTTCACCAGGAAGGAGACGAGACCGAGCGTGAGCACGTACAGCGGGAAGGCCACCACGCGGACGACCCCGCCGACGACGGCGTTCACGACGCCGAAGATCACGGCGACGAGGAGGTACGTGAGCACCGCCGCGGTCGGCCCCTCCTCGTACGGATCGACGCGGACGCCCGCGACGACGAGCGTCGTCAGCCAGAGGGCGACGGCGTTGGTGACGAGGCCGAGCAGGAGTCTGCGCATGCCTCCACTCTGGCGCACCGGTGGCCGCACCGGGTGCGGTCGCGGGTGCCTGCCGCGGCGGGTCCGGCCGCCGCCGGAATACCATGGGCCGGGTGACCGACCAGCAGGAGCCACCCGTCCGCCTCCGCCCCGAGATCCTCGCTCTGCCGGCCTACCGCCAGGGCCGCGCGGCCTCCGCCGATGCGTTCAAGCTCTCCTCCAACGAGAACCCGTTCGATCCGCTGCCCTCGGTGCTCGAGCGGGTGCAGGCGATCACCGACTTCAACCGCTACCCGGACGCCGCGGCCACGGCGCTGCGGACGGCGCTCGCCGAGAGCTACGGCGTCGGGATCGACGAGGTGATCGTCGGAGCGGGGTCCGTCGCCGTCATCGCCCAGCTGATCTCGGCCGCCGCGGGGCCTTGTGACGAGGTCGTGCACGCCTGGCGCTCCTTCGAGGCGTACCCCTCCCTCATCACCACCGCCGGCGCCACCGGCGTGCGCATTCCCCTGCGCGCGGACGACACGCACGACCTCGACGCGATGGCGCAGGCGATCACGGAGCGCACCCGCCTGGTGATCGTCTGCAGCCCGAACAACCCCACCGGGACCGTCGCCACCGCGGACGACGTCGCCGCCTTCCTCGAGCAGGTGCCGGCCGACGTGCTCGTCCTGCTCGACGAGGCCTACGCCGAGTTCGTCGGCGACGAGCGCGCGGTCGACGGCGCGACCCTCCTCGGCCGCCACCCCAACCTCGTCGTCGCCCGCACCTTCTCGAAGGCCTACGGGCTCGCGGGCCTGCGCGTCGGCTACGCGATCGGACACCCGCGGATCCTCGACGCCGCCCGCTCGACCGCCATCCCCCTCTCGGTCACCCGCTTCGCGGAGACCGCGGCGGTCGCCTCGCTCGAGCACCGCGAGGAGCTGCTCGAGCGCGTGGGCCGCATCGCCCAGCTGCGCGACCACCTCTGGCAGGCGCTGCTCGACCAGGGCTGGACCATCCCGAAGTCCGAGGCGAACTTCCTCTGGTTCGACACCCGCGAGGAGACGGAGGCGGCCGCGGCCGTCTTCGAGCGGGCCGGCGTGGTCGTCCGGGCCTTCCCGCCCGAGGGCATCCGGGTGTCCGTCGGCGAGGCGAGTTCTGTCGACAAGCTCCTCACTGCGGCGGCGGAGATTGTGGGGACCCTCCCGAAGGGGCATCCCGCGAGGCGGATAGGTTAGTCGGGTGGCAGCCACCAGCGAGACGCCGACGGTCCAGTTCCTCACCGCGGACGGCCGGTTCGCGCCGACCCCCGCGGCCGAGCAGTACGCCCCCCTCCTCGACGGGATCGACGAGGCGCAGCACCGCTCCTTCTACCGCGAGATGGCGGTCGTCCGCCGGTTCGACATCGAGGCGGCGAACCTGCAGCGCCAGGGCCAGCTCGGTCTGTGGGTGCCCAGCCACGGGCAGGAGGCGGCGCAGGTCGGCTCCGCGTTCGCACTGCGCCCGCAGGACCACGTCTTCCCCTCCTACCGCGAGCACGTCGTCGCCAAGGTCCGCGGCGTCGACCTGCTCCGCGTCCTCGCGCTCCTGCGCGGTGTGACGCACGGCGGCTGGGACCCGGCCGACCCCGCCCACGGCAACTTCCACCTCTACACGCTGGTCCTCGGCTCGCAGGCGCTGCACGCGACCGGCTACGCCATGGGCCTCACCTTCGACGGCGCGACCGGCACGGGCGACCCCGAGAAGGACGCGGCGGTCATCGTCTACTTCGGCGACGGCGCCTCCAGCCAGGGTGACGTCAGCGAGGCGATGGTGTTCGCCGCGAGCTACCAGACACCCGAGGTCTTCTTCCTGCAGAACAACCACTACGCGATCTCGGTGCCCGTCGCCACGCAGTCGCGCAGCCCGCTCTACCTCCGCTCCTCCGGCTTCGGCATCCCGGGCGTGCAGATCGACGGCAACGACGTGCTCGCGAGCTACGCCGTCACCGCGAAGCACCTCGCCGACGCCCGCTCCGGCGGCGGACCCCAGTTCATCGAGGCGCTCACCTACCGCATCGGCGCGCACACCTCGAGCGACGACCCGACGAAGTACCGGACCGACGACGAGCTCGCCTCGTGGGTCGCGAAGGACCCGATCACCCGCTTCGCCGCGTACCTGCGCGGCCTCGGCGCCCCGCAGTCGTTCTTCGACGAGGTCGACGAGGAGGCGAAGGACTTCGCGACCGACATCCGCCGCCGCCTGCTCGAGCTCGAGGCGCCGCCCGTCGACGTGATGTTCGACCACGTGTACTCGGAGCCGCACCAGCCGGTGGCGGAGCAGAAGGCGTGGCTCCAGGGCTACGAGGAATCGCTGGGAGGCGACCCGCGATGACGATCGACACGAGCACCACCACCGTCCAGCCGCCGCTGAGCGCGACGCAGCTGGAGTCCATGTCGATGGCGAAGGCGCTCAACGCCGGGCTCCGCCGCGCGATGACCGAGAACGACCGCGTCCTGCTGATGGGCGAGGACATCGGCCCGCTCGGCGGCGTCTTCCGCATCACCGAGGGCCTGCACGCGGAGTTCGGGCCGAAGCGCGTCCTGGACACCCCGCTCGCCGAGTCCGGCATCGTCGGCACCGCGATCGGCCTCGCGATGCGCGGCTTCCGGCCCGTCTGCGAGATCCAGTTCGACGGCTTCATCTACCCGGCCTTCGACCAGATCACCTCGCAGCTCGCCAAGATGACCAACCGGCACGAGGGCTCGCTCACGATGCCCGTCGTCATCCGGGTGCCCTACGGCGGGCACATCGGCGCGGTCGAGCACCACCAGGAGAGCAACGAGGCCTACTTCGCGCACACCCCGGGCCTCCGCGCGGTCAGCCCGTCGACCCCGAACGACGCCTACTGGATGATCCAGGAGGCCATCGCCTCCGACGACCCGGTGATGTTCTTCGAGCCCAAGAGCCGCTACTGGCCCAAGGGCGACGTCGACCTCCGCGCCTCCGCCGCCCCCCTGCACGCGACCCGCGTCGTGCGGCAGGGCGACGAGGTCACCGTCGTGGGCTGGGGGCCGATGGTCTCCGTGCTGCTCCAGGCCGCCGAGCTCGCCGGCGAGGAGGGCACCAGCGTCGAGGTCGTCGACCTGCGCTCGATCTCGCCGATCGACTGGGAGCCGCTGCTCGCCTCGGTCCGGAAGACCGGCCGGCTCGTGGTGGCCCAGGAGGCCTCCGCGAACGTCAGCCTCGGCTCCGAGATCGCCGCGACCGTCACCGAGAAGGCGTTCTACTCGCTCGAGGCGCCGGTGCTCCGGGTCGCGGGCTTCGACACGCCCTTCCCGCCCGCCAAGGTCGAGAAGCTCTTCCTCCCCGACGTCGACCGCGTGCTCGAGGCCGTCGACCGCTCGCTCGCGTACTGACGCACCGGGGCGACCCCCCTCCGCGTTCCGACGCGCCCCCCTTCCTCACGAACGACCGGCACAGCCAGGAGTCCCGACGATGACAGAGCACTTCCTCCTCCCCGACGTCGGCGAGGGCCTCACCGAGGCCGAGATCGTCGCCTGGCGGGTCAAGGTCGGCGACGAGGTGACCGTCAACCAGGTCCTCGTCGAGATCGAGACCGCCAAGTCGCTCGTCGAGCTGCCCTCGCCGTTCAGCGGCACCGTCGTCGACGTCCTCGTCGACGAGGGCCAGACCGTCGACGTCGGCACGCCGATCATCACCGTGCAGGGCGCCGGCTCGGCCGGATCCGAGATCCCGGCGATGCCCGCGCAGCCGGCGACCACCGCGCCGCCCGCCCCCTCCACCACCGAGCCCGGCGAGGGCTCCGGCGCCGCGCTCGTCGGCTACGGCACCGCGGGCGGCCACGTCGCCACCCGCCGCCGCCGCCCGAGTGCGGGCGCCGCTCCGGAGAAGCCGGCCCGCCCGGCCGCGCCGCCGCGCCCGACCTCCGTCCCCGCCTCCTCGGCGCTGCCCGTCATCGCGAAGCCGCCGATCCGCAAGCTCGCGAAGGACCTCGACGTCGACCTCCTCGAGGTGCAGGCCACCGGCCTCGCCGGCGAGGTCACCCGCGACGACGTGATCCGCCACGCCTCGCAGGCCAGCGTCTTCCGCAACATCCAGACCCCCGCCTGGGGCGACTCCCGCGAGGACCGCATCCCCGTCCGCGGCGTCCGCAAGGCCATCGCCTCGGCGATGTCGCGCAGCGCCTTCACCGCGCCGCACGTCAGCGTCTTCGTCGACGTCGACGCGACCCGCACGATGGAGTTCGTCAAGCGCCTCAAGAACTCGCCCGACTTCGCCGGCGTGAAGGTCTCGCCGCTGCTGATCATGGCCAAGGCCATCATCTGGGCGGTGCGGAGGAACCCCACCGTCAACTCCGCCTGGACCGACACCGACATCCTGGTCCGCCACTACGTGAACCTCGGCATCGCCGCGGCCACCCCGCGCGGCCTGCTCGTCCCGAACGTCAAGGACGCCCAGTCGATGAGCCTCCTCGAGCTCGCCCAGGCCCTCGAGAAGCTCACCCTCGACGCCCGCGACGGCAAGACCTCCGCCGCCGACATGCAGAACGGCACCATCACCATCACCAACATCGGCGTGTTCGGCATGGACACCGGCACCCCGATCCTCAACCCCGGCGAGGTCGCGATCATCGCCCTCGGCACGATCAAGCAGAAGCCGTGGGTCGTCGACGGCGAGGTCCGCCCCCGCTTCGTCACCACCGTCGGCGGCTCCTTCGACCACCGCGTCGTCGACGGCGACGTCGTCAGCCGCTTCGTCGCCGACGTCGCGAGCGTGCTGGAGGAGCCTGCGCTGTTGCTCGATTAGAGCGGATTCCTCCTTCGTCGTCATCCGCTCCGCGGTCGGCTGGGGAGGGCGGTCGCGTTCCATGGAGCGTCCTGCGTACCGGTACGACGAATCGCTCGCACGCGATTCGCCGGTTACCTCGGCCTTGCGCGGGGAGTGGCGGGCTCGGACTTGTGGGCTCCGCTTCGCGGTCGCGGGCCTCGCGGGGAGGACCACCCCGTCGGTCGTGTCCCAGCGGAGCGGCATCCCTGCATGCTGGTCGAGTAGCCGCGCAGCGGCGTATCGAGACCCACGTGCTCCGTGCGGGCGGATCTCGATACGCGCCCTGCGGGCGCTACTCGATCAGCATGTCGGGGGCGTGCTCGCGACAGCAGGCTCCGCTGCGCGGTCGTGCTCCTCTCCGGCGCCACCGCAGGGCGGGGAAGAGGCCGACGTCCTTGGGGTGGCGGGTCTCGATACGCCCCTGCGGGGCTACTTGACCAGCATGCAGGCGGGCGTCTCTTCCCAGTAGATCCGCGTGGGCAGGGGACGGCGGTCGCATGCCGACGTCGTGCGGGCGCCGGTCAGCGCGGGGTCGGGTCGAAGGAGTGCAGGGCGAGGGCGGCGGACAGGAGGGTGCTCGCGGCGGCGCCGCGGACGCTGGTGCCCTGGGAGTCGAGGGGCGGGCTGATGACGGCGGCGCCGAGGCGGCCGGGGGCGGAGAGGACGAGGGCGCCGGAGACGCTCGACTTGGCGGGGACGCCGACGGCGCGCATCCAGCGGCCGGAGCCGTCGTAGACGCCGCAGGTCGCCATCACGGAGACGACGTCGCGGGCGACGCGGGCGGGCACGACGCGCTCGCCGGTCATGGGGTTCACCCCGCCGAGGGCGAGGGTCGCGCCCATCACCGCGAGGGCCTCCGCGTCGACGAGGACGGCGCAGGCGCGGGCGTAGGCGGCGACCGCGTCGTCGGCACCGAGCTTCAGCGTCCCCTCCGCGCGCATCAGGTGCGCGAGGGCGTGGTTGCGGTCGCCGAGCAGGTGCTCGTTCGAGGCGACGCTCTCGTCGACGTCGAGCGGGCGGCCGGCGAAGGCCGAGAGGCCGCGGAGGATGCGGGCGCTCCGTCCGCTCGCGTCGCCGCCGTCGACGAGAGCGGCGGTCAGCAGGGCGCCGGCGTTGACCATCGGGTTCGGCGGGCGTCCGGTGCCGCTCTCGAGCTTCAGTGCGTCGAAGGCCTCGCCGGTCGGCTCGATGCCGACGCGGTCGAGCGCGTCGCCGTCGGTGTCGAGGAGCGCGAGCGCGAAGAGGAACGGCTTCACCGCCGACTGGATGCTGAACGGCACGTCGGCCTGCGCGCTGGAGCGCACGGTGCCGTCCGGCAGCGCGAGCGCGATCCCGCACAGCTCCGGATCGGCCGCCGCGAGCTCCGGGATGCTGTCGTCCACCTCCCCGCCGCGTTCCTCCAGAACGCGCCCCCGCAGCTCGTCGAGGTCGTAGTCCTGAGGAGAAGCCATCCCTCCACCCTGCCACCCCCGCCTGACCCCTCCGCGAGATGCCACTTGTGAGCGCGACACGCCGAGGGAAGCGTGCACAAGTGGCATCTCGCAGAAGGGGGAGGGGCGCGCGGGTCAGCCGAGGATGCGGCGGACGGCCTCGCGGACGACGGCGTCGTCGGCGGGCTCCTCGTCGAGGGCGCGGTGGATGGTGAGGCCCTCCATCAGCGCGTCGAGCATGCGGGCGGTCGTCGGGTCGACGTGGCGCTCGAGGGCGGCGCGGGAGCGGGCCATCCAGCTGTGCGTGATGCTGCGGTACTCGGGGCGCCGGGCGGCGAGCGTGTAGAGCTCGTGGGTGATCACGAGCTCGCGGCGGCTGCCGAAGATGTCGTGCAGGACCACGTCGACGACGGCCTCGCGCGCCTCGTCGGGGGTGCGCGCCTCGGTCATCCGCCGCAGGGTCTGCTCGGCGACGGAGTCGGCGAAGCGGGTGAAGGCCTCGTGCAGCAGCTCGTCCATCCCGGCGAAGTGGTAGCTCATCGAGCCCAGCGGCACGTCGGCGGCGGCGGCCACCCGGCGGTGGGAGGTGCCGGCGACGCCCTCCTCCGCGATCACGTCGAGGCAGGCGTCGATGATGCGGTCGCGGCGGTGCGGGTCGGTGCGGCGCGCGGCTCGCGCGGCGGGAGCGCTCACTCCACGCTCCGGATCACGCGGGCCGGGTTGCCCACCGCGACGACGCCGGCCGGGATGTCGCGGGTGACCACGGCGCCCGCGCCGATCACGCTGTCGTCGCCGATGCTCACGCCGGGGCAGACGATCACGCCGCCGCCGAGCCAGACGTTGTCGCCGATGGTGATCGGCCGTGCGGCCTCGAGCTTGTCGCGGCGCGGACCGGGCTCGACCGGGTGGGTCGGCGTCAGCAGCTGCACGTTCGGGCCGATCTGGCAGTCGGCGCCGATCGTGATCGCCGCGACGTCGAGCGCGGTGAGGTGGTAGTTGACGAAGGTGCGCGGGCCGATCGTGATGTTCTCGCCGTAGTCGACGAACAGCGGCGGCTTCACGAACGCGTCCTCGCCGAGTGAGCCGAGCAGCTCCTCGAGCAGCGGGCGCGCAGCCGTCTCGTCGGCGATCGCGGCGCGGTGGTAGGCGTCGGCGAGCCGCACCGCGCGCTGGGCGAGCCGGATGCTCTCGGGGTCGTCGGCGATGTAGAGGTCTCCGGCGAGCATCCGCTCGCGGTTGCTGCGGTCGTCGCCGGCGACGTGGTCGACGGCGAGGCGGTCCTCGGCGACGTGGTCCTCGGCGACGTGATCGGTGCTCTCCATGCGGACGATCGTACACACCGCGTGTACGGTCGTACGCATGTCCACCGCACTCGCGCCGCCGTCCTCCGAGTCGCGCCGCGCCCGCACCGCCGTCGCCGCGCTCTTCCTCACCAACGGCGCGCTCTTCGCCAACCTCGTGCCGCGCTTCCCCGAGATCAAGGCCGACCTGGCCCTCGACAACGCGGCGTACGGAGTCTCGATCGCCGCGTTCCCCGCCGGCGCGATCGCCGCCGGGCTCGCCGCCGCCGTCGTGATCCGCCGCCTCGGCAGCGGCCGGGCCGCCGTGCTGGGCACGATCCTCACGGCGATCGGGACGGTGCTCGCCGGATTCTCGCCGTCGCTGCTGGTGTTCGCCGGTGCGCTCGCCTTCGCGGGCGCGACCGACGCGATCACCGACGTGGCGCAGAACACCCACGGCCTGCGGGTGCAGCGCCGCTACGGCCGCTCGATCATCAACTCCTTCCACGCGATCTGGTCGATCGGCGCGGTCCTGGGCGGCTCGATGGCGGCCGGGGCGATCGCGCTCGGCCTGCCCCGCGCGGTGCACCTGAGCATCTCGGGGGTGCTCTTCGCGGCCGTCGCGCTGACCGCGCTGCGCTTCCTCCTGCCCGGGCGCGACGACGAGACGGCCGTGGAGCCGGGAGCCGCTCCGACGGCGGTGCGGCCGCGGGTCCGACCGCGGGTGGTGCTGCTGCTCGCAGCCCTGGTCGCGGTGGCGATCGCGGGCACCCTCGTCGAGGACGCGGCGTCGACCTGGGCCGCCGTCTACCTGGGCGGCTCGCTCGGGGCGACCGCTGCGGTGGCGGCCTACGGGTTCGTCGCACTGGTCGGCGCGCAGTTCGTCGGGCGGATCCTCGGCGACCGGCTGGTCGACCGCTTCGGCCAGCGCGCGGTGGTGCGGGTCGGCGGACTGATCGCGGCGCTCGGGATGGGCGCGGCGCTGGCGTTCCCGTCCGTTCCCGGCACGATCGCCGGCTTCGCGGCCGCCGGCCTCGGGCTCGCGACCACGGTCCCCGCGGCGATGCACGAGGCCGACGAGATCCGGGGGCTGCGCGCGGGCACCGGAGTGACGATCGTCTCCTGGCTGATGCGGCTCGGCTTCCTGCTCTCGCCGCCGATCGTCGGGCTCGTGGCCGACGGCGCGGGGCTGCGCGTCGGGCTGCTCGTGGTGCCGATCGCCGGAGTCGTGGCGGTGCTGCTCGCGGGGGTCCTCGGTCGCCGGCGCACGGCGGGAGCCGCGTCGTGACCGGGCTCGAGGGAGTGCGCGGGCTCGAGGCGGTGCTCTGGGACATGGACGGCACGATCGTCGACTCGGAGCCCGCGTGGGTGCGAGCGCAGGAGGTGCTCGCCGCGCGCTGCGGTCGCGCGTGGACGCACGCCGATGCGCTGGCGCTGATCGGGAGCACGATGGAGCAGACGGTGCGGGCGCTGCAGGCCGCCGGGGTCGAGCTCCCGGCCGCCGAGGTGGAGGCGGCGCTCGAGCGCGACGTCCTCGCGGAGATGCGGCGCGGACTGGTCTGGCGGCCGGGCGCGCGGGAGCTGCTGCGCGACGTGCACCGGGCGGGCGTGCGGCAGGCGATCGTGACCACGTCGTCGCGCGTGATGGCGCAGGTGGTGGTCGACGCGCTCGCGGCGGAGGTGCCGCTCGCGGTGCTCGTCACCGGCGACGACGTGAGGCGGGGCAAGCCGGATCCGGAGCCGTACCTGCTGGCCGCCGCGACGCTCGGCGTCGACATCGCGCGGTGCGTCGCGATCGAGGACTCGCCGACGGGGCTCGCGGCGGCGGTCGCCTCTGGGGCGTGCGCGGTGGGAGTGCCGCACGACGCGGAGTTCGCGCCCGGCGCGGACCGCACGCTGTGGCCGACGCTCGCCGGGCGCGGCGTCGCGGACCTCGAGGCGCTGCTGCGCTGAGGTGCTCGCGGTGGGGGGATCTCGATACGCCCGCTGCGCGGGCTGCTCGATCAGCAGGAGAGGCAGTGCCTCCTCCATGCTGGTCGAGTAGCGGGCCGCAGGTCCGCGTATCGAGACCCGCGCGGGCCGCAGGGACCCGCGCGGGCCGCAGGGACGCGCGCTACGCCGTCATGGCGACCGCCGTCCAGGAGACGGGGGGCAGGGTCAGCGTCAGCACGTCGTCGGCCAGCACGGCGTCGACGGGCGTGAGGCCGACGCGGTTCTGGTCGTCCTTGGTGTTCTTGGCGTAGACGTCCTCGTCGAAGATCCCGAGCGCTTCGGCGACGGTCGAGACGCCGAGCCCGCTCACGTCGACGGTCACCTCGAGGGCGTCGGTCGTCGAGCGGTTCACGAGGAAGACCGCCGCGCGGCCGTCGTCGAGCGTCGCCACGGCGTCGACCAGCGGCGCGTCGCCGTGCCGCGCGGTCGAGTACGTGCCGACCTCGATGCGCGGCTTCAGCACCGAGCCCGAGGCGAGGCGCGCGGTCGTCGAGAACGGGAAGAACGTGGTCTGCCGCCACGCCGCTCCGCCCGGCTCGGTCATGATCGGCGCGATCACGTTGACCAGCTGCGCGAGCGAGGCCGAGGTGACCCGGTCGGAGTTCTTCAGCAGCGTGATCATCAGGTTGCCGAGCACGACCGCGTCGGCCACCGAGTAGACGTCCTCGAGCAGGCGGGGGGCGTAGGCCCACTCGCGGGTGCTCTGGTCGCCCTCGGCGTCGGCCTTCTCCTTCTCGGTCCACTCCTGGAGGTACCAGACGTTCCACTCGTCGAAGGAGAGCTTGATGTCCTTGGTCTTGCGCAGCTTGTGCTTGACGTGGTCGACGGTCGCCGAGACGGTCGCGATGAAGAACTCCATCTCGACGGAGGAGGCGAGGAACGAGCCGAGGTCGCCGTCGTACTCCTGGTAGTAGGCGTGGCAGGAGACGTACTCGACGTCGTCGTAGGCGTGCTCGAGGACGACGCGCTCCCACTCGCCGAAGGTCGGCATCGACGAGCCGGAGGAGCCGCAGACCACGAGCTCGAGCGACGGGTCGGCGATCTTGAGCGCCTTGGCGGTGCGCGAGGCGAGCTTGCCGTAGTCGTCCGCGTTCATGTGGCCGACCTGCCAGGGGCCGTCCATCTCGTTGCCGAGGCACCACATGCGGATGTCGTGCGGCTCGGGCGAGCCGTTGGCGATCCGCTGGTCGGCGAGGAAGGTGCCCGCCTTGCCGTTCGCGTACTCGAGCACGTCGAGCGCCTCGAGGACCCCGCGGGTGCCGAGGTTGACGGCGTACATGATCTCGCTGCCGGTGAGCTTCGCCCACTTCGCGAAGTCGTCGAGGCCGACCTCGTTGGTCTCCAGCGAGTGCCAGGCCAGGTCGCGGCGGCGCGGGCGGTCCTCTCGCGGGCCGACGCCGTCCTCCCAGCGGTAGCCCGAGACGAAGTTGCCGCCGGGGTAGCGGACGGTGGTCGAGCCGAGCTCCTTGACCAGCTCGACGACGTCCAGGCGGAAGCCGTCCTCGTTCGCGGTGGGGTGGCCGGGCTCGTAGATCCCGTCGTAGACGCAGCGGCCGAGGTGCTCGACGAACGAGCCGAAGAGCCGGGGGTTCACGGGAGCGACGACCGCGGCCGGGTCGAGGGAGATGCGCGCGGTCGCGGCGGCGGAGGTGGTCGTGGCGGCGGAGGTGGCGGAGGCGTCGGTCATGCGGGGCCCTTCCCAGGCGTCGGCGGGCTCCGGGCCGGGCCGGAGAGGGCGATCGTCGGCGATCGCCGCCCGTTGTTTCTAACGTTGTAGAAACGATGGTGCGGGCCCGCGCGGCCGGTGTCAAGACCGCCCCTCCCCGCCCTCGCTCAGTCGTGCTGTGCTCGACTGGGCGGGTGAACGCCACCGACGCCTGCTCCGCGCTCGCCGACCGCGTCGACGCCCTCGCCGCCGCCTCGCCGCGGCCACGCGCCCTCCTCGCCGCCGTCGCGCGCGAGGTCGCCGGGATCCGCCCGTGGCCGCTGGGGCTCCTCGATCTCGCCTCGGGCGGCAGCAATCGGATCCGCGGCCGCGGCTTCGCGCAGCCCTACGACGACGGCACCCGCGGCCAGGCGCGGCACTTCGCGGGCGTGGCCGGCGCGACCCTGCACCTCGGCGGCCCGCTCGCGCACCTGCTGATGCGGACGGCCGGTGGCGACCACCGCGGCACCGCGGACGACCGCCTCACTGCTCGCGCGGTCGAGTGGAGCCGGCTGCTGCGCCGCGGCGAGCTGCCGGTGGCGGAGGCCGGCGACTGGATCCGCCGCGAGGTCTGCGCCTGCTGACGCGGCGCCTGCCGACACGCGGCCTGCTGACACGCGGCCTGCTGGCACGCGGCCTGCTGGCACACGGCCTGCTGGCACACCGCCTCAGCCCCCGGTCGACTCCCGGGCGATCAGCGCGAACGCCGCCTCGCGCAGCTCCGGCGGCTCCGTCCGCGTGCCATCGATCCTGGCCTGCAGCAGCTCCACCGCCGTCCGGGCGATCTCGTCGCGGCCCGAGTCGATGCTGCTGAGGCTCGGCGACGCGTAGCGCGCCTCGTCGATGTCGTCGAAGCCGATCACCGCGACGTCCTCCGGCACCCGGACGCCGGCGTCCTGCAGCGCCCGCAGCGCGCCGAGGGCGAGGGTGTCGTTCAGCGCGAAGACCGCGTCGAAGGCGAGGCCGGAGTCGAGCAGGCGCCGCATCGCCTCCGCGCCGCCCGAGCGCCGCCAGGGTCCGGCGCCCCCGGTCAAGCGAGGGTCGAAGGGGATCCCCGCGTCCGCGAGCGCCGCCCGGTAGCCCTCGAGGCGCAGCGACGCCGAGCTGACCCCGCCGCCGTCGTGGGCGCCGAGCGCGAGGATGCGCCGCCGGCCGGCCGCGATCAGGTGCGCGGTCGCGGCGCGGGCGGCGGCGACGTTCTGCATCGTGACGTGGTCGACCCGGCCGGTGAAGATCCGCTCGCCGAGCAGGACGAGGGGGAAGTCGACGGCGAGCGCGTCCTCGTCGCCCTCGCCGAGCCCGAGCGGGCTGAAGAGCAGGCCGTCGGTGAGCCGGCGCCGCGCCCCGGTCAGCACGCTGCGCTCGCGCTCGGCGTCGCCGCCCGTCTGCTCGATCAGGACGGTCAGCCCGAGCGGATCGGCGGCGCGCATCACGCTGTCGGCGAGCTCGGCGAAGTAGGGGAGGCTCAGCTCGGGCAGCGCGAGGCCGATCACGCCGGTGCGGCCGCGGCGCAGGCTCCGCGCGGCGAGATTCGGGCGGTAGCCGAGGGCGGTGATCGCCGCCTGCACGCGCTCCCGGGTCGCGGGCCGCACGTGCGGGTAGTCGTTGATGACGTTGGAGACCGTCTTGATCGAGACGTCGGCGGCGCGGGCGACGTCGTGCAGCGTGACCGCCATGTCCCCTCCTCCGCTCGGCTGCCTCACCGTACAACGGGCCCGGGAGTCGCGACCCGCGCCCCGTGCCAGGCTGATCCGGACGAGAGGGGACGCGATGGACGCGCGCGAGCACGAGGTCCGCCGGCGGATGGACGCCCACGAGCTGTACGTCGACGCCGGCGACGGCCTGGCGGCGCTCGAGGAGGAGCGGATCCGCGGCAAGGAGCTCGCGCACGCCTACAACGCGACCGGCCCCCGCGAGGTCGACGAGCGCCGGCGCCTGCTGCACGAGCTGTTCGAGGCGGTCGGCGAGGGCGCCTGGGTCGAGCCGCCGCTGCACGTCGCCTACGGCAGCCGGGTCCGCCTGGGCGCGGACGTCTACGTGAACTTCGGGCTGACGCTGGTCGACGACGTCGAGGTGGTCATCGGCGACCGGGTGATGATCGCGCCGAACGTCACGATCAGCACGACCGGGCACCCCGTGCATCCGGAGCTGCGCCGCGACGGCACGCAGTTCTCGGCGCCGGTCGTGATCGAGGACGACGTCTGGATCGGTGCGGGCGCGATCCTGCTGCCGGGCGTGGTGATCGGTGCGGGCTCCGTGGTGGCCGCCGGCGCGGTCGTCACCGCGAGCGTGCCGCCGCTGGTCGTCGCGGGCGGCGTGCCGGCGCGGGTGCTGCGGCCGATCGGCGAGGAGGACCGCTCCTGGGAGTGGCGCTCGCCGCGCACGCTCGGCCGAGCCCGGGACGCCGCGGTGGGCGGCGAGGGCGTCGGACCCGGCCGGTAGGCTCCGCGGGTGACACGCACCCGACTGGTCCTGCTCGACGTCGACGGCACGCTCCTGGACGAGGGCGTGATCGCCCCGTCGGTGCGCGAGGCCGTCTCCGGCGCCCGGAGCAACGGCCACCTCGTCCTCGTCGCGACCGGCCGGTCGCGTCCCGAGATCCCGCAGCAGGTCCTCGACCTCGGCTTCGACGGAGTCGTCTCCGCAGCCGGCGGCTTCGTCGAGCTCGACGGCGTCCTGCTCGAGTCGCGCACGATGGCGCCCGAGGACGTCGAGGCGATCGCCGGCTTCTTCGAGGCGCACCGCATCGCCTACTCGCTGCAGTCGTACGACGACGTCTACACGAGCGGCGGGGTGGGTGGCGGCTACGGCACCGTCCCGACCGAGGGCATCGCCAAGGCGACGTTCTTCGGCGAGGACGGCACCGCCTTCGCCCTCGTGCGCGACGGCCTCGGCGAGCGCTTCCACGTGATCACCGGGACGATCCCGTCCCTGGGCGACGCGGGCGGCGAGGTCAGCGTCCGCGGCGTGGACAAGGGCAGCGCGCTCGTGCGTCTGGCCGAGCGGCTCGGCCACCCGCTGGCCGACACGATCGCGATCGGCGACAGCTCGAACGACGTCGAGATGCTGGCCGCGGCGGGACTGGGCATCGCGATGGGCAACGCCTCCGCCGCTGCCCTCGCCGCCGCCGACGAGGTCACGACCTCCGTCCGCGAGGAAGGCGTCCGGGCGGCGTTCCGGCGGCACGGCCTGATCTGACCCCAGCCGGGTGCGCCAGTGACTTTGACAATCGTTATCAATAGTCGCTACCGTGTGTGCATCCCGACCACCCGGCTCCAGACCCAGATCGGCTCACCCGTGAAGACCCGCTCCCTCGCCCTCGTCGCGCTGCTCGGCAGCACCGCGCTCGCCCTCTCGGCCTGCTCCGGCACCGCCTCCTCGACCGGCGCCTCCGCCGACAGCGGGACGGTCGCCGTCGTCGCGTCGACCGACGTCTACGGCGACCTGGTCCGGAGCATCGGCGGCGACCTGGTCGACGTCACGAGCATCATCGACAGCCCGGACAAGGACCCGCACGAGTATGAGGCGACCGCCCGCGACCAGCTCGCTCTCTCGAACGCCGCGCTCGTGATCGAGAACGGCGGCGGCTACGACGCCTTCGTCGACACCATGATCGACGCCTCCGGCTCGACCGCCCCCGTGATCACCGCCACCGTCGTCGCCGGGCTCGAAGAGGAGCATGACCACGAGGACGAGGCCGCCGAGTCCGAGGACGCCGGCCACGACGAGGCGGGTCACGAGCACGCCGAGTACAACGAGCACGTCTGGTACGACCTGTCCGCGGTCCGCCAGATGGTCACGTCGATCGCCGACGAGCTGTCCGCGATCGACGCCGGCAACGCGTCCACCTACGCGGCGAACGCCGAGACCCTCGGCGGCTCCCTCGACGCCCTGATCGACCGCGAGGCCGAGTTGAAGGGCACGCTCGGCGGCCGCTCGATCGCGATCACCGAGCCCGTCCCGCTCTACCTGACCGATGCACTCGGACTGGTGAACGCGACTCCGGAGGCGTTCAGCGAGGCCGTTGAGGAGGGCACCGACGTCCCCGCGACCACGCTGCAGGAGACGCTCGCCCTCTTCTCCGACGGCACCGTCGACGCGCTCGTCTTCAACGAGCAGACCGAGAGCTCGCAGACCCAGGCCGTGCTCGACGCGGCGGAGTCGGCCGGCGTCGCGACCGTCGGCGTCACCGAGACGCTGCCCGAGGGCGACGATTACGTCACCTGGATGACCGCCAACCTCGACGCCCTCGAGGGAGCTCTCGCGTCGTGACGCCACCCTCCTCGACCGCGCCCGGTCCGTCGTCAGCGCCCGCCTCCTCGGAGGCGGGCCTTTCGGCGTCCGTGCTGCAGCTGCGCGGCGCCGGTCTGCGCTTCGGCGACCGCGAGCTCTGGGGCGGCGTCGACCTCGACGTCCAGGCCGGCGAGTTCGTCGCGGTGCTCGGCGCCAACGGCTCCGGCAAGACCAGCCTGCTCCGCGCCGTCCTCGGCCAGCAGCCGCTCAGCAGCGGCGAGCTGCGCGTCCTCGGCGAGCCCGTGCACCGCGGCAACCGGAGGATCGGCTACATCCCGCAGCAGAAGCTCGCCGACGAGGGCACTCCGCTGCGCGCCCGCGACCTGATCGGCCTCGGCATCGACGGCCACCGCTTCGGCCTGCCGCTGCCCTCGCGCTCCCGCCGCGCCCAGGTCGACGCCCTGCTCGCCTCCGTCGGCGCCACCGACTACGCGGACGCGCCGATCGGCAGCCTCTCCGGCGGCGAGCAGCAGCGCGTCCGGGTCGGCCAGGCGCTGGCCGGCGACCCGGCGCTGCTGCTCTGCGACGAGCCGCTGATCGCCCTCGACCTCGCGCATCAGCGCGCCGTGAGCGAGCTGATCGACCGGCACCGGCGCGAGCGGAACCTCGGCGTCCTCTTCGTCACCCACGACGTGAATCCGGTGCTCGGGATGGTCGACCGGGTGCTCTACCTGGCCGGCGGCCGCTTCCGGATCGGCACCCCCGACGAGGTGCTGCGCTCCGAGGTGCTCAGCGAGCTGTACGACGCGCCGGTCGACGTGATCCGCGCGCGCGGCCGCGTCATCGTGGTCGGCGCCCCCGACCACTCGCACGTGCACGAGCACGAGGAGGAGTGCGCATGAGCGACGACGTCTGGTCGCAGATCTTCGACTTCTCGGACTACGGCGCGCTGCTCGCGCTGCTGCTCAACTCCGTCATCGCGGGCGCCGTCCTCGGCGTCGTCGGCGGGCTGATCGGCGTCTTCGTGATGTCGCGCGACATGGCGTTCGCCGTGCACGGGATCAGCGAGCTGTCCTTCGCGGGCGCCTCGGCCGGGCTGCTGCTCGGCGTGGGCGTCGTGCAGGGCTCGATCGTCGGCTCGCTCGTCGCGGCCCTCCTGATCGGGCTGCTCGGCTCACGCGCCCGCGACCGCAACTCGATCATCGCCGTGCTGATGCCGTTCGGCCTCGGCCTCGGGATCCTCTGCCTCGCGCTGTATCCCGGCCGCAGCGCGAACAAGTTCGGCCTGCTCACCGGGCAGATCGTCGCCGTGGACGACCCGCAGCTCGGCTGGCTGATCGCCATCTCGGTCGTCGTCGTGATCGGGCTCGCCCTGATCTGGCGCCCGCTGACCTTCGCGAGCGTCGACGCCGACGTGGCGGCCGCGCGCGGCATCCCGACCCGGGCGCTCTCGATCGCGTTCATGCTGCTGCTCGGCCTCGCGGTGGCGGTGTCGGTGCAGATCGTCGGCTCGCTGCTGGTGCTCGCGATCCTGGTGACGCCGGCGGCCGCGGCGCTGCGGATCTCGGCGTCGCCGGTGCTCGTGCCGCTGCTCAGCGTGCTCTTCGCGGTCGGCGCGCTGGTCGGCGGGATCCTGCTCGCCCTCGGCGGCTCGGTGCCGATCAGCCCCTACGTGACGACGATCTCGTTCACGATCTACGTCGTCTGCCGGATCATCGGCCGCAAGGGCGTGCGGCGGCCCTCGCGCCGGCGCTCACCGGCCGCGGTCGGGGCGGGGGTATAGCGTGGCGCGGGTCGTGAAACGGGAAGGCGGACCGGTGGTCAAGCGGAACACGTGGCAGCGCGAGGCCGTGCGCGAGGCGCTCACCCAGCGCGAGGACTTCGTCAGCGCCCAGGGGCTGCACAGCGCCCTGCACGCGTCCGGCTCGCCGATCGGGCTGGCGACGGTCTACCGCGCCCTGTCCGACCTCGCGGTCGAGGGCGAGGCCGACTCGCTGCAGTCGCCCGAGGGCGAGAGCCTCTACCGCGCCTGCACCCCGGGCACGCATCACCACCACCTGATCTGCCGGCGCTGCGGGCTGACGGTCGAGATCGCGGCGGACGCGGTGGAGACCTGGGCGCGCACGGTCGCGGCGCAGAACGGCTTCACCGATGCGCACCACGTGGTGGACGTCTTCGGGCTCTGCGCGGAGTGCACCCGGGCGGTCGCCGCGGCGGAGTGACGCGGGCTCCCGCGCCGCGGGTTCAGGCCGGCAGGAAGATCCCGGCCGCCCGGTCCTTGACGACCGCGCCGGCCGGCAGCACCCGCCCGCTCATCGCGAGGTAGACGCCCGGCGGCAGCAGCTGCACCGCCGCGACGGCCGCGCCGAAATTGAAGGCGGCGTCGCTGTCGCGCATCCGCGCGGGCTGCATCGCGCCGGTCAGCACGACGACCCGGTCGCGGACGGCGCCGAGCGCCTCGGCCGTGAGCGTCATCGTGTCGGTGCCGTGGGTGAGGACGATCCGGTCCTCCTCGGCCGAGAGCACGCGCTCGCGGATCAGCGCGCGGTCGGCGTCGTCGAGGTCGAGGCTGTCCTTGCGCAGGACCTCCTCGACGCGGAACTCGAGCGTCGAGAGCACGGGCTCGAGCAGGCGCGGGATCGTCGGCGCCCCGATCTCGAGCTCGCCCGCGAGCGAGTACTCCTTGTCGATGGTTCCGCCGGTGGTGAGGACGAGGATGCGGTCTGACACCCGATCAGACTAGGCCGGGCCTCCGACACGGCACATCCGTGCGGTTCGGGCGCTGCCCGGCACTCCGGCGCGCTCGATCGGGAACGATGGAGGCATGGCCTCCTCCTCCCCGTCCCTGATCCGCACCGGCGCCAAGGTCCTCCTCGGCTCCGCCCTCGTCTTCGCCGGCGTCAGCCACTTGACCCGCGCGCGCGAGGAGTTCCAGGCGCAGGTGCCGGAGTGGGTGCCGCTGGACAAGGACACCGTCGTGCTCGCCTCGGGCGTCGTCGAGATCGGCCTCGGGGCGTCGCTGGTGCTCGCGCGCCACCGGGCACCGCTGGTGGGCGCGGCCGCCGCCGCCTTCTTCACCGCGATCTTCCCGGGCAACGTCTCGCAGTACCTGACGAAGACCAGCGCCTTCGGCCTCGACACCGACCGCAAGCGCGCCGTCCGGCTGGTCTTCCAGCCGCTGCTCGTGGCCTGGGCGCTCTGGTCGACGCGCCGGCCGCAGCGCTGAGCGGCGCTGATCCCGCAGAACATCGGCTGAGAGCACGTCTCATCGCCGATGGCCGATGACGCGGCCTCTCAGCTGAGGTTCTGCTCGCCGTCCGGCTCCAGCAGCGGCGCCAGCAGCTCCTCGATCGCTCTACGGGCCCCCGCCGCGTCACCCGCGGCGATCGAGTCGACCAGCAGGGCGTGCTCGCGGGCGTACCGGTCCTCCTCGCCGACGACGTCGTCCTGCAGCACCGTCTCGAACAGCCCGGTGAGCCCGTCGTAGAGCTCGAGGAAGAGCGCGTTGTGCGTGGCGGCGACGACCGCGCGGTGCAGCGCGGTGTCGGTCGCGGTCCGCTCGGCGAGGTCGCCGCCCGTCCAGGAGCGGGTGCGGGCGGCGAGCAGCGCCCGCAGTGTCTCGACGTCCTCCGCGGTCCGCCGCTCGGCCGCCAGCGCCGCGGTCGCCCCGTCAATCGCGAAGCGCAGCTCCAGGCCGTCGCGCCGCTCCGCGCTGGGCAGCCGCTTCCGGAGCGACGTGGTGAGCTGCGAGCGCGCGATCACGAAGGTGCCGCGCCCCTGCTCCCGCCGCACCAGACCGGACTGCACGAGCGTCTGCACGGCCTCGCGGACGGTGTTGCGCCCGGCGCCGCTCCAGCGCACCAGCTCCGGCTCCACCGGGATCCGCGCGCCCACCGCCCAGCGGCCGGAGCGGATCTCCTCGTGGAAGAGGGCGGTGACGTGGTCGACGAGGCCTTCGCGGCGGTACGGCGGCGCGCTACGCTCGTCGGAATTCATCCCATCATCCTATCTAGGCAGGCCCGCCATGACGTCCACCGTCGTCACCCCGGAGAGGACCGCGCTCCTCGCACTCGCCGCGATCGTGATGACGGCGCTCAATCTGCGAACGGCCGTCACCGGCTTCAGCCCGCTGCTCGAGACGATCGGCGCCGACCTCGGCTTCGGCCCCTCGCTCTACGGCGCGTTCGGCACGATCGTCACCGCGTCCTTCGCCGTCTTCGGCGTGGTCGCCGCCCGAGCCGCCCGCCGCTTCGGCCTCGAGCGCACCCTCGCCGCCGCGACGCTGGTGACCACCGCGGGCCTGGTGCTCCGCGCGCTCAGCCCGAGCCCGCTCGGGCTGGTGCTCGCCTCGGTCGTCGCGTTCGCCGGAGTGGGGACCTCGAACGTCCTGATCGTGCCGATCGTGAAGCGCTGCTTCGCCGATCGGCTGAAGACGATCAGCTCGCTCTACCTCGCGCTGCTCCAGGCCGGGCAGTTCGTCGCCCCGCTGGTCGCCGTCCCGCTCGCCTCGGCCCTCGACTGGCGCTTCGCCGTCGGCGTCTGGGCGGTGCTGACCGCGATCGCCTGCCTGCTCTGGGCGGCGCTCGCCCGGCGCGGCGAGGCCGGCGCCGCCGTGGCCGCCGCGCCGTCCGGTCTGCCCGGCGCCTGGCGCACCCGCCTGCTCTGGGCGATGGTCCTGATGCTGGGCATGACCGCGCTGAACACCTACGCGATCATCACCTGGCTGCCGACGATCCTGGTCGACGCGGGCGCCGACCCGGCCCAGGGCGGCGCGCTGCTCGCCCTCTTCTCGATCTTCGGGCTCGGCGCGGCCTTCGTCGTCCCGCCGCTGACCCTCGGCATGCGGAACCCCGCGATCGTGGTCGTGGTCTGCGTCGTGCTGCTCGCCGTCGGCTACGTCGGCCTGATGGTCGCCCCGCTCGCCGGCGCCGTGGCCTGGGTGGTCTGCCTGGGCCTCGGCGTCAGCACCTTCCCGATGACGCTCACCCTCGTCAACGCGCGCACCCGCAGCACGGCCGGCTCCTCGGTGCTCTCCGGAGCGACGCAGGGCCTCGGCTACGCGCTCGCCTGCGCCGGGCCGCTGCTGATCGGCCTGCTCTACGAGGCGCAGGGCGGCTGGACCGGCTCGTACGTCTTCCTGCTCGCGAGCCTCGTCGTGCTGCTGGTCAGCGGGATCGCGGCGAGCCGTCCGCGGTTCCTCGAGGACGAGGCGTCGGTGCGCTGAGCTCCGCGAGCTCCAGCGCTGCCACCACGCGGCTCAGGCCGAAGCGCCAGGCGCTCTCGACGTCGCCGCCCAGGGTGAACGCCCCGTTGATCTCCATGCCGACGAAGCCGGTCGCCCAGGCGGTGAGCGTGCGCGCGGCCTCGAGCGCGTGCTCCTCGCCCGCGAGCCGGGCGGCGACGCGGAGGACGGAGGCGCTCGCCGCGTCGCGGAACTCCTGCCGGGCCACCGGGGTCCCGGGTGCCGGCGCCATCACCAGGAGGAAGGCGGCGGGCCGCTCGCGACCGAATGCGCGGAGGGCGTCGGCGAGCTCCTCGGCGTCCTCGAGCGGATCGACGCGCGCGGCGACCTCGCCCAGCGCCGCCTCCGCGACCAGGCGCAGCAGGGTGTCGCGGCCCTCGACCCGCTTGTAGAGGGAGGGGGCGCGCACGCCGACGCGCAGCGCGACGGCCTGCATCGTCACGCCGGCGAGCCCCTCCTCCTCGAGGATCTCGGCGGCGGCGCGGACGATCGCCTCGAGGGTGGTGCGCTCGGGAGTGGGCATGCCCTCCACTATAGCTATTGACAGTAGCCATGATGGCTAGGTACCGTAGCCATCATGGAACTCGCCCCCCACCTCCGCCGCATCGGCACCGACATCGTCGCCGTCTACCTCGTCCACACGCCCGAGGGCGTGACCCTCATCGACGCCGGCCTGCCCCGGCTCTGGCCCGAGCTGCTGGCTGAGCTGGCGGCGATCGGCCGCTCCGTCGACGACGTCAAGGGGGTCGTCCTCACCCACGGCGACTCCGACCACATCGGCTTCGCCGAGCGGCTCCGGCGCGAGCACGGCGTGCCCGTCTTCGTGCACGAGGCCGACGCCGAGCGCGCGAAGGGCGGGACGAAGCCCGCGAACGGGAAGCAGTCGATGAAGCTCGGCGCGCTCGTCGGCTTCTTCAGCTACTTCCTGCGCAAGGGCGGGGCGCGCGTTCCCCCGCTGACCGAGGTCGTGACGGTGCAGGACGGTGAGACGCTCGACCTCCCCGGCGCCCCACGGATCATCGGGCTGCCCGGCCACTCCGCCGGCAGCATCGCCGTGCACGTGCCGCTCGCGGACGCCGTGTTCGTCGGCGACGGCCTCACCACGCGCCACGTGCTGACCGGCGCGACCGGGCCCGCTCCCGCGCCCTTCACGGACGAGCCGGAGCAGGCGCTCGCCTCGCTGCAGCGCCTGCTGCCCACCGGCGCCACCTGGGTGCTGCCCGGCCACGGCGCGCCGTGGGGCGGGGGAGTGGCGGCCGCGGTCGCGGCGGCGACCCGCGCCTAGGCGGAGCGCGCGGGGGAGTCCTGCGCCTCCTGCGGCTCCTGCGCCTCGCGGTCGAAGCGGCTCCGGCTGAAGACCTGGTCCGCGGTGGTGAGCGCGAGGCCGATGACGCCGGCGAGCTCGCCGAGGTCGGAGGTGTGGATGGTGAGGGAGCGCGTCGCCAGCGGGTGCGTGCGCAGGTAGACGCGCTCGCGCAGGCCCGACATCAGCACCTCGCCGCAGTCGCCGAGCTGGCCGGAGACGACGATGGTGCGCGGGTTGAGGATGTTGACGAGGTCGGCGACCGCCTCGCCGAGGACCCGTCCGGCCCGGTGCACCGCCTGGGTCGCCCGCATGTCGCCGCGGAGGACGCGCGCGGTCACGTCGGCGACGTGGGTGATCGACGGGTCGTGCACCGAGAGGTCGCGCACGAGCGCCCAGCCGCTCGCGTAGGCCTCCACGCAGCCGGAGTTGCCGCACCGGCAGGGCAGCGGGTCGTCGTCGACGGTGTCGGCGACCGCGCGGGTGTGGCCGATGTCCCCGGCCGCGCCGACGGCGCCGCGGATCGTCGCGCCGTTGAAGACGAGACCCGCCCCGATGCCGGTGCCGAGCTTGAGGCTGATCAGGTTGTCGGAGCCGTGGTGCCGGGACTCGGCCAGTGCACGCGCGTTCGCGTCGTTCTCGATGACGACCTGGACCCCGCCGTAGGGCTGGGCGAAGAAGCCGGCGATGTCGAAGTCGTCCCAGCCGGTCATGATCGGCGGGTTGCGCACCCGCCCGGCGGCGAACTCCACCGGCCCGGGGACCCCGATGCCGATGCCGGCGACCGCGTCGCCGAGGCGGAGGCGCTCGAAGGCCTCGAGGACCTGTGCGAGGACCTTCTCGGGCCCCTCCCACACGTCGACGACCGCGCTCTCGTGCCGCAGCGGCGTCCCGCGCAGGTCGCACGCGGCGACGACGAAGCCGCTCGCGCCGATGTCGGCGGTGAGGAGGACGGTGCCGCGCAGATTCACCGCGAACATGCTCGAGGGCCGACCGCCCGTCGACTCCCCGCCCGAGGTCGGGACGATCAGGCCGAGCTCGACGAGGGTGGCGAGACGCTGGTTGACGGTCGACCGGGAGAGGCCGGTCTGCTCCATCACCGCGTTGCGCGAGATCTCGCCCTGCTCGCGGAACAGGGCGAGGACGTCCGCCACGTGCGATCCCGTCTCACCGGTCGGATATGCCGTCATCCCGCCCCCATCGTCAGGGTCAGCGTACATCGCCGTCGATGGAAAGCAGTAAGTCGGCTGACTTTCGTGTTGCGGTAAAGCGAAAGGGGCGCTAGTTTTCACACATCGGCACGCAGTGGTGCCCTGATCTTCAAGGATGACGATGTCTTCAAAGATGAACCGCTCGACGGCCGCCCGCCGACTCCTCCCCGTCCTCGCACCGGTCGGCGCCCTCGCTCTCCTGCTCACCGGCTGCGCCTCCTCCGGCACCGGGGACGCCGCCTCCGGCGGCGGCTCGGCCAAGGTCGCCGCAGTGATCAAGGGCCTCGACAACCCCTTCTTCCAGGCGATGGAGAACGGGATCGAGGCCACCGCGAAGGACGACGGCGTGGACGTCTCGGTCCAGGCCGCCGCCGACATCGGCGACACCACCGGTCAGGCGGACAAGCTGACCACCGTGGCCGGCCAGGACTTCGGCTGCATCATCGTCAACCCGATCAGCGGCACCAATCTCGTGCAGGCCCTCGCCTCGGCGACCGGCAAGACGATCGTCAACATCGACAGCCCGCTCGACCCGGACGCCGTGAAGGCGGCGAACCTCGACGTCACCACCTACATCGGCACCGACAACGAAGCCGCGGGCGGCAAGGCCGGCGACCTCCTCGTCGACCAGCTGCCGGCCGGCTCGAAGGTCGCCGTCATCGGCGGCATCTCCGGCGACGTCACCAGCGCCGCCCGCGTCGACGGCTTCACCGCCGCCATCGGCTCGGACCTCACCGTCGTGCAGGAGGCCGCTGCCGACTGGAAGCGCGAGATCGCGCTGACCAAGGCGACCGACATCCTCGCCGCGAACCCCGACGTCACGGCGTTCTTCGCCGCGAACGACGACATGGGCCTCGGCATCGTCAAGGCCGTCGAGAACGCGGGCCTCACCGGCACCGTGAAGGTCGTCAGCGTCGACGGGAACGAGGACGCCCTGCAGTCCGTGAAGGACGGCGGGCTGACCGCGACCGTGGCGCAGTACCCCTACGCGATCGGCCAGCTCGGCGTGCAGGCCTGCGAGGCGGTGCAGGGCGGCGAGAGCATCCCCGCCGAGATCGAGTCGCCCACCGCGCTCGTCACCTCCGACACCGCCGACCAGGCGCTCGCGGCCTTCCCCGCCCCGTTCGAGGAGTTCGACAACCCGCTGGCCGACCTCGTCCCCAGCGACTAGCCCGACGCCACCCAGCCCGACGCCACCCGGCCCGACGCGCCCTCCGCGACCCAGGAAGCGACCATGACCACAGTCCCCGCCCGTTCCCCCAGCCCGATCAGCGCCGCGCCGCTGCTCGCGAACCTCCGCCAGCTCAGCTTCTGGGCCGAGAACGCCGCTCCCATCGGGCTCGTCGCCCTGGTGATCGTGTTCTCGATCGCGACGCCGACCTTCCTCAGCCTCGGCAACATCAAGGCGATGCTCGTCGCAGCGGCGATCCTGGTGATCCTGTCGATCGGCCAGTCGTTCGTCATCACGACCGGCGGCATCGACCTGTCGATCTCGGCGACGATGACGGTCGGCGCGGTCGGCTTCGGCCTCGCCTGGAGCGGGGGCTGGGGCTTCTGGCTCTCGGCGCTGGCGGCCCTGCTCTTCGCCGGCGTGATCGGCGTGATCAACGGTCTCCTCATCGCCCGGGGCAAGGTCACCGACTTCATCGCGACCCTCGGCACGCTGTCGGTAGCGACGGGACTCGCGCTCATCGCCTCCGACGGCAAGCCGATCACCGTCGGCAGCCCCGAGCTCCTGACGCTCACCACCGGCTCGATCGGGATCATCGGCTACCCGATCATCCTCGCCGCGGTCATCGGAGTCGTGGCCTGGGTGGTCATGTTCCGCACCCGCTTCGGCCTGCACGTGCAGGCGGTCGGCGGCAACGAGGAGAGCGCTGTCGCGAACGGCATCAAGGCCGGCCGGGTGCGCATCGCGGTGTACATCATCGCGGCGGTCCTCGCCGGCATCGGCTCGCTGCTCCTGGTCGCCCGCGTCGGCGCCGCGGAGCCCGCGATCAACACGCAGTACCTGCTGAACTCGATCGCTGCCGTCGTGCTCGGCGGCGTGAGCCTCACCGGAGGCAAGGCGAAGATCGTCGGCCCGATCATCGGTGCGTTCCTGCTCACCGCGCTGACGAACGGCCTGACCCTGCTCGGCGTCTCGCAGTTCTACCAGCCCCTCGCCGTCGGCCTGGTCGTCGTGCTCGCCGCCCTCATCACCCGCTACCAGAAGAAGTGAGCCCCGCCATGACCAGCGACCTCCTGCTCGAGGCGACCGACATCAAGAAGTCCTTCGGCGGTGTCCACGCGCTCAAGGGCGCGTCGATCTCGATGCGCCGCGGCGAGATCACCGCCCTGATCGGCGACAACGGCGCCGGCAAGTCGACGCTCGTCCGCTGCCTCTCCGGCGTGCACCCCGCCGACTCCGGCACCATCGTGCTCGACGGCGATGTCGTCCACTTCACCTCGCCGCTCGGTGCTCGCGACGGCGGGATCGAGACGGTGCACCAGACCCTCGCGCTCGTGGAGGACCTGGCCGTCTGGCAGAACTTCTTCCTCGGCCGCGAGCTCACCAAGGGCGTGCCCGGTCTGCGGTTCCTCGACCGGGCGCAGATGAAGCGGACCGCGCAGGAGCTGCTCGGCGATCTGGCCGTCAACGTCCCGCCGGTGACCAGCAAGGTCCGCCGCCTCTCCGGCGGCCAGCGCCAGGCCGTCGCCATCGCCCGCGCCGCCGGGTGGGGCAGCAAGATCGTGATCATGGACGAGCCGACCGCGGCGCTCGGCGTGCAGGAGACGGCCCGGGTCGAGAAGATCATCCTCAAGCTCCGCGACGCCGGCGTCGCCGTGCTGCTCATCAGCCACAACTTCGACCAGGTCATGCGGCTCAGCGACCAGGTCTGGGTGATGCGCGCCGGTCTTGCGGTCGCCGGGCGCCGCACCGCCGAGACCAGCGGCGACGAGCTCGTCTCGCTGATCACCGGCGCGAAGGCCGCCTGATGCGGCCCTCGCTCGTGCACCGCGGGAGCCCCGAGCGCTCCTCCCCGCTGGGCGTGCACGCCGGCCTGCTGACCGGCGACTGGACCAGGGAGTCGGGCCGGCGCGCGATCGCCGCGGCCGCCGCGATCGGCTTCGACCTGATCGAGATCCCCGCGCCCGGCGACCCCGCCGCCGCTGCATGGACCGGAGCCCTGCTCGACGAGCACGGGATCGACGCCGTCGTCTCGCTCGCGCTCGACGCCGACTCCGACATCACCGCCGCCGATGCGGCGGTCTCGGCCCGCGGCGAGGAGCGCCTCCTCGACGCCGTGCGCTTCGCGGAGGCGATCGGCGCCCGGTACGTCGGCGGCGTCACGTACTCGGCGATGCGCAAGTACGAGCACGCGGCCGACGCCGCCGCGCGGGAGCGCTCGCTCGCGGTTCTGCGGAGGGTCGCCGCGGCGGCCGCGCCGTCGGGCATCGCGCTCGGAGCGGAGTACGTGAACCGCTACGAGAGCAATCTGCTGAACACGGCGGCGCAGACGGCCGCCTTCCTCGACGAGCTCGGCGCTCCGAACGTGCTGCTGCACCTCGACACCTTCCACGCGCACCTCGAGGAGGTCGACCTGGCGAGCGCGGTCCGCGACGCGGGCGGCGCCCTCGGCTACCTGCACGCCTCCGAGAACCACCGCGGCGAGTTGGGCACCGGCAGCACCGACTGGACCGGACTCGCCGCCGCGCTCACGGCCTCCGGCTACCGCGGCCCGCTCACGCTCGAGAGCTTCTCGCCGCGGATCCAGCCGACCGCGTCCGCCGAGGCGATGGGCCTCTGGCGCGAGCTCTGGCACGACCCGGTCGCCCTCGCGACCTCGGGCCACGCGTTCCTCGCGGGCCTGCTCGACACCTCGCGGTCCGCCGCGGCCTGACGCCGCGACGAGACCCCCGACCTCTCGATCTCGACCTCTCGACCTCTCGACCTCTCGACCTCGACCCTTCGACCGAACCAGGAGTACCACCATGCCCATGAACCCCCTCGGAGTGCACGCCCTCGTCTTCGCCGGCGGCACCACGCCCGCCGAAGTGACGAGCACGATCGAGCAGACGAAGGCCGCCGGATTCGACCTGCTGGAGCTCTCGCTGCACGACGTCGAGAACCTCGACACCGCCTCCGCCCGCGCCGCCCTCGAGGCGAACGACCTCGGCATCGTCTGCTCGCGCGGCCTCGCGTTCTCGGCCGACGTCTCCAGCGACGACCCGGAGGTGGTGGCCCGCGGCGCGAAGCTGCTCGCCGACTCGCTCGAGACCACTCACGCGCTCGGCGGCACGCACTTCACCGGCGCGCTCTACAGCGCGCTCGGCAAGTACAGCGCGCCGCTGTCGACCGCGGGCCGCGCCAACGTGGTCTCGGTGCTGACAGACCTCGCCGCGGAGGCCGCCGGCAAGGGCATGACCCTCGGTCTCGAGATCTGCAACCGCTACGAGACCAACGTCATCAACACCGCCGCCGAGGCGCTGCGGCTCGCCGACGACATCGGCGCCGACAACGTCCTGATCCACCTCGACACGTACCACATGAACATCGAGGAGGACGACTTCTTCCGCCCGGTGCTGCTCGTCGGCGACCGCCTCGGCTATGTGCACATCGGTGAGAACCACCGCGGCTACCTCGGCAGCGGGCACCTCGACTTCACCAGCTTCTTCCACGCCCTGGCGGCCATCGACTACCGCGGGCCGATCACCTTCGAGTCCTTCTCCTCGGCCGTCGTCTCGCCGACGCTCTCGAACGACCTCGCCGTCTGGCGGAACCTCTGGAACGACGGCCCCGCCCTCGCCCGGCACGCGCACGCGTTCCTCGTCAACGCGCTCGAGGGCACCCGTGGCGACGCCTGACCTCGACGAGCTGGCCCGCCGGGCGCTCGCGCTCCGCAGGTCCGGACGGCGAGCGGTCCTCGCCCTCGCGGGCAGCCCGGGCGCGGGCAAGACCACCCTCGCCCGAGCCGTGGTCGCCTGCGCGAACGAGCTGGCGGGGGACGGGACCGCGGCGTTCGTGCCGATGGACGGCTTCCACCTGGCGAACGCGATGCTCGACGAGCTCGGCCGGCACGGGCGCAAGGGTGCCATCGACACCTTCGACGGCTGGGGTTTCCTCGCCCTGGTGCGGCGGCTGCGCGCCGAGACCGACCACGTGGTCTACGCGCCGACGTTCGAGCGCACGGTCGACGAGGGCGTGGCGGGCTCGCTCGCCGTGCGGCCCGAGACGACGCTGGTCGTGGTCGAGGGCAACTACCTGCTGGTGGACGACGGGCCCTGGGCGCTGCTGCGCGCGGAATTCGACGAGGCCTGGTTCTGCGCGACGCCCGAGTCGGAGCGCTTCGAGCGGCTGGTCGACCGGCACGTGTCGTCAGGTCGTGCTCCGGAGGCGGCGTCGGCCTGGGCCGCGGACGTCGACGGCGCGAACGCCGTCCTGATCGAAGCGACCCGCGATCGGGCGGATCTCGTCGTCTCGGGCACGGCGGCGGGGGTGCTGCCGGCGGTCCCGAGCGCCTAGGACGCCGGAACCAGGTTCCAGCGCGCCGCCAGCAGCTCCAGTCCCTTGTCGAACGTCGTCGACCACGCGGTCGCGTCGTGCGCGCTGTTCGGCACCTCGAGGTAGGTGGTGTCCATCCCGGCGGCCTGCGCGGCGGCGTGCAGGGTCTGCACCCCGCTCAGGAACGAGGTGTCGTTCGCGCCGACGCCGAAGACCGCGAACGAGTCCTTGTACGGCGCGTTCCTCGCGAGGATCGCCGCGGGCTTGGCCGCCTCGTAGGCCGCCGCGTCACCGCCGAAGCCCTGCTGGATCGTCGTGGCGTCGTCGCCGAGGGTCGGCGCGAGCTCGCCGGACGCGTCGACGATGTTGCCGAAGAGCTGCGGGTAGCCGGCGCCGAGCTGGATCGCGCAGGTGCCGCCCTGCGACAGGCCGCCGATCGCCCAGTCGTGCGCGTCGCCGAGGACGGGGAGGTTGGCGCGGATCCAGTTCGGCACGTCGACGGTCAGGTAGGTCGCGGACTTCCCGAGTGGGGAGTCGATGCACATCGGGTTCGCCGTCGGGTCGCCGAGCTGATCGGGCGAGACCACGATCGGAGCGAGACCGGCGTGCGCGGCCGCGTAGGCGTCGAGCGACTGCTGCAGGTGCTCGACCGCGAGCGGGTCGGAGGGCGAGCCGGGCTGGCCGGACAGCATCACCATCACGGGCAGCAGCGGCGGGTTCTCGGTCTGCGCGGCCGGGGGGAGGTAGACGACGGCGTCGCGGGCGGGGAAGCCCGACTGCGTGGCGGGGATGGCGACGTTCGTGACGCTGCCCGCGGTCGGCATCCCGGCGGGAGCGGTCCAGGTCTCGAGCGAGGCGTGGTTCCCGGCGGGTGTCGCGATCGGGTCGGCGACCGTCGGATAGGCGCTGATGCCCAGGAGGCTGCGGACGGTCGGGTACTGGCCGAAGTCGATGTTGACGGTCATCGCCGCGGTGGTGACGACGAGGATCCCGACGAGCGCCGAGGCCAGCGCCCGCCGCGTCCGCCGGTGGGCGAGGGCGTGCCCGAGGGCGATCAGCGCGACGGCGAGCCCGCCGAGGCCGAGGCCGATCCAGACCCGGGTGACGGGGGTGAAATCGACGCCGAAGGGGCCGCCGGTCCCGCCGACGAGTCCGGCGAGCACCCAGCCTGCCAGCAGGCCGAGGAGCAGGACGCCCGCCGCCAGGACCAGGCGGCGACGGCGGCCGCGGCGGGTCGACCGGGCGAATGCGAGGACCAGCAGAAGCAGGGCGAGACCCGAGACCGCGTACACCGCGACCACCACCGGCCCGGAGACGAGGCTGAGCCCGAGGAGTGTGTTCATGGGTCGATCCGGTCGTCGAGGGCGGGGTCGCGCGGGGCGCGGCGGCGGTCAGTCTGGCCCCGCCGTCTGGATGGGATCTGGACGGTCGCTGGACGGATCGAGAGGGTCGAGAGCTCCTCCCCAGGGGCGTGACCCTGCGATGCTCCCACCGGGGAGGCGCAACCCCGCGCGGTGCGCCTGCCGCGCGGCCTACCGTGGAGCGACGCACGCCGCCGCCCTCACGAAGGAGCTCGACCATGACGCAGAACCCTCGCACCCTCACCTCCGGAGTCCGCGCATGAGCCGCGGCGTCGCCGTCGTCACCGGTGGCACCGCCGGTCTCGGCCGCGCCACCGTGCGCGAGCTGGCCTCGCGCGGCTGGGACGTCGCCGTGCTCGCCCGCGGGGAGGACGGACTCGCGGCCACGCTGGCCGAGATCGAGCAGGCCGGCCGCCGCGGTCTGGCGGTCCCGACCGACGTCGCCGACCGCGAGGCGGTCGAGGCGGCCGCCGACCGCGTCGAGGCCGAGCTCGGGCCGATCGAGCTCTGGGTCAACGACGCGATGGTCGGCGTCTTCGGTGAGTTCCTCTCCACGGACCCCGCCGACTTCGAGCGCGCCGTCGCGGTCAACTTCTTCGGCTTCGTCAACGGCACCCGCGCGGCGCTCTCGCGGATGACCCCGCGCGGCCGCGGCCACGTCATCCAGGTCGGCTCGGCGCTCGCGCACCGGGGCATCCCGCTCCAGGCCGCGTACTGCGCCTCGAAGTTCGGCGCCCGCGGCTTCACCGAGGCGGTCACCGCCGAGCTGCTGCACTCCAAGAGCAAGATCCGGCTCTCCGAGGTCGACATGCCGGCGCTCAACACCATCCAGTTCAACTGGGTGAAGTCGCAGCTGCCGCACCACCCGCAGCCGGTGCCGCCGATCTACGAGCCGGAGGTGGGCGCGATCGCGATCGCCGACGTCGCCGACAAGCCGCGCCGGCGCACGTGGGTCGGCGAGCCGACGGCCGGCACCATCCTCGGCGACCGCTTCGCCGGCGCCTTCATGGACTGGTACCTGGCCCGCAGCGCCTTCGAAGGCCAGCAGGCGCCCGACAAGAAGGAGCCGATGCTCCCCAACAACGTCTACGAGCCGGTCCCCGGCGATCACGGCGCCCGCGGCCTGTTCAGCGACCGTGCGCACACGATGACGCCGCAGATCTGGATGATCCGCCACCGCGCCGCGAGCTATGCCGGCGCGGCCGTGCTCGGCGCGGCCGGGCTCGTCGGCGCCGTCGCGGCCCTGCGGAGGAAGTGACGTGGTCGACGCCGTCGTCGTCGGCTCCGGCCCCAACGGACTCTCCGCCGCCGTCACCCTCGCCCGCGCCGGGCTCTCGGTCGCGGTCTACGAGCGCAACGAGACCCTCGGCGGCGGCGCGCGGACGGCCGAGCTGACGCTGCCCGGGTTCCACCACGACATCGGCTCGGCGGTGCATCCGATGGCGCTCGCCTCCGGCTTCTTCCGGCGGTTCCAGCTCGACCGGCGGATCGATCTGCGCCTCCCCGAGATCTCCTACGCGCACCCGCTCGACGACGGCCGATCGGGCATCGCCTACCGCGACCTCGAGCGGACGGCCGAGGCGCTCGGACGCGACGGCGCGGCCTGGCGCGCGCTGATGGGGCCGCTCGCCGAGCGCGCCGACCGCGTCGCGGGCTTCACCAACGACGCCCTGCTGAAGATCCCGACCGACCCCTCCGTGCTGCTGCGCTTCGGCCTCCGCGTGCTCGAGCAGGGCTCCCCGTTCTGGAACGCCCGGTTCCGCGAGGAGGTCGCGCCGGCCATGTTCGCCGGAGTCGCCGCGCACGCGATCCGGCCGATGCCGAGCCTGTCCACGGCGGCCGCGGCGCTCGCGCTCGGCTCCTACGCGCACGCGCGCGGCTGGCCGGTGCCGGTCGGCGGCAGCCAGGCCATCGTCGACGCGATGGCGGACGACCTGCGCGCCCACGGCGGCACGATCGAGACCGGCGTCGAGATCACCTCGCTCTCGCAGCTGCCGAGTGCGCGGGCGGTCCTTCTCGACCTCACGCCCCGGGCGCTGCTCGCGCTCGCCGGCGACCGCCTGCCCGCGCCCTACGCCTCGGCGCTCCGGCTCTTCCGCTACGGCAACGGCGTCGCGAAGGTCGATTTCGCGCTCGACGGTCCGGTGCCCTGGACCGATCCGGAGCTCGCCGGGGCCGGCACGCTGCACGTCGGCGGCACCCGCGCCGAGATCGCCGCGGCCGAGCGCGACGTCGTCCGCGGCCGGCACAGCGAGAACCCCTACGTCCTCGTGGCGCAGCCCTCCGTCCTCGACCCGACCCGCGCGCCCGAGGGCAAGCACGTCCTCTGGGCGTACACGCACGTGCCGCGCGACTCGCCGGCCCACCAGCGGGAGGCGATCACCGCGCAGATCGAGCGCTTCGCCCCGGGATTCCGCGACCGCGTCCTCGCCGCGTCCTCGATGACGGCGCGCGACATGCAGGCCTGGAACCCGAACTACATCGGTGGCGACATCGCGGCCGGAGCGGCGAGCGTGGCGCAGCTGCTCTCGCGCCCCGTCCCCTCGTCGGACCCGTGGCGGACGCCCGCGAAGGGGCTCTACCTCTGCTCGTCCTCGACGCCGCCGGGCCCCGGCGTGCACGGGATGGCGGGCTGGCACGCCGCCCGCAGTGCGCTCCGGCACGAGTTCGGCATCCGCCGCACGCCCGACCTGTCCCCGGAGACGGGCCGGGCTCCGGGGCCGGACCAGGCGGGTGCGCCGGATCTGGCACGCTGAGACGCGGGCGGCACGACCCGCCCGCGTTCCCGCATGAGCCTCGAAGGAGCCCGCGATGTCCCGCAACACCCGCGTCTTCCACTGCCCGCCCGAGTCCGTCTTCGCCGTCTTCGCGTCCGGCTGGCTCTTCCCCTCCTGGGTCGTCGGCTCGTCCCGGATGCGCCGGGTCAGCCGCGACTGGCCGCACGTCGGCTCGAAGCTGCACCACTCCTTCGGCGTCTGGCCGCTGGTGATCGACGACGAGACGACGGTCCTCGAGTGGGACCCGTCGAGCCGCTTCATCATCCAGGCGGCCGGCTGGCCGATGGGCGAGGCGCGCGTCCGCCTCGAGGTGGAGCCGCACCGCGACGGCTGCAAGGTCCGCATCCACGAGACCGCCGTGAAGGGGCCGGGGACGCTCATCCCCAAGCCGCTGCTGCACTCGTTCCTCTGGGTGCGCAACATCGAGACCCTGCGCCGGCTCGCGCACATGGCGGAGGCGGGGGCCAACGGCCGCACGCTGCCCCCGGCGGCGCTGGCCTCGCCCAAGGACCGCGAGGGTCTCGACTCGCCGAAGCACGTCTGGTCGCGGCTGCTCGGCACCGTCGCCTCGCTCGCCGTCGGCTCGCTCGCGCTGCGGGCCGTTCTCGCGGTTCTGCGCCGAGCGCGGAGCTAGAGGGCCCGGAGCTGAGGGCCCGGAGCTGAGGAGCGGGGCGGCTCGGAGGAGCCGCCACGCTCGTCGCTCAGACGATGCGCTCGACGAGCCGCACGTGGTGCACGGCGACGCGGGTGGGCTCGCCGGCGAAGGCCGCCTCGCGCTCGGGGGAGGCGAGGTAGGTCCGCTCGATCTCGGCGAACGCCTCCGCGTCGCCCGGGGTGCTGACGGCCCAGACGAACTCGTTCACCTCGCGGTCGGCGAAGGCGAACTCGATCGTGAAGCCGTGCGCGGCGCGGGCGGGGACGATCTTGGCCCGGTACCAGGCCAGGAAGTCGTCCATCACCCCGTCGACGAGCTCGTAGCGGCGGAGCTGGACGGTGCGGTTCTCGGAGTCGCTCATGCCTCGACGGTACCGGGCCCGGATGCCGTGGAGGCGGAGCCGCTGCCGGGCCGCGCGCTACGCTCGCCCTTGTCGTTCCGGCGCCCGCCCCGCCGCACCCGTCCCCGCAGGAGGCCCGCCCTGGATCCCCGCCGTCAGCGCGCGATCGCCCTCCTCGTCGCGGGCTGCTTCTTCATGGAGAACCTGGACGCGACGATCGTCACCACCGCGGCGCCCGCGATCGGCGCCGACCTCGGCGTCGACTCCGCCGCCGTCGCGATCACCGTCACCGCGTTCCTGCTCACCGTCGCCGTGCTGATCCCCGCCTCCGGCTGGCTGAGCGAGCGGTTCGGCGTGCGCCTGGTCTTCACGACCGCGATCGCGGTCTTCACCCTCGCCTCGCTGCTCTGCGCGCTCAGCCCGACCCTGCCGCTGCTCGTGGCGGCCCGGGTGCTGCAGGGCGTCGGCGGCGCGCTGATGGTGCCCGTCGGCCGGCTCGCGGTGCTGCGCGTCACGCCGCGGGAGGGGATCATCCGCGCCATCGCCATCCTGGTCTGGCCCGGGCTGGTCGCGCCGATCCTCGCGCCCTTCGTCGGCGGGCTGCTGACGACCTACGCCTCCTGGCACTGGATCTTCCTGATCAACCTGCCGCTGGGTGTCGTCGCCTTCGTGATCGCGCGGCGGATCATCCCGGCCGGCGTCGAGGCCTCGCCGCCGCCGCTGGACGTCGTCGGCCTGCTGCTGGTCGCGGTCGGCCTCGGCGCGCTGGTCGGCGCGACCGGCTTCGTGACGGGCAGCGGCTCGGACACGGTCGCGCTCGGACTGGCCGTGGCCGGCGCGCTCGTCACCGCGGTCGCGGTGCGGCACCTGCGCCGCACGCCGCACCCGCTCGTGCCGCTGGACGCCTTCCGCTTCTCCACGTTCCGCGTGGCGAACGCGAGCGGCTCGCTCTACCGGGCGACCATCAACGCGGTGCCGTTCCTGCTGCCGCTGCTCTTCCAGGACGCCTTCGGCTGGGACGCGGTGCAGGCCGGCTCGATCGTGCTCGCGCTCTTCGTCGGCAACCTGGCGATCAAGCCGGCCACGACCTGGCTGCTGCACACGGTCGGCTTCCGCGGGGTGCTCGTCGCGGCGAACGTCGTCGGCATCGCCTGCATGGTCGCGATGGCGTTCCTCGATCCGGACGTGCCGATCCCGGCGATCGTCGCGCTGCTGGTGCTCAGCGGCGTCGCCCGCTCGGCCGGCTTCACCGCCTACAACACGGTCACCTTCGCCGAGGTGGCGCCCGAGGGGATGTCGGGCGCGAACACCCTCAGCGCGACGACTCAGCAGATCGCCGCGGGCTTCGGCGTCGCCGCGGGCGGCATCGCGCTGGCCGCCGGCGCCGCGTTCGGCCCGGGCCTCGTTCCCTACCGCTTCGCCTTCCTGACGCTGGCCGTGCTGACCCTCGTCCCCCTCGTCGCCGCCGCCCGCCTCCCCCACGACTCCGGCAGCACCCTCACCCGCTGACCCTCGCCCCCCCCCTCCCGCGAGATGCCACTTGTGCACGCGACACGCCGTGAAAGGCGTGCACAAGTGGCATCTCGCGGAGGGGAGTGCAGGGGGAGGGACCCGGTCAGAGGGTGAGGGCCAGGCCGTCGAGGATGTCGTGGGCCGTCGTGGTGACGGTGGTGACAGCGGCGGAGGCCTGCTGCACGGCGCGGAGGACCTCGGCCCAGATCGCCGCGCCGGCGCCGAGGACGTCCTCGCGGCCGGCGCGGACGTAGGGGAGCGCAGCGGTCTCGGCGGGCGAGAGCGCGGCGAGCTCGTCGCAGGCGGCGAGGACGTCGCGGATCGGCAGGGTCGCCTCGAGCGCCCCGCGGTCGTAGGCCTCGAGGCGGAGGACGTGCGCGGTGACCGTCAGGACCGTCGCCGCGACCCCCACGACGCTGCGCGCGGCCGAGAGGTCGACGGGGGAGGCGGCCAGCGCGCGTCGGACGTCGGCGCGGATCGCGGCCCGCTGCTCCTCGGTCGGCGCGCCCCCGCCGCCGCGGTGCCGCTCGGTGAGCCGGACGCTGCCGACGTCCATCGAGTGCGCCTGCTCGGGACCCGCGTCGCCCACGACCAACTCCGTCGAGCCGCCGCCGAGGTCCACGACCAGGACGGGCCGGGCCGCGTCGACCGCCGAGAGCGCGCCGCGGAAGGAGAGGGCCGCCTCCTCCTCACCGCTGATCGTCTCGGGACGCACGCCGATGATCCGCTCGACCGCGCCGAGGAAGTCCTCGCGGTCGGCGGCGTCCCGGGTGGCCGAGGTCGCGACGAAGCGCAGCCGCTGCGCCCCCGACTCGTGCACCAGCGCCGCGTACTCGCGGGTCACGGCGAGCGTGCGCTCCAGCGCCTCCGGGTCGAAGCGCCCGGTGCGGTCGACGCCGTGCCCGAGCCGGACGAGCTCGGTGCGGCGGAGGACGTCGACGAGGCGCCCGTCCTCGACGTCGGCGATCAGGAGGCGGAGGGAGTTGGTGCCGCAGTCGAAGGCGGCCACGCGGGTGGCGGTCATGCCGACAGTCTGCCCGCCGGCCCCGCCGCACGACCCGCCGGAGCCCCGCCGCTAGATTGGCAGGGACGAGCCGAAGGAGCCCCCGTGCACGAACACCACGTCCGCGTCCACCGCAGCGACGAGGACCTCCCGCGCCACGGGCAGCTCGCCCACGCCCTGGCCGAGGTCGCCGCCGATCCCGTCGAGGTCGAGGCCGAGGTCGCCGAGATGGTGGTCAACCGCGTCATCGACAACGCGGCCGTCGCCGCCGCGTCGCTGGTGCGCCGCCCCGTCGTCGCCGCGCGCTCGCAGGCGCTCGCCCACCCCGCCTCCATCGGCGGCGAGGGCGGCACGGTCTTCGGCGTCGATCCGGGCCGCCGCGTCTCGCCCGAGTGGGCCGCGTGGGCGAACGGCGTCGCCGTCCGCGAGCTCGACTACCACGACACCTTCCTCGCGGCCGAGTACTCGCACCCCGGCGACAACATCCCGCCGCTGGTCGCCGTCGCTCAGCACGCCGGCATCGACGGCGCCCGGCTGGTCCGCGGCATCGTCACCGGCTACGAGGTCCAGGTCGACCTCGTCCGCGCGATCAGCCTGCACCGGCACAAGATCGACCACGTCGCGCACCTCGGCCCCTCGGCAGCGGCCGGACTCGGCACGATGCTCGGCCTCGACGTCGCCGTGATCGAGCAGGCGATCGCCCAGGCGCTGCACACCACCACCGCGACCCGGCAGTCGCGCAAGGGCGAGATCTCGAGCTGGAAGGCCTACGCCCCGGCGTTCGCCGGCAAGGCCGCGATCGAGGCCGTCGACCGGGCCATGCGCGGCGAGACCAGCCCGTCGCCGATCTACGAGGGCGAGGACGGCGTGATCGCCTGGCTGCTCGACGGCCCGGACGCCTCCTACGACGTCCCGCTGCCGGACGCCGGCGAGGCGAAGCGCGCGATCCTCGACACCTACACGAAGGAGCACTCGGCCGAGTACCAGGCGCAGGCGCTGATCGACCTGGCCCGCCGTCTGCACCACTCCCACCCCGAGGCCGCCGATCCCGAGCGCGTCGAGCGGATCGTCCTGCACACCTCGCATCACACCCACTCCGTCATCGGCTCGGGCGCGAACGACCCGCAGAAGTACGACCCGACGGCGTCCCGCGAGACGCTCGACCACTCCGTGCCGTACATCTTCGCGGTCGCGCTGCAGGACGGCGCCTGGCACCACGAGCGCAGCTACGCCCCCGAGCGCGCCGCCCGCCCCGACACCGTCGCGCTCTGGCAGCGCACGACGACGGAGGAGGACGCGGAGTGGACCCGCCGCTACCACTCGACCGACCCGGCGGAGAAGGCGTTCGGCGCGCGCGTCGAGATCCTGCTCACCGACGGCAGCACGATCGTGGACGAGATCGCGGTGGCGGACGCGCACCCGCTCGGCGCGCACCCGTTCACCCGCGAGCAGTACGTCGCGAAGTTCCGCACCCTCGCCGCCGACGTGCTCGAGGAGCCCGAGATCGAGCGCTTCCTCGACCTCGCCCAGCGCCTGCCCGAGCTGACCCCCGACGAGGTCGCCCGCCTGACGATCGTCGCGGCCCCCGGCGTCCTCGCCTCCGTCGAATCCCCTCGCGGCCTCTTCTGACCCGAGGGTGATCCCCTCCGCGAGATGCCACTTGTGCACGCGACACGCCGTGGAAAGCGTGCACAAGTGGCATCTCGCGGAGCGGGGAGGAGGGGTCAGAGCAGGGCGTCCGTCAGGTGGTCCGGGGTGCCGAAGCGGTGGGCCGTGAGGGAGACGGCCTGCTCGCGCCGGAACGGGAGCAGCTCCAGGCGGCCCGACTCGGTGGCCTCGCCCGCGTAGACCGCGAGGTCGGGGCGGCCGCCGGTGACGGACGTCACGGAGGAGGTGTCGGCGCCCAGCAGGCGCACGCGGCCGGCCCCGTGCTCCCGGACCCGCGCCGCGAAGGCGGCCTCGTCCTCGACGGCGACCGCGGTCGCTCCCGCGGCGATGGCCGACACGAGCTGCGGAGGCAGCGCCGTCGCGCTCGAGACACCCACCCGGGCGCCCGCGGTCGCCGCGGCGACGACGACCTGCACGAGCGAGCCCACCGGCTCGCCGTCCGCCAGGCGGATCAGCACCGGGGAGTCGTACGGCAGGTGCCGGAAGACGTTCCGCTCGGCAGCCAGCCCGGTGACGTCGCGGGCCGAGCCCTCGGCGTGGGCCTGCGCCGCGCTGCGGGCCGTCCGCTCGACGGCGTCCGCCTCCGCCGCGGTCAGCTCCGCGCGTGCAGCGGCCACGAGCCGGCCGACGCGCGGGTCCTCGAACGCGGTGGTGGCCGTCGACGGCGCGGAGGTCCACGAGCCCAGCCCCAGCAGGTAGTCCGGTCCTCCGGCCTTGGTGCCCGGTCCGACCGCCGACTTCTTCCAGCCCCCGAACGGCTGGCGCTCGACGATCGCGCCGGTGATGCCGCGGTTGACGTAGAGGTTGCCGGCCTGGATCCCGCCCAGCCAGGTGCCGATCTCGGCGGGGTCGAGCGCGTGCAGCCCCGAGGTGAGGCCGTAGTCCACCTCGTTGACGAGCGCGATCGCGTCCTCGAGCGTCGCCGCGGTCATGATGCCGAGGATCGGGCCGAAGTACTCGGTGCGGTGGTACTCGGAGCCGCGGCGCACGCCGTCGCGGACGCCCGGGCTCCACAGCATCCCGGTGTCGTCGAGGGCGCGCGGCTGCAGCAGCCAGCGCTCGCCCTCGCCGAGCGTCGTCAGGCCGCGCAGCAGCTTGCCCGCGGCAGGTTCGATCACCGGCCCCATGCGCGTCGCCGGATCGGTCGGCAGGCCGACTGTGAGCGAGTCGACCGCGTCGAGCAGCTGCGCGCGGAACCGCTTGGACCGTGCGACCGAGCCGACCAGCACGACGAGCGACGCCGCCGAGCACTTCTGGCCGGCGTGCCCGAAGGCGCTCGAGACGACGTCCTTCACGGCGAGGTCGAGGTCGGCCGAGGGCGTGACGATGATCGCGTTCTTGCCGCTGGTCTCGGCGAGCAGCGGCAGGTCGTGCCGGAACGAGCGGAACAGCTCGGCGGTCTCGTAGGCGCCGGTAAGGATAACCCGGTCGACCGACGGGTGGGCGACGAGGTCGGCGCCGAGCTCCTCCTCGGGCAGGCGGAGCAGCAGCAGCGCCTCGCGCGGCACGCCCGCGGCCCAGAGCGCCTCGGCCAGCACGGCGCCGCAGCGCGCGGTCGGCCCGGCGGGCTTCAGCACCGCGGCCGAGCCGGCGGCCAGCGCGGCGAGCGCGCCGCCCGCGGGGATCGCGACCGGGAAGTTCCACGGCGGAGCGACGAGGGTCAGCTGCGCGGGGTGGAAGACCGCTCCGTCGACGGCGTCCAGCTCGCGGGCCCGCTCGGCGTAGTAGTGCGCGAAGTCGATCGCCTCGGACACCTCGGGGTCGCCCTGGTCGATCGTCTTGCCGGCCTCGGCGGCCATCACCTCGAGCAGCTCGCCGCGGCGCGCCTCCAGCTCGTCGCCGGCCCGGTGCAGGATGCGCGCCCGCTCGTCGGCGGGCACCGCGCCCCATGCGGAGCCGGCGGCGCGGGTCGCGGCGAGGGCCGCCTCCAGCTCGTCGCGGGTGCTGATCGTCGCCGCCTCGATCGCGTCGACGCCGGCGCGGGAGCCGGGCACGCGGGCGAGGATCTCCTGCGCCCAGGCCCGGTTCGCCGCGACCGACGGGTCGGTGTCGGGGGTGCTGCGGAAGTCGCCGAAGCCGGGGCGGCCGGTCGCGGCGAAGCGGTCGGCGACCCGGTGCGCGGGCGGCACCGCGCCGTCGAGCGCGCTGACGGAGGCGCGGAAGCGGGCCTCCTCGCGGGCGAACAGCGCGGGCTGCGCCTCGAGCTCGAACACGGCCGACATGAAGTTGTCGCTCGACGCGCCCTCCTCGAGCCGGCGGATCAGGTACGCGATCGCGACGTCGAACTCGGCGGGGGAGACGACCGGCGTGTAGAGCAGCAGCGAGCCGACGGTGCGGCGCACCGCCTCCGCCTGGCCCTGCGCCATGCCGAGGAGCATCTCGTACTCGATCCCCTCGCGGACGCCGCGCTCGCCGGCCAGCAGCCAGGAGTAGGCGACGTCGAAGAGGTTGTGGCCGGCGACGCCGACCCGCACGTTCCGGATCCGGTCCGGGTGCAGCGCGTAGTCGATCACGCGCTTGTAGTTGGTGTCCGAGTCCTGCTTCGTCGACCAGGTCGCCAGCGGCCAGCCGTGCACGGAGGCCTCGACCTGCTCCATCGGCAGGTTCGCGCCCTTGACCAGGCGAACCTTGATGCCGGCGCCGCCGCGGGACCGGCGCGCGGCGCTCCACTCCTGCAGCCGGATCATCGCGGAGAGCGCGTCGGGCAGGTAGGCCTGCAGCACGATGCCCGCCTCGAGACCGAGGAACTCGGGCCGGTCGAGCAGGCGGGTGAAGACCGCGATGGTGAGGTCGAGGTCCTTGTACTCCTCCATGTCGAGGTTGACGAACTTCTGCGGGGTCGCGGCCGCGGCGCGGGTGAAGAGCGGGGCCAGCTCCTCGACGATGTCGTCGACCGCGGCGTCGAACGCCCACGGGTTGTGCGGGGCGACGGTGGAGGAGACCTTGATCGAGACGTAGTCGACGTCGTCGCGCGCGAGCAGGCGGTGCGTGCCCTCCAGGCGGCGCTGCGCCTCCTTGCGGCCGAGGACCGCCTCGCCGAGCAGGTTCATGTTCAGCCGGACGCCGTCGCGGCGGATCTTCGCGATCGCCGGGCCGAGCCGCGAGTCGGTCGCGTCGATGATGAGGTGCCCGACCATCTGCCGCAGCACCCGGCGGGCGATCGGCACGACGACGTCGGGGAGCAGCGGGGCCACCGCGCCGCCGAGCGCGACAGCGCCGCGCATCGGAGCCGGCAGGAAGCGCGGCACGCCGCCCGCGATCGAGCGCAGCGCCGCGGCGGCGACCTTCGTGTCCTCGGGGCGGACCACGCCGTCGACGAAGCCGACCGTGAAGTCGAGGCCGCTCGGGTCCTTCAGCACGCCTGCGAGCTGGGCGCCGGACGCGTCCACCGGGACGCCGGCGGCGTCGCGCAGCCACTGGCGCACCAGCGCGACACTCGCCTCGACGAGGCCGGGGTCGACGCTGTCCGCGGCGGGACCGTCGGGTCCGTCGGGGGAGGGGCCGGTGGAGCGGGCAGGCGCTGCGAGATCCGTCATGACGTCAGTATCCGACCGGGGTACCGTTGAGCAGAAGCGACCGTTCCTTACCGGTACCGGTCAGCTCTGCTTACTCGTCTTCGCCTTCGAATCGAGGTCGCCCGTGCTCGACGTCCGCCGCCTGGTGCTGCTGCGCGAGGTCGCCATCCGCGGCACGCTCGCCGCCGCCGCGGAGGCCCTCGCCTACAGTCCCTCCGCCGTCTCGCAGCAGCTGACCGTGCTCGAGCGCGAGACCGGCGTCGAGCTGCTGCGCAAGGTCGGGCGGCGGGTGCAGCTCACTCCGCAGGCCGAGATCCTGGTGGCGGCGGCCGGCGAGGTGCTGGCGCTGCTCGAGCGGGCGGAGGCGGCGCTCGCCGCGTCGGGGGAGTCGGTCACCGGGCGGGTGCGGGTCGCGGTCTTCCAGTCCGCGGCGCTCGCGCTGATGCCCGGCGCGCTGCGCTCGATCGCGGAGCGCGCGCCCGAGGTGCGCGTCGAGATGGTGCAGCGCGAGCCGGAGGGCGCGCTGCACGAGACCTCCTGGGCGCGCGAGTTCGACCTCGTCGTCGCCGAGCAGTACCCGGGCCACTCGGTGTCCTGGCTGCCGGGCCTCGTGCGCAGTGACCTGACGACCGACGCGATCCGCCTCGCGGTGGGCCGCGACTCCGCGATCCGCGACCTGCGGAGCGCGCGCGACGCCGCGTGGGTGATGGAGCCGCGCGGCACCGCCAGCCGGCACTTCGCCGAGCAGACCTGCCGCGTCGCGGGCTTCGAGCCGGACGTGCGCTTCGAGACCGCCGACCTCCAGGCGCAGATCCGCCTCGCCGCCTCGGGCAACGCGGTCGCGCTGATGCCCGACCTGGTCTGGGCCGGCGGTGAGGCCGACTGCCGCCTGCTCGAGCTGCCCGGCCGTCCGCGCCGCACCATCTTCACGGCGCAGCGGGAGGCGCAGCTCGCCTCGCCCGCCGTCCGCGTCTTCCGCGAGTGCCTCGAGGAGATCGCCGCGACCTACGCCTGACCCGCCCCTCCCCCTCCGCGAGATGCCACTTGTGCACGCTTTTCACGGCGTGTCGCGTGCACAAGTGGCATCTCGCGAGGAGCGATGGGAGCGTGAGGGACGTGGATGCGGACGAGGTGCGGCTGGTCGAGACGACGGCCGACGATGCGGTGGCGGGGCGGCTGTTCGCCGTGCAGGAGGCCGAGATCATGCGGCGCTACGGCGGCGACGACCCAGGGCCGCGCCCGCCCGCGGACGCGCCGACGCTGCTGCTGCATGTCGGGCCCGACGTCGTCGGCTGCGTCGCGCTCGCCGCGGAGGGAGAGATCGGCGAGATCAAGCGGATGTTCGTGGTCGAGGCGGCGCGCGGCCGCGGTCACAGCCGCGTCCTCCTCGCGGGAGTCGAGGAGCTGGCCGTCCGCCACGGCGTGACGCTGCTCCGCCTGGTCACCGGCATCGAGCAGCCCGAGGCCATGGCGCTCTACAGCAGCTCGGGCTACGAGCTCATCCCCGGCTTCGGCTACTGGGGCGACGAGCCGGCGACCCGCTGCTACGCCAAGCGGCTCGATCCGGCGAGGGCGGCGGGCTGAGGCGACGTCGCGCGCCGGCGCGGAGGGCACGGCCGGAGATGAGGAATGCTTGCCTCTGCCTTCCGCCTCTGCGGCGGCCGACTCCAGCGACAGGACGTGACCGATGCCCGTGCCTTCTCCCGAATCCTCCCCGCCGTCCCGCCGTGCCGTGATGGGGAGCGCGGCCTGGGGCATCCCGGTCGTCGCCGCGGCGATGGCGGCGCCGTCGGCCTCCGCGTCGCCGGTCTCCTGCCGCAGCACGACGATGTTCACGACCTCTGCGATCGCCAGCAATCCGACCGTGCTCACGGCGGTGTCACCCGCCGGCGTCGTCTCGACGGTTCGGATCACGTCGCACCTCACGCCCGCCACCACGACCGAGACCGAGGGGCAGAGCTTCAATCGCACGCGGGACACCGTCGTGTGGGACGGCTTCGTGCAGCGCACGAGGTCGTACGAGGCGCAGGCCCGCCGAGGCTGGGAGCCCGGCTCGTTCGTCCTGAATCAGCGCCGTGGCGGACCGGTCTCCGAGACTCCGACGCCGGGCCCACCCTCGCAGACGCTCGCGCTGCAGTTCTTCGACGCGAGCGGGCGGTCGTTCGCACCGCTCGACGTCCGGCTCACGATCAGCGACATCACCTCGGCGAGTCCGCCCTCTGGGGCGTGGTTCACGAGTCACTGGGACACCGTCGGCTTCAGCAGTGCGCCCACCTCGATCTCGTCGGAGGGCGGTGATGCCGGGACGGGTGCGGGAACCCTCGCTGATCCGTTCCGCCGAGCGACGGGGGGCGAGCCGTCCGGCAGCACGCCGCGCCTGGACACGTTCGCGTTCGACGTCCTCGCCTCGGGGAGCGTTCTGGTCTGCAGCCAGCACGAGGGCCGACAGGGCTGGCAGTCTCTCGCGCTGAGCGCGCTGAGCTTCCGCTCCACCGACTGCTGACCCGGTCGTCGGCCTCAGAGCCTGGCGAGCTTCGCGCGGGCGATGAGGAAGCCGCCGTACATGACGAGTCCGGCGCCGATGACGGTGAGCGCGATCGTGCCGTAGGGCGGGACGTCGAGGAAGCGCAGGGCGCCGTCGAGGCCGGTCGCCTGCCGGGCGTCGCCGGTGATCGCGGCGACGACGAAGAGGCCGCCGGCGATGCCGAGGGCGATGCCCTTCGAGACGTAGCCCGCCGCGCCGAGGATCAGGACGGCGGTGCCGCGCCGACCCGCGGGGATCCGCACGAGCTTCCGGAAGCCGCGGCGCACCCCGATCGCGACGAAGCCGATCCCGCTGCCGAGGACGATCCCGCCGACCAGCGTCAGCACGATCGCTCCGGCCGGGCGGGCCAGCAGGTCGGTGCTGATCGCGCGGATGGTGGCGGAGGAGCTCGTCGACCCGCCGAGCGCGAAGACGAGCGTCGTCGCGGCCAGCGCGAGCGCGGCGAAGCCCTTGCCCGATTCGACGATCCGCCGCCCCAGGCGCTTCGCACGGCTCGGGTCGCTCGAGCGGCTCTGGAAGGTGAGCTGCCAGAGGCCGAGGGCGACGAGCGCGACGAGCGCCGCCCAGACGACGACGAGTCCGGCCGGGGTCTCGGCCAGGCGGGCGATCGCGCCGGAGGGATCCGCCTCCTGCGTCGTCTCGTCGCCGAACGCGACCCGGAGCGAGAGGCCGCCGATCAGGAGGTGCACCACGCCGTTGACGGCGAAGCCGAGGCGCGCGAGGCGCCGGAATCGCCGCGTCCGCACCCCCGAGCGCGGCGTCGGCACGCTCACTGTGGACACCGGACCACCCTCTCACGCGTCCACCCCTGTCCCGGGGCGCCCCGGCGGCGGTGGAATGGACACCTGCCCGCGCCAACCCGCGGGACCACGAGGAAGAAGGACCGCCATGACCACCTGGCTCATCACCGGCTGCTCCACCGGACTCGGCCGCGCGCTCGCGACCGCCGTCCTCGCTCACGGCGACCGCGCCGTCGTCACCGCGCGCGACGTCGACTCCGTCCGCGACATCACCGAGGCGCACCCTGACTCGGCGCTCGCCCTCGCGCTGGACGTCACCGACGACGCGCAGGTCGCGGCCGCGGTCGACGCCGCCGAGGAGCGCTTCGGCGGGATCGACGTGCTCGTCAACAACGCGGGCTACGGCTACCGCGCGGCTCTGGAGGAGGGCGAGGAGTCGGCGGTGCAGCAGCTCTTCGACACCCACCTCTTCGGCACCGTGCGCACGATCAAGGCGGTGCTGCCCGGGATGCGCGAGCGCCGCTCCGGCACGATCGTCAACCTGTCCTCGATCGGCGCCCGCATCTCGCCGGAGGGCTCGGGCTATTACGCCGCGGTCAAGGCCGCGATCGAGGCGCTCACCGAGTCGCTGCGGAAGGAGGTCGCGCCGCTGGGCATCCGCGCGTTCTCGGTCGAGCCGGGCGGGTTCCGCACCGACTTCGCCGGCCGCTCGCTCACCCAGTCGGAGCGGCCGATCGCCGACTACGCCGACACCGCGGGCAAGCGCCGCAAGGAGCACGACACCGTGCACGGCACGCAGAAGGGCGATCCGGCGAAGGCGGCGACCGCGCTGATCGAGGCCGTCGAGTCGACCGCGCCGCCGTCGATCCTGCTGCTGGGCAACGACGCGTCGGACGCCTTCCGCGCCGCGCTCGACGCCCTCCGCTCGGACGTCGACGAGTGGGAGGCGCTCAGCCGCAGCACGGACTTCGCCGACGGGGAGTGAGCGGCGGGGCGCCGGAGGGCTCGCGAAGCGGCATCGCGCGCCAGGGGAGGGGGCGCGTCCCCCTCGGGAGTGCGTGCCTCCTATCCTGCCGGGGTCAGCGGGTCCGTCCCCGCGCGCTCCCTGTCGCTCTCCCGAACGGAACCCCCATGTCCCAGCGCCCCTCCACCCCCGCCGGACCCACTCGACGGACCATCGCCGCGAGCGCGGCGTGGAGCATCCCCGTCGTCAGCGCGGCGGTCGCCGCTCCGCTCGCCGCGGCGTCGCCCGCGACGTGCCGCAGCACGACGATGTTCAGCCCGTCGAAAGCCGCGAGCACTCCCACGGTCCTCACGGCGGTCTCGCCCACCGGCGTCGCGTCGACGGTCCGGATCACCTCCGTCCTCGCGCCCGGCACCACCACCGAGACCGAGGGTCGCAGCTTCGATCTCACGCGCGACGGCACGGTCTGGGCCGCCGTGGGCGGCCCGAGGTCGGCGGAGGAGGTGCTCTTCGCGGAGTTCGAGCCGGGACCGCTCCTGCTGAACCAACGACGTGCCGGTGCGATCACGGAGACGCCGCCGCCGGGTTCCGATGCGCAGACGCTGACGTTCGAGTTCCTCGACTCGGCCGGAAGATCCTTCGACCCGCTCGACGTCCGTCTCGAGATCCAGAACATCACGTCCTACGTGCTCCCGGGGTACCCGTGGGTCCTGAGCAGATGGACCACCGTCGGCTTCAGTGTCGCGCCCGCCTCGATCTCCTCACGCGGCGGTGACGCGGGAGCCGGGTCGGGAGTGATGGACGACCCGTTCAGGCGCGCCACGTCCTCGGCACCGCCTCCTCAGCGCGATCATCTCGTCGACACGTTCACGTTCGGTGTCTTCCCGTCCGGCAGCACGCTCACCTACGGCCAGCACGAGGGTCACCAGGGCTGGCACGCCAGTGCGCTGAGTGCGCTGAGCTTCGTCTCGCAGAACTGCTGAGCGCCGTCCCCGGGGAGCGGCGGCGACGCCCGAGGGGGAGCGGGGGTGACCGCCGTGGCGCTCCGAGCGGCACTGCGCGCCAGGAGTGAGCGAACGTCGCGTCCGGGTGCTCGTCCGCTCTACGCTGCCGTCATCGCCGGTCCGCCTCCCGCGCGCTCCCTGTCACCTTCGCGAACGGAATCCTCATGTCTCAGCGCTCGTCCGGCTCGACCGGACCCACTCGGCGGTCCCTCACGGCGGGCGCGGTGTGGAGCATCCCCGTCGTCAGCGCGGCGGTCGCCGCTCCGCTCGCCGCGGCGTCGCCCGCGACGTGCCGCAGCACGGTGGTGTTCCCGCCGGCGGATCCGAGCGTCCGTCCCCCCGTGCTCAGGGCCGTCGCTCCCAGCGGTGCGATCTCGTCGGTGCGGATCGCCTCGGACCTCTCGCCCGGCACCACCTCGCTGACCCAGGGCCAGGACTTCAACCTGGGGTGGGACGGCGGCCGATGGACGTCGAGCGGCGATCCCTCGGCGGTGGCGGAGGTCGTGGTCCGCGATTACCCCGCCGGCTCGCTGATGCTGAACCAGCGTCGGGCGGGACCGATCACGGAGGATCCGGAGCCCGGGTCGGACCGGCAGACGCTGACCTTCACGTTCACCGGCGCGGACGGGCGGATGTTCGATCCGACCGATGTCGAGCTCTCGATCCAGAACATCACCTCGGGCGCGACTCCCCGAAGTCCCTGGCTCACGAACTGGTGGTCCACCGTCGGCTTCAGCGTCGAACCCGGATACATCTCGACGCAGAGCGGTCAGTCGGCGATCGGCCTGGGGACGGTCGACAAGCCCTTCCGGCGCGCCACGCCGCAGGAGCGCCCGGGCCCGGGTGCCGCCTTCGTCGACACCTTCACCTTCCGGTCGTTCCCGTCGGGCAGCACGCTCAGCTTCAGCCAGTACGCCGGTGTGCAGGGTTGGCACGCCATCGCGCTGAGCGGGCTCAGCTTCGTCTCCCGCGACTGCTGAGCACCGCCACAGAAGGAGCGGCGAACCGACGTCCGGCGCCAGAAATGAGGCGCATTCGGATCTCGGGGCGGACGAACCTACGCTGCCGTGTCGGGCAGTCGGTCCTCGCCTGTCCACTCCTCCTCTGGAACGGATCCGCCATGTCCCCTCTCTCGTCCGACCCGACTCGCCCCTCCGGTCCCACCCGTCGCTCCGTCGCCGCGGGCGCGCTGTGGAGCATCCCCGTGATCAGCGCGGCGGTCGGGGCTCCCCTCGCCGCGGCGTCGATGACTCCCGCCCCCGCTCCGCTGCCCTGCACGAGCGTGACGATGTTCAGGCAGTCGAGCGTGTCGTCGAATCCGCTGACCCTCACCGCGACCTCGCCGACCGGGACGACGTCCACGGTCCGGATCACCTCGATCCTGGCGCCCGACACCGCGACCACGCCCACGACCGACAGCAGGAGCTACAACCTGACCCAGGACGGCACGGTGTGGTACGCCGGCGGATCCTCGGACTTCGCCAACGAGGCGCCGTCGCGCATCTTCGAACCCGGGGTGCTCCTCCTGAACCAGCGCCGCGCCGGGCAGGCGTCGTCGTCGGACGTGAGGATCCCGGAGGTGCCGACGCCGGGGCCCGATGCGCAGACGCTGATCTTCGAGTTCTTCGATGCGGCCGGGAAGCCGTTCGACCCGATGGACGTGCAGCTCACCTTCCTCGACATCAGCTCGAGCGCGCACAGCGACACGGCCTACTGGGCCACGACGTGGTGGTCGACCGTCGGCTTCAGCGTCGCGCCCGCGTCGATCTCCTCGCGGGGCGGAGATGCGGGAGTCGGCGCCGGCACGGTCGCCGACCCCTTCCGTCGGGCCACCAGGTTCGAGCCGAATCTCACGCGCGGGCCCCGCTACGACACCTTCTCGTTCCGCTCGTTCCCCTCGGGCAGCTCGCTCGTCTACAGCCAGCACGGCGGCTACCAGGGCTGGCACAGCAGCGCGATCACGGGGCTCGGCTTCGGCTCCCGCGACTGCTGAGCGCTCATTCCGGGGACGCGTCTCGCGCCGGAGAGCCTGACAGGGAACGGGCCCCTCAGACGCCCCAGTTCATGAAGGGCGCGCGCAGGCTCGAGACGGTGACCTCGTCCTCGGCGATCGCGCCGACCGTGTTGGTCAGCTCGTAGCCCTCGACGGTGCCGACGGGCGTCGTGTCGAAGAGGAAGGTGCCGAGGGCACCGCCGGTCGCGCTGTCCGGGTGCTCGGCCGCGACGTCGGCGGTGGCGTCGCCCACCGCGACTCCACCCAGCGTGCTGATCGCGACGTCGCCGACCGCGGAGGCGGTCGCCTCGAGCAGGAAGTCCGGCTCCGGGTAGGTGAGCTCCGGCCCGCCGGCGTCGTAGACGTCGGTGTCCCTGAGGACGAAGCCCGGCCAGCTGTAGGCGCGGCTCCGGTAGCCCTCGTAGGGGATGTCGTCCGACTCGGTGGGCTCACTGCCGAACGCCTCGGTCAGCGCTGCGACCACCCCTGTGCCGTCGCGGTACTCCCAGGTGCCCAGCTGGCCGCCCTCGGCGTCGACCAGCGAGAACGAGGTCGGCCCGATCAGCAGGCTCGCGGCGACGGCGGGCGTCGAGGAGGGGGTCGGGCTCGGCGTCGGCGACGCGGTGACCGTGGCCGTCGCCGTCGCCGTCGCCGTCGCCGTCACCGTTGCGGCCGGCTGCGCGACGGGATCGCCGGCGGGAACGCATCCGCTCATTGCGGCGATCACGCCGACGACGAGAGCGGCACGCAGGAGCGTGCGAGACGGGACGAGCATGGCGGTGGACCCCCGGGGACGCGGACGACGGGAGCGCGGATCGTCCCCCTCGCCCATCCTCCGATGCGACGGACCTCGCCGGGCGCGCGATCCGATAACGATCCGCACCGGAGAGCCCGGACTGCCGGGGAGGTCAGGCGCGGAGGGTGTGCGCCGACTTCTCGAGGTCGCCGACGCGACGGGCCGGCTCGTCCGCGGCGTCCTCCTCGAGCCGCTCGAATTCGACACGCTGGATGCGGTTCACCGCGACCACGCTGTACTGCCCGTGGCCGCGGACGACGGGCAGGAACTGCCGCGTCTCGAGATCGTGCGCCAGCCTGTGTCGGTCGCCATGGAACGTGCAGAGGTGCGGCGTCTGCTCGGGGTCGTCGACCAGGTAGAGCACCAGCCGGAGTGCGGGCATCGTTCCCTCTCGCGAGACGTGTGATGGAGCGTGCGCCCAGCGTGACAGGAGCGGTCACGTCGGCGGGCTCGTTCCCAGCTGCTCGCTGCCCCCCTTCTGCGGGCTCGGACGGCGCCCGGCGTCTCAGTCGAGGTCGAGGCTCCCGAAGTGCACAGCGAGGAAGGCGCCCATCGCCGTCGCGCCGAGCACCGCGGAGAGGCGGTCGCCCCTCGTCCCGTGCCGCGGCAGCGTGGCGAGCCCCGCGAGGGCGTTGGCCGCACTCCAGACCGCGTTCGCCAGCGGCGACGACAGCCCGCGCCCTGGCGGCGTGGCGAACGGCGAGGGGAACCTCCGCCCCTGCAGCGCCGCGACGCCGTGCGGCACCGCGTTGATGAGCAGCACCCCGGCGAGGGCGCTCCTGGCGATCCGGCCTGCGCGAACGGTGCTGGTCACGACGACTCCTCCTTCAGACGGGGATCCACGAAGCCTCCCCTGCTCCCCTCCGCGAGATGCCACTTGTGCACGCGACACGCCGAGGGAAGCGTGCACAGGTGGCATCTCGCGGAAGGGCGGGAGGGAGGGGGCGTCAGGCCGGCGCGTGCACGAGCTCCGAGATGCGGCGCTTGCACTCGTTGAACTCCGGCGCCGTCACGTCGCGCTCGCCGGGCAGGTCGACCGTCACGATCTCGCTGATGTGGCCGGGGACGCCGTGGGAGGCGCCGCCCGTCATCACGACGACGCGGTCGGCGAGGTAGACCGCCTCCTCGATCGAGTGCGTCACGAAGAGCACGGTCGTGCCCGTCTCGCGGTGGATCCGCTTGAGCTCGACCTGCAGATCGGAGCGGGTCAGTGCGTCGAGCGCACCGAACGGCTCGTCCATCAGCAGCACCGACGGCTCGTTCGCGAGCACCCGCGCGATGGCGACGCGCTGCTGCATGCCGCCGGACAGCTCGCCCGGGTAGCGGTCGGCGAAGCGGGTGAGCCCCACCGCCTCGATGAAGCGGTCGGTCACCTCCGCCGCGGCCGCCTTCGGCAGCTTCTTGCGCCGCGGGCCGTACGCCACGTTCTCGCGCACGCTCAGCCAGGGGAAGAGCCCGTAGTCCTGGAAGACGACGCCGCGATCCGGGCCGGGCGCCGACACGGCCCGGCCGCCGACCTCGACGACGCCCTCCGTCGCCTCCTCGAATCCGGCGAGGATGCGCAGCAGCGTCGACTTGCCGCAGCCGCTCGCGCCGACCACGGCGACGAACTCGCCCGAGCGGATGTCGAGCGAGACGTCGGCCATGGCGAGCACGCCGCCGCCGGCGGTGTCGTAGCGCTTCACCAGGTCGAGGACGTGGACGTCCGCGGTGCGGGCGGGGGCGGTGGCGGGGGAGAGCGTCATCGGGTCCTCACTTGACGAGCGGCCGGCGGCCGAAGAGCACGCGGAACAGGAGCAGGAGCAGCCGGTCGGAGGCGAAGCCCGCGATCGCGATGCAGATCATGCCGACCACGATCAGGTCGGTGCGCACCACGTCGCGCGCCAGGAAGATCGTCGAGCCGAGGCCCGTGCTCACCCCCGTCGTCTCGCTGAGCACCAGCACGACCCAGGCGAGGCCGAGGCCGATGCGCATGCCGTTGACGATCGCGGCGGCGGAGGCGGGCAGCACGACCCGCACGAGCACGCCTCCTCGCGACGTGCCGAGCATCCGCGCCGCCTCGATCAGCCGCGGCGGCACCTGGCGGGCGCCGCTGATCGTGCCGAGCACGATCGGGAAGAACGCCGACAGCGTGATCAGGAAGATCGACGCCTGATCGCCGTAGCCGATCAGCAGCGCCACCAGCGGCACCCAGGCCGTGGCCGGCACCGGTCGGAACAGGTTGATGAACGGATCGAACACCGAGTTGATCGCGTAGTAGCGGCCCATCAGCACGCCGAGCGGCACCGCGATCACCGTGGCGAGGGCGAAGCCGCCGAAGACGCGGCCGGCGCTCGCCGCCAGGTCGGTCCAGAGCAGTCCGCTGAACGCGTCGTTCCGCAGCCCCGCGACGGCGTAGTCGATCAGCGAGACCAGCACGTCGCCCGGGTAGGGCAGGAACGCCATCCGGATGCCGAACGGCAGCTCCCACTCGCCCGCCCGCCCGAACTGCCAGAGCAGCAGGAACAGGATCGGGACCGGCAGGCCGAGCAGGAAGGTCGTCCAGCCGCTGCGGCCGGGGCGGCGCCGGCGCCGCACCGTCGACAGCCGCTCGGTGGCGGTCGCCGCCTCGGCGGGGCGGGTCGTGGTGGTCATCGGCCGACCGCTCAGGCCGCCGGCGCGAACGTCGTGTCGACGACGTCCTCGATCGCGGGCGCCTCGTCGATGAAGCCGAGCTCCTGCATCTGCGTCGCGAGCGCGCCGAGCTGGCCCTGGTACTCCTCGCTGACGTCGGAGCGGAGCCAGAAGTTCTCCAGCGCCGACTCCAGCACCTCCTGATCGCCGCCGAACTCGGCGATCATGTCGGGCAGCCACTCGTCGACGCTGTCGGCCATGTACTCGGTCGTCGCGGCGTGGGTGTCGACGACCTTCTGCACGACCTCCGGCTGCTCCTCGATCATCGCGCCGGTGGTGACCAGGCCGATGTTGACCCGGCCGATCGGCGTCGCGTACGGGTCGGCGATCTCGGTGCCGCCGGCCGCCTCGGCGATCGAGACGCCGATCTCCACGCCGAAGAAGGCGTCGATCGAGCCGCTGGTGAACGCGGACGCCATCTCGGGCACGGGGATCGTGATCAGCTCGAGGTCGTCGTCGGTGAGCTCGGCCTGGTCGAGGTAGTAGCGGAGCGCCACCTCCTGGGCGCTGCCCTGGATGTAGCCGACCTTCTTGCCGGCCAGGTCCTCGACGGAGGAGATGCCCTCGCCGCCGAGGAAGCCCGAGCCGCCGTCCGCGGCGGACGCGACGATCTTCAGGTCCCGGTCCTGCGCGATCGAGGCGATGGTCGGGGTGACGCCCGAGATCGCGAAGTCGATCGTCCCGGCGACCAGGGCGTCGCTGAGCGCGGGCGTGGTGTCGAGGGTGATCACCTCGAACTCGACCCCCTCCTCGGCGAACTGCTCGTAGAGGAACGGCTGGTAGAAGTGCGGCTGGCCGCGCAGGGTGCCGACGGTGACGGTGACGGTGTCGCCGCCCTCTCCTGAGCCGGCGTCGCTCGCTCCGGAGCACGCGACGAGCGAGAGGGAAGCGGCGAGCGCGGCGCCGAGGGCGAGGGCGCGGCGGACGGTGCGGGTGGACGGCCGGGACAGGGGCATGCGGGCTCCATCGGTGAGGGGTGTGCTCCCACTCAACCGCCCCCAGATGCTGTGCGATTTCTGAGGGGTTTCCGATGTGTTAAGTCCCTCGATCCCCTCCGCGAGATGCCACTTGTGAGCGCGACACGCCGACAGAAGCGTGCACAAGTGGCATCTCGCGGAACGGCCTACGCCGCGAGGAAGCGGTCCGCCGTGCGGAGCGCGAGCGCGACCGTCAGCAGCGCCGGGTTGGCGATGACCGCGCTCGGGAAGACCGAGTTGTCGCAGACGAACAGGTTCGGCACGTCGAAGCTGCGCCCGTCGCCGTCCACGACCGCGTCGCCCGGGTCGGTGCCCATCCGGCAGGTGCCGAGCGTGTGCGCCGTCCGCGCGATGACCCGGGTGCTCCGGGCGCCCGCCGCCTCGACGATCGCGGTCATCGTCCGGATCGCGTGCCGGTCGATCGCCTCCTCGTTCGAGCCCGGCGAGAAGCTGATGCGCGCCTTCGGCACCCCGTGCTCGTCGAGCTCGTCGGTCAGCACGAGCCGGTTGTCGTCCGACGGGAGGCACTCGGCGTTGATGCCGACGCCCGCCAGGAAGCGGTAGTCGTCCAGCGCCGCCATCAGCGACGGCCCCCACAGCCCGGCGCCGCGGACGAACGAGGTCGCCTGGGTGAGCGGCATCGTGCCGAGGCTCTGGATCAGGTACCCGCCGGCGAAGTCCGCGTCGGCCGGTCGCACGGTGTCCTCGGTGATGACGGAGGAGGGGTAGCCGCGGTAGCCGCGCATCTCCTCGTCGAAGGTGCCCCAGACCTGCGTCGCGCCGTGCGCCAGGAAGTTGCGGCCGACCAGCCCGCTGCTGTTCGCGACGCCGGTGTGCAGGAGCAGTCGCGGCGTCTCGACCCCGCCCGCGCAGAGGAAGAGGGCGGAGCAGCGCTGCCGGTGCTCGACCCCGTCGGCGGTGTAGAGGACGGCGCTGACCTTCCCGGCCGCGTCGAGCTCGATGCCGTGCACGAAGGACTCGGCGCGGATCTCCGCCCCGTCGCGCACCGCGAGCGGCAGGTAGGACGTGTCCATGCTGCCTTTGGAGCCGGTGCGGCAGCCCTGGTGGCACTGGCCGCAGTTGCGGCAGGAGGCGCGCTCGCCGTGCGCCTCCTGGTCCCGCCCGGCGCTGAGGACGGCGGCGGGGGCGTCGGTGGCGCGGATCCCGAGGGCCGCGCAGCCGCGCAGCATCATGTCGGCCGAGGCGTTGCGGTCGACCGGCGCCTGCAGGTAGCGGCGCGAGGGGTCCCACGGGTAATCGGCCGGCCCGGAGACGCCGATGGTCGCCTCTGCGCGCTCCAGGTACGGGACCAGCTCGGCATGCGTGAGCGGCCAGTCGCGGCCGAGTCCGGACTCGGTGCGCAGCAGCAGGTCGCGCGGGTCCGGGCGCGGGGTGAACGCGCCCCAGTGCAGCGTGGAGCCGCCGACGCCGCGGCCGCTGTTGTTCGGGCCGAAGGCGGTGGGGGTGCTGCCACCGCTGAGGCGCTCCTCCATCCAGTTGATCTCGGTCGCCGCGGTCTCGTCGGCCGTGAAGGTCAGCGGATCGAAGTGCGGCCCGGCCTCCAGCGCGACGACCCGGAGGCCCCGCGCGGCGAGGGTCGCCAGGATCGGGGCGCCGCCGGCGCCGGTGCCGATCACGACGGCGTCGACGACCTCGTCGGGGGAGTAGCGGCGCATGCCGGTGGTGTTCATCGGGGGTTCCTCGTGCTCGGCTGCAGGGTGGTGGGCTCCCAGGTGTCGTGCTCGCCGGCGGCGAGGGCGGTGAAGCCCAGGAGCGGCAGGACGTCGCCGCCGGTCGCGTAGCCGTCGAAGCCGATGCGGGCGAGGCTCGCGGGGTGCGCGAGCCACTGGCGGACCAGGTCGTTGCGGCAGTCCTCGAACCAGGCCTTCGCCTGCTCGGCGCTGAAGGCACCGAGCTGCTCGGTGCCCAGCGCGTCGAGCCGCGCGTCCTGCTCCTCAGGGGAGAGGCCGTCGAATCCGGCGAGCGCGTCCAGACCGAGGCGGTAGGCCTCGGGATCGGTCGGCAGGTCGGCGTTGCGCCAGCCGTCGCCGCGCCCGGCCGCGAGCTGAGCGTCGACGCGGGCGGCCAGGTCGATCCGGCCCGGGACGGCGCTGTCGCCGCTGTCCTGCGGGACCACCCGGTCCGCGAGGGCGCGCAGCGTCGTCAGCTGCGCGGGGGTGAGCGCCGCGGGCGCGTAGCCCGGGTCGTCGGCGAGCAGGCGCTCGGCGAAGAGTGCGCGGATCCGCGCGGTGGTGCGGCTGGAGCGGATCGTCTCCGCGACGTCGGCGGGCACGGCCGGTCCGGTGCCGGCCGCGTCGCTCCAGAAGGCGCGGATCGCCGCGGCGACCTCGACGGGCCGCTCGATCGGCAGCAGGTGGCCGGCGCCGGGCAGCTCGAGGAGGCGGGCGCGCGGGTAGGTCCGCGCGTTGGTCGCGCGCTGGCCGTCGGCCCCGAGGTCGCCGTCCTCGCCGCCCGCGATCAGCAGCGCGGGCAGGGCGTGGAGCGCCTCGGCGGCGCCCGTGCGGTCCTCGCGGCTGCCGGTCTCCAGCCAGTCGCGCCAGGCGGCGGGGGAGGAGCGGAGCAGGTCGGCGAGCGCCCGCCGATCCTCCGCGGCGGGCAGGGCACCGCCGATGTTCTGCTCGAGGAAGGTGCGCGCGTGCTCCTCGTCGAGGGGGCCGTCGGCGACCCAGCCGAGCATCTCGCTCCGCTTCTCCTCGGGCATCGGCTCGGGCGAGAGCGGCGAGCCGGCCAGCAGCACGACCCCGGCCAGCCCGAAGAGACCGGAGCGCCCGGACAGCGTGCGCGCGGCGACGAGCGAGGCCACCTTGCCGCCCATGCTGTGCCCGGCGAGCAGCCAGCGCGAGGCGCCGTGCTCGCGGATCGCGCGGATCACCGCGGTCGTCATCGCGTCGAGGGAGGTGTCGGCGGCGTCGCGCGCGTCGCCGAAGCCGGGCAGATCGATCGCGATCACGTCCGCCTCGCCGGCGAGCTCGCGGGAGAGCGGTTCGAAGAGGCGGCCGCTGAGGCCGAGCCCGTGCAGGGCGAAGATCGTCGGCCGGCTCGCGGTCGTGGGCATGCAGGTCCTGTCGCATCGGGGGGAGGCGCCCGAGCGGCTGCTTCCGACCTCCATGCGACCACAGCGCGCAGACGCGCGTTGCCACTTGCGGGAGACCCGCGTTCGTGCCACTGCTCGACGCGACCGGCGCTCGTCTGTATACACGATTGTTGATATCATGTGCGCATGCGCACGGAGACCGGAGACCTGCTGATCGGAGCACGATCGCGAGCCGGGCTGCGCCAGAGCGAGGTGGCGGATCGCGCCGGAGTCGCCCAGAGCATGGTCAGCGCCTACGAGACGGGCCTGCGCGAGCCGACCCTCCCGACATTGCGCCGTCTCCTCTCGGCTATCGGTTTCAGCGTCGACCTGGTGCTCGAGCCCCGCGCCACGCCGGCCGCGGCGCTCTCGGGCCCGATCGGGCGGCGGGTGCTGGACCACCGTGCCGAGCTCCGTCGCGCGCTGCGCCGTCGCGGCATCGTCGACGCGAAGATCTTCGGATCCGCGGCTCGGGGAGACGACCGCCCTGACAGCGACCTCGATCTCCTGGTGTCGGTTCCGGCCGGTCTCGGCGTCCTCGCCCTGGCCGGCCTCGAGCGCGAGCTCGGGGAGATCCTCGGCGCTCCGGTCGACCTCATCCCTGAGGAGGGCCTCAAGGAGCACGTGCGCCGCGCCGTCGAGCTGGACCTGCTGCCGTTGTGAGCAGGGAACCGCACCACCGGCTGGACGACGCCATCCTTCAGGCGACGGTGGCCACGGAGCTCCCCGCGCTCGAGGCCGCGGTCCAGCGTCTGCGCGAGCGCGCATCCGAGGACTGACGACTCCCCGCGCTCACGCGCTCTCGCCGAGTGGGAACACCAGCAGCGTCGACGTGGCCGTGGCGACCAGCCGCCCCTGCGCGTCCGTCACCCTCGCCTCCGCGAACGCCACCCGGCGCCCCGGCTTCACGACCGTGCCGACGGCGAGCAGCTCGCCGCTGTCCTGGTGCAGTCCGCGGAGGTAGCTGACGGTGAGGTCGAGCGAGGTGTAGCCGACGCCGATCGGCAGCGTCGACTGCACCGCGCAGCCCGCCGCCGAGTCGAGCACCGTGCAGACGAAGCCGCCGTGCACCCGCCCGATCGGGTTGTAGTGCGACTCGTCCGGCGAGCAGCGGAACTCCACCCGGCCCTCGTCGACCTCGCCGAGGGCCATGTTCATCAGCGTGATGATCGGCGGCGGCGGGATCGTCCCGTCCTTCATCGCGCGGAGGTAGTCCAGCCCGCTCATCCGCATCGCCGCGGCGGCTCCCGCCATCGGATCGTGCCAGGTGACCGTCTTGCTGCGCAGCTCGTCGGCAGCAGCTTCCCTGTTCGCGTCCATGCCCACTCCCTCGTGAAGACTCCGGCGGCGACCATCGGCCGCGCTCGCACCCTACGCGCGTCGGTCCTCGGCGCGTCGGCGCAGCGTCTCGAGGAGGGCGGCCGGGGTCTCCGGGTCGCTCAGACTGATCGCGAACTCGTCCCCGCGGGTGGTGGTCACCACGAGCCCGGGCCCTGCCTGGAGGAGGAGGGCCGAGCGCCCGGGCGACCACCGGTAGCCCCAGCCGCCCCACTCCGACGGCCGCAGCGCGGCGGTGGTCACCGAGGCCATCGACGACAGCGGGATCCGCCGCAGCGGGATCCCGAGCGCTGTCGACACCACGCGCAGCCCCCGGCGGTCGGCCGTGACGCGCAGCCGGGTGAAGCCGAGCATCACGACCGCGCTCGCTCCGAGGACGATCGCCATCCCGATCGCCGGTCCGACATCGCCCGTGGCGAGCAGACCCGGGACGGCCGCCGCGGCGATGAGCAGCAGCACCACTCCCGTGACCGCGAACACCCGCCCGGTGACGGTGTGCGACCAGGCGCCGGTCTCCTCGCGGCCGAGCGGCAGCCGGTCGACCGCGACCCGCGGCGCGTGCCGCGTGGGCGGGGCGATCAGGGCCGGGACCACGGCGAACACCCCGCCGCCGAGGAGCGCGAGCAGCCAGGCACCGAGCACGGCGCCCTCCGCCGAGCCCGCAGCGAGCGTGGTCCCGACCGAGGTCGCCCAGCCGCCGGCGCCGAGACCGGCGACCAGGCCGAGTCCGCCGAGCAGGAGGCGCGGGCCGCGGCCGAGTGCCGCAGCGACGAGTCCGGCGACGGCGGGGACCCCCGCCAGCAGCAGTGCCAGCCGGAGGAGGACCGCGACGGGCTGCGACTCGTCGGCGGCGCCGGTGCTCGACCAGTGCGAGGCGAGCGCGGGCGGGAGCCGGTCGCCGAGGACGGCCCGCGAGACGAGGATCGCCGCGGCGGGGAGCAGGAGCGACGCGGCGGCGACGAGCGTGCGCGCGCTGCGGTCGGTGGTGGTGGTGCCGGTGGTGGTCACAGTGCGGTCCTCTCGAGAAGGCGGATGACGTCGGCGCGGCCGATGCCGCTGCGGCGGGCCTCGGCGGCGAGCTGCTCGACGAGGGCGGTGACGCGGACGAGGCCGGGGCCGGCCGACTCCGCGATCCAGGCGCCCCGGCCGCGGCGCATCTCGAGGAGGCCGTCGTCGCGGAGCGCGGCGTACGCGCGCAGCACGGTGTGCATGTTGATGCCGAGCGAGTCGGCGAGCTCGCGCGCCGGAGGCAGGCGGTCGCCCGCCGAGAGCTCGCCGGCGGCCACCGCGGCGCGCACCTGCGCCTCGAGCTGGTCGGCCAGCGAGCGGGGCGAGGAGTGGTCGACGCGCAGGAGCATGTTCGCCATGTTAGTAGAACAATGTCCGCTCGAACCAGGGCGCTAGCGTGAGGAGCACAGCCCGGGAGAGGGGAACCCGATGACAGCTCCGACCACCGTCCCTGCGTCCGCCGCCTCGCGCGCGGCGACGCTGCGGCTCGCCGGCCTCTTCGTGGCGGCGGCGGGCCTGCTCGACGCCGTGTTCCTGCTCGCCCCGGTCGGCTCCGGAGCCTCGCTCGCGGCGCGCGCCGTCGTGCTCCTGGGTGCGGGCCTGCTCGCTGCCGCCGCATCGGTCCTCGCGCGGGGGGCCGATTCGAAGGGCGGGCTGGTCGGCCCGACCGGCGCGACGGCGCTCATCGTCTTCGCGGTGCTGATCGTGCTGCGGCCGATCGTGTCCTGGTCCTCGCCGAGCACGGCGGGCGCGACGTCCACGCCCGAGATGATCGCCGCGTCGACGCTCGTGCTCACCCTGGCGGTGCTCTCGCTGGTCGCCGGGGTCGTGGGGCTCGTCGCGCTCGGGCGGTCGCGCTCCGTGCCGCGCCGGGTGGTCGTGGCCGCCGCCGTCGCCGTGGCCGTGAACGCCGCCGGAGGATTCGCCACGACCGCCCCGCTGCTGGTCACCGCGACGCCGTCGCAGGAGCTGCTGATCGGGATCTCCATCGCGGCGTCGATCGCCGGGTCGCTGATGATCCTCGCGACGGGAGCCGTCTGGCTGCTCGCCGCCCGTTCCATGGTCCGCGCGGGCTGACCGGCGCGCCGCCCGTCGGCGACGACGTCTCTCAGGACGACAGTGCGAGCGACACCGCCAGCACCACCATCACGACCGCGACCGCCCCGTCGAGCACCCGCCAGGCCGTGCGGCTGCGGAACAGCGGCCGCAGCGCCCGCGCCCCGAAGCCCAGCGCCGTGAACCACAGCACACTGCCCAGTGCCGCGCCCGTGCCGAACCACCAGCGCTCGTCGCCGTGCGTGTTCGCCACCGAGCCCAGCAGCACGACCGTGTCGAGGTAGACGTGCGGGTTCAGCAGCGTCAGGGCGAGGCAGGTGCCGATCGCGGTCCGGAGCGAGGTGGAGGCGCCGGCCGGGTCGCCGTCGAGCGTCCCCGGGCGCAGCGCCCGCCGCGCGGCGAGGACGGCGTAGGCGAGGAGGAAGACGATCCCACCCCAGCGGATGACGACCAGCAGCCACGGCGCCGACTCGAGCACCGCCCCGATCCCGGCGATGCCGAGGACGATCAGGGCCGCATCCGCCAGCGCGCAGATCGCGACGACGGCGAGCACGTGCTCGCGGCGGAGCCCCTGCCGCAGCACGAACGCGTTCTGGGCGCCGATGGCGATGATGAGCGAGAGGCCGAAGCCGAGGCCGGACAGGGCGGCGAGGAGGGGGGACACGGCTCCGACGCTAAGGTCCGAGCATGCTGTAGACCAGCTCACGCTTCTTCAGTACCGTAAGCGCAACTGATGGGAGCGCGATGCTGACCGACGATCTCGACCTCGCCCGTCTCCGTGCCCTCGCCGCCGCCGTCCGCTTCGGCTCCTTCGACGCCGCCGCCCGCGAGCTGCACGTCACGCCCTCGGCGCTCAGCCAGCGGATCAAGGCGCTCGAGTCGGCCGCCGGCCGCGTGCTGCTGGTCCGCTCGCGCCCCGTCGTCGCGACCGAGGCGGGCGCGGGCCTGCTCCGCCTGGCCCGCCAGATCGAGCTGCTCGCCGAGGACGCGGTGCGCGGGCTCGACGGCGGGGCGCGCGAGGGCCGAGGGCCGGTCACGGTGCCGATGGCCGTCAACGCCGACTCGCTCGCGACCTGGGTGCTGCCCGCGCTGGCCACTGTGCCCGACGTCGTCGTCGAGCTGCACCGCGAGGACCAGGAGCACACCACCGCGTTCCTCCGCGACGGCACCGTGCTCGCCGCGGTGACGGCCGAGGCCGAGGCGGTGCTCGGCTGCACCGTCGCCCCGCTCGGCGTGATGCGCTACCGGGCGATGGCCGCACCCGCCTTCGCCGAGCGCTGGTTCCCGGACGGGCCGGACGCGGAGGCGCTCGCCGTCGCGCCGGTCGTCGTCTTCGACGAGAAGGACCGCCTGCAGACCCGGTTCCTCGAGGCGGCCGGCGTCGAGGGCCGCCCGCCGCAGCACCGCGTGCCCGGCTCGGCCGACTTCGAGCAGGCCGTGCGCCTCGGCCTCGGCTGGGGCATGCTGCCCGAGCTGCAGGCCCCCGTCGGCGCCGCGGGCCTCGTCGCCCTCGGCGGCGCCCCCGTCGACGTCCCCCTCTACTGGCAGCAGTGGGCCCTGCACACCCCGAGCCTCGCCGCCGTCGCCGCCGCCATCACCACCGCCGCCCACGCGACCCTGCGCGTTTGATCCCCGCCGCGAGATGCCACTTGTGCATGCGACACGCCGTGGAAAGCGTGCACAAGTGGCATCTCGCGGAGACCGTCAGACGGCGAAGACGTCGCGGAGGGTCACCGTCTCGAGGGAGCGGGCCCGGAGGAGGTCGACCAGCTGCGCGTAGACCGTCGTCACCGGATCGAAGTTCGCATGCCCGATCACGATGCGCTGCGGCCGGAACCACTCGTCCGCGAACCCGAGCAGCTGCTCCGGGGTGATCCGCCCCGAATCGGAGAGGGAGCCGTACCAGAGCGTCGTGGCCGTGTAGCCGACGGCGGCTGCGGCCGCCCGGCTGCGGGCGTCGGTGTAGCCGAACGGCGGGCGGTAGAACGGAGCGGCCTCCACGCCGTAGGTGGCGCGGATGAAGTCGCCGTTGCGGCCGAGCTCCTCCTGGATCCCGTCATCCGAGAGCGAGGTGAGATCGGCGTGCGACCAGGTGTGGTTCGCGAGCTGGACCTGCCCGCTCGCGACCAGCGGTGCGAGCGCGGGGGCGCTGACGGTCCAGGAGTCGTACTTCCCGTTGAGGAAGAAGGTGAGCCGGGTCCCGGTGTCCTTCGCGAACTGCGCGTAGGCGGCGACGACGTCGGAGTCGGCGCCGTCGTCGACCGTCCACGCCAGCAGGCTCCCGTCGCCGGGCAGCTCGGTGATCGTGCCCTCCGGCAGGGGGAAGCGCGCGCGGACCGGCACGGGCGCCGCCGTCGCGGTCGGCACGGGGCGCGGCGGGGGAGTCCGAGCGGGCGCGAGCGTCGCGGCCGCGGCCACCGGCGTCGCGGTCGGCGCGGGACGGGGGGCGCTCGTGCATCCTGCGAGCCCCACCGCGGCCGAGGCGATCCCCAGCAGCAGCGCACGGCGCCTCAGAGCATCCGGCGTCGAGCCGTTCACGGTCCCCCCATGCGGCGGCCCGGACCCCCCGCGCGCACCGGGAGCGACCGTAGCACCGGCGAGCCTTGCAGGGCGCGCGCGTGTCGCCTAAGCTACTCGGGTTGCGTGCATCTGCACGCTCTTGCGCGCTGCCCACCGGGCGGGACCCCGGTCCTCCTCGACAGGCGGGCGGTGCGCCGACAAGTGACCTTGGGTGGGTCGGGCGAGGCCTCGTGCCGCGCGTGGCCCACGGTAACCACACATGGAGGAAACCATGGCAGCAGTCTGCCAGGTGACCGGAGCCGTCCCCGGCTTCGGACACGCCATCTCGCACTCGCACCGGCGCACCAAGCGCCGCTTCGACCCGAACGTGCAGAAGAAGACGTACTACGTCCCGTCCCTGCGCCGTAACGTCACGCTGACGCTGTCGGCCAAGGGCATCAAGGTCATCGACGCCCGTGGCATCGAGTCCGTCGTGAAGGATGTTCTCGCTCGTGGGGTGAAGATCTAATGGCCAAGCAGCAGGACGTCCGTCCGATCATCAAGCTCCGTTCGACGGCCGGAACCGGTTACACCTACGTGACCAAGAAGAACCGCCGCAACGACCCCGACCGTCTCGTGCTCAAGAAGTACGACCCCGTAGTGCGCAAGCACGTCGACTTCCGCGAGGAGCGCTAAGTATGGCTAAGAAGAGCAAGATCGCCCGCAATGAGCAGCGCAAGGTGGTCGTCGAGCGCTACGCCGCCAAGCGCCTCGAGCTGAAGAAGGCGCTCGTCGACCCGGCCGGGACCGACGAGTCCCGCGAGGCCGCCCGCACGGGCCTCCAGAAGCTCCCCCGCAACGCCTCGCCCGTCCGCGTCCGAGGCCGCGACGCCGTCGACGGCCGCCCCCGCGGCAACCTGTCGAAGTTCGGCATCTCGCGTGTCCGCTTCCGCGACATGGCCCACCGCGGCGAGCTGCCCGGCATCACCAAGTCCAGCTGGTAAGCGGCGCCCGCATATCTGCATGAACACCGAAAGGCCCCACGATCTCGCGATCGCGGGGCCTTTCGGCGTTCCCGGGTCGGGGCGTCCCTGCCGCCCCTCCCCGCAGTCGGCTTCTCGAAGTGGCGGGGTTCCGCAGAGCGTCCTGCGTCCGCTCCGGAGAATCGCTTGGCATGCGATTCTCCGATTCGCTCGCGCGTTCCGCTTGCGCCGCTTGTTCCGGACGGTGATCCGTCGCGAACGGCTCCTTCGTTCGCTGTCAGGCAGCCGTTCTCGACGGATGGGCGATGCCTCGCAGTCGGCGGGCCCCCTGCATGCTGATCGAGTAGCCCGCGCAGCGGGCGTATCGAGATCCAGCCGCCGGGCGCCGCGTAAAATGGCGGGCATGACAAGCAGCCTTCCGACCGTCGCCGAGATCGCGGCGCTCATCGACCACGCGATCCTGAAGCCCGAGCTGACCCGGCCCGAGGTCGACGCGCAGCTCGACGAGGCCCGCGCGGCCGGCGTCTTCAGCGTCTGCGTGCGCCCCTCCGACATCGCGCACGCCGTCCGCCGGCTCGAGGGCTCCGGCGTCCTCGTCGGCACGGTCATCGGCTTCCCGCACGGCACGACCTCCACCGCGGCGAAGGTCGCGGAGTCGACGCAGGCGCTCGCCGACGGCGCGGTCGAGCTCGACATGGTCGTCAACATCGGGCGCCTGCGCAGCAACCTCCTCGACGACGTCGAGGCCGACATCCGCGCGGTCGTCGACGCGGCCGAGGGCCACGTCGTCAAGGTCATCCTCGAGACCAGCTACCTCGACGACGAGCAGATCGTGGCCGGCAGCGAGGCCGCCGAGCGCGCGGGCGCCGACTTCGTCAAGACCGCGACCGGCTTCGGCGGCGGCGGCGCGAACGAGCACGATCTGCGCCTGATGCGCGGCGCCGTCTCGGACGCCGTGCAGATCAAGGCGTCCGGCGGCGTCCGCGACCTCGACACGCTCCTGGCCTTCCGCGAGCTCGGCGTCACCCGCTTCGGCACGAGCGGCTCGGCCGTCATCCTCGGCGACCTGACCGCGCGCCACGCGGGCGACGACTCCGCCGCCCGCGTCGACGCCGCCTCGTACTGAGCACCGTGCGCGGGGGAGGGGCGGCGGGTCGTCGCGCGGCGGCGGAGGGCCGCTCCCTCGACGACATCGCGAAGGCGCTCAAGGAGCGGGTCTACGCCGCCTTCACCGGCCTCGCCGTCGTGATGATCTACGCCGTCGACGACCAGGCGGACTCCGCGCACGCGCTGCGCAGCCTCGTGATCGCGATCGTCGGCATCTCCGCCGCGGGCTTCGTCGCCGACGTGATCGCGCACCAGGTCGCCCACGCGGCGACCCCGACCGCGGCCGAGGCGCGCACGATGCTCCGGATCTCGGGCGGCGCGCTCGCCTCCGCCTCCCTGCCCGTCCTGGTGCTGGCCGCGTCCGCGCTCGGCTGGATCGACGACGTCGTCGCGCTGCGGATCGGCGTGGGCGTCTACGTCGCCACCCTCGCCGGCATCGCCCTGATCGCGGTGGTCCGTGCCGGACTCGGGCTCGGGCAGAGCATCATCGGCCTGCTCGGCCTCGTCGGACTGGGAGCCGCCGTCGTCGGCGTGCTCGCCCTGTCGCACTGAGGGGCCGACCGACATGACCGGTACCCGCACCCGCGTCGAGCTCGGCCGCCGGGAGGACCTCGGCGCCGACTGCGCGAACTGCTTCGGCCTCTGCTGCGTCGCCCTCGCCTTCACCCGCTCCTCCGACTTCCCCGTCGACAAGCCCGCGGGGGAGCCGTGCACGAACCTCGACACCGAGGACGCCTGCACGATCCACCGCCGGCTGCGGCCGGAGGGCTTCGTCGGCTGCACCGTCTTCGACTGCTTCGGCGCGGGTCAGAAGGTGTCGCGGCGGACCTTCGGCGGTGTCTCCTGGCGGGACGACGCCGAGGTGCGCGCGCGGATGTTCGCGGTCTTCCCGCTGATGCGGCGCCTGCACGAGCTGCTCTGGTACCTCGACGTGGCGCTCGCCCTGCCCGGAGCCGACGCCGGACTGCGCGATCTGGTGCGCGCCCGCTTCGACGCCGTGCACGCCCTGACGCTCACGGACGCGGACGCGATCCTCGCGGCCGACGTCGACGCGGAGTACGGCGCCGCCCGTCCGCTGCTGATCGCGGCCAGCGCCGCCGCGCGCGCCGACGGTCCGCGGCGGAGGAAGCACGGCAGGGTCCGCCTGGCGCCGGGCGCCGACCTCGTGGCGGCGACGCTCGCGGGAGCGGACCTGCGGGGCGCCGATCTGCGCGGGGCGCTGCTGATCGCAGCCGATCTCCACGGAGCGGATCTGCGCGGCTGCGACGTCCTGGGCACCGACCTGCGCGACGCCGATGTGCGGGGCGCGGACCTCTCCGCGGCGGTCTTCCTGACGCAGGCCCAGGTCACCAGCACCCGCGGGGACGCCGCGACACTGCTGCCGCCGCACTTCGAGCGGCCGTCGCACTGGGCGACGGCGGGGCGCTAGCGCTCGAGGGTGCCCGCGGCCGTGCCGTCGTCGTCGAGGCCGAGTCCGCCGAGGACCTCGCGGTGGACGAGGTGCGACCCGTTCCAGTTCTCGATCACGCACTGCGGGAAGGCCTCGCGGTCGAGGGCGTCGAGCCAGCTGGCGGCCGCCTCGCGCGCCCAGGTGTCGGAGGAGTAGACGCCGAGGATCTCGGTCTCGTCCGCGAACGGCCCGGTGGTCGAGAGCACGTAGTGTCCGACGCTCATGGCTGCTCCTTCATCGTCGCGCAGTGGCACGCGATGATCAGCCTGTCACAAACACGCTCTTGCGCGTGGCGGATGTCCGTGGTTACGAGATGCTGTCGCGAAGTCGCGCGTTGAGCGAGGCGAGGGCCGCGGCGATCTCGGTCTCGTCGGCTCCGGGCAGCACGGCGCCGCCCTGCGCGAGGCTGTGCCGCAGCGCATCGAGCTCGGGGCCGCCGAGGCGGCCGTCGGTGGTGAGCACCTCGAGGGTCGTGAGGATGCCGACGAGGGCGACGGCGTCGTCCACGTCGAGGGGGCGGGCGCAGCTGTTCTCCATGCGCTTCTCCTGGTGTTCTGTGCCGCGTGGGGGCACGGCAGTCGGGGCGGGTGGGGTGGAGGGGAGGCACCACGACGCCCCGCGGCCGGATCGACCGCGGGGCGTCGGAGGTGCTGCGGGAGTGATCAGGCGACGCGCGGCTCGGCCTCGGGGGCGTCGTCCTCGGGGATGTGGACGTCCTGGACGGTGACGTTGATCTCGGCGACGTCCATGCCGACGATCTCGCGGATCGCGCGGCCGACGGCGGAGCGCACGCCCTCCGCGACGTCCTGCAGCGCTGCGGGGTACTCGGCGACGATCGTCACGTCGGCGGCGACCTGGCGCTCGCCGACCTCGACCTTGACGCCCTGGGCGCGGTCGTCGTTGCCGAGTGCGCCGCGGATCGCGCCGAGCGCGCGGGCCGCGCCGTTGCCGAGGGCGTGCACACCGGGCACCTCGCGGGCCGCGATGCCCGCGACCTTCGCGATGACGCCGTCGTCGATGACGGTGCGCCCGGTCCCGGTCGCCGTCGCCGTGGTGGTCGCGTTGCTCTCGGCCATGATCTCCTCTTTCGTCTCGGTGCCCGGTCGGTCGATCGGGCGGTTCAGAGGTAGGACGGAGCGCGCACGGCGATCGTCACGGTGTCGTCCCGGCTGCCCAGGCGACTGCCAGGGTCCGGCCCCGGCGCCGACGGCTCAGCGCGCCGTCTGCCGCTCCAGGAACGCGAGGGTGCGCTCCAGCGTCTCGCGCGCCTCCGGCAGCTCGAGGTGGAACTGGTACTGGTGCCCGAGCTCGGTGTCGTGCCCGTCGCCCCAGAGCAGCGCGGTGACCGGCACGCCGAGCGAGCGCAGCTGCGCCGCGAACGGCCGCGACTGCTGCGCCGTGAGCGGGTCGGCGTTGCCTCCGCTGAGGAAGGTCGGCGGGAAGCGCGGCGTCACGTGGTCGATCGTCGACATCCACCGCGCCGCGTCCGAGGTCCACCACGCCCGCCGGCCGGTGTAGGGCCAGAGCCCGGCGCGCAGACCGCGGGCGGCGAGCCCGGTCGCCCCGGCCAGGGCGGAGAGGTCGAAGATCCCGCAGTGCAGGATCAGGGCCCGCACCGCGTCGACGGGCAGGGTCGTCGCCAGTCCCGCGGCCCGGGCGTAGGAGGGGTTGGTGATGGCCGTGGCGAGCTGGCTCGCGAGCTGCGCGCCCGCGGAGTCGCCGGCCAGGACGAGGCGGTCGCGGGCGATCCCGAGGCGGCCGGCGCTGCGGCGGAGGTGCTCCAGAGCGGCGAGCAGCTGGCGCGGCGCGGTCGGGTGCACGGCCTCCGGGCCGCGGCTGTAGTCGAGCGAGACGGCGGTGCACCCGGCGCCCGCGAGCATGCGCAGATAGGGGTCCACGTCGCGCCGGTGGCCGGAGACCCAGCCGCCGCCGTGGATCCACACCACCGTCGGGCGCGGGCCGGGGACCGCGGAGCGGAAGACGTCGGCGGTGGTGGCGGGCGCTCCGGGGCGCGCCGGGATCGGCTCCGCGACCCGGCTGATCCCCTCGGGTGCGAGCGGCAGCATCGCCGCGGCCGTGCGCCGGGCCTCTCGCTCGAAGACCGTCCGTCCGGCCAGCGCGGCCGGCCAGGACGCGGCGCGGATCGGCGTCGCGTGCACGGCGCCCCCCTCCTCGCGTCGATCGCCCGGCCCCCACCGGCGACGCATCACGAAGAGTACGCACCGCATGTTTCCGCCGTGCGACGACGCAGGTGGCAGGCTGAGCGGGTGACGGACGAGACGAGCGCGCAGGCATCGGACACGACCGCGCCGGCCCGCGGCACGACTCGCGCGAAGGCCCTCCGACCGCGGACCCTCCTCGTCCTGGCGCTGATCGGCGCGGTCGGCGGAGTGCTCTCGGGCGCGTTCGGCGTCGGCGGCGGCATCGTGATGGTGCCGATGCTGATCGCATGGGCCGGGATGGATCAGCGCCGTGCCTCCGCGACATCGCTGCTGGCGATCGCGCCGACGGCGGTGGCCGGCGCCTTCGGCTACGCGCTCGGTGGGCAGGTGGCCTGGCTCCCCGCCGCCGTGATCGCCGCGGCCGCGATGATCGGCGCGGTCGCCGGCTCCTGGCTGCTCGCCCGCCTGCCGCTCGGCGTGCTCCGCTGGCTGTTCGTCGCCCTGCTGCTCGCGGCGGCCGTGCGGATGGCGGTCTTCGGCTCGAACGAGACCGGCGACGTCGCGGAGGGCTGGGGCGTCTGGCCCGGCTTCGGCGCGCTCGGACTGGCCATGGGCGTGGCGTCGGGGCTCTTCGGCATCGGCGGCGGCGCGATCGCCGTGCCGGTCCTCGTCGGCGCGTTCGGTCTGGCCGACCTGCTCGCCAAGGGCACCTCCCTCGCCGCCATGATCCCGACGGCGATCAGCGGCTCGATCGCGAACGCGCGCCGCGGGCTGCTCGACGTGCGGGCGGGGCTCGTCGTCGGCCTCTGCGCGACCGGGTTCTCCTTCGCCGGAGTGGCGCTGTCGTTCCTGCTGCCCGCGCGGATCTCGGGCGTGCTGTTCGCCGCGCTGCTGCTCCTCGCGGCGCTCCAGCTCGCGCTGAGGGGGCGGCGGAAGCGCGCGTGATCCTCGGCTGTCCGACCGCTCCTCTTGACTCTCGGCGTTTGTAAGTGTTTGATCAGTCACATGACTGCCACGACGCCCCGCTCCACCGCCGAGGCGCAGCGCGAGCGGATCACCGCCGCCGCCGTGCACGTCTTCGCCCGCACCGGCTACTCCGCCACCCCGATCACCGAGGTCGCGTCCGAGGCAGGGGTCTCGCCCGCCTACGTCTTCCGGCTCTTCCCGGGCAAGCTCGGCGTCTTCGTCGCCGCGGTCGACCGCTGCTACGAGCTGGTGGCGTCGACGCTCGCCGCAGCGGGGGAGTCCTCCCCCTCCTCCGACCCGGCCGACCGGCTCGAGGCGATGACCCTCGCCTACATCGACCTGATCGCGGACCGCGACCTGATCATGCTGCAGTCGCAGGCGCAGAGCGCGAGCGGGGTGCCCGAGATCCGCGAGGCGGTGCGCCGGGGGATCTCGGCGGTCGTCCGGACCGTGAGCGTCGTCTCGGGGGCCGATGGCCCGGCCGTGCAGCGCTTCATCGCCTACGGCCAGCTCTGCCACCTGATCGTGCAGACCGACCTCGGCGGCGTGGACTCGGAGTGGGCGCGGATCGTCTCCGCGGGCATCCGGCACCACGACTGAGCCGTCGCCGCGCCGGCCGACCGCCGCCGGCCGACCGACGCCGGCCGACCGCCGCCGGCCGACCGACACCTGCCGACCGACGTCGGCTGGCCGACACATGCTGGTCGAGTAGCCCCGCAGGGGCGTATCGAGACCCACGGTCGTCAGCAGGGCGGGTCTGCAGACTCGTCCTCTGACGCCGGCGGATCTCGATACGCCCGCTCCGCGCGCTACTCGATCAGCAAAGACTTCCCTTTCCCCTCTCCGCAGAAGTGACTGTCCAGTCACTCACACAAAACCTCCCCAAGGAGCACACCATGACCACCGCCCTCCCGCGCACCACCACCCGCGTCGTCCTCCCGGGGCTCGTCGAGCCGTCCGGACTGCTGCTCGAGCAGGCGCCCGTCGAGCCGCCCGCGGCCGGCGAGCTGCTCGTCGCCGTCGAGGCGACCGGCATCTCCTTCGCCGAGCAGTCGATGCGCCGCGGCCGCTACTTCGCCCAGCCCGCTTTCCCGTTCACCCCCGGCTACGACCTGGTCGGCCGGGTGGCCGCGGTCGGTCCCGGCGGCGACGCGTCGCTCGAGGGCCGCCGCGTCGCCGCCCTCACCAAGACCGGCGGCTGGACCGGGCACGCCCGCGTCGCAGCGCGCGACTGCGTCCTCGTCCCCGAGGGCGTCGCCCCCGAGGACGCCGAGGCCGTGGTGGTGAACGGAGTGACGGCCTGGCAGATGCTGCACCGCTCGGCCCGGCTCTCCCGCGGCGACACGATCCTGCTGTTCGGGGCGAACGGCGGCGTCGGCGGGCTGGTGCACCGGCTCGCCTCGCTCGAGGGGATCCGCGTGATCGGCGCCGCCTCGCCGCGGCATCACGACGCCCTCCGCGCGGCCGGCGTCGAGCCGGTCGACTACGCCGACCCGGAGCTCGCCGCCCGCGTCCGCGAGCTCGCCCCCGGCGGTGTGCAGGCCGTCTTCGACAACATCGGCGGAGAGACCACCCGCCTGGCCTGGTCGCTGCTCGCTCCCGGCGGCACGCTCGTCGCCTACGCGATCGTCAGCGCGAGCACCGGCAGCATCTGGCCGCCGTTCCTGAAGCAGCTCGCGCGGATCCAGGCGTACCAGCTGGCGCCGAACGGGAAGCGCGCAGTCTTCTACGACCTCTGGGCCGGGCACTCGCTGCGGCCCGCCCGGTTCCGCGCACGGCTCGAGGAGGACCTGGGCCGCGTGCTCGCGCTGCTCGCGGACGGCTCGCTCACGGCCAACATCGCGGCACGCTTCCCGCTCACGGAGATCGTGTCGGCGATGGAGCTGGCGGAGTCGCGGACCCTCGACGGCAAGGTGATCCTCCTGCCGTGATCGCCGCGGCCGGGAAGCGAGCCCTCGAGAGCATGGAAAAATGGGAGGCGATGTCCTCCCGAGCCGCATGAGCGCCGCCACCTACCTGACCGCCTCGATCCCCCTGCGCCTCGCGAGCGCGGGGATGGTCGTCGCCCTGCCCGTCCTCGCCGTCGAGCGCCTCGACGACGTCGCCCTGGGCGGTCTGCTCACGGGCGCCGCCCTGTTCCCCAGCGTGATCGCCGCCCCGCTCGTCGGCACGGTGCTCGACCGGGTGCGCGCCCCGCGCCGGCTGCTGGTCGGCGCGGCGCTCGCCACCGCCGCCTCCTTCGCGCTCGCCTCGTTCCTCGGCGACGTGCCGACGGCGCTGATCGCGCTGCTCCTGGTGGTCGCGGGCCTGGCGACGCCCGTCTACATGGGCGGGATGTCGAGCTTCGTGACCAGCGCGATCGCCGACCCGCGCCGCGCCTACGCCCAGGACTCGCTCTCGTACACGGTCGCCTCGATCGGCGGCCCCGCGATCGCCGGGCTCGTGATCGCCGTCGCCTCGGCCCGGTACGCGATGCTCGCCATGGCCGCCCTCGCGCTCGTCGGCGTCCTCGGCTCGCTCGCCCTGCGGATGGAGGCGCGCCCCACCCCGACCGTCGGCGTCCGGCGCACCATCGCGGCCGGAGTCACGCATCTCGTGCGGCACCGGCCGATCGCGATCGTCACCCTCTCCGGCACGATCAGCCAGATCGGCGGCGGTGCGGCCGGCGTCGCCGCGATCGGGCTGTCGCTCGAACGGGTGGGCAGCACGGACGCCGCGGCCGGACTCCTCACCGCCTTCGCCGTCGGCGGGCTGCTCGGTGCGATCGCGGTCGCCGTCCGGCGCTGGACGCGCCGCCCGCCGGCCTGGGTGATGGGCGCCGGCTTCGCCGCGACCGGGGTCGCCCTGCTCGCCGCCGCGCCCGACCTCGGGATCGTCGTGGCCCTCGTCGCGTTCGCCGTCGCCGGAGTCTTCACCGCGCCCGCGAACGCCGCGATGCTGCTGCTGCGCGATCAGGAGAGCCCGGCGGCCGTCCGCTCCCAGGTCTTCACCATCGGCGCGGGCCTGCGCGCCGCCGCCGCCGCGGTCGGCGCCGCCCTCGCCGGAGCCGCCTCCGGCCTCGACGCCGGCTGGCTCATCCTCGGCATCGCCGCCGTCTGGATCGCCTCGGGCCTCCTCCTGACCCTCTTCCCCCGCGCTGATCACTCGCCGACGCGCTGACCCCCTCCGCGAGATGCCACTTGTGTACGCGACACGCCGTGAAAGGCGTGCACAAGTGGCATCTCGCGGGGAGCGTCAGGCGGCGGCGCCCGCCAGGGTCCCGGTGTTGGGGCCCGCGGGGTCGATGATCAGGCAGTTGATGACGCGGTCGCCGCCGTCCCAGCTCTCCTGCGTGGGGTAGTAGTAGCTGAAGTCGTACTGCGACTCCTCGTAGCTGAGGCCGACGAAGCCCTCGAACGCCGCCTGGCACTCGGAGTCGGCCTGGGCGGTGGTCGCCGTCTCGCCGGGGTACTCGTCCGCCTCGGCCATCGTGATGTTCTGGAAGATCTCGTAGCTGTGCGGCTCGGTGCACGGCACGGTCGGGACGTCGGTGACCTCGGTCGCGGTCTCGGTCAGCTCGTCGTTCAGGCAGTCGCCGACGCGGAGCTGGAAGACGTCGGTCGTGCCGCCGTCGACGATCTCGCCGGAGGTGTCGTCGCGGGTCTCGCCGCCCATCATGCTGTTGATCCCGGAGCAGCCGGTGAGGCCGAGGGAGAGGGCCGCGGCGGCGGCGAGGACGAGGGCGGAACGGCGGCGGTTCATCGGAGGCTCCAGACGGCGGTGACGGGGTCGGCTCCAGGGTAGGGGCGGCGGGGTCCGCCCGGGCACCCCCTCTGCGGTGCAGCTGCGCGGCCGCTCCGGCCCGCTACTCCGATCAGCACCGCCCGGCAAGGCCCCGCGAGGGGCAGGCGAAGTCCAGCCGAGTGGAGTCGAATGGGGACCATGGCTCAGAAGACCGTCGCAGACCAGCTCATCGCCCAGCTCATCGACGCCGGGGTCTCCCGGATCTACGGCATCGTCGGCGACTCGCTCAATCCGATCGTCGACGCGGTGCGCCGCAGCGGCGGCTCGGCGAAGGGCGGGATCGACTGGATCCACGTCCGCAACGAGGAGGCGGCGGCCTTCGCGGCCGGCGCGGAGGCGCAGATCACCGGGAAGCTGGCGGTCTGCGCCGGCAGCTGCGGGCCGGGCAACCTGCACCTGATCAATGGGCTCTACGACGCGCACCGCTCCGGAGCGCCCGTCCTCGCCATCGCGAGCCACATCCCGAGCGGCGAGATCGGCTCCGGCTACTTCCAGGAGACGCACCCCGACCGGCTCTTCGTCGAGTGCTCGCACTACCGCGAGCTGGTCTCGACGGCGGCGCAGGCCCCGCGGGTCGTCAACGCGGCGATGCGCAGCGCCGTCGCGCTCCGCGGCGTGGCCGTGGTGACCCTCCCGGGCGACGTGGCCGAGTTCGAGGCCGTCGGCGACTTCCCGTCCTTCGTGCTGCCGGAGCCGCCGACCCTCGTGCCCGCCGCGGCCGACGTCCGAGCGCTCGCGCAGGCGATCGACGACGCGAAGACGGTCGCGGTCTTCGCCGGCGCCGGAGTGCGGCACGCGCACGACGAGGTCGTCGCGTTCGCCGAGCTCGTGGGAGCGCCGATCGGGCACAGCCTGCGCGGCAAGGAGTGGATCCAGCACGACAACCCCTACGACGTCGGCATGACCGGGCTGCTCGGCTACGGCGCCGCCCACGCGGGCATGCACGACGCCGACCTGCTGATCCTGCTCGGCACCGACTTCCCCTACGAGCAGTTCCTGCCCGATGCGGCGGAGGTCGTGATCGCCCAGGTCGACAGCGACGCGTCGAAGCTCGGCCGCCGGGTGAGCGTCGCGCACCCCGTGCACGGCGACGTCGCGGCGACCCTGGACGCGCTGACCCCGCTGGTGAAGCGGAAGGACCACCGCTTCCTCGACAAGATGCTGAAGAAGCACGAGAAGCTCGTCTCCGGCGTGGTCGGGAAGTACACCGAAGTCGCCACGAAGCGGCCGATCCACCCCGAGCTGGTCGCCTCGACGCTCGACGCGCTGCTCGCGGACGACGCGATCGTGACCGCCGACACCGGCATGGGCAACGTCTGGCAGGCCCGCTACATCACGCCGAACGGCCACCGCCGGCTGCTCGGCTCGTACTCGCACGGCTCGATGGCCAACGCGCTGCCGCACGCCGTCGGCGCGCAGCTCGCGCAGCCCGGCCGCCAGGTCGTCTCGCTGAGCGGCGACGGCGGGCTCTCGATGCTGATGGGCGAGCTGGTGACGGTCGCCGCGTACAAGCTGCCGATCACCATCGTCGTCTTCAACAACTCGACGCTCGGGCTGGTGAAGGTCGAGATGCTCGTCGACGGCTTCCCCGACTTCGCGGTGGACGTGCCGATGGTCGACTACGCGCAGGTCGCGACGGCGGTCGGCATCCGGGGGATCCGGGTCGAGGACCCGCGCGAGGTCGAGGCGGCGCTCCGCGACGCGCTCGCCGACCCGGGGCCCGTGCTCGTGGACGTGGTGACGGATCCGCTCGCGCTCTCGCTGCCGCCGACGGTCACCGGGGCGCAGGTGAAGGGCTTCGCGCTGGCGATGTCGAAGATGGTGATGAACGGCGGCGCGGGCGAGGCGATCGCGCTGGCCCGCTCCAACGTCAAGCACGCGCTGCCGTGAGGCACCTGGCGACCGGCACCTGGTTCGTCCGCGGCTCGAGCCTGCCGCTGTGGCGGGGGCGCGAGGGAGTGGCGATCACCTACGCGCCGCTGCCGAGCGGTGAGGTCGGCGACGTCGTCAGCTGGCGCGGCCGGCGCTCGACGCGCTACGTAGTGGGGATCGACGCCCCCGATCCGGCGGATCTCGACGGCTTCCGCTGGCGGGGCGTCGAGCCGCTGACGCTGCTCGCCCGCAGCCGCTGGTCCTTCGTCGCCGCCGACGAGGAGGCCGGCTGGGCGCTGACCCGCTTCGCCCGCACGCCGTTCACCCCGGCGGGCGTCGACGTCTACGTCCGCGACGCGCGGCCGGCCGCGGGCGTGCTGGCGGCCGCCCTCGCGGCCTGCGCCGCGGACCCGCGCACCGCGCCGCTCCGCCCCCGGATGTTCGAGGTCGCACCCTGAGGGCCCGAGCCCGGACGACGGTGGATCTCTATACGCCCGCTGCGCGGGCTACTCGATCAGCATGAGCGGCCCTCACAGCGGCACCCGTGCCCAGCCACTGCTCCGTTCGGAGCATCTCCGCAAGCAGGGCGCAAGAGCATCCCGCGGAATCGCGTGCCAAGCGATTCCGCGCAGCGAACGCGAGACGCTCCGCGGGACCCGGTCACGTCGAGGAGTCGACTGCGGGAGGGGCGGCTGGGACGCCCCTCCTGGTGAGCACCGTCAGAGACTCTCGCCGAGCGTGATCGCGTCGGCCTCGACGGCCTCCGACTCCTGGCCGTGCGCGTCCGCGCGCGCCAGCGTCCGCCGCCCGACGAAGACGATCAGCGAGGCGATCAGCACCGCGCCCGCCGCCGCGTACATCGGGAAGGCCGGCGAGATCGCCGCGGCCAGCGCCGAGGCGGCCGGCGGAGCGATCGCGCCGCCGAGGAAGCGCACGCCGGAATAGGCGGACGAGGCGACGGAGCGCGGCAGGTCGGTCGCCTCCATCACGCACTCGGTGAGCACGGTGTTGACGACGCCCAGCAGCAGGCCGCCGACGATGATGCAGACGATCAGGCCGACCCGCGAGGAGATCAGCAGGCCGCCGGCGACCAGGTCGAGCGCGAGCAGCACCAGCACCGAGCGGAGCACGACGGTGCGCGGCAGCCGCGCGGTGAGCAGCGGAGCGACGAACACCGAGGTGATCGCGACGCCGAGGCCCCAGCCGAAGAAGGTGAAGCCGAGGCCCATCTCGTCGAGCCCGAGCGGGTACGGCGTGTAGGCCAGCAGCACGAAGAAGCCGATGTTGTAGAAGAGCGCCGCGCCGGCGAGGGTGCGGATCGCCGGGACCGCGAGCGCCTTGAACGGCGCGGAGAGCGGCGTCGGGGTCGGCCGGGGGCCGTCCTCGCGCAGCAGGGTCGCGATGGCGATGAAGCCGACGGCCATCAGGACGGCGGTGCCGAAGAACGGACCGCGCCAGGAGACCGAGCCGAGCAGACCGCCGAGCAGCGGGCCGATCGCGATGCCGACGCCGAGCGCGGCCTCGTAGAGCACGATCGCCGCGGACGATCCTCCGCTGGCCGCGCCGACGATCGTCGAGAGCGCGGTCGAGATGAAGAGCGCGTTGCCGAAGCCCCAGCCCGCGCGGAAGCCGATGACGCCCTCGACGCTGCCGGCCGTGCCGGCGAGCGCCGCGAAGACCACGATCAGCACCAGTCCGATCATCAGCGTCTTCTTCGCGCCGATGCGGCTGGAGAGCCAGCTGGTGAAGAACATCACGACGCCGGTGATCACGAGGTAGCTGGTGAAGAGCAGCGAGGTCTCGGTCGGCGTCGCCTCGAGGCTCTCGGCGATCGCCGGGAGGATTGGGTCGACGAGGCCGATGCCCATGAAGGCGATGACGGCAGCGAAGGCGACGGCCCAGACGGCGAGCGGCTGCCGGAGGATCGAGCCGCCCGCGGCGGGGGAGTGGGGAGTGGACACGGAGAGGCCTTTCGGGGGAGGGGTCGTGCGGGGAGAGGGGGTCAGGGGCCGGAGGGGCCGGCGACGCGCCGGACGCGCTCCTCGACGAGGCTCGCGGCGCGCTCGAGGGCGCGGCGGTCGTCGTCGTCGAGGTCCTCGAACAGCGGGGCGAGGGCGGTGTCGAGGCGGAGGCGGTGCTCGGCGAGCGCCGCGGATCCCGCCTCGGTGCCCTCGATCAGCCAGGCGCGGCCGTCGCTCTCGTCGTGCACGCGGCGGATCCAGCCGGCCTCGTCGAGGCGCGCGACGATGCCGGTCATCGTCGGCTGGGTGACCCGGACGCGCTCGGCGAGCTCGCCGAGGCGGATCGGGGAGGCGGTGCGCAGCTCGGCGAGCGTCGACCAGACGGCGCCGGACTGCGCGCCGAGTCCGGTGGCGCCGCTGGAGCGGCCGGCGTACCGCGCGAGAGCGGTGGCGGCGGAGGCGAGGCGGACGGGAGCGGACGGTTCGAGCACGTGGTTGAATATAGCACGCCTATGTATTTTCCGGAAGGCGGCATTCGAAGGACACCCACTGCCCTTCTCCACCGTTGCTGTGCCAGAATTGTTCGCAATCCCTCGTCGAAAGCGGGGATCACCGACGGAAAGAGTTGTCATGCACAGCGTGGTGGAGTCCAGCGCGACCGCCCTCGAAGCCGACCTCGACTGCGACGTCGTGGTGATCGGTGCCGGAGCCACCGGCCTCACCGCGGCCCTCCGGCTGCAGGAGGCGGGGCGCCGCGTCGTCGTCCTCGAGGCGCGCGAGCGCGTCGGCGGCCGCCTCGAGACGCGCGTGATCGAGGGCCAGATGCTCGAGCTCGGCGGCCAGTGGGTCTCGCCGGACCAGACCGCCCTGCTCGAGACGCTCGACGAGCTGGGCCTGGCCACCTACTCCCGCTACCGCGAGGGCGAGAGCGTCTACATCGGCGCCGACGGCGGCGCCCGGCGCTTCACCGGCGACATCTTCCCCGGCGGTGCGAGCACCGAGGCCGAGATCGAGCGCCTGATCGGGATCCTCGACGGCCTCGTCGCCGAGACCGACCCGGCCGCGCCGTGGTCGCACCCGCGGGCGCACGACTACGACCGGATCAGCTTCAGCGCCTGGCTGGAGGCGCAGAGCGACGACGCCGAGGCCCGCGCGAACATCGCGCTCTTCATCGCCGACGCCATGCTCACCAAGCCCGCGCACTCCTTCTCGCTGCTGCAGGCGCTGCTGATGGCGGCGAGCGCGGGCAGCTTCGGCAACCTCGTCGACGCCGACTTCATCCTCGACAAGCGCGTCCTCGGCGGGCTGCAGCAGGTCCCGGAGCGGCTCGCCGAGCGCGTGGGCGCCGAGCGGGTCCTGCTCGGCCGACCCGTCCACTCGGTGCGGTGGAGCGACGACGGCGTGACCGTCCGCGCCGACGGCGTCACCGTGCGGGCGCGCCGCGCCATCGTCGCCGTACCGCCGAACCTCGTCAACCGGATCACCTTCGACCCGCCGCTGCCGCGGCTGCGCCAGCAGGCTCTGCAGCACCAGTCCCTCGGCCTCGTGATCAAGGTCCACGCGACCTACGCGACCCCGTTCTGGCGCGCCGACGGCCTCTCCGGCACTGCGTTCAGCCCGCACGCCCTCGTGCACGAGGCCTACGACAACTCGAACGCGGGGGAGGAGCGCGGCACCCTCGTCGGCTTCGTCTCGGACGAGAAGGCCGACCGCGTGCTGGCCCTGCACGAGGCCGAGCGGAAGGCCGCGATCCTCGACTCCCTCGCCGCGTACTACGGCCCCGCCGCGCTCGACCCCGTCGTCTACTACGAGAGCGACTGGGCGTCGGAGGAGTGGACGCAGGGCGCGTATGCCGCGAGCTTCGACCTCGGCGGACTGACCCGCTACGGCGCGCTGCAGCTCGAGCCGGTGGGCCCGCTCCGCTTCGGCTCGAGCGACCTCGCGGCCGAGGGCTACCAGCACGTCGACGGCGCGATCCGCGTCGGGCGGCGGCTGGCGCAGGAGATCCTCGCCGAGGACGCCGCCGACGACCCGCACAACGACGACACCGCCGACGCGACCGCGCCGGGCCGCGACCGTGAAGGAGCACTCCCCGCATGAGCAGCAGCAGCTACGCCGTCATCGACCCGGCCTCGGGCGAGACGCTGAGCGAGTACTCCGGCACGACCGACGCGGAGGTGTCCGAGGCGATCGCCGCCGCCCACGACGCGTACTCCACCTGGTCGCGGACCGTCCCGGTCGCCACCCGCGCCGCGCTGATCGCCCGGGTCGCCGACCTGCACGTCGAGCGCGCCGACGCCCTCGCCGAGATCATCGTCCGCGAGATGGGCAAGCCGCTCGACCAGGCGCAGGGCGAGGTGGGCTTCGCGGCCGACATCTACCGGTACTACGCCGAGAACGGCGAGGAGTTCCTGAAGGACGAGCCGATCGCGCTGACCGACGGCACCGGCTCGGCGTTCGTCCGCCGCTCGGGCCTGGGCGTGCTGCTGGGGATCATGCCCTGGAACTTCCCCTACTACCAGGTCGCCCGCTTCGCCGGCCCGAACGTGGTGAACGGCAACACGATCCTGCTCAAGCACGCGCCGCAGTGCCCGGAGTCGGCCGCCGCGATCGCCGACATCTTCCGCACCGCCGCCGAGGAGCTCGGCGCCCCCGCCGGCGTCTACGTGAACCTCTACGCGAGCAACGACCAGGCGGCGACCGTCATCGCCGACCCGCGCGTGCAGGGCGTCTCCGTCACCGGCTCCGAGCGCGCGGGAGCGGCCGTCGCCGAGATCGCCGGTCGGAACCTCAAGAAGGTCGTCCTCGAGCTGGGCGGCTCCGACCCCTTCGTGCTGCTCTCCACCGACGACCTCGACAAGGCCGTCGAGGACGCCGTCGCCGCGCGCCTGGACAACAACGGCCAGTCCTGCAACGCCGCCAAGCGCTTCATCGTGATCGACGGGCTCTACGACGCGTTCGCGGAGAAGTTCACCGCGGCCTTCACCGCCGCGCAGCCCGCGGATCCCTTCGCCGAGGGGACCCTCCTCGGCCCGCTCTCCTCCGCCGCCGCGACCGAGCGCCTCGAGCAGCAGCTCGCCGTCGCCCGCGAGCAGGGCGCGACCGTCCGCGCGAGCGGCGAGGTGACCGGCAACTTCTTCCCGCCGGCCGTCCTCGAGGACGTCACCCCCGAGATGAACGCGTACCGCGAGGAGTTCTTCGGCCCCGTCGCCGCGCTCTACCGGGTGCACGACGAGGACGAGGCGATCGCCCTCGCCAACGACACCCCCTACGGTCTGGGCTCCTACCTCTACACGACCGACTCGGAGCAGGCCCTCCGCCTGGCCGACCGCATCGACGCCGGCATGGTCTGGATCAACCTCGTCCTGGGTGACGCGGCCGAGCTCCCCTTCGGCGGCGTCAAGCGCTCCGGCACCGGCCGCGAGATGGGCCGCAGCGCCCTCGAGGAGTTCGTCAACAAGAAGCTGATCCGCATCGCCTAGCCCCGGCGTCGCCCCGCCGGGCCGGCGCGACGGAGGGCTTGCCTTCCAGGCGTTCCGTCATCGACAGTCCAGGTCGGGAAGCGCCGTCGGCTCGACGCCCAGCACGTCCAGCACCCGTCGCGCGGTCGAGGGCGTCGACATCGGCAGTCCGCGTTCGAGGCGTCGCACGTCGGAGGCAGCCACCCCCGCGGCGTGCGCCAGCTCGTCGGTGGAGAGGCCCTGGATGCGTCGCTCCGAGCCGACGACATCCGCCAGATCCTCCGGGCGCCGGAGGTACTCGCGTCGCGGTCGGTGCAGAGCCTCCCGCACGTAGGCGGGGTCGCCGTGGAGCGCGTGCTGCACGAGATTCGTGCCGAAGTCGACGAGCCCGGACTCCACAGTCCCGCCCCACCAGTCCGCCAGCAGCCCGGCGGGGTCGGGCGACGCCCGAAGCAGGCGGATGCGCGCGGCGGTCCGGGCGCGCTCCTGTCCCTCGAGGCCCGACAGGGTCCGCTCGTGCAGGGCGTGGGCCAGCAGCCGCCGCGACCTGGCGGAGAGCGGCCGGCGCGAGCGCACCTCGGGCACCTCCACGATCTCCCAGCGCCGACCGACCTTCCTGGCCTCGATCCGGCCCGCGGCGATCATCGCCCGCACTCGGCGCGGAGTCACACCGAGCTGCTCGGCGACCTGCTTGACGTCCATCGCACCTCTCTACCGCGCGGCGACGAGTCGATCGCGAGGGCGACGCGATCTGGCGCGGCATCTCTGTCTCGCTGAGACCGTCCGTGATACTCGTCCGGTCGCGTCGAGCAGAGGTGCTCGCGGCGATCGAGAAGTGGGAAGGGAGCGACGATGACCGACGTGGAGCGCTGCACCTATCGGGTCCGGTGGTCGCAGGAGGACGAGCAGTTCCTCGGCACCGTGGCGCAGTTCCCCTCGCTCTCCTGGGCGGCGGACTCATCGCCGGAGGCGTTCTCGGGGATCCGGAGCGTCGTCGTCGATGTCCTCGCCGATATGGCCGGCGCCGGCGCCGGCGAGGTCTCGAGGGGCCTGGAGGCGGGTAAACTCGCCCGTCATGCGCGTCTTCGGCTGTCCGCACTGCGAGGCGCGGGTGGAGTTCGAGGACGCGCGGTGCCTGCGCTGCGGCACGGCGCTCGCGTACGACGTCGAGGCGGACGAGCTCGTCGAGGCGGAGGGGCGCGCGCTCTGCGTGTATCGCGGCACGATCGACTGCACCTGGCTGGCCGCGGCGGGGACGGGCGGCGCCTGCGCCTCCTGCGCGCTGACCAATGCCCGGCCGCCGGTGTACGACGCGGCGACGCTGAGCCAGCTGACCGTCGCCGAGTTCGCCAAGCGGCGGCTGCTGCGCCAGCTGCGGCACCTCGACCTGCCGGTGCACCGCGGTCGGCGGCTGTCCTTCGAGCTGTTGTCCTCCGCGCAGGGCTCCGTGACGACCGGGCACGCCGACGGCGTGATCACCGTCGATCTCGCCGAAGGCAACGACGCGCACCGCGAGGCGCTCAAGGCGCGGCTCGGCGAGCCGTACCGGACGATGCTCGGCCACTTCCGGCACGAGATCGGCCACTACTACTGGCAGCTGCTCGTGGACGGCACGCCGCTCCTTCCCGCGTTCCGAGCGCTGTTCGGCGACGAGCGGGCCGACTACGGCGCCGCGCTCGACGCGCACTACGGCGGCGCCTCGACCGAGGACTGGGCCCGCGACCACATCTCGCAGTACGCGACGACGCACCCGTGGGAGGACTTCGCCGAGACCTTCGCGCACTACCTGCACATCGCCGACGCGCTGGAGACGACGGCGACGGTGGGTCTCACCGTCGCCGGACCCTGGGGCCGCCTCCCCGAGTCGCTGGTCGGCAGTGTGCAGGCGACCGGCGCGCAGCGCGTCGCCGATCTGGAGACGCCCGAGATCCTCGCCCGCTGGCACGGCTTCTCGCTCGCCCTCAACAGCGTGAACCGCTCGATGGGCAAGGACGACCTCTACCCGTTCGTCATCACGCCCGCGATCGCCGAGAAGCTCGCCTGGGTGCACGAGCTGGTGCGCCGCGGCGCCTGACCCGGGAGGGCGAGACGAGCGGCGCACCGGGCCGCTACTTCTTCTTCAGCGAGGACTCCTTGTGGGCGGCCTTCGCGTCGGTCTTGTCGCTCTGCACGATCCAGTAGGGCTCGTCGTCCGAGGCGTTGAACTTCTGCCCCTCGAAGTGGAACTCCTTCGTCTTCTTCTCGACCAGCTCGCCGTGGGTCTCGCCCTGCGAGGTGTTCCAGCTGATCTTGTCGCCCTTCTTCACGAGGCGCTTCCTCTCTCCTGGGCCGCCGCGGTCGCCCGCGGCAGCGTGATGGTGGTGGTGACATCGACGATCGCCGGCGTGGCCGGCGCCGACGAGAAGCCGAAGCGGACCGGCGGCGACAGGAGTCCGAGCGCGCCGAGGTCCTCGCCGTCGAGCGACGCGGTGACCCCGAGGATCGAGCGGATCGCGCGGACGCCGTAGTACTCCCGCCTCCCGTGGCCGGCCGAGCCGGCGGTGCTGACGCCGCGCACGAGCACCGACGCGACCGGCGAGATCGCGGTCAGCCAGGCCGGGTGCTCGGCGAGCGGCCGCGGCACGATGCGCAGCAGCCGGCCCAGCGGGGTGAGCCCGCCGAGCCGCAGCGACAGCACCAGCGATCCAGCGGAGGCCTCGATCCCGCCGGAGACGCGACGCCAGGCGACGGGCGCAATCCGCACCTCGTCGAACGCGTAGGTCGAGCCGATGAAGTCCGCGACCTCGTCGGTCGGCGCGATCAGGATCCGGTGCCCGTCCGCCCGCTCGACCATCGCGTCGGCGAACGCGCCGAACGGCGTGCTCTCCCAAAGGCCGAGCACGATCCGGGTGCCGGAGGCCGTGCCGAACCCCGCGATGCGCCCGCTGAAGCGCAGGCGCCGCGACGTCCCGCCCGGCCCGGTCATCAGGAGGCGGCGGAGCGCAGCAGTGTGAAGGACGCGTCGCGCACGATCAGCGTGGTGACCTCGCCCTCGACGACCTGCTCCGGGTCGCTCGAGGCTGCGAGCACCCACTCCGCACCGGGCGCGTCCGGCACCGTGAACTCGACGCCGTTCTCGGCCGAGTTCATCAGCAGCGCGAAGCTGGCGCTGCCCTCGGAGCGGAAGACGAACGTGATCGAGCGGGCGTCCGGGTTGTCCCAGTCCTCGTCGGCGAAGCCCGCGGCGTCGGAGCGCAGGATGTCGACCGTCTCGGGGCCGTCGCCGGGAGCGCGGCGGAACCACTTCGGCCGCAGGGCCGGCTCGGCCTTCCGCAGCGCGATCAGCTCGCGGGTGAAGGCGAGCAGGTTCAGGTCCGCCTTCTCCCAGTCGAACCACGAGATCTCGTCGTCCTGGCAGTAGGCGTTGTTGTTGCCGCCCTGGGTGCGCGCGATCTCGTCGCCGCCGAGGATCATCGGCACGCCGGCCGAGAGCAGCAGCGTCGCGAGGAAGTTGCGGCGCATCCGCGCCCGGCGCTCGTTGACCGCGGCGTTGTCCGTCGCGCCCTCGGCCCCGTTGTTGGAGGAGCGGTTGTCGCTCTCGCCGTCGTTGTTGTCCTCGCCGTTGGCCGCGTTGTGCTTGCGCGAGTAGGCGGTGAGGTCGGCGAGGGTGAAGCCGTCGTGCGCGGTGACGAAGTTGACGCTCGAGACGGGGGAGCGCTTGTCGGCCTCGTAGACGTCGGGCGAGCCGAGGATCCGCTGGGCGGTGGTGCCGAGCACCGAGTCGGCTCCGTGCCAGAAGTCGCGCACGTCGTCGCGGAACTTCCCGTTCCACTCCGACCAGTCGGCGGGGAAGCCGCCCACCTGGTAGCCGGCGGTGTCCCACGGCTCGGCGATCATCTTGACGGGCGCGAGCACCGGGTCCTGCGCGATCAGGTCGAGGAAGGCGCTGTGCACCTCGGCCTCGCCGGTCTGGCGGGTGAGCGTGGTCGCGAGGTCGAAGCGGAAGCCGTCGACGTGCATCTCGGTGACCCAGTAGCGCAGCGAGTCCATGATCAGGCCCAGCGCCGCGGGGTGCGCGACGTTGAGGCTGTTGCCGGTGCCGGTGGTGTCGAAGTAGTTCGCGCGGTCGTCCTCGACGAGGCGGTAGTAGGAGCCGTTGTCGATGCCCTTGAAGGACAGCGTCGGGCCCTTGTCGTTGCCCTCGGCGGTGTGGTTGTAGACCACGTCGAGGATGACCTCGAGGCCGGCCTCGTGGAACGCCTTGACCATCGCCTTGAACTCGTCGACCTGCGAGCCGTCGTCGCCCGCGTGCGAGTACTCGTTGTGCGGCGCGAAGAAGCCGAGCGAGTTGTAGCCCCAGTAGTTGCGCAGGCCCTTCTCGACGAGGTGCGAGTCCTGCACGAACTGGTGCACGGGCAGCAGCTCGACCGAGGTCACGCCGAGGTCGGTGAAGTGCTTGATCGCCGCGGGGTGCGCGAGACCGCGGTAGGTGCCGCGGACGTCCTCGGGCACGTCCGGGTGCAGCTGGGTGAAGCCCTTCACGTGCACCTCGTAGACGACGGTCTCGTCCAGCGGAATGCGCGGGGCCTCGTCGCCGGTCCAGTCGAAGGAGTCGGGGTCGGTCACGACGCAGCGCGGCACGGCGTCGGCGTCGTCGGCGTCGTTGCGCTTCTCGGCGTCCTCGTAGAACTGGCCGAAGACGTCCTCGCTCCAGTCGTAGCCGCCCTCGATCGCGGTGGCGTGCGGGTCGAGCAGGAGCTTGGCGGCGTTGTGGCGGAGGCCGTTGGCCGGGTCCCAGGGGCCGTCGACGCGCAGGCCGTAGCGGGTGCCGACCGTCATCTCGGGGACGATGCCGTGGAAGACGTGTCCGGTGCGCTCGGAGAGGGTGACGCGGGTCTCGGCTCCGGACTCGTCGAAGAGGCAGACCTCGACGCTGTCGGCGGTCTCGGAGTAGACGGCGGCGTTCGCGCCGGCGTCGCCGCGGAGGGAGACGCCGAGGGGATAGGGGAAGGAGCGGGGAGATGCGGGCATGCGACCATCCTGACGAACGCTCCCTGAGCGGTTCTCGCCCTTGTCCGGCGGCGCGGGGGCCGCTACTGTTCCGGACCCTCCTCCACGCGCCACCCTGGCGCGAGCGGCCCGCCGAGGCATATAGTCAGCTGGCTTACTAATGGAGCTCCGGACCGAGTTCGGGGCGGAGGAGGACGGCATCATGGCTCTCGCAGCAGCTCGGCGCCGCTGGATCGGACTGATCGTGATCAGCCTCGGCGTGGCGACGATCATCGTCGACTCGACGATCGTGAACGTGGCGATCCCGTCGATCGTCGCCGACCTCGGCATCACCTCGACCCGGGTGCAGTGGGTGCAGGAGTCGTACACCCTGGTCTTCGCCGCGCTCCTGCTCGCCTTCGGCACCCTCGCCGACCGCTGGGGCCGGCGCCGGATGCTCGTCGTCGGCATCGCGCTGTTCGCGCTGTCCTCGGTCGCCGCCTCGCTCGCGGCCACCGGCGATCTGCTGATCGCTTCGCGGGTGGTGCAGGGCGTGGGCGGCGCGATGGTGCTGCCGTCGACGCTGTCGCTGATCAACGCGACGTTCCGCGGCAAGGAGCGCGCGATCGCCTTCGCCGTCTGGGGCTCGACGATCGGCGGGATGACCGCCGTCGGCCCGCTGCTCGGCGGCTGGCTCACCACCGACTTCTCCTGGCGCTGGGCCTTCGGGATCAACATCCCGCTCGGGATCGTCATCGTCGTCGGCGCGCTGCTCTTCGTGGACGAGTCGCGGCAGCCGGACGCGGGCCGCGTCGACCTGGTGGGCGCGCTGCTCTCGGTCGTCGCCTCGGCCGGCCTGGTCTTCGGTCTGATCGAGGGCCGGAGCCTGGGCTGGTGGCTGCCCTCGCCCGTGCCGGTCGCGTTCGTCGTCGCCGTCCTCGCGGCGATCGCCTTCGTGCTCTGGGCGCGGGCCCGCGAGCGCGCCGGGCGCTCGGCGATGCTCTCGCTGCGGCTCTTCCGGCTGGCCTCGTTCCGCAACGGCAGCATCGCCGCGATGATCGTCTCGCTCGGCGAGTTCGGCATCATCCTCGCGCTGCCGATCTGGCTGCAGAACGTGCTCGGCTACACCGCGGTGCAGACCGGGCTGGTGCTGATCGCCCTGGCGCTCGGCTCCTTCGTCGCCTCCGGCTTCGCGGGCGCGTTCGGCAACCGCGTCTCCGCGGTGCTGATCGTCCGGGTCGGGCTCGCGGCCGAGATCGTCGGCGTCGTCGGCATCGGCGCCGTCGTCTCCGACACGACGCCGTGGTGGGCGCTCGTCCCCTTCCTCGCCGTCTACGGCTTCGGCGTCGGCCTCGCCACCGCGCAGCTGACCGGCGTCGTCCTCCGCGACGTGCCCGTCGAGCTCAGCGGGCAGGGCTCCGGCACCCAGTCGACCGCCCGGCAGATCGGCTCGGCGCTGGGCATCGCCGTGCTCGGCACGATCCTCTACACCTCGACCGCGGGCGTGCTCACCTCGTCGCTGGAGGAGCAGGGCCTTCAGGCCGCGCAGGTCAGCAGCACCGTGGACGCCGTCGTCGACTCCTCGGGAGCGGCCATCGCCGGTCTCGCCGCCGACCCCGGCACCGCGGACGTCGCGCGGGCCGCGGGGGAGGCGCTCTCGGACGGCACGCGCTTCGCCGCCTTCGCCGCGGGTGCGTTCCTGGCCGTCGGCTTCGCGGCGACCCTCTCCCTCGGCGGCGCGGCGCCGCGCGAGGAGGAGGCCCACGCCCCGGTCGGCGCCGCCCCGGTCAGCTCAGCGGAGCCGCGTCGTCGGCGGTGAAGACGATCTTGCCGATCGTCCGGTCGGTGCCCTGCGCCCGCCGCGCGAGCACGGCGACGATCTCGTCGAGCGGGTGCACGGCGCCGGCCGTCGGGACGAGCTCGCCCGAGACGGCGAGCGACACCGCGCGGCCGATCCGCTCGGCGCTCGCCGTGACGATCAGGTTGCTCACCCGCGGGCTGCCGCGCCGGACGAGGCTCGCCGCCTGGGCGCCGAGGTCCGGGCCGCTCGGCACCAGCGTGGCGTAGCGCCCGCCGTCGGCGAGCAGGAGCGCGGCGTCCTTCGCCGGGAGATGGCCGGAGACGTCGAGCACCGCATCGAAGCGGCCGCCGAGCACGCCGAGATCGAGCAGCCGGTAGTCGTGCGGCTCGGCGCCGAGCGCGCGCAGCGTGTCGGCGGACGCGGCCGAGCCGGTCGCGGCGACGGTGCAGCCCGCGCGGAGGAGCAGCTGCACGACGAGGTTCCCGATCGCTCCGGAGCCGCCGCCCACGAGCACCTGCTCGCCGGCGCGGACCCGCAGGGCGTCGACCGTGCCGATCGCGGTGCCGCCGGACATCGCCAGCGTCACCCCCTGCACGTCGTCGAGGGCGTCGGGCAGCGGCACCAGCGAGCGGCTCCGGACGATCGAGGCGTCCGCGAAGGCGTCGCCGTCGCGGGTCATCCCCACGACGCGGTCGCCGATCGAGACGGAGTGGTCGCCGGGGCCGAGCGCCTCGACCGTGCCGGCGATGTCGAGCCCGAAGCCGTAGGGGCGCTTCCGGCCGACGGCCATGATCCGGGCGGCGCCGGAGAGGATCTTCTCGTCCGTCGCGTTGATGCTCGCGGCGCGCGTGCGCACCAGCACCTCACCGCGCCGCGGCATCGGCACGGGGGCCTCCCGCCAGGAGAGCACGTCCGGTCCGCCGAACCGCTCGTAACCCAGTCGTCGCACTTCCCGCTCCCGTCGTCGTGCCGCCGAGGCGGTCGTCCCCCGAGCCTAGGCGCTGGCCGCCCGGTGCTACCGTGGCGGCCATGAGTGCAGACGAGAGCCCCGAGTTCGCCGGATTCACCAGCGGAGGCTCGGCGAACGTCGAGCACCCCGACGACGTCCAGCCGGCCGACGCCGACAACGAGGAGAGCACCACTCCCGAGGAGAGCGCCGACCCCGACCACCCCTACGACTCGATGGCCGAGAGCGGCACCGAGAACGCCCCGGAGGACGAGGTCGGCTCGCGCGAGGACGAGGAGGGCCTGCTCGCCCCCGGCAGCACGGCGGAGGGCGCGGGCACCTCGCTCGGAGCCGTCCCGGCCGAGGCGCGGCGCGAGGCCGAGCCGCTCGGCGCGCACGAGGGCGAGGCCGGCTCGGGCCAGCTCGCCGACGAGCGCTGGCGGCAGAACGGCGTGAATCCGCTCGGCTGAGCCCGCCCCCGGCGCGGTCCGGCGTCCAGGAACTACTCCGGTTGCTCGGAGGAGCCCCCCTGGCGGGACCCGTACGGTTCCGGAGGACGCGGCACGCCCGCCGCGTGGACGGAGAATCTCATGTCGCTGCTGTTCAACCGCACCCGGGAGCTCCGCTGGACCCCGGACGAGCGGCGGGCCCTCGCGGAGGCCGTGGCCGAGGACCGGGCGCAGGTCTGGCGCAGCGTCGGCGACCTGGACCGCACCGTCGTCGTCTCGACGGAGGACCCGGGGGTGCGCGGCGGCGCCCGCTGGCCGACCGACCACCGAGCGTTCCTCCGCGTCGAGCGCGGGCCCTCCGTGGTGCTGGCCACCGACGGACTCAGCGACCCCTTCGACCGTCTCGCCCGCCCCGGCACCGGCCTCGGCCTCGAGCTGTGCCTCGAGACCTCCGCGCTCCGCGGCATCCCCGCGGCCGACCTCTGGAACCACTGGCAGTTCCGCGTGCTCTACGAGGCGGCGCGGCTCGCGGCACTGCAGGGCGTCTGCTGCCGCACGGGCGTCGACACCGCGATCCTGGCGGGCGCGGCCGCCCCGCCGGCCTGGACCGACGAGAACGGCTCGGTCGGCGTGCTGCTGGGGCTCCGCGGCGGCGGCCTGCCCGAGCGCCTCGAGCTGGCGACCGGCGACGTCGAGCTGGTGACCCTCACCCCGCTGTGGCCCGAGGAGTACGCCTGGGCCTCGGTCGACGCCACCGCCCGCGAGGAGATCGCGGCGCGCCTGCGTGCGCTGCCGCACGAGGAGCTCGTGCACACCGCCCGCCCCCGCGTCGTCTGAGTCCGGGGGTCAGACGCGCTCGTCGGGCTCCGCGCTCAGGACCATCTCGCCGGTGCTGTTCGCGTGGGCGATCAGCTCGTCGATCCAGGCGCGGTTCAGCGCGGGGCGCCGGCCGCCGTGGAAGCGGAAGTGCAGCGGCGTCGTCGGGTGGATCCAGACGGAGCTGCGGCCGTAGCCGCTCGACTCCGGCTCGGTCCAGGAGAGGCTGAACGATTCGTTCCGCCGCATCTTCGCGAACATCGCCACCTTGAGATGGGCGAGCAGTCGATCGTCGAAGTCGATCTCGAGTGACTGCGGCCCGTAGATCAGTCGTCCCATGCTCGCGAGGATACCGCCGTGGCGCGTTCCGGTCAGGTCGGCGGGGAACGACGAACGCCCCGCCCACCGGATCCGAGGATCGCGGGGGACGGGGCGTTCAGAGGTCGCTGCGGCCCGGGGGCCGAATGACGCAGAGGTCGGTGATTACTCGCCGACGCCGCGGATGTTCGCGGCCTGCGGGCCCTTGCGGCCCTGCTCGACGTCGTACTCGACGTGCTGGTTCTCGACGAGCTCGCGGTAGCCCTCCTTGGCGATGGCGGAGAAGTGCGCGAACACGTCGGCGCCTCCGTCGTCGGGAGCGATGAAGCCGAAGCCCTTTTCGGAGTTGAACCACTTAACGGTGCCAGTAGGCATTTCTTTTCCTTACGTGATGGTGACGTCCGCGTGAGCGGCCGTCGTTAGATTTCGCACAGCTGTGCGGTACCCGATCCGCTCGGCCGCCACGGGTGAAACACGCGTCGGCCGGATGAACCGGGTCGTTGTGGGGCGGAGAGCGCGGCTCCTCGTGGGGAGTGCGTCTGCGCGGGGGAGAACGTCCCGCTCACCGAGGGTGTCGGAGGGGCGGGGGTCGAACGAGGAACGGCGCGGCTTCCGCGGCGTCCTGTGAAGGGCGGTACCCGCGGGTGAGGCGGGCGTTCGAACCGGCGGATCGAGGGCGATGCGCTCGATCGATGCGGTCTCTATCAGGGGCTGAGTCTCTTCGTCGTCGTGCGACTTCTCAGCCGTGGAATTCGGGCGATCGCCCAGGAGATGACCCCACTCTACGGGAGACGAGCGCCCGAGCGCGACCGCGGAGTGCAGAACGGCTCCGCGCGCGCCCCTCCCCTGTGCCACGATGCAACTCCGGGTGCGGCTCGCGCACCCCTCCCCGGCGAGGTGTCGATGCTGCTCCCGAGTGCCGAGATCCCGGGCTCCGCGATCCCCGGCGCCGATCCCGCGACGGCCGACGCGCTCGAGCTCCGGCGCGAGCAGACGGAGGTCGGCATCGCCTGCGCGCGGCGGGCCGGCGGAGTGTTCGCCGGCGCCTCCGCGCTCCACCTGGCTCTGCTCGCCCCGGCCGAGCTGGTCGTCGTGCTGCCGAGCGCCCTCCTCCTCCTCGTCAGCGCCGCCATCCAGCTCTCCTCCCGCCGGGCCGGGCCGGGCGGTGCCCGGGCGGTGCTCGCCGGTCTCGTGCTCGGCTTCGCCGCGCTCGCCGCGTTCCTCGGCCCGGGCGTCCAGGACGGCGACCGCACGGTGCTCAGCTGCGTGACCATGCTCGCCTCGATGGCCCTCCCCGCCGGGCTGCTCGCGATCGGCTCGTCCGCGCGGCTCGGCGCGGCGGCCGTGCTCGCCGGGCTCCCGGCGCTGGCCCTCGGCACGGCGGCCACCTGGGGGTCGGGCCGCGGGCTGTTCGTCGGCCTCTCCGTCGTGGTCTGCTGGATCATCGCGGTCATCGGCGCGCGCTGGCTCGCCTCGAGCGTCGAGCGCGCCCACACCGGCACCGCGCGCCTGCTGACGGCGCACGCGGCCGAGCGCCGCTCCAGCGAGAGCGAGGCGCAGCGCCGCCGCGAGGCGCGCCTGATGCACGACACGATCCTCGCCACCCTCACCCTCCTCGCCCACCGCGGCGAGGGCGTCCCCGCGTCGACGCTGCGCGCTCAGGCCGAGGCGGACCTCGCCCTCCTGCGGCGGCTCGACCGGGCCGACCCGGAGCCCGCCCCGACGGCCGCCGAGGAGGGGAGCGCGCTGCCGCCGGTGCTCGCCGAGGTGGGCCGCCGGGCCGAGGCGCTCGGCGTGGAAGTGCGCTGGCACACCGGCGCCGCCGACTCAGGGTTCGAGGTCCTCCTCCGCGGGCCGGCGCTCGACGCCCTCGCACGGGCGGCGGGGGAGTGCCTCGAGAACGTGCGCCGCCACTCCGGTGCGGCCACGGCGCACGTCACGCTCGACCAGGGCGAGGACTCGGTCCGCGTGACCGTCTCGGACGCCGGTCGCGGCTTCGACCCCTCGACTGTCGCGGAGTCGCGGCTCGGGCTCGCGCAGTCGGTCGTCGGGCGGATCGAGGCCGTCGGCGGCACGGTCCGGGTGTTCTCCGCGGTCGGGGCCGGCACGACCGTCCTGATGAGCGTGCCGCGATGACCGCCCCGGCGGGGGCCGCCGACCGCGCCGGCGAGGGCACGCTCGTCGAGCTGGTCCGGGCCGCCGGCCAGGGACCGCGGACGCTCGACTCGGTCCGCCAGCGGATCACCCGCACGCACCGCCTCACCGCCAGCTACCTCAGCGTCGGCTTCCTCGCGATCACCGCGGCGCTGGTCGTCCGCGGACTCGCCTCCTTCCTCTGGGCGCTGAACGACCGGTCGGCGACCTGGCTCTCCGGCCTCTCCTGGGCCCTGGTGCTCGGGGCGCTCGCGGTGGGGATCCTCGTCGTGGTGACGCGGCGCGGCGAGCTGCCCCGCTCGGTGTTCGCGGGCGTCGTCGTCGTCGACGCCGTGGCGCTGGTGCTGGAGTTCGCCGACTACGCGCTGCCGTCGCCGGCGCCGCTCTACTACCCGACGGTCTGCATCGGGGTCGGCGCGACGGTGATCGCACTGCTCGGCGTCCAGCCGCCCTCGCGGAGCACCGGTGCGATCGCGGGGCTCGTCGCGCTCAGCCTGCTCGGACTGCTCGGCCACGCGGTGACGACCGGCGAGGGGTCGGCCATCGCGGTCGGGAACGTCCTTCTGGCGACCACCCCGGTCGCGGTCTCCGCGGCCCTGCTCACCGCGCTCGACCGCCACGTGCACCGCGGGCTCGACCGCACCCTGGCTGTGAGCGTGGTCGACGGACCGGGCACGGGCCCGGGCAGCCTCGCCGCGGCGGAGCTGGCCCGGGTCGATGCGGAGATCGCGGAGCTGCTCGAGGAGGTCGTCGCCCGCAACGCCGTCCCCGGCGCCGAGATCGGCGAGCGGGCCCGGGTGCTCGGCGACCGGCTCCGCGAGGTGCTCGCGCGCAGCCACGACCGCACCTGGCTCCTGATCGCGGTGGAGGAGTCGGCGCTGCTCTCCGGGTCGGTGCTCGTCCGCGATCCGCGCGGGGTCGCCGCCGCCCTCGCTCCGCCCGACCGCTCGCGACTGCTCTCGGTCCTCTGGCTGCTGACGACGCAGGCGGGTGCGGGCCGCCCGCCGATCGAGCTGCTGCTCGCGCACGGCGAGGGTGCGGCCGCGCCGGTGCGGATCGTCCTCCGCGCGCCCGGTCTGCGACCGCGCGACGTCGATCCGTCGGTGTGGGGGATCCTCGGCGAGATCGGAGCGCACCGGGCCTCGCCGGAGGGCACCGGGACGACGATCGAGCTGGACCACCGACCGCCGGGGCGGCCGGCGTGAGCGCCCCCGACGGAACGACGACGAGCGGGACTCCCGGGATCGCCCTCGCGATCCTCGACGACCACCCGATCCTGCTCAGCGCCCTCACGGAGTGGATCAACCGCTCCGGCTCCGACATCCGCGTCGTCGCGACGGCCCCGAGCTGGACCGCTCTGCTGGCGCACCCGCGCTTCCCCACCGACGTCGTGCTGCTCGACATCGACCTCGGCGACGACCTCGACCTCGCGATGAAGATCCGGACGATCACCGCCTCGGGCGCCGCCACGATCATCATCAGCACGCACTCGCAGCCCGAGACCGTCGCCGGCGCGCTGGAGGCGGGCGCGCGCGGCTACCTGGTCAAGAGCGAGCGGACCGAGGTCATCCTCGAGGCCATCCGCACCGCGGCGCGCGGCGAGTGCTTCCTCACCCCGCAGACCAGGGCTCTGCTCGGCGGCGGCGGCGCCGGGCCGCTGACGGCCCGGGAGCGCCGGATCGTCGGCCTCTTCGTCGAGGGCCTCTCGCTCAAGCAGGTCGCGACCGAGCTCGGGATCACCCAGGACGCGGCCCGCAGCTCGCTCCGCAACGCGCGGGCGAAGTACCGCGCCGAGGGCGTGGGCGTGAGCACCAAGATCGCGCTGCGCCGCCAGGCGCTGCGCGACGGGATCATCGGGCGCACGCCCTAGGGGCGCGGCCCGACGATCCCGCGGGGTCGGCGATCCGAGCGGGGCCGGAGATCCGAGGGGGTCAGACGCTCTCGTCGCGCTTCTGCCGGGCGGGCTCGGCCGGGCGGTCGGGGCCGTTCCAGACCGAGACGATGCCCCAGGCGACCGCGGCGATCGGCACGGCGAGCACGGCGCCGACGATGCCGGCGAGCACGGTGCCGATGGTCAGGGCGATCAGCACGATCAGCGGGTGCAGCTTGAGCGAGCGGGCCATCACGACCGGCTGGAGGAAGTTGCCCTCGAGCTGGTTGACCGCGATGACCACGATGATCACGATCAGCGCGGCACCGGGTCCGCTGGCGACGAGGGCGACGAGCGCGGCGAGGATGCCGGCGGCCGTCGCTCCCACGATCGGGATGAACGCGGTGAGGAAGACGATGACCGCGAGCGGGAGGGCCAGCGGCACCTGCAGGATCGCCAGCGCGACGCCGATGCCGATCGCATCGACCGCGGCGACGGTCGCCGTGCCGCGGATGTAGCCGCCCAGGACGTCGACGGTCTTGCCGCCGACGCGCTTGGCGCGGTCGTAGCTCGAGCCGGTGAAGGGGCGGAGCAGGAACTCCCAGATCTTCGGGCCGTCCTTCATGAAGAAGAAGAGGACGACGATCATCAGCACCAGGCCGGTGACGAAGTTCGCCGCGGCCGCCGCGCCGGCGAGGGCGCCGGAGCCGAAGGAGCTCGAAGTGAGGAAGTCGACGACGCTCTGGCGGGCGTCCTCGATCTGCTGCTCGTCGATCTGGAACGGCAGGTGCTGCACGTAGTCCTGCAGCGAGGCGATGCCGTCGGAGGCGCTGCTGACCAGCTCGTCCCACTGGTTGCGGACCGCGACGGTGATCAGCCAGCCGATGGCGCCGAGGATCGCGAGCAGCCCGATCAGCGCGATCCAGGTCGCCAGGATCGACGGCACGCCCCTGCGGCGCATCCAGGCGAGGAGGGGGTGGATCGCGGAGGCGAGGATGATCGCGATCAGCACCGGGATGAGCACCAGCGTCAGCTGGGTCATCGCGAAGACGAGGACCGCGGCGAGTCCGAGGACGATGAGCGCCTGGAGGCAGCGGAGGGCGAACCGCCCGAGTCCGTCGGTCCACACCGTCGGCCGCCGTTCGGCGGGGGGTGCTGCCGGGGGAGCGGCCGGGGGGTCGTTGCGGTCGAAGAAGCCCATGGAGGGAACCGTAGTGGAGGGACCGGACCCGGTTCTCCCGCTTGACGGGCGGGGAGACGCCTCGGCGGAGAGGCGCACCGCACGACGGCGGCTCCCGGCGCGCCGTGCGGAATCCGTTGCGATCGGCGCGGTCCGCTGAGCAGAACCACCTGTTCCGCGACGGATCGGGGGTCGAAGGCGCGGAATCCATTGCCCTCACGACGGAATCCGCACTAGGGTCGCTCTGTCCATGCAAGCGCATGGGGTACGGGACCCGAACCCGCGCCGCAGTCGCTCGCCGCTGCCCGCCGCCTGCCGATCAGGCGGCGGGTCCGCGCTCCCGCTCAGGCGGCGGGCACCCGCACGGTCAGTCCGCCCGGCTCGATCCAGGTGCGGAACGCCGAGGTCGTGCCGAACGGGTCGCCGTCCAGCTCGATCTCCTGCGGCTTCTCCAGGCGCACGACGAGCTCGCGGCCCTTCACGTAGCGCAGCGCCGAGACCTCCTTGGTCAGGCCCATCAGCTTCTTGCCGACCACACCGCTGCGGCGCAGCACGCCGTTCTCCCAGACCACCTTGAAGATGATCTGCGCCCAGCCGAGGAAGCCCTCGGGGCGCAGCAGCACGATGTCGAACTCGCCGTCGTCCACGGCCGCGTCCGGCAGCAGCAGGATGTTCGCCGGCAGGGCGCCGCAGTTGCCGACGATGATCGTGTGCGCGCGCACCTTGCGCGTCTTCGCCTTGTCGAGCGAGTAGCGGAACTCGAGCTGGTTCTTGTCCAGCAGGGCCTTCCGCAGCGCGTCGACGTAGGCGAGCCAGCCCGCGCGCTTCTTCAGGTCGTCGTCGGTGTTGGCGAGCATCTTCGCGTCGATGCCCAGGCCTGCCATGACCACGTAGGCCTTGCGGTCGCGGCCCTTCGCGGTCTCGATATCGATCATGCCGATGTCGATCGCGCGGTCCTCGCCCGAGAAGGCGACGGTCAGCGCGTTGTCCACGTCGTCGAGGGTGAGGTTCAGATTGCGGGCGAGCAGGTTGCCGGTGCCCGAGGGGAGCAGCGCGAGCGAGGCCTTCGAGCCCAGGAGCGCCTCCGCCACGACGCGGACCGTTCCGTCGCCGCCCGCGGCGATCACCGTGTCGACGCCCTGCTCGAGCGCCTCCTTGGTCTGGCCGGCTCCCGGATCCTCGAACGAGGTCTCGAACCAGAGGGTCTCGTCCCAGCCGGCGGCCTCCTGGGCGCGCGCGACCGCGGCCTGCACGGCCTCCAGGTCGACCTTGACGGGGTTGTAGACGATCGCGGCGCGCTTGAGCTCAGACATCGGCGCCGTCCTCGTCCTCGTCGAGCTCGTTCCCGTCGGCGTCGACCCGGCCCGGGCGCACGGCGGCGTCGTCGCGGATGTCGATGCGGGTGTCGCCCGCGGGGGTGGTCGTCACGTCGATGCGCGGGGCCGCGTCGGCCTCCGTCGCCCTCGGTGCGCTGGTCAGCTGGTCTCGGCGATCATCCGCCTTCTGGTCGCTCATGCCTGGACGGTAGCAGCGCACTCCCTGACCCCGCTCGGGGTTGCGTCCGCCTCGGCGGGCGGCCTCAGCGCGGGGTGGAGCGCGCGGCCTGCAGGCCCCAGAGCACGAGCGGGATCTGCAGCGGCAGCCGCAGCAGGGTGATCGCCCGGGTCCGCGGGCGCCGGGCGTCGAGCGCCATCTGCACGTTGGCGGGGAAGACCCCGGCCATCAGGGCGGCGGAGGCGGCACCGCCGGCGGCGCGGGTCCGCGGGTGGAGCGTCGCGGCGGCGCAGGCGAGCTCCGCGACGCCCGAGACGAGCACCCAGCCGCGGGCCGAGCCGGGCATCGCCCGCGGGACGGCGCGCTCGAACACGGCGGGGCGCGCGAGGTGGATCGCTCCGGACACCGCCATCGCGCCGACGAGCGCGAGCGGTCCGGCGCCGAGTCGTGCGGCCCCGCGGCGGGCGGAACCGCGTCGGCGGAGGGCGCGGCGGGTCATCGGCCCTGCGCGCCGCGCTCGAGCGGAGCGACGTGGTCGAGGATGCGGCGCCACTCGCGCACCAGCGCCAGCCGGCCCGTGCCGTCGACGGTCGCGGAGCGGGCGTCGGCGAGGTGCGAGCGGAACCAGCGCGCGTCCTCGGACCCGGCCACCGGGTCCGCGTCGCCGTTCACGATCAGCACCTCGGCGGTGACCCGGTCGAGCTCGTCGGCCCAGGAGCCGTCGCGGAGCGCGACGAGGTCGGTCGCGGCGCCGCCGGGGCCCTGGCGCCAGCCCTCGCCGAGCATCCGCTCGAGCCGGTTGCGGAGCCCGCCGTGGCTCGCGAGCACCGGGTCGCCGGGGTCGACGCCGAGCGAGTCGAGACCCGGCACGTCCTCGGGGAGCGTCGCGGCGATCCCGGCGGCGTCCTCACCCGGCAGCGTCTGGCGCCGCTCCCAGGCCGACGTGGGGTGCACGAGCGCGCCGGCCTGCGGGGGAGCGGGAGTGCCGACGATCGCGATGCGGTCGACGAGGTCCGGGTGCCGCGCGGCGAGCGAGAGCGCGAAGGCGCCTCCGGAGCCCCAGCCGACCACGCCGACGCTGCCGAAGCGGGCGCCGTCGACGTCGCGGGCGGTGCGCTCGGAGCGGCGGAGGTACTCCGCGAGGTCGTCGGCGCGGTCCTGCACGCGGCCGTGCTGCGCGTCGACGGGGTCGGAGGCGCCGTAGCCCGGGCGGTCGAGGATGAGCAGGTGCAGGCCCCAGGGTCCGGTGACGAGGGGGTCGGGGTCGAAGCCGCCGGCGCCGGGAGTGGGGTGGCAGAAGACGACCAGCCGGTCGGCGATCGGGTCGCCGGCGGCCGAGACGCCCATCCCGCGTCCGGACCGCAGCTCGAATCGGTGGTTCGCCATGTCTCCTCCAGAGTGCCGCCGTCGGTCGGCGGAGCGCCTCCAGTCAACCGGAGGCGAGGGCCCTGCCGCTGGGGATTGTGCCAGCGGCGTCGGCACATCGTGTCCTCCTGCGGCCGCCGCCGCCACCCCCTGGCGCTCCGGGACGGACGCGGAGGAGAGTGGTCGTCCCGGCAGAGCGCCGGGGCGAAGGGAGAGCGGCGATGAGCAGCGACAGCAGCAACGGCACCGAGAGCGAGAAGACCGAGAAGACCGAGGAGCTCCCCGACGGCACCGGCACCGACACGTCCAGCGGCGGCGGCGACACGGACACCGTCTCCGGTGGCGAGCCAGACGACGAGTAGTCGCACCGGGCTCCGAGAAGGAGAAGAGGGGCGCCCCCGGCGATGCCGGTGACGCCCCTCCTTCGTTCCCCGGGTCAGACGACGGGGCCGTTGCCCTCGCTGGTGCGACGGGTGACCTGCTCGCCGCTGGCGGGGTCGACCGCCGAGCGGGTGGTCGAGACGGCCTGACGGCGCCGCGTCATCAGGACGAGGCCGAGGACGAGGCCCACCGCTCCGGCGGCCATGAGGATGTAGCCGATCAGCTTGAGGTCGATCCCGGCCACCTGGACGTCCACGGCGAACGCGAGGACCGCGCCGACGACGAGGAGGAAGATCCCTGCTCCGATGCTCATACGTGCTCCTTCTGCGTGCGCCGGCGTGCGCGGGAGGCGCGGTGGCACCGGCGTGCGACGCCCCACCGTAGTGCCGCGGCACCCCGCAGCCGTAGCCCTATCCGCCACCGGCGGCCGGGGTGTAGGCGGGACGTCCCTGCTGATCGAGCAGCCCGCGGAGCGGGCGCATCGAGATCCACCGGCGTCAGGACGTGAGTCTGCAGACCCGCCCTGCTGAGGACGGCGGGTCTCGAGACGCCCCTGCGGGGCTACTCGACCAGCATGAAGGGCCCGCTCAGCGGTCCGCCGACCGGCAGGAAGGGCTCGCTCAGCGGTCCGCGATGCGGAGCATCACGCGGGTGCGGTCGCCGCGGGAGACGATCCGCTCGATGAGCATGAAGATCCGGTACTCGAGGCGGTACTCGCGGAGGAAGACGCGGCCGAGGCGCTCGACGGTGTCGGCGTCGGAGACGATGTGCGCCTCCGCCTCGAGGACGGCCGCGCCGTCGGCGACGCGGCCGCGGCGGTCGCAGGGGACGAGGGTCACCCGCGGGTCGTTGCGCAGGCGCTTGACCTTGCCGCTCTTCCGCGGAGTCGTGACGATCAGGTCCGCACCGTCCCGGGCGATCCACACCGGCGTCGACACTCCGACCCCGGTCTTCCGGAAGGTGGTGAGGGAGACGAACGAGGCGTCGGAGAGTGCCGCGAGCGCGGGCGAGAGGGTCATCCTCGAAGAGTAGGGGTGCGCAGGAGCGACTGCGCAAGCCTCCCGGGCAGCTCCGACGGCCGCCGTAGGGTGGAGGCATGACCGACCCGACTCCGCTGATCGGTCCGATCGCGGCGCCCGAGCTGCACGTGATGACCTACAACATCCGCCGGCGGATGCCCCGCCTGACCGCCCGCGCGGTCGATCAGTGGGAGCGCCGCAAGCCCCTCGTCCGGCGCCTGCTGCAGGAGGAGAGCCCGTCGATCCTCGCGGTGCAGGAGGCGCTGCCCGATCAGGCGCAGTGGGTGCACGAGTCGCTCGGCGCCTCGTTCGAGGGCATGGGCTTCGGCCGGGACGCGGATCGCGGCGGCGAGCGCGTGATGCTCTTCGTCGACCGGAGCCGCTTCGCGGTGCGCGACTGGTCGCAGATCGCCCTGTCCGCCACTCCGGACGTCGCCGGCTCGCGCAGCTGGGGCAACCGGATCCCCCGCACCGCGGTGATCGCGGAGCTGACCGACCACGCGACGAACCGCGAGCTCACCGTCGTCGCGACGCACTTCGACCACCTCTCGCGGCGCTCGCGGCTGCGGTCGGCCGAGCTCGTCGCCGAGCGGGTCACCGACCTCGGCCGGCCCGCGATCGTGATGGGCGACACCAACACCGACGTCGGCACGGCCCCGTACCGGGCGCTGCTCGACGAGGGCGGGCTCGCCGACTCCTGGGTCGTCGCCGGCACGCACCTCACCCCGCACTGGGGCACCTACTCCAACTACCGCGCGCCGAAGGCGGGGCGCCGCATCGACTGGCTCACGGTCAGCGCCGGGGCGTTCGAGGTCGTCTCGGCGGCGATCAACGCGACGCGCTGCGGGACGGCGCCCGGCTCGGACCACGAGGCGGTCCAGGCCGTGCTCCGCTTCACGAAGCCGTGACCCGACCCGCTGTGAGATCCCGCCCCGAGAACGAGCCCGTCCTGATCTCGACCTTCATGGAGCCTCCGCGCACTCCGGGCGAGTGGTTCGCCGACGCGGTCCGCGCGCTCGGCGCGCTGAGCATCGTCGCCGCGGTGCTCGGCTGGGACCTCGTCGACGTCGCGGTGTTCGCCCTCGCCTCGATCGGGCTGGTGCTGCCGCGGTTCCTCGGGATCCGGCCGGCTCTGGACGCCACGTTCGGCCTGGCGCTGCTGATCGCCTCCTGGAGCAGCGTGCTCGGGCTCTACCAGGCCTGGGCGTCGTGGGACCTCGTCGTGCACTTCGTGCTGAACGGGCTCGTCGCGGCCGTCGCCTACATCGTCGCCGCGCGCGCGGGAGTGGTGCCGACCGTCGCCGGCGACCGCGGGCCGCTCGCGCCGGCGATCGTGCTCTGCGCGTGCTTCGGCCTCTCGATGGGCGTGCTCTGGGAGTGGGGCGAGTGGGCCGGGCACCGCTTCGTCGACCCGTCGATCTTCGTCGGCTACGAGGACACGCTCGGCGACCTCGCGGCCGGTGCCGCGGGCTCGATCGCGGCAGGTGCGCTGATGCGCTTCTGGTCGGCGAAGAGCCGCGTCGTCGGCTGAGCCTCGCCGGCCGGTGCTCCCCGCTCGTCAGCACACGGCGCGCAGCGCCTCCAGCACGACCGCCCGTGCGGGGTTCCCGCGGCCCGAGCGGCGCCAGGCCGCGCTGACGACCCGTGTCGAGACGGGGTCGACCGCGGGGACGGCGACCACCGCCTCCGGGAGCGGCTCGCGGCCCAGCCGCGGGACCAGCGCGACCGCGAGTCCCGCCTCGACCAGGGCGATGTGGGTGCTGAAGTCCTCGTCGTAGTAGGCGATGTCGGGCTGGCGACCGGTGCCGGCGAAGGTGCGCAGCAGCCAGGCGTGGCAGATCGCGCCCGCCGGGATGCTCACCCAGGTCTCGTCGGCCAGGCGGCTCGGCGCGATCTCGGCGCTGCCGGCGAGCGGGTGCGCGCGGTGGAGGAGGACGTCGGCGCGGTCCTCGAGCAGGGTCTCGGTCTCGATGGTGTCCGGCGGGAGCTCGAGGGCGAGGCCCGGCCAGTCGTGCAGGATCGCCAGGTCGGCCGCGCCCCGCTCGAGGCGCCGCGACGCCTCCCACGGGTCGAGCTCGTCGAGGGTGAGCCGCAGCCGGGGCGCCCGCTCGCGGATCCGCGCGAGGGCGGGGACGAGGAGTCCGCGCATCGCGGTCGAGAACGCGACGACCCGCAGGGTGCCGGTCACCTCCTCCGCCGGGACCGTGCCGAGGTGCCCGAGCGCCTCGAGCTCGGCGAGGAGGCGCTCGCCGCGCTCGGCGAGGGTCCGGCCGTGCGCGGTGAGCAGCACGCCGCGGCCGGAGCGCTCGGCGACGGCGCCGCCCGACTGGCGCTCGAGGCGCTTGAGCTGCTGCGAGACGGCCGACGGGGTGTAGCCGAGCGCGTCGGCCGCGGCGGCGACCGTGCCGCAGTCGCGGACGGCGATCAGGGCGCGCAGCGCGGACGGCTCGATCACGCGGCACTCGCGGTCATGCGGGGCTCGCGATGCCTGCAGGGGGTCCGACCATGCAGCGACGCTACCGGGTCGGCGGTGCGGACGTGCGCTGGTGCTGCCGGGTCATCCGCGCTTGTCTGGGGGCATGACCCGCCGGCACAGCCTCCTCGCCCTCCTCGTCGTCCTGCTCTGGGGGCTGAACTTCGTCGTGATCGACGTGGGGCTCGCGGACGTGCCGCCGCTGCTGTTCCTGGCGATGCGGTTCACGGTGGTCGCGGTGCCGGCCGTGTTCCTCGTGCCGCGGCCGGCGGCGCCGCTGCGCACGGTCGCGACGATCGGCGCGTTCATGAGCCTGGGCCAGTTCGCCCTGCTCTACCTGGCGCTCGCGCTGGGGATGCCCGCGGGGCTGGCGTCGCTGGTGGTGCAGGCGCAGATCGTGCTGACGGTGCTGATCGCGGCGGTGCTGCTGAAGGAGCGGCCGACGCGGCGGCAGAGCATCGGCCTGGTGGTCGGCGTCGCGGGGCTCGTGATCGTCGCCCTCTCGCACGGGGCCGTCGCGCCCTGGCTGCCGTTCGTGGTCTGCCTCGGCGGCGCGCTGTCCTGGGCGATCGGCAACGTGCTGACCCGGCGGGCGAAGGGCGCCTCGGGGCTGTCGCTGGTGGTCTGGTCGGCGCTGGTCGTGCCGATCCCGGCGCTGCTGCTCTCCCTGCTCGTCGACGGCGGGCCCGCGATCGCCGACGCGCTCCAGAGACTCTCGCTCGCGGCGATCCTCAGCACCCTCTACACCGCGGTGTTCGCGTCGCTGATCGGCTACGGCATCTGGAACTCGCTGCTCGCCCGCTACCCGGCCGCGTCGGTCGTGCCGTTCACGCTGCTGGTGCCGGTGGTCGGCGTGCTGTCGGCGTGGGTGCTGCTCGGCGAGGTGCCCTCGGTCGGGGTGCTGATCGGCGGGGCGGTGATGGTCGCGGGGCTCGCGGTCGCGACGATCCGCCGCGGGCGGCGGGACCCGGTCCTCGCCGCCGTCGGTGGTCCGGCGTAGTGTCGCCCGCATGTGCGGACGCTTCGCGATGGATTCCGAGACCGACGCCCTGATCGCGGAGTTCGTGGCGGCGGGCGGCCGGGCGGCCGACTGGGCGCCCGACTTCAGCGTCGCCCCGACCGACGCGGCGCCGATCGTGCGCGAGCACCGGCACGAGGAGTCGCTGGAGCGCGAGATCGAGCTGGCCTCCTGGGGCTTCCGGCCCTCCTGGGCGAAGGGGAAGGGGCCGTCGCCGATCAACGCGCGGCTCGAGACGGTCGCCTCGAACGGCCTGTTCCGCGGGGCCTTCGCCAAGCAGCGCGCGATCGTGCCGATGCGCGGCTACTACGAGTGGGAGGCGCGCGCCGACGGCAAGCAGCCGTGGTTCCTGCACGGCGAGGAGCCGATCCTCGCCGCGGCCGGCCTCTACGCGGCGCGCAAGGAGGGCGACGAGTGGCGGGTCTCCTTCACGATCATCACCCGCGAGGCGCGGGACGCCTCCGGCGAGGTGCACGACCGGATGCCCGTCTTCCTCACGCCCGACGTCCGCGACGCCTGGCTGAGCCCGGAGCCGCTCGCCTCCAGCGAGGAGATGCTCGCGACCCTCGACCGAGCCTCGGTCGCCGTCGCGTCGACCATCACCGCGTACCCGGTCGACCGCCGCGTGAACAACGCGCAGACGGTCGACCGCCACGACCCGGGCCTGCTCGACCCGGTCGGATAGGACGTGGTCAGTGACCGCGGAGCGGGCCGTGCTGATCGAGTAGCCCGCGGAGCGGGCGTATCGAGATCCACTCGCGTCAGAAGACGAGTCTGCAGACCGCCCTTCCGGTGACGGCGGGTCTCGATACGCCCCTGCGGGGCTACTCGACCAGCATGACCGGGCTCCGCGCGTCCACTGCGAAGTGCAGAGCGACTACTTCGTTCCGGCGTGGCCCGCCCGCCGGCGGAGCCGGCTGATGGGCGGGGTTCCCGGGGTGGGCCGGATCATTTCGTTCCGGCGTGGCCCGGGAACGGCTTGCCGTTGAGCGAGACCTCGTCGGGGTCGACCTCGACGGTGCCGACGTCGTCCGCGCCGCCGGTGCCGGGGACGGAGATGACCTCGGCCGAGCCGGAGACCTCCGTCCGGCTGGTGGTGGGGTCCTGGTTCTGGCGGACCTCGGTCTCGCGCTCGCTGCCCGGCGACTCCGCGCGGTCCTTCTCGATCGTCTCGCTCTCGTTCGCCGTGGCCGGAGCCGCGCCGTCCGTCGCGCCGATCGTCGATCCCTGGTCGTCCTCGTCCATGTGCCTACCTTTCGTCGGGACCAGCCACGCTACGCGCGGGTTCAGGGGCGGGCACCCGCTTGACAGCCCGCGGGCCCCCGGTCGAGTCCTGCGCCTCGGAAGACGGACGTACTACCCTGGGGAGACGGTCGCACCGGGGGGCGCGGCGTTGCCGCAGCATCCGCCCGAGGAGGAACCGTGTCATCCCACCGAACGGGCGAGAACCGCGTCGTCGGCACGACGATCGGGCGCCGCTACACGATCGAGGAGCTGATCGGCCGGGGCGGGATGGCCACGGTCTACCGGGCGCGCGACGAGATCCTCGGCCGATCGGTGGCGCTGAAGATGTTCGCGCCGGGCATCGACGATGCGCAGGACCTGCAGCGCAAGTCGTCCGAGATCCGGCTGCTCGCGGCCCTCAACCACCCCGCGCTGGTCACCCTCTACGACGCCGACGACGGCGGCGACGACACCGGCGGCCAGGCCTACATGGTGATGGAGCTCGCCGAGGGGCCGAGCCTCGCGGAGCGCCTCGCCACCGGCCCCGTCGCGCCGAACGACGTCGCGTCGATGGCCGCCGACCTCGGCGAGGCCCTGCACACCGTGCACGCGGCCGGAGTGGTGCACCGCGACGTGAAGCCCTCGAACGTGCTGCTCGTGCCGAGCCCGCTGACGAGCCGCGAGTTCCGGCCCAAGCTCGCCGACTTCGGCATCGCCTACCTGATCGACGCCACCCGCATCACCTCGCCGGGCACGCTGATCGGCACCGCCGCCTACCTCAGCCCCGAGCAGGCGCACGGCGACGTGCTGACCTCGGCCAGCGACGTCTACTCCCTCGGACTGGTGCTGCTCGAGTCGCTGACCGGCCGCCGCCCCTTCACCGGGTCGGCGATCGAGGTCACCCTCGCCCGGCTGCTGCGCGACCCCGAGGTGTCGGACTCGCTCGGCGGCGGCTGGTCGGCGCTGCTCAACGCGATGACCCGGCGCGAGCCGGCCGAGCGCCCCACGGCGATCGAGGTGGCGGAGTCGGCGCGTGCGCTGATCGACCCGCGGCGCGACGGCCCGCCGACGGCGATCGTCGTCCCCGACGTGCCGGTCCGGCAGCCGTCCGGACCGCCGCCGACCGAGCGGATGCCCGCCACCGAGCGGTTCGCCCCGACGTCCGCCGCGACCGAGCTGCTCGACGCGACGTCGGTGCTGCCGATGGGCGCGACCGAGCTGCTGCCGGGGGCGGCGCCCGCCACGGCGACGACGACGCGGGTCGCGCCGAGTGCGCCCGTCCTTCCGCCCGCGGCCGCTCGGCGCCGCACCGGGCCGAGCCCGTGGCTGATCGTCGTGGTGCTCGCGCTGGTCGCCGTCGCGATCGGCCTCGTGCTCGTCCTGTTCGACGGTCCGCAGTCGCCGCTGCCCGCCGTCGACGGGGAGCTCGGCGAGCACCTGCGTCAGCTGCGCGAGAGCATCCGCTCGTGAGGGGCGTGAGGCGTGCGGGCCTGAGGCTGCGGGCCGGGGGAGCGGTGCTCGCCGCGGTGCTCGTGCTGTCGGGCTGCTCCGCCGCGGACCCGTCGATCGACGACGGCACCGCGCAGGCCCTCGACGACGCGGTCGTCGCCGTCGCCGAGAAGGCGTCGGCCGACGACTGGGCCGCAGCGCTGACCGAGCTGGACGCGCTCCAGGCGACGCTCGACGCGGCGATCGCCGGCGGGACCGTGCAGGAAGACCGTGCGACCGCGATCCGGACCCAGGCCGACATCGTGCGCGCCGACCTCGCCGCGCTGATGGCGGCCGTCCCCGCGCCCGAGGAGTCGACCGGGCCCGAGCCGGAGGAGACCGCTCCCGTCGAGGAGGAGCCGCCGGCCGAGGAGACCCCGGAGGAGGAGACGCCGGCCCCGGTGGAGACCCCCGAGGAGGAGCCGTCGCCGACTCCCGAGGAGACCGAGCCGACGGAGCCCGTCGAGCCGACCGAGCCGCCCGAGGAGGAGTCGCCCGCGCCCGCCGCGACGACGCCGGCCACCGGCGCTCCGGCGGTGCAGGCGCCCGCCTCGCCGGCACCGGTCGAGGAGCCGGTCGAGGGACCGGGGAACTCCGGTGGCAACGGCGGGGGGAACGGGAACGGCAACGGGAGGAGCCCGGAGAGCGGCCAGAACCCGGGCGACGGGAACGGGCCGGGGCAGGGCTGAGCCCCCCCCGCTCGCGGGGGCTACTCCTCCGTGCGGACGACCGCGTAGGACGCGTCGAGGTCGACGTCCACGTCCGTGCCGTCGGCGCGGGTGATCTCGACGTCGAAGGCGTGATCGGCGTCGTCGCTGCGCTCGGCCTCGGTGACCGTGCCGCCGCCGACCGCGGCGATCGCGGCCTCGCTCGCGCGGGTCAGCTCCTCGCCGACGAGGTCGTCGGGGTCGACGGCGCCGGTGACGCCGGTGGTGCTGTCCTCGGTGGTGCCGGTCGTGCCGTCGTCCGTGCTGCCGTTCGTGCCGTCGGCGCCGCGCACCGCGTCGTCGTCGGGGTCGACGATGAGCACGCCGAAGGAGTCGTCCAGCCGCACGTCGTACTCGAGGCCGTCGTCGCCGCGCAGCTCGAGATCGTAGCCCGGCGTGCCGTCGTCGTCGCGCTCGGCCGAGGTCACGGTCCCGCCGCCGATCTCGGCGATCGCGACCTCGCTCGCGCGGTCGAGGTCGGTGCCGGTCAGCGCGTCCGAGCGCTCGAAGCCGTCGGTCGCGGCGAAGGCGATGCCCGTGCCGACTCCGACGAGCACGATCGCGCCCACGACTCCGACGATGATCCCGGTCTTCTTCTGCATGATCCGCTCCGTCTCCGGCGCCGCTCGTCGACGCCGCAGCCACTGTCCCGCGGCGCCGCTGAAGCCAGCCTGAAGCGGCCCCCTGCAGCTCCGGTCAGTGCAGCGGCACCCGGAGCGTCACTCGCGCGCCGCCCCACGGCGACTCCTCGATCGCGACGCTCCCGCCGTGCGCCGCCGCGATCTCGGCCACGATCGCGAGCCCGAGCCCCGAGCCGCCGGCGTCGCGGGCGCGCCCCTCGTCCAGCCGGACGAAGCGCTCGATCACCCGCTCGCGGTCGGCCGACGGGATCCCCGGTCCGTCGTCGTCGACGACGAGCACCGCGGTCGGGCCCTCGCCGCGGGTCGCGATCGCCAGCCGCGAGGCGCGGTGCCGGACCGCGTTGTCGACGAGGTTCCGCAGCGCGCGCCCGAGCAGGGCCTCGTCGGCCACCGCCTGCACCGGCGAGACGCCCGAGGCGTCCACGGCGATCCCGGAGTCGCGCAGCCGCCGCACCTCGCGCAGCGCCAGGTCGTCGAGGTCGACCGGGACCGCGAGCACGGCCAGCCGCGCCTCGTCCGCGCGCGCCAGCAGCAGCAGGCCCTCGATCAGGCCGCCCATCCGCACCGACTCCTCGGCGACCGTCGTTGCCAGCCGCGCCGCGTCGAGCCGGTCGGGATGCGCGAGGGCGACCTCCGCGCTCTGGCGCAAAGCCGCGACCGGCGAGCGCAGCTCGTGCGAGGCGTCCGAGACGAACCGGCGCTGCCGCTCCTGGCCGTCCTCGAGCCGCCCGAGCATCCGGTTGAGGGTCTGCGCGAGCCGGTCGATCTCGTCGCCGGAGCCAGGCTCCGCGATCCGGCGGTCGAGCGCCGCCGCGGTGACCGCGTCCGCCTCAGCGCGCATCCGGTCCACCGGCCGCAGCGCGCGGCCGACGACGATCCAGCAGACGGCGGCGACGAAGGCGACCAGCAGCGGGACGGCCACCGCGAGCAGGCCCGCGGTCGTCGCGAGCGCCTCCGCCCGGCCCTCGTCGGGGACGCCCACGACGACGAGCGAGCCGTCGTCGAGCTCCTTTGTCGCGACGACCAGCGGATCCTCGTCCGCCGGCGTCGTCGTGAACGGCTCGTCGCGCTCCTCGGTCGCCAGCGCCGGCAGATCGTCCGCGTCCTCGCCCGCGGCGACCACGCGCCCGTCGACGATCAGCTGCACGACGCCCTCCGAAGCCCGCACCGCGTCGGCGCCGCCGCGCTCCACGAGGGTCGCGATCCGCTCCGCCTCGGTCTCGGCCGCCGTCGCGGAGCTGCCCGCGAGCACGGAGGAGAGCACCAGCAGGAAGCCGGCCGTGCCGAGCACCGCCGCGAGGGCGACCACGGCGGTCGCCGCGAGCGTGATCCGGGAGCGCAGGGAGCGCCGACGCCGCGTCACGGCAGCACCGAGTAGCCCGCGCCGCGCTGGGTGCGGATCGTCTCGCGGCCGAACGGCCGGTCGATCTTGTTGCGGAGCGTCCGGATGTAGACCTCGACGATGTTCGGATCGCCGTCGAAGTCGAAGTCCCAGACGGCGCCGAGGATGTCGCGCTTGGGGACGACGTCGCCCGCGCGCGAGACGAGGTACTCCAGCACGCTGAACTCGCGCGCCGTCAGCGGGATCGCGACCCCGCCGCGCTCCACCCGGCGCGCGGCCGGGTCGAGCACGAGGTCGCCGACGGTGAGCACGGTCGGCCGTTCGGCGGCGCCGCGGCGGATCAGCGCCCGCAGCCGCGCGACCAGCACCGGGAAGGAGAACGGCTTCGTGAGGTAGTCGTCCGCGCCGGTGTCGAGCGCCTCGACCTGGTCGAGGTCGCCGTCCTTCGCCGTGAGCATCAGGATCGGCGTCCAGTCCTCGGCCGCGCGCAGGCGCTCGCAGACCCGGAAGCCGCTGATGTCGGGCAGCATCAGGTCGAGCACGATCGCCGCGTACTCCGCCTCCTGCGCGAGCCAGAGCGCGTCGGTGCCGGTCGTGGCGGTGTCGACGGCGAAGCCCTCGCCCTCCAGGCCCGCCTCGAGCGCACCGAGCAGGTTGATCTCGTCGTCGACGATGAGGATGCGGATGGGAGCCTCCCGGTCTCGGCACGGACGCCCAGGTTAACCCGGCCGTCGCCCGGGTGCGCTAAGACGGGGCGGTGACCTCCGACGCCTCCCTCGCCCGCCGCCTGGGCACCCGCGACGCCGTCGTCATCGGGCTCGGCTCGATGCTCGGCGCCGGGCTCTTCTCCGCCTTCGCCCCCGCCGCCGCGGCGGCCGGCCCGTGGCTGCTGCTCGGCCTGGCGCTCGCCGCGATCGTCGCCTGGGCGAACGCCTCCTCCACGGCGCAGCTGGCCGCGCAGTACCCGCGCTCCGGCGGCGCCTACCTCTACGGCCGGGAGCGGCTCGGCGAGTGGCCCGGCTTCCTGGCCGGCTGGAGCTTCGTCGTCGGCAAGACGGCGAGCTGCGCGGCGATGGCGCTGACCGTCGCCGCCTACGCCGCGCCCGCGGGCTGGGAGCGGCCGGTGGCGGTGGCCGCGGTCGTCGTCCTCGTGGCGGTGAACGTGCTCGGCGTGACCCGGACGGCGCTCGCGACCCGGATCCTGCTCTCGATCGTCCTCGTGGTGCTCGTCCTCGCGATGGCCGCCGCGGCGGCGTCCGGCCCGGCGGCCGCCTCCGCCACCGACCGCCCCTTCGACGCCTACGGCGTGCTGCAGTCGGCCGGGCTGCTGTTCTTCGCCTTCGCCGGCTACGCCCGCCTCGCCACGATGGGGGAGGAGGTGCGCGACCCCGCGCGCACCATCCCGCGGGCGATCCTCGGCGCGCTCGGGCTCGCGGTCCTGATCTACACGGTGGTCGGCGCGGGTCTGCTCGCGGTGCTCGGCCCTGAGCGGCTCGCCGCTTCGACGCAGCCGCTCGTCGACGCGGCCGCCGCCTGGCCCTGGACCGCGGTGCCGATCCGGGTGGGTGCCGCGGCCGCGAGCCTCGGCGCACTGCTCGCGCTGATCGCCGGCATCGGCCGCACGAGCCTGGCGATGGCGCGGAACGGCGATCTGCCGCGGGCGCTCGCCGTGATCGACCCGGTCCGCAGCGTCCCGCGCCGCGCTGAGATCGTCGTCGGCCTGATCGTCGTCGTCCTGGTGCTCGTCGCCGACCTGCGCTCGGCGATCGGCTTCTCCTCGTTCGGCGTGCTGCTCTACTACCTGGTCGCGAACGTCGCGGCGCTGACCCAGGAGGCCCCGCACCGCCGCTGCCCCCGCCCGCTGGCGGTCGTCGGCGTCGCCGGCTGCCTCCTCCTCGTGGCGACCCTCCCTCCCGCCTCGATCGCGGGCGGCGTCGCGGTGCTCGCCGTCGGCGCCGCCTACCGCCTCCTCGCTCAGTCGCGGGTGCGGCGGAGCAGCCAGACGAAGTAGGGCGCGCCGACCAGCGCGATCATCAGGCCCGCGGGCAGCTGCGAGGGCGCGATGAGCGTGCGGCCGAGGGTGTCCGCCACGAGGACGAGCAGTCCGCCGAGCAGCATCGCGACCGGGACGATGCGCCCGTGCCGCGCGCCGACCAGCGTCCGGGCCAGGTGCGGCGCGACCAGTCCGACGAAGCCGACCGTGCCGACGGCGACGACGGCCAGCGAGGCGAGCACGGCGGCCAGCGCGAGAACGCCCAGCCGGGTGCGCTCGGGCCGGACGCCGAGGATGCGCGGGGTGTCCTCGTCGATCGCCAGCAGGTCCAGGCGGCGGCGCAGTCCCAGGAGGATCGGCAGCAGCACGAGGATCCCGATCGCGACCGGGAGGACGTCGGGCAGCGAGCGGCCGTAGGTCGTGCCGGAGAGCCAGGTGAGGATCCGCGGCGTCTGCCACGGGTCGGAGCTCAGCAGCAGGAAGGCGGTCACCGCGGTCAGGGCGTAGCCCATGCCGATGCCGACGAGCACGAAGCGATCCGGTTGCAGGCCGCCGCGCCAGGCGAGCAGGGCGATCACCCCGAAGGTCGCGAGCCCGGCGGCGACCGCCATCGCGATCAGAACGGGGCGCCCGCCGCCGCCGAGACCGGTGGTGACGACGATCACGGCGCCGAGCCCCGCGCCGGCGGTGATGCCCAGCAGTCCCGGCTCGGCCAGCGGATTGCGGACGGTGCCCTGCACCGCGGTGCCCGCGAGCGCGAGCGCCGCGCCGGCGAGCACGGCCGCGGCGATGCGAGGCGCCCGCTCGTCGAGGGCGCGGGCGACGAGGTCCGGTGCCGCGCTCTGCAGCCAGAGGACGACGTCGCCCAGGCGCAGCTGCAGGCTGCCCGCGAGCAGCCCGAGCACGATCGTGCCGGCGAGCAGGACGACGAGCACCGCGAGCACGATCCGGAAGCGCCGGACCGTCCGCAGCGAGGAGCGCACCGCCCGCGCCGTCCGCGCGGAGCCGGCGTCGCGCATCCGCAGGGCGAGCACCACGATGACCACTCCGCCGAGCACCGCGGTCGGGATGCCCGTGGGGATCGCCGTGGCCCCCTCCGGGCTGAGGATCGCGCGCAGCAGCGCGTCGGCGAGCACGATCAGCGCGGCGCCGATCAGCCCCGACGCGGGCACGAGGAAGACGTGCCGACGCAGCGCCGGCACCCGCGCCGTCAGCAGCCGGGTCAGCACCGGGGCGCCGAGCCCCACGAACGCGATCGGCCCGGCCAGGGTGACCGAGGTGCTGGTGAGCAGCACCGCGCAGAGCACGGCCAGCGCCCTGGTCGAGCGGACCGGGACGCCGAGGGTCGCGGCGCCGTCCTCGCCGAGCCCGAGCACGTCGAGGCGGCGCGAGAGCAGCAGGGCCAGCGCGAGGACGACCGCGATCAGCGGGGCGGCGCGCACCGAGGCGTCGATGTTGAGCTGACCCAGTGAGCCGCTGCCCCAGGCGAACAGCCCGGTGGTGTTCTCCCGGAACAGGATCAGCAGCATCGCCGTGCCGGAGTCGAGCGCCATCGCGATCGCCGAGCCCGCCAGGATCAGCCGGGTGCTCGAGGTGCCCGCGGCGCGGCCGCTGAGCGCGAGCACGACGGCCGCTGCCGCGAGCCCGCCGAGGAAGGCGACTCCGCTGGACGCCCAGAGCGGCACGGCCACCGAGAAGGCGGCCACCGCGGTCAGGGCGAAGTAGGCGCCCGCGGTCACCGCGAGCGTGTCCGGCGAGGCGAGGGCGTTGCGCGAGATCGACTGCAGCAGCGCGCCCGCCGCCCCGAGGGCGAGCCCGACGGCGATGCCCGCGGACAGGCGCGGCAGCCGCGAGCCGGCGAAGACGTCGGCGGCCGAGACTCCGCCGACCGACACCTCCTCGCCGAGCAGGGCGCGCAGCAGCCCGTCCGCGCCGATGCCCGAGGTGCCCTGGGTCAGGTGCCAGAGGCCGACGAGCACGACCACGACCGCGAGGGCCGCGAGCACGCCGACGCCGACGAGCGCCGTCCGGACGTCCGCACGGCGCGGGTCGGAACGGCGCTCGTCGGCGGCCGGCGTCGTCGTCACTCGCCGACGATGACGTCCACGAAGGCGTCGATGGCCTGCTCGCCGGACTTCGGTCCGCCGGCGCCCCAGACGCCGGGCGGGAACTCGAAGGCGCGGCCCTGCTGCACCGCGGGGAGCGCGGCCCAGACCGGGCTCTTGGCGAGCTCTGTCACGTAGCTGTCGGGGGTGCCGTCGTTGGAGTAGACCAGGTTCGCCTCGCCGACCGCGGTCAGCCCCTCGATGTCGGTCTGCGCGAGACCGTAGGCGGGGTCGACGCCGCCGCTGCCGTAGGAGTCGTTGATCTCGTCCGTCCAGGCGCCCTCGAGGCCCAGCTCCTCGCCGAGCTCGGTGAACAGCGCGCCCTTCCCGTACGGGCGGATGACGACGTTGCCGCTCTCGATCCAGCCGTCGAAGAAGACGAACTCCGGCGTCGAGAGCGCGGCCTCGGCGACCTCGGTCGTGGCGTCGGCGAGGTGCTGGTCGAACTCCGCCAGCACCGTGTCTGCGCGCTCGGTCCGCCCGGTGGCCTCGCCGAGGAGCGAGAACACCTCCTTCATGTTGTCGATCTGGCCGCTCGCGTCCGCGCCGATGGTCGCGAGCACCGGCACGTCGCGCTCCTCGAGCTGGGCGAGCAGGTCGTCGTCGGCGCTGTAGGCCTCGATCACGATCAGGTCCGGGTCGAGTCCGTAGAGGGTGTCGAGGTCGGGCTCGCCGCGCTCGCCCACGTCGGTGGTGCTCTCGGGCAGGGTCTCGGCGCTGACGTAGGTGGCGTAGTCCTCGGTCGAGGCGGCGCCGACCGGGGCGACGCAGAGCGTCAGCAGGTCCTCGGTCTGCTGCCACTCGAGCACGACGATCCGCTCGGCGGGTGCGTCGAGCTCGACCGTGCGGCCGAGGCTGTCGGTGAGCGAGACGGCGCCGGTGGCGGTCGGCGTGTCGTCGGCGGCGCACTCGGCGGAGTCGACGGTGCCGGCGGCATCGGCGGTCTCGACGGCGGTGGTGCCGCAGCCGGTCAGCAGGAGCACGCCGGCGGCGGCCGCGGCGAGGGCCGTGGGGAGGAGGGGGGCGCGGGTCATTCTTCGGTGTCCTCTCGGGAACGGGCAGGGGTCTGGTGGAGCGGGTCGTGCAGGCGAGGGCCGTGCCGGCTGACGGGGTCGATGCGCAGGTGGCCGGTCCGCTCGTCCACCGCGACCTCGACCCGCAGGCCGTAGGCCGCCTCGATGTGCTCCGCGGTGAGCACGGCGAGGGGATCGCCCTCGGCGAGGATCCGCCCGTCGCTCAGCAGCAGCAGGCGGTCGGCGACGCGCGCCGCGTGGTCGAGGTCGTGCAGGACGACGCCGACGGCGGCGCCGTGCACCTCGGCGAGATCGCGGATCAGATCGAGCGTCTCCACCTGGTAGCGGAGGTCGAGGTGGTTGGTCGGCTCGTCGAGCAGCACCACGCCGGTCTGCTGAGCGAGGCAGGACGCCAGCCAGACCCGCTGCAGCTCGCCGCCGCTGAGCTCGCCGGCCGCCCGCTCGGCCATCGACAGCACGCCGGTGGTGGCCATCGCCCGCTCGACCGCATCGCGGTCCCGCGAGGACGGTCCGGCGAAGGCCCTGCGGTGCGGGTGGCGGCCGAAGGCGACGACCTCGCGGACACTGAGCCCCTGCGGTGCGGTGCGGCTCTGCGCGAAGAGGGTCACCTCGCGGGCGAAGTCACGGCTGCTCAGCGCCGTCGCCGGGCGGTCGCCGTCGAGGACGACGGCTCCGCCGCTCGGGGCGTGCAGCCGCGCCAGCGCGCGCAGCAGCGTCGACTTGCCCGAGCCGTTCGGTCCGACGAGCGCCGTCACCCGGCCCGGCTCGAGCTGCACCGAGACGCCGTCGACGACGGTGCGCCGGCCGAAGCCGAGCACGAGATCGGCGCCGGCGAGGCGCGAGGGCGCACGCGGAGGCTCGGAGGAGGGAGTCATGGGGGAGGCGGAGTCCTGCGTCGGAGGGGGAGCGGGCGGAGGATCCGCTGGAGGAGGAAGCCTACTAAGGGTTGGCTTACCTTCCTCAGGCTAGGTGGCCGCAGGATCGTCCGCAATCGGCTGCCGAGGACACCCGATAGAGCGTTCCGGCCACCGCCGGGGTGCCGGTGGTCAGTTCGCCGCGGCGCGCTGGTCCTGCGCGAAGGCGCCCGGAGTGGTCCCCATCACCCGCTTGAACGCCGCGATGAAGGTGCTCGGGTGCGTGTGCCCCATCAGCTCCGAGACGTCCTGCACCCTGCGCCCCTCCGCGAGCAGCGCGAGCGCGCGGTGCGCTCGGAGCGCCTGGCGCCACTGCAGGAAGGACAGCCCGGTCTGCGCGCGGAGGAGGCGGGAGAGGGTCCGCTCGCCGACGCCGAGGTGCTCCGCCCAGTCGGCGAGCGTCCGCCGGTCGGTCGGGTCGTCGAGGAGCGCCGCGACCAGCGGCGCGAGCCGCTCGCCCTGCGGAACGGTGACGGAGTACTGCTCGCTCGACGGCGCGATCACGTCGAAGACCACCGCCTCCGCCCGCAGCCGCGCCGCAGGCTCCAGGTCGGAGCGGGACAGCCGGGTGAGGAGCGCGGCCAGCACGGGCGTCACCTCGACGAGGACCGGCGTCGTGATCGGCACGGGCGAGCGCTCCGGGTCGAAGAGCGCGTCGCAGAGCGCGGTGCGCGCGGTCGTCCGCCCGGCGTGCTCCGTCCCGGCCGGGATCCAGACGCCGAAGCCGTCGGGCACGGTCAGGATCCGGTGCTCGAGCCGGACCGTCATGGTGCCGCCGCGGACCCAGACCAGCTCATGCAGCTCGTGGCGGTGCGGCGCGAACTCGTGCGGTGCCTCGAGCAGGACGCTGTCGGCCGCGATCGCGAACGGCTCGGCGATGCGCGACGGCGTCCCGGTGTCGGCGACGACGACGGTGCTCGGCTCGCGCCGCCAGGTGCCCCGTGCGCTGTCCTCGTCCATGCCCACGATCTTAGGAAGCGCCCGCGCCGGGGCAGACTGTCCCGGTGACAGCAGCGCCCGACCCGACAGCAGCGCAGGCCTTCCGCGACCGCCTCGTCGAGCACATCGACGCCGTCGGCTTCGGGGCTCACGGGCTGCACGTGCTGATCGGCGACGACGCCGCCGAGCACCGCTGGACGCCCGACGTCCGCGAGGACGTGCACTCCGTCGCCAAGGGCGTCTGCGTGCTGGCCGCGGGGCTGGCCGCCGACGAGGGCCTGATCTCGCTCGACGAGCCCCTGGGGCGGTCTCTGACCGCAGAGGTCTCCGCGGACCTGGGCGAGGGGGTCGCGGAGCTCACGCTCCGCCGACTGCTGAGCATGACCAGCGGCATCGACCTGCCGTGGTCGCCGACCCTGATGACCGACTGGCCCGACCTCGCCGTCGAGTTCCTCCGCCGGCCCTCCCGCGGGCTCGTCTTCCAGTACTCCAACGCCAGCAGCTACACCGCGATGCGGCTCCTGGAGACCCGGGTGGGCGACGTGGGGGACTACGTCGACCGCAGGCTCCTGCAGCCGCTCGGGATCGAGGGCTCGGAGTGGGAGCGCTGCCCGAACGGCCGCATCGTCGCCGGCAGCGGGCTGGCGCTGCGCACCGGGGAGACCGCCCGGATCGGCCGGCTGATCCGCGATCGCGGGCTCTGGCGCGGCGAGCGGCTCCTCGCCCCGGAGTGGAGCGACGCGCTGCACTCCGAGTGGGTCCCCGCCGGCACCGGCCCGGGCTACCAGCGCTACGCCCTCGCCGGCTGGGACGGGCCCGGCCCGTGCTGGCGCCTGCACGGCGCCTACGGTCAGCTGCTGGTGTTCGCCGGCGACGCGGTGGTGACGATCAGCGCCGACGACCATCCGGGCGCCGACGCGATCGCCGCGTTCATCGCGGCGGAGCGGGCGGCCGTCCAGCACTGACGGCCGGCCCGCACCCGCGGACTACTCGTCGCGGTCGGTGTACTCGCCCTCGCCGGTGGAGTCGGGGCCCGAGCCCTCCGTGTCGACGTAGCTGCCCTTCTCGGTGCTCGACTCCTGGTGCGAGGAGGTGTCGACGTAGCTGCCCTCCTCCTCGCCGTCGGTGTGCGAGACGCCGTCGGTCTCGGTGTACTCGCCCTCGTCCGAGGTGTCGGTGCTGTGTCCGTCCGTGCCGGCGCCGTCCGCGGCTCCGTCCGCGAGGTGGCGCCCGCGACGGGTCGTCTCCTCGGTCGTGCCGCCGCTCTCGGTGGTCGTGGTGGTCTCGAACTCGTCGTCGTGTGCCATGGCGGGGCTCCTCGCCTCATCGCGTCGGGTGGATGCAGTCGACGATCCTGCACGGCGTCCGCCGGTGCAAGGTGTCGCGGCTGCACATCCGCGCACCTTGACACTCTGCGCTCTTGGATGCTCTGCGCTCTTCGAGGCTCGAGGCGCATCGATGCTCCGGGCGCGGAGCGCAACTCCTGTCGCGATGTCCTCGGTGCCGCCTAGCCTCCGAGCATGACTGCACGGACTGCACGGACCCGCTGGAGCGTCATCGGGCAGCTCGGCCCCCTCTTCGACGACGGCGGCCCGATGCTGCTCGTCGAGGCCCGCTCGGCCTTCGGACGGCGGCCGATGCACCGCGCGAAGGCGCAGCTGCTGCTCTCGGCGCTGCGCCACCGCGGCCGCGAGCTCGGCGACCGGGCCGAGTACGTCCGCGCCGAGACCTTCGCCGAGGGCCTCGCCGGCCGCGACGGCCTCGAGGTGATCGACCCGCCGACCCGGGGCGGCCGTCGCCTCGCCCGCAGGCTGGGCATGAGCATCCTGCCCAGCCGCGGCTTCGTCACGGAGGAGGAGGACTTCCGCGAGTGGGCGCTCGCGAAGGCCGGCAAGCGGCTCCTGCTCGAGGACTTCTACCGCTGGAGCCGCGAGCGCACCGGCGTCCTGATGCGCGGCGACCAGCCGGAGGGCGGCCGCTGGAACTACGACCACGACAACCGCAACCCGCCGCCCAAGGGTGCCTCGCGCCTCGGCCTGCCCGATCCGTGGTGGCCGGAGGAGGACGACATCGACGAGGAGGTGCGCGCCGATCTCGCCCGCTGGGAGCGAGAGGGAGCGATCCGGCTCGTCGGCGAGGACGGCCCGCGCCGGTTCGCGGCGACCCCCGCGGAGGCGGAGGCGGCGCTCGCCGACTTCGTCTCGTCGCGCCTGGGCGACTTCGGCACCTACGAGGACGCGATGCTCTCGGGCGACTGGACGATGGCGCACTCGCTGCTGAGCGCACCGCTCAACCTCGGCCTGCTCGACCCGCGTGCCGTGATCGACGCCGCCGCGGCCGAGCACGCCTCGGGCGGCGCCCCGCTCGCGAGCGTCGAGGGCTTCGTCCGGCAGATCCTCGGCTGGCGCGACTACGTCTGGCACCTGTACTGGCATCTCGGGCCGGACTACCGCACGCGCAGCAAGGCCCTCGGCGCCTCGGCCCCGCTCCCGCAGCAGCTGCTCGACCTCGATCCGGCCGGCATCGAGGCGAACTGCCTGCACGAGACCCTCGACGACGTGCGCCGGCACGGCTGGGCGCACCACATCCAGCGGCTGATGGTGCTCGGCAACTGGGGACTGCAGCGCGGCTGGGACCCGGCCGAGCTGAACGACTGGTTCGTCGACGTCTTCGTCGACGGCACGGAGTGGGTGATGCCCGCGAACGTGATCGGCATGTCGCAGCACGCGGACGGCGGTGTCGTCGCGACCAAGCCGTACTCCTCCGGCGGGGCGTACATCAACAAGATGTCGGACTACTGCGGCGGCTGCCGCTTCAACCCGAAGGTGCGCCTGGGCGAGAACGCCTGCCCGGTCACCGCCGGCTACTGGGCCTTCCTCGACCGCACCGAGCCCGTCCTCCGCAGCAACCACCGGATGGCGCAGCCCCTCGCGGGCCTGCGGGCCCTGTCCGACCGCGCCGCCGTCGTCGACCAGGAGCGCCGCCGCGAGAGCTACTGACCCGCGGCCGATCGAGCGGAGGGGGACGCCTTGGCGCCGGCGCAGGGCGGGAAGAGGCCGACGTCCATGCGGTGGTGGGTCTCGATACGCCCCTGCGGGGCTACTCGACCAGCATGTGTGCGGGCGTCTCTTCCCAGGAGATCCACCGTCTGCCGGGGTGGGGTCTCGATACGCCCTGCGGGCTGCTCGACCAGCATGGGGCGGTGCATGCCGACGCGCGCTGCACGCGCTGCACGCGCTGCATGCTGATCGAGTAGCCCGCGGAGCGGGCGTATCGAGATCCACCACCGTCAGAACGGCACGGGAGCATCGTCGAACCGAGGCCCCGGCGGCGGGTCCGGCGGCCGGCCGGGTAGAGGTGGTGGTCGGTTGCTGATCCGTCGGCCGGTCGGGCTCGTCCACTCGAGCGTGCCGTGGTCGTCGACCCGCTTGTAGCTCCACTGCTCTCCGTGCCGGACGTGGTGGTGGGACGTGCAGAGGCTGACGAGGTTCTCGAGGGAGGTCTCGCCGCCGTTGCGCCACTCGAGACTGTGGTCGGCCTCGGCCGTCGATGCGGTGCGTGTGCAGCCGGGGAACCGGCAGGTCTGGTCCCGGAGCTGGAGGTGGAGGCGCATCTGCGGTGGTGGCACGCGCCAGGTGCGGCCGACGGAGGTGACGGCGCCGGTGTCCGGATCGGTGAGCACCCGCGTGAAGGAGGCTCCCGTTCGGATGAGCTCGCGGGCGACGTCCGCGGGAACCGGTCCGTAGCCGTCGAGGTCCGCAGGAGCGTCGTCGAGGCCGACGGCCGTGGACGCGGCGAGGGTGAGGCGGACCTCCGCACGGACGCCGGGGACGAAGGTCGGGTCGGGCCGGTGTTCGGAGTTCGGTGTCGTGCCGGCGATGTCCCCGTCGCAGAGCAGATCGACGGCGGCATCGGCGCTGAGTTGTTGCAGGGTTCGCGGGTCGCCCTCGTCGCGGAGGGTGCGGGAGATGCGGCGCAGTCGGTTGTAGGCGCCGAAGACGGCGGGCGCGGGAGCGTAGACGCACAGCGTGGCCATCCCGTCGACGTCGGGCGTGACCCAGACGGCGCGGTCCTCCCGGGCGCGCGCGTGGCGCTCGACGCGGGGCTGCTCGTGCAGCTCCTCGCGCCAGCGGCTGAGGGCGCGGCGCAGCTGGGTCGTCGTCATCGTGAGGGCGGCGTCCGCGGCGCGCTCGTCGAGTGCGGAGCGGGAGGTCTCGGGGAGGCTGCTCGCGGTCTTGCAGATCGACTCGCCGACCTCCCAGAGAATTCGACTGTCGCGGAGCAGCGCCCGGGTGAGCGGAAGGTGCTCCATCAGCATCCGCGCGGTCTCGAGGCGGCGGGAGACCTCCCGCTCGGACACGCCGAGCGTCACCGCGAGCTCGGCGCGGATGGAGCGCTCGATGAGGTCGCGGGTCTCGCTCCGGGAGGCGCCGCGGGCGAATGATTCCGGGACGGTGAGAGCGATGCGGTAGCCGCGGTGCATGCGTTCCGCCGCCCTCAGGCGCGTCGGGGACGCGGCGCGCTCGGCGGCCGCGGCGTCGTCGAAGCAGTCGCGCACCTCCGCGAGTGCTGCCGCATTCTCGTCTTCTGACATACGCGTATTGAAGCAGGGGCCACCGACACCGGGGTCGGAACCCTGGGCTGATCGGGGACAACCCCGTTGCATCGCGAGTGTGGAGGAGGCTCGCTCCCGGATGTCTCGACGATGGTGGGTCTCGATACGCCGCCGGTGACGGCTACTCGACCAGCATGGGGGCCGCCCTGCGCGCTGCTCGACCAGCAGGGACTGCCCTGCGCGCTGCTCGACCGGCATGGGTCCCCTCTCGTGCTGGTCGAGTAGCGCGCGCAGCGCGCGTATCGAGACCCCCCTCGGGTCAGAAGGACGAATCGGCAGACCAGCCTTGCTGATGACGGTGGGTCTCGATGCGCCCCTGCGCCGCCCCGCCTACGCCCCGCCTACGCCGCGCGGTACACCGACACCGTCACCGCGACGGTCACCGCAGTCGTCCCCTCGCGCCCCGCCAGCAGCGCGTCGACCGCCGCCGCATCGACGTGGTGGGCGCTCGGCCCCATCAGCACCTCGGCCCGCAGCTCGCCGGGCGTCATCGCGACCGCGTAGTCGAGCTCGTGCCGCGCCACCCGCTCGAAGCCCTGCAGCTGCTCGTCGAGCCGCTCGGCCTTGCCCGCGTCGATCCCGAGCATCCCGAACACCGGCCGGATCTCGCCCAGGTGCCGCTCGCGGGGCGTCACCACCACCGCCACGCCGCCCGGGCGCAGCACCCGCAGCATCTCCGGGGCGTTCCGCGGCGCGAAGACGGTCAGCAGGGCGTCCGCGTAGGCGTCCGCGAGCGGCAGCGGCTGCCAGAGGTCCGCCGTCGCGACCGCGGCCCGCGGGTGCGCGCGCGGGCGGCCCGCCGCGCGCGCGGCCGCGGACAGGTCCAGCCCCAGCCCGCTCGCCTCCGGCCGCGCGTCGAGGACCGCGGCGAGGTACGCGCCCGTCCCGCAGCCGAGATCGACGACCAGTCGCGCCGCCTCGGGCACGGCCCCCGCGACCGCGTCCTGGATCGGCCGGTAGTGCCCGGAGCCCAGCAGCTCCTCGCGCGCCTGCACCATCGCGGCGGTGTCGCCGGAGGTCGCGTGCCGGCCGCGGAGCAGCGAGACGTAGCCCTGCCGCGCCAGATCCGCGCTGTGCCCGAGCGGGCAGCGCAGCAGGGTCGGCCGCGGCAGCGCGTCCGGCGCCAGCCCCGCGCCGCAGACCGGGCAGGCGAGCGCGGGCAGGACCGCCGACCCGGGGACGCCCGCCGGGTCGAAGGGGTGCCGGGTCACGCGGAGCGCCCCGGATCGAGCGGAACGCGCACGACCTGCTCCGGATCGTGCCGCATCGCCGTGATCGCCGAGTTCAGCGTCGCGATCACCGGCACCGCGAACAGCGCGCCGGCCAGCCCCGCCACCTCGAGCCCGGTCGCGACGCCCAGCACGACGGCGAGCGGGTGCACCTTCACCGCCGAGCCGAGGATCAGCGGCTGGAGCACGTGCCCCTCGAGCAGGTGCACGACGACGACCACGCCGATCATCACGAGCGCGGCCACCGGTCCGCTGAACAGCAGCGCGACGACCGCGGCGAGCGCCCCCGTCACGATCGCGCCGAGGAACGGCACGAACGAGCCCAGGAACACCACGATCGCGATCGGCACGACCAGCGGCAGCTGCAGGGCGAGCGCGCCGATGCCGATGCCGATCGCGTTGATGCCCGCGACGCCGAGCTGCGCCCGGACGAACTGGCTGAGCGTCCACCAGCCGGCCGCGGCTCCCGTGTCGAGCGGCAGTCGCGCGGCGCGCGGCATCAGCCGGAGGAACCAGGCCCAGATCCGCCGGCCGTCCAGCAGCAGGAAGATCAGCGAGAACAGGGTGAGCAGCGTGCCGGCGAACACCTCGGCGACCTGGGAGCCGACGGCGAGCGCTCCGGAGGCGATCGTCGACGCCTGGGTGTCGGCCCAGTCGATCGCCGACTGCGCCCAGTCGCCGAGCTGCACTTCGCTGAAGCCGAGCGGCGGGCCCTGCAGCCACGCCTCCACGTCGTCGACCGCGTCGAGCGCCCGCTGCCCGACGCCGCCGAAGCCGGCCCGGGACTGCACGACGACGAGCCCGATCAGGCCGACCAGCGCGAGCAGGAGCGCGAGGATCGAGACCAGCACCGCGAGCGGGCGCGGCAGGCGCCAGCGCTCGAGCCGGTCGCGGAGCGGGGTGAGCAGCGCCGTGACCAGGAGCGCGATCAGCACCGGCACCACCACGACCGGCACCAGTGCGACCAGCTTCACGACCAGCCAGAGCAGGGCGGCGACCGCCAGCACCCGCCAGCCCCAGGCGGCGGCGATCCGCAGGCCGGGGGAGACGTCGTGACGGTCGTCGGCCGAGGGGCCGGGGGGAGTCTCCGCCGGAGGGGTCGGCGCTGCGACGCGTCCCCCGTCGCGCGGCCGGCGTGCTCGCATGTCCCCTCCGATTTCCCTCGCAGTGTACGACCGTGCCGGACGACCTGGCCGGGAGGTATGCGCCGGAACGACGGATCCGGTTGCGGAATGCCCTCGGAGCTGACGTAATGGAGGCACTATGGCCCTCTCCAGCACGGTTTTCGAACGATCCGCCCCCGACTCCGCCGTCGTCGACGCCGCGCTCAGCGGCACCCGACGCGGCGTGTACTGGCTCGAGGACCCCGACGTGCCGCGCCCCGCCCTCGCGGGCGCCGTGACAGCCGACCTGGTGGTCGTCGGCGGCGGGTACACCGGACTCTGGAGCGCCCTGCGCGCGAAGGAGCGCGACCCCGGCCGCCGCGTGGTGCTGCTCGAGGCCCGCTCGCTCGGCTGGGCCGCCTCCGGCCGCAACGGCGGCTTCGTGGAGTCGAGCCTCACCCACGGCCGCGAGAACGGCCTCGCCCGCTGGCCGGCCGAAGCCGCTCGGCTGGAGGAGCTGGGCGTGCTGAACCTCGACGGCATCGAGGCGGCCGTCGCCCGCTACGGGATGGACTGCGACTTCGAGCGCACCGGCTCGCTCGCGGTCGCGGTGGAGGAGTACCAGGTCGGCCCGCTCGCCGACGGCGACGGCGTCGCGGGCGGCCGCTTCCTCGACACCGCGGAGGTCCGCGCCGTGGTCGACTCGCCGATCTTCCTGGCCGGCCTCGCCGCGCCCGCCGAGCAGTGCGCGCTGGTGCACCCCGGCAAGCTCGTCCGCGAGCTGGCGCGGGTGGCGGAGGAGCTCGGCGTCGAGATCCACGAGGACAGCCGCGTGCTCGGTCTCGAGCGCGACGGCGCCGGCGTGCTCGTCCGCACCGCGCACGGCTCCGTGGCGGCGTCCCAGGCGATCCTCGGCACCAGCGCCTTCCCCTCCCTCCTCGCCCGCACCCGCCTGATGACCGTCCCGGTCTACGACCACGTCCTGATGACCGAGCCGCTGGACGCCGCCCAGCTGGCCTCGATCGGCTGGACGGGGCGCGAGGGTCTCAGCGACGTCGCCAACCAGTTCCACTACTACCGCCGCACCGCCGACGACCGGATCCTCTGGGGCGGCTACGACGCCGTCTACCACCCGGGCGGCCGGATCCGCTCCGCCTACGAGGAGCGTCCGGAGACCGATCGCGCGCTCGCCGCGCACTTCCTGACCACCTTCCCGCAGCTCGAGGGCCTGCGCTTCAGCCACCGCTGGGCCGGAGTGATCGACACCAGCACCCGCTTCGCCGCCTTCTACGGCACCGCGCTCGCCGGCCGGGTCGCCTACGCGGCCGGCTACACGGGGCTCGGCGTCGGCACGACCGCCTTCGCGGCCGACGTGCTCCTCGACCTCCTCGACGGCGAGCCGACCGAGCGGACCGAGCTGGAGATGGTGCGCAAGCGCCCGCTGCCGTTCCCGCCCGAGCCGTTCGCCACCGCGGGCATCCAGGCCACCCGCTGGTCGCTCGACCGCGCCGACCACGACGGCGGCCGGCGGAACGCGCTGCTGCGGACGCTGGACGCGCTCGGGCTGGGCTTCGATTCGTGATCGGCCCGGGCTCCTGACGCGCTCCGACTCCTGACCGCGCCGCCCGCCCGGTAGCGTGCTCTGCGGGGGCACCGTCGGGTGCGGGAGGGACACGGATGCTCGCGTCAGCGCTCGAGGTCCTGCTCGCGGTCGCGGGCGCGGCCGCCGGAGCCGTCCTCGTCGTCAGCGGCGTGCTGAAGCTCGGGCGGACGGAGCGGTTCCGCGCGAGCCTCGCCGCGCTCGGTCTGCCGGCCCGCCTCTCCGCGAGCCCGCTCTTCGCCCGGGCCTTCCCCGTCGTCGAGATCGCGCTCGGGCTGGCGATCCTGCTCGCCCCCGCGCCGCTGCACCGCGGGGCGCTGCTCGGCGCGGTCGCGGTCGACGTCGTCTTCCTCGTCGTCGCGGTCCGCGCGGTCCGCGCCCCGGAGCCGGTCGAGTGCGAGTGCTTCGGCGGCCTCGGCGACGCCCGGATGACCGGCCGCACGGTCGCGCGGAACGCCGTCCTGCTCGCGCTGGCGCTCGCCGGACTCGTCGGGGCCACGGCGCCTGCGGAGCTGCTCGTCCCCGGGGTCCCCGCCCTCCTCGCGGTGCTGCTCGCGCTCGCGCTGGTGCCGGTGCGCGACCGGCTGACGGCGCGGACCCCTGCCACCGACACCCCGACCGACTCCGCCGACCTCGTCCTCCTCACCGCCGCGGGCGAGCCGATCGCCCTCGCCGAGTGGGCCGACCCGCCGACGCACCTCGTCTTCTTCTCGCCGTCCTGCATCTCCTGCCACGAGCTGGTCGAGCGCTTCCGCTGGTGGCCGAACGGCCTGCGCGAGGGCGAGGAGCTGATGCCCGTCTTCCTCGGCGCACCCGCCGACTTCGCCGAGCACGAGGTGTTCGCCCCGCTCGTCGAGCACGCGCTCTACGACCCCGACCGCTCGGTCGCGGCGGCGGTCGGCCGCGGCGCCACCCCGGGCCACGTGCTGCTGGACCCGGCGCACCCCCTCGGCGACGGCTGGTCCAGCGGCTGGTTCGAGATCGAGAAGCGCGTCCTGCGCCCCGACTTCTTCGAGGACGTCCGCCGCGGCGCCGTCGCGCCGGCCCCGGACACCGCCGGACACGAGTGACCGCGCTCCTGGTGGTGCTGGTGCTCGCGCTGGTCGTGATCGCCGGCGCCGCCGTCGTCGGCCCGCGCCTGGGCGTCGCCTCGCCGCTCGTGCTGGTCGGGATCGGCGTGGCCGCGAGCTTCCTCCCCGTGGTCGGCCCGATCGAGATCGAGCCGGAGTGGATCCTGGCCGGGGTCCTCCCGCCGCTGCTCTACTCCTCCGCGGTGTCGATGCCGGCGATGAACTTCCGCCGCGAGTTCGGTGCGATCAGCGGTCTCTCGGTGCTGCTGGTCGTCGGCACCTCGCTGGTGCTCGGCCTGTTCTTCCTGCTGGTCCTGCCGGATCTCGGCTTCGCCTGGGGCGTCGCGCTCGGCGCGATCGTCAGCCCCACGGACGCCGTCGCGACCTCGATCGTCAAGGGCACCTCCGTCTCGCGCCGGGTCGTCGCGATGCTCGACGGCGAGAGCCTGCTCAACGACGCGACGGCCCTGGTGCTGCTGCGCACGGCGATCGCGGCCGCCGCGGCGAGCTTCTCCTTCTGGGGTGCGCTCGGCTCGTTCGGCTACGCCGTGCTGATCGCCACGATCGTCGGCGGTCTCGTCGGCTGGCTGAACCTCGCCGTGCGCCGCCGGGTGCAGGACCCGACGGTCAACACGATCCTGTCCTTCACCGTCCCCTTCCTCGCCTCCGTCCCGGCCGAGCTGCTCGGCGCCTCGGGCCTGGTCGCCGCGGTCGTCGCCGGGATCGTCACCGGCATCCGCGCCCCGCGCGAGCTCTCGCCGCAGAACCGGCTGTCCGACTCGCAGAACTGGCGCACGGTCGAGCTGGTGCTCGAGGGCGCGGTCTTCCTCACCATGGGCCTGCAGGTGCGGGCGATCGTGACGAGCGTCGAGGAGGACCACGCCGGCGTCGGCCCCGCGGTGCTGATCGCGGTGGGCGCGCTCCTGCTCACGGTGCTGGTCCGCGCGGCCTACGTCGCCCCGCTGCTCGGCGTGCTGAAGAGCCGAGGCCGCCTGCGCGAGCGGATGCGCCCGCGCGTCGAGGGCCTGCAGGAGCAGATGGGCACCGAGGAGGGCCGCGAGGAGAGCCTGCAGCGGATCAGCCGGGGCCGCCGCACGCCGACCGCCCGCGATCTCGAGCGCTTCCGCACCCGGCTGACACGGATGCTCGCCGACATGGAGTACTTCGTCCGCGCGCCGCTCGGCTGGCGCGAGGGCACGGCCGTGGTCTGGGCCGGGATGCGCGGTGCCGTCACGGTCGCCGCCGCGCAGACGCTGCCCGAGGACACCCCGCAGCGCTCGGTCCTCGTGCTGATCGCCTTCGCCGTGGCCGCGCTGTCGCTGCTGCTGCAGGGCGGCACGGTCGGTCCGCTGCTGCGCGCGATCGCGCCGGACGTCGACGAGGCGGCCGAGGAGAGGGCCCGCGAGGAGGAGCGCACCCGCGTCTTCGCCCTCCTGCGCACCAGCGCCGAGGCCGTCCAGGAGCCGCCGCCCGCCCCGGACGCGCCGAGGACCGAGGCGTTCCTCCAGGCCCAGCGCCACCGGCTGGCCGTGATCGCGGCGCAGCGCGCGGACCTCCTCGACGCCCGCGACAACGGCACCTTCGACGCCGACGTGCTCGCCTCGGTGCTCGCCGCGCTCGACGCCTCGCAGATCGACCTCGAGATCCGCGCGCGCACCGCCCGCTGACCCCGCGCCGCTCGCGCCGCTCGCGAACAACCCGGTAGCCGCCCGAAACATGAGGGTCGTACGGTGAGCGCATGCGCGCAGAACTGACCCTCGGTGCGGAGGAGGAGCTCCACCTCATCGATCTCGAGTCGAGGCAGCTCTCCCCCCACGCCCCCCAGGTGCTCGCCCGGCTGCCGAAGGAGAGCTTCTCGGCCGAGCTGCAGCGGACCACGGTCGAGACGAACACCGCGGTGGTCGACTCCCTCGACGGGCTGCGCGAGCAGCTGATCTCGCTTCGGCGCGCGGTGATCGACGCCGCGGCGCCCGACGGCATCGGCATCGCCGCGGTCGGCACCGCGCCGCGCTCCGAGCAGACCGACTTCGAGCTCACCAGCACCGGCCGCTACGGCCGGATGCAGGAGCAGTACCGGATGCTGGTGGACGAGCAGCTGATCTGCGGCACCCAGATCCATGTCGGCGTCTCCGACCGCGAGCTCGCGGTGCAGATCGCGCAGCGGATCGCCCGCGATCTGCCGGTGCTGCTCTCCGCCAGCGCGAGCAGCCCCTACTGGAACGGCCAGGACACCGGCTACGCCAGCATCCGCACGATCATCTGGCAGCGCTGGCCGAGCGCCGGCGCGACCGGGCCCCTGGAGTCCGCGGCCGAGTACGACCGCCTCCTCGACGACCTGATCGCCACCGGTGTCATCGCCGACTCGAAGATGGCCTACTTCGACGTCCGGCCCTCCTCGCACGCGCCGACCCTCGAGCTGCGGGTCTGCGACGCGATGCCGATCGTCGACGACGCGGTGCTGATCGCCGGGCTCTTCCGCGGCCTGGTCCGCACCGCCGAGCTCGACATCGAGGCGGGCCGTCCGTTCCGGCACACCCCGCCGCCGATCCAGCGCGCCGCCACCTGGCAGGCCGCGCGCGGCGGTCTCTCCGGCCCGCTGCTCGATCACACCGAGCACCCCCGTCCGGTTCCCGCAGCCGAGGCGCTGCGCAGCCTGATCGCCCGCCTCCAGCCCGCGCTCGACGAGCTCGGCGACCTGGAGCAGGTGCGCGCGCTCGCCGAGGCGCTGATCGCGCGCGGCAACTCCGCCGACCGCCAGCGCGCCGTCCTCGCCGAGCGCGGCACCCTCGACGCCGTGGTCGACGCCGTCGTCGCCGAGACGCACGGCCCGGCGAGCGGACCGATCCTGCCCGCCCCGAGCCTGCGCTCCTACCGCGTGCGCGCCGGCGACGAGGCCGTGGCCACCGGCGGCCGCGCCAGGAGCGCGTACCAGCCGATCCTCGAGCACTTCCGCGGGCTCGGCGCCGAGCGGCTCGCCACCCTGCACGAGTCCCGCGACCGGCTCGTCGAGCAGGCCGGGCTCACCTTCCGCGTCGGCGAGGAGGACCGGCCGTTCCCGGTCGACCTCGTGCCGCGCGTGCTGCAGGCGCACGAGTGGAGCGAGCTCGCCGCCGGGCTCGAGCAGCGCGCCCGCGCCCTCGAGTGCTTCCTCCAGGACGTCTACGGCGAGGGCCGGGCGGTGCGGGCCGGCGTGGTCCGCGATCTGCGCGGCGCGCCGGGCTGGAGCGAGGACGCGGCCCGGCTGCCCGCCGGCACCGTCCGCGGCGCCGTGATGGGCTTCGACCTGGTCCGCAACGAGTTCGGCGGCTGGCGGGTGCTGGAGGACAACCTCCGCAACCCCAGCGGTCTCGCCTACGCGATGGGCATCCGCGCGCTGCTCGACGACGTGCTGCCCGATCTGCCGCGGCCCGCGGGCCTGCTCGACGCGTCGACGGCGCTCGCCGGACTGCGCGCCACCCTCGCCCACGGCGCGAAGGGCGCCGACCCGGTGCTCGGGCTGCTCTCCAGCGGAGCGTCGAGCTCGGCCTGGTTCGAGCACCGCCGCCTGGCCGAGGGCGCGGGGCTCCTGCTGCTCGAGGCGGGCGACCTCGCGGTCGAGGGCGGCCGCGTCCTGGCCGGCGGCACGGTCGTCGACGCGCTCTACCTGCGGCTCGACGTCGAGCTCGCCGACCTCGTCGCGGGCGGGAGGGGGATCGGCCGCGAGATCCTCGACGTCGCGGCGGCCGGCGACGTGTACCTGGCGAACGCGCCCGGCAACGGCGTCGCGGACGACAAGGCGCTCTACTGCGCGGTTCCCGAGCTGATCGGCTACTACCTCGACGAGCGCCCGCTGCTCGAGTCCGTGCCGACCTACCGCCCCGAGGACGAGGCCGAGCGCCGGATCGTGCTCGAGCGGGTCGGCGAGCTGGTCACCAAGCCGGTCGACGGCTACGGCGGCCGGGGAGTGATGATCGGCCCGTCGTCCCCAGCGGCGCGCGTCGCCGAGCGGCGCGCCGAGATCGCGGCGGACCCGGGCGCCTGGGTCGCCCAGGAGGTCGTCCGGCTCTCCTCGCTGCCCGCCTTCTCCGGCACCGACCTGCAGCCGCGGCACATCGACCTCCGCGCCTTCGTCTTCGTCACCGGCACCGGACCCGGCGACGTCCGCCTCGCCGACCTCGCGCTCACTCGCGTCGCGGCCGAGGGCAGCATGATCGTGAACTCCTCGCGCGGCGGCGGCGCGAAGGACACCTGGATCGTCGGAGGCTGAGATGTGCGGCATCGCGGGAGAGATCCGGTTCGACGGCGCGCGCGCCGACATCGGCGCCGTCGACCGGATGACCGGCTGCCTCGTGCACCGCGGCCCGGACGGCGACGGGCTCTGGGCGGCGGGCCGCGTGGCGCTCGGGCACCGGCGGCTGGCGATCATCGACCTCTCGGCGGCCGGCGCGCAGCCGATGGTCGACGCCGCACTCGGCCTCACGATCGTCTTCAACGGCTGCATCTACAACCACCGGCAGCTGCGCGTCGAGCTGGAGGGGAAGGGGCACCGCTTCTTCTCGCACTCCGACACCGAGGTGATCGGCAAGGCCTACGCCCAGTGGGGCGAGGACTGCGTCGACCACCTGCTCGGCATGTTCGCCTTCGCGATCGTCGAGCGCGAGTCCGGCCGGGTGGTGCTGGCGCGCGACCGCCTCGGCATCAAGCCGCTCTACCTCGACGAGACCCGCGAGCGGATCCGCTTCGCCTCGACCGTGCAGTCCCTGCTCGCGGCCGGCGGCGTCGACACCTCGATCGACCGCACGGCGCTGATGCTCTACCTGAGCTTCCACTCGGTCGTGCCCGCGCCGCGCACGATCCTCGCCGGGGTCACCAAGCTGCCGCCCGCGACCGTCCGCGTGATCGAGCCCGACGGCACGAGCCGCGAGCGCGTCTACTGGGAGCCGGTGTTCGCCCGCGATCCCGCCCGCGCCGCCTGGACCGAGCGCGACTGGCAGGAGGCGCTGCTCGCGTCCTTCCGCACCGCCGTCTCGCGCCGGATGGTCGCCGACGTCCCGGTCGGCGTGCTGCTCTCCGGCGGCATCGACTCCAGCCTGATCGTGGCGCTGCTCGCCGAGGCCGGCCAGACCGGGCTGCAGACCTTCTCGATCGGCTTCGACGCCGCGGGCGGCGAGTCGGGCGACGAGTTCGAGTACTCGAGCCTGGTCGCCGAGCGCTTCGGCACCGACCACCACCGCCTGCCGATCGACTCCGCGCGGCTGCTGCCCGGGATCGACGCCGCGGTCGGCGCGATGAGCGAGCCGATGGTCTCGCACGACGCCGTCGCCTTCCACCTGCTCAGCGAGGACGTCTCGCAGCACGTCAAGGTCGTCCAGTCCGGCCAGGGCGCCGACGAGGTGCTCGGCGGCTACGACTGGTACCCGCCGCTGGCGCGGGTGCCGCGCGAGAACGCCGCCGAGGCGTACGCGGACGTCTTCGTCGACCGCCCCTTCGCCGCGCTGCAGGCCCTGCTGTCGCCCGCTTGGCGCGGGGACGCCGACGCGGCGGCCGCCTTCCTCGCCGAGCGCTTCGCCCGCCCCGGCGCCGACACGGCGGTGGACGCCGCGCTGCGCAACGACACCGCGGTCATGCTCGTCGACGACCCGGTGAAGCGGGTCGACAACATGACCATGGCCTGGGGCCTGGAGGCGCGCGTCCCGTTCCTCGACCACGAGTTCGTCGAGCTCGTCGGCACGATCCCGCCGGAGCTCAAGCTCGCCGACGGCGGCAAGGGGATCCTCAAGCGGGCCGTCCGCGGCATCGTCCCGGACGAGGTGATCGACCGCACCAAGGGCTCCTTCCCGGTGCCCGCGATCCGGCAGCTGGAGGGGCCCTACCTCGAGCGGGTGCGGGCGGCGCTGACCGACCCCGCCGCGCGGCGCCGCGGGATCTTCGATCCGGCGACAGTGGACGCGCTGCTGGCCGACCCGAACGCGACCCGCACCCGCCTGGGCTCGAACGAGCTGTGGCAGCTCGCCCTGCTCGAGATGTGGCTCCAGGAGCACGGCGTCGGCTGACCGGTGCCCGAGGATGGAGGCATGACGTCTCTTCTCACCGATCCGCTGCCGGCCGACCGCCTGGCCGCTGCCGAGGAGCTCGCGCTCGGGCTCGTGCACGCCTGGGGCAGCTGGGGCCCGACGATGACCCCGGACGCCGCCCGCGTCGCCTTCCTCAGCGACCGCGGCGGAGCCCCCGAGGTCTGGGTGCAGGACGTCGTCGTCGGCGCGGAGCCGCCGGAGGCGCGCCGCATCGCCCTCACCGAGGACCCGGTGCTCGAGGTCTCCTGGTCCGCCGACTCCGCCTGGCTGGCCTGCCTCGTCGCGACCGACGGCGGCGTGCGCACTCAGGTCTGGGTCGTGCGGCCCGACGGCACCGATGCCCGCCGCATCGCCGGCTCCCGCGACGCCCACGCCGAGCTCGGGCCGTGGACGCGCAGCGGCCACCACGTCGTCGTCACGATCCCGTCGGCCGAGCCGGAGCAGCCGAGCCGCTCGTTCCTCGTCGACCCGGTGACGGGGGAGCGGAATCCGCTCGTCGACGGCGACCTGATCTCGGTGCTCGACCTCTCGGTCGAGGAGCGCCTCGTCGTGGTCCGCGACGGCCAGCGCGGCCAGCAGTACTGCGTGGTCGTCGACCGGCTGACCGACGAGAACCACGCCCTCCTGCCCGACTCGGGCACCGGCTCGACGGACGTCGCGCTGCTGCGCCCCTCGCCGCTGCACGACACCGAGAGCCCGATGGTCGCCTACCTCGCGACCGACGTCGACCTGCCGCGGCGCCAGCTGGTCGCGATGCCGCTGGGCCCGGACGGCTGGCGCGGCCGGATCCGCCGCCTCGCCGCCCGCGACGACGCCGAGCTCGAGGGGCTGGACGCCGACGACGCCGGCCGGATGCTGATGCTGGTCTGGAACGTCGCGGGCTCGAGCGAGATCGAGCTGCTCGACACCACCACCGGCGAGCGGGTCCCGGTCGCCGGACTGCCGGGGCTGGTGGCCACGACGCCGGTGCTCTCCCGCGACGGCGGCGCCGTGATCCTGGGCGTCGAGGGCCCGGAGCGCCCCCGCGAGCTGTGGCGGCTGGACACGGCGAGCCACGAGTGGTCGCGGATCACCGGGGTGCCGGCGCTCGACGCGCCGCCGCTGATCGTGCCGACGCTCGAGCACTTCCAGGGCCGCGACGGCCTCGCGCTCTCCGGCTGGCTCTACCGCGCACCAGGGGCGACGGGGTCGGGACCGGCGATGCTCAGCCTGCACGGCGGTCCGGAGTCGCAGGAGCGGCCCACCTTCTCGGCGCAGCATCAGGCGGTCGCCGCCGCGGGGATCACGGTCTTCGCGCCGAACGTGCGCGGCTCCTCGGGCTTCGGGCGCGACTTCGTGCATGCCGACGACGTCGAGAAGCGCCGCGGAGCCTTCGACGACGTCCTCGCCGCCGCCGAGCACCTCGTCGACGCCGGGATCGCCGACCCGGCGCGCATCGCCGTCACCGGCCGCTCCTACGGCGGCTACCTCACCCTCGCGTCGCTGGCCTTCTCGCCCGGTGTCTTCGCCGCCGGCGTCGACATCTGCGGCATGTCGCACCTGCAGACCTTCTACCGCGACACCGAGCCGTGGATCGCCTCGGCCGCCGTCACCAAGTACGGGCACCCCGAGCACGACGCGGAGCTGCTGGAGGAGCTGTCGCCGCTGACCGCGGCCGACGCGATCGACGTGCCGCTGCTGGTGGTGCACGGCGAGCTCGACACCAACGTGCCGCTCGGCGAGGCCCGGCAGATCGTCGCGGCGCTCGAGGAGCTCGGCCGCCCGGTCCGCTACCTGCAGCTGGACGGCGAGGGCCACGAGTACCGCCGCGCCGACTCGAAGGAGGCGCTGCTGCGCGAGCTGCTGCAGTTCCTCACCGAGGCCCTCGCCGCCCCGCCCCTGCTGGTCGAGTAGCCCCCGCAGGGGCCCTCCATGCTGGTCGAGCAGCCCCGCAGGGGCGTCTCGAGACCCGGAGATCAGCGCGTCTCGAACTCCTGGCGGAGGGTCCCGTGGATCGGGTGCGCGGGGTCGTCGCCGACGGCGCGCGCCGGGTCGTCGATCTCGACGGAGCGGGTCAGCGCGGGGGCTGCGTCGCCGCCGATCATCTCCGAGGTGCCGTCGAGCAGCTCCTCGGCGATCCGGCTGGAGAGCCCGCTCCGCTCGCCCGGACCGGGATCGGTCATCGCGTCGACCGGCGCGGCCAGCGCCGCCTCGAGGCCCGTCGGCTCGACGCCCGCCTCCGGCTCGTGCTCGATCCGCCGCACGCCGTCGTGCTGTGACCGGGACCCGTCTGGCATGGTCGCTCCTCGTCCGTCTCGTCGCGGCAGCGGGGGCAGGGCGCTCCCGCCGCTGCCCCGAGCGTAGATCACGGCGTGTCCGATCGAGGGGTCAGTCGAGCAGGAGCCAGGAGTGCGCCTCGACCTGCACGCCGCCGACGCTCGCGGCGCGGTCGCCGAGGTTCAGCGCGAGCCGGGCGCTCTCGCCGTCCGGCCCCTCGGCCACCAGCAGCACGGCGGTGTTCGACAGATCGACGCTCGTGGTGCGCGCGGCGACGAGCCACGGGTGCCTGCGGCGGAACGCGATGACCTCCTGGTGCACGCGGTAGGCGTCGTTCCGCGGCCACTCGCCCGGGTCGGCCGGGAACTCGGGCCGGATCGCGTCGTCGCCGCCGACGCGCTCCTCCTTCACGCCCTCGAGGCCGCGCTCGTCGCCCGAGTAGACGCTCGGCACGCCGCCGACGAAGCCGAGGATCGCGACCGCGTGGCCGTGGTGGCGCGGATCCGTGATCGCGCTGGCGAGCCGGGTCACGTCGTGGTTGCCGACGAAGGTCAGCGGCACGAACGTCTCGAGGAACTCCGCGTGGCGCTGCAGCGTCCAGTCGAGCTCGAAGAGGTTGCCCTCCTCGATCGAGCTGCGCACCGACTTCCACAGCTCGTACTGGGTGACGGAGTCGAGCCCCGACTCCCGCACGTAGCCGGCGTAGTCGCCGTGGATGACCTCGCCGACGAACCACGCCTCGGGGAAGCGCTCGCGCACCGGGTCGATCGCGGCGCGCCAGGAGGAGGGGTCCACCGCGTAGGCGGCGTCCAGGCGCCAGCCGTCGATGCCGCGCTCGAGCCAGTGGCTCATCACCGCGGAGACGTGCGCCGCCACCTCGGGGTTCGCGGTGTCGAGCTCGACGAGCGCCTCGTGCCCCTCGAAGACGTCGACCGGCAGGCCGTCGACCTCGCGCGCCGCGCCCGTCCGGCGGAACCGCGCGGCGGCGGGGGAGTCCTCGCCCGCCGCGACGGCCTCGCGCCACCACGGGTGCTCGCGGCCCACGTGGTTGAAGACACCGTCGAAGACGAGGCGGATGCCGCGCTCGCGGCAGGCGGCGATCAGCGCGTCGAGGTCGTGCTCGTCGCCCAGGCGCGGATCGACGCGGAAGTGGTCGACCGTGTCGTAGCCGTGCGTCATCGAGGCGAAGACCGGCCCGAGCAGCAGGCCGTTGCAGCCGAGCGCGAGCAGGTCGTCCAGCCAGGGCAGCAGCCGGCGGAGGCGGTGCTGCGGCTCGTCGCCGGCCCCGGGTCCGTCGGCCGAGGTCGCCTCGGCCCCCAGGAACGCGAGCGGATGGATCTGCCACCAGATCGCCGTCGAGATCCAGCCGTCCGTCGTCGTCTCCGCCATCGCGGCCGCCTCTCCCGGCGAGCTCGGGCGCGCGCCGTCGGCGAGTGTAGCGACGGCCCCTGACACCGCCTCCCAGCCGCTCCCGGAGGCTCCACGGGGTGCCGATCGGCGTGTTTCCGGGCTTCTCACCGCGCGAATCGCCGCCGATCCGGGATCGGGCTGGTAGGTTACGGACGGTCCGACCGGTCGACGGGGTCCGCCCCCGACCGCTGGACGACACACAACCACCAGCTGTTCTCAACAGCGCGAACGTCCTGGGAGGACACTCCAATGGCTGACAAGTCGCTCAACCGCACCGAGCTCGTCGCGAAGATCGCCGCCGACTCCGGCCAGAGCCAGGCCGCCGTCAACGGCGTCCTCGACTCGCTCTTCTCGACCCTCGCCGACTCCGTCTCCAACGACGTGAAGGTCACCATCCCGGGCTGGATCGCCGTCGAGCGCACGTCCCGCGCCGCGCGCACCGGCCGCAACCCGCAGACCGGCGAGACCATCCAGATCGCCGCCGGCCACTCGGTCAAGGTCTCGGCCGGCACCAAGCTCAAGGCCGCTGCCAAGTAGTCACGGCTCAGCACGCTCTGCGAGGGCTCCGGCGATCCGCCGGGGCCTTCGTCGTTCCTCCGGGGTTCGCCGGACCGGCCGCCCCTCAGCCGCGAGAACGTAGGCTTGCCGGGTGAATCGAACCGTCCGGATCGCGGGCCCGGCGCTCCTGCTCGTGGTCGCCGCCCTCGTCGCGCTCCTGGCGGCGCTCGCGTTCGGCGGCGGCTCGGCCGCACCGCTCCTGAACGACCCGGGACCCGTCGTCCGCTTCGGCCTCCCGGTCGCCAAGCTCGCCGTCAACCTCGGCGCCGCCGGCATGATCGGCGCCCTCGTCCTCACGCTCTTCGCGCTGAGCCCCCGCGCGGTCGCCGCGCGGAAGGGCGCCCCCGCCGACGCGGAGCCGCGCACCGAGTACACGATCGCCCTCGACGTGGCCGCCGCGAGCGCCGCGTTCTTCGCCGCCGCCTCCGCGCTGACCGGCTTCTTCACCTTCCTCAACGTCACCCAGACGCCGCTGAGCTTCGACCGCGACTTCGGCACCAAGCTCAGCTACTTCATCGGCAGCATCCCGGTCGGCCAGGCCTGGCTGATCACCACGCTCCTCGCCGCCGTCGTCACGGTGCTCTGCTTCGCGGTGCGCAATCAGACCGCGCTCGTCTTCGTGACCGCGATCGCGCTGCTGACACTGCTGCCGATGGCGCAGCAGGGCCACGCGGCCGGAGCGAGCGGCCACGACGCCGCCGTCACCGCCCTCGGCCTGCACCTGGTCTTCGCCGCGATCTGGCTCGGCGGGCTGGTCACGATCGTCGTGCTGCGCCCGCTGCTCGGCGGCGCGCGCCTGCTGCCCGTGATCGGGCGCTACTCGAGCCTCGCGCTCGTCAGCTTCATCGTGGTCGCCGCCTCGGGCTACATCAGCGCCGAGCTGCGGCTGGCGACCCTCGGCAACCTGCTCACCGGCTACGGCGTGCTCGTGCTGGTCAAGGTCGCGGCGCTGACCGCCCTCGGCGTCTTCGGGCTCGTCCAGCGCCGGTTCCTCATCGCGCGGATGCGCAGCGCCGGCGGAGCGGGCGGGCGCAGCTTCTGGTGGCTGGTCGCCGCCGAGGTCGCCTTTATGGGCGTCGCCTCCGGCGTCGCCGCCGCCCTCGCCCGCACCGCGACGCCGGTCGACCAGGTCGCCGCGACCGAGCTGACGAACCCGACCCCCGCGGAGCTGCTCACCGGCGAGCCGCTGCCGCCCGCACCGTCCGCGCTCAACTTCCTCACCCTCTGGAACGTCGACCTGGTCTGGCTGCTGGTCTGCGGCTTCGGCATCGCCTTCTACGTCGCCGGCGTCGTGCGCCTGCACCGCCGCGGCGACCGCTGGCCCGTGCACCGCACCGTGCTCTGGATCGCAGGCATGCTGCTGCTGGCCTACATCACCAACGGCGGTGTCAACGCCTACGAGAAGTACCTGTTCAGCGCGCACATGCTCGCGCACATGGTCCTGACGATGGCGGTGCCGGTGCTGCTCGTGCCGGCCGCTCCAGTGACGCTGATCGCGCGCGCCACCGCGAGGCGCACCGACGGCTCCCGCGGCGGCCGCGAGTGGGTCCTGCTCGCCGTGCACTCGCGCTTCGCCACCGCGATCTCGCACCCGATCGTCGCCGCGCTGCTCTTCGTCGGCTCGCTCTGGGGCTTCTACTACTCGCCGCTGTTCCGCTGGGCGACGACCGACCACATCGGCCACGAGTGGATGATCGTGCACTTCCTGATCACGGGCTACCTCTTCGTGAGCGTCCTGATCGGCGTCGACCCGAGCGTGCACCGCGTGCCGTACCCGATGCGCCTGCTGCTGCTGCTGGGCACGATGGCGTTCCACGCCTTCTTCGGTCTCGCCCTGATGACGGGCGAGGGCCTCCTGCTCGCCGACTGGTACGGCGCGATGGGCTGGGGCACGAACGCCCTCGTCGATCAGCAGGCGGCCGGCGGCATCGCCTGGAGCATCGGCGAGATCCCCACGCTCGCGCTCGCGATCATCGTCGCGGTGATGTGGAGCCGGTCGGACGCGCGCGACTCCAAGCGGCTCGACCGCCAGGCCGACCGCACCGGCGAGGCCGAGCTCTCGGCGTACAACGACCGCCTCGCGGCGCTGCAGAAGCGCGGCTGATCCGAGCCGTTCCCGTCCGGCCGGACGTCCTGCGACAGCCCGGAGCGGGCTCCGCCGGCGCTTCCTAGGCTGACCGCTGCCGCACGACCTCGCCCGCTCCCCGCGGGCTCGAGGCGGCGCGCTGCGAGAAGGGGAACGCATGATCGAGGCACGAGGCCTGACCAAGAAGTACGGGGCGAAGACCGCCGTCGACGGGATCGACTTCACCGTCGAGCCCGGGAGGGTCACCGGATTCCTGGGGCCGAACGGCGCCGGCAAGTCGACGACGATGCGGATGATCGTCGGTCTCGACCGGCCGTCCGCCGGCTCGGTCACGGTGAACGGCCGCCCCTACCGCGAGCACGAGGCGCCGCTCGCCGAGGTCGGCGCCCTGCTCGACGCGAAGGCGACTCACCGGGGCCGCTCGCTCCGCGACCACCTGCGCGTGATCGCCGCGACGCACCGCATCCCGCGCTCCCGGGTGGAGGAGGTCATCGAGGTCGTCGGCCTCGGCAGCGTCGCCCGCAAGCGCGTCGGCGGCTTCTCGCTCGGCATGGGGCAGCGCGTGGGCATCGCGACCGCGCTCCTCGGCGACCCGCGGACCCTCCTGCTCGACGAGCCGGTCAACGGCCTCGACCCGGAGGGGGTCCGCTGGGTCCGCGACTTCGTCCGGGCGAAGGCGGCGGAGGGCTGCTGCGTGCTGCTCTCCTCGCACCTGATGAGCGAGATGGCGCAGACCGCCGACCACATCATCGTCCTCGGCCGGGGCCGGATCCTCGCGGACGCACCCCTCGCCGACTTCCTCGCCGAGGCGCGGCCGCGCGTGCGCGTCGAGAGCCCGGACTCGGTGCGCTTCGCCGAGCTCCTCGCCGTCCGCGGCGCGGCGGTCGCCGTCGTCGCCGGCGGGATCGAGGTCGAGGGCCTCGGGGCCCCGGTGATCGGCGCCCTCGCCGCCGAGTCGGGGGTCGTCCTGCACGCCCTCACCGCGCTGACGCGCTCGCTCGAGGAGGCGTACGTCGCGATGACCGCCGACTCCGTCGAGTACCACGCCGCCCAGCCCGCCGGATCCCAGCCCGCCGGATCCCAGCCCCTCGAAGGAGCCTCCCGATGACCGCCACCGCCCCGGGCACCGCCCGTGCCGACACCGCGCCCGTCCGGCTCCGCCTGGACGGCGTCGTCCTCTCCGAGCTGCTCAAGCTCGTCACCGTCCGCTCGACCTGGTGGTCGATCGTCGTCTCCGCCGCGCTCGCGCTCGCGCTGGCGCTGGCGCTCGGCGCCGTCGCCTCCCCGGAGCCGGGGGTCTCCGCGTCCACGCTCGCGGCCGGCGGCTCGACGATCCAGCTGCAGTTCGTCGGTCTGGTCATCGCCGTCCTCGGCGCGCTGTCGCTCGGCGGCGAGTACTCCACCGGGATGATCCGCTCGACCTACACCGCCGTGCCGCGCCGGATCCCGTCGCTCCTCGCCCGCGGAGTCGTCGTGGCCGTCGCCTCCTTCCTGGTGGGCGTGCTCACCTGCGTCGGCTCGTTCGCGGTGATCGCACCGCTGCTCACGGCGAAGGGCGCGCAGGTGTCGCTGCTCGACGACGGGGTGATCGGGAGCCTGCTGGGCGGGGCCTTCTCGCTGGCCGTCATCGGCGCCTTCGCGGTCGGGGTGGCGGCGCTGCTGCGCAGCACTGCCGCCGCCATCGGCGTCTCGGTCGGCGTGCTCTTCGTTCTGCCGCTGCTCGCGACCATCGCGGGCGGGCTGCTGCAGGCGCCGTGGATCGCCGACGTCAGCCCCTACCTGCTCTCGAACCTCGGGCTGGCGCTGTCGAGCGTCCCGAGCGAGGGCTCCGGCGTGGAGTCGATCAGCACGACGTCCGCCGTGCTCGCCTGCGGCGTCTGGCTCCTCGCCGTCTGGGTCCCGGCGCTGCTGGTCACCCGCGTCCGCGACGTCTGACCGCCCGGGTCGGCCGGGTGCGGCGGTCGGCTGGGTACAGTGGAGCGGTGACCCAGCCGACCCTCTCCGACGAGCAGCAGCGGGTGTTCGACCTCATCGAGAACACCCGCGAGCACCTCTTCGTCACGGGCCGCGCCGGCACCGGCAAGTCGACCCTGCTCAACCACCTGAGCTGGAACACCGACAAGCAGATCGTCATCTGCGCGCCGACCGGGGTCGCCGCCCTCAACGTCGGCGGGCAGACGATCCACTCGCTCTTCCGGCTCCCGATCGGCGTCATCGCCGACTCGGACCTCGATCAGCCGCCCGAGCTGCGCAAGCTCCTCAACACCATCGACACCCTCGTCATCGACGAGATCTCGATGGTCAACGCGGACCTCCTCGACGGCATCGACCGCAGCCTCCGCCAGGCCCGGCAGCGCCGGTCCGAGCCGTTCGGCGGCGTCCAGGTCGTCCTCTTCGGCGACCCGTTCCAGCTCGCCCCCGTGCCGGGCGACCCGGAGGAGCGCGCCTACTTCGCCGACCGCTACCGCTCGCTCTGGTTCTTCGACGCGCTGGTCTGGCAGGAGGCGCCGCTGCGGATCATCGAGCTCGGGAGGATCCACCGGCAGAGCGACGAGCGCTTCAAGTGGATGCTCAACGCGGTGCGCTTCGGGATGGTGACCAAGGAGATCGCCGACGTCCTGAACGCCGCCGGCGCGCGCACTCCGCCCGGGAACGACGCGATCACCCTGGCGACCCGCAACGACACCGTCAACCGGATCAACCAGACCGCCCTGGCGCGGCTCAAGGGCCCGGTGAAGACGGCCTCGGCTGAGATCAGCGGCGACTTCGGCGGTCGCGCCTACCCCGCCGATCAGAACCTCGAGCTCAAGATCGGCGCGCACGTGATGTTCCTGCGCAACGACGCCGAGCAGCGCTGGGTCAACGGCACGATCGGCCGCGTGACCAAGGTCGCCGGCACGGTCTGGGTCGAGGTGGACGGCGAGGTGCACGAGGTCGAGCCCGCCACCTGGGAGCGCTACCGCTACTCCTACTCCGCCGCGACCAAGAAGCTGACCCGCGAGATCGTGGCCGAGTTCGCGCAGTTCCCGCTCCGCCTGGCCTGGGCGGTCACGATCCACAAGTCGCAGGGCAAGACCTACGACGCCGCGGTGGTCGACCTCGGCTCGCGGGCGTTCGCACCCGGTCAGACCTACGTCGCGCTCAGCCGCATCACCAGCCTCGAGGGGCTCTACCTCACCCGTCCGCTGCGGCCGAGTGACATCATCGTCGACAAGGACGTGCTGCGCTTCATGTCCGAGCGCCGCGCCGAGCCGGCCGCGGTCGCCGAGGCCGGGACCGCCTCCGCCTGAGCCGTCGGGCGGACCCTCCGCGGTCCGTCAGGCCGCGGCGCGGGAGCGGGCGAGGTCGCGGAAGAGCTCGGTCGTCAGCCGGTAGGCCTCGGCCACCTCGGCGATCACGCGGTCGCGCTCGTCGTCGTCCCAGCCGGCGGCGTCGAGCTGCTCGCGGTAGACCGCTCGGAACGCGGACGGCGTCGCGATCTCGCCGTAGAGGTAGAAGCCCACGCCGTTCGTCTCGAAGCCGAAGCGCCGCTGCAGCAGAGCGCGCACGATCGCGCAGCCGGAGAGGTCGCCGAGGTAGCGCGTGTAGTGGTGCGCGACGAAGCCGCCGCTCCAGCCGCTCGCGACGGTGCGGATCCGCTCGACGTAGGCCGCCGTCGAGGGGAGCGGGCTGATCCGCGAGCGCCAGTCCTCGCCGACCAGGAAGCGCAGGTCCTCCGCGATCGCCGGCATGCGGGTGAGCTTGGCCGAGATGAACGGGGCGGCGACCGGGTCGCCCGCCATCTCCTCGGCCACGGCCTCGAGCGCCTCGTAGACGAAGTAGTGCTGCGCGATCATCGCGACGTAGTCGTCGCGGCTGCCGGACCCCGTCATCAGCGCCGTCATGAAGGCCGAGACCTCGTCGTCGGCGCCGGACTGGCCCAGGCGCGCGCGGAGGGCCTGCGAGAACGGAACGACGTTCGAGACCTTCGGCACGGCGGCCTCCTTCGGGCGTCTTAGGCTGCCCTTACCTTAGCCTGCGGGCACCGCCGTGGCCAGGACCGGTCTCAGTGCGAGTGCCCGCCGTCGGTGACCGTCGTCATCATGCCGCCCATGTCGTGCGAGCCCTCCGAGGACGCCGACAGCGCCGGCGTCGCGAGGGCGGAGACGAGCAGCGCGCCGGCGAAGAGGCCGAGGACCGCGCGCGGCGCTGACACGGGCGGCTCGGCGGTGCGCCGCGAGCGCAGGGTCGCCGCGACGACCGCGGCGGCGACGAGCTGCAGGGCGCCGGCCGCGAGGGCGGGCAGCGGATCGCGGAGCAGACCGGCGGCGATCGCCAGGACGAATCCCGCGACGGTCGTGCCGGTGACGGCGAGCGCGATCCGCGGGACGACGATCCAACCACGGGCGAGGACGACGACACCCCAGATCAGCTCGGCGACGCCGAGGGCGGCGATCGGCAGGGCCGCCGCATCGAGCTGTCCGGCGGCGAGCGAGAGGTGCACGAGACCGGCGCCGAGTCCTGCGAAGGCGGCGTTGCCGCGGGCGACGGTGCTCATCCCGGTCTCCGATCGTGGTGCATGCCTCGGGCGCGGCCCGAGAGAAGGGAAGAGGCCCCGGATCGACACACCGCATCGTGTCGTCCGGGGCCGTTCGGTCCGTCCGCCGCGGAAAACGGCGGGCCCACGGCGGACGGAGTGCAGGGGGAGCGGACGGATCCGCTCCGGGTCAGGCGGTCGCGGTGCGCGCCCGGGCGCCCTTGTCGGCGGTGAGCCCGACTCCGAGGAGGACGAGCGCGCTGGCGAGGTGCAGGAAGTGGTCGGCCGTGTTCAGCGCGAGCACATTGAGCGCGGTGTCGACCAGGAAGAAGCCCACGACGCCGAGGGCGAGGTAGACCGCGCCGACGGTGGTGTTCACGGTCTTGGCCGCCGACGTGGTGGAGAGGCCCGCGATGAGCAGTGCCCCGCCGATCAGCAGGTGAGCGATGTTGTGCAGCGGATTGACCTCGAAGATCCCGAGGAGCAGTCCGCCCTCGGTGGCGAGGAACTGGACGCCGCCCGTGACGACGAAGCCGAGCAGTCCGACGACGACGTACACCGCGCCGAAGAGCGTGGCGAGCAGTCGATTCGGTGATGTGCGCATGGTCCCTGATCTCCCTTCGAGCAGCGTCTCTTCGCCGCTTGCCTTCTCTTCGTAGCAGCCGCTCAGACGGTTTGGAAAAGGGGTGGCCGGATCCGGGAGGACGTGGTTGCGAGGGTCACGGTCGGGACACGAAAGCCGTCCAGCGCGCCTCCCGCCGCGTCCTCCGCCGGATCGCGCCCGTACAGTGGGGGCGTTCCAGCACACGTCTTCGGGGGGAGTCGAACGGCATGATCGGTGGCCGCAGGTCGATCCGGGTCGGAGCTCTCGTCGTGCCCGCCCTGCTCCTCGCCCTCACCGGCTGCACCGGCGGCACCAGCTCCGTCGTCCCCGACGCACCGCCCGGTCCCGTGCCCGACGATCTGGCGATCGCCCTGTCCGGCTTCCTCGTCGAGGCGCAGAGCGTCGCGGGTGCCTCCGGCGTGGTCGCCGGGGTCTGGTCGCCCTGGGCCGGCGGCTGGGAGACGGCGATCGGCACGATCGGCGACGAGGCGAACACCCCGGTGACCACCGACGCGCACGTGCGGCTCGGCACCGGCGGCACCGAGGCGATGACCTGCGACGTCGTCGTCGCGCTCGCCGAGAAGGGCACCCTCGATCTCGACGCCGACGTCGGCGGCGCTCTCACCTCGCTGCCCGGGATCGAGGGGATGACCCTCCGCCAGCTCTGCTCGCACACCTCCGGGCTCGCCGACTTCCGCTCCATCCTCTGGCCGACCGTCGTGCAGAACCCCGCTCGCGAGTGGCCCACGCTGGAGCTGATCTCGGCCGCGCAGGTGAGCGCGCCGATCGCCGAGCCGGGGACCGCCTGGTCCGAGTCCTCGACCGGCCCGCTCCTCGCCGGTGTCGTGGCCTCCCAGGCGACGGGCCTCAGCATGCAGTCGCTCTACGACGAGTACGTCGTGCCGCGCTACGGACTGGGCAGCACCCGGCTCCCCGGCGACTCCGAGCTCGAGCTCCCCGCCCCGGCGATGCTCGGCTTCTCCGCGGCCCTCGATCCGCGCTCCGGAGCCGTCCAGTGCGAGGTCCGCCGCGACCTGTCCGCCGCGTCGCCCTCCTCGCTCGGCGCGGCCGGTGGCGCCGTCACCGACCTCGAGGACCTGCGCCGCCTCGCGCAGGGTCTCGCGACCGAGCCCGCGGGCGACGCGATGTGGGCCGATCCCGTGCCGCAGGGTCAGGGGCGCGCGGAGTGGCTCCTCGCCGGCCTCGGCGGCCACCAGGCCGGTCCGCTCCGCGGCTTCTCCGGTATCGCGCCCGGCTTCCTCACCGCCGCCTACTCCGACCCCGAGTCGGGACTGACGGTCGCGGTCGCGTTCAACAGCTCGACGGCGGGCGAGGGCTTCGTCGCCACGACCGCGCGCGCCCTCGCGGCGATCGCGGTCGAGCAGGGCGCGGCGACCGGCGCCGCGGGCCTGCCGCAGCTGCCGTGGACGGCGGACGGCGAGCGCGGTGCGGTCCAGGGCGCGCAGCCCCGCTGCTGAGCGGTCCTACCCTGGACCCATGCCCATCACTCCCGATACCAAGGACTGGACCTGGGTGCTCGAGCGCCCCTGCCTCGAGTGCGGCTTCGACGCCTCGCTCGTCGAGTCCGATGCCGTCCCCGCGCTGATCCGCCAGAACGCCGCCGCCTGGCCCTACGTCCTCGAGCGCGAGGACGCCGCGGGGCGCCCCGACGACGAGACCTGGTCGCCGCTGGAGTACGCCGCGCACGTGCGCGACGTGCACCGGATCTACCGGATGCGCCTCGGGCTGATGCTCGAGGGCGACGACCCGCTCTTCCCCAACTGGGACCAGGACGTGGCGGCGACCGAGGAGCGCTACGACCAGCAGGATCCGGCCGTCGTCGGCCGCGAGCTCGTCGAGGAGGCGGGCCGCATCAGCGACGTCTTCGAGGGCGTCACCGGCCGGCAGTGGCAGCGCCCGGGGCGGCGCAGCGACGGCGCCTCCTTCACGGTCGAGACGATCGCGAAGTACTACCTGCACGACGTGCAGCACCACCTGCACGACGTCGAGGGCTGACGCCGCGCGGAGCCGGGGCCGGCGTCAGCAGTCGATGAGCTGCGGGTTGAGGAACGAGAGCGTCCGCGCGTAGGCGAGCGCCGCGGCGGCCGGGCTCACCGACTCCCGCAGGGTGGCATTGGCGAAGTGCCGCTCCGTGTCCGGGTAGGTGTGCGCGGTGACGGGGGTGCCCGCCTCCTTCAGGCGGCCGACGAACGACTCCGGGTCGTCGCCCTCGGGCCACTCGTCGCTCTGCGCGTAGTGCAGCAGGGTCGGGCAGGGGACGAGCACGTGCTCCTCCCGGCCGAGAGTGGCGTAGTAGGCCACGACCGCGTCGACGAGACCGGTCGCGGCGACCAGCAGCGCCAGCCGACCGCCGAAGCCGAAGCCGACGATGGCCGAGCGCGCGGCACCGGCCGCGGATCCGGTGCGCACCGCGTCGGCGACGGAGGCGAGTGCGCGGTCCTGCGCGGCCATCGCGGCGAGGTCGCGCGCGTCCTCCGGGGCGAGCGTGGCCCAGCCGTCGTAGAGGTCGGGGACGAGCACGTGGTACCCGTGCTTCGAGACGGCCTCGGCGAACGGCTCGAGCCAGGGCAGCCGGCCGAAGACGTCGTGCAGGATCACCACGACCGGGCGGCCGGGGTGCCCGTACTCGAGGGCGATGCCCGGAGACGGGATCTGGACGAGCTCGCTCACCCCTCCACCCTGCACCGTCGGGCGGGCGGATCCGCGTGTTCGCACCGATCCGCCCGGCGTGTCGCAGCGCCGGCTCACCTCTGGACGGTGAAGCCCTGCTCCGCGCCGTACTCCTCGAGCTCGGCCTCCCAGTCGAGCAGCCCGTCCTGGAGGGTCGTCCCGTCGGTGTAGGCGGTGCCGACGGAGTCGTTGAAGACCCCCGCGGCGTAGACCTGGTAGGGCAGGAACCGGACGTCGTCGGGGGCGTTCTCCGACGCGGTCGCGTACTCCCGGTTGACGGCCTGCCCGCCGAAGTACTCGTTCGGCTCGTCGAGGAACCCGGGGGCCTCGGTCGCGGCGCGGTGGGCGGGCCAGAGCCCGGAGTCGCGGAGGACGTCGACGCCCTCGCCCGCGGTGGCGAAGGTCAGGAAGTCGACGGCGAGCTCCTTGCTGTCGCTGCTCTCCAGCACCGAGAAGCCGCCGCCGCCGTGCTCCGCCGCCACGCTCTCGCCCGGCTCCCACTGCGGCAGCTGCGCCACGCGCCACTCGCCGGCGGAGTCGGGGGCGCTCTGCGCCAGCGCGGAGGCCATCCAGCTGCCGGCCGGCAGCGTCGCGATCCGGTCCGCCGCGAGCATCCTCCGCCACTCGTCGCTCCAGTCCGCGACCGGCGCGAGCAGACCGCCGTCGAGGAGCCGCTGCCAGTTCTCCGCGTACCGAGCGGTGCCGGGGTCGGCGAGATCGATCGCGACCTCGGAGCCGCTCCCCGAGAACGGCCGGCCGCCCGCCTGCTGGATCAGACTCGTGGCCAGGCCGGCGTTGCCGACGTCGTTGAGGATGTGCACCTCCGGATCCGCCGCGTGCAGCTGCTCCGCCGCGCTGACGTACTCCGTCCAGGTGGTGGGCACCGCCACGCCGAGCCGCTCGAAGAGGGCTCGGTTGTAGAACAGCACCATCGGCCCGGACGCCCACGGCAGCCCGTAGACCGTGCCGTCGAGCTGCGACGCCGCCCACGGACCGGGCGCGAACTCGTCGGACAGCGCGTCGGCCCCGAGCGGCCCGAGGTCGGCCAGAGCACCGGACAGGGCGAACTGGGGGAGCGCGGTGGCGTCGAGGAAGGCGACGTCGGGGCTGCCCGATCCGGCCGCGATCACGTTCTGCAGCGCGGTGTACTGCTCGTCCCCGGTGCCGACGTCGACCACCTCGATCTCGACCCCGGGATGCTCCTCCTCGTAGAGCTCCGCGACCTCCGGCAGCTGGTCGTCCCAGCTCCAGACCAGCAGGGAGTCGTCCCGGGGTGCCGCTGCGCCGGCGCAGCCGCCGAGGGTGACGGCGAGCGCGGCGGCGGCCAGCGCTGCCACGGGGCGAGAGGGGCTCCGGTGGGTCATCGTCGTCCTTCACTCGATCGGGATGCCGTCCCGGAAGGGGGAGGCCGTCGTCGATCCTACGAGAAGGTCGGCGAAGATGGTTGCCTTACCATTCCCTCATGTCTGCCGATGACGTGCACGACCCGATTCCCCCGCCCGACTTCCTCGAGGAGCTCCTGGACGAGCTGCGGCGGAAGAGGAGCCACTATGGGGACATGACCGACGTTCCGCGCCGCCCCTCGCTGGCCGACGTGGCGCGCCTCGCGGGCGTCGCGCCCGTCACCGCCTCCCGGGTCGCGAACGGGCAGACCAACGTCGTGCCGGCGACGCGGCAGGTCGTGCTGGAGGCGATGCGCACCCTCGGCTATCGGCCCAACAGCGCCGCGCGCGCCCTGAAGAGCGGTTCGTTCCGCACCCTCGGGGTCGCCGTCTTCAGCCTGGACACCCTGGGCATGATGCGGACCGTGGACTCGATCGCCTCCGCGGCGGCGGAGGCGGGCTACGCGATCACGCTCGTCCCGGTCTCCGCACCCAGCCAGACCGGGCTCAACGGCGCCTTCACTCGGTTCGGCGAGCTGGCGGTGGACGGCCTCATCGTCGTCGTGGAGACGTACCTGCGCGACACGGCGCAGCTGACCCTCCCCGAGATCCCGCGCGTGCTCGTCAACGCGGCCGCCGGTGCCCAGGGGCCCGTGGTCGACGCCGATCAGGCGGGCGGCGTCCGGGCCGCGGTCGAGCACCTCCTCGGGCTCGGGCACCGCACGGTGCACCACATCGCCGGCCCCCGCGGCTCCTTCGCGGCCGAGCGCCGCGAGACGGCGTGGCGGGAGGCGCTCCTCGCGGCGGGTGCGCCCGTGCCGCCCACGCGCTACAGCAACTGGCGCTCCGACGGCGGGTACCTGCAGGGCGCCGCCCTGGCCGAGAGCGGCGACTGCACCGCGGTGCTCGTCTCCAGCGACGAGGCCGCTCTGGGCGTCTACCGGGCGTTCGCGGAGCACGGTCTGCGGATCCCCGAGGACGTCAGCGTGGTGGGCTTCAACGACATCCCGGAGGCGCAGGACTTCTCGCCGCCGCTGACGACGATCCGGCAGGACTACCGCGCGGTCGGCGCGAAGTGCGTCGAGCTGCTGCTGGAGCAGCTCGCGAACGGGGTGAGCGACGAGCCCGTCGTCGAGCTGGTGCCGACCTCGCTGATCGTGCGGGCGAGCACCGCGCCGCCCGCGACGCGCTAGGCCGCCGCCGTGCACGGTCTCCTCCGCGTCGTCGCGGAACTGGAGCGGACCTGGCCCGACAACAGGGCGGTGAACCTCGTCTTCCACGGTCACAGCGTGCCGTCGGGCTACTCCGCGACGCCCCTGGTCGACCGGCGCGCGTCCTACCCGCACGTCGTCGCCGGCCGGCTCGCCGAGCGCCACCCGCACGCGGTGATCAACGCGATCGTCACTGCGATCGGCGGCGAGCACTCGGAGTCGGGTGAGCGCCGGACGACGGAGGTCCTCGGCCATCGCCCGGACGTCGTGCTGATCGACTACGCCCTGAACGACCGGGCGATCGGGCTCGACCGGGCCCGCCGCGCCTGGGCGTCGATGATCGACGCCGTGCTCGGGGCCGGCGTCGTCCCCGTGCTGATCACGCCCTCGCCGGACCTGGCCGCCGACCTGGCCGATCCCGACGACGAGCTGGTCCGGCACGCCGAGCAGATCCGCGGGCTCGCCGAACGCGACGGCGTGCTGCTGGCGGACCCGCTCCGGGTCTTCCGCGCGCTGCAGGAGCGCGGCGAGTCCCTGGCGGAGCTGATGGCGCAGGGGAACCACCCGAACGGGCGCGGCCACGAGGTCATCGCGGCGGAGATCCTCGCGCTGTTCGCGCAGGCCCGGCAGCGGGGGAGTCGGAGCGAGTGACGGGAATCGAACCCGCGCCATCTGCTTGGGAAGCAGAAGTTCTACCATTGAACTACACTCGCGCGGCGCCGCTCAGGCGCACCGCCCCATGGTAGCAAGCCCCGCGCCCTAAGCTCGCCTCGTGCTGCTCTCCGATCGCGACATCAAGCTCGAACTCTCCTCCGGCCGCGTCGGGCTCTCGCCGCACGACGCGGCGATGATCCAGCCCTCGTCGGTCGACGTGCGGCTCGACCGCTTCTTCCGGCTGTTCGACAACCACCGGTACCCCTACATCGATCCGGCCGAGGACCAGCCCGAGCTGACGCGCCTGGTCGAGACCCCGGCGGGCGAGGCGTTCATCCTGCACCCCGGCGAGTTCGTGCTCGGCTCGACCTACGAGGAGGTCTCGCTCCCCGACGACATCGCCGCGCGCCTGGAGGGCAAGAGCTCGCTGGGGCGGCTGGGGCTGCTGACGCACTCGACCGCGGGGTTCATCGATCCCGGCTTCACCGGTCACGTCACGCTCGAGCTGAGCAACGTCGCGACCCTGCCGATCATGCTCTGGCCGGGGATGAAGATCGGCCAGATGTGCTTCTTCCGCCTGAGCTCGCCCGCCGAGCAGCCGTACGGCTCGGCGTCCTACCTCTCGCGCTATCAGGGCCAGCGCGGCCCCACCGCCTCCCGATCGTCGCTGAACTTCCACCGCACCGACGTCTACGGCGACTGACCCCCTCCGCGAGATGCCACTTGTGCACGCGACACGCCGTGGAAGGCGTGCACAAGTGGCATCTCGCGGGCGGGGGCAGCCGGTCAGCCGAGCAGGCGGGGGAGCTGCAGGACGAGCCAGGGGGAGAAGGCCCAGGGGGCCGCACGGACGGCGGCGAGGGTCGCCTCGGGGTCGACCCACTCGACGTCCATGACCTCGTCGGCGCGGGGGCTCAGCGCGTCGCGGCTCGAGACCGTCGCGGTGTAGACCGGGCAGATCTCGTTCTCGACGATGCCGGAGGCGTCCACCGCGCGGTAGCGGAAGTCGGGCAGCGCCAGCTCGAGCGAGTCGAGCCGGGCGCCCAGCTCGCGCTCGGCGCGGCGCACCACCGCGTCCTCGATCCGCTCGCCGGGAGCGGGGTGCCCGCAGAACGAGTTGGTCCATACTCCGGGCCAGGTGCGCTTGCCCAGCGCGCGCCGCGTCACCAGCAGTGCGCCGTCGGGCGCGAAGACGTGGCAGGAGAAGGCGAGGTGCAGGGGGGTCGCGGTGTCGTGCACGGTCGCCTTGTCGGCCACGCCGACGGCGGTCCCGGACTCGTCGAGGAGCACCACCTCCTCGAGGAGATCCAGCTGCTCGAGCTCGTCAGTGCGCACGGCGATTCCTTCCGAAGTCATGACCGTAAGTCAAGCACGACGGCGGAACTCAGCCGGCTTATTGCTAGAGAGGCGAGTTTGTTAGCCTCGACCCCGTGGATACGCGCGACCCCGTGGTTCTCTCCCGAAGGCGGCAGGAGCACGTCGATGCTGTCCTCGACCGGTTCTTCTCGCTCGCGCGCTCCCGGGCGACGCGGCTCGGACCCCGGTACCTGACCCTCTGGCAGACGATCGAGGCCAACACCCGCGGCGGCAAGCGGTTCCGGCCGCTGATGGTGATCTCGGCCTACGAGGCGCACGGCGGTCAGGACCCCGAGGCGTCCGCCCACCTCGGCGCGGCCTTCGAGCTGCTGCACACCGCGCTGATCGTGCACGACGACGTGATCGACCGCGACTTCGTCCGCCGCGGCGGCCCGAACGTCTCGGGCAGCTACCGCGACGAGGCGACGACCGCCGGGCTCTCCATCCCCATCGCGGAGCACCGCGGAACCTCGGTCGCCGTCATCGCGGGCGACCTCGCGCTCACCGGCGCGCACCGCCTGGTCGAGGGCGTCGGCGCCTCCGACGGCGTCCGCGCGCGCCTGCTCACCCTGCTCGACGAGGCCGTCTTCGCCTCCGCCGCGGGCGAGCTGGCCGACGTCGACTTCTCGCTGATGCCCGGCATGCCCTCGGTGGAGGAGGTGCTCGAGATGGAGCGTCTGAAGACCGCGGTCTACTCCTTCGAGGCGCCGCTGCAGGCCGGCGCGATCCTGGCCGGCGCCGACGACGCGGCCGTCGAGGCCCTCGGCGAGTTCGGCCGCGGCATCGGCATCGCCTACCAGATCGTCGACGACCTGCTCGGCGTCTTCGGCTCCGAGGGGCAGACCGGCAAGACCACGCTCGGCGATCTCCGCGAGGGCAAGCGCACGGTCCTGATCGCGCACGCCGCCGGGACCGACCGCTGGCGCGAGATCGAGGGCCTCATCGGCGACGAGCACCTCGACCCCGACACGGCGGAGCGCGTGCGCTGCATCCTCGAGGAGTGCGGTTCGCGCGGCTACGCCGAGGCGCTCGCGAGCGACTTCGCGAACCGCGCGTGGGACGCGCTGCACACCCCCGCGGTGACGGAGGCGTTCCGCACCGAGATGCGGCCGCTGGTCTCGAGCGTCCTCGGGCGCACCCGGTGACCGCCCGACACGCCGCCGCGCACCCGTCGGACGCCCGCCACGCGCGGATCGCGGCCCGGATGCCGGTCGCCGCCCGCGCGCGCCGTACGGTGGCACGATGAGCCGGCAGAGCGAACTGTACGACCGCGTCGCCCACGAGGCGTCCGCGCAGGTGATCCGGCGCTACTCCACGTCCTTCGGCCTGGCCACCCGCCTCCTCGGGGCGGGCGTGCGCGAGCGCATCGAGGACGTCTACGCGCTGGTGCGCGTCGCCGACGAGATCGTGGACGGGGTCGCCGAGGAGGCGCACCTCGACCGCGCCGCCGTCGAGGAGTCGCTCGACGCCTTCGAGGCCGAGACCGAGCGCGCGCTCGCCAGCGGCTACAGCGCGAACCTCGTCATCCACGCCTTCGCCCGCACCGCGCGCGCCGCCGGCTTCGGCACCGAGCTCACCGGTCCCTTCTTCGCCTCGATGCGCGCCGACCTGCGCGAGACGGTGCACACCCCCGAGTCGTTCGAGAGCTACGTCTACGGCTCGGCCGAGGTGGTCGGGCTGATGTGCCTGCACGTCTTCCTCGCCGCGCCCGACGCCGGACTCGTCTCGCCCGCCGCGCGCGAGCGCCTCGTCGCCGGCGCCCGGCGCCTGGGTTCCGCGTTCCAGAAGGTCAACTTCCTCCGCGATCTGGCGGCCGACGTCGACGGCCTCGGCCGCAGCTACTTCCCCGGCGTCGACCCGCGCGCGTTCTCGGAGACCGACAAGGCGGCGCTGCTGGCCGACCTCGATGACGACCTCGCCGCGGCCGGCGCCATCGTGCCCGAGCTGCCCCGCTCGAGCCGACGCGCCGTGCTGCTCGCGCACTCCCTCTTCGCCGCGCTCGCGGACCGGATCCGCGCCACTCCCGCCGAGGAGCTGCTGCGCGCCCGGGTCGGCGTGCCGACGGCGACGAAGGCGGCGCTCGCCGCCCGCGCCGCCGTCTCGACGATCGGCCCGCGCCTGGGCGCCGGCCCGGCGCGCGCCTCCCGCTCGGCGAGCGGCCCGCACCGGGCCGTCGTGATCGGCGGCGGCATCGGCGGTCTCGCCTCCGCCGGCCTGCTCGCCCGCGACGGCTGGGACGTGACCCTGCTCGAGCAGCGCGAGGTCGTCGGCGGCCGGGCCGGCTCGTGGGAGCGCGACGGCTTCCGCTTCGACACCGGCCCCTCCTGGTACCTGATGCCGGAGGTGTTCGACCACTTCTTCCGGCTGATGGGCACGAGCGCCGAGGAGCGGCTCGACCTCGAGCGCCTCGACCCGGGCTACCGCGTCTACAGCCAGGGCATCGCCGAGCCGATCGACGTGCTCGCCGACCTGGAGTCCAACCTCGCCCTGTTCGAGAGCATCGAGCCCGGCGCGGGGGCCCGGATGCGGGTCTACCTCGAGTCGGCGCGCGACACCTACGAGGTGGCCAAGCGCCGGTTCCTCTACACGAGCTTCGCGTCGTTCCTGCCGCTGCTGCGCCGCGACGTGCTCAGCCGCACCGGCCGGCTCGGCCGCCTCCTGCTCACCCCGCTCGACACCTTCGCGGCGACCGCGGTCACCGACAACCGGCTGCGGCAGATCCTCGGCTACCCGGCCGTCTTCCTCGGCTCCTCGCCGTTCGCCGCGCCGAGCATGTACCACCTGATGAGCCACCTCGACCTGGCCGACGGCGTGCTCTACCCGATGGGCGGCTTCACCCGCCTGATCGCGGCCGTCGCCGAGGTGGCGGAGGAGGCGGGCGTCACCGTCCGCACCTCCTCGCCCGCCACCCGCATCCTCACGGCGCGCGCCCCGCGCGGCAGCCGCCGCGGGGCCGAGGTCGTCGGCGTCGAGTACGAGGGCCCGGACGGCACGCGACAGCTCCCCGCCGAGCTCGTCGTCAACGCCTCCGACCTGTTCACCACGGAGCAGGCGCTGCTTCCTGACGAGCTGCGCAGCTATCCGCCCGAGTACTGGGAGAACCGCGAGCCCGGCCCGAGCGCCGTGCTGGTGCTCCTGGGCGTCCGCGGCGCGCTGCCGGAGCTCGAGCACCACACGCTGCTGTTCACGAGCGACTGGCGCGAGAACTTCGGCCGGATCTTCGGCGAGAACCCCTCGGTCCCCGATCCCGCGTCGATCTACGTCTGCCGCCCGAGCGCGACCGACCCCGGCGTCGCTCCCGAGGGGCACGAGAACCTCTTCGTCCTCGTGCCGATCCCGGCCGACACCTCGATCGGCCACGGGGGGATCGACGGCGCCGGCGACGCGCAGGTCGAGGCCATCGCCGACGCGGCGATCCGCCAGATCGCGACCTGGACCGGTGCCGAGGACCTCGCCGAGCGGATCGTCGTGCGCCGCACCATCGGCCCGGCCGACTTCGAGAGCGATCTCGGGGCCTGGCGCGGCTCGATGCTCGGTCCGGCGCACATCCTCTCGCAGAGCGCGTTCTTCCGCTCCGGGAACGCCAGCGCGCACGTCGACGGGCTGCTCTTCGCGGGCAGCTCGACGATCCCGGGCATCGGCCTGCCCATGTGCGTGATCAGCGCCGAGGTGATGCTCAAGCGCGTCCGCGGCGACGTGTCGACCGAGCCGTTGCCCGTGCGCGCCGCCCCCTCGGCGCCGGTCGCCCCGAGCGTGGCTCCCGAGCCCGTCGCCGCGGGGGAGTAGCGCGTGGGGGTCCTCTACCTGCTCGCGCTCGTCGTCTCGATCACCGGGATGGTCGTGCTCGACAGGCGCTTCGGCCTGTTCTTCTGGGCGGACGCCCGCCGTGCGGCGATCGTGCTGCCGGCCGGCGTCGTGTTCTTCCTGCTCTGGGACCTCGCCGGCATCGGACTCGGCGTCTTCTTCCGCGGCGAGACCCCGTACATGACCGGGCTGCAGCTCGCGCCGGAGCTGCCGGTCGAGGAGGTCCTCTTCCTCACGCTGCTCTGCTACCTGTCCATGGACGTGCACGGGTTCCTCGCGAAGCGGGCGGAGGCGCGCGCGTGACCTACCTGCTCCTCAACGCGGTCTTCCTCGCGGTGGTCGCGGTGCCGCTGGTGGTCGCGCTCCGGCGCGGCCGGCTCCGGCTGCCCGTGCTGCTCGGCACCCTCGCGGTGCTGCTGGTGACGACCGCCGTCTTCGACAACATCATGATCGGCGTCGGGCTCCTCGTCGCCTACGACGACGACCTGATCTCGGGGATCCGGATCGGCGTCGCGCCGATCGAGGACTTCGCCTACGCGATCGCGGCCGCGCTCGCCCTGCCGGCGCTGTGGGTCCTCCTGCCGGCACGCCGCCGGAGCGCTCGGTGAGGCGGCTCCGCGCGCTGTTCGTCTCCAGCCGCCCGCTGAGCTGGGTCAACACGGCCTACCCGTTCGCCGCGGCCTACCTGCTGACCACCCGCGAGATCGACCTCGCCCTCGTGCTCGGCACGCTCTACTTCCTGATCCCCTACAACCTCGCGATGTACGGGATCAACGACGTCTTCGACTACGAGTCCGACCTGCGGAACCCGCGCAAGGGCGGTGTCGAGGGCGCGGTCCTCGATCGGAGCGAGCACCGCGCGACGCTGATCGCGGCGGTGGCGACCAACGTCCCGTTCCTGATCGCGCTCGTGCTGCTCGGCTCGCCGCTGTCCTGGCTGGTGCTGGCGGTCAGCGTCTTCGCCGTCATCGCCTACAGCGCGCCCGGCCTGCGCTTCAAGGAGCGGCCGTTCCTCGACTCGCTGACCTCGGCGACGCACTTCGTCAGCCCCGCCGTCTACGGCGTCGCGCTCGCGGGCACGGTGCTCACCCCGGGTCTCTGGGCCCTGCTGGTCGCGTTCTTCCTCTGGGGCATAGCCAGCCACGCCTTCGGCGCGGTGCAGGACATCCTGGCCGACCGGGCCGGCGGCATCGGGTCGATCGCCACGGTGATCGGCGCGAAGGCGACCGTGCGCTTCGCGATCGCCGCCTACGTCGCGAGCGGACTGCTCCTGCTGCTGCTGCCCTGGCCGGGGACGCTGGCCGCGCTGCTCGCGATCCCGTACGCGCTGAGCGTCTGGCCGTACCGCTCGCTGACCGACGAGCAGGCCGAGCGCGCGAACGCCGGCTGGAAGCGCTTCCTCGCGCTGAACTTCCTCACCGGGTTCCTGGTGACGCTGCTGCTGATCCTGTTCTGGCTCGCGACCTGATCGGAGCTCGCCGGCTGATCAGGCGCTCGTCCGGGCGGCGGCGGCCGGCGTCCTGACCGGCAGCAGCAGGGCGAGTCCCGCGGCGAGCACGACGACCAGCCCGAGGATCCCCCAGTACTGCACGTCGGCGTCGCCGGAGACGCCCGCGGCGATCGAGACCGCGGCGGCGAAGGCGGCGGGCGCGAGGAACGACGCCGCGCGACCGGTCGTCGCGTAGAGGCCGAAGATCTCGCCCTCGCGTCCCTCCGGGATCAGCCGGGAGAGGTAGCTGCGGCTGGCCGACTGCGCGGGGCCGACGAAGAGGCACAGCAGCAGGCCGAAGACCCAGAACGCGGTCGGGCCGGCGTCGTGCAGGACGAAGACGGCGCCGCCGCAGACGATCAGCCCGATCAGCGAGGCGACGATCACCGACTTGGGACCGAGCCGGTCGTCGAGGGCGCCGACCGCGATGGTCGCGACGCCGGCGACGATGTTCGCGGCGATCGCGAACAGGATCACCTGCCCGGCGCTGAAGCCGAAGGTGCCCTGGGCGAGGACGCCGCCGAAGGTGAAGACGCCGGTCAGGCCGTCGCGGAAGACGGCGCTGGCGAGCAGGAAGGCGAGCGTCGTCGGGCTCTCGCGGCGCAGCGCCCCGATCTGGCGGAAGAGCGCGCGGTAGGACTCGAGCACGCTCACCCGCGCGGTGCCGCCGGTCCGGCCGGGGAGCTCGGGGACGGCGAACAGGACGGGCAGGGCGAAGACGGCGAACCAGATCCCGGCCAGCAGGATCGAGACGCGGACGTCCAGGCCGTCCTCGCCCGTGACGCCGAAGAGCCCCACCTCGGGCGAGATGAGGCCGAAGTAGAGGACGAGGAGCAGCGCGATGCCGCCGACGTAGCCCATGCCCCAGCCGAAGCCCGAGACGCGCCCGACGCTCGCCCGGGTGGAGACCTGGCTGAGCATCGCGTTGTAGTTGACGCTCGCGAACTCGAAGAAGACGGTGCCCACGGCGAGCAGGCCCAGGCCGAGCCAGAGGAAGGCCGGGTCGGGGCGGACGAAGAACATCAGCAGGATGCAGACGACGACCACCGCGGAGTGCAGGCCGAGCCAGCGGCGCCGCCGCCCGCCGAGATCGGCGCGGCGCCCGGTCACCGGGGCGATCAGGGCGACGACGACGCCGGCGCCCGCGAGCGTCCAGCCGAGCGCCGCCGAGACGCCGCTCGGTGTGCCGAAGAGGCCGTCGGTGGTGAGGTAGACGGTGAAGACGAAGGTCGTGACGACGGCGTTGAAGGCGGAGCTGCCCCAGTCCCAGAGGCCCCAGGCGACGACGGGCCAGCGGCTGGTGCGGGGGCGGAGGCTGGCGCTGGCGGTCATGCACTCACCGTAGGGGGAGCGGGAGAACGGGAGGTAGCGTGACGTTTTCTGCAGCCTGAGAGTTGAGCCGGGTCGACTCAGGTTTCTGCTCCTCGACTTGACTCGCCACGACCGATGCGTAAACTTGAGCGTGCGGGGCTCAACTCCCGCAGACGACTTTCCCGCAGAAGATCCACCAGTGAGGGACGGCCCGACGGCCGTCCGCGAAGGAGAAACACGCATATGTCCCGTGCCGTAGGCATCGACCTGGGAACCACCAACTCGGTCGTGGCCGTCCTCGAGGGTGGCGAGCCCACCGTCATCGCCAACGCCGAGGGCTTCCGCACCACCCCGTCCGTCGTCGCGTTCACCAAGGACGGCGAGGTGCTCGTCGGCGAGACCGCCAAGCGCCAGGCCGTGACGAACGTCGACCGCACCCTCGCCTCCGTCAAGCGCCACATGGGCACCGACTGGACGTTCGCCGTCGAGGAGAAGAAGTACACGCCGCAGGAGATCTCGGCGCGCATCCTCGGCAAGCTCAAGCGCGACGCCGAGCAGTACCTGGGCGAGAAGGTGACCGACGCGGTCATCACCGTCCCGGCCTACTTCAACGACGCCGAGCGCCAGGCCACGAAGGACGCCGGCGAGATCGCCGGCCTCAACGTGCTCCGCATCATCAACGAGCCGACCGCCGCGGCGCTCGCCTACGGCCTCGACAAGGGCAAGGAGGACGAGCTCATCCTCGTCTTCGACCTCGGTGGCGGCACCTTCGACGTCTCCCTCCTCGAGGTGGGCAAGGACGACGACTTCTCCACCATCCAGGTCCGCGCGACCTCGGGTGACAACCGCCTCGGCGGCGACGACTGGGACCAGCGCGTCGTCGACTACCTGGTCAAGCGCTTCAAGGACTCGACCGGCGTCGACGTCTCGAAGGACAAGATCGCGCGCCAGCGCCTCAAGGAGGCGGCGGAGCAGGCCAAGAAGGAGCTCTCCTCGAGCACCTCGACCAGCATCCAGCTGCCCTACCTCTCGCTCACCGAGAACGGCCCCGCGAACCTCGACGAGACGCTCACGCGCGCCAAGTTCGAGGAGCTCACGAACGACCTGATCGAGCGCACCCGCAAGCCGTTCACCGACGTCATCGCGGAGGCCGGTGTCAAGGTCGACGACATCGCGCACGTCGTCCTCGTCGGCGGCTCGACCCGCATGCCGGCCGTGGCCGAGCTCGTCAAGAAGCTCACCGGCGGCAAGGAGCCCAACAAGGGCGTCAACCCGGACGAGGTCGTCGCCGTCGGCGCCGCCCTGCAGGCCGGCGTCCTCAAGGGCGAGCGCAAGGACGTCCTGCTCATCGACGTCACCCCGCTCTCGCTCGGCATCGAGACCAAGGGAGGGATCATGACCAAGCTCATCGAGCGCAACACGGCCATCCCGACCAAGCGCTCCGAGACCTTCACCACGGCCGACGACAACCAGCCGTCCGTCGCGATCCAGGTCTTCCAGGGCGAGCGCGAGTTCACCCGCGACAACAAGAACCTCGGCACCTTCGAGCTGACCGGCATCGCCCCCGCGCCGCGCGGCATCCCGCAGGTCGAGGTCACCTTCGACATCGACGCCAACGGCATCGTGCACGTGTCCGCCAAGGACAAGGGCACCGGCAAGGAGCAGTCGATGACGATCACCGGCGGCTCGTCGCTGCCCAAGGACGACATCGACCGCATGGTGCGCGAGGCCGAGGAGCACGCCTCCGAGGACAAGGCCCGCCGCGAGGCCGCCGAGGTCCGCAACAACGCCGAGACCCTCGCCTACTCGATCGACAAGCTGATCAAGGAGAACGAGGACAAGCTGCCCGAGGACGTCAAGACCGAGGTCCAGGGCGACGTCGACGCGCTGAAGACCGCGCTCGCCGGCGACGACGACGCGGCCGTCAAGACCGCGTTCGACGCCCTCAACGCCTCGCAGACCAAGATCGGCCAGGCCATCTACTCGCAGGACCAGGCCGCGCAGAGCGCTCCGCAGGACGCGCCGGCCGAGGACGAGAAGAAGGACGACGAGGACATCGTCGACGCCGAGGTCATCGACGAGGACGAGCCGAAGGACACGAAGTAGCGATGGGGAAGCACAACCAGGAGCCGGACAACGGCGTGCCCGAGGACGAGCCGGCCACCGGTGCCGAGGCGGCCGAGTCCGCCCAGGACACCGAGGGTCTGATCGAGGCCGAGGGTCCCGACGTCGAGACGACGCTCTCCGACGCCGACCTCTCGTTCCTCTCCGGTCAGTCCGACGCCGAGACGCTCGCGGCCGAGCACCTCGCCGACCTCCAGCGGGTCACCGCGGAGTACGCGAACTACCGCAAGCGCACCGAGTCGAACCGCCAGGTCGACAAGGAGCGGGCGATCGGCGACGCGGTGAAGGTCATCCTCCCCGTGCTCGACGACATCGACCGCGCCGAGAAGCACGGCGATCTCGCCGAGGGCGGCCCGTTCACCGCCATCGCGCAGAAGCTGCGCGGCGGCATCGAGAAGCTCGGGCTGGTGAAGACGGGCGCCGTGGGCGATCTGTTCGACCCGAACATCCACGAGGCGATCTTCCAGCAGCCCACTCCCGGCGCCGAGACCTCCACGGTCGCGGACGTCGTCGAATCGGGCTACTACCTCGGCGGCTCGCTGCTGCGCGCCGCCAAGGTGGTCGTCGCGGTCCCCGCCGACTGACCCGCCTCCCGCACCACTGCGGAGCCTCCGCTCCCGAGCAGGGGCCGTCCCGACCACGGGCGGCCCCTGCCGGGGTCTGAGGACTCCGCACGACGACAGCCGCACTACGACACAGGAAGAGGCGCATGGCCAGCCAGGATTGGTTCGACAAGGACTTCTACAAGGTCCTCGGTGTCTCGAAGGACGTCTCCGCGGCGGACCTCAAGAAGACCTACCGCAAGCTCGCTCGGCAGTTCCACCCCGACTCCAACCCGGGGGACGCGAAGGCCGAGGCGCGCTTCAAGGAGATCAGCGAGGCGTACACCGTCCTCTCCGACGCCGAGCACCGCAAGGAGTACGACCAGATCCGCGCGATGGGCTCCGGCGCCCGCTTCACGGCCGGCGGCCAGCCCGGCGGCTTCGACGACGTGTTCGGCAACGTCTTCAACCAGGGCGGCGGCGGCCGCACCTCGTACAGCACCCAGCAGGGTCCGCCCGCCGGCTTCGAGGACATCCTCGGCGGCATGTTCGGCAACGCGGGCGGCGGCCGGTTCGGCCAGCCCAGCGGCGGCTTCCGCGGCTTCGGCGGCCCGCAGAAGGGCGCCGACGTCACCGCCAGCACCACCATCGACTTCCGCACCGCGACGCAGGGCGACACCGTGCAGCTGCAGACCGGCGAGGGCCGCGCGCTGTCGGTCCGGATCCCGGCCGGCGTCGCCGACCAGCAGAAGATCCGCGTCCGCGGCAAGGGCCGCCCGAGCCCCGACGGCGGCGAGCCCGGCGACCTCGTGCTCACCGTCGCCGTGCGCAAGCACCCGGTCTTCGAGCGCGACGGACTGAACCTGCGCGTCACCGTCCCCGTCACCTTCGTCGAGGCCGTCTTCGGCGCCACGATCGAGGTGCCGACCCTCGGCGGCGACCCGGTCAAGCTGCGCGTCGCCCCCGGCACCCCGAGCGGCCGCGTGCTGCGAGTCAAGGGCCGCGGTGTCGCCACCGGCAAGGGCACGGGCGACCTGCTCGCCGAGATCCAGGTCGCGGTGCCCGACCACCTGTCCGGCGCGGCGCGCGACGCGCTCGAGGCCTACGCGGCCGCCGAGCCGTCGGACAACCCGCGCGACGACATCCTGGAGAAGGCCCGCTACTAGCACGGCCCGGACCCTGCGGGGCCGGCCGGAGAGGAGGAGACGTGGACGAGAGCACCCCGGTGTTCGCGATCGCGGTCGCCGCCGACCTGGCCGGCATGCACCCGCAGACGCTGCGCCAGTACGACCGGCTCGGTCTGGTGCGCCCCACGCGCACGGCCGGCAAGTCCCGCCGCTACTCGATGCGCGACGTCGTGCAGCTGCGCGAGGTCGCCCGGCTCTCCTCCGAGGGCGTCTCGCTCGAGGGCATCGCCCGCATCCTCCAGCTCGAGAACCAGGTCCTCTCGCTGTCGCAGCGCGTGCGCGAGCTCGAGTCCGCGCTGGCCGACGAGCTGCTCAACCGTCCGGGCCGCCGGGTCTTCGCCGCCGGCCTCGAGGGCGACGTGGTGACCCTCCGTCACGGAACGCGCGCCCAGCGGCGCACCGAGCTCGTGGTGTGGCGTCCGCTGCCGCGCGGGGCCGATGAGGGCGACGCCACCCCTGAGCGCGGAGCCCCCGAACAGGGTTAGCCTGTCGGAGCGCCCGGAACGGACCGGGCCGCTGAGAGGGCACCATGACTCAGGACGACCGCGACGACGACGCCGCGACGCCGGATGCCGAGACTCCGGAGTACAGCCGCGAGGACTACGCGATCCACGCCACCCGGAGCGAGCTGCCGCTCTTCGCGGAGGCCGTCGCCGACCGGCGGGACGACTCCGACTGGCTCTCCGCGCTCTCGGGCGTCCTCGGCCGCACCGAGAAGGACACCGCCGCAGCGGCCGCCCAGGCGGCCCTCGAGCGCCGCGCGAGCAAGCCCGACGGCACCTGAGCTCACCGGCTGAGGCGGCGGGCGGGTCTCGATGCGCCCCTGCGGGGCTGCTCGACCACCATGATGTGCATGCCGATCGAGTAGCGCGCGGAGCGGGCGCATCGAGATCCACCGGCGTCAGAAGTCGAGTCGGCACTCGACCAGCAGGAGAAGGCGCTGCGTGCTACTTGCGGGCCGGGACGCGCAGCGCCGCGGGGGCGCCGAGGCGGCCGCCGCTGAGGCGCTGCAGGATCTCGGTGCCGAAGGGCACGGCGCCGACGAGTCGGCGCGCATCGACGTCCTCCTCGTCGGAGTAGCCGACCAGGACGTAGACGCCGACGACGACGATCGCGGCGATGGTCGCGACGCGGACCGGGATCTGGTCGACCGCCCCTCCCCCGCCGTCGACCGGCTCGGCGAGCGTGACGCACATCAGGAAGACCGTGGCGTAGACCGCGAGGTGCCGGTGCGTGCTCCGCCAGGGCCGCGAGAGCGCGGCGATCGGCAGGATCCAGAGCGCGTACCAGGGGTGGATGGCGGTCGACGCCGTGACGAAGGCCAGCAGCGCGCCGGTCAGGCGGGCGAGCGGATCGATGGCCCGCCGCGACAGCATCAGCGCACCGGCGATCACGCCCGCGCCGAGGAGGGCGAGCATCTTGACCACGGCGATCGCGGCGGCCGGATCGTGGCCGGTCATCTGGACGGCGGTGGACACCGCGACGACGACGGCGGACATCGGCGCGTACCAGTGCAGGATCGAGCCCGGCACGATCATCGCGCCGATCCAGCCGACGCCGACTCCCGCGGCGAGGCCGATCGCGACGACGACGGCGAGGGCTCCCGCGCCGCTCCAGGCCCAGGTCCGGATGCGCTGCCGCAGCGTCGCGTCGTGCCGCAGCCAGAGCAGCGCGAGGACGGGCAGCGCGATGACGGCGACCGGCTTGACGGCGATCGCCGCGCCCATCAGCAGCACGGCGGCGACCCGGCGGTCGGTGTGGCCGTAGTAGAGCGAGGCGAGGATCAGCGCGATCATCACGGAGTCGTTGTGCCCGGCGACGACGAAGAGGACGAGGGTCAGCGGATTGGCGACGAGGGTCCACGCGGTGAGCGGGACGGACAGGCCGCGCAGCCGGGCGAGCCGCAGGGCGTAGACGGTGCTGACGGCGACTCCGGCGACGGAGAGCGCGCGGAGCATCGCGACCGAGAGCTCGGGGAAGGTCCAGCCGGCGACGTGCACGGCGGTCTGCTCCGCGAGCAGGTAGAGCGGCCCGTAGGGCGTGGGCGTGTCGGCCCAGCGCGGGTCGACGCCGAGCGCGTACCAGCCGGGCAGGGTGGCGACGCCGCTCGAGTAGGGGTTCACGCCGGCGGTCATCAGGCGGCCCTGTGCGACGTAGGAGAACATGTCGCGGCTGAACAGCGGCACGGTGACGAGCAGGGGAGCGGCCCAGGCGAGCGCGGCGACGAGGATCGCGCGGACGGATCCGGGGCGGTCGTCGAGGGCGGCCGAGCGCAGCCGCAGCCAGGCGACGAGCAGCAGCATCCCGCCGCCGACGACGGCCACGACGCCCAGCTCGGTGGCCCCGGCCGAGGCGCGGAGCGCGGAGATCAGCGGCCAGTCCCGGATCGGCGAGTCGAGCGGCAGGTAGCCGACGGAGAGCGAGCCGGCGAGGATCGCGAGCGAGCCGATCAGCCCGACCACGAGGGGTGCGGCCGTGGACAGCAGGGGCGCGCGCACGCGCCCGCTCTGCGTCCGGACCTCGTCCGGTCGTCGCGTCGTCCCCCGAGTCACCATCCCGGCCACGTTAGGCGACCCGCATCGGAAAGCGGTGGACAGGCGGTGAACGGTTGACCAGCGCGCTCTCAGCCGTTAGCGGCGTCCGGCGCGGCCTCGGCGAAGCGCAGCTGGTTGCCGAACGGATCGATCAGATCGAGCGCGAATCCGAACGGCGACCGCGTGATCCGCGGGTTGAGGTACGGGTACTCCTTCGAGTCGAGCTCGGCGTGCAGCTCGCGCACCCCGCGGAGGGCCACGTGCACCGCCGCTCCGGGGCTCCCGTCGCGGTGGTGCTCGCTGAGGTGCAGGCGCAGGCCCGACCGCGAGACCTGCAGGTAGAGCGGCGCGTCGCGTGCGGCGCGGTGCTCCCAGTCGACGGTGAAGCCGAGGTAGTCGACGTAGAACTCGCCCGCCTTGGCGACCGAGAAGATCCTCAGGATGGGCACCGCCGCCTCCAGCCGCACCGCTTCCAGGCGCGGAACGTCGCCTCCGTTCGTCTGGTCTCTGGCGCGTCGTCTCGTCTCCACGCCACGAGGCTAGCCGCCCGTGCGACGGCCGCTCGCCAGCGGCGTCGCTCGACGAGGCCCGGCTCAGTCGATGAGGTCCAGGGCGCGCAGCCGGGCGAGCGTGTCGACCCCGGCGGGCGGGCAGCGGTGCGCGTCGGAGCCGGTGATCCAGTGCAGTGCGTCGATCTCGCCGCTCGCGCGCGGCTCCGCGGTGAGCTCCGCGGCGAACACGGTCATGTGCACCTCGCGGCCCTCCGGCTCGCCGTGCGCCTGCGTCCGGACGGTGAAGAGCTCGCGCAGCGACGTCGGCGCGGTGCCCAGCTCCTCCTCCGTCTCGCGGGCCGCCGCCTCGGCGCCCGTCTCGCCCGGGTCGACCTTGCCGCCGGGGAGGTAGACGACGTCGCGCCCGCGCGCCGTCACCATCAGCACGCGGCGCTCGCGCAGGACGGCGACCGCGGAGACGACGAGGGGAGGGAGGCTGCTCATCTCGCCATCATGCCCGTCGACGGTTCCCGCCCGCGGTCGGGCCTCCGAGCCCGCGGCTACCATGGACGCACACCAGAAGGACGCGCGCAGCCGGCGCGCGCCAGGGCCCCGTGCGCCCGAACAGCTAGGAGCTCCCCGTGGCAGAACCCACCACCCTCGACAAGGTCGTCACCCTCGCCCAGCACCGGGGGTTCGTCTTCCCCTCGGGCGAGATCTACGGCGGCACCCGCTCCGCCTGGGACTACGGCCCCCTCGGCGTCGAGCTCAAGGAGAACATCAAGCGCCAGTGGTGGAAGGCGTTCGTGCAGGGCCGCGGCGACGTCGTCGGCCTCGACTCGGCCGTGATCCTGCCGACCGCGATCTGGAGCGCCTCCGGTCACGTCGGCGTCTTCTCCGACCCGCTGACCGAGTCGCTGATCACGCACAAGCGCTACCGCGCCGACCACCTCTTCGAGAAGTACGAGGAGGTCAACGGGCACGCCCCCGAGAACGGCCTCGCCGACATCCCGGACCCGGAGCACCCCGACAAGATCGGCCAGTGGACCGAGATCAAGCAGTTCTCCGGGCTGATGAAGACCTACCTCGGTGTCGTCGACGACGAGTCGGGCCTGCACTACCTCCGCCCCGAGACCGCGCAGGGCATCTTCACCAACTTCGCCAACGTGCTGCAGAGCGCGCGGAAGAAGCCGCCCTTCGGCATCGGCCAGATCGGCAAGGCGTTCCGCAACGAGATCACGCCCGGCAACTTCATCTTCCGCACCCGCGAGTTCGAGCAGATGGAGCTCGAGTTCTTCGTCGAGCCCGGCACGGACGAGGAGTGGCAGGAGACCTGGATGCAGCTCGCCTGGGACTGGTTCGTCGACCTCGGGATCTCGCCGGAGAACATCCGCCAGTTCGAGCACCCGAAGGACAAGCTCTCCCACTACTCCAAGCGCACCGTCGACATCGAGTACCGCTTCAGCTTCGCCTCGGGCGAGTGGGGCGAGCTGATGGGCGTCGCGAACCGCACCGACTTCGACCTCAAGACGCACATGGAGCACTCCGGCAAGGACCTCTCCTTCTTCGACCAGACGAAGAACGAGCGCTTCGTGCCGTTCGTGATCGAGCCGTCCTTCGGCCTGACCCGCGCGCTGATGGCGTTCCTGGTCGACGCCTACGAGGAGCAGGAGCTGCCGCCGAACGCCAAGGGCAAGGTCGAGACGCGCACCGTGCTGCACCTCGACCCGCGCCTCGCGCCGGTCAAGGTCGCGGTGCTGCCGCTCTCGCGCAACGAGGCGCTCTCGCCGCTCGCCCGCGAGGTCGCGGACCGGCTCCGCGCACTCTGGAACGTCGACTTCGACGACTCCGGCGCGATCGGCCGCCGCTACCGCCGCCAGGACGAGATCGGCACGCCCTACTGCGTGACGATCGACTTCGACTCGCTGGAGGACCACGCCGTGACGGTCCGCGACCGCGACACCATGAAGCAGGAGCGCATCCCGCTCGACCAGCTGGAGACGCACCTCTTCACCGGTCTGCGCGGCGCCTGACCCTTCTCGCGAGATGCCACTTGTGCACGCTTTCCACGGCGTGTCGCGTGCACAAGTGGCATCTCGCGGAGGGGGTCAGCGCTCGCGGGCGAGCAGGGCGTAGACGAGGGTCGACGTCCACTCGCCCTTGCAGTACTCGTCGTCGAGGTGGTGCGCCTCGAGGCGCAGGCCGAGCCGCTCGCAGAGGCGGGCGGAGGCGGTGTTGCGGGCGTCCAGCTGCGCGACGATCCGGTGGGCGCCGAGCCGGTCGAACGCCAGATCGAGCAGGGCGCGGGCGGACTCGGTCGCGAAGCCCTGCCCCTGCGCCTCCGGGTGCAGGACCCAGCCGATCTCGATGCCGGCCTGCTCGACCGACGACGCGATCAGCGTCAGGTCGCCGACGACCCGGCCGGTGAGCGGCCCGGAGCGCGGCACGATCGCGAGCACGACGACGTCCCCGTCGGCCGCGAGCCGGTCGGAGGGCAGCCGGAGCGCGAGGTGCGCCCGCGACTCCTCCGGAGTCCGCACGGGCCAGCGCAGATAGCGCACCGCCTCTGCATCGCCCTGGTAGCGGGCGTGGTCCTCGGCGTCGTCCGGCGAGAGCGGCCGCAGCAGCAGCCGCTCCGTCTCGATCGGCTCCGCCTCGTAGGGGAGCCGGAGCGGCGTCACGCGGAGGCCGCGGACTCGCCGCCGGCCTCGAGCGGGCGGGCCGCGGTGCGCTCGACCGGCACCTCGATGCCGAAGAGCGCCTCGAGGCCGGTGAGGTAGGCCTCCTGCTCGCCGGCGCGGGCGTAGTCGCGCGCCCGGACGCTCGGGGTGTGCAGCAGCACGCCGGCCAGGTGCCGCAGCGCCTGCTCGGTGCGGCCGTCCTCGTCACCGCGGGAGCGGGCGCGCTCGATCTCGGCGTCGAGCGCGTCGAAGACGTGGGCGCGGAGGGCGACCACGGCGGGGGTGAGGCTCTTCTCGTCGGCGACGTCCGAGAACTTGCGGACGGCCTTGTCGACCAGGGCGCGCGCCTGCGTCGACGCGTCGAGCACGTCGAGCGGGGCGTGCAGGCTGATCGTCTCGAGGTCGAGCAGCTCGACGCCGGTCACCGTGGTGACGTCGGCGGCGACGTTGCGGGGGAGTCCGAGGTCGATCACCAGCTGGCGCTCGCGGGAGAAGCCGCGCAGGCGCCCCTCCGCGAGGACGGCAGCGTCGAGGACGGGCTCCTGCGTCGTGGTGCAGGTGATCACGACGTCGGCCGCGACGGCCTCGGTCGCCAGCTCGTCGCCGTCGATCGGCCGCAGTGCGCGGCGGGCGGCGAAGCCCTCGGCGCGGCCGGAGGGGGAGTGCACGGCGATCTCGAGCACGCCGCGGTCGCGCAGAGCGGCGACGGTCGCGCGGGCGTAGCTGCCGGTCCCGATCAGCAGCACCCGGGCGGCGCGCCAGTCGGTGATGCGGCTGGAGGCGAGGTCGAGGGCGAGGCGCACGATCGAGCGGCCGGCGCTGCCGAGCCCGGTGCGGTTCTTGATCCCGCGGGAGGTCTGCGAGGCGCGCTGGAAGAGGCGCTCGAGCTCGGAGGAGGTGGTGCCGAGGCGGCGCGCCTCCTCGAGCGAGCGGCGGACCTGGCCGGCGATCTCGCCCTCGCCGACGACCACGGACTCGAGCCCGCTGGAGACGGCGAAGAGGTGCTCGGCGACGCGATCGCCCGAGACGACGGAGACCGAGCTGCGCAGCTCCTCCTGCTCGACGCCGGTCGCGGCGCTCACCGCGGCGGTGGCGGCCTCGACGGTCACGGCCTGCGCGGCGGTCAGCGGCTCGTCGATGTCGAGGTAGGCCTCGAAGCGGTTGCAGGTCGCGACGACCACGGCGCCCGAGACGAAGTCGATCCCGTCCGAGAGGGCCGACGCGACGGCGGAGGAGTCGACGGAGAGCTTCTCGAGGAGATCGAAGCTGGCGTTCTTGTGCGACGCCGTCAGACACAGAAGCACCAGGGCAGTCTACCCGCGGAGTCCGGGGGTCGGCCGCGGTCCTGGGGAAGACTGCACGGATGCGCTCGGATCAGCGGGGCCTGGAATAATGCCGCGGTGACCTCCCCCGACACCGGCCTGCTCGATCCGCTGCACCCGCTCGCCTCCGGGCGCACGGCCGACTCCTCTCTTCTGCGGGCGTACCGCTCCGACCGGCCGGAGTCGACGCCCGTCTGGTTCATGCGCCAGGCCGGCCGCAGCCTCCCCGAGTACCGGGCGCTGCGCACCGACACCCAGATGCTCGACGCGTGCCTCGACCCGGCCCTCGCGAGCGAGATCACCCTGCAGCCGATCCGCCGCCACGGCGTGGACGCGGCGATCTTCTTCAGCGACATCGTCATCCCCCTGCGCCTCGCGGGCGTCGCCGTCGACATCGTCCCCGGACGCGGACCGGTGCTGGAGAAGGCGGTGCGGACCGCCGCCGACGTCGACGAGCTCGTGGCGCTGGACCCGGCCCTGCTCGACGAGACGCTCGAGCCGATCCGCGAGGGCGTGCGCCGCACGGTCGAGGGCCTGCAGGGGATCGGCGCGGGCGACACCCCGCTGATCGGCTTCGCGGGCGCCCCCTTCACCCTCGCGGCCTACCTCGTCGAGGGCGGGCCGTCCAAGGACCACATCCGCGCCCGCACCCTGATGCACGCCGATCCCGAGGCCTGGGCCCGGCTGATGGAGTGGACCGCCGAGGTCACCGGCCGCTTCCTCCGCGCGCAGGTGCAGGCCGGCGCGAGCGCCGCGCAGCTCTTCGACTCCTGGGCCGGCGCGCTCTCGCTGGCCGACTACAGCGCGCACGTGGCTCCCGCCTCCTCCCGCGCGCTCACCCACGTGCGCGACCTCGCCTACGACCACGGCGAGACCCGGCGGAACGTGCCGATCGTGCACTTCGGCGTCGGCACCGGCGAGCTGCTCGGCGCGATGCACGGGATCGGCGCGGACGTCGTCGGCGTCGACTACCGCATCCCGCTCGACGAGGCGAACCACCGGCTCGGCGGCTTCGTGCCGGTGCAGGGCAACGTCGACCCGGCTCTGCTCTCCGCGCCGTGGGAGGTGCTGGCCGCGCACGTCGAGGACGTCCTCCGCCGCGGCACCAGCGCGCCGGCGCACGTGCTGAACCTCGGCCACGGTGTGCCGCCCGAGACCGACCCCGACGTGCTGACGCGCTTGGTCGCGCACGTGCACGCCTGGCGGCCATGACCGAGGAGCGCGGCACCGAGGGGCGCGGCGGCGAGGGGCGCGGCAGCGAGGCCGGCACCGATTACGACGTCGCGGTCGTCGGCGGGGGAGTGGCGGGACTCGCCGCCGCCGCCGAGTGCCTCCGGATCGGACTGCGGGTGGTCGTCCTCGAGGCGGGCGACGCGGTCGGCGGCTCGGTCGCTCCGCTCGGGATCGCCGGGGTCGTCCTCGACGCGGGCGCCGAGAGCTTCGCCACCCGCGGCGGGCACGTCGAGAAGGCGCTCGCCGCGCTCACCCTCGACGGCCGGCCGCTCGCCGAGTCGATCGTCGAGCCGCGCACCGGCGGCTCCTGGCTGCACCTCGCGGGCGGCCGCTCGGTCCCCTCGCCGCGGGCCGGCGTCCTCGGCATCCCCGGCACCCCGCTCGCGCCCGACGTCGTCCGCGCGATCGGCCGCCGCGGTGCCGCGCGCGCCTGGCTCGACGCCGTGATGCCGGTGCTGCGGATCGGCCGCGCCCACTCCCTCGCCGAGCTCGTGCGCACCCGGATGGGGCAGCGGGTCCTCGACGACCTCGTCGCGCCCGTCGTCTCCGGCGTCTACTCCAGCCGCCCCGAGGACATCGACGTCGATGCAGCGGCGCCCGGGCTGAACGGGGCGATCACCCGGTCGGGCTCACTGGCCGGCGCGGTCGCCGCCCTGCGCGCGAACCTCCCGGCCGGCGTGGCCGTCCGCGGGATCGACGGCGGGATGCACCGCCTGGTCGCCGCGCTCGTCGAGCGGATCGACTACCTCTCGGGGGAGATCCGGGTGCGGACCGCCGTGACCCGGCTCGAGGGCGACGGCGAGCCGTTCCTGCTCACCCTCGGCGACGGTGCCGCGCTGAGCGCCCGAGCCGTCATCGTCTCGACCCCGGAGCGCGACGCGCGCGAGCTGCTCGCCGGGATCGTGCCCGCGGTGCGCGAGGAGGCGGCCGAGGTGCTGCACGACTCCGTCGAGCTGGTCACCCTCGTCGTCGACGACGCCCGCCTCGACGCGGCGCCCCGCGGCTCCGGCGTGCTCGTCGCCCCGACCGCCCGCGACGTCACGGCGAAGGCGCTCACCCATGCGACCGCGAAGTGGGCGTGGCTCGCCGCCGGTCTGCCCGCGGGCCGGCACGTCCTCCGCCTCTCCTACGGGCGCCCGGGCGAGCACCCGCCGCTCGAGGGCGCGACCGACGCCGAGGCGGCCGCGACCGCGCTGCGCGACGCGTCGATCCTGCTGGGGATCGAGCTCGACCCCGCCACCCTCGTCGACTCCGCGCGGGTGCGCTGGGCGAACGTCCGGCCCGCCGCGGCACTGGGCCGCCGGGCGCACCTGGAGGCGTTCCGCGAGGCGCTCGCCCCGGTCGCGGGCATCGCCGTGACCGGCACCTGGCTCGCGGGGACGGGTCTGGCCTCTGTGCTCCCGCACGCCGCCGGGACCGCCGCTCTTATCCGGCGCCGACTGGTGCGTCAAGGCGTCGGCATTCCGCGCGAAGAATATGACGGCGACGGCTACTCTGGGAGCCAGGCATCCGCGTGAGTGCGGCGTGCCCCGACACGAGTGGTCATCGACCGCGTGAACGAGCCGCGAGAGCGGCCCAGGACGAGGAGTAGGCGTGAAGGGCAAGATTCTTTTCGTGGCAGGAGCCGCAGCGGGCTACGTGCTGGGAGCGCGTGCAGGCCGCAAGCGGTACGAGCAGATCGCCTCGGCGGCGAACAGGTTCTGGCAGACGCAGCCCGTGCAGGACGTCGCGGGTGCCGTGGGCGGAGCGGCGAAGACGCAGCTCAGCACGGTCTCCGACAAGGCCTACGAGCTCGTCCGCACCGTCGTGGTGAAGGCCGTCTCCGGCGGCAAGAAGGCGCAGGGCGCCTCGCCCGCCGAGGCGACCGCCGCGGCCCGCTCGGCCGCGTCGAAGGTCGACGAGGCCGCCGCCGCGGCCGGCTCCGGAGGATCGACCTCGTCGTCCTCCACCAGCAAGGCGTAGTCCTCATCCCCCCGGGCCGTCCGTTCGGCCGAGGCCCGGCACGTCCCCCCTGCGAGGAGCCCCCGTGGTGAACGAACGCAATCCGAAGAACGCCCGATCGCTGGGCGAGCTGGTCAGCGACCTCCCCGGTCTCGTGATCGAGCTCGTGAAGGCCGAGATCGCCTCCCTCAAGAACGAGCTGTCCGGCAAGGCGAAGAGCGCCGGCCTGGCGGTCGCGCTGTTCGCGGTCGCGGCCTTCTTCCTCCTCACCGCGTGGGCGACCCTCGTCACCTTCGCGATCATCGGCATCGCCTCCTGGCTCCCCGCCTGGCTGTCGGCGCTGATCGTGACCGTGTTCTTCCTGCTGGTGGCGGTCGTGCTGATCCTGGTCGGCGTCAAGTCGATCAAGAAGGCCGTCCCGCCCGTTCCGCAGGACTCGATCGAGAGCATCAAGAAGGACGTCCAGGCGTTCAAGGGAGTCGGCAGCTATGACCACTGATCGCGCTGTGTCCAGCACCACGCCCCGCTTCGTCGACCCGGCGGAGCTCGAGCCGAGTCAGCTGAAGGCCGACATCGAGCGCGCCCGCACCGAGCTCGCGGCCACGCTCGACGCCATCGAGTACAAGGTGAACGTCCCGCGCAAGGTGCGGAACGTCCAGCGCACCCTCGAGCGCAAGGTCGCCGTCGTGCGCAAGCACCACCCCGAGGCGCTGATCGCGGGCGCCGCGGGTGCGGCCGCCGCGGTCGGCCTCGTCGTCTGGGGCATCGTCCGCGCGGTCGTCGAGGACTGACACTCGGCCGCGGGGGCCCGGGTCGCTAGCGCCCCGGGCCCCCGGGCGCCAGAGTCCCTGCCGCTTTTGTGCATCGGCACGAGCGGAGGGATGATGGATCAATGACCGATCAGACCGCCGAGACGGCGGGTCCCGTTCAGTCCGCCCCCGACACGAGCGCCGCTCCGGCGCCGCAGCCCCCCGCCGATCAGGATCACTCCGATCAGGCCCTGGGATACACGCTCTGGGCGGTTCTCCGCAGGGATCCCTCACGCCCGTTCACCCTCTCCGCCGACGAGGCCGCCCAGGCGGCCGCCGGCTACGAGGACACCGTCGCGCGGCTCGCGGGCGAGGGCGTCACGGTGCGCGGCACCTACGACGTCTCGGCCCTCCGTGCCGACGCCGACATCATGCTCTGGCTCACCGGAGCCGCGCCCGAGGAGTTGCAGCGCGCCTACCGCGAGCTGCGCCGCACCGAGCTGCTCTGCGCGCTGCTGCCCACCTGGAACGCGATGGGCGTGCACCGCGACGCCGAGTTCAGCTCGAACCACCTCCCCGCCTACATGCGGGGCAAGGCGCCGGCCCGCTGGCTGACGGTCTATCCGTTCGTCCGCTCCTACGAGTGGTACATCCTCCCCGAGGAGGAGCGCCGCACCATGCTCGCCCAGCACGGCCGTCAGGGCTCGCGCTTCCGCTCCGTGCTGACCAACACGGTGGCCTCGTTCTCGCTCGGCGACTACGAGTGGATCCTCGCGCTCGAGGACGAGGAACTGGTCAACCTGGTCGACCTCATGCGCGACCTGCGAGCCACCGAGGCCCGTCGGCACGTGCGCGAGGAAGTCCCCTTCTACACCGGTCGGCGCATCGAGGCCGACCAGATCGCCGAGGTCCTCCGATGAGCTCCACCGTCCCCGCACCCGAGGCGCGCGACTTCGCCGAGCCGGTTCCCGAGGTCGCCGAGGGCGTCCTCGTCCGCGGTGCGACACCCGCCGCCGCGTCCGGCCCCGAGCACGTCACCGAGCCGGTCGCCTACGACGCGATCCTGCTCGCCGGCTTCGGCGGCCCCGAGGGGCAGGACGACGTCATCCCGTTCCTGCGCAACGTCACCCGCGGTCGCGGGATCCCGGAGGAGCGCCTCGAGGAGGTCGCCCACCACTACCGGCACTTCGGCGGCGTCAGCCCGATCAACGCGCAGAACCGCGCGCTGAAGGCGGCCCTGGAGGCCGAGCTCGCCGACCGCGGCATCGACCTCCCGGTGCTCTGGGGCAACCGCAACTGGGCGCCGTACATGAGCGAGGCGGTGACGGAGGCGAAGGAGCGCGGCTTCTCGAACCTGATCGCCATCGCGACCAGCGCCTACTCGTCCTTCTCCTCCTGCCGGCAGTACCGCGAGGACTTCGCGGCCGCGCTCGACGCGACCGGCCTCGAGGGCGAGCTGCGGATCGACAAGGTCCGCCAGTTCTTCGACCACCCCGGCTTCGTGATGCCGTTCGTGAAGGCCGTCCACGACGGGCTCGACGAGCTGCGCTCGCGCCTGCCCGGCCTGGACGCCGCCACCGAGGTCGAGGTGCTCTTCGCGACGCACTCGATCCCCTCCACCGACGCCGCGCGCAGCGGCCCGCACGAGCGGCACGAGGACGGCACCGTCGTCGACGTGCACCACTTCGGCGACGGCGGCGCCTACGAGGCGCAGCACCTCGCGGTCGCGGAGGTCGTGATGGCGGCCGCCGGCGCGGAGGACGTGCCGTGGCAGCTCGTCTACCAGTCCCGCTCCGGCCCGCCCACCCAGCCGTGGCTCGAGCCCGACATCAACGACGCGATCGCCGAGCTGCCCGCCAAGGGCCGCAAGGCGCTCGTGATCGTGCCGCTCGGCTTCGTGTCGGACCACATGGAGGTCATGTGGGACCTCGACAACGAGGCGCTCGAGACCTCCGAGGAGCACGGCCTCGTCGCCGTCCGCGTCGCGACGCCGGGCACCGACCCGGTCTACGTCTCCGGTCTCGTCGATCTCGTCCTGGAGCGGGTGAACGGCACGCCGGTCGAGGACCGTCCGTCGATGACGGCGCTCGGCCCCTGGTACGACGTGTGCCGCCCGGGCTGCTGCGAGAACGTGCGCGCGGGCTTCAAGCCGGCGCTCGCGGGGATCGCACCGTGACGGGAAGCACTCAGTCGTGAGCATCCGCGTCGGCACCCGCGCGAGCGCGCTCGCGGTGGCGCAGACCCGGATGACGGCCGATCGGATGGCGCAGGCCGCCGGGGTGCCGGTCGAGCTGGTGCGCATCGAGTCCGACGGCGACCGGATGCGCGGCTCGCTCGCGTCTCTCGGCGGCACCGGGGTCTTCGTGAGCGCCCTGCGGGACGCGCTGCTGGCCGGCCGCTGCGACGCGATCGTGCACTCGTTGAAGGACCTGCCGACGGCGCCGGTCGAGGGCCTCGTCCTCGGCGCGGTGCCCGAGCGCGAGGACCCGCGCGACGCGCTCTGCGCCCGCGAGGGGGCGACCCTGGCGACCCTGCCCCGCGGAGCGCGGGTCGGCACCGGCTCGCCGCGCCGGAGGGCCGCCCTTCTGGCCGCGCGCCCGGATCTCGAGATCGTCGACATCCGCGGGAACATCGACACCCGGCTCGGCCGGGTGTCGGCCGGCAGCTCGTCGCCGCTGGACGCGATCGTGCTCGCGCTCTCGGGCCTGCGGCGCCTGGGCCGGACCGACGCGGTCACCGAGGTGCTGGACTTCGGCGTCTCGCCGCACGCACCCGGTCAGGGTGCGCTGGCGATCGAGGTGCGCGCGGAGGAGCCGTCGGACGAGCTGCGGGCGGCCCTCGCGGCCGTGGAGCACACGGCCACGCGCGCGGCGATCACCGCCGAGCGCGCGCTGCTCGCCGTGCTCGAGGCCGGCTGTGCCGCGCCGATCGGCGCGACCGCGGCGGTCGAGGGCGGCAGCGTCGTGGCCCGCGGCGTGGTCTTCGCCGTCGACGGCTCGGCGTCCCTCTCTCGGGAGGTGGCGGAGCCGATCGATAACGGTTCGGTCGCCGGTGCTCGACACCCGGCGGATCCGCAGTATGGTGGTCGCGAACTGCCCGTCGTCGAAGCCGCGTTCCGTTGCGGCTCTCTGCTCGCTGACGCGCTTCTCGGTGCGGGTGCCGCCCAACTCGCACCTCTGGGAGCCACTTCGTGATCGTGCCCGCCGCCTACTCCCAGTGGGAGAAGCCGTTGCAGGGCTGGCGTGTCCTCGTCCCCCGCGGAGGTCCGTGGGGCGACGGCGTCGCCGGTGCCCTCCGTGCGAAGGGCGCGTCGCCCGTCGTCGCCCCGATGATCAACTTCGCGCCGACCGACGACTTCCCGGCGCTCGAGCAGGCCCTGGCCGATCTCGAGGCCGGCGCGTTCGACTGGATGACGGTGACGAGCGCGACCACGGTCGATGTGCTCTCCCTCCTGCGCACCACCGTTCCCTCGAGCACCAAGGTCGCCGCGGTCGGCGAGACCACCGCCGCCGCACTCGTGGCGGCCGGCTACTCCGTGGACCTCGTCCCCTCCGAGGACAACTCGGCGAAGGGCCTGCTCGCCGAGTGGGAGCAGGCGACCGGCGGGCAGCACCCGCTCCGCGTGCTGACCCTGCGCTCCGAGATCGCGAAGCCGCTGCTCACCGAGGGCCTCAAGCGCATCGGCCACGACGTGCGCTCGGTGGTCGCCTACCGCACCGTCGGCGTGCAGGTGGAGGACCGCGTCGTCGCCGACGTCGCGAGCGGCGCCGTCCACGCCATCCTGATCACCTCGGGGAGCGTGGCCGAGCAGGTGCAGAAGCAGCTCGGCCCGGTTCCGGAGTCGACGCTCGTCGCCGCCATCGGCCCGCAGACCGCCAAGGACGCCCGCGCCTTCGGGCTGCGCGTCGACGTCGTCGCCGACGAGCGCTCCGCCTCCTCCCTGATCGAGGCCGTCGCCGGCGTCGCCGCGGAGCGCGCTACCCGCTGACCCGCGCCTGCCGCGCACGACATCAGCTGAGACGGGTGGGGCTCCGCTGTCAGGGGAGGGACCCCCGTCTCAACCCCGAGCGCAGCGCTCCTCGGGGATCTGTGGAGAGAAGATCACGAGGCGGTCCTGGGGAGGAGCTGATGTTCCGCGGTCAGGGGGCACTCCGCGAGCCCGGCTTAGGCTGGAGGCATGACCGCGATCCGCCCGCGGCGCCTCCGCACGACACCGGCACTGCGCCGGCTCGTCCAGGAGACGCGCGTCCACCCCGCCCAGCTCGTCCTCCCCCTCTTCGTCGCGGAGGGGATCACCGAGTCCCGTCCGATCGGCTCGATGCCGGGGGTGTCGCACCACTCGCTGGACAGCGTGCGCCGCGCGGTGACCGAGGCGGCCGAGGCCGGGCTCGGCGGCGTCATGCTGTTCGGCGTGCCGACCACGCGCGACGCGGTGGGCTCAGGAGCGACCGATCCGGACGGCGTGCTGAACGCGGCCACGCGGGTCGTCGTCGAGGAGGTCGGCGACGCACTCGTCGTGCAGACCGACCTGTGCCTCGACGAGTTCACCGACCACGGCCACTGCGGCGTGCTCGACGCGCTCGGCCGGGTCGACAACGACGCGACGCTGCTCCGCTACGAGCAGATGGCGCTCGCGCAGGCCGAGGCCGGCTCGCACCTGCTCGGGCTCTCCGGGATGATGGACGGCCAGGTCGGCGCGATCCGCGCGGCCCTCGACGGTGCCGGGCACCTCGACACCGCGATCCTCGCCTACTCCGCGAAGTACGCCTCCAGCTTCTACGGCCCCTTCCGCGAGGCCGTGCAGTCGACGCTCGAGGGCGACCGCCGCACCTACCAGCAGGACCCGGCGAACCGCCGCGAGGGCCTGCGGGAGGCGACCCTCGACCTCGCCGAGGGCGCGGACGTCGTGATGGTGAAGCCCGCGATGTCCTACCTCGACGTGCTCTCCGACGTCGCCGCGGTCTCGGACGTGCCGGTCTGGGCGTACCAGGTGTCCGGCGAGTACGCGATGATCGAGGCCGCCGCCGCGAACGGCTGGATCCACCGCGAGGCGGCGATCGTGGAGTCGGTCACCGGCATCGTCCGCGCCGGTGCCGACGCCGTGCTCACCTACTGGGCCGTCGAGCTCGCGAACGATCTGCTGAAGTAGGCACATCCTCCGTGAAGGGTCCGCGCCGTATCGTGGTCGGGTGACTCCCACCGCGAACGACACCCTGTACGAGCGTGCCCGGCACGCGATCCCCGGCGGCGTGAACTCGCCGGTCCGGGCCTTCCGCTCGGTCGGCGGCACCCCGAGGTTCATGGTGTCGGCGACCGGCCCGTACATCACCGACGCCGACGGCCGCGAGTACGTCGACCTCGTCTGCTCCTGGGGTCCGGCCGTGCTCGGCCACGCGCACCCCGAGGTCGTCGCCGCCGTGCAGGAGGCGGCGGCGCGCGGTCTCTCCTTCGGCGCGTCGACCCCGGCCGAGACCGATCTCGCCGAGCTGGTGGAGGCGCGGATCACGGCCGGCGGCGTCTCACCGATCGAGAAGCTCCGCCTGGTCTCCACGGGCACCGAGGCGACGATGACCGCGATCCGCCTGGCCCGCGGGGTCACCGGCCGCGACCTGCTGATCAAGTTCTCCGGCCACTACCACGGCCACTCCGACGGCCTGCTCGCCGACGCGGGCTCCGGTCTCGCGACGCTCGCGCTGCCCGCCTCGGCCGGCGTCACCGCGGCGACGGCGGCGCAGACGATCGTGCTGCCCTACAACGACCTCGACGCGGTGCGAGCCGTCCTCGCCGAGCGCGGCTCCGAGATCGCCGCGGTGATCACCGAGGCCGCCGCCGCGAACATGGGCGTCGTGCCGCCTGCGCCCGGCTTCAACGCGGCGCTCGCCGAGCTCGTGCACGCCAACGGCTCCCTGCTGATCATGGACGAGGTGCTCACCGGCTTCCGCGTCAGCGCCGGCGGCTGGTGGGGGCTCGAGAACGCGGGCGCCGAGGCGCCCTACGTCGCCGACCTCTACACCTTCGGCAAGGTCATCGGCGGCGGCATGCCCGTGGCGGCGCTCGGCGGCCGCGCGGACGTGATGGACCACCTGGCCCCGCTCGGGCCCGTCTACCAGGCGGGAACCCTGTCCGGGAATCCGGTCGCCGTGGCCGCGGGCATCCGCACGCTCCAGCTCGCGGACGAGGCCGTCTACGCCTCCCTCGACCGCACCGCGCTCACGCTGCAGCGCGAGGTCTCGGCCGCGCTCTCGGCCGAGGGCGTCGTGCACACGGTGCAGAGCGCGGGCAGCCTCTTCAGCTTCATGTTCACCGACATCGGCGGGCCGGTGCGCGACTACGCCCAGGTCCAGGCGCAGGAGTCGTTCCGCTATCCGGCGTTCTTCCACGCGATGCTCGACGCGGGCGTCTCGCTGCCGCCGTCGGTGTTCGAGGCGTGGTTCGTCTCGGCCGCCCACGACGACGCGGCGATCGGCCGGATCGTCGACGCGCTGCCGGCCGCCGCGAAGGCCGCGGCGGCAGCGCGCCCGCAGGAGTAGGCGGTGGCGCCGGGGGTCAGCCCCGGCGCGACACCGACTTCGGCAGCACGAAGACGAGCGCGAAGGCGGCGATCGCCATCAGCGCGCTGACCAGCATCGCCGGGGCCGCGGCGTCGAGGAAGCCCGAGGCGACGGTGTCCGGCCCGGTGATGACCAGGCCGCCGAAGAGGATGCTGCCGATCGCGGCGATGCCGACGGCCGAGCCGATCCGCTGGATCGCGGAGATGACGCCACTGGCCGCGCCCGCGTCCTGCGGGTCGACCGTCGAGACGATGAACTGCACGTTCGGCGCGATGAAGAAGCCGTTGCCGATGCCCGCGATGAACAGCGGCGCGAGCAGCTGCCAGTTGGTGATCGAGTCGGGCGTCGCGGTCAGCAGGACCAGCCAGACCCAGATCAGGCCGACGGCGAGGAGTCCGCTGCCGAGCACGAGGACGTTGCGGCCGAGCTTCGCGGTGAGGCGATTGCTCTGCGAGGAGCTGACGATGCTGCCGATCGCGAAGGGGATCGAGACGAGGCCCGACTCCAGCGCGGTGTGGCCGAGACCGGACTGCCAGAGCAGCGAGATGGTGAAGAAGATGCTCGTGAAGGCCGCGAAGTAGACCAGCGCGAGGATCACGCCGCCGGTGAAGGCGGGGTGGCGGAACAGGGTCGGCGGGACGAGGGGCGCGCGGCCGCGGCGGGTGTACGCCACCTCCCAGGCGCCGAACGCCGCGAGGAGGATCACGCCGCCGGCGATCGAGAGGAAGGTCCAGAGCGGCCAGCCCTCGTCCTCGCCCTGGATGAGCGGCACGAGCAGGGCGACGAGGCCGCCCGAGACCAGGATCAGGCCGAGCCAGTCGACACCGCCGCTCGGGGCGCGGTCCGCCGCGCCGAGCTCGCGGCGGGTCGGCAGCAGCATCGCGGCGGCGAGGAGCGTCGCGACGCCGATCGGCAGGTTGACCCAGAAGACCAGGCGCCAGCCGTTCTCGTCGCCGAAGGCCTGGATGATGAGGCCGCCGATGATCGGGCCGAGCGCCGACGAGACGCCGAGGACGGCGCCCATCACGGCGAACGCCTTGCCGCGCGCGGGGCCGCGGAAGAGGATCTGGATGTAGGCGTTGACCGCGGGGACGAAGATCCCGCCCGCGAGGCCCTGCACGACGCGGGCGATGACGAGCTGGACGTCGTCGGCGGCCAGGCCGCAGGCGAAGCTCGCGACGGTGAACAGCGCGACGCCGCTGACGAAGACCCACTTGTGCCCGAAGCGGTCGCCGAGGCGGCCGGCCGGGATCAGCGCGAGGCCGAAGGCGAGCGCGTAGCCCGAGATGATCCAGGAGAGCGTCGACTCGGAGGCGTCGAGGGTGGTGCGGATCGTCGGCAGGGCGACGTTGACGATGGTGGTGTCGAGCAGGGCGATGAACATGCCCGCGAGGAGGACCACGAGGGAGCGCCAGGCGCGGCGGTCGGGGGCCGGGGGAGCGCCGGTCGCGCGGTCGGACGACGTCTCGGTCATGCGGAGGGGGCCTTTCGAGAGGCGGGAGAAAGGGGGAGGGGGAGCGGGACCACCCATCGGGGGTACGACCGCATGTGAACTCTCGCAGGAGCACCCGGGTTTCTGCACGTCTCGGCCTGTGGGGGCCTTCAGGGTGCGGGTGCCCGGGGTCTCGTCAGCGGCGGCGGGACTCGGCGGCGCGGGCGCAGGCGATGCAGAGGTCGGCCGTGGGGCGGGCCTCGAGGCGGGCGGCACCGATCGGGAGGCCGCAGTGGGCGCAGTCGCCGTAGTCGCCGGCGGCGAGGCGCGTGCGGGCGGCGACGAGGTCGCGCTCGGTGCGGGCGAGGGCGTCGCGCACCCCGGCCATCCGCGACCACTCCGCGGAGAGCGGGGTGCCCTCCGGGTCGTGCTCGTCGTCGGCGGTGCCGTCGGCGCGGTCGAGGAGGAGCTCGCGGAGGGACTCGTCCAGCCGCTCCGCCTCGCGGCGGGCCTCGGCCTGCCGCGAGGCGAGGAGCGCGTCGAGGAGGCGCCGCTCGTTCGGATCCCTCGTCATCCCTCCATGCTGCCACCGCGACCGCCGGGCGCCGGGTGCGATGGTCGGGGCAGACTAGGGGCATGCCCGTCGTGACCGTGCTCCCCGACCGCCTCGAACTCCGCCTGACCCGTGCCGAACGGGTGCTCGCCCTGCACCGCGGCGACGTCGTCGTCGAGCGCGCGAGCATCCGCTCGGCGACCGTCACCGAGGATCCCTGGATCTGGGTGCGCGGGATCCGGGCGCCGGGGACCGCGGTGCCGCTGACGATCGCGGCGGGGACGTGGAAGTTCCACGGCGGCAAGGACTTCCTGCTGATCAAGCGCACGGCCGCGGCGGTCGTGATCGACCTGGTCGGCGAGGAGTACTCGCGCCTGATCGTCAGCACGAAGCACGCGCCCGAGCTGATCGCGGCGCTGCAGCTGGGTACCGCGACGGCGGCGATCCCGGTGATCGAGACCGACGACCTCGTCGTCGTGCCGGCCGTCGCCGAGCAGGCCGCCGAGCGCCTGGCTGCAGCGCAGGCGGAGGAGGAGGCGCCCACGGTCGTGGAGCCCGCCGTCGTGGAGCCCGCGGTCGTGGAGCCCGCGGTCGTGGAGCCCGCGGTCGCGGAGCCCGCCGCGAAGGAGCCCCCCGCGAAGAAGCCCGCTGCGAAGAAGACGCCCGCGAAGAAGCCGGCACCGGCGAAGCCCGCCGAGGGAGCGCCTGTGGACGAGGCGCCCGCCGCTGCGACGCCCGCCCCGAAGAAGCCCGCCTCGAAGAAGCCCGCCGCCGCGAAGCCGCGCCCCGACTCCTCCGTCGGCCACGCCTCCGCCGAGCCCAGCGGCGCGACCGAGGCCGCCGAGTAGGAGCGTCAGCTCCGGACGTCGACCAGCGTGCGCCCGTGGGCGCGCCCGGCGAGCAGGTCCGCCCCGGCGTCGATCGCGCCCGCGAGCGGAACCGTCGCGGTCAGCCCGTCGAGCAGCTCCAGGTCGAGGTCGTGCGCGAGCCGGCGCCAGGCCTCCTCGCGCAGCTTCCGTGGCGCCTCCACCGAGTTGATGCCCGCCAGCGTCACGCCGCGCAGGATGAACGGCATCACCGTCGCGGGCAGGTCGCCGCCCTGGGCGAGACCGCAGGCGGCGACGGTGCCGCCCCAGCGGGTCTGCGCGAGCGCGTTGGCGAGGGTGTGCGAGCCGGCCGAGTCGACCGCGCCGGCCCAGCGCTCGGATTGCAGCGGCTTGCCCTTCTCGGACAGCTCGGCCCGGTCGAGGACCTCCGTCGCGCCGAGGCGGCGGAGCAGCTCGCCGTGCTCGTCCGCGCGGCCGGTCGCCGCGACGACCTCGTGGCCGAGCTTCGAGAGGACGGCGACGGCGATCGAGCCCACGCCGCCCGAGGCGCCGGTGACCAGCACCGGTCCGTCGCCGGGGCGGACGCCGTGGCGCTCGAGGGCGAGGACGGCGAGCATCGCGGTGAAGCCCGCGGTGCCGATCGCGCCGGCCCGGGCGGAGGAGATCGCGCCGGGGATGCGCAGCAGCGAGGCGGAGTCGACCCGCGCCCGCTCGGTGAGTCCGCCGTCGAAGCGCTCGCCGAGGCCGGCGCCGTTGAGCACCACCCGGTCGCCGGAGTCGAAGCGCTCGGCCGCGGCGCCGTCGGCGTACTCGACGGTGCCGACGACGTCGATGCCCGCGATGAGCGGGGTGCGGCGCACCACGCCGGGGCGGCCGGCGAGCGCGAGCGCGTCCTTGTAGTTCACGCTCGAGTACTCGACGGCGAGGGTCACGTCCCCGTGCGAGCGGTCGGGATCGTCCCGCTCGGTCAGTCGTGCGCGATTCGGGGACTCGGTGTCGGAGGAGGAGTGCTGCTCGACGACGACGGCTCGGAACATGAGCCCACGCTACGCCCGAGCGCGCGGAACGCGCCCGGGCGGCGGCGTCAGTTCAGCGGCCGGGTGCCCTCGGGCAGCGCGCCGCCGGCGTAGAGGGCGGACGCCGCGTCCTGCAGGGCGGTCAGCGCCACGCGCTGCGTCCACGGTCCGTAGGAGACGCGGGCGAGGCCGAGCTCCTCGAATCCCGCGGGCGACTGGGAGTCGGGGACGCCGATCACGCTGACCCGCTGGCGGCCGAGGGCCGACACCAGGCCCTCGAGCTCCGCGTCCTGCAGCAGTCCGGGGACGAAGAAGCAGGTCGCTCCCGCATCGAGGTAGGCGCGACCGCGCTCGATCGCGTCGGCGAGGACCTCGCCGCGGTCGCGGTCGCCGGCGCGGAGGAAGACGTCGGTGCGGGCGTTCAGAGCGAAGGGCACGGCCTCCTCCTCGGCTGCGGCGACCGCCTTCTCGACCGAGCGCAGCGCGTCGGCGAGCGGCTTCGCCTGATCCTCGAGGTTCGCACCGACGACGCCGATCTCGATCGCGCGGCGGATCGTCTCGCCCGCGTCGCCGTAGCCGGCCTCGAGATCGGCCGAGACGGGGACCTCGACCGCGGCGACGATCCGCTCGATCATGCTCAGGTGCAGGTCGAGCGGGATCTGCTCGCCGTCCGGGTAGCCGAAGGTCGCCGCGATGGAGTGGCTGGCCGTCGCGAGCGCCCGCGTCTCGGGGAGGGCGGCGATCGTGGTGGCCGAGACCACGTCCCAGACGTTCACCACGCTCAGCAGCTCGGGGGCGGTGTGGAGGTCGACGAGGGTGCGTCCGCGCGCTTCGATGCTCATCCGAGCACCGTAGCCCGCTCCGCGACGTCCCCGCCGTGCGCCGCGCAGGACGCGGTGCCGCAGGCGTCGCAGACCACGAGCTGCTCCCGGCAGCCGGGATCGGTGCAGTTGCGCATCCGGCTCGTCGGCTCGGCGCAGACGCTGCAGCGGCCGAGCACCTCGGCGTCGGGGGAGAAGGTCAGCGAGCCGCGCCCGTCGAAGACGTAGAGCGCGCCGCGCCAGAGCCCCGTGTCGCGGCGGGCCTCCTGGTAGCGGACGACACCGCCGTCGAGCTGGTACACCTCGCCGAAGCCGCGCGCGAGCATCAGGCTCGAGAGCACCTCGCAGCGGATGCCGCCGGTGCAGTAGGTGACGACCGGCCGGCCCTTGAGGTGGTCGTAGGCGCCGGAGTCGAGCTGCTCGACGAACTCGCGGGTGCTGGCGACCCCGGGCACGATCGCGCCGTCGAAGCGGCCGATCTCGGCCTCGAAGGCGTTGCGGCCGTCGAAGAAGACCACGTCCTCCCGCTCGGCGACCAGGGCGTCGAGCTCGTCGGGGGCGAGCCGGGTGCCGGTGCCGACGACGCCCGTCGCGTCCACGCGCAGCTCCTCGGGCGCCCCGAACGACACGATCTCCTCACGCACCTTCACCGACAGCCCGGGGAAGTCGACGCTGCGGCCCTCGTCGTCGAGGCCCGTGCCGTCGCTCCACTTCACCTCGAGGCCGCGGAAGGCGGAGTGCTCGCGGGTGCGGCGGACCCAGCGCTTGAGCGCGCCCATCTCGCCGCCGAGGGTGCCGTTGACGCCGTCCTTCGAGAGCAGGACCCGGCCGCGCAGGCCGAGGTGCTCGGCGAGCTCGCGCTGCCAGAGCCGGACGGACTCGGGGTCGGCGAGCGGCACGAAGCGGTAGAACAGCAGGATCTTCGGCAGCACCGGGTCATCCTACGAGGGCCGGGCCGGGTCGGCCGAAACGCTCCGGCAACGCGGGTGTGACAGCATCTCCCGGTGACCGACGCCCCTCTCCCCGTGCCGCACAGCCGCTTCGAGGACGTCTTCGGACTCGTGACGGGGGCGTTCGTCGTCTCGCTCGGTCTGTTCCTGCTCCGCGCGAGCGAGGCGGTCACCGGCGGCACCGCGGGGCTGGCGCTGCTGCTGGGCTACGCGGCGCCGATCCCGTTCGGCGTGATCCTCGTCGTGGTCAACCTGCCGTTCCTGGCGCTCTCGCTCTGGAAGAAGGGCTGGCGCTTCACCCTGCGGACGATGTTCTCGATCGTGCTGGTCTCGCTGCTGGCGGGCCTGCATCCGCTCGCGTTCGGCACGATCCGGATCGATCCGGTCTACGGCGTGCTCACCGGCGACGTGCTCGCGGGGATCGGCCTGCTGATCCTCTTCCGGCACGGCTCGAGCCTGGGCGGCTTCAGCATCCTCGCTCTGCTCGCGCAGGAGCGGCTGGGCTGGCGGGCCGGCTACGTGATGATGGCGCTCGACGCCTGCGTCGTCGTGGCGGCGCTGCTCGTCGTGCCGCCGCTGAACGTGCTGATCTCGGCGGCCGGCGTCGTGGTGCTCAACCTCGTGCTCGCCTTCAACCACCGGCCGGGGCGCTACCTCGGTTCGTGAGCGGCGCAGCGTGAGCGCCGCAAGCCCTCGACCTGCGGCCGCCGCTTCCTAGGCTGGAGGGGAGGCGCGCGACTGCCGCGCCCGAACGGAGAACCGGATGTCCGACTGGAACTACGACCCCTACGCCCGCCTCGGCGAGGTGCCGACCTTCACCCTCGAGAGCGACGACATCAGAGACGGTGCGGCGCTGGCCCCCCGCCACTACGGCGAGGGCTCGGGCGGCGAGGACGTCTCGCCGCAGCTGCGCTGGTCGGGGGCGCCCGCGGAGACGAAGAGCTTCGCGGTGACCGTCTTCGACCCCGACGCGCCGACCGGTTCTGGCTTCTGGCACTGGGCGGTGTACAACCTGCCCGCCGACACCACCGAGCTGCCCACCGGCGCCGGAGCGGCCGGCTTCGAGCTGCTGCCCGCGGGCGCGCAGACCCTGCCGAACGAGATGCGGCTGCGCCAGTTCATCGGAGCGGCGCCGCCGGACCGCGAGCACCGCTACTTCTTCGTCGTGCACGCGCTCGACGTCGAGGAGCTCGAGCTCGACCCGGAGTCGACGCCGGCGATCCTCGGCTTCAACGTGCACTTCCACACGCTGGCGCGCGCGGTGCTCGTCGCGACGGCGACGCCGGACGGCGCGAAGGGCTGACGACCGCGGGTCTCGAGACGCCGCTGCGCTGATCGAGTAGCGCGCGGAGCGGGCGTCTCGAGATCCGCGCGCTACCCGAAGAGGGTGCGCGCCTCCTCGTAGCGGGAGTCGGGCACCGTCTTCAGGGTGCCGAGGGCCTCGGCGAAGTCGACGTGGTAGATGTCGGTGCCGCGCAGGGCGACCATGCGGCCCCAGTGCTCGGCGACGACGGAGTCGGCGGCGGCCATGCCGAGGCGGGTGGCGAGGACGCGGTCGAAGGCGCTGGGCGTGCCGCCGCGCTGGATGTGGCCGAGGGTCGTGGCGCGGGTCTCGATGCCGGTGCGGTCCTCGATCATCGGGGCGAGCATCTCGCCGATGCCGCCCAGTCGCGGGCGGCCGAAGGCGTCGAGGCCGCGCTCGGAGTGCGCGTCGTCCATCGAGTCGAGCGAGAAGCCCTCGGCGACGACGACGAGCGGCGCGCGCCCGCGGTCCTGGGCGCTCTGCACCCACTCCACGATCTGCTCGATCGAGGTCTTCTTCTCGGGGATGAGGATGACGTGCGCGCCGGCGGCCATGCCCGAGTGCAGGGCGATCCAGCCGACGTGGCGGCCCATGACCTCGGCGACCATGCAGCGGCCGTGCGAGTCGCCGGTGGTGCGCAGGCGGTCCATCGCGTCGGTCGCGATGCCGACGGCGGTGTCGAAGCCGAAGGTGTAGTCGGTGGCGCCGAGGTCGTTGTCGATGGTCTTGGGGACGCCGACGATCTTGAGGCCCGCGTCGGTGAGGCGCTTCGCCGCGGCCAGGGTGCCCTCGCCGCCGATCGCGATGATCGAGTCGATGCCGTTGCGGTCCATCATCTCGGCGATCTTCTCGGGGCCGCCGTTGTCGCCCTCGAAGGGGTTCGTCCGGCTCGTGCCGAGGATCGTGCCGCCCTGCTTGGCGATGCCCTGGATCTCGGGCCGCCCGAGGGGGAGGAGATCGCCGTCGACCACTCCGCGCCACCCGTTGCGGAAGCCCACGAATTCTTGGTCGTACACCTTGATGCCCTTGTACACGGCACCGCGGATGACGGCGTTCAGCCCGGGGCAGTCGCCCCCGGAGGTCAGGATCCCGATCTTCACCCGCTCAGAGTAGAGGACGCGGGGGCGGGGTCGGGTCGCCCGCCCCGGGTGGGAACGACGAAGGGCCCCTCCTCGCCGCCTCGAGGAAGGGCCCTTCATCGTCGTGGGGTCAGACGCCGCCGTTGGAGGCGGTGTTCACCACGCCGTTGACGCCGTCGGGGAAGAACCCGCCCTGGACGACCGGGCCGGGGTTCAGGTACACGATGTTGAGGACCTGGCCGGGGCTGCGGCTGAACGCGATGCCGTTGGCGTCGGTGGGCTGGATGTTGGCCGCGCCGCCGACCTTGACACCCTGGTCGAGGTCCGTGGGACCGTCGAGGCTGTCGCGCGCGTCGGAGAGCTTGCCCGCCTGCACGTCGAGACCAGCGCCGTAGATCGCCGAGCGGATGGCACCGGCGTGGTACGCCTCCACCGCGAGGATGCCGGCGGCCGCCTCCAGGTAGAGCTTCGACTGGATGAGGGGGGCAGCGCCCTTGTAGGCGGTGACTCCGACGTCCTCGAAGACGAAGGCGCCGAGCAGGAAGTTCTGCTCGTTGAGGAACGGGTCGAACGTGCCGCCCGCGGGGATGAGGCCGGCCGCGGCGGCCGCGGCGTTGAAGCTGGCCTCGAGGTTGATCGAGGGGCGGGCGACGGCGGCAGCGCCGAGCTGGCCGCGGAGGAACTTGACGTGCGCCTTCTCGTCGTTGGCGACCTCGCGGGCGAAGGACTTCAGCCACGGGGTCTTGAACGGGACGGCGCGGCCGCCCTTGACGCCACCGAGCTTGCCGGTGCCGCCGGTGTCGCTGCTCGCGAGGCCCGAGCCGGTGACGGCGCGGAGGTAGAACTCGGCCTCGAGGTACTCGAGGTTGAGCGCGAAGTTGAGGACGGCGGCGTCGCCGGGGCCCTCTGCGGCGACCTCTTCGGCCGAGGCAGCGGGGGCGGAGGCGAGTGCCGCCGCTCCGATGCCGAGTCCGGCGACGCCGGTGGCCTCGAAGAAGCGGCGACGGTCGAGAGCCGTCTCCGAGCTCCTGACGATCGCGTTGCGGATGAAGGTGGTGTCGAACATGTGCGCATCTCCAGTGATAGGCGGTTGGCCGGGCGGTCGGAACTGTGCCGCGACAGCGCGAAACTACGCCCGGAATCGGGGCACTGCCTAGCGGAATCGGGCGATCCAGATTGCGCATGTGTTCTTCCGGGTTGAACCAATCCAGGCGGGGCGCCGCTCCGAACACGTCGTGAATGGCGGTTCTGCGGGACACCTGATCAGGGCGTCGTTCCGGGGTGCTTCGGCGAGTGTCGGCACCCGCGATTACCATCGCAGCGTGTCGTCCGCCCTCCCCGCTCCCGTGCCGTTCCTGGCCACGGTCTATGCGCCGGCCGTGCCGGTGAGCCTCGCGCTCACCCTGCGCACGCTGCTGCGCGGCTCGGGCGACCCCACGATGCTGATCGACGCGACCGGCTTCTGGCGCGCCTTCCGCACGCCGCTCGGCCCCGGCACGCTCCATCTGCGCCAGGCGGCCGACGGCGCCGTGCACGCGCGCGCCTGGGGCGAGGGCGCCGAGTGGCTGATCGATCACGTGCCCGAGCTGCTCGGCCACGGCGACGACTGGAGCGCGCTCGATCTCTCCGCGCACGGTCCGCTGGCCGAGGTGCTGCGCCGCTCGGCCGGGCTGCGGCTGACCCGGGCCAACCTCGTCTTCGAGATGCTGGCGCCGTCGATCCTGGAGCAGAAGGTCACCAGCACGGAGGCGTGGCGCGCCTACCGCGCGCTCGTCCGGCTGCACGGCGAGCCGGCTCCGGGGCCGGTGCCGCTGCACGTGGCGCCGTCGGCCGAGCAGTGGCGGCGGGTCCCGTCCTGGGACTGGCACCGGGCCGGCGTGGACCCGCGGCGCTCGCGCACCGTGCTCACGGCCGCGCTGGTGGCGAAGGGGCTCGAGCGCACGCTGGCCCTCGGTCGCGGCGGCGAGGTCGTGGCCGCGCGGCTGCAGTCGGTGCCCGGCATCGGGCCGTGGACGGCCTCCGAGGTGATGATGCGCGCCCACGGCGACCCGGACGCGGTGAGCGTGGGCGACTACCACCTGGCCGCCGCGGTCGGCTTCGCGCTGACGGGGCGCCTCGGCGTCGACGACGACGGCATGCTCGAGCTGCTCGAGCCGTGGCGCGGGCACCGGCAGCGGATCATCCGCCTGATCGGGACGAGCGGCGCCCGGAAGCCCCGGCACGGTCCGCGGATGACGATCCAGGACCACCGGTACCACTGAGCCGCCGCCGGCTCCGAGGAGGCCGGTCTCAGGCGCCGAGCGCCTCCAGCACCGCCATCGCCGCGTTGTGGCCGCCGATCCCCGAGACGCCGCCGCCCCGGCGCGCCCCTGCGCCGCAGAGCAGCACCCGCGGGTGCTCGGTGGCGACGCCCCAGCGCTGGGCCGGGGTGTCCAGCGGCTCGTCGTCCTCCGCGAACGGCCAGGACAGCGGTCCGTGGAAGATGTGGCCGCCGGGCAGGCCGAGGCTCTCCTCCAGGTCGCGGGTCGTCCGCGTCTCGACGCAGGGCTTCCCGTCGGCGTCGGCGAGCAGCAGGTCGCGGATCGGCTCCGCGAGCACCGAGTCGATCGAGTCGAGGACCGCTGCCTCGAGCTCCTCGCGCATCGGAGCACCGTCGCCGGTCAGCAGCCGGTCGGGGGTGTGCAGGGCGAAGACGGTGAGGGTGTGCGCGCCGGTCGCGGCGAGCTCGGGCGAGAGGATCGTCGGGTCGGTCAGCGAGTGGCAGTAGATCTCGCAGGGGATCGGCGAGGGGAGGCGGCCCTGCTCGGCCGCGCTGCGGGCGTCCTCGAGCTGCCGGTAGCCCTCGTTGACGTGGAAGGTCCCGCCGAAGGCCGCCTCCGGGGCGACGCTCTCGTCGCGCAGACGCGGCAGGCGGCGCAGCACGAGGTTCACCTTCACCTGGGCGCCCTCGGGGCGGACGACGGGGCCGCCGCCGCCGAGCAGCCGGTCGAGGACGAACGGGGCGACGTTCGAGAGCACGAACCGCGCCCGCACCCGGCGGCTCCGCGGCCCGCGGCGGTAGACGACGTCGCCCGCGGGGTCGACGCCCGTCACCTCGGCGCCGGTGAGGATGCGCGCGCCGGCGTTCCGGGCCGCCCGCTCCAGCGCGCCCGAGACGCTGCCCATGCCGCCGACCGGGACGTCCCAGTCGCCGGTGCCACCGCCGATCACGTGGTAGAGCAGGCAGCGGTTCTGCGCGAGGTCGGCGTCCGCGGCCCCGGCGAAGGTCCCGATCAGCGCGTCGGTGAGCAGGACGCCGCGGGCCGCGTCGCCGGCGATGTCCCGCTCGATCACCTCGCCGATCGGGCGCTCGATCATCGCCCGCCAGATCGCGTCCTCGCCGACCAGCCGCCGCGCCTCCTCGCGGCGCAGCAGCGGCTGGGTGAGCGTCGGCCAGAGCGCGCGCGCCAGCCGGGAGGTGTGCCGGGAGAAGTCGGCGAAGGTCTCGGCGTCCTCCGGCGTGCCCATCCGCGCGAAGGACTCGGCGGTCGCCGCGGCGTCGCCGGTGTCGACGAGCAGCCCGCGCGTCGGATCGCCGGGGTCGGGTGTGTAGGAGGAGTAGCGGCGGCGCACGAGCGGCACGTCGACCCGCAGATCGGCGAGGATCGACGGCGGCAGCAGGCTGACGAGGTAGGAGTAGCGGCTGAGCCGCGCCTCGACGCCGCGGAACGGGTACTCCGAGACGGTCGCGCCGCCGGCGTGCGCGCCGCGCTCGAGGACGAGGACGTCGAGCCCGGCCTGCGCGAGGTAGGCCGCGGCGACCAGGCCGTTGTGGCCGGCGCCGACGATCACGACGTCGACCGAGGGATCGACCGCGGCGGGGGTGTCGGAGCGCAGCGGGCCGGGCGCGGTGCCGCTGCGCTCGGAGACGTCTCGGGGGCGGTGCCTGTCGCGTCGGGCCATGGTCCCCAGTCTGGCGTCAGCCCTCGTCGCTGCGCAGCGCCTCGGTGACGAACTCGCGCAGGGAGAAGAGGATCTCCTCGCTGGAGCGGCCGCTGGCCTCGACGAGTCGGCCGGTCAGCCAGGTGAGGCAGATCACCGCCGCGCCCGCGACGTCGGAGGAGGTGGGGACGACGATGCCGTCCTCGTCGAGCACGCCGTGCTCGATCGGGCTCAGCGCGCGCTCGAGCACGGCGCGGTTGACGGTGCCGGTCGCCTCGCCGTCGTAGGAGGCGGAGCTGTCGATCAGGGCCTGCGCGGCGATCATCGCGGCGCGGGGGATGGGCAGCGGATCCATCGGGTCTCCGATCGGGAGCGGGACTGTCGGGTGCGCCCCATGGTGCTCCTCCGCCGGGCCCGCGTCCATCGCCCCTTCGCGGGCGTCGTCCACAGCCGCAGTTCCCTGTCGAGTGTCCACAGACGGGGCGACACGACCCGCCGCCGCGCCGCCTCGGGCATAGCCTCGGGGGATGGAGAAGTCGACGTCCTCAGCCGTGCCCGGGAACGACCCGGAGCAGGAGGAGACGAGCGACGCACAGGACGAGACGATCGAGCCGGACGAGAAGATCGACCGCCACGCCCTGAGCGACACCGGCCAGTACCAGACGGGCGTGGCGCTCCGGCTGCCCCGGCAGAAGCCCGAGTTCGACACCGAGGCGCCGGTCCTCGCCCGCGTCGAGGCGCTGGTGCGCCGCTGGCTGGTGCGCAGCCGCGCCTTCCCGGTCGATCCCGCGGCGCAGCGCCTCGCCGGCGTGCTGCAGGACCCGAACGGCCTCGACTTCACCGTCGGCTTCGTCGACGGGGTCGCCCGCCCGGAGGACCCGGTCGTCGCGGCCGAGAACCTCGCCGCGCTGACCGCGAAGACGCCGGCGTTCCTCCCCTCCTACCTGCGTGCGGCGGTCGCGACCGGCGGCGCCGTCGGTCCGGTGCTGCCGTGGATCGTCGTCCCGGCGGCGCGCCAGGTGCTGCGCCGGATGGTCGGCCACCTCGTCGTCGACGCGTCCGACGCTCGGCTCGGCGCGGCGATCCGCCGGCTGCGCGAGGGCGGCGACCGCCTCAACCTCAACCTGCTCGGCGAGGCCGTGCTCGGCGAGCGCGAGGCCGACCGGCGCTTGGCGGGCACCCTGCGCCTGCTCGAGCGCCCCGACGTCGACTACGTGAGCATCAAGGTCTCGAGCATCGCCAGCCAGCTCTCGATGTGGGCGTTCGACGAGGCCGTGGACCGCGTCGTCGAGCGGCTCACCCCGCTCTACCAGCTGGCCGCGGCGAGCCCGGAGCCGAAGTTCATCAACCTCGACATGGAGGAGTACAGGGACCTCGACCTCACGGTCGCGGTGTTCCGCCGCCTCCTCGAGCAGCCGGGGATGCAGCAGCTCGAGGCGGGCATCGTCCTGCAGGCGTACCTGCCCGACGCCCTCGGCGTGCTGATGTCGCTGACGGAGTGGGCGACCGAGCGGCGGCGGCTCGGCGGCGCTCCGATCAAGGTCCGCGTCGTGAAGGGCGCGAACCTCGCGATGGAGCGGGTGGACGCGGCGCTCCACGACTGGCCGCTCGCGACGGTCGGCAGCAAGGCCGAGGCCGACACCAACTACAAGCGGCTGCTGGACTACGCGCTGCGCCCCGAGCGCGCGGACGCGGTGCGGATCGGCGTGGCCGGCCACAACCTCTTCGACATCGCCTGGGCGTGGATCACCGCGAACGAGCGCGGCGTCGCCGACGCGGTGGACTTCGAGATGCTGCTCGGCATGGCGACCGGGCAGGCGCGCGCCGTCCGCGAGGACGTGGGCCGGCTCCTGCTCTACACGCCGGTCGTGCACCCGCACGAGTTCGACGTCGCGATCTCGTACCTGATCCGCCGGCTGGAGGAGAACTCGAGCCCCGAGAACTTCCTCTCGGCCGTCTTCGAGCTCGAGGACGAGAGCGTGCTCCAGCGCGAGCTCGGCCGGTTCCGCGCGTCGCTCGAGGCGCTCGACGACGCGGTGCCGACCCCGAACCGCACGCAGGACCGCCTGCGCGAGTGGGCGTCGGGCTCGGGCCTGCGTCTCGTGCGGGAGCACGCCGGCGCGGGCGCCCGGGTGCAGGACCCGGCCGCCGAGGGCCTCACCGAGGCGGTGCTGGGCCTGCGCCGCGGCTCCGGAGCGACGGCGGCGACGAGCGCGTTCCGCAACGAGCCCGACACCGACCCCGCACTGCCGGGCAACCGCCGCTGGGCGCGGCTGATCACCGACCGCATCGCGCGGTCGACCATCGGCGCCCTCGCGGCCGACCGCGCCCGGATCACCGACGCGGCCGAGCTGCAGGAGCTGCTGCGCAGAGTCGCCCTCCGGGCGGAGCGCTGGGGCGAGCGCCTCGGCTACGACCGCGCCGCGATCCTCGACCGGGCGGGGCTCGCGCTCGCCGCCAACCGCGACCGGCTGATCGAGGTGATGGCGTCGGAGACCGGCAAGACGGTCGCCGAGGCCGACCCCGAGGTGTCCGAGGCGATCGACTTCGCCCACTACTACGCCACCCGCGCCCGCGAGCTGGACGCCGTCGGCGGCGCCACCTTCGTGCCCGAGCGCGTCACCGTGGTCGCGCCGCCGTGGAACTTCCCGGTCGCCATCCCGGCCGGCTCGATCCTCGCGGCGCTCGCCGCGGGGTCGGGAGTCGTCGTCAAGCCGGCACCGCAGGCCCGGCGCTCGGCGGCGGTGCTCGTCGAGGCGCTCTGGGACGCCGGGATCCCGCAGGACCTCGTCGCGCTCGTCGACCTCGACGAGGAGACGCTCGGCCGCGCCCTGATCACCGACCCGCTGGTCGACAGGGTGCTGCTCACCGGCTCCTACGAGACCGCGAAGCTCTTCCGCTCCTGGCGGCCCGACCTGCCGCTGCTCGCCGAGACCAGCGGCAAGAACGCGATCGTCGTCACCCCGCACGCGGACTACGACCTCGCCGTCGCCGACATCGTGCGGAGCGCGTTCGGGCACGCCGGGCAGAAGTGCTCGGCCGCCTCGCTCGTGATCCTCGTCGGCTCGGTCGCCCGCTCGAAGCGGTTCCGCGCGCAGCTGGTCGACGCCGTCACCTCGCTCCGGGTCGGCTGGCCGAGCGACCCCGCCGCCGCGATGGGCCCGCTGATCGAGAAGCCGACCGGCAAGCTCGCGCACGCGCTGACCACCCTCGGCGCCGGGGAGTCCTGGCTCGTCGAGCCGAAGAGCCTCGACGACACCGGCCGGCTGTGGTCGCCGGGTGTGCGCGAGGGCGTGACCGAGGACAGCTACGCCCACCTGACCGAGTTCTTCGGCCCGGTGCTCGGGATCATGCACGCGGCGACCCTCGAGGACGCGATCCGCCTGCAGAACGCCACCGACTACGGGCTCACCGCCGGGCTGCACTCGCTGCACTCGGACGAGCTCGCCCTCTGGCTCGACTCGGTCGAGGCCGGCAACCTCTACGTCAACCGCGGCATCACCGGGGCGATCGTGCGCCGCCAGCCGTTCGGCGGCTGGAAGCGCTCGTCGGTCGGCGGCGGGGCGAAGGCCGGCGGCCCGAACCACCTGATCGGGCTCGGCTCGTGGAAGCCCTCGCCGGCCCGACCGTCGACGACGCTGCACCTGCGCGGGCTGGACGACCGCGCCCGGCAGTTCATCGAGGCCGCGCAGTCCTCGCTGCAGTTCGAGCAGTTCGACCTGCTGCGCCGCTCGGCGCTCTCGGACCAGCTCGCCTGGGCGACCGAGTTCGGCGTCGTCACCGACATCTCGAAGGTCGGCGTCGAGCGCAACCTGTTCCGCTACCTGCGCGTGCCGGTCGCCGTGCGGCTCGCCGACGGCGGCGACCTCGGCGAGCTCCTGCGCGTCATCGCCGCGGGGCTGCTCGTGCGGGCGCGGCTCGACGTCTCGACGTCGATCCCGCTGCCGCCCAAGGTGGCCGGGATGCTCGCCGGAGACGAGCTGCTCGAGATGGCGGGCCTGGCGCCGAAGGTGGTCGTGGAGTCGGATGCGCAGTGGCTCGCCCGCGCCGCGGCCGGCCGGATCACCGCGTCGCGCATCCGGATCGTCGGCGACATCGTCTCGGACCGGGTGGACGCCTTCGGCGGACCGCAGGGCGGCACCGCGCCCTCCCTCGGCCCGGACGCCTCGGCCGAGGTGCTGCAGGTCGCCCGCGACTCCACCCGCTCGTTCACCGACGTGGTCAGCGGGATGACCCGCGGCAGCACCGGCAAGCCCGTCCCGCTGGTGCGGGCGGACGGCTCGCGGGTGCCGCTCGCGACGGCGCTCGCCGAGGCGCTCGGCGGCTCGCCGGACGTGGCGATCTACGCCGACCCCGTCACTCCGGCCGGCCGGGTCGAGCTGCTGCCGTTCCTCCGCGAGCAGTCCATCTCGATCACGAACCACCGCTTCGGCGCGCCGATCGACCTCTCCGACGACGTGCTGTGACGTCTTCCGAGCCGCCCCCTGTGCGGCTCGGCGCGGTCGGCTCGCGGAGTGGGCGCGTTCCGCAGAGCGGGGTGCGTGCGGCTTCGTCGATTCGCTGGCACGCGAATCCGCGGATCGCCTCGTGAGTGGGCGCCGATTCGGAGGCGGGACGTCGCAAGGTCCTGCTCGCTTGCTTACTTGTCGCGGCAACAAAGGGCTAGGCTGGGGGGATGGACGCCGGGGGAGTGGAAGCAGCGGGTGCTGACGGCACGCGCTGGCTCACGCAGGAGCAGCTCTCCGCGTGGCTGCGGTTCGTCGCGGTGGTCGAGCTGCTGCCCGGCGCGCTCGACACGCAGCTGCAGCGCGACGCGGGCCTGACCCACTTCGAGTACATGACCCTCGCGATGCTCTCCGAGGCGCCCGAGCGCGCGCTGCGGATGACGACGCTGGCCGCCCGCACGAACGCGACCCTCCCGCGGCTCTCGCACGTCGTCACCCGGCTGGCCGCCCGCGGCTACCTCGAGCGCCGGCCGTGCCCGACCGACGGGCGCGCGACCAACGCCGTCCTCACCGACGCCGGCCTGCAGAAGATCGTCGACACGGCGCCCGGCCACGTCGCCACGGTGCTCGCCGACGTGATCGACCCGCTCGACGCCGAGCAGATCCCGCAGCTCGCGGACATCATGACGCGGATGCTGACGCGCCTCGATCCGGAGGGCCGGATGACCGTCGACGCCGTCCGCTCGGCCCTCGGCGATCCCGCCCGGCCCGATCGCGACGACCCCGCCGACCGCGACTGCTGAGCCTCTGGTGGGCGGAACCGCCGCGTGCCATCCTCGACCCGTGCGCTACGCGACGACGCTCCTTCAGATCGGGAACAACACCGGCATCGAGGTGCCGCCCGAAGTGCTCGACGCCCTCGGCGGCGGCAAGCGGCCGGCGGTGAGCGTCGTCGTCAGCGGCTACGCGTTCCGGGGCACGGTCGGCGCGATGGGCGGCCGCGCGCTGATCTCCTTCTCGTCCGACAAGCGCGCCGCGACGGGCCTCGCCGGCGGCGACCCGATCGAGGTCGACCTCGAGCTCGACACCGCCCCGCGCACCGTCGCCGTCCCGGAGGACCTCGCCGCCGCCCTCGACGCGGCCGGGGCCACCGCCGCCTTCGACGCGCTCTCGCCGAGCGCGCGGAAGGCCCACGTCAGCGCCGTCGAGGGCGCCAAGGCCGCCGAGACGCGCGCCCGCCGCGTCGCCGCGGTGGTGGCGAAGCTCGGCGGCTGACACCGGCGGATCTCGATACGCCCGCTGCGCGGGCTCCTCGATCAGCAGGACGGCGGGGCGTATCGAGACTCGCCCCCGGAGTAGTCACAGCGGCTGACGCGCGGCCCGGCGACTGCTCGATAGGCTGCCGAGCGGTGCGCCACGGGGGAGTGCCGCGGGCGCACGAGCGCCGGAGTCGGGGGACAGACATGGGTGCGGTTCGACGATGGGTGTTCCCGATCCTGTGGCTGGTGGTGATCGGCGCGGTCGCGGTCGCGCTGGTGAAGATCGCCTTCTTCCCGGACGGGTCCGCCGAGGCCGATCCGACCGTTCCCACGGGTGAGCTGACGGAGCCGACCGTCGTCGTCGGCCGGGGCACCGTCACCAATGACCTCACCCTGCAGGGCACCGTCGCCGCCGACCCGGCCGTGCCCGTCAAGGCGACCGCCGTCGGCACCGTCGACGACGTGTACATCACCCAGGGCGCCACCGTCGCCTCGGGCGACCTGATCTACGACATCCGCGTCGAGACCGTGCGCGAGCCGGTCGAGACCACCGGCCCCGACGGCCTCGTCACCGTCACCCAGCCGCCGCCCTCGGTCCGCTTCGAGCGCGTCTACGCCCCGGCGGCCGGCGTGCTCAGCGCCCTCGGCGTCATCCACGACCAGGCCGTCGCGGTCGGCGAGGTCACCGGCCAGGTCGCCCCGCCGACCTACGCCGTCACCGGCTCGATCGACGCCGAGCAGCTGTACCGGATCCAGAACCGGCCGACCGAGGCGCAGATCGCCGTCACCGGCGGCCCGGCCGCCTTCACCTGCACCGGGCTCACCATCACCACGCCGCTCGCGGGCGAGGGCGAGACGCCGACGGGCGAGACCGGCGGCACGGGCGCGACCGGCGGCTCCGGCACCAGCTTCCGCTGCCAGGTCCCCGGCGAGGTGACCGTGTTCCCCGGCCTCGCCGCCACTGTCACCCTCGCGGGCGGCCTCGCCGAGAACGTGCTCGTCGTGCCGACCACGGCGGTCGAGGGCACCGCCGAGTCGGGCGTCGTCTACCGCCTCGCCGAGGACGGCTCGACCGAGGAGGTCCCCGTGACCCTCGGTCTCACCGACGGCGTCAGCATCGAGGTCACCGGAGGCGTCGACGAGGGCGCCGAGCTGCTGCAGTTCGTCCCCGGCGCGGCCGCGGGCGAGGGCGAGCAGCTCGAGGGGAACTGCGTGCAGAACGCCGACGGCTCGGTCTACTGCTCGTGACGGACGGACTCGCGACGGACGGGAAGCGCACGATCCTGCGGCTCGAGGGGATCCGCAAGGTCGTCCCGCTGCCCGACGCGCCTCCGCTGACCATCCTCGACGGCGTCGATCTCGAGGTCGGCGAGGGCGATCACGTCTCGGTCGTCGGGCGCAGCGGCTCCGGCAAGTCGACGCTCCTCAACATCCTCGGCCTGATCGACGAGCCGACCGAGGGGCGCATGCTGCTCGAGGGGAAGCCGACCGAGACGCTCTCCTCTCGGGCCCGGGCGCGGATCCGCGGCGGCAGCATCGGCTTCATCTTCCAGCAGTTCAATCTGCTCGAGGGCCGGACGGCCCGCGAGAACGTGATGACGCCGCTGCTCTACGCCACCGGCAGCGAGTTCTGGCGCCGCGCGGCGCTGGCCGCCGAGATGCTGGAGCGGGTCGGGCTCGGGCACCGGGTCGACTCGATGCCCGGCCGGATGTCCGGCGGCGAGCAGCAGCGGATCGCGATCGCGCGCGCCCTGGTGCGCCGCCCGCGGCTGATCCTCGCCGACGAGCCGACCGGCGCGCTCGACACCGACACGGGGGAGAGCGTGATGAGCCTGCTCGACGAGATCGCCCAGGAGTCCGGCTCGGCCCTGGTCACGATCACCCACGACCCGGCCATCGCGGCCAGGGCCGAGCGGCACTACCGGCTCGACCACGGCAGGCTCAGCGCCTCGACGTCCGCGACCGCCGCCCCCGCGACGAGCTCGGGGCGGCACTGATGGGCGGCCTCACCGGCGTCGTCGGCGCCATCGTCGAGGCGTGGACCGAGCTGCGCATCCACCGCGGCCGCGTGCTGCTCTCGCTGATCGGCGTGGCGGTGGCCGTCGCGGCCCTCACCGGCGTCGTCGCCGCGGGCGGGATCGCGCGCCAGGCGAACATCGAGGTGTCGGAGCGCAGCAGCGGCCGACCCGCCAGCCTCTTCCTCAGCGCGTACACCACCGGGCCCGAGGGCGTCGTCGACCCCGTCGTGATGCAGGCCGCGTGGGAGAAGGTGCTCGAGCGCTACCGCATCGACTACGCGAGCCGCACGACCTACGGCGGCACCCGCGTGCAGTTCGCGGACGGCGCCGTCGACGTCGGGATCACCGCCGTCGACCAGCCCTACGCCGAGATGCACCGGGTGGAGCTGGCGAGCGGCACCTGGTTCGCCGAGGGCGACGAGCGCCGTCTCGCTCCCGCGCTCGTGATCAACGAGGTCTTCTGGGAGCGCCTCGGGCGCCCGGATCTGCGCACCCACCCGACGGCGACGCTCCTCGGCGGGGAGCACGACACCACTGCCGTCGTGATCGGGGTGACGCCGTCCAACCAGTACGACACGACTCCGAGCGCGATGATGCTCGTCGACGCCTACTCGGCCGTCGCGCCCGAGGCGGACCCCGCGTTCGGCGGCCCGCAGCTGCCGAACTACGAGATGTGGGTGCCGCTCGAGATCGCGGACCCGCTGATCGAGGCCGTCAAGCGCGACGTCACGGCGGCGCTCGGCCCGGGCTTCGAGGCCGACGTCTACCGGCAGGACTACCTGAGCTACGACTCCGACCCCTTCGCGGTGCTCACCTGGGTGATCGGCGGTGTCGCCGGGCTCGTGCTGGCGCTCGGTGCGCTCGGGCTGCTCAACATCGCGCTCGTCACCGTGCGGCAGCGGATCCGCGAGATCGGCATCCGGCGCAGCTTCGGCGCCTCCTCGGGGCGGATCTTCTTCTCGATCATGATGGAGAGCGTCGTGGCGACGGTCGTCGCGGGCGTGGTCGGCGTGACGATCGCGGTGATCCTGGTGACGAACCCGTGGACCGTCGCCTTCGTCGAGGAGAACGGGATCAGCGACATCCCGCCGTTCCCGGTCGAGGCGGCGCTGCTCGGGCTCGGCGCGGCGACGCTGGTCGGCGCGCTCGCCGGGCTCGTGCCGGCGATCGTCGCGGTCCGGGTCAAGGTGATCGACGCGATCCGGTACTGAGGGCGCGGCTCAGGGCAGAGTCAGCACGAGCTCGTCGCCGTCGACGTCGACGCTCGCGTCGGAGTAGTGCGGGATGCGCGGCAGCCCGCGGGTGGTCTCGGACTCGTGCGCTCCGACGACGACGACGCGCATGCCGGCGGCGAGGCCCGCGAGGATCCCGGCCTCCGCGTCCTCGAAGACGACCGCGTCGGCCGGGTCGACGCCGAGGAGCCCGGCGGCCGCGAGATAGCCGTCGGGCGCGGGCTTGCCGTGCACGACGTCGTCGGCGGTGACGACGGCAGCGGGGGAGGGGACGCCCGCGGCGGCGAGGCGACCGGCGGCCAGCGCCGGACTCGCGGAGGTGACCAGCGCCACGCGGTCGCGGGGGATCGCCGCCAGGAAGTCGACGGCGCCCGGGATCTCGACGGTGCCCTCCGTGTGCTCGAGCTCGTAGGCGTTCAGCTCGCCGACGATCCCCGCCACGTCGCTGCCCGCGGGGGCGAAGCGGCGCACGCTGTCCTCCGCGCGGACCCCGTGCACGGCGCCGAGGACCAGGCTCGCGTCGAGTCCGAAGCGCTCGGCGAAGGAGCGCCAGATCGTCTCCACCACCGCGGTCGAGTCGACGAGGGTGCCGTCCATGTCGAAGAGCAGGGCGCGGGCGCGGAGGGTGTGCGGCATGCGTCCATCCTGGCGGAGGCCCGTGCACGGCGTCCGCTCAGGCGGAGGAGAGGTCGCGGCAAGGCCGCGCCCAGGTGCGACCGGGGATCGCGGCGATACGCTCGACTCCGATGGCGGGCAGAGCGCCCGAAGGGGAGCGGAGGACGCGATGACGGACGACCAGGCCGGCAACGAGCACGGCGGCGACGACCGGAACGGCGAGCAGGAGCGGGGCACGTCCTCGGGTCCGCGCGCGGGCTGGTACCCGGACCCCGCCGGCTCGCCGCGACAGCGCTGGTGGGACGGCCAGGGCTGGACCGACTCGCTGCGCGACGCCCCGCAGAGCGCGGCCCCACAGGCTCCCGCCGCCCCGACCGCTCCCGCCGCGCAGAGCACCCCGCAGCCTCCCGCGGCGCCGCAGCCGCCGATCGTGCCGCCCGTCTCCGGCCCCGCCTACGGCGAGACCTCGAGCGGCCAGGCCACGAGCTACGGCCAGTCCGCGTCCGGGCAGTCCGCTCCCGAGCGCGAGATCCCGCAGCAGCCGCGGTACGGCGAGCAGACGTCGCAGCAGCCGTACGCTCAGCAGCCCCCGTACAGCGGACAGCCGCAGTACAGCCAGCAGCCGCAGCAGGAGTACAGCCAGCAGTACCCGCAGCAGTACGGCCAGCAGTACGGCCAGCAGCCCGCCTCCGCCGGCCGCCCCGCGGCGCAGCCGCGCGACCCGAGCATCGTCACCAGCACCCCGTGGATCTGGGTCGTCGTGCTCCTGCCGCTCCTGTCCGCGCTGTCGATCTTCCTGCTCCCGCCGGACGCGATCGCCGCCTCGGCCGTCTCGTCGACCTACGGTCCGCGCGCCACGATGGGCATGTCGACCGCCTACCTCGTCGGCCTCGGCGCCGTGCAGGTCGTCGGCTTCCTGATCTACGCCGCCGAGGTCGTCTTCGCGTTCCTCGACTACCGCCAGCTGAAGAAGGCCGGCGTGCAGCGCCCGTTCCACTGGGCCTGGGCGTTCCTCGCCGCTCCCTACGTCTACGTGATCGGGCGCAGCGTCGTCGTGAAGCGCGTGACCGGCGGCGGCCTGCTCCCGCTGTGGATCTTCCTCGGCGTCGTGGCGGTGTCCTTCATCATCGCGATCGGCTGGACCGCCACGCTGTTCTCGGAGATGATGCAGACGTTCCCGTCCGCGGGACTCTGATCCGCCGAGAGCCCCGAGCCGACCGAGGGAGCCCCACTGTGATCAACGGCGACGTGTCGTTCTGGTGGGCCTCCCTCGGTCGTTCCACGCCCCGTCCGGCGCTTCCCGGCCCGCTCGACGTCGACGTCTGCATCGTCGGCGCCGGCTACACCGGGCTGTGGACCGCGTACTCGCTCGCGAAGACCGACCCGTCGCTGCGGATCGCGATCCTCGAGCAGCGCTTCGCCGGCTTCGGCGCCTCGGGCCGCAACGGCGGCTGGCTGACGAACGAGATCACCGGAGGCGTCGCCTCCTACGCCCGGACGCACGGGGCCGAGGCGGTCGACCGCTTCCAGCTCGCGATGAATCAGACGGTCGACGAGGTGATCGCGGTCGCCGCGGCCGAGGGGATCGACGCGGACATCGTCAAGGGCGGCGAGTTCCAGGTGGCGCGCGGCGAGGCGCAGCGGGCCCGCCTCCTGGCCGCCGCGGCGGCGGCCCGCGCCCGGGCGCACACCGATGTCGAGCTGCTCGATGCGCGGGAGACCGCGGCCCGGATCGCGGTCGACGGCGCCTCGGCCGGCCTCTGGCATCCGCACTGCGCGCGCCTGCACCCGGCCAAGCTCGCCGACGGACTCGCCCGCACGGTCGAGGCGCTCGGCGTGCGGATCTTCGAGGATACCCGGGTCGACGAGATCCGGCCCGGTGCGGCCGTCACGGCCCGCGGCGTCGTCCGCGCGCCGATCGTGCTGCGCGCGACCGAGGGCTTCACCGCCGCGCTCGCCGGGCACTACCGGGAGTGGCTGCCGATGAACTCGTCGCTGATCGCGACCGAGCGGCTCGCTCCGGAGGTCTGGGACGAGATCGGCTGGGCGGGCCGCGAGACGCTCGGCGACGCGGCGCACGCCTACATGTACGCGCAGCGCACGGCCGACGACCGGATCGCGATCGGCGGGCGGGGCGTGCCCTACCGCTTCGGCTCCCGGATCGACCGCGACGGGGCGACCGATCCGCGGACGGTCGGCCGGCTGCGCGAGATCCTCGAGCGGTTCTTCCCGGTGCTGCGGGGCGTCGGCATCGAGCACGTGTGGTCCGGCGTGCTCGGCGTCCCGCGCGACTGGCACGCGACCGTCGGACTCGACCGCGCCACCGGCCTCGGCTGGGCGGGCGGCTTCGTCGGCACCGGGGTCACGGCGACGAACCTGGCCGGCCGCACCCTCCGCGATCTGGTGTTCGGCGAGAGCACGCCGCTCACCGAGCTGCCGTGGGTCGGCCACCGGGTGCGCCCGTGGGAGCCGGAGCCGCTGCGCTGGCTCGCGGTCACCTCGCTCTACCGCGCCTACGGCCTGGCCGACGCGGCGGAGGCGCGGGGCCGGGCGACGACGTCACCGCTCGCGAGCCTCGCCGACGTGGTTGCCGGACGCTCGCACTGAGCGGGAGCGATCCCGCTACGCCTCGCCGCGCTGGATCAGGCGGGAGAGCACGATCGCGGAGCGGGTGTGGTCGACGTTCGGCGCGATGCGGACCTTCTCGAGGGCGAGCTCGAGGCTCGGGATGTCGCGCGAGCGGATGTGCACGATGGCGTCGGCCGAGCCGGTGACCGTGCCGGCGTCGACGACCTCGGGGACGGCCGAGAGAATGCGGCGCAGCTCGTCGGGGGCGACGGTGCCGCGGCAGAACAGCTCGACATAGGCCTCCGTCGCCATGCCGTCGACCGCCGGGTCGACCTTGATCGTGAAGCCGCGGATGACGCCGTCGGCCACGAGCCGGTCGACGCGGCGCTTCACGGCGGACGCGGACAGCCCCACGACACCGCCGATGTCGCCGTAGCCCGCGCGGGCGTTCTGGCGCAGCAGATCGAGGATCTTCCGATCGATGTTGTCCATGCGTCGAGCCTAGGGGCGGGGTCGGAGCCGGTCGGGCACCCGCGCGATCACGGCGGGTCCGCGCCTGAGGGCGGGTGTCTCGAGACGCGCTGCGCGCTACTCGATCAGCAGGAGGCGCGGGGGAGGGAAGGGTAGCCTTGCCTTCTACCGAGCGAGGAGAGGGAGGCGCCGCATGCCCGCCTTCCTGGACGAGCTGGGGTTCGTGGAGCTGCTCGCGGCGCTGTTCGTGATCGTGCTGCTGCGGGCGCAGGCGACGTACTGGCTCGCGCGGGCGGTCGTCACCGGGGCGGCCTCGCGCCGGTGGGGGCGGTGGCTGGAGTCGCCGGCTCTGAAGCGCGCGTCGGCACTGCTCGCCCGCTACGGGGCGCCCGCGGTCACCGTGAGCTTCCTCACCGTCGGACTCCAGACCATGATCAACGCGGCGGCCGGAGCGGCCCGGATGCGGTTCGGCGTCTATCTGCTCGCGATGCTGCCGGGCTGCGCGGCCTGGGCGCTGATCTACGCGACCGTCGGCTTCGCCGTGCTCTGGGCGGTGATCGGCGCCGCGGCCGGCTCGCCGCTGGGCGTCGCGGTCCTCGTCGCGCTCGCGGCCGCGGTCGTGATGGCGGCAGTGCTGCTGCGCCGGCGCGGCATCGCCCGCTGACCGCCCCGCGGAGGGATGCGGATCACCACTGGCGGAAACACCTCGCTCGGCTATATAGTTGCACTCGGTCAATAGTTGACCGCCGTCAACTAGTACCGCCGCATCGCCACCGGTGCCGCATCGTGAACAAGGAGCCGTATGTCCCGCGCAGAGCGCACGCGCACTCGAGAAGAGCGCACCACCCCCACCGGCCCCGACGGGGCCATGTCGCACCGCCAGGTGCTCGAATCCCTCAGCGGACTGCTGCTGGGCATGTTCGTCTCGATCCTCGCGGGCACGGTCGTGTCGACCTCGCTGCCGCTGATCATCTCGGACCTCAAGGGCGACCAGAACGCCTACACCTGGGTCGTCACCGCGACGCTCCTCGCGACCACCGTCTCCACCCCGCTCTGGGGCAAGTTCGCCGATCTCTTCAACCGCAAGCTGCTCATCCAGCTCGCGCTCGCGCTGTTCGTGATCGGATCGGCCGCGGCCGGCTTCTCGCAGGACACGAACATGCTGATCGTGTTCCGCGTCTTCCAGGGCCTCGGGGCCGGCGGCCTCGCGGCGCTGAGCCAGATCATCATGGCCGACATCATCAGCCCCCGGGAGCGCGGCAAGTACGCCGGTCTCTTCGGCGGCGTGATGGCGATCGGCACGGTCGGCGGCCCGCTGCTCGGCGGCGTCGTCACCGACGCGTTCGGCTGGCGCTGGAACTTCTTCATCGCGCTGCCGGTCGCGATCGTCGCGATCATCCTGCTCCAGGTGACGCTGCGCCTCCCCGCGCACCCCAAGCGCACGGTCAAGATCGACTACCTCGGTGCGGTCCTCATCGCGGGCGGCGTCTCGCTGCTGCTGATCTGGGTCTCGCTGGCCGGCAAGAACTTCGACTGGGCCTCCTGGGAGACCGCGGTCATGGTCGGCGGCTCCGTCGTGCTGCTGGTCGCCGCGGTGATCACCGAGCTCACGGTCGCCGAGCCGATCATCCCGATGGGGATGTTCAAGAACCGCACCTTCAGCCTCGCCGTCGTGGCGAGCATCTCGGTCGGCGTCTCGATGTTCGGCGTCGCGGTGTTCCTCGCGCAGTACATGCAGCTCTCGCGCGGCGCCACGCCGACCCAGTCGGGTCTGCTGACGATTCCGATGATGGCGGGCCTGCTGATCGCGTCCACCATCTTCGGCGGGATCATCTCGCGCACCGGCAAGTGGAAGGCGATCATGGTCTCGGGCGGCGTGCTCGCGGTCGTCGGCACCTTCCTCCTCAGCACCCTGCGCTACGACACGAACCTCGTGCTGGTGGGCGTCTTCATGGCGATCCTCGGCGCGGGCCTGGGCATGCTGATGCAGAACCTGGTGCTCGTCGTGCAGAACTCGATCGACATCAAGAACCTCGGCGTCGCGACCAGCGCGGTCACCTTCTTCCGCAGCCTCGGCGGCACGGTGGGCGTCTCGGTGCTGGGCTCGATGCTCGGCACGGTGATCGCCGACCACATCAAGACCGGCATCGCCGGACTCGCGCCGGCCGACCAGGCGATCGCCGCCCAGGCGCTCGGCAGCGGCACGATCCCGCAGGTCAACACGCTCCCGGACGCCGTGCGCGTCGTGGTCGAGAGCGCCTACGGCATCGGCGTCGGCGACGTCTTCCTCTACAGCATCCCGCTCGCGGTCATCACGCTGATCGCGGTCCTGCTGCTGCCGAACGCGCCGCTGGGCACGATGAACGCCGTGCAGCGCAAGACGGAGCCTTCGGGCGTCGTCGCCGGTGCGGAGGACGCGCTGATCGCGGCCTCCGACGGCCAGGCCGCCCTGCGCCCGGTGGGTCAGACCACCCGGAGCGACGACGCCGTGCACGCCGAGGACGAGGTGCACGGCCGCCACGCCGCTCCCGTCGCCCACGCCCGGCACGCCGCGACCACCACCGGCAGCCCCGCCACCACCGGCGCGATCGACGTGGCCGAGCGCCCCTGATGACCGCCGCACCGGCCGTCCCGACCCTCGCACCGGCGAGCGCGCTGCTCCAGGTCGAGGAGCAGATCACCGCGCTCGCCGTGCAGGTCCGGACGGCCGTCCGCGACGCGGCGGCGAGCATCGACCCCGGGCTGCCGCCGTTCGGGCTGCGGCTGCTGCGGATGCTGGAGCGCTGCGGTCCCGTGCACTCCAGCGTCGCGGCCGAGCGCCTCGGCGTCGACCGCAGCGTGATCAGCCGTCAGATCCGCCAGCTCTGCGCGCTGGAGCTGGTGGAGACCGCCGCCGATCCGGCCGACGGCCGCGCCCGCTTCCTCACGCTGACCGCCGTCGGCCGCGAGCGGATGGGCGACCTCGGCGGGCAGCAGCGCCAGCGGATGCAGGAGGCGCTGAGCAGCTGGCCCGAGGCCGACCTGCTCGCCTTCGCCGGCTACCTCGAGCGGCTCACGACGGCGGGCTGACGGCCGTCGGCCCGGCGGCGGGCGATCCCACCAGCGTCGCCACGTGCACGACGAAGGCGCGGCGGCGCTCGCGAGTGCCGTCGCCCCCGCGCTGGGCGAACGGCGTCAGGTGCCAGATCTCGCAGAGCCCGAGCAGGGCGATGAAGAGGTCCTCCGCCGACCAGCTCGCGTCGACGATCCCCGCCCGCTGCCACTCGAGCACACGCGCCTCCGGCGCGGGGCGGCTGCCGAGCCGCTCGCCCGCCTCCTCCCAGACTCCGCCGCCCTCGAGCCGCGCCCAGGTGAGCAGGCGGAGGAACTCGGGGCGGTCCCAGACGTGGTCGAACATCCGGCCGGCGAGATCCGGCAGGTCGGCCGCCTCGGCGAGCAGCGTCGCGTCGAGGGCCTCGAGCGCCCCGACCACGGTCGAGACGAACAGTCCGCGCTTGCCGCCGTAGTAGGCGTAGAGCCGCTCCTTGTTGAGGCCGGCCGCCGCGGCGACCCGGTCGACGCGGGCGCCGGCGAAGCCGTGCTCGGCGAACTCGGCGGTCGCGGCGCGGAGGATGCGCTCGCGGGCGGGCATCACCGCATCCGTCTCGAGATCTTCTGCAGCCACGCTTACCTCCTCGGCGCTCGAACTGTACACTCGTCGATGCCCAACCAACCAGTTGGGGTGGTCTAGCCTCACTGCCGCGGCTCGGATCCGGACCCGCCGGTCCCGCTCCCTCCGCTTCGAAAGGCTCAGCAATGCCCGCGCCCTCCTCCTCCCGCCGCTGGTGGGTCCTCGTGATCCTCGCGATGACCCAGCTCGTCGTCGTCCTCGACGGCACGATCGTCACCATCGCCCTCCCCGCCGCGCAGGCCGACCTCGGCCTCACCGACGTCGAGCGCCAGTGGGTCGTCACCGCCTACGCGCTCGCCTTCGGCGCGCTCCTCCTGCTCGGCGGCCGCATCGCCGACTACACCGGCCGCAAGCGCACCTACCTGATCGGCATGGTCGGCTTCGGCGCGGCCTCCGCCTGGGGCGGCGTCGCCTCCTCCGGCACCGAGCTGATCGCCGCCCGCGGTCTGCAGGGCGCCTTCGCCGCACTGCTCGCCCCCGCCGCCCTCGCGCTGCTCACCGTGTCCTTCCCCGGCGGGCGCGAGCGCAACACGGCCTTCGCCGTCTTCGGCGCGGTCGCCGGAGCGGGCGCCGCGGTCGGCCTCGTCCTCGGCGGTCTGCTCACCGAGTTCGCCGACTGGCGCTGGTGCCTCCTGGTCAACGTCCCCGTCGTGCTGGTCGGCGTCGTCGCCGGCGCGCTGCTGGTGACCGAGAGCCGCGCCGAGGGCCGCAACCGCTTCGACATCGCCGGCACGATCACCGTCGCGCTCGGCCTCGCGAGCCTCGTCTACGGCTTCACGCTCGCCGAGCAGGGCTGGCTCCGCGTCGACACTCTCGGCTTCCTGATCGCCGGCGTCCTGCTGCTCGCGGTCTTCGTCCGCATCCAGGCGCGCTCCGACCACCCCCTGCTGCCCCTGCGCATCGTCACCGACCGGATCCGCGGCGGCGCGTTCCTGATCCAGGCGATCGTCGGCAGCGTCATGATCGGCTCGACCCTCTACCTCACGCTGCACCTGCAGCTCGTGCTCGGCCTCGCGCCGCTCGAGGCGGGCCTCGCGAACCTGCCGATGACCGTCACGATCATGATCGTCGCGGGCATCGCCACCAAGCTGCTGCCGACCGTCGGCCCGCGCCTGCTGATGATCGTCGGCCCGCTGATCGCGGCCGCCGGCCTGCTCTCCCTCAGCCGCATCACCGCGGACGGCTCCTACCTCGTGCAGGTGCTGCCCGGCCTGATCCTGCTCGGCGTCGGCATGGCGATGATCTTCGTGCCGGTGCAGAACGTGGCGCTGACCGGGATCGCCGGCCACGACGCCGGTGCCGCCGGCGCGACCGCCAACGCCGCGATGCAGATCGGCGGCTCGATCGGCCTCTCCGTCTTCACCACGATCTACGCCGGAGTCGCGGGGGAGCAGTCCTCGCCGGTCGCCTTCGTCGACGGCTACTCCGCAGTGTTCGTCGCGGCGGCCGTCGGGCTAGTGCTCGCCGCGGTCATCGCGTTCACGATGATCCGGATCAAGAAGGAGCAGTTCCTCGCGCAGGCGCCGCGGGAGGCCGTCGCGCACCTGGGCTGACCCCCCCCCGGCCGGCCCGCTCGGCTGATTAGGCTGGAGAGGACATGCGCGCCCTCACCGACCAGCAGATCCGCGACTCCTTCGTGAACGCCTCCCGCAAGGAGGTCGCGGATCTCTCGCTCCCCGCCGGCTTCGACGACCTCGACTGGGAGTCGTTCGACCATCTCGGCTGGCGCGACAGGAAGATCGGCCGCCGCGCCTACGTCGTCGTGCCGCTCGAGGACCGGCTCGTCGGCGTCCTGCTCCGCCAGGCCGACGCGAACCCGCGCTCGCGGGCGCAGTGCTCCTGGTGCCGCGACATCCGGCTGCCCAACGACGTGGTCTTCTTCGGCGCGAAGAAGGCCGGCCCGGCCGGGCGCGCGGGCGACACCCTCGGCACGCTGGTCTGCGCGGACTTCCAGTGCTCGGCCAACGTCCGCACCCGGCCCTCGGTCGCCTACGTCGGCTTCGACGTCGAGGCGGCGAAGGCCGAGCGGATCGCGACGCTGCGCGTGAAGACGACCGGCTTCGTCCGCGAGGTGCTCGGCGAGAGCTGAGCCGCCCCGCCCTCTCAGTGCCGCCGTCTCAGCGCCGCGTCGAGGCGCGGACGTGCATCCGCTCGCCCTGGCGCCCGAACAGGCTGAGGAACTCGACCTGCTGCTCGTCGGCCCGGCCGAACCAGTGCGGCACCCGGGTGTCGAACTCCGCGGCCTCGCCCGCCGGCAGGACGATGTCGTGCTCGCCGAGCCGCAGCCGGAGCCGCCCGCTGAGGACGTAGAGCCACTCGAAGCCCTCGTGCGTGCGCTGCTGCTCCGGCGCGGGGATCGGTCCGGCGGGGATCGTGGTCTTGAAGGCCTGCAGGGCGCCCGCGTCGCGGCTGAGCGGCTGGATCCGCATCCCGTGCCGGGTGAACGGCCGCCCGTGCACGCGCGGGTCCTCGGGCGCGGCGCCGACCAGCTCGTCGAGCGGCGTGCCGAGCGCGCGGGCGATCGGGAGCAGCAGCTCGAGCGTCGCGCGCCGGCCGCCGCTCTCCAGCCGCGAGAGCGTGCTCGCGGAGATGCCGGTCTCGGCGGCGAGCGAGGCGATCGTGCGGTCGCGGCGGAGGCGGAGGCGCCTCAGCCGCGGTCCGACGGCGGCGACGATCTCGTCGTCGGAAGGAGGGTCGTGCTCGGAGTGCTCGGGCATGCCCCGATCCTGGCACCCGGGCCGCGCGGTCGTGCCGGAACGGCACGGATCCTCGACGGACCGCGGCCGCCATCGGATGCTCGGGACATGACCGCTTCAGACCTCCCCGACGTCCTCGTCGCCGGTGCCTCCTTCGCCGGACTCGCCGCCGCCACCGCCCTCGGCCGCAGCCTCCGCGACGTGCTCGTCGTCGACGGCGGGCCGCCCCGCAACGCGCCCTCGCCCGGCGCCCACAACGTGCTCACCCGCGACGGCACCGCGCCCGTCGAGCTCGCCCGCCTCGCCCGGATCGAGGCCGAGGGCTACGGCGCACGCGTCGTCCCGGGGCGGATCGTCAGCGCCTCGGCCGCCGACGGCGGCGTCACGGCCACCCTCGCCGACGGCACCGTGCTGCGCGCCCGCCGCCTGCTTCTCGCCAGCGGCTCCACCGACCGGCTGCCCGAGATCCCCGGGCTCGCCGAGCGCTGGGGCCGCGACGTGCTGCACTGCCCGTACTGCCACGGCTTCGAGGTGCGCGGGCGCCGGATCGCCGTGCTCGGCAGCGGCTTCTCGGGCCACCAGGCGCAGATGTTCCGGCAGCTGAGCGACCGGGTGTCGATCCTCACGAACGGCGTCTTCGCGCCGGGAGCGGAGGAGGCCGAGGGGCTCGCCGCCCGCGGCATCGAGCTGATCGACGGCGCCGTCACCGAGGTCCTCGTCGAGGACGACCGCCTGGTCGGCGTCGTCGTCGACGGCCGCCGGCTCGAGCTCGACGCGCTGGTCGTCGGCCCGCGCGTCGAGGGCAACCTGCCCGACGGCCTCGGCCTCGAGCTCGTCGACCACCCCTCCGGCGCCGCCCGGCACCTCACCGTCGACCCGATGGGCCGCACCACCGCGCCGCGGGTGTTCGCCGCCGGCTCGCTCGTCGAGCCGATGTCGCAGGTGATGGCGGCCGCCGCCGACGGCCTCCGCGTCGCAGCGGCGATCAACTTCGACCTGATCGAGGAGGAGATCGCCTCCGCGGTCGGCGCCACGAGGGGCTGACCGGCTCTGGGGGTCGTCGGCCGGTGAATACTGGACCGATGACCCCGCCGCGCCCCCTCGAGCAGTCCTCCAAGCTCCGCAACGTCCTCTACGAGATCCGCGGCAAGGCGCTCGTGGAGGCGTCGCGGCTGGAGAGCGAGGGTCACCGCATCCTCAAGCTGAACACCGGCAACCCGGCCGGCTTCGACTTCGAGGCGCCGCACCAGATCGTCCGCGACATGATCGCCGCGATGCCCAGCGCGCACGGCTACAGCGACAGCCGGGGCATCCTCTCGGCCCGCCTCGCGGTGACCTACCGCTACGAGGAGGTCCCCGGCTTCCCACCGGTGGACCCCGAGTGGGTGTTCCTCGGCAACGGGGTGTCCGAGCTGATCACGATGACGCTCCAGGCGCTGCTCGACGACGGCGACGAGGTGCTGATCCCGGCGCCCGACTACCCGCTCTGGACGGCGATGACGAGTCTCGCCGGCGGCACCGCGGTGCACTACCGCTGCGCGGAGGACGACGGCTGGCAGCCCGACCTCGAGGACATCCGCTCGAAGGTCACGACGCGCACCAAGGCCATCGTCGTCATCAACCCGAACAACCCCACCGGCGCCGTCTACACCCGCGAGGTGCTCGAGGGGATCGTGGCGCTCGCCGAGGAGCACTCGCTGCTGCTGCTCGCCGACGAGATCTACGACCGGATCCTCTACGACGACGCCCAGCACATCCCGCTGGCGTCGCTCGCGCCGGACCAGCTCTGCCTCACCTTCAACGGGCTGTCCAAGACCTACCGCGTCGCCGGCTACCGCTCCGGCTGGCTCGCGATCACCGGGCCGCGCGAGCACGCGGCGGGGTTCCTCGAGGGGATCACCCTGCTCGCGTCGACCCGGCTCTGCCCGAACGTGCCGGGGCAGTACGCGGTGCAGGCGGCGCTCTCGGGCGTGCAGTCGATCGAGGCGCTGATCGCGCCGGGCGGGCGGCTGCGGCGCCAGCGCGACGCCGCGTGGAGCGGGCTGCAGGCGATCCCCGGCGTCTCCTGCGAGCTGCCGAGGGGCGCGCTCTACGCGTTCCCGCGGCTCGACCCCGAGGTGCACGAGATCCGCGACGACGGTCGGCTCGTCTACGACCTGCTGCTCGCGGAGCACATCCTGCTGGTGCCCGGCACCGGCTTCAACTGGCCGACGCCCGACCATCTGCGGATCGTGACGCTGCCGGAGGAGCGGGTCATCGCGGAGGCGATCGAGCGGCTGGGGAACTTCCTCTCGTCGTACACGCAGTAGCCGCTCAGACCCGGCGGTACTCCAGCTCCGGCCGTCCCGGCGAGCCGTAGCGCGGGGCGCGCTCGGCGACTCCCGAGTCGGCGAGGTGCTCGAGGTAGCGCCGCGCGGTGACCCGCGAGACGTCGAGCCGGGCGGCGAGCTCGCCCGCGGAGAGGCCGACCGGGCCCAGCAGCGCGGTCACCGCGTCGAGCGTCTCGGCGGAGAGTCCCTTCGCCAGTCCCGGAGCGTTGGAGGTCCGCAGCGCGGCGAAGGCGCCGTCCACCTCGTGCTGGCTGGCGACGTCGGCCCCGTGCATCCGCTCGCGGTAGGAGCGGTAGCTGGCGAGCTTCGCCGCGAAGACGCTGAAGACGAACGGCTTGATCAGGTACTGCACGATCCCGGCGGCGACGCTGGCGCGGACCACGGCCGCGTCGCGCACCGCGGTGATCGCGATCACGTCGACGTCCAGGCCCGCCGCGCGGACGGCCCGGCAGAGATCGAGCCCGCCCATGTCGGGCAGGTTCATGTCGAGGAGGATCAGCGCGATCGCGGGGTCGGCGCGCAGGGCGCGGATCGCCTCCGCTCCGCTGCCGGCCACGGCCGCGACCTCGAAGCCGGCGACGCGCCGCACGTAGTCGGCGTGGGCGCTCGCGGTGAGCGGCTCGTCCTCGACGACGAGGACGCGGATCAGCGCGGTCACGACTGCGCCCTCGACGGCGTCCGCAGCGGCAGCTGCACTGTGAACACCGCGCCGACGTGCCGCGACACCTCGATGCTCCCGCCGAGCCGCTGCACCACCTGCTGCACCAGCGCGAGGCCGATGCCGCGGCCGAACGCGTCCGACTCCTTCGTCGAGTAGCCGCGGGCGAAGACGTCGGCCGCCTCGGCGACGCCGGGTCCGCTGTCGGAGACCTGCAGCACCAGCTCGGCGCCCTCGGCACCGGCGTCCTCGGCGAGGCCGAGGTAGACCTCGACCCACGGCTCGCGGTCGGCGGTGGAGGAGGCGGCGGCGTCGAGCGCGTTGTCGATCAGGTTGCCGAGCACGGTCACCAGGTCGCCCGGTTCGAAGCCCTGGGCGCCCGGCTCGAGGTGCGTCTCGAGGTGCAGCTCGACCCCGCGCTCGCGGGCCTGCGCGGCCTTGCCGAGCAGCAGCGCGGCGATCACCGGCTCCTGCACCGAGCCGAGCACCCGGTCGGCGAGCCGCTGGCTGAGGTTCAGCTCGCCGGCCGCGAAGGCGAGCGCCTCCTCCGCCCGGCCGAGCTCGATCAGCGAGGCGATGGTGTGCAGCCGGTTGGAGAACTCGTGGGTCTGCGAGCGCAGAGCGTCCGAGAGGGTGCGCATCGACTCCAGCTCGCCCGACACCCGCTGCAGCTCGGTGCGGTCGCGGAGCGTCGTCACCGTGCCGAGCGGGTGCGCGCCGGGGGAGGCGGCCGGCCGCTCGTTGACCACGAGGATCCGCTCGTGCGCCACGACCAGGCGGTCGGCGACCGGCTCGTCGGCCAGCAGCACCGTGCGCAGGGCGTCGGGGAGGTCGAGCTCGTCGACGGGCACCGGGATCGACACGCCCTCGAGCCCGAGCAGCTGGAGCGCGTGGTCGTTGGCGAGCACCAGCCGCCCGCGGTCGTCGACGAGGAGCAGCCCCTCGCGCACCGAGTGCAGCACCGACTCGTAGTACGCGAAGACCTGGCTCATCTGCTCCGGACCGCGGCCGCCCGTGACCCGGCGGAGGTAGCGGGCGAGCAGCCAGGAGCCGACGCCGCCGAGCGCCACCGCGCCGAGCACGCCGCCGGCCACGACCTGCAGGCGGGGGAGGAAGGAGGCGTCCACCCGGCTCACGGTCACGCCGGCCGAGACCAGCGCGACGACGGTGCCGTCGGCGCTCTCGATCGGCGCGACGGCGCGCACGGAGGGCCCGAGCGTGCCGGTGTAGGTCTCGGTGAAGGTGCGGCCCTCGAGTGCCGGAGCGATGGTGCCGATGAACGGCAGGCCGATCTGGGCGCGGTCGCGATGGGTGTAGCGGGTGCGGTCGGGGTTCATGATCGTGAGGAAGTCGACGCCGGTGTCGGCCATGATCTCCTCCGCGTAGGGCTGGAGCGAGGCCGACGGGTCCGCGCCCTCCGCCGCGTCGAGGACGAACGGGTTGTCGGCGACGGTGCGCGCGACCACCAGGCTCCGCGCGGCCGCGTCGTCGCCGGCGCGCCCGCGGGCGTCGAAGGCGAGGACCAGCACCGCGATCGCGCCGATCACGAGGATGCAGATCAGCTGGGCGGCGAACAGCCGGGCGGCGATGCTGCCGCGGGGGCTCGTTCCGGGCATCCGACCTCCTCGTCCGTGCGCGTTCGTGAACAGTATGAACGCAACCTCCGGCGGGCGGCCTGCGGGGTCGAGCATCGTCGTACCCCCTCCCAGCTCGATGAAGAGACAGGACACGCTCATGGCGAAGACGCCCGGCACCGATCGGCTCGACCCCCCGGCCACCCCCGCGAAGACCCGCCGGCGGATCGACCGCAACCACTGGCTCTACATCGCCGTGATCATCGCGGTCGTCGCCGGCGTGATCGTCGGCCTGGTCGCCCCCGCGTTCGCCGCGACGCTCGAGCCCGTGGGCAAGGCGTTCGTCGGACTGATCAAGATGATGATCGCGCCGATCATCTTCTGCACCATCGTGATCGGCATCGGCTCGATCGCCAAGGCCGCGACCGTCGGCAAGGTCGGCGGCCTCGCCCTCGGCTACTTCATCGTGATGTCGACCTTCGCGCTGGCCATCGGCCTGGTCGTCGGCAACATCCTGCACCCGGGCGAGGGCCTCGACATCTCGAGCGCCACCTACGACACCAGCGACCTCAAGGCGGAGTCGACCAGCGACTTCATCCTCGGCATCATCCCGGTCTCGCTGTTCTCCTCCCTCGTGGACGGCAGCATCCTGCAGACGCTCTTCGTCGCCCTCCTGGTCGGCTTCGCGCTGCAGAAGATGGGCGCCAAGGGCCAGCCGATCCTCGGCGCGATCAAGCAGCTGCAGGTCCTCGTCTTCCGCATCCTCTCGATGGTGCTCTGGGTCGCCCCGATCGGCGCGTTCGGCGCGATCGCCGCGGTCGTCGGCAAGACCGGCTGGGGCGCGGTCGTCGCCCTCGCCACCCTCATGATCGGCTTCTACCTCACCTGCGCGATCTTCGTGGTCGTCATCCTCGGCCTGCTGCTGCGCCTGGTCACCGGCGTCAACATCTTCTCGCTGATGAAGTACCTGGCCCGCGAGTACCTGCTCATCGTCGGCACTTCCTCCTCCGAGGCCGCTCTGCCCCGCCTGATCGCCAAGATGGAGCACCTCGGCGTCTCCAAGCCCGTCGTCGGCATCACCGTCCCGACCGGCTACTCGTTCAACCTCGACGGCACCGCGATCTACCTCACGATGGCGTCGCTCTTCATCGCCTCGGCGACCGGCGCCCCGATGTCGATCCCGGAGCAGATCGGGCTGCTGCTCTTCATGATGGTCGCCTCCAAGGGCGCCGCGGGCGTCACCGGCGCCGGCCTCGCCACCCTGGCCGGCGGTCTGCAGTCCTTCCGTCCCGACCTGGTCAACGGCGTCGGCGTCATCGTCGGCATCGACCGCTTCATGTCGGAGGCCCGCGCGGTCACCAACTTCACCGGCAACGCGGTCGCCACTCTGCTCGTCGGCACCTGGACCAAGCAGATCGACATGGTCCAGGTCCGCGAGGTGCTCGGCGGCCGCGCCCCCTTCGACGAGGCCACGCTCGGCGCGGACGAGCACGAGGCCCCGGCCTCCGGCACCTCGATCACCGAGGGCATCGCCTCGATCCAGGACTCGGACGAGGCCGAGCGCACCCGCGCCGAGCTGAGCGCGAAGCGCTAGGAAGCGCCGCATTCTGGTCGAGCAGCCGCGGAGCGGCCACCTCATGCTGGTCGAGTAGCCCCGGAGGGGCGTATCGAGACCCACCGTCTGCACCACGGTGGATCTCGATACGCCCGCTTCGCGGGCTACTCGATCAGCAAGAAGGGGGGCCCGCTGTGCGGGCTACTCGATCAGCATGGAGGCGCAGGCCGCGCGATCAGCACGTGCCGTCAGCTGCGGCGGACGCCCAGCAACGGCAGCGTCACCGCGCAGAGGGGGCCGATCAGCAGGGCGAAGGCGAGCGTGCCGAGGCCGACGTCGCCGCCGAGGGCCCAGCCGATCAGGAGCACGGTGAGCTCGACGCCGCCGCGGGCCGCCCAGATCGGGAGGCCGAAGCGCGCGTGCAGTCCGGTCATCAGCCCGTCGCGCGGGCCGGCGCCGAGGCGGGCGCCGATGTAGATCCCGCTCGCGACAGCCAGCAGCACCAGGCCGCCGGCGAACAGCAGCGCCTTCCCCCACCACTCGGCGGGCACGGCGAGCAGCTCGATCCCGACGCCGATCGTGGTGCCGACGACCAGCACGTTCAGCACGGTGCCGAGGCCGGGCCGCTGCCGCAGCGGGATCCACAGCAGCAGGACGAGCAGTCCGATCACGTTGGTGAGCAGTCCGATCCCCAGTCCGGTCTGGCGGGCGACGCCGAGGGCGAAGACGGTCCACGGGTCCACTCCGATCGACGCGCGGATCATCATCGCGTCGGCGAAGCCGTAGAGCACGAGCCCGACCAGCAGCCGTGGCACCGGACGGATCCGCCACTGGCTCGCCGGGGGAGCGGGGACGGCGAGGGGCGCGGTGATCGTCATGCCGAGCATCCCATCGCAGGAGTGGCCTTCTCCGCGCGGTCCAATCCGGCTATCTTGGACGCATGGCTGATGTCCACTTCGGCGTTCGCGCCCTGCAGAACCTCCTCGGCGACTGGCGCGAGCAGCGCGGCACCCGGCCCGCGTACCTCGCGCTCGCCGACCGGATCCGCCTGCTCAGCATCGACGGCCGCATCCCGACCGACAGCCGTCTGCCCGCCGAGCGCGAGCTGTCGGCGCGGCTCGGCGTCAGCCGCACGACCGTCGCGGCGGCCTACCGCGAGCTGCGCGAGAGCGGCTACCTGGTCAGCGTCCGCGGCTCCGGCAGCGCGACCCGCCTCCCGGGCGCCGCGGTGCACGCCGTGCCGACCCTCGCCCCCGACTTCGTCGACTTCACCAAGGCGGCGCTGCCCGCGGTGCCCGAGCTCGCCGAGGCCTACGCGCGCGCCGCCCGCCTCGCGCCGGAGTACTTCGAGGACGGCTCGTACGACACCGTCGGCCTGCCGCTGCTGCGCCGCGCGATCGCCGAGCGCTACACCCGGCGCGGCCTCCGCACGGAGCCCGGCCAGATCATGGTGACCATCGGCGCCCAGCACGCGATCGCGCTCGTCGCCCGCACCCTGCTCGCCCGCGGCGACCGCGCCCTGATCGAGGCGCCGACCTACCCGCACGCCTACGAAGCGCTGCGGCTCGCCGGCGCGCGGCTGGTGCCGGTCAACGTCGACGGCGCCGACGGCTGGGACGGCGAGGGCCTGATCGCGGCGATCCGCGGCACCAGTCCGACGCTCGCCTACCTGATGCCCGACTTCCACAACCCGACCGGCCGGTCGATGGCGGTGGACCTGCGCGAGCGGGCGATCGCCGCCGCGGCCCGCCAGGGCACGCTGATCATCGCCGACGAGACGACCGCCGAGCTCGACATCGACCGGCGGATGTCGCCGCTGCCGTTCGCCTCGTACGGACCCGAGGGCACCGTGATCTCGATCGGCTCGGTCGGCAAGACGCTCTGGGGCGGCATCCGGATCGGCTGGATCCGCGCGGAGCGGAGCGTCATCCGGAAGCTGGTCGCCGCGCGCTCGGCCGGCGACCTCGGCAGCCCGATCGTCGAGCAGCTCCTGGTCGCCGACATGCTCGGCCGGATGGACGGCGTGCTGGAGCTGCGCCGCGAGCAGCTGCGCGCCGGCCGCGATCACCTCGAGGCGGCGCTCGCCCGCGCGATCCCGGAGTGGAGCGTGCCGCGGGTCTCCGGCGGGCTCTCCACCTGGGTCGGCCTGGGCCGCCCGGCCAGCTCGCAGCTCGCCCTCGCCGCCCGCACCTCGGGCCTGCTGATCACCGCCGGTCCGCGCTTCGGGATCGACGGCGCCTTCGAGCGCTTCCTGCGCATCCCGATCGGCTACTCGCCGGAGACCACCGACCGAGCCGTGGAGGCGCTCGCCGTCGCCTGGAGCCAGATCGCGCGCCACCCGGCGGCCGACACCGGCTACCTCGCCGACGTCGTCTGATCCTCCAGGTCCTCCCGGAGGGGGACGAATACTCAGCCAGCTGATGGAAGACTCACGGCGTGCATCTCCTCGCGGTCCTCAGCATGAAGAACCGGGCGCTCATCGCGCTCGTCACCGTCGTCATCGCCGTCTTCGGCGGCGTCGCCCTCACCGGGCTGAAGCAGGAGCTCGCGCCGTCGATCTCCTTCCCGCAGCTGGCGGTGATCTCGAGCTACCCGGGTGCCGCTCCGGAGGTGGTCAACGACGACGTCTCGACGCCGATCGAGACCGCGATCCAGGGCGTGCCCGGGCTCGAGGCGACCAGTGCGACGTCGTCGACGAACTCCTCGCTGATCTCGGCCTCCTTCGCCTACGGCACCGACCTGGCGACCGCCGAGCAGAAGATCCTGCAGGCGATCAACCGGATCGCGAGCACGCTGCCCGACGGCGTCGACCCGCAGGTCGTGACCGGCTCGTTCGACGACCTGCCGGTGCTCCAGCTGGCCGTCTCGAGCGACGGCGACGCGAAGGCGCTCGCCGACCGGCTGCGCACGAGCGTCATCCCGGACCTGGAGAAGGTGGAGGGCGTCCGCGAGGTCGCCCTGGTCGGCGAGAGCGCCCAGCGCGTCACGATCACCCCGGACGACGCGGCGCTCGCCGCCGCCGGCCTGTCGACCGCGGACATCCGCACCGCACTGCAGCAGAACGGAGTGCTCGTCGCCGGCGGCGAGATCACCCAGGACGGCAGCACCTTCTCGGTCCAGTCCGGCGTCAAGCTGGACTCGACCGATGCGATCGCGGCGCTGCCGCTGATCCCGTCCGCGAGCGCCGCGGCGCTCGCTCCCACGGCGCCCACCACCGCCCCCACCCTCGGGTCCGTCGCCACCGTCGCCGTCACCGACGCCCCGATCACCTCGATCTCGCGGGTCAACGGCCAGCCCGCGCTGACCCTCTCCATCACGAAGCTCCCCGCGGCGAACACGGTCGAGGTCTCGACCGGTGTCACCGCGCTGCTGCCGGACCTCGAGGCGTCGCTCGGCGAGAACGCGACCTTCACCTCGGTCTTCGACCAGGCCCCCTACATCCAGGACTCGATCGAGTCGCTCGCGCAGGAGGGGGCGCTCGGCCTCGTCTTCGCGGTGCTCGTGATCCTGCTGTTCCTGCTCTCGGTGCGCTCGACGCTCGTCACGGCCATCTCGATCCCGACCTCCGTGCTGATCACCTTCATCGGCCTCCAGACCGCGGGCTACACGCTGAACATCCTCACCCTGGGCGCGCTGACCATCGCGATCGGCCGCGTGGTGGACGACTCCATCGTCGTGATCGAGAACATCAAGCGGCACCTCGACGCGGGGGAGGAGCGCGCGGCGACCATCGCGGTCGCGGTGCGCGAGGTCGCGGGCGCGATCACCGCGTCCACGATCACCACGGTCGCCGTGTTCCTGCCGATCTCGTTCGTCGGCGGCACGACCGGCGAGCTGTTCCGGCCGTTCGCGCTGACGGTGTCGATCGCGCTGCTCGCCTCGCTGATCGTCGCGCTGACGATCGTGCCGGTGCTGGCGTACTGGTTCCTCCGGCCCTCGAAGCGTGCCGGCGTCCGCGAGGCGGCGCAGGCGGCGCTCGCCGAGGAGCGCGGCGCGGCGGGCGAGACGGTCGTGCCGGCTGCCGGAGCCGAGCCCGAGCACGCCCGCCACAGCGCGCGCGCGACTCCCCGCCGAGCCTCCGGCCTGCAGCGGGTCTACGGCCCCGTGATCGCCTGGACCCTGAAGCACTCCGTCGCGACCGTCCTGCTCGCGCTGCTGGTGCTCGTGGGCACCGGCGCGCTCTACCCGCTGATGAAGACGAACTTCCTCGGCGCGAGCGGCCAGAACACCTTCACCGTCACCCAGACCGTGCCCGACGGGCAGAGCCTGGACGCGCAGGACGCGACCGCGCAGCAGGCCAGCACGGCGATCCTCGGGGTCGGCGGAGTCGAGACGGTGCAGCTCTCGATCGGCTCCGCGAGCGGCGGGCTGCAGAGCGCGTTCGGCGGCGGAGGCGGCGGCACCTCGATCCGCTACTCCGTCACCACCGCCGAGTCGGCCGACCAGGAGACCGTGCAGGCCGACGTCCGCACGGCGCTCGGCTCGATCGCCGAGGCGGACGACATCAGTGTCGCCGCGTCGTCGGGCTTCGGCGCCTCCTCGAACATCGAGGTCGACCTCTCGACCGCCTCGCAGAGCGACCTGCAGAGCGCGAACGACGCGCTCCTCGAGGCGCTGCGCGGCACCGACGGAATCAGTCAGGCCGAGAGCAACCTCTCCTCCTCGCTGCCCTACATCGCGGTCCGGGTCGACCGCGCCGCGGCCGCCGACGCCGGGCTGACCGAGGTCGCGGTCGGCACTCTGGTCAGCCAGGCGCTGCAGCCGACGCAGACCGGCAGCGTCGTGATCGACGACCGCACGCTCTCCGTCTACCTCGCCGACGCGCAGCCGCCGGCCACCCTCGCCGAGCTGTCCGCGCTCGAGATCCCGACGCGCACCGGAGCGGTCCCGCTCTCCTCGCTCGCGGTCGTCGAGCAGACCGACGGTCCCGCGAGCATCACCACCGAGCGCGGGCAGCGCACCGCCACGATCACGGTGACGCCGGAGGGCGACGACCTCGCCTCGGCGAACGTCGCGGTGCAGAGCGCGATCGACGACACGGAGTTGCCGGCCGGCGTCTCCGCGGCGCTCGGCGGCGTCACGGCCGACCAGAGCGACGCGTTCTCGCAGCTCGGGATCGCGCTGCTGGTGGCGATCCTGATCGTCTACGTCGTGATGGTCGCGACGTTCCGCTCGCTCCTGCAGCCGCTGCTGCTGCTGGTGTCGGTGCCGTTCGCGGCGACCGGCGCGATCCTGCTGCAGGTGCTCACCGGGGTGCCGCTGGGTGTGCCCTCGCTGATCGGCGTGCTGATGCTGATCGGCATCGTGGTCACCAACGCGATCGTGCTGATCGACCTGGTGAACCAGTACCGCGAGCGGGGGATGCCCGTGCGCGAGGCGCTGCTGCACGGCACCGAGCGGCGGCTCCGGCCGATCCTGATGACGGCGCTCGCGACGATCTTCGCGCTGCTGCCGATGGCGCTCGGCATCACCGGTCACGGCGGGTTCATCTCGCAGCCGCTCGCGATCGTCGTGATCGGCGGCCTGGTGTCCTCGACGGTGCTCACGCTGGTCGTGCTGCCGGTCGTCTACAACCTGGTCGAGGGGTATCGTGAGCGGCGGCGTGCCGCCCGCGCCGGAGAGGTGTCGGCATGAGCGACACAGCACGCGAGACCACCGGATCCGAGACCGCGACCGCCGCGGAGGTCGCCGCGGCGGCCCCCGAGACGATCGGCTCCCGCTGGCTGAGCGGCCCCGATCGCGCAGCCCGCGCGATCGCCGAGGTCGGCCCCGAGCGCTTCGTCGCCGCGGACCACCGGCCCGGGATCATTCGACACATCGTGCTGTTCCGCTTCCGCCCGACGGCGCTCGTCGCCGAGGTGGACGGCGTGATCGCGGCCTTCCTCGCGCTCGGCGACGAGTGCGTCCGCGACGGCCGCCCGTACATCGTCTCGATCGAGAACGGGCCGCAGCTCAGCACCGAGGGCGCGGGCGAGGGCTTCGACCGCGCGTTCCTGCTGACCTTCGCGTCCGAGGGCGACCTCAACTACTACATCGGCCGCCCGGCGGTCGACGGGCCCGGCCTGTTCGATCCGGCGCACGACGCCTTCAAGGGCCTCGTCGGCCCGCTGCTCGACACGGCCGGGGTGGTCGCCTTCGATTTCCGTCCCGAGCCGTAGCTCGACCAGATGACGACCCCCGACTTCGTCCTCCGGCTCCGCGAGCAGGTGGGCACCGAGCTGCTCTGGCTCACCGGTGTCACCGCCGTGATCGTCCGCGAGGACCCGGTCCGCCAGGTCCTCCTGGTCCGCCGCGCCGATACCGGTGCATGGACGGCCGTCACCGGCATCATCGATCCCGGCGAGACGGTGGCCGGCACCGCGCGGCGCGAGGCGCTGGAGGAGGCGGGCGTCGAGATCGAGGTCGAGCGCGTCGTCTGGCTGCACACCCTGCCGCCGATGGAGTACCCGAACGGTGACCGCGCGCAGTACCTCGACCACGTGCTGCGGGCGCGCTACGTCTCGGGCGAGGCGCACGTCGCCGACGACGAGTCGAGCGAAGTCGGCTGGTTCGCCCCCGACGCGCTGCCGCCGATGAGCGCGGAGCACCGCGAGCGCATCAGCCGCGCGCTGTCGGACGAGACGGCCTGCGCCTTCGACTGACGAGCGGTGCCGGCTAGACGTGCTCCGACACCAGCACCGCGCTCGTCCCCGGCTCGAGGGCGTCGAAGACGTGCGGCTCATCACCCGGGTAGGACAGGCAGTCGCCGGGTGCGAGCTCGACCGGGTCGTCGGCCGGGCCGGCCAGGGCGCGGCCGGAGGAGAGGATCAGGTGCTCGACGGTGCCGCGAGCGTGCGCGTCCGAGTTCCGCGCCGCTCCGGGCTCGGCGGTGATGCGGTAGACGTCGCGGCGGGCGCCGGGCGGGCAGGCGCTGAGCAGGGTGGCGGCGTAGTCGGCGGTGGCCGAGGCGATCCGCGGGCCCTCGCCGGCGCGGATCAGCTGCACGGACCGCCGGGGCGGCTCGACCAGGTGCGAGAACGGCACCCCGAGCGCGCCGCCGAGCGCCCAGAGCGTCTCGAGACTCGGGTTGCCCTCGCCGGCCTCGAGCTGCGAGAGCGTCGACTTGGCGATCCCGGCGCGGCGGGCGATCTCGGAGATGCTCAGGCCGAGGCGCCCGCGCTCGCGGCGCAGGGCGGAGGCGACCAGGTCGCGGGGTGAGAGGGCGTCGGTCATCGCACCGAGCGCGCGAAGCAGACGCCCGAGTCGTCGCCCACGTGCGCGCCGAAGCCGTCGATCTCGGTGAAGCCGAGCGAGCGGGCGGCGGCGAGGGCCGCCTCCGCCTGGACCGGCACGCGGAAGCGGAGCGTGCGGATGCGCTGCACGCTCGCGTAGGAGAGCGCCGCGGCGACGAGCCGGCGGGCGACCCCGCTCCGCCGCGACTCCGGCGCGACCTCGAGCGCGAGCAGCTCGGCGAAGTCGTCGGGTCCGGGGGTCAGCGCCAGCACGCCGATCGGCTGCTGCGTCGCGCCGTCGCGGGCGACGAGCAGCCGGGCGTGCGGCGGAAGGTCGGTGGCGAGCAGCGGGACGAGCGCCGCCGTCGCGGGCCGCTCGAGCCGGACGACGACCCCGGTGCTCACGACGCGGGCGCCGCCGCCGGCTCGGCGGGCTCGAGCGAGAGGGTCTGCACGTCCGGAGTGGCGAGCTGCGCGTGCAGGAACTCGACGACGGTGCGGCGGAGCGAGTCGTCGAGCATCGCGATCGAGTGCCGGGTGCCGGGCACGACGACGAAGTCGACGCTCGCGCCCGCCGCGTCGAGCGCCTCGGCGAAGTCCTGCGACTGGCTCAGCGCGACGCGCTCGCCGGCCGAGTGGGCGATGAGGAAGGGCGGCTCGGAGCCGTCGACGTGCGCGATCGGGGACGCCTCGCCGGCGACGGCGCAGTCGTCGAGGTCGGCGCAGTCCAGGTATCCGCGGACCGCGGCGCCGACGCCGACGATCGGGTCGTCGTCGGCGAGGCCCGCTGCGGTGAGATCCGCGGGGCCGCTGAGGTCGACGACCGCGGCGAGGCGCGAGGTGCCGGTGCCGTCGGCGGTCAGCGCGTCGTCCGTGCCGAGCATCGAGACGAGGTTGCCGCCGGCTGAGCCGCCGAACGCGGCGACGCGGGACGGATCGATGCCGAAGCGCGCGGTCTGCGCCGGCGCGAGGATCCAGTCGAGCGCGGCCGAGACGTCCTGGATCTGCGCGGGGAAGACGTCTGCCGGGGCGAGGCGGTAGTTCACCGAGACGGCGACGAAGCCCTCGGAGGCGAGCCATTGGCAGAGCGGGCGCCAGTTGGGGTCGGCCTTGTCGCCGCGGGTCCAGCTGCCGCCGTGCACGACGAGCACCGCGGGGAGGGCGGCTCCGCTGGCCGCGTCGACCGGTGAGCAGACGTCGAGCGCCTGGCCGGTCGCCTCGTCGTAGACGAGTCCGGCGGTGACGGGGACGTCGTCGTAGGCGGTGACGGCGGCGACGCCGGCCGCCTGGGCGATCGGCTGCGAGACCGGGGCGCTCGAGCAGCCGGCGAGGCCTCCCGCGAGCAGTGCCAGGGTCGCCGCGACGAGGGCGATCGATCGCGTGGGTCGGGTGGGCTCGCGCATGGGTGAGGCGAGCATAAGGGAGAAGACGCCGCCCGCCTAGAGCGACCCCGCGATCAGGGGGTGGACAGCGGGACCGGAGGCCGGCCGTCGCTCTCCTGCCGCTCCTCCGCCACCGCGCCGGGCGCCTCCGCCTGCAGCCGCACGAGCACCACTCCGGCCAGGATGAGCGCCCCGCCGCCGAACTGGATCGGCGCCGGCAGCTCGCCGAGCAGGGCCCAGGCGGCGACGATCGAGAACAGCACCTCGGTCAGCCCGACGAAGGACGCGATGCGGGTGCCGAGCCGCGAGCCGCCCTCGATCCCGAGCAGATAGGCGAGCACCGTGGACATGCCGAGGATGACCGCCGCGGGCAGGAACCACGGCACGTCGTTCCCGACGAAGACGACGTCGCCGAAGGTCGCCCGCAGCGGGACGAGCCCGGTGACGCCGAGGACGAGCAGGAGCCCGGCGCCGACCGTCATCGCTCCGGCGGTGAGCGCGATCGGCGGCAGCTCCGGGTCGATCCGGCCGGCGATCACGTAGTAGACGCAGAGGCCGAGCGAGGCGGTCAGCGCCCAGGCGACGCCGACCAGCTCCGGAGTGGACTCGCCCGAGAGGTCGAGCACGAGCACGAGACCGGCCAGCGCCAGCGCAGAGCCGGCGAGGGTGAAGCGACCGGGGTGGCGGCGGGTGCGCGCCCAGGCGAAGAGGACGAGGAACACGGGTGCGAGGTACTCGATCAGGAGCGCGACGCCGACCGACATGTGCTCGATCGCACTGTAGAAGCAGAGCTGCGCGGCGATCACGGCGAAGACCCCGTAGAGGCCGACCGTGCCGAGGTTGCGGCGCAGCACGTGCCAGCGGCCGCGCAGCGACAGCACGGCCGGGATCGCGAGGATCAGCGCCGCGCCGCCGGCCCGCCAGAGCACGGCCGCCGAAGGGCTCCAGCCCGCCTCGAGCAGCGGCTTGACGAAGGGCCCGCCCAGGCCGAACGCAGCGGCAGCGGCGAGGGCCAGGAGCAGGCCGGAGCCGAGCTGCCGCGGTGGCGCAGTGGGAGTCACGTCAGCCTCTTTCAGGAGTCAAAGTCGTTATGCTCGTGACAGTACTGATCGAACGTGTCAGGAGTCAACATGGTCTTCGCTTATGACGTGGAAGCGGCCCTCACCTCGACGGCGGTGCTCGTCAACACCCTCCCCGAGCTGTCGCAGTCCGGCGAGGACGAGATGGCGTCCGTCGAGCAGCTCGACGAGTTCCTGCTCGAGAACCGCTACACCGGCAGCCGCGAGCACAGCACCGCTGAGCTGGAGGCGGTCCGGGCCGTGCGCGCCCCGCTCCGCTCGCTCTGGCGCAGCCGCGCGGAGGAGGACCTGGTCGCCGTCGTCAACGGCATGCTCGAGGACGGCCGCGCCCTGCCGCAGCTGGTGCGTCACGGCATCTTCGGCTGGCACCTGCACGCGACCCGCGACGAGAGCCCGCTCGCGACCCGCATCGTGGTGGAGGCGGCGATGGCCTTCGTCGACGTCATCCGCGGCGACGAGCGCGACCGCATCCGGATCTGCGCGGCGGACGACTGCGAGGCGGTGCTCGTCGACTTCTCGCGCAACCGCTCGAAGCGCTACTGCGACACCGGCAACTGCGGCAACCGAGCGAACGTCGCGGCGTACCGGGCGCGGCGCGCGTCGAGCTGACGCGGCACTCGCGCCGGCGCACTCGAGCGCGCGCACTCTAGCCAGCGCCCGGGCTCGCGTGTAAACTCTCGTGGTCGGCTCTTGACTCCGTGCGTCGCCGCGCGGATGGGTTTGTCAGTCAAGCGGGCCGGATCTCCGACAGTCGTCGCGAGATGAATCACATGTGTGAATCGGCCCCGGTCAGCGTCTCAGAGCAGCGACTCACCCGGGTTCCCGCAGCGCCCTGTCCGTTCGCACCCCACGAGGGTGATCGATCGGCGTGTGCCTGCTCGCGCAAGACCTGAACCCAGGAAGCAGCCATGCCCAAGAACAAGAAGCCCGCCGGCGGACGCCCCGCCAAGAACTTCGAGCCGAACCGCTTCGGCGCCTCGAGCGGCAAGTCCCAGCTCGGCGGACGCGCGCGGTTCGCCGCGCCCAAGTCCGGCTCGCGCAGCGAGGGCCACCGCGGCTACCGCCCCGTCGACGAGAACGCGCCCAAGAAGGCGCGCTGGAACGCCGAGGAGCGCGCCGCCAAGCTGACGGAGCGGGGAGAGTCCCGCAGCAGCGACCGCGGTGCAGACCGCCCGGCCCGCTCCTACGACCGGACCGACCGCCCCGCGCGCAGCTTCGATCGCGACGCGCGTCCCGCGCGCTCGAACGACCGCGACGACCGTCCCGCCCGCTCGTACGACCGCGGCACCGACCGCCCGGCGCGCAGCTTCGACCGCGACGCACGCCCGGCCCGTTCCTACGACCGGTCCGACCGTCCGGCCCGTCCGAACGACCGCGACGACCGTCCGGCCCGTTCCTACGACCGCAGCGACCGTCCCGCGCGCAGCTTCGACCGCACGGATCGCCCGGCGCGCTCCTTCGACCGCACCGATCGCCCCGCCCGCTCCTCCGATCGCGACGACCGCCCGGCCCGCTCGTACGACCGTGACGCCCGTCCGGCCCGCACGAACGACCGCGACGCCCGTCCCGCGCGCAGCTTCGACCGCACCGATCGCCCCGCCCGCTCCTCCGACCGCACCGAGCGCCCGGCGCGCGGCTTCGACCGCGGGACCGAGCGCCCCGCCCGCGGCGGCTACGACCGCGCCGACCGCGGCCCGCGCCGCGACTCCGGCTCGGACTTCTACCCCAAGCGCGACGGCCGCGCCTCGCACCAGGCCGACGACGTCGTGCTCGAGCGCCTCGAGGCGACCGCCACGCTCGCCGTCGACGTCGAGGGCGTCAGCTTCGGCGACCTCGGTCTCGGCGCGAACATCGTCCGCCAGCTGACCCAGATGGGCGCGGCCTCGCCGTTCCCGATCCAGGCGGCGACGATCCCCGAGGTCCTCGCCGGCAAGGACGTCCTCGGCCGCGGCAAGACGGGCTCGGGCAAGACGATCGCGTTCGGCGCCCCCGTCGTCGAGCGCCTGATGGAGAACGACGGAGCGAAGGGCCGCAAGCCCGGCCGTGCGCCGCGCGCCCTCATCCTCGCGCCGACCCGCGAGCTGGCGATGCAGATCGACCGCACCATCCAGCCGATCGCACGCTCCGTCGGCCTGTTCACCGCGACGATCTTCGGCGGCGTGCCGCAGTACAAGCAGGTCGGCGCCCTGCAGCGCGGCGTGGACATCATCATCGCCACCCCGGGCCGCCTCGAGGACCTGATCGAGCAGGGTCGCCTCGACCTCTCGACCATCACCGTGACCGTCCTCGACGAGGCCGACCACATGTGCGACCTCGGCTTCCTCGAGCCGGTGCAGCGGATCCTCCGCCAGACCAAGCGCGGCGGCCAGCGCCTGCTCTTCTCGGCCACCCTCGACAAGGGCGTCGCGACGCTCGTCGACGAGTTCCTCGTCGAGCCGAGCGTGCACGAGGTCGCAGGCGAGGACCAGGCGTCCTCGAGCATCGACCACCGCGTCCTCCTGATCGAGCACCGCGACAAGGGCGCGATCATCGAGGAGCTCGCGGCGCGCGCCGGCAAGACGCTGATCTTCGCCCGCACCCGCGCGTTCGCCGAGCAGCTCGCCGAGCAGCTCGAGCACGCCGACATCCCGGCGACCAGCCTGCACGGCGACCTCAACCAGTCGCGCCGCACCCGCAACCTCGCGCTGCTGACCAGCGGCCGGGTCGACGTCCTCGTCGCGACCGACGTCGCCGCGCGCGGCATCCACGTCGACGACATCGACCTGGTCATCCAGGCCGACGCCCCCGACGAGTACAAGACCTACCTGCACCGCTCCGGCCGCACCGGCCGCGCGGGCAAGAAGGGCACGGTCGTCACGCTGATCACGCGCAACCGCCGCCACCGCATGGAGGAGCTGCTCGAGCGCGCCGAGATCCGCGCCGACATGATCCAGGCCTACCCGGGCGACCGGGTGCTGGCGGAGATCAGCGCCGGCGAGTAGCGCGTCTGCGCGCGAGCGCAGCAACGCCGAAGGGCGGACACCCGGTGGGTGCCCGCCCTTCGGCGTTTCGTGGTGCTTGCTGCTTACGCAGCGGGCATGAGGACCGTGTCGATGAGGTACACGGTCGCGTTGGCGGTCTGGACGCCGCCGCAGATGACCGACGCGTCGTTCACCTTGATGTCGTCGCCGGAGCCGGTGACGGTGACGTCGGTGCCCTGGACGGTGGTGTGGGTGCCGTCGATGTCGTCAGGGGCGATCTGGCCGGGGACGACGTGGTAGGTCAGGACCGACGAGAGCGTCGCAGCGCCCTCGGGGGTGGCCAGCGTGGCGAGCGTCGCGGCGTCGAGCTTGGCGAACGCGTCGTCGACGGGGGCGAAGACGGTGAACTCGCTGCCGTTCAGCGTGTCGACGAGGTTGACGTCGGGGTTGAGCTGACCGGAGACCGCAGCGGTCAGGGTCTTGAGCAGCGGGTTGTTCGACGCGGCGGTGGCCACCGGGTCGAGGGCCATTCCGCCGACCGAGCCGGCGCCGTCCGGGACCTGCTCGGCGTACGCGGCGCAGCCGGAGCCGACGAGGTTGGCGGCCGGGTCCATGGTCGCCATGGGGGTGGCGGACTCGGTCATCATCGGGGTCGACATCTCGGACGCGGTGTCGCTGGCGGCGTCGGTGGTGCCGGCGCCGGACGAGCAGGCGGTGAGGCCGAGGGCGGCGGTGCCGAGCAGGGCGAACGCGGCGAGAGTGGTGCGCTTGGTGGATCGCATGGGGATGCTCCTTCGTGATACGGCCCCCACGGGATGCGGAGGACCTGGCTGTGTGTGGACCGTTTCGCGGCCGTTGAAGAGTCTTCGGAGCCCTCCCCGAGGGGGTTTGGAATCGATCGGAGCAATCGGGTCACGGGTTCATAACGGCGGAGGCAGGGCGATTACCCTGGATGTCGGTCCGCGCGCGCTGCGCGGCACGAGAGACCAGGAGTCGAGCGGATGCAGACGCGAGGGGCACGGACATCGCGCGGCGTCGTCGCCGCCGTCGCCGCGACCGCGACCGCCGCCGCCTCGCACACCCTCGCCGGTGCCGAGGCCCCCGCCCCGGCGATCCTCGCGCTCGCCACCGCCTTCGCGGCCGTCGTCTGCGTCCTCCTGGCCGGCCGCACGCTCTCGCTCGCGCGCCTCGCGGTGGCCGTGCTGCTCAGCCAGCTGGCGTACCACTCCCTCTTCCTGGTGACTGGCGGCGGTGGCGACGTCAGCGTCGCCGGCACGACTGCGGGCGGCCACTTCCACGGCGGCGGCACGGTCGAGCTGATCGCGGGGACGTCGGGTCACGCCGCGCACACCCCCCTGATGCTCCTCTCCCACCTGATCGCCGCCGTCGTCACGGTCGCGGCCCTCCGCCACGGTGAGCGCGTCTTCTGGACCCTCGGCACCGCCGTGCTGCGCGTCGTCGTGCGCCTGGTCGCGCGGGCGTCCGCTCTGCTGGAGCCGCTCGGCGCCTCGGTGGCCGTCCTCGGCTCCGTGGAGCCGAGCGCCCCCCGAGCCCTCGACGCGGTCCTGCGGGTCCTGCGGCACCGCGGCCCGCCCGCGCGCGCCCTGCCCACCGTCTGACGTCCTCCCGCCCGCTCGCCCGTTCGGCACGCGGAGGCCTCGGCCGGTGAGCCCGCGCGCACCGCGATCCCGCGCTGCGCCCTCACCCTTCTCTGCACCGCCTTCCCGGCAGTGCCGACTCCCGCTAGGACTCCTCACGATCATGACCACCACCCGAACCTCCACCTCCTCCTTCTCCTCCCGCGTCCGCCTCGTCGGCGGCGGTGCGCTCGTCGCCGCGGGCTCCGTCGCCCTCGCGCTGGCCGCGCCGACCGCCGCGAGCGCGCACGTCACCGCCGCGGCGTCGAGCACGGCCGCCGGCTCGTACACCGTCGTCACCTTCTCGCTCGCCCACGGCTGCGAGGGCTCGCCGACGACCGGCCTCAGCATCACGATCCCCGAGGGGATCAACTCGGTCAGCCCGACCGTGAACCCCAACTGGGACGTCGTGAAGAACGAGGTCGCGATCGCCGACCCGGTGACCGACTCGCACGGCAACACCGCGACCGAGCGCGTCTCCGACGTCGTCTACACCGCCAAGACCCCGCTCGCGGACGGCTACCGCGACACCGTCTCGCTGCAGCTGCAGCTCCCCGAGGACGCGGCCGGCTCGACCCTCGAGTTCCCGGTGCTGCAGACCTGCGAGACCGGCTCGACCGCCTGGGACCAGCCGACCGTCGAGGGCGAGGCGGAGCCGGAGCTCCCCGCGCCGACCGTGGCGGTGACCGCCGCGATGGAGGGCTCCGGCCACCACGACGACGACGGCGACGGTGACGACGCGGTCGCGACGACCGCCTCCGCCACCACCGCCACCGGCCAGGGCGACGACGTGCTCGCGCGCGTCCTCGGTGTCGGCGGACTCGTCCTCGGTGCCGTCGGCGTCGCCTTCGGGCTCGCCTCGCGTCGCCGCAGCCCGAAGGCGTCCGCGTGACGGTCGCTCTCCGGAGGGGCGGACGGCTCGTCCTGGCCGCCGCCGCGATCGGGCTGATCGGCTCGGTCGCGGCGGCGGCGCCCGCCAGTGCGCACAACTACCTCGTGTCGACGACGCCCGCCGCCGACTCGACGGTGACCGAGCAGCCCGGCACCCTCGCACTGACGACGAACGACGACCTGCTGGTCCTCGGCAACGACGGAGCCGCCGCGGCGCTGCGCGTCGTCGGGCCGGACGGCCTCTACTACGGCGACGGCTGCGTCAGCGTCGTCGGACCGGAGGCGTCCATGCCGCTCGAGCTGGGCGCGGCCGGCGCCTACGAGGTGACCTGGCAGGTCGTCTCGACCGACGGGCACCCGGTCTCCGGGCAGTACGGCTTCGACTGGCAGCCGGGAGCGGGCGTCGCGCTGGCCGAGGGCTCCGAGTCGATCCCGGACTGCAACGGCACCGTCGCGGTGTCCGACGCCTCGGCGCCGTCCGCCGACGAGGCCGAGGCGGCGACCGGGTCCGACCCGGCGCTGCTCGGTGACGTGCTGTGGATCGGCGGCGCGCTGGTCGCCGTCGTCGCGGCGATCGGGATCACCCTGCTCGTGCTGCGGAGGCGACCGCAGAGCTGACCGCGGGCCGGGCCTCCTGCCCTACCCCCGGGATCAGCGCAGGAGGCTCGCCAGCGGTCCGCCCTCGAGGTCCGCGAGGATCGCCGCGGCGTCCTCGTAGACCGCGACGGCGCCGGCCTCGCGCAGCTCGTGCTCGCCGGTGCCGCCGGACTGCACCGCGATCGTCGCCAGGCCGGCCCGCTCGGCGGCGAGGACGTCCCAGGTCGCGTCGCCGACCATGATCGCGTGGTCGGTCGTGACGCCGGCCCGCTCGAGGGCGATGCTGATGAGGTCGGGCGACGGCTTCGCGGTGTCGACGTCCTCGCCGCTCGTCACCGCGTGCACGGTGTCGCCGAGGTCGAGGACGTCGAGCAGGATCTCCAGCTCGTTCTGCGGCGCGGAGGTCGCGAGCACGACGCGGACCCCGCGTCCGGCGAGCGCCCGGATCAGCTCGCGCGCCCCGGGCAGCAGCGCGATCCGGGCGGACGCCTCCGCGTAGTTCTTCGCGTGCAGGCCCTTCACCAGGGTCCGCGTCGCGTCGTCGACCTCGTCGTCCAGGAGCAGAGCGAGCAGCTCCGACGAGTCCGCGCCGATCGCCCGCTGGATCCGCCAGGTCGCGACGTCGAGGTCCGCCTGCCAGAACGCGCGCGACCAGGCCTCGACGTGCAGGAAGTTCGTGTCGGCGAGGGTGCCGTCGATGTCGAAGAGCGCGGCGGTCGGAGTCGTGGGCATGTGATTCGTCCTCTGCTGGTCGTGGAAGCCGAGTGCGGGAGCCGAGTGTCTCACCAGGCCGAAGTGGGAACCCTACGCCTGCGCGCGGGCATCAGCAGGACCCCTTGACTCGTGATCGGCGGGTCCTGACGGACGACTCCGCGGGCCACCTCGTCGGCGATCACCTCGAGCCGAGCGACGCCGTCGAGGTCGCCGGGCAGGATCACGCGGTCGTAGCCGAGGTTCACCACGAGGTGCTCGGGCCCGAGCGCCCAGTGCAGTTCGCCGGCGCCCACGGTGTGCGGGACGATGCTCGCCTTCCTGCCGCGGTCGGCGGACCGGATGCCGATCCGGCCGCGCCACGCGTCGTGGAGGCGGACGAGCAGCGCGTGCAGAGCGGCGACGACCTCCGGGTCCGGCGTCCGAGTGTCGGGGGTGGACTGCGGCGGCTCGCACGGCGGCGGGAGCTCGGCGTCCGCGTCGATCTCGAGGGTGACGCGGAGGGTCGCGCCGCCGGTGGAGCGGTCCCAGGACGCGAGTCGCCGCAGCCTCCGCTGGGAGGGGTCGGGGACGAGGACGCCGCCCTCGCCGATCGCCGGGACCGCGCCGAGCACGGTCTCGTCGACGATCCCGCGCACGACCCCGGACACCGTGAGTGCGTCGGGCAGAGCCTGGTGGTGCTCCTCCGCGTAGCGGGCCGGACCCGTCGGTCGGGCCGGAGAGGCGAGAAGCGACCAGGCGACCCGATCCCCGACCGCGAACGGCGCGCCGCAGCAGTCCATCTCCCAGCCCTCGCGGACGACCTCGATCAGGCGCGTCGAACAAGCGATCACCGATGACCCCCGATTCCGTTCTCTCGCTGAAGACGTCCCCCTTCCGATCCTCGCATCGACACCCTCCCGACCTCAGAACGGCGGTGACTCGTTCTTCACGGCGTCCGGTTCTCTGTCCGGTGCCGCGCGGCCTCTCGGCGGCCCGGTGCGCGCGGGGTGGGTGACGTGCCGCCTGCCGGTCGGGCTCGTCCAGTGCAGAACTCCGGCGGGCCGGTGCTCGACCTGCCAGGTGCTGGTGTGCCGGAGCCTGTGGTGGTGGCGGCAGAGGTGGGCGAGGTTGTCGGCGTCGGTGAGGCCGCCGTGCTGCCACTCGACGCCGTGGTCGACGTCGCTCGCGGAGGCCGCGCGCGTGCAGCCGGGGAAGCGGCAGGTCTCGTCGCGGTGCAGCAGGTAGCGCCGCAGATCGGCGGGCACCCGGTACGAGGTGCGTCCCACGGAGAGCACCGCGCCGGTCTCCGGATGGGTGAGGATCCGCGTGAAGGAGGGCGCATCGGCCGCGAGCCGGCGCGCGGTCTCGGGGTCGATCGGCCCGTAGCCCTCGAGGGTGCCGGGCTCGTCGGAGCGGCCCAGGAGCGTGAGGACGGGGACGGTGACCGCGACCCGCGGACGGATCCCGACCGGAACGGCGGTTCCCGTCGCTCGTCGCTCCGCGCCGGCGGTCTCGCCGTCGATGAGGAGCGCTGCCCCGACGTCGGCCCGCAGCTGCCCGATCGTCCGCTTCTCGCCGGGCAGCTCGCGCAGGGAGCGCGCTACGCGGTCGATGCGGTCGAAGGCGCCGTGCGCCTCGGGGGCGGGGAGGTGCAGGAGCAGGGTGGCCATGCCGTCGCTGTCGCCGTCGAGCCAGACGCCACGCCGCGCGGCGCAGCGGCGGTGGCGCTCGGTCGTCGACTCGGGATGCAGTCGCTCCCGCAGAGTCCGGAGGCGACGCTGCAGCTGCGGGGGAGTGCGGTCGGCCGCGACCACGGCGGCCTCCTCATCGAGGCGCCCGCGCACCTCGGGCGGCAGCTCGGCGGCGGCGCGGAGGATCACCCGCGCGTGCTCGGGCGAGATCCGACCCTCACGGAGTGCGGCGAGGGTGAGCGGGAGCTCGTTGACGAGCAGCCGGCTCTCCTCGATCAGCCCGGAGACGTGCGCTTCCGACATCCGCAGCGCGGTGGCGAGTTCTGCGACGAGCGCCCGCTGCGCCGCCTCCCGCCGTTCCACGCGGTTGCGCACCAGCGGATCGACGAGCACCTCGTACGAGGCCGCCGCCGCGAGCCGGGCGCGCTCGACCAGCTCGGCACGCTGCGCCTCCGCTCGCGCCCGGAGCGGATCGACGGCGCACACCGCCTCGACCGCGGAGGCGAGCGCAGCATCTGCGCCCCTGCGCCCCTCGCGGGGTCGCTCCCCGTCCTCGTTCTGAACCATACGAGAATGGTTCCAGAGACCACCGACGCGCGGTCGCCTCCTCCGACGGATCGTCGGAGAACTCGCCGAAGTCGTCCCTGTGGAGGAGTGCCCACCCGCTCCTCGCTCTGCCGAGGCGACCTAGGGAGTCACGGCCTCAGAGCACGAACGTCCTGTCACACCCGCCGCGGCACCGTGAACACCGTCTCGACGCCCGGGGAGTACAGCACCGAGTCCGGCGCCCGCGTCGCCAGCCCCGGGAAGCCCGCGACCTCGAGCAGCCCGTCGTCGAGCGCGAGCAGCTCCGCGCGCTGCAGCGGCCACGGCCGATGCAAGTTGCGGCCGTACCAGGTCGAGCCCAGGTGGCGCTCGTGGTAAGCCCAGCGCGAGGTGAGGAAGCCGGCGATCGGATCCTCGGACGCGTCGGTGCCCGGGGTCGGCCGCACCACGATCCGCGAGCGGGCGGCGGGGTCGCTGATCCGCTCGGTCGTGTAGATGACCGCTCCGTGGCGGTGCTCGATCCCCATCCGCGCCCAGCGGTACGGCAGGCCGAAGACGGCCTGTGCCGTGAGCACGGGCAGCAGGTGCGACGCCTCGAGCGAGACGAAGACGACTCCGCGGCGCCCGTGCCGGTCGATCGAGTACAGCCGCACGTTCACCTCGGGGAAGGTCCCCAGCCACGGCACGCGCGGCCCGCCGAGGAACGCCGTCCGCGACAGCCGGAACGGGATGAGGCCCACCCAGGAGGCGCCGTCGTGCTCGTCCGGACGCACGCCGGGCGGCAGGTGCGGCGCGACCAGCGCCGGGTCGACGCGCCAGTGCAGGAAGGCCGCCTCGGTCCAGCGCTGGCGGAGGATGCGCGGCCCGCCGAGCGCGGGCGCGGAACGGGTCACGGATTCGACGGAGGTCACGCCGCCATCGTGCTCCCCGCTGCTGCGAACCGGCCTGTGCAGAGCAGTATCGGCGCGCCCCGCGGCAACCGCGGCGCGATTCACCGCCCGGAGCCGGCTCCCGCGAGCTCCACCAGCGCCGCGACCGCGACGCGCACCGGCGCGGACGACGCCACCGACCCGCGCACCACGGCGTGGATCGACCGCAGCGGGCGCGGCCGCACCAGCGGCACCGCCACGAGCCCCGCCGGGAGCGGCTGCGCAGCGAGCGCCGGCAGCACGGTCAGCCCCATCCCCGCCGCCACGAAGGCGACCGCCGTCACGTGGTCGTTCGCCTGCACGTGGAAGCGCGGCGTGAAGCCCGCCGCCGCGCAGGCGTCGACGAGGGTCCGGCGGCACCAGCCGGTCGGCAGGTCGTTGTCGATCCAGCGGTCGCCCGCGATCTCCGCCAGCTCGATCTCGGCGCGCTCGGCGAGCGGATGCGACCGGTCCAGGACGGCGAGGTACGGGTCGTCGATCAGGTGGTGGGCCGTGAAGCCGGGGGAGTCGGCCGTCCGGCCCGGCTCGGCGACCAGCAGCTGGACGTCGGGCCGCTCGGCCGGGTCCTCCGCCACCTCCTCGCCCAGGCGCAGATCGAGCGCCAGCTGCGGGAACCCGGCGATCAGCCGCCGCGCCACCTCGGGCATCCAGGCGCTGCCGACGGAGGCGAAGTAGGTCATCGAGAGCCGGCCGGCCCGGCCCGCGCGCAGGTCGGCGACGACCGCCTCCGCCTCGCCGAGCCGCTCCAGCACCCGGTCGGCCTGCTCGGCGAGGGTGCGGCCCGCGGCGGTCGGCCGGACGCCGCGGCCGACCCGCTCGAGCAGGGTCAGCCCGGTCTCGCGCTGCAGGGCGGCGAGGTGCTGGCTGATCGCCGACGGCGTGTAGCCGAGCGATGCTGCGGCGCCGACGATCGAGCCGGCCGCGACGACGGCGCGGAGGACCCGGAGGCGCTGGACGTCGAGCATGCGCCGACCCTAGCGAGGATGAAGCCGCACTGCACGATCCGGTAGAACCGTGGACTGGTGCTGATGCCCGCCGTCCCGCCACGATGAGTCCATGACCAGCACCGCACCCTCCAGCACCACCGCCGCTCCGAGCCGCCGCGACGCGGCGCTGCTCTGGTCGGCGATCGCGGTGACGGTGCTGCTCTGGGCGTCGGCCTTCGTCGGCATCCGCTTCGCCGCGGACGACTTCGGCCCGGGCGCCCTCACCCTCGGCCGCATCCTGGTCGGCTCGATCGCGCTGACGGTGGTGCGCGTCGTGATCACGGCACGCCGGGGCCCCGAGCGGCCGGAGCGCAGCCGGGTGCCGCGCGGCCGGATCCTCCTGCTCGTGCTCGTCTGGGGTGTCGCCTGGTTCGGCGTCTACAACCTCGCGCTCAACGCGGCCGAGCGGCACGTCGACGCCGGCACCGCGGCGCTCCTGGTCAACATCGCGCCGATGATCACCGCGGTCCTCGCGGGCCTCCTCCTCGGCGAGGGCTTCCCGCGGCGCCTGCTCGGCGGCATGGCGGTGGCGCTCGCCGGAGTCGCGGTCATCGCCTTCTCGACCTCCTCGGGGCAGTTCGACGTGATCGGCGTCGTCCTCGGCCTCGCCGCCGCGGTCCTCTACGGCGGTGCCGCGACGCTGCAGAAGCGCCTGCTCGGGCACGTCGACGCGATGACGATGACCTGGATCGGCTGCCTCGCCGCGACCGTCGCCTGCCTGCCGTTCGCGCCGGACCTGGTCGCCTCGCTCCAGGCCGCACCCGCCTCCTCGATCGCCGCCGTCGTCTACCTGGGCGTCTTCCCGACGGCCGTCGCCTTCACCACCTGGGGCTACGTCCTCTCGCGCTCCAGCGCCGGCCGCACGGCCGCCACCACCTACGCGGTCCCGGCCGTCGTGGTGCTGCTGTCCTGGCTCCTGCTCGCCGAGACGCCGCCGGCCGCCGCGCTGATCGGCGGCGCGATCGCGCTGGGCGGAGTCGCGGTCGCCACGCTCCGGCGGCGGCCCGCCGGAGTCTGAGGGAGCGCTCACTCCCCGGCGATATGCTGGGGCCACGTTCGTCCAGTCGGCGCCGAGCGCCGGTCACGGTGCGCGCCCGTTACGGTGAGGATCCCCCGATGACCGAGGCCCTGCAGCCGCCCCAGAACGCCCTCTCGCTCACGCCGCCCGAGCCCGTCGCCGCGGTCGCGACCACGTCGGCGCCGTCGATCGCGCCGAAGGTTCCCGAGCAGGCGCTGCCCGGCCTCGAGGCGAAGGTCGACGGCTATCTCGCGTCGCTGATGTCGGCCGAGGCCCGCAGCCCCGAGTTCGCGGCGAAGGCCAACGACATCCGCACGATGGGCGACGCCGACATCCGCTCGGCCGCCGACTCCTCGAACCGCCTGCTGAAGACGCCCGTGCGGGCGCTGCAGGAGGGCGGGCTCTCCGAGGGCTCGACCATCGGCAAGACGCTGCTGGAGCTGCGCCGCACGGTCGAGGACCTCGACCCCTCCGAGGACAACATCCAGAAGAAGATCCTCGGCTTCATCCCCTTCGGCAACAAGATCACCGACTACTTCCGCCGCTACGAGAGCGCGCAGTCGCACCTCAACGCGATCATCCAGGCGCTCTACGACGGCCAGGACGAGCTGCGGAAGGACAACGCGGCGCTCAACCTGGAGAAGCAGAACCTCTGGGACACGATGACGCGCCTCAACGAGTACATCTACGTCGCGGAGCGCCTCGACGTGAAGCTGTCGGCGAAGATCGCCGAGCTCGACGCGACCGACCCGGACCGCGCCCGGGCGCTGCGCGAGGACGTCCTCTTCTACGCGCGGCAGAAGCACCAGGACCTGCTGACCCAGCTGGCCGTCTCGATCCAGGGCTACCTCGCGATCGACGTCGTGATCAAGAACAACGTCGAGCTGATCAAGGGCGTCGACCGCGCGACCACGACGACCGTGTCGGCGCTGCGCACGGCGGTCATCGTCGCGCAGGCGCTCGCCAACCAGCGCCTGGTGCTCGACCAGATCACCGCGCTCAACACCACGACCTCGAACATGATCGAGGCCACCTCGCGGATGCTCGCCGAGCAGTCCGCGAGCATCCAGTCGCAGGCGGCGTCGGCCACGGTCGGGCTGCCGCAGCTGCAGGCCGCGTTCGCGAACATCTACCAGACCATGGACTCGATCTCGGACTTCAAGATCAAGGCGCTCGACAGCATGGCGCAGACCGTCGGGGTGCTGCAGGTCGAGACCGCGAAGGCCGGCGAGTACGTCGAGCGGGCCCGGCGCAGCAACTCCGACATCGACGCGGCCTCCTCGCTCGATCTCGGCCGCTAGCCGATGGGCTGGCTCTCCCGCCTGTTCGGCGGCACCGACCCGGTGCCGGAGGAGACCGCGCCCGCACTCCCGCGCGTGCCGTCCAGCGACGACATCCTCGCGGCGCTCGACCGGGTCGCGGCGGAGACCGCGGGCAAGGTCCCGGCGATCGTCGCGGCCCGCATCCGCCGGGTCGACGAGACCGTGCGCGAGATGGTGCCGCGCCTGGACCGCCTCGGCGGGATGAGCCGGCAGGGCCACACCGTCGTCGCCACCGCCACCAGCTACCTGCCCGAGGCGGTCGAGGGCTACCTGCGCCTGCCGCGCGACTTCGCCGACCGCCGCGCCGTCTACAAGGGGAAGACCTCGCTGATGATCCTCTGCGACCAGCTCGACCTGCTCGGGGGCACCCTCGACCGGATCTCCGACGCCGTCTCGCGGCAGGACGCCTCGGCGCTGATCGCGCACGGGCAGTTCCTCGCCGAGAAGTTCACGGAGTCGTCGCTGTCGAGCGGACTGGACGCGCCGCCCGCATCGTCCACGCCCACCACTCCGGGCTCGCTGACCCCGCCGAGCGCCTCGTGAGCACGCTCGCGGCGTCGCTCGACGCGCTCGTCCTGGTCGGATCCGCGGCCGGACTCGACGCTGCCGCCGTGCGCGCCGAGGGCGCTCGCCTCGCGGCCGCGGTCGCGGAGTCGATCACCGGGGCCGGCCAGGACTGGCTCGCCGAGACCGGGACGACCGGCGGTCTCGAGGCGTTCTTCACTGCCGCGTCGAGCGCGCGGCGCTGGCGCAGCTCGCCGACCGACCTGCTCGCCGGGCTGGTCGCGGCCCGGTCGGAGCAGGCCGGTGCGTACGCGCGGGCGCTGACCGAGGTCGTGTCCGCGGCGAGCGCGCTGGGGGAGCCGGGGATCGGCGGGATCGCGGCGGCGTCGGCGACGGCGGCGGCGCAGCTGGGGGCGGTGCAGGCTCCTTCGACGTCGGCGCCTGCCGCTCGGCGCGATCTTCCCGCCGGCGTTCCCGGTGTCGACGAGATCCTCGCGCGGCTGCGGCGGACCGAGCACGACGGGCCGCAGGACGAGCCGGGACCGGTCGCCGCCGCGCCGCCCGCCTCTCCCGCGCCGGAAGCCGAGCCCGAGCCGCTCGAGCCGCCTGAGGCGATCGAGGACCTGCTCGCCGAGCTCGACGCGCTGATCGGCCTCGACCGGGTGAAGGGCGAGATCAAGCGGCAGACCCAGCTGCTCCGGATCGACACCCTGCGCCAGGCCGCGGGTCTCACCACGCCGACGCTCACCCGGCACCTCGTCTTCACCGGCAACCCGGGCACCGGCAAGACCACGGTCGCCCGCCTCGTCTCGCGGATCTACCGCTCGCTCGGCATCCTCTCGAAGGGCGTGCTCGTCGAGGTCGACCGCTCGGAGCTGGTGGCCGGCTACCTCGGCCAGACCTCGATGAAGACGGCCGAGGTGATCGCCTCGGCCCGCGGCGGCGTGCTCTTCATCGACGAGGCCTACGCGCTCGCGCTCGACCAGTACGGCGCGGAGGCGGTGACCACCCTGGTCAAGGACATGGAGGACCACCGCGGCGACCTGGTCGTCATCGTGGCGGGCTACTCCGGGCCGATGCAGGGCTTCCTCGACACCAATCCCGGCCTCGCGAGCCGCTTCTCCACCACCATCGACTTCGCCGACTACAGCGACGAGGAGCTGTCCGCGATCTTCGCGCGCCTCGCCGCGGCCGCCGATTTCACGCCGACGGAGGAGGCGGTCGCCGCCTTCGCCGACGTCGCCGCCGCTCAGGAGCGCACCGAGGCGTTCGGCAACGGGCGCTGGGTGCGCAACGTGCTCGACGCGGCCATCGCCCGGCACGCCTGGCGCCTGCGCGACACCGAGGAGCCGACGCTCGACGAGCTGCGGACCCTGGAGGCGGAGGACGTCGTGGAGGCGGAGCTGCCGGAGGCGGAGTCCGAGACCGACGCATCGACCGAGGAGATCGCATGAGCACCGCCACCGCCGCCCCTCCGGCGCAGGCCGCACCGCCGCCGCCCGCCCCCGCGCCGGGCGCTCCCGCCGCCAAGCGCCCGACGCTCCTCGCCCGCGCGACCTCGACCACCCCGCGCGCCCTCCGCCTGATGCTGGTGCTGACGGCGCTCGCGGCCGTGCTGTTCGGCGTCTTCGCGCAGCAGGCCGCGTCCCTCCAGGCGCGCGCCGCGGAGGAGGCGCGCCAGCAGGCGGCGCAGCTCGTCGGTGTGCAGGACGTGCGGAACCTCCTCGTCGACGCCAACGCGATCGCCGCGAACACGTTCCTCGTCGGCGGTCTCGAGCCCGCGGAGCAGCGCACGACCTACGTCGGCAACCTCGCCGAAGCGTCCTCCCGGCTCACGGAGCTGGCGTCGACCCAGTCCGAGGACGCGGAGACCCTCGCCACGATCGCGACCAAGCTGACCACCTACAGCGGACTGATCGAGCAGGCCCGCGCCAACAACCGGCAGGGCTTCCCCGTCGGCTCGGCCTACCTCGACCAGGCCTCAGCGCAGCTCACCGACCCCGACGAGGGGATCCTCACGGACCTCAACGGGCTCGTCACCCGCGGGGCTGACCGCGTCGCCGCGTCCTACGACACGGTGCGCTTCAGCGTGCTCCTGCTGATCGGCTCGCTGGCGATGCTGGTCCTGCTGATCGGCGCGCAGATCTGGCTCGCCCGCCGGACCCACCGCTACCTCAACCGCCCGCTGGCCACCGCCACCGCCCTGCTGCTGCTGGTCGGGATCGGCGGCGCGGTCGTGCTCGGCTCGATCGGCGGGCGCGCGGCGGCAGTGCGGGCCGACCCCTACCAGGCGACGCTCGTCGTCTCTCAGGCGCTCACCGCGGCGAGCGACGCCAAGTCGCTGGAGAGCTTCACGCTGATCAAGCGCGGCTCGGGAGCGGCCCTCGAGGCGGAGTTCCAGGCGGCGGCGACCGACGCCCGCGACCGGCTGCAGGGCGGGGTCGAGGCGGGCGTCGTCGACGGGGCGCTGGTGACCGAGCTGAACGCGTGGCTGGACCTGCACGCGGCGATCCGCGCCGAGGACGACGGCGGGAACTGGGACCGGGCGGTCCTGCTCGCCACCTCGACCGAGCCCGACTCCGCCAACGTCGCGTTCGACGCCTTCGCCGACGACGCCCGCGCCGCGATCCTCGCCGACGCGACGACGACCCGGACCGAGCTCGACGAGGGGAGCGCGATCTCCTCGATCGCCTCCTGGATCCTGCTCGCTGCCGGCCTGGTGGGCGCCCTGCTCGCCTGGCGCGGCGTCGCGCAGCGACTGGAGGAGTACCGATGACCCGCCTCAGCACCCTGCGCACGGGCGCCGTCGCGCTCCTGCTCGGCACCGTGCTCGCCGTCTCCGGCTGCACCAGCGGCGCGAGCGACCTCGGAACGATCACCGAGGCGACGACCACGCCGACCCCCACGGCGTCCGCGCCGTCGACCGCCGCTCCGGCCACTGCGGAGTGCTCGCCCTCGGCGGTCACCTCCTACGCGCCCACCGGCGTCACCGACAGCCCCCGCCTCGCGCAGATCCGGGACGACGGGAAGCTCCGCGTCGGCGTCTCGGCCGACACCCTGCTGATGAGCTCGCGCAACCCGCTGACCGGCGCGATCGAGGGCTTCGACATCGACATCGCCCGCGAGATCGCCGGCGCGATCCTCGGCGACCCGACCGCGATCGAGTTCGTGGTGATCACCTCGGCGCAGCGCCTGCCCGCCCTCAGCGGCGACGCCGCGACCCCGCAGGTCGACCTGGTCGCCCGCACGCTGACGATGACCTGCGACCGCTGGGACAGCATCGCGTTCTCCTCCGAGTACTACGCCGCGGGGCTGAAGGTACTCGTCTCGAAGAGCAACGAGGCCGACGGCATCGACAAGCTCGCCGGCGCGAGGGTCTGCGCGCCGCGGAGCACCACCACGCTCAGCCGGCTCGAGAGCGACTACCCGGACGTGGAGGCGGTCGCCGCCGACACGCACACCCAGTGCCTCGCGGAGTTCCAGGAGGGCTCCGTCGATGCGATCGCCGGCGACGACACGATCCTCGCGGGCTTCGTCGCACAGGACCCGTACGCCAAGGTGATCGGCGACCCGCTCAGCGATGAGCCCTACGGCCTCGGGATGCCGGCCGGCGACACCGACTACGTGCGCTTCGTCAACGCGGCGCTCGAGAGCATCCGCGCCGACGGCCGCTGGCAGAGCATCTACGACCGCTGGCTCGGCGATCTCGGCACGGCGACGCCGCCCACCGCCGTGTACGGGCGCTGATGGCGGCCGGGACGAGCGCCCCGGGCGTCTCAGGGGCGGGGGTCTCGGAGGGGACGCCCGTCGCTCCGGGGCGCCTGGGCGAGGCGATCCCGCAGCGCGCGCTCTTCGACTACCTCGCGCAGCTCGGCCGCTGGCTGGAGCGGACGACCCGCGAGCTCTCGCAGCTCGACGCCGCCGCGCTCGCCTCGCCGCAGGCCGACAGCTACACCGCCGACGTCGTCCTCGCGCAGTCGCTGCGCGAGTCGGTCACCCGGCGCCTGGCCGAGCTCGAGCTCGTCTGGGACTCCGGCCGCGTGGACACCGTGGCCCGCGAGCGGATGTCGCAGCTGATCTGGGGGCGGCTGGACTCCTCCGGCTCGGGCGGGAGTGCCGCCGTCTCGCTGGTCGAGGCCGTCCGGCTCTGCGACGCCGTCATCGGCCAGCTGAAGTCGCGCCTCGAGCTCGACCCGAGCGGCACCGACGTCGCCGGCCGGATCGTCGGGGTGCGCGCCGAGATCGAGCGCTGCCGCGACCTCACCCGCGATTCGCGCGGCACCGTCGACCAGGCCGCCGCCCAGCGCGTCGCCGTGCTCCGCTCGCGACTGGACGCCCTCGCCGAGAAGGCCGGCCGCGGCGCCGACGTCTCCGGCCCGCTCGGTCAGCTCGAGAGCGACTCCGCCCGGCTCGAGCGCGACCTGATCATCGCCGCCTCCGAGCGCCGCGGTCTCGAGCACGACCGGGTCCGCGCCCGCGAGCTGGCCGCCGCCGCGGAGCTGCGCGAGGCGCCGCTGCGCGAGCTCGTCGCCCGCTGCCGCCGCGAGATCGCGGATCCGCCCCGCCTCGCGGTGCCCGACGTCTCGCGCCTCGGCGAGCCGCCGAGCGGGCGGGAGGATCTCGACGCGCACCTCGCCCGCCTCACCGCCGTCGGCCGGGCGTTCGACGCTGTCGAGGCCGCGTACACCTCGCCGCGCGCGAGCGGGCGGCGCTCGGCTTCCGGCTGCGGGCCCTGCGCGAGCGCGCCGCCGCCAACGGCCGGGCCGCGTCGCCCGTCGGCGTCGCGGCCGAGGCCGAGGTGCGCGCCGCGCTCGACGCGGTGCCCTGCTCGGTGCCGCTCGCCCGCCATCTGGTCGAGCAGTACGACGTGGTCACCCGCGACCTGCCCACCGCCCCGTCTCCCTCGCTCCCTCGGAAGGCCCGCTCATGAACGGCGACCCCTGCACCTCCACCCCGGGCTGCACCGGCGTGATCGAGGACGGCTACTGCAACGTCTGCGGGCTGCCGGCGGAGGCGCCTGCGGCCGCGGTGTCGGCTCCCACCGCGCGGCGCTCCGCGCCCGGCGCCCCCGCGCCCGCCACCGCCTCCGCCGCCTTCGGCACCGGCTTCGCCGAGGGCGCGCCGAACGCGCAGGCCCCCGTCGGATCGAGCACCGAGGAGGCGGCCACCGCCCGCAGCGGCCGCACCTCCTCCGCCCGCCTGGCGACCGCCGCGCTCGGCTCGGCCCGCACGGCGCAGACCGGCTCGAAGACCACCCGCCGCGTCGGCACCACCTCGACCCGCCTGCGCGGACCGCGGCTCGGCGCCGGGCTGACGACCGTCCCCTCCCGCCCCGCTGCCGATCCGATGGCCGCGCTGATGAAGGAGGCGGTGCTCCCCGAGCGCAAGCGCTTCTGCTCCAACTGCGGCACCGCGGTCGGCCGCGGTCGCGACGGCAAGCCCGGCCGCACCGAGGGCTTCTGCCCCAACTGCCGCACGCCGTTCAGCTTCACGCCGCAGCTCGCGAAGGGCGACGTCGTCGGCGGGCAGTACGAGGTCGTCGGCTGCCTCGCCTACGGCGGGCTCGGCTGGATCTACCTCGCCCGCGACCGCAACGTCTCCGGCCGCTGGGTCGTGCTCAAGGGCCTGCTCAACTCGGGCGACCCGGACGCCTACGCAGCGGCGGTGACGGAGCGGCAGTACCTCGCCGAGGTCGAGCACCCGCTGATCGTCGAGATCTACAACTTCGTCCTGCACGAGGGCGCCGGCTACATCGTGATGGAGTACGTCGGCGGGCCCAGCCTCAAGCAGATCCTCCAGGAGCGCCGCGACGCGAACGGCGGCTCCGCGGACCCGCTGCCCGTCGATCAGGCGCTCGCCTTCGTGCTCGAGGTGATGCCCGCCTTCGCCTACCTGCACGACCACGGCCTGCTCTACTGCGACTTCAAGCCCGACAACATGATCCAGGTCGGCGACCAGGTCAAGCTGATCGACCTGGGCGGCGTGCGCCGGGCCGACGACGAGGAGTCGGCGATCTACGGCACGGTCGGCTACCAGGCGCCCGAGGTGCCCGAGCTCGGGCCGTCGATCGCCTCCGACGTCTACACGATCGGACGGACGATCGCCTCGCTCGTCCTCGACTTCCGCGGCAACCAGACCACCTACGTCGCGTCGCTGCCGCCGGTGTCCGAGACGCCGCTCTTCCAGAAGTACGACTCCTTCTACCGGCTGGTCGCGAAGGCCTGCGCGCCCGACCCGCAGGACCGGTTCGCCACCGTCGACGAGATGCGCGGGCAGCTGCTCGGCGTGCTGCGCGAGGTCGTCGCGACCGACCGCGGACCGGGTCACCCCGCGTTGCACTCGACCGAGTCGGCGCTGTTCGAGGCGCCCGTCGCCGACGTGGTCGACCGGCCGCTGCCCTGGGACGCGCTGCCCGGGCTCAAGACCGACGAGTCCGACCCGGCCCGCGCCTGGCTCGCGGGCGTCAACGTCGCCGACCCGATCGTCCGGCTGAGGGCCCTCGCGCTCGCGCCGACCGTCACCGTCGAGGTGCGGCTCGCCCGCGCCCGCGCGGCGATCGAGGCCGAGCGCTGGGAGGACGTCGCCCGGGCGACCGGCGAGATCCTCACCGAGGACCCGTGGGAGTGGCGCGCGGTCTGGATGAGCGGGCTGGCCCAGCTCGCTCGCCACGACGACATCGGCGCCCGCGCCTCGTTCAACACCGTCTACGGCCAGGTGCCGGGTGAGCTCGCGCCGAAGCTCGCGCTCGCCGCGGCCTGCGAGTCGAGCGGCGAGCCCGAGGTGGCGGAGTCGCTCTACGTGATCTGCGCCCGCGCCGACGCCAACTACACCGCGCCCGCCGCCTTCGGCCTGGCCCGGGTCCGGCAGCACCGGGCCGATCTGGACGGCGCGCTCGACGCGCTCGACATCGTCACGCCGACCCGCTCCTCCTACGTCGACGCCCGCCGCCGCCGGGCCGAGCTGCTGGCCGGCTCGGGGCGCGGACTGCCGGCGCTGTCCGCGGCGCTCGCCAGTGTCGACACCGTCGCGATCGACGCGCGCACCCGGCTCGAGCTGACGACGGGGGTGCTGGAGTCGGCGCTCGAGCTGGTCCAGCGCGACGGGCCCGCCGAGGGAGCGACCATCGGCGGGATCGACGCCACCGAGCCCGCCCTCCGCGACGGTCTCGAGACCTCCTACCGCTCGCTCGCGGCCGCCACCCGCGAGAAGCAGGAGCGCCTGCGCCTCGTCGACCGGGCGAACGCCGTGCGCCGCTGGACGCTGACGTGAGCGAGGCGAGCGACGTGAGCGGGGAGAGTTCCGTGAGTGCCGCGCTGTCCACGCCCTGCCCGAACTGCGGCGAGCCGGTCTCGACCGGCGACGCCTTCTGCGAGGCCTGCGGGACGACGCTGATCGTCCCGGCCGCCGCGGCCGCCCCGCCCGCCGCCGGATCCGAGGGCCCGACCGCCTGCCTGCACTGCGGGGGAGCGATCGCCGACGACGGCTACTGCGAGCAGTGCGGTCAGCGCGCCCCGACCGAGCGCGAGCACTGGGCGGAGGCGCCGCACCCGCTGGTCGGCGGCGTCTGCGACCGCGGGATCCGCCACGCGGCCAACGAGGACGCGATGGCGATCGGCGCGACCGCCGGCGAGGACGGCGGGCTGCGGACCGCGCTGCTGGTGGTCTGCGACGGCGTCTCCTCGACCCCCGACTCCGACGCCGCCTCGCTCGCCGCGGCCCGCGCCGCACTGAGTGCGCTGCGCAGCGAGGTCGGCGGCGAGGTGCACGGCGCCGAGCGCTGGGGCGCGCTGCTGCAGATGGCGGTCGCGCGCGCCTCCGGAGCGATCGACGCCGCGGTGCCGGAGAAGCGCGACAACCCGCCCTCCTGCACCTTCACCGCGGCGATCCTCGACGGCGCGCTGCTGGTCACCGGCAACGTCGGCGACAGCCGCAGCTACTGGATCCCCGACGCGGGCCCCGCCCGGCAGCTGACCGTCGACGACTCCTGGGCGCAGGAGCAGATCGCCTCGGGCGTGCCCCGCGCCGAGGCCGAGTCCGCGCCCGACGCGCACGCCATCACCAAGTGGCTGGGCGCCGACGCGCACGACGAGTCGCCGACCCTGGGCTCCACGGTGCTCGACGAGCCGGGCTGGGTGCTCGTCTGCTCCGACGGCCTGTGGAACTACGCCTCGCCCGCCGAGGAGCTCGCGGCCGTCCTGCACGACGCGGTCGCCCGCGTCGGCGACGACCCGGTCGCGCTGGCGGAGGCCCTCGTCGCCTGGGCGAACGAGCGCGGCGGCCAGGACAACATCACGGCGGCCCTGGCGCGCTTCGCCCCGGGCGGGGACCAGACGCCCCACGCGGACGAGTAGGCCGCCTGCGGCTGCCTGCATGCTGATCGAGTAGGCCGCTCGCGGCCGTATCGAGATCCACCCGTGCCGCTCCGTCCACCCGGGATCCCTTTCGCTGGACAGATCCGCGCCTCGCGTCCGCCCGCTCGCCACCTACCCTCGACCCCATGAGCATCGCCGAGTCGCCCGCCACCTCGCTGTCCACCGTCGGCCACTGGATCGACGGCGCCCCCTCGCCGTCGTCGTCCGGCCGCACCGCGCCCGTGTACGACCCGGCGCTCGGCGTCGCGACCAAGGAGGTCGCGCTGGCCGACGCCGCCGAGATCGACGCGGCCGTCGCCTCCGCCAAGGCCGCGTTCCCCGCCTGGCGCGACACCTCGCTGGCCAAGCGCCAGCAGATCGTGTTCAAGTTCCGCGAGCTGCTCGAGGCGAAGAAGGGCGAGCTCGCCGAGATCATCACCTCCGAGCACGGCAAGGTCCTCTCCGATGCGATGGGCGAGATCACCCGCGGCCAGGAGGTCGTCGAGTTCGCGACCGGGCTCGCGCACCACCTCAAGGGCGAGTACTCGGAGCAGGTCTCCACCGGCGTCGACGTGTACTCGACGAAGCAGCCGCTGGGCGTCGTCGGCATCATCTCGCCGTTCAACTTCCCCGCGATGGTGCCGATGTGGTTCTTCCCGATCGCCATCGCCGCGGGCAACACCGTCGTCGTGAAGCCGTCCGAGAAGGACCCGTCGGCGGCGATCTGGCTCGGTGCGCTCTGGAAGGAGGCCGGCCTCCCCGACGGCGTCTTCACCGTCCTGAACGGCGACAAGGTCGCGGTCGACGGCCTCCTCGAGCACCCGGACGTGAAGTCGATCTCCTTCGTCGGCTCCACCCCGATCGCCCAGTACGTCTACGAGACCGGCACCCGCCACGGCAAGCGCGTTCAGGCGCTCGGCGGGGCGAAGAACCACATGCTGGTGCTGCCGGACGCGGACCTCGACCTGGTCGCGGACTCCGCCATCAACGCCGGCTTCGGCTCGGCCGGCGAGCGCTGCATGGCGATCTCGGTCGTCGTCGCCGTCGAGCCGGTCGCCGACGAGCTGATCGCCAAGATCCAGGAGCGCGCCGCGACCCTGCGGATCGGCGACGGGCGTCGCGGCTGCGACATGGGACCGCTGGTCACCGAGGCGCACCGCGACAAGGTCGCCTCCTACATCGCGATCGCGGAGGAGGACGGCGCGAAGGTCGTCGTCGACGGCCGCGGCATCGAGGTCGACGGCGACGAGAACGGCTTCTGGCTCGGGCCGACCCTGCTGGACGACGTCCCGATCACCTCGAAGGCCTACACCGAGGAGATCTTCGGCCCGGTCCTCTCCATCGTCCGCGTGCAGTCGTACGAGGAGGGCGTCGCGCTGATCAACAACGGCGCCTTCGGCAACGGCACCGCGATCTTCACCAACGACGGCGGGGCGGCTCGCCGGTTCCAGAACGAGGTCGAGGTCGGGATGATCGGCATCAACGTGCCGATCCCTGTGCCGGTCGCCACCTTCTCGTTCGGCGGCTGGAAGTCGTCGCTCTTCGGTGACACCAAGGCCCACGGCGCGGAGGGCGTCCGCTTCTTCACGCAGCAGAAGGCGATCACGAGCCGCTGGCTCGACCCGTCGCACGGCGGCATCAACCTCGGTTTCCCTCAGAACTGAGCGGGCCGCGAGATGCCACTTAGGAGCGACTTCTACGGCGTGTCCTGCTCACAAGTGGCATCTCGCGGGGCCCCCGCACGCCGACCATCGCAAGGTCGAGCGCAACCGGCGAATCGCGTGTCAGCGATTCGTCGTGGACGGACGTGCGTCGCTCTGTGGGGCGTCCCCCTCTCGCTCGGCCGACCGCGGCCGATCGACGACGGAGGAGGAGACCGGCGCCGAGAAGCACAGCGCCAGCCAGAGCTCCGTGCGCGCGTCCACGTCGTCCAGGTCGACGCCCAGCGCCCGCTCGATCGCGGTGACGCGGTTCCGCAGCGTGTGCCGGTGCACGCCGAGTTCGCGGGCCGCCGGCTCCCACGCGCCGTTGCAGCGGAGCCAGACGCGGGCGCTCTCGAGCAGCACCCCGCCCTCGGGGGTGAGCAGCGGCGCGAGCAGCCGCCGGGCGAGGGGCTCCGCACCGGCCGCGGTGAGCAGGCCGCGCATCCCCCGCGCCGACACGTCCTCGAAGCGGAGCAGCGGATGCTCCGCCGTCGCCCGATCGGCCGCGCGCCGGGCCTCCACGAGCCCCCGGTCCACCTCCGACCACGCGACCGGCGCCGACGCGCCGGCCTGCGCGCCGTGCCGCTCCAGCACGCCCGCGATCAGCTCCAGGTCGTCCGCGCCCGTGATCACCACGAGCGCCCCGTCGCGCTCGGCGAAGAACAGCCGCGACCCGTTCTCCTCCGCGAACACCTCCAGCTCGTCGAGCAGCGAGTCGCCGCGCACCGGCTCGCTCAGCACACTCACCCGGACCGGCTCGGCAGGCAGCGTCCCCCACAGCTGCCGGGCGGTGCGCGCCGCGACGTCGAAGGCCCCTGCGGCCAGCAGCTCGAGCAGCCCCGAGCGCAGCTGCCGCCGCGAGGTGTCGAGGGCGCGCCGCTGCTCCAGCGCGATGCTCGCGAGTCCGATCACGCTCGCGACCAGGTCGTTGCCGGCCGGGTCGAGCGGAGTGCCGGTGCCGACCGCGAGCACGCCGCGCAGGTGATCGCGCTGCCCGAGGGTCTGCAGCGTCACGCCGCCGCCGTCGTCCAGGCGCAGCCCGGCGCGGCTGCCCCGCGCGAGCGCGTGCCGCACCGCCGCGGCGACCGAGCGCTCCGCACCCGCCGGCACGTCGAGCCGCGTCGGCAGGTGCACCCGCTGCCCGACCGCGTCGTAGAGCGCGACCCAGCAGTCGAGCTGGCGCTCGAGCTCGGAGAGGATCGCGGCGAGGCCGTCGGGCCGCAGCGCCGCCCGCGCGACCCTGCGCTGCGCCTCCAGCGACCACTCCAGCCGCTCGCGCTGCTCGCGCGAGATGACGTCCGCGACGAAGCGGATGATCCCCATGAACGGGGTCAGCTCGGCGACCTCGAGCAGCGGCAGCCCCTGCCGGGCGCAGGCCGCGACGAGCGGCGCGGGCACCTCGTCGTGCACGATGCCCGTCGCGAAGCCCAGGGCCCGGATGCCGCGGCCGCGCAGGCGCGCCACGTACGCCTCCGAGAAGTCGGCCCCCTGCGTGCCCGGGCTCTGCTCGAAGTGCACGCCGTCGGTGAGCAGCAGCTGCCCCGATTCGAGCCACGGCGTCGGGTCGACGAGATCGGAGGAGTGCGCCCAGACCAGCGGGGCGTCGAGCGCCGCCTCGTCGTGCACGCCTGCGAGGACGTGGAGGCGGAACGCCGGCTCGGCGAGCAGGTCGCGGACGGTCGCGGGCACGGGCGGCTCCCTCAGAATTCGACGTTCTGTCCATCGTAGGGCGGAGGCTTCGACAAAGCGGGCCGCCCGCGACGGGGCGCCGCGCGGCACGATGGAGGCATGACGCTCTCGGACACGACACCCTCGGACACGACTCCCACCGGCAGCACCAACGCCTCCGTCACCGCCGCCGACCGCTCCCGGGTCTTCCACTCCTGGTCCGCGCAGGGCGCGCTGAACCCGCTGCCGATCGCCGGCGGCCTCGGCGCCGAGGTCTGGGACGTCGACGGCACCCGCTACCTCGACTTCTCCAGCCAGCTCGTCAACGTCAACATCGGCTACCAGCACCCCAAGGTCGTCGCCGCGATCCAGGCGCAGGCCGCCGTCCTCACCACCGTCGGCCCGGCCTTCGCGAACGAGACCCGGGCCGAGGCGGCGCGCCTGATCACCGAGCGCGCGCCCGAGGGCTTCGAGAAGGTCTTCTTCACCAACGGCGGCGCGGACGCCAACGAGAACGCGATCCGGATGGCGCGGCTCTACACCGGTCGCGACAAGATCGTCTCCTTCTACCGCTCGTACCACGGCAACACCGGCGCCGCGATCGTCTCGACCGGCGACTGGCGCCGCATCCCCAACGAGTACGCCCGCGGGCACGTCCACGCCTTCGGCCCCTACCTCTACCGCTCCGAGTTCTGGGCGGAGACGCCCGAGCAGGAGTGCGAGCGCGCGCTGCACCACCTCGAGCGCGTCGTCCAGGCCGAGGGCCCGGAGTCGATCGCGGCGCTGCTGCTCGAGACGATCCCCGGCACGGCCGGCATCCTGACGCCGCCTCCCGGCTACCTCGCCGGCGTGCGGGCGCTCGCCGACCGCTACGGCATCCTGCTCATCCTCGACGAGGTGATGGCCGGCTTCGGCCGCACCGGCGAGTGGTTCGCCTTCGACGCCTTCGACGTCCGACCCGACCTGGTCACCTTCGCCAAGGGCGTCAACTCGGGCTACGTGCCGATCGGAGGCGTCGTCATCGACGACCCGATCGCTCACCACTTCGACGAGCGCGTCTTCCCGGGCGGGCTCACCTACTCCGGTCACCCGCTCGCCGCGGCGAGCGTCGTCGCGACCCTCGAGGCCATGGCGGAGGAGGGCATCGTCGACAACGCGAAGACCATCGGCTCCGAGCACCTCGCCCCCGGCCTGGCCGCCCTCGAGGCGAAGCACGACCTGATCGGCGAGGTCCGCGGCTCCGGCGTCTTCTGGGCGCTCGAGCTCGTGAGCGACCGCGCCACCCGCGAGCCGCTGCCCGCCGCCGCCGTCGGCCGCCTGAAGGCCGACCTGCTGTCCCGCGGCCTGCTGCCCTTCACGGCCGACAACCGCATCCACGTCGTCCCGCCCGCCGTGGTCACCCCCGCCGAGGTCGCCCGCGGCCTCGCGATCCTCGACGACGCCCTGACGGCCTTCAGCGGCTGACCCGCCGGGTCTCGAGACGCCGCTCCGCGGCTACTCGACCAGCATGCTTCTGCCCCGACCACCGGCCGGCGGTCCTCCGAACCACCCGGCCACGCACAAGCCGTATCCGGGAATCCGCGTGCCAGCGGACTCCCGTCGGCGTACGCGAGACGCTCTGCGGAACGCGCGCGGCACTCCGCCGACCGCGAGACGCCGCCCCGCGGCGTCCTAGGAAGCGGAGTGCAGCGCGAACGCCGTGATGAACCCGAGGACGGCGTACAGCCCCGTCAGCACGTCGTCCCGGTCGAACGCCTCCGGGATCATCGTGTTCGAGATCATCGCGAGGATCGCGCCGGCCGCGACCGTCGTCACGAACGCCACGACCGCTCCCGGTGCGCTCGCGAAGACGAGGAAGCCGACGAGCGCGGCGATCGCGGAGAGCGCGGCGATGCCACCCCAGACGGTGAAGACGTAGCGGGCGGAACGGCCGTCGGCCTTCATGCCGACGGTCGAGGACAGGCCCTCGGGCAGGTTCGAGATCGCCACCGCCGCCACGATCGGCACGCTGATCGCCGCTCCCGCACCGCCCTGTGCCACGGAGAGGCCGAGCACGATCGACTCGGGGATCCCGTCGATCAGGGCGCCCGCGGCGATCGCGGTGCCGCCGCCGGCGGAGCCCGAGCCCTTCGCGCTCTTGCGGTTCCCGGCCCCGGCGCGGGTGAGCAGCGCGTCCGCCCCGACGAAGACCACGGCGCCGGCGAGCGTGCCGAGGACGGTCGGCAGGAGTCCGCCGTCGTCGGCCGCCTCCTGCACCAGCTCGTAGGCGAGCGCCGAGATGAGCACCCCGGCGCCGAACGCCGAGATCGCGGCGGTCAGCTTGGGCGGGACGCGGACGAACCAGGCGAGCGCCGCTCCGACGAGGAGGGTCGCTCCGCCGATGGCGCCGCTGAGCAGCGCGAGGGACCAGGGGGGCACGGCGCCCAGCCTGTCAGGCGGACGCAGGCCGCGGAGCGGGGTTGACGGAGCTCGGACTCGCGCGGCTGAGCGCGCTCATGCTGGTCGAGTAGCCCCGCAGGGGCGTCTCGAGACCCACCGTCGCCGGCACGACGGGTCTGCGGGCTCGTCCTTCGACACAGCCTCCTCAGCAGCGCTCCGAGACGTACCCCTCGTCCTCCGGCGTCAGCAGGTCGCGGTCGCGCAGCAGCACGCCGATGCCGTCGCCGCGTGCGCACGCCCGCGCGAACACCGCGTCCGCGTCGTCGACGTCCGTGTACTCCACCTCGTAGACCCGCTCGCCGTAGACGTCCCTGTAGGCGTCGCACTCCGCGAACACCTCGCACTCCTCCGTGATCGCGAAGTCGAAGCCGAGGCCGCGCATCTCCTCCGCGCGCTCGGCTGCGTTCTTCTGCCCGATCGCGAGCCCGGCCCGGTGCGCGGCCTCGACGAGGCCGCGGGCGAACGCCGCGGTGTCGTCGTCGGTGAGCAGCCCCTCGGAGCGGGTGGCGGAGTCGAGGTTGTCGGCCTCGACGGCGTCGAAGCCGCTCTCGGCGCAGCCCTCCAACCACGGCCCGACCACCTCGAGCAGGGCGTCCCGCTTGGCCTCCGTCGACACGTCGAGCAGCGTCTCGTCCGGCCAGTCCGGATCCGTGATCGGCTCCCCGTCGGCGTCCCGCAGCAGCAGGTCGGGGCGCGACTCCCACTCCGCCTCCTCGCCGGGCTGCGTCTGGAAGGCGTTGACGTAGCAGACCGAGTACACGCCGGGCGCGGGCTCGGCCTCACGATCGCGGACGACGAGCTCGACGCCGTCGGCCGGCGGGTAGCTCCCGCCGAGCTGGTAGTCGAAGCCCGCGCCGGCCGGGGGAGGGGCCGACTGTCCGACGGTTGCTGCGCATCCGGCGAGGAGGAGGGCCGTCGCGGCCAGGCAGCACAATAAACTGGCCGAATGGCGGAGTTCAGCGCGAGTGTCTTTCAGAACGAGTTCCTCTCGGACGGCGCGACGGATGTGCACGCGATCGTGACGGTGACCGCCTCCGGCACCGGCGCGGCCGGCAGCGACGGAGCGGCCGCCGAGATCATCATCGTCGACTGCTCGGGGTCGATGACCGGCGAGAACATGACCGCGGCCAAGCGCGCCGCCGCCGTGGCGGTCGACCAGATCCTCGACGGCACCTTCTTCGCCGTCGTCGCCGGCTCCGAGCGCGCCGACCGCGCCTTCCCGTACCCCAACGCCTCCGTGTCGATGGTGCGGATGGAGCCGGGGGCCCGCGCGGCCGCGAAGGAGGCCATCGGCTACCTCCAGGCCGACGGCGGCACCGCGATGGGCACCTGGCTGGCCCTCGCCCGACAGCTCTTCTCCAGCGTCCCCGAGGCGAAGCAGCGGCACGCGATCCTGCTCACCGACGGCAAGAACGAGCACGAGTCGCGGATGCAGCTCGACGCGGCGATCCGCGCGGCCGGCGGCGTCTTCCAGTGCGACGTCCGCGGCGTCGGCTCCCGCTGGGTCGTCGAGGAGGCGCGCACCATCGCCAGCGCGCTGCTCGGCACCGTGGGCCTCATCGCGAACCCGGCCGACATGGCCGCCGACTTCGAGCAGCTGATCCAGGCGTCGATGGGCCGGGGTGTCGCCGACGGCGAGCTGCGCGTCTGGACCCCGCAGGGCTCCCAGCTGCTCTTCGTCCGCCAGGTCGCCCCGAACCTGGAGGACCTGAGCTCGCGCCGCACCTCGGTGAACCCGCTGACCGGCTCCTACCCGACCGGCGCCTGGGGCGACGAGTCGCGGGAGTACCACGTGGCCGTCCGGGTCGCCTCGAAGCCGGTCGGCGCCGAGCAGCTCGCCGCCCGGGTGCAGCTCAGCGTGCGCGACGAGGTCGTCGCCTCCGCGCTGGTGAAGGCCCGCTGGACCGACGACTCCGCGCTCACGGCGCGGATCGATCCGGCGGTCGCGCACTACACCGGCCAGACCGAGCTCGCCTCGGCGATCCAGGACGGCCTCGCCGCGAAGGCCGTCGGTGACGACGCCACCGCGACGGTGAAGCTCGGCCGCGCCGTGCAGCTCGCCGCCGCCACCGGCAACGACGAGGCGACCGCGAAGCTGCGCAAGGTCGTCGAGATCGACGATCCCAACGAGGGGACGGTCCGGCTGAAGCGCGGCGTCGCCCGCCTGGACGAGATGGCGCTCGACACCGCCTCGACGAAGACCACGCGGGTGCGCAAGTGAGCTACCGCTGCCCGGAGGGGCACACCTCCCAGTCCGGCGACTACTGCGACGTCTGCGGTGCGCCGATCGTGCCGGCCGCGCCGTCCGCCCCCGCGCCCCGCGCCACCGACCCGACCACGGCGATCCCGACCGGTCCCGCCGTCTGCCCGAACTGCTCGTACCCCAACGAGGCCGGCGCGCTGTTCTGTGAGAACTGCGGCTACGACTTCACCACCGGCTCGCTGCCCGAGGCCGACCCGTTCACCGAGTCGGGGGCCGTCCGCGCGCCCGGCGAGGTCGGCGGCTCCGCCACGCCGGCCGGCGATCCCGCGGCTCACCTGGGCGAGGCGCCCGCTCCGGCCGCTCCCGGTGCGCCGCCCGCGCTCGTTCCGGAGGAGGAGGCCGGCTTCGACGTGCCCGTCGCCACCGCGCCGCCGGCCGCGCCGCCCACCGAGGTGATCCGCGAGGTCACCGGGAGCACGCCGACGGCCGCGCCCGCCGCCCCCGCGGCCCCGGAGGAGGACGACCCCTGGATCGCCGAGGTCTGGGTCGACCCCGACTGGTACGCCGAGCAGCGAGCCGAGGACCCGATGCCCTCCGCCGGCCCGCCGACGATCGTCGTGCTCCGCGAGCGCTCGGTGCTCGTCGGCCGGCCCTCCGCCTCGCGCGGCATCTCGCCGCAGATCGACTGCGGCACCGACTCCGGCGTCTCCCGCCGCCACTGCCAGCTCAACACCGACGGCTACCGCTGGTGGGTCGAGGACCTGCAGTCCGCGAACGGCACCTACCTCGCCGCGGCCGGCGCCCCGCTGCCGCAGACCCCGATCCCCACCGGCCAGCGCCGCGAGATCGAGGAGGGCGACCGCGTCTACGTCGGCGCGTGGACCCGCATCGTCCTCCGCCAGGCCTTGCCGGGCGAGGCCTGACCCCCGCCGACCGACGCCGCCGAGGAGCCCGCGGAGCGGGCGTATCGAGATCCGCCGTCACCGAGAGCGGAGCCGCCGGGCTCGCGTGCCGGACTGGGCGGGTCTCGATACGCCACTGCGCGGCCACTCGACCGGGATGGGTCACCGGGCGCGCAGCGCGAGCGCCGGGTCCTGGCGGCTCGCTGTCCACGCGGGGATCGTCGACGCGGCGAGTCCTGTCAGGAGTCCGACGCCGAGTCCCGCCGCCGGCAGCCAGGACTCGAGGATCGGAGTCCAGCCCTGGAGCCCGGCGATGACGAGCGTCGCGGCACTCCCGACGGCCACGCCCACCGCTCCGCCGAGCAGGCCGATGAGGAGGCCCTCGGCGAGGAAGAGGCGTCCGACCGCGGTCCTGCTGGCGCCGACGGCCCGGCGCAGTGCGATCTCGTGCGCCCTGGCCTGCACGGAGAGGTGCAGGGTCGTCGCGGCGCTGATGGTGGCGAGGACGAGCAGGATGAGGGAGATCAGTGCGATCAGGGCGCCGAGGTCGCTGCCGATGCCCGTCCGGAGATCGCGGAGGTCGGCGACGGTCTCGACGCCGAACCGTCCGGGGTTCGCGGGATCGAGCCGAAGGGGGACCGCCTCCGCGACGGCGGCGGGATACCCGGGCTCGGTGCGGATCAGGAGCGCCGTCGTGACATCGGATGAGCCCTGCAGGACATCGGAGGAGACGATCACCGAGTCGGCGAGGTCGGCCTGCCGAGGCTCGGCGTCGAGGACGCCGACGACGTCGACCGTGCGGCCGTTCACCCAGAGCCGGCAGCCGGGTCCTGGAGGAGGGAGCTCGAGCGTCGCCGCCGCGTCATGGCCGACGATCGCGATCCCCTGCAGCGACCGGTCATCGAGGAGTCCGAAGGTGTCCGGACCCACGGGCGATGCGCCTGTGAGCCGCAGGTAGTCCGAGGAGGCGGACATCAGCCTCAGCGGCGATCCCCTCTCCGGCTCGGTCGGCGAGAGGCGCTGGATCGAGGCGGCGCCTCCCGACGCCACGGAGGCGGAGCCGACTCCGGCGACTCGCGGCAGAGACGACGCCGAAGCGATCCACTCGGAGAGGCGACGGTCGTCGTCGCGCAGGAGATCCGTGCCGCCGGGGACCGAGACGCGCACCTCGTCGAGGGCGGCCGCGCTCAGCCGGTCCGCGACGCTGCCGGAGGCGCTCTCGCTGACCCCGATGGAGGCGACCAGACCGCCGATGCCCAGCGCGAACGCGAGCAGCAGGAACAGGGTGCGCGCCAGCCGGGTGGTGACGACGTCGACGGCGTCGCCGAGGTCGTCGGCGAGCGCCGTGACCCAGCGGTGAGGACTCCTGCGCGATGGTTCCGCCTCCTCGGCATTCGCCTCCGCGGCGGCCCGGTGCACTGGCGCTCGGGGAGGGAGGGCCGTCGACGGGTCGACAGTGCCGTCGACGATGCGGATCGTGCGATCCGCGGCCGCCGCGATCGTCTCGTCGTGGGTGATCAGGACGACGGTGACTCCGCCGGCGTGGAGATCGCGAAGGTAGTCGAGCACCGCCGTCCCGTTGGCCCGGTCGAGATTGCCGGTCGGCTCGTCGGCGAGGACGATCCGCGGCCGGGTGGCGATGGCGCGAGCGAGGGCGAGACGCTGCTGCTCACCGCCGGAGAGGACCCGCCCGGCGGCGTGTGCCCTGGCCTCCACGCCGAGCCGGGCGAGGGCGTCCAGCGCCCGCGTGCCGCGCTCCGCGAGCGGGACGCGCTGCGTGCGGAGTCCGAGCGCCGCGTTGTGCAGCGCGGAGACGTCGCCGAGGACGAACGACTGCTGGAACACGAATCCGAAGACCCGGGACCGGAGGCGGTCGCGCTCGCGCTCGCGCAGGGAGGCGACCTCCGTCCCGAAGACGCGGTAGCTGCCCGCCATCGGTGTGTCGAGCAGGCCGAGGACGTTCAGCAGCGTGCTCTTGCCTGAGCCGGACGGACCGACGATCGCGACGAACTCCCCCTGCTGCACGGTGATGCCGATGTCCCGGATGCCGGTCGCGGGGTCGGTGCCGAAGGTCCGGGTGATCCCGGTCAGCTCGAGGGCGGCCGGCGCGGGAGGCGTGCCGACGGTCACTGCAGGATCACCTCGCTCCCGGGTGCGAGGACGTCGCCGGCGATCGCGGTCCAGCCGTTCCCCGAGTAGTCGACGGTGACGGGCACGCGCCGGGGCTCCGGCTGCTCCGCTCCTGCCTCGGCGTCGGCCGGCACGAGGACGAAGGTCCCCTCGGCGTCCTGCCGGAGGGCGACCGTCGGCACCGCGAGGGACTCCTCGTGCGGAGCCTGCGGCAGCACGGTGACGCTCAGCCCCGGCGAGAGCCCGGCGAAGGCGGGATCGGCCGAGACGACCGTGACGTCCCGGCCCGGCGCCTTGCCGTCCGAGGCCTCGACGAACTCCCCGATCGCCGAGATCGTGCCCGCGAGCTGCCGGGTGTCGGCCTGGATGCTCACCTCCTGCCCGTCGGTCAGCGTCGCGGCGCTCACCGCGTCGGCCCGGAACGAGACGACGTTCGGAGAGGTGCGGACCCGGACCAGCGGGGCCTCAGCCGTGACCGTCGCGCCGAGCGGGAGGGCGCTGGTCACGGTCGCCTCGGCCGTCGCCAACGCGACGAAGCTCGCGAGGGGGATGAGCGGAGCCGGGGGCCGGACGACAGGGGGCTGCCGCACCTCAGGCGCCGAGGAGGACATGGGCTCGGCCGGATCAGGATCGGCCGGTGGCGACTCCACCGGATCGGGGGCGGCGGTGGTCGGCGCGGGGAAGCCGTTGTCGACGAAGAGCTCCGTCACGGCGGCGGTGGTCCGCCAGTCCACCCAGCCGGTCACCTCGACGTCGGCCCCGGTCCCGCGGAGCGCCCGCTGGAGGGACGAGACGTCGTCGCCCTCGTCCTCGGTGCGCAGATCGCGGTAGAGCGCCAGCGGTCCGGGCACGGCGAAGACGGGTCGTCCCGAGACGGCGCCGACGAGACTCCCCGGTCGGACCACGTCGCCGACCTCGACGGTGCGCCTGGTGACGACGGCCGGGACTCCCGAGGGGATCGTACTGAGCGCCTGCTCGCTCCCGGCGACGACGCTGCCGGCGAACGCCGTGCGGGAGTCGACGACTCGTCGCTCCACAGGCGCGGTGACCTGGATCGACTGCTGCGCCTGCTCTCCGGGTCCGTGGTCCGGCACCTGCACCAGGAGCCCGGTCAGGAAGGATGCCGTGATCGAGCCGAGCAGGACCAGGGCCGCGACGACCGCCCGCAAAGGGTGCTCTATGCGCCGGAGCCGCATGGTGCTCGGCTCTGCACCCCCGCCGTCAACCATGCGCGGCGATGTACGCGCGCGCGGCCTCGAGGAGTTGCTGCTTGCGCTCCTTCTCCTCGTTCAACGCCGCCTGGTTCGCGTCGATCAGCGGCTGCTGGTACGCGGCTTCGAGGTCGGCGAGCGTCTGCGTCAGTCGGGTATCGGTGTTGCACCGGGCCTCGATCGAGGCGAGCCGGATCCCTTCTTCGCTGCTCCCCGCTCCTTCGTTCCCCAGCAGCGCGTAGGACTGCTCCGTCAGGTAGTACTCGCCTGTCTGGGCGGTGAGTCCGGCGTCTTTCAGACACTGCTCCCAGGGCTCGCGGGCGCGATGCCAGCGTTCGTCCTTCCGAGCCTTCGTCAGCGCCTCGCTCTCCAGGCGGGAGGCGAGACTGTTCAAGTACTCGTCCTGCCGCGGGTTCACGGTATCCATCGCTGTCCTCACGGAGTCATCGTCTTCGTAGCAGGCGTCCCGCGCCGCGGACCATTGCATCCCGCCGACCGCGCGTGCCTGCTCCAGCGCGACGTCCAGTGGGGAGTCGGCGGAGCCGAAGCCGTAGCGTGCCGCGCGCTTCTCGTCCCACATCCCGAAGGTCCGGTCGTCGAGGTCGGTCGTCGGGTCGGCCGGAGTGCGAGCGACGGAATAGGTGAAGCCCTTCTTCTTCATGCACTCTCCGACCACGGCTTCCGCCGCCGTATCGAAGACCTGCTCGTCGGCGTGGCGCCCGTAGAACGCGTACTCGTTCAGCGGCATGACGATCTCCCCGCTGACCGAGTCCAGGTAGGCGTGCGCGGAGTCGTCGTGTTCGACTGCACCGGCAGTGCAGCCGCTCAGAACCGCGACGGTGAGGAGGGCGCCGACGACACCGCCGAGGGCTCGAGCACCAGTGCGCTGCCCGCGGCTGGTCATCGCATCCCTTCCACTGTCATCGGGCTCTCCTCGCCGCAGTACCCCGTTGTTCTCGACTGCAGTCTCACTGTCAGCACCCCTCCGTCAGCCATGCGCGGCGATGTACTCGCGCGCGGCCTCGAGGAGCTGCTGCTTGCGCTCCTTCTCCTCGTTCAACGCCGCTTGATTCGCGTCGATCAGCGGCTGCTGGTACGCGGCTTCGAGGTCGGCGAGCGTCTGTGTCAGCCGGCTCTCGGTGTTGCATCGGGCCTCGATCGAGGCGAGCCGGATCCCTTCCTCGCTGCTCCCCGCTCCTTCGTTCCCCAGCAGCGCGTAGGACTGCTCCGTCAGGTAGTCCTCGCCTGTCTGGGGGGTGAGCCCGGCGTCCTTCAGGCACTGCTCCCACGGCTCGCGGGCGCGATGCCAGCGCTCGTCCTTGCGTGCCTTCGTCCGCGCTTCGCTCTCGAAGCGGGAGACGACACTGTTGAGGCGTTCGTCCTGCGGCGGAGTGACGGCACCCATCGCGTCGACCACCGATTCGTCGTCCTGATTGCAGGCGTCGTACGCTGCGGACCACTGCACGCCGCCGGCCGCTCGGGCGTCCTCCAACGCGATGTCCATCGGCGACGGTGCGAAGTCGAAGCCGTAGCGCGCTGCGCGCTGCTCCTCCCAGAGTCCGAACGTCCGGTCATCGAGGTCGGTCGTCGGGTCGGGCTGTGTGCGGGCGGGAGAGGTGGTGAACCCTTTCGACTTCACGCACTCGACGATCACCGCCCGCGCAGCTGCCTTGAAGACCTGGTGGTCGGCATGCCTCCCGTAGAACGCGTACTCGTCCAGCGGCATGACGATCTCCCCGCTGACCGAGTCCAGATACGCGTGCGCGGAGTCGTCGGGCTTCGTCGCGCCGACAGCGCAGCCGCAGAGAACCGCCAGAGAGGCGAAGGCGCCCAGGGCGCCCCGGAGGATCCGTCCGCCGGGGCGCCGTCGTCGACCGTCCACTAGTTGTAGCTCTGGATCCGGTCGTTCCAGGTCTCCAGCCAGTTCAGGCCTGACGTGAGACTCGACAGGGCTGACACATCTCCCTGCAGACGGATCGAACGCCCGACCATTCCGCGGTTCTCGTAGAGGGTCTTCCGGTTCGGCGTCTTCAACGACGACGCCTTTCGATTGATCGAACCGAGACCGTCCTTCTCCACCCATGTCGCCTGGTAGGCGTATCCGCGGAAGTCGGCGTCCTCGTAGATCGGGAAGGCCGACGCGATCGGCGCCGCTCCGAGGGCGAGTGCTGCGGTCACCGCTCCTGAGGCGAGAAGTGCCCCGTACCTGTTCTTCATGGTCCATCTCCATCGATCGGACTATCACCGTACGGTGGCCGAGCCGTCCTGGCCCGACGAGAAGAGACGGTAAATGAGCGTTAGTCGACTTGCAAGGGAGTGTCGTCCGCTGCTCGCTCGGCGGCGCTCGACGCGCCTTCAGGCGCTGATCGACGCAGCGAGGGCCCTCCGGTGCGAGTGCTGGAGCGGAGTCTCGATACGCCGCTGCGCGGCTACTCGACTAGCGGGTGGGGTGCGCGTCCGCCGCTGTTGCTGCAGCCCCTGCATGCTGATCGAGTAGCCCGCGGAGCGGGCGTATCGAGATCCCCACCGGCAGGACGCTGAGTCAGCAGACCCGTCCTGCTGGTGACGGGGGGTCTCGATACGCCCCTGCGGGGCTACTCGACCTGCAGGAGGCGCGGCCGCTCGACGAGCGGGCTGTCGGCTCAGCGGCCGGCGAGGAGTCCGAGCATCCAGGAGAGGGCGGCGACGGCGCCGACGCCGACGACGCTCGAGCCGATGATGACGGCGCGGCGCAGGCGCACGCGGCTGCCGTCAGGGGCAGGGGCGGCCTCGCCGGCGGACGACGCGGTCATGCCCGCGCGCAGGCGGTGCGCGACCTGGTCGGCGGTGGGCCGCTTCGCCGGGTCGCGCTCGGTCATCGAGGTGAGCAGCGCGCGCCAGGGCGCGGGCAGCGTCGCCGGGACGACGGGGGAGCGGTTGAGGCGCGCGATCGCGGCCTCGAGGACGGTGCCGGAGTACTCGCGGTGCCCCGTGATCGCCTCGAGCAGCACGAGGCCGAGCGAGAAGACGTCGCTGGCGCCGCTGATCGGCTCGCCGGCGACCTGCTCGGGGCTGACGAAGCTGGCGGTGCCGATCACGATGCCGTCGCTGGTGAGGCGCGAGCCGTCCATGAAGTGGGCGACGCCGAAGTCGGTGAGCTTGGCGGTGCGGGTGTAGCCGCTGGAGGCGACCTCGCTGACCAGGATGTTCGCGGGCTTCACATCGCGGTGGACGACGCCGCGCTCGTGCAGGTAGGCGAGCGCCTCGGCCAGCTGCGTGCCGATCGCGGCGACCTCGTCCGGCGCCATCGGGCCCGGCTCGAGCCGCGCCTCGAGGGTCGGATCGGCGACCAGCTCCATCACGACGTAGCGGCGCACCTCGCCGCCGAAGTTGTGCAGGCCGGCGTCGAAGAGGTTGACGATCCCGGGGTGCGCGAAGGAGCTGAGCATCCGCACCTCGCGCTCCTGGCGGGCGACGTCCTCGGGGTTCGAGGCCTCGGCGCGGAAGACCTTCACGGCCACCTCGCGCTGCACGGTCTCGTCGCGGGCGCGGTACACCGAGCCCATCCCGCCCGAGCCGATGCGCTCGATCAGGTAGTAGCGACCGGCGACCCGCTGCTGGGCGGCATTGGCGGCGATGGTGCTCACGACGACCCCGCCTTCTGCTGGAGCGACGTGCCCCGCGGCGCTCCGGACGAGCGCCTGGGTAGACGGTACCGCGGTGCCGCGACGACGGGGAGCGCAATAGCCGGGATTGACATACGGCCGTGATAGAAGCAGTCGATCCGACCCCGAGCGACTGGGCTCAGCGCAGTCCGCTGCGGGAGAAGCCCTGCACGAAGTAGCGCTGAAAGATCAGGAACAGCACGACCATCGGCAGCACGTTCACCAGCGCGAAGGCCATCGTCCCGCCGTAGTCGCTGCCGAACTGCCCCTGCAGGTAGAGCAGCCCGATCGGGAGGGTGAAGAGGACGTTCTCCTTGAGGGCGATCAGCGGCCAGGCGAAGTCGTTCCAGGAGCCGAGGAGCGACATGAAGAACAGCACCGCGATCAGCGGCTTCGAGAGCGGGAGCACGATCCGGGTGAAGACGCGGAAGTGGCCGGCCCCGTCGATCCGGGCCGCCTCGATCAGGTCCCGCGGGATGGCGAGGATGAACTGCCGCGCCAGGAAGAGCCCGAACGCCGAGGCCGCGGTCGGCAGGATGACGGCCCAGTAGCTGCCGTAGAGGCCGAGATCGGTGACGAGCCGGAAGAGCGACACCATGATCACCTGCACGGGGAGCGTCAGCGTCGACAGTGCCAGCAGGAAGAGCACCCCCGAGCCGCGGAAGCGCAGCTGCGCGAAGGCGTAGCCGCCGAGCAGGTTGATCGCCACGGTGATCAGCGCGGTGGTGAGGCTGATCGCGAGCGAGTTGCCGAACCAGGTCGCGACCGGGAACGAGTCGAAGACGCGCTCGAAGTTGGCCAGCGTGAACTCGCGCGGCCACAGCCGCAGCGTGCCGCCGAGCAGCTCGGCGCGCGAGGAGAACGCGACGACGAGCATCCAGTAGAGCGGGAAGAGGATGACGAGCGAGACGAGGATCGCGAGGACGAGCCGGAGCGCGGTCGTCGAGCGGGAGACGCGGTTCATTCGACGAGGTCCCTCGAGCGGTTCGTGCGCCACTGCACGGCGGTGAAGATCATCGTCAGGATCAGCAGGACGATGCCGATCGCCGCCGCGTAGCCCTGATCGCGGGTGACGAAGCCGGTGTCGTAGGCGTAGGTCACCAGCACCGAGGTGGAGTTCTGCGGCCCGCCGCCGGTGAGGACGAAGACGATGTCGAAGACCTGGAACGAGTAGATGACGTTGAGGATGAGCAGGAAGAACGTCGACGGGCCGACCAGCGGCACCGTCACGTGCCGGAACTGCTGCCAGCCGTTCGCGCCGTCCAGCCGCGCCGCCTCGTAGAGCGCGGGGTTCACGCCCTGCAGCCCGGCCAGGTAGATCAGCATGTTGAAGCCGGTCCGCCACCAGAGCGTCACCAGGATCACGGAGGCGAACGCCGCCGCGCCGCCGGACTGCCAGGCGATGCGCGGCAGTCCGATCGTCTGCAGCAGGCCGTCGAGCACGCCGCTGTTCTCGTCGAAGATCAGCACGCCCATCAGCGCCGTCGCGACGCCCGAGACGGCCATCGGCAGGATCAGGATCGAGCGGAAGACGGGCCGGGCCGGCAGCACCGAGTTCAGCAGCACCGCGGCGCCCAGGCCGAGCGCCATCGAGAGCGGCGTGACGATCAGCGTGAACAGCGCGGTGTTGAGGGTCGAGCGCCAGAACAGCGGGTCGCTCAGCAGCCGGGCGTAGTTGTCCAGGCCGATGAAGACGCCGTCGCCGAAGCCGTTGGTGCGCTGGAAGCTGAGCAGGAACGCGCCGACCAGCGGCACGAAGACGAACAGCGCCAGCATCAGCAGGTTGGGCGCGAGGAACCCGTAGGCCGCGACGGTCTCGCGGGCGGCGGGCGCCCGGGAGGTGCGGCGCGGTCGCGCCGTCACCTCCTCGGGCGCGGGGAGGGTGCGGGTCACCGGATCCTGCCGCTCACTGCACGGCGGTGGCGATGCCGGAGCTGAGCTTCGCGATGGTGTCCTCGGTGCTCTGGCCGCCGACGAACGCCTGCTCGAGCTGCTCCTTCAGCACCGCGATGATCGCGGCCATGTCCGGTGAGGCGACCTGCGCCGCGTCCTCCGCCTGCACGGTGCCCGCCTGGCCGAGGAAGACCTCGGCGAGCTCGGGGCGCACCTCGAACTCGATGCCCGACTCGGTCAGGTCGCGGCGGGTGGGCAGGAGCGAGGCGCCGGCGCAGAAGTCGCGCATCGACTCCTCCTCGGTCACGAAGGCGAGGAACGCCGCCGCGAGCTCGGGGTTCGCGGTCGCCTTGGTCGCGACGAGGGCGTTGCCGCCGAAGTCGCCGCCGCCGCGCACGTTCCGCGGCGAGTAGGTCGCGCCCCACTCGAAGTCGAGCGTCGACTCCGCGTCCGGGATGAGGAAGGCGCCGCCGAAGGTCATCGCGGTCGTCTGCGAGTACCAGAGGTCGCTCGCGTAGGTCGTCGCCTGGATCGAGCTGCTCGGCGGCACGAGGCCGTCGGTGAAGAAGCTGCGGCTGAAGTCGATCGCCGCGCGACCGGCGTCGGAGTCGATGGCCGGAGCGGAGAGGTCCTCGGTGAGGAAGCGGCCGTCGGCCTGGAAGAGCAGGCTCAGCCAGCGGGTGACGCCGTTGCCCTGCCAGTTGTAGGCGAAGGGGTAGCGCTCGGCGGGAAGCGAGGCGCGCAGCGTCCGGCCGACCTCGGTGAACTCCTCCCAGGTCCACGCCTCCTCCGGCGAGGCCGGGAAATCGGTGATGCCTGCGGTGGCGAGCGCCTCGGTGTTGTAGAGGATCAGGGAGGTGTCGGTGTGGTGCGGCACGCCGAACGGGCTGCCGCCGCTCTGCACCGCGGCCCAGGCCGGGTCGGTGAAGCGCTCGGCCACGTCGGCCTCGAGGTGCGGAGTGAGGTCGAGCAGCTGGTCGCGACCGGCGTAGCTGCCGAAGGTGTAGTACGGCACGCGGAAGACGTCCGGCGGGTTGCCCGCCTGCAGCTGCGCGTCGATGTTGGTGAACATCTGCTCGTACGGCACCGAGTTCAGCGCGACGGTCGAGCCGGGGTTCGCCTCCTGGAACCGGTCGATCGCGCGCTGGAAGCCCGCGAGTTCGGCGTCCGTGCCCCAGGTGGTGAAGGTCAGCGTGCCGCTGTCGGCGCTCGCCGCGGGGCGGGCCGGCGCGAAGCCGCAGCCGGCCAAGACGGGGACCGAGGCGGCGACGCCCAGGGCGCTGAGGAAGCGACGCCGATCCAGCGTCACCCGATCGAAGGCGCTCCTGCCCAGCGACGTCGTGTCCAGAGCCATCATGGCCTCCCCTCGGGGGCCACCGGCGGGCCCTCCGAGGGGAGGCTAGCTGCGGGCATCGGCGTGCGCCGCTACTGGACGGATCCGCGCTCCTGTGAGAGAAGCGGTGCTCAGCTCCGGCGGCCGAGCATCCCCTCGAACGAGCCGTCGAGCGCCCACGGGTCCGCGGGAGCGCGCGAGGTGCGCGCCGCCTCGGTCGCGAGCTCGCGGCCCGCCCGCTCGATCCGCGAGGGCAGCGCACGGCCGTCCTCGGTCGCTCCGCCCCAGTCCTCGGTCGCGGCGAAGACCGTCGTCGACAGGGGAGCGGCGTGCAGGTAGCTGAAGAGCGGGCGCATCGCGTAGTCGACCGCGAGCGAGTGGCGGGGCGAGCCGCCGGTCGCCGCGAGCAGCACGGGCAGCCCGCGCAGCGCCTCGGTGTCCAGCACGTCGACGAACGACTTGAAGAGCCCGCTGTAGCTGGTGGTGAAGATCGGCGTCACGGCGATCAGGCCGTCGGCGCCGGCCACCGCGTCGAGCGCGGTCTGCAGCGCGGGGCTCGCGAAGCCGGTCAGGAGGTTGTTCGTCACGTCGTGCGCGAGGTCGCGCAGCTCGACGACGCTGCGTTCGACGGTGAAGCCCTGCTCGGTGAGCGAGGCCTCGGCCGCGTCGGCCAGGCGGTCGGCGAGCAGGCGGGTGGAGGACGGCGTGCTGAGGCCGGCCGAGAGGACGGTGATCCTGCGGGTGTCCATGGGCGGGGCCTCCTAGGCGCTGACGGGGACGGGCTGCTCGGCGCGGGCGGCGACGAGCGAGGAGTGGGTGGGCGCGTCCGGCACGTGCGCCGGGCGGCCCTCGGCGAAGCCGGCGCGCAGTGCGGGCAGGATCTCGCCGAGCATGTCCATCTGCTCGAGGACGGTCTTCAGCGGCAGGCCGGCGTGGTCCATCAGGAACAGCTGGCGCTGGTAGTCGCCGACGTACTCGCGGAAGCCGAGGGTGCGGTCGATGATCTCCTGCGGCGAGCCGACGGTGAGCGGGGTCTGCTCGGTGAAGTCCTCGAGGGAGGGGCCGTGGCCGTAGACCGGGGCGTTGTCGAAGTAGGGGCGGAACTGCGAGACCGCGTCCTGCGAGTTCTTGGCCAGGAAGATCTGGCCCCCGAGCCCGACGATCGCCTGGTCGGCGCTGCCGTGGCCGTAGTGCTCGAAGCGCGAGCGGTAGAGCTGCACCATCTTCGCGGTGTGCGAGGCGGGCCAGAAGATGTGGTTCGCGAAGAAGCCGTCGCCGTAGTACGCGGCCTGCTCGGCAATCTGCGGTGAGCGGATCGAGCCGTGCCAGACGAACGGCGCGACGCCGTCGAGCGGGCGCGGGGTCGACTGGAAGCCCTGGAGCGGCGTGCGGAACTGGCCCTCCCAGTCGACGAACTCCTCGGTCCACAGACGGTGCAGCAGGTCGTAGTTCTCGATGGTGAGCTCGATGCCGCGGCGGATGTCCTTGCCGAACCAGGGGTAGACCGGGCCGGTGTTGCCGCGGCCGAGCATCAGGTCGACGCGGCCGCCGGCGAGGTGCTGGAGCATCGCGTAGTCCTCGGCCAGCTTCACCGGGTCGTTCGTGGTGATCAGGGCCATCGCGGTGCTGAGCTGGAGGCGCTCGGTCTTCGCGGCGATGTAGGCGAGAGTCGTCGTGGGGGAGGAGGACCAGAACGGCGGGTTGTGGTGCTCGCCGAGCGCGAACACGTCGAGGCCGATCTCCTCCGCCTTCAGGGCGATCGCGAGGGTGGCCGCGATCTTCTCGGACTCGGTCGGGGTGCGGCCGGTCGTGGGGTCGGTGGTGATGTCGCTGACCGTGAAGATGCCGAACTGCATCGGGCGCTCCTTCTCTCCGTGGCCCCGTCCTGGCGAGACCTGATCCATGCATTTGCATGTACATCCTCATCCAACCACGGAGAAGCCACGTTATTCCCGGACCCGTCGGAGAGAGTCCGCTCGCCCTCCGATCGCCCGAAACATCCCCGCAATCTGCCCCGCACTAGAGTCGTGCCATGGGTGACCTCTTCGACGGATACGGGTCCCAGAAGGTCGAGCGGCCCCGCACGGGCGCCTCACCCTGGGACGAGATGTTCGCCGATGTCGCGGCGACGAGCGGCCCCGCCGGCGTCCGCGACTCCTACCGCGACATCTACTCCTCGCTCGCGCGGATGACGCAGGAGGAGCTGCGCGGTCGCACCGATGCGCTCGCCTCCTCCTACCTCGCGCAGGGCGTGACCTTCGACTTCGCGGGCGAGGAGCGGCCCTTCCCGCTCGACGCCGTCCCGCGCGTGATCGAGAGCGCCGAGTGGAACGAGGTGCAGAGCGGCATCAAGCAGCGCGTCCGCGCGCTCGAGGCCTTCCTCGCCGACGTCTACGGCCCGCAGAACGCGGTGAAGGACGGCGTGATCCCCGCCGCCCTGCTCTCCAGCTCCAGCCACTTCCACCGCCAGGCCGCCGGGATCGAGCCGGCCAACGGCGTGCGGATCCAGGTGTCCGGCATCGACCTGATCCGCGACGAGGTCGGCGACTGGCGGGTGCTCGAGGACAACGTCCGCGTGCCCTCCGGCGTCTCCTACGTCATCTCGAACCGCCGCGTGATGGCGCAGACGCTGCCCGAGCTGTTCGTCTCGATGCGCGTGCGACCGGTCGGCGACTACCCCAACCGCCTGCTCCAGGCCCTGCGCGCCTCCGCCCCCGAGGGTGTCGACGACCCCACCGTCGTCGTGCTCACCCCCGGCGTCTACAACTCGGCCTACTTCGAGCACACCCTGCTCGCGCGGCTGATGGGCGTGGAGCTCGTCGAGGGGCGCGACCTCTTCTGCACCGGCGGCAAGGTGTTCATGCGCACCACCTCCGGCCCCACCCGCGTCGATGTGATCTACCGCCGCGTCGACGACGAGTTCCTCGACCCGCTGCAGTTCCGCGCCGACTCGATGCTGGGCTCGCCGGGTCTCATGCTCGCGGCCCGCCTGGGCAACGTCACGATCGCGAACGCGGTCGGCAACGGCGTCGCCGACGACAAGCTCGTCTACACCTACCTGCCCGACCTGATCCGCTACTACCTCTCGGAGGAGCCGGTGATCAAGAACGTCGACACCTGGCGCCTGGAGGATCCCGGTGCGCTCGAGGAGGTGCTCGACCGCCTCGACGAGCTCGTCGTGAAGCCGGTCGACGGCTCCGGCGGCAAGGGCCTCGTCGTCGGGCCGGCCGCCTCCGCGAAGGAGCTGGCCGAGCTGCGCTCGCGGCTCCGGGCCGACCCGCGCGGCTGGATCGCCCAGCCGGTGGTGCAGCTCTCGACGATCCCGACCCTGGTCGACGACGGGATGCGGCCGCGGCACGCGGACCTCCGTCCCTTCGCGGTCAACGACGGCAAGGACATCTGGGTCCTGCCCGGCGGTCTCACCCGGGTCGCGCTGCCCGAGGGCCAGCTCGTCGTCAACTCGTCGCAGGGCGGCGGCTCGAAGGACACCTGGGTCGTCGGCCTCGAGGGCCAGCAGACCGCCGAGCCGGACGCCCACGACATCTCGGGCCTCGTCGAGGACCAGGCCGCGGTGACGACGTCGATCCCGATCGTCTACCCGCTCAACCACACGCCCGACCAGTCGCCGCAGGACGCGGCCAACCACGACCAGGACCAGCAGCAGCAGCAGACGCTCGCCGCGGGGGAGGACGCCTGATGCTCTCCCGGATCGCCGAGTCGCTGTTCTGGATCGGCCGCTACATCGAGCGGTCGGACGGCACCGCCCGCATCCTCGACGTCCACCTGCAGCTCCTGCTCGAGGACCCGTGGATCGACGAGGACACCGCCTGCCGCTCCCTGCTGTCGGTGATGGGCTCCACTGCCCCGGACGACATGAAGGAGGTCACCCGCGCCGACGTGCTGACCATCCTCGCGATCGACCGCACGAACCCCGCCTCGATCGCCTACTCGCTCGGTGCCGCCCGCGAGAACGCCCGCCGTGCCCGCGAGATCGTCTCGACCGAGCTGTGGGAGTGCCTGAACACCACGCGCACCCGGATGCCCCGCCGCGTCACGGGGGAGCGGGTGTCGGAGTTCTTCGGCTGGGTGCGCGAGCGCTCGGCGCTCGCCGTGGGCATCATCGAGTCGGCCACCTCGCGCGACGAGGCCTGGCAGTTCTTCACCCTCGGCCGCTCGATCGAGCGCGCCGACATGACCGCCCGGCTGCTGGCGACCCGGTCGCTGACCGAGGCGAGCGGTCCGTCCTGGACGACGATCCTGCGCTCCTGCGGGGCGTACGAGGCGTACCTCCGCACCTACCGCGGCGTGCCGAGCGCGCGCAACGCGGCGGAGTTCCTGCTGCTCGACCGGCTCTTCCCGCGCTCGATCCTCTTCTCGGTCTCGCGCGCCGAGATGTGCATGCGCGACATCGAGCCGCGCACCGGCCGCGTCGGCCACACCGGCGACGCCCAGCGGGTGCTCGGCCAGATCCGCAGCGAGCTGGAGTACCGGCCGATCGCCGAGATCCTCGAGGACCTGCCCCGGCACATGGACAGCGTGCAGGAGGCGACCTCGTCGGCCTCCGAGGCGATCCGGCAGCGCTACTTCCCCACCAATGTCATGCCGAGCTGGATCGGGGAGGCGCTGTGAGCAGGCTGCGCATCACGCACACGACGGGGTTCACCTACCGGGGCGATGTCGTCGCGTCCTACAACGAGGCGAGGATGCTCCCCGCCTCCTCGGACGGGCAGCTCGTGCTCTCGTCCAACCTGGTCATCCGCCCGGTCACCTCGGCGCACACCTACACCGACTACTGGGGCACCCGGGTCTCGTCCTTCGACGTGCTCGACCCGCACCAGGAGCTCTCGCTCACCGCGACCTCGCTCGTCGAGATCCGGCCCAAGGCGCACCCCGACCACCCCGTCGGCTGGGAGCAGCTCGACGACCAGGTCCAGACGCTGACCGAGTACGTCGAGCAGCTCAAGCAGACCAACCGCACCGCCCCGCCCGAGGACCTCGTCGAGCTGGCCCGTCGGCTGGCCGACGCTGCGGAGGGCCCGTGCGACGCGGCCCTGTCGATCGCCGAGACGATCGGTCGTGAGATGACCTACCGCCAGGGCGTCACGGGTGTGCACTCGACGGCGACCGAGTCGTGGACCGCCCGCGAGGGCGTCTGCCAGGACATCACCCACATCGTCCTGGGCGCGCTGCGCTCGACCGGCATCCCCGCGCGCTACGTCTCCGGCTACCTGCACCCCAAGCCGAACGCCGCGATCGGCGAGACGGTCGTGGGGGAGTCGCACGCCTGGGTCGAGTGGTTCTGCGGCGGCGCCTGGCGCGGCTACGACCCGACCAACCTGATCGACATCGGCGACCGCCACGTGATCGTCGGCCGCGGCCGCGACTACAACGACATCGCCCCGCTCCGCGGCGTCTACGCCGGGCCGCACTCCTCGAAGCTCTTCGTCCGGGTGGAGATCACGCGCGAGGCGTGAGGGCGGGGGTCGTCACGAGGGCGACCTCCTCCTGGGCGGCGGGCTCGCCGGCGCGGGCGCGGCGGCGGGTGCGCAGGTACCAGCCGAGGCCGACGCCGGCGGCGAGCGCGCCCGAGGCGGCGCCGACCAGCATCGCCCAGCGCGGGCCGTAGGCGTTGGCGACCCAGCCGATCAGCGGAGCGCCGATCGGGGTGCCGCCCATGAAGATCGCCATGTAGAGCGCCATGACGCGGCCGCGCATCTCCGGGGTGGTGGAGAGCTGCACGTAGCCGTTGGCCGAGGTCATCAGCGTCTGCGCGGCGATGCCGACGAAGGGCAGCAGGATCGCGAAGGCCCAGACGGTCGGCATCAGGCCGGCGAGGGCGAGTGCGACGCCGAAGGCTGCCGCGGCGCCGACGATCAGGCGCAGCCGGGGGCGGTCGCGACGGGCCGAGAGCAGGGCGCCGACGACCGAGCCGACGGCGATGGCGGAGGAGAGCAGGCCGAACTCGCTGGCGCCCATGTCGAATTCGACCGTCGCCATCGTCGAGGCGAAGATCGGGAAGTTGAGGCCGAAGGTGCCGATCAGGAAGACGATCGAGAGCACGACCACGATGTCCGGCCGGCGCGAGACGTAGCGGAAGCCCTCGAGCAGGGCGCCGGGGCCGCGGGTCGCCCGGGGAGCCGAGCGCAGCTGCTCGCGGTGCAGGAAGCGCAGCGAGACCAGCACGGCGACGAAGCTCGCCGCGTTGAGGAGGAAGACCCAGCCCGAGCCGACCGCGGCGATCAGCACGCCCGCGAGGGCCGGGCCGATCATCCGCGCGGAGTTGAAGGAGGCGGAGTTCAGCGAGACGGCGTTGGAGAGGTCGCGCTCCTCGACGAGGGCGGAGACGAAGGTCTGCCGCACGGGGGCATCGATCGCGGCCGCGAAGCCCAGGAGCAGCGCGAAGACGTAGACCATCCAGAGCTGCACGATCCCCGTCACCACGATCAGACCGAGGGCGAGGCCGAGGACGGCCATCGCGGCCTGCGTCGCCATCAGGAGCTTCCGGCGGTCGAAACGGTCGGCGATGAAGCCGGAGAAGGGGACCATCAGCAGCTGCGGGCCGAACTGCAGCGCCATCGTCACGCCGAGCGCGGTCGCGTCGTGGTCGGTCAGATCGTTGATGACGATCCAGTCCTGGGCCGTGCGCTGCATCCAGGTGCCGATGTTGGAGACCATCGCACCGGCGAACCAGATGCGGTAGTTCGGCACCGCGAGCGAGCGGAACATCGCGCTCATCGGTCCGCCACCTCGCGCAGCAGCGCGGCGGCGTCGTGCAGCAGCCGGCGCTGGGCGGGATCGAGCTCGCGGAGGCGGGCGATGAGCCAGGCGTCGCGGCTGCGCCGGACGTCGAGGACCAGCTCGGAGCCGCGGGCCGTCGCGCGGATGCGGGTGACGCGGCCGTCGCTCGGATCGGCGAGGCGCTCGACGAGTCCGTCGTCGGCGAGGCAGCCGACGGTGCGGGTCATCGAGGGCGGACGGACTCGCTCCGCCTCGGCCAGCTCGCCGAGGGTGCGCGGGCCCTCGCGGTGCAGCAGCGCCAGGACGCCGAACTGCGCGTCGCTCAGCTCGTGCTCCGCCTTCTCCTGGCGCAGGCGGCGGCCGAGCCGGCCGACGGCGATGCGCGTCTCGCCGGCGAGGGCGGGGAGGTCGGTGTCGGGCGAAGTCACATAGTTAGCCTAACAAAAGAATTGAGCGGATGCATGCTGGCGACCAGCTCGCGCAGCCGGCGTATCGAGACCTCGGGGCCGATCCCCCCCCCCCCGTTGTGGCCACGCCGTCCGCGACGGCTAGGCGGGCCGGTCGGCGCTCAGTACGGTCGGGGGAAGACCAGGCCGGGGACATCTCGCGTACGGTGACCTGGTCCGATCGGCCGCCCGACCCGGAAGGGCGGCTCCCGCGCCCCCGGCCTGGCCTCCGCCTCCCGTCGTTCCGCGACGGCAGCGGGACCCGGGTCAGGCCCGACGGGCCGTGCGCACCGCGCCGACGCTCGCGACCACGACGAGGGCGATGCCGACCGCCTCGATCGCGGTCAGCCGCTGGCCCAGGACGAGGAAGCCCGAGAGCGCCGCCGCGCCGGGCGCCAGCGCCATCAGGATCGAGAAGGTCGACGAGCGCAGCCGCCGCAGCGCCAGCAGCTCGAGGGCGTAGGGCAGCGCCGAGGACAGCACGGCGACCGCGAGCCCGAGCAGCAGCACCGGCGGCAGCACCAGCGCGGGGCCCGCCGTGGCGATGCCGAACGGCAGCGAGACGATCGCTCCGGCCGTCAGTGCGAGCGCCAGCCCGTCGAGCCGCGGGAAGCGCCCGCCGGTGCGCCCGGCGAAGACGATGTAGGTGGCCCAGAGCGCGGCGGCGCCGAGGGCGAAGGCGACGCCGACGGGATCGAGCGAGGAGAAGCCGCCCTGGGAGAGCACGACGACACCGCCGAGGGCGAGGGCGGCCCAGAGCAGGCTGACGAGACTCCGGCCGGCGATCACCGAGAGCACCAGCGGCCCGAGCACCTCGAGCGTCACCGCCGCTCCCTGCGGAATGCGGGCGATGGCCTCGTAGTAGCAGGCGTTCATGCCGCCGAGGGCGAGACCGTAGGCGCCGACGGTGGCCCAGTCGGAGCGCGAGTAGCCGCGGACCCGCGGCCGGCAGACGACGAGCAGCACCAGTGCCGAGAAGACCAGGCGGAGCGTCACCGTCCCGATCGGGCCGGCGGCGGGGAAGAGCAGGACGGCGAAGGATGCGCCGAGCTGGACGCTCGCGATCGAGCCGAGCACGAGTCCGATCGACCCCGCGCTCACCCGGGCGGGCGGGACGGCGTTCAGCTCGAGCGCCGCTGCTTCTGCACGGGAGGGACGTTGTAGCCGAGCAGGCCGACGCCGGTCTCGTCCCAGAGCAGGGTCGTCAGCGAGACGTTGTCGACCGAGGGGAAGGTGTGGCGGTAGGTCTCGGGGTTGATGCCGAGGTAGGCGCAGAGCAGCAGCCGGATCAGGGTGCCGTGCGCGACGACGAGCACCCGGCCGTCGGGGTGCTCGCGGTGGATCCGCGCCAGCGCCGTGTTGGCGCGCGCGACGGCGTCGAGGCCCGACTCGCCGCCGGGCATCGGCTGGATTGCGGGAGCGGCCACCCAGGCGCGGTACTCGTCCGGGAAGCGCTTCTCCATCTCGGCGTTGGTCAGCCCCTCGCCCTGGCCGAAGTCGACCTCGACGAGGGCCGGATCGAGCTGCACCTCGAGGTGGGCGGCCCGGGCGGCGGGCACTGCGGTGCGCACGGCGCGGACGAGGGTGGAGGAGTACACGGCGTCGAGCTCGGCGTCGACGGCCCAGGAGGCGAGCGTCGCCGCCTGGTCCTGGCCGAGCGGGGTCAGCGCGATGTCGGAGGAGCCCGCGTAGCGGTTCTCGGCGTGCCAGACGGTCTCTCCGTGCCGGGCGAGGATCAGGGTCGTCACCGGACGAGCCTATCGAGGCCGCCGCTGGGAACCCGACCGGTCATGCCGCGCGCACGTCGTAGTGAGCGTCGACCAGGACCGGGAGGTGGTCGGAGACTCCCTGCGGCAGGGTCGAGACCCGCTCGATCCGGACCGAGTCGCTGATCGCGAAGTCGAAGTGACCGCTGAAGTAGCGGTAGCGCGCGTAGGTCGGGGAATCGCTCCGCGACACCAGGTAGCCGTTCTGCGTCATCTTGCGGTCGAGTCCGCGGAAGAACCAGGGGTAGTTGTAGTCGCCGACCATCAGCGACGGCGTCTCCGGGGCGTACTCGCGGAGGCGGTCGAGTGCCTCGCCGATCTGCTTGCGGCGCAGCGCGTTGCCGGCCGAGAGCGGGGCGGCGTGGAAGGAGGAGACGGCGATCGATCCGCCCTCGCGGTCCTCGAGCCGGACGGCGAGCAGGCGCTCGTGAGCGGGGGACATCACGCGGTCGTGCATCGACTTGCTGAGCTCGAACGCGGCGCTGCCGAGCAGCTCGAAACGGGCGTGCGAGTAGTAGACGGCGAGGCCGAGGCGGTTGCGCGCGGTCACCGAGGCGAGCCGCAGATCGCCGAGCTCCTGCGGGAGCTTCGTGGTGTCGCACTCCTGCAGGCAGAGGACGTCGACGTCGTGACGGGCGGCGAGGGGGGCGATCTCGCCGTGCGCCCGGTGCTCCCGGAGGTTGTAGGAGATCACCCGGAGGGCGCGTTCGTTCGGCTGCATTGCGCCAGTGTAGGGCCGTCGGCGGGGGCCTCCGGCGACGTTCCGGCGAACACGGAGGGACGGCGGAGGGCCCCCGCGCCTCCCGGCCGGCGCAGTGCCGGTGAGGAGGTGCGAGGGCCCCGGGAGGGTGGCGCTCAGTGCCCGGCAGTGCCGGACGCGTCGGTGCCGTCGGCGGTCTCCGCGTCGGTGCCGTGGACGCCGTCGGTGGGTCCCCAGTCGGGCAGGGGCGGGTTCTGCTCCTCGCCCGCGGCGTCGACGCCGTCGGGTCCGTCGGGGGACGGGCTGCCGACCTCGTCGAGGCCGGCGGGGTTCCCGGTGCCGGCGCTGCCGGTGGTCTCCTCGGGGTCGACGGGGGTGGTCTCGATGTCGTTCTCGGAGCTGCTCATGGGGCAACGCTAGGACTCCGCCGAGCGGCCCGGAAGCCCCTTGCATCTCATCGAGAAGCCGCTCCTCGTCGGCCGTCGTCCCACTGACGGGGGACGGGCTCCGCGTGCTCGCGTCGGACCGGGCGTCTCGCGACGATCGAGCCGGACCACCCGTCACTGTCGCCGGTGTGGCGCCGAAGCCCGCTCACCTCGACCGGAAGGCCACACCGTGACCCACGACTCCTCGCCCCGCCCCGATGACGACCGCCTGGTCACCCGCCGCTCCGTCACCGCCGCCGCCGCGTGGACCGTGCCGGTCGTCGCCGTCGCCGTCGCCACCCCGTCCGCTGCGGCGTCGATCGTCGATCTCGGCGCGTACGCGCTCCGCGGCACCTGCGGCACCCTCGGTCTGCTCGGCCCCGGCTTCCTGCTGCAGGCGGGCCCCACGGAGCCGCTGCCGACCGGCACGACGATCATCATCACCGGTTCCGGGGTCGCCAACATCGGCGTCTTCTCGGTCTCGGGCGGCACGGCCACCGTGACCGTGCTGAGCAACACGTCCCGTCAGATCACCCTGACGGCCCCGCTGCCGGCGGGAGCGACCATCGCCGTCCGCACGACGCTCTCGATCAGCGTCGCCTTCCAGCTCAACGCCGTCTCGACGCTGCCCTCCGGCTACACCGGGACCGGCTCGAAGACGGCGGCGAACGTGTCGAGCACGCTCATCCTCTGCTCCGCGAACTGACGCGCGGAACGGCGAAGACCCTCCTCCTCCTTCTCGGAGGGGAGGGCCTTCGCCGTTCGTGCGGTGCGGAGCGGCGGCTCAGCGCCCGTAGGCGCCGGCGGCGGGGCAGTCGAACGGGTCGCCGCCGGCCGAGAGGCCCACGCGGTTGAGGTAGCGGACGACGATGCCGTACGACTCGAGCAGCGAGGTCTCGGTGTAGGGGATCTGGTGCGTCGCGCAGTACTCCTTGGCGATGACCTGGGCCTCGCGCAGGGCGGGGCGGGGCATGTTCGGGAAGAGGTGGTGCTCGACCTGGTAGTTCAGGCCGCCCATGAAGTAGTCGTTGAACCAGTTGCCGCGGATGCTGCGCGAGGTGAGGACCTGGCGGCGCAGGAAGTCGACGCGCGCCTCCTTCGGCAGGATCGGCATGCCCTTGTGGTTCGGGGCGAACGACGCGCCCATGTAGAGGCCGAAGACGGCCATCTGCACGCCGACGAAGGCGAAGGCCATGCCGAGCGGCAGCGCCCAGAAGACGACGGCGAGGTACAGGCCGACGCGGGCGACGAGCATCGAGATCTCGACCCAGCGCTTGTCGACCTTGCCCTTGCCGAACACGGTGCGGAAGCCGTGCAGGTGCAGGTTGATGCCCTCGAGCAGCAGGAGCGGGAAGAACGCGTAGCCCTGACGGCGGGTCAGCCAGGCGTACGCGCCGCGCGAGCGCGCCGCGTCCTCCGGCGTGAACGACACGACGTCGCGGACGATGTCCGGGTCCTTGCCGAGCACGTTCGGATTGGCGTGGTGGCGGCTGTGCTTGTTCATCCACCAGGAGTAGCTAATGCCGACGACGAGGTTCGCGAGCGTGCGGCCGGCGACGTCGTTGGCCTTGCCGGACTCGAACACCTGGCGGTGCGAGGCCTCGTGCGCGAGGAAGGCGAACTGGGTGAGGACGATGCCCAGCGCGGCGGCGAGCAGCAGCTGGAACCAGGAGTCCCCCAGCAGGACGAAGCCGGTGACGATGCCGCCGAGGGCGAGCGTCAGCACGGAGAAGAGGATGTAGTAGAAGCCGCGGCGGCGGCGGAGCAGCCCCGCGTCGCGCACGGTGCTCAGGAGACCGGAGTACTCGGTCGTCGGGTTCGTGTTGCCCTCGCCGCGGGGGCGGGTGCGGACGACACGGGGGGAGGCCTGGACCCGGGGGGAGGCCTCGACCCGGGGGGCGGTGGGGACGTTTCCGTCGGACAGTGCGGTGGGGGTGCTCATCGGCGCCTCGCTCGTTCGGGGTGGCCGTCCTCGTCGACGGCCGCTCGGTGAGCGATCCCCGGGAGGTCCGGGTCCGCTCATGGTGTTCACCGCGCCGGTAGGGGCCGGACGAGGCTGCGGCCAACCGGGTTCCGGGGCGACCGAGGTCAACACTATGGGGTGCCGTGCGGCCCCGCATCAGGGCGATTGCCAGTCTTCGAGAGGCATGCCGGAGGGGGTATGCGATGAGGAGAACTCCGGGCCGATCAGGGGATCGTCGGCCCGGAGCCTCCTCAGCGGTCAGGAGCCGATCGAGTCCTGGGGGCGACCCGTCTTGAGCGCGGCCAGGCGGGCCTCGACCTCGGTCATCTCGCCGAGGTCCTCGAGGGATTCGAACTGCGCGTCGAGGCTCGACGAGGCGAGCTCCTCGGCGCCTCGGACGCGGGCCTCCTCGCGGCGGATCTTCTGCTCGAAGCGGCTCACCTCGCTGGTCGGATCCATGATGTCGATGCTCTTGATCGCGTCCTGGACCTGCGACTGGGCCTCGACGGTCTTCGAGCGGGCGATCAGCTCGTCGCGCTTGGACGAGAGCTGGTTCAGCTTCTCGCGCATCTGGTTCAGGCCCGACTTGAGCTTGTCGACGACCTCGGTCTGCGAGGCGATGGTCGGCTCGGCGTCCTTCGCCTCCTTCTCGGACTGGATCTGACGGGTCAGGGCGACCTTGGCGAGCGCGTCGAACTTGTCGGCGTCGCCGGCGTTGCCGGTGGCGCGCAGCTCGTCGGCCTTGCGGCTCGCGGCGAGGGCCTTGCCGCCCCACTCGTCCGCGTTCTGCACGTCCTCGCGGTAGTCGTCCTCGAGCAGGCGCAGGTTGCCGATGGTCTGCGCGATGGCGGCCTCGGCGTCGCGGATGCTGTCGGTGTAGTCGCGGACCATCTGATCGAGCATCTTCTGCGGGTCCTCGGCCTGATCGAGGAGCGCGTTGATGTTGGCCTTCGCGAGCTGCGCGATGCGACCGAAGATCGACTGCTTCTGAGCCATGGTGTCTCTCCTTGGGTGAGGGGCTTGCGGGCGGGGGCCGAGCGGATGCGGGCCCGGGGTCTGTGAGCGGGGGTCGTCGGATCGAGCGGGTGGTCCGGAGCGGGTCAGAAGCGTCCGCCGCCGCCGCGACGGCCTCCGCCGCTACCGCCGCCGAAGCCGCCCCCGGAGGAGCGACGGGAGCCTCCGCCGCCGAAGCCACCACCCCCGAAACCGCCGCCCCCGAAGCCGCCGGAGCGGTAGCCGGAGCGTCGGCCGCCGCCGCCGCCGAGGAGCGACTCGACGAGGATGCCGCCGAGGAAGGCGCCGGTGGTGTTGCCGCCGTAGCCGCCGCCGAGACCGGGGGCGGAGTAGGCGCTCGCGTCGGAGCGGGCGGCCTGGAGCGCCTGCTGCGCGAGGGCGGAGGCGCGCTGCGCGGAGGCGAGCGCCTCGGCCGGGTCGGTGGCCGCGATCTGCGCGGCGTACTCCGCCGAGCGGACGGCCTCGGCGACCCGGGTGCGCGCCTGCGAGCCGACGGCCCCGCGACGGGCGGCGATGAAGTCCTCCGCGGCGGAGACGCGGCTGCGGGCGGCGCCGATCTCGGCGGCGAGTGCGGCCTGTCGGCGCTCGCGCTGCGCCTGGGCGTCGCGGTAGCCACCGACCGCCGCGTCGATGGTCGCATCGGCCGCGGTCAGGCGCTCCAGCAGTGCGAGCGGGTCGCGCGGGCCCGCGGCGGCGTCGCGCTCGACGGCGTCGAGAGCGGCTTCCGTCGTAGCGACCGCGGACTGCACGTTCGCGACGAGGGGCGCGCTCGCGGCGTCGGCGGAGTCGCCGGCCGCGACGATCGCGCGGCCCTGGGCGGCGTCGGCGCGGATCTCGGCGACCCGGCCGGCGAGGGTGCGCTCCGCCTCCTGCAGGTCGGTGGCGCGGGTCGCGACGGCGTCCAGGAGGCCCGAGGCCTGCTCCGCCGCCTGCTGGCCCGCGCGCAGCAGCACGGCCGCGCGGCCCGAGTCGCCGGCGGTGAGCGCCGTCCGCGCCTCGGCGACCTGGTCGTCGGCGAAACGGAGGCGGTCCTCCGCCTGGTCGGCGTCGTCCTCCACATCGTCGATCGCCGTCGGGGCGTAGCGGGTGGAGAGGTCGGCGAGCAGGGCGCGGGTGGGGGAGAGGCGGGCCCGGACCTCCGCGGCGCGCGCGGTGAGGCGGGCGGCCACCTCCGGGGCGTTCTTCTCGAGGGCGCGGAGCTCCTCGAAGGCCTCCGCCTTCTCGTCCAGCACCTGCTCGGCGTCGGCGCAGAGCTGGAGGATCCGGCCGTAGCCGTCGCGGCGCTCCTGATCGGTCTCCGGCTCCGCGTCGTCGAGCCGCTGCTGCAGGGCGAAGGCCTCGCCGAGGAGGCGCTTCGCGGTGACGAGCGCCTCGCGGAAGGGGCCGGTCGCGTCCGAGCCGAACTGCGCCTCCGCGAAGCCGACCTCCTGCTCGCTGGTGCGCACGGCGTCGTCGGCGTGCACGAGGGCGGAGCCGGAGCGGGTCGCGAGCTCGTCGATCGACGCCTCGACCGCCTCTGCTGCCTTCCGGCGGCGCGCGCGGCGGACGAGCAGCCAGACGATCACGCCCACGACGAGCAGTGCGGCCAGCACGGCGAGGACGACCAGGAGGCCGGAGCCGAGCGACTCGCCCGCGCTCGGCGCGTCGAGGCGGGTGCCGATGCCCTGGGCTGCCGCGACGGCGGCGCCCGCCCAGTCGCCGTCGACCAGCTGCGGCTCGATGTCGTCCGTCTCCAGCGCGGAGACCTGGCCGGCGTCGAGGGCGAAGCCGTTGTCGACGGACACCTGGTACTGCCGGGACTCGATCGCCACGGCGAGGAGCACGTCGTTCGTGCCGAGTCCGTTGAGCTCCGCGGTCGCGTCGGACCAGCGCTCGTCGCCGGTGGTGCCGGTGAAGGTGTCGACGTAGGCGACGAAGAGCTGGACGCTGTGCTCCTGGTAGAGCTGGGCGGAGGCCGCCTCGATGTCGCCGATCTCCGCGGAGCTGAGGACTCCGGCCGAGTCGAGGACGACGGAGGAGCCGAGGGTCGCGGGCGGCTCAGCGGCTGCGGTGGCGGCCGGCACGAGCGCGAGAGCGGCGGCTGCGAGCAGGGCGAGGAGCGCTGCGATCGGCGATCGGCGGGCGCCCCGGCGGGCCGCGGCCCTCGTCGGGGATGAATCGTTCGGCATCGCGCACTCCCTCGTCGTTCGCCTCCCGAGTGTAGACAGCCCGGGTGTCACCCGAGCGAGGGCTGTCCGAGAGGAGGAGAGCGGGGGAGTGCGTGACGGAGCGTCCGTGCTGATCGAATAGCCCGCGCAGCGGGCGCATCGAGATCCACCGGCGCCAGCAGGCGGGTCTGCAGGCCACCCTGCTGAGGACGGCGGGTCTCGATACGCCGCTCCGCGGCTGCTCGACCGGCAGGACTCGCGCGATCACTCGATTCGAGCGGGGGCCGTTCGTGTCGGCGGCTCCGACCGCCGCCTCGTCGAGCAGGTGACCCTATCGGCCGCGCAGGTCCGGGTCGGGCGAGACGGAGAACGTCCAGGGCAGGTCGCGGAACTCGCCGTTCTCGAGTACCGCGAGCAGAGCGAGACGCATCCTCTCGACGGTCTCGTCATCGGCCAGGATGCCGATCGTGAACTCGGTGAGCTCTGCAGACATCTGCTCGTCTCCTTCATCCGGCGCAGGGAACAGCAGGACTGTAGGCCGGGCGACGAGCGGCCGTCCCGGATGGCGTGAGGTGCTGTCGCGTCGTGCTCCTGACCATGCTGATCGAGTAGCCCGCGCAGCGGGCGTATCGAGATCCGCCGGTGTCAGCGGGCCGGTCCGCAGGCTTCTCTGCTGACGGCGTCGGGTCTCGATACGCCGCTCCGCGGCTACTCGACCAGCATGTTCCGCGCGACGCTCCTCTCGACCTGAGGGCGATGTGGCCGCCCGGCGCACCGTGAGTGGGAGAACGCCGGGAAGCGGAATGCGCGCGGGGCGGGCGCCGTTGCCTCCGGGGTGCGTCCCGGGAACGGTGACGCGCCCTCCCCCCGCTCTCCGATCGAAAGGCGATCCGTGGATCCCTTCTCCCCCCTCACCGCCGGCGACCTCGAGCTGCCGAACCGCCTCGTGATGGCGCCGATGACGCGCCTGCGCGCCGACGAGCAGGGCGTCCCCGGCGCCCTCATCGCCGAGCACTACGCCCAGCGCGCCTCCCTCGGCCTGATCATCAGCGAGGGCGTCTTCCCGAGCGCCGAGTCGAAGGCGTACCCGGGCCAGCCCGGCATCGTCACCGCCGAGCAGGCCGAGGGCTGGAAGGGCGTCGCCGACGCCGTGCACGCCGCCGGCGGCCGCATCGTCATGCAGGTCATGAACGGCGGGCGCGTCACGCACACCGACGTCACCGGCACCGACCGCATCGTCGCGCCGAGCGCCGTCGCCATCGACGGCGAGGTCCGGGTCCCGAGCGGCGAGAAGAAGCCGTTCCCGGTCCCGCACGCGCTGACCACCGAGGAGCTCGCCACCGTCCGCGACGAGTTCGTCGCCGGTGCCCGCCGCGCGGTCGACGCCGGTTTCGACGGCGTCGAGGTGCACGGAGCCAACGGCTACCTGCTGCACGAGTTCCTCTCGCCCGTGTCGAACGTCCGCACCGACGCCTACGGCGGAAGCCCCGCCGCCCGCGCCGCGTTCGTGATCGAGGTGACCCGCGCGGTCGCCGAGGAGATCGGCGCCGGCCGGGTCGGCATCCGCCTCTCTCCCGCGCACAACATCCAGGACGTCGTCGAGACCGATGAGGCCGACGTGCGCGCCACCTACGAGGCGGTCGTCGACGGCCTCGCGCCGCTGGGCCTCGCCTACCTCAGCGTCCTGCACGCCGAGCCCGCGGGCGAGCTGGTCCAGGACCTGCGCACCCGCTTCGGCGGCGTCTTCGTCGCGAACAGCGGCTTCGGCAGCCCGACATCCCGCGAGGAGGCGACGTCGCTGATCACCGAGGGCCACGCCGACGCCGTCGCGGTGGGCCGTCCGGTCATGGCCAACCCCGACCTCGTCGAGCGCTGGCAGGGCGGCCACCCCGAGAACGAGCTCGTCCAGGAGACCGTCTACGGCGGCGGCGCTGAGGGCTACACCGACTACGAGCGCCTCTCGGCGTAGTCACCCGCCGCTCGCCCGGCACGATCGGAAGGCCCGCTCCCTCACCGGGGAGCGGGCCTTCCTGCGTTCTCGTCGCCGGCGCGAGTCGCGCCCAGCGCGGGGTTCGCCTGGACGGGCCGCGTGTCGCGACAGCACTCGAAGGAACCATACGCAGATGGTATTCCTTTTCGAGCGGGAGCTTTCTCCCGTGGTGGGGGAGGACTCGAACCCGCCGGCTGCTGACCAGGATCGGGCAAAGATGTCATTCCGTTCACCGCTCAAGAAGACCGTCCTCGCCGCGATCATCGCCGTGGCAGTCCCCGTCGGTGCAGGCACACCTGCGGAAGCGGCGCCGTCGGTCTGCAACCGTCAACTTCCGAGGACGTCGACGGAATCCGATGGCGTCCCCGGAACGAACTTCTGGAAGCTCCTCCAGTGCTACGCCGCCGATGGCGGCTACAGCGGCCCGATCGATGGAGACCTCGGGCGCAACAGCTGGGTCGGCGTGGAGAGGCATCTCAAAGGCCAGCTCTTCTACTCCTCCGGGTCCTTCCCCGGCGTCCTGGATCAGGAGACGACCCGGGGGCTCGAGCGTTTCGGCGGTCACTACGGCAGCGGCCGCGCGACGGTCAACGGCTCGCTCGGCCCGGAGGACTACCGGGACATCGCTCAGGCACTCAACAACAAGTACGGAGCATGAGGCAGAAGTACCCGGACGGCTGGGCCTTCGTTCGAGTTCCGGCTTCTGACGCAGATGCGGTCGAGTGGCGGTCGCGCGGAAGCGCACGGAAGCGACGGAGTCGCCGCCTGTGAGGCGCTCGAGTGCGGTGCCGGTCCGGCACGGCCGGCTGCGCCGAAGGTCCGCGGCGCGGGATGTGGTGAGGGTCGCGGCCTCCGTGGTCGCCGTGCTCGTCGTGGGCTGCGGGTCCGTGGGCGCCATCGCGGCGGCGAGCATCGGCCGCACCGTCGCGGAGAACGCCGTCGATCTCGACGTCGGAGCGGCACTGTCCGCGTCGGCGACGCCGCGTCCGATCGGCGAGATGGAGGGCGGCTTCAACCTGCTCGTCGTCGGGGCGGACAACGATGCGGCGCAGGGCGACGAGTACGGCGGCAGGGACGCGACGCTGAACGACGTCAACATCCTCCTGCACGTCGCGCGCGACCACCGGAGCGCGGTGGTCGTCTCGCTGCCCCGCGACCTCCTCGTCGACCGGCCGGTGTGCACCGACCCGGAGACGGGGGTCGTCACGGCGGGGGAGGGCGACGTGCCGCTGAACTCCACGTTCTCGGCCGGCGGGCTCGCCTGCGTCAACCGCTCGGTGGAGCAGCTGACCGGACTGGACATCCCCTACGCCGGCTGGATCTCCTTCCAGGGTGTCATCGAGATGAGCGACGCGGTGGGCGGCGTCGACATCTGCTTGACGGGAGCCGTGCGGGACACGGATTCGGGGCTCGATCTCCCCGCCGGGACGAGCACGGTCTCCGGTGCGACAGCGCTCGCGTTCCTGCGGACGCGGCATGGCGTCGGGGACGGCAGCGACCTGGCGCGGATCTCGTCGCAGCAGCAGTTCCTGTCCTCGCTGATGAGGAAGGTGAAGTCGTCCGGCACGCTCTCGGACGCCGGCGCCCTGTACGGACTGGCGCATGCGGCGTCGCACGCGATGCACCTGTCGACGTCGATGACCGAGCCCCGGACATTGATCGGGCTCGCCCTCACGCTGAAGGACGTGGAACTCGATCGGCTGGTCTTCGTGCAGTACCCGGGCAGCACCGGCGACCCCGAGTTCCCCGGGAAGGTCGTGCCGGACCCGTCGCTCGGCCCTGACCTGATGGCGAAGGTGCGCGACGACGTCCCCTTCACCCCCGCGGCGCCGCAGGGAGTCGAGGGGGCGGAGGGCGGCGCCGAAGAATCGCGCGCGGTGCCGGAAGCAGCCCCGCCCGTCGCGACCGGCGCCGTCGCGCCGGACGCCGATCCGCTCCCTGGCGTCACCGGTCAGAAGGCGTCGGACCGCACGTGCGCTGTACCGGCGGAGTGAACTTCGTCATCGGCTCGGCACGCAGGAAGGCCCGCGCCCTGGAGGGGAGCGGGCCTTCCTGCGTTCTGCGTCCGATCAGTCGAGGTCGAGGCCGCCCTTGAGCTCCTGCTCGACCTGCTCGACGGTCTGCGGGTCGCCGTGCTCGACATCCGACTCGTCGGCGGCGTCGCCGCGGCGGCCCTCGCCGACGGCGCGGATCGAGGCCAGCTCGTCGGCGAGCGCCGGGTCCTCGGTGCGGCCGGCGGCGCCGTCGTCGGTGCTCACGACTCGATCTCTCCCGCGGAGACGGCCTCGGCGTACTTGCGGAGGTCCGGGCCGGGCTCGAAGTCGATGAACTGATCTTTCAGTCGTGCGTTCAGCTCGGCGAAGACGTCCTCCCAGGGCTCGCCCTTCTTGGTCTTCGCGAGGTCGAGCACCGCCTCGCGGAGGACCCTGTCCGAGTCCTCGAGGATCTTGTCGCGGGCTTCGTCGTTCCAGCGGATGTCCTGTGCGTCCATGCCTCGACCGTAGGTGGGCGGCCCACCCCGGCGCAGGGACTTGCGGACCGCGCGAGCGAGGCGTAGGCGCGCTGCCGATCCGTCGGCAACGGTCGTCCCGCCCGTGTGGCGAGAGCCGTTCGCGACGGATCGACGGCGCGGGTCAGGACAGGTGCGGGACGACGTCGCGCTCGAAGAGCTCGAGGCCGGAGCGGTCGTAGGCGGCGTCCGGGAAGTACGTGATCGCGTAGTCCATGCCGCGCTCGCGCATGTCGCCGAGGCGGTCGACGATCTGCGCGGGGGTGCCGACCGCGAGCGCGTCGGGGCTGCGGTACTCGGCGACGAACGCCGAGGCCGCCTCGGCGCCGAGCGCGGGGGTGACGCGGTCCTCCAGGCGCTGCAGGCCCTTCTCGACCTCCGCCTCCGTCTCGGCGATCATCACGTTGTAGTTGGAGCTGCGGGTGATCGCCGCGTAGTCGGTGCCGAGCCGCTCGCAGTGCCCGCGGAGGACGGCGCTCTTGTGGTCGAACGCCTCCGGCGCGCCCGCGAAGTTGGTGTACTGCGCGTACTGCGCCGCGATGCGCAGCGTCACCTTCTCGCCGCCGCCGGCCACCCACAGCGGGATGCCGCCGTCCTGCAGGGGGAGCGGGCGGTTCACCGCGCCGTCCACCTGGTAGTAGCGCCCGTCGAGCGTGGAGACGCCCTCGGTCCAGGCCTGGCGCATGATCTGCACGCCCTCGTCGAGGCGGCCGAGGCGCTCGGCGATCGGCGGGAAGCCGTAGCCGTAGGCGCGCCACTCGTGCTCGTACCAGCCGCCGCCGATGCCCATCTCGACCCGGCCGCCGGAGACGATGTCGACGGTGGTGGCGATCTTGGCGAGGTGCGCGGGGTTGCGGTAGCTCATGCAGGTGCACATCTGGCCGAGCCGCACCCGCGAGGTGGCGGCGGCGAACGCGGCCATCAGCGTCCACGCCTCGTGGGTGGCCTCCTCCGTCACCACCGGGACGGTGTGGAAGTGGTCGTAGACCCACACCGACTCCCAGGGGCCGGCGTCGGCGTGCTGGGCGAGGTCGCGCATGGTGCGCCACTGGTCGGCGGGATCGATGCCGACGAGGTCGTGGCGCCAGCCCTGGGGGATGAAGAGTCCGAATCGCATGCCGCCGACCCTAGGGTGGCGCGGCGCCCGGGTCGAGGGGGTGGCGGCGGCCGCGTACGCTTCCGAGCGATGCTGACGTTCACCGAGGACCTCGCCCTCCCCGTCGTCCTGCTGATGATCCTGGCCGCGTTCGCCGCCGGCTGGATCGACGCGGTGGTCGGCGGCGGCGGCCTGCTCCAGCTCCCCGCCCTGCTGCTCGTGCCGGGCATCTCGCCCGTGCAGGCGCTCGCGACCAACAAGCTCGCCTCGATCTTCGGGACGACGACGAGCGCGATCACCTACTACCGCAGGGCGAGGCCGGATCTGCGGACGGCCCTGCCGATGGCGGCGGTGGCGCTGGCCGGCAGCTACGGGGGAGCGAATCTGGCGGGGCTGCTGCCCGCCTCCGTCTTCAAGCCGATCATCGTCGTCGCGCTGATCGTGGTGGCCGTGGTGACGATCGCGCGGCCCGCGATGGGCAGCGTCACGGCGCTCAAGCACGCGGGGCGCCGGCACCTGGTGACGGCCGGGGTGCTCGGGCTCGTCATCGGCTTCTACGACGGGCTGATCGGGCCGGGGACCGGGACGTTCCTGATCATCGCTCTGATCACGGCGCTGGGCTACGACTTCCTGCTCGCGAGCGCGAAGGCGAAGATCGTCAACGTCGCGACGAACCTCGGTGCACTGCTGTACTTCGTGCCGGGCGGCCACGTGATCTGGCTGCTGGGGCTCTTCATGGGTCTCGCGAACGTGGCGGGCGCCTACCTCGGCTCGCGGATGGCGGTCGCGAAGGGGAGCCGGTTCATCAGGATCGCGTTCCTCGTGGTCGTCGGGGCGCTGATCGTGAAGCTCGGCTTCGACGTCTGGACGGAGAACCTGGCGCCGCTGCTGGGCTGACGCCAGGTCCCCGGATCAGCCGAAGGGGATCGCCCCGACCAGGACGCCGACCGCGAGCATCACCAGCGACACGATCACCGCGCGCCAGAGCACCTTGCGGTGGTGGTCGCCCAGGTTGACCGCGGCGAGCGAGACCAGCAGCAGGATCGCCGGGACCAGCGGGCTCTGCAGGTGCACGGGCTGGCCGGTGATCGAGGCGCGGGCCATCTCGACCGGGTCGATGCCGTACTGCGCGGCGCTCTCGGAGAGCACCGGGAGGATGCCGTAGTAGAACGCGTCGTTCGACATGAAGAAGGTCATCGGGATGCTCAGCACGCCGGTGATCACGGCGAGGAACGGTCCGAGCGCGGGCGGGATGACGTCGACGACCCACTCGGCCATCGCGTCGACCATGCCGGTGCCGTTCAGGACGCCGATCAGCACGCCGGCGGCGAGGACCATCGAGACGACGCCGACGATGCTCGGCGCGTGCTTGACGATCTCGGACGCCTGGTCCTTCATCTTCGGGAAGTTGATCAGCAGCGCGACCGCGGAGCCGACCATGAAGACGTAGGGGAGCGGCAGGATGTCCGCGACGAGCAGCGTCATCACGGCCAGGGTCAGCACGAGGTTGACCCAGATCAGCTTCGGGCGGAGCGTCTCGCGCTCGGGGTCGAGCATCGTGTCGGCCATCGCGGTGTCGGCGTCGTCGGCCTGGACGCGGGCGGCGACGGCGACCTGGGCGCCGCGCAGCGACTCCGGGCCGCGGAGGAAGGAGAAGCGCTCGCGGGCGACGGTGCGGATGCCGCCGGTGAGGGCGGCGAGGCCGCCGGTGCGGGCTCCGGAGCGGGACGACGAGCCGCGGCCGGCGCCGACGAGCTCCTGCTCGAGCATCGGCTCGGCCAGGGCGAGCGAGCCGAGGCGGCGGCGCTCGCCGAGTCCGAGGAACCAGGCGAAGACCAGCGTGACGGCGAGGCCGACGGCGAGCGAGGGCAGCATCGGCACGAAGATCTCGCTCGGCGAGACCTGCAGCGCCGCGGCGGCGCGCACCGTGGGGCCGCCCCAGGGCACGATGTTGAGCGTGCCGTTGGCGAGGCCGGCGACGCAGGTGAGGACGACGGGGTTCATCCCGAGGCGGAGGTAGATCGGCAGCATCGCGGCGGTGGTCACGATGAAGGTGGTCGAGCCGTCACCGTCGAGCGAGACCGCGCCGGCGAGCAGCGCGGTGCCGAGGACGACCTTGGCCGGGTCGTCGCCGAGCGCGCGGACGATGAAGCGGATCAGCGGGTCGAAGAGGCCGACGTCGATCATGATGCCGAAGTACATGATCGCGAACATCAGCAGGGCGGCCGTGGGGGCGAGGCTGCCGATCGCCTCGAGCACCATGTCGCCGATGCCGAGACCGGCGCCGGCGAAGAGCCCGAAGATCGTCGGGACGACGATCAGGGCGACCATGGGCGTGAGCCGCTTGGTCATGATCAGGGCCATGAAGGCCAGGATCATCGTGAATCCGAGTACTACCAACACTGCTGACTCCTTCGTCGTGGTGCGTCCGGGATCCCGCGGCGGGCTCTCCAGGTCGTGGACACACTAGGCAGCCCGGGCCGCCCGGCCCGGGTATCGCTCATTAGCGCGCGATCTGCGCATAGTGTGGGTTCTGCGCATTCTGCGCATCAGGATCATCACGACCGGCTCGGTCACCACGACGGCGAGGAGGCCCCGATGCGCTTCGCGACCCACGTGCTCGTGCTGCAGCTCGCCACCGTCGCGGCGGCCGTCCTGGTCTGCGCGGGGCTGGTGACCGCTTTGAGCGTGCAGCAGCTGCAGGGCGAGGCGGAGGAGACGGCGCTCGCCATCGCCCGCACCGTCGCCGAGGACTCCGACGTGCGCGACGCCGTCGCCGCCTCCTCCGCCGACCCGGCCGTGCCCTCCCGCGCGGAGCTCGAGGGCGGGACGCTCGAGACCGCCGCCGAGGCCATCGAGGAGCGCACCGGCGCGCTCTTCGTCGTGATCACCGACGACCGCGGCATCCGGCTCGCCCACCCCGACCCCGAGCGACTCGGCGAGGTGGTCTCGACGAGTGCGGAGGAGGCGCTCGCCGGCCGGGAGTCGGTGTCCTGGGGCACCGGCACGCTCGGCGAGTCCGCGCGGGCGAAAGTGCCGGTCTACGGACCGGACGGCGCGCGCGTGGTCGGCGAGGTGAGCATCGGCTTCGCCCGCTCCAGCGTCTTCGACGACCTGCCGACCGCGCTGCTGGGCGTGCTCGCGGCGGCGCTCGCCGGGCTCGTGCTCGCGGCCGTCGCCTCGGTCTTCATCCGGCGCCGGCTGCTGCGGCTGACGCTCGGCCTCGCGCCGGAGGAGCTCACCGCGCTGGTGCAGGACCAGGCCGCGGTGCTCGACGGGGTCGACGAGGGGGTGCTCGCCCTCGACCGCGACGGGCGGGTCGGCGTCTGCAACGCGCGCGCCGCCGCGATCCTCGGCTCGGAGGATCCGACCGGTCGCGCCCTGCACGGCCGCGCGCTCGCCGACCTCGGGCTGCCGCAGCCGCTCGCCGACGCGATCGCCGCGGCCCTCGCCTCGACGGAGCCCTCCCGCGGGAACGGCGAGGAGGGCTTCGTCGTGCGCTCCCGCATCGTCTACGTGGACATCCGGCGGGTGACCCGGGGCGACCGCGATCTCGGCGTCGTGGTGGTGCTGCGCGATCGGACGGCGCTCGCCGCGCTCAGCCGGCGCCTCGACGCCGTCGGCGCGATGACCAACGCGCTGCGGGTGCAGCGGCACGAGTTCGCCAACCGTCTGCACGTGGTGGCCGGTCTGCTCGATGCGGGCCGGACGGGGTCGGCGCGCGAGTACCTCGACGAGGTGCTGACCCGCGGGCCGCTGAAGTACCCGGTGCAGCACGCCGACCGGCTGCAGGAGCCCTACCTCCAGGCGCTGGTCGGCGCGAAGGGGATCGAGGCGGCCGAGCGCGGCGTCCTGCTGACCCTCGGCGAGGAGACGCTGGTGCGCGGGACGGTGATCGAGCCGGAGGACGTCGCGACGGTGGTCGGCAACCTCGTCGACAACGCGGTGCGCGCGGCCGTCGAGGGGAGCCGCGACGTGCGCTTCGTCGAGGTCGAGCTGCTCGACGACGGCGACGCGCTCTTCGTGACGGTGGCGGACTCCGGCGACGGCGTCGCGGATCCGGAGTCGCTCTTCGCCCGCGGGCCGGGCGCGGTGGACGAGGACGACGACCGCGTGCACGGCCGCGGCTTCGGACTGCCGCTCTGCCGCGAGGTCGCGGCGCGGCGCGGCGGCGAGGTGTGGCTGGCGGACGCCGGTGGCGAGTCCTCCGGGGCGGTGCTCTGCGCGCGGCTGCCGGGCGCGGTGCTGCCGCCGGAGGACGAGCTGCGCGACGAGTCGCGGCTCGAGGAGGAGGACCGATGACCCCGGATCAGCAGGAGCGCACCGTGCTCGTCGTCGACGACGACTTCCGGGTGGCGCAGCTGCACGCCGACCTCGTCGACACCCGGCAGGGCCTGCGGGCGCTGCCGCCGGTGCACACCGCCCGGGCCGCTCGCGCCGCGGTGCTCGAGCACGCGCCGGACCTGCTGCTGCTCGACGTGCACCTGCCGGACCAGAGCGGGATCGCGCTGCTGCGGGAGCTGGAGACGGACGCGTTCGTGGTGAGCGCCGCCTCGGACGGGGCGACGGTGCGCAAGGCCCTGCACGCGGGGGCGCTGGGCTACCTGATCAAGCCGTTCGACGCGCGGCTGCTCGGCGAGCGCCTCGACGCCTACGTGCGCTTCCGCAACGTGCTGCGCGAGGACCGGGTCGCGGATCAGGAGGCGGTGGAGCGGGCGCTGCGCATCCTGCACTCGGGCGACGCCGCGGCGGCGCAGCCGTCCCGCTCGGCGACGGAGCAGCTGGTGCTGGCGCGGCTGTCCGAGTCGGGCGCCGAGCTCTCGGCCCTCGAGGTCGCGGAGCGGGCAGGCATCTCGCGCGCGACGGCCCAGCGCTACCTCTCGGGCCTCGCGGGCCGCGGCCTGGTCGAGATGACCCTGAGCTACGGCACGACGGGTCGCCCGGAGCACCGCTACCGAGCGAAGTAGCCCCAAAACGAAGGCTGGGACGCACGATCCGGGTGATTCCTTCTCGGATCGGCGTCCCGGCCTTCGTTGTGCGGGTCAGTGTCCCGTTTTGACGTCCGCACCGGTCTCGGCGGCGAGGCGCTTGCGCTCCGCGGCCTCGGCGGCCATGCGGCGACCCTTCGGGCTGACCAGCGAGGCGATGACCGTGACGGCCAGGACTCCGATGATCACAGTGAGCGAGAGGCCGGTGCCGATCTCGAAGACCTCGACGTGCTCGCCGCCGTTGATGAACGGCAGGTTGTTCTCGTGCAGCGCGTGCAGGATCAGCTTCACGCCGATGAAGGCGAGGATCGCGGCGAGGCCGTAGCTGAGGTAGACGAGGCGGTCGAGCAGTCCGTCGATCAGGAAGTACAGCTGGCGCAGACCGAGCAGCGAGAACGCCGTGGCGGTGAAGACCAGGAAGACGTCGCTGGTGAGGCCGAAGATCGCGGGGACGCTGTCGAGCGCGAACAGGATGTCCGTGCCGCCGATCGCCGCCATCACCAGGATCATCGGCGTGAGGACCTTCTTGCCGTCGATGTGCGTGTAGAACTTGTCGCCGTCGTACTGGTCGCTCGTCTTGAAGATGCGCTTGGCGAGGCGGACCATCACGTTGTCGCCGGCGTGCTCGTCGCCGGGCTTCACCAGGTTGAACGCGGTCAGCAGCAGGATCAGGCCGAAGAGGTAGAAGATCCAGGCGAAGGAGTTGATCAGCGCGGCGCCGAGGAAGATGAAGCCGGTGCGGGCGATCAGCGCGAAGACGATGCCGAAGAGCAGCACCTTCTGCTGGTCGGCGCGGGGCACCTTGAAGCTCGCCATGATGATGAGGAAGACGAAGAGGTTGTCGACCGACAGCGCCTTCTCGGTGATGTAGCCCGCGAAGTACTCGGAGCCGGGGGTCGGTCCGCCGAAGACCAGGACGGCGACGCCGAAGAGCACGGCGATGCCGACGTAGAGGGCCGACCAGAGCGCCGACTCCTTGAGGGTCGGCTCGTGCGCCTTGCGCACGTGGAAGAAGAAGTCGAAGAGCAGGAGCAGGACGATGAAGACGATCGTCAGGGTCCAGATCAGGGGCGACACGGTCATGTGGGGGCTGGCCTCGCTCGAGATGGGGGATGGGGACGGACGTGGGGGCTCCGCACGGCGCTAGAACGCTAGCGATCAGGCGGGCGGGCAGGACCGTTGTCCGACGGATCGTGAGTATCTTCTCAGTTCTTCCGCTCGTCTTCGCGCTCAGCGGCCGGAGGGCCACACTGGTCCCATGCCCGGCACCGCGGTCGACAGGACCTTCCAGGACGCCTACGGCGTGACGATCCACTGGCGCTGGTGGTCGCACCCGCGCCCGAAGGCGATCGTGCAGATCGCGCACGGCGTGGGCGAGCACTCCGGCCGCTACGTCGAGCTCGCCGAGGCGCTCGTCGCCGCGGGCTACGCGGTCGCCGCCGACGATCACCGCGGGCACGGGCGCACCGGCCTCGAGCAGCACGGCGGCGACGTCGCCGAGCTCGGGCGGCTCGGCCCGGGCGGTCTGCGCGCGGCGGAGGAGGCGATCAACCGGCTGACCCGCGAGCTGGGGGCCGAGAACTGCGGCGTCCCGATCGTCCTGCTCGGCCACTCCTGGGGCTCGCTGATGGCGCAGCGGATCGTCGACCACCGCTCCGCCGACTACGCCGCCCTGATCCTCAGCGGCACGGCGTACCGCCTCCCCGGGTACATGAACGCCGGCGATCTGGCCCGCCGGCACCGGGTGCCCGGCGGGCTCGGGCTCGAGTGGCTCTCGCGCGACCCGGCGGTCTGGCAGCTCTTCCACGACGACCCGCTCACCTTCACCACCCCGCTCGCGAAGCGGATCGGGCTGCGCGAGACGCTGCGGCTCGTGGGCCGGCCGGCCCGGCGGCCCGAGCACCCGCTGCCGCTGCTGCTCGTCGTCGGTGCGGACGACAGCCTCGGCGGCGAGCGCTCGGTGCGGGCGCTGGCCCAGGCGTACCGCCGCCGGGCCGGCTACACGGACGTCAGCGTGCGGGTGTACCCGGAGGCGCGGCACGAGCTGTTCCAGGAGCTCAACCGCGTCGAGGTCACGGCCGACCTGGTCGGCTGGCTCGACGAGCGGTTCCCCGCACCAGGGGAGGACGTCGCTCCTCCGGCCTAGGCTGGCGTCATGCATGGCGAGTACAAGGTCCCCGGTGGAAAGCTCGTGGTCGTCGACCTCGACGTGGTCGACGGGAGGTTCGCCGGCTTCCGGCTCGCGGGCGACTTCTTCCTCGAGCCCGACACGGCCCTCGACGACATCGACCGCGCGGTGGTGGGGCTGCCGGCCGAGAGCGACGCGAGGACGATCGCCGCGGTGATCCGCCAGGCGCTCCCCGCCGATGCGGTGCTGCTCGGCTTCACCCCCGAGGCCGTCGCGGTCGCGATCCGGCGCTCGCTGCAGAAGGCGACCAGCTGGCGCGACTACGACTGGCGCATCGTGCACGCGAAGGCGGTCTCGCCGTCGATGCACCTCGCGCTCGACGAGGTGCTCACCGCGGCCGTCGGCGAGGGGCGCCGCGAGCCGACGCTGCGGATCTGGGAGTGGGACCAGCCCGCCGTGGTCATCGGCAGCTTCCAGTCGCTGCGCAACGAGGTCGACCTCGAGAACGCGGAGAAGTACGGCGTCGAGGTCGTCCGCCGCATCTCGGGCGGCGGCGCGATGTTCATGGAGGCGGGCAGCGTCGTCACCTACTCGCTCTACGTCCCCGGCGATCTCGTGCAGGGCCTCACCTTCGCCGACTCCTACGCCTTCCTCGACGAGTGGGCCGTCAGCGCGCTGCAGTCGCTCGGCATCGACGCGGTCTACCAGCCGCTCAACGACATCACCTCGCCCTCCGGCAAGATCGGCGGAGCGGCGCAGAAGCGGCTCGGCTCCGGCGCCGTCCTGCACCACGTGACCATGAGCTACGACATCGACGCCGAGAAGATGGTGCAGGTGCTGCGGATCGGGCGCGAGAAGCTCTCCGACAAGGGCATCGCCTCCGCGGTGAAGCGCGTCGACCCGCTGCGCAGCCAGACCGGGCTCAGCCGTGCCGAGATCATCGAGCGGATGAAGGCGACCTTCGTCCAGCTGCACGGCGGGACCGCGGGCGATCTGACGGCCGAGGAGTACGCGGAGGCCGAGGAGCTCGTGGCGTCGAAGTACTCGACGCCGGAGTGGCTGCGCCGGGTGCCGTGAGGCGGGGCGCCCTCCGGGGCGCCGGCTCCGCTCGGCTCAGCTCGCGAGCAGCTCCTGGTAGTCCGGGTGGTCGGCGATGAAGTCGGCGACGAACGGGCAGAGCGGGACGACGTGCGCGCCGCGGTCGTGCGCGTCGTCCAGGGCGGCCTCGACCAGGCGGTCGCCGAGGCCCTCGTGCCGGTGCTCGGGAGCGATCTCGGTGTGCAGGAAGACCACGTCCGCGCCGCGGACCGCGTAGTCGGCGAGGCCGACGTTCTCGCCGTCGACCCACAGCGTGTACTGGGACCGGTCCTCGTCGTGGCGCACCTCGGAGATCATCGCGTCACTCTACGCCGGGGCCCGCGGCGGCCCGGGCAGCCGCCCGTCGAGGCGTGTCGGAGGGGTCGGTGCCGTGTCCGAGCGGCCCGCGCCCCCGTGACACCATTGCGGAGTGCCCAGGACGATCCAGATCGCGGACGGCGTCCCGGAGACCCGGAGCGCGGTGATCCATGCCGAGAACCTCGAGGTCCTGCCGCTGCTCGCGGACGGGTCCTTCACCGTCGTGTACCTCGATCCGCCGTTCAACACCGGCCGCGCGCAGGTGCGGACGTCGACCACCTCCGTCCGCTCGGCGACCGGCACCATCTCCGGCTTCAAGGGCCGCAGCTACGAGCGGATCCGCGGCGACCTCCTCCGCTACGACGACCGCTTCGACGACTACTGGTCCTTCCTCGAGCCGCGCCTCGCCGAGGCCTGGCGCCTGCTCGCCGACGACGGCACCCTCTATCTGCACCTCGACTACCGCGAGGCGCACTACGCGAAGGTGCTGCTGGACGCTCTGTTCGGCCGCGAGTGCTTCCTCAACGAGATCATCTGGGCCTACGACTACGGCGCCAAGGCCACCAAGCGCTGGCCGACCAAGCACGACACGATCCTCGTCTACGTGAAGGACCCGCGCGGCTACCACTTCGACTCCGCCGCCGTGGACCGCGAGCCTTACATGGCACCCGGCCTCGTCACCCCTGAGAAGGCCGAGCGCGGCAAGCGCCCCACCGACGTCTGGTGGCACACCATCGTCTCGCCCACCGGCCGCGAGAAGACCGGCTACCCCACCCAGAAGCCCGAGGGCGTGCTCCGCCGCATCGTCCAGGCCTCCAGCCGCGAGGGCGACGCCGTGCTCGACTTCTTCGCCGGCTCCGGCACCACCGGCGCCGTCGCGCACGCCCTCGGCCGCCGCTTCGTCCTCGTCGACGAGCACGCCGACGCCATCGCGGTGATGCGCCGCCGCTTCGCCGCCCACGACCCGGAGCCCCTCTTCCTCTGACGCCCCGCCGCCCCCTCTCCAGAAGTTGTCGTACTCGCGTACCCCCTACGACAACTTCTGCGGACCTGATGGCCACCTCGTCGGCGTGCGGATCCGCTCTCCAGAAGTTGTCGTAGAGGAGCGCCGAGTACGACAACTTTTGAGGAGAGGTCGGGGCGGTAGTCCTCCACAGGGGCGGTCGGAGGGAGTTGTCCGTCGGTTGGAGGGAAGGGAGCCACGTCGTCGGCTCGAGTGCAGCACGATCGGCGCATGACGGACATCGATCTAGGAGCGTTCACCCGCCGTGCGGCCCTGCGCGAAGGCGCGACGGACGGCGAACTGCGGTCGCCGCGACTGGCGAGCCCGTTCCACGGAGTGAGGACACGCGTCATGCCGGTGACGCACGTCGAGCGTGCTCTGGCCTACCGGCCGCGGCTGCGTCCGGGGCAGTTCTTCTCGCATCTGACGGCGGCCCAGCTCTGGTCGGTGCCGCTTCCCTTCCGACGGCCGGAGGACGATCCGATCCACGTCGCTACGTTCTCTCCGCGGCGACCGCCGCGGACTCGGGGCGTCGTCGGGCACGTCCTTCTGCCGCAGAACGTCGCCGTGTCCACGAGGTTCGGACTGCCGGTGGCCGATGCGGCGTCGACATGGGTCTCGCTCGGGATGCTCCTTCCCGACCGCGACCTCCTGGCGGCCGCCGATCACCTCCTCCTCGTGCCTCGCTACCCGGACGAGGTCGATCCGCGTCCGTACGCGGGACTCTCCGACCTGCAGGACCGAGTGAACGGATACCACGGGCCCGGACGAAGACGGCTCGAGAGCGTGCTGCGGCTCGTCTCGACCGCGGCCGCCTCCTGCAGGGAGACGGCCCTGCGATCGCTGGTTCGCGAGGCAGGACTCCCCGCCCCGGAGGTCAACGCCGAGATCACGGCCGGCGGCCGGCTCATCGCGATCGGCGACCTCGTCTTCCGCCGGTGGAAGGTGCTCGCGGAGTACGACGGCCGCCAGCACCAGACGAGCGATGCGCAGTACGCGCGCGATCGGGAGCGCTCCCTGGCGCTCCAGCTGGCGGGTTGGATCCAGGTCGTGGTCCGCGCGGACGGGCTCGGCCGAGAGCGAGCCCGCACGATCTTCGAGATCCGGGCCGCTCTGATGGCGCACGGCTGGCGGCCATGACCCGCCCTGCCTTCACCGAGAGCTCACTCCCTCCGCCGGGTCCTCGAAAGTTGTCGTACTCGGCCATCGAATACGACAACTTCTGGAGAGTGGCGAAGAGGAGGGGAGGAGAGCGCCCGCGGTCAGGAGCTGGCGCGGACGATCAGCTCGGTGGGCATCAGGGTGCGGTGCTCGACGTCGGCGCCCTCGATGCGGGCGGTCAGGAGCTCGGCCATCCGGGCGCCGAGCTCGACGGGGACCTGGCGGACGGTGCTGAGGGCGGGCACGGCGGAGCGGGCGAAGATGTCGTCGTCGAAGCCGACGACGGCGACGTCCTCGGGGACGCGGCGGCCCGCCTCCCGCAGCGCCGCGTAGGCGCCGACGGCCATCTGGTCGTTGGCGGCGAAGAGGCCGTCGATCGAGGGATCGCGCTCGAGGAGCCGCCGCATCGCCGCGGTGCCGCTCTCGGGCGAGAAATCGCCCCACTCGACGAGGGAGTCGTCGAGACCCGCGTCGGTCAGGGCGCTGCGCCAGCCGATCAGGCGGTCGACGCCGGGCGGCATGTCGGCCGGACCGGCGATGGTCGCGATGCGGCGCCGCCCGCCCGCGATCAGGTGCGCGGTCGCGACGGCGGCCCCGTCGGCGTTGTCGACGTCGACGAAGTAGGAGTCCCGCTCGTCGGGCGAGAGCGGCCGGCCGCCGAAGACGATCGGCAGCGAGTTCGACAGCGCGGCGTAGGAGTGGTCGCCGGAGTGGTGCGAGACGACCAGGGCGCCGTCGACGTTGCCGCCGAGGAGGTAGCGGCGGGTCTTCTCGCCGCTCGTCTCGGAGGCGATCAGCATCGACAGCGTGTAGTCGGTGTCGGCGAGGCGCATGGCGGCGCCCTGCACGATCGCGGCGAAGAACGGGTCGGCGAAGACGCGCGCGGTCGACTCCGGCACGATCAGCGCGATCGACTGCGTGCGCCGGGAGGCGAGCATCCGCGCCGCCCGGTTGGGCACGTAGTCCAGCTCGACGATCGCCTTCTGCACGGCGGCGACGATCTCCGCGGCGACCTGCGGCGCGTTGTTGACCACCCGCGAGACGGTGGCGCGCGAGACGCCGGCCCGGGCGGCCACGGCCTCGAGCGTCGGCGAGCGCCCGCCTCCCCTGATGCCCTCGGACACGGGCTAGTCCAGCGCCTCGGCCGCGGCGCCGCCGATCAGGCGGGAGTAGACGAGTCCGGAGTCCTTGATCAGCCGCTCCTGGCTGGCGTAGTCGACCCGGACGATGCCGAAGCGCTTCTCGTAGCCCCAGGCCCACTCGTAGTTGTCGAGCAGCGACCAGACGAAGTAGCCGCGGACGTCGGCGCCCTGGTCGATCGCGTCCGCGACCTTCTCGACGTGGTCGAGCACGTACTGGGTGCGGTCGACGTCGTGCACGCGGCCGTCCTCGACGACGTCGTCGTACGCGGCGCCGTTCTCGGTGACGTAGAGCGGCGGCAGATTCTCGTACTCCAGGCCCAGCCGCGTGAGCAGGTAGCGCAGGCCGTCGGGGTGCACCTCCCAGTCCATGGCGGTGCGCGGGAGGCCGCGCGAGGGGAAGGTGATCGACTCCGAGCCGACCCACGGCGAGCCGACCTCGCGCTCGGTCGCCTGCGCGAAGTCCTCGGCGTCGGCCGGCAGCGGACGCCCCGAGACGTTGTCGTCGTGGTAGTGGTTCACGCCGAGGAAGTCGAGCGGCTGCGCGATCGTCGCCAGGTCGCCGTCCTGGATCAGCTCGTCCAGACCCAGGCCCGCGACGTCCTCGAGGAGGTCCTCGGGGTACTCGCCGAGCAGCAGCGGGTCGAGGAAGATGCGGTTCTGCAGTGCGTCGAAGCGGCGCGCGGCGTCGAGGTCGACCTCGTCCTCCGGGTCGTCGGGGACGGCGTTGGAGAGGTTGAGCGTGATGCCGAGGTTCTGCGCGCCGAGCTCGCGCAGGGCCGAGACGGCGAGCCCGTGCGCGAGGTGGGTGTGGTGCACCGCGGCCAGAGCGGCCTGCTGCGAGATCACGCCGGGCGCGTGGATCCCGGCGCCGTAGGAGAGCAGGGTCGAGCAGAACGGCTCGTTGAAGGTGGTCCAGTGCGCCACCCGGTCGCCGAGGCGCGCATGCACCGCCTCCGCGTAGTCCCGGAAGCGCTCGGCGGTGTCGCGGTTCGTCCAGCCGCCCGTCTCCTCGAGGGCCTGCGGGAGGTCCCAGTGGTAGAGCGTCAGCCAGGGCAGCACTCCGGCGCCGAGCAGCTCGTCGACGAGGCGGGAGTAGAAGTCGAGTCCCTCAGGGTTGACGGAGCGGTCGCCGGGCTTCACCCGCGACCAGCTGACCGAGAAGCGGTAGGAGGCGAGGCCGAGGCGCTTCATCAGCGCGACGTCGGCGGGCATCCGGTGGTAGTGGTCGACGGCGACCTCAGGCGTGTCGCCGTTCGCGACGGCGCCGGGGACGCGGGAGAAGGCGTCCCAGATGCTGTCCTCCTTGCCGCCCTCGTGGCCGGCGCCCTCGATCTGCGCGGCGGCGGTGGCGGAGCCCCAGAGGAATCCGGCGGGCCAGTCGCGCGCGGCGAGGCGCTCGACCCGGGCGATCTGCTCCGGCAGGGTCGGGGCGGGGGAGGGGGGAACGGTCACTGCGGACTCCTTCGGCGGCTGTCCCGTCATCCTACGACCATCCCGGTGGAGCGCTCTCTCACCGCGCTGGAGGGACGGCAGGAGGGGCGGCCGGAGGCACGGTCGGAGATCCGGCCGCGGGAACGCCGACGGCCCGGCACGCCGAGGCGTCCGGGCCGTCAGGGGTCGGAAGGAGCCGACCGGGCGCAGCGATCAGCCGCGCCGGTCGCCGTCCTCCGTGCGCCGGGGCGCGGTGGCGATGGAGTCGGTCCGCACGTCGGGCTCGATGCTGCCGGCGGCGAGGTCGGCGCCCGCGCGGGCGGCCAGCTGCGGGTCGGTGCGGCGCAGCTCGGCCGCGGCGTCCTCGTTCGCGAGGTCGTGCGCCTCCTGCATGGCCGACTTCGCCCGCAGCGGCGGGGTCTTCAGGAACCAGGAGAGCACGAAGGCGAGCAGGACCACGCCGAGCGCCACCTGGAAGACGGTGACCGTCGCGTCGTTGAAGCCGGTGAGGAACGGCGCCGAGAGGGCGTCGTTCGCCGTGTTGAGGAACGAGGTGTCACCGTCGAGCGCCGAGCCGATCGCGCCCGAGTCCTGCGACTGCAGCAGTTTCAGGATGCCCGCGTTGGCCGGGTCGGCCGCGATCGTCGGGTCGGACGCGGCGGCCTGCAGGTTCGCGGCGATCGTGGGGTTCTTGAAGGCGGCGGCGATGGTCTCCGGGATGCGGCTGAACAGCACCGAGAAGATGACCGCGGTGCCCAGCGTGCCGCCGATCTGGCGGAAGAACGTCGAGGCGCTGGTCGCGACGCCCATGTTCGCCGTGTCGACCGAGTTCTGCGAGGCGAGGGTCAGCGTCTGCATCATCTGGCCGAGGCCGAGGCCGAGCAGCAGCATGCCGCCCATCACGAAGATCACCGGCTTGTCGATCGAGACGAAGGAGAGGTAGAAGAACGCCGCGGACATCAGGAACGTGCCGAGGATGGGGAAGGCGCGGTAGCGGCCGGTGCGGGAGATGATCTGGCCCGAGACGATCGAGGCGATCATCAGGCCGAGGATCATCGGCAGCATCAGGAAGCCGGACTCGGTCGGCGTCGCGCCGTTGACGAGCTGCAGGTAGAGCGGGAGCGCCATCATGCCGCCGAACATGCCGAAGCCGACCAGCACGCCCAGGACGGTCGCCATCGAGAAGGTCGGCGAGCGGAAGAGCTTCAGCGGGATCAGCGCGTCGTCGCCCATCATCCGCTCGGCGGCGATGAAGCCGACGATGCCGAGCACGCCGACGACGTAGCAGACCCACGCGATCGGCGAGCCCCAGCCCCACTCGCGGCCCTGTTCGGCGACGAGCAGGAGCGGCACGGCGGCGACGATCACGAGCGCCGCACCCCACCAGTCGATCCGCACGGAGCGGCGGGCGGCGGGCTTGGGCAGGTGCAGGAAGCGGACCACGATGAACAGCGCCACGGCGCCGATCGGCAGGTTGATCAGGAAGACCCAGCGCCAGCCGGTGATGAAGAGGATCTCGGGGGTGCCGGCGAGGAGGCCGCCGATCAGCGGGCCGACGACGCTGGAGATGCCGAAGACGGCGAGGAAGTAGCCCTGGTACTTGGCGCGCTCGCGCGGCGGCAGGATGTCGCCCATCACGGTGAGGGCGAGCGACATCAGTCCGCCGGCGCCGAGGCCCTGCACCGCGCGGAAGCCGGCGAGGCCGAGCATCGAGGTCGCGAAGCCGGCCAGGAGCGAGCCGATCAGGAACAGGACGATCGCGATCAGGTAGAGCGGGCGGCGGCCGAAGATGTCGGAGAGCTTGCCGTAGATCGGCGTCGCGATCGTCGAGACGATCAGGTACGCGGTGGTGACCCAGGCCTGCTGCGAGAGGCCGTCGAGGTCGTCGGCGATCGTGCGCATCGAGGTGCCGACGATCGTCTGGTCGAGCGAGGACAGGAACATCCCCGCCATCAGGCCGAAGATCACGAAGAGGATCTGGCGGTGCGACATGATCGCGCCCGAGGGAGTGGCGGCGGTCGCGGGTGGGCGGGCGGAATCGGTCACGGGGGTCCCCTTGTCTGGCGGACGCCGCCAGGGCACGGCGGACCGCCGCAAACGTTGCGTGCTGCGCAAAGTTACACCGCGTGCGGACTCGACGGCACCGCTTCCGGCGAGCCTGTGGAGGATCTCAGAACGGCCCGCCCGATCCGCGGTTCGAGGAGGCCGATCGGGGCCCCGCGGGGCCGCCGCTCAGCTGTGCGCCGGGACCCCCGCCTCGGCCCAGCCGGCCTCGCGCAGCGCCGCCCGCGCCTCGGCCCGAGCCGAGTACGGCGTCCGCACGCCCTCGATGTCGCGGTAGTTCTGGTGCCCCGGTCCGGCCCAGAGGATCGAGTCGCCCTCCTGCGCCAGCGACACGGCGACGCGGATCGCGTGCTTGGGGTCGTCGACCTCGTGGATCTCGCCGTCCGGCCGCGCCGCGCGGGCCGCTGCCATCAGGGTGCTGCGGATCGACGCCGGGTCCTCGAAGCGCGGGTGGTGATCGGTGATGACGAGTACGTCGCTGCCCGAGACCGCCGCCTCGGCCATCGCCGGCCGCTTCAGGGCGTCGCGGTCGCCGTCGGCGCCGAAGACCATGATCACGCGGCCCGGAGTGACCTCGCGCACCGCCTCGAGCGTGCGGGTGAAGGCGTCGGCGCTGTGGCCGAAGTCCACGTACACCGTGGGGCCGTGCTCGCCCGAGACGCGCTCGGTGCGGCCGGGGAGGGAGACGTCGAGGCCGCCGTCGCGGTGCAGGGCCGCCCGGATCTCGCCGATCGGCCGGCCCGCCTCGATCAGCATCACGATCGCCAGCGCGGCGTTGGCCGCCATGTGCGCGCCGATGATCGGGACGGACGTGGTGATCGCCCGGTTCTCCCGGTTCTCCACGCGGAAGTGGGTGCGGCCGAACTCCTGCTCGAGGATGCTCACCCGCCAGTCGGCGTCGACGTCGGGGAGCGAGGTGATCGTGGTGACGGGGACGCCCGCCTCGTTCACCAGGCGCTGCCCGGCGGGGGAGTCGAGCGAGACGACCGCGCGGCGCGAGCGGTCGGGCTGGAACAGCTGCGCCTTCTCGGCGAAGTAGGTGTCCATGTCGCCGTAGTCGTCGAGGTGGTCATGGCTGAGGTTCGTGAACGCGGCGACGTCGAAGACGACGCCGTCGACGCGGTGCCGGGTGAGGGCCTGCGCGCTGACCTCGATCGCGGCGGCGCCGACCCCCTCCTCCTGCATGCGCGCGATGAGGGCGTGCAGCTCGGTCGCCTCGGGAGTGGTGAGCCCACTCGTCACGGAGGTGTCGCCGATGTGGCGCTCCGCGGTGGAGCTCAGGCCGGGCACGACGCCGAGCTGCCGCAGCATCCCCTCGAGCATGTGCACCGTCGAGGTCTTGCCGTTGGTGCCGGTGACGCCGAGGAGCAGGGGCGCGCGCTCGGTCGTCGCGTAGACGACGGCGGCGACGGCGCCGAGGCGGGCCCGCGGGTCGTCGACGACGAGCACGGGCAGGCCGGTGGCGCGCGCGGCGGACTCGCCGGCCGCATCGGTGAGGACGCCGACGGCACCGCGCTCGGCGGCCTCCGCGACGAAGTCGGAGCCGTGGCGGTTGACGCCGGCGAGGGCGACGAAGAGGTCACCCGGCTCGACGTCGGAGGCGGTGAGGGTGATCCCGCTCACCTCGACGGACGGGAGGTCGCCGTCGGGCAGCTCGGCCGCCCGGGCGACGGCGCGGAGGGGGACTGCTCGGACGTGCAAGGGGCGCAGCATGGGGTCCTCTCGTCATCGGGACCGGTGGGCGGCTCCTCCGAGGGGGCGGAGGAGCGCGGTCGCCGAGGCTGTCACTCAAGCTAGGGGGTCTGCTTATGTGAATCCTTTGAGGATATTGGAGAGCTGCGTGGAGGAGCAGTGCTGAACGGATACACCCCTCAGTGCTTGACATCCCTGGACGGGGGCGCGATCGGGGCCCCGCGTAGGCTCGGAGCATGACCTCGGACGAGAACCCGACCCCGGAGGGGCGCCCCCTCCGGCGCCGCGCACTGGTGATCGGGGGAGTCGCCGTGGCCGCCGGAGTCGCTGCTGTCGGCGTGAACGCGGCACTCGGCGCCGGCCGCGCGAGAACTCCCGCCGCGTCCGCGACTCCGAGTGCCGTCCCGGGCGCGTCGGCGAGTGCCTCCGCCACGGCGAGCGCGGTGCCGGTCGAGACCCCGACCGAGACGCCCACGCCGACGCCGACCGCGACGCCCGGGATCGACCTCTCCGCGCACTCGAACGACGACCCGGCCAGCATCTGGGTGGTCGTCAACAAGCTCCGCACCCTGAACCCGGTCGACTACGTCCCCGCCGACCTCGTCTACCCGGACGTGTCCTACGTCAATCGCCAGCCGATGCGCCAGGCGACCGCGGACGCACTCGTGCCGATGTTCGCCGCGGCCTCGAGCGAGGCCGGCCTCTCGCTCGCGGTGCAGAGCGCCTACCGCTCCTACGACACCCAGGTCAGCGTCTACGCCGGCTGGGTGTCCTCGCGCGGCCAGGCCGGAGCGGACGCGACCAGCGCGCGCCCGGGGCACAGCGAGCACCAGACCGGCTGGGCCGTCGACGTCGTCGGCTCCTCGGGGACCTGCGCCCTCGAGATCTGCTGGGGCGACACCCCCGAGGGCCAGTGGGTCGGCGCGAACGCGCACCGCTTCGGCTTCCTCGTCCGCTACAAGCCCGACACCACGCCGATCACCGGCTACGAGTCCGAGCCGTACCACCTCCGCTACATCGGCGTGGAGCTCGCGCAGCACCTGCACGACGCCGGCATTCCGACGCTCGAGCGCCTGTTCGGGCTGCCGGACGCCCCCGACTACGCGCCGGGCACGGTCTCCTAGCGGCGCCCCCGGTCGGCTGATCGGCGGCTCGAGATCACCCCCTCGCGCCTCCTGGCGCGCCCTGTCGGGCGTCCCACGCCACGCCTTCCGTTCGAACGAGCGCGTCCCTAACCTCTCCTTCAAAGCGAGGCAGGCTCGCTTTCGATCGAAGGAGATCTCATGACATTCCCGCTGCTCGCCTCCTCGAGGCGCTCGTCCGCACTGTCCTTCACGGCCCTCGTGGCCGTCTCCGCACTCCTCGCCCCGGCGGCCATCGCCGCCGAGGATCCGGGCCCGCCGACGCTTGCGTCGGCGACGGTCGCCGAGGCCCTCGAGAACGTCGAGAGGGTCGATCCGACTCTCCTCCACGACGCTGTTCTCGAGGGTGCCGGGACGGCCGCCCTGGGCTCCGGCTCGGTCGTCGTGCCGTCCGATCCGTCCGCCGGTGTCCGGATCGGCGACGGCGCTCGGACCGTGATCGTCGATCTCCCTGCCGCGGAGAGCGCTGGTCCGGCTGCCGCCCTCGCGGACGGGGGAGTCGTGTACCCCGCGGCTCACAGTGCGACCTCCGTCGTGGTCGGCGATCGAGGCGTGCAGATGCTGACGACGATCGCGGATGCCCAGGCTCCGGCCGACTACTCCTACGACGTGACCCTCGCCGAGGGGCAGCGGCTCGAGCTGCTCGGCGACGGAGCGGCGGTCGTCGATGCCGACGGCGGCATCGCGCTGCTCATCGGAGCAGCGTGGGCGATCGACGCGGACGGGGACCGGATCCCGACGCACTACTCGGTGTCCGGTTCGACCCTCACGCAGACGGTCGATCACTCGGCGCCCGGAGTGGCGTACCCGGTCGTAGCCGATCCGGCGTGGCTGGCGCCCTTCGTGTTCAAGTGCCTCATCGGACTCGGAATCAACGGACCGCAGATCGTGTCGATCATGGCGTCGGGCGGGCCGGGATCGATCGGTGGAGGGCTGGCCGTGTCGATCATGGTCTGCCTCAGGGGAAAGTAGGGCCGGAGCGTGTTCCGCCGACGCTCACCTGAGCGCTTATCGCGTGAGCTCCGCTCGATCGATGACGCCATCGAAGCCCATCCCTTCAGGTCCGAGCCGATCACGCGCGCCTTCGCCGTCATCGAGGACGGCGACGGGGACAAGGAGCTGATCAGCGCGCGACTCCGTGAGCAGGGCCTGCCGGAACTTCAGACGATCGGAGCTTCCACGCTGCGGTACTCGCTCAGCTGGTGGTGGCTGCACAACCGGCGGCGCGCGGCCGTGCGGAGGATCGAGCGGCATCGGGGTTGAACCCGCTCGTCGTCCGTCGGTGAGCCTGCCCAGTGCTCGAACGGACTGGGGAGCTGTCGGCGCATCCGTTGGAGGGGTGACAAGCCTGTTGAGACGCGGGCGGGAGGGGTTCCCGCCCGCGTGGCCGAAAGGCGGAAGGGAAGCACGGTGCTTCGGAGACCGACGCGGGAGAAGCTGCAGCGCGAGCTGGAGGCGATCGACGCCGCGATCGCCGGACATCCGTTCTCCTCCGACGTGCTCGTTCGCCTCCAATCGGTCTTCGCCGAGAGCGACGGCAGTGGGAGGGACGGGCAGCGGATCAACGCGCGCCTGGCGGAGGAGGGTCTGCCGACCATCCCGGGAATCTGGATCTTCTATGCCCGGAACTTCTCCAGCTGGGGGTGGCTGCACAATCGGCGGCGTGCGGCCGTGCGGAGGATCGAGCGGCTCGGGGGCTGAACGCGTGTCCGTTCGGACATCCGGATGTGTCCGGAAATCGGTCCGCAAGGGCTTGCGGAGACGGCCGCGATCAGAAGCGGACGTGACAGACGGGCGTTGTTACCGTACCGTTACTCGGAGTGCTTTCGGAGGTCACCCTTAGGGGACTCCGACTCCCGCGTGGTGACATGGCCGCTTCCCCCTGAAATCCCGCACGCCCCCGCCCCCGTGCGCACCGACCCGTGAGTTCCCCTGTGCCCCACAGTTCCACCCGTTCCACCGTGCCCGCTGCCGCCGAGGTCGCCCCCGCCGACGCTCAGCTCGCACCGCCGCTGACCCGCCGTGAGGCGCGCGAGCGCGAGGGCCGCGTCCGCTCGACCCCGCCCGTCGTGACGCCGGCAGCCCCCGCCGTCGAGCTCCCCGCCTCCGCTGCCCCGGCCCCGGTCGTCCTCGCCCCCGTCGCGCTCGCGCCGGCCGCCGAGGGCATCCGCCCCTCCGCCGCCGCCCCGCTGCACCCCGCGAGCGGCGACGTCTTCCCCTCCCGCCGCGACCGCCGGGCCGCCGAGGGGCACCGCCAGCGCGTCGAGCCCGCTCGTCGCGGCTCGTCCTTCTTCCGCCCCTCGCGCCGGCACCTCGTGCTGGCGATGTCCGGCGGGCTCGTCCTCGTGGCCGCCGCCTCCGGTGTGAGCCTCACCGTCGGCGCCTCCACGGACGCCGAGTCGGCGACCGCCTCCACCGCCGCCCCGACGGCGACGGCCGCGCCCGTCACCGTCCTGCCGGCCACCACGGCCGACTCCCGCGTCGTGCTCAGCAGCGTCTCGACCACCACCGGCACCGTCGCCGGCGGCACGAGCGTCACCCTCGCCGGCTCGAACCTCGACTCCGTGGCGACCGTCCGCTTCGGCGACGCCGAGGGCAGCGTCACCGTCGACAACCCCGACCAGATCACCGTCACCGCGCCGCCCGCGAGCGGCGAGGCCGAGGGAGTCGTCCCCGTCGCCTTCTTCGACGCCGGGGGAGCGCCGATCACCTTCGACGCCGTCACCGACGCCGCGGCCGCGGTGACCGTCGACGGCACGCCGGTCGAGACGGTGCAGCCCGCCGTCGACGCGTCGACCGCGACCCAGGAGCCGCTGACGGCGACCGCCGCCACTCCGGCGGCCACTCCGACCGCCGCCGACGCGACCGCCGCGCCGACCGCCGCCCCGGCCGCCGCCGCGACAGACGCGCAGCCCGCCGAGCTCGTCGCCCCCGCCGCGACGGCCTCGCCCAGCCCGGCCGCCACCGGCGTGCTCGCGACCACCAAGGTCGTCGCCTCCGCGATCACCTTCGCCTACACGCCCGATCCGGCGATCGAGGCCGCGAAGGCCGCCGCCGCGCTCGAGGCCAGCCGCCTCGCTTCGCAGCTCGACTACCTGCAGACCTACTGGTCCGACTACAACTCCGCGCAGTACGGCGTGATCGGCGGCAACGACTGCGTCAACTTCACCTCGCAGTCGCTGATCGCCCGCGGCTGGGAGATGGACGGCGAGTGGAGCTACTCGCGGACCGGCGGCTACAGCTCGGCCTGGGCCTCCTCGACCGCGTTCAACTCCTACCTCTCCGCGCACCCGGAGCGGGCGACGCCCCTCACGAACGCGCAGCGCGCGGACGTGAAGCCCGGCGACGTCGTGCAGTTCGACTGGGACGGCTCGGGCGACTGGGACCACACCGGCGTCGTCACGAGCGTGAAGGGGAGCACGATCCTGTACTCCTCGCACACCGCCGACAACCTCGACCAGAGCATCGACTCGGCCTCGGCCGGGCGCATCATGTTCTGGAGCGTCTGAGCCGGAGCCCCGAAGCCCGGAGAGACACGGAAAGAGGCCGCCGTCGCATCAGCGACAGGCGGCCTCTTCGTCGTTCGGGAGAAGCGTCAGTTCTTGAAGACGTCCTTGACGTCCTCGCCGACCTTCTTGGTGTGGGCCTTCGTCTGGTCGGCCTGGCCCTCGGCCTCGAGCTTCTCGTTGTCGGTCAGCTTGCCGACCGCTTCCTTGGCCTTGCCGAGCAGGTTCTCGGCAGCGTTGCGGATCTTGTCGTCAGCACCCATGAGGGGCTCCTTCCGTTCGATTCGGTTCGTCCTCCGGCGACGGCCGCTGGAGGAAGTGGTGGGTGAGCGCGGGCGCTCGCGGGTCAGGCGACCCGGTCCTCCTTGGAGAACCCGGCTCGGGCGCTGGAGGCGACCTCGAGCACGACGGGCAGTCGTGCGCCGAGCAGGCGATCGAGCTCCAGGACCTCCTGGCGCACCGCGTCCACGACCGTGCGGGGCGAGACCCCACCGCGGGGCAGGACCCGGACCTTGAGCGCCGTCGACGAGCCGTGGCGGTAGGCCGCGACGGTCACGTCGATCAGATCGGTGCGGCCGGCCAGAGCGTTCTCGAGGACGTCCTCGGCGAAGCCGGTGGCGATCTCGACCTCTCCGGCCACGCCGCTAGACGAGCCCGCGTCGGTGAGGACGGTGCTCGTGCGGCCGTGGCCGTGCGCGGAGATCAGGACGATCGCGAGCACGATGCCCAGCAGGCAGATCCCGACGATCGCGTAGAGCGGCCACAGCACGGCCGCGTCGCTCCAGGCGGTGCCGTCCTCCGGTGAGATGCGGGAGACGAGGGCCGCGCCCTGGCCGTCCGCGACGTCGGCGACCGCGTCGCGGACCGGCTGCGAGACGGCGATCAGGACCAGGCCTGCCGTGACGGCGGCGAGGACGAGGCCGACCAGGAGGAGGATCAGGCGGTTCACGAACCGGTTGCTCGTGGTCATCAGATCCTCCCGGAGTCGGAGATGCGGACGGTGGCGCGGGGGGCGGGCGTCGCCGCGATGCGGCTCAGCTCGTCGTCGACGGCGGACTGCACGGAGTCGCGGTCGACGGTGATCCCCGAGGAGGGGGTCACCTCGATCACGGCGGTGCGGCGGCCGATCGAGGCACGGGTGTCCTCGCGGCGGGAGCGGGCGGCCGTGCGGGCCGACCGGGCCAGGGAGGACGCGATCACGCCGTCGTCGAGGACCACGGCGAGCCGGTCGTCCGCCACGGTGTGGCGGGCTCGGGCCCCCGGGGCGAGGGCGAGGACCAGCAGGATCAGCGCCAGCACCGCGGTGCCGACGGCGATGCCGATGATCGCGCCGGAGGCGAGATCCGTCACGCCGACGATCGCTCCGAGGAGCGCGGACGGCGCGAGCAGCAGGGGAGCGGCTCCGACGATCGCGAGCACCGCCTCCGTCCCGACGTACGCGGCGATCAGGATGATCAGCACGAGCACGACGATCTGGGCCGCGGAGCGCGAGCTGTGCGTCTCGCGGCGCAGGTAGCGGCGGTACCGCGCGTCCGGGGCCGCGTCGCGGGGGGTGGCTGCGGGGCTCATGCGATCCTCCTCGGGGTGCTGCTGGCAGTGCGGGTGCCGCTGACCCGGAGGTCGACGCGGCTGACGGTGCGCCCGGTGAGCGCCCCCATGCGGGAGGCGACGGCGGCGCGCTGGCGGTGCAGGCGGTCGAGGAGGCTCTCCCCGGCCGGGCCGGAGCCGTCCGTCACCACCGGGGCGGTGACGGCGAGCGCGAGGCCGCCGCTGTCGTCCGACAGCCGGACGCGGATCGCGGAGACCTCGACCCCCAGCTCCTCGTGGACGATCGCCACCGCCGTCCGCTCGAGGGAGCGGACGGAGATCGTGACGGTCCCCGGCTCCGTCCGAGCGGTCCGCTCGGCGGGACGCTGGTCGAGTGCGGTCATGGCGACTCCTAGCGGGAGGTGGTGCGGCCGCGGAACACGTCCACGAGGCTGCGCACGTCGAGCGAGCCGTCGAGTATCCGCGCGATCAGGACGCCGAGCGCCATGAAGACGGCGGTGAGGACGAAGCCCCAGAAGCCGAAGAGCAGGGCGGCGAAGGCGAGGATCGCGCCGACGACGAGGCCGAGCGTGGTGCTGCGGCCGGCCGGGGCGGGGGCGGGGATGCGGGGGTCGCTCATCGGACGCGGCTCTCGGTCTCGGTGTCGCCCTTGTCCTCGCCGGGGATGTGCACGTCGACGATCGCGACGTTGATCTCCGCGACGGACATGCCGACGAGCTCGGTGACGGCCTCGGACACCGCGGCGCGGACCTGGTCGGCGACCGACTGCATCGGCACCGGGTACTCGACGACGAGCGTGACATCGGCGGCGACCTGGGTCTCGCCTACCTCGACGCTGACGCCCTGGGCGTGGTCGTTGCCGCCGACGGCCGACCGGATCGCGCCGAAGGCACGGGCGGCGTTGTTGCCGAGGGCGAAGACGCCGGGCACCTGGCGCGCGGCGATGCCGGCGACCTTGGCGATGACGGCGTCGTCGATGACGGTGCGGCCCTGGGCCGTGCCGGAGACCGTGCTGCCGCCGAGGCTGGTGACGGTGTCGACCGAGGCCTTGTCGACGCGGGGGGCGGTGGGGGTGGCGGGGGTGCGCGTGCTGTCGCTCATGGTGACTCCTGTGCGTGTCGTCGGCCGCTCGTGGTGCGCGGCCGGGGTCGGGGAGTCCGGCGGGTTTCCCGTCGGGCTGTGCTTTCATGAGTGAGACGGAGCCCGACGGGCGTTCGTCACGGTGAAGGTCAGAGTTTTTGCTGAGTGTCACCTGATAGTCCATCCGGCTCCCGCCGGTGAGCGCTGAGGAGCGTCATGCCCGGTCTGGAGACGGCGAGCGATGCGCTCCTCGCCGAGCGCTCCGCCGAGGGCGACGTCCGGGCGTTCGAGGTGCTGGTCAAGCGGCACCAGTCGATCCTCCGCGCCTACGCCTGGCGGCTGACCGGCTCGCAGGCCGACGCGTCGGACGCGGTGCAGAACGCGCTGATCACCGTCTGGGCCCAGCTCCCGCAGCTGAAGGAGCCGGCGAGCGTCCGGAGCTGGATGATGCGGATCGTCAGCCGGTCCAGCGTCGACCTCCTCCGCCAGCGCAGACCGGTCGACGACGTCGACGCCGTCGAGCACCCGCCGGCCCGCGAGCCCGGTCCGTTCGAGTCGGTCGAGCAGAGCGACGCCATGCGCGCTCTCGCCCGGGCACTGGCCGACCTGCCCGAGACCCAGCGGCAGTGCTGGCTGCTCCGCGAGGTCGGCGGCGAGTCGTACAGTGAGATCGCCGATCACCTCGGCATCACCGCCACCGCCGTCCGCGGCAAGCTCGCTCGAGCACGGGAGTCGCTGGTCGTGGCGATGGAGGACTGGCGATGAGGGCCTGCGATGAAGGAGTCGGCGCGATGAAGGGATCGGCGCGATGACCCCGGACGAGACGCCCGGACGCCCGGACTCCGGCGAGGACGTCGTGCTGCCGCCCCTGAGCGCGCCGCTGGTCGATCCGGTCGAGGAGACCGACGCGACCGATGCGGAGACCGACGCCGGCGACGCCGTCGGCCTCGACGAGCTCAGCGACTACCTCGACCGCGGCCGCCTGCCCTACGACCCCGCGATCGAGGAGTCGCCGGAGCACCGCCGCACGCTCCGCGCCCTCGAGCGCGTCCGCGCCCTGTCCGGTGCGCTGATCGACGACGACGCCGCGCACCTCCCCGTGCCCACCGAGAACTGGTTCGGCTCGATCCTCACCCAGGTGCGGCGCGAGGCCCGGGCCGGCCGCGACATCCCGCTCGCGAGCACCGACCCCGACGTCGAGCTGACGATCACCGAGGGCGCCGTCCGCGGCATCGTCCGCGAGGCGGGCGACAGCGTCTCCGGAGTCCTCGTCGGCCGCTGCCGGCTGCAGGGCGACGTCGCCGACCCCGGCGCCGACATCGCGGTCGAGGTGACGATCTCGGTGTTCTGGGGCGTCCCGATCGCCGACGCGGCGCAGCAGGTGCGCGAGCGGATCCACTCCCGGCTGCTCACCCAGACCGAGCTGCGCGTCTCGACGATCGACGTGCGCGTCGAGGACGTCTACGTCCCGAACGGGGAGGAGGCGTGACCGGGTCCGAGCCGCGGCCCGTCGCGCCGATCGTGCTGGTGCCCGCGGTCGCTCCCGGCGAGCCCGCGCCCAGCGCGGCCGCCGTGCTCACCGCCGAGATCCGCGCCCTTGCGGGAGTGGCCATGCTCGTGCCGGCGCGCGGGCAGGTGCGCGACGTCCTCGCGCACGCCGCGGGCGCGCTGACGCCCTCCACGGTCGACGCCGCGGACGGGCCGCTCGGCGCGGTCTCCGGCGGCACCTTCGCCGAGCCGGTGCTCGTGCGCGTCCTCGGCGACGAGGTGTCGGTGTCCGCGGAGGTCTGCGTCGCCGCGGAGTCGTCGGCGCCGGATGTCGCCCGGACGGTCGGCTCCGTCGTGCGCGAGTGGTGCCGGCGCGAGCACCCCGGTCGCCGGGCGCGCGTCGCGATCCGGATCGCCTCCGTCGACTGACGCGGGGGAGCGCCGCCCCCGGTCGACTGCCCGGAGGGCGAGCCGTCTAGGCGCCGTGCTCGGCGAGGAACGCCTCCGTCTCGGCCGCCGTCGGCGTCGAGACCGCCGCGCCGGCCCGGGTGACCGAGATCGCCGCGGCCGCCGTCGCCCAGCGGACGAGCTCGACCAGCGCCGCCGGGTCGTCGAGCCGGTGGCCGCCGCCCGCGAGCCGTGCCGCGAAGACGCCGCAGAAGGTGTCGCCGGCGCCGGTCGTGTCGACTACGGCGACGCGGAACGCCGGCGCGCGCACCGGCTCGCGGTCGCGGACGGCGACCACCACGCCGTCCGAGCCCAGGGTGACCAGCACCAGCGGGACGAGCGCCGTCAGGCCGACGGCGAGGGCCGTGTCATCCGCCGCCGCGATGCCGCGCTCGGCGCCGAGCTCGCGCGCCTCGTGCTCGTTGACGATCAGCACGTCCAGCTCGGCGAGCAGCTCCTCGGGCAGCGGGCCGATCGGCGCCGCGTTGAGGACGGTGGTGGTCCCTGACGCACGGCCGGCCCGTGCCGCCGCCAGCACGGTCGGGACCGGGATCTCGAGCTGCAGCAGGAGCGCCGAGGCGCCGGCGATCAGCGCCTCCTCCTCCGCGGTCAGGTCGGTGAAGGCGGCGTTCGCGCCGGAGTCGACGACGATCGCGTTCTCGCCCGCGTCGTCCACTGTGATCTGCGCGGTGCCGGTGCGCTCGTCTCCGCGGCGCGCGTGCAGCTCGAGCGGCTCCTCCGCCAGCAGTCCCGCGAGCTCGTCGCCCGCGGCGTCGCGCCCGAGGCTCGTGACGAAGGCGCTGCCCGCGACCGTGCGGGCGGCGGCCACCGCCTGGTTGAGCCCCTTGCCGCCGGGGAAGGTGCGGGAGTCGAGGGCGAGAACGGTCTCGCCGGGCGCGGGGATGCGGGCCACCCGGTGGACGTGATCGAGATTGGCGCTTCCGAGGACGACGAGGCTCATGCTCCGACGGTAGGGCACGCGCAAGGGGCTGCTCGCATCCTCCGGCCGCACCTACGGTGGAGGCATGGAAACTCGAATCTTCGGCCGCACCGGTGCGCCCGTCTCCGTCGTCGGCCTCGGAACCTGGCAGCTCGGTGCCGACTGGGGGGACGTCGCGGAGAGCGACGCCCTCGCCATCCTCGACGCCGCGGCGGAGTCCGGCGTCACCCTCTTCGACACCGCCGATGTCTACGGCGACGGCCGCAGCGAGCGGACCATCGGCGCCTGGCGCGCCGCCCACCCCGACGCGGAGGTCTTCGTCGCGACGAAGATGGGCCGCCGCGTGGAGCAGATCCCCGCCAACTACGTGCTCGACAACTTCCGCGCCTGGACCGACCGCTCGCGCTCGAACCTCGGCGTCGACACGCTCGACCTGGTGCAGCTGCACTGCCCGCCGACCTCGGTCTACTCCGACGACGCGGTCTTCGACGCGCTCGACACCCTGGTCGACGAGGGCGCCATCGCGCACTACGGCGTCTCGGTCGAGCGCACGGACGAGGCGCTCACCGCCATCGCGCGGCCGAACGTCGCGAGCGTCCAGATCATCCTCAACGCGTTCCGCCTCAAGCCGCTCGACGCGGTGCTGCCCGCGGCCCGCGAGGCCGGCGTCGGCGTCCTGGCGCGCGTCCCGCTCGCCTCCGGCCTGCTCAGCGGCCGCTACACGACCGAGACGACCTTCGCGCCGGACGACCACCGGAACTACAACCGCGACGGCTCCGCCTTCGACGTCGGCGAGACCTTCTCGGGCGTCGACTTCGCGACCGGCGTCGAGGCCGCCCAGGAGTTCTCCCTCCTGGCCGCCGACCACGGCCTCGCGCCCGCCGCCGCCGCGCTCGCCTGGATCATCCAGCAGGACGGCGTGACCGCCGTCATCCCCGGTGCCCGCTCCGTCGAGCAGGCGAAGGCGAACGCCACCGCCGCGGACGCCGCCCCCCTCGGCCCCGCCTTCATGGAGGCCGTCAACGCCCTCTACGACACCCACTTCCGCCCCACGGTCCACCCCCGCTGGTAGGTCGCTCCGCGACGCCCCGGCCTGCGCGTGCTGATCGAGCAGCCCGCGCAGCGCCGCGTCTGCATGCTGATCGAGTAGCCCGCGCAGCGGGCGTATCGAGATCCACCACCGTGAGAACGCGAGTCTGCAGACCCGCCCTGCTGGTGGTGGCGGGTCTCGATACGCCCCTGCGGGGCTACTCGACCAGCATGACGCGGCGGCGCCGCGTCCTTTCCCTCACCACCGAGACGCGAAGCGGCTTCGCCGCTCAATACGCCCCTGCGGGCTACTCGACCAGCATGTGTGCGGGCGTCTCTTCCCAGTAGATCCCCCTCCACCGGAGTCCCGTCCTCACTCGCCCGAGAAGGCTCGTTTTCCACCCCGAGAACGAGCCTTCTCGGGCGAGTGAGCGGCGCCTGTGGACAACTTCGCGCACGGAAGGGCTAGAGGCGCCAGCATGGCGCGGTGAGTGGCGACGAGCCGGAGGGCGTCTTCAGCGTGGCGGAGGGGAGCGCCGCGGGGCTGTCGCGGGCGCGGATGCGGTCGGCGGAGTTCTCGTCGCCGGCCTACGGAGTCAGATCGTCGGCGCCGGCCGTCACGCTCGCGGATCGCTGCGCGGCGGTGCTGCATCGCCTCGGAGACAGCGTCTTCGTCTGCGGGCCGACCGCGGCGCTGCTCTGGGGCGCTCCGCTCGACCGGCGCTGGGAGCAGCGCACCATCGTGGACGTCGCCGTCGTCGCACCGGCCCGGGCGCCGCACGCGCGCGGACTCGCGGGTCGCAGTCTCACTCTCGACCGCGCCGTCGACGTCGTGACGGGGCGGAGGCGCGCTCTCACCACTCCTGAGCGCACCTGGTGCGACCTCGGCGCCGTCCTCGAGCTCGCGGACCTCGTGGCGGTCGGCGACGACCTCCTCCACCGACGTCTCGTCACCGAGGAGTCACTGCGTGCCGCGCTCGCGCGGTATCCGGGACGACGGGGCGTCTCACGCCTGCGTCGAGCCCTCGGGCTGCTCGATGGCCGCGCGGAGTCGCGTCCCGAGTCGCAGGTCCGCGTGGCGCTGGTGCTCGCGGGGATCACCGGGGCCGAGGCGAACGTCGAGATCCACGACGAGGCCGGCACCTTCCTCGGCCGGGTCGACCTCTGCCTCGCCCGGGCCCGCCTGATCATCGAGTACCACGGCGACTACCACCGCTCCGAGCCCGGCCAGTGGCGCAGGGACGTCGCCCGCGCGCGCCGCCTCCGCGCGGCCGGCTGGACCGTGATCGAGCTCACCGGCGACGACCTCGCCGACCTCGACTCCGTCGTCGCCCAGGTGCGCGCGGCGCTGCGCCACTGACTCGCCCGAGAAGGCTCGCTCCCGGGGCGGAGAACGAGCCTTCTCGGGCGACTCGGCGGCGTGCCGCGCGGGCTAGGAGCCCAGGGCCGCGTCGACGATGGTGCGGGCCTCGGCCTGCACCTCGTGCAGGTGGTCGAGGCCGCGGAAGGACTCGGCGTAGATCTTGTAGACGTCCTCGGTGCCGGAGGGGCGCGCGGCGAACCAGGCGTTCTCGGTGACGACCTTGACGCCGCCGACGGCCGCGTCGTTGCCGGGAGCCTTCGAGAGCTTGGCGACGATCTCCTCGCCGGCGAGGGTGGTCGCCGAGATGGCGTCGCCGTCGAGCTTGCCGAGCGCCGCCTTCTGCGCCTTCGTGGCGACGGCGTCGACGCGCTCGTAGACCGGGTCGCCGAAGCGCTCGGTCAGCTCGCGGTACAGCGCCGACGGGCTCTTGCCCGTGACGGCCACGATCTCCGAGGCGAGCAGCGCCAGCAGGATGCCGTCCTTGTCGGTCGTCCAGACGGTGCCGTCGAAGCGGAGGAACGACGCACCCGCCGACTCCTCGCCGCCGAAGCCGACGGAGCCGTCGACCAGCCCGGGCACGAACCACTTGAAGCCGACCGGCACCTCCCAGAGGCGGCGGCCGAGCGACTCCGCGACCCGGTCGATGATCGAGGAGGAGACCAGCGTCTTGCCGATCGCCGCGTCCTCGCGCCAGCCGGAGCGGTGGCGGTAGAGGTAGTCGATCGCGACCGCGAGGTAGTGGTTGGGGTTCATCAGGCCGCCGTCGGGCGTGACGATGCCGTGGCGGTCGGCGTCGGCGTCGTTGCCGGTGAGGATGTCGTAGTCGCCGGCCCGGGCGACGACCGAGGCCATCGCGCTGGGGGACGACGGGTCCATCCGGATCTTCTCGTCCCAGTCCAGGGTCATGAAGCCCCAGGCCGGGTCGACCTCGCCGTTGACGACCGTGAGGTCGAGCTCGTACATCTCGGCGATCAGCTGCCAGTAGTGCACCGACGCACCGCCCAGCGGGTCGGCGCCGATCCTCACCCCGGCCTTCTTGATCGCGTCGATGTCGATGATGTTCTTCAGGTCGGCGACGTAGTGGGTGCGGTAGTCGTAGGTCTCGACGGCGCTCGGCTCGGCCGACTTCACGTCGCGGTTGCCGTCGGCGATCAGCTCGTTGGCGCGGTTCGCGATCCAGGAGGTGGCGTCGGAGTCGGCGGGGCCGCCGTGCGGCGGGTTGTACTTGAAGCCGCCGTCGCGGGGCGGGTTGTGCGAGGGCGTGACGACGATGCCGTCGGCGCGGTCGGTGTGCGATGGGTCGTTGTTGTAGCGGAGGATCGCGTGGCTGAGCGCGGGCGTCGGCACGAAGTCGTCGAACTCGTCGACGAGCACCCGCACCTCGTTGGCGACCAGCACCTCGAGCGCGGTCGTCAGCGCCGGACGCGAGAGGCCGTGGGTGTCGGCGCCGATGAAGAGCGGCCCGGTGATGCCCTCGTTCGTCCGGTACTCGACGATCGCCTGCGTCACCGCTGCGATGTGGTCCTCGTTGAAGGCGGTGTCGAACGACGAGCCGCGATGCCCGGAGGTGCCGAAGACCACCTTCTGCAAGGGGTCGGACACGTCCGGCTTCTTCTCGTAGTACGCCCTCACGAGGGCCTCGACGTCGATGAGATCGGAGGCCTCTGCCGGCTTCCCTGCGCGATCGGTCATGGGGTCCATAGTGGCAGTCGCGCCGGGGCCGCGATACCGGCTGGACAGGCGCTGGCTAGGCTGTCCGCCATGCCCGACCGCGCCTCCGACGGTGTCCCCGACACCGCCTCCGCCCCCCGCACCTACAGCTATCTCGGGCCGTCCGGCACGTTCACGGAGGCGGCGCTCGCGCAGGTGCCCGAGGCGCGCGGGCACGTCTGGCGGAGTGTCGGCAACGTCGGCGAGGCGCTCGACGACCTCGTCTCGGGGCGCAGCGACGGCGCGGTGATCGCGATCGAGAACTCGGTCGAGGGCGGGGTGACCGCGGCGCAGGACGCGCTGGCGAAGATCCCGGGCGTGCGGATCGTCGGCGAGTACCTCGTGCCGGTGTCGTTCATCCTGGTCGGCCGCCCGGGGGCGCGGCTCGAGGACGTGCGGATCGTCGCCGCCCACCCGGTCGCCTACGGCCAGTGCCGCGAGTGGCTCGACCGGACGATCCCGAGCCACGAGCACCTGCCCGCGTCGAGCAACGTGCAGGCCACGATCGACCTGCTCGCCGGCTCGCCCGCCCAGGCCGCGATCGCGCCGCCGGGCATCGTCCGCCACCACGGCGTCGAGGTGCTCGCGGAGCGGATCGGCGACAACCCGAACGCGGTCACCCGCTTCGTGCACGTCTCGCGCTCACGGGTGCTGCCCGAGCCGACGGGCGCCGACAAGACGAGCCTGATCGTCGAGCTGCCCTCCGACGCCCCCGGCGCGCTGCTGGACATGCTCGAGCAGTTCGCGACCCGCGGCGTGAACCTGAGCATGATCCAGTCGCGGCCGATCGGCGACGCCCTCGGCCGCTACCGCTTCGTCATCGACCTCGACGGCCACGTGCACGACGAGCGGGTCGCCGACGCCCTGCTGGGCCTCCGCCGCTTCAGTCCGCGGGTGATCTTCCTCGGCTCGTATCCCCGTGCGGATCGCCGTCCGGTCTCGTACGTGCGACGCTACGACGACGAGGTGTTCATCGAGGCCCGCGACTGGCTGCGCGGGATCCTGGGCAGCGAACCGGAGGTCGACGATGACTGAACGAGGCGGAGCCGAGCGCGAGCGCGTCGATCCGCGGTACGACGCCGCCTTCCAGCGGGGTTTCGCCGGGGGAGTGGACCGGGTGCGCGGCGACGAGCGCGCCTTCGCGCGGCCGAGCACGGCGCCGGAGGGGATCGCCCGCCGGCGGCCGCCCGCGCTCGCCGAGGTCGCGACCGACAGCCGGCGCTCGCGGCGGGCCGCCGAGAGTCCCGCCCCCGCCGGTCCGCCCGTGCGCCTGCCGTCCGACGCCGATGCGGCGCCCATCGTGCAGCCGTTCGCGGACGCCGCCCGAGAGGAGGCGCCCGCCCGCCGCGTCGACGCCGCCGTCGAGCCCTCTGCGCCGCTCTGGCGGAACCCCTGGCTGCTCGCCCTGCTGCTCGCGGGGCTCGCCGGCAGCGTGCTCGGCGTCGCGCTGCTCTACAGCGGCTACTCCTCGCCGCCCGCGTCGTACTACGGCGACTCCGACACCCCGTCACCGGAGTGGATCCAGCGGCAGATCACCTACTACGCCTCGATCCCGCTGCTGGGCAGCCTGCCCTTCGCCCTGCTGCTGGCGATGGGCGTCGCGGCGCTGCGCTGGCGTGCCCGGCCCGCGAAGCAGGCGCCCTCCGACGACGTCGAGACCGAGGCCGAGGCGACGACCCACTGACGCCGGCGCCTCCGGTTGAGGGGGATCTCGATACGCGCGCTGCGCGCGCTACTCGATCAGCATGGGCTGCTGTCGATGCGTCAGAGCGCGAGATCGCTCGAGCATGCTGGTCGAGCAGCCCCGCAGGGGCGTATCGAGACCCACCGTCGTCAGCACTTCCGGCGGAAGTGGGAGGAATGCCCCCTATACCCCCGACGCCCCGAACAGCAGCCCGAGCAGATAGGTGACGAGCGCTGCGCCGTAGCCGATGCCGAGCTGGCGCAGCGCGCGGGCGAGGGGCGGCGCGCCGGAGAGCAGGCCGACGATCGCGCCGGTCGCGAGCAGCGCCAGGCCGACCAGGACGGACGCGAGGACCACCGCGGCCAGCCCCGACATCCCGAGCAGGTAGGGCAGCACGGGGATGATCGCGCCCGAGGCGAAGAAGCAGAAGCTCGACAGCGCCGCGCCCATCCCCGTGCCGATCGACTCGTGCTCGTCGATCGACGGGTCGGCCTTCGGCCCGCCGATGGTGATCGGCGAGGTCGGCGCCGCGCCGCCCCGCAGTCCCGCGAAGACGCGGGCGGCGCGGGCGTCCGCGTCCTCCTGCGAGAGCCCGCGCGCGCGGTAGACCAGCGACAGCTCGTTGGCGTCGACGTCGAGGTCGGAGACGACGTGGTTGGTGTCGAGGTCGGGGGAGGAGGCGGAGAGCAGCTCGCGCTGCGAGCGCACCGAGACGAACTCCCCGGCCCCCATCGAGAGCGCGCCGGCCAGCAGCCCGGCGATGCCGGTGAAGAGCACGACCCCGGTGCCGACGCCGCTCGCGCCGACGCCGAGGACGAGGGCCAGGTTCGAGACCAGGCCGTCGTTGGCGCCGAACACCGCTGCGCGGAAGGTGCCCGAGAGCCGGTTGCGGCCGCGCTCGGCGAGCCCGCGGACGACCTCGCCGTGGATCCGCTCGTCGGCGGCCATCGCCTCCGTCGCGTCGTCGTCGTCGGCGTAGGGCGAGCGGGCCTCGGCGCGCTGGATCAGCGCGAGCACGAAGACCGAGCCGAACTGCCGGGTCAGGAAGCCGAGGAGGCGGGTGCGCAGGTCGGGCCGGGGCTGCGGCTCGGCGGCCGACCCGAGCAGCTCCCGCCAGTGCTCCTCGTGCCGCCCTTCGGCCGCGGCGAGGGCGAGCAGGATCTCGCGCTCCTCGCCGGTGCGGCGCTGTGCGAGATCGCGGTAGCTCGCGGCCTCGGCGAGCTCGTCGGCGAGGTAGCGCCGCCAGCGGCGGATCTGCACGGGGGTGGGGGAGGAAGGGGTGTCTCGGGCGGTGGTCGCCATGGGATCTCCTGGGTTCGGCACCCCGGCCGACCCGCGCGAGAGGACCGATCAGGACACGTGTCGACTGACCGAAGGTCTCGTTCGCCCGGTTCCGCGAGGATCTGGGTGGCGGGCCGGGTCCGGGACTCTCCGGACCAGCATGTCGACGCGCCTCGTCGTCCGCTCCGCGGACGGTGGGAACTACTCCCCTTCGCAGGGACCACCGTAGCCGACCCGGCGGCACCGCGCCCCTCCGATCGCGGCGCGACGGCCGCGGGTAGGGTCGAGCCGCGGCGGACCCTCCCGGCCCGCCCCCGCGCCGCACCGGCGCCCTCGAAGTGGAGGCCGCCCATGTCCGGCGACAGCGCACCGACCCGCCGACTCGTCGCCGAGCTGGAGGAGCGCGCCCGCGAGGTCCTGCCCTGGTTCGTCGCCGACTACTACGGCGCCGTCGCGGGCGGCCGGGGGGAGCGCGACGCCGACCTCGCGGCCTGGGACGCGATCCGGTTCCGGCCGGCGGCCCTGAACGGCGAGCTCGACGGCGACACCACGACCACTGTCCTCGGCACGGAGGTCCGCGGCCCGGTGCTGGTCGCGCCGATGGCGCAGCAGAACGCCGCGGACCCGCGGGGCGAGATCGCGATGGCGGAGGCGGCGGCGCGCGCCGGCACCCTGCTCGGCGTCTCCACGAACACGGCGCTGCCGTTCGAGCGGATCGCTGCGGCGGGTGCGCCGTGGTGGTTCCAGGTCTACCTGCTCGCGGACCGCGACGTGACGCACGCGCTCGTCGAGCGGGCCGCTGAGCACGGCGCCCGCGCTCTGATGCTCACGGTCGAGATGCCGGTGCTGCGCGGCGAGCGCCCCGGCATCGAGCCGCTGACCTGGCCGGAGATCCCAGGCAAGGCGAGGCTGGGCAACCTGACCGAGCAGGAACGCGCCCTGGTCCTCGGCCGTCCCGTGCCGAACCCGGGACTCGACGACATCGGCCGGCTCCGCTCGGTGAGCGGTCTGCCGGTCCTGGTGAAGGGCGTGCTGCGCGGCGAGGACGCGCGGCGCGCGGTCGACGCGGGCGCCTCCGGTGTCGTCGTCTCGACCCACGGCGGCCGGCGGATGGACGGCTCGATCACCGCCGTCGGGGCGCTCGCCGAGGTGGCCGCGGCGGTCGGTGCCGACGCCGAGGTCTACGTCGACAGCGGCGTCCGCTCGGGCCGGCACGTGCTCGCGGCGCTCGCGCTCGGGGCGCGGGCGGTCTTCGTCGGACGGCCGCTGATGTGGGCGCTCGCCGCGGGTGGCGCCGACGAGGTCGCCGCGCTGCTCGGCGTTCTCGACGCCGAGTTCCGGGTGCTGCTGCGGCAGTCGGGAGCGGCGTCGATCCGCGATCTGGCCGGGCTCGTCGCCCAGTCCTGACACCGCCCGTGATCAGCCGGCGGCGCCCGCGCCGGTCACACCGCGACGGTGCCGCGGGTCCGGCGGCGCTGCTGCCGCTCGTGCTCCGCGTCGAGCAGTGCGCGGGTGCGCTCGGTCGCCAGCAGCTCGATCAGGGTGCCGGTCTCCTCCTCGATCCGCTCGCGCAGGTCGAGCGGCTCGCTGTTCAGGAGGCGCTTGGCCGCGGCCGCCACGAGCGGCGGGCGGGCGGCGAGCGCCCGGACGCGCTCGTCGACGCGGGCTGCGAGCTCGGCGCGGGGCACGACCTCGGTGACGAGCTGCCACTCGAGCGCCTCGGCGGCCCGGACGGCGCGGCCCGACAGCACGAAGTCGAGCGCCCGGCGGCGGCCGATCGTCGCGGGCAGGGTCGCCGTGACGCCGCAGTCCGGGACGAGCCCGACGTCGCCGTAGGCGCTGACGAAGGTGGCGGCGGGCGTCGCGACGACGATGTCGGCGGCGAGGGCGAAGGCGATCCCCGCGCCGGCGACCACGCCGTCGATCGCGCAGACGACGACGGCGCTGCTCTCGCCGAGGAGGCGGAACGCCTCGCCGGCGGTCGTCGCCAGGTCGCGGAGGTACTCGTCGGGGCGATCGGCGCCCAGGATCGCCGAGACGTCGCCGCCGGTGCAGAAGGCGCGGCCGGCGGACTCCACGACGACGACGGTGCAGCTCGGGTCGGCGTTCAGCCGGATCAGGGCGCGCACCAGCTGCAGGGCCGTCTCGAGATCGAGGGCGTTGAGCGCGTCGGGCCGGTCGAGCACGAGGCGCGCGACGGGGCCGGTGCGCTCGAGGCGCACTGTCGGGGTCTGGAGGGTCATGGCGGGGCCTCTCGGGTGGAGGTCGGGGAGGCGCGGTCCTCGCGAGGGGACACGGAGGGGCGGCGCCGTCCTCGGGGTCGAGGGGCGCAGAAGTGGTTCGCAGCCCCGATCCCGCCGGATCGGTCCGCCCGGCCGATCCTCAGGCGCGCCTCCCGGCCCCTCTAAACTGCTCTGGTGATTGATCCCGTACTTCTCCGCGAGAACCCGGACGTCCTGAAGCGCTCGCAGGAGGCGCGCGGCGACTCCGTCGAGCTCGTCGACGAGGCCGTCGAGGCCGACCGCGTGCGCCGGTCCGCGATCACCGAGGCCGAGCGCCTCCGAGCCGAGCAGAACGCGTTCGGCAAGACCGTCGCGAAGGCACCGAAGGACGAGAAGGCGGCCCTGGTCGCCGAGGCGCAGCGCCTCGCCGCCGCAGCCAAGCAGGCGCAGCAGGAGGCCGCCGAGGCCGACGAGCGCTTCGGCTCGCTCGTGAAGCGGCTGGCCAATCCGATCATCGACGGCGTGCCCGCCGGCGGCGAGGACGAGTTCGAGCTCGTGCGCACCGTCGGCGAGCGCCCGGTCTTCGACTTCGCGCCCCGCGACCACCTCGAGATCGGCGAGCTGCTCGACGGCATCGACATGCAGCGCGGCGCGAAGGTCAGCGGCGCGCGCTTCTACTTCCTCAAGGGCCTCGTCGCCCGCCTCGAGATCGCGCTGATGAATCTCGGCCTGGAGCGCGCCCTCGAGGCCGGCTTCACCCCGCTGATCACGCCGACGCTCGTCCGCCCCGAGATCATGGACGGCACCGGCTTCCTCGGCGAGCACGACGACGAGGTGTACCGCCTCCGCGACGACGACCTCTACCTCACCGGCACCAGCGAGGTGGCGCTCGCCGGGTACCACGCCGACGAGATCCTCGACCTCGCGGGCGGCCCGAAGCGCTACGCCGGCTGGAGCACCTGCTACCGCCGCGAGGCCGGCTCGGGCGGGCGCGACACCCGCGGCATCATCCGGGTGCACCAGTTCAACAAGCTCGAGATGTTCGTCTACACGCTGCCCGAGGACGCGGAGGCGGAGCACGCGCGCCTGCTCGCGCACCAGGAGGGCGTGCTGCAGAGTCTCGGCCTGCACTACCGCGTCATCGACGTCGCCGCGGGCGATCTCGGCCAGAGCGCCGCGCGCAAGTTCGACGTCGAGGCCTGGGTGCCCACCCAGGACGCCTACCGCGAGCTGACCTCCACCTCGAACTGCACCACCTTCCAGGCCCGCCGCCTCGACACCCGCTACCGCACCGAGTCCGGCAAGACGGCGCCCGTCGCGACCCTGAACGGCACCCTGGCGACCACCCGCTGGATCGTCGCCCTGCTCGAGACGCACCAGCAGGCCGACGGCTCGGTGCTCGTCCCCGAGGCGCTGCGCCCGCACCTGGGCGGCCTCGAGGTCCTCGAGCCGGTCCGCACCGCATGAGCGCGGGTCGCGCCTCCGGTCGCCGCCTCGTCGCCCTCGACATCGACGGCACCGTCATGCACGAGGACGGCACCATCACCGACGCGGTCGTCGAGGCGATCACGCGAGTGGTCGCCCAGGGCGACGAGGTCATGCTCGCCACCGGCCGCTCGCCGTCGACGACGCTGCCCGTCGTGGCGCGGCTGGGCATCGCTCCAGAGTTCGTGATCTGCTGCAACGGCGCCGTCACCCTGCGCCGCGACCCCGAGGCGGAGGGCGGCTACCGCCCCGACGTCGTCGAGACCTTCGACCCCACCGAGGTCCTCGAGACCATCCGCCGGCACCTGCCCGACGCGCACTACGCCGTCGAGGACGCCGACGGCGCCTTCTCCTACACCGAGGCCTTCCCCGGCGGGGCGGTGATGGGCGCCGAGACGGTGCACGTCCCGTTCGAGGAGCTGCTCGGCGTGCAGTCCACCCGCGTGGTCGTCATCTCGCCCGGCACCGGCATCGAGGAGTTCACCGAGCTCGTCGAGCGGATGGGCCTGCACCAGGTCAGCTACGCCATCGGCTGGACCGCCTGGCTCGACATCGCCCCGCACGGCGTCAACAAGTCGACCGCGCTCGAGCTGGTCCGGAACCGCCTCGGCATCGAGCGGAGCGACGTGGTCGCGCTCGGCGACGGCCGGAACGACATCGAGATGCTCACCTGGGCCGCCGAGCACGGCGCCGGCCTGGCGATGGGCCAGGCGCCCGCCGAGGTCCTCGCCGTCGCCTCCGCGATCCTCCCCGGCGTGCACGAGGACGGCGTCGCCGTCGCCCTCGCCGACCTGCGCTGACCCGGCGGCCCCTGCCCCACCGGTCGCCGCCCGCCGCCGCGCGTCCGTCGGTTACCATCGACTGTCTCTCCCCGCGGGGAGCGGCAGGGAGGGCTGTCCGAGCGGCCGATGGAGCCAGTCTTGAAAACTGGTGGGCAGAAATGTCTCTAGGGTTCGAATCCCTAGCCCTCCGCCATCTGAGAGCCCGTCCTTCTCGCCGACGCGGCCGTGCGCCGCGGGAGGGCTCCGCTGCGCGGGCACCGGGCTCGTAGGGCCGACGTCTCCCTCTCCTGGCGCGCGATGTCCTCTCCCTCGGTGCCGTCGCTAGCCTGACGTTCTTCCGCAGGCGGACCTGTGCCTCTGCAGCGTGGTCGCCTCGGCGATGCGGGCTGCCCGGCGGTCGAGAAGGAGAGCTCGTGACCGACGAAGACGTCCCCGGACCCCGGACCGAGCGCCTTCGCGCGGGCGTGTACGCCTCGCACGACGGCACGGCCACGACCGTGATGGCGTGGCCCCGGTCCCTGGCGCTCGGGGACGGCGCGGCGGTCGACGAGCGGCTGCGGCAGCTCGTCGAGGGCGTGCCGGGCGGCGCCGACGACCCCGTGACCGCGCGGCTGCGCGAGGACGGCTGGCTCGTCCAGGAGTTCGGCGACGAGGACGGTGCCGGTTTCGTCATCCGACCGCTGCGGGCCGCGGCGGAACCCGCTCCGGCGCCTTCCGCGGACCTCGACCTCGACCTCTCGAGGTTCGCCGTGGTCCGCCGCGACGGCCCGGACCTGCTGGTGGAGTCGCCGCTCGCCAGTGCCGAGATCGTGCTGCACCGGCGGTCGCTCCTCGCCGAGGCGCTCTCGGGCGGCAGCGGGCTCGCCGCGGCCCTGCACCGCGAGCTGCGCCGGCACGGTTTCCTCACGGCACCGGGCGGTCCGGAGGACACGGAGCTCCGCTTCCGCCAGTGGGCACCCCACGAGCTGCTCTTCTGGGATCGGAGCCGACCGGGCCACCGCGGGGCGATCGGCGACTTCGGGGGCACGTGGTGGGGCGGGAAGGCGGGCTTCGCCCCGGAGGGCGCCGTCCCCACGCCGTTCGGCGGGCGCCGGGCCGCGCTCCCACCGGTCGACATCGCCGCCCTGAGGGCGGGCGACCCGCCCTACGCCGAGGTGGTCGAGCGAAGAGCGTCCCTGAGGCAGCACGACGAGTCCGCGCCGATCGATGTCGCCGAGCTCGGGGAGCTCCTCTTCCGGACGGACCGGGTCCGCGGGACCCGCGTCGACCACGGGACGGAGGTGGTCTGCTCGCCGCGACCGTCCGGCGGCTCGCTCGCCGAGCTCGAGCTGTACCTGGTCGTCTCGCGCTGCGCCGGGCTCGATCCGGCGTTCTACCACTACGACGCGCACCGCCACGAGCTCGAGGAGGTGTGCGGCATCGGCCGTCCCGCGGTGCGCAGGATGATCCGCGGCGCGAGCCGGGCGTCGGCGACGGACGCCGTCCCGCAGGTCCTGATCGTCGTCTCCGCCCGCGTCGGCCGCGTGATGTGGAAGTACGAGAAGATGGCGCTCGAGCTTGTCATGAAGGACACGGGGGTCCTCTACCAGGCGCTCGCCGGAGCGTGCAGCGCGATGGGGCTGGCGGGATGCCCGCTCGGCGTCGACGACCCCGTCGCCTTCGCCGAGGCGACCGGTCGCGATCCCCTCCTCGAGTGCAGCGTGGGCCAGTTCCTCGTCGGCTCGAGCCCGCGGTCGACCCCGGCGGTGGCGGCGTGAGCCTCGTCGTGGACACGAGCGCCTGCGTGGTCGACCGGGAGGGCTGCACCTACGGCATGACCGCCTCCGGCGACGTCGTCCTCACGGGCGAGATCGCCGGCTGGATCCGCCTCGTCGCCGCCTGGACCGAGGCGGGGATCGACGTCGACGAGCGCGCGCGGTCGCTCGATCCCGTCCGGGCCGATCAGCTCCGGCGCGTGCGGAGCGCGATGCTCTCCCTCGGCGTCCTCCGCGAGGCGCCCGTCGCCGGTCGCGTCAGCTTCCTCGGCGAGACGGCCCTCGCGGAACGGGCGGTGGTGCTCAACGGCCGCGCCCTGCCCGAGTCCTGCCTCGCCGTCGGCCCGGTCGCGGAGCGGTGGCTGATCGACGAGGTCCGACAGCATCGGGAGCGGACCTTCGGGGCGGTCCTGCTGCACGCGGGCGGGGCGCTCGTCGTCGGGCCGGCCTCCGGGTCGGACCTGCTCCCGGTGCTCGTCGCCGTGGCGGAGCGCGGCGTCGAGGCGGGCAGGCCCGTCGAGGGCGTCGTGCGACAGGCCGTCGCTCAGCTCGTCCGCCGCGTCGAGGCCGGCCGCACGGACCCGTGGCGGGCCAGGACGGTGACCGCGGCGGGATCGGTGCTCACCCGCATCAGCCCCCATCCGTGGCAGGCCGGGCAGCCGGAGGCGACCGGCCCGTTCGAGGAGCGGGCGACGACGGTCGTCGATCCCGACTTCGGGGTGCTCCGGCTGATCGAGGAGGCGGATCTGCCGCAGGTCCCGCGCCACCACTCCCGGGTCCGCGTCGCCTGCGACGCCGTCGTCGCGAGGCGCGACGTCGAGGTCGTCGGCGAGGGCGCCGACTTCGCGGCGGCGCGGTCCGACGCGGTCCGCCGGGCGCTCGCGGTCCGCGCGGAGTCGGTCCTCGATCCGCGCCGGGTGCTCGACGGGGCCGGTCGGGCGGTCGCCGCTCCCACCGCGAGCCTCGAGGAGCTGCGCGAGGCCGTCCGCCGCGTGGTCGCCGCGCACACGGCGTCCACCGTTCCGGGCCGGCTGCTGGCCGACGGTTCCACCCTCCGCGTGCCGGTCTCGCTCGCCTTCCGCTGCTCGGACGCGGCACCGGCGACCGGAGGTCTCGGAGTCGCCGAGACGGCGGAGGAGGCGCTGAGGTTCGCCCGGGAGACGGCTCCCGCCTCCGATCCGCGGGCCGTCGTCGTCGACCTGGACCACGACCCCGTCGTGGCGAGACTCGGACTCGTCGTCCGGAAGGTGGTGATCCTGCCGTGAGCGCGAACGAGACCGTGGTCGCCGGCCAGGAGGACGGACTGCTCCAGCGAGCGCTGGCCGGCATCGGCGCAGCGAGGGGCGTGACCGTCCGAGCGTCCGACACCTGGCGGATCCCCGACCCTCCCGCGAACGAGGTGCCGTGGCTGCCTGCGCACGTCGAGGTGAACCGCCTCGTGATCGGGCCCCTCGTGCGTCCCGGCGTCCCAGGGTGCCCGCGGTGCCTGGCGCTCCGGCGCGAGCGCCTGGGCGGCGCGGAACCCTGGCGGCGGCAGCTGCGGGAGGAGTGCGCGGAGCAGCTCGAGGGCCGGCGCCCGGAGGCGCTCGACGAGCTGGCGGCCGAGGTCGCGGCGATCGCGCTCGAGCGCCTGCTCGCTCAGGAGCGGGACGACGCGGGCGCCGCGCGGCGGGTCGCCGTGGTCCGCCTCGACACGCTGGAGGTGGAGTCGCACGCCTTCCTCCCCGAGCCCCTCTGCGAGCTCTGCGGCGACCTCCCGGACGACACCGCCGTGCTCGCCCAGCACGTCCTCACGCCGCAGCCCAAGACCGCTCCGTTCGGCGCGCGGATCCGCGACGTCGTCGGCGAGGCCGACGCCCTCCGCTCCCTCTACATCGACCCCTTCTGCGGGACGATCGCCGCCACACGCCGCGGGGACGAGGGCGGGCTGGTCATGGCGGCCGCGCCGATGCCGATGCGCCTGGACGGCTTGGTCGAGCCGGGCTACGGCCGCGGTCGCGACTACCGGTCCGCCGAGGTCACCGCGGTGCTGGAGGCGCTCGAGCGGTACGGGGGAGTCGCCCCGGGCGGGCGCCGGTCGACCGTGCGCGGAAGCTTCCGGGAGCTCGTTGCTGAGGCCGTGCACCCTGACGTCTTCGGTCGGCATCCGGACGAGTCCTACGACGACCCGGCCTTCCGGTACCGGCGGTTCGACGAGGACGTGCCGATCCAGTGGGTGTGGGCGCACTCCTTCGCCGAGGGGCGCGCGCGACTGGTCCCCGAGGCTCTCGCCTACTACTTCTCGCAGCGACTGCGCGGGGACGACCCGGTCTCGTACTACGAGGTCTCGAACGGCTGCGCGCTCGGCTCCTCCTGGGAGGAGGCCGCCCTGCACGGTCTGCTGGAGACGATCGAGCGCGACGCGTTCCTCTGCACCTGGTACACCCGCACCACGCCCGCCGCCATCGACCTGAGCAGCTGCCGCGATCCGCTCGTCCCCGCCCAGGCGGTGGCGATCACCGCGGCGACCGGCTTCGACGTCGCCGCCTTCGACGTCACGACGGACTGGGGGATTCCGGCGGTGTGGCTGCTGGCGACGCGGCAGGGCGGCTCCGGACCGGCCGCGCTCTGCACCGCCGGCGCGGCCCTCGACCCCGAGCGCGCGCTGCTCGGCGCGCTGAGCGAGCTCGGCCCGATCCTGGCGGACCTCCTCCGGCGCTACCCGGGCGAGGAGGCGCACGCCGCGGAGATGGTGCGCGATCCGCTCGCCGTGCGGACGATGCTCGACCACTCCGCCCTGTACGCGCATCCGGACGCCCTCCACCGCCTCGAGTTCCTGCGCGATGGTCCGACGATCGGCATCGACGACGTCGGGGGAGCGCACCGCGTCCGCCCGGACGCCGCGGATCTGGCGGTCGATCTCCGTGCCGTGGTGGAGCGGATCGGCGAGGTGCTCGTCGTCGACCAGACCACGCCGGAGCACCGCGCCGGCGGTTTCTCCTGCGTGAAGGTGCTCGTGCCGGGTGCCGTGCCGATGACGTTCGGCCACCGCAACCGCAGGACCGACGGGCTGCCCCGACTCCTCGAGCTGCCGCGGCGGCTCGGCAGGCTCGACCGCGACCTGCTCCCGGACGAGCTGAACCCCGACCCGCATCCGTTCCCGTGACGCCCTCGTCCGGGAGCGACGCAGATGCGCGGACCGACCCGGGTCTGCGCCGGGGCTCGGAGGTCGCCCATCCGCGCCGGCCCGAGACCGCCGATCCGCGGCGGCGGGAGCGCATCCTCGACGCGATGCGCGATCTCGTCCTCCGCTGGGGCTACCGCAAGGTCTGCATGCAGGACGTGGCCGACGCCGCGCACGTCGGCAAGGGCACGCTCTACCTGCACTGGAGCAGCAAGGACGAGCTCCTCGACGCGGTCCTCGTCCGCGAGGCGGGCCGGATCGACGCCGAGCTCGGAGCGGCCCTCCTGCGGCGGCCGGAGCTGGTCGCCTTCGGCCTCACCGCGGCGATGCTCTTCCACGGGACCATGGCGGTGCCGCTGCTCCGCGCCTACAACCGCGGTGACGCCGCGGTCCTCGGCTCGCGTGGAGCCCGGCCCGGCTCGTCCGACCGGCTCGGGCTCTCCCTCGTCTCCCGGCTCTCCGATCCGCACTACCTCGGGGCGCTCAGCCGGCACCACCTCGTGCTCGGCGACGCGCGCTCCGAGTCCGGGCGCCTGGCTGTCGGAGCGGTCGTCGGCGGCTTCGTCCTCCGCCCGGAGGGGGCCGCCGACGCGGATCGGCCGGGTGACTCCGATCGGTCTCGCGACGCCGAGCGGGCCGGCGACTGCGCCCGGCTCCTCGGGACGGTCCTGCAGCGGTCCTTCGGGCAGCCGCCTCACGACCGCCACGCCGAGTACGCGGCGGCGGTCGCTGAGACGGTCTCGCCGGCGGGCCGGTGGATCGTTCCGCCTCCCCCTCCGACGGCAGAAGGCTCCCGTCCCGACTGACGCGGGACGGGAGCCGGGGGCGGCACGCGGAGGGACGCGTGCTCGCGAGCCGTGCCGAGGGGCCGAGAGGCCGGCTCTCGGCGACGGCGGTCAGGCGGCGGGCCCGCCGCAGCAGATGTAGCAGACGCAGTTCGAGTCGGCGAGCTCCTTCATGCCGTGACCGGCGGTCAGGGACTCGACTGTCCCGCCCCGCTCCGCCACCTCGAACACGGTCATCGGCAGGTCCCGGACGTCCGTCGTGTGCTTCTCGTTCATGGTCTCTTCTCCTTCGCTCTGTGCGCGTCGTGCCCGGGACGGGCCCCGAGGCGATGACCCGACTCTGCGCCGGTGACCGGCGGGCTCCCTCCTCCGATGAACGGGTGACCGGGATCCGCGGTCGGTCACCCGTCGGCGCGGACGCCATGGTGGCGCTGCCATCCGCCAGATGGCGGGCGGATATGCGTCGGTGACCGGATGACTCCGGGGCCGCGCGTCGGCAGAGTGACGGGTGGCGCCGAACCCTCCCGGGGAGTCGCCCCACCCGCACTTCCTGTCGAAGGAGACACGATGCACGTCCACGGACCCACCACCCGACTGCGCCGCACGGCCGTCGCACTGGCCGCTGCCGCGGTCGTGCTGCTCCCGCTGAGCGGCTGCCAGAGCGCATCGACGACGCCGGCCGGTGAGCGCCCCGCCGAGTGCGACGGCGTCGACCTGACCCGCGTCGGCTACTCGCCCTACTCCAACACCGGCGGGTACTTCCCGCTGGTCGAGAAGGGGCTGGAGGGCATCCTGTCCGACTGCGGCATCGACGTCGTCACCTCCGATCCCGACGGCGAGTCCGGCGAGCAGGTGTCCGGAATCGAGAACCTCGTCGCGGCCGGTGCGAAGGCCGTGATCGTGTGCCCGACGGACCCGAAGGCGATCTCGCCGGTCGCGCGCCGCCTCACCGGGCAGGACGTCCTCGTGATCGGGCTGGCGACCGACATCCCCGAGGCCGACGTCGTCTTCAACCTCGACGACCGCGCCTTCGGCGAGCTCGAGGGCGAGAGCGCCGGCGGCTGGCTGGCGGCGAACCGCGCGGACGAGGTGCCCACCGTCGCGATCCTGCACCAGGACTCCGGCGGCGAGCCGCTGATCGCCCGGCACGAAGGCGTCATCGCCGGGATCGACGCCGTGCTCGGCGAGGGGAAGTGGACGCTCGTCAGCGAGGTCGAGGCGTACCAGGAGGACACCGGCAACGCGCAGACCTCGACCGTCCTGCAGGCGCACCCCGATCTCGACCTCATCGTCGGTCTGAACGACTCCAGCGCGCTCGGCGCGATCTCCGCGGTCAAGGCCTCCGGACGCACCCCCGGCGAGGACGTCGGGATCGTCACCGGCGGCGAGGACGCGCGCATCCTGCGGGGCGTCCTCTCCGGCGAGGTCGTCTCCACGGTGGGCCTCTTCCCGGTCCAGCAGGGGGAGATCATCGCGCGCGCGGTCCTCGAGCTCGCCTCGGGCGGCGAGGTCGAGCGCGAGCAGATCGTGCCCGTCGAGCTGGTGACGGCGGAGAACGCCCAGGGGATCCTGGACTCCCTCGGATGACGGCATCGCTCGAGCCCGCCGCCGTCCTCACCGTCCGCGGCGTGAGCAAGGCCTTCGGCGGGGTGGCCGCCCTCTCCGGCGTCGACCTGTCGGTCCACGCGGGACGGATCCTCGGCCTGGCCGGCGCCAACGGGGCCGGCAAGTCCACGCTCATCAACATCCTCACCGGCCAGCTCCCGCCCGACACCGGCGAGCTGCGAGTGGGCGGCGAGCCGGTCTCGTTCTCGAGCCCGCGCGAGGCGCAGCGCCACGGGATCGGCGTCGTGCGCCAGGAGCTCGACCTCGTGCCCGATCTCACAATCGCCGAGAACCTCTTCCTCGGGGACGAGCGCCCGTTCCAGCGGGCCCTGCAGCTCGACCGCCGGCGGATGCGGGAGGCCGCCCGCGCGCTGCTGCGCCGGATGGGGCTGGAGAACGACGTCGACGAGCTGGTGCGCGACGTGTCGATCGGCGACCGCCAGCTCGTGGCGGCGGCCCGTGCGCTGCGCAGCGCCGGATCCGTGCTGCTGCTGGACGAGCCGACCTCCTCGCTGACGCCGTTCGAGGCGGCACGCCTCTTCCGCGTCATGCGCTCGCTCAGCGACGAGGGCGTCGGCGTGGTCTTCATCTCGCACCGGCTCGACGAGGTCGTGCAGCTCTGCGACAGCATCGTCGTGCTGCGGGACGGCCGGGTCGCCGGCGAGTTCGCGGCCACGGCGGACGTGCTGCCGCAGGTCGTCGACGCCATGGTGCCGGGCTCCGCCGCCGTCGTCCGGGGCGACCGGGCCCCGTCGCTCGGCGAGCCCGCGTTCGTCGGCGGAGCGATGGTGATCAAGGGCCGCCCGCCCGTCGACCTCGCGATCCGGCGGGGCGAGGTGCTCGGCGTCTTCGGCCTCGTCGGCGCGGGGAAGTCCTCGATCGGCCGCTCGATCGCCGGCCTCGAGACCCTGCAGTCCGGCTCGATGCAGCTCGGCGGCCGGCCCTACAGTCCGCGCTCCGCGGCCGCCGGCTTCGCCCGGGGCGTCGCCTACCTCTCCGAGGACCGCCGCACCGAGGGGATCCTGCCGCACCTCAGCGTGCGGCAGAACATGATCGTCCGGGCCCCGCGGGACGTCGCTCGCGGCGGCGTCTTCGACCGGCGCGCGGTGACCGCCCTGATCCGCGAGATGACGTCCCGCCTGCGGATCAAGGCAGCGAGCGACGCCCTCGACATCCGCTCGCTCTCGGGGGGCAACCAGCAGAAGGTGCTCGTCGGGCGCCTGCTCGCCGAGGACCTGTCCCTGCTCGTCCTCGACGAGCCCACCCACGGCATCGACGTCCGGGCCAAGGCCGACCTGATCGACACGGTCTGGGACCTCACCGGCAAGGGCGTCGCCGTCCTGCTGATCAGCTCGGAGATCGCCGAGCTGCGCGCCGCCTGCGACCGGATCATCGTCGTCCGCAACGGCGCCGTCGTCCGGGAGCTCCCGGCCACCACCGCCACCGAAGGAGAACTGATGTCCGCAGCGACCGGAGGCGTCTCGTGACCCGCCTCGACACTCCCGCTTCTGAGCTCGCCCGCGCTCCGCGCCGCGGCCTCGATCAGGAGCGCCTCGCCACGATCGTCCTCCCGGTGGCGCTGGCCGTGATGATCGTCGTCTTCGCCGTCAGCTCGTCGACCTTCTTCACCGTCGACAACCTGTTCGTCGTGCTCCGGCAGTCGGCGGTGCTCGGCGTCGCGGCGATCGGGGCGACGATCATCCTGATCGCCGGCCGGCTCGACATCAGCCAGGGCGCGCTGATCGCGGCGTCCGGGATCACCTGCGTGTCGCTGCTGCAGGTCGGGCTGCCGCCGCTCGTCGCCGTCCTCGGCGCGATCGCGCTCGGGGCCCTGCTCGGGCTCGTCAACGGCGTGCTGACCGAGACGCTCCGGATCCCCGGCTTCATCTCCACGCTCGCCGTGGCGCTGGTCGTCCGCGGTGCCGCGCAGGTCTGGACCAGCGGGCAGTCGATCGCGGCCCCGGTCGTCGAGGGCTTCGATCTCCTGCTCTGGGTCGGCACCGGGTCGATCGGCCCGCTCCCGGTCGCGGTGGTGCTGGTGACCGTGCTCTACATCGTCGCGTGGCTCGTGATGCGCACGACGACCTGGGGGCTGCGCTCGTACGCCATCGGCTCCTCCGGCCGGGCCTCGAGGGTGGCAGGGCTCCGGGTGAACGTGCACGCGATGCAGGTCTTCGTGGTCGCCGGGGCGCTCTCGGCAGTGGCGGGCGTGCTGCTCGCGGGGCGGCTCGGCTCCGGCTCCGCGAACAACGGGCAGGGCGCCGAGTTCGACATCTTCGCCGCGGTCGTCCTCGGCGGGACCTCGCTCTTCGGCGGCCGCGGCAGCATTCCGCGCACCGCGCTCGGCATCGTCTTCCTCTCGACGCTGAGCAACGGCCTCGTGATCCTGAATGTATCGTCCTACTGGCAGGGCATCGCGACGGGGACCGTGCTGGTGCTCGCCCTGGCGATCGACCGGTTGCGAGCACGCGATGACGAGTGAGGCTGTGACGCATGGAGGGTCTTCTCCGGCGGTTGTCCGAGGGCGGCGAGAGCGGTGCGGACGCGCTGCGCGTCGTCAGCTTCTTCGACAAGCTCCAGCAGTTCCGGGCCGGGATCGACGAGCTGGTGCGGTCGACGGCGATGCTGATCGGGACCGAGGCGGGCTTCGCCGGTCCGGGCGGCGGCTGCGGCTTCGACAGCCTCGGTCGCGCGCGGCCGCAGGATCCGCCGGCCGGAGCGATCAGCACCGGGATCGGCGGCGGCACCGCGGACGCCGGCCTGGTCTGGGTGGTGCCCTCGAGCAGCGACGCGGACATGGCGCAGCTGATCCTCGAGCGCATGTCGCTGACCGCGGCCACGATCCTCATCCGGCAGGCCGACGCGGCCCGGCTGGGCGACGGCGAGCCGCTGCGGATGCTGATCGAGGCGCTGCCCTCGATCACCGAGCACCGGGAGGAGGCGCTGCGGCGGCTGGGCTTCCGGCCGGACTGGCGGGTCCGCGTCGTCCTCGCCCGAGGCTCGGGCGGATCTCTCTCGGACCCGCGCACTTGGCGGGAGTGGTGCGGGCCGGAGCACCGCTGCACGGCTCCGGTGCGGTTCGGGACGGTGCACGCGGTGCTGGTGCACGGCTCCGGGACCCTGCCCGGTGCGCTCCCCGAGGGCGCCGAGACCGTCGCCGTCGGAGCGAGCGCCTCGGCGCTGTCGCCGCGGGACTCCTACCTCTCCGCGCTGCGGACGCTGCGGCTGTGCTCGCCGACGCTCGGTCCGCGCGCTCTCGCGCACGATGCGCTCGGCTCCCTGCGCTGCCTCGCCCGGGTCTCCCCGGCGGAGGCCGCCGGCTCGGAGCTCGTGCAGCGGATGCGGCTCCTGGTGCGGACGCCCGTCGGCCTGGGCGAGATCCTCGCCCTGGACGCGTACTGCCGCCACGCGAACGTCCGCGCGGCGGCGGCGGAGCTCCTGCTGCATCACAGCTCCCTGGGGCACCGGCTGAAGAACGTGGGCGCGAAGCTGGGGATCGACGTGTTCGAGGCCGCGCAGCGCAACGACGTGTGGCTCGCGCTGCAGCTGCTGCGGATCGCCGAGGCGGAGCCGGACGAGGCGTGAGCCCCCTCGGCGCGGCAGGCGGTGGCCGCCGTGGACGCTGAGCTCGCCGCCGCCACCGAGCTGATGGTGCGGCCGGACCTGAACGACGTCGAGGGGACCCGGCTGCTGATGGGCTCGTCGACGATGCAGCCGTCCTCCGCCGAGGTGGAGTTCGGCGGGTCGGTCGTGATCGAGTCGCGCTCGGTGCGCCTCGACGGTCACGACATCGCCCTGCGGCTCTACCGGCCGTCGGCGTCGGTCGGGTCCGCCCTGCTGTTCCTGCACGGCGGTGCGTTCGTCGCGGGGGACCTCCTCTCCGAGAACGCCCGCTGCCTGCGCTACGCCGGCGACGCGGGCTGCCTCGTCGTCTCCGTCGACTACCGCCTCGCGCCCGAGCACCCCTACCCGCAGGGCCTGCACGACTGCCGTGCGGTGCTGCGGTGGATCGTCGAGCGGGCGGCGGAGCTCGGGATCGATCCCGCGCGGATCGCCGTCGCCGGAGTCAGTGCCGGCGGCGCGCTGGCGGCGGGGGTGAGCATGCTCGCGCTCGACGAGGGCGAGCGGGTGCCGCGCGCGCAGCTGCTGCTGTTCCCCGTGCTCGACGACCGCCTCCGGACGACGTCGATGCGGGAGTTCGACGCCACGCCGGTCTGGGACAACCGCAACGCCGAGGTGATGTGGCGGCTCTACCTCGGCGGGCGGGAGGCCGACGCGTACGCGGCACCGGCTCGCCGCGAGTCGCTTCTCGGGCTGCCGGAGACGTACCTCCTCGTCGCGGAGCTCGATCCGCTGCGGGACGAGGCGCTCCACTTCGGCGCACGGCTCCTGGAGCAGGGGGTGCCCGTCGATCTGCGGCTCTGGGCGGGGACGTACCACGTGTTCGATCAGCTCGTACCCGACGCCGCGGTCTCGCGCGCCAGCCTCGAGGATCAGGTGCGGTTCCTCCGGCGGACCCTGCGCCCCTGAGCGGGGAGAGCCCTCAGCAGGCGCCGGCCGCGGACCGCGCCGCGCGCGCCGACCGCTCCGCGAGGCGCGCGAACGCCTCGCGCAGCTCCCGCGGCTCGACGTCGCTGATCGGCGCGTCGAAGCGGGCGATCGTTGCGGCGAGGCCGGGCCAGGACCAGGAGCCGACGCGGATCCGGCAGCGGCCGTCCGGCTCGACGGTCAGCGTGCCGTCGCCGAGGTACGGGGCGATCCGCGCGGCGTCGGCGTCGAGCGTCGCCGAGCCCCAGTGCGGCCAGGTGTCCGCTCCGGTCGAGCCCTTGAAGCGGGCGGAGAGGAACGCCGCGGGGTCGCCGCCGGGCACGGTCCGCGGGGTGAAGGCGGCGCCGGTATGGCTGCGGAGCCGGATCCGGTCGACCCGGTAGGTGCGCCAGTCGTCGCGCTCGGCGGTCCAGCCGATCAGATACCAGCTGCCGCCGGCGAGGACGAGGTGGTGCGGCTCGGTGGCGCGCACGGCGTCGGTCGGTCCTGCGGGGGAGTCGTAGTCGAACCGCAGGGTCAGCGCGTCGCGGATCGCGTCGCCGATCCGCAGCAGCACCCCGGAGTCGGCGCGCGCCCCGGCCGGGCGGGTCGCGGTGCCGGCGCTCGCCGCGAGTCCGTCGATCCGGTGCGCCAGGCGGCTCGGCAGCAGTCGTCGGATCGTCCGAAGCGCCCGCTCGGCCGCCTCGTCGAGGTCGGTGCCGAGGGCGCCGGCGGTCCGCAGCGCCAGGGCGATCACGACGGCCTGCTCGTCGTCGAAGAGCAGCGGCGGCAGCTCCGTGCCGGCGGCCAGGCGGTAGCCGCCGTCGGGGCCGCGCGTGGTCTCGATCACGTAGTCGAGCTCGCGCAGCCGCTCGACGTCGCGCCGGACGGTGCGCTCGCTCACCTCCAGCCGCTCCGCCAGCACCGGCGCCGACCAGTCGCGGCGCGACTGCAGCAGCGACAGGAGGGCGAGCAGCCGCTTCGAGGTGGAGGGCGAGGAGGCGATGGGCACGGATCGATCATCGCGCGCGAAGCGGACGTTCCCTGGCCGGTACCGACGAGATGGTGGAGTCAGCCCCGGGAAACGGGGAGAACCGCGGCCCACCCGCCGCGCACTGAAGGAGCACACCCATGACCGCAGCAGTCGTCGCACACCTCAACTTCACCGGCCGGGCCCGCGCGGCCCTCGAGTACTACGCCGCCGCGTTCGGCGGTCAGGCGGTCGTCCGCACCTACGGCGACTTCGGGATGCCGGCGGGCCTGCCCGACGCCGAGCGGGTCGTCCACGGCCAGGTCGTCGGCGCGGAGGGCTTCAGCGTGATGGCGTACGACGTCCCCTCGAGCGAGGCGGATCTGCAGGCGGGAGCCACGCGCCGCGAGAACGGCACGACGATCACCGACCGTCCCTTCTTCCTGGCGCTGCAGGCCGCGACCCTCGAGGAGGCGACCGGCCACTGGGACGCGCTCGTGGACGGAGCGAGCATCGTCGAGCCGCTCGCGGCGTCGGCCTGGTCGGCCGGGTTCGGCATGCTCACCGACCGTTTCGGGGTCGTCTGGGCGATCAGCGTCGTCGAGCAGCAGGGCTGAGCGCGGGCGGGTGGCCGTGCGGCGCGGCCGCCCGGACCCTCCGGCGCGAATTCCGGGCGACGGATGGCTTTCCGGAGCGCTCTGGGTACTATGTCCCGACGCGGTGGGAGTCCCCTCCTCCGCGCCCGCGGGTCCCGGACCCGCCCTCAGCTCCACACCCCCGGCCCCACCAGCCCCAGCCCTCAGACGAACGGGAGACGGATGCGCACGACGCGCCCTTCGACGGACCACTCCGCCGCGGACGAGTCGGCGCGCACGCCGCGACCCCACGTCCGGCACGGACGGCAGAAGCGGCACAGCCTGCCGCGGACCCTCGTCAAGGCCGCTGCGACCGTCTCGGGAGTGGGCATCGTCGCCTCGATCTCGATCGTCGCGATCGCCGCGACCCTGCTCGTGCAGTCCGCGCAGCCGTCGGTCAGCCTGCACCCGGTCGCCGCGGGCTCCGAGGTCGCAGCCGGCTCGGTCCCCGAGATCGGCGCCCTCGAGGGCGGCTTCAACGTCCTCGTCGTCGGCAGCGATTCGCGCCAGGGTCAGGGCGACGCCTACGGCGACCCGGACGAGGAGACCAGCGTCCTCAACGACGTGAACATGCTGATGCACGTCTCCGCCGACCACAGCAACGCGACCGTCGTCAGCTTCCCCCGCGACATGTACGTCGACATCCCGTCCTGCGTCAACGCTGTGACGGGGGAGACCATCCCCGCCCGCTCCGACACCAAGATCAACGAGGCGATGGGCAAGGACGTCAGCCTCGGCTGCGTCGCCGGCGTCGCCGAGGAGCTCCTCGGGGTCCGGGTCGACTACGGCGCGGTCGTGCAGTTCAACGGCGTCATCGAGATGTCGAACGCGATCGGCGGCGTCGACGTCTGCGTCGCCACCGAGATCGCGGACCCGTACACCAACACCTACCTCGAGCCGGGTGTGCACTCGCTCGAGGGCATGGCCGCGCTGCAGTTCCTGCGCAGCCGGCACGGCATCGGCGACGGCAGCGACCTCACCCGCATCAGCAACCAGCAGGTCTTCCTCTCCTCGCTGGTCCGCCAGGTCAAGAGCGCCGACACGCTGCTCAACCCGGTCGCGCTCTACGGACTCGCCAAGGCCGCGCTGGGCAACATGACGCTCTCGACCGAGCTCAACAACGTGAACACCCTCGTGCAGATGGGCCTCGCGCTGAAGGACGTCGACATCGCGAACGTGGTGTTCGCCCAGTACCCCACCGGCGCGACCTCCGGCGGCGTCGTCCCCGACCGCACGGCGGGCGACGTGCTCGCCACCGCCCTGCAGACCGACCAGCCGATCGCCCTCACCGGCGGGACCGGTGCCGGCGCGACGACCACCGGCGAGCCCGAGGCGCCGACGGCGACCGAGGCCCCCGCCGCGGGCCCCGCGACCACCGACCCGCTCGCGACCGCGGAGGCCACCCCCGGCGCCCCGGCCGATCCCGCCACGCCCGCCGCCGGCACCCCGGTCGAGCTGCCCGAGGCGATCACCGGCCAGCCGGCCGACCAGCAGACCTGCTCGGTCGGATTCTTCGGCTGACGCCGAGGCGGAACCGATGAGCGAACCCGTCGTCTCGCGCAGGACCGCGGCCCGCCACGGGCGGCTCCGGCCCCAGAGCGGGCTCCGCTTCGCCGGCCGGATCCTCGCGGCCTGCGTCGGCGTCGGGGTGCTCAGCGCGGTGTCGATCGTGGTGATCGCGCTCTCGATGATCGCGGGCAGCGCGCGGCCGTCCGTCGACCTCGGCATCGGATCGACCGACGCCGGCTCCGCGATCCCGGAGATCGGCGCGATCGAGGGCGGCGTCAACATCCTGCTCGCGGGCAGCGACAGCGCCGAGGGCTCCGCGGCGGGCGCGTACGGCGACCGCTCCGAGAACCTCAACGACGTCACGATGCTGATGCACATCTCGGAGGACCACTCGACGGTCGAGGTGATCAGCTTCCCCCGTGACATGTACGTGCCGATCCCGTCCTGCACCGACCCGGTGACCGGCGCCGTCTCGGATCCGCTGCGCTCCGCCAAGATCAACACCTCGCTCGGCTACGGCGGACTCGCCTGCACCGTGCAGACCGTCGAGCAGCTCACCGGCCTCGACATCCCCTACGCCGCGCTGATCCAGTTCGACGGCGTGATCGAGATGTCGAACGCGGTCGGCGGGGTCGACGTCTGCGTCGCCACCCCGATCGAGGACGAGTACACCGGTCTGAACCTCAGTGCCGGCACGCACACGCTCGTCGGCGCGGAGGCGCTCGCGTTCCTGCGCACCCGCCACGGCGTCGGCGACGGCAGCGACCTGACCCGCATCTCCAGCCAGCAGGTCTACCTGTCCTCGCTGGTGCGCAAGGTGAAGGACGCGTCGACCCTCTCGAACCCCGTCGCCCTCTACGGCCTCGGCAAGGCCGCCGTCTCCAACATGCAGCTCTCGACCTCGCTCGAGAACGTCAACACCCTCGTCTCCATCGGCCTCGCGGTGAAGGACGTCGACCTCGCCAGCGTCGTCTTCGTCCAGTACCCGACCTTCATCGACGGCGACGGCGTCTACCCGAGCGAGGAGGCGGCGGCGACGCTCAACGCCGCGCTGCTCGCCGACCAGCCGATCGCCCTCACCGGGACCACCGGCGGCGGCTCGGAGTCGACGGACGGCTCGACGCCCGCCGCGACCGATCCCGCGGCGACGGCGGATCCGGCGGCGACCGGCGACGCGGCCGCGACGACCGACCCGGGGACACCGGCCCCCGGCGAGACCGCGGTCGCCCTCCCGAGCGACGTCTCCGGCCAGACCGCCGACCAGCAGACCTGCACCGTCGGCCGCACCCTCGACGAGCAGTAGCGCCGCCGCGCCGGGTGTCACGCCCGGCTCCCGGGTGCGGTTATAGTGGTCGTCGTGCGTTCGCCTGGCGGGCGCTCAGGAGACGTCGCATAGTCCGGTCGAGTGCACCACCCTGCTAAGGTGGAGAACCCTTTATTGGGTTCCGTGGGTTCAAATCCCACCGTCTCCGCACTCCGTTCTTCGAGCCCGCTGGCGGTATCAGAACGACCCGCGCCTCTGCTTCCGACCACGGTCTGCGGTGCTGCAGATTCTTCTCGCGGACGTGCGCTCGCCAGCCGTCCGTGCGCAGCCGCCGGGGCGACCGGCTAGCCTGGCGGGATGTCCAGTGCGATCCTCGAGGCCCTGTCCGCAGCTCCCGCCCGGCGGGACGTCGCGTCGATCCGCGGGGCCCTCGCCGAGGTCGCGATCGGCGACACGGTGCGGGTGCTCGTCCGCTCGGCGCGCTACGGGCTCTACGGCATCGAGGGCGTCGTCCGGCAGGCGGTCGGCGGGGAGCTCGTCGTCGCCGACGTGTTCCTCAACACCGGGACCGAGATCCAGAGCATCGCGCTCGCGCCCGAGCCCGACGCGGGCGCCGACGGCGACCGCTCCGTCGACGGGCTCGCGCACGGCGATCCGGTGCGGGTGACCTTCTCGACGCCGACGATCGGCTCCTTCACCGTGACCGGGCCGCTCACCGCCGGCGGCCGCGACCCCTACCTGCTCGTCGGCAGCTGGATCGTCGCCGAGGACGCGAGCGCCGCCCGCCACGTCGACCGGATCGAGCGGCTCAGTGACGTCGCCCTGCACGTCAAGCACGTCCCCGGGCACCGCTCGGCCGCCGTCGAGGAGTAGCGCCTGCTGAGCGCCCCGGCGCCCGGCCTCAGGTCTGGCAGCGCGGACACCAGTAGGTGACGCGCAGCTGCAGCTCGTCGTCGCCGAGCTCGCCGCGGCGGATCGCCGTGCCGCAGCGCCGGCACGGCTTGCGGTCGCGGCCGTAGACCCAGAGCTGCTGGCCGGGGCGGAGGTTGCCGGTGGTCGTGCGCTCGATGCGCTCGCGGTTGACGGTGATCAGCTTCTTCGCCAGGGCGATGGTGCGCACGAGATCTCCGCTCTCGCCGACCGGGCGGGTGGGTAGCACGCCGCGGAGGAAGCAGAGCTCGGCCCGGTAGACGTTGCCCAGCCCGGCCATGATCCGCTGATCGAGGAGAGCCAGGCCGATCGGCCGCTCGGGGTCGGCGGTGAGGCGGCGGAGCGCCTCGTCGGCGTCCCAGTCCGCGCCGAGCAGGTCGGGACCGAGGTAGCCGACCACATCCTCCTCCGCGGTCCGCGGCACGATCTCGAGCAGGCCGAGCTCGAAGCCGACGGCCTGCCACTCGTCCGTCTCGAGGACGATGCGGGCCTGGAAGGCGGGGCGGTGCCACTTCGGCCGGTCACCGGTCAGCGAGTAGAGATGCCAGCTGCCCTCCATCTTGAGGTGGGAGTGGATCAGCGTGTCGCCGATGCGCATCAGCAGGTGCTTGCCGCGGGGAACGACCGAGTCGATGGTCTCGCCCGTGAGGTCGACCGTCGCGAACTTCGGCACCCGGACGTCGCAGCGGGTCAGCACCTGCCCGTCGAGCGCGTCGGCGAGGTTGTGGGCGGAGCGGTAGACGGTGTCACCCTCGGGCACGGGCGCTCCTCTCCTCGCGGCCGGCGCTCACGCGCGCAGCCTCAGGCCGCGCGGGTTCGCGACGAACCCGGCGACGGTCAGGGCGTCGCCGAACGGCGTGCCCAGGGCGAAGACGCCGTCGATCTTCTCGACGGTCAGCTTCTCCACTCCTCGGGAGCGGACCAGCTGCGCGAGCGCTCCGGCCGCGTCCGCGAGGACGGTCTCGTCGGAGGAGAAGGTCAGCGCCGTCTTCCCGCCGCGCTCGAGGTAGACGGCCAGCTCGCCGTCCACGACGGCGACCAGGGCGCCCGCCTTGCGCCCGGGCCGGTGGCCCTCGCCCTGCGGCCACGGCAGCGCCGCACCGAACGGGTTCGCCGGGTCGGTGGCGGCCAGCGCGAAGACGGGCCGGGCGCGCTGCTGGGCCTCGTCCTGCGGCGCGAAGGTGCGGAGCCGGTCGACGCTGCCTGCGGTGCCGAACTGCGCAGCACCGAGCTTCTCGATGAAGTAGCCGCGGCGGGCGCGGCCCTGCTGCTCGAAGCCGCTGAGCACCTTGTAGGCGAGCGCGAAGCCGCCGAGCACCCCCTCGGCCTGGACGGAGCCGCGGGTGACGATGCCGTAGCGCTCGAGCAGCGTCTCGCCGAGCGCGTGCCCGCGGATCGTCGCGTCCGACTCCGCCAGCGGCACGATCGACCAGCGGCCGCCGGCGGTGGGCGGGCCGACGCGGGTCGCCATGGTGGGCCGGGCGGTCATCCGGCCGCGGGGTGCCCTGGCGCGGGCCGGGGCGCGCGGCTGCCGGTGCGCGCCGCCGGTCGAGCCGACGAGGGTGCGCAGCGGAGCGAGGGTGTCGTTCGTGAGCAGGCCCGCCCAGACCAGTTCCCACAGCGCCTCGACGAGGGTCTTGTCGTCGGTGGAGCCGACTGCGTCGGAGAGCTGGCGGAAGAAGTAGCCGCCGCCGGAGCCGAGCACGCCGACGATCTCCTGCTGCAGCTCGCCGAGCGGCACCGCCTCGGCCGCGGGGACGGGCAGCGTGAGTCCGGCGGTGTCGGCGAGGTGCAGGCTCACCCAGCCGTCGTTGCCGGGGAGGGTGCCGGCGCCGGCCCAGAGGACCTCTCCGGTCGCGGTCAGCTCGTCGAGCATGGCGGGGGAGTAGTCGCGCACCCGCGCGGGGAGGATCAGCGACTCCCAGGCCGAGGCGGGGATGGGCGCGCCCGCGAGCTGGTCGATGACGGAGGCGACGCCGTCGATGCCGCGCAGCGAGCCGCCGAGGTGCTGCCAGGCCGGCAGGAAGCGGCCGTAGGCGGCGGCGTCGACCGGCTCGACCTCCTTCCGCAGCGCGGCGAGCGAGCGGCTGCGTAGGCGGCGCAGCACCTCGCTGTCGCACCACTCGGAGCCGGTGCCGTTCGGGCGGAACTCGCCCTCGGAGACGCGCCGCTCGCCCGAGAGCCGGCGGAGGGTGTCGTTGACGACCGCGACACCGAGGCCGAGCCGGGCGGCGACGGCGACGGCGGTGAACGGGCCGTGGGTGCGCGCGTAGCGGGCGACCAGGTCGCCGAGCGGGTCGCGCACCGGGTCGATGAAGGCGACGGGGACGCCGATGGGCAAGGGGACGCCGAGGGCGTCGCGCAGGCGCGAGGCGTCCTCCATCGCGGCGTAGCGCTGCTCGCCGGCGAGGCCGACCGGCAGGACGCGCTTCGCGCGGACCAGCTCGGCGACGATCGCGTCCAGCGTCTCCCGGGCGATCGGCTCGGCCTTCGCGACGTCGGCCGACGTCACCGACTCGTCCACCAGTCGCTCGCCCAGCTCGTCGATCGTCAGCGGGCCGAGCAGGCGGAGCAGGTCCGCCGCGCCCTCGAGGCCGCGCAGGCGCCGCTCCGGCTCGACGCGCTGCAGCTCGCGCTCGATCTGCGCGAGCACGAGCGGGTCGAGCAGCTCGCGCAGCTCGGCGCGGCCCAGCAGCTCGCCGAGGAGCGTCGCGTCGACCGAGAGAGCGGCCGCGCGGCGCTCCGCGAGCGGGCTGTCGCCCTCGTACATGAAGGCCGCGACGTAGCCGAACAGCATCGAGCGGGCGAACGGGCTCGCCGTCGGCGTCTCGACCTCGAGGATCTGCAGCTCGCGGCCGTCGAGCCGTGCGGCGAGGCGCAGCAGGGCGGGCAGGTCGTAGACGTCCTGGAGGCACTCGCGCACCGTCTCGAGGATGATCGGGAAGGTCGGGTAGGTGCGGGCCACGTCGAGCAGCTGGGCGGCGCGCTGGCGCTGCTGCCAGAGCGGCGAGCGCTTGCCGGGGTTGTAGCGGGGGAGCAGCAGCGCCCGCGCCGCGCACTCGCGGAACCGGGCGGCGAAGAGCGCGGAGCCGCCGACCTCGCTGGTCACCAGCTGCTCCAGCTCGTCGCGGTCGAAGAGGAAGAGCTCGGCCCCGGGCGGCTCGGACTCGGTGTCGGGGATGCGCACGACGATGCCGTCGTCGCCCGCCATCGCCGCTCCGTCGACGCCGTGCCGCTCGCGGACCCGCGCGCCGATGGCGAGAGCCCAGGGGGAGTGCACCTGCATCCCGTAGGGCGAGTGCAGCACCAGCCGCCAGTCGCCGAGCTCGTCGCGGAAGCGCTCGAGCACGAGCGTGCGGTCGTCCGGGATGCGGCCGGTGGCCAGGCGCTGCTCGTCGAGGAAGGAGAGCAGGTTGTTGGTCGCGTACTCGTCCAGGCCCGCGGCGGTGCAGCGCTCGCGCGCGGTCTCGACGGCGGCGCCGCCGATCTCGCGGGTGAAGGCTCCGATCGCCTCGCCGAGCTCGGCCGGCCGGCCCTGCGAGTCGCCCTTCCAGAACGGGAGGCGCCCGGGCTCGCCGAACGCGGGCGTCACGATCACGCGGTCGTAGGTGATCTCCTGGATCCGCCAGCTGGTCGCTCCGAGGGCGAAGACGTCGCCGACGCGCGACTCGTAGACCATCTCCTCGTCCAGCTCGCCGACCCGGTTGCCGGTCGAGCCGGGCTCGCCGACCATGAAGACGCCGAACAGCCCGCGGTCGGGGATCGTCCCGCCGCTGGTCACCGCCAGGCGCTGCGCGCCCGGCCGACCGGTGAGGGTGTTCTCGTCGCGGTCCCAGACGACGCGGGGCCGCAGCTCCGCGAACTGGTCGGAGGGGTAGCGGCCGGAGAGCAGGTCGAGCGTCGCCTCGTAGGCCGAGCGCGGCAGGGCGACGAAGGGGGCGCTGCGGCGGACGGTGTCGAACCACTCGTCGACGTCGAGCGACTCCAGTGCCGTGGCCGCGACCGTCTGCTGGGCGAGGATGTCGAGCGGGTTGGCGGGCACCATGATCGCCTCGATCAGGCCGGCGCGCATCCGCTCGGTGGTGACGGCGGAGTGCAGCAGGTCGGCCCGGTGCTTGGGGTAGAACGAGCCGCGCGAGACCTCGCCCACCTGGTGCCCCGCCCGGCCGACGCGCTGGAGCGCACTCGCGACCGACGGCGGCGTCTCGACCTGCACGACGAGGTCGACGGCGCCCATGTCGATGCCGAGCTCGAGGCTCGAGGTGGCGACCACGCAGCGCAGCCGGCCCGACTTCAGGTCGTCCTCGATGATCGCCCGCTGCTCCTTGCTGACCGAGCCGTGGTGCGCACGGGCGAGGAGCGGCTCGTCCTCGGGAGCGGCCTGGCCGGTGCCGCTGGTCGCTCCGGCGGCGCCCATCGACGCGGCGGGGGTGCGGCGGGCGGAGGCGCCGACCGCCTCGCCGAGGAGCGCGCCGACCGCGACCGGCTCGCCGGCCTCCCGGACGCGCTCGGCCTCGGCCTCGCGCCGCTCCGCGTAGATCTCGTTGAGCCGGGCGGTCAGCCGCTCGGCCAGCCGCCGCGAGTTCGCGAAGACGATCGAGGAGGTGTGCGCGAGCACCCGGTCGACGATCGACTCCTCCACATGCGGCCAGATCGAGCCGCTCTGCGGGCCGGTGGCGCCCATCGTCGAGCCGTCCTGCGACGCGGTGGAGCCCAGCTCCGACATGTCCTCGACGGGGACGACGACGCTGAGGTCCCACTGCTTCTCGGAGACGGGGGCGACGATCGTGACGGGGGAGCGGCCGGCCAGGAAGCGCGCGACCTCCTCGCGCGGGCGGACCGTCGCCGATAGGCCGATGCGCTGCACGGGCTTCGGCAGCAGCGCGTCGAGCCGCTCGAGCGAGACCGCGAGGTGCGCACCGCGCTTGGTCGAGGCGACCGCGTGCACCTCGTCGACGATGACCGTCTCGACACCGCGCAGCGACTCCCGCGCGGCCGAGGTGAGCATCAGGTAGAGCGACTCGGGGGTGGTGATCAGGATGTCCGGCGGCGTCTTCTGCAGCACCCGCCGTTCGGCCGCCGGGGTGTCGCCGGAGCGGACGCCCACGGTCACCGTCGACGGCGCGCTGCCGATGCCCTCGGCGCTCAGCCGCAGCGCGGTCTGCGTGACGCCGACCAGCGGCGAGCGGAGGTTGCGCTCGACGTCGACACCCAGAGCCTTCAGCGGCGACACGTAGAGCACGCGGGTGCGGTGCTGAGGGTCCTCCGGCGGCGGGCCCTGCACGAGCCGGTCGATCGCCCAGAGGAACGCCGACAGCGTCTTGCCCGAGCCCGTGGGAGCGACGACGAGCGCGTGCGCGCCGCTCGAGATCGCCGACCACGCGCCCTCCTGGGCGGCCGTCGGCGCGGGGAACGCGCCCTCGAACCAGGCCCGGGTGGCGGGGCTGAAGCGATCGAGGACGTGCGGCATGCGTGAATCCTCCCTGCCACCACCGACATTGCCGTGTGCGCGACCCGCGGGCGAGCCCTTGACGAGCGGACGCGGCGCCCGGTGATCGCCGGGCGGCACCGGAGTCAGGCGAAGCCGAGCCGCACGAAGGTGCCGATGTCGGCGAGCTCCGCCTGGCTCACACCGTGCGCCACGCCCTCGTAGACCCGCGCGTCGAGCGCCGTGTGCGCCGGGAACCACTCCCCGGCCGCAGCGACCAGCTCCGGCGGGATCACCGCGTCGAGCGTGCCCCGGCCCCAGAACACCGGCGGACGCTCGGCGGCCAGGACCTCGTCGGCCGTGTCGCCCTCCGCCAGCGGCACCACGAACCCCGAGAGGGCGACCGCGAACGCGAACCGGCCGGGCGCGCGCCGCAGCAGCTGCACGGCCAGCGCCGCGCCCTGCGAGAAGCCGAGCAGCCCGACGGGACCGTCGTGATCGAGCGCGTCCAGCCAGTCGAGGACGCCCTGCGCCGCCGCCTCGACCGCGATCGGGTCCGCCCGCGGCTGATCCGGGTCCAGCGGCACCCGCAGCGGCCACCAGGCGTTCGCGCCGCCGTCCAGCGCCAGCGGCGCGCGGAGCGAGGCGAGGACCGGCTCCAGCGGCAGGTAGGCGCCGAGCGAGAAGAGGTCGCCCTCGTGCGAGCCGTAGCCGTGCAGGAGCACCAGGAGGGGCCGCCCGGCCCGGTCCTTCGCGGAGGAGGACCACAGCACTGCGTTCGCGTCGATACCCATCCGACCATCATCGCCGAGCCCGCCGGATGCGAGCCGAAACCGGACTGACATGAACGTCGGGTAAGAATGGCCCTATGAGCGTGCGTACCCCTGATCCCAACTCCGGGTGGCTGTCCGACGATGAACTCGCCGAGATCCGCCGTCGGCTCCCGCTGCTGTACGTCGAGGCGGTGCCCGTCCGCGTCGACGGACTCGGCCAGGTGACCGAGGTCGGGGTGCTCCTCCGGGCGACCGCCTCGGGGCAGATCACGCGCACGATCGTCTCCGGCCGGGTGATGTACGGCGAGACCCTCCGCGACGCGCTGTTCCGCCACCTCGAGAAGGACCTCGGCCCGATGGCGTTCCCGCTGCTGCCGGCCAGCCCGCTGCCCTTCCACGTCGCCGAGTACTTCCCGATGCCCGGCATGGGCCCCTTCACCGACGATCGGCAGCACGCCGTCTCGCTCGCCTACGTCGTCCCCGTCACCGGCACCTGCGACCCCCGCCAGGACGCCCTCGAGCTCACCTGGATGACGCCCGACGAGGCCTGCTCCGACGCCGTCTCCGTCGAGATGGAGGGCGGGCGCGGCGCGTTGCTGCGCGCCGCACTGGCTTCGGTGGGGAAGCTCCGATAGCGCGCAGCGTGCCTTCTCGCGCGCCGCGGGGCGGCGCGCCGCGGTCGGCTCTCGCAGGTGGTCGGGCTCTGTAGAGCGTCCGACGTCCGCCTGGCGGAATTCGCTGGCACGCGAATTCCGCCTCCGGCTCGAAGCGCGCTCTCGTGCCGAGACTTCGGCGGAGGGGGCTCCGCAGCTGGTGGGTCGGGAACGGACTGCGATCCGATGCGCGGGACGTCCGGGGCGTGCCGCGCTCGCGCGCGAGCATCCCGACGAGAGGTGCGCCTCAAGCGGGCGACCTCTACACAGCTGAGGCTGGAAGGCGTTCTCGCGTCCTTTTTCGGGCGAAACGGGCGGTCCAGCCTTCTCTGCGCACGCCGCTGACGACGGAGGGAGCGTCTCACCTCCAAAGACGACGAAGGCCGGGAGCCCGACCCGCGACTCCGTCGCGGGAGGACTCCCGGCCTTCTTCATGTCGTGCAGTCGTCGCGGCGCGCGCACGTCGTCAGACGTTGCGTACCCGGACCAGCCGCCCCTCACGAGGCGGAGCGGCGATTCGCGTGCCAAGCGAATCGCCGTAGCCGTTCGCGACACGCTCTGCAGAACGCGACCGTCCATCCAGCCGACTGCGGCACGCCGCCACGCGGCGTGCAAAACGGCTCAGCCCTGCGCGCGGCGCGACGGGCGACGCTCGGCGCCGGCCGGGGCGGAGCTGCTGCTGCCGCTGCCGGTGCTGTAGTACGAGCGCGAGCCGCCCGAGGTCGTCGCGGGGGCGGCGGAGCGGCCGCGGCCGCCGCGCTGTCCGCCGCGAGGGGCGCCGTCGGTCGCGCCGCCGCCGCGGCGGGGACGGTCGGAGCCGGCGCCGGCGGGGGCCGCCGAGCGCTCTCCGCGTCCGCCGCGGGGGGCGGAGGTGCCGTCGGTGCGCGCGGCGCGCTTGCGCTGCGCGTTGGCACCCTGCGAGCGGCCGCCCTGCGACTGACCGCGGACGGGCTCGACGACGGCCGAGGGGGTGACGTAGGGCGCGACGTCGCCGACGAGCTTCGACACGGCGGCCGAGTCGGCGGTGACGAGCTGCGGGGTGACCTGGATGGCGGCCTTGCGCAGGAGCGTCTTCACGTCGCCGCGCTGGGTCGGCAGGACGACGGTGACGACGTCGCCCTCGCTGCCGGCGCGGGCGGTGCGGCCCGAGCGGTGCAGGTACGCCTTGTGCTCCATGGGCGGGTCGACGTGGATGACCAGCTCGACGTCGTCGACGTGCACGCCGCGGGCGGCGACGTCGGTGGCGACGAGCACCTTCACGGTGCCGGCGCCGAAGGCGGCGAGGTTGCGGTCGCGGGCGACCTGCGAGAGGTTGCCGTGCAGGTCGACGGCGGGGATGCCCTGGCCGGTGAGCTGCTTGGCGAGCTTCTTCGCGTGGTGCTTGGTGCGCATGAAGAGGATGCGGCGGCCGGTGCCGGACGCGAGGGTCTTCACGAGGGCGTTCTTGGCGTCGAGGCCGTCGACCTCGAAGACGTGGTGGGTCATCAGCGCGACGGGCGAGTTCGCCTCGTCGACCGAGTGCAGCACCTCGTTCTGCAGGTACTTCTTGACCAGCTTGTCCACGCCGTTGTCGAGCGTGGCCGAGAACAGCAGGCGCTGTCCGCCGCGAGGGGTCTTGTCGAGGATGCGCGTGACGACGGGCAGGAAGCCCAGGTCGGCCATGTGGTCGGCCTCGTCGAGCACGGTGATCTCGACGGCGTCGAGGTTGACGAAGCCCTGCTTCATCAGGTCCTCGAGGCGGCCGGGGCAAGCCACGACGATGTCGACGCCCTGCTTGAGCGCGGCGACCTGGCGCTGCTGCGAGACGCCGCCGAAGATCGTGGTGGTGACGATGCCGTAGGCGTCGGCGAGGGGCTGCATGGCCGCGGTGATCTGCGTCGCGAGCTCGCGGGTCGGCGCGAGGATCAGGCCGAGCGGGCGGCCGGGGCGGCGGCGTCCGCCGGCGAGGGCGCCGCCGAGGCGGGCGACCATCGGGATGGCGAAGGCGAGGGTCTTGCCCGAGCCGGTCTTGCCGCGGCCGAGCACGTCGCGGCCGTTCAGGGTGTCGGGGAGGGTGTCCACCTGGATCGGGAACGGCTCGGTGATGCCGTTCGCGGTCAGGGCGGTGACGAGGGGTGCGGGGACGCCGAGGGCGGCGAAGGTGGGGATGGTCGACATGGATGGTGCCTTTCGGGGCATCATGCCGATCTGACAGCGCAGGCCGGTGGGCGGGCGCGGGTGATCGGCTGTTCGGGCGAAGGTGACGGTGGTCACATCCGTTCGCCGTCAGAAGCGGTGCGCGCGGCCGGAGGCCTCATGCACGTGCGCCAGATGGTCGGGATCCGAAGGATCCCTGACGATCGCGGTCCGAGGACCAGGGGCGTTCTACGACGCGGGGGAGCGCAGTCGTCGCGCTCGCACCCTCCCACCCTAGTGGGTGCCGATCCATCCCCGCATGGTCGTCTGCACGCGGGAGCCGTCGAGGTCGGCCAGCTTCAGGCCGACGAAGTCGCGCGCCCAGTCCGAGGTCTGCACGCGGAAGGGCGGCTCGGGGTCGCGCAGGGTCTGCAGGATCACCGCGGCGACGTCGGCCGGCTCCTGGGCGTGGGTGGAGGAGAACGCCGAGGCCGTGCGGTCGAGGTAGGCGCCGAGCGCGCCGGCGTAGGGGCCGGCCTCGGCCATCAGGGCGGAGGCGTCGATGCCGACGTTCTCGACGAAGCTGCTGCGGACGGCACCCGGCTCGATCAGCGAGACGTGCACGCCGACCGCCGCGGCGACGGGTGCGAGCGCCTCGAAGAAGCCCTCGACCGCGAACTTCGCGGCGCAGTAGTCCTCGTTGAACGGCTGGCCGATCGCGCCGCCGACGCTCGAGACGGTCACGATGCGTCCGCGCGAGGAGCGCAGCAGCGGCAGCGCGGCGCGGGTCACGGCCACGGTGCCGAAGAAGTTCACCTCCATGACGCGGCGCAGCTCGGCCGGGTCCTCGAGCTCGCTGATGCCGATGTGGCCCGCGCCGGCGTTGTTGACCAGCACGTCGAGCCCGCCGTGGACGCTCTGGATCCGCTCGAGGCAGGCGGCCACGGAGTCGGCGTCGGTGACGTCCAGCTGCTGCACGTCGAGCTCGACCCCGGCCCCGCCGATCGCCTCGCGGAGGCCGTCGGCGTGCTCCACATCGCGGACCGTGGCGACCACCTGCCAGCCCGAGCGGGCCGCCTCGATCGCGGTCGCGCGGCCGATGCCGGTCGAGGTGCCGGTGACGAGGAGGACGGATCGGGGCATGCTGGTTCCTGCTTTCCGGCGCGGAGGCGCGCCGCCCGGAGGCTATCGGCGGAGCCTCCGAGAACGGTCAGCATCGAGCGCCCGTGGCAGTCGAGCAGCCGCGCAGCGGCGGCCCATGCTGGTCGAGCAGCCGTGGAGCGGCGTATCGAGACCCGGCCTGCTGAGCACGGTGGATCTCGATACGCCCTCTGCGAGGGCTACTCGATCGACATGTCGCCGCCGAGTCAGCCCTTGTAGCGCTCGCCCACCGGCACTTCGACCGGCAGGGTGTTGCCGGGCTGCGCGAGCGGGCAGGCCCAGGCCGGGTCGTACGCGCAGGAGGGGTTGTAGGCGAAGTTGAAGTCGAGCACGAGCGTCGACGGCGTCGCTCCGGTGCCGAGGTCGGCGCCCTTCACGGTGTCGAGCAGGTAGCGGCCGCCGCCGTACGTGCCGCCCGGCGTGCCGGCCAGCGCGTCCTTGACGGGGACGAAGAGCCCGCCGCCGTAGGAGCCGAGCTTCCAGACGTCGAGCGTCCCCGCCCGGGGCACCTCGACGGTCCCGACGAGCTCGAACGGCACCGTGCCGTCGGTGCCCGTCTCGACGTCCATCCGCCGCGCCTCCTCGGCCGGGGCGACCTCGAGCTCGAACCGCCAGGCGGCGTCGTACGGCGCGATCGGCAGCGAGCGGAAGTGCGCCCGGTCGGCGGGCAGCAGGGGAGTGGCGGGGTGGCGGTCGAACAGCGCGTTGCGCGCCCGGATCCACGACGCGTGCGCGGCCAGCAGGTCGACGTTGGACAGCCGGCGGACCTCGGCGTACATCGCCTGGACGTGGCGGCGCCAGTCGGCGACCTCGATGGCGGAGGCGAGCCGGCGCCGCGGCGACACGGCGTCCTCGTCCTCGGTGCCGTCCTCCTCGCCGGAGGGCCAGCGGAAGCGCAGCAGGTCCGCGCGGGACAGCTCGACGGCCTCCTCGGCCGATCCGTCGGGGCTCACGGCGCGTCCTCCCCTCGGGGGCGGGTATCGGCGCCGACGTCGTGCCGCCAGGTCGGAGCCAGGGCGCGGATGCGGATCCCGCGCCACTGCCAGAACGCCCACATCGACGGCCAGATCGCCGGCGAGGCGAGCCCGGCGCTGAACTCGAGCCGGTCGCGGAAGAGGGTCCGCCCGTCGGGGAGCGGGGCGACGGCCATCCGGTGGTCCCACGCCGTGATCAGCCGGAGCGCGCCGGAGAGCGGAGCGCCGTTGTCCCGGAGGATCCGCACGTCGGGCATCGACGGCACGCGGCGGTAGGAGAGGTCGATCTCCTGGGCCCCCATCGGCACGACGCCGAGGGCGTCCATCGCGACGTCGTGCGGCCCGAGGCCCCAGGTCGGCCGGAAGCCGCCCTCGTCCAGGGACGCGGCGGTCAGGAACGGGGACATCACCTCGCGGAACACGGCCGGACTCTGCAGGGCGCGCCAGGCGGAGTCGGGGTCGGTGTCGAGCACGTGCTTGAGCATCACCTTCACGGACACCATCCTCCTCCGGGTTCTCCCGGGCGGGAACCGGGTGCGCGCCGAGCCGCGGGCGTGTAGGCACCGGGAGCGGTCGCTACCGTGGAGGCGTGAACGCCGCGCTCCCCGACTCCGACCGCTCCGCCGCCGACCCGGCCGCCGCCCTCGACCAGGGGTCGTACCAGATCCGCTTCGACTGGGGAGCCCGCGGCGTCCGCGCCCTGGCCCCCGCGCACATCACCGTGCTGGTCGACGCGCTCCCCGGCGCTGCGCCCGGCGCAGTCGACCTCGGCGCGATCGACCCCGGCACGATCGACGGCCACGTCGTGCGCGCCGGCCTGGCCGACCGGACCGCGGTGGCCCGCTGGATCCTCGAGCGCCAGCACGAGAACGGCGGCCGCACCAGCGTCAACGTCGTCGCGGTCGGCGAGGTCGACGCGGCGGGCGAGCAGCGCTTCGCCGTCGAGGACCAGCTGGCCGCCGGTGCGCTGATCGACGCCCTGATCGGGCTCGGCATCGACCACGTCTCGCCCGACGCGGCGGTGGCCTCCGCCTCCTACGAGCGACTCCGCCGCGCCTGCGTTCATCTGCTGACCGCCTCCGCCACGGGCCGCCTGCTCGCCGCGCACGGCCGCGGGGCGGAGATCTCCGCGGCCGCTCGCGTGGACACGGTCGACACCGTGACGGTCCTGCGCTCCCCGCGCTGAGGGACCGGGCCTGAGCGTCTCCGCAAGGGGCCCGGTCGCGCTCGACCGGTGGGGGCGGAGCGGCGTAGCGTTCCCCGGGAGCGGAGGACCGCCTCCGCCGACCGTCTCCGCGACAGGAAAGCTGGCCCGAATGAAAGCCGTCCTCAACGACGTCGTCATCGCCGACGCCCCCGACTCCGATCTCATCTCCATCGAGGGCAACTGGTACTTCCCGCCCACGAGCGTGAATCCCGACTACCTCGTCCCCAGCAGCACGCCCTACACCTGCCCGTGGAAGGGCGAGGCGCAGTACTACGACGTCAAGTCCGCCGACGGGATGCTGAAGGACCGCGCCTGGTCCTACCCGACGCCCTACCCGACCGCGTTCGACCGCGTCGGCAAGGACTTCTCGGGCTACGTCGCGTTCTGGAAGGACGTGAAGGTCGTCGACTAGTCGTCGGCCGAGTCCGCGCGCTCGGCGCTGCGGCGCCGGTGCGCGCGGACCTTCGCCCGGTTGCCGCAGCGCTGCATCGAGCACCAGCGCCGCGAGCCGGCCCGGGAGGTGTCGAGGTAGAGGATCCGGCAGTCCTCCGCGTCGCAGCGGCGCAGCCGCCCCGGAGTGCCGCCGCCCAGCAGGTCGACCGCCTCGCGGGCGAGGGTCGAGAGGGCCTGCCGCGCCGCCGCGTGCGAGCGCCCGGCCTGCCGCGAGCCCCCGGAGAGCGACGGCGGGACGTCCGGCATCGCGGCGAAGAGGTTGACGACGTCGACGTCCGCAGGATCCCCCACGGCACCGCGCTCAGCGGCGACGGCCAGCCGCGAGACAGTTCCGCGGAGCATCAGCGCGTCGTCGAGCCGCGCGTCGCGGGCGGTGGCATCGACGGCGTCGAAGCGCTCGGCGAGCCAGGCGGCCAGGGCCTCGTCGGAGCCGAGGCGCTCGCCGGGGATCCCGCGCAGCGGCCCCGTGCAGGCGAAGTCGAGCGCCAGGCTCCCGGAGTCGAACCACCAGCGGAGCCCGCCTGCGTCGACCAGCCACTGCCCGGTGCTCGGCACCCGGCCGCGCACGACGCGATGCGGTGCGCCCTCGCTCACGCCGAGCGCCCGCTCGCGGCCGGTCGGGCCGGCACCTCGCGGCGCCGCCACTCGATCGCGTTCGCGGGCTCGAAGCGCCGCGCGCACTTGCCGCAGGCCAGCGGGCGGCTCGGCCGGCGGTGCCGGTAGAAGAGGTGGCCGCTCGGGCAGGTGCCGACCCAGGGCGCGAGCTCGTCCGCGGTCGGATTGCTGTGCGTGCGGTCGCCGGTGTAGCCGAGAGCGGTCGCCGCGCGCCGCCACGAGGGCCCGTGCCCGGCCTTCGGACCGGCGAGGGCGTGCGCGACCTCGTGCAGCAGCGTCTGCCGCACCTCCTCGTCGCTCCACCGCGCGGCGAGGTGCCGCGAGACGGTGATGCGCCGGTCGGTCCAGTGGCAGGCGCCGCCGCGGGTGCGGGCGTGGTCGAAGCCGAAGCTCCAGGAGTCGTCCAGGTGCTCGCGCAGCAGCTCGTCGGCCCAGCGGGCGACCTGGTCGAGCTCAGCCATCGATCGCGTCGGCTCCGGGGCTCAGGCCTCGTCGCCCTCGGCGCGGCGGCGGCCGCGCACGGCACCGTCCGCCCGGGGGCCGCGGGTCGACTCGTCCTGGAACTCGGAGGCGGCGGCGAAGCCGAGGCGCGCGACCTCGAGCTCCTCCTCTTCCACGCCGACGCGCTCGCCGAGCGCGGTCGCCGCGTCGAAGTCGCGCGCCGCCTGGCTGTACTCGCCGCTCTCGAAGAGCGCGAGCCCGCGGTGCTTGAGCGCGAAGGAGTGCTCGAGGTGCCACTCGTGGGTGCGCGCCTCCTCGACGCAGAGCGTCAGCTCCGAGAGCGCCTCGTCGGAGCGGTCGCGCAGCTGCATCAGGCGGGCGCGGCGGACGCGCGCGGTCAGCAGCTCGGCGCGGTCGCCGGAGAAGCGGGTGCGGCGGACGGCCTCGGTGGCGATGTCCCACGCCTCGTCGAGCCGTCCGAGCAGGCGGAGCAGCTCGGCCTTCTCAGTGAGCGCGGCGAGGGAGCGCAGCGCGCCGATCTCCTCCAGGCGCTCCTGGGCGGCGTCGGCGTCGATCTCCTCGCGGAGCGTCGAGGGGTCATGGCGGATGATGATGCTCAGGGCGGTTCTTCCTCGTGGATGCGGATCCGGATCGGCGCACGCGGCGGCGAGAGGACGGAGGGGGCGCTGGCCCCCGTCCACTGTACGGGCAACCGGGCCGGGCCGTCCGGCCGGGGCGTGCACGACCGCCGCCGGCCTCGGCGACGGTCCTCGCCCCGGCGACGGTCCTCAGCCCCGGCGGACCTGGAAGATGCTGCGGGCCGGCAGCGGCGACGGCGTGGCGGTGTCGTCGGTCACGACCGAGGCGCCGCCGAGGAAGTTCTCCAGCTCGCGCCCCTGCACCAGCTTCGCGGGCGCCGGATCGGAGGCGAGCCGCCGCGGCAGCCCGTCCACCGGCAGCGGCGACGGCGAGGCGAGCATCACGACGTTGCCGAAGCGCTTGGCCTTGAGCATCTGCGTGTCGGTCATGATCGCCGTGTGCGCGAAGACCGCCGCGAGCGTGGCGGCCTGGGCCCGGGCGAAGGCGAGCGCGCCGCCGTCGGCCACGTTCACCGCGACGATCCCGCCCGGAGCGAGCAGCGGCGCGATCTCCCGGTAGAACTCCGCGCTCGTGACGTGCGCCGGCGTCCTCGCGCCCGAGAAGATGTCGACCACGACGACGTCGACCGTGCCGAGCAGTCCCGGCGGCAGCTTGCCGAGCACCTCGCGGGCGTCGCCCTGGCGGATCCGGATCTGCGCCCCGCGAGGCAGCGGGAGCACCTCGCGCACGAGGTCGACCAGCGCCGCCTCGATCTCGACGACCTGCTGGCGCGAGCCCGGCCGGGTCGCGGCGACGTAGCGGGGGAGGGTGAGCGCGCCGGCGCCGAGGTGCAGCGCCGTCACCGCCTCGCCCTCCGGCGCGAGCAGGTCGATCGCGTGGCCGATCCGCCGCACGTACTCGAAGGAGAGGTGCGCCGGGTCGGCGAGGTCGACGTGCGACTGCGGGGTCCCGTCGACGACGAGGGTCGCCGCGTCGGCGGAGTGGCGGTCGGGCTCGATCTGCGCGAGGAACCCGCTGGCGAGCACGGCGCGGGGGTGCTCGGAGTCGTCGCCGCGTCGGCGACCGGTGCGTTCGGCCATCCGACCAGTGTGCCGTGCCGCGTGCGCAGGAGGGAGACGGGGAGGGGGAGGCCCTCGACCCGGCCGTATACCCGAGCCCCGAGCCGGACGCAAGCACCTGCACTTGCGCGGCGTGGCGCAGGACATCTATAGTTGTACTTTGCGCTCCCGAGTGCCGAGTCGTCATATTGCGGTCGACCAGCCATCGGAACCCGGCATCAGATGGTGGATGCCGATGCCACACTCTAGCCCCCGCCCCGAAGGCCGCGTCAAACCGGTCGCTTCGTCGCTGCGGCCGCGTCACCGCGGTCACGGCACAGGGGAGCAGGACGTGTCGGCCCGCCCGGCGGGAGCCCACTCCACACATCCCACAGATTGAGACCCGCGAGGGTCTACGGAGGTTCCTTCCTTGGCTGCTGCGCCCAACGCAACCACCACCTCACCCAAGAACGGACGCGGAGCTTCGCGTCTCTCGTTCGCCAAGATCAGCGACACCCTGACGGTTCCGGATCTGCTCGCGCTGCAGACCGAGAGCTTCGACTGGCTCGTCGGCTCGGAGGCGTGGAAGACCCGCGTCGCCGAGGCGAAGGCCGTCGGCCGGGAGGATCTCCCCGCCAACTCCGGACTCGACGAGATCTTCGAGGAGATCTCCCCGATCGAGGACCTCAGCGAGACGATGCAGCTGAGCTTCACGAACCCGTACCTCGAGCCCGAGAAGTACACGATCGAGGAGTGCAAGGAGCGCGGCAAGACCTACGCCGCTCCGCTGTACGTCGAGGCCGAGTTCATGAACCACCTCACGGGTGAGATCAAGACCCAGACGGTCTTCATGGGCGACTTCCCCCTGATGACCGAGAAGGGCACGTTCATCATCAACGGCACCGAGCGTGTCGTCGTGTCCCAGCTCGTCCGCAGCCCGGGCGTGTACTTCGAGCGCCAGCAGGAGAAGACGTCCGACAAGGACATCTACTCCGCGCGCGTCATCCCCAGCCGCGGTGCCTGGCTCGAGTTCGAGATCGACAAGCGCGACCAGGTCGGCGTGCGAATCGACCGCAAGCGCAAGCAGTCGGTCACGGTCTTCCTCAAGGCCCTCGGCCTGACGAGCGAGGAGATCCTCGAGCAGTTCGCCGGCTACGAGTCGATCGAGCTGACCCTCGAGAAGGACAACATCCTCACCAAGGAGGACGCCCTCCGCGACATCTACCGCAAGCTCCGTCCGGGCGAGCAGGTCGCCGCCGAGGCCGCCCGCGCGCTGCTGGACAACTTCTACTTCAACAGCAAGCGCTACGACCTCGCGAAGGTCGGCCGCTACAAGATCAACCGCAAGCTCGGCATCGACAAGGCGCTGTCCGACTCGGTGCTCACGGTCGAGGACATCATCGCGACCATCAAGTACCTGGTCGCGCTGCACGACGGCCGCACCAACCTCCCCGGTGTGCGCGACGGCGCCGCGGTCGACCTCCGCCTCGACGTGGACGACATCGACCACTTCGGCAACCGCCGCATCCGCGCGGTCGGCGAGCTCATCCAGAACCAGGTCCGCACCGGCCTGTCGCGCATGGAGCGCGTCGTCCGCGAGCGCATGACCACGCAGGACATCGAGGCGATCACCCCGCAGACCCTGATCAACGTCCGCCCCGTGGTGGCCGCGATCAAGGAGTTCTTCGGCACCTCGCAGCTGTCGCAGTTCATGGACCAGAACAACCCGCTCGCGGGTCTGACCCACAAGCGCCGCCTGTCGGCGCTCGGCCCCGGCGGTCTCTCCCGTGAGCGCGCCGGCGTCGAGGTCCGCGACGTCCACCCGTCGCACTACGGCCGCATGTGCCCGATCGAGACCCCGGAAGGCCCGAACATCGGCCTGATCGGCTCGCTCGCGTCCTTCGCGCGCATCAACTCGTTCGGCTTCATCGAGACCCCGTACCGCAAGGTCGTCGACGGCGTCGTCACCGCGCAGATCGACTACCTCACCGCGTCCGAGGAGGACGAGTACCTGGTCGCCCAGGCGAACGCCCCCCTCACCGCCGACATGCGCTTCGCCGAGGGCAAGGTCCTGGTCCGCCCCAAGGGCGGAGAGGTCGAGCTCGTCGACGCCGAGCGCGTGCACTACATGGACGTCTCGCCCCGCCAGATGGTCTCGGTCGCGACCTCGCTGATCCCGTTCCTCGAGCACGACGACGCGAACCGCGCGCTCATGGGCGCGAACATGCAGCGTCAGGCCGTCCCGCTGCTGCGCAGCGAGTCGCCCGTCGTCGGAACCGGCATGGAGGGCTTCGCGGCCATCGACGCCGGCGACGTCATCACGGCCGACAAGGCCGGCGTGGTCCAGGAGGTCTCCGCCGACTCCGTCACCGTCCAGCTGGACGAGGGCGGCACGCAGACCTACTTCCTGCGCAAGTTCGACCGCTCGAACCAGGGCACCTCGTACAACAACCGCGTGGTCGTCTCCGCCGGTGAGCGCATCGAGGTCGGCGAGATCGTCGCCGACGGTCCCGCGACCGAGAACGGCGAGCTCGCGCTGGGCAAGAACCTGCTCGTCGCGTTCATGCCGTGGGAGGGTCACAACTTCGAGGACGCGATCATCCTCAGCCAGAACCTGGTGAAGGACGACGTCCTCTCCTCGATCCACATCGAGGAGTACGAGGTCGACGCCCGCGACACCAAGCTCGGCAAGGAGGAGATCACCCGCGACCTCCCCAACGTCAGCCCGGAGCTCCTGGCCGACCTGGACGAGCGCGGCATCATCCGCATCGGCGCCGAGGTCCGCCCCGGCGACATCCTCGTCGGCAAGGTCACGCCCAAGGGCGAGACCGAGCTCTCGGCCGAGGAGCGCCTGCTCCGCGCGATCTTCAACGAGAAGAGCCGCGAGGTCCGCGACACGTCGCTGAAGGTCCCCCACGGCGAGCAGGGTACGATCATCGGCGTCAAGGTGTTCGACGCGCAGGACGGCGACGACGAGCTCGGCTCGGGCGTCAACCAGCGCGTGGTCGTCTACATCGCCCAGAAGCGCAAGATCACCGAGGGCGACAAGCTCGCCGGCCGCCACGGCAACAAGGGCGTCATCTCGAAGATCCTGCCGGTCGAGGACATGCCGTTCCTCGCCGACGGCACCCCGGTCGACATCGTGCTCAACCCGCTCGGCGTCCCCGGCCGGATGAACTTCGGCCAGGTCCTCGAGATCCACCTCGGCTGGATCGCGAAGCAGGGCTGGAAGGTCGAGGGCAAGCCCGAGTGGGCCAAGCGCCTGCCCGAGCACGCCCGCGAGGCCGCTCCCGGCACCAAGGTCGCCACCCCGGTGTTCGACGGTGCGGCGGAGGAGGAGCTCGCAGGGCTCCTCGACTCCACCACCCCGACTCGCGACGGCGAGCGCCTGATCGGCTCGTCCGGCAAGACGCAGCTGTTCGACGGCCGCTCGGGAGAGCCCTTCCCGGACCCGGTCTCGGTCGGCTACATGTACATCCTGAAGCTGCACCACCTCGTCGACGACAAGATCCACGCGCGCTCGACGGGCCCGTACTCGATGATCACCCAGCAGCCGCTCGGTGGTAAGGCGCAGTTCGGCGGCCAGCGCTTCGGCGAGATGGAGGTGTGGGCCCTCGAGGCCTACGGTGCCGCCTACGCGCTGCAGGAGCTCCTCACCATCAAGTCGGACGACATCCTCGGCCGCGTGAAGGTGTACGAGGCCATCGTCAAGGGTGAGAACATCCAGGAGCCGGGCATCCCGGAGTCCTTCAAGGTCCTCATCAAGGAGATGCAGTCCCTGTGCCTGAACGTCGAGGTCCTCTCGGCCGACGGCACCGCGGTCAGCCTGCGCGACACGGATGACGAGGTCTACCGCGCCGCGGAGGAGCTCGGCATCAACATCTCCTCCCGGTTCGAGTCGTCCTCCGTCGACGACATCTGATCCCGCGCCAGCATCTGACGACTCCCCGTCTCTGACGAGACACCCTGTTTTCCGACAAGGAGAAAACATTGCTCGACGTAACAACTTTTGACGAGCTGCGCATCGGCCTCGCGACGGCCGATGACATCCGTCGCTGGTCGCACGGTGAAGTGAAGAAGCCCGAGACCATCAACTACCGCACCCTCAAGCCCGAGAAGGACGGTCTGTTCGGCGAGCAGATCTTCGGACCCTCGCGCGACTGGGAGTGCTCCTGCGGCAAGTACAAGCGGGTCCGCTTCAAGGGCATCGTCTGCGAGCGCTGCGGCGTCGAGGTCACCAAGTCCTCGGTCCGCCGCGAGCGGATGGGCCACATCGAGCTCGCCGCCCCCGTCACCCACATCTGGTACTTCAAGGGCGTCCCCTCGCGCCTCGGATACCTGCTGGACATGGCGCCGAAGGACCTCGAGAAGGTCATCTACTTCGCGGCGTACATGATCATCGACGTGGACGACGACGGCCGTCACGCCGACATGCCCGGCCTCGAGAACGAGCTCCGGCTCGAGATCAAGACCCTCTCGGACCAGCGCGACTCCCGCATCGCGGACCGCCTGGCGCGCCTCGAGACCGACCTCGCCGCCCTGGAGGCGGAGGGCGCGAAGAGCGACCAGAAGCGCCGCACCAAGGACGGCGCCGAGAAGGAGATGGGCCAGATCCGCAAGTCCTTCGACGAGGACATCGCGCGACTGGAGAGCGTGTGGGAGCAGTTCCGCACCCTGAAGGTCGGCGACCTCAAGCCCGAGGACGCCGTCTTCAACGAGCTCGTCGACCGCTACGGCGTCTACTTCGAGGCCTACATGGGCGCGGAGGCGATCAAGAAGCGCCTCGAGCAGTTCGACCTCCAGGCCGAGGCCGAGACGCTGCACCTGCAGATCGCCGAGGGCAAGGGTCAGAAGAAGATCCGCGCCATCAAGCGCCTGCGCGTCGTCAACTCGTTCCTCGCCACCGGCAACTCGCCGGCCGCGATGGTCCTCGACGTGGTCCCGGTCATTCCGCCGGAGCTGCGCCCGATGGTCCAGCTCGACGGTGGCCGCTTCGCCACCTCCGACCTGAACGACCTCTACCGCCGCGTCATCAACCGCAACAACCGCCTCCGCCGCCTGCTCGACCTCGGTGCCCCCGAGATCATCGTGAACAACGAGAAGCGCATGCTCCAGGAGGCGGTCGACGCCCTCTTCGACAACGGCCGCCGCGGCCGTCCCGTCACCGGTACCGGCAACCGCGCCCTGAAGTCCCTGAGCGACATGCTCAAGGGAAAGCAGGGTCGCTTCCGCCAGAACCTGCTGGGCAAGCGCGTCGACTACTCGGGCCGCTCGGTCATCATCGTCGGACCGCAGCTCAAGCTGCACCAGTGCGGTCTGCCCAAGCAGATGGCGCTCGAGCTGTTCAAGCCGTTCGTCATCAAGCGCCTGATCGACCTCTCCCACGCGCAGAACATCAAGGCCGCCAAGCGCATGGTCGAGCGCTCGCGTCCGCAGGTCTGGGACGTGCTCGAGGAGATCATCCGCGAGCGCCCCGTCCTGCTCAACCGCGCGCCCACCCTGCACCGACTCGGCATCCAGGCCTTCGAGCCCCAGCTGGTCGAGGGCAAGGCGATCCAGCTGCACCCGCTCGTCTGCGCCGCGTTCAACGCGGACTTCGACGGCGACCAGATGGCCGTCCACCTGCCCCTGTCGGTCGAGGCCCAGGCCGAGGCGCGCATCCTGATGCTCGCCTCGAACAACATCCTCAAGCCCTCGGACGGCCGTCCGGTCACCCTGCCCACGCAGGACATGATCATCGGCCTGCACCACCTGACGACCATCCGCGAGGGTGGCGCCGGTGAGGGCCGCGCGTTCTCCTCCGTCTCGGAGGCGATCCTCGCGAAGGACCAGGGCTCGCTGCACCTGAACTCGAAGGTCCGCATCCGAATGTCGGACGTGTACTTCGCGCAGGGTCAGGCTCCCGAGGGCGTCGAGATCGACGACAAGGGCAAGGTCACCGCGCCCGTCCTCCTCGACACGACGCTCGGCCGCGCCCTCTTCAACGAGGCGCTGCCGGTCGACTACCCCTACTTCGAGCAGGTCGCCGACAAGACGACCATCTCCGGGATCGTCAACGACCTCGCGGAGCGCTACCCGAAGGTGGAGGTCGCCGCCTCGCTCGACCGCATCAAGGACGCCGGCTTCTACTGGGCCACCCGGTCCGGTGTGACCGTCGCCCTCTCGGACATCCTCACCCCGCCCTCGAAGCCCGTCATCATCGCGGGCTACGAGAAGAAGGCGGCCAAGGTCGAGTCGGAGTACGACAAGGGTCTGACCACCCAGGCGGAGCGCCGCCAGGAGCTCGTGAAGATCTGGACCGAGGCGACCGACGAGGTCGCCAAGGCGATGCGCGCGAACTTCCCGATCGACAACACGATCAACCGCATGGTCACCTCCGGTGCCCGTGGAAACTGGCTGCAGGTGCGCAACATCGCCGGCATGCGCGGTCTGGTGAACAACCCGAAGGGCGAGATCATCGCCCGACCGATCATCTCCTCGTACCGCGAGGGCCTGTCGGTCGCCGAGTACTTCATCGCCACGCACGGTGCCCGCAAGGGCCTGGCCGACACCGCGCTCCGCACCGCGGACTCGGGCTACCTGACGCGTCGACTCGTCGACGTCTCGCAGGACGTCATCATCCGCGAGGACGACTGCGGCACGACCAAGGGCCTCGACCTGCCGATCATGCTCCAGGACGCCACCGGCGCCTGGATCCAGGACTCCAACGTCGAGAACTCCGTCTACGCCCGCTCGCTCGCCACCGCGGCGACGAACGAGGCCGGCGAGGTCGTGGCCGAGGCCGGGGAGGACGTCGGCGACGTCCTCATCGAGAAGCTGGTCGGCGCCGAGGTGCGCCACATCAAGGTCCGCTCCGTCCTGACCTGCGAGTCGGCCGTCGGCGTCTGCGCGGCCTGCTACGGCCGCTCGCTCGCCACCGGCAAGCTCGTCGACATCGGAGAGGCCGTCGGCATCATCGCGGCCCAGTCGATCGGCGAGCCCGGCACGCAGCTCACGATGCGCACCTTCCACACCGGTGGATCGGCCTCGGCCGACGACATCACGCAGGGTCTTCCCCGCGTGCAGGAGCTCTTCGAGGCCCGCACCCCCAAGGGTGCGTCGCCGATCGCGGAGGCCGCCGGTCGCATCACGATCGAGGACACCGACCGGGCCCGCCGGGTCATCCTCCAGCCGGACAACGGCGACGAGGCGGTCATCTACCCGGTGCTCAAGCGCTCGCAGCTCCTCGTCGAGGACGGCCAGTCGGTCGTGCTCGGTCAGCAGCTGCACGTGGGAACGGTCGACCCCAAGGAGGTCCTGCGCGTGCTGGGCGTCCGCGAGGTCCAGAAGCACCTCGTCGGCGGCGTCCAGGGCGTCTACCGCTCGCAGGGCGTCCCGATCCACGACAAGCACATCGAGGTCATCGTCCGGCAGATGCTCCGCAAGGTCACCGTCGTCGACCACGGCGACACCGACCTGCTGCCGGGTGAGCTCGTCGACCGCTCGCGCTACAGCGAGGTCAACCGTGCGGCTCTGACCGAGGGCAAGCGGACCGCGTCCGCCCGCCAGGAGGTCATGGGCATCACCAAGGCCTCGCTCGCGACCGAGTCGTGGCTGTCGGCCGCGTCCTTCCAGGAGACGACCCGCGTCCTGACGCAGGCGGCCATGGAGGGCAAGCGCGACCCGCTGATGGGCCTCAAGGAGAACGTGATCATCGGAAAGCTGATCCCGGCCGGAACGGGTCTGCCCCGCTACCGGAACGTGTCGGTCGAGGCGACGGAGGAGGCGAAGGCCGAGCGGTACCCCAACCGCATCTTCGCCGACGACGCCGCGTTCAGCGACGCGGACCTCTCGTTCGTCGACTTCGACTCGTTCTCGAGCGACGGCTACGAGCCCGGCAACTACAGCTGAGCACAGTCCGACTGACGAAGGGCCCCGCCGGGAGACCGGCGGGGCCCTTCGTCGTCCGCGGGCGGGTGAGGGCACCCTCACCCTGACTGGGGGTCCGTCGATTCCCGACAGAGAGCCCGAACGGGGGCGCCAGGGTGATTGACTTCGGGGACGTTCGTCCGGTCGATCCCCTGAACCCGCTCAGCAGGGGTCGCGGCGGTGAGGAAACGTGCGGATGAGAGTCCTGATCGTCGTGCTGTCCGCCCTTCTCGTGGCGGTCGGTGCCGTCGTCGTCCCCGCCGGCAGCGCGGTCGCGGCGGTCGCGGCCGCTCCGCCCGCCACCTGCGGGATCGCCGAGCTCGCGCCCGTGCTCGAGGGGGACGACGTGACGACGACGGCCGCCGCCTCGCTCGTGCCGATCCTGGTGCTGCACGGCTGGCTGGGCACCGCGACGCACGACGAGTCGCGCACGGGCGCCTTCTCGCACCTGGTCGACCTGATCGCCACGAACGGCGTGGACCAGCCGGTCACCACCTCGCAGCGCTCCCTCATCGGCGCGTTCCAGGACACCGAGGGGGCCGTCGTCTACACCTTCGACTACCGCGACCTCGCGGCGCGCTGGGTGACCGATCCCGGGATCGCCGACGCCCTCGCCTCCTCGATCGCCTGCCTCACGGCGGCGACCGGCCACCGCGCGGTCGTCGTGGCGCACTCGATGGGCGGCCTCGCCGCTCGGCAGGCGCTCAGCCAGAGCGTCGACGGCGTGCCGGTGGAGTCGATGGTGCGCGAGGTCGTCACCTTCGGCACGCCCAACACGGGCTCCGACCTCGCCCTCCGCCTGGGGCAGATCATCGACTCGACGGGGACGGTCAGCCCCGCGGTGGTCGGCGGCCTCGAGCCGCAGTCGCGGCTGGGAATCTCCGCGCTGCTCGCCTCCTGCGGCGAGGCCGCCTCCGAGGACGCGGCCAACGCGGGGGAGTGCACGGGGATGCCGATGATCGACGCGCTGTCCTCGCAGGCGGGGATCGCGATGCGCACCGGATCCACGGAGCTGGCGGCGCTCCCGCCGTGGCCGGCGGGTGTGCGCGTCGTCTCGCTCGCCGGCGACATCCGGGTCACGATCGCGTCCGTCCTCGGGTCGAGCACGGGCTCGGTCTCCCTCGGCGACATCATCGTCGCGCCGCCGTCGGCCGAGTCGGGCGTCGACGAGTACGTGGTCTCGACCTGCTACTACACGATGCTGTCCATGCCCGACGTCCCGTCCGTGCTGGCGGAGCTCAGCCCGATGGCGCGCCTGGGCGACGCGCTGCGCTTCTCCGCGATGGTGGTCGCCATCGACGCCAGCCCCTGCCACCACGCCAAGCTGATGCGCAACGTCGAGCTGGCGGGGCACGCCGAGGCGGAGATCGCCGACGCCGTGGCCGGCGAGCTCGGCCTGCCGCACACCGACTCGGCTCGCGCGGGGCAGCGCCACCTCCCGCCGTCGGACGAGCCCCGCCGTCCGTTCCGCCGCTGATCGGCGAGACATGATGTCTGGAGTTTTGACGCGGGCATGATCGAGCGCCTACGGTCGGAACCGGCCGATGGGGCGGCCGCCTGGGGGACAGGCAGCGCGGCTCGCGCGGCTTCCGAGCCGAGCGCGAGCCGCGCCCGTCCGCGCGGTCCGGCTCCGTGTGTGACCTCCCGCGCAGCCGATGTGCACGACGACTGTCGGCGATCGTCTACGCTCGGGTGCACCGGGGACCCCGAAGCCACCCCGCTCACCCGCCTCCGGAGGCACGATGGGCAACGACACCCCGCCCGAGGTCCCGCCTCGTCCGGGCCGACTCAGTCGCGAGCAGGTCAGGACCAGGCTCCTCGACGCGGCCCTCGCCGTCGTGAGGGTGGAGGGCCTGCGCGTCGGCGTCTCGCACCTGCCGCTCGAGGAGGTCATCCGCTCGGCGGGAGTGCCTCGCAGCACCGTCTACCGGATCTGGCCTACCCGTCAGGCGTTCTACGACGAACTGGTCGCGGCGATCCCCGAGCGGATCCTCACGGCGCGGCTCGATCCCGCCTCGCTCTCCGCGGGGGACTCCTACCTGCACCGTCGCCTCGCCGAGCCGCGGAGCCCCGAGCAGATGCGCGAGATCCTCGTCGCCTCGCTCACCGTCGCGATCGAGGCCAACTACGACAACGTCTTCGCCTCGCAGCACTGGCGCAACTTCGTCGCCCTGATCGGCGCGGTCGACTCGCACTCGGAGCCGGCGAGTGCGGCGATCCGCGAGGCCCTGCACTCCCGCCAGGTGCACTTCATCGAGAACATGGCGAAGTACTACCGGCACACCCTGGCCGAGGCGGGTCTGCGCCTGCGCTCAGGGCGGGACGAGGAGTACGCCGTGCTCGCCTCCGCCATCTCCTCGTTCGTCGAGGGGCTCTGCATCGCCAGGATCGCCGCTCCCGAGCTGGTGACCGGTCCGATCGACCCCGGCCGCCCCGGCTCGCCCTCGCTCGTGGTCGCCGGAGCCCTGATGCTCATCGACGGGTTCTGCGAGCCCGCGCCCGCCGGACCGGCGGCACCGGCCGGCGCGGGTCCCGGGAACTCCGCTCCGCGCTAGTCGCCGGCGGGCGGGTCGTCCTGCGCGACCGGCACCAGCATCCCGTCCACGATCGAGCGGATCGTCCAGGCGGTGAGGGTCCACTCCACCGGCTCGCCGTCCAGCCCGGGCGCCTCGATCACGGCGTCGAGCTCGTCGTCGAGCAGGCGCCCGCGATGCACGAGACCGTCGGTCACGATCGCGGTCAAGTGCGCGAGCTGCAGCGTCGTGAAGCCGGGCTTCAGCGAGGAGCCGAAGCGATCGAGGACGTCCTGGTAGTAGTCGCGCATCCGCTGGGTCAGCATGGTCTCCAGCCGCAGGGCGGTCGCCCGGACCGCCTCCCGCGCCGGGCCCTCCTCCATCGAGAAGGTGCAGGCGAGCAGGGCGTTGTAGGAGGACCAGTCGACGGAGGCGCGCAGCGTCTCGACGCTCGAGTTGGCGCCGATGCGGATCATCTCCCAGGCCACCTCCCGGCGGCCGGCCGCCGTGCTGAGGTGGGCGGAGGAGCGCTCGTACACCTCCGTCATCGCCCGCGACGCGTCGGGGTCGGCGCCGTCGGCGAAGCGGTCGGCGACGAAGATCTCGCCGATCAGGTCGGCGACGAACTCCTCGCGCGTGCTCCAGATCCGGTACACCGAGCTCCGCGGCACGGCCGCCAGGCGGATGTACTCCTCCATCGGCAGGTGGGCGAATCCGACCGTGAGGCCGTTGACCGAGATGACCTCGCGCGCGGCGGCGAGCATCCGGGCCCGCACCTGGTCGGCGGGGATCCGGATCGAGCGGGTCGTGGTCTCGTCGGAGTCGTTCATCGCCTCGGAGACTAGCCCTCCTGGGCCGGGAGCGGGCGGCGATCGTCCCTGGAGCGCGTCGTCGCCCGCAAGATGACGAGACGGAATGTCCCGTCCGTCGCCTGCGCAGCCGCCCTTTCGCTACGGTTCGATCGAGGACGGACCCGACCGTCCTCGCAAGGGGTTTCCGTGGCGGAATTCGAGAAGTTCGCTGTGTCCGTGGTGAGCGGTCCGACCATCGAGCGCGCAGCGCTCCTGGCTCTGCTCGCCCACGTCCTCCCGCGCCTGCGCGCCGCGGACGCCGAGACGGCCGAGGCGGAGACGATCGCCGTGCTCGACCTCGACCGGGTCGCGCCCGACTCGCTCGCGAGCACGCTCGCGACCCTCAGCGCGCGCTATCACGGCCTGGTCGTGCTGTCCGCGTCGGACTCGCTCGAGGCCGTGCGCGCCGTGCTGCGCCTCGAGCGCACCGCGTTCGTCTGGAAGGGCGACGAGCCGGGCGAGCTCGTCGCGGCCGTGGTGTCGATCGCTTCGGGCCGCTCCTGGATCTCGGAGGCGGCACGGCACCGCTTCCTCGCCGCGGGAGAGCACCACCGTCCCGTGCTCAGCCGGCAGGAGAGCCGGGTGATGCGCTCGTACGGCTCCGGGACCGCGGTCAAGGACGTCGCCCTCGACATGCGGATCGCGGAGCACACCGTGCGGACCTACATCAAGCGGATCAAGGCGAAGTATCTCGAGGCGGGCATCGCCCTGCAGTCACGGGTCGACTTCTACCGCCACCTCGACGGGCACGACGTCGCCATCCGCAACGGCCGCGACCGGGTGCGGGCCGGCCTGCAGGAGGCCGACGGCGGCGCGCGCAGCGGCATCGCCTCGTGAGGCGAGCAGGATCGCGTTCCCGCTGCCGCGCCCCTCGGCGAACGACAGCGAGCCGACCGCGGCGGTGACCGGCAGCGCCTCCCGCAGACCCTGCCGCAGGCGGCGCAGCCGGCGGTGATCGGCGTCGTCGGCCACGTTGACCGCCAGCAGCCCGTCCCCGTCGACCAGGCGCGCCAGACGGGCGAGCACCTCGGAGCGGTAGAAGGACTCGGGGATCTCGTCGCCGTCGTAGACGTCCAGCACGACGAGGTCGGCCGGCGGCACGGCGAGAGGACCGGCGGCGTCCGCGGTGACACGGCGCAGCCGGGTACCGGCGGGCAGCGGCGCGTGCGCCAGGACGAACTCCACCAGGCCCGCCGCTCGCTCGACGACCGTCTGCTCGGAGCCCGGCCGGGTCGCCGCGACGTAGCGCGCGAGCGCCAGCGCCCCCGCGCCGAGGTGGAGCACGGTGACGGGAGCGCCCGCGGGGGCGAGAGCATCGACCGCGGCGCCGAGCCGGGCCAGGTACTCCAGACCGAGCTGCTCCGGGGCGAGGAGATCGATCAGCGACTGCTCGGAGCCGTCGATCTCGAGGACGAGCGATCCCTCGCGGATCGGGTCGGGCTCGAGCGAGACCACCGCGCCGTCGGGGAGGCGGACCGAGGGCGGCATCCGCTCACGCTAGCGCGCGCCCGAGCCTCGCGCCGGGCCCCGGCCGCGGCTACGGTTGCAGCCATGGCCGCCCTCATCCTGCTCGACGTCGACGGCGTCCTGAACCCGTCCGTCTCGAGCGACCGCGCCGCCGGCAGTCACCGGCTGATGCTCGAGCCCGAGCGCGAGGAGCTCGTCCGCCGCCTCGCTTCCGTCGGCACGATCGTCTGGGCGACCACCTGGCCGCCGAAGCTCACGTCGGTCCTCGCGGGCGACCTCGGGCTGCCGGCCGGGACCGAGGCGATCGTCTTCGGCGGCGGGCTGCCGCGCGACCCGCGCTTCCCCGGGCAGACCGGCAAGCTGCAGCCCGTCGCCGTCTGGCTCGAGCAGGCCCGCGAGCACGCGACGATCGACGCCGTGGTGTGGATCGACGACAACCTCCGCGGCGACGCGGTCGACTGGGCGCGCGAGCAGGAGACCCCCTTCCATCTGATCGTGCCCGACGCGGCGACCGGTCTGACGGCCGACGAGGTCGCCGGGGCGGAGTCGTTCCTCGCGGAGGTCGGGGTGTCCTCGGCGTCACACGGAGACATCCGGGAATAGCGGTCCCCCTCCTCCTGGTTGGCTGAGAGAGGGCGGGCGTGCGCGATCCAGCGCCGTCGGCTCCACTCCTCCCCACCGAACCGTGCGCGGCTCCGGCCGCGATCCGGTCGTGAGACTCCGCGATGCACCGAAGGAAAGACACCGTGACGCTCCTCCCCGCCCGCACCTCGCTGCGCGTCCTGCTCGGCACGACCGCGGCCGCCGCCGCCCTCGTCCTCGCCGGCTGCGCGCCCGCCTCCACCGACGACGTGGTCTCCGGCTCCAGCGACGACAGCACCGCCTCGACCTCCTCCGGGCTCACGCTCGCCGAGGTCGAGGAGTCCGGGAAGCTGACCATCGGCACCGAGGGCACCTACTCGCCGTTCTCGTTCCACGCCGACGGCGGCACCGGCGACCTCACCGGCTACGACGTCGAGGTCATCACCGCGGTCGCCGAGAAGCTCGGAGTCGAGCCGGAGTTCGAGGAGACCCAGTGGGACGCGATGTTCGCGGGTCTCGACGGCGGTCGCTTCGACGTGATCGCCAACCAGGTCTCGATCAACGACGAGCGCAGCGCGAAGTACGACTTCTCCGAGCCGTACTCGGTCAGCCCCGGCGTCGTCGTCGTCCCGACCGCGGACACCGAGATCACCTCGCTCGACTCGCTCTCGGGCAAGACCACCGCGCAGTCGCTCTCGAGCAACTGGTACACGCTCGCGCAGGACTCCGGCGCGACCGTCGAGGGCGTCGAGGGCTGGGCGCAGGCCGTCGCCCTCGTCGAGCAGGGCCGGGTCGACGCGACCATCAACGACCGCCTCACCTGGCTGGACTGGTCGACGACCTACCCCGACCAGGCCGCGGGCCTCAAGGTCGCGGTGACCACCGACGACAGCTCCTCGAGCGCCTTCACCTTCCCGAAGGGCTCGGACGACCTCGTCGCCGCGGTCGACGGCGCCCTCGACGAGCTGCGCGCCGACGGCACCCTCGCCTCCATCTCCGAGCGCTACTTCGGAGCCGACGTCTCCCAGTAGCACCGCCTCCGGCGGCGGGTCTCGATCCGCCCCTGCGGGGCTACTCGACCAGCAGGAAGGACGCCTGCGGCGATGGTCGCCGCTTCCGACTGCCTGCTGCGACATGCTGATCGAGTAGCCCGCGCAGCGGGTGTATCGAGATCCACCGTCACCGAGACGCGAGTCCGCAGACCACCGTGCCGGACGCGGTGGGTCTCGATACGCCCCTCCGGGGCTACTCGACCAGCATGGGTCGACCGACACCCCCGCTTCGCAAGGCCGAGCGGTCCCGGGAAATGCGTGCCAGCATTTCCCGGGAGCGGACGCACGACGCTCTACGATTCGTGACCACCTCGAAATGCCGACTGCGGTCTTCTCCCGCCTCCGGCGGGAGAAGACAAGATGGAACTCTTCGTCAGGTCGTTCTGGCCGATCCTGTCGGGCGGCATCGTCGGCACGATCCCGCTCGCGCTGTCGAGCTTCGTGCTCGGCCTCGCGCTCGCTCTCGCCGTCGCGCTGATGCGCCTGTCGCGGGTGAAGGTCCTGGCGTGGATCGCCCGCGCGTACATCTCCGTCATCCGCGGCACCCCGCTCCTGGTGCAGCTGTTCGTGATCTTCTACGGGCTGCCGAGCCTGGGTGTGAAGATCGACCCGTGGCCGAGCGCGATCATCGCCTTCGCGCTCAACGTCGGCGGCTACGCGGCCGAGGTCATCCGCGCCGCCATCCTCAGCGTGCCGAAGGGGCAGTGGGAGGCCGCGCACACCATCGGCATGGGCCGCGGGCTCGCGCTGCGGCGGATCATCCTGCCGCAGGCCGCCCGCGTCTCGGTGCCGCCGCTCTCGAACACCTTCATCTCGCTGGTGAAGGACACCTCGCTCGCCTCGCTGATCCTGGTGACCGAGCTCTTCCGCCAGGCGCAGAAGATCGCCACCGCCTCGAGCGAGTTCATGCTGCTCTACCTCGAGGCCGCCCTCATCTACTGGCTCATCTGCCTCGTCCTCTCCAGCGGCCAGAGCCTCCTCGAGAAGCGATTGGACCGCTATGTCGCCCGTTGACGCACCTTCCGGCACCGCAGGCCGCCCGGCTGACGGCGACCGCCCCGTCCTCCGCGCGACCGGGCTGCGCAAGTCCTTCGGCGGCGTCGAGGTCCTGCGCGGCATCGACCTCGAGATCCGGCGCGGCGAGGTCATCGCGCTGATCGGCCCGTCCGGCTCGGGCAAGACCACCGTGCTGCGCTCGCTGAACAGCCTCGAGGTCCCCGACGGCGGCGTCCTCGAGCTGGCGGACGGCGCCGTGCTCGACTTCGGCGGCGCGGTGGGCAAGCGCGCCCTCACGGCGCTGCGCGACCGCTCGGCGATGGTCTTCCAGCACTTCAACCTCTTCCCGCACCTCACCGTCCTGCAGAACGTCACGGAGGGTCCGCTGCGCGTCCAGCGCCGCCCGGCGTCCGAGGTGGTCCCGGAGGCGGAGGCGCTGCTCGAGCGCGTCGGCCTCGGCGGCCGCGGCGGCGCCTACCCCTTCGAGCTGTCCGGCGGTCAGCAGCAGCGCGTCGGCATCGTCCGCGCCCTCGCGCTCCGGCCCGACCTGCTGCTCTTCGACGAGCCGACCTCGGCGCTGGATCCCGAGCTCGTCGGCGACGTCCTCTCGCTGATGCGCGAGCTGGCGAGCGAGGGCTGGACGATGCTGGTCGTCACGCACGAGCTGGAGTTCGCCCGCCAGGTCGCCTCCGAGGTCGTCTTCATGGCCGACGGCGTGGTCGTCGAGCGCGGCGCTCCCGCGCGGATCCTCCGCGACCCGCAGGAGCCGCGCACGCGGCAGTTCCTGCACCGCCTGCTGCACCCGCTCGAGTAGCGCGCCTCCGGGTGGATCCGTCCCCCGTCCCGGGGTGGGCGCGGCGGTCGCTCGCCCCGCGCGGACCCGTGCCTAAGCTGTTCGAGTGACGGGGAACAGCGAAGCCGAGACCACGCGGATGCCGACGACCGGCGACGGCACCGAGCCGACCCGGGAGTACGTCTGGCCCGAGCCGGAGCCGGGCGGCCGCCGCCCCGCGACCGGAGCCACCGCGGTGCAGGAGCGGCAGCCCGTGTCCCCCTCCCCGCTCGGCTCCGTCGAGCCGGAGCCCGAGCCCGTCCGCCGGAAGGGCAACCGCCTCGCCGGACTCGCGATCGCCCTGCTCACGACCGCTGTCTTCGCGTTCCTGCACCTGGTCGCCCTCACCGCGATCCGCCTGCTGATTGACGGCGTCGAGGGCGATCCCGTGACCGTCGCGCTCGCGCAGGGCCCCACGGCCGTCTTCCTCCTGCCGGTCGCCGCCTTCTTCGCCGGACTCGCCCTGATCGTCCTCGCCGTCAACCGCGCCGGCTGGTGGGCCTACGTCCTCGGCGGCTTCTTCGTCGCCCTGCTCGCCGGTGCGGCGGCCCTGGTCGGCGCCTGGTCCGCGGTCGGCGGCTTCGCCGTGCCGCAGGACCGTGCCGCCGTCGTCGACGTCCTCCGCGACCCTGCGACGCTGGCCGCCGTCGCCGCGGCCGCGGTGCTGGCCCGCGAGGTCAGTGTCTGGGGCGGGAGCCTCATCGCCGGCCGGGCGCGCCGAGTGAAGCGCCGCAACGCCGAACGCGACGCCGCCGCGCAGTCGTGACGCCCGCCGGCCCGGGGGAGCAGGGCCGCGGCGCCGGGCTCGGCTACGGCATCGCCCTCGCCGCGTTCGTGTCCTTCCTCTACCTCGCGCTCGTGGTCTGCGCGTTCGGCGTGCTCAGCCTGCTGCTGGACCAGGACGTCGTCCCCGAGCGCGACGCCGGCCCGATCCTCGGCCCGGTCGTGGTGGCGGTCTGCGTCGTCGCCGTCCTCGTCTCGATGATCACGCTGGCGGCCCGGCCCGGCGTGACGCGGCTCGTCGGCCCCTCCGTCCTCACCGGTGCCGTCGTCTACGCGCTCTTCCTGCTGGTCGGCGGCGCGATCTACGGCCTGGGGCTGGGGGAGCCGGGGGCGATCCTCCGCTTCGTGCTCGACCACGCGGCCACGCCCTTCGCGATCGCCGCCGGAGTGCTCGCGGCCGGGGTGCAGATCCTCTTCCTCGCGATGCTCGCCCGCCGCGACGCCGGCGGCGGGACTCCGCGCTGGGGCTGGGAGGGCGACGAGCGCGAGTGAGGCTCCGGGGCGCCGTTCTCTCCCAGGGCGAACGCCCTCCGGTTGACCGCCCCCGTCACTCCCCGTAATATTCTTCGGGTGTGCGCTTTGTCGTGCGCTTGTGTCGTGCCTCCGGGTCGGCGCAGTGCCGCGCTTCGCTCCACCGGGTCCGCGAGGACCCGCGGGTTCGTCCGATCGGGCGGCCCCCACGGCATACCCCTCCTCCTCCAGGTCTCCGCTCGTCGGCGCCGAGAGGGAGTCGGGTCCAGATGAACTCGGCCGTCCCGGAGACGGGCAGGCCGAATGTCGACCATCGATCCGCTGTCACCGTGCAGCATTCAAGGAGCAAATCAGTGCCAACGATTCAGCAGTTGGTCCGAAAGGGACGCACGCCGAAGGTCACCAAGACCAAGGCGCCCGCCCTGAAGGCCAACCCCCAGCAGCGCGGCGTCTGCACGCGCGTCTACACGACCACGCCCAAGAAGCCGAACTCGGCCCTCCGCAAGGTGGCCCGCGTCAAGCTCTCCAACGGCACCGAGGTCACGGCCTACATCCCCGGTGAGGGCCACAACCTCCAGGAGCACTCGATGGTGCTCGTCCGCGGCGGTCGTGTGAAGGACCTCCCCGGTGTCCGCTACAAGATCGTTCGCGGCGCCCTGGACACCCAGGCCGTCAAGAACCGCAAGCAGGCTCGCAGCCGGTACGGCGCGAAGATGGAGAAGAAGTAATGCCTCGTAAGGGACCCGCTCCTAAGCGCCCCGTCGTCGCAGACCCCGTCTACGGCGCCCCGGTCGTCAGCCAGCTCGTGAACAAGATCCTCCTGGACGGCAAGAAGGGCCTCGCCGAGCGCATCGTCTACGGCGCGCTCGAGGGGGTCTCGACCAAGAACGGCCAGGACGCCGTCGTCACGCTCAAGAAGGCGCTCGACAACGTCCGTCCGACCCTCGAGGTCCGCAGCCGCCGCGTCGGCGGCTCGACCTACCAGGTCCCCGTCGAGGTCAAGCCGCACCGCGCCAACACCCTCGCCCTCCGCTGGCTCACCAGCTACGCGAAGGCCCGTCGCGAGAAGACGATGACCGAGCGTCTCATGAACGAGATCCTCGACGCGTCGAACGGTCTGGGCGCCGCTGTCAAGCGTCGCGAGGACACCCACAAGATGGCCGAGTCGAACAAGGCCTTCGCGCACTACCGCTGGTAGCGCACCCCGCGCCCGCCCTCGGCGAGCGCGACCCCCGGTCCCGCGGCGCGCGCCTCAGTGCGTGCGCCGCGGTCCCGGACCCGGCGGCGGATCCTCGGATCCGGCGTGGACGGGCGACCGCCACCATCACGATCCCAGCCGATCGGCCATGAACCCGTTGCGCTGGCTCCATCACCTATCGGAGGAACTCCGTGGCACAAGATGTGCTCACCGACCTGAACAAGGTCCGCAACATCGGCATCATGGCCCACATCGATGCCGGCAAGACCACCACCACCGAGCGCATCCTGTTCTACACGGGTATCACGCACAAGATCGGTGAGGTCCACGACGGCGCCGCCACGATGGACTGGATGGCGCAGGAGCAGGAGCGCGGCATCACGATCACGTCCGCCGCGACGACGTGCTTCTGGAACAAGAACCAGATCAACATCATCGACACCCCCGGTCACGTCGACTTCACGGTCGAGGTCGAGCGCTCGCTGCGCGTCCTCGACGGCGCCGTCGCCGTCTTCGACGGCAAGGAGGGCGTCGAGCCCCAGTCCGAGACCGTCTGGCGTCAGGCCGACAAGTACGACGTCCCGCGCATCTGCTTCGTCAACAAGATGGACAAGCTCGGCGCCGACTTCTACTTCACGGTCGACACGATCATCAACCGCCTCGGCGCCAAGCCGCTGGTCATCCAGCTGCCCATCGGCGCGGAGTCCAGCTTCGAGGGCGTCGTCGACCTCGTCGAGATGCGCGCGCTCACGTGGCGCGGCGACTCGAAGGGTGACGTCGCGCTGGGCGCGAAGTACGAGATCGAGGAGATCCCCGCGGATCTGGCCGACAAGGCCGCCGAGTACCGCGAGAAGCTGCTCGAGACCGTCGCGGAGACCTCCGACGAGCTGCTCGAGAAGTACTTCGGCGGTGAGGAGCTCACGGTCGCCGAGATCAAGGGCGCCATCCGCAAGCTGACCGTCAACTCGGACATCTACCCCGTGCTCTGCGGCTCCGCGTTCAAGAACCGCGGCGTCCAGCCGATGCTCGACGCGGTCGTCGACTACCTTCCCTCCCCGCTCGACGTCCCCGCCATCGAGGCGCACGACGTCCGCGACGAGGAGAAGGTCATCATGCGCCACGCGGACTCGACCGAGCCCTTCTCGGCGCTCGCGTTCAAGGTCGCGGTGCACCCGTTCTTCGGTCGCCTCACCTACGTCCGCGTCTACTCGGGCAAGCTCGACTCCGGCGCCCAGGTCATCAACTCGACCAAGGGCAAGAAGGAGCGCATCGGCAAGATCTTCCAGATGCACTCCAACAAGGAGAACCCGGTCGACTCGGTCACCGCCGGCCACATCTACGCCGTCATCGGCCTCAAGGACACCACCACCGGTGACACCCTGAGCGACCCGACCGCGCAGGTCGTGCTCGAGTCGATGACCTTCCCGGAGCCCGTCATCGAGGTCGCCATCGAGCCCAAGACGAAGGCCGACCAGGAGAAGCTGGGCACCGCGATCCAGAAGCTCGCGGAGGAGGACCCCACCTTCCGCACCGAGCAGAACCAGGAGACCGGTCAGACGGTCATCAAGGGAATGGGCGAGCTGCACCTCGACATCCTGGTGGACCGCATGAAGCGCGAGTTCAACGTCGAGGCCAACGTCGGCAAGCCGCAGGTGGCCTACCGCGAGACGATCCGCCGCACGGTCGAGAAGTACGACTACACCCACAAGAAGCAGACGGGTGGCTCGGGTCAGTTCGCGAAGGTCCAGATCTCCATCGAGCCGATGGAGGTCGAGGCCGACAAGACCTACGAGTTCGTCAACGGCGTCACCGGTGGTCGCGTCCCCCGCGAGTACATCCCCTCGGTCGACGCGGGCATCCGCGACGCCATGCTGGTAGGCGTCCTCGCCGGCTACCCCATGGTGGGCATCAAGGCCACGCTGACCGACGGTGCTGCGCACGACGTCGACTCCTCGGAGATGGCGTTCAAGATCGCCGGCTCCATCGCGTTCAAGGAGGCCTCGCGCAAGGCGCAGCCGGTCCTCCTCGAGCCGCTGATGGCCGTCGAGGTCCGCACGCCCGAGGAGTACATGGGCGACGTCATCGGCGACCTCAACTCGCGTCGCGGGATGATCCAGTCGATGGAGGACGCCGCGGGCGTCAAGGTCATCAAGGCCAACGTCCCGCTGTCCGAGATGTTCGGCTACATCGGCGACCTGCGCTCGAAGACCTCGGGCCGCGCGGTCTACTCGATGACGTTCGAGACCTACGCCGAGGTCCCCAAGGCCGTGGCCGAGGAGATCGTCCAGAAGAACAAGGGCGAGTAGCACCGTCCCCACCCCGCCGCGGTTCTGCGGAACCGCGGCGGGACTGGTAGTGTCGTGCGGGTTTGCTGCCGCGTTCTGCGCGCCTCGGATCCTCATCGGATGGCCCGCGCGACCACTGCCGGTAACATACGTACACAAAACCCCCGCAAGTCCTCCTGTCCTCGTGCCGCCCCGTGCGGCGTCGGATGCGGATGCTTGCACCTAAGTCCTGAGGAGGACCCACAGTGGCTAAGGCCAAGTTCGAGCGGACCAAGCCGCACGTCAACATCGGAACCATCGGTCACGTCGACCACGGAAAGACCACCCTCACCGCGGCGATCTCGAAGGTTCTGGCGGACAAGTACCCGTCCGCGACCAACGTCCAGCGTGACTTCGCGTCGATCGACTCCGCTCCCGAGGAGCGCCAGCGCGGCATCACGATCAACATCTCGCACGTCGAGTACGAGACGCCGAAGCGCCACTACGCGCACGTCGACGCCCCCGGTCACGCCGACTACATCAAGAACATGATCACCGGCGCGGCGCAGATGGACGGCGCGATCCTCGTGGTCGCCGCCACCGACGGCCCGATGGCTCAGACCCGTGAGCACGTCCTCCTCGCCAAGCAGGTCGGCGTGCCGTACCTCCTCGTCGCCCTGAACAAGGCCGACATGGTGGACGACGAGGAGATCCTCGAGCTCGTCGAGCTCGAGGTCCGCGAGCTGCTGTCCTCGCAGGGCTTCCCCGGCGACGACGCCCCCGTGGTCCGCGTCTCCGGCCTCAAGGCCCTCGAGGGCGACGAGGCGTGGACCCAGTCCATCCTCGACCTCATGGACGCCGTCGACGCCTCCGTCCCGGACCCGATCCGCGACAAGGACAAGCCGTTCCTCATGCCGATCGAGGACGTCTTCACGATCACCGGTCGTGGAACCGTCGTCACCGGTCGCGCCGAGCGCGGCACCCTCTCGCTGAACTCCGAGGTCGAGATCGTCGGCATCCGCCCGACGCAGAAGACCACGGTCACCGGCATCGAGATGTTCCACAAGCAGCTCGACGAGGCCTGGGCCGGCGAGAACTGCGGTCTGCTCCTCCGCGGCACCAAGCGCGAGGACGTCGAGCGCGGCCAGGTCGTCGTCAAGCCGGGTTCGGTCACGCCGCACACCGACTTCGAGGGCACCGCGTACATCCTGTCCAAGGACGAGGGTGGGCGTCACAACCCGTTCTACGGGAACTACCGCCCGCAGTTCTACTTCCGCACCACCGACGTCACCGGCGTCATCACGCTGCCCGAGGGCACCGAGATGGTCATGCCCGGCGACACCACCGACATGACGGTCGCGCTGATCCAGCCGATCGCCATGGAGGAGGGCCTCGGCTTCGCCATCCGTGAGGGTGGCCGCACCGTGGGTGCCGGAACGGTCACCAAGATCGTCAAGTAGGTTCTCCTACTGATCTCTCGAGAGGGGTCGTCCGCTTCGGCGGGCGGCCCCTCTCGTCGTTCCCGCCGCGGTCCCGTGCTCCTGATCGCAGCGCGGGTGGCCGACTAGCGTGGCAGGCATGCCCTTCGTCAAGACGAACCCCTCCGCCCCCGCGCAGTTCTTCGAGTGGGAGGCGGCGGGTCTGCGCTGGCTGGCCGAGGCGGAGCAGGCCGGGGGAGCGCGCTGCGTCGAGGTGCTGCGGGTCGAGCGCGGCCGCATCGAGCTCGAGGAGATCCGGCCCGCCCGCGCCTCGCGCGAGGCCGCTCGGCGGTTCGGCGCTGCCCTCGCTCGCAGCCACGACTCGGGTGCCGACGACTTCGGAGCGCCGCCGAGTGGATGGACGGGCTCCGCCTACATCGGCCGACGCGCGATGCCCTGCACTCCGGAGGCGTCCTGGGGCCGCTTCTACGCGGACCAGCGCGTCCGGCCCTTCCTGCGCCCGGCCGCGGATGCGGGGAGCCTGTCGGCAGCGGACGCCCGCACCGTCGAGAGCGCGCTCGAGCTCGTGGCGGCGGGCGCGTTCGACGACGACGACACCCCCGCCCGCCTGCACGGCGACCTCTGGAACGGCAACGTGCTGTGGTCGGACGAGGGCGCGGTCCTGATCGACCCGGCCGCGCACGGCGGACACCGCGAGACGGACCTCGCCATGCTCGCGCTGTTCGGCCTGCCTCACCTCGACGACGTCCTCGCGGGCTACGAGGAGGTGCACCCGCTGCGCGACGGAGCCGCCGAGCGCGTGCCGCTGCACCAGCTGCACCCGCTCGCGGTGCACGCCGCCGGCCACGGCCCCTCCTACGGACGCGCGCTCGCCGACGCCGCGGCCCGCGTCCTCGAGCTCGGTCGCTGACCGCCCCGGCGGGTCCTGCACCGATCGTCCAGGCGGTGTCGCCACACTGAGGCGCGCGCGGCCCTCGCCCGCACCGATGAAGGAGGAACCATGGTGGATCTCGGCAAGCTCGGACGACAGGCCGGCGAGCTGTTCAACAGCAAGAAGGTCCAGGACACGCTCCGCAGCGAGAAGGCGGAGGGCGTCTCGGATCAGGTTCTCGAGAAGACCGGCGACATCGCCAGCCGTCTGACCAAGGGCAAGTACGACGACCGCATCGAGGACCTCAAGCGCCAGGCCGACAAGCGCCTCGGCAACGAGTAGCGCAGGGCGCGGGGGCGCCCGTCAACCCGGTGCCGGTTCCGGCGCCCCCGCCCTATCGTCGGGTCGATGGCTGATTCGCTCACGCAACGACTCCGCAGGACCGATTCGAGCGGACGCGGCTACACGCGGGTCCGCTCCGGCTCCGGCTTCAGCTACCGCGACCCCAAGGGGGCGACGGTCACCGATCCGGAGCTGCGCGAGCGATTCGAGCATCTCGGCATCCCGCCCGCCTGGCAGGACGTCTGGATTGCGCCGTACCCCAACGGGCACATCCAGGCGACGGGTGTCGACGGCGCCGGCCGCCGGCAGTACATCTACCACCCGACCTGGCGCGAGCAGAAGGACCGGATCAAGTTCGACCGGGCGCTCCGGCTCGCGGAGGCGCTCCCCGCCGCGCGCCGGCGGGTCACGGTCGCCCTCCGCGAGGACGGTCCGACCCGCGAGCGCGCCCTCGCGACCGGGTTCCGGATGCTGGACACCGGCTCGCTGCGGGTCGGCAGCGAGCAGTACGCGAAGGAGCACGGCAGCATCGGACTCACCACGCTGCTCTGCTCGCACGCGACGACGCACGGCGACCGCGTCGCCCTCGCCTTCCCCGGCAAGAGCCACCAGGCCTGGACGAGCGAGATCCTCGACCACGACCTCGCCCGCGTGGTCCGCGCGCTCAAGCGCCGCGGCCCCAACGCGCGGCTCCTGGCCTGGAAGGACGGCCGGCAGTGGCGCCCCGTCTCGGCCGGCGACATCAACGACTACGTGCGCGAGCGCGCCGGGGACGACTTCACGGCGAAGGACTTCCGCACTCTGCACGGCACCGTCGCCGCGGCGCTGAGCCTGGCGAAGGCGGGACCGCAGCCCACCCAGCGGCTGCGCACGAAGGCGATCTCGCAGGCGATGAAGGACGCGTCGGAGGTGCTCGGGAACACGCCGACCGTGGCGCGCGCGAGCTACGTCGACCCCCGCGTCCTCGACCACTTCCGGGCCGGGGAGACGATCGATCCCTCGCGGCCGTCCTCCGCGGAGACGACCCTCCGGGCCCTGCTCTTCGAGTGAGCGGCGATCGTCGCCCCGGGCTCCTCAGTGCCCGGGATTCCGCGGCGGAGGGCCGGCGTCGACGGAGCTGCACGACGCGACACGCCCGGGTTGCAAGGCCCGCTCATCCGTGAGAGACTCTTCTAGTTCAAAATTTCCGCCTGCGCAGCGTGCTGCGAGGGGGTGGAACACTGCCAGGCAGTGCCGAGACGGCGCCCCAGCGGCTCGACCCGAGAGGGCGGCCCCGCGAGTGCGACGTCGAGGCGGCGGGTAGCAGAACGACAACAACCGACAACTCAACGGGCTCTCCGTGCGTCGTGCGTTCTGCACGGCTCTCAGGGCGCCTCGAGCGCGGTGCTTTTGACAGAAGAACACTGGTGCACTTCTCCGGTTCTCCGGATGTTCCTTCGCGAGCGCGTCCTATGCGACACGAGTCCGGCTCTGGCCGGGGGAGTGGCGTACGACGCAATAACAAGAGAGTGAGAGATCACACATGGCGGGACAGAAGATCCGCATCCGACTGAAGTCGTACGACCACGAGGTCATCGACACGTCGGCGCGCAAGATCGTCGACACGGTGACCCGTGCCGGTGCAACGGTCGTCGGCCCCGTGCCGCTTCCGACGGAGAAGAACGTGGTCTGCGTGATCCGTTCTCCCCACAAGTACAAGGACAGCCGCGAGCACTTCGAGATGCGCACCCACAAGCGCCTCATCGACATCATCGACCCGACGCCCAAGGCCGTCGACTCGCTGATGCGCCTCGACCTCCCGGCCGACGTCAACATCGAGATCAAGCTCTAAGGAGGAGTGCCACCATGTCTGTCACTGTTTCCCCCACGCTGAAGACCAGCAAGGGCCTCCTCGGCACGAAGCTCGGAATGACCCAGGTCTGGGACGAGAACAACAAGCTCGTCCCCGTCACGGTCATCGAGATCAGCCCCAACGTCGTGACCCAGGTCCGCACGGAGGAGAAGGACGGCTACACCGCCGTCCAGCTCGCCGCCGGTGCGATCGACCCGCGCAAGGTGAACAAGCCCGCCGCCGGTCACTTCGACGCCGCGGGCGTCACCCCCCGCCGCCACCTCACCGAGGTCCGCACCTCCGACGCCGCCGACTACTCGGCCGGCCAGGAGCTGACCGTGGACGCCGTCTTCGAAGCCGGCACCAAGGTCGACGTCGTCGGCACCTCCAAGGGCAAGGGCTTCGCCGGTGTCATGAAGCGTCACAACTTCAAGGGCGTCTCGGCTTCGCACGGTTCGCACCGCAACCACCGCAAGCCCGGCTCCATCGGCGCCTCCTCGACCCCCAGCCGTGTCTTCAAGGGCATGCGCATGGCCGGTCGCATGGGTGGCGAGCGCGTCACCGTGCTCAACCTCAAGGTGCACTCCGTCGACGCCGAGAAGGGTCTGCTGCTCGTCAAGGGCGCCGTCCCCGGTGCGCGCGGTCGCCTCGTGTTCGTTCGCAACGCCGTGAAGGGAGCGTAGTTCCATGGCTACCTCTGTCGACATCATCGACGTCCAGGGCAACAAGTCGGGCGCGTTCGAGCTCCCCGCCGAGCTCTTCGACGTCCAGACCAACATCCCCCTGATCCACCAGGTCGTCGTGGCGCAGCTCGCCGCGGCGCGCCAGGGCACCCACTCCACGAAGAACCGTGGCGAGGTCTCCGGAGCCGGCCGCAAGCCGTTCAAGCAGAAGGGAACCGGTCGCGCTCGTCAGGGCTCGATCCGCGCCCCGCACATGACCGGCGGTGGCGTGGTCCACGGACCCACCCCCCGCAGCTACGCGCAGCGCACCCCCAAGAAGATGATCGCCGCGGCTCTGCTCGGCGCTCTCTCGGACCGCGCTCGAGGCGCCCGCATCCACGTGGTCGAGTCCCTCGCCCTCGGCGACACCCCGAAGACGAAGGACGTCCTCGTCCTGCTCGACGCCCTCTCGGTTTCGCGCAACGTCCTCGTGGTCCTCGAGCGCGACGACTTCGTCGCCGAGCTCTCGCTGCGCAACGTGCCCTTCGTGCACATCCTGCCGTCCGACCAGCTCAACGCGTACGACGTGCTCGTCTCCGACGACATCGTCTTCACGAAGGCCGCACTCGACGCGTTCGTCGCCTCGAAGTCCGGCGCCAAGAAGGAAGAGGTGAACGCATGAGCCAGTCCGCCGCGTTCAACAAGGACCCCCGCGACGTCATCATCTCCCCGGTGGTGTCCGAGAAGTCCTACGGCCTGATCGACGAGGGCAAGTACACCTTCGTCGTCGACCCGCGCTCCAACAAGACCGAGATCAAGCTCGCGATCGAGAAGATCTTCGGTGTCCAGGTCGCGTCGATCAACACGCTGAACCGCCAGGGCAAGACCCGCCGCACGAAGTTCGGTGCAGGCAAGCGCAAGGACACGAAGCGCGCGATCGTCACGCTGAAGTCCGGCACCATCGACATCTTCACGAGCGTCGGCTGAGCCGAAGAAGCGTAGAGGAAACAGACAATGGCTATTCGTAAGTACAAGCCCACGACCCCCGGTCGCCGCGGCTCCAGCGTTGCCGACTTCGCCGAGATCACCCGATCGACGCCCGAGAAGTCGCTCCTTCGCCCGCTGTCCAAGACCGGTGGCCGCAACAACTCCGGCCGCATCACGACGCGTCACATCGGTGGTGGCCACAAGCGCCAGTACCGCCTGATCGACTTCCGTCGCAACGACAAGGACGGCATCAACGCCAAGGTCGCTCACATCGAGTACGACCCCAACCGCACGGCGCGCATCGCGCTGCTCCACTTCGTGGACGGCACCAAGCGCTACATCCTGGCTCCGAACAAGCTCTCGCAGGGCGACGTCGTGGAGTCGGGCTCGGGCGCCGACATCAAGCCCGGCAACAACCTGCCGCTGCGCAACATCCCGACCGGTACGGTCATCCACGCCATCGAGATCAAGCCGGGCGGCGGCGCCAAGCTCGCCCGCTCGGCCGGCACCTCGGTCCGCCTCGTCGCCAAGGACGGCCCCTACGCGCAGCTCCGCCTGCCGTCGGGCGAGATCCGCAACGTCGACGCGCGCTGCCGCGCCACGATCGGCGAGGTCGGCAACGCCGAGCAGTCGAACATCAACTGGGGCAAGGCCGGCCGCATGCGCTGGAAGGGCGTCCGCCCGACCGTCCGCGGTGTCGCGATGAACCCGGTCGACCACCCCCACGGTGGTGGAGAGGGCAAGACCTCCGGTGGACGCCACCCGGTCAGCCCCTGGGGCCAGTCCGAGGGACGCACCCGTCGCCCCAACAAGGAGAGCGACAAGCTCATCGTTCGCCGCCGCACCGCCGGTAAGAAGCGCAAGTAGGAGTTGTAGAAGATGCCTCGCAGTCTCAAGAAGGGCCCCTTCGTTGACGACCACCTGCTCCGCAAGGTGTTCACGGCCAACGAAGCCGGCAACAAGAACGTCATCAAGACCTGGTCGCGCCGTTCGATGATCATCCCGGCGATGCTGGGACACACCATCGCGGTCCACGACGGACGCAAGCACATCCCCGTGTTCGTGACCGAGACCATGGTCGGCCACAAGCTCGGCGAGTTCGCCCCCACTCGGACCTTCCGCGGTCACGAGAAGGACGACAAGAAGGGCCGTCGCCGCTGACGCGGCGACGAGAAGGAGGAGAGAAATGGTGGAGTCGATCGCACGCGTGCGACACATCCGCGTCACCCCCCAGAAGGCTCGCCGTGTCGTGAACCTGATCCGCGGGAAGCAGGCGGAGGAGGCCCTGGCCATCCTCAAGTTCGCCCCGCAGGGTGCGTCCGAGCCCGTCTACAAGCTCGTCGCCTCGGCGATGGCCAACGCTCGCGTCAAGGCCGATGCCTCGAACGAGTACCTCGACGACCAGGACCTGTTCGTGTCCCGCGCCTTCGTCGATGAGGGAACCACCCTCAAGCGATTCCAGCCCCGTGCTCAGGGTCGTGCCTTCCGCATCAACAAGCGCACCAGCCACATCACCGTCGTGCTGGCCACTCCTGAGGAGGGGACCAAGTAATGGGTCAGAAAGTAAACCCCTACGGTTTCCGTCTGGGAATCACCACCGACCACGTGTCGCGCTGGTTCTCCGACAGCACCAAGAAGGGCCAGCGGTACAGCGACTTCCTCGCTGAGGACGTCAAGATCCGCCGGCTCCTCGCCACGCAGCTCGACCGCGCGGGCGTCGCCCGCATCGAGATCGAGCGCACCCGCGACCGCGTCCGCGTCGACATCCACACCGCCCGCCCGGGCATCGTGATCGGCCGCCGCGGCGCCGAGGCCGAGCGTATCCGCGCCGACCTCGAGAAGCTCACCGCCAAGCAGATCCAGCTGAACATCCTCGAGGTGAAGAACCCCGAGGCCGAGGCTCAGCTGGTCGCGCAGGGCATCGCCGAGCAGCTCTCCGCCCGCGTGGCCTTCCGCCGCGCGATGCGCAAGGGTCTGCAGGGCGCGCAGCGCGCCGGCGCCAAGGGCGTCCGCATCCAGGTCTCCGGCCGCCTCGGCGGCGCCGAGATGAGCCGCTCGGAGTTCTACCGCGAGGGACGCGTGCCGCTGCACACCCTCCGCGCGAACATCGACTACGGCTTCTACGAGGCGAAGACCACCTTCGGCCGCATCGGCGTGAAGGTCTGGATCTACAAGGGCGACATCACCAACAAGGAGCTCGCTCGGGAGCAGGCGAACAGCAAGTCGTCGCGCCCCGAGCGCAGCGACCGTCCGCGTCGCGCCCCCCGCCAGCAGAGCGAGGCGCCCGTCGCAGCAGGAGTTGAGGCATAACCATGTTGATTCCGCGTCGAGTCAAGCACCGCAAGCAGCACCACCCGGGCCGTTCCGGCCAGGCCACCGGTGGCACCAAGGTGTCGTTCGGTGAGTACGGCATCCAGGCCCTCACCCCGGCCTACGTGACCAACCGTCAGATCGAGTCCGCTCGTATCGCCATGACGCGCCACATCAAGCGCGGTGGAAAGGTGTGGATCAACATCTACCCCGACCGCCCGCTGACCAAGAAGCCCGCCGAGACCCGCATGGGTTCCGGAAAGGGCTCGCCGGAGTGGTGGGTCGCGAACGTCAAGCCGGGTCGCGTCCTTTTCGAGGTCGCCGGCGTCGACGAGCAGCTCGCTCGTGAGGCCATGACCCGTGCCATCCACAAGCTGCCCCTCAAGGCACGCATCATCAAGCGCGAGGAGGGAGACGCATAATGGCGATCGGATCCAAGGAGCTCGTTCCCACCGAGCTCGACACCTTCGAGGACGAGCGTCTCGTCACGGAGCTGAAGAAGGCCAAGGAGGAGCTGTTCAACCTCCGCTTCCAGTCGGCCACCGGCCAGCTGGACACCAACGGCCGCCTGCGTGCCGTCAAGCGCGACATCGCCCGCATCTACACGGTCATCCGTGAGCGCGAGCTGGGCATCCGCGCCACCCCCGCACCCGTCGAGGCCCCGGCCAAGGCGGAGAAGAAGCCGAAGACCAAGAAGGCCGCCAAGGCCGAGGTCGAGGCGACCGAGTCGAACGAGGAGGCCAAGTAATGGCAACCGTCACTGACAGCGCCGGCCACGAGTCGGCCGCCCACGACATCAAGGAGGCGGGCGCTCGCGGTTACCGCAAGACCCGTCGCGGCTACGTGACCAGCGACAAGATGGACAAGACCATCGTCGTCGAGGTCGAGGACCGGGTGAAGCACCCGCTGTACGGCAAGGTCATCCGCCGCACGTCCAAGGTCAAGGTCCACGACGAGCTGAACTCCGCCGGCATCGGCGACTCCGTCGTCATCAGCGAGACCCGTCCCCTCAGCGCCACCAAGCGCTGGCGCCTGGTCGAGATCCTCGAGAAGGCCAAGTAGGCCCCGGCCCGCTTGAGTTAGCAGGAGAGACACATGCTTCAGCAAGAATCCCGAGTCAAGGTCGCCGACAACACCGGCGCCAAGATGCTCCTCACCATCCGCGTGCTCGGTGGCTCCGGCCGCCGCTACGCCGGCCTCGGTGATGTCATCGTCGCGACCGTCAAGGACGCGATCCCCGGCGGAAACGTCAAGAAGGGCGATGTGGTCAAGGCCGTCATCGTCCGGACCATCAAGCAGACCCGTCGTCCCGACGGCTCGTACATCAAGTTCGACGAGAACGCCGCCGTGATCCTGAAGAACGACGGGGACCCCCGCGGCACCCGCATCTTCGGACCGGTCGGTCGCGAGCTCCGCGACAAGAAGTTCATGAAGATCGTCTCGCTGGCACCGGAGGTTATCTAGTCATGGCCAAGATCAAGAAGGGTGACCTCGTGCAGGTCATCTCGGGCGCGACGCAGGCTCGCGGCGGAGACCGCGGCAAGCAGGGCAAGGTTCTCGAGGTCCTGGTCGAGAAGAACCGCGTCGTCGTCGAGGGTGTGAACTTCGTCAAGAAGCACAACCGCGTCGGCCAGTCGCAGCGCGGCTCGAAGGAGGGCGGCATCGAGACCATCGAGGCCCCGCTCCACATCTCGAACGTCGCGGTCGTCGACCCGAAGACCAAGAAGCCGACCCGGGTCGGCCACCGCAACGTGGCCGTCACCAAGGACGGCGTGACCAAGACGGTTCGCGTGCGCTACGCGAAGGCGTCGGGTGAGGAACTGTAATGACTGACACCACCGCAGTGGCTGCGAAGGTTCAGCCGCGGCTCAAGGCCAAGTACCAGGCCGACATCATCCCCGCTCTCAAGGAGCAGTTCGGCTTCTCGAACGTCCACCAGGTCCCCGGACTGGTCAAGGTCGTCGTGAACACCGGAGTCGGCGAGGCTGCCCGCGACGGCAAGATCATCGACGGCGCCATCAAGGACCTCACCGCGATCACGGGCCAGAAGCCCCAGGTCACGAAGGCCCGCAAGTCCATCGCGCAGTTCAAGCTGCGCGAGGGCCAGGCCATCGGCGCGCACGTCACCCTCCGCGGTGACCGCGCGTGGGAGTTCCTGGACCGCCTGCTCTCGGTGGCGCTGCCGCGCATCCGCGACTTCCGCGGTCTCTCGGACCGCCAGTTCGACGGCAACGGCAACTACACCTTCGGCATCACGGAGCAGTCGATCTTCCACGAGATCGACCAGGACCGCATCGACCGCGTCCGCGGCTTCGACGTGACCGTGGTCACCACCGCGAAGACCGACGACGAGGGTCGCGCGCTGCTCAAGCAGCTCGGCTTCCCGTTCAAGTCGGCGGACAACGCGTAGCACGACCCCCGAGGCCGGAGGGCGGATCACCCGCCCTCCGGCCTCGCTGTGCACCCGGCCGCCCCGCTGTCCGGGTGCACTCCCAGAGCTCCGGTCCTCCTCCGGGAGGATCGGCCGTCGGCCCTCGACCGCCGGCCCTCAGCCGTGTACCATGGCTCGTTGGCCTGCGCTCGCGCGGCCGCATGGGCGTCGACGTCGTCGGCGCCGTCCCACACCACAGGTCGTCACTCTTGTAAAGGGTGCCGAAACCAGGCGAGAAAGGCACCATCAGCCATGACCATGACTGATCCGGTCGCAGATCTGCTGACCAGAATCCGCAACGCGAACTCCGCGCACCACGACTCCATCGCCCTCCCCGGCTCGAAGCTCAAGGCGAACATCGCCGAGATCCTCAAGCGCGAGGGCTACATCTCCGACTGGAAGGTCGAGGAGGCGCGCGTCGGCACGACGCTCTCCATCTCCCTCAAGTACGGACCGAACCGCGAGCGCTCCATCGCCGGCATCAAGCGCGTCTCGAAGCCGGGACTGCGCGTCTACGCGAAGTCGACCGAGATCCCCACCGTCCTCGGTGGCCTCGGCGTCGCCATCCTGTCCACGTCGAGCGGTCTGCTGACCGATCGTCAGGCCGAGAAGAAGGGCGTGGGTGGGGAGATCCTCGCCTACGTGTGGTAACCCCATGTCGCGAATCGGAAGACTCCCCATCGAGATCCCGGCGGGCGTCGACGTCTCCGTCGCCGGATCCCTCGTCACCGTCAAGGGCCCCAAGGGCGAGCTGACCGTCCCGGTCGCCAGCCCCATCCAGGTCGCCGTCGAAGGCGGCCAGGTCCTGGTCTCCCGCCCCGACGACGAGCGCGAGTCGCGCTCGCTGCACGGCCTCACCCGGACGCTCATCGCGAACGACATCATCGGTGTCACGCAGGGCTACTCCAAGGGCCTCGAGGTCGTCGGAACCGGTTACCGCGTGCTGGTGAAGGGCTCGGACATCGAGTTCGCCCTCGGCTTCTCGCACCCGGTCGTCGTCACCCCTCCCGCGGGCATCTCGTTCACGGTCGAGGGCAACAACAAGGTCACCGTGCACGGCATCTCCAAGCAGGCCGTCGGCGAAGTGGCCGCCAACATTCGTAAGATCCGCAAGCCCGAGCCCTACAAGGGCAAGGGCGTGCGCTACGCCGGCGAGGTCGTTCGCCGCAAGGCCGGAAAGAGCGGTAAGTGATCATGGGACTCGGAACCAGAGGAAAGAGCAAGTCCGCTGCGCGCGGTCGTCGTCACGACCGTCTGCGCAAGAAGGTCGTCGGCTCCGCCGAGCGCCCCCGTCTCGTCGTCAACCGATCGGCCCGTCACGTCTTCGTGCAGATCGTCGACGACTCGCAGGGCCGCACCCTCGCGTCCGCGTCGACCCTCGAGGCCGACCTCCGCGTGTTCGACGGTGACAAGACCGCCAAGGCCCGCCGGGTCGGCGAGCTTCTCGCCGAGCGCGCGAAGACCGCAGGAGTCGAGGCGGTCGTCTTCGACCGCGGAGGCAACAAGTACGCCGGTCGCGTCGCCGCGATCGCCGATGGAGCACGAGAGGCAGGGCTCAACCTGTGACCGCCGCAGAGAGCAAGGAACCCGAGGTCGCCGCCGTGTCGGAGGCCCCCGTCGAGACCGCTGCGTCCACGCAGCCCCAGCAGGAGGCCCGCGAGCCCCGTCGTGGCGGCCGTGACCGCAACCAGGGTGGCCGCGACCGCGGTGGCCGCGACTCCGAGAAGAGCCAGTTCCTCGAGCGCGTCGTGACCATCAACCGCGTGTCGAAGGTCGTCAAGGGCGGTCGTCGCTTCAGCTTCACCGCGCTGGTCGTCGTCGGCGACGGCAACGGACTCGTCGGAGTCGGCTACGGCAAGGCCCGCGAGGTCCCCACCGCCATCTCCAAGGGCGTCGAGGAGGCGAAGAAGAACTTCTTCCGCGTCCCGCGCGTCGGCTCGACCATCCCGCACCCCGTCCAGGGTGAGGCCGCTGCCGGTGTGGTGCTCCTGCGCCCCGCCGCCGCGGGTACCGGTGTCATCGCCGGCGGTCCCGTCCGCGCCGTGCTCGAGTGCGCCGGCATCCACGACGTCCTGAGCAAGTCGCTCGGCTCGTCGAACACCATCAACATCGTCCACGCGACGGTGACGGCCCTGCAGCAGCTCGAGGAGCCGCGCGCCGTCGCCGCTCGTCGCGGGCTCGACTTCGACCAGGTCGCGCCGCCCCGGCTCGTCCGTGCCGAGGCCGACGCCCTCGCCGCCGCGTCCAAGTCGAAGGCAGGTGCCTGATGGCCCAGCTCAAGGTGACCCAGATCAAGTCGAAGGTCAGTGAGAAGCAGTACCAGCGCGACACGCTGCGCTCGCTCGGCCTCAGGAAGATCGGTCAGAGCGTCGTCCGCGAGGACAACTCTCAGAACCGCGGATACGTGAAGACCGTCGCCCACCTGGTGAAGGTCGAGGAGATTGACTAATGGCTGAGAAGAACCAGGCCGTCGCGGAGTCCACGACTCCCGAGCAGGCCTCGACCAAGGAGCACGTGCTCAAGGTCCACCACCTCCGTCCCGCGGTCGGCGCCAAGAAGGCGAAGACCCGCGTCGGTCGCGGTGAGGGATCCAAGGGAAAGACCGCCGGTCGCGGCACCAAGGGCACCAAGGCCCGCTACCAGGTGCGCGTCGGCTTCGAGGGTGGGCAGATGCCGCTGCACATGCGCACCCCGAAGCTCCGCGGCTTCAAGAACCCGTTCCGCGTCGAGTACCAGGTCGTGAACCTGTCCGCTCTCGCGGAGCTCTACCCTCAGGGCGGCGACGTCACCATCAGCGACCTGGTCGCGAAGGGTGCCGTTCGCAAGAACGAGAAGGTGAAGGTTCTCGGCGACGGGGACATTGCGGTTACGCTGAACGTCGCGGTCGACAAGGTCTCCAGCTCTGCCGAGCAGAAGATCGTCGCCGCGGGCGGATCCATCAAGTAGCACCAGCAGCTTGTCGGTCGAGCTTGTCGCGTCGACTCCCCACGGGGAGCGCGCGGCAAGCTCGACCTGTATCCCGCACCCAGAACTGAGCAGGAGACCCTAGGTAGATGTTTGGCGCCGTAGCGCGGATCTTCCGCACCCCCGACCTCCGCCGCAAGATCGGCTTCACCCTCGCGATCGTGGCGATCTTCCGGCTGGGATCCTTCATCCCTGCTCCGTTCGTCGACTTCGAGGCCGTCCAGGCCTGCCTCGCCGGCAACCAGGGCACCTCCGGTCTGTACGAGCTCGTGAACCTCTTCAGCGGTGGAGCCCTGCTCCAGCTGTCGATCTTCGCGCTCGGCATCATGCCGTACATCACGGCGTCGATCATCGTGCAGCTGCTGCGCGTGGTCATCCCGCACTTCGAGACCCTCTACAAGGAGGGCCAGTCGGGCCAGGGCCGTCTGACGCAGTACACCCGCTATCTCACGATCGCGCTGGGCGTCCTGCAGTCGACCACCCTCATCACCGTCGCCCGCTCGGGCGCGCTGTTCGGCAACTCCGGTGTCCCGGAGTGCTCGGCGCTCATCATCACCGACGAGTGGTACTCCATCCTGCTCATGGTCATCACCATGACCGCGGGCACCGGCATCATCATGTGGATGGGCGAGCTCATCACCGAGCGCGGCATCGGCAACGGCATGTCGCTCCTGATCTTCACCTCGATCGCCGCCCAGTTCCCCACCTCGCTCTGGTCGATCGCGCAGTCGCGCGGCTTCGAGACCTTCCTCCTCGTCCTCGCGGTCGGGCTCGTGCTCGTCGTCGCGGTCGTCTTCGTCGAGCAGTCGCAGCGGCGGATCCCCGTGCAGTACGCCAAGCGGATGGTCGGGCGCAGAACGTACGGCGGCAACAACACCTACATCCCGATCAAGGTCAACATGGCCGGCGTCGTGCCCGTCATCTTCGCCTCGTCGCTGCTGTACCTGCCCGCGCTCATCGCGCAGTTCAACCAGCCCGCAGCCGGCCAGGAGGCGCCCTTCTGGGTGACCTGGATCACGAACTACCTCACCAAGGGCGATCACCCGCTCTACATGGCGCTGTACTTCCTGCTGATCGTCGGCTTCACCTACTTCTACGTCGCGATCACCTTCAACCCGGACGAGGTCGCCGACAACATGAAGCGCTACGGCGGCTTCATCCCCGGCATCCGCGCCGGTCGTCCGACCGCCGAGTACCTGAACTACGTCCTGACCCGCGTGACGCTGCCCGGCTCGGTCTACCTCGGTCTGATCGCGCTCGTGCCGCTCGTGGCGCTCGCGCTCGTCGGCGCGAACCAGAACTTCCCGTTCGGCGGCACGTCCATCCTGATCATCGTCGGAGTCGGACTCGAGACGGTGAAGCAGATCGACTCCCAGCTGCAGCAGCGCCACTACGAAGGGCTCCTCCGATGACCTCGACCCCGGTCGGCTTCCGTCTGCTGCTGATCGGCCCTCCGGGCGCCGGCAAGGGGACTCAGGCCGCTCGGCTCAGCGAGGTCCTGAAGGTACCCGCGATCTCGACGGGTGACATCTTCCGCGCGAACGTGGCGAACGAGACCGAGCTCGGCCTGCAGGCCAAGTCCTACCTCGACGCCGGCCGCTACGTGCCCGACGAGCTGACCAATGCGATCGTGCACGACCGGCTGCAGGAGGCCGACGTCTCGACGGGCTTCCTCCTCGACGGCTACCCGCGCACGACGGAGCAGGTCGACGAGCTCGACCGCATCGTCGCGGCGGACGGCAATCGGCTCGACGCGGTCGTGCAGCTGACGGCCGACCCCGACGAGGTCGTCGCCCGCCTGCTCAAGCGCTCCGCGGAGCAGGGTCGCAGCGACGACACCGAGGAAGTCATCCGGCACCGTCTCGCCCTCTACGAGGAGCAGACCGCGCCGCTGATCGACATCTACGCCGCGCGCGGGCTCGTCATCGTCGTCGACGGCCTCGGCCCGGTCGACGAGGTCACCGAGCGCATCGTCGTCGCCCTCGAGGGCCACCGCGTCGGTCGCCTCGTCGGCGACTCGCCGGCCGCCTGACCCGTGGCGCTGCGCTCCTCCCTCTACAAGACGCCGGCCCAGCTGCGATCGATGATCGCGCCGGGGCTGGCGACCGCCGCCTCCCTCGACGCCGTGCGCGCCGCGGTCCGACCCGGGGTCAGCACGCTCGAGCTCGACGCGATCGCCGAGGCGGCGATCGTCGCGCTCGGCGGTCACTCGAACTTCCAGCTCGTGCCGGGCTACCGGCACACGATCTGCGCGTCGGTGAACGACGAGGTCGTGCACGGGATCCCCGGCGGCCGCGTCCTCGAGGCCGGTGACATCGTCTCGATCGACAGCGGCGCCGAGATCGACGGCTGGAACGGTGACTCGGCGATGACGCTCGTGCTGCCCGACGACGAGCGGCCCGACGAGGTCGCGCGCCGGGAGGCGCTGTCCCGCGTCACCGAGGGCTCGCTCTGGCGCGGCATCGCGGCTCTCGCGGCGGCGCGGCACCTCAACGAGGTGGGCGCGGCGATCGAGGAGTACATCGAGGACGAGGCCGAGGCCTCGGGCCGCGTCTACGGGATCCTCACCGACTACATCGGCCACGGCATCGGCCGCACGATGCACGAGGCGCCGCCGGTCTTCAACTACCGGGTCCGCCAGCGCGGCCCGGAGGTGAAGCCGGGCCTCGTCGTCGCCATCGAGCCCATGGTCACGGCCGGCAGCGCCGAGACCGTCGTGCGCGAGGACGACTGGACGGTCGCCACCGTCGACGGCAGCATGTCCGCGCACTGGGAGCACTCCGTCGCGGTGCACCGCGACGGCATCTGGGTGACGACCCTCGCCGACGGCGGGGCCGCGGGCCTGGCGCAGTACGGGATCGTGCCGACGCCGATCGTCTGAGGCGCTCCGACGTCCGGCCGCGCCTCGGCGAGGTCACACCGGGGGAGCGCCTGCCGCCGCGCGGACGGCGGCGACGCTCGTGGCGACATCGGCGGCATCGGTCGACCAGTTGCTCACCGAGATCCGCAGCACGTCCCGCCCGCGCCAGTGGGAGCCCGACATCCAGACGGTCCCGTCCTCGATGAGCCGGCGAGTCACCTCCCGGGTCCGTTCGTCGGACTCGAAGGCCAGGCAGACCTGGGTGAAGACGACCTCGTTCAGCACGCTGACACCCGGGATCGCCGAGAGTCGATCCGCCAGATCCCGCGCGGTGGCGGCCAGTCCGTCGACGAGGGAGACGAGGCCGGTCCGGCCCAGCTGTCGCAGGGCCGCCCATACCGGGACACCGCGTGCTCGGCGGGACATCTCCGGTGTCAGGTCCATGGGGTCCGGCTCGTCGCCGTCGGCGCGGATCAGGTAGGCCGTCCGGGTCCCCAGAGCCGCACCCGCGGCCCCGCTCCGCGCCACGACGGCGACTCCGCAGTCGTACGGCACGTTGAGCGTCTTGTGTGCGTCGGTCGCCCAGGAGTCCGCCGTCTCGATCCCGCGCAGCAGCGGACGGAGCGCGGGGCTGGCGCCCGCCCACAAGCCGAAGGCGCCGTCGACGTGCACCCACGCGCCGTGCTCGTGCGCGATCGCGATCGCGTCGGCCATCGGATCGAAGGCGCCGGAGTGCAGGTTCCCGGCCTGGAGGCAGACGATCACGGGGCCGTCCGCACGCTCGAGCGCGACGCGGAGGGCGTCGACGAGGAGGCGGCCCTGGTCGTCGGTGTCGACGACAGCGGGTGCCCCGAGCCCCAGGTAGCGCAGGGCGAGATCGACAGAGGTGTGCCGCTCCCTGCCGGCCAGAACAGTGAGCCGCGGTGCTCCCTGCAGGCCGTGGGCGTTCACGTCCCAGCCCACCCGATCCAGTACGAAGGCGCGGGCGGCGGCCAGCCCGACGACGTTCGCCATCGTCGCCCCGGTGGTGAAGCCGACGTCCGCCGTCGCCGGGAGCCCGAGCGCCGTGAGCAGCCACTCGCCGGCGACCTGCTCGACGGCGGCCGTCGCCGGTGAGGCGTAGCGCATGGCGGCGTTCTGATCCCAGGCGCTGACCAGCCAGTCCGCGCCGAGCGCGGCGGGCAGGGTGCCGCCGATCACCCAGCCGAAGAAGCGCCCGGAGGGCATCGCCATCAGCCCGGGCTCGGCGAGCGTCGCGAGCTCCTCCACCACGACGGCGGGATCGAGCGGGCCCTCCTGCCACGGCCCGCCGAACGTCTCCGCCATCTGCTCGACGTCCCTGGACGGCGGTATCGGCCGACCCGGAAGGGACTCGATCCACCGCATCGCGGCGGCGGACGATCGATCCAGCGCAGAACGGTAGACCTCGGGATCGACAGACATGGGATGCTCCTTCGTCGCAGCGATCGGGGGCGCCCCCTGCCGAGTCTGACCGCCCACCCGCGCCAGGGACAGGGGCACGCCCTGATCGGGTTCCGCGGGGCGGCGTATCGAGACCCGCGTCAGCTGTCGATGACGCGGACGAGCTCCTCGATGAAGCCGCCGAAGTCCGTGGAGCGGCGGATCAGCCGCTGCACCTCGGCACGGTCGGCGAAGACCTCGACGAACTGGTCGAAGACGGACTGGAAGCTGCTGCGCCCGGCGGAGGCGAAGGCGATCATCGCGATCACGTTCACCCGCTGCTCGCCCCACGCCATCGGCACGTCGTTCACGACGATGGCGATCGCGGTCCGGCGCGCGCTCATCGCCATGGCGTGCGGGACGGCGAGGTTGTCGGTGAACGCGGTGGAGCTCATCCGCTCGCGCTCGATCGCCCCGTCGACGTAGTCGTCGTCGATGATGCCGCCGGCGATCATCCGCTCGCCGAGCAGCCGGATCATCGCGGCCTCATCGCGGGCGTGCACGTTCCGGAAGAAGAGCGACTCGTCGAAGAACTGCAGCAGCTCGTCCTTGATCCGCGCCCGGCGGCGGTGCCGGCGCACGCGCGCGATCGCGCGCCGCACGGCGTCCACGTCGTGGTCGGTGAGGAACGGCTGCACCACGACGACGTCCTCGGAGGCGGGCCGCTCGTCGATCGTCGTGATCACCAGGTCGGCGGTGAGGCGGTCCCAGTCGACGTCGCTCCGGGTGATCAGGGAGCGGACCTCGACCTCGGTGCCGAGCGAGCGCTCGACCCGCAGCCGCAGCATGTGCGCGAGGTCGTAGTAGTTGGGGCAGACGATGACGCAGGAGAGCCGCTCCTCGCGCCGGGACACGCGCTCGAGGAACGAGCCGACGTGCAGGGCGATGTAGGCGATCTCGTCCTCGTTGACCGTGATGCCGCGGAGCCGCTGCAGCCCGCTCGCGAGGAAGACCGCGATCTCGTAGGTCATCGGGAAGCTCGTCTTGATCGAGCGCGTGAGCGGATTGCGCGAGTAGCCGCCTTCCGCCGCCCGCGCGACGAGGTTCCGCACGTGCAGCGCGAGGCGGACGATGAAGCCCTCGTCGTCCAGGTCGACCAGGTAGGCCTCGTTGACGTCGGCGACGAGCTCGCGGACGACCGCGACGTCCTCGGGGTCGAGGTAGTTCTCGACGACGGCCGCGACGGGCTCGTTCTGTCCTGGAGTCGCCACCCTCGTCGTCATCAGGATCGCCAGCTGGGCCAGCTCCGCGTCGGTCAGCCTCGTGGCGAAGTGGCGCGCGACGAGCTCGGCGAGCAGTGCGGCCAGCTCGCCGTGGACCGCGGGGGAGGGGCGCGAGCCGGACGGGTCGCCGATGCCCCGCGAGACGCGGTCGACGGCGATCGCGATGTGCAGCAGCACGCTGTTCACGCCGTAGTCGTTGATGTAGTAGCCGCGGGTCTCGAGCTCGGCGAGCAGCTCGGTCTTGAACGCGCCGAGACCGGGGGAGGCGAACTCGCGCTGCACGTCGTCGAGCGTGAAGACGCCCTGTGCGCTCTCGTCGCGGAACATCCGCGAGATCAGCCGGCGTCGCGCCTCCTCGCTGCCCTCGAGCCGCACGGCCGGGCCGCGGCGCACGAGGGCCAGCCCCGCCTCGTCCGCCAGCGCCTTGACCCGCCGCAGATCCGCGTCGATCGTCGATTCGCTGACGGAGAGCGTCTCGGCGAGAACGGCGACGTCGAGCCCGTCGTCGGAGTCGACCAGGCGCCGGACGATGCTGTACAGCCGGTCGCGCGGGGTGTCCGGCTCGACGTCGCGGAGCAGCCGGGTCTCGAGGAACGCCGAGTACGCGTCCCGCGCGAGCCGGTAGCCGTTGGCCGACGACTCCACGGGCTCGAGCGGAGCCGCCTGGGCCTTGACCGCGGTCACGTAGCTGCGGACGCTCCGGGTGGTGACCCCGAGCCGGTCGGCGAGCTCGTGCGCCGTCACCCAGCCGTCGGCGCGGGAGAGGTACTCCAGCAGTCGTTCGCGGTTGTCAGGCATCGGTCTTCCAGTCAACCATCTCCGGGTCGGCGGGGGCGGACCCGCGCCGACACCGCCGGGAGCGCTCTTCCGCCCCCGCGGAAGATTGTCTGCCGCAGCGGACGCGGGGCCCGGCGAGATGCTTGGATGAGGCAAGACCCGGACGCGAGGAGGCGAACGAGGTGCGCACGATCCTGATCGTCTGCGGTGCAGGCGCGTCGAGCACGTTCCTGGCCCACCGGCTGCGAGCGGGCGCGAAGCAGCGCGGCATCGATGCCGTGTTCCGATCCGAGACCCTCACGGGTGTCGCGGACGCCCTGCCCCTGGCGGACGTCCTCCTGGTCGGACCGCATCTCGAGTCGCAGTTCGACGAGCTCCGCCAGCGCGCGGTGCACGTCGGCGCCGCGGCAGCCCTCCTCCCTCACGACGTCTTCGGGGCGCACGGTGCCGATGCCGTGCTCGACACCCTGCCCGTCCTCTTCGCCGCTCGCGCGGTCGTCGCAGGATCGGACGGGGACGCCCCACCTCCCGCCACGGGCGCCGCGCCCGGCACCGGGAACCACTGACGCAGTTCCGACTGCAGGATCAAGGAGAAACGTTCATGGTCGAGCGCACCGTGCAGGTTGCATCGTCGAAGGGCCTCCACGCCCGTCCCGCCTCGCTCTTCAGCCAGGCCGCGGCGAAGTCGGGTCAGAAGGTCCTGGTCAAGAAGGGCGAGGGCACCGCGGTCAACGCGGCCTCCATCCTCGGCATCATCTCGCTCGGCATCGAGCACGGCGACTCGCTGACCCTCTCGGTCGAGGGCGACAACGAGCAGGCCGTCCTCGAGGAGCTCAGCGAGTTCCTCAGCACTGACCACGACGCCTAAGACCCCTCGCCCCCACCGCCCTCTCACCGCCGAGACGCACACAGGAACCGAGATCTCATGACGCTGTCCACTCCTTCGACCGCCTACGCCTCCGCGAAGCTCCAGGGCACCGGTGTCGGCCGCGGGCTGGCCCTCGGGCCGGTCCTGCGCATGCCCGATCCGCTGCCCGAGCCCGAGGACACCGCCAGCACGCGGTCCGTCGCTCAGGAGGAGGAGCGCGCGGTGTCGTCGCTGTCGGCGACCGCCGCGACCATCCGCCACCGCGGTGAGCGCGCCGGCGGCTCGGCGAAGGACGTGCTCGACGCGCAGGCGCTGATGGCGGAGGACCCCTCGCTCGCGGACGACGTCAAGGCGCGCCTCGCGACCGGCAAGACCGCCGAGCGCGCGGTGCACGAGGCGTTCGCCGGCTTCCGCGACCTGCTGGTCGCGATGGGCGGCTACATGGCCGAGCGGGCGACCGACCTCGACGACGTCTCGCAGCGGGTCGTGGCGCACCTGCGCGGCGTCCCGGCGCCCGGCGTCCCGGAGTCGGACGAGCCGTTCGTGCTCGTCGCCCGCGACCTCGCGCCGGCCGACACCGCGCTGCTCGACCTCGAGAAGGTCCTCGGCCTGATCACGAGCGACGGCGGCCCGACCTCGCACACGGCGATCCTCGCCCGGGAGAAGTCGATCACCGCCATCGTCGGCACCACCGGAGCGCTCGACCTGCGCGACGGCCAGCTCGTCATCCTCGACGCGTCCTCCGGTGTGGTGACGGTGAACCCGTCCGACGTCGAGATCGGCGACGCGAAGTCCTCGATCGCCGAGCGCGCCGAGATGCTCGCGGCCCCGGTCGTCCCCGGTGCCCTCGCCGACGGCCACGCCGTGCCGCTGCTGGCGAACCTCGGCTCCGCCGACGGCGCCGCGAACGCGGTCGAGCTCGGAGCGGAGGGCGTGGGCCTGTTCCGCACCGAGTTCCTCTTCCTCGACGCGAAGGAGGCGCCGACCGTCGCCGAGCAGGCGGAGCAGTACACCCGCCTGCTGGCCGCCTTCCCCGGCCGCAAGGTCGTGGTGCGCGCGCTCGACGCCGGCGCCGACAAGCCGCTCGCCTTCCTCAACGACGACCACGAGGAGAACCCGGCGCTCGGCCTCCGCGGCCTCCGCGCCCTGCGCGCGAGCGAGCAGATCCTCCGCGACCAGCTCACCGCGCTCGCCCAGGCCGACGCCGCGACCGACGCCGACCTCTGGGTCATGGCGCCGATGGTCGCGACCGTCGACGAGACCCGCTACTTCACCTCCATGGCCAAGGAGCTCGGGATCCGCACGGCCGGCGTGATGGTGGAGGTCCCCTCCTCCGCCCTGCTCGCCGACCGGATCCTCGGAGTCGCCGACTTCGCCTCCATCGGCACCAACGACCTGACCCAGTACACCCTCGCCGCCGACCGGATGCTCGGCACCGTGTCGGCGTTCCAGGACCCGTGGCACCCCGCCGTCCTCCGCCTCGTCGGCGAGGTCGGGCGCGCGGGCGCCGCACTGGGCAAGCCCGTCGGCATCTGCGGCGAGGCCGCCGCGGATCCGCTGCTCGCCGTGGTCCTCGTGGGCCTCGGCGCGACGACCCTCTCGATGTCGCCGTCGGCTCTCGCCGACGTCCGCGCCGAGCTGGCCGAGCACACCCTCGAGGACGCGAAGCGCTACGCCGAGCTCGCCCTCGCGGCCGACAGCGCGGCGGACGCCCGGTCCGCCGTCACCGAGGCGATCGCCGCCTCCTGATCCCGGGGATCGCGCGGCCCGCATCCGCGCGATCCTCCGCAGCACCACCCCGCCCCACCGCACCATCCGCACCACCCCTGCACCACCCCGTCTCGTCCCGCCCCGCGGGAGCCCGGCCCGCCTCAGGAGCGACCGGATCTCCCACCCTCAGAATCGGAGAACACACCACATGACAACGACGTCAGCGACGTCGACGCGCGGAGGTACGCGCGTCCACGTCCAGCGATTCGGCACCTTCCTCTCGGGGATGGTCATGCCGAACATCGCGGCCTTCATCGCGTGGGGTCTCATCACCTCGCTCTTCATCGCCGCGGGCTGGCTGCCCAACGGCATCCTCGGCGGCTTCGGCGACGCAGCCCAGATCGGCTGGGAGGGTGCCCGCACCCAGCTCGCCGCCGGTGAGGACGGCGCGACCTTCCAGCAGTACGTGGGTCTCGTCGCCCCGATGATCACCTACCTGCTGCCCCTGCTCATCGCGAACACCGGTGGCCGCATGGTCTACGGCCAGCGCGGTGGCGTGGTCGCCTCGATCGCCACCATGGGCGTCATCGTCGGCGCCACCATCCCGATGTTCCTCGGCGCCATGATCATCGGCCCGCTGGCCGCGTGGCTGATGAAGAAGGTCGACTCGATCTGGGACGGCAAGATCAAGCCCGGCTTCGAGATGCTGGTCAACAACTTCTCCGCCGGAATCCTCGGCATGCTGCTCTCGCTCGGCGCGTTCTTCGGCATCGCCCCGATCATCTCGTTCCTCACCAAGATCCTCGGCGACGGCGTCGACCTCCTGGTGAACGCGGGCCTGCTGCCGCTGACCTCGATCTTCATCGAGCCGGCCAAGATCCTGTTCCTCAACAACGCCATCAACCAGGGCGTCCTCACCCCGCTCGGCACCGTCATGGCGCAGGAGCAGGGCAAGTCGTACCTGTTCCTGCTCGAGGCCAACCCCGGCCCCGGCATGGGCGTGCTGCTCGCCTTCGCGATCTTCGGTGTGGGCATCGCCCGCGGCTCCGCTCCCGGCGCCGCGCTGATCCACTTCGTCGGCGGCATCCACGAGATCTACTTCCCCTACGTGCTGATGAAGCCCGCGCTCGTCGCGGCCGTCATCCTCGGCGGCATGACCGGCGTCGCGACCAACGTCGCGTTCGACTCCGGCCTCGTCGCCCCGGCATCGCCGGGATCGATCATCGCGGTGCTCCTGCAGACCTCGCGGGACAGCTACCTCGGCGTGATCCTCTCGGTCCTGCTCTCGATGGCCGTGTCGTTCGTCGTCGCGTCGTTCATCATCCGCGGCAGCCGCAAGCGCGACCTCGACGCGATGGCCGCCGGTGACGACAAGCTCGCCGCCGCCGTCGCCGCCAACTCGTCCAACAAGGGCAAGGAGAGCGCCGTCGGCTCGCTCCTCAACGCGAGCGGCGCCTCCAACCAGGACGGCGCCTCGGCGACCGCCACCGCCACCCAGGTCCGCAACATCGTCTTCGCCTGCGACGCCGGGATGGGATCGTCCGCCATGGGCGCGTCCGTCCTGCGGAACAAGATGAAGAAGGCGGGCTTCGAGGACGTCACGGTCACCAACAAGGCGATCGCGGCCCTCGAGGACGACGTCGACCTGGTCATCACCCAGGCCGAGCTGACCGAGCGGGCGCGCCAGCGCACGCCGGGCGCGATCCACGTCTCCGTCGACAACTTCATGAACAGCCCGAAGTACGACGAGGTCGTCTCGCTCGTCGCGGAGCAGCACGGCAAGTAATCGGGAACACCCCTGAGGGAGCCCGTAGGGTGCGACGTGGCGGAGACGCTCCGCTCGCCCCTGCGGGTTCCCTCCTTCGTTCACCACTCCACGGAAAGGACGCACGCCATGAGCGATGTGCTCACCATCGGACAGATCAACGCCTCCGGCACCGCCACGTCGAAGGAGACCGCCATCAAGGAGGCCGCCGACATGCTGGTCGGCGTCGGCGCCGTCACCCCCGCGTACCACGAGGCGATGCTCGCCCGCGAGGCGACCGTCTCCACCTACATGGGCAACCTGCTCGCCATCCCGCACGGCACGAACGACGCGAAGGACGAGATCCGCTCCTCGGCGCTGTCCTTCGTCCGCTACGCGCAGCCGATCGACTGGGACGGCAACGAGGTCCGCTTCGTCGTCGGCATCGCCGGCGTGAACAACGAGCACCTCGAGATCCTCTCCAAGATCGCGATCATCTTCTCCGAGGAGGACGAGGTGCAGAAGCTCCTCGACGCCCCGGACGCGCAGGCGCTCTACGCGCTGCTGGGCGAGGTCAACTCCTGATGCCCACCGCCGTCCACTTCGGCGCCGGCAACATCGGCCGCGGCTTCGTCGGACTGATCCTGCACGGCGCCGGCTACGAGCTCGTCTTCGCCGACGTCAACGCGGCGCTGATCGACCAGCTCGCCGCCGCCGACAGCTACGAGGTGCACGAGGTGGGGGAGTCGCCCGCGACCCACGTCGTCGACGGCTTCCGCGCGATCAACTCGAGCAGCGACGAGGAGGCGCTCGTCCGCGAGATCGCCGCCGCCGACATCGTCACCACCGCGGTGGGCCCGAACATCCTGCGCTTCGTCGCTCCGGTCATCGCGAAGGGCCTCGCGGCCCGAGCGGAGTCGGCGCCCCGCCTGGCCGTGATGGCCTGCGAGAACGCGATCAACGCGACCCGCCTCCTGCAGACCGAGGTCGCCGCCAGCCTGGGCGCGGACGAGTGGGAGCGCCTGCGCACCCGCGCGGTCTTCGCCGACACGGCGGTCGACCGCATCGTGCCGAACCAGGACGCCGGCCAGGGCCTCGACGTCACGGTCGAGAGCTTCTTCGAGTGGGTCGTCAACCGCACGCCCTTCGAGGGCTCCGAGCCCGAGATCCCCGGTGCGACCTGGGTCGACGACCTCGAGCCGTTCATCGAGCGCAAGCTCTTCACGGTGAACACCGGCCACGCGACCGCCGCCTACGTCGGCTTCGCGGCCGGCGCGCACAAGCTGTCGGACGCGCTCGCGCTGCCCGAGGTGCACGACGCGGTGAAGACCGCGCTCGAGGACACCAAGACGCTGATCGTCGAGAAGCACGGCTTCAGCGACGAGGAGCAGGAGGCGTACCTGCAGAAGACGCTGAAGCGCTTCGCCAACCCGCACCTGACCGACACGGTCGACCGGGTCGGTCGCCAGCCGCTGCGCAAGCTCTCGCGGCACGAGCGCTTCATCGGCCCGGCGGCCGAGCTCGCCGAGCGCGGCCACGTGCCGAGCGGTCTGCTCACGGCGATCGGCGCGGCTCTCCGCTTCGACGTGCCGGAGGACCCGCAGAGCGTCGAGCTGAAGGAGAAGCTGGCCGCGCTGTCGCCGGAGGACTTCGTCGCCGAGGTGACCGGGCTCGGCGCGGACCACCCGCTGTTCGCGCAGGTCGTCGCGGTCGTCCGCGGCTGATCCTGACGGATCCGCGCCGAGGGGCGGGATCGGGTGCTCCGGCGCTCGATCCCGCCCCTCCGCCGTTCCCCGCTCGATCCGGGCTAGAAGAGGCGCCAGCGGGTGAGCGGCCAGGCGACCGCGAAGACGCGGCCGACCACCCGCTCGATCGGCACCGTCTTCACGCAGGAGTCGATCGGGCCCGGCGCTCCGCGGCAGTCGCCGAGCGAGTCGTTGGAGTTGGAGCGGTGGTCGCCGAGGACGAAGAGCGTGTCCTCGGGCACCGTGTACTCCTGGAAGCAGCGGGCGGAGGCCGGCTGCGAGTCGCAGTCCTGGGTGCCAGGGGTGAACGGGAAGTCCTCGAAGACGTAGTCGCCCACGAGCGGCTGCCCGTCGACGAGCACGTGCCCCTCGGCGTCGCAGCAGGAGACCGTCTGGCCGCCGACGGCGATCACGCGCTTCACGAGGAACTCCTCGTGCGACGGGCCGATGCTCGTCACGTCGCCGAAGTACTTGACCGCCTCGGAGAGCGGGTTGCCGACCGCATCGGCCGCACCCCAGCGCGCGTCCCGCGAGAAGACGACGATCTGCTCCGACTCCGGCTCGCCCTGGAGGGCCGCGGTGCGGTCGACCAGGATGCGGTCGCCGAAGAAGCCGCCGCCCTGCAGCGTGTTCTCCATCGAGCCGGTCGGCACGGTGTACACCTTCACGAAGAACGTCTGCACGAGGGCGATGACGACGATCGCGACCAGCACGGTGACCAGCGGGTGGGAGTACCAGCTCCGCCGGCTCCTCGCCGGGGTGCCGTCCGTCGTCTTCTCCGTGCGCGCCATCCGCGGTCCCTTCGACGTGGGAGAGCCTAGGCGGCGGCCGCCGTGCCCGTCGCCCGCGGCGCGCAGCGCGCCGCCCACCGGCGACACGCCCGCGCTGGCGGAGAAGCGGGGATTCGCGTAGTATCGACCCTTGGTGTTTGCGCGTGCTCCGGCACGCCCGCGCACCGCCTTCCGGGCTCCGCCCGGGGGAGGATCGTCGCGGAAGCATTCGCACGACCAGTACACACACTACTTCCGAACGACAGTGAGGCTATGGCCAAAAAAGACGGTGTCATCGAAATCGAAGGTGCGGTTGTCGAGGCGCTCCCCAACGCGATGTTCCGCGTGGAGCTCACCAACGGACACAAGGTTCTCGCCCACATCTCGGGCAAGATGCGTCAGCACTACATCCGCATCCTCCCCGAGGACCGCGTGATCGTGGAGCTCAGCCCCTACGACCTGACCCGCGGCCGGATCGTCTACCGCTACAAGTAGACGTTCGCTCCGCTCAGTTCGCGACGTGCGTGTCCTGTAAGGAACGGCCCCGGCATCCGCCGGGAGCACGACGCCAGCGAAAACAAGGAACAGAACAATGAAGGTCAACCCCAGCGTCAAGCGCATCTGCGACCACTGCAAGATCATCCGCCGCCACGGCAACGTGATGGTCATCTGCAGCAGCAACCCCCGCCACAAGCAGCGCCAGGGCTAGTCCTCCGGGACTCCCGGCGCTCCTGCGAGGAGCGCGGGCGGGAAACCGCCCAGCAGCACGGCAACACACCACCCCGCAACGTCAGAAATCGCGCAGCGCCCCGGGTCTCCCGGGGTGAACGGCGAGGACACCTTCGGTCGGAGGCCGAGGCACCGACGTTGCTTCACACCTCCACTCACTCACAGGAGAAGCCACCATGGCACGTCTGGCAGGAGTAGACATCCCGCGCGAGAAGCGCGTGGAGGTCGCACTGACCTACATCTACGGAGTCGGCCGCACCAGCGCGCTGAAGACGCTGAGCGACACGGGGATCGACGGCAACATCCGCGTCAAGGACCTCACCGACGACCAGCTCGTCGCGCTCCGCGACTACATCGAGGGCAACTACAAGGTGGAGGGAGACCTCCGCCGCGAGGTCGCCGCCGACATCCGCCGCAAGGTCGAGATCGGGTCCTACGAGGGCATCCGCCACCGTCGCGGCCTCCCGGTCCGTGGACAGCGCACCAAGACGAACGCTCGCACCCGCAAGGGCCCGAAGCGCACCGTCGCCGGCAAGAAGAAGGCCGGCCGCAAGTAACGCGGGCGACACGGACCTAGAGGAGATAACAAGTGGCTACCCCCAAGTCGGCCGCGCGCAAGCCGCGCCGCAAGGAGAAGAAGAACATCGCTGTGGGCCAGGCCCACATCAAGTCGACGTTCAACAACACCATCGTGTCGATCACCGACCCCGCCGGGGCCGTCATCAGCTGGGCCTCGTCCGGTGGAGTCGGCTTCAAGGGCTCGCGCAAGTCGACGCCGTTCGCCGCCCAGCTCGCTGCCGAGTCGGCCGCGCGTCAGGCGCAGGAGCACGGCATGAAGAAGGTCGACGTCTTCGTGAAGGGCCCGGGCTCGGGTCGCGAGACCGCGATCCGCTCGCTCCAGGCCGCCGGCCTCGAGGTCGGCTCGATCAACGACGTCACCCCGCAGGCGCACAACGGCTGCCGCCCGCCGAAGCGCCGTCGCGTCTAACGCAGCACTCGCAGCCGTCGGCCGGCCGCACCCCGCGCTCTCCAGCGCGGCGTGAGGCCGGCCGGCGGATCGCGCATTTCTTTCACAACTTCAGACTCGCAAACGCACGTGTCATATAGCGGACACGTGATCGAAAGGAATCAACAGTGCTTATCGCACAGCGTCCGACGCTCACCGAGGAGAACATCTCGGAGTTCCGTTCCCGCTTCGTCATCGAGCCCCTCGAGCCCGGCTTCGGCTACACGCTCGGCAACTCGCTGCGTCGCACCCTGCTGTCCTCCATCCCCGGCGCCGCTGTCACCAGCATCCGGATCGACGGAGTCCTGCACGAGTTCACGACCGTCCCGGGCGTCCGCGAGGACGTCACCGAGATCATCCTGAACATCAAGGGACTCGTCGTCTCCTCCGAGCACGACGAGCCGATCACCGCCTACCTGCGCAAGCAGGGCGCCGGCCAGGTCACCGCCGCCGACATCTCGGCTCCGGCCGGTGTCGAGATCCACAACCCGGACCTCGTCATCGCGACCCTGAACGACAAGGCGAAGTTCGAGCTCGAGCTCACCATCGAGCGCGGCCGCGGCTACGTCTCGGCGACCCAGAACCGCAGCGAGTTCTCCGAGGCCGGCCAGATCCCGGTCGACTCGATCTACTCGCCCGTGCTCAAGGTCACCTACCGCGTCGAGGCCACCCGTGCCGGCGAGCGCACCGACTTCGACCGCCTGGTCGTCGACGTCGAGTCGAAGCCGGCCATCACGCCGCGCGACGCCATCGCGTCGGCCGGTCGCACCCTGACCGAGCTGTTCGGACTCGCCCGCGAGCTGAACAACGCGGCCGAGGGCATCGAGATCGGCCCCGCGCCGGTCGACGCCGTCCTCTCGACCGAGCTGTCCATGCCCATCGAGGACCTCGACCTCTCGGTGCGCAGCTACAACTGCCTCAAGCGCGAGGGCATCAACAACGTCAACGAGCTCGTCGCCCTCTCGGAGACGCAGCTCATGAACATCCGCAACTTCGGTCAGAAGTCGGTGGATGAGGTCAAGGAGAAGCTGACGGAGCTGGGCCTGTCGCTGAAGGACTCGGTCCCCGGGTTCGACGGCGCCCACTTCTACAGCTACGACGACGAGAGCATCTAGGTCTCCGCTCCGGCGTTCGACCTTCTGACACCCCTTTAGTACTGGAGTAAAGCCATGCCCAAGCCCACGAAGGGCCCCCGCCTCGGAGGCGGTCCCGCACACGAGCGTCTGCTGCTCGCGAACCTGGCCGCGGCCCTGTTCACGCACAAGAGCATCAAGACGACCGAGACCAAGGCCAAGCGCCTGCGTCCCCTCGCCGAGCGTCTGGTGACGTTCGCGAAGCGCGGCGACCTGCACGCCCGCCGCCGCGTCCTCGCGACCATCGGCGACAAGAGCGTCGTGCACGAGCTCTTCACCGAGATCGCGCCGCTCGTCGCCGAGCGTGAGGGCGGCTACACCCGCATCACGAAGATCGGCCCCCGCAAGGGCGACAACGCGCCCATGGCCGTCATCGAGCTCGTCCTCGAGCCCGTGACGCCGAAGGTCAAGAAGTCGCGCACCGCCGCCGCTCCCGTCTCGGCTCCGGTCGAGGACGAGACCGTCGTCGAGGACGCCCCCGTCGAGGAGGCGCCCGTCGCCGACACGACCGAGGCCGACGCGACCGTCCAGGACGCGCCCGTCGAGGACGCCCCGGTCGAGACGGCCGACGAGACCAAGTAGTCCCGCGCACGTCTCGAGAGCCCTCCGCCCCTCCGGGGACGGGGGGCTCTCGTCGTCCCGAGCGGCGGTTCCTGGCGTGCTCGGTGGCGCGGAACGTCGCTTACGATGGCGGAATCGTTCCCACGGCAGGGCGCGGCGCGACCGGATCCCGGACCCCGCCCCCGCCGCCCAGCAGGAGGTGCCCCGTGCGTCCGCACCACCCGCTCCTCGTCGTCGCGGCGACGATCCTGCTGGCCGGCTGCTCCTCCGCCCCGGTCCTCGACGTGCCGGAGTCGGCACGCACCGCCGCTCCGAGCTCCCTCGCCGCACCCGAGGCGGCACCGACGGCGACCGCCACGGCCGACCTCCCCGCGTCGCCCGAGCTGGACTGCTCGACCGCGCTGCCGCCCGCCGCCGTGGAGAGCGCCGTGGGGCTGCCCGCGGGCACGGCCGCTCTGCAGCAGTCGGGCGACACCTGCTCCTACGCCGTCGCCGGCAATCCGTCCGCCGTCGTCGTCCGCGTCGGACCCGCGCGCCTCGCGGAGACGTTCATCGGGGCGGGCGAGGCGGTCGGCGCCGTCTCCGCCCCGCTGGGCGAGGCGGCCTACCGGCTCGAGGGCTCGCCGACGACGCCGTCCGAGCTCGCCGTGCTCGCGGGCGGCTACGAGGTGCACGTCGAGTCGTACGTGGGGGATCAGGACGTGCTCGCGGACTGGGCGGTCGCCGTCCTCGACCCGCTCGGTGTGCGGCTGTCCGCGGGCTGATCCGCCGCTGCCGATCGCTCCGGGCCGTTCTCGCGGACGATCTAGACTCGTCGGGTGCTCCGCCGTGTCCGCCTCGATCTGGCCTACGAGGGCACCCACTTCGCGGGCTGGGCGCTGCAGCCCGGTCTCCGCACCGTCCAGGGCGTCCTGGAGGACGCGCTCGGGCTCCTGCTGCGCTCCGAGGAGCGGACGGTCGTCACGGTCGCCGGCCGGACGGATGCGGGTGTCCACGCGAGCGCCCAGGTGGCGCACCTCGATCTCACTCCGCAGCAGTGGTCACGCCTGAACGGCCGGCCCCGCGCCGGGACCGAGGCCGTCGAGCCGGAGGTCGTGCTCCAGCGCAAGCTGCAGGGGATCCTCGGCCAGTACTCCGACCTGTCCGTGCACCGGGTCTCGCGGGCGCCCGAGGGCTTCGACGCCCGCTTCTCGGCGCGCTGGCGGCGCTACGAGTACCGGCTCGCGGACCGGTCCTCGCTCCGCCGGCCACTCGAGCGCGCCTACACGACCTGGATCAACGAGGCGGTCGACGAGACTCTGATGGCGGGCGCCGCGGAATCCCTGCTCGGCCTGCACGACTACGCCTCGTTCTGCCGGGCGCGCGTCGGGGCGACCACCATCCGCAGCCTGCTCGACTTCACCTGGGAGCGGGACGCGGACGGTGTCCTGCACGCGCACCTGCGCGCCGACGCCTTCTGCCACAGCATGGTGCGAGCGCTCGTCGGCTCCTGCGTGGCCGTGGGGATCGGCAAGCTGGACGCGGGGGAGCTCCCGCTGCTGCGGGACGCCGCGCGGCGCACCAACGCCTTCGCCGTCATGCCGGCGCGCGGTCTCGTCCTGCGCGAGGTCGACTACCCTGAGGACTCCGAACTGGCCGAGCGGGCCGTGCTCACCCGGGTGAAGCGCACCCTGCCGGGCGGGAACGCCGAGGGGGAGGACGACGCGTGATCCTGGGGAACCGCCGCGCGGCCGCTCTCGCCGCCGCGCTCGTCCTGCCGGCGGCGCTGCTGCTCGGCGGATGCTCCTCGTCGACGATCGACGTGCCGGACGAGGCGCCGCCGACCGCCGTCCCGTCCACCGCGCCGAGTGCCGGGCCCACCGCGGAGCCGACCGCGCCGGCGCCGTCCGCCGCCGCGAGCGTCGAGGAGCTCGACTGCGCGGCGGTGCTGCCGGTGGAGACGATCGAGGCCGTGCTCGAGCTGCCCGAGGGGTTCGTGACGAGCTCCGATCAGGGCTCCGGCTGCACCTGGGCGATGGCGGGGAACCCCGCCGCGCTGGTCCTGCAGACGGCGACCGGCGCCGGCACGAGCGCGTTCGCCGCACAGGAGTCCGCCGGTCCGGTCGAGCCGAGCGGGCTCGGCGACGTCGCCTTCTTCCGCGCCGGCGATCCGGCGGCCGACCCGGCCGCGGCGGTCGTCGTGCTCATGGGCGACCGGCTGCTCTCGCTCCGGTCGTACGTCGGCGGGCAGGCCGCGCTGGAGGAGCTCGCGACGGACGCCCTCACCACGCTGGGGCAGGGGCCCTCCTGAGCCGGGCCGCCCCTCGGCGGGCGGCGGCGGGCGAGCGCGAGCTTCCGCTCCGGTGCGGATTGCTGTACTGTCGACCCTTGGTGTTCTCGGCCGCGTGCCGGCACCCGAAGTTGAGCCCTCCACCGGATCGGTTCGGCCCCCTCGCGGGTCGAACGGCCACGGAGCGGGATTCACGAACTCCTCACTCCGATCAGAAAGCAGCACTCACGTGACTCGCACTTTTTCTCCGAAGCCGGCTGACGTCCAGCACGACTGGATCGTCATCGACGCGTCCGACGTCGTGCTCGGCCGTCTGGCCACCCACGCCGCTGCGCTCCTGCGCGGCAAGCACAAGGCGACGTTCGCGCCGCACATGGACATGGGCGACTTCGTCATCATCGTCAACGCCGAGAAGGTGGCCCTCACCGGCCAGAAGCTCCTCCAGAAGAAGGCGTACCGCCACTCCGGCTACCCGGGCGGCCTCACGGCCACCACGTACGCCGAGCTCCTCGAGAAGAACCCGATCCGCGCCGTCGAGAAGGCCATCCGCGGAATGCTCCCCAAGAACTCCCTCGGTCGTGCGCAGCTGCGCAAGCTGAAGGTCTACACGGGCACCGAGCACCCTCACGCGGCTCAGCAGCCCAAGGCGTACGCCTTCACCCAGGTCGCCCAGTAGGCTCCGGCCCTCCCCGACACCCCAGACTTCGAAGACAAAGGATCACCTACACCGTGGCGAAGATCGCAGACCAGATCGACGTGGCTCCCGAGAGCTACTCCACCGAAAGCCCGGCCACCGAGGCGTCCACGACGCCCCGCGCCGTCCTCAACGTCTCCGGCGCAGCCGTGGGCCGTCGCAAGCAGGCCATCGCCCGCGTGCGCCTGGTCCCGGGCTCCGGCAGCCTGACCGTGAACGCCCGCGAGTTCGCGGAGTACTTCCCCAACAAGCTGCACCAGCAGCTGATCAACGACCCGTTCAAGGTCCTCGACCTCCTCGGCTCCTACGACGTGGTCGCGAAGATCACCGGCGGCGGCCCCTCCGGCCAGGCCGGTGCGCTCCGCCTCGCGATCGCCCGTGCGCTGAACGAGATCGACCGCGAGAACAACCGCGCCGTCCTCAAGAAGGCCGGCTTCCTCACCCGCGACGCTCGCGTCATCGAGCGCAAGAAGGCCGGTCTCAAGAAGGCCCGCAAGGCGTCCCAGTTCTCGAAGCGCTAATCGCTGCGGCCCCCGCGGCCGCCGATCAGCAGCTTCAGAAGGGGACTGGCATCATGCCGCGCCTGTTCGGAACAGATGGCGTCCGTGGCCTCGCGAATCGCGATGTCACGGCCGACCTGGCCCTCGGCCTCGCCCAGGCGGCCGCCCGTGTACTCGGTGCGGCCGCCCGGGCGGAGGGCCGTCGGCCCCTCGCCGTCCTGGCCCGCGATCCTCGGATCTCGGGTCAGTTCATCGGTGCCGCCGTCGCGGCCGGGCTCGCGAGCGCCGGCGTCGACGTGCTGGACGCGGGAGTGATCCCGACGCCCGCCGCCGCGTACCTCATCGCCGACGAGAGCGCCGACTTCGGCGTGATGATCTCGGCGTCGCACAACCCCGCCGCCGACAACGGCATCAAGTTCTTCGCGGCCGGCGGTCGCAAGCTGCCGGACGAGCTGGAGAACCGCATCGAGGCGGCTCTGGGCGTCCCGCCGCTCACGCCGCTCGGCCCGGACGTGGGCCGGATCCGCCGCTTCGCGGACGCCGAGGACCGCTACGTCCTCCACCTGCTCGGCTCGCTCGGCAGCACCCGCCTCGACGGACTGCACGTGGTCATCGACTGCGCGCACGGTGCCGCCGCAGGGATCTCGCCCGAGGTGTTCACCGACGCCGGCGCGACCGTCACCGTGATCGGCAACGATCCGGACGGCATCAACATCAACGACGGAGTGGGCTCGACCCATCTCGACCACGTCGCCGAGGCGGTCCGCGAAGCGGGCGCCGACGTGGGCATCGCGCACGACGGCGACGCGGACCGCTGCCTGGCGGTCGACGCCGAGGGGCGCGTCGTCGACGGCGACCAGATCATGGCGATCCTCGCGACCTCGATGGCGCGGCGCGGCGTCCTGCGTGACAACGTGCTCGTCGCCACGGTGATGAGCAACCTCGGCCTCAAGACCGCGATGGCCGACGCCGGCATCCGGGTGATCGAGACGGGTGTGGGCGACCGCTACGTGCTCGAGGCCATGAACGACGGCGGCTACTCGCTCGGCGGCGAGCAGTCCGGCCATGTCATCATGAGCCGCTTCGCCACGACCGGCGACGGCGTCCTCACCGGCCTGCAGCTGGCGGCCGAGATGGCGCGCAGCGGCAAGACGCTCGCCGAGCTCGCCTCGGTGATGCGCGTGTTCCCGCAGACGCTCGTCAACGTCCGCGGCGTCGACCGCGAGGGCGTGCACGACGACACCGTGATCGCGGCGGCCATCGCCGCGGCCGAGGCGGAGCTGGGCACCGGCGGGCGCGTCCTGCTGCGACCCTCGGGCACGGAGCCGATGGTGCGCGTCATGGTCGAGGCCTCCACGAAGGAGACCGCGGACCGGCTGGCGGAGTCGCTGGCGGCGGTCGTGCTCGAGCAGCTGCGCGTCGCGTCCTAGTGGCCGGAGCCGCTGATCGGGGATCTCGATACGCCCCTGCGGGGCTACTCGGTCAGCATGCTTCCGCCTGCTCGCTGTGTGCTGGTCGACGACGCACGGCATGACTCGGCCTGCTCGCCGCATGCTGGTGGAGTAGCGCCGGAGGCGTGCATCGAGACCCGCCGTCGTCGGCAGGTGAGCCGTCGGCGATCCGTCGTCAGATCTTGCGGAGGAGCACCGAGGAGACGGTGTGGTCGGCCTGCTTGCGCAGGACGAGGCTCGCGCGGGAGCGGGTCGGCCGCACGTTCTGCAGCAGGTTCGGCTCGTTGATCGAGGACCAGATGCTGCGGGCCTGCGCGCGCGCCTCGTCCGGCGTCAGCGAGGCGTAGCGGTGGAAGTACGAGGTCGGGCTGGCGAAGGCGCCCTGCTGGAGGGCGAGGAAGCGCTCCTCGTACCAGCGCGCGATGTCGCTCGTGCGCGCGTCGACGTACACCGTGAAGTCGAACAGGTCGCTGACCGCGAGGCCGTGGCCGGGCGCAGGCGGCTGCAGCACGTTCAGTCCCTCCACGATCAGCACGTCGGGTCGGCGGACCACGATCTCCGCGTCGTGCACGATGTCGTAGGAGAGGTGCGAGTAGAACGGCGCGCGCACCTCGGCGGCCCCGCCCTTCACCTCCGAGACGAAGCGCAGCAGCGCCCGGCGGTCGTACGACTCCGGGAAGCCCTTGCGGCTCATCAGCCCTCGCCGCTCCAGCTCCTTGTTGGGCAGGAGGAAGCCGTCGGTCGTCACCAGCTCGACGCGCGGGGTGTCGTCCCAGCGGGCGAGCAGCTCGCGGAGCAGGCGGGCGATGGTCGACTTGCCGACCGCGACCGAGCCGGCCACGCCGATCACGAACGGGGTGGGCTGCGCGCGCTCGCCGAGGAACGTGCTCGTCGCCCGGTGCAGCTGGCGCGCGCCCCCGGCGTAGAGGGTGAGCAGTCGCGACAGCGGCAGGTAGACCTCGGCGACCTCGGTGAGGCTCAGCCGGTCGCCGAGCCCGCGCAGCTGCACGACCTCGGTCTCGCTCAGCGGCAGCTCGGTGCTGCGGGCGAGCTCGGCCCAGTCGGAGCGGACGATCTCGACGAACGGGGAGGGGTGCGCCTCGCGCCCGGGTTCGCGAGCTGACGAGGACATCTGCACGATCCTAGCGGCCGCTGCGGCTCTGGCCCGTCGCCGCGGGAGCGCCCCCGCGCGCGATTAGGATCGAGCGCATGTGTGGAATCGTTGGATACGTCGGCGCGCGCGACAGCCTGGCCGTGCTGCTCGGGGGACTGAAGCGACTGGAGTACCGCGGGTACGACTCCGCCGGTGTGGCCGTGATCGACGCCGACGGCCGGATCGACAGCCGCAAGCGCTCCGGCAAGCTCAGCGTCCTGGTCGACGACCTCGAGGCGCACCCGATGGCGCAGGGCACGACCGGCATCGGGCACACCCGCTGGGCGACGCACGGCGGCCCGACCGACCGCAACGCGCACCCGCACCTCGCGGACGACGGGCGCCTGGCCGTCATCCACAACGGCATCATCGAGAACTTCCAGCCGCTCAAGGAGGAGCTGCTCGCGGAGGGCGCGGTCTTCGAGAGCGAGACCGACACCGAGGTCGCCGCGCACCTGATCGCGCGGGAGCACCGTCGCACCGGCGACCTGGTGCTCGCCTTCCAGGCCGTCGTCGCCCGCCTCGAGGGCGCGTTCACGCTCCTCGCGCTGCACCAGGACCAGCCGGGTGTCGTCGTGGGCGCCCGCCGCAACTCGCCGCTCGTGATCGGCCTCGGCGACGGGGAGAACTTCCTCGGCTCCGACGTCGCCGCGTTCGTCGAGTTCACCCGCCGCGCAGTCGCGATCGGGCAGGACCAGATCGTCACGATCACGCCCGAACTCGTCACCGTCACCGACTTCTTCGGCAACCCCGTCGAGACCGAGCCGTTCGAGATCGCCTGGGACGCGTCCGCCTCCGAGAAGGGCGGCTGGTCGAGCTTCATGGCCAAGGAGATCAGCGAGGGCCCGGAGGCCGTCGCCAAGACGCTGCTCGGCCGCCTCCAGGACGGCGTGGTCGTGCTGCCCGAGCTCGCGGCGCTCGACGCCACCCTCGCGGACATCGACCGCATCACCGTGATCGCCTGCGGCACCGCCGCCTACTCCGGCATGGTCGCGAAGTACGCGATCGAGAAGTGGGCGCGCGTGCCCGTCGAGGTCGAGCTGAGCCACGAGTTCCGCTACCGCGACCCGGTGCTGACGCCGCGCACGCTGGTCGTCTCGATCAGCCAGTCCGGCGAGACCATGGACACGCTGATGGCCGTGAAGTACGCCCGGGAGAAGGGCGCCAAGACGCTCTCCGTCTGCAACACCCAGGGGGCGACGATCCCGCGCGAGTCCGACGCCGTGCTCTACACCCACGCCGGTCCGGAGGTCGCGGTCGCCTCGACCAAGGCGTTCGTCGCGCAGATCGCGGCGCTGTACCTCTTCGGTCTGCACCTGGCCGCGGTCCGCGGTGCGGCCTCGCCCGAGCTGATCGCCTCGCAGGCCGCGCAGCTCGCGGCCATCCCGGAGAAGCTCTCGCGCGTGCTGGACGCCTCGGAGGCGATCGCCCAGCTCGCCGGCTGGATGGCGGACACCCGCGCGGTGCTCTTCCTCGGCCGCCACGTGGGCTACCCGGTGGCCCTCGAGGGCGCGCTCAAGCTCAAGGAGCTGGCCTACATCCACGCCGAGGGCTTCGCCGCGGGCGAGCTGAAGCACGGGCCGATCGCGCTGATCGAGCCGGGACAGGTCGTCTTCGTCATCGTGCCGAGCCCGAGCGAGTCGTACGAGCTGCAGCGCAAGGTGATCTCGAACATCCAGGAGATCAAGGCGCGCGGCGCCCGGGTCATCGCGATCGCGGAGCAGGGCGATGCCGCCGCCATCCAGATCGCCGACGAGGTCGTGCCGATCCCGCTGGCCGACCCGCTGTTCGAGCCGCTGCTCGCCGTCACGCCGCTGCAGATGTTCGCGATGGAGCTCGCCTCCGCCAAGGGCCTCGACGTCGACCAGCCGCGCAACCTCGCCAAGTCGGTCACGGTCGAGTGACCCTGCCGTGATCGTCGGGATCGGCGTGGACGTGGTGGATCTCGCGCGCTTCGAGCGGGCGATCACGCGCACCCCGCGACTGCGGGAGCGGTTGTTCGCCGAGAGCGAACGCGATCTCCCGACGGCGTCGCTGGCGGGGCGGTTCGCGGCCAAGGAGGCGCTGATCAAGGCGCTCGGCGACTCGGCGGGTGCGCGCTGGCACGACATGGTGGTCGAGCGCGACGAGCACGGGAACCCCTCCTTCGCCCTGCACGGGGCGGCCCGCGCGGCGGCCGAGTCGCGGGGGATCGTCCGCGTGCACCTCTCGATGAGCCACGACGCCGGCGTCGCCTGCGCGTTCGTGGTGGCCGAGTCGTGATCGCGCCGCTCGCCTACCGCGAGGCGCTGATCGACCTGGACGCCGTCGCGGCGAACACGGCGCGGCTCCGGGCGCTGACGGCCGCACCCCGGCTGATGGCGGTCGTCAAGGCGAACGCCTACGGACACGGCGCGCTCGCGGTGGCGCAGGCGGCGCTCGCCGGCGGGGCGGACGCGCTCGGCACCGCCGATCTCGAGGAGGCGGTGGCGCTCCGCGAGGCCGGGATCCTCGCGCCTGTGCTCTGCTGGCTGCACGACCCCGAGCAGGACTTCGACACCGCCCTCGAGCACGGCATCGAGGTCGCCGTGTCCTCGGTCGCGCAGCTCGACCGGCTCGCGCAGGCCGCCGAGGACCGCGGCGTGCGCGGCGCGGTGCAGCTGAAGGTCGACACCGGTCTGAGCCGCAACGGGGCGCCGGAGGCGGAGTGGGCGCCGCTCGCGCAGTCGCTCGCCCGGCACGCGGCGCGCGGCTCGCTGCAGCTCACCGGTCTGTTCTCGCACCTCTCGAACACCTCGCGCGAGGAGGACCTGGCGCAGCTCGCGGGACTGCGCCGGGCGGAGGAGGTGCTGCGCGCGCACGGGACGCCGGCGCCGCTGGTGCATCTCGCCGCGACGGCCGCCGCGCTCCGCCTGCCGGAGGCGCGCCTGGACCAGGTGCGCACCGGCATCGGCGTGTACGGGCTGTCGCCGTTCGACGACGAGACGTCCCTCGGGCTCGGCCTGGTGCCGGCGATGACTCTGCAGGGCCGCGTCGCCGGACTGCGCCGGGTTCCCGCCGGAACGGGGGTCAGCTACGACTACGCCTACCGGGCCGCCGGCGAGACGACGCTCGCGCTGGTGCCGTTCGGCTACGCGGACGGGATCCCGCGCGCCGCGTCCGGTGTCGCCGAGGTGTCGATCGGCGGGCGCCGCCACCGCATCGCCGGACGGGTCGCGATGGACCAGTTCGTGGTCGACGTCGGCGACGCTCGCGTCGCGGTCGGCGACCCGGTGACCCTCTGGGGCGACCCGACCACCGGCGTCCCGTCGGTCGACGAGTGGGCGCGCTGGTGCGGGACGATCAACTACGAGCTGGTCACCCGGATCGGGCACCGCGTCCCGCGCAGGACGGTCGGCGGCCCCGCGGGAGGCGCCCGTGCCTGAGCGCGGCTGGTTCGCCGACCGCACCGTCGAGATCGCGGATCCGGAGGCGATGGAGGAGCTCGGCCGCTCCCTCGGGCAGGTGCTGCGCGCCGGCGACCTGCTGGTGCTGACCGGGCCGCTCGGCGCGGGCAAGACGACCTTCACCCGCGGCCTCGGTGACGGGCTCGGCGTGCGCGGGCCGGTCACCAGCCCGACCTTCGTGATAGCGCGGACGCATCCTCCGCTGCACGGCGGGCCGCCGCTCGTGCACGTGGACGCCTACCGCGTCGGCTCCGCCGTGGAGCTGGACGATCTCGATCTCGACCTCGAGCACTCGGTCGTCGTGGTGGAGTGGGGCGCCGGGCTGCTCGACGGCGTGGCGGAGTCGTGGCTCGACGTCGTCCTCGAGCGTCCGACCGGCGGCTCCGACGCCGAGGACGGCGAGGAGCCGATCGAGCCGCGCACGGTGCGCTTCCGCGGCACGGGCTGGTCCTGACCGCTCTGCTCACGGCGGGTCCCGAGACGCCGCTGCGCGGCTGCTCGACCAGCACAGGGAGCGCCGCAGGCTCCGCGGCCGGTGCCCCGTCGCCCGCGGGTAGCCTGTCAGGGTGCTGCTCGCGATCGACACCTCCTCCGGTACCTCCGTCGCCGTCGTCGGCACCGACGGCGTGGTCCGCGCCGAGCGCACCGAGACCGACACCATGCGGCACGCCGAGGTCGTCGGCCGGCTGATCCAGGAGGCCCTCGAGGCGGCGGGCGTCGGCCCCGACGCGATCGCGGCCGTCGCCGTGGGCATGGGCCCCGGCCCCTTCACGGGCCTCCGAGTCGGCATCGCCGCGGCCCGCGCCTTCGCGTTCGGCCGCGACGTGCCCACCCTCCCGGTCGTCTCGCACGACGCGGTCGCGCTCGGCGCGCTGCGCCACGGCCGCGCCGACGGCTTCCTCGTCGTCACCGACGCGCGCCGCCGCGAGCTCTACTGGAGTGCCTACGCCGGCCTCGACGAGCAGGGCCTCCCCGTCCGCACCGCCGGACCCGGCCTCGACAAGCCGCCGGCGCTGCCCTTCCCCGAGCTGCCCCGCCTCGAGGCGGAGACGGTGTCCGCCGCCGAGCTGGGCGTGGTCGCCGCTCTCACCCGCGCGGCCGGCCGCGCTCCCGCGGCGGACGAGCCGCTCTACCTCCGCTCGCCCGACGTCACGCTCTCGGCCGGCCCGAAGCGGGTCACCGCGTGAGCGCCGAGCTGCGCGACGCCACCGTCGACGACCTCGACGCGATCATGGCGATCGAGGAGTCGGAGTTCACCAGCGACGCGTGGTCGCGCACGATGATGCGCGAGGAGATCCGGAGCCGGCACACCCGCTACCTCGTCGCCGAGGACGCGGGCGAGCTGGTCGGCTACGCCGGGCTCCTCTGCCCGGTCGGCGCGCACGAGGGCGACGTGCAGACCATCGCGGTGCTCGCCTCCGCCCGCCGCACGGGGCTCGGTCGACGCCTGCTGCGCGCCCTCGTCGCCACCGCCGCCGAGCGCGGCGCCCGCGAGGTCTTCCTCGAGGTCCGCGCCGACAACCCCGCCGCCCAGTCGCTCTACCGCTCGGAGGGCTTCGAGGAGATCGGGGTCCGCCCCGCCTACTACCAGCCCGACGGGGTCGACGCGCTCGTGATGCGCGCGCCGATCCCCGCCCCTCGACAGGAGTCGTCATGACCGCCGGTCCGCTCGTCCTCGGCATCGAGACCAGCTGCGACGAGACCGGGATCGGCATCGTCCGCGGCACGACGCTGCTCGCCAACACCATCGCCTCGTCGATGGAGGAGCACGCCCGCTACGGCGGCGTGGTGCCCGAGGTCGCCGCCCGCGCGCACCTCGAGGCGCTCGAGCCGACGCTGCGCACGGCGCTCGCCGAGGCCGGCGTCTCGCTGCAGGAGCTGGACGCGATCGCGGTCACGAGCGGCCCCGGCCTGTCGGGCGCGCTGATGGTCGGCGTCGGCGCAGCGAAGGCGCTGGCGGTCTCGCTGGGGAAGCCGCTCTACGCCGTCAACCACCTCGTCGGGCACGTCGGCGCCGACGTCCTGCGCGCCGACGGCAGCACCGGCAGCCCGGTGGAGGTGCCGACGATCGCGCTGCTCGTCTCGGGCGGGCACACGTCGCTCCTGCACGTGCGCGACCTCGTCTCGGACGTCGAGCTGCTCGGCGAGACCATCGACGACGCGGCCGGCGAGGCGTTCGACAAGGTCGCGCGCGTGCTCGGCCTGCCCTACCCCGGCGGCCCGCAGATCGACCGCGTCGCCGCCGATGGCGATCCGAAGGCGATCCGCTTCCCGCGCGGCCTCACCCTCCCCAAGGACCGGGAGAAGCACCGCTACGACTTCTCCTTCTCGGGGCTCAAGACCGCGGTCGCGCGCTGGGTGGAGAAGCGCCAGGACGTCGGCGAGGAGGTCCCGATCGCCGACGTCGCCGCCAGCTTCCGCGAGGCGGTGGCGGATGTGCTCCTGACCAAGGCGGTCGCGGCCTGCGTCGACCGCGGGGTGCCGCGGCTGCTGCTCGGCGGGGGAGTGGTCGCCAACACCCGTGTCCGCGAGCTGGCCGAGGAGCGCTGCTCGGCGGCGGGCATCGCTCTGCGGATCCCCGCGCTGTCGCTCTGCACGGACAACGGCGCGATGATCGCCGCCCTCGGCGCCCAGCTGATCGAGGCCGGACACCCTCCGTCGAGCCTCTCCTTCGGTGCCGATTCGACGCTGCCCGTCACCGAGATCCAGGTCCGCTGATCGGGCTACCGCACCGTCGCGCTGTGTCACAAGCACCGTCCAGCCTTTTGACAGCCCAGCGGGGACACTGCCACAGTGAGCCCACTCACTCGTTCCTGATCAAGGGGGATCCGCCATGACCACTCCGTACACGCCCGCGTCCGACCGCTACAACATCCTGGCGATCATCGGCTTCATCGCCTCGTTCTTCGTCTCGATCGTCGGCATCGTCCTCGGCTTCATCGCCCTGTCGCAGATCAAGCGGACCGGCGAGCGCGGTCGCGGCCTCGCCATCGCCGCTGTCGTGATCGGCTTCGTCGCCATCATCGTCACCATCATCTCCGTCGTCGCCCTGTTCTCGATCGCGGGACTGGCGAGCACGACGACGGACTACTGATCGACAGCGTCCCGCGCCCCACCGGGCGGGACGTGACGTGCTCGAGGAGGGCGACGTGAACGACGACACCACCGGCGATCCGGCAGCGGGGTCGGCGGCACCGCCGCCGCGGTACGCGCCGCCCTCCGTCCCGCCGTCGCCGGAGTACGCGCCCCCGACGGAGCGGCCGGAGGCGGCGGGAACCGGGGAATCCGGCTCCGCCGTCGCGCCCGACGGGTCTGCCGACGGCGACGGCCGCCCCGGTGCCCCCGCACCGCGCCCGCCGCTGAACGGCCTGGCCGTCGCCGCCCTGATCTGCGGCATCCTCGGTCTCGCCCCCGCCGCGATCGTCCTCGGTCACGTCGGCTTCGCCCAGGCGCGCCGCTCGGGGCAGCGCGGCCGCGGACTCGCGATCGCCGGCTTCCTCCTCGGCTACCTCGCGCTCGTGCTGCTGCTCGTCGGCGCTCTGGCCTACTCGGCCTTCGTCGGCGGGCTCCGGACGGACGGCTACCTCCCGGCCTGAGCCGGGCGGCGACCTCGTCCTAGACTTCGAGGCATGAGCGACAGCAGCCAGCCCGGTTCCGACGACCGACCGGGTCGCCCTCCCGTCCCCCCTGCTCCTCCCGTGCCCCCGGCGCCCCCGACCCCGCCCGCGTACTCCGCCGGAGCCCCGGCGGCCCCCGGCCAGGGCGTTCGCGACACCCCGCCGCCCGCCTACGGGACGCCGCTCCCGCCGGCCCCGACCGCCGCGCCGCCGCAGTACGCCTACGTCCCGGCCCCCACGACGGTGCCCAAGACGCTGAGCCTCACCGGCATGATCCTCGGCATCGTGGGCCTGGTGATCTCGATCTTCGGCTGGGGCTTCGGCTTCATCCTCTCGGCGCCCGCGATCGTGCTCGGCTTCCTCGGTCGCCGTCGCGAGCCGGGTGCCCGCGGTCTCGGGCTGACCGCGATCATCACCGGCATCGCCGGCGTCGTGATCTCGCTGATCTACCTGGCCGTCACGATCGTGCTCCTCGTGCTCGCGCTGGACGCGGCGAGCTCCCCCGGCGGGCTCTAGGCGGCAGCGGTCGGTCTCAGGACACGCGCTCGGCCAGCAGGGCGCGGTGGCGCCCCTGGATCCTCGTGAGGATCAGGACGGCGCTGCCCCGCCCCGCGAGGCCGAGCCTCCTGCGGAAGCGTGCGGGATCGACGTCGACCCCGCGCTTCTTGATCTCCAGGACTCCGATGCCGCGGGCGCGCAGCTCGCGCGCGAGGGTGCGCTCGTCCAGGGGCAGCTCCGCGAGCACGCGGAAGCTGCGGAGGAACGGCGAGACGGCCGGCTCGTCACCCGTGAGGTAGGCGATGCCCGGCGAGAGCATGCGCGAGCCGCTGGTGCGGGCCAGCTCGCCGAGCAGGCGCGCGCGGATGGCCGACCCGTCCGGCTCGTGGACGAAGGCGCCGAGGTCGCCCACCTCCTCGTCCTCGCTGTCGGCCGGCGCGGTGAGCTCGACGGCGCCGGTCGCCCCGAGCAGGAGCGCGGAGCGGCGCACGCCCGGCCGGGCCAGCGGACCGAACCAGAGCCCCGTCTCGACCAGCTCGCCGTCGACCGACACCCACTGCGCCTCCGCGTCCGCGGGGATCCGCTCGCGGTCGAAGCCCGGCCCGAGCTTCACGCCGACGGGCCGCGCCTCCGCCAGCCCGAAGGCGAAGTCGAGCGAGGGCGAGTAGTCGTCGGGATCGTCGAGGCGCCGGGTCTCCCGGTGGCCGGCGGTGCGGCGGGCCGGATCGAGGTAGACGGCGTCGAAGCCGTCCAGGTCGAACGCCTCGGCGTCGCCGTGCACGGCCTGCGCGGAGGGGAACGGGGCGAGATTGAAGCTGGCCAGGGTGGCGGTGATCTCGTCCGAGTCGACGGCGGTGACCTCGAGGTCGATGGCCGCCATCGCCAGGGCGTCGCCGCCGATGCCGCTGCCGAGGTCGGCGATGCGGGTGAGGCCGGCGGAGGAGAACCGGCCGGCGTGCAGCGCCGCGACCCGGAGCCGGGTGGCCTGCTCGAGTCCGGCGTCGGTGAAGAGCATCGACCGCGCGAACTCGCCGAACTTCCCGGTGGCCTTCGCGCGCAGCCGCGCCTGGGTCAGCACGGCCGAGACCAGGCCGGGGGAGTGGCCCGCGGAGCGGAGCGTCGCGACGGCGCGCACCAGGTCGTCCGCGCGGTAGCCGTCGAGCGAGTCGAGGAGCCGGAGGCCCTCGGGGGAGAGGAGCTCGACCAGCTCGGCGCGTTGCATCCGGCCATGCTAGGCCACCGTCTCCGACCGTCGCGGCGCGCCTGCCTGGCACTCTGATTGCACGAGTGCCAGCGGAGCCTCTACAGTGGAGCTAGCACTCTCGGAGCGTGTCTGCCAACGGCGGCGCTCCGCCCCCGTCGTCGTCAAGAAAGAGGTCAACCGTGTCGGTGTCCATCAAGCCGCTCGAAGATCGCATCGTCATCAAGCAGGTCGAGGCCGAGCAGGTCACTGCTTCCGGTCTCGTCATCCCCGACACCGCCAAGGAGAAGCCCCAGGAGGGCGAAGTCGTCGCCGTCGGCCCCGGCCGCATCGACGACAACGGCAACCGCGTCCCGCTCGACGTGGCCGTCGGTGACAAGGTCATCTACTCCAAGTACGGCGGAACCGAGGTCAAGTTCGGTGGAGACGACCTCCTGGTCCTCTCCGCTCGCGACGTCCTCGCGGTCGTCGTCCGCTAGAGACGGATCCCCGAAGGGCCCGGCGACGACAGTCGCCGGGCCCTTCGTCGTCCAGCGCAGTGGGCCCGGCGACGGGAGTCGCCGGGCCCTTCGTCGTGCGCCCGCGGTCCTCTTCGCAACCGGTGGCCTGATCCTGACGTCGGGTGACCGTTCCGGGCGGTCGGCGGGTCCGCGTCCTGCGTAGCATCGGACGGGTGCCCGCCTCCCGCCTCCCCGCCGACCCCGCCTCGCCGACGACGAGCGACGCCGCGGCCGGCGAGGGCGTCGAGGCGCTCCCGGTGAAGGGCTCCGGTGGAGCGCTGTCGTCGACCGGCCTGTGGTTCGGCTTCTCCGCCTACCTGCTGTGGGGCGCGATGCCGCTCTACTTCATCGCGATGGCGCCCGCCTCGCCGTTCGAGATCGTCGCGCTGCGGGTGCTCTTCTCGCTGGTCTTCTGCCTGCTCCTGCTGACGGTGACCCGCAGCTGGCACGGCTTCACGGTCCTCTTCCGCGAGCCGAGGCTGCTGGGCGTGATGGCGATCGCCGGCGTGCTGATCTACATCAACTGGCAGGTCTACGTCATCGCGACGACCACCGGCCACGTGATCGAGGCGGCGCTGGGCTACTTCATGAACCCGCTCGTGACGGTGCTGCTCGGCGTGATCGTGCTCCGCGAGCGGCTCCGCCCGGCGCAGTGGGTCGCGATGGGGATCAGCGCCGTCGCCGTCCTCGTCATCGCCGTCGGCTACGGCTCCTTCCCCTGGGTCTCGCTGGCGCTCGCGTTCTCCTTCGGCCTCTACGGCCTGGTGAAGAGCCGCGTCGGCGGACGGATGGACGCGGTGAGCGGCCTCACGCTCGAGACGCTCTGGCTCACGCCGCTCGCGATCGTGCAGCTGCTGGTGGTCGGCTCGATGGTCGGGCTGACGCTCGGCACCGAGGGGACGGGGCACGCGCTCATCCTCGCCTCGGCCGGCATCGTCACCGCCGTCCCGCTGCTGCTCTTCGCCGGGGCGGCACGGCGACTCCCGCTCTCGATCGTCGGCTTCATCCAGTACCTGACGCCGGTGCTGCAGTTCGTCGTCGGCGCGTTCGTCCTGCACGAGGAGATGCCGCCGGAGCGCTGGGTCGGGTTCGCGCTGGTCTGGGCGGCCCTGGCGATCTTCTCAGTCGACCTCGTCTCGGCCGAGCGCCGGAGGCGCCGCGCGACGGCCCGACCTGCGGATCGCGTCGCCGCAGAGCGCTCCCACGACGAAAAGTAACGATCAGGTCGCGAAACGCATCTGAAACACCCCCGTATTGTTCACGGCTTCTCCGAAGGTTAGGTTGGCCGAGCGGTTGCCTCCGGCGCCGCTCCCACGACAGAACCTCTCAAGGAGAAACATGCGCGTTCACGCGAAGGCCGGGACGGCCCGTACGCGATCCCTCCGGGCGACCCTCGGCGGCGTCGCCTTCCTGGGCGCCAGCGCTCTCGTCCTCGCCGGTTGCGCCAGCGGCGGCGGCGGAGACGCGGGCACCGACGGCGGCGAGTCCGGCGACCTGTCCCTCAAGATCGGCACGATCCTCCCGCAGACGGGCACCCTGGCCGTCCTCGGCCCGCCCGAGATCGCGGGCGTCGACCTCGCCGTCAAGGACATCAACGACGCCGCTGCCGGCCTCACCATCGACGTCGAGCAGAAGGACTCGGGCGACACCACGACCGACATCGCGACCCAGTCCGCGACCTCGCTCATCGCCGACGGCGCGAGCGTCATCATCGGCGCGGCCTCCTCGGGCGTCTCGAAGACGTTCATCGACCAGGTGACCCAGGCGGGCGTCGTCCAGATCTCGCCGGCCAACACCTCGCCGGACTTCACCACCTACGACGACGACGGCTACTACTGGCGCACCGCTCCCTCGGACGTGCTCCAGGGCCGCATCCTCGGCAACAAGATCCTCGGCGACGGCAAGACCAACGTCTCGATCCTGTACCTGAACGACGCGTACGGCACCGGCCTCGAGTCGAACATCAAGGAGACCCTCGAGGCGGGCGGCGCGACCGTCGCGGCCGAGGAGATCTTCGAGCCGGCCTCGACCGACTTCAACTCGGCGCTGACCTCGCTGCTCGCCCCGAACCCGGACGCGCTCGTCGTGATCTCCTTCGACGAGATCACCACGATCGCGGAGCAGCTGGCCGCCAAGGGCTTCGACTTCGCGAACCTGTACGGCACGGACGGCAACTACGGCGTCATCACCGACGCGGACACCAACGTCGACATCGCCGGTGCGCAGTTCACCAACCCCGGTGTGCAGGCGTCGGACGAGTTCCAGTCGAACCTCCAGGCCCTCGTCGAGGAGCAGGGGAACGACGCGCTGACGGTGTTCAGCTACGCCCCCGAGTCGTACGACGCCACGGTGCTCGCCGCTCTCGCCGCTCTCGCGGGCGGTGCGACGGACGGTGCGACCATCCGCGACAACCTGCAGGACGTCTCGACCGAGGGCACGAAGTGCACCACGTTCGCCGACTGCGCCACGATGCTCGCCGACGGTGAGGACATCGACTACGACGGCCTCTCCGGCCCGATCTCGTGGGACGAGAACGGCGACCCGACCGAGGCGTCGGTGTCGATCTACAAGTACGGCACCGGCAACGTCACCTCGTTCGAGGAGACCGTCGACGGCTCGCTGAACTAGCACCCCGCTCGCGGCTCCGGCCGTGACGCGCGAAGGGGCCCGGTCATCCGACCGGGCCCCTTCGTCGTGCCCGGGGTCTCGATACGCCGCTGCGCGGCTACTCGACCAGCATGAAGCGCCGGCTTCCCGTCGCGGTGGAGCGAGTGCTCGAGGAGGGCGAGCCGCCTGATGCCGGAGGGGAGGCAGGCCGCCCCATGCCGGAGAGGAGGCGGGCCGCCCCATGCTGATCGAGTGGCCCTCGGAGAGGGCGTATCGAGATCCACCACCGGACGATCGTGGGTCCCCGCTCCGTCCCTCCCGGGGCCGCACACTGCAGCGAGCGCGCGCCCCCGAGGGGACGCGCGCTCGCTCAGAGCTCGGTGCGGCTCAGGAGGCGCGCAGCAGCTCGGCCTCCTGGGCCAGGCGGTAGGTCACGAACGAGCGGCTGTAGTTGCGGCGCTTGCCGCCGGTGGTCTCGGCGATCACGACCTGCGCGTAGACGCCGACGACGGACCAGCGCTCGTAGTCGCCGATCGCGCCGGTGCCGAAGGTCGCGCCGAGGGCGACGGGGGCGGGGGTGTAGCTCTTCATGGGTCGGCTCCTTCGAAGACGGGGACCGCGGCGCCGGAGGGGGCCGCGGAAGAGGGCAGGAGTCGGTGCCGAGGAGGCCGGGATCCGCCCCCTGATCAGGTGGGGAGGACTCGGGCGGAGCCGCGGGCGCCGACGTTTCTTGTCCCCAAAATTACGGCACGACGCCCTCCTGACCGGCCCTCGGAAGGGGGACGTGGGCGGAGAGAGAGACTCGGTGTCCCGGAGGTCCCCCAGGTCACTCCCAGTGGCAGGAGTCCCGGGCGATGAAGCGGTAGAGCGCTCCTCTCACGGCGTCGGAGACCCCGATCGCGACGACGCCCGACGTGCCGTCGTCGAGGGTGACGGCGACCGGGAGGAACGTCCCGCGCTTGTCCTCCGAGACGGTGTGCGTGCTGCAGTTGCTCGGCACGATCGCGAGGTCGACGCGGGTCGCCGCAGTGCCGGAGTCGACGCGCACGCCGACGGGCCAGGCGTCCTCGCCGGAGGCCGGGCGGAGCAGGATCGTGCGCCCGATCGATGCGATGGAGACGCCGCCGTCCGCCCCCGTCGGCGTCAGGGTCAGTCCGAGGTACGCGACGGGCGTCCCGCTCTCCTGAGCGACCGCGACGGCGTCTCCGGGCACGATCGAGACGACCTCCGCCACCCGCTGCGCGAGGCAGTCCTCGGCGTGGATGCGCGGCAGGCTGCCGAGCGGATCGTTCGGCGCGATCAGCGCCGTCCCCGAGACCTCGCCCTGCGTGAAGGCCACTCGCACCTGGGCCTCCGCACCGGTGCCGGTGCAGTCGGGCGGGGCGAGCTGCAGCCGGAGCGCGGTCGTCGTCCCCGGACGCACGGTGGTCGGGCCGTCAGTGCCGGCCGCCTCGGTGAAGGCGGGGGAGTCGAGCCGCGCCTCCCAGACGTCGAGCGGCTCGGTCGAGCCGTTCGTCACCAGGACCTCGAGCCGTCGAGGGCCGTAGTCGTCGCGGTTCTGCTGCACGCCCACGGAGACGCCCTCCGGCAGCTCGGAGACGGGGCCGGACCCGCAGCCCGTGAGGAGCCCCGTCGCGACCACGACGGCGAGCACGGCGGCGGTGCGGCGCATCCGGTCCTCCTCCTCGACGACGACGGGGCCCGCCGCCGCCGGAGCGGCGGACGACGGGCCCCGGAGGGTGCGGCGGGATCAGCCGCCGACGGTGGGCGTGCTCGTGGTGACCTCGTTGGTCGTCGCGAGCGTGCCGAGGTAGAGCTCGATCACCTTCGGGTCGTTCATCAGCTCGCGGCCGGGGCCCTCGTAGGCGTCGCGGCCCTGGTCGAGCACGTAGCCGCGGTCGCAGATCTGCAGGGCGCGACGGGCGTTCTGCTCGACGATCATGATCGAGACGCCGGCGCGGTTGATCCGCTGGACGTTGACGAACGTCTCGTCCTGGCGCATCGGCGAGAGCCCGGCGCTCGGCTCGTCGAGCAGCAGCATCGACGGGTCCATCATCAGCGCCCGCGACATCGCGACCATCTGGCGCTCGCCGCCCGAGAGGGAGCCCGAGCGCTGCTTGAGGCGCTTGGTCAGCTCGGGGAAGAGCTCCGTGACGAACTCGAGGCGCTCCTTGAACCGCTTCGGCTTCTGGTACATGCCCATCTCGAGGTTCTCCTCGATGGTGAGCGACGGGAAGACGTTGTTGTTCTGCGGCACGAAGCCGACGCCCTTCGAGACCAGCTTGTCGGCCTTGAAGCCGGTGATGTCCTCGCCGTTGAGCAGGACCGTGCCCTGGCGGATGTTCACCAGCCCGAACATCGCCTTGAGCAGCGTGGACTTGCCGGCGCCGTTGGGGCCGATGATGCCGACGAGCTCGCCCTTCTTCACGTAGACGTTCGACCCGTTCAGGATGTTGACTCCCGGCACGTACCCCGCGTGGAGGTCGTGCGTCTCGAGCGTGTTCTGGGTCACTTCTCGTCCTTTCCGAAGTCGACGGCGGGAGCGTCGGTCGTCGGCGCGATGCTCGTCGGGGCGCCGTCCGCGGGGGCGGCCGTCGCGGGGGCGCCCGTCGCGGGGGCGGTGCTCGCGGCGTGCGCGACGGCGGGGGAGGGCGCAGCGGTGGCCGCGGCGTCGTGGTGCGGGGTCACCGCGACACCGGCCGCCTCGGCCCGCTTCTCGACGTCCTCGCGGACCAGGTCCGAGTCCATCTCCTCCGCGACCTCGAGCTGGCCCTCGATCGTGCCGAGGTCGGTGTCGTGGTGGGCGCCGAGGTAGGCGTCGATGACCGCGGGGTCGTTCATCACGGTCGAGGGCGGACCCTCTGCGACGACCTTGCCCTCGGCCATCACGATCACCCAGTCGGCGATCGTGTTGACCATGTGCATGTCGTGCTCGACGAAGAGCACGGTCATGCCCTCGTCCTTCAGATTGACGATGTGCCCGAGCAGCGACTGCGTCAGTGCGGGGTTCACGCCCGCCATCGGCTCGTCGAGCATGACCAGCTCGGGCTCCGACATCAGCGCGCGCGCCATCTCGAGCAGCTTCTTCTGTCCGCCGGAGAGGCTCGACGCGTAGTCGTCCTTCTTGGTGTCGAGCTTGAACTTCTCGAGCAGCCGGATGGCCCGGGTCTCGATCGACTCCTCCTCCTTCGACCACAGCGGCCGGATGAGCGACGTGAGGATGTTCTCGCCCTTCTGGCCCTTGGCGCCGAGGAGCATGTTCTCGAGCACCGTCATGCCGCCGAGGGCCTTGGTGAGCTGGAAGGTGCGCACCATGCCCATCCGCGACACCTTGTACGCCGGGACGTTGGCGAGGTTCTTGCCCTTGAAGTTCCAGCGCCCGGTGTTGGGCTTGTCGAAGCCCGTCAGCAGGTTGAAGAACGTGGTCTTGCCGGCGCCGTTCGGGCCGATCAGGGCTGTGATCGAGCCGCGCGGGATCTCGACGTGGGCGACGTCGACCGCGGTGAGGCCGCCGAAGCGGCGGCTGACGCCGTCGGCGACGAGGATGGGGTCCTTCTTCGTGACCCCGGGGACGATTTCCTGCTCGGTGATGTCCGAGACCGGCGTTTTAGGCAAAGTGCAGATCCTTCTTCTTGCCGAAGATGCCCTGGGGTCTGAAGATCACCAGGAGCATGAGGGCCACACCCACCACGATGAACCGGATCGGTCCGGTCTGCACGGTGGTGAGCTTGATGAGGTCGTTGTTGAGGACCCCGGTGTCGATCCCGAGCGTGAGCAGTCCGTCGGTCAGACCGAGGACGACCCAGAAGATGATCGAGCCGACGACCGGTCCGAAGACCGTCGCGGCACCGCCCAGCAGCATGATCGTGTAGAGGAAGAACGTCAGCTGGGTGCCGTAGTTGTCGGGCTGCAGCGAGCGCGGCAGGATGAACAGCGCTCCGGCCAGGCCGCCCAGCACACCGCCGAGGATCAGGGCCTGGATCTTGTAGGAGAAGACGTTCTTGCCGAGCGAGCGCACGGCGTCCTCGTCCTCGCGGATGCCCTTGATGACGCGGCCCCAGGGGCTGCGCATCAGCAGGAAGACCAGCAGGCAGGCCAGGAGCACCAGGCTCCAGCCGACGATGCGGACCCACCACTGGTCCTGGTTGTAGGTGAGGATGCCGAGGCCGAAGCGCCCCTCGGGAAGCGGGTTGAGGTCGTTGAACGCCTTCGCCGCGCCGTTGATGCCCTCCGAGCCGCCGGTGACCGCCGAGAACTCGGGCGTCTTGACCGAGAGCCGGACGATCTCCGCCGCCGCGATGGTGACGATCGAGAGGTAGTCCGCCCGCAGTCTCAGCGTCGGGATGCCGAGGATGAGGGCGAAGAGGGTCGCCGCGACGATCGTCGCGAGCAGGGAGCCCCAGACGGGCCATTCGAACTTGACCGAGGTGATGGCGAAGGCGTAGCCGCCCACCGCCATGAAGCCGGCCTGGCCGAAGTTGAGGAGGCCGGTGAATCCGAAGTGGATGACCAGGCCGATCGTCGCGAGCGCGTAGGCGGCGACGGTGGGATCGACGATCTGCCCGATCGCCAGCCAGATGAAGTTGAGGTTCATGGTGTCAGCCGATCCGTTCCTTGCGACCGAGGATGCCCTGCGGTCTGACCAGCAGGATGATGATCATGAGGACGAGCGGAGCCACGTACTTGAGGTTCTCCGGGATCCAGATCGTCGAGATGTTCATCATCAGGCCGATGATGAGCGAGCCGACCAGGGCTCCGTAGGCGGAGCCGAGGCCGCCGAGCGTGATCGCCGCGAAGATCAGCAGCAGGATCGATGCTCCGGTGTCCCAGCGCAGCGACTGGTAGTAGCCGATGTAGACGCCGGCCAGCGCGGCGAGGGCTCCGGAGAGCACCCAGACCACGCGGATGACGCGCTCGACGTTGATGCCGGAGGCGGAGGCGAGGGCCCGGTTGTCGGACACCGCGCGCATCGCCTTGCCGATCTTGGTCTTCGTGAGCAGCAGGGCCACGCCGACGATGCAGACGATGCCGACGGCCGCGCCGACGAGGTCGGTGAACTTCAGGCTGATGCCGAGCGCCGGCACCGTGAAGAACGGCGCCGTGCTGTTGGGCAGCGAGAGCCGGTCCGCGCCGAAGAAGAAGACGAAGGTGTAGCGCAGCGCGAGGGACAGGCCGATGGTCACGATCATCAGCGGGATCAGCTGGATGTTCTTCTTGCGCAGCGGCTTCCAGAGCAGGCCGTCCTGCGCGAAGCCGAACACCCCGCCGAGGATCACCGCGATCGGGATGGCGAGCAGCGCCGGCAGCCCGAAGACGCCGGAGAAGAGGTACGCCATCAGCGCGCCGAAGGTGACCAGCTCGCCGTGGGCGAAGTTGTTCAGCCCGGTGACGCCGTAGATCAGGGAGGCGCCGATCGCCGCGAGGGCGATCAGGAGTCCGAAGATCAGGCCGGTGACGACCTTGGGCCAGAAGATGATCCAGAAGGTGTCCGCCGAGACCGGCTGGTTCGCCGCGCTCGACGTCCCGTCCGGATTCGTCGCGTCGTTGCCCGTGGTGCCCTCGGTGGCGGGGCTCGTCGGGGCGGCGGAGTCGCTGGGCACCGGAGCGCTCGCGCCCGTGCCGATCGGGTTCGCCGTCGAGACGATGAAGTTCACGATCTGGTTCTGCGAGGAGACGATCGTCACCTGCTTCGGGTTCTGACCCGCAGCGGGGTAGCCCTTGTCGGCGGGGAGCGTCGCCTCGTCGACCGTCACGCTGAACGTGCCGGCCTCCTCGAGCGGGAAGACGGCGCGGCCGTCGTCGCCCGTGGTCAGGGTCGCGGTGGCGTCGCCGCCGAGCTCGACGGTCACGCCCACGAGGTTCTCGTTCGTGCCCTGCACGCGGACCCAGGCGATGATCGACTGGTCGGCCGTGGTCTCGGCCGTCGCGGCGGGGGCTGCCGCGGCGACGCCGGTCAGGGTCGCGGCGAGCAGGCCGAGCGCGACGATGCCGTCGCGGAGCGTGCGCAGTGTGGGGAGCCTCCTAGGCACGGGGGGCCTCCCGGTCCGTCGGATGCAGGGTCGTCGCGCGCTTGTGGCGCGTCGAACGGCTGGCTGTGAGCAAGACGTCTACCTCTCGTCAGGGTGCACAGACGGATGGGGTCCTCGGGCGCGCCCGGATCGCCGTCGTCAAACAACGTTGGTTGACCATACGTTCCGCATGTGTCGGCAGTGTTTCCCACCTGCACTACTGCGTGACGACATTATGCGGGGCGGAGAGCGCTCCAGCGTCCCCCACACGGGTAGCGAGCGCGTCCGGAGCACATCGGAGGGGCGGCCGGGCAGGAATACCGGGGGCGTCCACGCGCTTAAGATTGAGCATCCGGGACACCCGTGACCGGATGCGCGACCACCACCTCCGGGCCACCCGCTCGACCTCATAAGGGGCATTGATGGACCAGCCGGATCCCTTCGGATTCCTCGGACTCACCTACGACGACGTCATGCTCCTCCCCGGGCACACGGACGTCATCCCGAGCGAGGCCGACACGGCCTCCCGGCTCACCAAGCGCATCACGGTCGCGACGCCGCTGCTCTCCGCGGCGATGGACACCGTCACCGAGTCGCGGATGGCGATCGCCATGGCCCGCCAGGGCGGGCTCGGCGTGCTGCACCGCAACCTCTCCATCGCCGACCAGGCCGATCAGGTCGACCGCGTGAAGCGCAGCGAGTCCGGCATGGTGTCGAACCCCGTCACCACGACGCCGGACGCGACCGTCGCGCAGGTCGACGAGCTCTGCGGGCAGTACCGGATCAGCGGCCTCCCCGTCGTCGACGGGAGCGGCGTCCTCGTCGGCATCATCACCAACCGCGACATGCGCTTCGTCTCGCCGTTCGAGAAGGCTTCCACCCTCGTCCGCGACGTGATGACCAGCACCGGCCTCATCACCGGCCGCGTCGGCATTCCCGACAGCGAGGTCATCGCCCTCTTCGCGCAGCACAAGATCGAGAAGCTGCCCCTCGTCGACGCGCAGGGCAAGCTCGCCGGGCTCATCACGGTCAAGGACTTCGACAAGTCCGAGCAGTACCCGAACGCGACCAAGGACGAGGAGGGGCGCCTGCGCGTCGGCGCCGCCATCGGCTTCTTCGGCGACGCCTGGCAGCGCGCCACCGCGCTCCTCGACGCGGGTGTGGACGTGCTCGTCGTCGACACCGCCAACGGCGACTCCGCCGGCGTGCTCGAGATCATCCGCCGCCTGAAGTCCGACCCCGCGTTCGCCGGCGTCGACGTCATCGGCGGCAACGTCGCCACCCGCTCCGGCGCCCAGGCGCTCGTCGACGCGGGCGCCGACGCCATCAAGGTCGGAGTCGGCCCCGGCTCCATCTGCACCACCCGCGTCGTCGCCGGCGTCGGCGTCCCCCAGGTGACCGCGGTCTACGAGGCGTCGCTCGCCGCCCGCGAGTCGGGCGTCCCGGTGATCGCCGACGGCGGGCTGCAGTACTCCGGCGACATCGCCAAGGCCCTCGTCGCCGGTGCCGACACCGTCATGCTCGGCTCGCTCCTGGCCGGCTGCGAGGAGAGCCCCGGCGACCTCGTCTTCCAGAACGGGAAGCAGTTCAAGACCTACCGCGGCATGGGCTCGCTCGGCGCGCTGCAGACCCGAGGCGAGCGCACCTCCTACTCGAAGGACCGCTACTTCCAGTCCGACGTCCCCACCGACGACAAGCTCATCGCCGAGGGGATCGAGGGCCAGGTGCCGTATCGCGGGCCGCTCGCGAACGTGGCGTACCAGCTGGCGGGCGGGCTGCGGCAGTCGATGTTCTACGTCGGCGCGCGGACGATCGCGGAGCTGAAGCAGCGGGGGAAGTTCGTGCGGATCACGGCGGCGGGGCTGAAGGAGTCGCACCCGCATGATGTGCAGATGGTGGTGGAGGCGCCGAACTACCGGCGCTGATGCTGCTGGGGTTCTGAAGGGGGTCGGCGTCGGGTCGTGAGGGCGGCCCCTCTGCCCGATGGGCCTTCGGCCCATACGCCCACCACACCGGAGGGGCCGCCCTCACGACCCGCCGCCTCCCACTCGGGCCGCGCGGACCTGTGGAAGACCGAGGGACGCAGCGCGAGCGGCGCTGAAGCGCCGCCGCGACTGCGGCCGCTGTCGGCAGCGCGAGCGCGCTGCGCCCGCCGCGACTGCCCCGCCAGGGACGCTCGGCAGCAAGGTGGGAGCGCTATCCGGCGATCCGCGTGTCAGCGGATCGGCGTGCGCGGACGCGGGACGCTCTGCGGGACGCGACCACCTGCCTGAGCCGACTGCGGCCGTGCAACGAGCGCAGCGAGGCGCACGGCGCGGGAAGCGCCGCCCGACTGCGGGTGAGCGACGAGCGGAGCGAGGAGCGAGCCACCGGTAACATCGCCCTCATGGAGATCGAGATCGGGCGCGCCAAGCGCGCTCGCCGCGCGTACGCCTTCGACGACATCGCGGTGGTCCCCAGCCGCCGGACCCGCGATCCGGAGGTGGTGTCGGTGAAGTGGGCGATCGACGCCTACCAGTTCGGCACTCCGATCCTCGCGGCGCCGATGGACTCGGTGGTGTCGCCGGCGACGGCGATCACGCTGGGCCGGCTGGGGGCGCTGGGCGTCCTCGACCTCGAGGGGCTGTGGACGCGCTACGAGGACCCGGAGCCGCTGCTGGCGGAGATCCGCGAGCTGCCGACGGAGCGGGCGACGCAGCGCATGCAGGAGATCTACTCGGAGCCGGTGAAGCCGGAGCTGGTGACGGCGCGTCTGGCCGAGATCCGCGCGGCGGGAGTGACGGTCGCGGGCGCGCTGTCGCCGCAGCGCACCGCCGAGCTGTACCAGACGGTCGTCGACGCGGGGGTCGACGTCTTCGTCATCCGGGGCACGACCGTGTCCGCCGAGCACGTCTCGCGGGACACCGAGCCCCTCAACCTCAAGAAGTTCATCTACGAGCTGGACGTGCCGGTCATCGTCGGCGGGGCGTCGACCTACACGGCCGCTCTGCACCTGATGCGCACCGGCGCCGCTGGTGTCCTCGTCGGCTTCGGCGGCGGCGCGGCCTCGACCACCCGCGCGACGCTGGGCATCCAGGCGCCGATGGCGACCGCGGTCGCGGACGTCGCCGGCGCTCGCCGCGACTACCTCGACGAGTCCGGCGGACGCTACGTGCACGTGATCGCGGACGGCGGCCTCGGCACCTCCGGCGACATCGTGAAGGCCGTCGCGGTCGGCGCGGACGCCGTGATGCTCGGCTCCGCCCTCGCCCGCGCGACCGACGCTCCCGGCGGCGGCTGGCACTGGGGCGCCGAGGCGCATCACCAGCAGCTCCCGCGCGGCCGCCGCGTCCAGGTCGGCACCGTCGGCACGCTCGAGCAGGTCCTCTACGGCCCCGCGACCGACGCGAACGGCACCGCCAACCTGATCGGCGCGCTCCGCCGCTCGATGGCGACCACCGGCTACTCCGACCTCAAGGAGTTCCAGCGCGTCGAGGTCGTCGTCGCCCCCTACCAGCCCAGCTAGCCGGGCGGCCGGCCGAGGCGTCCCCGAACGGACCCGCATCGGGCTCCGATCGCCGCGGGGAGCCCGGAACGCGTCCCCTCGAGGGCTGCGGTCCGCGCGAGTCGACCCGGACCGCGGACCGCGGCGGCGGCGAGCCCCGACGGGAGTCGTCTGACGCGTCCGCCCTCGCTCGTCCTTGCTGGTCGAGGAGCCCCGGAGGGGCGTATCGAGACCCGTCGTCGTCCGCAGGCGGGGTCGGCAGACCTGACTTCTGGTGGACGTGGATCTCGATACGCCCGCTTCGCGGGCTACTCGATCAGCGGAGGGGACGGCTCGGCGCCGGCGACCGGTGACCTGGTCCTCCGTGGGCGAACGGGGGACGGGGGTGGGCGGTGGCCGCCTAAACTGGGAGGAATCCCGAGGTCGGAGCGCTGCGAGGCGCGGATGGAGCACGCATGGTCGAGGTCCGCAGGGTCAAGCTGCCCGGTGTCGGTGTCCTGCACACCTTCCTCACCGCCGACGGCGGCAAAGTCGGCGTCATCGCGCACCGCTCGGGTCACAGCGACCTCATCACCTTCGCCGAGGGCGACCAGGACGGTGCGAAGGTCTCGCTCCGGCTCAGCGACGACGAGGCGCACACCCTCGCCGAGCTCCTCGGCGGCACCCAGATCACCGAGTCGCTGACCGCGCTCGACCAGATCCCCGGCCTCTCGATCGACTGGTTCACCGTCGATTACGACGACCACATCGCGGGCCAGCAGCTCGGCAAGCCCGCCGACCGCGGGATCGTCGGCCTGACGGTCGTCGCCGTCGTCCGCGGCGACGCGGCCAACCCCGCTCCCGCCCCCGACTTCCGGGTGTTCCCCGGCGACACGCTCGTCGTCGCCGGCAGCCCCGAGAAGGTCGCCAAGGCCTTCGCCTTCTTCCGCTCCGGCGTCTTCGCCAAGGCTCCCGAGACGCCGCCCGGAGTCTGAGGATGCACCACGGCGAAGACCTCATCGTCCTCGGTGTCCTGTTCGTCGTCGCCTACGTCCTCGGGCGGCTGGGGCGCACGATCGGCCTCCCGGCCATCCCGATCTACATGGTCGTCGGCCTGCTCGCGAGCCCGAACTTCCACCTCTTCCCGCTCGACTTCGAGTCGTCCTACATCGAGCTGACGGCGGTCTTCGGGCTGATCCTGCTGCTGTTCAACCTCGGCCTGGAGTTCGATCAGGACGAGTTCTACGGCAACGCGGGGCGGCTGATCCTCTCCGGCGGCTCCTACATCGCCGTCAACATGGCCGCCGGGCTCGCCTTCGGCTTCCTGCTGGGCTGGGGCAGCCGCGAGGCGCTGATCATCGCGGGCATCACGGCGACGAGCTCGAGCGCGATCGTGACGAAGCTGCTGATCGAGCTCAAGCGCCTCGCCAACCCGGAGACGCCGATGATCCTCGGCGTGACGGTGGTCGAGGACATCTTCATCGCGGTCTACCTGGCGATCGTGTCGGTCGTGCTCTCGGGCGAGACCGAGCCGTGGCCGGTCGTCCTCAAGCTGGTCATCGCGTTCGCGTTCCTCGTGGTGATGTTCGCGATCGCGCGCTGGGGCGGCCGGGTGGTCTCGCGGTTCTTCCGCACCCGCGACGACGAGCTGTTCACGATCCTCTTCTTCGGGCTCGCGATCCTCTTCGGCGGGATCGGCGAGGTCCTCGGCGTCACCGACGCGATCGGCGCGTTCCTCATCGGCCTGGTGATCGGCGCCACCCGCTTCCGCGCGCGGGTCGAGCGGATCGCGATCCCGCTCCGCGACGTCTTCGGCGCCTTCTTCTTCGTCAACTTCGGCCTCGGCCTGGATCCCGGTGCCTTCCCCGATGTGGTCCTGCCGGTGATCGCCGCCTCCGTGATGACGATCGTGCTCAACCTCGGCGCCGGCCAGTTCGTCGCCTGGCTGAACAAGCTCGGCCCGCGCGCCGGGCTGAACGCGGCCTTCATCCTGCACAACCGCGGCGAGTTCGCGCTCATCCTGGCGACGCTCTCGCTCTCGGCGGGGCTCGACGAGCGGATCCAGCCGTTCGCCGGCCTCTACGTCCTGATCATGGCGATCGTGGGCCCGATCCTGGCGTCGCGCTCGGAGAGCATCGGGCTGTTCCTCTCGCGCCGACGGCACCGGCCGAAGCCGGCCGCCCGCAGCGCGATGGCGGAGGAGGACTTCGCCCTGGTCGAGGCGGCGATGGCGGAGGGCGGTGCGGACGAGCGCCCGCAGAGCGACGCGCCGGACGCGCGGGTCGCCGAGCCGGCACCACGTCCGCGCCGCCCGGTCGAGCCCGACGAGCTGGACGACGAGTTCCCGGATCCGATGCGGCAGGCCCTGATCGACCAGGCGATGCAGCAGTCCGACGGGATCGACTCCGACCGGCCGCGGCGCCCGCGCGAGCCCGACTACTGATCCGCCGGCCGCCGACCCGCTCCGCAGCCGATCCGAGGGTCCTCCCACCCTGGTTGGCTAGGCTTCGTCGGTCCGCCGTCGCTGAGCGGATCCGCCCCCGAACGAGGAACGCATGACGCAGAGCCGCCCGCCGCAGAGCACGGTCTGGCAGGTCGCCCGCCGCCCGCGCTGGCTCGCGGCCCTCGTCCTGGCCCTCGTCATCGCCGGGCTGTTCGCGGCCCTCGGCCAGTGGCAGGTCGGACGCGCGGTCGAGGCCGCGGCCCCCGACTCCGGGATCTCCGAGACCGTGCTGCCGCTCGACGAGGTGGCCGCCCCGTCGCGCCCGATCACCGCGACCGCCGACGGCCAGCGCGTGGACGGGACCTCCGAGCTCGTCCCGGGCGGCGCCGAGATCCTCGGCGGACGTCTGAACGGCGAGCAGCCGGGCTGGTGGGTCATCGCGCGCACCCGCACCGCTGACGCCGACCTCGTGGTCGCCTACGGCTGGACCGCGGACCGCGAGCAGGCGGAGAGCGTCGCCGAGCGCCTGAACGACGGTGCACAGACCGCTCCGACCGCGTTCACCGGACGCCTGGTCGCGAACGAGGCGGCCGAGGTGCCCGCCGAGGGCACCGACCCGATGACCCTGACCGCGCTGTCGATCCCCGCGCTGATCAACCGCTGGACCGACCCGCCGCTGGACGTCTACCAGGGCTACGTCGTCGTCGATCAGCCGATCGCGGGGCTGGAGGCGATCGACTCGCCGGCCCGCGTCACCGACGTCTCGCTGAACTGGCTCAACGTCTTCTACGCGATCGAGTGGGTCGTCTTCGCCGGCTTCGCGCTCTACCTGTGGTTCCGCCTCGTCCGCGACGCCTGGGAGCGCGAGACCGAGGAGGCCCTCGAGGCCGAGCAGCTCGCGCAGAGCCCGGTCACCGCCTCCGCCCCGTAAACTGGACCCCATGCCCCTCGAGCCCAAGCCCGCGCAGTTCCCTGCGATCCGGAGCGCGCTGCGCTTCTACCGGGTGACCTCGATCATCACCGGCGTGATGCTCCTGCTGCTCTGCGCCGAGATGCTGCTGAAGTACGTGTTCCACCTCGAGCTGTTCGTCTTCGGGCAGCAGGGGATCGCGCACTTCGCCCCGATGTACGAGGTGCCGGGCGGCGAGTGGAAGTCGAGCGGGACGGGCGCGAACCTGTCCACCGGCATCCTGATCGCGCACGGCTGGTTCTACGTCGTCTACCTCTTCGCCGACTTCCGCCTGTGGAGCCTGATGCGCTGGCCGTTCTCGCGGTTCGTCCTCATCGCGCTCGGCGGAGTGGTGCCCACCCTGTCCTTCTTCGTCGAGACCCGCATCGCCCGCGAGGTCGAGCAGTACCTCGAGCGGCGCACCGCCGCCCTCGAGCCGACGACCCCGTCCGACTCCGTGGAGGCCCCCCATCAGTGAGCAGTCCGGCGCCAGCGCGCCGCAGTCCGCCCCGCAGCCGCACCTCGCCGCCCAGCCCGTGCTCGTCGTCGACTTCGGCGCCCAGTACGCGCAGCTGATCGCGCGGCGCGTCCGCGAGGCGAACGTGTACTCCGAGATCGTCCCGTCCGGCACGACGGCCGCCGAGATCGCCGCCAAGTCGCCGGTCGGGATCATCCTCTCCGGTGGCCCCTCGAGCGTCTACGAGGAGGGGGCGCCGCAGCTCGACCCCGCCATCTTCGATCTCGGCATCCCCGTGCTGGGCATCTGCTACGGCTTCCAGGTGATGGCGAAGACGCTCGGCGGCGAGGTCGCGAACACGGGCCTGCGCGAGTACGGCGCGACCGACGCCTCCGTCTCGGCCGACGGCGGCGTGCTCCTCGGCGACCAGCCCGTCGACCAGACGGTGTGGATGAGCCACGGCGACCAGGTCTCGAAGGCCCCCGCCGGCTTCGACGTCCTCGCCTCGACCGGCTCGACCGCCGTCGCCGCGTTCGGCAGCGACGAGCGCCGACTCTACGGCGTGCAGTGGCACCCCGAGGTGAAGCACTCCGCGCACGGCCAGGCGGTCATCGAGAACTTCCTGCACCGCGCGGCGGGCATCCCCGCCGACTGGAACTCCTCGAACGTCATCGACGACCAGGTCGCGCTGATCCGCGAGCAGGTCGGCACCGGTCGCGTCATCTGCGGCCTGTCCGGCGGCGTCGACTCCGCCGTCGCCGCGGCGATCGTGCACCGCGCGGTCGGCGACCAGCTGGTCTGCGTCTTCGTCGACCACGGCCTGCTGCGCAAGGACGAGCGCCGCCAGGTGGAGGAGGACTACGTCGCCGCCACCGGTGTGCGCCTGGTGACCGTCGACGCGCGCGAGCAGTTCCTCGACGCGCTCGCCGGCGTCAGCGACCCCGAGCAGAAGCGCAAGATCATCGGCCGCGAGTTCATCCGCACCTTCGAGGGCGCCGCCGAGGCGCTCGTGCTCGAGGCGCAGGGCGAGGGCACGTCGATCGACTTCCTCGTGCAGGGCACGCTCTACCCCGACGTCGTCGAGTCGGGCGGCGGCACCGGCACCGCGAACATCAAGTCGCACCACAACGTCGGCGGCCTCCCCGAGGACCTGCAGTTCGCGCTCGTCGAGCCGCTGCGGACCCTCTTCAAGGACGAGGTCCGCGCGATCGGCCGGGAGCTCGGGCTGCCCGAGGCCATCGTCGGCCGCCAGCCCTTCCCCGGCCCCGGCCTCGGCATCCGCATCGTCGGCGAGGTCACCCAGGAGCGGCTCGACCTGCTCCAGGAGGCCGACGCGATCGTCCGCGCCGAGCTCACCGCCGCCGGCCTCGACAGCGAGATCTGGCAGTGCCCGGTCGTGCTGCTCGCCGATGTCCGCTCGGTCGGCGTCCAGGGTGACGGCCGCACCTACGGCCACCCGATCGTGCTGCGCCCCGTCTCCTCCGAGGACGCGATGACGGCCGACTGGACGCGGCTTCCGTACGACCTGCTGGCCCGCATCTCCAACCGCATCACCAACGAGGTGAGCGGCGTGAACCGCGTCGTCCTCGACGTGACCTCCAAGCCCCCGGGAACCATCGAGTGGGAGTAGCCGCGACCGCGGTGTGAGAACGGGCCTCCTCCGGGGGCCCGTTCCTCGTCGTGGGCGGGTGGTCCGATTCGCAGGTGCTCCCGGCGCGAGAGCGCGCTCACCCGCGTCGGGCGTGAACGGGCGGCCGGATCGCCTGCGGATCGGACCGGGGCAGGCGGGACGGGCGGGTCAGACGGGGGTGTCGAGGACGCCGACGAAGCGGGTGCCGATGCCGTCGTACTCGTCGCGGCGCCGGCCCTCCGGGTGGTGCGGCCACTCGTCGGGGGAGTGGTCCTCGCAGACGAGGAAGCTGAACTCGGGCCACCACTTCTTCGGGCGCGCCGCCTCGGAGCGGCCGCAGATCGCGCACTCGAGCGTCACCCAGACCGGGCGCCTGCCCGTGCGGTTCTCGCGCGACTGGGCGAGCCAGGCGGGCGGGTCCTGCTCGAGGGCGACGAGCTCCTCCTCGGAGAGGCGGGTGGGCAGCCCGTGGCGCGTCGCCATCTCGACGGGGATGTCGAGGCGCTGAGCGGCTTCGCGTCGCGTGATCATCGGATCACCCTAGCCGAGCACCGGCCGGGCGGCCCGGGTCCGCGGCCGGAGCGAGGCCCGCGCGACCAGCCACTCCAGCGGCCCCTGCCCGACGAAGCGGCGCCAGAGCAGCGCGCCCAGCACGGACACGACGATGAAGGACGCGAGCAGGGTCCAGCTCTGCCAGGCCGCGAAGTCGAAGGGCTCGAAGGGGATCAGGTAGACGGCCAGCGCGACGAGCTGCACGGAGTACACCGTCAGCGGCATCGCCCCCACCGCGGCGAGCGGGGCGGTGACCGCGCGGACGGCGGCGAGGCGAGCAGCGAGCGCGGTGAGCGACCCGATCGCGACGGCCGCGATGCCGCCGGCGCCGAGGATCTCCGCGGTCGTGCTCGAGTGCGCCTCGACGCTCTCCGGCCCGCCGAGAGCGAGGCCGACGCCGTAGCCGAGCGCCGCGGCGATCGCGCCGCCGATCACGAGCCAGCGCTGCGTCGCGGCCGAGCGGATGTCGCAGCGCGCGATCAGCAGGCCGAGCATCACGTAGGCGAGCCAGGAGGGCACGGGGTAGTACTGCGTCAGCCAGGTGAGCGGCATCCGCGCGAGCAGGGCGTCCTCGGGGGAGAGCGTGGCGATCCAGTCGTCGCCGGCGGTGACGATGCGGTCGACGAGCAGGGGGCCGCCGATCGCGAAGACGGCGGCGAGGACGGCGAGCACCGCCCGCGGCAGGAACATCAGCACCGCCGCGACGACGAACATCAGGCCGTAGTGCGGCAGGATCACCGCGATCGGCGTGCCGAGCAGATTCAGACCGACTCCGATCACCAGGAGGTAGAGGCCTCGCAGGAGGATCGAGCCCGTGTCCTGGAACGGACGGGTCGAGCGCCGGGCGCCGCCGGACATCAGTCCGATCGAGACGCCCGCGAGCACTGCGAAGAGCACGGCGCTGCGGCCGTCCCAGGCCGCCTCGCGCTCGACCGGGGCGAGGTGCGCCGCGAACATGCCGAGCACGGCGAGACCCCGGGCGACGTCGAGTCCGACGATGCGGGACGAAGGGGCGGCCATCATTCCTCCATCGTGTCAGGAGCGGCTGGGCAGGGGCGCGTGGCCCGGCCGCGGAACGACGACGGGCGCCCGACCGGTGAGGTCGAGCGCCCGTCGAGCCGGTCCGGATCGCTCCGGATCGGGTGTGCAGACGACTACTGGCGGAAGATCGAGATCAGCCGCAGCAGCTCGAGGTACATCCAGACGACGGTGACGAGGATGCCGTAGGCGCCCGTCCAGCCGTAGATGCGCGGGGCGCCGTTGCGGACGCCCTGCTGGATGAACTCGAAGTCCATCACGAGGGAGTAGGTGGCGAGCGCGATGGCGATGAGGCCGATCACGATGCCGATGAAGCCGGTGCGCAGACCGAAGCCGCCGCCGACGCCGAACAGGCCGAGGCCGAGGTTGACGAGCGAGAAGACCGCGTAGCTGATCATGCCGATGAAGAAGATCTTGTTCAGCTTCGGCGAGGTGCGGATCTTGCCGTTCATGAACAGCGCCAGGGTGACACCGATCACGACGACGGTCGCGAGCAGGGCCTGGACGACCGCGCCCTCGTACGCGCTCTCGAAGAAGCGCGAGATCGCGCCGACTCCGATGCCCTGGGTCGCCGCGTAGCCGAGGATCAGGGCGGGCGAGGGCACCTTCTTGAAGGCGTTGACGATGCCGAGGACCAGTGCGACGAGCACGGCCGGGAGCATCAGACCGGGGACGAACCAGCCCACCGCGGCACCCGCGAGGAGCACGACGAAGGCGAGGGCCGTCTTCGCGAGGGTGTCCTCGACGGTCATCCGGTTGGTGTCGGCCGAGCCCGCGGCCGGACGGTTGTACATCTGGTCGAGCGTGCCGGGCGACACGTCCGGGACGTCCTGCACGCGGCCGGCGTAGCCCCGGTTGCTGAACTCCGGACGACCGAACGCCGGGTTGTTGCTTGCCATGGTTCCTCTTCTCTCAGGTGCGCTCGACGGTGACGGGAGGACCCGTCGGGACTCGCGGAGCTGAGTCGCTGTGACTGCGGGATCCGCCGGCTGCCCTCTCGGGACCACAAGCGGTACGCCCACAGTATCTGAGAACATCTCTCAGAGTCTGGCTATTCCCTTCGCGGGAGCCCCGGTTACGCCCGGAGGCGACGGCCCGCGCCCGTAGGATCGCCGCATGCCGCCCCGCCCCGTCCCGCTCGTCATCGGCCACCGCGGTGCCAGCGGCTACCGCCCGGAGCACACCCGATCGGCCTACGAGCTGGCGATCGCGCTCGGCGCCGACGCCGTCGAGCCGGATCTCGTCGCCTCGCGGGACGGCGTGCTGGTGCTCCGGCACGAGAACGAGATCTCCGGCACGACTGACGTGGAGCGTCGCCCCGAGTTCGCTCAGCGTCGCACGACCAAGCGCGTCGACGGCAAGGAGATCACCGGCTGGTTCACCGAGGACTTCACCTGGGCGGAGCTGTCGGCGCTGCGGGCGCGGGAGCGGATCCCGGCCGTGCGCGCCTCCAGCGCCACCTTCGACGGGCAGTTCCCGATGCTGCGCTTCAGCGATCTCCTCGCCCTGCTCGACCGGGCGGGGGAGGAGTCGCCCTCGCCGCCGCCGGGGCTCGTCGCCGAGATCAAGCACGCGACGTACTTCGACGCGCTGGGACTGCCGCTGGACGTCCTCCTCGAGCAGGAGCTGGCCGCGGCGGGCTGGGCGCGGACCGATCCGCGGCTGACGATCGAGAGCTTCGAGAAGACCGTCCTCGAGCGCCTCGCGGTCCGAGGGGTGGGCACGCGGCGCGTCTACCTGATCGAGTCGCGGGGGACTCCGCCGGACCTCGTCGCCGCGCACGGCTCCCGGGCGACGCCCTACGCCGACTTCGTCACTCCCGCGGGTCTGCGCGGACTCGCCGGGACCGTCGACGGCGTCAGCGTCGACAAGAGCATGCTTTTCTCCCGGGACGGCGCGGGGCGGGCCACCGGGACGAACGCGCTGGTCGCCGAGGCGCACGCCGTCGGCCTGCAGGTGTACACCTGGACGCTGCGCGCCGAGAACCGCTTCCTCGAGAAGGTGCACCGGATCGGCAAGGAGCCGGAGGCCTACGGCGCCTGGCAGGACGAGTTCCGCGCGATCCTGCGCACCGGCATCGACGGCGTCTTCGCGGACCAGCCGGATCTGGCGATCGAGGCGCGCGCGGCCGAGGACGAGGCGAGGGGCCGCGCCGGCTGACCCGCCGTCCCGCGCTCCGGCGCGTGCGGAGGGAACGGGGAGCCTCCGCTGGCATCATCGGGCCCACGCGTCCCGAGTCCGGGCCGCGCCCGACCCGCCCCACCCGCAGCCCGACCCTGACCCGCCGAGAGGAGTCCGACCGTGAAGACCCGCGCCCGCATCACCCGCCGCTGGATCGTGTTCGCCGTGCTCGCCGCTCTCGGCGTGGCGGCCGTCTACTGGCTCGCCGTGCTGACCCCGCAGGGCCAGGCGGCCGAGAACTCCGGCCTCCGCGGCGCCGACCTCGTCTTCGGCCGTGCCACGGGCACGGCGGCGGGGGCGCTCGCGGACGTCACGCCGGTGTCGATGATCGGCGGTGCGCTGCTGGTCGCGGCGATCGCGCTGATCCGCCGGCGCCCCGCGCTGGCACTCGCCTCCGTCGGCTCGATCGTCGTCACGGCGGGGCTGACTCAGCTGCTCAAGAACGTCGTGCTCGAGCGGCCGCTGCTGGTGGAGACCGACTCCTGGTACACCGGCGGCAGCTTCCCGAGCGGGCACACCGCGGCGGCGGTGTCCGTGGTCTTCGCGCTGGCGATGGTCGTCCCGGGGCCCGGGCGCACGGTCGTGCTCGTGGTCGGCGGCGCCGTGGTGGTGCTGGTCGGCAATCTGACGATGGCGGCCTCCTGGCACCGCGCGAGCGACGTGCTGGGCGCCGATCTGGTCGGCCTGGCCTCCGCCTCGCTCGCCTGCGCCTGGCTGTCGACGCGGGCGCAGGTGGGCCGGGCGCCGCGGAAGCCGCCGCGCCGGGCGGTGCTGCGGGTCCTGCTCGTCTGCTCGGTCGTGCTCGTGCTGACCCTCGGGGCGCTCGCCGTGCAGGGCATCCAGTACTACCCGGACGACACGAAGGATCTCACCGCGTTCGTGCTGCTGCAGGTGCTCGCGGCGGCGACCTCCACGGTCGCGGTGGTCGGCTTCGCGCTGGCCTGGCGCGGCCTGGACATCGGCGGGACGCTCACCGCGCCCGTGCGGCGCCAGCGCGCCGCCTGACCGGGCGCCGGCCGAGCGGGGCGGCGTCCCGCGGCGGGGTGTCGGAGGGGCGATCTACACTCGGAGGGACATGAGCCTCCTCTTCGATCCGAGCGATTCCCGCGCCACCCCGGTCATCGTCGGCGCGCCCGGCGGGCCCTCCGGCGACTCCGCGCGCACCGACCCCGAGCACGAGCGGCTGGTGGCAGGTCTGAACCCGCAGCAGCGCGAGGCGGTCGAGTACCGCGGCGACGCGCTGCTCATCGTCGCGGGCGCCGGCTCGGGCAAGACCAGCGTGCTCACGCGGCGCATCGCCAGCCTGCTCGGCAGCGGCGAGGCCTGGCCGAGTCAGATCCTCGCGATCACCTTCACCAACAAGGCCGCCGCCGAGATGCGCGAGCGCGTCGAGAAGATCGTCGGCCAGGCCGCCGAGGGGATGTGGATCTCGACGTTCCACTCCGCCTGCGTGCGGATCCTGCGCCGCGAGGCCGAGAACTTCGGCATGACCTCGTCGTTCACCATCTACGACTCGGGCGATCAGCGCGCCCTGCTCAAGCGGATCGTGAAGGACCTCGAGGCGGACTCGCTCGGCATCACGGTCGCGAGCGCCTCGTCCAAGATCTCCAAGCTCAAGAACGAGCTCGCCGACGTCGACTCCTACGCGCGGACCGCGAACATGAGCGACCCGAACGAGGAGATGTTCCTCCAGGTCTTCCGCGCCTACTCGCGCGCCCTCGAGAGCGCGAACGCCTTCGACTTCGACGACCTGATCGCGCAGACGGTCTACCTCTTCCGGGCGTTCCCGCACGTCGCCGCGAAGTACCAGCGCCGCTTCCGGCACGTGATGGTCGACGAGTACCAGGACACGAACCACGCGCAGTACTCACTGATCCACGAGCTGACCCGGGCCGTGCCGCCCGCGACGATCGCCGCTGCCGCCTTCGACCGCCCCTACCGCGGCCCGGTGACGGCCGACGGCTCGATCCCCGGGGCCTCGCTCACCGTCGTGGGCGACTCGGACCAGTCGATCTACGCGTTCCGCGGGGCGGACATCCGCAACATCGTCGAGTTCGAGCGCGACTTCCCGGGCTGCCGGGTGATCCTGCTCGAGCAGAACTACCGCTCGACGCAGAACATCCTCTCGGCCGCGAACGCCGTCATCTCGAACAACTTCGACCGCCGCGCGAAGAACCTCTGGTCGGCCAGCGGCGAGGGCGAGAAGATCATCGGCTACACGGGGTACTCCGGCCACGACGAGGCGCAGTTCGTCGTCGACGAGATCGCCCGGATCCACGCGGCCGGCACCGGCTACGACGAGATCGCCGTGTTCTACCGCACCAACGCGCAGACCCGCGCGCTGGAGGAGATCTTCATCCGCTCGGCGCTGCCCTATCGGATCCTCGGCGGCACCAAGTTCTACGAGCGCGCCGAGATCAAGGACGCGCTCGCGTACCTGATCACCGTCGCGAATCCGGCGGACGTGCTGGCGCTGCGCCGGATCATGAACACGCCCAAGCGCGGCATCGGCCCGGCGACGGAGGCGCAGCTGCAGTCCTTCGCCGACACCAACGCGGTGACCCTGCGCGAGGCGATGCGCAATGCCGGGTCGCTCGGCATGGGGCCGAAGGTGACGAAGGCCATCGTCGACCTCGCGATGCTGCTCGACGAGTGCGCCCTGATGCTCGATCCGGCGCGGCCCGAGGGCGAGGCGAAGGTGCACGAGGTGCTCACGGCGCTGCTGACCCGCAGCGGCTACATCGACATGCTCCGCGCCAGCCGCGACCCGCAGGACGAGGCGCGCGCCGAGAACGTCGACGAGCTCATCGCCGTGACGAAGGAGTTCGCCCGCAACAACCCCGACGGCGGTCTCGTCGACTTCCTGACCGAGGTGTCGCTCGTCGCCGCGGCGGACGACCTGGACGACGACTCCGGGACCGTGTCGCTGATGACCCTGCACACCGCGAAGGGCCTCGAGTACGACGCGGTGTTCCTCACCGGCATCGAGGAGGACCTGCTCCCGCACCGCATCTCGGCGAACGAGCCGGGCGGCCCCGCGGAGGAGCGGCGGCTGTTCTACGTGGGGATCACCCGTGCGCGGAAGCGGCTCTACCTCTCGCTCGCGATGACACGGGCGCAGTACGGCGAGACCTCGGTCGCGATGCCCAGCCGGTTCCTCCAGGAGATCCCGGCCGAGCTGATCGAGTGGCGCCAGTCGCCGGGGGCCGCGACCTCGCGCGGCGGCACCCAGCCGCGGGCGCTCAACGCGCAGCGGCCCGGCTTCGGCCGCTCGAAGTCGAACACCGAGTTCCGCCAGGCGCTCGCCGCGGCGCCGAAGGCCAAGGGCGAGTTCCCCAACCGGATCACCGGGATGGTGCGCGACAACGGCGACCTCGAGCTGATCGCGGGGGACCGCATCCGGCACACCGACTTCGGCGAGGGCCGCGTCAACGCGGTCACCGGCGAGGGCAGCAAGCGGGTCGCGCACGTGCTCTTCGACCAGGTCGGCGCCAAGAAGCTGCTGATCAAGGTCGCGCCGATCGAGAAGCTCTGAGCCCGTCGGGCGGTGCGGGGGCCGACGCCGTGACCGGGCGCGGTCCGCTCGCGGCGCGGGTGGCGACCGAGGCGTTCGCGCCGCCGGTCCTGGCGATGGTCGTGCCGCTGATCGTGGGCGCGCGGGTCGCGGATCCGCCGCTGCTCGGGGTGGCCTGGGGCGCGCTGGCGGCGCTGTTCGTGGGGGTGCTGCCGTATCTCGTCGTGCGGCTGCTGATGCGCGCGGGGCGGATCCGCGGGGATCACCACGTGCCTGATCGGCGGGAGCGCGCGCTGCCGATCGGCCTCGCGCTGGTCTCGATCGTGGTCGGGCTCGTGCTGCTCGCGGCGCTCGGGGCGCCGGCCGCGGTGACGACCTTCGGCGTGGTGACGGTCGCGGTGCTCGTCGTGATCGGGATCGTCAACCTCGGCTGGAAGCTGTCGGGCCACGCGGCCGTCGTCGCGACCTGCGCGGTGGTGGTGCTGATCGCCTACGGCCCGTGGTCCCTGCTGATCACCGTGCCGGTCGCGCTCTGGACCGGCTGGTCGCGGGTGCGCCTCGGCGCCCACACGCCGGCCCAGGTGATCGCGGGAGCCGTGGTCGGTGCCGTGCTCGCCTCGCTCGTCTGGTCCCTCCTGGGCTGAGGGGGCTACTTGTCGCAGGCGACGCCGTCGCCGTCGCGGTCGAGGTCGTACTCGTCAGGGCCGACGACCGTCACCGGGCCCCGGATGTAGACGGGGCCATCGCCGCTGCCGGAGGCGCAGTCGCCGTCGGAGGCGATCGGGACGCACTCGCCGGCGTAGCTGGGGTGGCAGCCTGCGTCGGCCGCCGCGGCCGCCGGTGCCGGAGCCGGGACCATCGTGCCAACCCGGGTGACGTCGTCGACGGCGGGAGTGGTGACCGCCTCCGACAGCTGGGCGCGGGAGACCTCGACGCCGTCGTGCTTGACGACCTCGAAGGTGCGGGTGAGCACGCCGTCGACGCCCGCGACGACGGTGCTCGTGCCCTGCGCGGCGGTCGGGTCGTCCTCGGTGCGCGAGGCGCGGGCGATCGGGGCGGTCTCGGTGACCTGCTCGGTCGTGATGACGACGGTCGGGGTGGGGGTCGGCGTCGGGGTGGGGGTGGGAGACGGCGTGGCCGCGCGAGTCGGCGCGGCGGCGAAGGACGCCGGGCTCTCGGCCCCGGACGCCACGGCCTGCTCCTCGGCCGGTGCCGGCGCGGACGTGGATCCGAACGCCGAGGTGCTCAGGACGAGCACGAGCATCGCCACGGCCCCCGTCATCGCCGAGGCTCGGCGGCGGCGCGGCAGTCCGAGCCAGGTCGGCCGGCGCAGGAGCACGCCGTAGGCGGCCGTGATCAGCACGACGAGGGCGATCATGATCAGCGCCGACCAGGGTCCGCCCGTCAGCCAGGCGACGAGGGCGAGGAAGAGGGTGACCCCGCCGACGATCCACTGCAGCGGAGTGAGGCGGAGCCGGGTGAGCCGCAGCGATCCCCAGTGCAGCGGGCGGCGTCCGGAGGGACTGCGATCGGCGACGCCGGCGGGCGCGCTGTCCTGGACCCTGCGCTCGAATGGCCGGCTCGGGGCGGGCCGCCGGTCGTCGGAGCGGCGGTTCCGCCGGGAGCGTCCAGGCAGATCGGGCGGGAGGTGCGGGTGGCGGGGGCTCATGGCGGTTCTTCCTGGTGGCGCGGCGGGACGCCTCAGCATGCCCCACGCGGCCCCTCCTCCGTGTCCCCCGTAGAGGTCGGCGTCCGAAGGATGCCCGCCCCCGCGAGATGCCACTTGTGCACGCGACACGCCGGGAGAGGCGTGCACAAGTGGCATCTCGCGGGGAAGAGGGGACCCGGGCGGGGTCAGGAGTACTGGGCGACGAGCTCGCGCTTCAGGATCTTGCCACTCGGGCCCAGGGGGAGAGTGTCGACGAGCTCGATGCGGCGGGGGTACTTGAAGGCGGCGAGGTGCTCGTTCGCGTAGGCGATCAGCTCCTCCGCGGTCGCCGTCGCCGAGGGCAGCAGGACCACGGCGGCCATGATCTCCTGGCCGTGCTTCTCGTCCGGCACGCCGAAGACGGCGGCATTGGCCACGTCCGAGTGCCCGATCAGCACCTCCTCCACCTCGCGCGGGTACACGTTGTAGCCGTTGCGGATGATCATGTCCTTGGTCCGGTCGAGGATGCGGATGTAGTCCTCGTCGTCCTTCGTACCGAGGTCGCCGGTGCGGAACCAGCCGTCGACGACCGCCGCGGCCGACGCCTCGGGATTGCCGAGGTAGCCCTTCATCAGGTTGTGGCCGCGGACCACGATCTCGCCCAGCTCGCCGCGCGGGAGCAGCTCGATCCGGTCGGTCACCTCGGCCCGGGCGACCTCGACGTCCACGCCCCAGATCGGCGTGCCGACGGTGCCGGCACGCGGCGGGACGCCGACGTGGTTGAAGGTGGCGACGGGCGAGGTCTCGGTCAGGCCGTAGCCCTCGTAGATCTCGACGCCGAACACCTCGCGGAAGCGCTCGATCACGGCGACGGGCAGGGCCGCTCCGCCGGAGACCGCGTAGCGCAGCGGCGGGCGGTCCTCGCGGCGGGTCGCGGCGTCGAGCAGCGCGACGTACATCGTCGGGACGCCCTCGAACACGGTGCAGCCGTGCGCGATCATCGCCTCGAGCGCCGCGTCGCCGTCGAATCTGGGCACGAGCACGACGGTCGCCGCGGTGCGGAACGCCGTATTCATCGCGCAGACCTGGCCGAAGGTGTGGAAGAGCGGCAGCGCGCCGAGCACGACGTCGCCCTGGTGCAGGTCGAAGGTGTTCATCAGGAGCACGTCGGACTGCGAGACGATCGCGAAGTGCGTGCCCTCAGCCCCCTTCGGCCGGCCGGTGGTGCCGCTGGTGTAGAGGATCGTCGCGGTGTCGAACGGCGAGCGCGGCACGTAGGTGTCGATCGGCGTCCCGTCGGCGGCGAGGTCCTCGAGGCGGGGGAAGGGGCTCTCGGTGCCGTCGGGCACCAGCACGCTCAGCACGGGGACGTCGGCCAGGGCTGCTCCGGCGGCGCCCTCGGCCAGCAGCGGGGCGGCGCAGATCAGGGCGGTCGCTCCCGAGTCGCGGAGGACGTAGGCGATCTCGTCGTGCTTCAGAAGCGCGTGCACCGGCACGACGACGGCGCCGAGGGCGAGGACGGCGAAGTAGCCGCGCGGGAAGTCGGGGACGTTGGGGATCAGCAGGGCCACCCGGTCGCCGGGGCCGACGCCCTGTGCGCGGAGGGCGCCGGCGTAGGCGCGGGTCTGGTCCCAGAGGGTCCGGTAGTCGATGGCCTGCGGGCCGACCCGGACCGCGATCGTCGTCGGCGTGCGGCGGGCCGCCTCCGCCAGGATCGCCGCGACCGAGACGGTGCCGAACCCGGCCGTGGGCGGGGGTGCGGCGGGTGCCTCGGTCGTGCGCGGTTCGGTGATGCTCATCGGGGCTCCAGTCGTCGTTGACCGCCACGGCGCTGTGCCGGGTGCTTCACGGTAGAGCCGCGGACGGCGCCGTTCAAGGGCGCCGCACCGGATGCTCAGCGAGCGCGCTCGGGATGCCGCAGAACGACGAGCGGACCCGGCACCGTCAGCGCGAGGCTGTGACTGACCGAGCCGAGCAGCAGGCGCAGGAACGCGCCGCGCCCGTGACTGCCGAGGACGAGCAGCCGGGACGAGGCCGCGAGCGCGGTCAGCCGCTCGACCGGGTTCCCGCGGACGAGCGAGCGGCGCACCTCGAGGTCGGGATGGGAGTCGCCGAGGCCGACGAGCGACTCGGCGAGCAGGAGGTCCTCGTCCTCCTCGATCGCATCGATGACCCGGCGCTCGACGGGGGTGGAGTCGCTCCAGGTGCCGGGGAGCTGCCAGGCGTGCAGGGCGAGCAGCGGCTCGTGGCGGCGGTCGGCCTCGTCGGCGGCGAAGCGGATCGCCGTGAGCGAGACCTCGGAGCCGTCCACCCCGACCGCGACTCCGGACCGGATCGGCTCGTCACCGTCGGGTTCGGGGATCAGCGCGACGGCGGAGCGGGAGGCCGCGGCGACCCGCACGGCCACCGGGGCGCTCCGTGCGACGGCGCGGCGGCTCAGCGGGTGGGCGCCGAGGACGAGCAGGGCGCCGGGCGGTGCCGCCTCGGCCAGCACGGGCACGAGGTCGCCCTGGAGTGGGCGCGCTCGCACGGGGACGTCCGGGAAGTCCGACGCCGCGAGCGAGCGGGCCCGGTCGAGGGCGTCGTCCGCGAGCACGCGCTGACCGGCATCGGCTCCGCGGAGCCGGGCCCGGGGCGGCTCGACCACGGCGACGAGCTCGACGGGCAGCCGGTGCGCCCGCGCGAACTCGAGCGCCCAGCGCAGGGCGGCCCCGCTCGGGCCCGCTCCGCCGACTCCGACCACGACCGCGTCCATGAACGCCTCCTCTTCGAGTGTCCAGCAGGCCCCATCATCCTCCCCGGAGGGCGAGAAGGGGAGTGGCTGCGGTGCCGCGCCGGCGCCCGTACAGTCGGACCGGCCGCGGTGTCGATCGGACGGACCCGGCGGTGACTCGGCGACGACGGAGGAGGCGGTCATGCGCGGCGAGGCGACGCTCTACACCGAGACGATCGCGACGGCGCCCTTCGCGCTCGCCGTGATCGCCGAGGCGACCGGCTCGCGGGTGGTCGGCGCGCGGACCGCGGACGCGCACGTCCCGCTCTACAGCGGGCCCACCAGCGCCCGGGTCTCCGTCGCGGGGTTCGGCGACAGCGTGCCGATCGCGGTCGACGTCCGCGACGAGCGCGGGCAGGACGAGGCGCGGGCGGCGGCGCAGGCGCTCGGGCTCGAGCTGGCGGCCTACGCGGGCTGGACGATCACGCCCGGCTTCTGACGCGGGCGGCCGCTCCGCTATCGGACTCCGCGCGCACCCGGGCCAGGAAGAAGCGGCTCGGCGCCGTGCGCACCGCCGTCGGCAGGGCGCGGTAGACGGCGAAGGTGCGGGAGAGCGCCCGGTCGAACCTCGCCTGCTGCCGGGTGCTCCAGCGGAAGCCGAACGGCGCGCGGAGCTCCGGCGGCAGCAGGCCCGCCGTCATCAGCCGGAGGTAGGGGCCGACCGGGCGCAGCCACCAGACGGCGATCCCGCCGTCGAGCAGGTCGTGGGCGACCCGGCGCGCGGCGGGCGTGACCTCGAGCCGGGTGAGCTCCCGCTCCCAGTAGGCGTCGAACGCCGCGCGCGAGTCGGGCCAGAGCTCCTCGGGCATCTGCAGCGCGGTGCCGACCACGCGCGAGCGGTGCACGATGTCGTCCGCCTCCTCGCGGCCGAGCGGACCGAAGGCGCCCTCGTGGAGCTGCAGCATCGACTGGGTGATCGTCGCGGCGACCCAGCGCTGCAGCTCCGGATCGAACGCGGTGTAGCCCGGGCCGCGGACCGGGGCGTGTGCGCGGTTCACCCGGCGCTGCACGGTGCGGACGTCGTCCTCGGTCCCGAACTGCAGCGCGTAGAGGTAGGAGAGCGTGCCGAACAGCCGGCCGAGCGCGCGGTGCACGAAGTCGGAGTGCTCGGCGACGCCGGCGCCGACCGCGGGGTGCGCGATCTGCAGCAGGATCGCGCGCGCTCCCGCGACGAGGAAGACGCCCTCGCGGAAGACGTCGCGGTCGACGGGGGTGCGCACGGGCATCCGTCCACGGTACGCGGCGCGAGCACTCCTCCCCAGTCCGCGGCACCGGCATCCCTCCACCCACCGCTCCGCGGCACAGGAACGGCTCGCGGGGTCCGGAGTAGAGTTGGCGCGGCCCAGGAAGAGTGCCGACACAGAACCGTGCCGAGACTCCGGACAGCGCGCAGCGGACGAGCGGCGCGGATCCGGACAGCACGGATCGCGACGGCGCCGTGGGCCGACCTCGGACTCGGAACGCAAGCGCGCTCGGCGCGGAATGGGAATGCAGCGTGGATCTCTTCGAATACCAGGCCCGTGATCTGTTCGAGAAGTACGGCGTGCCCGTGCTCCCCGGCATCGTCGCCGACACGCCGGAGGAGGTGCGCGCCGCGGCGGAGAAGCTGGGCGGCGTCACCGTCGTCAAGGCGCAGGTCAAGATCGGCGGCCGCGGCAAGGCGGGCGGCGTGAAGGTCGCGAAGACCGCGGACGACGCGTTCGAGGCGGCGAAGTCGATCCTCGGCCTGGACATCAAGGGCCACGTCGTCAAGCGCGTCATGGTCGCCGGCGGCGCCCGCATCGACCGCGAGTTCTACTTCTCGGTCCTGCTCGACCGGGCCAACCGCTCCTACCTCTCGCTCACCTCCTACGAGGGCGGCATGGAGATCGAGCAGCTCGCCGTCGAGCGGCCCGAGGCCCTCGCCCGCGTCGAGGTCGTCCCCGGCCAGGGCATCGACCAGGCCAAGGCCGAGGAGATCGCCCGCGCGGCGAAGTTCCCGGAGGAGCTGATCGCCAAGGTCGCCCCCGTGCTCGTGAAGCTCTACGACGTCTACACCGGCGAGGACGCGACGCTCGTCGAGGTCAACCCGCTCGTGCTCACCGAGGAGGGCGACATCGTCGCGCTCGACGGCAAGGTCTCGCTCGACGAGAACGCCGGCTTCCGCCACGCCGAGCACGCCGCGCTCGAGGACAAGGACGCGGCCGACCCGCTCGAGGCCAAGGCCAAGGAGAACGACCTCAACTACGTGAAGCTCGACGGCGAGGTCGGCATCATCGGCAACGGCGCGGGCCTGGTCATGTCGACGCTCGACGTCGTCGCCTACGCCGGCGAGAAGCACAACGGCGTCAAGCCGGCCAACTTCCTCGACATCGGCGGCGGAGCCTCCGCCCAGGTGATGGCGAACGGCCTCGACGTGATCCTCGGCGACGAGCAGGTCAAGAGCGTCTTCGTCAACGTCTTCGGCGGCATCACCGCCTGCGACGCGGTCGCCAACGGCATCCTGCAGGCCCTCGAGATCCTCGGCGACTCGGCCACCAAGCCGCTCGTCGTGCGCCTCGACGGCAACAAGGTGGAGGAGGGCCGCGCGATCCTCGAGGCCGCCGCCAACCCGCTCATCACCCTGGCCGCGACGATGGACGAGGGCGCCGACAAGGCCGCCGCACTCGCCGCCGCGTAACGACCCCCTCGACTCAAGGAATCAGAGAACAAGCATGTCGATCTTCCTCAACAAGGACTCCAAGGTCATCGTCCAGGGCATCACCGGCGGCGAGGGCACCAAGCACACCGCGCTGATGCTCAAGGCCGGCACGAACGTCGTCGGCGGCGTCAACGCCCGCAAGGCCGGCACGACCGTCACCCACGGCGACGTCGAGCTCCCCGTCTTCGGCACCGTCAAGGAGGCCATCGAGGCCACCGGCGCCGATGTCTCGATCGCGTTCGTCCCGCCCGCCTTCTCGAAGGACGCCGTCATCGAGGCGATCGACGCCGAGATCGGCCTCCTCGTCGTCATCACCGAGGGCATCCCGGTGCAGGACTCGGCCGAGTTCTGGGCCTACGCGCAGGAGAAGGGCAACAAGACCCGGATCATCGGCCCGAACTGCCCCGGCATCATCACGCCGGGCGAGTCGCTCGTGGGCATCACCCCCGCGACGATCACCGGCAAGGGCCCGATCGGCCTCGTCTCGAAGTCGGGCACCCTGACCTACCAGATGATGTACGAGCTGCGCGATCTGGGCTTCTCGACCGCCATCGGCATCGGCGGCGACCCGATCATCGGCACCACGCACATTGACGCCCTCGCGGCGTTCGAGGCGGACCCGGAGACCAAGGCGATCGTGATGATCGGCGAGATCGGCGGCGACGCCGAGGAGCGCGCGGCCGACTTCATCAAGGCGAACGTCACCAAGCCGGTCGTCGGCTACGTCGCGGGCTTCACCGCTCCCGAGGGCAAGACGATGGGCCACGCCGGCGCCATCGTCTCCGGCTCCGCGGGCACGGCGCAGGCGAAGAAGGAGGCCCTCGAGGCCGCCGGCGTCCGGGTGGGCAAGACGCCCTCCGAGACGGCCGACCTGCTCCGCGAGGTCTACGCGGCGCTGTAGCGCACCCACGTCCCGCGCGCGCCGCGGGACACGATCGGACGGGATCCTCTGCCTTGGCAGGGGGTCCCGTCGGTCGTTCGGGCCCCCGGCGGCGGTAGCGTGCAGGGGTGACCCGCCGCCTCGGACTCGACTTCCTGACCTTCGTCCCCTACCCGGAGGGCCCCGAGCAGCCGGGCGACGCGGCGCGGAGCCTGGAGGACGGCCTCGCGCTGTTCGAGCTCGCGGAGGAGCTCGGCTACGACACGGGCTGGGTGCGCGTGCGGCACTTCGAGCGCTTCCTCGCCTCGCCGATGACCTTCTTCGCGGCCGCCTCGCAGCGCACCAGCCGCCTCCGTCTCGGCACCGCGGTGATCGGCGCGCGCTACGAGTCGCCCGTCCGGCTCGCCGAGGACGCGGCGACCGTCGATCTTCTCTCCGGCGGCCGCCTCGACCTCGGCGTCAGCAGCGGCTTCGCGCACCTCGCCTCGGTCTTCGACGGCGTCTTCGGCCAGGCCGAGGGCGACTTCCGCGCCGAGGCGCAGGAGCGGATCGAGCGCCTGCGCGAGGCGCTCTCGGGCTCGGTGCTGGGCATCGCGGAGTCGGCCCTGATGTCGGTGCCGGTCGGCGACCCGCTCGTCCAGCAGCCGCACGCCCCCGGCCTCGCCGACCGGCTCTGGTACGGCGCCGGTACGACCTCCTCCGCCGTGCGCGCCGGCGAGCAGGGCATGCACCTCCAGGTCTCGACGCTCAACACGGAGGAGACCGGGCTGCCGTTCGCCGAGCAGCAGGCCGCGCAGATCCGCGCCTACCGCGAGGCGTTCGCCGCGGCCCACCCTGGACGCACCTCGCGGGTCACGGCGGGGCGGATCGTGCTGCCGCTCACCGGCCCCGCCGACGAGGAGGCGCACCGCCCCTTCATCGAGGGCTATCTCGCGCGGATGGACGACGACGGCCGGCCGCGCACCGCCGATCGCTCGATCATCGCGGCGCCGATGCGGTTCAGCCCGCTGCACGTCGGCACGGTCGAGGAGATCGTCGCGTCGCTCACGGCCGATCCCGCGCTGGCGGAGGCGGACTCGCTCACGATCACGCTGCCCGCGGTCGGCGGGGTCGCGTCCCACCGGCGGATCCTGGAGACGATCGCGCAGGACATCGCGCCGCGTCTGGGCTGGACGCCGGCCGCCTAGCCCCGGCGGTGCAGCAGCGCCGAGAGCGGCCGCTGCAGGATCAGCAGCAGCAGCCACCAGAGCCCGATCGACGGCAGGATCAGCGCGAGTGCGAGAGCGAGCACGAGGAGGGCGAACGGGACGACGGCCGGTGAGAGCCGGACCGGCCCGGCGCCCCCGCGCAGCAGTCCCGCGCGCCTTCTCAGCCGCAGCTCGATCAGCAGCAGGGCCCCGCTGACCACGACCATCGTGCCGATGTAGAGGCCGATCGTCGCGCGGGAGTCGGGCAGCAGCGCGATGGCGCTCGTCGAGAACGGGAAGAACGCGATCGCCACCAGCCAGAGCAGATCGAGCCAGACCAGCCCGGCGTCGTAGTCGCCGGCCAGCTCGAAGACCCGGTGGTGGGGAATCCAGAACACCGCGATCAGCGTGAAGGACAGCGCGAAGGCGAGCACCGTGTCGAGGTGCTCGACGAGGACCGCGCTCACGCCGCCGCCGTCGCGGGCGATCTCGGGGGCGAGCTCGACCAGGGGGAGCACGAGGATCGTGATCGCGATGGCCACGGTCGCGTCGGAGAAGTTCACCACGCGGTCCAGGCCCCGCTCGGTGCGCGCCGGGCGGTGCCGCTCGGGCGAGTGCCCGCGGTGCACCAGGCGCTCGATCGGGCCGGAGAGCAGCAGCAGCAGGAGCGCGAGCATGTTGACGCTCGGCACGGCGACGGCGAGCACGAGCGCGACGAGCAGCAGGGCGATCACGATCAGCGAGCGCGACAACGAGCGCGGCACGTCGACGCCGGGGGCGAGCAGCTCCGGGTCGCGCCGCACGATCAGCTGCATCGCCAGGGTCGCGGTGCTCGCGACGATCATGGTGCCGATGTAGAGCGCGAACACGCTCGGGTCGGTGGCGAAGACGTTCGACAGCAGATTCGCCGCGAACGGCAGCAGCACGATGGCCGCGAGCCAGACGAAGTTCACCGCGACCAGGGCGGGGGAGTAGCGGGCCACGCCCTCGAACACCGCGTGGTGCACCAGCCACAGCCGCCCGATCACGGCGAAGGTGATGAAGAACGCCGTGAGCGTGCCGGAGTGGCCGGCGAGCAGGGCGCCGAGGTCGGTCGCGCCGCCCTCCTCGACGACGTCGACGAGGGGGAGCACGAGGAACGTGATGGCGATGGCGACCGTGGCGTCGGTGAAGTTCACGAGGCGGTCGAGTCCGCGCTCGGTCCGCTCGCCGGTCGTCGTCACGGCTCGACCCTAGGGGACGGTCCGTCCTGTGAGGCGGGTGGATCTCGACGCGCCCGCTGCGCGGGCTACTCGACCAGCATGAGCAGCCCATGCTGGTCGAGTAGCCCCGGAGGGGCGTATCGAGACCCGCCCGCCTCAGCGCTGCTTCCGACGCTGGTCGGTCGCCGCTCGTCCGGGGCGTCGCTGAGCCGTCGCGGGCGGGGCCGCCGATAGGCTCGACAGGCTCATGAACCGGATCACCGTCGCACTCCTCGCCGCCTTCGACGCCGCGCTCTCGGCGCTGATCGGCCTCGCGATCCCGCTCGTGCCGCTGACGATCCTCTGGGCCGTCCAGTACGACACGGCGGTCGACTGGAGCGTCTTCTGGCGCGTCGCCGCCGACGCCTGGCTGCTCGGTCACGGCGCGGATCTGCGGGCCGCCTTCGCCCCCGACTCGCCGCTCGCGCTCGGGCTGCCGGACGGCGGGCAGCCCTTCGCGATCACGCTCGCGCCGCTCGCCTTCGCCCTCCTCGCGATCCTCCTCGGCGCCCGCACGGGCCGTCGTGCGCAGGAGTCGCCCTACCGGCTGCTCGGCATCGGCTCGGCGATCGCCACCTACCTCCTCGTCGCCCTCCTGGTCACCCTCGGTGCGACCACCGACGTCGCGCGGGTGGACGTCGTGCAGGGCACCCTGCTCCCGCCGCTCGTCTTCGCGCTCGGCGTGGTGATCGGAGCGGCGACCCACTCGGCCCGCAGCGGCGAGCGCGACCCGATCGGCGAGTTCGCCGAGCGGACGCTGCACCGCCTCCCCGAGCCGGCCGCGCCGCTCGTCCTCGCCTCGCTGCGGGGCGGGACGCTCGCAGCGGCCGGCGTGATCGGGGTCGCCGGCGTGCTCGTCGCGGTGCTGCTGGTGGCGGACTACGCCGCCGTCGTCGCGCTCTACGAGGGCCTCGGCGGCGAGGCGCTCGGCGGCCTCGCGCTGACGCTCGGGCAGCTGGCGATCCTCCCGAACCTGGTGATCTGGGCGGCGAGCTGGCTGATCGGGCCGGGCTTCGCCCTCGGCGCCGGGTCGTCCGTCGCTCCGGCCGGCACACTCCTCGGCCCGATCCCGTCGATCCCGGTGCTCGCCGCGCTGCCGCAGGGCGAGCTGTCGTTCGCCTTCCTCGGGCTGCTCGTGCCGCTGCTGGCGGGCTTCCTCGCCGGCTGGCGCCTGCGCGCGGAGGTCGTCGACGGGCTCGACGGCCGGTCGCTGCTGCGCTGGGGTGCGGCCGCGGCGGGTGGCATCGGCGTGGTCGGCGGTCTGCTGCTCGGGCTGCTCGCCTGGTTCTCGGCCGGGGCGGCCGGGCCGGGGCGCCTCGTGCAGGTCGGCCCGGACCCGTTGCTCGTCGGGGCGTTCGCGGCGCTCGAGCTGGCGCTCGCCGCGGGCCTCGGCCTCGCCGCCGGCCGCATCCGCCGCGGCTGAGCGCCGGGCCCGAGCGCCGGTGGTCGCCGCGGAGGCGTCCCCCTAGACTTGCGCAGTGCTGAAGTTGGTCGTCCTCATCTCCGGCGGTGGCTCCAATCTCCGCGCGCTGCTCGAGGCGACGCGCGACGACCGCTTCCCCGCCCGCGTCGTGGCGGTCGGCAGCGACACCGACGCCGACGGCCTCCGCCACGCCGAGGCGCACGACGTCCCCTCCTTCACCGTCACGCCCGGCGCGTTCGCCTCGCGCGACGCCTGGGGCGCCGAGCTGCTCGCGCAGATCCAGGGCTGGCAGCCCGACCTCGTCGTCTGCGCCGGCTTCATGCGGATCCTGCCGCCCGTCGTCGTCGACGCGCTCAGCCCGCGGATGATCAACACGCATCCCGCGCTGCTGCCGCACTTCCCCGGGGCGCACGCCGTCCGCGACGCCCTGGCCGCCGGCGCGACCGAGACCGGAGTGACGGTGCACGTCATCGACACCGGCGTCGACACCGGCCCGGTCATCGCCCAGGAGAGCCTCGCCGTGCTCCCGGGCGAGAGCGAGGCCGCGCTGCACGAGCGCATCAAGACCATCGAGCGTCGCCTGCTGGTGCAGACGGTGCTCGACATCGCCCACGGAACCGTCGACCTCGAGGAGCTCGCCCGCGCATGAGCATCACCGCACACGACCCCAGCAGCTACGACGACCGCGACGTCGTCCCCGTCCGCCGGGCGCTGATCTCGGTCAGCGACAAGACCGGACTGCTCGAGCTCGCCTCGGCGCTCGCGGGCGCCGGCGTCGAGCTGGTCTCGACCGGCTCGACCGCCGCGACCATCCGCGACGCGGGCCACTCCGTGACCGACGTCTCGGCCGTGACCGGCTTCCCGGAGTCGCTCGACGGCCGGGTGAAGACCCTGCACCCCGGCGTGCACGCGGGCATCCTCGCCGACGTCCGCCTCGCCTCGCACCGCGAGCAGCTCGAGCAGCTCCGGATCGCGCCGTTCGAGCTCGTCGTGGTGAACCTCTACCCGTTCCGCGAGACCGTCGCCGGGGGCGCCGACGCGGCGACCGTGGTCGAGAACATCGACATCGGCGGCCCCGCCCTCGTCCGCGCCTCGGCGAAGAACCACGCGAACGTGGCGATCGTCGTCGACCCGGCCGACTACTCCGGCATCGTCGCCGCGCTCGGCAGCGGCGGCACGACCCTCGCCGCCCGCCGCACCCTCGCCGCGCGCGCCTTCGCGCACACCGCCTCGTACGACTCCGCCGTCGCCGCCTGGTTCGCCGGGCAGGAGGCGGGCGGAGAGTCGGAGTTCCCCGGCTCGGTCGAGATCCGCGGCACCCGGCAGCAGGTGCTCCGCTACGGCGAGAACTCGCACCAGAAGGCCGCGCTCTACGTCTCGCCCGACGGCACCGGCATCGCCCAGGCGCGCCAGCTGCACGGCAAGGAGATGTCGTACAACAACTTCGTCGACGCCGACGCGGCCGTCCGCGCGGCCTACGACTTCGTCCTCCCCGCCGTCGCGATCATCAAGCACGCCAACCCCTGCGGCATCGCCATCGCCGGAGCGAAGGCGATCGACCCGATCGCGTCCGCGCACCGCCGCGCTCACGAGTGCGACCCGGTGTCGGCCTTCGGCGGCGTCATCGCCGCGAACCGCACCGTCACCCTGGCGATGGCCGAGACGGTGAAGGAGATCTTCACCGAGGTCCTCGTCGCCCCCGGCTTCGAGCCCGAGGCCCTCGAGGTGCTCAAGACCAAGAAGAACCTGCGCCTGCTGCAGCTGCCGGACTTCTACGCCCCCGTCGAGACCGAGTTCAAGCAGATCTCCGGCGGCATCCTGCTGCAGGAGCCCGACCGCTTCGTCGGCGGCCCCGGCGAGGTCAGCTCCGGCTGGGAGCTCGTCGCCGGCGAGCCCGCCGACGCGGACACCATGCTCGACCTCGAGTTCGCCTGGAAGGCCTGCCGCGCCGTGAAGTCAAACGCGATCCTGCTCGCGAAGGGCGGCGCCTCCGTCGGCGTCGGCATGGGCCAGGTCAACCGCGTCGACTCCTGCCACCTCGCCGTCTCCCGCGCCGGCGACCGCGCCCCCGGCTCCGTCGCCGCCTCCGACGCGTTCTTCCCCTTCGCCGACGGCCTCGAGGTCCTCCTCGCCGCCGGCGTGAAGGCCGTCGTCCAGCCCGGCGGCTCCGTCCGCGACCCCGAGGTCATCGACGCCGCGAAGCGCGCCGGCGTCACCATGTACACGACGGGGGAGCGGCACTTCTTCCACTGAGCGCCGCAGGCGCTCAGTGGGCGCTGTCTTCCACGCCGCTCCCTGCGCGGCGTGGCGCGGTCGGCTCCTCGGGGTGGTGCGTTCCGCAGAGCGGGTCGCGTCGGCCGCCGCGGGAATCGCTTGGCACGCGATCCCCGCCGAGCGCCCTCTCCCGGCGCTGTCTTCCACGCCGCTCCCTGCGCGGCGTGGCGCGGTCGGCTCCGCGGGTGGTGCGTTCCGTATAGCGGGTCGCGTCGGCCGCCGCGGGAATCGCTTGGCACGCGATCCCCGCCGAGCGCCCTCTCCCGGCGCTGTCTTCCACGCCGCTCCCTGCGCGGCGTGGCGCGGTCGGCTTCTCGGGGTGGTGCGTTCCGCAGAGCGGGTCGCGTCGGCCGCCGCGGGAATCGCTTGGCACGCGATCCCCGCACGCGCCCTCTCCCTTTCGGGAGTCGCGGTCTCGACGCGTCACTCTCCCCAAGTTGCGGTAGTGGCGCGCGACTACCGCGACTTGTGAGGAGTGGCGGGGGAGCGGGCGCGGCACGGCCCGGGCGCCGCTCTCAGACTGCTGCGAGGGTCCGGCCAGGGGCGGCAGGGGTGCGGGCGCGTAAGGTCTGCGGGTGCCCTCCGACTCGACGCTCCGCGCGCCCACCGCCCCGCCCGCCGCCACCGCCCCGACCGTGAGGCGGCGCCTGCTGACGGCGCTCGCCGCCGCGGCCGCCACGGCGGTCGCGGCCCACCTCGCCAATCTGCTCGCCTTCTTCATCGGCAACCAGCTGGCGCCGACGTCGATCCCGCAGGTCAACGCCTACTTCCTGCTCTCGAGCGTGCTCGCCTTCGTGGTGGTGCTCGTGCTCGCCGCGGCCGGGCTGCTCGCCCGCGCGTGGACGGCCGCGATCGCCGGACTCGTCGCGGGGCTCGTCGGCGCCGTCTTCGGCACCCTCGTGCAGGCCAGCGCGACGGGCGACCCCATCACCGGCGCGGTCTGGTTCTCCATCGTGCAGACCTTCGGCGGGCTCAACCTCGTCTTCCTGCTCGCCTTCGTGATCGCCGCCGCCACCCTCGGCCACCGCATCGCCATCGCCTCGACGGCCACCCGCGCCACGACGGCCGCCGCCGCCCGTCCGGAGCGCCGCATCGCCCTCGTCCGGCAGCCCGCGACCGACCTCGACGCCGGCGAGCTGACGCACCTCGACCGCGTCCCCGTCGACCGGGAGAAGGCGCAGCAGCAGTGGGAGGCCTACGTCGACGCGCTCGAGGAGGCCGGCTGGGAGACCGTCGAGGTCGCTCCCGCGCTCGCGATGCCCGACTCCGTCTTCCTCGAGGACGCGCTGCTCGTCGTCGACGGCCACGCCGTCCTCACCCGCCCGGGCGCCGCGTCGCGCCGCGGCGAGGTCGAGGGCGCGGAGGAGGCCGCCCGCGCCCTCGACCTGGTCGTGCACCGGATCGAGGCGCCCGGCACCCTCGAGGGCGGCGACGTCCTGCGCGTCGGCTCCACCGTCTACGTGGGCCGCGGCGGCCGCACCAACGCCGACGGGATCGCGCAGCTGCGGGCCCTGCTCCGCCCGCTCGGCCTGGCGGTCGTGGCGGTCCCGCTCACCCGGGTGCTGCACCTCAAGAGCGCGGTGACCGCGCTGCCCGACGGCACCGTGATCGGCTGGGAGGCCGTCGTCGACGAGCCGCGGCTGTTCCCCTCGTTCCTGCCGATGCCGGAGGAGGGCGGTGCGCACGTGGTCGTGCTCGCCCCGGACACGCTGCTGATGGCGGCGTCCGCGCCGCGCAGCGCGGAGCTGCTCCGCGACCTCGGCTACCGCGTCGTGTCCGTCGACGTCTCGGAGTTCGAGAAGCTCGAGGGCTGCGTCACCTGCCTGTCGGTGCGGGTGCGCTGACGCCGGGCAGCGGCCCGGGTGCCGGCCGCGTCGGCGCTGCGGGGATCCGCGACAGTGGTCGCGGGCGGCACTGGACGCCGTCGGCGGGCCGGGTATAGCCTTCAAGGCTGCCCAGGGCCCGGAACGGGCCGGCGGCATCCCCGGCCCCCTGAGTGCTCGCGCATCCGGAGGGCTCCGTCCTCCGTCGCGAAAGCCCAGCACCGTGCTCGCACAGTCCTCTCCGCCCGCCGCTCCGAAGCGCCCGAACACGCTCCGCACCCTGCTGCGCCTGGTCCCGTTCGTCGGCGACGCGCTGCCGCGCCTGGTCGGCGGCATCGCGATCGCGCTCGTGGCGAGCCTCGTCTCGCTCGCGATCCCGATCGTCCTGCAGCAGCTGGTCGACGGACCGCTCGGCGACGGCGCGACCGCCGCCGGCTCCGGCGACCTCGGCCCGCTGATCGGCCCGGTCGTCGTCGTGCTCCTGCTCGGCGTGCTCGAGGCCGCCGCGATCGCGCTGCGGCGCCGGATGGTGCTCACGCCGAGCACGCGCGTCGAGGCGCGGATGCGCACCGCGCTCTACCGCCAGCTCCAGGACCTGCCCGTCTCGTTCCACGACCGCTGGCAGAGCGGGCAGCTCCTCTCCCGGGCGATGAGCGACCTCAGCCTCATCCGCCGCTGGATCGCCTTCGGCTTCGTGCTGCTCGTGGTGAACGCGCTGACGATCGTCGTCGGCTTCGGCGTGCTCGTCTACTGGAACCCGATCCTCGGCGCGCTCTTCGTGGCCTGCTCGATCCCGGTCTGGATCTACGGCTTCGCCTTCGAGAAGCGCTATTCGAGCATCGCGCGCCGCAGCCAGGACCAGGCCGGCGACCTCGCCACCACGGTCGAGCAGTCGGTGCACGGCATCCGCGTCCTCAAGGCCTTCGGCCGCCACCAGCACGCGCTCGCCGGCTTCGCCGACCAGGCGGAGAAGCTGCGCGGCACGGAGGTGGAGAAGGCGAAGGCCATCGCGGGCATCTGGGTGGTCCTGCTGCTCATCCCCGACATCGCCTTCGCGCTCTGCCTCCTCGCCGGCGTCTGGCTCGCCGCGGACGGGCAGCTCAGCGTCGGCGAGCTCTTCGCCTTCTTCGCCACCGCCACGGTGCTGCGGTGGCCGGTCGAGTCGATCGGCTTCCTCCTCTCGATGACGTTCGACGCGCGCACCGCCGTCGACCGCTACTTCGAGGTGATGGACAGCCGGAACACGATCATCGATCCGGAGTCGCCCGAGACGATCGCCCGTCCGCTCGGCCGGGTGCGCTTCCGCGGCGTGCACTTCCGCTACCAGGACGCTCCGGAGCGCTTCCCGGACCTCCTCGACGGCGTCGACCTCGAGGTCGAGCCCGGTGAGACGATGGCGCTCGTCGGCCTCACCGGCTCCGGCAAGACCACGCTGACCGCCCTGCTGCCGCGGCTCTACGACGTGACCGGCGGAGCGATCGAGATCGACGGCGTCGACGTGCGGCAGCTGCGCCGCGACGAGCTGCGCTCCCACGTCGGCATGGCCTTCGAGGACGCGACGCTCTTCTCCACCTCGGTGCGCGAGAACGTGCTGCTCGGCCGCCCCGACGCGACGGAGGAGGAGCTGCTCGAGGCGCTCGAAATCGCACAGGCCGACTTCGTGCACACCCTTCCCGACGGGCTCGACACCACCGTCGGCGAGGAGGGGATGAGCCTCTCCGGCGGCCAGCGCCAGCGGCTCGCCCTCGCCCGCGCGATCGCTGCGCGGCCCGCCGTCCTCGTCCTCGACGACCCGCTGTCCGCCCTCGACGTCGACACGGAGGCACGGGTCGAGAAGGGACTGCGCCGCGTGCTCGGCGACACCACCGCGCTGATCGTCGCCCACCGCCCCTCGACGGTGGCCCTCGCCGACCGCGTCGCCCTCCTCGAGGAGGGCCGCGTCACTGCGGTCGGCACCCACACCGAGCTGCTCGCGAGCAGCCCGCACTACCGCTTCGTCATCTCGAGCCTCGAGGAGGACGAGCTCGCCCGCCCGCGCGGCACCGAGCGCGTCGGCTCCCGCCCGCGCATCGAGGCCGAGCTGACGGACCTGACCGACCTCACGGAGCTGGAGACCAGATCATGAGCACGCTCGGATCGACCGAGGAGCGCGACGACCTCACCCGCGCGGAGTCGGCGGCCCTGCGCCGGCGCTCGCTCGCCCTGCTGGGGTCGCTGCTGCGCCCGCTGCGGATGCGGCTGGTGCTGACCGCGGTCGTCGTGGTCGTCTCGACCGCGGCCCAGGTCGCCGGACCGGCGCTGATCGCGCTCGGGATCGACAACGGCCTGCCCGCCGTGCTCGACGGCGATGCGACCCCGCTCGCCCTCACCGTGATCGCCTACGTGCTGACCGGCGTGATCGGCGCGGTCCTCGTCGCCTGGTACACCGTGCTGTCCGCGCGGGTGAGCCAGACGATCCTGATCGACCTGCGCAAGCGCGTCTTCCTGCACACCCAGAAGCTGAGCCTCGAGTTCCACGAGAACTACACCTCCGGGCGGATCATCTCGCGCCAGACCAGCGACCTCGACTCGATCCGCGAGCTGCTCGACTCCGGCATCAACCAGCTGGTGCAGGGCGCCCTCTACATGGGCTTCGTCGCCATCGCGCTCGTCTCGCTCGACGGCGTCAGCGGTCTCGTGCTCGCCTGCGCGCTCGTGCCGCTCGCGATCCTGACCCGCTGGTTCCAGAAGCGGTCGCAGTCGCTGTTCCGCGGGACCCGCGTCGCCTCGTCCCGTCTGATCGTGCAGTTCGTCGAGACGATGACGGGCATCCGCGCCGTGCAGACCTTCCGCACCCAGGAGCGCAACGAGTCGGCCTTCGGCGTCGTCGTCGAGCGCTACCGGGTCGCCTACAAGAAGGTCTTCGGCGTCTTCGGCACCTTCGACCCCGGTCTCGTGCTGATCGGCAACGTGACGATGGCGGCCGTGCTCTTCTTCGGCGGGATGCGCGTGCTCGACGGCGGTCTCGAGATCGGCGCCCTGCTCGGCGTGCTGCTCTACACCCGCCGCTTCTTCGCGCCGGTGCAGGAGATGGCGATGTTCTACAACTCCTACCAGTCCGCCGCGGCCGCGCTCGAGAAGATCTCGGGCGTCCTCGCGGAGGAGCAGAGCGTCCCGGATCCGGCGCACCCGGTGGACCTGCGCGAGGCGCGCGGTGCGCTCGGCTTCGAGGGGGTCCGCTTCGCCTACACGACCGATCGCGAGATCCTGCCGCGCTTCGATCTGCGGATCCCCGCCGGCCAGACCATCGCGCTGGTCGGCTCGACGGGCGCCGGCAAGTCGACGCTGGCCAAGCTCATCTCGCGCTTCTACGACCCGACCGACGGAGTGGTGACGCTCGACGGCGTCGACCTGCGACAGCTGCACCCGAAGGACCTGCGCCGCGCGATCGTGATGGTGACCCAGGAGGCGTACCTCTTCTCCGGCTCCGTCGCCGACAACATCGCGATCGGCCGGCCCTCGGCCTCCTACGACGAGATCGTCGACGCGGCGAAGGCGGTCGGCGCGCACGCGTTCATCCAGGCGCTGCCGGACGGCTACGACACCGACGTGAACAAGCGCGGCGGGCGGGTCTCGGCCGGGCAGCGCCAGCTGATCTCGTTCGCGCGCGCATTCCTGGCGGACCCGGCGGTGCTGATCCTGGACGAGGCGACCTCCTCGCTCGACATCCCGAGCGAGCGGCTGGTGCAGCTCGGTCTGCAGACGCTGCTCGCCGATCGGACCGCGGTGATCATCGCGCACCGGCTCTCGACGGTCGCCATCGCCGACCGGGTGCTGGTGATGGAGCACGGCCGGATCGTCGAGGACGGGACCCCGGAGGCGCTCATCGCCGGCGACGGCCGCTTCGCCACCCTGCACGCGGCCTGGCGCGACTCCCTCGTCTAGCGGCCGGAGCGGCCGCCGCGGTCAGGGTGTCCAGCGCGCGGCGCGGACGTCCACCCGGTAGCCGCTCGGCGTCGTGACCAGCGGCGTGCCCTCGCGCTCGTAGTGCTCGCGGGCGCGCTCCTCGTGTCCGACGGCGGGAGCGCCGCCGGAGCGGACCACGCGCCACCAGGCGACGTCGGAGCCGTAGCGGGCGAGGACGGTGCCGACCGCGCGTGCGGCGCGGGTGCCGAGTACCGCGGCGATCTCTCCGTAGGCCATCACGCGGCCGGGCGGGATCGCCTCGACGACGGCGAGCACCGCGGAGACGAAGTCGGCGGGGTCCGCCTCTCCGTCCTCAGGACGAGCGGTCAGAGCTTCAGCGCCCCGATGTTCTCGCCGTACGGAGTCTCGCCGATGACCTCGAAGCCGATCCAGCGGAAGAACTGCTCGGGACCGTCCGCACCCGACTCCCAGATCACGGTGAGGGTGTCGAAGCCGCGGGCGCGCGCCTCGTCGGCGGCGGCGCGGACGGCGAAGGTGCCGACGCCGCGGCCCTGCTTCGCCGCGTCGATGTTGATCCGCCAGATGCAGCTGCGGAACTCCTCGGGCGCCTGCGGGTCGAAGTGCGCGTGGATGAAGCCGACGAGCTCGTCGCCGTCGAGGATCGCCCGCTGCCAGGCGGCGCCGGGGTCGATCACGGCGGCCGCGGCGGAGTACGACTCCGGTGCGACGAACTGCTCCTGACCCGGTTTGAGGCTCAGTCCGTTGACGGCGGAGATGTTCGCGGCCGACAGCTCTTCCAGGCGGAGGTCACTCATGCGGCCCAATCTAGCGGCCCGGCCGGACGGCGGTCATCCTCCTCGCGGACGACCGACGCGTTCCGCGGGGTGCGCGAGTCGGTCCGCCGCAGAACTGTCTCGACATCGAGATACTTCAGGCCTCGGGTAGGCTGGTCGAGGCCGTCTGGAGCGGCCGCGGAGCCACCCGTCCCTCGCAGCAGCGGGCCGGTGCAACGAGACCCTGGGAGTGCAATGTCGAAGATCAAGGTTGAAGGAACCGTCGTCGAGCTCGACGGCGACGAGATGACGCGGATCATCTGGCAGAAGATCAAGGACACCCTGATCCACCCGTACCTCGACGTGAACCTCGAGTACTACGACCTCGGCATGGAGTACCGCGACCAGACCGACGACCAGGTCACGATCGACGCGGCCCACGCCATCCAGAAGCACGGCGTCGGCGTCAAGTGCGCGACCATCACGCCCGACGAGGCGCGCGTCGAGGAGTTCGGCCTGAAGAAGATGTGGAAGTCGCCCAACGGCACCATCCGCAACATCCTCGGCGGCGTCATCTTCCGCGAGCCGATCATCATCTCGAACATCCCGCGCCTGGTGCCCGGCTGGAACAAGCCGATCATCATCGGCCGCCACGCCTTCGGCGACCAGTACCGCGCCACCGACTTCGTCTTCAAGGGCAAGGGCACGCTCACCGTCGAGTTCACCCCCGAGGACGGCTCCGAGCCGATGAAGTTCGAGGTCTACAAGGCCCCCGACGACGGCATCGCGCAGGTCCAGTACAACCAGGACTCGTCGATCCGCGACTTCGCGCGCTCCTCGCTCAACTACGGCCTGACCCGCAACTACCCGGTCTACCTCTCCACGAAGAACACGATCCTCAAGGCCTACGACGGCCGCTTCAAGGACATCTTCGAGGAGATCTTCGAGACCGAGTTCAAGGAGCGCTTCGAGGCCGCCGGCCTCACCTACGAGCACCGCCTCATCGACGACATGGTCGCCTCGGCCATGAAGTGGGAGGGCGGCTACGTCTGGGCCTGCAAGAACTACGACGGCGACGTCCAGTCCGACACCGTCGCGCAGGGCTTCGGCTCGCTCGGCCTGATGACCTCGGTGCTCTCCACCCCCGACGGCAGCGTCGTCGAGGCGGAGGCGGCGCACGGCACCGTCACGCGCCACTACCGCCAGCACCAGGCCGGCAAGCCCACCTCGACGAACCCGATCGCCTCGATCTACGCCTGGACGCGCGGCCTTGCGCACCGCGGCAAGCTCGACGGCAACCAGGAGCTCATCGACTTCTCGCTGACCCTCGAGGACGTCGTCATCAAGACGGTCGAGTCCGGCAGCATGACGAAGGACCTCGCGCTCCTCGTCGGCCCCGACCAGGCCTGGCAGACGACCGAGGAGTTCCTCGCGACGCTCGACGAGAACCTCAAGGCGCGCATGGCGAGCTGATCTCCGGCTCGCACGAACGGCTCCGGCCCGCGGGAATCCTCGGATTCCCCGGGCCGGAGCCGTTTCCGCGTGCCGAGGGAGCACCGGGGCGGCGACCCGTCAGAGCACGCGGGCCAGCTGCTCCATCGCCGCGGCGGCGTCGTCGCCGATCGGGACGAGCACCGTGCTGGCCGCCCCGGCCGCGTGCAGCTCGTCGATCCGCGCGCGAGCGGTCTCCGGCGTCCCGACGACCGCGAGCCGGTCGACCCACTCGTCGGGCAGGTCCCGGACGAAGGCGGCGCGGTCGGCGCTCCGGGCGCGCAGCTGTGCGAACTCCTCGGCGAAGGGCAGCGGCTCGAGGTGCGGCGCCCAGTCCGGCTCGCCGATCCACTCGAGTCCGGGCCGCACGGCGTCGCGCGCGGTGACGGCGTCGTCCGCGACCGCCGCGACGTTGTAGGCGACGACGCGGCCGGGCGTCCCCATCTGCTCCCGGGCGCGGGCGAGGTACTCCGGAGCGACCGGCTCGGCGAGGATCGCGCCGTCGGCGATGCGCCCGGCCAGCTCGAGCGAGCGCGGCCCGCGCACCCCGGCCAGCAGCGGCGGCACGACCCGCGGCGGCGACTCGAGCCGCAGGCCGTCGACGTGCACGTAGCGCCCGTCGCGCGTCACCTCCTCGCCGGCGAGCAGCGCGCGGATCGCGTCGAACTGCTCGGAGAGCAGGGTCAGCGGGCTCCTCGGCCAGACGCCGAGTCCGCGCATCCAGCCCGGCATGCCGTGGCCGATGCCGGCGTGGACGCGGCCGGGGAAGAGCTCGGCGAGGGTGCCGAGCTCCATCGCGGTGAAGGCGGCGGTGCGGACGGCGGCCGGCAGGATCCCGATGCCGACGACGATCCGCTCGGTCGCGGCGAGGACGGCAGCGGCCTGGGCGATGCCGCCGCGGAAGCCGAGGTCCTCGACGACCCAGAGCTCGTCGAAGCCGAGCTCCTCGGCGCGGCGAGCGTAGGGCAGGACCTGGGCAGCGGGGAGATCGCGGGGGAGCAGGACGCCGACGGCGGCGTCGGGATTCGGGGTGCGCATCCCGTCAGCGTAGGACGACGACGGGCACGTCCCCGAAATGGGGGCAGGCGGATCCCCGCGAATCCGACGCGGCTGTCCCCCGAAGGAGGACTTCGTTACCTGTTCGTAACAGAGCCGGGCGATCCAGTTCGTAGGGTCGACTCTGTGCGAGAACCGATCCGGTTCCCAGCAACTGTGAGTAAAGGACATCGATTGCCGCTTCACTTGTCCCACCGTCCACCCGTCCGCCGCGCTGAGAAGCGCCTCCTCGCCGGCCTCGCCGCCCTCGGCATCGCCGCCTCGGGCGCGTTCGCCGTCCAGGCCGCGTCGGCCGCCCCGCTCGTCGGCGGCGCCGCTCTCGTCGGCGGACTCTCCTCGCTCCAGACCTTCGACGACGGCGAGTACGTCGTCACGCTCGTCGAGCCGTCCGCCGCGACCTACGAGGGCACCGACGCCCGCTTCGCCCGGACCGCTCCGGACGCCGGCGCTCAGCTGCAGGCCCGCTCGGCTCCCGTCGAGGACTACTCCGCGCACCTCGAGCAGCGGCAGGACGACGTGGCCGCCGCCGTCGACGCCGCGATCGGCTACCACTACACGGTCGCCCTCAACGGCTTCTCCGCCTCGCTGACGAGCGCGCAGGCGAGCACCCTCGCCGGCCGCAAGGACGTCGCGCAGGTGCGGGAGGTCGAGGATCTGAAGCTCGACCGCGCCCCTGCGTCGACCGCTCCGGCCCCCGCTGCCACGGGCGACGCGGGCATCCCCGTCCCCGACACCGGTCAGGAGTCGTCCACGAGCTTCCTCGGCCTGGACGGCGACGGCGGAGTCTGGGACACCGTCGGCGGTGTCGACGAGGCGGGCGAGGGCATCGTCGTCGGAGTGATCGACTCCGGCATCGCCCCCGAGAACCCGTCGTTCGCGGGCGCTCCGCTCGCGACCTCCGCGGGTGCCGCTCCCTACACCGACGGCACCACCGTCAGCTACGCCAAGTCCGACGGCACCACCTTCGTCGGCTCCTGCTCGCCCGGCCTCGCCGCGTCCGAGCAGTGGGACGGCGGCGAGTGCAACCAGAAGCTGATCGGCGCCCGCTGGTTCCTGGGCGCGAACGAGAAGGCCGGCTCGACCGACAACCCGGAGTACCGCTCGCCGCGCGACGCGGACGGCCACGGCTCGCACACCGCGAGCACGGCGGCCGGCAACGCCGACGTCGAGGCGTCGGTGGACGGCTACGACTACGGCACCATCTCCGGTGTCGCCCCCGCCGCGAAGGTCGCCGCCTACAAGGTCTGCTGGAACGGCGACGTGAACGGCACCGACGACGACGACTACTGCTCCGGCAGCGGCATCCTGGCCGCGATCAACGCGGCCGTCGCCGACGGCGTCGACGTCATCAACTTCTCGATCGGCGGCGGTTCCGCCGTCTCGACGCTGACCCCCTACGACGAGGCGTTCCTGAACGCCGCGGCCGCGGGTGTCTTCGTGGCCGCCTCGGCCGGCAACTCCGGTCCCGGCGTCTCGACCCTCGACCACGCCTCGCCGTGGTACACCACGGTCGCCGCCTCCTCGATCCCGACCTACACCGCCACCGCCACCCTCGGCGACGGCCAGGCCTTCGTCGGCGGATCGATCAGCGTGCACGACGACGTCACCGGTCCGCTCGTGAACAGCGCCGACGTGGTCGTCGCCGGGACCGAGAACCCCGACATCTGCGCGCCGGGCTCGCTCGACGCGGCGAAGGTGGCCGGGAAGATCGTCGCCTGCACCGCGGGCGTCACCGCCCGCGTCTCCAAGTCGGCCGAGGTCGACCGGGCCGGCGGCATCGGCATGCTGCTGCTGAACCCGTTCCCGAACGCCCTGCACGTCGACGACCACTCGGTCCCGTCGATCCAGATCGACTCGCAGGCCTACGACGCGATCACCGCGTACGCCGGCACCGCGGGCGCGACGGCGACGCTGACCGAGGGCAACGCGACCGGCACCGAGATCCCGGTGCCGCAGGTCGCAGGCTTCTCCTCGCGCGGTCCTGCCGAGGCGGACGGCACGGACGTGCTCAAGCCCGACCTCACGGCGCCCGGCGTCGCGATCCTCGCCGACAGCTTCAACGCCGAGGGCGACGACCCCGCCTTCGCGTTCGAGTCCGGCACGTCGATGTCCTCCCCGCACATCGCGGGACTCGCCGCGCTCATCCTCGGCACGACCCCGAACGCGTCGCCGTCGGCGGTCAAGTCGGCCATGATGACGACCTCCTACGACAGCGTCGACCAGGCGGGGAACGCGTCCGGGGACGTCTTCGCGCAGGGCGCCGGACACGTCGACCCGACGGCGTTCCTCGACCCCGGTCTGCTCTACGAGAGCGGCACGAGCGACTGGATCGCGTTCCTCAAGGGGGCCGGCTACGTCTTCGCCGACCCCGAGCTCGACGCGGTCGAGGAGATCGACCCGTCCGACCTCAACCAGGCCTCGATCGCGATCGGCGCCCTCGCGGGGACCCAGACGATCACCCGCACGGTGACCTCCACCGAGGCCGGCAGCTACACCGCCGCCCTCGACATCCCGGGGATCGACGCCGTCGTCTCGCCGTCGACCCTCTCCTTCACCGGAGCGGGCCAGACCGCCGAGTACACGGTGACCTTCACGAGGACCGACGCCGAGCTCGCCGAGTTCGCGACCGGCTACCTCATTTGGTCGAGCACCGAGCACGAGGTCCGCAGCCCCGTGGCCGTCCGCCCCGTGCTGCTGGACGCGCCCTACGAGGTCTCGGGCTCCGGCTCGACCGGCTCGACGAGCGTCGAGATCGTCCCCGGCATCGACGGCGCGCTGCCGCTGACGCCGAGCGGTCTCGCGGTGGGAGTCCTCGCCGAGGACGCGACCGCGGCCGACGGCCACACGGGCACGCTGCCGGAGGGCGAGACGTTCGAGACGACCGTCGAGGTCCCCGAGGGCACCGAGTTCGCCCGGTTCGACCTCGACTCGCTCGACGACACCGCCGACCTCGACCTGACGGTCTCGCAGATCGTCGACGGTGAGGCTGTGGCCACGGCGACCAGCGCGACGGGCTCCGCCGACGAGCGCGTCGACCTGGTCGACCCCGAGGCCGGCAGCTACCTCGTCTCGGCCGACATCTACGCGGTGGGCGCGGACCCGGAGGCGACCTTCGACCTCCGGAGCTTCCTCATCGCGGCGGACGGCGGCGAGGGCTCGCTGAGCACCGCTCCCGAGGCCGTCGACGCCGTCCTGGGCGAGCCGACGAGCTACTCCGTCTCCTGGACGGGCCTCGCCGGCCCGGCGCAGTACCTCGGCAGCATCGCCTACGCCGACTCGGGTCTCGCGACCCTCGTCAGCGTGGACGTCACCGAGGCGTCGACGCCGGTGCCGACGGCGACGCCCACCGCCGGACCGACGGCCGAGCCGACCGCGACGCCGACGGCGGGACCGACGGCGACGCCGGCTCCGACCGGCACGCCGACCGCCGGACCGACCGCGCCTCCCGCGCCGACCTCGACGCCCACCGCCGGACCGGGCGCGCCCGGCCACGGCTCGGGCGGCCTGCCCTCCACCGGCTTCGGCGGCGGACTGCTCGGCGCCGGCGCCCTGGCGCTGATCGGCGCCGGAGCGGTGCTGACGGGACTGCGCCGCCGCGCGGCCGCGCAGCGTGAGGCGGGCGCCGCGGAGTAGCCTCCGCAGCCCGTCGCGACGGCCGCTCCGCTCGCCCCTCCGGGGGCGGCGGGGCGGCCGTCCGTCGTGGTGCCGATCCCGGACGCCGTCCGGTCGACGCGTCCCGCCTCGACCGACGTTCCGCGCCGCGTCGCGGTGGCGTCCCGCGTCGTCTCCTCGTCTCCACCTCGGTCGCCGATCCCCGGCATCACGCGGAGGCGACCGGTCCTCGCGCCTTCCGTCTCCTGCCCGTGATGTGAACGACGCGTCCTGATCTAGGGTCGATCCAGTGCTGAGGATCGATCGTTTTCTCGGCGAACCCCCGAGTTAGGACTCCGGCGTGCCGTTCCCTCCCTCCCCTCGTCCCCCTGTCCGCCGCCCCGGGAGGCGCCTCCTCGCGGGCCTCGCCCTGCTGGGCATCGCCGCATCCGGCACGTTCGCGGCCTCCGCGGCCTCGGCCGCCCCGAGTGCCGGAACCGGCGTCCTGACCGGCGGTCTCTCCGAGCTGCGGAGCCTCGACGACGGCCACTACGTCGTCACCCTCCTCGAGCCTCCCGCCGCGACCTACGAGGGCACCGACGCTCGCTTCGCCCGGACCGCCCCGGAATCGGGCTCGCAGCTGCAGGCCGATTCGGCGCCGGTCGAGGACTACTCCGCGCACCTCGAGCAGCGGCAGGACGACGTCGCGGCCACCGCCGACGTCGCGATCGGCTACCACTACACGGTGGCGCTCAACGGCTTCTCCGCCGAGCTCACCGGCGAGCAGGCGAGCGCGCTCGCCGGCCGCACGGACGTGGCACAGGTCCAGAAGGTCGAGGACCTCACGCTCGACCGCGCTGCCGAGACCTCACGGGCCGGCGCGATCGCGAAGGCCTCGGAGATCGCTCGGGCGGCCGCGATCGCGCAGGCCGCCGGAGCGGGGTCGCCTGTCCCCGACACCGGTCAGGAGTCGTCGACGAGCTTCCTCGGCCTCGAGGGGCCGGACGGGGTCTGGAGCGCCGTCGGCGGCCCCGGCCGGGCGGGCGAGGGCGTCGTCGTCGGCGTCATCGACTCCGGCATCGCCCCCGAGAACCCGTCGTTCGCGGGCGCACGGCTGGCGAGCGCCCCCGGTTCCGCCCCCTCCACCGACGGCACGACGATCGCCTTCGCGAAGTCCGACGGCAGCACCTTCACCGGCTCCTGCTCGCCCGGCCTCGCCGCGTCCGAGCAGTGGGACAGCGGTGAGTGCAACCAGAAGCTCATCGGCGCCCGCTGGTTCCTCGGCGAGAAGCAGAAGGCGGGCTCGACCGACAATCCCGAGTACCGCTCGCCGCGCGACGCGGACGGCCACGGCTCGCACACCGCGAGCACGGCGGCCGGCGACGCCGACGTCGCAGCGTCGGTGGACGGCTACGACTACGGCACCGTCTCCGGTGTCGCGCCGGCCGCGAAGGTGGCCGCCTACAAGGTCTGCTGGAACGGCGATGTGAACGGCACCGACAAGGACGACTTCTGCTCGGGAGCGGGGATCATCGCCGCCATCGACGCGGCGGTGAAGGACGGCGTCGACGTGATCAACTTCTCGATCGGCGGCGGCTCGGCCACGTCGACGCTGACCGCGATCGACCAGGCCTTCCTGAACGCCGCGGCCGCGGGTGTCTTCGTGGCCGCCTCCGCCGGCAACTCGGGCCCCGACGCCTCGACCCTCGACCACGCGTCGCCGTGGTACACGACGGTCGCCGCCTCGTCGATCCCGACCCACACGGCCACCGCCACCCTCGGCGACGGCCGGGCCTTCGTCGGCGGATCGGTCTCCGTGCATCGCGACGTGACCGGCCCGCTGGTGACCAGCGCGGCCGTCGCTGTCACCGGAGCGGAGGATCCCGAGGTCTGCGCCGCCGGCGCCCTCGACCCGGCGAAGGTCGCGGGCAGGATCGTCGCCTGCACGGCCGGCACGACCAGTCGCGTCTCCAAATCGGCCGAGGTGGAGCGGGCGGGGGGCATCGGCATGCTGCTGCTGAACCCGTTCCCGAACGCCTTGCACGTCGACGACCACTCGGTCCCGTCGATCCAGATCGACTCGCAGGCCTACGACGCGATCACGGCCTACGCCGGCACGGTCGGCGCGACGGCGACTCTGTCGGAAGGCGACTCGACCGGTGTCGGCATCCCGGTGCCTCAGGTCGCGGGCTTCTCCTCGCGCGGTCCGGCCGAGGCGGACGGCGCGGACGTGCTCAAGCCCGACCTCACGGCCCCTGGCGTCGCGATCCTCGCCGACAGCTTCAACGCCGAGGGCGACGACCCCGCCTTCGCGTTCGAGTCCGGCACGTCGATGTCGTCGCCGCACGTCGCGGGACTCGCCGCCCTGATCCTCGGCGTCACGCCGACGGCGTCGCCGTCGGTGGTGAAGTCGGCCATGATGACGACCGCGTACGACAGCGTCGACCAGTCGGGCGATGCGTCCGAGGACGTCTTCGCGCAGGGTGCCGGACACGTCGACCCGACGGCGTTCCTCGACCCCGGTCTGGTCTACGAGAGCGGCACGAGCGACTGGGTCGCGTTCCTCAAGGGCGCCGGCTACGTCTTCGCCGACCCCGGGCTGAACGCGGTCGACGCGATCGACCCGTCGGATCTGAACCAGGCGTCGATCGCGATCGGCGCTCTGGCCGGGGCGCAGACGGTCACTCGCACGGTGACCTCGACGGAGGCGGGCAGCTACAGCGCCGCCCTCGACATCCCGGGGATCGACGCCGTCGTCTCGCCGTCGATCCTCTCCTTCACGGGAGCGGGCCAGACCGCGGAGTACACGGTGACCTTCACGAGGACCGACGCCGAGCTCGCCGAGTTCGCGACCGGCTACCTCACCTGGTCGAGCACCGAGCACGAGGTCCGCAGCCCGGTCGCCGTGCGCCCGGTGCTGCTGGACGCGCCCTACGAGGTCTCGGGCTCCGGCTCGACCGGCTCCGCGAGCGTCACCGTCACGCCCGGCGTCGGCGACCCTCTGCCGCTGATGCCGAGCGGGCTCGTGGCAGGAGTGCTCGCCCAGGACGCATCCTCCTCGGGCGGTCACACCGGCACCCTGTCGGGCAGAGCGTCGTTCTCGACGACCGTCGAGGTCCCCGCGGGCACCGACTTCGCCCGCTTCGATCTCGACTCGCTCGATCAGACCGCCGATCTCGACCTCACGGTCTCGCTGCTCGCCGACGGGAAGCCGGTCAGGACGGCGTCCGGCCTCACTCCCGCCGCCGACGAGCGGGTCGACCTCGCCGTCCCGGAGGCGGGCCGCTACCGGGTCACCGTGATCGCCGCGGGAGCGGGAGCCGGGCCGGAGGTCGCCTTTGACCTCCGCAGCTTCCTCGTCGCCGCCGAGGGCGGCGTCGGATCGCTCCGCACCGCGCCGACGGTGATCGCCGCCGCTCCGGGCAGGCCGACGGACTACTCCGTCTCCTGGAGCGGTCTCGCCGGTCCCGGCACGTACCTCGGGCGGATCGCCTACGGCGACTCGGCACGCGCGACGCTCATCAGCATCGACGTGGCGAGCGCGCCCGCCCCCACGCCCGCCCCCACGGGGGCGCCGGCTCCCGAGCCGACCCCGACCGGGGCGCTGGTGCCTGCGCAGCCGGCGCCGCCCGCGGTCCCGGGCTCCGGACGGGCGCCGGAGCCCGCACCGGCCTCCCTCGCCGCATCGGGCTCGCCCGCGCGCGGCTCGGGCGGGCTGGCCTCGACCGGCTTCGACGGCGGCCTGCCAGGAGCGTGCGCTCTGGCGCTGATCGGCGCGGGAGCGGTCTTCACCGGCCTGCGTCGCCGGGGACGCGCGCAGCGTGCGGCGGGTGCGGCGGAGTAGCCTCCGCAGCTCGTCGCGACGGCCGTTGCGCTCGCCCTTCCGGGGGCGGCGGGGCGGCCGTCGCTCGTCGTCGGCGCGGACCTCGATGCATCCGCTGCGCGGGCTGCTCGATCGGCACGGGTGCGCTCGTCCGCGCGTCGTCAGCTCAGCGCGCGGCGCCCCGAGACCACGCCGGACACCACGGCGACGACGCCGAAGACGATCGCGACGACCGGCTGGCCGAGATCGAGCCAGGCGAGGGCGGCGGCGCCCATGATCACCAGCTCGATCAGCGAGCGGCCGTAGACGTCGATCGCGAGGACGGCGCGGGGCGAGAGGAAGAGCGCCCAGAGCAGGATCGCCAGCACCGGGGCGCCCACGCCGAAGACGATGCTCCACGGCAGATCCCAGGACAGGAAGCCCCACAGCCCGAGGCTGACGAACGCGAACAGCTCGAGCACGAGGCGCAGCACGTCGTTCGGTCCGACCGAGGGATCGGTCCGTGCAGTGCCCGCTGTCGCTCGATTCACGCGGACCATCGTATCCGCCCGCGGCGAGTCGCCCGAGAGGGCTCGTTCTCCCGCCGGTCCAGCAGCCGTTCCGGGTGACCCGGCACCGCCCGCGGGGGCGGCGGAGGTGTCAGTGGAAGATGATGGTGCGCGCCCCGTCGAGCAGCACCCGGTCCTCCGCGAACCACTTCACGGCCTGGGTCAGCGTGCGGCTCTCCTCGTCCTGCCCGATCGCGACCAGCTGCGCGGGGGAGTGCGAGTGGTCGACCCGCACGACGTTCTGCTCGATGATCGGGCCCTCGTCGAGGTCGCTCGTCACGAAGTGCGCGGTCGCGCCGATCAGCTTCACCCCGCGGGCGTGCGCCTGCTTGTAGGGGTTCGCGCCCTTGAAGCCGGGCAGGAAGGAGTGGTGGATGTTGATCGCGCGGCCGGCCAGGCGCGCGCAGAGCTCGGGGGAGAGGATCTGCATGTAGCGAGCGAGGACGACGAGCTCGACGTCGTGCTCCTCGACGACCTCGACGACGCGCTCCTCGAACGCGCGCTTGGTCTCGGGCGAGGTGACGGCGCGCGACTCGAACGGCACGCCGTAGAACCCGGCCAGGTCCTCGAGGGTCCCGTGGTTGGAGAGGATCAGCGGCACGTCGATCGCGAGCTGACCCGCGCGCTGGCGGAAGAGCAGATCGTTCACGCAGTGCCCGGCCGTCGAGGCGAGCAGCAGGGTCCGGAGCGGCCGCCCGACGACGTCCAGCCGCCAGGTCATGCCGTAGTGCTCGGTGACGGGGAGCAGCGCGGCCGCGAACTCGTCGCGGGTGACGGGCGACTGCACCTGCAGCCGCATGAAGAAGCGGCCGGTGTCGGCGCTGGAGAACTGCTGGCTCTCGGTGATGTTGCCGCGGGCCTGGACCACCGCTCCCGAGACCGCGTGCACGATGCCGGGGAGGTCGGGGCAGGCGAAGGTCAGCGTCCAGTGGTTGCCCGGACCGCCGTCGGAGCCGCCGATCGCCGCGGCGGCGGCGGTGCGGTCGGGAGCGGGAGCGGCGGAGTCGGTCTGCATCCGCTCAGGATATCGGCCGTCCGTTGCTACACTGGCCGCGTCGCGACTGGCGTTCGGATGGGTGACCATCAGGGAGCGGCACCTTTCTCCGGAGACGTCTTCCGGACACTTTTCCTGCCGCTCGCCTGGGCCGGAACGGATACCGTTGTTCCGCGTGCCCGAGCGTGCCTCGTCGCCTCGCGGACGCCATCCGTCTCGCAGCCAAGGAGCGCCCGTGTCCTCTTCTCCCGCCCCGAGCACCGCCAGCACCGGTGTCTCCGCCTCGTTCAACGAGCCCGTCTCGGTCGTCGATCCCGAGATCGCGGCCGTCCTGCAGCAGGAGCTCGACCGCCAGCGCGGCTACCTCGAGATGATCGCGAGCGAGAACTTCGTGCCGCGCGCGATCCTCGAGTCGCAGGGCTCGGTCCTCACCAACAAGTACGCCGAGGGCTACCCGGGCCGCCGCTACTACGGCGGCTGCGAGTACGTCGACGTCGCGGAGCAGCTCGCCATCGACCGCGCCAAGGCCCTCTTCGGCGCCGAGTTCGCGAACGTGCAGCCGCACTCCGGCGCGACCGCCAACGCGGCGGCGCTCGCCGCCCTCGTCCAGCCGGGCGACACCATCCTCGGCCTCGAGCTCGCGCACGGCGGCCACCTCACCCACGGGATGAAGCTCAACTTCTCGGGCAAGCTCTACAACGCCACGGCGTACGGAGTCGACCCGCAGACCTTCCGCATCGACATGGACGCGGTCCGCGAGAAGGCCCTCGAGGTCCGCCCGCAGGTCCTCATCGCCGGCTGGTCGGCCTACCCGCGCCACCTCGACTTCGAGGCGTTCCGCGCGATCGCCGACGAGGTCGGGGCCAAGCTCTGGGTCGACATGGCCCACTTCGCCGGGCTCGTCGCCGCCGGGCTGCACCCCTCGCCCGTCCCGCACGCCGACGTCGTGACCACGACGGTGCACAAGACGCTCGCGGGCCCGCGCTCCGGCCTGATCCTCGCGAAGCAGGAGTACGCCAAGAAGCTCAACTCGGCCGTCTTCCCGGGCCAGCAGGGCGGTCCGCTCATGCACGTCATCGCCGCCAAGGCGACCGCGTTCAAGCTCGCGGGCGAGCAGGAGTTCGCCGACCGCCAGGCGCGCACCATCCGCGGCGCGCAGATCCTCGCCGAGCGCCTCACGGCCGCCGACTCGAAGGCCGAGGGCATCGACGTGCTCACCGGCGGCACCGACGTGCACCTCGTCCTCGCCGACCTGCGGAACTCGCCGCTGGACGGCAAGCAGGCCGAGGACCGCCTGCACGAGGTCGGCATCACCGTGAACCGCAACGCGGTCCCGTTCGACCCCCGCCCGCCGATGGTGACCTCGGGACTGCGGATCGGCACCCCCGCCCTCGCGACCCGCGGCTTCGGCGACACCGAGTTCGCCGTCGTCGCCGACGTCATCGCCGAGGCGCTCAAGCCCTCGGCCGACCTCGAGGCGCTGCGCGCGCGCGTCAAGGGGCTCACGGACGACTTCCCGCTCTACCCCGGGCTGTAGGGCGCAGCGCCCCTCCGGGCACCACCCGCGCTCGGCAGGGTCCGGGGCGCCGAGCGCGCCCCCGGACCCCGCCGGCGCCACCGCAGGACAGGCGCGGGAGCGCCGACGAACGAGGAGTTCCACGATGACGGCACAGGTACTCGACGGCGTCGCGACCGCCGCGACGGTCAAGGCGGAGATCGCCGAGCGCGTGGCGGCGCTGCGCGAGAAGGGCGTCGTGCCCGGCCTCGGCACGCTGCTGGTCGGCGACGACCCCGCCTCGCGCTCCTACGTCGCGGGCAAGCACCGCGACTGCGCCGAGGTGGGGATCGAGTCGATCCGCGTCGACCTGCCCGCCACTGCGTCCGCCGAGGACATCCGGGCGGCCATCCGGCAGCTCAACGAGTCGGACTCGGTGACCGGCTACATCATTCAGCTCCCGCTGCCGAAGGGCATCGACGAGAACGCGATGCTCGAGCTGATGGACCCGGACAAGGACGCCGACGGGCTGCACCCGACCAACCTGGGGCGGCTCGTGCTCGGCGTCGAGGGAGAGCTCGACAGCCCGCTGCCGTGCACGCCGAACGGCATCGTCGAGATGCTGAAGCGCCACGACATCCCGATCTCGGGGAAGCACGTCGTCGTGGTCGGCCGCGGGCTCACGGTCGGCCGCCCGCTCGGGCTGCTGCTGACCCGCAAGGGACTCGACGCGACGGTCACGCTGACCCACTCGCGCACCGCGGATCTCGCGGCGGAGGTGCGCCGGGCGGACATCGTGGTGGCGGCCGTGGGCGTGCCCGGACTGATCGCGGGGGACTGGGTGAAGCCGGGGGCGGCCGTGCTCGACGTGGGGATCACGCGGGTCGAGAACCCGGAGACGGGGAAGGCGAAGCTGACGGGCGACGTCGCTCCGGAGGTGGCCGAGGTCGCGGGCTGGCTGTCGCCGGTGCCCGGCGGGGTCGGGCCGATGACGCGGGCGATGCTGATCCACAACGTGGTGGGGGCGGCGGAGCGGGCTCTGCGCTAGCTCGATCTCCGGGGGTTCCTGCTTGCTGCCGCTGTTCTGACGGGGGAGGGGCGCGGTGCCTCGTCGCGGCTCCTTCCCGCGCGCCTTCGGCGCGCCCGCCAGACCCGAGCCAGGAGCCGCGACGAGACACCGCGCCCCTCCGGGGCGACGGACGGGAGAGACCGCGCCCCTCGGGGGCGACGGACGGGGATACCGCGCACCTTCGGTGCGGCGGATGGGAGAGACCCCGCCCCTTTCGGGGCGAAGGAGAACCGGGCGGGGCGGCGGTCAGGCGTGGAGGTGGACCTCGGCGCCCGGCGTGAGGTGGGCCAGGGTGTCGAGGGAGGGGGCGGCGACGACGGCGACGACCGGGTAGCCGCCGGTCGTGGGGTGGTCGGGGCCGAAGACGACGGGGAGTCCCGAGGGCGGGAGCTGGATCGAGCCGTGGACGAGGCCCTCGCTGGGCAGCTCGTGAGCGCCGCCGGTCGGCAGCGGGGTGCCGGCGAGGCGGAGGCCGACGCGGTCGGCGGACGGGCTCAGCCGCCAGGGGCCCGCGAGGAGGCGCTGCCACGTGCCCGGGGGCAGGAGATCGAGGCGGGGGCCGGGGAGCACCCGCACGGCCGGGTCCCGGGGCGGGTCGAAGGGCCACCAGTCGGGGAGGAGGACCTCGCCGTCGGGCACCCCGACGGCGAGCCGGTCGCCGGCGCGGAGGGGCTCCGGTCCGAGGCCGGAGAGGGTGTCGCGGGAGCGGGAGCCGAGCACGGATGGCGCGGCGATGCCGCCTCGGACGCCGAGGGTGCGGCGCAGGCCCGCCGTCAGGGGGCCGAGTCTCAGGACCGAGCCCGCAGGCGCGAGGGCGGGCAGGACGCGGGCGAGGGCGGCGCCGTCGAGGGTCGCCGCTCCGGCGGCTCCGGTCAGGCTGATCCACTCGGGGGTCTCGAAGCGGGCGGTGAAGCCGGCGCCGAGCAGTTCGAGCGCGGCCGCGTCCGGGGCGTTGCCGAGCAGGCGGTTCGCGAGCCGGAGGGCGCCGCGGTCCATCGCGCCGGAGCGCCCGACGCCGACGGCGGCGTGGCCGGGGCGGCCCTCGTCCTCGAGGAGGGCGAGCGGGCCGGGGTCGAGGACGCGCAGGCTCACGGCAGCGCTCGGAAGCGGATCTCGTCGCCGGGGGCGAGCAGGGCGGGCGGTGTCCGCTCGGTGTTCCAGAGGACGGCATCGGTCGAGCCGAGCAGCTGCCAGCCGCCGGGGGAGGCGCGCGGGTAGACACCGGAGTAGCCGGCCGCGAGGGCGACCGCGCCGGCGGGGACGCGGGTGCGGGGCTCGGCACGGCGGGCGACCTCCGGCCAGGGGGCGAGTGCGACGAGGTAGGCGAAGCCGGGGGCGAAGCCGCCGAAGGCCGCGCGCCACGGGGTCGTCGTGTGGCGGTGGACCAGTTCGGCGGGGCTCCAGCCGAGGGCGCTCGCCGTCTCGGCGAGGTCGGCGCCGTCGTAGCGGACGGTGATCTCGTGCCGGCGGCCGATCGCTGACGGACCAGCGGCCTCCGCGGCCGCCGCTGTGCGGGCGATCCAGCGGGACGCCTCGGCGACCGGCAGGGCGCCGTCCAGCACGACGAGGACGGTCTGCGCGGCGGGGACCAGGTCGAGGACGCCTGCGGGGCGGGACCGGTCGAGCGCCGCTGCCAGCGCGAGCGCCTCGTCGAGGCCGTCGACCTCGGCCAGCACGGCGCGGTCGCCGGAGGGCAGCAGGCACACCGGGATCACGGTGCGGCGCTCGCCAGGGCGACGCCCGCCCTCGCGAGTGCGGCGCGCACCGCCTCCGCCATCACGACGGCGCCCGGGGTGTCGCCGTGCACGCAGAGGGAGTCCACGACGAGGGAGAGGTCCTCACCCGTGGCCGTCGTCACCCGGCCCTCGAGGACCATGTGAACCGCACGGGACGCGACGGCCACGGGGTCGCTCAGCAGATCGCCCCGCTCGCCCCGAGGGACGAGCGTGCCGTCGGCCCGGTAGCCGCGGTCGACGAAGGCCTCGCGCAGGAAGGGCAGGCCGGCGCGCGCCGCCGCCTTCTCGACGGCGGAGGACGCGAGCCCGAGCAGGGGCAGCCCGGGAGCGGCGTCGCGGACCGCGGCGACCACGGCCTCCGCCTGCCGCTCGTCGTGCACGATGCGGTTGTAGAGGGCCCCGTGCGGCTTGACGTAGCGCACCTCCGTGCCCGCGGCCCGCGCGACGGCCTGCAGGGCGCCGAGCTGGTAGACGACGTCGGCGTGCAGCTCGTCGGGTCCGACGGGGAGCTCGCGGCGGCCGAAGCCGGCGAGGTCGCGGTAGGCGACGTGGGCGCCGATCGCCACACCGCGCTCGGCGGCGGTGCGGCAGGTGGCGAGCATGATCGAGGGGTCGCCGGCGTGGAATCCGCAGGCGACGTTGGCGCTCGTGACGATCCGGAGCATCGCGTCGTCGTCGCCGAGCGACCACAAGCCGAAGCCCTCGCCGAGGTCGGCGTTGAGGTCGATCGTCCTCCGCATCCTCCGAGCCTACGGGCGGCGTCCAGCCGGGGCTCGATAGCGTGGGCAGACGCGCTCGCGTTCCCACCCCCTCCGGACCACCGCTCGAGCGCGCCCCCACGAAGGAGAAAACATGCTGACCGTCAACGCCTACGCCGCCCCCTCCGCCACCGAGCCGCTCGTCCCCACCACGATCGAGCGCCGCGACGTCGGAGCGCACGACGTGCTCATCGAGATCGCCTACGCGGGCATCTGCCACTCCGACATCCACACCGTCCGCGGCGAGTGGGGCCCCGTCCACTACCCCCTCACCGTCGGCCACGAGATCGTCGGCGTCGTCGCCGAGGTCGGCTCCGAGGTGTCCAAGCACAAGGTCGGCGACCGCGTCGGCGTCGGCTGCATGGTCAACTCCTGCCGCGAGTGCGAGAACTGCCTCGCCGGCGAGGAGCAGTACTGCCTGAAGGGCAACACCGGCACCTACGCCTCCGTCGACCGCGACGGCACCGTCACGCAGGGCGGCTACTCCACCCACGTCGTGGTCGTCGAGGACTTCGTGCTCCGCGTCCCGGAGTCGATCCCCTACGAGGCCGCCGCGCCGCTGCTCTGCGCCGGCATCACCACCTACTCGCCGCTGTCGCACTGGGAGGCGGGCCCCGGCAAGCGAGTCGCCGTCGTCGGTCTCGGCGGGCTCGGCCACATGGCCGTCAAGTTCGCGCACGCGATGGGCGCCGAGGTCACCGTGCTCTCGCAGTCGCTGAGCAAGAAGGAGGACGGCCTCCGTCTGGGCGCCGACCACTACTACGCGACGAAGGACGAGGAGACGTTCTCCACGCTCAAGAACACCTTCGACATCATCATCAACACGGTGAGCGCGCCGCTCGACCTGGACGCCTACCTCGGCCTCCTGCGCCGCAACGGCACGATGGTGAACGTGGGCGCTCCGGCCGAGGCGCTGCCGCTGCACGTCTTCACCCTGTTCGCCGCGCGCCGCTCCTTCGCGGGCTCCGGCATCGGCGGCATCCGCGAGACCCAGGAGATGCTCGACTTCTGCGCCGAGAAGGGCATCGCGAGCGAGGTCGAGGTCGTCTCGGCGTCGCAGATCAACGAGGCCTACGAGCGCGTGCTCGCCTCGGACGTGCGCTACCGCTTCGTCATCGACATCGCGACGCTCACGAAGTAGCGGTTGTTCCACCGGCCGCGGGGTCGGCTACGGTCGTTCGCATGAGCGAGCGCAGCCACCCCGCGGTCGACCGCGTCCTGGCCGATCTCGAGGCGCACGGGGTGCGGCCGCCGGTCCGCTGGCTCGATGAGGCGGCATCGACGGCGGCGCTCGCCGCGGCCGCCCTCGGCATCGAGGTCGGCCAGATCGCGAACTCCCTGGTGTTCCTCCTCGACGGGTCGCCGCTGCTGGTCCTCACCAGCGGTGGCCACCGCGTCGACACTCACTGGCTGGGCGCCGAGCTCGGCGGGACGATCACCCGCGCCTCGGCGTCAGTCGTCAAGGCCGCGACGGGCCAGACCATCGGCGGCGTCGCCCCGGTCGGTCATCCGATCCCGCTGCCCACCGTGGTCGACTCCGCCCTGGCCGAGTACGACACCGTCTGGGCGGCCGCCGGCCACGCCCACACCGTCTACCCGACGAGCGCTGCGGAACTCGTCCGCGTCACCGGCGGCGCGCTGCGCCCGGTCGTCCCACCGGCAGGCACGCCGGCCGAGTAGCCCGCGCAGCGGGCCACCCATGCTGATCGAGCAGCCCGCAACGCGGGCGTCTCGAGATCCGTCGTCAGCGCACGCGACCCGCGCCGTCGGCCGCCGTCACGAGGAACAGCTCGGGCGTGCGGAAGCCCTTCTCGGCGAAGGCGGCGAGGACCGCCGCGCGGACCTCCTCCTCCTTCTCGACCGGGGTGAGCGCGATGGCCGAGCCGCCGAAGCCGCCGCCCGTCATCCGCGCGCCGATCGCGCCGGCGGCCCGGGAGGCCTCGACCGCGGTGTCGAGCTCGGGGATCGAGATCTCGAAGTCGTCCCGGAGCGAGACGTGCCCGGCGTCGAGGAGCTCGCCGATCGCGCGCGGCCCCTGCTCGCGGAGGGTGCGGACGGTGGTGAGCACGCGGGCGTCCTCCGTCACCACGTGCTTGACCCGGCGGTAGGTCACATCGTCGAGGAGCTCCTCGGCGCGCGGCAGATCGTCGACCGAGAGCTCTCGCAGCGACTCCACGCCCAGCGTCGACGCACCGAGCTCGCAGGACGCACGGCGCTCGGCGTAGCCACCGGTGGCGTGCGCGTGCTCGACCCGGGTGTCGATGACGAGGAGCACCAGCCCGGCCTCCTCGAAGCCGAGGGGCACGACCTCGGTGTCCAGGCTCCGGCAGTCCAGGAAGACCGCCGCGTCGCGCTCGCCGAACAGCGAGGCGGACTCGTCCATGATCCCGGTCGGGGCGCCGACGGCCACGTTCTCGGCGCGACGGCCCACGCGGGCGAGTGTCGCGCGGTCGAGCCCGAGCTCCCAGAGCTCGTTCAGTGCCACGGCCATCGCGCACATCAGCGCGGCCGAGCTGGAGAGACCGGCGCCGACCGGCACGTCGGAGTCGACGAACGCGTCGAAGCCCGAGCGCGCGCCGAGGTCGACGCCGTACTCGGTGAGCGCCCAGACGACGCCGAGCGGGTAGGCCGACCAGCCGTCGAGCGCGTCCGGCCCGAGGTCGTCCAGCGAGATCTCGACGTGCTCGGGCGAGAAGGCGCTCGAGATCCGGACGACCCGGTCCTCGCGCGGCGAGACCGCCATCGCCGTGGCGCGGTCGATGGCGAACGGGAAGACGAAGCCGTCGTTGTAGTCGGTGTGCTCGCCGATCAGGTTGACCCGGCCGGGCCCGGCCCAGACGCCGGCGGCCGGGTGGCCGTAGGCGCGCTCGAAGTCCTGAGCGGCGCGCTCGGCGACGGCGTCGAGGGAGGCGGAGGTGGTCATCGGTTCTCCTCGGGGGTGGTGTCGGCGGCGGGGAGCGACGCGTCGGGGTTCGCGGCCGTCTCGGCGGCCAGGGTGGCGGCGTCGGCGCGCTCGATCGCCTCGCGCAGGGCGGCGGCGCTCGTCTCGGGAGCGATGTCGCCGATCCAGGCGCCCATCGCCGCCTCGCTGCCGGCCAGGTACTTGAGCTTCGTCGCCGCACGCCGCGGGGAGGTGATCTGCAGCATGAGCCGCACCTCGTCGCGCCGCTCGTGCACGGGAGCCTGGTGCCAGGCCGAGATGTAGGGGGTGGGGGAGTCGTAGAGCGCGTCGATACCGCGGAGGAGACGCTGATAGACCACGGCGAGCTCGTCGCGCTCCTCGGGCGTCGTCTCGCTGATGTCGGCGACGTGGCGGTGCGGCAGCACGTGCACCTCGATGGGCCAGCGCGCGGCGAAGGGCACGAACGCGGTCCAGCGCTCGCCGCGGACGAGCACGCGCTCGCCGGCCTGCTCGAAGGCGAGGACGTCCGCGAACATCCCGGGGCCGTAGGCGTCGAGCGAGGCGAGGAGCCGCGTCGTGCGCGGGGTGACGTACGGGTAGGAGTAGATCTGCCCGTGCGGGTGGTGCAGCGTGACGCCGATCGCCTCCCCGCGGTTCTCGAACGGGAAGACCTGCTGCACGCCGGGCAGCGCCGACAGCGCGGCGACGCGGTCGGCCCACGCCTCCACGACCGTGCGGGCCCGCGAGGCGGAGAGCGTCGCGAACGAGCCCTCGTGCTCGGGGCTGAAGCAGACGACCTCGCAGCGGCCGACGCTCGTCAGCGTCCGGCCGAGGCCGAGCGTGCGGAGGTCCTCGAGGGACTCGGGCGCGTCCTCGTCCTCGAGCAGCGGCCCGAACGACGGCGACCGGTTCTCGAAGACGGCGACGTCGTAGACGCTCGGCACCTCCGACGGGTTCGTGGGCGAGGCGGGAGCCAGCGGGTCGAGCTCGGCCGGCGGCAGGAAGACGCGGTTCTGCCGGGAGGCGGCGATCGACACCCACTCGCCGGTGAGGACGTCCTGGCGCATGCGCGCGGTCGCGGGGCGGGGGTCGAGCTCGCGGGCATCCGCCGAGCGCTCGGGAGGGAGGGACGTGTCCGCGTCATCGAAGTAGATGAGGTCGCGGCCGTCGGCGAGGACGTGCGGGCGCTTGACGACGCCGGCGGAGAGGGGGATCGCTTCGTTCATGGCGTCGACCACGATAGACCGCGGTCTTCGGAAAGGAAAGGCCGGTTTCTCTTTGACAAGTCGCTGGCGCGCGGGACACGATGGGGCGATGAGGACGGACGGGGAGCAGGAGGGCCGCTCGGCGCTCGAGCGCCGCCTCGAGATGCGGCTGCTGGCTGAGAAGCTCGGCTTCGTCTCCGTCGCCGACCTCTCCGACCGCCTCGGCGTCTCCGTCGTCACCGTCCGCTCGGACCTCGACCGGCTCGCCGGCGAGGGGACCGTCCAGCGCGTCCGCGGGGGAGCCGTGCCGACCGGCGAGCGCTCGGGGGAGCGCTCGTTCGAGGAGGGCCTCGCCGCCGCCTCCGACGAGAAGGCCGCGATCGGCCGCGAGGCCGCCGCCTCGGTCGCCTCCGGCGAGAGCGTGATCCTCGACGTCGGCACCACGACGCTCGCGATCGCCCACGCGCTCGTGGCGCGGGACGACCTCCGCGACGTCACCGTCATCACCAACGGCCTCAGCATCGCCCTCGCGCTCGAGCCCGCCATCCCGCGCTTCACGGTCGTCGTCACCGGCGGCACGCTGCGCCCGCTGCAGCACTCCCTCGTCGAGCCGCTGGCCTCCGAGGTGCTCGAGCGGCTCCGCGCCGACGTCGTCTTCATCGGCTGCACGGGGGTGCATCCCGAGGCCGGTGTGACCAATGTGAACCTCCCCGAGGCCACGCTCAAGCGCCGCATGCTGCACGCCGCCGCCCGCCGCGTCGTCGTCGCGGACTCGAGCAAGCTCGGCGTCGTCGATCTGGGCCGGGTCGCCGGCACCGAGGAGTTCGACCGCCTGCTCACGGGCGCCGCCGCGGGCGACGCCGTCGTCGAGCGGCTCGAGGCGGCCGGTCTGCCCGTCACCCGCTGCGGCACGGAGCAGCCCGGTCCGCACGCCGGCGACGGTGCCGGTCCGTAGGATTCAGGAATGGCCGACTTCACTCCCGCCCCCGCAACCGGGCGCCAGTTCGCCCTCGACCTCACCGCCGAGGGCCGCACCCTGCACGCCGTCGTCACGGAGGTGGCCGCAGGGCTGCGCCACCTCTCCGTCGACGGCGTCGAGATCACCGCCGGATACCCCGAGACCGTGGTTCCGCCGTTCGGCTCGGGCATCGTCCTGATGCCGTGGCCCAACCGGGTCAAGGACGGCCGCTGGCACCACGCCGGCCGCACCCAGCAGCTCGACATCACCGAGCCCAAGTACCACAACGCGATCCACGGCCTGCTGCGCAGCGCCTCCTACCGCGTCGTCGAGCAGGGCCCGTCCTTCGTCGAGCTCGCCGCGCCCGTCGTCCCGCAGAGCGGCTACCCGTTCCACCTCGAGACCACGGTCCGCTACGAGCTGCAGGCCGACGGCCTGAAGGTCGTGCACCGCGTCGTCAACGTCGGAGCGGACGAGGCGCCCGTCGCGATCGGCACGCACCCCTTCCTCGCCATCGGCGACGTCCCGACGGACGAGCTCGAGATCACGGTCGACGCGGCCGTGCACATCGAGGTCGACGAGCGGCTCAACCCCACCGGTCAGAGCCCGGTCGACGGCACCGAGTGGGACCTCCGCGGCGGCCGCCGCATCGGCGAGCTCGAGCTGGACGACGCCTGGGCCGACGTGTCGATCGTCGACGGCGAGAGCGTCCACGGCCTCCGCGCCGCCGACGGCCGCCGGGTGCTGCTCTGGGCCGACGCCTCGCACAACTTCATCCAGGTCTTCATCACCCGGATCTTCCCCGACGGCGACGACGTGAAGACCGCCATCGCGGTCGAGCCGATGACGGCCCCCGCCGAGGCGCTCAACTCCGGCCAGGGCCTGCGCTGGCTCGAGCCGGGCGAGGAGTGGAGCGTCGCCTGGGGCATCCGCCACGAGGGATTCCCCACCTCCGCATGACGACCAGCAGCGCGGCCGCCGTCCGCACCGCCGCCGGGCGCGACGACGACGCGAAGCGCGCCGCCCTCGTCGCGATGAAGCGGCTCGCCACCGGGCTGCTCGTGCTGATGGCGATCGTCTTCGCCGTCTCGTTCGCGCTGCAGGACCGCTACCCGTGGCTGCAGTGGGTCCGGGCGGCGAGCGAGGGCGGGATGGTCGGCGCCCTCGCGGACTGGTTCGCCGTCACGGCGCTCTTCCGGCGACCGCTCGGGCTGCCGATCCCGCATACGGCGATCATCCCGACGAAGAAGGACGAGATCGGCGCGAGTCTCGCCCAGTTCGTGGAGGAGAACTTCCTGCAGGGCGCGATCGTGCGGGAGAAGCTCGACTCGTTCGGCATCGCCCGCCGCGCCGGGTTCTGGCTCGCCGAGCCCGAGAACGCCCACCGCGTCGGCGGCGAGAGCGCCGCGGCGGTGCGCTCGGCGATCGCGCTGCTCGACGACTCCGACGTGCAGCGGGTGATCGAGGCGCTCGCCCGGCGGCACCTGCTCGACCCGCAGTGGGGTCCGCCGCTGGGCTCGCTCGTCGGCAGCGTCGTCGAGGCGGGGCACCACCGCCGGCTCGTCGACACGCTCGTCGAGCAGGCCGAGGCCTGGCTGATCGCGAACCCGGAGAGCTTCACGAGGATGGTCAGCGGCCGACTGCCGAGCTGGCTGCCCTCCGCGGTCAGCCGTGCGGTCGACGAGCGGCTCTACCGCGAGGCGCTCGTGCTCGTGGAGACCGTCCGCGGCGATCAGGGCCACCCCTTCCGGCTCGCGGTGGACGGCTACCTCGCCACGCTCGCGACGGACCTCGGCAGCGACCCGGACCTCATCGCCCGCGTCGAGGAGATCAAGAATCGCGCCTTCGACAGCCCCCGGGTGCGCGAGCTCGCGGGGGACGCCTGGGAGGCCACGAAGGCGTCGCTGCTCGGCGCGATGGACGACCCGGCCAGCCCGCTCCGCGCCAGCATCGAGTCGATCGTCGTGGACCTCGGCCGCCGGCTCTCGACCGATCCGGCGCTCGCCGCGACCGTGGACACCTGGATCGGCACCGTCGCCGCGAACCTCGTCGACCGCTACCGCGGCGACATCGCCAGCATCATCGGCGAGACGATCGGCCGCTGGGACCCGCAGGAGACCTCTGAGAAGCTCGAGCTGCAGGTCGGCAAGGACCTGCAGTTCATCCGGATCAACGGCACCGTCGTCGGCTCGCTCGCCGGTCTGGTCATCTTCACCGTCGCGCACGCGCTCCTCGGCTCCTGACCGAAGAGGCGCGGGGCGGCGAGGTGCGGCAGGAACGGGCCGCGCGGGCCCGCTCCGCAAGCCCTCGCCGGTGTCGGAGGTCGGGCGTACGGTCGCAGCATGAGCGACGACATCCCCAACACCACCGATCCCGACGTCAAGACCGAGGGCGACGTCCTCGGCGCCCGTGCCGATGACGGCAGCGACACCAGCGCCAGCAAGGACCCGTCCGACTGGGTCACCGGTGACGAGCCGATGACCGGCCCGCAGCGCAGCTACCTCGACACCCTCGCCCGCGAGGCCGGCGAGACCCTCCCGGCCGACCTGACGAAGGCCCAGGCCTCCGAGCACATCGACCGCCTGCAGTCCTCGACCGGTCGCGGCGACGGCAGCAACTGACCCTCGGGCCACCCCTGCGGGCGGCGCACGACGACTGAGCTTTGCTGCTGTCGTGCGCCCCCGTGCCGGGGCCGTCGCGCAGTCCTGACCCTCCCTAGGGTCGCGGGCATGACGATCTCCCGTACCACGCAGACGGCTCTCGATCTCATCGACGCGGTGCGGATCCCCTCGGGGATCGACCCGCGTCTCGCCCGCCAGGTCTCCCTCTCGCTGCGCCTGCTGCTCGAGTCCGACAGCTTCGGCCCGAGCGATCGCACGCTGCGCCGCCGCTCCCGCAGGCTGCGCGCCGGCCGCCTCGTCTGAGCAGCGGGTCGCAACATCCTCGTGTCCTCGCTGGGGGCAGACAGCGCTCTCCTCGCGGTCTAGAGTTCGGGTCATCCGGTCCGCCGGACGCCCGCGGAACCGCGCACCGAGGCGACCACGCCTCCCGTGCCGGGCCCGCCGTCCGCTCGCTCGACGAGCGCCCTTCCTGCCGACGCTCAGCGCCGACGCCGTCTCGATGAGGAGACCGTCATGCCGTCCTTCCGCTCCACCCTTCTCGCCCTCGCCGCCTCCGTCGCCCTCGTGGGCGCTGCAGCGACCCCCGCACTCGCCGATCACAACGCCGGCGCCAACCTCGACGGCTTCGCCTCGACCGACGTCTCGTCGAACGGCTCCTGCTACTACGGCGCCCTCCTCGCGGGCTCGCCCGACATCAGCCTCTCGACGACCAGCTACCGCTTCGTACGCACCGGAGCCTCGCTGACGCTGCTCTGCTCCTACACGGGGATCCCGTCGTTCATCCCCGGCACCGAGCAAGGCGACGGCGGGGACTGGTACGCCCCGAAGAAGCCGACCCGCTACGTGGCTCAGGACTCCTGTCTGCCGCCGGGCGTCGATTCGGCCGGAGAGGAGTACCTCGACGATCCCGGTCGCGCGGTCGACAAGGTCGACGCGAAGACGCTGTTCTACCGCTCGACCATGACGATGGTCTGCTTCTGGGCCGACGACCCGACCCGCTGACCCCCCCCCCCCAGGGGCGGCCGGCGGTGTCCCCTTCCGCCGGTCGCCCCGCCCACCGCCTAGGCAGAGCAGCGTCGCCCGTCGTCCCCCTATGCCGGTCGAGTAGCCGCTTTCAGCGGCGTATCGAGACCCGTCACCGACCGAGCAGCCGCACCGAGCGCCTCGCCCTCACCGCACCAGACAGGACCCGCACCGATGACCCACCGCCTCCAGAGCCACCAGAGCGTCACCGTCCGCCTCGTCCGCTGGTTCCGCACCGAGGACGGCTGGCGATCCGAGGTCGTCCGCGGCCGCCTCCTCGAGCACCGCGACGGCGTCTGGCGCCTCCTCGTCGTCGAGGACGACGCCCCGCGCGAGTACCCCGACTCCGACTGGTCCCTCTGCCACGAGTAGCGGCTGCGCCGTCGAGCCGTCGAGCTCCGGCCGGACCGCGGAAAGATCCGCGCAGCGCGCCCCGGCGCGACGTCGCGCGAGGAGGAGGCTCTGCAGGAGGGGGAAGTGGGCCCCGTCGGGCTCGAACCGACGACCCGCGGATTAAAAGTCCGCTGCTCTGCCAACTGAGCTAGAGGCCCGCGGCATCCAGGGTAGCGCCCCCGCGCGCCCGGACCGGCGTCGGGCATACCCGCACAGGCGCAGGCGTTACCCTCCTCGAACCCCCACGAAGCAGGACGCGTCCGCGCGCCCCGCCCGACCGCGGAAGGCGGCCCCATGACAGACGGCTTCCACAAGCCGACCAAGTTCCCCTCCCGCGTCTTCGAGGCGTTCCAGGGAGGCGAGGACCCCGCCCAGATCAGCCGGGTCGCGCACGAGACGGCGATCGCGCTGCTCAGCCGCGTGCGCGAGGACCCCGACCCGGTGGTCATCGACCGCCTGGTCGAGTACACGGACCACAACGGCATCGACGCCCTCGCCGAGCTCTGGGCGCGATCGAGCCCGTCCAGCCTCCCCGGCGCCCTCTGGCGCATCTACCTGCTGCGGCTCGTGATCCGGCAGGACCCGGAGAGCACGAGCTTCCTCTACCAGCGCGGCGTCGAGCTCTCGGCGACCATCGACCCGGTCGTCGCCGGCGCTGTCACGCCGACCGGACCGGCCGAGATCACCGAGCTGGCCGACCGCATCCTCCGCGGGGTGTTCGACGGCGACTTCGCCGTCGCCCTCGACCGGGCCGCGGCCTTCTGCCGCGTGAGCGCCTCCGGGGCCGCCTCGGTGGCCGACGACGTCGAGCTCATCGACGGACCGCGCGCGAGCCAGCTGACCACCCGGGCGCTGCGGCTCTCGACCACCGCGGCCGAGCTGGTGAGCTGCGCGCGCCTCTGGCGCAGCGATTCGCTGGAGTAGGACCGAGCCCGCTGTCCGATCTCCCTCCCGCTACCCGATCCTCCCGCGAGCGGCACCCCGCGTTCTCGCTCCGCGAACGCCCCTCGCGGGCCTACGGGGGACAGCCGGTACACTGGTCGTGGCCGGATCGCAGTAACCCCGGGCTCCACTTATAGCCGCTTCGAGCGGCCTCGCGCCGAGAGGCGTTTCTGCGGTCCGGCCCCTTCTCCACTCGACAGCATCCGGCAGCGGATCCCGAAGGGTCGGGCGAGGGCCCAGTGGCGGGCGGTCGGAGGCTCGAGTCCTCCCCTCCCGGCAGAGTCCCCGACAGACAGGCGACATCCGGAATGAAGAACCGCAGGGCCCTCCGGATCGGCGCGCGGTGGTGGGCCGGACTCGCTCTCCTCGTCATCGCCGCTCTCCTCTTCTTCTCCGCTCCGAGCGTCGACGACGAGGTCGGCGCCCTCCTCGGCAACGGGGTCGTCTTCTCGCAGGGGGCGCTGATGCGCACGCTCGCCGTCCTCGATGTCGCCGCCGGCCTCTGGGTCCTGATCCGCCCGCGCAGCTACGCGGGCCTGACCGCCGCACTGATGGCGGTCATCGCCCTCTGGCTGGCCCCGCGGATGGCTGCGCCGGCGCTGCTCGAGGTCGGCTCCCTCGCCCTCGACGTCCGATTCGTCACCCTCCCGCTCGAGGTGTCGGTCCTGATCGCGGGACTCGCCGTGACAGCCTTCTGGATGACCCGGAATCTGAAGTCCCGGGCGCGAGCAGGGCAGGGCGCATGAGCGACGACACCACCGCCGAGGGCACCGCACCGGACCTCGGCGCCCTCCTCGAGCGGATCGCCGCGGGCGAGCAGGCCGCGTTCTCCCAGCTCTACGACCTGGTCGCGTCCCGCGTCCTCGGCCTGATCACCCGGGTCCTGGTCGATCGCGCGCAGTCCGAGGAGGTGGCTCAGGAGGTCTTCCTCGAGATCTGGCAAACCGCTGGACGCTTCGCTCCGAATAAGGGAAGTGCGACGACCTGGATCCTCACGATGGCACACCGCAGGGCCATCGATCGGGTTCGCGCGGCCCAAGCGGGCCGCGATCGGGACGTCCGCATAGGAATCCGCGACCTCGGTCGCGACTACGACCAGGTCGCCGAACAGGCGGAGGTGTCCCTCGAGCACGAGAAGGTCACCGCCGCCCTGGAGCGGCTGACCGAGCTCCAGCGTCAAGCGCTGCAGCTCGCGTACTACGGCGGCTACTCGCACAGCGAGATCGCCGGGATCCTGAACTGCCCCGTCGGTACCATAAAAACGCGCCTGCGCGACGGGATGATACGACTGAGAGAAGAGATGGGGGTGGCCCTGTGAACGACGTGCAACTCCCCGAAGATCCGCGCGAACTCGCAGCAGGACACGCACTCGGCATCCTCACCCCGGACGAGACCGCCCGGTACGAGAGATTCCTGGACGAGAATCCGGAGGCGCGCGGCGAGGCCGACGCCTTCTCCGCCGTGGCCGAGGCGCTGGCCGCCGACGCACCGCCGATCGCACCGTCGCCGGCCCTCAAGGCAGACCTGATGGCGCTGATCGCGACCACTCCGCAGCTCCCGCGGGACGACGCATCCGATTCCCCGGCCGAGGAGGCCGCCGAGCAGCAGCAGCCCGCACGCACCCTGCGCGCCGTCGAGCCCTCGCCCGCGACCGCCGCCACCCCGACCTCCGGTCGTCACGGCGCCGAGGCCCGCGCCCGTGGCCGCTGGTTCACCCGTCCCGCCGTCTACCTCTCCGCTGCCGCCGCCGCGGCGGTGATCGTCGTCGGGGGAGTGGCGCTCCCGCCCCTGCTGACGCCCGACGCCGGCCAGAGCCAGCAGTTGAGCGCCCTGGAGCAGATCCGCAGCGCACCCGACGTGCAGGAGACCGCCGGCGCCGTCGCCACCGGCGAGACCGCGACCCTCGTCTGGTCGGCCTCGCTCGGCCGCTCGGCGCTCGTCGTCGACGACCTCGCGCCCCTGCCCGAGGACAAGACCTACGAGCTCTGGTACATCGGCTCGTCCGGCCCGGTCTCCGCGGGCACGTTCGACGGCGGTGACGGCCGCACGGTCGCTCCGCTCGAGGGCACGCTCGCCGAGGGCGCCGTCGTCGCCGTGACCGTCGAGGACGCGGGCGGCTCGGAGGCGCCGACCACCGACCCGATCCTGGCGATCGCGACCGCCTGACACCGCCACAGCACTGAGCGCAGAAGAGCCGCACCCCCCGAGGGGGTGCGGCTCTTCTGCGCTCCCCGCCGGGGGCCGCCGGCTGCAGACGGCTCTCACGGGCCCCCGGACAGCAGAAGAGCCGCACCCCCGGGGGAGTGCGGCTCTCGTGCGAGCGGTCGGCGACTCAGCCGAAGCGGCCGGAGACGTAGTCCTCGGTCGCCTGGACGGACGGCCGCGAGAAGATCGTGGCGGTGTCGTCGTACTCGATGAGCTTGCCGGGCTTGCCGGTGCCCGCGATGTTGAAGAACGCGGTGCGGTCCGAGACGCGCGAGGCCTGCTGCATGTTGTGGGTCACGATCACGATCGTGTACTCGTTCTTGAGCTCCTCGATCAGGTCCTCGATCGCGAGCGTCGAGATCGGGTCGAGGGCCGAGCACGGCTCGTCCATCAGCAGCACGTCGGGGGAGACGGCGATGGCGCGGGCGATGCACAGCCGCTGCTGCTGGCCGCCGGAGAGGCCGGAGCCGGGCTTCTCGAGCCGGTCCTTGACCTCGTTCCAGAGGTTCGCGCCCTGGAGCGACTTCTCGACGAGGTCGTCCGCGTCGGACTTCGAGATGCGGCGGTTGTTCAGCTTCACACCGGCCAGGACGTTGTCGCGGATCGACATCGTCGGGAACGGGTTGGGGCGCTGGAAGACCATGCCCACCTGGCGGCGCACGAGCACCGGGTCGACGCCCGGGCCGTACAGGTTGTTGCCGTCGATCAGCACCTCGCCGTCGACGTAGGCGCCGGGGATGACCTCGTGCATGCGGTTGAGCGTGCGGAGGAAGGTCGACTTGCCGCAGCCGGAGGGCCCGATGAACGCCGTGACGGTGCGGGGCTCGATGGTCAGACCGACTCCCTCGACCGCGAGGAACTTGCTGTAGTAGACGTTGAGGTCGTTGACTTCGATGCGCTTGGACAACGGAGATCCTTAGGGTTAGCGGCCGAGCTTGGGGGCGAAGATGCGCGCGACCAGGCGAGCGAGCAGGTTGAGGAGCATGACGATCAGGATGAGGACCAGCGCGCCGGTCCAGGCCCGATCGATGTAGGCGGCGGCGTCCGCTCCCTGATCGGCGTACTGGCGGAACACGAAGACCGGGAGGGTCATCATCCGGTCGTCGAACGGGTTGTAGTTCATCGACTGGGTGAAGCCGGCGACGATGAGCAGCGGAGCGGTCTCGCCGATGACGCGGGCGATCGAGAGCATGACGCCCGTCACGATGCCGGCGATCGAGGTCGGCAGGACGATCTTCACGACGGTGAGCCACTTGGGCACGCCGAGCGCGAAGGACGCCTCGCGGAGCTCGTTCGGCACCAGGCGCAGCATCTCCTCGGTGGAGCGCACGACGACCGGGATCATCAGCACCGAGAGCGCGATCGCGCCGCCGAAGCCCATCCGGATGCCGTCGCCGAACAGGAGCACGAGCAGCGCGTAGGCGAAGAGGCCGGCGACGATCGAGGGGATGCCGGTCATCACGTCGACGAAGAAGGTGATGCCGCGGGCGAGCGCGCCCCGGCCGTACTCGACCAGGTAGATGGCCGTCATCAGCCCGATCGGGATCGAGATGACCGCGGCCAGGGCCGTGATGATCAGCGTGCCCATGATCGCGTGCAGCGCGCCGCCGCCCTCGCCGACGACGTTGCGCATCGAGGAGGTGAAGAAGAGGACGTCGAAGCGCGCGGCTCCGGCGGTGACCGCCGTGTACATCAGCGAGATCAGCGGGATCAGCGCGACGACGAACGCCGCGGTGACCAGGGTGGTGACGACCCGGTCCGTGGCGCGGCGGGGGCCCTCGACGAGGCGGGCGAGGACGAAGACGGCGATCGTGTAGAGCACGGCGCCGAAGAAGACGGTGCCGACGACGTCGAAGCCCTGCGTGGTGCCCGTGACGGCGAGGAGGGCGTAGACGAGCGCCATCAGGGCGATGCTGCCGAGCAGGAGGGCGACGGGCGCCCACTTGGGCAGCTGGCCGCTGGTGAGCGTGTTGACCGGCGCAGGGACCGCGTCCTCGACGCGGCGCTGGCGGGGCGGAGTCATCGTGACCATCAGTTCGCTCCCGAGAAGGCCTTGCGGCGGTTGATGATGTAGCGGGCGAGCATGTTGACGAGCAGCGTGATGACGAAGAGCATCAGGCCGGAGGCGACCAGCTCGTTGACCTTCAGGCCGTAGGCCTCGGGGAAGCTCAGCGCGATGTTCGAGGCGACCGTGTTCGAGTTCGTCGACTGCAGCAGGGCGAAGTTCACGACGAACGAGGGCGAGAGCACGATCGCGACCGCCATCGTCTCGCCGAGGGCGCGGCCCAGGCCGAGCATGGACGCGGAGATGATGCCGGGGCGGCCGAAGGGCAGGACCGCGGTGCGGACCATCTCCCAGCGGGTCGCGCCGAGGGCGAGCGCGGCCTCCTCGTGCAGCGTCGGCGTCTGCAGGAAGACCTCGCGCGAGATGGCGGTGACGATCGGCAGGATCATCACCGCGAGCACGAGGGCCACGGTGAGGATCGTGCGGCCCGTGCCGGAGACGGGGCCGTTGAAGAGCGGGAACCAGCCGAACGCGTCCGTGAGGAACGCGTAGAACGGCTGGACGAAGGGGGCCAGGACGGTGATGCCCCAGAGGCCGAAGACGACCGACGGCACGGCGGCCAGCAGGTCGATCACGTAGCCCAGGCCCTGCGCGAGCTTGCGCGGGGCGTAGTGCGAGATGAAGAGCGCGATGCCGATCGCGATCGGCACGGCGATCACCATGGCGAGTGCAGCGGCGTAGACGGTGCCGAAGACCAGGGGACCGACCCAGGCCCAGAAGCCCGCGCCACCGGAGATCGTGTCCGGGGCGGCGGTGAGGGCCGGGACCGACTGGACGACCAGGAAGAGGGCGACGGCGGCGAGGATGACGAGGATCAGCGCGCCGGAGGCGACTGCCGTTCCGGAGAAGATCCGGTCTGCGGGCCGCTGCTTCGCCTTGATGGCGCCGACGGGCCGCTCTGCGGTGGTCATGTGGGTGTCCCTGCGTTCGGTGTGGGGGAGGGGGCCGAGCCGCGATGCGGCCCCGGACCGGTGGAGGTCCGGGGCCGCGTCACGAGGGGGAGATTACTTGATCGACTCGACGGCCGTCGCGACCTGGGCCGACAGCTCGGACGAGAGCGGCGCGGCGCCGGCGGAGGTGGCGGCCTCCTCCTGGCCCTCTTCGCTCGTCACGTAGCCGAGGTACGCCTTGACGAGCTCGCCCGTCGCGGCGTCCTGGTACTCCTGGCAGGCGATGAGGTAGCTCACCAGGACGACCGGGTAGACGCCGGACTCCTCGGAGGCGTAGTCGATCTCGTAGACGATGTCGTTCTCGGGACGGTCGGTCGCCTCGGGCGAGGCGTCGACGATCGCGGCAGCGGCCTCGGGGGAGTACTCGACGAAGTCGTCGCCGACCTTGACCTTGGCGGTGCCGAGGTCACCGGCGCGCGAGGCGTCGGCGTAGCCGATGGTGTTCTGGCCGTTGGTGACGGTGTCGATGACGCCCGAGGTGCCCTGGGCGGCCTCGCCGCCCTGGTAGGGCCAGACTCCGTCGGGCTCGGCGTCCCAGACGTCGGGCGCGGTCGCGTTGAGGTACGCGGCGAAGTTCTCGGTGGTTCCCGAGTCGTCCGAGCGGTGCACGGCGGTGATGTTCGAGGACGGGAGCGTCGCGTCGGGGTTCAGCGCGGCGATCTCGGGGGCGTTCCAGGTGGTGATGGTGCCCTTGAAGATGCCCGCGATGGTGGCGGCGTCGAGGTTCAGCTCGTCGACGCCCTCCACGTTGAAGACGATCGCGATCGGCGAGATGTAGGCCGGGACGTCGATGGCGGAGGTGCCCTCGACGCACTTGCCGAAGGAGCCGTCGAGCTCCTCGAGCTTGAGCGCGCGGTCGGAGCCGGCGAAGTCGGCGCCGCCGGCGATGAACGCCTCACGGCCCGCGCCGGAGCCGTCGGGGGAGTAGTTGACGGTGACGCCGGTGTTCGCCTGCTGGAAGGCGGAGACCCAGGCCTCCTGGGCGGAGCCCTGCGAGGAGGCGCCGATGCCGTTGAGGGTGCCCTCGAGGGTGCTGGCGGAGCCGGAGGAGGACTCGCCTGCGGAGGCGCCTCCTTCGTTGGCAGCACAGGAGGTCAGCGTGATGGCTGCGACGGCGGCGATGACGGCCGCCTGGCCGAGACGCGAGAAACGCACAAGTATCCCTTTCGGGTAGGAAAGCAGGGGGGGATGGACGGGCTTGGTGCGGCCCGCCAGCGAGAGTACGGAGGGGTCGTGTCCTGCCCCCGTCCGCTCGGTGAACGCGCGGTGAACGACGGGTCGCCGCCAGGCGGAGCGGAGCGCGGAGGAGCAGTATTCGCGCGGCACGTCTGCGCCGCGCACGGGCTCACTCCAGCGGCGCGTGGGTCTCGATGGCGACGATGCCGGAGCCCGGGTGCTCGACGGAGAGGTGCACGACGGCGAAGCCGCCGGTCGGCAGATCGGAGGCCTCGTCGAGGTACGGGCCGATCGGGGTCGCGGTGGCCAGCGCGAGCTCGCGCAGGATCTCGGGGATCACCGGCCGGTGGCTGCAGAGCACGGCGCTCTTGCGCGCCCGCACCCGCTTGCCGACCAGGGAGCGGATGTCGGCCGACCCGTGCTCGCCCGCCTCCTGGCTGAGGTCCTCCGAGAGGCGGACGGGCCGCTTGAGCAGCGTGGCGAGCGGAGCGATCGTGGCCCGGCAGCGCTTCGCCGTGCTCGTGACGAGCCGGCGGGGCCGCCAGGCGGCGACGGCGCGGCCCGCCGCGGCCGCCTCCTCGACGCCCCGGCGGTTGAGCCGCCGCGTCGAGTCACGGCCGTCCCAGGAGGAGGCAGGGACCGCCTTCGCGTGCCGCAGCACCACGACGGCGAAGGTGTCGTGCGTGCCGCGCGCGACGATCCGCGCGAACTCGTCCACGATCTCGATGTCGTGCGGGTACGTGAGGTAGCTGCGGGCGCGCTTGATCGTGACCCACTCGAGCGCCTCGACCTCGCGGTTCGGCACGAAGTCGGAGGCGAGCACCGCCTTCTCGGTCACCCGGGCCGCCCAGTAGTGCACGGTCTTCGGGCGCCCGTTCGGCAGCGTGTACTCCACGGTGCCGAGCGGCACTCCGAGCGCGACCGCGAAACCGGTCTCCTCCCGGATCTCGCGGACCGCGGTCTCGGGCAGCGACTCGCCGGGGTCGACCTTGCCCTTGGGCAGGCTGACGTCCTTGCGGTGCGGCCGGTGGATCACGAGGACGTGCGGACGCCCCTCGATGATCCGCCAGCACACGGCGCCGGCCGCGAAGACGGTTCCCGTCACGGCGTCAGCGGGTGGAGGCTCGGGAGCCGGTCCGCGTCGCCGTGCGCTTGCGATGCGTGATGTGCGCCATCAGCCGGTTCTGCAGATCGGAGAGGGGAGCGCCGTCCTCGTCGAGGTGGTGGCGGGTCCAGATCCCGTCCGGGCCGAGCCACCAGGAGGCCGTCTTCTCGTCCATCGCCCGGTCGAACATGTCCGCGATCTCGCTGAGGTGCGCCGGCTCGACGATCCGGACGAGGGCCTCGACGCGGCGGTCGAGGTTGCGGTGCATCATGTCGGCGCTGCCGATGAACACCTCGGGCTCGCCGCCGTTGACGAAGCTGAAGATGCGGGAGTGCTCGAGGTAGCGCCCCAGGATCGAGCGGACGCGGATGGTCTCGGAGAGCCCCTCCTGCCCGGGCTTCAACCCGCAGATGCCGCGGACCCACACGTCGACGGGCACGCCGGCCTGGCTCGCCCGGTACAGCGCGTCGATCACGGACTCGTCCACGATCGAGTTCATCTTGATCCGGATACCGGAGGGGCGGCCGGCGCGGGCGTTCTCGGTCTCGGCGGCGATGCGCTTGAGCAGTCCCTTGCGCAGGTGGCGCGGTGCGACCAGCAGGCGCTTGAACTTCTTCTCGATCGCGTAGCCCGAGAGCTCGTTGAAGAGGCGGGTCAGGTCCTTGCCGACCTCGGGGTCGGCGGTCAGCAGGCCGAGGTCCTCGTAGATGCGCGAGGTCTTCGGGTTGTAGTTGCCGGTGCCGATGTGGGAGTAGTGCCGGAGCACCCCGCCCTTCTCCTGCCGGATGACCAGCGCGAGCTTGCAGTGCGTCTTCAGCCCGACGAGGCCGTAGACCACGTGCACGCCGGCCTTCTCGAGCTTGCGAGCCCAGGAGATGTTGGCCTTCTCGTCGAAGCGCGCCTTGATCTCGACGAGCGCGAGCACCTGCTTGCCCGACTCCGCCGCGTCGATCAGCGCCTCGACGATGGGGGAGTCGCCCGAGGTGCGGTAGAGCGTCTGCTTGATCGCGAGCACGTCCGGGTCGGCCGCCGCCTGCTCGAGGAACGCCTGGACGCTCGTCGCGAAGGACTCGTAGGGGTGGTGCAGCAGCACGTCGCCGCGCGAGACGGCCTTGAAGATGTCCTGGCGCTGGTTCGGCTCGCTCGGCGAGAGCTGGACGGCCGTCGTCGGGACGTGATTCGGGTACTTGAGGTCCGGCCGGTCGATCTTCTGCAGGCTGAACAGACCGCCGAGGTCGAGCGGCGCGGGGAGCTTGTAGACCTCCTGCGTGGTGATGTCGAGCTCGCGGACGAGGAGCCCGAGGGTCTCGTCGTCCATGTCGTCGGTCACCTCGAGGCGGATGGGCGGGCCGAAGCGACGACGCAGCAGCTCCTTCTCGAGCGCCTTGATCAGGTTCTCGGTCTCGTCCTCGTCGACCTCGACGTCCTCGTTGCGGGTGACCCGGAAGACGTGGTGGTCGAGGATCTCCATGCCCGGGAAGAGGTCGTCGAGCTGGTTCGCGATGAGGTCCTCGAGCGAGATGAAGCGCATCGGCTCGCCCGGGGCGGCGACACCCGCGATCCGCACGAAGCGCGGCAGCATCTGCGGCACCTTGAGGCGGGCGAACTCGGTCTTCTGGGTCTTCGGATTGCGCACCCGGACCGAGAGGTTGAGCGAGAGCCCGGAGATGTAGGGGAACGGGTGCGCCGGGTCGACGGCCAGCGGCATCAGCACGGGGAACACCTGCGCGGAGAAGTAGTCGTCGAGCACCGCGCGCTCGGCGTCGCTGAGCTCGCTCCAGCGCACGATGTCGATGCCGGCGTCCCGCAGGGCCGGCTCGACGAGCTCCTTGAAGGCGCGCGAGTGCCGCTGCTGCAGCAGGTGCGCCTTCTCGGAGATGTCGGTCAGCACGTCGACCGGCACCCGCCCGATGTTGGTCGGCAGCGCCAGGCCGGTGAGGATGCGGCGCTTCAGCCCGGCCACGCGGACCATGAAGAACTCGTCGAGGTTGGACGAGAAGATCGCGAGGAAGTTGGCGCGCTCGAGCGCGGGCACCAGCGGGTCCTCGGCCAGCTCGAGCACGCGCTGGTTGAACGCCAGCCAGCTCAGCTCGCGGTCGAGGTAGCGGTCGTCCGGCAGCAGGGGGTCGGAGTGACCCTCCTCCTCGTCGTCGAAGTCGTCGTCGAGGTCATCGCTCAGGCCGTCTTCGAGAATCAGGTTGTCGCCGTCCATGCGACCATCCTGGCACCGCGCCGGACGCGCTCGCGCCGCCCGTGGTGAATGCCGGGTGAACCCGGCCCGGGGAGGAGCCGCGGAGTCGGTGGACCGGTCAGCGCACCGCGGGGCGGCGGTGCAGGTACTGCACGTCGACGGCGGCATCGGTGAAGCCGAGGGAGCGGTAGAGCGCCACCGCGGAGCGGTTCTCCGCCTCCACGTAGAGGTCCGCGACGGTGCAGCCGCGCGCGACCATCCGGGCGAGTCCCGCCCCGAGGAGCGTCCGGCCGAGTCCGCGACCCGCCGTCTCGGGGGCCACGCCGAGCACGTAGATCTCGCCCGTGGTCGACTCCGGCTCGATCTTCAGCCAGTCGTAGCCGACCAGCGCGCCCTGGGCGTCACGGAGGAGAAGGAAGTCCTCGTCCTCGTACCAAGGCTCGGCCCGGCGCGCGGCCAGGTCGTCCTCGGTGATCCGCCCCTGCTCGGGATGCGCGGCGAAGACGCGGGCGTTGAGGGCGACCCACTCGGCCGGATCGAGGTCGCGCGCGTCCGAGAGCGTGAAGCCCTCGGGGACGCGCACCGGCGGGGCGACGAGCGGGTCCAGCGCGAGGTGCAGGAGCGTCCGCACCGGCGCGAAGTCGTGCGAGGCGGCGAGGGCTCTGGCCGCCGGGTGGTCGCCGTGCGCCCAGGCCAGCAGCCCGGTGCGCCCGCTCGCCAGCACCTGGTCGAGGACGGCGCGGCCGAAGCCGACCCCGCGCCACTCCGGATCGACGACGAACTCGAGCTCGCCCTGGCCGAGCACGGCGGCTGCGACCACGACGTCGGCGCGGAGGCCGACGAGCAGCGTCCGCGAGCCCGCGCGCGCGTCGATCAGCGTCTGATCGCTGAACGGCGGCCGGCCGTCGAACCAGGAGGCCCGGCCGATCAGGTGCTCGAGCCCCGCGGCGACGGCGGGATCGGCCAGGTTCTCAACCGAGAGATTGAGCGACTCGTTCATTGTCCTCTTCGTACACGTTGAAGCGGTAGCCGACGTTGCGCACCGTGCCGATGAGCGATTCGAGATCGCCGAGCTTGGCGCGCAGGCGGCGCACGTGCACGTCGACCGTGCGGGTGCCGCCGAAGTAGTCGTAGCCCCAGACCTCGCTGAGCAGCTGCTCGCGGGTGAAGACGCGCGACGGGTGGGTCGCGAAGAAGCGCAGCAGCTCGAACTCCTTGAAGGTGAGGTCGAGCGGTCGCCCGTGCACCTTCGCCGAGTAGCTCGCCTCGTCGATGACGACGCCGGAGGCCTGGATCCGCGAGGTCGACTGCTCCTGCGCGAGGCGGCCGATGACGAGGCGGATGCGCGCGTCGACCTCGGCGGGGCCGGCGGAGTCGAGGATGACGTCGTTCACGCCCCAGTCGGCCGAGACCGCGGTGAGCCCGCCCTCGGTGAGGATCAGGATCAGCGGGACGTTGATGCCGGTGGTGGTCAGGATCTTGCAGAGCGACTTCGCACTCGCCAGGTCCTGCCGGGCGTCGACGAAGATCAGATCGCAGCTGGGAGCGTTCACGAGGTGCGCCGGCTCCGCGGGGATCTGCCGGGTCTTGTGGCTGAGCAGGCCCAGCGCGGGGAGGACCTCGGAGCCACCGGCTGAGGTCAGTATCAACAACTGCGCCACGGATCCTCCAGTAATGGTCTCCGGCAATACTAGCGGCGGGTCGGGAAGCCCGATTCCCTGGGGCACAATTGGGGGATGGGCAGGGATCGCGCGGGAGTGGGAGTGGTCTGGGCGCTCGCGCTGGCCGGCTCCGTCGTCACCCTCGTGCTCGCCCCGTCCGGGTCGCAGCAGCTCTGGCTGGCGCTGACCTTCGGCGGCTGCGTCCTCGCGACCTTCGCCGCGCAGCTCGCCGTCGCGAAGGCGGACGGCTACCTGGTGCGCACGATGACGAGCGTGGTCGGCGCGATGATCGTCGTCGCCATGGCGAGCGGCATCGCCGCCCTCACCTCGCTCTGACAGCCCTCCTCCGCGTCGGTGCCGCCGGATAGGATGGAGCCATGCTTCTCGCCCTCGAACTCTTCTATCTCGGACTGCTCGGGCTCGCCTCCCTCGCGATCGCGTGGGTCTCCGGCGTGGTCGTCTACAAGCTCTACCGCGGCCAGCGCTAGCCGCCGCCGGAGCAGGTTTGATCTCCCTCCCCTCGGGCCTCCCGCCCGAACTCGTCCCGCTCTCCTGGTTGCTCGGCGTCTGGGAGGGATCGGGCGTCATCGACTACGCCGTCGGCGACGACTCCGTGCAGGCCGAGTTCGGCCACCGCGTGAGCTTCAGCTACGACGGCCTGCCGTACCTCAACTACAGCTCGTACACCTGGCTGCTCGAGGACGACAGCGAGGTCGGCCACCGGCCGCTCGTGAGCGAGATGGGCTACTGGCGGCTCAGCAGGCCGCTCACCGACGCCGACGCGGGCCCCGCGATGCTGCCGGGTCGCGGCGCTCCCGCCTTCCCCGACGCCGAGTCGGTCGAGACGCTGCGCAACGGCGCGGGCGGCTTCGACATCGAGGTCGCGCTCGTGCACCCCGACGGCGTCAGCGAGCTCTACCTCGGCCAGGTCAAGGGCCCGCGGATCGACCTCGCGACCGACGCGGTCATGCGCACCGCGGCCGCGAAGGACTACGCGGCCGCCACCCGCCTCTACGGCCTCGTCGACGACCACCTGCTCTGGGCATGGGACATCGCCGCGCTCGGCCAGGGGCTCCGCACCCACTCCTCCGGAAGGCTCGCCCGTGTCGAATGAGGCCGTGTCCTCCGAGCCGGTGCCGATCTCGCCGCTCCTCTCCGCGCCCGGCGCCGTCGTCGGCACCAGCGCGGCCGAGCCCGGCGTCGCCGCGCACTACGGCGAGCCGTTCCGCGAGCAGCGGGCGCTCGCCGCGGGCACCGCGGTCGTCGACCTCTCGGGCCGCGGCGTCGTCACCGTCACCGGCCCCGACCGCCTCACCTGGCTCGACTCGCTGACCAGCCAGGCGCTCACGCGCCTCGCCCCCGGCGACTCGGCCGAGACCCTGCTGCTGGACCCGTCCGGCCGGATCGAGCACCTGATCCGCGTCGTCGACGACGGCGAGACCGCGTGGCTGCTCCTCGACCGCGACGAGACACCGAGGCTCGCGGCCTGGCTCGACCGCATGCGCTTCATGCTCCGCGTCGAGATCGCCGACCGCACGGCCGAGTTCGCGACGCTCGCGACGCTCGGCGACGGCCCCGCCACCGCGCTGGCCCTCGAGCTCGCGGGGGAGTCCGGCATCAGCTGGCTCGACCCGTGGGCGCAGGTGCAGCCCGGCGGCTGGCAGTACGCCCTCGCCCCGGTCCACCCCGCGACCGGGTGGACCGCCCGCGAGACCCTCGTCCCGCGCGAGGCGCTCGAGCGGCTCGCGGACCGGGCCCGCGTCGCCGGCGTCACCCTGGCCGGCTCCGACGCCCTCGAGGCGCTCCGCATCGCCGCCTGGCGCCCGCGGCACGCGACCGAGGTCGACGACCGGTCGATCCCGCACGAGCTCGACCTGCTCCGCTCCTCCGTGCACCTGGCCAAGGGCTGCTACCGCGGGCAGGAGACGGTCGCCAAGGTGCACAATCTCGGCCACCCGCCCCGCCGCCTCGTGCTGCTGCAGCTCGACGGCTCCGACTCCGCCCTGCCCGGGCACGGCGACGTCGTCACGGCACTCAAGGGCGGCGAGCCCGTCGAAGTGGGCACCGTCACCGCGAGCGCCTGGCACTACGAGGAGGGCCCCATCGCCCTCGCCGTGGTGAAGCGCTCGGTTCCGGTCGACCTCGAGCTCACCGTGCTCGCCGGCGAGATCCGCGTCTCGGCCGCGCAGGAGGTCGTCGTCCCGCCCGGTGCCGGTGCGGAGGCGGGAGTGCCCCGCCTGCCCCGGCTCGGGGCAGCGACCAGGTAGGCCACGCCGTGGTGGCCGCAGGACCCGCTCGGCGGGATCGGGCGGCCGCGCGGATCCGCGCCCTCGTCCGTGTCGACGACCTCCGGCCCGGCCGGGGCGTCGCGCGCGCCGCGGCGTCGCTGCCCGCGGTGCTGCAGATCGTCCTCGCGGCGATCCTCGCCTACTCCGTCTCGCGCTTCGTCTTCGGCCACCCGGCTCCGGTGCTGTCGCTGACGGCGACCATCTCCAGCCTGGGCATCGCGCGCGACACCCGGCCGAAGCAGGTCGCGGAGACCGCGATCGGGATGCTGATCGGCATCACCGCGAGCGAGGTGCTGCTCCTGCTCTGGGGCACCGGCGTCTGGCAGCTCGCCGTGGTGCTCGCTATCGTCTTCACCGTAGGGCGGGCGCTTTCGCCCTCGCCCGGCTTCGCGGTGGCGGCCGGCACGCAGGCGATGCTGGTGATGATCCTGCCCGCGCCCGACGGGGGAGTGTTCACGCGGAGCCTCGACGGTCTCGTCGGCGGTCTCGCGGCGCTGCTCTGCACCGCAATCGTGCCGCGCAACCCGCTGCGGGCAGCGCGCGCCGAGGCGCGACGGCTGGTGGCGGCGCTCGCCGAGACGGTCGACGCGCTCGCCGACGCGCTCCGCCGGGGCGACCAGTCCGCGTCCGCGACGGCACTCGAGCGCGTCCGCGGCACGCAGCCCGTGATCGACGGCTGGACGGCCGCCCTCGACTCGGCGATCGGTGTCGCGCGGATCTCGCCGTTCGTCCGGCGGCACCGCGCCGAGCTGGAGCGGCAGCGCACGATGCTGGCCGCGCTCGACCTCGCGACCCGCAACCTCCGCATCGTCGCTCGGCGGACGGACTTCCTGGTGGGCGACGCCGTCCCGCGCGCGGCACTCGCGGACGTCGTGCTGCGCTTCGGGACAGGCGTCGCCCTGCTCGGCCGGGCCGTCACCGAGCCCGCGGTGCTCGCCCTCGCGCGTCAGGACCTCGTGCTGCTCGCGACGACCCTCGATCCGCAGGTGCTCCTCCCGGACGCGCGGCTGGCGGAGAAGACGCTGCTGGTCATCCTCCGGCCGCTGGTCGTCGACCTGCTGACGGCCACCGGGGCGAGCTCGGCCGAGGCGAGAGCCGCGCTGCCCGAGCTCGCCTGACCGGCCGGGCCCCGCCTGCGATCAGGCGTTGGTGGCGTCCTGCACCTCGCCGACGAGCTCCTCGATGATGTCCTCGAGGAAGAGCACGCCGGTGGTGCGACCCTCGGCGTCGACCACCCGCGCGAGGTGCGCGCCGGTGCGGCGGAGCGCGGCGAGCGCGTCCTCCAGCTCGTCGCCCGCCGAGACCGCGGCGAGGCGGCGGATCCGTTTGGCGGGCACCGGAGCGTCCGTCGCGTCGAGGTCGGAGACGTCCTTGAGGTGCAGGTAGCCGCCGGGCAGGCCGTCGGCGTCCGCGAGCAGGTAGCGGGAGTAGCCGTGCTCGGCGACCGCTCGGCGCACGTCCGCGGGAGTCGCCGCGGCGGGCAGCAGCACCAGCCGCTCGATCGGCACCGCGACGTCGACGACCCGCTTGGTCGTGAACTCGAAGGCCGCGGTGACGGTGCCGGAGGCGTCCACCAGCACGCCCTCGCGGGTCGACTGGCGCACGATCGCCGCGACCTCGTCGAGCGTGAAGGCGCTCGTCGCCTCGTCCTTCGGCTCGACCCGCACCAGGCGGAGGATGCCGTTCGCGACCGCGTTCAGCGACCAGATCAGCGGCTTCACCAGGCGCGAGACGAGCACGAGCGGCGGGGCGAGCAGCAGCGCGGCGCGGGTCGGCACCGAGAACGCGAGGTTCTTCGGCACCATCTCGCCGAACACGACGTGCAGGAAGGTGACGAGCAGCAGCGCCGCGACGAACGCGATCACGCCGATCGCCTCGGCGGAGAGCGCTGTGAAGCCCAGCGGGATCTCGAGCAGGTGGTGGATCGCCGGCTCGGAGACGTTGAGGATCACCAGCGAGCAGACGGTGATGCCGAGCTGGCTCGTCGCGAGCATCAGCGTGGCGTGCTCCATCGCCCACAGCGTGGTCTTCGCCGCGCGGCTGCCCGCGTCGGCCCTCGGCTCGATCTGGGAGCGGCGGGCCGAGATCACGGCGAACTCGGCGCCGACGAAGAAGGCGTTGACGATCAGCAGGACCACCAGCCAGGCGATCCCGGGCAGGTACTCACTCATGGACGGCCCCCTCGGCTCGGAGCGCGGCGACACCGGTGGCATCGCCTCCGTCGGCAGCGTCTCCGCCGGCGGCCGGGGTGAAGCGGACGCGGTCGACGCGGTGCGCGGCGACCCGGTCGACCCGCAGCACGCCGCCCGTCACGGCGACCTCGTCGCCGAGCTCGGGCACGCGGCCGAGGGTCGAGGCGAGGAAGCCCGCGACCGTGTCGTAGTCCTCGCCCTCGGGCACGAGGACGCCGAGGCGCTCCGCGACCTCGTCCGGGCGCAGCTCGCCGCCGAAGGTCGCCGAGCGGCCCGAGCGGATGACGCCGGCCCGGCTGCGGTCGTGCTCGTCCTCCAGCTCGCCGACGATCTCCTCGACCAGGTCCTCGAGGGTCACGACTCCCGCGGTCCCGCCGTACTCGTCGACGACGACCGCGATGGCGAGGCCGCTGCCGCGCAGGGGAGCGAGCAGGGCGTCGGCGCGAGCGGTCTCCGGCACGCGGATCGGTGCGATCATCAGCGACTCGGCGGTGACCGTCGAGCGGAGCGACGGCTCGAGAGCGAACGCGTGCTTGACGTGCAGGACGCCGCGGATGTCGTCGGAGTCGCGGCCGAGGACGGGGAAGCGGGAGAATCCGGTGCGGTTCGCGAGGCCCACGACGTCCTCCGCGGTGCTCTCGAGCGCGACGGAGGCCATCCGGACCCGCGGCGTTATGACGTCGGCGACGCTGCGGCTGGAGAAGCGGAGCGTGCGGTGCAGCAGGTCGGCGTGATCGCGGTCGAGGGTGCCCTCGAGCACCGAGCGGCGCACGAGCGAGCCGAGCTCGTCGGCGCTCCGGGCTCCCGAGAGCTCCTCCTTCGGCTCGATGCCCATCGCGCGGATCAGGGCGTTCGCCGTGTTGTTGAAGAGCAGGATCACGGGCTTGAAGACCGTGGTGAAGAGGATCTGGAACGGCACGACGACCTGCGCGGTCTTCAGCGGCAGCGCCAGCGCGAAGTTCTTGGGGACCAGCTCGCCGATCACCATCGAGAAGACGGTGGCCAGCACGACGCCGACGACCGTGCCGATGCCGGGCACGATCTCGGCCGGGACGCCGAGGGAGCGCAGCGGGCCGTCCAGCAGCGAGCTGATCGCCGGCTCGAAGGTGTAGCCGGTCAGCAGCGTGGTGAGCGTGATGCCCAGCTGTGCGCCGGAGAGGTGGGTCGAGGTGATCCGCAGGGCGGAGATCGTCGGATCGAGGCGCTTCTCGCCACGGGCGCGGCGCTCCTCGAGCTCGTTGCGGTCGAGGTTGACCAGCGCGAACTCGGACGCGACGAAGAGTCCGGTGCCGACGGTGAGGAGGAGGCCGATGACGATGCCGAGCCATTCAGGCACCCGCGGCACCGCCGATCAGGGTCGAGGTCGGTGCGGCGGGCGAGGGTTCGGTGCCCGAGGGTTCAGGGGGAGGGTCGTCCATGGGGCACGACGGTAGCGGTCCTGAATATGAGAATGCTCACAGTGACGGGGTCGCGTCGTGCGGAGCCACCGCGTCCCAGGCGATGGTCACCTCGCCCAGCCGCCAGCGTCGCGGTCCGCCGAGGATCGGCCACTCGCCCCGCAGCGACGCGACGGAGGCGATCCAGCGCTGCGTCGGCCCGTACACGGCGAGCGGGGCGGCGTGCAGCCAGGCCCGCTCGAGCGCGAGCAGGAAAGCGTGCACCGGCTCGCCCGCGACGTTGCGGTGGATCAGCGCCTTCGGCAGCCGCTCGGCCGCGATCATCGGCGAGGGCACGGCGCCGAGCCGGAGCGACAGGGTGAGGGAGCGGGGACCCTCGCGCCCGATCTCGATCCAGGTGCAGATCCGGCCGATCTCGTCGCAGGTCCCCTCCACCAGGACGCCGTCCGGGGTCAGCCGGTCGGTCATCGTGTGCCACGCCTCGGCGACCGCCGACTCGTCGTACTGCCGGAGGACGTTGAAGGCGCGGATCACGCTCGCCCGCTGCCGCCCGGCCAGGGGGACCTCGAAGCCGCCGCGCTCGAAGCGCACCCGGGCGTCGGCGGGGAAGGCGGTCCCGCCCTCGCGGACGCGATCGAGCTGCCGTCGCGCCGTCTCGACGCGGGCCGGCTCGATCTCGAAGCCGACCACGTCGACGCCGGGCGCCGTGCGGACCAGGCGGCGGTGCAGCTCGAGGGTCGTGACGGCGCTCGCACCGAAGCCGAGATCGACCACGATCGGCTCCGCGGTCGAGCGCAGCACCGGCAGCTCGGCCAGGCGGCGGTCGACCCGGCGGAGGCGGTTGGTGCCCGTCGTGCCGCGGGTGACGGCTCCGATCGGCATGGTCTCCAGCGTATCCGGGGGCGGAGGGGCCGCCTCTAAACTGGACGCATGTCCGAGACCTACACCCTCATCCTCGTGCGCCACGGCAACAGCGAGTGGAACCAGAAGAATCTGTTCACCGGCTGGGTCGACGTGCGGCTCACCGAGCAGGGCGTCGCGGAGGCGACCCGCGCCGGCGAGCTGCTGACCGAGGCGGGGCTGCACCCCGACGTCGTCTACACCTCGCGCCAGACCCGCGCGATCCAGACCGCGAACATCGCGCTCGAGAAGGCCGATCGCCTGTGGATCGACGTGAAGCGCTCCTGGCGCCTCAACGAGCGCCACTACGGCGCGCTGCAGGGCAAGGACAAGGCGCAGACCCTGGCCGAGTACGGTCCCGAGCAGTTCATGACCTGGCGCCGCTCGTTCGACGTGCCGCCGCCCCCCATCGACGACGAGGACCAGTACTCGCAGGCGCACGACGAGCGCTACGCCGACCTCGGCGACGACCTGCCCCGCACCGAGTCGCTCAAGCTCGTGATCGAGCGGATGCTGCCGTACTGGGAGTCGGACATCAAGCCGGACCTCGCCTCGGGCAAGACCGTCATGATCACCGCGCACGGCAACTCGCTGCGTGCGCTGGTGAAGACGCTCGACGGCATCTCGGACTCGGACATCGCCGAGCTCAACATCCCGACCGGCATCCCCCTCGTCTACACCCTCGACGAGAACTTCGAGCCGATCGGCGAGGCCCGCTACCTCGACCCGGAGGCCGCCGCCGCCGGCGCCGCCGCCGTCGCCGCCCAGGGCGCGAAGAAGTAGCCCGCCCCCCTCGCACCGCCGCACGGCCCGCCGGAGTCTCCACTCCCGCGGGCCGTCCGTGTCTGCACCCGCCCCCCGTGGAGCCGGGCGCTCTGACACCTCGAGCCCTCGCGACGGTGGATCTCGATACGCGCGCTGCGCGCGCTACTCGATCACCACGGATGACCGAGCCAGGTCGCGGAACGCGCCCCTTCCCTGCTGGCGCTGCTCGATCACCACGGATGCGAGAGCGAGGTCGCGGAACGCGCCCCTTCCCTGCTGGCGCTGCTCGATCACCACGGATGCGAGAACGTGGTCGCGGAACGCGCCCCTTCCCTGCTGGCGCTGCTCGATCACCACGGACGCGAGAACGAGGCCGCGGAACGCGCCCCTTCCCTGCTGGTCGAGTAGCCGCGGTACGCGGCGTATCGAGACCCCGCGTCCATTCGACGGTGGATCTCGACACGCGCGCGGCACGCGCTACTCGATCAGCAGGGAAGTGCGGGCACCGACCAGCGAGGCACGGCCGCTGTCACTCGATGACCGAGCGCTGAGAGTCGAGACCAGCCGCCCCCCACAAGGCGAACGAGTGAATCGCGTGCCAGCGATTCGCTCTAGGTGTTCGCGCCCCGCTCTGCGGAACGCAAGCAAGCGGTCTGCCGACCGCGGTCGATATCGCGCTCGCGCGACATCGACAAATGGACTCAGCCCCAGTCGCCCGAGATGAGGTACTGGACCTTCTTCGCGATGGACACCGCGTGGTCGGCGAAGCGCTCGTGGTAGCGGCTGGCGAGGGTGGCGTCGACGGTGTCGGCGGCCTGGCCCTTCCAGGCCTCGCTGAGCACCTTGTCGAAGACGCTGACGTGCAGCTCGTCGATCTTGTCGTCCTCGTCGCGGATCTCCTCGGCTAGGCGGGGGTCCTGCGTGCGCAGCAGCTCGGTGAGCTTGTGCGCGACGACCACGTCCAGGCGGCCCATCTCGACGAAGGTCGGGCGGAGCGTCTTCGGCACGACCTTGTCGGGGAAGCGGTAGCGGGAGAGCTGTGCGATGTGCTCGGCGATGTCGCCCATCCGCTCGAGCGAGGCGCTGATCCGCAGCGCGGACACGACGGTCCTCAGGTCGCGGGCGACCGGTCCCTGGCGGGCGAGGATGTCGATCGCCAGCTCGTCGAGGCTGATGGCCAGCTCGTCGATGCGGGCGTCGCTGGCGATGACCTCCTCGGCGAGGGAGACGTCGGAGTGGTTGAACGCCTGGGTCGCCTTCTCGATCGCGATCTCGACGAGTCCGGAGATCTCGACGAGCCGATCCTGGACTTCGGCCAGCTCCTGCTGGAAAACTTCGCGCATCTTCTTCTCGACCCTCTCTGCGGCACGCACGGAGGACGGTGCCGTTCCACGCCGCGCACGACGCTGCGACTGCACCAGGTCGGCGCAGGCGCAGTCATGATGACCACGGCAGGTTAACGAACGGTGCCGAGCGTTTGAACAGTACTCGACCCGCGACCCGTCGCCGGGCATCCGGTAGGGAGACGGGCGGTGGATGGATAGCCTGGGAGCGTGGATCCGGGCCTGATCGTCGTGCTGTCGCTCGTTCTCGGCATCGTCATCGGCGTCGTCCTGACGAGTGTCGTGTCGCTCGCCGCACGCCAGGGGCGGATCGCCGCCGAGGTCGTCACCGTCGGCCTGCCCGAGGGGATCGGCGCGATCATCGACGCCGTCGGAGCGCCCGCCTTCGTGACGGATCCGTCCCACAACGTGCTCAAGGCGTCCGCTCGCGCGATCTCGCTCGGCCTCGTCTCGCAGGACACGCTGCTGCATCCCGACCTTGTCGCGATCGTCGACCGGGTGCGCCGCTTCGGCGACGACATCGAGCAGGACCTGGAGCTGGCGACGAGTCCGCTCTCGGACGCCGCGGTCACCCTGGTCGTGCACGCCACGCGGCTCGGCTCCCGCTTCGTGCTCGTCCTGGCCGAGGACCACACGGAGGCCCGCCGCCTGGAGGCGGTGCGCCGCGACTTCGTGGCGAACATCTCGCACGAGCTGAAGACACCGATCGGCGCGGTCGGCCTCCTCGCCGAGGCCCTCGACTCCGCCGCCGACGACCCGAAGCAGGTGCGCCGCTTCGCGCACCGGCTGACGCAGGAGTCGCACCGCCTTGCGAAGATCACCCGCGAGATCATCGAGCTCTCCCGCCTGCAGTCCGCCGACGTCGCCGGCTCCGCCGAGGTCGTCCGCGTCGACGACATCGTGGTCGCCGCGCTCGAGACGACCCATGTGATGGCGGAGTCGCACGACGTCACCCTCGTCAAGGGCGGGATGAAGAAGGCGTACGTCGCCGGCCAGGAGAAGATGCTCGTCTCTGCGCTGCACAACCTGCTCGCCAACGCCATCCAGTACTCGCCGCCCGGCTCCCGCGTCGGCATCGGCGTCCGCTCCACCGGCGGCGTCGTCGAGATCGCCGTCACCGACCAGGGCATCGGCATTCCGGAGGAGGACCTCGACCGCGTGTTCGAGCGCTTCTACCGCGTCGACCAGGCCCGCTCGCGTCACACCGGCGGCACCGGCCTCGGCCTCAGCATCGTCAAGCACGCCGTGCAGAACCACGGCGGCGACGTCCGCGTCTGGTCCAAACCCGGTCGCGGCAGCACCTTCACCATCCGACTCCCCGAAGTAGACCCGGCCAGGACGCCCTTCGCGTCCGCCGCCCCGATAGGAGACACCGCGTGACCAGCATCCTGCTCGTCGAGGACGAGAGCGCCCTCAGCGAGCCGCTCAGCTACCTGCTCGAACGCGAGGGCTACGACGTCACCGTCGCCGAGGACGGCCTGCGCGCCGTCGCCGCCTTCGACGACGGCGAGTACGACCTGATCCTGCTCGACCTCATGCTCCCCGGCATGCCCGGCACCGAGGTGTGCCGCGAGATCCGCACCCGCTCCGCGATCCCGATCATCATGGTCACCGCGAAGGACTCGGAGGTGGACATCGTCGTCGGGCTCGAGCTCGGCGCCGACGACTACGTCACCAAGCCGTACTCGACCCGGGAGCTGCTCGCCCGCATCCGGGCCGTCCTCCGCCGCCGCACCGAGGACCCGGGGGAGGAGCGCATCGTCGTGGCCGGACCCGTCCGGATGGACATCGAGCGGCACACCGTCGAGGTCGACGGCGTCGAGACCCCCATGCCGCTCAAGGAGTTCGAGCTGCTCGAGATGCTCCTCCGCAACGCCGGCCGCGTCCTCACCCGCGGCCAGCTGATCGACCGCGTCTGGGGCAGCGACTACTTCGGCGACACCAAGACCCTCGACGTCCACGTCAAGCGCATCCGCTCCAAGATCGAGAAGACGCCCAAAGAGCCGGTGCTCCTGGTGACCGTCCGCGGCCTCGGCTACCGCTTCGACGCCTGATCGCGGGGCCTGGCGGGGGCGTCTGCGGCGTTGCCGTCGGTTGCGATACCGCCGGTATCGCGCCCTCCTCCGCCTTGCATCCACCCCCACCAGGCCCCGCGATCCACTTCTGACGGCGGGGGCAGCGAGCCGCCGTCTGCAGAGGTGCGGGCGCTGGTCGGGCCGTCGCTGTGCGACGAGCGGTCTGCAACAGGGCCATCGCTGTGCGACGAGCGGGTTCGGCGGAACATGCTGGTCGAGTAGCCCCGCAGGGGCGTATCGAGACCCGCGCGCCGGAACGACGAAGGGCCGCCCACCGCAGTGGACGGCCCTTCGCGAGGAGCGGGTGCTACTCCGCCGGGGCGTCGACGCCGGGCTGCACGGTCGGGGTGGGCAGCGCCGTCTGCGCCGGGTTCGCCGTGGGCGTGACCGTCGGGGTGGCCGACGGGGCCGGAGTCAGCGTCGCGTACGCCTCGAGGGCGTTCGTCAGGATCGGGACGAGGAGCTCCCTGCCCTCCTCCGAGCCGTACTGGAAGTAGACGGGGAACAGGCTGCCCGGGAGGGTGTCGAGGCCCTCCATCGTGACCGCCTCGGTGCTGTCCGGCCGGACCTCCGTGCGACCGGGGACCGCGTCCACGGTGTCGCTCGTCCGGCCCGTGCTCGCCTCGTACTGCACCTCGACGCTCACCGTCTCGTCGGTGTCGTTGATCAGCGAGACGACGAGCGTGCCGACCTCGCCGTCCTCGGAGATGATCATCGCGTTGCGGATGGACACGTCGCCGACGGTCGCACCCACCCCGTCGCTGGGGTCGTAGATGGCCCGGGTCGCCTGCGGGGCCACCAGGTTGCAGCCGGCGGTGGCGAACGCGACGCCGACCGCGAGAACGACGGATGCAGCGATACGCGCCTTCACGGGTTCCTCCAGATCATCGGCCCCGCCCACCCCGGGCAGGGCGGATTCGAGGTGCAGGAGCCGGAAAAAGAATAGCGCAGCCGCGCTCTCGTCCCGGCCGGGCTGCCCCCTCCGCCCGCCCGCTGCTACTGTGACCGGCGGCGAAAGGACGTCCCGTTGCACACCGTCACCGGATCGACGCCGAGCGCGGCCGTCGTCATCGTCGCCGCCGGCAGCGGCACCCGCCTCGGGCGCGAGCTGCCCAAGGCGTACGTCCAGTGCGCGGGTGTCACGATCCTCGAGCGCAGCCTCCGGAGCGTCCTCAGCCTCGCCGAGCCGGTGCAGGTCGTCGTCGTCGCCCCGGAGTCCCTCGTCGACACGACCGTCGAGCTGTGCCGCAGCGCCTCCGGCCCCGAGGTCGAGGTCCTCGTCGCCGCCGGCGGAGCCACCCGGCAGGACTCCGTGGCCCGCGGGCTGGCGCTCCTGCTCCCCGGCGTCGAGACCGTCCTCGTGCACGACGCCGCCCGGGCCCTCACTCCCGTCGCCCAGTTCGAGCGCGTGCTCGCCGCCGTCCGCTCCACCGGCGGTGGAGTCATCCCGGGACTCCCCGTCACCGACACCATCAAGCGCGTCGACGCCGATGCCGCGATCCTCGACACCGTCGACCGCTCGCAGCTCGCCGCCGTGCAGACGCCGCAGGGCTTCCCGCGGCAGCTGCTCGACGAGGCCTACGCCGCCGCCGACCGCGAGTTCACCGACGACGCGGCCCTGCTCGCCTCCCACGGCCGCGGCTCCGTCGTCGTCCCCGGCGACCCGCTCGCCTTCAAGATCACCACCCCCTGGGACCTCGCCCGGGCGGAGCAGCTGCTCGCGCCGCCGCCGTCGGCCGCGGTGCCGCGGGTCGGCATCGGCACCGACGTGCACGCCTTCGACGACGCGTCGCCGCTGTGGGTCGCCGGCCTGCACTGGCCGGGGGAGCGCGGGCTGTCCGGGCACAGCGACGGCGACCCGGTCGCGCACGCGATCTGCGACGCCCTGCTCGCCGCGGCGAACCTCGGCGACATCGGCTCCCGCTTCGGCACCGACGACCCTCGCTTCCAGGACGCGCACGGCGAGGTCTTCCTCCGCGCGACCCGCGAGCTCGTCGAGGCCGCCGGCTTCACGATCGGCAACGTGTCGGTCCAGCTCATCGGCAACCGGCCGAAGTTCTCTCCGCGGCGGGAGGAGGCGCAGCAGCTGCTGTCCGCGCTCCTCGGCGCACCGGTCAGCGTCGCGGCCACCACCTCCGACGCCCTCGGCTTCACCGGACGGGGGGAGGGGGTCGCGGCGACCGCCACGGCCCTCGTCCTCCCCACCCCTGGATCCGGGCGCTGATCCACCGCGCGGAAGAGCCGCCCGGGCGCGACCGCCCCGCCCGGTAAACTCGCGGCGTGACTCTGCGACTGCATGACTCGAAGGCCCAGGCCCTCGTCGATTTCGTCCCCCTCCGCGAGAACGAGGTCGGGATGTACGTCTGCGGACCCACGGTGCAGTCGTCCCCGCACATCGGGCACCTGCGCTCCGCCCTGGTCTACGACCAGCTGCGCCGCTGGCTCGCCTACCGCGGCTACCGGGTCACCCTGGTCCGCAACGTGACCGACATCGACGACAAGATCCTCGCGATCGCCGAGCAGGCGCGTCGAGCCGCCGGCGAGGGCGAGCCCTCCGAGCAGTGGTGGGCCCTCGCCTACCGCGTCGAGCTCGAGTTCACGGCCGCCTACTCCGCCCTCGGCATCCTGGCGCCGACCTACGAGCCGCGGGCGACCGCGAGCATCGCCGAGATGGTCGCGCTCGTGCAGCGCCTGATCGAGCTGGGCCACGCCTATCCCGCTCCCGACGACTCCGGCGACGTCTACTTCGACACCCGCTCCTGGCCCGACTACGGCGCGCTCACCCACCAGCGCCTCGAGAGCATGGAGGCGGCGACCGACGCCGACCCGCGCGGCAAGCGCGACCCGCACGACTTCGCCCTGTGGAAGGGCATGAAGCCGGAGGAGCCGGAGTCCGCCTCCTGGGCCTCGCCCTGGGGCAGGGGCCGCCCCGGCTGGCACATCGAGTGCTCCGCCATGTCGACGAAGTACCTCGGCACGCAGTTCGACATCCACGGCGGCGGGCTCGACCTGCGCTTCCCGCACCACGAGAACGAGCTCGCGCAGTCCACCGCGGCGGGCCACGCCTTCGCCAGCTACTGGCTGCACAACGGCCTCGTCTCGGTCACCGGCCAGAAGATGAGCAAGTCGCTCGGCAACTCCGTCTTCGCCTCCGAGCTCCTCGACTCCGCCCGCCCGCTGGTCGTGCGCTACTACCTCGGCTCGGCGCACTACCGCTCGACGCTCGAGTTCCACGACGGCGCGCTCGAGGAGGCCGAGGCCGCGCTCGAGCGGATCGAGGGCTTCCTCGACCGCTCGCGACGGCGCCTCGAGGGCACCCGCTTCGCCGCGGTCGGCGAGCCGGTCGTGCCCGAGGAGTTCGCCGAGGCGATGGACGACGACCTCTCGGTCCCGCAGGCCATCGGTGTCCTGCACGAGACCGTGCGGGCCGGCAACGCCGCCCTCGACGCGGAGGACCTCGGCACGGTGTCCGCGCTGCGCACCCAGGTCCTCGCGATGGCCTCGGTCCTCGGCATCGACCCCGAGGCACCCGAGTGGGCGCGCTTCGACGACGAGCCCACCTACCGGGCCCTCACCGTGCTCGTCGACCGCCTGGTCGCCGAGCGGCAGACCGCGCGCGAGCAGCGCGACTGGGCGGCCGCCGACCGCATCCGAACCGATCTCGCTGCTGCGGGAATCACGATCGAAGACACCCAGACGGGTGCGCATTGGAGTCTCGATGGCGAATAAGCCCGGCCGCCCAGGAGCGGTCCGCAAGAAGAGCAAGGGCAAGGCCGTCGGTTCCGGCGGTCAGGGCCGTCAGGCCCTCGAGGGCAAGAAGCCCACGCCCAAGGCCGAGGACCGGCCGTACCACCCCGCGGGCAAGGCGAAGCTGGCGCGCGAGCGCTTCGTCGCCGCCGGCGGCAAGGGCCGGCCCGGAGCGGCGCTGAGCGGCGCGGCTCGCGGTCAGGGCCGCCCTGCCCCGTCCCGGAAGCCCAAGAGCGGTGACGAGTCCGAGATGGTCACCGGCCGCAACTCGGTCCTCGAGGTGCTCCGCGCCAAGATCCCCGCCACCACGCTCTACCTCGCCACGCGCATCGAGATGGACGACCGGGTCAAAGAGGCGCTCAAGCTCGCCACCGCGCGCGGCCTCCCCGTCCTCGAGGTCATGCGCCCCGAGCTCGACCGCCTCGCCGGACCCGACTCCGTGCACCAGGGCCTCGTGCTCAAGGTGCCGCCGTACGAGTACGCGCACCCGAGCGACCTGCTCGAGCGCAGCGTCTCCCGCGGGGTCGTCCCGCTGTTCGTCGCGCTCGACGGCATCACCGACCCGCGCAACCTCGGCGCGATCATCCGCTCCGTCGCCGCCTTCGGCGGGCAGGGCGTCATCGTGCCCCAGCGCCGCTCCGTCGGTCTCAACTCGGCGGCGTGGAAGACCTCGGCCGGCGCCGCCGCGCGCGTGCCCGTCGCGATGGCCTCCAACCTCACCGCGATGATCAAGGACTACAAGCGCGAGGGCGTCTTCGTCATCGGCCTCGACGGCGACGGCGACACGATGCTCCCGGGCCTCGAGCTCGCCGACCGTCCGCTGCTCGTCGTCGTCGGCAGTGAGGGCAAGGGCCTCTCGCGCCTCGTCACCGAGCAGTGCGACGCCGTGGTCTCCATCCCGATCAGCGCCGCGACCGAGTCGCTCAACGCGGGCATCGCCGCGTCGGTCGCGCTCTACGAGATCTCCAAGCTCCGCGCCGCCTCCGAGTAGCGCGGGCAGCGCGGGCGCCGGCACGGCGATCTGCGGCGTTGTCGTCGGGCGCGATACCGCCGGTATCGCTTCCTCCTCCGCCTTGCAGCTCACCGCACCGGCACCCGCGCTGGCGCCGGGACGGCGATCTGCGGCGTTGTCGTCGGGCGCGATACCGCCGGTATCCCTTCCTCCTCCGCCTTGCAGCTCACCGCACCGGCACCCGCGCTGACGCCGGGACGGCGATCTGCGGCGTTGTCGTCGGGCGCGATACCGCCGGTATCCCTTCCTCCTCCGCCTTGCAGCTCACCGCACCGGCACCCGCGCTGACGCCGGGGGAGGGGCAGGGGGCGCCGCCTTCGGCGAGCGGCGGCGGAGAGGCGCCGACTTCGGCGAGCTGACGGGCGGGCGAGCATGCTGATCGAGTAGGCCGCGCAGCGGGCGTACGAGATCTGCGTCAGCACATGCCGCGGACGACGGAGGGCTCGTGCCGGATCCAGGATCCGCACGAGCCCTTCGGTGTGCCGGGGTCAGACGTTCTTCATCCAGTCGACGTCCGCGTCCTCGTCGGTCAGCTCGGCGTCGCCCGCCTCGTCGAGCACGAGGTTCGGCAGCGTGATCGCCTCGGTCGGCGGTGCGATGACCGTCGCCTCGTCGCGGCGGTGCCGCAGGATGTCGTTCACGTACGCGGTGACCGCCTCGGCCAGCGGCACGTCGCGCGCCTGCTGCTGCGACATGAACCAGCGGTGCTCGAGCAGCTGGTGGAACATCTCCGCCGGCTCGAGGCGCCCCTTCAGATCGCGCGGGATCGACCGGATGACCGGCTCGAACACCTGCGCGAGCCACTCGTGCGCGACCATCTCCTCGTCCAGCCCCTGCTTGTCGTAGGTGGCGGTGTACGAGTCGAGGTCGTTCAGCAGCCGGCGCGCCTGGTTCTCCTGCGCGTCCAGTCCGGTGAGCCGCAGCAGCCGGCGCTGGTGGTGACCCGCGTCGACGACCTTCGGCTGGATCCGCACGGTCGAGCCCGACTCGTCGGTCTTGATCGCGAGCTCCTCGATGTCGAAGCCGAGGTCGTTGAGCCGGTTCACCCGGTCGTTGATCCGCCAGCGCTCCGAGGTCGAGAACGACTCCGCTCCGGTCAGCTCCTTCCAGAGGCTGCGGTAGGCGGCGACGATGCCGTCCGAGACCGTGATCGGATCGAGGTCGTCGTCGACGCGTCCGCCCGCCTCGAGGTCGAGCAGCTCGCCGGCGATGTTGACGCGGGCGATCTCGAGGTCGTTCTCGCGCTGGCCGTTGGAGAGGCCGCCCGAGTAGAGCTGCCCCGTCTCGGCGTCGACGAGGTACGCCGCGAACGCCCCGGCGTCGCGACGGAACAGCGTGTTCGAGAGCGAGACGTCGCCCCAGAAGAAGCCGATGACGTGCAGGCGCACGAGCAGCAGCGCCAGCGCGTCGACGAGGCGCGTGGCCGTGTCCGGCCGCAGCGTCTGCGAGAAGAGGGCGCGGTAGGGGAGCGAGAACTTCAGGTGCCGAGTCACCAGCACGGCGGGCAGCTCGTCGCCCTCGTCGTCGCTGCGGTTCGTGATGACGGCGCCCGGCACGACGCACGGGACGTCGAGGCGCTGCAGCGTCTTGAGCATCTCGTACTCGCGGCGCGACATCTCCGCGGTCGTCTCCTTGACGGCGACGACGTGACCGGAGAGGTGCGCGAAGCGGACCGTGTGCCGCGAGATGCCCTTGGGCAGTGCGGCGATGTACTCGTCGGGCCAGTCGTTCAGCCGCAGGTTCCACGGCAGGTCGAGGAGGGCGGGGTCGACCGTGGCCGAGGTGATGTTCAGGGAGCCGGACATGGCACGCCGTTCGTGTCGTGAGTCGGACGGTGGAGGGGCCCGGACGAACGCTGCCGCCGCCTCGGAGGAGACGGCGGCAGCGTGTGCGCGGGGGCGGAGCCTAGGAGAGGCGCAGTCCCGATTCGCCGTCGAAGATGTGCACGCGGTGGTTCGCGGTCACGTAGACGCGGTCGCCCGCGGTCGGGTGCACGCGGCCGTCGACGCGCGCGACGATGTCGGTGCGGCGTCCCTCGACCTCGGTGTGGCCGTAGAGGTAGCCGTCCGAGCCGAGCTCCTCGATCAGGTCGACCTCGATCGGCAGGCCGCCGGGCTGGGTCGAGACGGTGACGTCCTCGGGGCGCACGCCGAGCGTGACGACCTTCTGGGTGGTCTTCGCGAGCGCCTCGCGGGCGATCGGGAGGACGGTGTCGCCGAACTTGACGCCGCCGTCGGTGACGTCCGCGTGGAACAGGTTCATCGCGGGCGAGCCGATGAAGCCAGCCACGAAGACGTTGTTCGGGTTCTCGTAGAGGTCGCGGGGCGTTCCGACCTGCTGGAGCAGTCCGTCCTTGAGGACCGCGATGCGGTCGCCCATGGTGAGCGCCTCGGTCTGGTCGTGGGTGACGTAGACCGTGGTGATGCCCAGGCGGCGCTGGAGCGTGCCGATCTGCGTGCGGGTCTGGACGCGGAGCTTGGCGTCGAGGTTCGACAGCGGCTCGTCCATGAGGAACACCTGCGGCTTGCGGACGATGGCGCGACCCATCGCGACGCGCTGACGCTGACCACCCGAGAGGGCCTTCGGCTTGCGGTTGAGGTAGGGCTCGAGGTCGAGCATCTTCGCGGCCTCGAGGACCCGCGCGGCGCGCTCGTCCTTGTTGATGCCGGCGATCTTGAGCGCGAAGCCCATGTTCTCGGCCACCGACATGTGCGGGTAGAGCGCGTAGTTCTGGAACACCATCGCGATGTCGCGGTCCTTCGGCGGAACGTCCGTGACGTTGCGGTCGCCGATCAGGATGCGGCCCTCGTTGACCTCTTCGAGGCCGGCGAGCATGCGCAGGGAGGTGGACTTGCCGCAGCCGGAGGGACCGACGAGGACGAGGAACTCGCCGTCTCCGACCTCGAGGTTCAGCTTGTCGACCGAGGCACGCGTGGCCCCGGGGTAGACGCGGGACGCGTTGTCATAGGTTACGGACGCCATTGTTCTTGCTCCTTCACCGGCAGGTACGTGCCGGACGATCCGAGTGAATGGAAGTGACGGTCGTCGTCGCGTGGGCGACTCCGACCAACCGTCACAGTATGCCACGCGGTGCCGGGACGGGGAGTCGGTGCCCGATGCCGGCCGCCGGGGCGGGCGGTATCCGTCGTTTGGAGGTTTCCCAGGGCTCGCGCGTAGGATTCCGGCGAGTCGCAGCCCGGCGGCACTTCCTCCTCTCTCATTCGGAGCGTTCTTGTCATGACCATCGGCGGAGCCAACGACCGTCTCTCGAAGAACCAGCGTCGAGAGGCCGCGCGCGAGAAGGCCCGCCGACTCCGCGAGCAGCAGAAGCGCCGCGATCGCGTCGGCCGCTTCGCCCTGCAGGGCGGTCTCGCGATCGTCGTGATCGCGATCGTGGCGGTCGTGGTCTTCGCCGTCACGTCGAGCATCCGCCCGGCCGGCCCCGGCCCCGCCAACATGGCGAGCGACGGCGTCCTCGTCACCGAGGGCCTGGTCGCCTCGACCACCCCGGCGATCCCGGCCGACGGCAGCCCCACCCCGAGCGTCCTCGACACCTCCACGGGCACCGTCGACATCCGGGTCTACCTCGACTACCTCTGCCCCTACTGCGGCCAGTTCGAGCAGACCAACGGCGATCAGATCAAGGAGTGGGTCACCAGCGGTGCCGCCACGGTCGAGATCCACCCGATCGCCATCCTGACCACCCGCTCCAACGGCACCAAGTACTCCGAGCGCGCGGCCAACGCCGCCGCCTGCGTCGCCGACGAGTCGCCGGACTCCTTCTTCGACTTCAACGCCGCGCTCTTCGCCGAGCAGCCGGCCGAGGGCACCGACGGCCTCTCGGACGACGAGCTCAAGCAGGCCGCCGCGGACGCGGGCGTGGAGGACACCGCCGCCGTGAACACCTGCATCGACGAGCAGTCCTTCGTCAGCTGGGTGCGGGCGGCCACGGAGCGCGCGACGTCGGGCCCGCTGCCCGGCACCGAGGTCGCCTCCGTCTCGGGCACGCCGACGGTCCTCGTCAACGGCGAGGCCTACACCGGCTCGCTCACCGACGCCGACGCCTTCAGCTCGTTCGTGCTCTCAGCCGCCGCCGACACCTACTCGTCGGCCACGCCGACCCCGACGCCCGCCGCGGGCTGATCCGCGACCCCGCCGAGACGGGACGGAACACACGAGGGGCCCCGGGAGACCGGGGCCCCTCGTCGTGCGCAGCCGGGCGCCGGACGTCGTCGCCGCAGGAGGACGCGCGGCGGGTCCGAGGTCCGCGCGCGATCCACGACAGGTCGTTCCGCGCCTCAGCACCGGCCGACCGCGGGCGTGGATAGGCTCACCCGATCTCACCGGAGGGCCCCCTATGACCACGACACCGATCGGCATGCGGACGACCGCCGACCGACCGCTCTTCGAGGGCGTCCAGGTCCTCCGCTTCGTCGCAGCCCTCCTCGTCGTGTTCACGCACAGCAGGTTCTACGCGAGCGAGCACCTGGACGCCTCCATCGGCGTCTGGGGCGGCGGTGCCGCGGGCGTCGACCTCTTCTTCGTCGTCTCCGGCTTCGTGATGGCGGTGACCGCCGCTCCCTTCGAGGTGGCGGGCGGCTGGCGGTTCTTCGCCGTCCGCCGTCTGATCCGCATCGTCCCGATGTACTGGATCGCCACCACGCTCACCGTCGTCGCGATCCTCGCGCAACCGGGCGCCGCCCAGCAGGCCGGCCTCACGCCGTGGTCCGCCGTCGCCTCCTACCTCTTCCTGCCGACCCGGGATCCGGACGGTCAGATCGCGCCGCTCCTCGGCGTCGGGTGGACCCTCACCTTCGAGGCGGCGTTCTACGTCGTCTTCGCCCTCGGGCTCCTTCTGCGGCGCGCCGTCCTGGTCTTCGCGTCGACGGTCATGATCCTCGTCGCGTCGGGTCAGCTCCTCCGCGGCGGCGGGGACGACTGGCCCGCCTGGGCGTTCTACTTCGACCAGATCGTGCTCTACTTCGTCATCGGCATGGTGATCGGCGGGATCGTCCTCCGGCCCGACGCGCGCCGACGGCTGCTCGTCGCGCTCGGAGTCGCCCTCGCCGTGGCCGTCCTCGGCGCCGTCGCCTCGGACGGGCCCGCCTGGCAGCACGACGGGCTCACGCGCAAGGGGATCATCGCCGCCGTCTTCCTCGCCGTGCTCCTGGCCGAGCCGCTCCTCCGAGGGCTACGACGGAGGCCCGCGGTCCACCGCTTCCTTCTGCGTCCCCTCCTCTACCTGGGTGACGCCTCCTACAGCCTCTACCTCTTCCACCCGCTGGTGGGGCCCGCCGTGCCCGCTCTCCTCGCCGTCCTCGGTCTGCGCTCCGGCGCGGTCTCCGTCGTCGGCTCCGTGCTGCTGGCGGTCACCGCGGGCGCGCTGATCCACCGCTTCGTCGAGAAGCCGATCACCCGCCGGCTGCGGGGGATGCGCTACGCCGGACTGCCGTCAAGTCCGCGCCGCTAGGGGAGGAGCCCACCATGACGAGACCGCCGCTCTTCGAGGGCGTCCAGGTCCTGCGCTTCGTCGCGGCTCTGCTCGTCGTCGTCACGCACGCCACGTTCTACGCACGGGAGCGCCTCGACGGCTCGATCGCCGTCTGGGACGGGGGCACCGCGGGCGTCGACGTCTTCTTCGTCGTCTCCGGCTTCGTCATGGCGGTCACCGCGGGTCCCTTCGAGGTGAGGGGCGGATGGCGGTTCTTCGCCGTCCGCCGCGTGATCCGGATCGTCCCGCTGTACTGGATCGCCACCACCCTCAAGATCGCGTCGATCCTCGTCCTGCCCGGGGCCGTCCTGCACGCCGCCCTCACTCCGTGGTCGGGAGTCGCGTCCTACCTCTTCCTCCCCAGCCGCAACCCGGACGGCGCGGTGGAGCCGCTCCTCGGCGTCGGGTGGACCCTCACGTTCGAGGCGGCCTTCTACGCGGTCTTCGCCCTCGGACTGCTCCTGCGGCGGAACGTCCTCGTCTTCGCCTCGGCGATCGTGCTGCTCGTCGCGTCGGGCCACGCGTTCCGGCCCGCGGAGGACTGGCCCACCTGGGCGGTCTACTTCGATCCGATCGTGCTGTACTTCGCGATCGGCATGGCGATCGGGAGGATCGTCGCTCTGCCGAACGCGCGCCGAGCCCTGCTCGTCGCGCTGGGCCTCGCCGCAGCGATCGCCGTCGTCGCGAGCGTCACGCCGGGCGGCGTCTCCTGGCAGCGCGACGCGCTCTTCCGGAAGGGAGTCGTCACCGCCGCGTTCATCGCCGTGGTCCTCGCCGAACCGCTCCTGCGGCGGCTCGCGCGGCGGCCCGGCGCCGACCGCGTCGTCCGGAGACCGCTGCTCGCCCTGGGTGACGCGTCCTACAGCCTGTACCTCTTCCACCCCATGATCGGGCCGGCCGTGCCCGCCGTCCTCGCGCTGGTCGGACTGCGATCGGGAGTGCTCTCCGTGGCGGGCACGATCGCCGTCTCGCTCGTCGCCGCGACCCTGATCCACCGCCTCGTCGAGAGGCCGATCACGCGGAGGCTGCGCGGACTGCCGTACGCGGGCCTGCCGCCGGACGGCTGGGAGCGCCGCAGTGCACGGGCGGAGGGAGCGGTCGATCGAGGGCGCGAGAGACCGAGACGGAGCCGACGACGGGACTTGAACCCGTAACCGCCCGATTACAAGTCGGGTGCGCTACCAATTGCGCCACGTCGGCAGGTGCGTCGCCGCACCGGGCCACCCTATCGCGGGGCCGAGAGCCGCTCCGGCCCCGGCCCGCGCCGCGGGATCACGGCTCGAGGATGCTCAGATGCCGCTCGGCCGGCGTCGGCCGCTTCGGGCCGCCGATCTTGCCGTCGGGCCGCCCGACGTAGAGCCAGCCGAGGAGCTCCTCGCCCTTCTCGAGGCGGTGCGCCTTCCGCACGGCCTTGGCGCGGGTGTAGGAGCCGGTGCGCCAGAAGACGCCCCAGCCCGCCTCGTCGAGCAGCAGGCTGAGCAGGTGCGCGACACCCGACGCGACGGCCTCCTGCTCCCAGGCCGGCACCTTGGACTTCTTGACGCTCACGACGACCGCGAGCAGGAGGGACGCGCGGTGGGTCTTCTCGACGTGCTTGCGCGCGTCCCTCTTCTCTCCGGACGCGGCGGCGAAGCTGCGGCCGATGCGGTCGCGGGCCGCCCCGCGGATCTCGATGACCCGCCAGGGCCGGAGCGAGCTGTGATCGGCGAGCCGCGAGGCGGCCGAGACGTACGCCGCGATCTCCTCGTGCCCCGGCGCCTCCGCGGTCACCTTCGAGCGGGAGCGCCGAGCCAGGACGGCGTCGAGCACGGGAGTCGCGGACACGGTCACTCGCCCTCGGTGGTGAAGTTCATCGCGATCGAGTTCATGCAGTACCGGTCTCCGGTCGGCGTGCCGAAGCCGTCGGGGAAGACGTGGCCCAGGTGCGAGCCGCAGTTGGCGCAGCGCACCTCGGTGCGGACCATGCCGAGGGTGCTGTCCTCGATCAGCTGCACCGCGTCCGGGCGGATGGACTCGTAGAAGCTCGGCCAGCCGCAGCCGGAGTCGAACTTGGTGCCGCTCTTGAACAGCTCGGCGTGGCACGCCGCACAGGTGTAGAGCCCCTCGCGGTGCTCGTCGAGCAGCTCGCCGGTCCACGGGCGCTCGGTGGCGGCCTGGCGCAGCACGGAGTACTGCTCGCGGTCGAGCTCCTCGCGCCACTCGGCGTCGGTCTTGTTGACGGAATACGACGACATGGGTCTCCCTAGGAATCCTGGTCAGTGTACGGGGGAGGATCCTCCCCTCTGCTCTCGTAAACTCTCCGCCGTGCAGCTGAATTCCGTGATCTCGAAGGTGTGGAGCGAACTCACGACCGAGGAGGTCTACGGCATCGCGCGGCTGCGGACCGACGTGTTCCTCCGCGAGCAGCGGGTCGACGACGAGGAGCTCGACGGCCGCGACCTCGAGCCCGCGACGCGGCACTGGTGGATCGCGGACGAGCGGGGCGTCGCCGCCTACCTCCGCACCCTCCTGGACGAGCGCGCCGAGCACCGCGACGCGCACCGCGTCATCGGACGCGTGGTGACGCGTGCCGACCGCCGCGGAGAGGGCCTCGCCGACCGCCTCGTGCGCGCGGTCGTGGAGCGGCACGGCGACGAGGCCCTCCTCCTGCACGCGCAGACCTACGTCGCCGGTCTGTACGCGCGCTCGGGCTTCGAGACGTTCGGCGACGAGTTCGAGGAGGCGGGCATCCCGCACATCGGGATGCACCGGAGCGCCTCACCGGCGCCCGGGGCGGCCCTGCCTACTCTGGAGGCATGAGCGGCACCACGGGCTTCGAGCGGACGACCGGCTCCGCCCTGTCCGAGCGGGACCGCCGCGTCCTCGAGTTCGAGGGCGAGTGGACGGCCCGCTCCGGAGACAAGGACGACGCGATCCGCGAGCGGTTCGGCCTCTCGGTCGCCCGCTACTATCAGGTGCTCAGCGCGGTTCTGGCCTCACCGGCCGCCCTCGCTCACGACCCGATGCTCGTCAAGCGGCTGCAGCGCATCCGCGACGGGCGCGCCGACGCCCGCGCCGCGCGCCGCCTCGGGCGTCCCGAGTAGACGAGCTGCTCGGGCCCACGAACGGAAGGCCGGCCGTACCGACGATGACCACCACCGCTCCGAAGGACCGCTTCGACGAGATCCCGGCCACCGAGGGGCGCGTGGGCGCCCATCGACGGCCGCCGGCCCCGCACGCTCGAGCGATCGCTCTGGCCTGGGCGGCGCTCGCCACCGGAGTGATCGTGCTGCTCGGGTTCATCGGACTGCTCGTGATCGACAACCGGGTGCAGTTCAACGACGTCTTCACGGCGCCGACCGGCATCGTCGACACGGAGGCGACCCCCGCGGTCACCCCGACCGTCGACCCGACCCTCGCACTCGCGGTCCTGAACGGGACGGCGACGGAGGGCCTCGCCGCGAGCGCGGGGGACGCGCTCGCCGCAGCGGGCTGGAGCGTGCCCACGGTCGCCAACGCGAACACCGAGGACGAGGCGGCCACGACCGTCTACTACACCGACCCGCGGCTCGAGGGCGCGGCGCTCGGCGTCGTCCAGTCGCTCGGCGTCGGGACGATCGTGCTGACCGCCGACTTCGTCGAGACCGGCGCCGTGGTCGTCGTGCTCGGATCGGACTACCCGACGCAGTAGCTCGGGACCCCGGAGGGCCCTCGGAGCGCGGCGGTCGAGCCGCTCCCCGGGGGCGCTCTGTTTCCGGCACGTTTAATTCATGTTGAATCCCGGACAACTCTTTCCCACGGGCGCATTCCGCCCCATTCCGGGCCGAAACGCTGGCTTATGCTCCCTAATCAGGCACCTGCGCATCGCTCGTGTCGCAGGCAGCACAGCACTTTGGGAGTGAGAGATGGCGAACGGAACCGTCAAGTGGTTCAACTCTGAGAAGGGCTACGGCTTCATCACGGTCGACGGCGGCGGACAGGACGTGTTCGTCCACTACTCCGCCATCGACATGTCGGGATACAAGGTCCTCGAAGAGGGCCAGCACGTCGCGTTCGAGGTCGGCACCGGGTCCAAGGGCCCGCAGGCCGAATCGGTGCGCGTGGTCTGAGGCCCCCGCCCTGCACTGGAGCCGTCGTCCGCCTCGCGCGGGCGGCGGCTCCTCGCGTTGCGCCAGGCGCCGGCGTCACTTGCACTCCTCCCGGGTGAGTGCCAGAATCGCTGTTGGCACTCGCTCCAGTCGAGTGCCAACGACGGAATTCCCCTGACGTCCGGGAGGGACGAAGAACACACATGGCCAAGATCATTGCTTTTGACGAAGAAGCCCGCCGCGGCCTCGAGCGTGGACTCAACACCCTGGCCGATGCGGTCAAGGTGACCCTCGGCCCGCGCGGCCGCAACGTCGTGCTCGAGAAGAAGTGGGGCGCCCCCACCATCACGAACGACGGCGTCTCCATCGCCAAGGAGATCGAGCTCGACGAGCCGTACGAGAAGATCGGCGCCGAGCTCGTCAAGGAGGTCGCCAAGAAGACCGACGACGTCGCCGGCGACGGAACCACCACCGCGACCGTCCTCGCCCAGGCGCTCGTCCGCGAGGGCCTGCGCAACGTCGCAGCCGGCGCCGACCCGATCAGCCTGAAGAAGGGCATCGAGAAGGCCGTCAAGGCCGTCACCGCCGAGCTCGTCGCGGGCGCGAAGGCGATCGAGACCAAGGAGGAGATCGCGGCCACGGCCTCCATCTCCGCCGCGGACCCCGAGATCGGCGCGATCATCGCCGAGGCGATCGACAAGGTCGGCAAGGAGGGCGTCGTCACCGTCGAGGAGTCGAACACCTTCGGCACCGAGCTCGAGCTGACCGAGGGCATGCGCTTCGACAAGGGCTACCTGTCGCAGTACTTCGTCACGGACCCCGACCGCCAGGAGGCCGTGTTCGAGGACCCGTACATCCTGATCGTCAACTCCAAGGTCTCGAACATCAAGGACCTCCTCCCCGTCGTCGACAAGGTGATCCAGGCGGGCAAGCAGCTGCTGATCATCGCCGAGGACGTCGACGGCGAGGCGCTGGCGACCCTGGTCGTCAACAAGATCCGCGGCATCTTCAAGTCGGTCGCCGTCAAGGCCCCTGGCTTCGGCGACCGTCGCAAGGCGCAGCTCCAGGACATCGCGATCCTCACCGGCGGCCAGGTCATCTCCGAGGAGGTCGGCCTCAAGCTCGAGAACGTCACCCTCGACCTGCTCGGCTCGGCCCGCAAGGTCGTCATCACCAAGGACGAGACCACGATCGTCGAGGGTGCCGGCGACGCCGAGGCCATCGCCGGTCGCGTCGCGCAGATCCGCGGCGAGATCGAGAACACCGACAGCGACTACGACCGCGAGAAGCTCCAGGAGCGCCTCGCGAAGCTCGCCGGTGGTGTCGCGGTCATCAAGGCCGGAGCCGCGACCGAGGTCGAGCTCAAGGAGCGCAAGCACCGCATCGAGGACGCCGTCCGCAACGCGAAGGCCGCCGTCGAGGAGGGCATCGTCGCCGGTGGTGGCGTCGCCCTCATCCAGGCCGGCAAGCTGGCCTTCGAGAAGCTCGAGCTCGTCGGCGACGAGGCGACCGGAGCGAACATCGTCCGCGTCGCCATCGACGCCCCGCTCAAGCAGATCGCGCTGAACGCGGGCCTCGAGCCCGGCGTCGTCGCCGCCAAGGTCCGCGAGCTGCAGACCGGTTGGGGCCTCAACGCCGCGACCGGCGAGTACGTCGACCTGATCGCCGCCGGCATCATCGACCCGGTCAAGGTCACGCGCTCCGCTCTGCAGAACGCCGCCTCGATCGCCGGTCTGTTCCTCACCACGGAGGCCGTCGTCGCCGACAAGCCCGAGCGGAACCCCGTCGCCGCGGGCGGAGACCCCACGGGTGGCATGGACTTCTAGTCCGACCCGAACGACGCAGAAGGCGGTTCCCCTCCGGGGGAGCCGCCTTCGGCGTTCCACGGGTCGGCGTCGGCGTCGGACCGGCGGCACCGGGGGAGCCGTCGCAGGCCTGCCGGGCGTGATCCCGGCCGTCGGCGGAGGGCCGGCCGGGATCACCTCCGCCGGGTCAGAACGCGAACAGCCGCGCGTTGGCCTCCTCGGTCTCGGCGTACTGCTGGCCTGCCGTGGCGAGCGCGAGCGCGATCGACTCGAGGCCGTCGTCGACCTGCCCCTGCGTGGTCCGCCAGAGGCCGACCACCCCCTGGAACGCGGTCGAGGCCTGGCCCGTCCACGAGCTCTCGAGACTGGTCAGCAGGCCGAGGAGGCCGGCGACCTCGGCGCGGATGCGGTCCGCGTAGCCGTGCATGGATCCGCTCGCGGTGCTGATCGCGTCGATGTCGGTCTGGAAGTGGGTCACTGCAGGTCCTCTCGCTGAGTGCGCCGGTCGGCGCGTGCGAGAGAACCTACGGCGGACCGGGAGGGCCGCGGGGGCCGTCAGACCGAAGCTGGGGAGGACTCGCCGTTCTGGTCGACGGTGAGGAGAGGCAGCGCGACGCGGAAGGTGGCGCCGCCGCCCGGGGTCTCGACGACGTCGACGCGGCCCTTGTGCGCGGCGACGATGGACGACACGATCGCCAGCCCCAGACCGCTGCCGCCCGTCTCGCGCGTGCGCGAGGTGTCGGCGCGCCAGAAGCGCTGGAAGATCTTCTCGCGGATCTGCGGCGGGATCCCCTCGCCGTGGTCGATGACCTCGAGGAACGCGAGGCGCCGCGCGCGGTCGACGGCCACGCCGACCTCGATCGGCGTGTCCTCGGGGGTGTACCGGACGGCGTTGCCGATCAGGTTGGTCAGCACCTGGCGGATCTTGTTCTCCTCCGCCATGACGAGCGCGGGGACCCCGACCTGCTCGGGCTCGGGCGCGGTGCCGGCGGCGATGTCCTCGGCCATCACGCGGCGCGGGCGGCGGCGGAAGCGCGCCAGTCGCGCGCCGGCGGCCGCGATCGGTCCGGTGAGGCCGGCGGGAGCGATCTCCATCGTCTGGGTCGGCGTGCCCGTCGGGTCGTCCATCTCGAGGGCCGGGGTCTCGACCGGGGTGTCGTCGCGGGTCTCGACGCCGAAGTCTCGATCGGGCCAGGAGGCCATCGCGTCCATCGCGGCGTCGCGGGCGAGCGGCATCAGGTCGACGGGGGAGAGCGCGAGCGGCTTGGTCTCGTCGAGGCGGGCGAGCTCGAGGAGGTCCTCGACGAGGCCGCCCATCCGGATCGCCTCCTTCTCGATGCGCTCCATCGCCTGGCCGACGGCCTCGGGGGTCTGCAGCGCGCCCATCCGGTAGAGCTCGGCGTAGCCCCGGACGGAGACGAGGGGAGTGCGCAGCTCGTGGCTGGCGTCTCCGACGAAGCGGCGCATCTGGTCGATCGTGCGCGCGCGGTCGCGGAAGGCGCTGTCGATCCGCACGAGCATCGCGTTGAGCGAGCGGTTGAGCCGGCCGACCTCGGTGTTGGGGGTGGTGCCGTCGAGCCGCTGGCTGAAGTCGCCGTCGGCGATGGCGGCGGCGGTCTGCTCCACCTGGCGCAGCGGTGCGAAGGTGGTGGTGACCAGCAGCCGTGTCAGCATCGCGCCGATGACCACGATCGCGACGCCGAACCCGAGGAAGATCGTCAGGTAGATCGTCATGATGTTGTCGATGTCGCGCGTCGACGTGGCGAGCAGCAGCGTCGTGATCTTGTTGCCGTCGGAGTACGTCGTCGCCACGTAGTGGTACTCGATCTTGCCGCTCGCGCTGTAGAGCGTCGCGCTGTCGTCGCCCAGCTTCAAGGCCTCGTCGATGGAGAAGGTGCCGGGGAAGACGGGGTCGCTGGGATCGATCGCGGTCGAGGCGAACTGCCTTCCGACGGCGTTGTACAGGGCGCCGACGTACTCCTTGTCCGAGTCGTCCATCGCCGCCTCACCCTCGTTGACGAGGATGTTCGCGGTCTCCTGCGCCTTCGCGCGCAGATCCACGTCGAGCTGAGTGACCAGCTGCGGTTTCAGCAGCGTCATCGTGCCGATGCCGGAGACCAGCAGGCCGAGCGTCAGCAGGAGGACGGTGACGGCGGTGATCTTCGTGCGCAACGAGATGGAGTTCCACCGCTCGGCCAGACCCTGGTGCATGGCGGTGGAACTCCCTCGAAGTCGTGCGGGCGCCCGCCCCCTCGCGGGGCCGGCACCGGGGCGGCGGAGGTCAGACCTTCGCGACCTTCAGCATGTATCCGAATCCTCGCTTGGTCTGGATGAGCGATTCCTCCGAATGCGTGTCGAGCTTACGTCGGAGGTACGAGATGTAGGACTCGACGATGCCCGCATCGCCGTTGAAGTCGTACTCCCAGACGTGATCGAGGATCTGCGCCTTGCTGAGCACCCGGTTGGGGTTGAGCATCAGGTAGCGCAGCAGCTTGAACTCGGTCGGGCTGAGCTCGACGGGCTCGTCGCCGACGAGGACCTCGTGGGTGTCCTGGTCCATCGTGAGCTCGCCGGCCCGGATGACCGCGTCCTCCTCGGCGTGCATCGTGCGGCGGAGGATCGCCTTGATGCGCGCGACGATCTCGTCCAGGCTGAACGGCTTGGTGACGTAGTCGTCGCCGCCGACGGTGAGGCCGGTGATCTTGTCCTCGGTGTCGTCCTTCGCCGTGAGGAAGAGGATGGGCGAGGTGTAACCGGCCGAGCGCAGGCGCTTGGTGACCCCGAAGCCGTTCATGTCCGGCAGCATCACGTCGAGGATGATGAGGTCCGGCTCCTCCTCGAGGACTGCGGAGATGGCCTGAGCGCCGTTGCCGACCGCGCGCACGGCGAAGCCGGCGAAGCGGAGGCTCGTGGTGAGCAGGTCGCGGATGTTGGGCTCGTCGTCGACGATGAGAATGCGGGGTCCGTCCATGCGGACAGTATCTGCGCGTGGCCTGGGTGGAGTCTGGGAGTCGCGTGACCGGCCGCTCGTCGCGGCCTCGGTGCCGCCGGAGAGGTCGGTGCGGGTCCGCGCTACGAGGCGCGGCGGCGGCGGACGCCGACCACGAGCATCGCGATCATCATCAGGAAGGCGATCGGCAGACCGACCAGCGGCAGGGCGATGACGAACTGCCAGAGGCCGCCGCTGTAGTCGCGGACGCCCATCATGGGCGCCACCAGGACGGCGATGAACGCGAGCACCGTCACGACGATGATCGCGACGAACATGTAGGCGAGCGTGCGCTCCGCGCGTCCGATGCCCGCAGGCTGCTGTGGCTTCACGGGTCAAGGATAGGGCGGGCGCCGTCCACTAAACTGATGGCTGCTTCATTTCCAGGAGGGGTTCCGCATGCCTACCGGCAAGGTCAAGTTCTACGACGAGGAGAAGGGCTTCGGCTTCATCAGCACTGATGACGGCCAGGAGGTCTTCCTGCACGCTTCCGCGCTGCCCTCCGGGACCGCGGTCAAGGCCGGCACCCGCCTCGAGTTCGGCATCGCCGACGGCAAGCGCGGTGCGCAGGCGCTCTCGGCCCGGATCATCGACACTCCTCCCAGCATGGTCAAGCTCAATCGCAAGTCCGCCGACGACATGTCGGTCATCGTCGAGGACACGGTGAAGCTGCTGGACGGGATCGGCACGGGCCTCAAGCGCGGCCGCTACCCCGACAAGGCGCACGGGCGCACGATCGCGACGCTGCTGCGCCGGGTTGCGGACGAGCTGGATGCCTGACGCCGACGAGACGACCGGCGACCCGTCGCCCCGGAACGACGCTCCGGCTCCCGAGTCCGAGCGGACGGCACCCGCGAGGGGCGCTGCCGACGACGTCCTGTTCCAGGACGGCACCGCCGAGGAGTCCGCCGTTGAGGAGACCGCCGCCGCGGACGCGCCGGCCGCCGACGCTGCGGCGGAGCGCGACACCGAGCCGTCGAAGCCGGTCTCGTCGCCGGTCTGGAGCGACGAGATCGACGAGGACGACGAGTCGGACGACGACGAGGCCGCCGAGGCGGGCGTGGATCCGGAGGCGGGGCCCGCAGCGGACGCCGGAGAGCCGGAGCCCCAGCCGGTCTACGAGCTCGACCCCGTGCTCGCAGGCTCCGAGGACCGTGCGCGCGAGGCGCTCCTCGACATCACGACCGCCGACACGATCGGCACCCTGGTCGCGACGATCGCCCAGGGCGAGCACGTCGTCTCGCTGCAGTTCACGAATCTGATGCGCGGCTACCCCGGGTGGCTCTGGACGGCGACGCTGTCGAGGATCGACGAGTCCGAGGGCGTCAACGTGCTCGAGGTCGAGCTGCTGCCGGGCGAGGGCTCCGTGCTCGCGCCCGACTGGGTCCCGTGGTCGGTCCGGCTCGCGGACTACCGCGCGGCGCAGGACGCCAGCGGTGAGCGCGACGAGACCGAGGACGACGAGTACGACGACGACATCGTCGTCGACGGCGACGCGGTGGCGGACGAGGACGAGATCCTCGACGACGACGACGAGGCGGACGACGACGACGTCTCCGACGACGACGAGGACGCCGACGACGACTCGGACGAGGACGACCCCGACTCCGACACCGACTCCGACGACGACACCGACTCCGACGAGGACGACTCCGATGACGACGACTCCGAGGGCGAGGACGCCGTCGCCGGCGCCTCGAACGACCGACGACGGGGCGGCAGCGGCCGCGGACGTCGGCGCCGCCGCCGCTGACGGCACTCGGCCGAGCGGGAACGCCCTCGCTCGGCCCGGGCGCTGAGGCGACGACGCTCCGCGCGGTGACGGATGTCGAGGCTCAGCGGCGGTTGCGGCTGTAGAAGAGGCCGATCGTCCCGAGGACGAGGCCGATCACGACGGTCGACAGGACGAGCGGCGCCACCGACGCGCCCGCCGCCGCGGCGATCAGCACGCCGATCAGGGCGAGCAGCCACACGACGCACCCCACGAGGAGCGCCGTCGCGTCGTCGGAGGCGTACGGCGGGGGAGCGGGGCGGCGCCCGTCCGGACGGAGCCAGAGCCTCACCGCGCGCCTCCCCGATCCGCCCGGTCGATCAGTCGGCCAGGCGCTCGACGACGTAGTCGATGCAGCGGAGCAGCGAGCGGACGTCGTCCGGGTCGATCGCGACGAAGGTCGCGACCCGCAGCTGGTTGCGGCCGAGCTTGCGGTACGGCTCCGTGTCGACGATGCCGTTGGCGCGCAGGATCTTCGCGATCAGCGCAGCGTCGACCGAAGCGTCGAAGTCGACGGTGGCGACGACCTGCGAGCGGTGCTCGGGCACCTCGACGAACGGGGTCGCGATCGGCGAGGCCTCGGCCCAGTCGTAGATCGCCGACGAGGACTCGAGCGTGCGCGCCGACGCCCAGGCCAGGCCGCCGCTCGTGTTCATCCACTCGAGCTGCGACTCCATCAGCAGCAGCGTCGAGAGGGCGGGGGTGTTCAGCGTCTGGTTCAGCCGGGAGTTGTCGACCGCGTTCTGCAGGCTGAGGAACTCGGGGATGTAGCGGCCGCTCGCCGCGATCCGCTCGATCCGCTCGATCGCGGCCGGCGAGAAGAGGCCGAACCAGAGGCCGCCGTCCGAGGCGAAGTTCTTCTGCGGGGCGAAGTAGTAGACGTCGGCCTCCGTGGCGTCGAAGTCGATCCCGCCCGCGGCGCTGGTCGCGTCGATCACCGTGAGGGCGCCCTCGTCGCCGTGCACGCGCCGCACCGGTGCCATGACCCCGGTGGAGGTCTCGTTGTGCGGCCAGGCGTAGACGTCCACGCCCTCAAGGATCTCGACCTCGCTGCGCGAGCCGGCCGGGGCCGACACGACGTGCGCGGGTTCGAGGAACGGCGCCGAGGCGGCCTTGGCGAACTTCTGGCCGAACTCGCCGAACGTCAGGTTCTCGGCGCGGCGGTCGATCAGCGAGAAGGCGGCGGCGTCCCAGAAGGCGGTCGAGCCGCCGTTGCCGAGCAGGACCTCGTAGCCCTCGGGGATGCGGAACAGCGTCGCGAGGTGCTCGCGCACGGAGCCGACCAGGTTCTTCACCGGGGCCTGCCGGTGCGAGGTGCCGAGGAGGTGCGCGCCCTGCGTCGCGAGGTGCGCGAGCTGGTCGTGCCGCACCTTGGACGGGCCGCAGCCGAACCGCCCGTCGTGGGGGAGGAGCTCGCGAGGAATGGTGACGTCCGGCATGCGTTAATACTAGGGTTCCCGGCCCGCCCCGCCTTCGACCATCGGAGGCCCTGCGCCCTGCCCCGTCGCCGATGACGGGACACGGTGCCCAGTAAGGTTGTGCGCGCTGAGACCGGAAGGCTGAGATGACGGATCTGATCGACACGACCGAGATGTACCTGCGCACCATCCTGGAGCTGGAGGAGGAGAACATCATCCCCCTCCGGGCCCGCATCTCCGAGCGGCTCAGCCACTCGGGCCCCACCGTCTCGCAGACCGTCGGCCGGATGGAGCGCGACGGCCTCGTCGTCGTCTCCGGCGACCGCCACCTCGAGCTCACCGGCGACGGGCGCCGCAAGGCGATCCACGTCATGCGCAAGCACCGCCTCGCCGAGCGCCTCCTCCACGACGTCATCAAGCTCGACTGGGAGTTCGTGCACGAGGAGGCCTGCCGCTGGGAGCACGTGATGAGCGAGCAGGTGGAGCGCCGCCTCCTCGAGATGCTCGACCACCCCACCGAGTCGCCCTACGGCAACCCGATCCCGGGGCTCGACGAGCTGGGGGACACCCCCGCCTCGCGCTTCGCGGACGGCGTCATCAGCATCCCCCGCTTCGTCGCCGGCTCGGCCGAGCCTCAGCGCGGCGTCGTGCGCCGACTGGGCGAGCCCGCGCAGGTGGACCCGGAGCTGCTGCTGCAGCTCAAGCAGGCGGGCGTCGTCCCCGGAGCCGAGGGCGAGTTCTCGGCGCTCAACGGCTACGTGCTCGTGCGCATCGACGGCGTGGAGGCGGGCATCGAGCTCCCCAACGAGGTCGCTGCGCACATCTTCCTCGTCAGCTGAACGTCCGCTCCACGCGTACTACTGCATCCGCGGGGTGGGTCGGGACACGATCCGGTCTCCGAATGGTGACAAATCGGTAACGGTCGCTTACGCTCTGTGGAGCCCTGCGGCCGAACCCCGGTCGTGAGGCGCGGAGTCCGACGTCCCTTCCCGTCTCGGGCCCCGTGAACACCGATGCTTCGCGCACGTGAGACGGGACAGCTGCCTGGGCTGACGGGACGTCGGAGGTCCTCCCCCTTGCCCCAGAACCCCGCCGGCCCCGCCGGTTCCCCCGATCGGTTCCGCTCCACCCACCCGGACAGCCCCCGCAACACGTCCTCCCTCGAGAACCGCCCGCCGGTCGTCCGCGCCCGCTACACCGACGAGGCGCCCGTCGCCCGCCGGGCCGTGCCGACGGCGCCGTCGCGCCAGGCCGATGTCACCGACTTCGTCCCGACGCCCGCGGGCTCGCCCCGCCGACGCAGCCGCGGTCGCACGATCGGCAAGGTCGCCATCGTCGGATTCGCCGGTGCCCTCGTCGCCACCATGGCGCTCCCCGCCTACGCCTTCTCGCCCGGCACCGAGAGCGACGGGCTCTTCGCCGCCTCGCAGGCCGACCTCCTCCGGCAGGGCGACGCGCAGACCGTCGCCGTCGCCGGGGGAGTGGTCCAGGCCGCGATCGCGCGCGACGGCTTCACCGCCGAGGCCGCGCCGCCGCCCCCGCCGCCCGAGCCTGAGCCGGTGGTCGAGCCCGTCGTCGACACCACCGACGTCGCCGAGGCCCGCGCGGAGACCGCGGAGAGCTTCAACTCCTACGAGGGCGCCTCGGCCAGCGAGCTCGCGGCCACCGCGCCGAGCACGAGCTACAGCCTCTCGGCCGTCTTCAACACGGCGCTGCAGTACCAGGGCGTGCCGTACGTCTTCGGCGGCGCCGACCCGAGCGGCTTCGACTGCTCCGGCCTCGTCATGTACGTCTTCGCGCAGTACGGCATCTCGATGCCGCACTCGGCCGCGGGTCAGGCGGCCATGGGCACGCAGATCCCGCTGTCCGAGGCGCAGCCCGGCGACCTGGTGATCATGCCCGGCCACGACGGCTTCTACGCGGGCAACGGCAACATCCTGCACGCGCCGTACGAGGGCGCGAGCGTCCGCGTGCAGCCGATCTGGACGAGCAACTACACGATCGTCCGCATCTCCGGCTGACGCCTGCGCGTCCGCTCCGCGAGAGCCCGTCCCGAGCAGGGGGCGGGCTCTTCCGCGTCCCGCGTGCGTCGTTCCGCGGCTGCGCGTGTGAAATGGTGATGACGAATAGCCGCCATCCCCTGGTGTTCCGTGCGCGAAGGGTTAATCTGAACCTCAGTCCGCTCGCGTGGCGAGCGGAGGATTCGTCGAGGGACGGAGTGCCGGAATGGCCGAGCGGGACGGGCACCACTGCGTGGGGCTGCGTTCGCGCGTGCGGCGCACCGACGCGATCCGGGCGGGGATCCTCCTCGCCGCACTCCACTCCGCCGACACTCGGATACGGCACCACGTCACCGCGCGGCTCCACGCCGCGGCCTCGAAGGGCGCCGTCATGACGACGGCGCCCTTTCGCGTGGTCGCGGCGTCTCCGCACGACGGCGTGCGACAGCACGGAGGTCACTGATGCGCACACTCGTCCTCAACGCCGGCTACGAGCCGCTCGCGGTGGTGTCCTTCAAGCGGGCGCTGGTGCTGCTGATGTCCGAGAAGGCGATGATCATCGTCGCCGACGAGGAGCACCCGGTGCACGGCGCGACTGGCGACTACGTCCGGCCCTCGGTGATCGTGCTCACGCGCTACGTCCGCATCCCGAGCTCGCGCAGCGTGCCGGTCTCGCGCCGCGGGGTGCTGCGGCGCGACAACCACCGCTGCGGCTACTGCGGTCAGCACGCCAACACGATCGACCACATCCAGCCGAAGTCGCGGGGCGGGCGGGACACCTGGGAGAACCTCGTCGCCTGCTGCCACCGCTGCAACAACCTCAAGAGCGACCGGACGCCGCTCGAGATGGGCTGGCAGCTGCGCTCGGTGCCGCGGATGCCGCGCGCCGGCTCCTGGCTCGTGCGCGGCGCGGAGCGCACCCAGCCCGAGTGGGACGACTACCTGACCGCTGCGGCGGCCTGACCCCTGCCGCGAGATGCCACGTGTGCACGCTCGACACGGCGTGTCGCGTGCACAAGTGGCATCTCGCGGAGAGCGGGCTACTCGTTGTCGCCGCCCGTGGCCTCCGAGGCGTTGCCCGAGCGGGAGCCGGACCAGGTCCAGTTCGCGACCTCGGGGATGTCCTCGCCGTGCTCGCGGGTGTACGCGCGGGCACGGATCCGTGCGTCCTGCATCTCCTGGCGGAGGCCCGCCGCCTTCGCGCCGAGGCCGGGAGTGCGGTCGATGACGTCCATCACCAGCGAGTAGCGGTCGAGATCGTTCAGCATCACCATGTCGAACGGTGTGGTCGTCGTGCCGTTCTCCTTGTAGCCGCGGACGTGCAGGTTGCCGTGACCGGTGCGCTTGTAGGTCAGGCGGTGGATCAGCCACGGGTAGCCGTGATACGCGAAGATCACCGGGCGGTCGGGCGTGAAGACCGCGTCGAACTCGCGGTCGGACAGGCCGTGCGGGTGCTCGGACTCCGACATCAGCCGCATCAGGTCGACGACGTTGACGGTGCGGATCGCGAGGTCGGGCAGCGCCTCGCGGAGGATGCTGACGGCCGCGAGGGTCTCGAGGGTCGGGACGTCGCCGGCGCAGGCCAGCACGACGTCCGGCGACTCGCCGCGGCGCTCGCTGCTCGCCCACTCCAGGATGCCGAGGCCGCGGGTGCAGTGCGCCACCGCCTCCGCCATGGTGAGCCAGGCGGGGGCGGGCTGCTTGCCGGCGACGACGACATTGACGTAGTCGACGCTGCGGAGGCAGTGGTCGTAGACCGAGAGCAGCGTGTTGGCGTCGAACGGCAGGTAGACCCGCACCACCTCCGGTTTCTTGTTGACCACGTGGTCGATGAAGCCGGGGTCCTGGTGGCTGAATCCGTTGTGGTCCTGGCGCCAGACGTGGCTGGAGAGCAGGTAGTTGAGGCTCGCGATCGGGCGGCGCCACTCGATGTCGCGGGTGCCGTCGAGCCACTTCGCGTGCTGGTTGAACATCGAGTCGATGATGTGGATGAAGGCCTCGTAGCAGGTGAAGAGCCCGTGGCGGCCGGTGAGCAGGTAGCCCTCCAGCCAGCCCTGGCACTGGTGCTCGGAGAGCACCTCCATCACGCGGCCGGCGCGGGCGAGGTGGTCGTCGAGCGGGCTGAGCTCGGCGTTCCACTGCTTGTCGGTCGCGGCGTAGACGCTCTGCAGGCGGTTGCTCGCGACCTCGTCGGGGCCGAAGATCCGGAAGTTCGTCGGGTTCTCGCGGATGACGTCGGCGAGCCACTCGCCGAGCACCTTCGTCGCCTCGGCGATGGTGCCGCCCGGCTCGTGCACGACGACCTCGTAGCGGCGGAAGTCCGGCAGCCGGAGGGTCTGGCGGAGCAGGCCGCCGTTGGCGTGCGGCGTCGCGCTCATCCGCAGCTCGCCCTCGGGCGCGAGCGAACGGACGCGGTCGGCGATGCCGCCCTCCTCGGTGAAGAGCTCCTCGGGGCGGTAGGACCGGAGCCACTCCTCGAGCAGGCGGGTGTGCGCCTCGGTGTCGCGGGCGTTCGCGAGCGGCACCTGGTGGGCGCGGTAGGTGCCCTCGACCTGCACGCCGTCGATCTCCGCGGGGCAGGTCCAGCCCTTCGGGGTCTTCAGGATGATCATCGGCCAGGCGGGGCGGGAGAGGTCGCCCTCCGCGGCGCGCGCCTTGATCGCGGCGATGCGGTCGAGCACGGTGTCGAGCACCGCGGCGAAGCGCTCGTGCACCCGCATCGGGTCCTCGCCGTCGAAGCCGCCCTCGACGGTGAACGGCTCGTGGCCGTAGCCGCGCATCAGGCTCTCGAGCTCCTCGTGCGGGATGCGGGCGAGGACGGTCGGGTTGGCGATCTTGAAGCCGTTGAGGTGCAGGATCGGCAGCACGACGCCGTCGGTCGCGGGGTTCACGAACTTGTTGGAGTGCCAGCTGGTGGCGAGCGGGCCGGTCTCGGCCTCGCCGTCGCCGACCACGGCGGCGACCAGCAGGTCCGGGTTGTCGAACGCGGCGCCGTAGGCGTGGCTGAGCGAGTAGCCGAGCTCGCCACCCTCGTGGATGCTGCCGGGGGTCTCGGGGGCGGCGTGGCTCGGGATGCCGCCGGGGAAGCTGAACTGGCGGAAGAGGCGGCGCAGGCCGTCCTCGGTCTCGTCGATGTGCGAGTAGATCTCGCTGTAGGTGCCGTCGAGGTAGGCGTTGGCGACCATGCCCGGTCCGCCGTGGCCGGGGCCGGTGATGTAGAGGGTGGGCTGCGCGCGCTCGGTGATCGCGCGGTTGAGGTGCGCGTAGATCAGGTTGAGGCCGGGGGTCGTGCCCCAGTGGCCGAGCAGGCGCGGCTTGATGTGCTCCCTCGCGAGGGGCTCGCGCAGCAGCGGATTGGCGAGGAGGTAGATCTGGCCGACCGCGAGGTAGTTCGCGGCGCGCCACCAGGCGTCGATCGTGTCGAGGGTGGCGGGGTCGAGCGGACTGTCGTCGCGGGCGGCCCAGACGTGCTGAGCAGCGGCGGTGGTGAGGGATGCGGCCATGCTGCAACGCTCCCAGGCGAGCGGGCGGGGCGGAAGGGCCTTGCGGGCGGCGGGGCGCCGTCGGCACGGGGCTGCTCGCCGCAGAACATCGGCTGAGAAGGGAGGGCATCGCTCCTCAGCGGAGGCCCCCCTCTCTCAGCTGTTGTTCTGCAGCGGGTCAGCCGCGCGGGGTGGCCCGGCGGAGGATCAGGGCGCCGAGGACCGCGGACAGGGCTGTCGGGACGAGCAGCAGGGCGAAGGCGCCGGTGAAGCCGATGGCCTGGAAGGCGAGCCAGACGGAGTCCCAGCTCTCGGTGAGGGTGAACAGGGCGATCAGGCCGACGATCAGCGCGGCGAGGGCGAGGAAGAAGACGGTCATCCCCGTGGCCCGCCAGCGGACGTAGACCGCGGCGACCGCCGAGCCTGCGAAGAAGAAGAAGAGGAACAGGCTGAAGGTGGCGAAGGTCTGGGCGAGCCAGGAGACGTCGCCGTAGGCGGCGGCGCGGAACATGTAGCCGCCGAGCCCCCAGCCGTTCGTCGCCTGCTCGAGCGCGGACATCGTGGAGTAGAGGACGGTCCAGGCGGCGGACAGGCCGACGAAGGTCATCGCCGTGCCGAGGGAGTAGTCGCGGCGGGTCGAGCCGTAGCCCAGCGCGAGGGCGAAGGTGACGTTGGTGGCCTGGACGGCGACGACCAGCATGTAGATGAAGATGAAGGTCGTGCCGCCGGTGATCTGCACGCCGGAGTCGCCGCCGGCGGCCGGGACGCCGACCATCCGCAGCACGAGCAGCCAGATGATCAGGCTGCCGACGAAGATCGCGCCGAGGATCGCGAGCGGAGTGACGAGCAGCGTCGCCGGGTTCGCGAGGTGCAGGCGGACGATGCTGAGCAGGCGGTGGCGCGCGACGGAGCGCTGCGGGGCGAGGGCGGTCATGAGGCGGCCTTTCCGGTGGTCAGCTGGACGACGAGCTGCTGGAGCGAGACGGGCTCGAGCTCGAGGCCGCGGTGGCGGGCTTCGTCGCGGTCGGCGGTGCCGAGGTGGGGGAGCGTCGCGGTGGCGAGGCCGCCGACTCCGCTGCGGGAGAGGACCTCGCGGCCCTCGGTGAAGGAGTCGACCGCGGCACGGCTGCCGGTGACGGTCGCGGCGGCTCCGCGGAGCTCCTCGGTGTCGCTGTCGACGAGGAGGCGGCCGTCGTCGATGACGAGGACGTGCTCGAGGAGGCTGCTGACCTCGTCGATCAGATGGGTGGAGAGGACGACGGTGCGCGGGTGCTCGCCGAAGTCGGCGAGCAGGCGGTCGTAGAAGAGCTGCCGGGCGACGGCGTCGAGGCCGAGGTACGGCTCGTCGAAGAAGGTCAGCGGGGCGCGGGAGGCGAGGCCGACGATGACGCCGATCGCGGAGAGCTGGCCGCGGCTGAGCTTCTTGACGCGGCGATCGAGCGGGAGGCGGAAGTCGACGATGAGCTCTTGGGCGAACTCCTCGTCCCAGCCCTCGAAGAACCAGCGGGCGCTGCGGAGGACGTGCGTGACCTTGAAGTCCTCCGGGTACTTCTGGCTCTCCTTGATGAAGCAGGTGCGGGAGAGGACGGCGGCGTTCTCGACGGGCGTCTCGCCGAAGACGCGGATGCTGCCGGTGCTGGCGAACTCCTGGCCGGTGAGCAGCGACATCAGGGTGGTCTTGCCGGCGCCGTTGCGGCCGAGGAGGCCGTGGATCCGGTTCTCCTCGAGGGTGAAGCTGACGTCGGAGACGGCGTGCATGCTGCCGTAGTGCTTGCTGAGGCCGGCGACCTCGATGACCGCGCTCATCGCGATCCCCCTTCGATGTCGGTGATCATGGCGGTGAGCTGCTCGCGGGTGAGGCCGAGCTTGGCGGCCTCCGCGAGGAGCGGTGCGACGAACTGCTCGCGGAACTGCGTGCGGCGCTTCTCGACCAGGCGGTCGCGCGCTCCCTCGGCGACGAACATGCCGATCCCCCTCTTCTTGTACAGGACGCCCTCGTCGACGAGCAGGTTCACGCCCTTGCCGGCCGTGGCCGGGTTGATGCGGTGGAACGCGGCGAACTCGTTCGTCGACGGGACCTGGTCCTCCTCGGGCAGCGCGCCCGCGATGATGTCGTTCTCGATCTGCTCGGCGATCTGCAGGAAGATCGGGCGGGAGTCGTCCATGGGGCTCCTTCCCTCGGTCTCGGGTGGTTCGTGGTGTGTTGGTTAGTTGGTGCAGTAGCTAACCAACCATGCGCTTTATACCGTGTCAAGGGCGACGGCTCCGGGCGATCGGTACACTGGACGACACCGGCCTCTGTAGCTCAATGGAAGAGCGACTCCGTCCTAAGGAGCAGGTTGGGGGTTCGAGTCCCTCCAGGGGCACCACTGCTCTTCTTTCGGCGATGTGCGTCCGGTCGTCCGGCGGCCCCCCGCCCGTCGGCTCGCCCTTTGCGTTCGTGGCGCTCAGGCGGCCACGGTCGATCTGGCAGCGTGAGGCGACGCCGTGCGCCAGTCCGGCGTACCTGAGGGAAGCTCGCCTACTGTCGTCCGCAGAGACAGCGGGTTCCTCGGTCAGTGGTGCGCCGTCCGCGGTCGGCGGAGGTGCGGATGCGCTGGACGGGGTGCGGCAGGAGTCGGCGGGCGTGCGGTGGGCGTCTCGCGTGGCTCCGGTCGCCGATCGTCCCTCTCGCGCTCCTCGCATTCGCGGTGTACTCGGTCTACTCGATCTCCCGGGCCGACCAGCTGCTCACGGCGGGGTACGACCTCGGCATCTTCGACCAGGGGGTGCGGGCGTACTCGCAGTTCCGTCCGCCGCTCTCGCCGCTGAAGGGCGATGACTTCACCCTGCTCGGCGACCATTTCCATCCGATCCTCGTCGTCCTCGCTCCGCTGTACTGGATCTGGGACGACGCGCGGGTGCTGCTCGTGGCGCAGGCCGCGCTGGTCGCCGGTTCCTCCGTCTTCGTCTGGCGCGTCGCGCGCCGGCGTGTGGGAGTGGGGGCGAGCTGCCTGCTGGCCGTCGGGTATCTCCTCGGCCGCCCGCTGCAGTCGCTGGCCGACTTCGATTTCCACGAGGTCGCATTCGCGGTGCCGGTCCTCGCCTGGGCGGTCGACGCCTTCGACAGGAGGAGTGATCGACAGCTCGTCGCGGCGTCGGCGGTCCTCCTCCTGATCCGGGAGGACATGGGGGCGGTGGTGCTGATCCTCGGCCTGCTGCGAGTGGCGAGGAGACCCAGGATCGTCGGGGTGCTGCTGGCGTGTCTGGGGGCAGCGGCGTTCGCGGTCGTCGTCGGGGTGGCGATCCCCTCGATCGGCGGACGCGGGTACGCCTACTGGGACTACGGAGCGCTCGGAGCCGACGGGGGCGAGGTGGTCCGGACGATGCTCGGGCGGCCGTGGATCGCGATCGGGCTCTTCTTCACGCCGATCGTGAAGACGATGACGCTTCTGGGGCTGCTCTCACCCCTCCTCCTGCTTCCGCTGCTCTCGCCGGTGTCGCTGCTCGCGCTGCCGCTCCTGGCCGAGAGGTTCCTCTCCGACCGGCCCGCGCTCTGGACGAGCGGGTTCCACTACGACGCGCCCGTCTGGGTCGTGCTGGTCCTGGGCGCTGTCGACGGCGGGGGGCGGCTTCTGCGGCGGCTTCCGTCCTCCGTGTGGAGAGCTCGGGTGGCGCTGGTCGTCGGCGCGGTCGTCTGTGCCGTGCCGGTGATCGGGACGATCGTGTGCCACGACGACGAGGTTCTCCCGCTGGCGCGGATGGTCACCGGGGAGGCGTGGTCGCGGACGGCGCACCGGAGAGATCAGGTCGCTGCGGTCGAGAGGGTGCCGGCGAGCACGTGCGTCGCGGCCGACGACCGGCTCGCGCCGCTGCTGACGCGGAGCAACCGGGTGTCGCTGCCTGGCGTCCTCAGCCGGCCGCCCGACTTCGTCCTCCTGGACCTGAGCCAGGAGGAAGCGGGATCGGTGCGCGGGCTGGAGCTGCGGACGACCACCATCCGCGACGACGCGCTGGCGGACGGGTATCGCGTCGTCGCGAGGTTCGGCGAGGTGGAAGTCCTCGAATCGGCCGAGTACCGGGCGCCGTCAACTGAGTGCGCCCGCTGACGCGTGGGGGCACCCGGCGCTGCCCGTGTCGGGTGAGGCCGATTCGTCGGCAGCCCGGTCACTCGTCGACTTTGTAGCCGGCGATCTGGTCGACGGTCACTAGGTGGTAGGTGTCGAGCTGCTCCTCGACGCCGTCGGGGCACTGTCCGTCGACGACGCGGACCCTCTTCGAACCGAGTTCACCGAGATAGCGGATGCAGAGGAGAACGCTCGCCGACCTCGAGCCGAAGATCTCCCCTGAGGAGGAGCCTTCGATGATGATGAGCGCGTCTGCGGTGATATCGGTCTTCGTCACACCCTGCTCGATGCCGATGATCCAGTTCCCGCCCCAGTTGATGTTCTGTTCATCGTCCTTCCACAGGCGGGCTTCTCCTGTCTCCGTTGAGGAGTAGTGCCCGACCTGGTCTTCGACGCCTGGAACGTCACTCCGAGCTTTGAAGATACGGCCGAGGTATTCACCGAGGAGCTGCACGCGCACAGCAGCTCTGTAGTAGACGAAGTCCTCGACCTCGCTCGATGCGCAAGCGCTGAGCCCGAAGAGGGTTGCGACGGTGACCGCCGCGGAGACGGTTCTTCGCCAGCGTTCCGCTCGTCGTGACTTCCGATCGGTCACTCGTCGACCTCGTAGTCGGCGAGCTGGTCGACGGTCACTCGATGGAAGGAGCTGAGCTGCTCCTCGACGCCGTCAGGGCAGTATCCGTCGACGACCTCCACCTTCTTCGAACCCAGCTCCCCGAGGTAGCGGACGCAGAGTAGGACACTTGCGGGTTCCCTTGAGAAGGGCCCGCCCGATAACTTGCCGGGGATGGTGATGAGCGCGTCCGCGGTGATGTCGGCGCTCGCTGCGAAATAGTCGAGGCCGGTGATCCAGTTGCCGCCGAAGGAGATGTTCGACTCTCCCTTCACCCAGAGATACGCTCCGCCGTACGCGGACTCAGCTTCGTTCTCCACCTGCTTCTCGACGCCCGCCAACGCATTCTGCTCGGCGAAGACCTTTCCCATGTAGTCACCGAGATGATCCACGCGATAAGCGGCGCTGAGATAGACGAAGTCTTCGACTTCCGTTGAGGTACAGGCTGATAGGGCGAGGAGAGTGGCGACACCAATAGACGAAGCCGCGATGGTGATCAGGGCGTCAGCGACGATGTGGGTCTCCGATGAGCCCTGGTCGATGCCTGTGATCCAGTTCCCGCCCCACGCGGCGTGCTGTTCGGTGTCGTCCCAGAGTCGGGCACGGGGGACCTCTGCTTCTGATTCGCGCCTGAGTTGCAGTTCGACGCCAGCGAAGTCGCTCTGTTCGGCGTAGACGTCGCCGAGGTACTCAGCGACGGTATGGACTCGGCGCGCTGCTCTGCCGAAGACGAAGTCGTCGATCTCGGTCGGTGCGCAGCCGGCGATGAGGAGCAACACACTCCCGACGGCGGTCGCGCTTGCGATCCTGCGTCGAAGCGGTGCTCTTCGATCCATCGGCCGTGGTACTTCTCGCGTCATCGCCTCCGCGGAGATGTCGTCGACGCCGTCGCCGTCGTGGGTCACGTTCGAGAGCGAGACCTTCGGAGTACCGGCGAAGTCCCAGCCGATGGAGGTCGATCCTGCCGAGGTACTGGCCCAGGGTGGACCGGACGCCCGGCGCGAGGGATGCGAGAGGACGCGCATCGAGATCTCCTGATCGATCGGCCGGCCGAGATGCGGCGATTCGGCAAGGGTCCGGCGCGCGACCAGGGGTACGGAAGGGAACGGGAGAGCGCCTGAGGGGAACTGCAAGAAGCACGGTGCCACGCGGTGGTGTCGCGGGGATCATTCGAGGCGGAAATGCATCACTGTGGCAGTTCGCCGCAGTATTGGCGGATTTCGTCGAATCTGTCGTCCGTCGACGAGATTCAGGGTCTCCCTGCGCGGGCGCTCCTTGCTTCCGGGTCGCGGAGGAGGTGGCGTTGATCGTCGATCGAAATGCACATCGGCTGCCAGAACATTGATCGGCGCCGCTTCTGCGATGATCGGGCACCATCGGATGTACGGTGTCCGCACCACGCAGAGTCCGCTCACAGTGCCGTTCGCGCTCGACGCGATGTCGAGCTCCTGGCGGCGTGCGGGCACGATCAAAGTGGCCGAATAGTCACTGGCAGACTTCCGGGAGCTTCGATGTCAATCGCGAAACGAATCATTGCTGTCTTCGGCATAGCAGGCGTTCTCGTGGCGTGTGCCGTCGCCGGTGTTCAGGTCGCCTTTGCCGGCCAGCAGGCGACTGGCGCGCGGTCCAGCGAGACCGTGAATCGCGTACCAAGGGCTGTTGCTGAGGACGAATCGGCTCCTGCTCCGAACGTCGCGCATCCTCCGGCAGCAGCGAGCAGCGCAAGCGCGGAGGACGGCGTGCCCCACTACGACGCCTCCAGTGACATCTCGCTGATCGCCTACCCCACGTCGTTCGACTCCGTCGAACTGGCGGCTGCGCGGGAGTGGGTCGAAGTTCAGTCCGAGACGGCGGGGTGCATGCGCGACAAGGGGTTCGATTACGACTTCGTGCTCTGGTGGGATCGACCGCTCTCTCAGAACGGAGAGGGTCTGCCCTCGTCCGACGAGAAGTACGGCTCGCCGGAATTCGAGGCGCTCTACGGCGACGTGAGCAGCGGCGCGGGTTGTCGCGGACAAGTCCTCGCGAGGAGAGACGGGTAGGAAGAGAACATCCGCGACCGGTTTGTGCGATGTCCCTGCAGCCGCGAGCGAAGTGGCGAGGGAGGGGGCTTTCAGCGCAGCGCCTCGCCGTGGAACTCGGCGCGGTACTCCGAGGGGCTCGTGCCGTTGATGGCGCGGAACTGGCGGGAGAAGTAGAAGGCGTCGGAGTAGCCGACGGCTCGGGCGATGTCGGCGATCGAGGCGTCGGTGGTGATCAGGAGCTCGCGGGCGCGGGCGCTGCGCAGGCGCTTGACGTACTCGACGGCGCTCATGCCGGCGGCCTTCTTGAAGAGGGCGGAGAAGTGCGAGGTGCTCATGCCGGCCAGCGTCGCGAGCTCAGTGATGCTGGTGGGGGAGTCGAGGTGCTCGCGGAGGTGGTCCTGGGCCATGCGGATCCGGTCGCCCGACTCGAGGGTGCCGCGGGCGCGGTCGGAGGCGAGCTGGGCCAGGAGGTTCCAAGCGGCGCCGCTCGCGGCGTAGAGGCTCGAATCGGTCTCGTCGCGCTCGAGGGCGGCGACGGCGTGCTCGATCAGGGCCTTCGCCGAGAAGGCGTCCCGCGCGGTGACGACGGGGGACGTCCGCTCCTCGATGACGGCCGACACCAGGGCAGCGGCGTCGGCTCCAGCGACGTGCAGCCACCAGATCGTCCACGGGTCGTCGAAGTCGGCCCAGTACCGGTGCGGGACGCCCGGGGCGATGATCGCGACCTCGCCGGTGCCGACCGGGGCCGTCGAATCGCCCGTGTCCACCCAGCCCCGGCCGGCGGTGCAGAGGATCACCACGGCCTCCCGCGTGCCCTCGGGGCGGCTGCGGCCGTGAGCGGCAGCGTGCGGGAAGTGTCCAGCATCGGTCACCAGCAGGCGCTCGGTGATCGGGGCCGCGAGCGCCTCGGCGACCCGCGGTTTCGGGAGGACATGCAGGCGCTGGCCGAGGAAGCCGTCGGGGATCAGCATGCCGACGAGTGTAGGTCAGAGCAGAGAATCGTCCAGCTAATGGCGTCCAACGCTTCATTGGTCGGCGCTGGGTGCGTGCCTAGGCTGGCGCCATGCTCACTGCGGAGTACTCCTCGACCCCCTATCAGCCGGTGCCGCTCGCGGATCGCCTCCCCGAGCGCCTCACCATCACCCTCTGGGACTTCTCCTGGTACGTCCGCACCGGACCGGGCGAGCCGTTCGAGGACCTCGACGCCGCCCTCGCCGGTGCCGTCGAACGGGGGTACAACACCATCCGGATCTGCGCGATGCCGTTCCTGCTCTTCGGGTCCGGACTCGACGCCCGGGAGCTGCGGCTCGGGCCGCTCGGCGGCCCCTACGCGCAGCGGGTGCGTTGGTACGACGTGGCCGGGCCGACCGTCCTCGACGGCCGCGCCCACCTCCTCGACCTGTTCGCCGCGGCGCAGCGGCACGGGGTGTTCGTCATCGTCTCGTCCTGGGAGTACCAGCAGTCCTCGTCCTTCGCGCTCGAGCGGGACTGGTTCGACGCTCTGATGGCGGTGCCGCCGGAGGACCGGGCCGAGAGGCTGGCGGAGGCGCACGCGGAGCTCGTCGGGTTCCTCGCGGAGCACGACCTCGACGACCGGATCGCCTTCGTCGAGCTGCACAACGAGGTGCAGGCGGGGCACCTCACCGAGGGGCTCGACTACGACCGCGCCGACCTCGACGCGGCGACGCTCGCCCTCACCCCGCGCCTCACCCGCGGCATCGACCGGTTCCACGAGCTGACCGACGGCGTCCCGTGCTCCGTCAACTACGCGCACGTGCCCGTCGGCGGGATGCGCGGGATCCCGTGGAACTCGGACGTGCTCGTCCTGCACCCCTACATCTACGGCGTGCTCAACGAGTTCATCGCCGACTTCGCGCTGCGCAGTCCGATCGAGGAGTTCGAGCAGGACCTCGCCGCCGAGACCTTCCTGCTCGAGGGGGCGCCGCCGATCGCCGAGTGGACGCTCCCCGCCGAGGACCAGTGGAAGCTGACCGCGACGATCGTCGGCAAGGGCGAGATCTACGCGCACGACTGGGGCGACGCCGAGCAGATCGACCGCTGGCTGTACGAGCGCTACGGCGCTCACCACCTCGAGATGCGCTCGACGTTGAAGATCTGGATCGCCGTCGCCGCCGACCACGCCGCCCTGCGCGGGGTGCCGCTCGTCTTCGGCGAGGGCTGGGTCGGCTACACGCCGCTCGAGGGCCGCTTCGAGGAGGGGCCGATCGGCGCCGAGTACTGCCGGCTCGCGATGCGCGAGTCGCGGCGGGTCGGCGCCCGGGGATCGATCGTCTGCTCGAACGGCGCACCCCAGCACCCGATGTGGGACGACATCGCCCTGCAGCGCGAGTGCAACGCGATCTTCGCCGCGCCCGCCTAGGCGGACCCGGCGACGGCACGACCGGCACGATCCACCACCAGCACGATCCACCACCAGCACGATCCACGACCAGCACGACGGCACGACCAGCACCGCAGCACGACCGGCCCCGCAGCACAGCACGGCCCCCCGGTTTCACGGAGTCAAGGAGGACACCATGACCACTGATCAGCGATTCCCGAACCTCACCCGACGAGGCTTCCTGTACGGCGCGACCGCGCTCGGCAGCACCGCGCTCCTCACCGGCTGCATGGGCGGTGGCGGCGGGGGCGGCGGCGCGGGCGGCGGCGGGATCGTCCTGCAGTCCTCCCTCTCCGACCCGGCCCCGAAGGCGGCGCTCGAGGCGCTCGTGAAGAGCTACTCGAGCGGCTCCGTCACCCTGAACACCGTGGCGATCGAGCAGTTCCGCGCGCAGCTCTCCACCTACCTCACCTCGGGCAACCCGCCGGACGTGCTCACCTGGTACGCCGGCTCGGTGGCCCGCGACTACGCCGCGCAGGACCTGCTGCTCGACCTCTCCGACCTCTGGACCGGCGACGGCGCCGCGGCCGGCTACTCCGCCGCGCTCAAGGACCTCTCGACCGACGCGAGCGGCAAGCAGATCTTCCTGCCGACGAACTACTACTGGTGGGGCGTCTTCTACCGCAAGTCGGCCTTCGAGGAGTGGGGCGTGGAGGTGCCCACCACCTGGGACGAGTTCATGGCCCTCTGCGAGACGCTGCAGGGCCAGGGGATCGTGCCGCTCTCCAACGGCATCGGCTCGACGCCGTGGATGGCGTCCGGCTGGTTCGACATCCTCAACCTCCGCGTGAACGGCGCGGACTACCACAAGGAGCTCCTGGCCGGGAAGTCGTCGTTCGACTCGACCGAGGTGAAGAACGTGATGAAGTACTACGCCGACATCGTGCCGTTCATGGATCCGAACGCCCCCTCCTACGCCTGGCAGGACGCGGTCACGCCACTGGTGCAGAAGAAGAACGCGATGTACCTCGTCGGCGCCTTCATCAGCCAGAACATGCCGGAGGGCGAGGGCGACGACCTCGACTTCTTCTCCGTCCCGGTCATCGACGCGAGCATCCCGACCGCGGAGGAGGCGCCGACCGACGGCTACTTCGCCAGCGCGAAGACCAAGGACGCGGACGCGACCAAGGCATTCCTCGCCTACCTCGCGGGGGCCGAGAGCCAGTCCGCCTACATCGAGGCCTCGCAGTCCTCGAACCTGCCGACCTCGCCCGACGTCGACACCTCGGTGTTCTCGCCGCTGGTGCAGAAGGGCGTCGCGCTGCTGGCCGGCACCGAGCAGATCACCCAGTTCTTCAACCGCGACTCCTCCGACGACCTGCAGACCACGGCCGATGCGGCGCTCACCAAGTTCATCGCCCAGCCGGGCGAGGTCGACAGCATCCTGAAGGAGTGGCAGACGGCGGCCGACAAGGTCTTCAACCCGTGACCGGGACGACCAGGGCGGCCGCTGTGGAGCGGCCGCCCGCTCCGGCGCCGGGGACTCCACCGGTGCCGCCGGCCCGCCCGCTGGTCCGATCGGGGAAGGGGCGCCGGATCACCCGGGTGCCCGCGGTGGTCTGGCTCTTCCTGCTCGTCCCGCTCGCGGTCGAGCTGGCCTGGGTCTTCTGGCCCGCGATCAACTCCTTCTACCTCTCGCTCACCCGGTGGAACGGGATCGGCGAGCCGGAGTTCATCGGCCTCGACAACTTCGTCGACCTCGGCTCCGACCCGATCTTCGCGACCGCGCTGGTCAACAACGTCATCTGGGTGATCGGCTTCGGCGGTCTCTCCGTGGCGATCGGGCTGGCGCTCGCCGTGGCGCTGAACAAGCCGAGGCGCGGGGTCGGGATCTACCGCAGTGCGATCTACCTGCCGATGGTGTTCTCGCTCGCGGTGACCGGCCTGTTCTGGCGGGTGATCTACCAGCCGGACGGCGTGGTCAACAGCTTCCTCGGCGGGATCGGCCTGGGCGACCTCGAGCGGCAGTGGCTCGCGGATCCGACGCTCGCGCTCTACGCGGTGCTGGTCGCCGCGGTCTGGCGGCAGTGCGGCTACATCATGGTGCTCTACCTGGCCGGGCTGAAGGGCGTGGACCCGAGTCTCGAAGAGGCCGCCCAGGTCGACGGCGCCTCGCGGACGCAGCGCTTCTGGCGGATCGTGATGCCGCAGCTGAAGGGCGTGAACGGCGTCGTCTTCGCGGTCACCGTGATCGACTCGCTGCGCACCTTCGACATCGTCTGGGCGATGACCCGCGGCGGTCCGTACAACTCGACGCAGCTGCTCTCGACCTACATGTTCCAGGAGAGCTTCACCGTGCTGAACCTCGGCTACGGCTCGGCGATCGCGGTCGTCATCTTCCTGCTCGCGATCGTCTTCATCATCAGCTACCTCGTGCGCGCCACGAAGGAGGAGGACTGACATGGCCGTCATCGCTCCGGTCGCGCCCGGTCTCGCCGCGCCGACCCTCCCGCGCCGCCGGGTGAAGGGCTCGTGGATCTTCCACGCGATCATGGCGCCGGTCGCGCTGCTCTGGGTGCTGCCGATGCTGTTCGTGCTCTTCGTGGCCGTCCGCAGCTTCGACGACATCACCGGCAACGGGCTCGGCGCCCTGCCGGCGAGCTTCAGCCTCGACGGCTTCGTCACGGTGTTCACGGCCGGGCTGGTCGGCGAGGCGCTGGTGAACAGCCTGATCGTCACGGTCTTCACCGTGTTCCTCTCGCTGCTGCTCGCCTCGTGGGCGGCGTTCGCGCTCAGCCGCTTCCACATCCCGTTCCGCCGGGGGATCCTGCTGCTGATGCTGGCGGGCAACCTGCTGCCGCCGCAGATCCTGCTGATCCCGGTCTCGCGGATCACCGAGAGCCTCGGCATCTACGACACGCTCTTCGCGCTGATCGTGGTGCAGGTCGGCTTCGGGCTGGGCTTCTACACCTTCGTGCTGCACGGCTTCATGCGGTCGATCCCGGCCGAGATCTTCGAGGCCGCGCAGGTCGACGGCGCGGGAGTGCTCCGCACCTACTGGCGGATCCTGCTGCCGCTGTGCCGGCCGTCGCTCGCGGCGCTCGGGGCTCTGGCGACGACCTGGATCTGGAACGACCTGATCTGGGCGGTCACCGTGCTGCGGACGGAGACGAACTTCCCGATCACGGCGGCGCTGCTCAACATCCAGGGCGGCTACGTGAGCCAGTGGAACGTGGTCGCCTCGGGGGCCGTGGTGGCGGCGATCCCGACCGCGATCGTGTTCTTCGCGTTCCAGAAGCAGTTCGTCTCGGGGCTGATGGTGGGCTCGAGCAAGTAGGGGGACGCGCGAGGAGAGGGCCGGCTGTTCGCAGCCGGCCCTCCTTCGTGTGCGCGGTGCGCGCTGCCCCGCTCAGTCGCGGTGGAAGAGCAGCAGCGCGGGCAGGCTCGTGGCGAAGTAGTCGGTGGAGCCGTCGTCGAGCGTCGCCTGCGGGGCGTCGTAGCGGGGACGCGCCTCGCCCAGCGAGGCCGGGGGAGTCGCCGTGCCGAGACCGAGTGCCGCCCGCGCCGCGTCCCAGGCCGCGAGGGTGCAGCCCTCGCCGCCCTCCCAGGGCTGGAAGCGGCGCGATTCCAGGAGCGAGAGCGCCTCCTGCGCGCGCCCCGCCTCGATCAGCAGGCCCGCGTACTCGACGGTCAGGTCGTCGCGGGCGAGTAGGAGCTCGCGCTCGCTCTCGAGGCGGGCGAGGCGGTCGGCGGCCGAGTGGCCGAGGCGCGCGGCGAGCTGGTCGAGCTCGTAGAGCAGGCGGGCGTCGCGCGGGGCGAGCTCGCGGGCGCGGAGGTAGTGCGTCCAGGCCGCGTCGTCGTCCGCCTCGTCGTTGTAGGCGGCGAGGCCCGCGTTGCGGTGGGTCACGGCGTCGCCGTCGCCGTCCGCGATCGCGCGGCGCCAGTGCTCGGCGGCCTCGGCACGGCGGCCGGCGTCGTAGAGGAGCATGCCGAGCAGCGACCGCGCGGTGCTGTCGGCGGGGTCCGCGGCGACCGCGGCCGTCAGCGCGTCGTGCGCGTCGAGGCCGGCGGGGAAGGCGCGGGTGAGGTCGAGCGCGCGGGTGTCGACGGGCTCGCCGAGCCGGGCCAGGAGGTAGGCGGCGGTCGGCGCGGCGTTGCCCGCTCCGGCGGCACCGCCGTCACCGTGCGCCACGGCGCGGAGCAGCCGGCGGGCCTCGCCGGTCTCGCCGAACGAGGCGAGGTCGAGTGCGACGTCGATGCTCTCGTGCGCGTCGGCGGGGTCGGTGCCGGTCAGCGTGCGGGCGAGCTGGTCGAGCGGATCCAGGCGCAGGGTCTCGTGCAGGATCCGCTCGGCGTCGACGGTGCGGCCGAGCGCGCGCAGGCAGACCGCCTGCAGGGCGCGGGCGCGGAGGTCGTCGGTGTCGAGGCGGAGCGAGGTGGCGAGATCCTCCAGGGCCGCTGCGCGGTCGCCGGCGGCGGCGGACAGCCGGGCGCTCTCGAAGAGCGCGGCGTGCGCCCACTTGCCGTCCCAGGCGGCCTTGCCGAACGCCGCGGCGGCCTCGGTCGTGCGGCCGAGGCGGCGCAGGATCAGGCCGCGCAGGTAGAAGGCCTCGGTGTCGGCCGGGTTGCCGTTGCGGGCGGTGAGCCGCCGGATCGCGGCGTCGGCGTGCACGAGCGCGTCCGCGTACTCGCCACGGCGGTAGGCGTGGTCGGCGAGGGCGAGGTGGACCCGGGCGTCGCCGGGATCGCGGCGGAGCGCCTCCCGCCAGTAGGGCAGCGGCGAGCGGGTCGGGTGCCGGTACTGCGCGAGGTGCACGCCGACGAGGTACAGCTCGTCGACCGACGCGGTCTCGGCGGGCGGGAGCGGCTCGGTCGCGACCTCGGGCTCGGTGTCGTCGAACTCCGTCGGCACCGTGTAGGCGAGGACGGTCGCACCCTGGGCGACGAGGGTGACGCCGAGTCCCTCCGGACCGACGCGAGCGGTCGGCAGATCGGCGAGCAGCGGCTGCCCGGGCTCGAGGTCGACGGTCCACTCGTGCAGGACGGTGCCGTCGGCCCGCAGCGTCACGGTCGCCCCCGGGAAACGACGCGTCGTCGCGACGCCGAGCCGGAGGCTCCCGGCCTCGACGTCGAGGTGCACGGCCACGTCGCGGGTCGCCTGGTGCGCCACTCCGATGCCGCTGATCGGGTACCAGTACTGCGAGAAGGTCTTGGTCTCGCCGGGCATCAGCCAGGAGAAGTCGGGCTGGTTGTCGGTGTAGACGCCGGCCATCAGCTCGACGTAGGGGCCGTCGGCGTCGGTGAGCTGCGCGTCCCAGGCGTGGCCGAACGGGGCGTCGCCCCAGGTCCACTGCTTCTTGCCGGGGGCGAAGCGGCGGTCTGCCCAGTGCACGAAGCCCGCGCCGGCGCGGTGGTCGTAGCCGCCGAAGAACGAGTCGTCGGTGCGGACGACCATGTACGAGGTGGGGACCGGGATGTTGCGGTACCAGTCGATGCTGTCGGCGGGCGGGCCGTCGGTGCTCTCGGCGGCGAGGGCCGGGTAGTCGACGCCGTAGTAGGGGCGGTCCGCCGCGGGGAAGGCCGTGATCGCGCGGCGGGCGTGATCGGCCACGTAGCGGACGTCGCGCGGGAAGAACGACTGGTAGTCGTCGTGCACCCGGGCCGCGACGTTCGCCCACCAGAGGAAGGTGTGCCGCTCGCTGGTGCGGTTGTGCAGGCGCACGTCGAGCTCGACGAGGCTGGACCCCGGGCGCAGGCGCACGCCGTGCAGGCCCTTCATCCGGCTGAACGGGTCGTGGTCGCTGCACCAGACGACGACCGAGCCGTCGTCGGCGCGCTCGAGGCTCCAGGCGGTGGGCAGGTAGGTGCCGGGGCGGTGGTGCTGCGGCCAGTTGAACTCGACGCCGCCGCTGATCCACGGGCCGGCCAGGCCGACGAGCGCCGGCTTGATGACGGTGTTGCGGTAGAAGAAGTCGTAGCCGGTGGTCTTGTCGTAGCCGGAGTAGATCCGGCCGCCGAGCTCGGGCAGGACGACGACCTGGACGAACTCGTTCTCGAGCACGACGACGCGCCACTCCTGGTCGACGGCGTCGGAGGCGATCCGGTCGATGAAGGGCAGCGGATACACCCGCCCGCTCGAGCCCTGGTAGACCCGGCGGTCGAGGAACATCGGCAGCTGCACCGGCTCCTCGGGGGTGTAGGTCGGGAGGGTGATCGTCGTCTCCCACACGGCCGCCGCGCCCCGCGCGAGGAGGTCGGCCGCCGCCGGCGGGGGCGCGATGAGCTGCGAGGCTTCTGCGATGACTGCCATGGGTCGAGGGTACGGAGCGCGGCGCGCGTGAAGGAATGGGCGATCTGCCGCGTCACCTGGACGATTCGCGGGCGGCCTCTCCCTCCGCCGACTGCTCCACCGGGTGTTCCGTGCGGCGGCCTGAACGAACCTGCTCAGTCGGAGTGGATGCCCCAGCGGAACTCGGCGCGCTCGCCCGGCTCCAGCCAGCGGAGCCCCTCGCCCGAGTTCAGGGCGTCGGGCGGGGCGGTCATCGGCTCGATCGCGATCGCGGGCGGGCGCCGGTCGCGGTCGATGTAGAGCTGCAGGGCGGTGAAGGACGCGTCGGCCCAGAGCGTGGTGCGGCCGTGGCCCGGAGCGCTGAGGTCGGCGCGGACCGTGCCGTCGGGGTCGCGGTCGAGGGCGGTGAAGCTCGCGTGCCAGGGCGCGTCCCGCTCGAGGACGCCGGCGCGGAGATCGAAGGGCGTGCCCGAGACGGGGCGGCGCTCACCGGTGGGGAGGTGGCGCTCGTCGAGGACGAGGCGCTCGCGGGCGGGGAAGCGGATCGTCGGCTCCTGCGCCTCACCGGCGCGGAGGTAGGGGTGGACGCCGAGTGCGACCGGGGCGCTACGGCCCGATTCGTTGACGAGGACGTGCCGGGCGTCGATCCCGGCGGGGCGCAGCCGGTAGCGGACGCTGGTGGCGAGCGCGAAGGGGTAGCCGGGCGGGGAGGCGAGGCGGGCGTGCAGGACGACGCTGTCGGCGGTGCGCTCGCCGACGCGGTAGCGGGTCGTGGCGAGGAGGCCGTGGTTGGCCGAGTGCGTCGCCGGGTCGGTGATCGCGAGCTGCTGGACGGCGCCGTCGAGGAGCCAGCGGCCGTCGCGGACCCGGTTCGGCCAGGGGGCGAGCACCGCGCCCGCGGCGCCGGGCGGCTGGTCGCCCGCGTAGGGCTCGACGAGGGCGCGGCCGCGCACCGCGAGGGTCCGGATGCTCGCGGCGACGGGGTTGATCGAGGCGCGGACGGAGCCGTCGGCGCTGACGAGCTCGATGTCGGGCATCAGACGGCTCCGTTCGGGAGCTCGACGATGAGCGCGGCAGGCATGCTCGCGAGTGTACGGGCGGCTCGCTCGGCGGGGTGGATCCCGGTGCTGAAGGCGCCGACGCCTTTCGAGGATTCGGTAGGAGCCTTCCGACCGGTGCGGTGCGGTGATCCTCTGTCGCGCGCACGATCTCGCGCCAGAACAGCGGCATCAATTGCCCGCATCAGCCGTCTTCGACTTCAATACGCGTATGGCGTTCACGACGGAAGTGGACCCTTCACAGATGGAGTCACCGACATGAAGAGATCGACGAAAGCACTGGCGACCGGCGGTCTCGTGGCCGCGCTGATAGTCGGAGCGACCGGCACCGCGTACGCCGGAACCAAGAACATCGCCTTCAACGAGACCCTTCCCCGCTTCCAGATCGCCGGGTGGACGAACAGCCAGACCAAAGAGGTGTCGAATCTCGCCGGCCATGTGAACGTCGGAACTGTCGGTGACGACTACTCCGTCGACGTCGAACTGTGTCAGAGCCTGCTTCTGGTCTGCAGTGAGAAGGTGCACGGTCTCCGCGATCGGGACGACACGGACCTGGCCAACAGCTTTCGAGCCGGCGCCGAAGTCAGGCTGCAACTGCGCGTCGGAAGCGGCAACGTCGTGCATGTCCAAGTTCAAGGAGCATGGCGCAGCAATTAGCGCCCGGCATCGTGAGAACTGCCGACTCGCCTCAACGACGTTCAGTTCGACGTGGAGCGGAAGGATTCGATCAGTGATTCCTCAGGGAGGGCGATCCGCTCGCGTTCTGGTCGGGCTGGTTCAGCGAGAGCTCGTCAGACGGCGTTGGCGCCTCACACTGTGCTTCGCGGGAAGCGTGGGGACGGCGGTCATCGTCCAGAGGATCTCCGCGAACGCGCGCTCGGTCTTCCGCGACGACGGTGATGTTCTGAGTTCACTGCTCGGCTCGCCGATAGGGATCGTCTTCCCCTTGCTCGTCACCCTGGTGGGCTCGCTGCCGTTCACGAGAGACGTCGCGAATCGCGGTGTCGTCAACGAACGTCCGCGACAGTCCTACTCGACCCTCGTCTCGAGCAAATTCATCGCTGCGGGGCTTCTCTCCTCGGTCGTCTTCTTCCTCTACGGTCTAGCGCTGACCCTCATCGCTTCGGTCGCGTGGCCCCTTCTCGGACATCCAGGGGTCAAGCCCTCCGTGTACTCGAACGTCACTCCGTTCCAGCAGCGGGAGACGTTCGCCGATCTCAGCGGTGGGAACGTCCTCGTGTTCGGGCTGCTGATGTCGCTCTGGTTCGCTTTCGCGGCGGCGGTCTACTCGGTGCTCACGTCGGCGAGTCTGGTCCTCGTCCCGAACAGGGCCGTCGCCCTGCTTCTGCCGTTCGCGTTCTATCTCGGGCTGACCGTCGTGCTGTCCGTGCTCCATGAACCGGCCTTGACGCCGATGTTCTCCGTCTTCCCCGCGGGTCTTGAGCAGTCCCCGTGGTTGATCGCGGCGTCCCCGACCCTCCTCACCGCTCTCCTGGCGGCCGCGCTCTGGGTGTTCGTCGTGCGGCGGCCGAGCGAGAGCAGGCACCTCCTGTGACGGGGCGGAGACTCACCGCGCTGGTCTTCCTCGGTCTCACCGGGGCGTACGCCCTCTACTCGCGCTTCTTCCAGGAGACGGCGACCGGCCGATCACCGGGGGTCTGGGACGTCCTCCTCGACGTCGCCGCCGATCCCTATTACCTCGGTCTCGTCGTCGTGCCCCTGTGGTCGGTGATGTCGGCGCTGCAGGTGACGCGGACCGGCTCGCCCGGAGCGCTGCTGCGCTACGGCTCGCTCCTGCGAGCGTGGGCCGGGACCCTCGTGATCCTGGCGAAGCTCTCCACGAAGGCGGCGGCGGGTGCCCTCGCCGTCTGCCTCGTCTGCAGCGCGGGTCTGCAGCCGACGGCGTTCGCCCGTCCCGAGAGCGTCGCCGCCGTCTTCCGAGAGCAGGGATTCGCTCCCGTCGCGGCTCTGGTCGCTCAGGTCGCTCTGCTGGGAGCGTCACTCTGCGCGGTGGCCGCTGTCGTGGTGTCCGTCCGGCTGCTCTCCGGCAGGGCCGCCGTCACCTGGGCAGCGGTCGGCGGCATCTTCCTCTGGGTCGTCCTCTCAGTGCTCGCTGTCGTGCCGCCGAGTGCGCCCCTCAGCGCCGCCGCCTTCCTCGACCTGGCGGTCGGCATGGAGAGGACGTCCCTGATCGGGACGGCGCTGAGGCCGCTGATCGTCCTCATCGGCGTCGGACTGGTGGTGCGGCTCGCCGCACGAGCCTCGAGCTGTGCGGACCGGGTCGCCGTCTCCGCTCTCCTGGCCGTCTCGACGCTGCTCGTCGTCTTCTCCTTCCTGCAGGCGTCCGCCGGCCGCGACCTGCTCGAGGTCGCAGGTCTCCTGGTGCCCAGTCCGCTCGGATCGATCGCGGAGTCGATGCAGTACCTGCTCGTCTTCCTCCCGTTCCTCCTGGTCGGCCTGATCGGCCGGGGGTCGCCGACACCTCAGCGCGAGCATCACGAGCTCATCAGATTCGGGAGTCGGGCCTCCCGGCTGCGACGCGAGGTCGTCCGGGGCTCGGTCGGCTCGTTCGCGGCGTGGACGGTCGCGGCTCTGCTCGTGCTCGCCGGCGTCCTCGGCGCGGCGCACGCGGTCGTCCCGCCCTCGCCGGAGTGGATCGCGGTGGCGGGTGCCGTCGCCGCGGGAGGAGTGTGCGCGGCCCTGTACGGCAGCGTCGGGGTTCTCCTGCGCTGCTCGATCGCGAGCGTCCCGTCGAGGTTCGTCGCGGTCTGCCTCGTCGCCGTCGCCGTCGTCCTGTCCCGCTCGATCTCCCCGGACAACCCCTTCCTCCTCGGCAGCCTCGCCGACGGCGGCCTCGGCGGTGATCGGGTCCTCCGGCGGATCGTTGTCCTCCTGGCGTCCCTGCTCGCCCCGCCGCTGCTCGGAAGCATCGGCTTCCTGGCCCTCACTGCACGAAGAAAGGTCGTGGTCTGGTGGACGTGATCACCCTCGCCGAGGTCGGCAAGAGCTTCGGCCGGAAGGAGATCCTGCGGGACGTGTCCCTCCGGATCGAGGACGGGCGGACCTACGGCCTCGTCGGGCCGAACGGCGCCGGCAAGTCGGTGCTGCTGCTCCTGATGTGCGGCCTGCTGCGACCCTCGGGCGGCACCGTGACGATCGATCCGGCCTACCTCTCCCGGGGTCGGGACTACCCCGATCGATTCGGCGTCTCGATCAACGGCCCGGGCTACCTGGCCGGCAGGAGCGCTCGCCAGAACCTCGCCGACCTGGCCTCGATCCGGAAGCAGGTGGGCGAGGACCGCATCGACGAGGTCCTCGAGCAGGTCGGTCTCTCGCCGACATCGCCGCTGAAGGCCCGGAACTTCTCGCTGGGCATGCTGCAGAAGCTCTCGCTCGCGCAGGCGCTGCTCGAGCACCCCGCTGTCCTCCTCCTCGACGAGCCGTTCAACGCCCTCGACGCGGAATCGGTCGAGCGCCTGCGGGAGATCCTCGTCGCGGAGAAGGCGAAGGGGACGACCATCGTGTTCACCAGTCACCGCGACAGCGACATCGAGATGCTCAGCGACGAGGTGCTGAGGGTCGAGGGCGGCCGGGTGACGGACGGGTGACGACCGTCTGATCGTCGGGCGGCTCGGTGGGCGACGTCCTCTTGGTCTCGGGCGGCCGGATCCGGGCGGCTAGGACCGCAGGATCGCCTCGAGCTCGGCGACGACGAGGTCGGGTCGGGAGAGGAAGGGGTGGTGGCCGGTCGGCAGGTCGATCGAGCGGGTGGCGCGCTCGGCGTGGACGCGCTGGAGGCCGACCGAGGTGCTGCCGTCCTCGGTGCAGACCAGGTACGTGGACTCGACGCCCTGCCAGCCGGCGACGGAGGTCGGGGTGGTGAAGGCGGCGATCGACTGAGTCGTGACGCGCTCCCAGGCGGCCCGCTGGGTCGTCTCGTCGGCGTCCTGAAGGAAGCGGCGGCCGAACGAGGCGGCGTCGTAGCCGGCGACGCCGAGCGTGCCGTCGTCGCCGGGCGCGATCGAGACGGGGTCCGTCTCCCCGGCCATGATGCCGCCCTGGGCCGAGCCGATGTCCGGGAGGTAGGAGGAGATGTAGACGAGGCGGGCGACGGCGGCGTGCGCTCCGGCCTCGGCGATCACCGTGCCGCCGTAGGAGTGGCCGACGACGATCGCCTCGTCGTCCTCGATGTCGTCGAGCGCGGCGCGCAGGGCGGCGGCGTCCTCGACCAGCCCGGCGCCGGCGCGGTCCGCCGCCGACTCGCCGCAGGAGGGCAGGGCGACGGCGCGGCTCGCGACACCGGTGCGCTCGAGGAGCAGCTCGGCGGTGCGGTGCCACCACCAGTCGCCGTCGCGGACCAGGGCGCCGTGCACGAAGAGCAGTTCCATGGCAGGAGTCTGCCTCCGATCGCCCGCCGTCGCCTCCCCGGAGGACCCGAGTCCGCTGACAGCGGAGCGCGGGGGCGACCCCTGGTCGGAGCGGGCGCTCTCGGCGTCCGGAGGGCGTTCCACCGGGCTTCGCTCAGGAGGGCCCGCCACTATCGAACCTGTTACCCGACGGAAGGTCCCCTGTGAGCACTCTCAAGCGCATCCTCAGCATGGCGTCGAAGGCGCTCGACTCCAAGAGCTCGTCGAGCTCCTCCTCGCGCCCCGCGACCGGTGGCGGCACGGACTGGCGCGACATGGTCCGCTCGGCCGCGAACGCGGTGACGGGCGACTCCCGATCCGCGTCCTCGAGCACGGCCGCGCCCAGCGCTCCCGCCTCGCGGACGCCCGGCCCCGCCCCCGCCTACGGCTCGCCGCACCCCTCGGCCCGTCCGCAGGACGCCCGACCGGCGGCCGCCATCGCGCCGGAGGACCGCGCGGCGATCGCCCGCTACGACTATCTGCTCCGCACCGCCGACCCCGAGCAGCTGGAGCAGGTGCACCGCGACGCGTTCGCCAAGCTGACCCCGGCCCAGCGCGCTCAGGTCGAAGGGCGCCTGCGCGACGAGCTGCCCGCGAACGAGCAGCCGCGCTCCTCCGCGCCCGACGATCTCGCCCGCGCGGCGACCAGAGGCGAGGCGCACAACCCCGGCTTCCTCAAGAAGATGTTCTCCAAGCCCGGGACCAAGGGTGCGCTGGCCGGTGCCGGAGTGGGCGCCGTCGCCGGCGTCGGCCTCGGTGCCGCGGGCGGACTGCTCGCGGCGGTCGCGGGCGGCGCGGTGCTCAGCGGAGTGGCCGGTCCGCTGCTCGCACAGGCGGCCGGGATGGGCGTGGACTTCGAGAACCTGGCCGGCGGGCTGGGCGAGTTCGGCGACCTCGGCGAGTTCGGCGACATCACCGGCGGCGTGGGCGAGTTCGTCTCCGGTGCCGGCGAGCACGTGTCGGGGCTCGGCGAGCAGGTGTCGGAGTTCGGCTCGAACTTCGAGATGCCCGACCTCGGCGGACTCGGGAACCTCTTCGACCGCTGAGTCAGCGGGCGCGGCGCCGCACGAGGAGTGCGAGCGCCGTGCCCACCACTCCCAGCAGCGCGAGTGCGGCGCCGGTGATCGCGACGGCGGTGGTCGACCAGTCCGGCGCGGAGTCGACGACGGTGCCGTCGAGCAGCTCCCAGCGGCAGGTGCCGCCGAGCGGCCACCAGGACCAGGAGCCGGCGACGAGCGAGCCCTCCTCGGCGGGCACGCGGCCGACGCTGGCGAGGCAGACGTCGTCGAAGCCCTGCGCGGCGAGGGTCGAGTACTGCAGCGCCACCAGGCCGAGGAGTGCCAGACCGACGACGAGTGCGGTCAGCGCGGCGATCAGCGCCACGCGGCGCGGGGTGAGGAAGCGGCGTCTCGCGGGGGCGGGGATCGGCGCGCTCATCCGTCGATGGTGTCACGCGGCGGCTGGGAGGCGGGTACGTCGTGCAGGTGGCTGTTCGTTCTGCAGGCGATCACGAGGCGAGAGCGCGTTCCGCCGCGTGGAGGTTTCCGGAACGCTCGGATCACCTGCAGATCGAACCGGTGGTGGTCGGGCGGAGGTGGTCGAGTGGGGCTCAGAGCCGGTGGCCCGCGAGCCGCAGGGCGACCGTGAGCAGCAGTGCCGTCGCCGCCAGGCCGACGGCGAGCAGGAAGATCCGCGGGTCGTAGCCGGTGACCGCGAGCGGGAGCAGGGCGCCGAGGACCGTGCCGATCTGCACGACGGCCATGTAGGCGCTCGCCCCGGCGCCGGGTCCGCCGCCGCTGGTCCGCTCGAGCAGGAGCAGGCCGATGCTCTGGTAGCCGGCGGCCGCGACCGCGTAGAGGGCCTGCGAGACGAGCAGCGCCGGATAGGACTGCGTGCTCGAGAGGATCGAGAACGCCAGGACCCCGGCGAGTGCGACGACGGCGAGCGTGAGCACGCTGCCGCGGGCGCTGCTGAGCCGGCTCAGTGCGGGCAGCGCCGCGAGCTCGAGGACCGCGGAGGCGAGGAGCACCGGCGCGACGAGCGCGGCGGGGACACCGGAGGAGACGGCGAAGAGCGGCAGGTAGATCGCCCGGAGCGTGTCGACCGACTTCAGCAGCGCGACCAGCGCCAGCGCAGCGAGGAAGACGAGGGCGAGGCGCGGGCGGGTGGAGCCGTCGCTGCGCGGCCCGTCCGGCGCCGCGAGGCGGGTCGACCGGCAGCCGGTCGCGCAGACCGCGGTCACCACGGCGGCGGCGACGGCGGCGAGCAGCGGATCGAGCCCGGCCTGCGCGAGCAGCGCGTAGAGGACGAGCCCGAGGATGTAGCCCGAGATCAGGACCGCGCGCATCCGGGCGATCGACGCCTCCTGAGTGTCGCCACCCCGCGCGGCGACGCGGCCGAAGAGCTGGGGGACGAGTGTGCTGACGAACAGCATCAGCGCCCCGCCCAGGTAGAGCACGACGACGTGGCCGCCGCTGGCGCGCACGAGGAGCAGCCCCACCGGGACGGCGAGCGAGGTGGCGACCAGGGCGGCCCTCGGGTAGCCGGCCCGGCGGATCCGGGGCACGAGGAGGGTGTTGTACGCGATCGCGATCGCGGCGTTCACGACGAAGAAGACCGCGATCTGCACCTTGGCGAGTCCCGCGGCATCGAGCGCGACGGGCACGCCGACGGCCGTGATGCCGCCGAACACCGCGTTGCTGAGCAGCGCGCCGGCGACCGGCCGGGGGAGGCGGATCGCGAGGGCCGTCGTCGTGCGGTCGTCGCTGGTCACTCGCACTCCTCCGGACGCGCCGGATCCCCTCGACGCGGCAGCAGCATCGGGTCTGCAGGCGTGATCGGGGATCCTCCGGTCGGCGGATGCCGACCCTCGGCTCGGGAGGAGACGCTAGCCGCGACCGCGCCCTGCTCGGAGGCCGCTGGCGCGCGGTACGCGGTCACCGCGGGACTCGAGGTGCACCGCCGCGGCGCCGGGCACGTCGGAACGGCGACTGCGAGGATCCTCAGGGGTTCGGCGACGTACCCTCGGACGCATGGGGTTTCTGTTCTCGCTGCTGACCGTCGTGCTGATGGTGCTGGCGCTCGTGGATGTCGTGCGTCAGCCGGACAACGTGGTCCGCAATCTGCCCAAGATCGTCTGGATCCTGCTGATCGTCTTCATCCCGCTGATCGGCGTGACGATCTGGTTCCTGCTCGGGCACGACTGGAAGAAGGGCGAGGGCGCCTCGTTCGTCCCGGGCGGGCGCACGAAGCGGCCGCGCCGCTCGAAGACGCCGCCCCCGCCGACGATGGTGGTGCGGCCGCCGACGAAGAGCACCGAGGAGCAGCTCGCCGACCTCGAGCGCGAGGAGGCGCACTACGCGCGGCTCGCCGAGGAGCAGCGCCGGCTCCGCGAGGGCGAGCGGCCGCAGGACGCCTGAGGCGTCGCGCGGCCGCTCCGGGCGCTAGCCCGCGGCTCCGAAGTTCGACGCCGTCCACTGCACCGAGGCGATCTTCGCCTGGCCCGCGATGCTGGGGTGGAAGTAGTCGGTGGTGCCGATCAGCGCCTTCGTGACGGGAGTCGCGGTGAGCGCGCCGCCGTCGTAGTCGCAGAGGGTTCCGGCCGCCGTGCAGGCCTTCTGCAGTGCGGTGTTGTACTGCGTCGTCCGGGTCTTCGCGGCGGTGGCCGAGGCCGAGGCGGCGGTGGTGCTGAGGCGGCCGCCGGTCGCGCTGACGCCGCGGGTGGTGCGGCAGAGGTTGCCCGAGGCCCAGACGACCGAGCCGAAGCCGCCCTTGACGACCGCCCACTCGGCGGCGACGTTCGGCATCGAGGAGAGGACGATCTTGGCGGCGGGCCAGGTGCTGCGGATCTTCGTGATCGCGGCGCTCGCTCCGGTGCTGAAGGCGGCGGCCGTGGTCATCGTGTAGCCGTCGGCGGCGACCGGGTTCTTCGCGGAGCAGAGGTCGTTGCCGCCGATCAGCAGGGTGACGACGTCGGGGCGGACACCGGCGGCGACGGCGGCGTCGATCCGGGCGGGGACGCCGGCGACGAGGTCGCCGGTCTGTGCGAAGTTGGCGGTGGTCACCGTGGTGCCGGGGTTGGCGGTGCGCAGGCGGCTCGCGAAGGAATTGACGGTCGTGTTCGTGCCGGTCGACCAGTTGTTGCGCGGGCAGTCGGCGAACTGGCCGCAGGTGCCGTAGGCCTGGGTGATCGAGTCACCGAGGCTGAGCATCGACAGGGTGGGGGTCGCGGCGGAGGCAGCGCCCGCGGGCACCACCGCCGCAGCGAGGGCGAGCACGGCGCCGACGGCGAGCGCGCGCACGCGGCGGCTCCCGGGACGGCGCGGGCGGAGGGAGGTGGGGAGGCGCATGAGGGGGAACCGCTCTCGGTCGGGGGACAGCGGTGGGGGCCGCCGATCCTGACGTTAGGCCTGCGGGGTCTCCGGCGGTCCTGCGCGCGTGGCCCCAGAACGGGGCCCGAGACGTCCGGCTCGATTCACTCGCGTCGGGCGCCGGAGGCCTGCAGGCGGCTGAGCGCCCAGACCACGGCGCCCGAGAGGACGAAGACGGCGGCGACGACCAGGACGTAGACCGCGACCCGGTCGTAGCCGATGCTGGGGCTCAGGAAGGGGTACGGCACCCAGCCGTCGGTCGCACCGCGGATCAGCACCACGACCAGCCAGACGATCGGGTAGATCGTGACGACCCAGAGGCGGCGCCAGGGCAGCGGCGGCCGGTCGGTGAAGAAGATCCAGTCGAGGAGGCCGTAGACCGGGAAGAGCAGGTGCATCACGGTATTGGCCCAGGGCAGCGTCACTCCGCCCGCGAGGCCGACGAGCAGCGTGTTGTAGACGAGGCCGACGACGATGATGTAGCTCGTCGTCGCCCCGCGGACCAGTGCCATGGTCCCGCTCTGCGCCCGGCCGGCGAGGGACAGCGCGGCGGTGATCAGGAGGACCGCGGCCATCAGCAGGTTGCCCTGGATCGTGAAGTAGCCGAAGAAGTTGACGGGGATCAGCGGCGTGCGCGAGGCGGAGTCGATCGCGGTGGCGGTGACCGCGGCGAGCACCGTGAGGGCGACCGCGATGCGCAGGACGGCGAGGAGGATCCGCAGCGCGCGGGTCCCTCGTGCGGGGGAGATCGGCGTCATCGCACGAGCGTAGCGAGCCGGCGGGAGGGGCGCGCCCGGCGGGTAGCCTGACCTGATGCTCACGATCGGTGTCGACCTCGCCGCGGAGCCCGTGCGGACGGCGGTCGCCGCGCTGGAGTGGAGCGGCGGCGAGGCGGTCGTCCGCTCGCTGGTGCTCGGCGCCACCGACGAGGACGTGATCGCCGCGTCGCGGGAGGCGACGACGATCGGCATCGACTGCGCGTTCGGCTGGCCGCTGGAGTTCGCGGCGTTCGTGTCCGCGCACACCCGCCGGGAGATCGCGCCGCGGACGCTCGCCGGGCGCGACTGGCGGCGGCGGCTCGCCTACCGGGAGACCGACCGCGCCGCGCGCGAGGTCACGGGGCGCTGGCCGCTGAGCGTGTCGACCGACCGGCTCGGCATGACGGCGATGCGCTGCGCCGAGCTGCTGGACGCCTTCGCGGCGGCGGGCGAGGACGTCGACCGATCCGGCGGCGGCCGGCTGGTCGAGGCCTACCCGGCGGCGGCGCTCCGGCTCTGGGGAGTCGACACCACGGGCTACAAGACGCGGCCCGAGGCGGTGGCGCTCGCCGTCGAGGCGCTGCGCCGGGCGGCGCCGTGGCTCGTGCTGCCGGTCGGCGCGGCGGCGCTGATGGCGCGCTCGGACGACGCCTTCGACGCGGTGATCGCGGCGCTGAACGCCCGCGCGCACGCCCTCGGGCGGACGGTGCCGGTTCCGGAGGAGCTCCGGGAGTCTGCGCTGGCCGAGGGCTGGATCGCGCTGCCGACGTGCGGGCTGGACGAGCTCGCCGGCTGAGGCGTCAGGCGGACAGCTTGCGGTCGGCGGCCGAGGTGATCGCCTCGGCGGCGCGCTCGGCCTCCTCGACGGTGGCGAAGGGGCCGGTGAAGGCCCCGGTCAGGACGGCTCGTCCGGGTTCGATCTCGAGTCGGAAGCGGGGCAGCTCCGCCCCGGGAACGACGACGATCCGGACTCCGTTGCGACTCCATCGTGCGGGCTGAAGAATGGGGATCTGGGTCATTGGTGCTCTTTCGCGTGCATCGTGCTCGGAAGGCTTCCGCCTCGACCGTGCGTCCTCACGCTAGGTCCGCGGGCGCCCTTCCCGAACGGGGTTGACCTCCCAGGTGCGCGGAGGTAGTCACCGACGGGACACCGTGTCCTGCCTCTCGGCGGCGAGGGCGGACTCGAGCTCCGCGTCGAGGGAGGAGTCCTCGTCCGGCTCGCCGCGACGGGGGAGCGGGGCGGTGAGACCGCGCTGCACGCGGAACCGGTGACCGAGCACGATCCCCAGGAGCGCGACCAGGAAGACGGCCAGACCGGTTCCCGCGATCGGGATCGCGACCGTGCCGAGCGCGCCCGGGACGGCGTCGCCCTCGTCGGTGACGGTGAGGGTGACGCGGATCGACTCCGGGACGCCCTGGGCGTCCTGCTCCCGCGCGATCCGGTCGAGGAGGGCCGTGGTGGCGGTGCGGGAGAGCTCGACGGCGCGAGCGGGATCGAACGAGGTTCCGATCACCGAGAGGAACGGCAGGGTGAAGCGGCCGCCGTTCGACTCGTCGCCGCGCGGCTGGGTGGTGCGGCGGACGGCGCCGACGCCGTCGCCCTCCTCGAGCGGACCGGCCTGCTCGGCGACGGCGGCGCGCACCTCCTCGCCGCTGGCGAGGTAGGCGTAGATCACCGCGGTGCTGCTGAGGTCGCTGACCTGGTCGTCCTCGACGCCGGGGACGCGCTCGACCCCGGGGATCTGGGCGACGAACGGGTTCTTCGGGCCGCCACCGAGCAGCACGGTCACGGCGGCGCTGTGCTCGCGGTCGCCGCGGAGGGTGAGCCCCTCGTCGGTGACGGTGAAGTGCACGGCGGTCGCGACGATCACGGCGAGGGCGGCGCTCGCGACGACGAGGAGCTTGCAGCGCCAGAGGACGAGGAGGTAGGTCGGCATTTCCACTGCTTCAGGGTGACCGTCGGGACCTTTCGCCAGCCTGAACAGCCTCGATGTCCCGCGGTCAGCCGGGAGCCGGCAGGCGGATCTCGAGCCGTGCGCCGCCGAGCGGGGAGTCGAGCAAGCGGGCGCTGCCGCCGCCGGCCCGCGCCGCCTCGGCGACGATCGCGAGGCCGAGCCCTGAGCCGCCGGTGTCGCGGGCGCGGGCGTCGTCGCGGCGCTCGAAGCGGAGGAAGACCCGCTCGCGGTCCCCGGCCGGCACACCCGGACCGTCGTCGTCGACCTGCACGACCGCGGTGCCCTCCTCCTGCCGGACCGTGAAGGCGACGGCACTCGTCGCGTGCCGCCGGGCGTTCTCGGCGGCGTTGCGGACCGCGCTGTGCAGCAGCGGCTCGTGCCCGTGCACTTGAGCGGGTCCGACGCCCTCGGTGCGCACGTCGACGCCCAGCGCGCGGAGCCGCGCGGCCTCGGCGAGGACGAGGTCGTCGAGGTCGACGTCCTGCTCCGCCACCGCCTCGCGCTCGTCGACCCGAGCGAGCAGGAGGAGGCTCGAGACCAGCTGCTGCATCCGCTCGCCCTCGTCCTCGACGACGCGGGCGAGGTCGGCGAGCGGCACCGCGGCCGGATGCTGCAGCGCGACCTGGGCGTGCTGCCGGATCGCCGCGACGGGCGAGCGCAGCTCGTGCGAGGCGTTGGAGACGAAGCGGCGCTGAGCGGTCTGCGAGCGCTCGAGGCGGCCGAGCAGTCCGTTCATCGTGCGGGCCAGGCGGGCGAGCTCGTCGCGGCCGGGCGGCTCCTGCACCCGCCGCTCCAGGTCGGCGGCCTCGATCGCCTCGACGTCGGCGCGGATCCGCTCGACCGGCCGGAGCGAGCGGCCGACGACGAACCAGACCAGCGCGCCGACGACCGCGGTGACGAGCGGGACGGCGACCGTGAGCAGCCGGACGGCCGAGCCCGCGGCGTCGTCGGCGCCGGCGAGTGTCCGTGCGACGACGACGGTCTCGCCCGGGTCGCCGCCGAGCTGGAGGCTCTCGGAGCCGACGACGAAGCGGGCGCCGTCGATCGAGGTGATCTGCGGCTCGTCGGAGACCGGCAGCGGCACGGCGTAGACGACGTCGTCGTCCGCGACCGCGACGACCGATCCCTCCCGCTGCAGCTGGATCACGACCTCGTCGGTGTTGAACGGCGGCAGCCGCCCGGCGCTCTCGGTGTCGGTCGCGATCTGGCGGGCCTGCTGGTTCGCGGTGAACGCCTCGGCGTCGACGAGGGACTGCTCGAGCAGGGCGGTGAAGGCGACGGAGCCGGCGACCAGGACGGCCAGGATCGCGGCGGAGACCAGGGCGGTCAGCCGCACGCGGATGCTCCAGGGCGGGCGGGGAGCCATCGGTCCTCAGCCTTCGACGAGCCGGTAGCCGGCGCCGCGGAGCGTGGTGATCGACTCCGTGCCGAACGGGCGGTCGAGCTTGGCGCGCAGCCGCGCCACGTAGACCTCGACGATGTTGAGGTCGCCGTCGAACGCGTCGTCCCAGACGCCCTCGAGGATCTCGCGCTTGGAGACGACCCGGTCGCGGTGGCGGGCGAGGAAGTCGACGACGGCGAACTCGCGCGAGGTCAGCCGGACCGGGACGCCGCCGCGATGGACCTCGCGCAGCGCCGGGTCGATCAGCAGCTCGCCGAGGCGGTGGACCACCGGCCGCTCCGGGCGTCCGCGCCGCACCAGCGCCCGGAGTCGCGCCACCAGCACGGAGTACTCCAGCGGCTTCACGACGTAGTCGTCGGCGCCGGCGTCGAGGCCCTCGATCTGGTCGTGGTCGCCGTCCTTCGCGGTCAGCATCAGGACCGGGGTCCAGTCGCCCTCGTCGCGGAGGGTGCGGCAGAGGGCGGAGCCGCTCAGGCCGGGCATCATCAGGTCGAGGACGATCGCGTCGTAGACCGTCTCGCGGGCGCGCCACAGCCCGTCCACGCCGTCGTGCGCGACGTCGACCGAGAAGCCCTCGGCCTCGAGACCGCGGCGGACGCCGTCGGCGAAGACCGCCTCGTCGTCGACCACCAGAATCCGCATCCCGTCGAGTATCGCCGGTGCGGGGCGGCCCGTGCACGGAGGCCGGGCGGTCAGTCCAGGCGGTCGAGCGTCGCGCTGATGGTGCGCAGGCACTCGATCAGGACGCCGATCTGGCGGGAGTCGAGGTCGGCGAGGACCTCGCCCTCGGCCGCGACGAGGTGGCGCATGGCGTCGTCGACGCGCTTCGTGCCGCGCGGGGTGAGCGAGACGATCTTGCTGCGCGAGTCGGCGGCGTTCTGCTCGCGGACGACGAGGCCGCGCGCGCCGAGCCGGTCGACGCGGCTGGCGAGGTTGCCGCTCGAGATGCCCAGGCGGGTGGACAGGACGGACGGGGTCATCGTGCCGGCCGGGTTCTGGCGCAGCAGCGAGAGCAGCTCGAACTCCCACGGGGCGAGCTCGCCGGCCGCGAAGGAGAGGCGCCGCACCTCCTGCACCCGCGGGCTGAGCCGGCGCAGGCGGGAGAGGACGTCGAGCGGGGCGAAGTCGAGATCGGGCAGGGCGTCGGCCCACGCGTCGATCACCAGATCGACATCGTCGTCTTCACGCATCCCCCGATTATCGTCGGCCCCGGCGGTGCCGGGCGACGGCTGGCCGCGGCGGCGCGGGAGGCCTACCCTGCCCGCCGCGGCGCACCTGCCGCTAGCCTGGTCGGGTCGGAAGGACTCCTGTGCGCGCGCACCTCGAGCAGCTCCTCGCTCTGCTGAGCGGGACGTTCCTGCTGCTCGCGCTCGTGTCGAGTCCCGACGCCGCGGTCGTGCTGGTCGTCACCACCACCGCGGTCGCCGCCCTGGTCCTCGGGGCGCGCTACCTGGCCGTCGGCGCTCGCCGGCCCGTGCTGTCGATCGGGAGGCGGGCCAGGGAGCACCGGCTCGGCCTCGCCGCGCAGCCCTCGCCGCAGCACCCGTGCACGCGGGGGCGCGTGCGCTCGCGGGCACCGGGCCTGCCGGGACTGGTCGCGTAGCCCGGAGCTCTGCCTCGGGAGGCGCGACCGTTCGCGACCGCGCTCACCTCCCGACGACAGGACTCCCATGAACTTCTACGACTTCCCGCCCATCGCGGCGGCGCTCGACGCCGCCTCCCACCTCGTCACCGGCCTCGCCTCGGCCCTGGAGCCCCTCGCGGGCGGCGCCTCGGCCGCCGCCGCGATCGTGCTGGTGACCCTCCTCGTCCGCGTGCTGCTGATCCCGGTCGGGATCTCGCAGGGCCGGGCCGAGATCACCCGCCGCCGCCTCGCCCCGCTGCTGCGCGAGCTGCAGCGGAAGCACGCGAAGAATCCGGAGGCGCTGCAGCGCGCCACCATGAAGCTCTACGCCGACGAGAAGGCCTCGCCGCTCGCGGGCTGCCTCCCGGTGCTGCTGCAGGCGCCCGTGGTCTCGCTGCTCTACGGGCTGTTCGTGCACCCGGACATCGCCGGTCACGGCAACGCACTGCTCGACGCGCGGCTGCTGGACGTGCCGCTCGGCCGGTCGTTCGTCACGGCGCTCGGCGGCGGCGACCCTGCGCAGCTCGGCGTCTTCGCGGTGCTCCTCGGGGTGATCGCGCTCGTCTCGTGGCTGGCGCGCCGGGTCGCGCTGCGCCAGGCGGCGCTCACCCCGGTGCCGGAGGGGACGCCCGCGGCCGTCGCCCAGCTGATGGGGGTGCTCAGCTGGATGCCGTTCCTCACGGTGGTGTTCGCGGCGTTCGTGCCGCTCGCGGCGACGCTCTACCTGACGATCACGACGACCTGGACGCTCTGCGAGCGCGTGATCGTGCGGCGGGCGCTGACGAGCGCGGCGCGTCCGTGAGGCGCCCGCTCACCAGCCCGTCGTCAGCACCTCGTCGAGCTGGTCCGCGAAGAAGTCGGCGCTCTCGACGGTGAAGCAGAGCGGCGGCTTGATCTTCAGCACGCACTGGCGATCGGAGGTGGGCTGCACGATCACGCCGCGCTCGCGGAGCCGCTCGCAGATCGCGCGCGTCTGGGCGGTCGCCGGCTCGAGCGACACCCGGTCGCGGACCAGCTCGAGGCCGAGGTACAGCCCGCTGCCGTGCACGGCGCCGATCAGCGGGTGGCGCTCGGCGAGCTCCTCGAGTCGGCGGCGGAGGTGCGCGCCGGTGGTCCGCGCGTTCTCCTGCAGCCGCTCGCCGGCGAGCACGTCCAGCACCGTCGTCCCCACGACGGAGCTGACCGGGCTGCCGCCCGCCGAGGAGAAGAACGAGCCCTGCGAGCGGTAGCGGTCGGCGATCTCCCGGGTGGTCACGACCGCGCCGAGCGGGTGTCCGTTGCCCATCGCCTTCGCGACGGCGACGACGTCGGGCACGACGCCCTGCTGCTCGAAGCCCCAGAACCACTCGCCGAGCCGGCCGTAGCCGACCTGCACCTCGTCGGCGATGCAGAGGCCGCCGTGGGCGCGGACGGCCGGGTAGACGGCGGCGAGGTAGCCGTCGGGCAGCGGGATGCCTCCGGCGTTGCCGTAGAAGGTCTCGGCGATGAAGCCGCCCGGGGGAGTGCCGGCCGCGGCCAGCTCCTCGATCCGGGCGACCGCCTCGGGCGCGTAGCGGTGCGCCTCGGCCCCGCGGTGCGTGCCGCGGTAGCTGTTGGGGGCGTCCAGAGTGTGGACCCAGGCGGGCCGCGTCGCGAGCGCGTCGGGGTTGTCGGCGACGGAGGTGGAGACCGCATCCGACAGGCCCGACCAGCCGTGATACGCCTCGCGCACCGCCAGCACGTCGTCGCGGCCCGACCAGGCGCGGGCGATCCGCAGCGCGAGATCGGCCGCCTCCGTGCCGCTGTTGACGAGCAGCACGGTGTCGAGCCCCTCCGGCAGCAGGGCCGCCAGCCGCTCGCAGAACGCGCCGATCGCGGGGTAGGAGAAGCGCGAGTTGGTGTTGAGCAGCCGCCACTGCCGCTCGACGCGCTCGACGAGCAGCGGGTGCGCGTGGCCGATCGAGGTCACGTTGTTGAGCACATCGAGGTGCACGCGGCCGGAGTCGTCGACGAGGTGCTCGCGCCAGCCGCGCAGCATCGTGGGCGGGTCCTCGAAGTAGTGCTCCTGGGCCTCGGCCAGGTGCGCGAGCCGCCGCTCGAGCACCTCGGGGTCCGGGCGCGGGGCGGGGAGGGCGCGCCCCAGGAGCAGCGGAGTCGGGTCGAGGAGGACGTCGAGCCAGGCGTCGGCCCAGCGCGCGCGCGCGAACGGCGGCAGGTCGGCCGCGTCGAGCAGGCGCGGCGCGGCCTGGGCGCGCAGGAGTCCGCGGGCGGTGCCGAGCGGGTCGCCCGCGGTGACCCGGGTGCCGGGCGCGGGCGGCTCGTCGACGCCGTCGAGACGCAGCCGGACGCCGTCGGCGAGCAGCGTGACTCCTCCAGGGACGCCGCCGCCCACCTCCGCGTCGAACGGGGCGCTCAGGGAGGTCCGCGCGGCGAGGTGGACCTCCACGACCAGCGCGGTCGTCTCGGGCTCGTGCGCGGTGTGCGGGCGGCCGCGGGTCAGGCGGCGCTCGCCGTAGCGCAGCACCGCGCCCCGGCGCCGCCCGCGAGCGCCGCGCGGGCGAGGGCGGGCTCGGCGTCGTCGTCGAGCCAGCGGCCGGCGTCGAGCGCCGGGCTCTCGGGCGAGAGGTCGACGACGACGGCGTCGAGGCCGCCGAGCACGGGGGCCGCGGCGGGCAGGGCGGCCGGTGCGCTCGGCCGGCCGAGGGCGCGCCGGACCAGCGCCTGGAGCACCGGCAGCGGCGCGGCGGTCGCCCGGTCGAGGATCAGGCGCTCGTGCTCGAGGTTCTCGCGGGCGTAGTCGTTGCCCGGGTCGCCGGCCAGGACGTCGTGGGCGCTGACGACGAGCACCGCCGCGCGGAGCACCACCAGCGGCCAGAGCGCCTCGACCTCGGCCTCGGCGAGCGGGCGCACGGCGTCGTAGGCGGTGGCGGCGCGGAGCACCGTGGCCGCGTCGGCGTCCGCGTGGTGCAGGAGCGAGGACAGCGTGATCGCGAGCTCGCCGACCGCCCAGCCCGCGCCGAGATCGCCGAAGTCGATGACGCCGTCGGGGAGGACACCCGCGTCCACCACCACGTTGTCGTCGGTGAGGTCGCCGTGCACGAGCTGCACCGGGAGCGCGGCGGCGAGCGGATCGACGACCGCCAGCGCCGCACCGACGGCCGTCCGGATCGCCCGCGCCGAGCGACGGGGCACCCGGCCGATCAACGCGTCGACGACCCTGCCCGCCCGGCGCAGGTCCCACTGGTCCGTGTCCTCGAGGCCGTCGAGCGGCTGCTCGGCGAGCGCGACGTCGACGCGGGCGGCGAGGTCGCCCATCGCCCGGACGACGGCGGGGGAGAGGTAGCCGGAGCCGGAGAGGGTCCGGCCGGGGACGAAGTCGAGGACCCGCGCGACGGCGGTCGTGCCGCCGAGGTCGAACTCGTGCAGGGTGCGGCCCTTGCGGTCCGGCCGGACGCGCGGGAGCCGGACGCCCTCGAGCCGGTCCGCCAGGCGGGCGACGGCCTCCGTCTGCGCCTCGATCCGCCCGATCGGTGTCGCGGGGTTCGCGATCTTGAGCAGCAGCCGCTCGTCGCCGCTGTCGACGAGGACGTTGCGGTCCTGATTGCTGCCCAGCTCGCGCAGCGCGCCGTGCAGCCCGTAGCGCTCGCGCAGCAGTGCGGCCGCGACCTCGTGGTCGAGCGCGGGCGGGGGCGGCGGTGCGGCGTCGGACGGCATGGCGAGGGTCCTGTCGAGCGGGGGATCGGGTGCATCCATGATCGCGCGTCGTCGCGGCGCCGCGTGTCCCGTCGGCCGCCGCTGCATGCTGGTCGAGGAGCCCCGGAGGGACGTATGGAGACCTGCCGTCCTCAGCAGTGCGGGCAAGCAAACCGGCTTCCGGCGATGGTGGATCTCGATACGCCCGCTGCGCGAGCTACTCGATCAGCATGCACTCCCTGCGGAGGACGCTCTCTGCGTGCTGGTCGAGGAGCCCCGCAGGGCGTATCGAGACCTGCCGTCCTCAGCAGGGTGGGTCTGCAGACTCGGCTTCTGCCGCTGGGGGATCTCGATGCGCCCGCCTCGCGGGCCACTCGATCAGCATGACTGCGCGAACGGACCCGCAACGGGCCCCGCACCCGGAGCAGCGCCCCGCCCGCGTCCAGTCGGAAGGGAGGACGCGCGCGAGTGGACCCGGACAGGGCCCTGGAGCTCCGCTGGGCACCGCCGCGCGTCCAGTCGGCCGCCGCTGCATGCTGGTCGAGGAGCCCCGCGGGGGCGCATCGAGACCGGCCGTCCTCAGCAGGGCGGGACTGCAGATCCCTCTTCTGGCGGTGGTGGATCTCGATACGCCCGCTGCGCGAGCTACTCGATCAGCATGATCCCGCGGGCGATCCTGCGAAGGGCCGAGTCCAGGGGCTCACCCGTGCATGGTGGTCGAGTAGGCCCGGAGGGGCGTATCGAGACCCGCAGTCCTCAGCAGAGGGCCGCCCGCTCCGCGGATTGCTCGATCAGCATGGTCAGTGCGCGTAGGCCGACGGGTCGAAGCGGCCGAGCTCCTCGCGGAAGGCGAAGGCGAAGTCGGGCCAGAGCAGGGTGAGGCGGTGGGAGGCGGCGTCGACGTACCAGCTCTCGCAGCCGCCGTTCGTCCAGACGGTGTCGGCGCTGAGCGCGTCGAGGCGGGCGAGGGAGGCGGCCTCGGCCTCGGCGGTGACCTCCAGGACGTCGACCCCGGCGCTCGAGCGGTGCTCGAGCGCGGCGAGGACGTAGTCGATCTGCGACTCGATCATGTGCACGGCGGAGTTGTGGCCGAGGCTCGCGTTCGGCCCGTTGATCACGAAGAGGTTCGGGAAGCCGTGCACGGCGGTCGAGTCGTAGGCCGACATCCCGTCGCCCCAGCGGTCGGCCAGCAGCTCGCCGCCGCGGCCTCGGATCCGGCGGGCGAACGGCGGGCGGGTCGCGAGGAAGCCGGTCGCGAGGATCAGCGCGTCGATCTCGTGCGGGACGCCGCCGTCGCCGATCGCCGCCGAGCCCTCGACCCGGCGCAGCGGGCCCGGCACGACCTGCACGTGCGGCTGCGCGAGCGCGGGGTAGTAGTCGTCCGAGAGCAGCACCCGCTTGCAGCCGATCTCGTAGTCCGGCGTGAGCACGGCGCGCAGCTCCGGGTCGGCGACCTGCGCGGCGAGGTGGCCGAGCGCCTCCGCCCGCAGCCGGTCGATGGCCTCGGGCACGCCGACCCGGCCGGCGAAGCCGAGCTCCGCGCGCCAGAACAGCTCGGAGCGCAGCCGCTCGACGGCGCCCGGAGCGCGGGCGAGCGCCCGGCGCTCCGCAGGCGGGTAGGCGCGGTTCCGGCGCGGGACGACGTACGGCGCCGAGCGCTGGAAGAGCACGACCTCGGCGGCGCGCTCGGCGAGGTGCGGCAGGATCTGCACCGCGGAGGCGCCCGAGCCGACGATGCCGACCCGCGCTCCGTCGAGGTCGACGTCGTCGCGCCAGCGGGCGGAGTGGAAGACAGGCCCGGCGAAGCCGTCCAGCCCCGGGACGTCGGGCAGTCGCGGCTCCGACAGCCGCCCGGCGCAGACCACGAGGACGGCCGCGTCGAAGTCCCCCCGCGAGGTGCGGACGCGCCAGCGACCGGCGAGCTCGTCGAAGGTCATCTCGAGCACGTCGGTGCCGAGATGCAGCTGCGGCGCGAGCCGCTCGCGCTCGACGACCCGCTCGAGATAGGCCTGGATCTCGGCGCCCGGTGCGTAGAAGGCCGACCAGTCGGGCTCGGGCGCGAACGAGTACGAGTAGAGGTGCGAGGGGATGTCGCAGGAGACGTTCGGATAGCGGTTGTCGCGCCAGGTGCCGCCGACGCGCTCGGCCCGCTCGAGCACCGCGAAGGAGACGCCGCCGCGGCGGGCGAGGCGCGCCGCCGCTCCGATGCCCGCGAAGCCCGCGCCGACCACGACGACGTCGACGGAGGTCGCCATCAGACGATCGTCCGGGGGAGCGTCGACCCGGCCGGGTCGCGGTGCGGGTCGGCGATGAAGCGCTCGACGAGCGCGAGCAGCTCGGCCGACCGCTCGGCCAGCACGCAGTGGCCCGCGTCGATCACGGCGTAGCGGGCGTCGTCGATCGCCCCGAGCAGCGCCTCCGCCCCCTCGACGCCGACGACGGCGTCGGCGGTGCAGCCGACGACCAGCGCGGGGACGCGCAGGCGGGCCGCGGCCTCGGTCGCGTCGGCGCGGGCGGCCGCGGTGAGGAGCGCGGCGGTCGCGGCGTCGGCGGCCAGGGGAGTCTCGCGCCCGGGTCCGAGGTCGGCGAGCGTGCGGACGCCGATCACGCGCGCCAGGTCCGCGCGGGCGTCGGGGAGGTCGGCCAGCGACTCCCACAGCCGGGCGACCGCGACCAGGCGCTCGGTGGGGTGCAGCCAGCCGGCGGCCAGCACCAGGGCGCCCACCCGCGGATCCGCCTCGGCGGCGGTGATCGCGGCCCAGGCGCCGAGGGAGACGCCGACGACGACCGCCCGCTCGGCGCCGAGCCGGTCGAGCGCGGCGGAGACGGCGCGAGGCGCGTCGCGCAGCGGATCCCGCAGGTCGGCGAGCTCGACCGCCGCCACCCGGTGCCGGCGAGCGAGCATCGGCAGCAGCAGCGCCCCGTCGGCCCGGGCACCGCGCCCTGGCCCGGTCGCGAGCAGGACGACGTCCGTCGCCGGCTCACCACCGGAGTAGAGGCGGACCGTGTCGTCGCCCACCGTCAGCGAGGACTCCTGGATCAGCGCGGCCTGCCGCTCGAGGTACGCCGACGACCGCGTCACGAGACGCGGCCGGCCTCGCGCACCGGGAAGCGCAGCCGGCGGGTCGCGGTGCTGCCGGGCGCCGGCACCGTCATCGCGCGCTCGGCGGCGACGTGTCCGTAGTCGGTGGTGCGCTGGCGCCAGGGCCGGCCGATCTCGCCGGTGAGGCGCGCGATGGTCGCGATGTCGAGCGAGCGGTGCGCCTCGGCGCCCGACTCCGGACTCATCGCGCCGTCGAGCAGCAGCCCGCCGAGGTCGTCCGCGCCGCCGCGCAGCAGCTCCTGCGAGAGCTGCAGTCCGAGCTTCGTCCAGGCCGTCTGCACGTGGTCGATCCGCCCGTGCAGCAGCAGCCGCGCCACGGCGTGCACCGCGCGCGTCTCACGCCGGGTCGGCCCGCCGCGGGTCTGCGCGACGACCGTCGCCGGCGCCTCGGCCGGCACGAACGGCATCGCGATGAACTCGGTGAAACCGCCCGTCTCGTCCTGGATCGCGGCCAGCGCACGGAGGTGGTCGATCTGCTGCTGCGGCGTCTCGACGTGCCCGTAGACCATGGTCGCGGTCGAGCGCAGGCCGCCGCGGTGCGCGGTCGTCACCGACTCCCGCCACTCGGCGACGCTCGGGTCCGCGCCCTCGCTGAGGAGCGCGCGCACCCGGTCGTCGAGGATCCGCGCCGCGGTCCCCGGAACGGAGTCGACGCCCGCCTCGCGCAGTGCGGCCAGCATCTCGGCGGGGGTGCGCCCGGTGCTCACGGCCGCGTCGAGGATCTCGCCCGGCCGGAACGCATGCAGGTGCAGCGTGGGGTGCCGCGCGTGCAGGGTGCGCACGATCAGCAGATGGTCCTCGCCCGGGGTCGCGAGCGGTCCCTGGAGGCACAGCTCGGTGGCGCCGAGCGCGACGGCCTCGTCGGCGAGCTGCTCCAGGGTCTCGACGGTGAGCCCGCCGGCGCCCCAGAGCGCGGTGTCGATGTTGCGGTTCGCCACCACGGTGACGGTGTCGCCCACGGCCGAGCGGCGGATGTCGTCGGCGAGGGCGGCCAGCGCGTCGAGGTCGTCGCCGTCGGCCGCGAGCAGGGCCAGGTAGTCGGCGTCGTCGAGGCCGGCCGGCTCGGCGGCGGCGCGCTCGAGGACGGCGGCGAGGGTCGGGGCCGCCGGGCGCGGGGCGGGCTCGAGCTCCTCCCGGTACGGGCGCGCCACGATCGGCGCGGACTCGTCGGCCAGCCACGACTCCCGATCGGCGAGCGCGAGCACGTACGGCGCGACCCGCGGGTCGATCCAGGTCTCCGCGTCGCTCAGGTACCGCGGGTGGGCGGTGAGGCGCTCGTGCAGCCGGTAGCCGGAGTCGGCGGTCAGTCGCGCGAGGTCGTCGATGTTCGGCCACGGCCGCTCGGGGTTCACGTGGTCCGCGGTCAGCGGGCTCACCCCGCCCCAGTCGTCGATCCCGGCGCGGAGGAGGAGCCCGAGCTCCTGCTCGTCGGTGAGGTTCGGCGGCACCTGGATGGTCATGTCGGCGCCGAGGACGAGGCGGGCGACGGCGACGTTCGCGACGTACTCCTGCAGCTCGAGGTCGACCTCGTTCTGCATCGCGGTCCGCGGCTTGGCGCGGAAGTTCTGCACGATGCACTCCTGCACATGGCCCCAGAGCGCGTGCGAGTCGCGGATCGCGAACAGCGCGTCGGCTCGCTCCGCCGTGTTCTCGCCGATGCCGAGCAGCACGCCCGTGGTGAACGGGATCCGGCTGCGCCCGGCGTCGTCGAGCACCCGCAGCCGCAGCGCCGGATCCTTGTCGGGCGAGCCGTAGTGCACCCCGCCCTTCTCCGACCACAGCCGTTCGGCGGTCGTCTCGAGCATCATCCCCATCGAGGGCGCGACCGGGCGCAGGCGCTGCAGCTCGGCCCAGGACATCACACCGGGGTTGAGGTGCGTGACCATGCCGGTCTCGGTCATCACGAGCACGGCCATCGCCCGCACGTACTCCAGCGTCGACGCGTAGCCGTGCTCGGCGAGCCAGGCGCGGGCGACGGGCCAGCGGTCCTCCGGGCGGTCGCCGAGGGTGAACAGCGCCTCCTTGCAGCCGAGCGCGGCGCCGGCGCGGGCGACCTCGAGGATCTCCTCCGGCTCCATGAAGGTCGACTCGCGCTTGAGGGCGAGGCCGCCCGGCGTCTCGACGAACACGCAGTAGTGGCAGCGGTCGCGGCAGAGCTTGGTCAGCGGCACGAAGACCTTGCGGGAGTAGGTGATCACTCCCGGCCGGCCGCGCCGGGCGAGCCCCTCGTCGCGCAGCCGCCCGGCCGCCAGCAGCACCGCGTCGAGGTCGTCCCCGCGCGCCTCGAGGAGCACCTCGGCGCTCGCGCGCGTGATCGGCTCGCCCTCGGCGAGGCGGGCGAGGAGGGTGGGCACGGTCATGCGGAGGCGGCTCTTCCGGAGGGGTCGGTCGGCGGGCGCCGACGGGTCGGGGCGCGGGAGGGTCGGACGGCCGACGGCACTGCGCCGGCCGGTCGCGACGGAATCAGAGGGCGCGCAGGCGCGGCGCGAGGTCGCGCTCGAACCCGTCGAAGAAGCGCTGCTGGTCGTCGCCCGGCGCGTGGAACACGAGGTGGTTGAAGCCGGCGTCGACGTAGGGCTTGATCTGGGCGACCGTCTCGTCCGGGTCCGAGCCGACGATCCAGCGCTTGGCGACCTGCTCGATCGGCAGCTCGTCGGCGGCGCGCTCCATGTCGACCGGGTCGGTCAGCGAGTGCTTCTGCTCGGGAGTGAGCGAGAGCGGCGCCCAGAAGCGCGTGTTCTCGAGCGCGAGCGCCGGGTCGGGGTCGTAGGAGAGCTTGATCTCGATCATCCGGTCGAGCGCGGCGGAGTCGCGCCCGCCCGCCGCGATGCCCTCCTCCACGGCGGGGAGCAGCTTCTCGGTGTAGAGCTCCATGCCCTTGCCGGAGGTGCAGATGAAGCCGTCGCCTGCGCGCCCGGCGTACTTCGCGACGACGGGTCCGCCCGCGGCGATGTAGACGGGGACGCCGTTCTCGGGCTTGTCGTAGATGGACGCCTCGTGGGTGGAGTAGTACTCGCCGTCGAAGGAGACGCGGTCGCCGGCCCAGAGGGCGCGCATGAGGCGCACGGCCTCGCGCAGGCGGGCGAAGCGCTCCTTGAAGTCGGGCCAGCTCTGCTCGCCCGCGCCCTGGTAGCCGGTGGCGACCTCGTTCAGCGCCTCGCCGGTGCCCACGCCGAGCATGATCCGGTCGGGGTAGAGCACGCCGAGCGTGCCGAACGCCTGCGCGATGACGGCGGGGTTGTAGCGGTAGTGCGGCGTCATCACCGAGGTGCCGAGCCGGATGGTCGAGGTGCGCTCGCCGGCCGCGGCGAGCCAGGCGAGCGAGAACGGCGCGTGGCCGCCGGTGTGGCGCCAAGGCTGGAAGTGGTCGGAGACCACGGCGCTCTCGAAGCCGTGCCGCTCGGCGCCGACGGCCAGCTCCACGAGCTCGCGCGCCCCGAACTGCTCCGCCGATGCCTTGTACCCGAGCGTGATCGTCATAGTGCCGCCTTCGTCAGAGGGAGGGGACCGCTCCGGACACCGGGCGGTCCCTCCATTCTGCGCCCGCGCGGGCGGCGATCGGGACGCTCAGGCGGACGCGCCCGAGATGTTGACCATCCAGTGCACGCCGAAGCGGTCGGTCAGCATCCCGAACCGGTCGCCCCACGGCGACGTGGTCAGCGGCTCCTGGACCGAGCCGCCGGCGGCGAGCCCGTCCCAGTAGCCGCTGAGCTCGGCGTCGTCGTCGCCGAAGAGCGCCACGGTGATGCGCGCCCCTTCCTCGAACGTCATCGAGCTCGGAGTGTCGGACGCCATCAGGATCAGGCCGCTCGGCGTGGTGAGCTGCGAGTGCATGAGCAGGTCCTGCTCGGCCGGATCCTCGCTCGCGTGGAAGTCCGCGAAGGTGCTCGACACCAGCTCCCCGCCGAAGACCGAGTGGTAGAACTCCATCGCCTCGCGAGCGTTGTCGCGGAAGCCGATGTAGGGGCTGAGACTCGTGGACATGACGGCGCCTTCCTGTCGAGGAGGGCCCCAGTATCGACCCGCCGGCGATCTCGCTGCAACGGCCTCCCTCCTGCTGATCGAGTAGCCCGCGCAGAGGGCGTCCCCCTGCTGATCGAGTAGTCCGCGCAGCGGGCGTGTCGAGATCCACGCGTCCAGCAGGGGCGGGTCTCGATACGCCGCCTTCGGCGGCTACTCGACCAGCATGAATGCCGCCACCTTCTGCTGATCGTCCCCGCATGCTGATCGAGTAGCCCGCGCAGCGGGCGTATCGAGATCCACCAGCGTCAGAGGCCGAGTCTGCAGACTCGCCCTGCTGATGCCGCGGGGCTCGACACGCCCCTGCGGGGCTGCTCGACCAGCATGTCTGCGCGCGTCTCTTCCCAGTAGATCCCCGTGTCCGGCAGGCGCGGACGGAGCGCCCCCTACAGTTCCGCGCGGGTCGGGGGGTTCGCGCCCGAGCGGGAGGTGGTGACGCCGGCGACGCGGGCGGCCCAGTGGCCGATCGCGCGCAGGGACGGCTCGTCGAGGAGCAGGCCGTTCGGGGCGCCGAGGCCCTGGCGGAAGGCCTCGTCGAGGATCGCGCCCATGGCGGAGTCGCCCGCGCCGATGGTGTCGGCGACGACGATGCGGGCGGCGGGGACCGTGGCCCGGGCGACGGCGGAGGCGAGCAGCAGGCCCTCGCCGCCGCGGGTCACGACGGCGAGCTGGGCGCCCAGCTCCAGCAGGCGGGTCAGCACCTCGTCGAGCTGCATCGTCGGGTAGAGCCACTCGGCGTCCTCGTCGCTGAGCTTGACGATCTCGCAGGCCGCGGCGACCCGCTCGAAGCGGGCCAGTGCGTCGTTGTGCTCGCCGACGAGCGCGGGGCGGATGTTCGCGTCGACGCTCGCGGTGACGCCGGCCGGCAGGGCCTCGAGCAGCTCGACGATCGCGGAGCCCCCCGGCTCGAGGTAGACCGCGATCGAGCCGGTGTGCACGTGGGTCGCGCTCGAGGGATCGGCGGCCGGCGGGTTCCAGGAGAGGTCGAAGTCGTACTCGGCGGAGCCGTCCTCCTGCAGGCGGGCCCGGGCGGTCGAGGTGCGCTCGGCGTCGCCGTGCAGCACGGTCACGCCGGAGGCGCCCAGGTGCTCGGCGATGCGCCGACCGCGCTCGTCGTCGGCGATGTCGGTGACGAGGGTCGCCTCGCGGCCCAGCCGGGCGAGAGTCAGGGCGACGTTCGCGGGCGAGCCGCCCACGTGCTCCGTGCTCGCGCCGTCGCGCTCGACGATGTCGATCAGGGCTTCGCCGATGACCAGGATGCGGGGCGCCGCGCTGTCGCGGACGTCGGTGGAGGACATCCCGCCATCATGCCGGTCCGCGCGGCGTCGTCGCGAGACCTCCCGGGCCTCGTCAGGCTCCCGTGCCGGAGACGGCCAGCACCTCGTCGACGGTGGTGAGGGTGATCAGGGGCGCGAACAGCGCCATCGCGTCGAGCGCGCGGGCGTGATCGGCCTCGGAGGCGCCCGCACAGGCGTCGGTCACGACCCGGACCTGCACGCCGGCGTCGGCCGCGGCGAGCGCCGTCGCGATCACGCAGCAGTCCGTCGAGACGCCGGTGAGGACCAGGGAGCGGGAGTCGTCGAGGAGCGCCTCGAGCTCGGCGCCCCACTTGCCGAAGGTCGGCGCGGTGATCGTGCGGTGCCCCTCGAAGCCGGGGACGAGCGCGTAGAGCGGATCGGCATCGGGCACGAGCGCGAACGGCCACTCGCGGTAGTAGGGGATCCACGCGCCGCTGGGCTCGGCCGGCGCGACGAAGCGGGTGGTGACCACTCGCTCGGCGAAGTGCGGGAGCAGCCGGGTCGTCCCCTCCGCCGCACGGGTGAACTCCGCCGACGCCCACGGCGAGGACGCGTCGGCGAAGACGTGCTGCAGGTCGACGGCGACGAGCAGGCTCACGCGTCGGCCTCCTGGCGACGCACGGCCGAGCGGGAGAGCACGAGCGTGCCGGCGAAGCCGATCACGAGGGCGACCAGCACGCCGAGGTTGGCTCCGGCCCACTCGCCGTCGCGTCCGCCGATCGGGCCGAGCAGATAGCCCTCCCACTCGAAACCGGGGGAGTAGTTGACGACGAGGCCCCAGCCGATCACGGCGCCGATCACCACGAGCAGCACCGGCGCGAGCGAGACGCTGCCGTAGCGGCCGCGCGAGGTGTAGAGCGCCTCCTGGTCGTAGTCGCGGCGGCGCAGGAGCAGGTCGGCCAGGAAGACGCCGAGCCAGCCCGCGATCGGCACGCCGAGGGTGATCAGGAAGCCCTGGAACGGGCCGAGGAAGTCGCCGGCGACGAAGACGACGTAGATCGCGCCGAGCACCATCAGCACGCCGTCGATGCCGGCCGCGACCGGCCGCGAGACCTTGAGGCCGGTGCTGAGCAGCGCGAGCCCCGAGGAGTAGATGTCCATCACGGCACCGCCGATGAGCCCCAGCAGGGCCACGACGATGAAGGGGAGCAGGAACCAGGTCGGCAGGATGCTTGCGAGCGCGCCGATCGGGTCGGCCGCGATCGCGTCGGACAGCTCCGTCGAGGAGGCGGCGAGCAGCAGGCCGACCACCACGAGCACGACGGGCGCGACGGCGCCGCCGATCGTGGTCCAGCCGATGACCCCGGCGGTGCCGGCGGTGCGCGGCAGGTAGCGCGAGTAGTCGGCCGCCGCGTTCACCCAGCCCAGCCCGAAGCCGGTCATCATGAAGACGAGTCCGCCGATCACGGCCCCCGCCGATCCCGAGGGCAGGCTGCCGACGGCGGCGAGGTCGATGCGGTCGAGCACGAGCACGACGTAGACCACGGTCAGCACGGCGGTCGCGATCGTGATCGCGAGCTGGAGCCGCATGATCAGCCGGAAGCCGGCGATCCCGGCGATCACGATCAGCGCCGCGACGACGATCAGCGCGACGACCTTGGTCAGCACGCCGCCGTCCCAGCCGAACTCCTCGAAGACGGTCGCGGTCGCGAGCACGGCGAGGGAGGCGAGCACCGTCTCCCAGCCCACCGTGAGCAGCCAGGAGATCACCGCGATCAGCCGGTTGCCGTCGACGCCGAAGGACGCGCGGCTGAGCACCATCGTCGGGGCCGAGCCGCGCTTGCCGGCGACGGCGACGAAGCCGCAGAAGAGGAAGGAGACGACGATGCCGATCACGGCCACCGCGGTCGCCTGCCAGAACGAGAGGCCGAAGCCGAGCAGGAACGAGCCGTAGCTCAGGCCCAGCACCGAGACGTTGGCCGCGAACCACGGCCAGAACAGGTCGCGGGGGCGGCCGTGCCGCTCCGACTCCTGGATGGTGTCGAGACCGTTGAGCTCGATGCCGCCGGCGGGGCGGGTGGTCGGTTCGGGAGAGGTCATGGCATCCCTCGTTCTCGCGCGGAAGGCCCGGGCGAACGCCGGATCCTGTCGAATGTAGTGCAGGATCGGCGCCCTATCGCGGCGGCGGAGAAGACCGGTGGACGGCATCGCGCGACCCGCTGCTGGGGAGGAGCTCCCCGGCCTCCGCCCGTCAGTCGTCCGCGCGCTCCAGCAGCCCCCGCAGCGTCTCGAGGTCCGCCGCGACCCGGTCGCAGTCCTCGTCCCATTGCTCGAGCGTCATCCCGTCGTGCCGGCGGACGGTGAAGGCGACCTCGGCGCCGTCGCCGTTGGCGAGGATCCGGAGCGGGTTGTCGAAGACCCGGCCGCTCTCGGTGATCACCCGATGATCCGCCACGCCGTAGGGGTTCCGCGGCGCGAAGACGATCTCGACCCGGCCCATCGGCGAGTCGGCGAACCAGTGGCCGTCCACCTCCTCGACGGACGCCTGCGCCAGCCCCGCCGCCCAGAGCGACAGGTTCGAAGGATCGACGACGAAGGAGTACACCTCGTCCGCCGGCGCGTCGATCACGACGCCGACCGGGCGCGACTCGTACAGGACCATCTCAGTCTCCCTCCGCGGCGAAGCTCGCCACGAGCAGCGCCGCGAGCGCGGTCCGCTCGAGCATCCCCTCGATGCTCACCGATTCTCCCCGGGCGTGCGCGCCCTCGCCAGGGGCGCCGAGCCCGTCGAGCACGGGGATCCCGAGCGCGGCGATCAGGTTGCCGTCGCTGGCGCCGCCCACCGCGGTCTCGGTCAGCGGCAGGTCCATCGTCTTCGCCACTCGCTCGGCCCGGCGGTAGAGCGCGCCGACGGCGGCCGTCCGCTCGAAGACGGGCCGCTGCCACGAACCGCGGACCTCGAACCGGATCCGCGGGTCCGACGCTTCGAGCGCGTTCATCTCGGCCTCCACCCGCGCCGCCTCGGCCGCGCCGCGGATCCGCACCTCGAGCTCGAGCCGCACCTTCGCGGTCGTCACGTTCACCCGGCTGCCGCCCTTGACCACGCCGATGTTGACGGTCGTGCCCGCCTCCGGCCGGGCGATCCCGAGCACCCGAGGGATCAGCGCGCCGAGCTCGTGGATCGCGCTGGCCCCCTTCTCGGGCTCGACGCCCGCGTGCGCCTCGATCCCGACGACGTCGACGACGAAGTTGCCGATGCCCTTGCGCGCGGTCTTCACCGCGGTGCCGATCGCCCCCTCGAACACGAGCGCCGCCTCCGCCCCGCGGCTCTGGTGCTCGAGGAAGCTGCGCGAGGCGAGGCTGCCCACCTCCTCGTCCCCGTTCATCACCAGGCGGACGGCCGGGTGGGCCAGGCGGGCGTGCCGCAGCGCGAGCACCAGCCAGACCATCTGCACGAGGCCGACCTTCATGTCGTAGCTGCCCGGTCCGCTGAGGCGGTCGCCGTCGACGGCGAACGGCCAGCCGCGGGTCGTGCCGAGCGGCCAGACGGTGTCGTAGTGCCCGACCAGCGCCACGAACGGCCGGGACCCGCGCGGTCCGCGCCCCGCGGCGCTGCCCGGGAAGGTCCAGCTCGAGGCGCTCGGGCAGTCCTGCTCGCGGAGGTGCTCGGCCTCGCCCGCGTGCCCGAGCCGCTCGCCGACCCAGTGCACGAGGAACGCGTGCAGCTCGTCGAGCGCGTCCAGCGAGTCGCTCGGGCTCTCCATCATCACGAGGTGCCGGACGTCGTCGAGGATGCGCGCGCGCTGGTCGCGGAGGAAGGTGCGGACGCGGGCGGCGTCGGCGGCATCGGGGAAGGTCACCGCTCCGGAGTACCAGAGTGCGGCGCCGCGCGCGAACCGGGAGCCGCGGTGAACCGGACGCCGCGCCTCTACGTTGAAGGAAGGAAGAGGTGGAGATGTCCGAGGATCAGGCCGAGATGCTGCGTGCGCTGCACGACGAGCACTCGGCGGCGCTGTGGCGGTTCGTCCTCCGGCTCACGGGCGATCGCCAGCTGGCGGAGGACGTGGTGCAGGAGGCGCTCCTGCGCGCCTGGAAGCACCCGGAGATCCTGGCGCAGGGCGAGGCCGCGGCCCGCTCCTGGCTCTACACGGTGGCCCGCAACATCGTCATCGACGACCGCAGGAGCGCCCGGCACAACCGCGAGTTCGGCACCGACGAGGTGCCCGAGCGCGCGCACGGCGACCGCACCGACCAGGTGCTCGACGCCTGGCTGCTCTCCGAGGCGCTGAGCACCCTCAGCCACGACCACCGTGCGGTGATCGTGCACGCGTACTACGGCGGGCGCACCGTCGGCGAGATCGCCGAGCTGCTGGGCATCGCGCCCGGCACGGTCAAATCGCGGATGCACTACGGAATGCGGGCGCTCAAGCTCGCCCTGGAGGAGAAAGGCGTGACCGAGCCGTGAGCACCGATCCGACCCGCGACGACGCCTTCCGCGACGACGCCTTCCGCGACGACGCCTTCCGCGACTGGGACGCGGCGTACCTCCTCGGCGCGCTCGCGCCCGCCGACCGCCGCGCCTACGAGCAGCACCTGCGCAGCTGCCCCGGCTGCCGCGAGGCGCTCGGCGAGTTCGTCGCGATCCCCGGCCTGCTCGCCCACCTGCCGAAGGAGGACGCGCTCGGCCTGCTCGAGACGGAGCAGCGCGCCGAGGAGTCCGCTCCGCCCGCCCTGCTCCCGCGGCTCGCCCGCGCCACCGATGCCGTGCGCCGCCGCACCCGGTTCCGGATCGCGGGGCTCGTGCTCGCCGCCGCCGGAGTATCGGCCGCCGCGGCCGTCGCCCTCCCGCTCGTCGTCGGCGCACCGCCCGCGGTCGTCGAGAACACGGTGGCGCTCGCCGCGGCGCCCGGCGTGCCGGTCGAGGCGTCGGTCCGGTTCGTGCCGGAGCAGTGGGGCACGCGGATCGAGATGGACTGCAGCTGGGGGGACGGCGGCCAGGAGGACGCAGGCCAGGATCCGGCCGGCGGCACGTCGCCCGCCGGCAGCGCGTCCGTCGGCACCGCGTCCGTGGGGTACGTCATGTACGTGACCGACACCGCCGGGTCCTCGGAGGCGATCGGCTCGTGGACGAGCACGCCCGGCTCGACAGTGGAGCCGAGCCTGTCGACCGGCCTTCCGCTCGCCGAGATCGCCTCGGTCGAGGTGCGTCTCCAGGGCTCCGACCAGGTCGTCCTCACCGGCAGCCCCTGACGCGGGGTCCGGTGCCGACCCCGATCTCCCAGGTGCGGGGCCACTGGACTGAGTAGCTTCTCAGTCATGACGATCGCGACCCTCGCCCTCGCCCCTGCCTCCGTGACGGCGGCCTCCTCCACCGACAGCATCGACGAGCTCTCCGGTCTCGTCGGCGTCGCCGCCCGCGTGATCGCGGCGCTCGGCGAGGCCGGTGTCGGACTGCTGACCCTGATCGAGACGGTCTTCCCGCCGATCCCGAGCGAGCTGGTCCTGCCGCTGGCGGGCTTCCTGGCGCAGCAGGGCCGGATGAACCTGGTCCTCGTCGTGATCACGGCGACCCTCGGCGCCTACCTCGGCGGGCTGGTCCTCTACTGGCTCGGCTTCCGCATCGGCACGGAGCGCTCGATCCGGCTGCTCTCGAAGCTGCCGCTCGTCGACCGCGAGGACTTCGAGAAGGCCGTCGGCTGGTTCCGCCGGCACGGCACCTGGGCGGTCCTCTTCGGCCGGCTGATCCCCGGGGTCCGGAGTCTGATCTCGCTGCCCGCGGGGGCCGAGCGGATGAACCTGCTGCTGTTCTCCGGGCTGACGATCCTCGGCTCCGGCGTCTGGAACGGCCTGCTGATCGGCCTCGGCGCGGCTCTCGGCACGCAGTACGAGCTCGTCGACCAGTACGCGGGCGTGCTCGACGCGATCATCTACGGCGCGATCGGCGTGGTCGTGCTGCTGCTCGTGATCCGCAGCATCCGCCGGCACCGCGCCGCCCGCGGCACCGGCGCGCGTCGCCGGCACTGATCCCGGACGGGGTCGGAGGGTAGCGCGCGCTCGCGTCGAGCGCGACGCCCCCCGTGTCCCGACCGCTGCGGCGCGGATGTGCCCTAGCGTTCGAGGGGTCAGCCCCCGACGCGAAGGAACGCCATGCCCGAGAACACCGTCGAGAACGGCGCCGCCACTCCCTCTCCCGCTCTCTCCCGCACCGCTGTCGAGCGCAGCTGGATCATCGGCGTCTCGCTGATCGCCATCGCGCTCGGCGTGATCGCGGTGCTGATCCCGGGCCCGACCCTGCTCACCGTCGCGATCGTCTTCGGCATCCACCTGATCGCCGCAGGCGTGTTCCGCCTCCTGCTGGCGTTCACGGCCACGCGCCTGCAGACGCGGGTGCGCTGGCTCGCCGGGCTCCTCGGCGCGCTGATCCTGGTCGCGGGCATCCTCTGCCTGTCGAACCCGTTCGAGTCGCTGAGCATCCTCGGCCTCGTGATCGGCCTGGGCTGGATCCTCGACGGCGTCTCGAGCATCACCAGCGGGCGCACCGTCGCCGGGCCGTCCTGGCTGCCGATCGCCGCGGGCATCGCCTCGGTGATCGCCGGCGTCCTCACGATCATCATGCCGGTGCTCGCGCTGTCCGCCTTCGTGACCGTCGCGGCGATCCTGCTGATCGTCGTCGGCGTCTCCGGCCTGCTGCTGCTGCCGGGCCGTACGAAGCCGACGCAGGAGAGCGCCGCGACGCACTAGGCGCCGGGCCAGAGACCGAGCATCGGCACCGTGATCGCGTAGGCGAACCAGGAGAGCGGTGCGAGGATCCAGGTCGCGAGGATCCGCCGACGGCCGTCCGCATGCGCGAGCACCACGGCCACCTCGGAGCGCGCGATCCGCGGCGAGTAGAGCAGCGGTGCGTTCACCACGATCGACAGCAGCGCGCCGAGGAGCACGGGCCCGCCGGCGAGGACGGCGATCCCCGGCACGATCTGCAGGGCGAGCGCCAGGGCGGCGACCAGCCAGATCGCGAGCAGGGTGACGGCGCTCGCCCTGGTCGCCCGCTGAGCGAGGCTCCGGCCGGAGGCGATCACCGGGTCGAGCGGCTCGGCGCGGTCCCGGCGCACGGCCGGCACGGCGCTGATCCGGAGCACGGCGGCGACGGCGAGCGCCAGCACCGCGTAGGGCAGCCCCGCCCGCGACAGCGCCAGCGGCAGCCAGGGCGTGCCGAGGAAGAGGACGGCGCCGAGGAGCGAGCCGGCCACCAGCAGGACCACCGGCACGACGACGGCGAGGCTGAACGGGAACCGCGGGGGACCGTCGAGCCCCGGGCGGAGGTGCTCCCGGCCCGCATGGCTGTTCGGGCGCTCGCCGGTCGCCTGCGGGGCGTCCGCGTCGTTCCCGTCGTCCCCGATCCCCGTGCTCTCCGCCCCCATGCCGTCGACCCTAGTCCGGGCCCCGCGCCGCTGCGCCGTTGCGGACCCGTGGCACGATGGCGCCGTGAGCGCCGCTGATCAGGTCCCCGACCCCGCCTTCGAGCCCGACCTCGTCCCCGAGCTCCTCGTCGAGGACCTCGAGCGCAGCCTCGCCTTCTGGTGCGGCCCCTGCGGCTTCGCGGTCCGCTACGCGCGGCCGGAGGAGGGCTTCGCGTCTCTCGTCCGCGGCAGCGCCCACGTCATGCTCGACCGGATCGGCAGCACCCGCGACTGGATCACCGCGCCGCTGGAGCGCCCATTGGGGCGGGGTCTCAACCTCCAGATCGACGTCGACGACGCCGACGCCGTCGCGACGGCCCTCGCCGAGGCGGGAGTGGCGCTGTTCGCCCCTGCCGAGACCCGCTGGTACCGGGTGGGGGAGGAGGAGGCGGGTGTCCGCCAGGTCCTCGTCACCGACCCCGACGGCTACCTGCTGCGCTTCCAGTCCTCGCTCGGGCGGCGCCGCGCGACGTGAGCCGAACGGCGCGCGCCATCATGCCAGCGGAGGACGCAGGAGACGGCCGCCGACTGGTTCCATCGGTTCCATGTCCACTCCGTCCACCGGCACCCTCGCGCTGCCGACCACCGATCCGGCTCCCGCCGCGCCCGCCGCTCTCCCCGACGACGACGAGGTCCTCCGCCCGGCCGATCTCGTCACCGCGCTGACCGGGATCACCCTCGGCTTCTTCGCCGTCTTCGTGCACGGCCTCGCCCAGTGGTCGTACGTCGGCCCCGCCGTCGAGCGGGCGAGCGTGCTCGGCTGGCTCGCGCCCGCGCTGGTCGGGCTGATCTGCGTGGTCACGGCCGCGGCGTCCGTCGCCGTCCGGGCCGTGCGCCGGGAGAGTCGCCGCCGGGAGAGCCGCCGCCGGGCGTCCGCGCCGGCCGGAGCCGACTCGTGACCGCCGTCCTCGCCGTCCCGTCCGCCGCCGCCCCCTCGGTCGCCCTCGCGCAGGAGCTGCTCCGGCGCACCGGCTGCGCCCGGCCCGGGCTGCCGTGGGTCGTCGGGACCGACGCCGGTCCGGTCGTCGACCTCGTGCTCCTCCGGTGCGGCGTGCACCTGCTCGACCTCTCCGAGGAGGCCGTCGCCAGGATCGCGCTGTCGATCGCCACCGGCCGCCCGGTCGACCTGCGCTCGGCCTTCGCGCATCTGACCCGCGACCACGCCGAGGCCGTGATGATCGCGGTGGCCTCGGCCGGCGGGCACGACCGGGTCGAGAGCCGCATCGTGCTCGTGGACGGCGAGCGCCGGGTCGAGAGCGTACCTCCGCTCGGCGTCTGGCCGGACCGGGGAGGCAGGGCCGGCCGCGACACCCGCGCGAGCCGTTCCTTCTAACCTGAGCCCGGCACCCCCCCCCCCAGACGCGGGTGGCACCGCGGTCGTCCGGCCGGTCCGCGTCGCTACGGCCTTTCGCAGATCCCCGGCTTAGGGTGTCCGTGTGCAACGTGTCGACGATTTCCCAGGAGCCGGACCGGTGGCGACCTCCCCCGAGTCCGGTGACCCGCGCGAGGCGTCCGCCCTCCAGCTCCCCTCCAACGCCGCGACGCCCGTCCAGGTGACGAGCGGCGAGGCCGGCTACCAGGGCGGCAACGCGGCCGACCCGGTCTGGCAGTCCTGGCGGGAGGAGCTCGCCAAAGTCGGCGGCCCCTCGCCCCTGCTGCACTTCGTCGACTCGCCGCGCACCCGCATCGAGCTGTCGACGACGCACCCCGGCGGGCTGCCGCCGTTCATCTCGGGCAAGACGACCCTGCTCTCCTCCCTGATCCGCGACGAGCTGGCGCTGCGCACGGCGAAGAACGCCGCCGCCGCCATCACCGACAAGGGGATCGAGCTGCGCTCGGTCCGCGGCATCGAGGGCGTGCACCTCGCGATCGGGCTCGCGCAGTGGCGCGCGGGCGAGACGGAGTTCACCGCTCCCGTCCTGCTGCGCCCGCTCGCGATCCGCCGCTACGGCCGCGACTTCGAGCTCAAGCTCAAGGGCCAGCCCTACTTCAACCCGCAGCTCGCGCGCGCGCTCAAGCAGCAGTTCGGCATCACGATCGACCCGGAGCAGTTCGTCGAGCTCGCGGTGCAGAACGGCGTCTTCAAGCCGCAGCCGGTGATCGACCAGCTCCGCGGTCTCACCTCGCACCTGCCCTGGTTCGCGGTGCACCCGCGCCTCGTGGTGTCGAGCTTCGCCGACGTCGCGGGCGACATGCTCCGCGACGCCCGGATGCTCGAGCACCCCGTCCTCGACGCGGTCGCCGGCAACCCGGCCGCCAAGCGCGCGCTGCAGCAGTCGCAGAAGGTGGCGTCGATCATCCCGCAGGACGAGCGTCCGCCGGCGACCGACAACCTCCTCCTCGACGCCGACGCCGAGCAGGAGCAGGTCATCGCGAACATCGCGGCCGGCAACTCGCTCGTCGTGAAGACCCTGCCCGGCACGGGCGGCACGCAGACGATCGTCAACGCGATCGGCGCGCTCGCCGCGCAGCACAAGCGCGTCCTCGTGGTCGGCGCCCGCCGCTCCAGCCTCGACAGCATCCACCAGCGCCTGCTCTCCGCCGGCCTCGGCGGCATCGCCGTCAGCCCGCGGACGCTCCGCCGCGACCTGATCCAGTCGATCGGCCGCAACGAGAAGGCCGCGCGCCCGTCCGTCAGCGAGATCGACGACGCGCTGCTGCGCCTGCGCAAGGTGCTGCTCGACTACCGCGGTGCCCTCTCCCGCCGCGACCCCAGCTTCGGCGTCTCGGCGCTGCAGGCCCTCGAGGAGCTGGCGCGCCTCTCGCAGCTGCGCACGCCGCCGTCGACCGCCGCCCGCCTCGACCGCCGTGCCGTCACCGCCCTCGCGCACAGCCGGCCCGAGGCGACCCGGATGCTGATCGAGTCGGCCCGCCTCGGCGAGTTCCGCTACGGCCCGGGCGACTCGCCCTGGTACGGCGCGCAGTTCGACTCCACCGCCGACGCCGAGGCCGCGCACGAGCTGGCCAAGCGCCTGCACCTGCGCGATCTGCCGCGCCTGCTCGACCGCGCCCAGGACGTCATCGCGCAAACGCGCATGCGTCCGTTCGAGTCGGTCGCCGAGCTCGGCATCTACCTCCGCCTGCTGCAGGACGTCCGCGAGACGCTGGACAAGTTCCAGCCCGCCGTCTTCGATCGCTCGATCCAGGACCTCATCGTCGCCACCTCGCCCCGCCGCGAGGCAGCCGAGATGTCGTCGACGAACCGCCGCCGCCTGAAGAAGCTCGCCCGCGAGTACATGCGGCCCGGCGCGCACGTGACCGACCTCAACGCGTCGCTGCGCCGCGTGCAGCAGCAGCGCACGCTCTGGCAGCGCTACGCCGTCGCGGGCACCGTCCCCGAGGTGCCGGTCGGCGTCGCCGATGTGCAGGTCGCGTTCCAGCAGGTGTCCGATCAGCTCGGCCGGCTCGACGAGCCGCTGGGCCGTCGCGGCGGCAGCACGCCGCTCGCCTCCCTCCCGCTCGCCGAGCTCGTCTCGATGGTCTCCGGGCTCGCCGAGGACAGCGAGGTGCTCGCCAACCTGCAGGAGCGCACGACGCTGCTCTCGACGCTGCGCGAGTGGGGGCTGGACCCGCTGCTCACCGACCTCTCGCGCCGCCACGTGCCGGCCGAGCTGGTCGCGATCGAGCTGGACCTCGCCTGGTGGCGCTCCGCGCTCGAGATCATGCTGACCGACGAGCGCGCCCTGCTCGGCGGCAACACCAGCGTGCTCGACCGGCTCGAGGCCGACTTCAAGCTCGTCGACGAGGCGCACGCCGCCTCGAGCGCCGAGCTGCTCGCCTGGAAGCTCTCGGAGACCTGGAAGATCGGCCTGGTCGACTGGCAGCTCGAGCGCGACGCGCTGCGCGCGCTGCTGCGCTCCGAGGCCTCGACCACGCCGCAGGAGCTGCAGAAGGCCGCGCCGCACCTCTCGCGCGTGCTCGCCCCGGCCTGGCTCGCCTCGCCGTACGAGGTGCACCGCATCGGCACCGAGACCACCTTCGACGCGGTCTTCCTCGTCGACGCCGGAGCCACGACACTCGCCGAGAACGTCGGAGCGATCCGCCGCGCCAAGCAGGTCGTCGCGTTCGGCGACCCGGTGACGCAGACGCCGACGCCGTTCTCGCTGCGCGTCGACGAGACCGTCGAGTTCGGCAGCGCCGCCTCGCGCACCGACGTCGAGGCGCTGCACGCGCAGTCGGCGCTGGCCCGCCTGGGCGAGCTCCTGAACACCGTCACGCTGACTCGCAGCTACCGCGCGGGCGGCGAGGACCTCGCCGAGCTGGTGAACCGCCGCTTCTACGGCGGCCGCATCGACTCGCTGCCGTGGGCCGGCTCGTTCCTCGGGCACGACTCGCTGCGCTTCCACTACATCGCCAGCGGTCACGGCATGCCCGAGAACGACTCCGGAGCGGTCGAGTCGGTCGACGCCGAGGTCGCGAAGGTGGTCGAGCTGGTGCTCGAGCACGCGGTCATCCGCCCGCGCGAGTCGCTGATGGTGATCACCGCGAGCCCGCGGCACGCCGTCCGGGTGCAGCAGGCCGTGCTCACCGCGTTCGCCAAGCGCGCGGACCTCAACGACTTCATCCTCGGCGACCGGCCCGAGCCGTTCGCCGTGGTGACGCTCGAGCAGTCGGTGGCGCAGAGCCGCGACCGGGTCATCTTCTCGATCGGCTACGGCCGCACCCCGCACGGGCGACTGCTCTCGAACTTCGGCGCGCTGGCCGAGCCGGGCGGGGAGCGCCTGCTCGCCGTGGGCATGACCCGCGCCCGCCGCTCGATGGACATCGTCTCCTGCTTCCGCCCCGGCGACATCGACGAGTCGCGGATGCGCTACGGCATGGTCGCGCTCGCCCAGGTGCTGCAGGAGGCGGAGGACCGCGTCCAGCCGAGCGACCGCGACGACTACTCCGAGCCGATGCTGGTCGACCTGGCCGCGCGCCTCGAGCGCCGTGGTCTGCGCGTCAACATCGGCCACAAGGGCAAGCTCGCGCTGGTCGCGGCGCACGGCACCCGCGCCGTCGTCGTCGAGACCGACCGCGACGTCAGCACGCAGAGCCTCCGGGTCTCGCTGCGGCTGCGACCCGAGCTGCTGCGCCGACTCGGCTGGCACTACCTCCGCGTACACAACTTCGAGCTGTTCGCCGACCCCGAGGCCGTGGCCGCGCGGGTCGCCGGGCTGATCGGCGCTCCGCAGGACGAGACGTCGACCGGTCCGATCGAGGTGCCGGTGGGTGCCGGCGCGCCGATCGTCGAGGACGCCGCTCCCGCGTCGAACGAGACGCAGCCGATCACGCCCCTGCCCGCCGACTGAGCGTGCCCGAGGACTCCCGGGCCGCCGCGCCCGCCGGCGCCGACCGACCGCTCCGGCGCTCGCGCGGCGGCCGGCGGGCGACCCTCCCCGCGAAGCCGGGCACCGACCCGTCCCCCCACGACGCCGTCGTCCCCGACCCCGAGGCTGCGCCCGCGCGCCCCGACACGGGCCCGAACGACGCCCGCCTCCGAGAGGACGTCCCCCCGCACTACTGACCCCCTCCGCGAGATGCCACTTGTGGACGCGACACGCCGCGAAAGGTGTGCACAACTGGCATCTCGCGAAAGGGGTCAGCAGGGCTCCCCGACACGGGAGCGGCCCGCCGCGCCGGAGCGCGACGGGCCGCCGTCAGGGCGTTCCCCGGCTCAGCCGCAGGTGCGGGCCGCGTAGGGGGCCTTCACCGTCGAGGTGACCGTCGTGCCGCCGACCGTGGCGGTCGCCGTCACCGTCGCCTCGCCGGCCGCGAGCTGGGCGGCCCGGACGGTGAAGGCGGCGGAGGCGTTCGAGCCCGCCTTGACGCCGGCGAAGGACTTCGTGCCCGCCGTCGAGGTGACGGTGACGTCCATCGGGACGGTGTCGCCGTTGGTCGCGACGACCGTCAGCACCACCTTGCCGGCGACGCAGCGGGTGGTCGCTGCGGCCGTCAGCTTCAGCGACGACTGGACGGTGACCGTGGCGGTCACCGGCATCCGCGAGTCGTCCTGCGCCACGCCGCGCACCGTGAAGGTGCCGGCGGCGGCGTAGGAGGCGGGGGCGACGGCGTCCCAGGTGACGGCGACGGTGCGCTTCGCGCCGTCCACCGTCGTGAGCTCCGCGCTCGGCAGCACCGGGGCGACGCCGACGGCGGTCGAGACCGCGATCGGAGCGACCGAGGTGACGGCGATGGCCGGAGCGTAGGCCTCGAGCATCCGCTGGTACTCGGCGCGGGTCACCGGGATGACCGTGCCGTGGCGGGGCTTGCCGCCGTCGGAGTTCTGCGGCAGGTTCTCCCGCAGCTTCGCTCCGAGCGGCTGCCAGGCGTCGGCGGCCAGGTCGTCGGTGCCGAACGGGATGTAGTGGTTCGGTCCCGCGTGGTAGTCCGGCTGGTCGATGAAGAGGAACCAGTCGAGGCCGTTCACGTCGCCCTCGTTCGCGGGGAAGACGTTCGGGCCCTCACCGCTGGTGAAGGTGCCGTTCGGCTCGCCGTTGGGCAGGCCGGAGGCGACGCGCTCCTTGACCAGGGTCCACTCGTCCGCGGGTCCGGAGGTGCCGGGCAGCGAGCCGCTGATCGTGGCGAGCAGGTCGGTGCTCTTCTCCTCGCGCAGCGTCATCGACGCCTCGTCCTTGGTGAAGCGGTAGTAGGTGTCGCCGTCCTTCGCGATGGTCGAGTCGATCGTGCCGCGGCCGGTGCCGCGCTTGACATCGATCCACGGCTTCGCCTCCGAGAAGGTGACGAAGTCGTCGGTGGTCGCGTACATCATCTGGTTGTAGGTGACGGCGGTGCGGTCGGCCGCGTTCGTCGTCGGGTACATGTTCGAGGCCCAGAACACGACGTAGGTGTCGAGCTCGTCGTCCCAGTACGCCTCGGGCGCCCAGGTGTTGCCGGCGAAGTCGGTCGAGACCTTCACGTGACGCTGCGCCGACCAGTTCACCAGGTCGGTCGACTCCCAGACCTCGATGTACGTCGAGCCCGACTTCTGCGCGGTGTCGAAGCCGCCGGCGAGGCCGTCGATCTTGAGGTCCGTCGCGAGCATGAAGAACTTGTCGCCCTCGTGCGAGCGGATCACGAACGGGTCGCGCAGGCCCTTGGTGCCCTGGTCGGAGGTGAAGACGGGCTGTCCGCCGTTCAGCGTGTTCCAGTCGAGGGCGTCGTTCCCCTTCGAAGCCGCGAGGCTGACGCGCTCGGCGCCCGCTCCCTCGCCGGTGAAGAAGGCCCAGACGTAGGCCTCGGTGTCGTCCTTGCCGGTGGGGAGCGGCTGGAGGCGGAGGGTGAAGTCGCGGGTGCGCGTCACCGATCCGCTCGTCGCGGTCGCGCGGACCGTCACGTCGACGGCCGGGCTGCCCGCGGCGGGGCGCTCGACGACGATGGTGCGGCTGTCGGCGGTGCTGCCGTCGCGGATCGACGCGGCGCTCGAGCCGACGACGCTCCAGGCGATGCTCGAGCCGAGCGCTCCGCGGGCCGGCACCGAGATGTTGGTGCGGACGTCGCCGGCCTGGGCGACGGTCACGGCGTCGAGGTCGCGCTGCACCTTGTCCGCGTCGGCGAGCTCCGCGGTGACGACCACGGGGTAGTCGACGGTGCGGGTGTCGCTGCCGGAGGTGAAGGTCGCTGTGAGTGTCACGGCGGCGTCGGGGGAGCCGGCGCCCGGTCGCGTGACGACGGCGCTGCCTCCGGAGACGGCGATGGCCGTGCTGTTCGAGCGCCAGGTCACGGCGACGCCGGCGCTGCTGGCGGGCAGAGCGAAGCCGGCGGTCGCGGTCGTCGGGATGCTGACGGAGGCGACGGCGCGGTCGATCGCCTGCGACGAGTACAGCGCGGTGACGGCGTCGGCGGTGAGCGCGCTGTCGTAGACCGCGAAGTCGTCGACGAGGCCGTTCCAGCCGGCGTCGTTGTAGGTCGAGCGCCCGAGGTAGCCGACCAGCGAGGCGCCGAAGGAGGAGACGTTGCGCGCGATCGCGTTCTGGCCGATGCGGCTGCCGTTGACGTAGACCGAGAGGGTGCCGTTCGTGCCGTCGATGACGGTCGTGTAGAGCGAATAGCCGGCAGGGGTGCGCAGGCCGGTGCTGGCGGCGTTCGTCGAGCCGGGGCCGACCTCGGTGCTCCACGGGGCGCCGGCGTTGGTCGCGTTGGTCACGACCGACTTGACGTAGCCGGCCGGGTTCGTCGGGTTCAGCAGGAAGTAGCCGGAGGAGAAGGAGGCTCCGGCCGCGACGGGGGCGCCGAGGAAGGCGGCCGCGGTGTTCGCGGGCCCGGTCCGGTTCGACAGCCAGGTGGAGACCGTGATGTCCTTCTTGCCGACCAGGCCGGCCGTCGGGATGTCGACGTAGGGGGCCGCGGCGGCGGAGCCGCCCGGCAGGCTGAGCGCGCCCGCGGCCACGGTGGCGCCGGTGCCGCGCAGCGTGCCGTTGTAGCCGTTGCCGCTCGTGTCGGCCACGGTGGTGCCGGTCGGGGCGGTGTCGAAGCTGTAGTGGAGCAGCGGCTGAGCCGTCGCTCCGGAGGCGGAGACCGGGAGGGCGGCTCCGAGCAGCGCGGTGGCTGCGATCGTCGTGGTCGCCAGAGCGGACCGCAACGTCGATCGTGATCGTCTCATGCAGGGTTCCTCGTCGTCGAGAGGGCGACGAGGCCGCGGACCCTCGGGCGAGGGCGCCGGTGCTCCGTCGCACGGGTGGTGAGGAACCACACACTAAAGGCTCGCGAGGGCGACACGCGAGCAGATTGTTACCGTTAACAAGATGTGCCTCGGAAGCGGCGGCGGGAGTGCGCTCCGCGGACATCGCCCGACGCGCGGAGAGGGGCGGCGACCTCGCGATCGCCGCCCCTCTCGCCGTGCCGGAACGTCAGTCGACGTGCTTGCCGGAGTTCGCGGTGGTCGCCGTGCCGCCGTTGGCGAGCAGGTCGCGGATGTCGGCGAGGAGCTCGAGCTCGGTGGGCGCCTTGTCCTCGGCGGCGGGCGCGTCGTCCATCTTCTTCTTGAACGCGGCGTTCTTGAGGTGGTTGATCGGCAGGACGAACGCGAAGTAGAGCACGAACGCGACGATCACGAACTGGATCAGCGCGGAGAGCACAGCGCCCCAGGCGAGAACGGTGTCGGGCTCGCCGTTCTCTCCCGTGCGCAGCGTCCAGCCGATCCCCTCGAGCGAGGAGGCGTCGAAGATCACGCCGATCAGCGGGTTGAAGATCCCGGTCACGATCGCGTTGACGATCGTGGTGAACGCGGCGCCGATGACCACGGCCACCGCCAGGTCGATGACGTTGCCGCGGAGGATGAACTCCTTGAAGCCGTTGATCATGGTCTGTTCCGTTTCTGCCGGCGGGCGGGGTGAGGTGCGCGGAGGCGGGTCGGCTCCCGGAGGAGTGGCGGCCCTAGGAGGAGGAGGAGGAGCCCGACCCGGAGGACGAGGGCTTCGAGGAGGAGGAGCCCGAGGACCCGGACGAGCCGGACCCCGAGGACGAGGAGCCGGAGGAGCCGGAGCCGGAGGAGCCCGAGCCCGAGGAACCCGACGAGGAGCCCGAGCCGCCCGAGGACGACCCTCCGGATCCCGAGCCGGTCGCGGCAGGTGCGGACGACCCTCCGCCCGACTCGCCCTTCGACTCCTTCGAACCGGAACCGGAACCGGAACCGGAGCCCGACGCCCGCGAGTCCGTCCGGTAGAAGCCCGACCCGTTGAAGGTCACGCCGACCGCGCTGAAGACCTTGCGCAGCGCGCCCTGGCAGCTCGGGCACTCCGTGAGGGTGTCGTCGGTGAACTTCTGCTGGATGTCGAAGGCGTTGCCGCACTGGGTGCAGCGGTAGGAGTAGGTGGGCACTGGTGCTCCTGAGGCGGGTGGCGGCGGCGGGGGAGGAGGAAGAGGAGAGCGGATCAGCGGCGGATGTCGACGATGCCGGAGGGGGTGACGACTCCGTCGACCGCCTGGTCGTGCACCTCGCTGGGCACGTGCTCGACGAACTCGCTGTCGAAGATCACCGCGTAGACCGGCGGGCACTTCTCCATCGAGCCCAGCGTCTTGTCGAAGTAGCCGCGTCCCCAGCCCATCCGCATGCCCGAGCGGTCGACGGTGGCGGCGGGGACGATGATCAGGTCGACGTCGTTGATCGCGATGGGGCCGAGCAGCTGCCCGACCGGCTCCGGCATCCCGAACAGGCCCTGCGTCTCGGTGTGGCCGTCGCCGACCGCCCAGTCGAGCAGTCCGTCCTGGCGGGAGATGGGGAAGAGGACGCGGATGCCGCGGCCCTCGGCCCAGCCGAGGAACGGCCGGGTGCTCGGCTCGTCCGGCGCCGACAGGTAGCAGGCGATCGAGCGGGCGCCGACCCGGGTCGCCAGCTCCTCGAGGTGCTCGGTGAGGTGCAGGGTGGCCTGCTCGCGGGCGGTCGCGGTCTGCGTGCGTCGGCGCTCACGGAGCTCGGCGCGCAGCGCCCGCTTCTCGTGGGTGATGTCGGCTGGCATGGAGCCCAGTCTAGATCCGGGGTGTCCGGCGGCTTCCCCGGCCGGAATCGCGCTCGCGAGGAGTGCCGGACCGCGATCGTGAGGAGTTCTTCGGCGGCTCTGTCCGCGAGCGGGGTACACGGCGGTCAAGCCCCCGATCCGGCCGAAACGTGCCGGACCACAGCCGCCGCTAGTATGGCGCCCCATGGGCACTCGAATCCGCAAAGCCGTCATCCCCGCCGCCGGTCTCGGCACCCGCTTCCTGCCGGCGACCAAGGCCATCCCCAAGGAGATGCTGCCCGTCGTCGACAAGCCGGCGATCCAGTACGTGGTCGAGGAGGCCGCGGACGCCGGACTCCAGGACGTCCTCGTCATCATCGGGCGCAACAAGAACGCGCTCGCCAACCACTTCGACTCGGTCCCCGAGCTCGAGCAGAACCTCGCCAAGAAGCTGGACGACGCCAAGCTGGCGCACGTCCAGTACGCGAGCGACCTCGCCGACGTGCACTTCGTCCGCCAGGGCGAGCCGAAGGGCCTCGGCCACGCCGTCTCCCGCGCGCAGCGCCACGTCGGCGACGAGCCGTTCGCCGTCCTCCTCGGCGACGACCTGATCGACGCGCGCGATCCCCTCCTCACCCGCATGATCGACGTCGCGGAGCAGCGCGACACCACGGTCGTCGCCCTCCTCGAGGTCGACCCCGACCAGATCCACCTCTACGGCTGCGCCGCGGTCGAGACCACCGATGAGGACGACGTGGTGCGCATCACCGGCCTCGTCGAGAAGCCCTCCAAGGAGGACGCGCCCTCCAACCTCGCGATCATCGGCCGCTACGTCCTCAAGCCCGACGTGTTCGGCGTGCTCGAGGACACCCCGCCCGGCAAGGGCGGGGAGATCCAGCTGACCGACGCCCTCGAGCGCATGGCGCAGGACCCGGCCGAGTTCGGCGGCGTCTACGGCGTCGTCTTCCGCGGCCGCCGCTACGACACCGGCGACAAGCTCGACTACATCAAGGCGATCGTGCAGCTCGCCTCCGACCGCGAGGACCTCGGCGTCGACCTCAAGCCCTGGCTGAAGGACTTCGTCGCGGGTCTCTGAGCGAGGAGCCCGCGGGGCGGGCGCTGCACTTCGAGCAGCCCGCTCCGCGGCCCGCACACGCTGATCGAGTAGCCCGCCCAGCGGGCGTTTGTTCCATGCTGATCGAGTAGCCCGCCCAGCGGGCGTATCGAGATCCACCGTCGCCAGCAGTCGGGCCTGCAGTGCCGCTCTTCTGGCGGACGTGGGTCTCGATACGCGCCGTAGGCGCTACTCGACCAGCATGCGGCTCGGCGTTGCTCGACCGGCATGCGTGCGGCTCCGGTCGCCGATGCCCCTGCCGCTTTCCGGCGCTCCGGTCCACCCCCTTCGACCGCCACTACCGCGCAGTAGGGTCAGCACATGCCGCTGCCGATCCCGACGCTCACCGAGGGTCGTGTCACCATCCGCCCGATCCGGGTCCGGGACGCCCGCCCCCTCGAGCGCGAGCTGATCGCGAATCGCGCCTGGCTGCGGCAGTGGGAGGCGTCCGACCCCCGCGGCGGCGCGGCCTTCGACGTGCGGGCCAGCATCCGCTCGCTGCAGCAGAACGCGCGCGCCGGCGGCGGCGTGCCGTTCCTGATCGACTGGGACGGCGAGCTGGCCGGCCAGCTCAACATCTCGAACATCGGCTACGGCTCGCTCTCCTCGGGCTCGATCGGCTACTGGGTCTCCGAGCGCTACGCCGGCCGCGGCATCACGCCGGTCTCGGTGGCGCTCGCCACGGACCACGCCTTCTTCGACCTCGGGCTGCACCGGATCGAGATCTGCATCCGCCCCGAGAACCGGCCCAGCCTGCGCGTGGTCGAGAAGCTCGGCTTCCGCTACGAGGGCCTGCGCCGCCGCTTCATCCACATCAACGGCGACTGGCGCGACCATTTCTGCTTCGCCCTCGTCGCGGAGGAGGTGCCGCGCGGCGTCCTGCGCCGCTACCTCGAGGGCCAGGTGCCGAGCGACGTCGGCGTGCCGACCGACGCCGACCAGCGCGCCTCCCGCCGATCGGGCCTCTCCGGGCCGCCCGACGGCGCCGGTGTCCCCCCTACGGGGAGCCGATTGATCCGCGATCCGCACGGACACACCTACCCGTAATCACGGACGGGAGCGCCCCGTGCTCCTAGCGTTGGTCGCATGAGTAGCGACTGGCTGGGCGGGGGCGTCGTCTGGGCGCTCGCCGCTGTTCTGTGGGTCGCCTACCTCATCCCCGCGTGGATGCGCCGGCGGTCGTTCTACGCGACCGAGCGCAACGCGGTGAGGCTTCAGCAGACCCTGCGGATCCTCGCCGAGACCGCCGAGGTGCCCGAGCACGTACGTGCGGAGGCGACGGCCCGCGAGGTCGCGCTGCAGCAGCGCACCCTCCGGGCGACCGAGACCAAACAACGAGCCGAAGAGAAGGCACAGGCGATGGAGCTGGCACAGGCGGAGAAGGCGGCGCGCGAAGCGCTGCGGCGAGCGGCCGCGAGCACGCGGCAGAGCACGCGGACGGCTCCCGGCGCGATGCGCTGGCGCCAGGGTGCGGCGCTGGCGGTGCTGATCGGCCTCGTCGTCGCCCTCGTCGGGCTGGTCATGCTGCCCTTCGGCGGCGCGGGCGTCGTGCCGCTGGTCGGCGTGCTGGTGCTCGCCGCCGGGCTGGGCACCCTCATCCTGCTCGCTCCGGGCCGGCAGCGCAGCGCCGCTCCCGCCTCGGTCTCGACCAGCACCGCCGAGGTGGCCCGCCGCCGCGCCGAGGTCTTCGAGGCCGAGCTCGCCGAGGAGGCCGCCGCCCCCGAGGAGGAGGCCGCCGCCGCCGAGGAGACGCGCTGGACGCCGCAGCCGCTGCCCAAGCCGCTGTACCTGTCTCGCGGAACCGTCGCGGCCAGCGCGATGGCCTCGATCGACGCCGTGGAGCGCCTCCGCGCCGCCGCCGCGGACGCCGAGATCGCGCAGCGCGCCGCCGCCGCGGCCCCCGAGGTCGCGCCGATCCGCTCGCCCCGTGCGACCGGCCCGGTCCCCGTCCCCGAGGCACCCCGCCCGTCCTCGCGCTTCGCCTCGATGGGCGTCGTCGAGGGCGTCGACGCGATCGACCTCGACCAGGCCCTGCAGCGCCGCCGCGGAGCCTGAGCGTTCCGACGCCCCCTTGGCCACGTGCTAGTGTGGACGAGTTGTTCGGGCCGGTGACGGCTCGGAAGGCACGGGTCCGTGGCGCAGTTGGTAGCGCGCTTCGTTCGCAATGAAGAGGTCAGGGGTTCGAATCCCCTCGGATCCACCACCACACGGAAGGCCCGCTCGGAAGAGCGGGCCTTCTTCGTTCTCCGGACCCGCGTGGTCTGATTCGGCCCGTTCTGTCGGTGGACCAGCCGCGGTGCGCGACTGCACCTCGCGCCAGATCGAACCCTCGGCACCATACTGGTATTTACTCTGCTATGAGCCGTTCGCTCGAACGGCTTCGAGATTCGGAGGGCGACGTCATGGAGAGAACAAGGTCGGGAACGGTCGCGCATCGTCGCCTCGCAAAGGGAGTCATCGCTGCTCTGGGGACACTGATCCTCGTCGTGGTACCGGTGGTTCCGGCGAACGCCGAGGCGACGGAGAGCGCCGCGCTCCTGGCTCCGGCGGACGACACCGCGGCCCTCATCGAGCGCGTGGCACCCGATCATGGGGGCGTCGAAGGTCTTCTCGAGCGCGACGACGGATGGACGGGATCCGATCGAGCAACGACCGTCCCGCGCGATTCCCACGACCCCCTCCTTCTCTCGACAAGCAGTGGCGGTGCTCTCAAGATCTCCCTCCCCAGCGATGTCGCCGTCGGAGCCGGGCAGGAAGCGGCCGATGGAACGGTCGTCTACTCCTCGCTATCGGGTGACGCGGATCTGGCGGTCCAGGTCTTGGAGAGTGGAGCGACGCGAGTGCAGTCCGTGATCAGAGGTGCGGGGAGTGCGCACGAGTTCAGCTACGCGGTCGGCGGTGATTTCGTCCCGGTTGAAGCCATGGACGGCACTTTCTGGGCAGTCGGCTTCTACGCTGAGGGACGTTATCAGGTGTACTCGATCGGTGCGGCATGGGCACAGGATGCGCGCGGTCAGGCCGTAGAGACGCACTACGAGATTCGCGGCAACGACTTGGTTCAAGTCGTCACACCGAGTCCGTCCACGGCTTACCCCGTCGTCGCCGACCCTACGTGGCAGTGGTACAGCGCGGCGTATGGAGCTGGATTCAGCAAGTCGGAGACTCGCGATCTCACCTCGTACGGCGCGATCACCGGCTTCTGCGCGGCGCTGCCAGGTCCGTTCGGCGTCGCTTGCGCCGTTCTGGGTGCCCAGTGGTTCCTTCAGGCGCAACTGGCTGCTGACGCGGATTCGTGCGTTTTCATCTCGGTCGTTCCGGCGCCCATCGCCCTGCGGTGGAGCTCGCCGGAGTGCCAGTGATCTCCACGTTAGGGACAACATGGTGACCGCCGCAGCAATGCTCATAGGACTCTTCGCCGGCCTGCTGGTAGGAAGAGGGCGCGCTCCGAGACGGCGGCCGGGCTTTCTCATGGCGGGCTGCGGCCTCCTTGCTGTGCTCATCGGAATACTCGCTCTCGAGGCCTTCGCCCTGGGGAACGCCCTGCTCGCGGGCGTCGCCGCGACCCTCGGCGCGACGGCCTATGCCGCCTCCGTCTGGAAGCGGCGCATCCCGGACCCGGAGATCTCCTGGGCAGGCTGGGCCTGGCGTGAGCTCATCCACCCGCGTTACGTCCGGGAGCAGTTCGAGCAGGTCGGCAGACGGTGATGCGTCTCTTCGCCCGTGCCGGTTCGCGCATTTCTGCTTCGACAGCGACTCCTGGCCTCGACTCGCAGAGGCAGCCCGGCCGAATGATCAGGAAGACGCTCCTCGTCCTGAGCGCCACGTTGCTCCTCGGCCTGACCGCATGCTCGAGTCCCACTGCTTCTGAGAGGCAGTCCGAACCGGCTCTCGAAAGGCCTGCCTTCAGCGGCCCGTGGGCCTCGGAGTTCGCCGCCTCCTACGACCGGGCGACGGACGACTTCACCAGGTCCGTCATCGAGGACGGGACCGTCTCGGAGGAGGAGCGCGCGGAGATGATCGACCGCTTCACCAGGTGCGTGGCGGATCTCGGCTACGGCATCGACGAGTACGCGCTCGACGGGTCTTTCCACTTGACGTTCGCTCCGGATACGGATGCCGATGCCGCCAACGAGGATGTGAAGGGCTGCTCCCGCAGTTCGGGCGAGACCGAGATCGGCGCCCTCTACAGCTGGACCCATCGCAACCCGGATCGGGCTGACGAGACCACGCTGATCGTGGAGTGCCTGATCCGCTTCGGGGTCGTGCCGCCCTCGTACTCGACATCCGACTACGCGAACGACGTCTCGAATGACGACTACCCCTTCGCCGAAGAGGACGCGGGCCGGGCGGCGCTGGAGGGCTGCCGCTTCGATCCGCTCGGAGGCGGCACCTGAGACGGATTCGTACGAGGCCTCCTCCTGTCGTCGTGTCGGAACGGCGGACGGGTGGACGACCGCTCAGCGGGCCGCCGCGTCCGGATCGCGCCAGTTCTCGACGGTCTGCAGGATCCAGAAGGCGGTGAAGAGGGCGAGGGCGACCGCCTCCACGATCAGCAGCCACTGCTCGCCGAGGAGCGCCGAGGCATGGCCGGTCAGCAGCAGGACGATCGCGGCGGCGTCGACCGCCGCCAGGAGGACGGCGAGCGCGGAGTAGGCGAGCGAGTAGGCGCGGAGCGAGCCCGGTCCGCGGACGCCCTGCGAGCGCACCGCGTGGGCGTGGATGCCGGCCACGGTGGCGATGAGCAGGAAGAAGAGCGCGGCGGCGGCGTAGTGGCCGAGGTCGGCGAAGGCCGCGGTGGTCGAGAACACGGCGAGGCCCGCGAGCAGCACGGCGGCACCGCCGGCGCGCAGCCAGGCGCCGCGGTCGAGCGCGCGGTCGACGGCGAGGAAGGCGAGCGAGGCGACCAGGGCCGCCGCGGCGACGACGAGGTAGGCGAGCATCCCGACGGCGATCGCGTCCTCCGTGCCGGGGGCGACGCAGCGCGCGACGCCCGCCGGGCAGCCGGTGCCCGTCAGCAGCTCGAGCTCGTCGGAGGGGATCGGTGCGGGCACCAGGGCGATGACGGGAGCGGTGAAGCCGGCGATCACGAGCAGCGTGCGGCGGAGGCTGCGCCCGGCGAGGACCACGAGGCCGACGGCGACGGCGAAGAGGGAGCCGACGAAGATCGAGCGCACGGGCGTGTAGTAGGCGGCGCTGATGGAGCGCAGGGGGCCGAGCGTGGCGAGGTGCCACGTCACTCCGACGCCGAGGAACAGCACGGCAGCGACGAGTGACACCCGGACGTAGCGGTAGGTCCGCAGCGACGAGACGGTGCCGTCGGCCCTCAGCGCGTCGGGGGAGTGCACGGGGCTACTCCGCGCGCAGGCCCGAGGAGGCGAGGGCGAAGTCGACGTCGATGCGGATCGCGACGCGGAGCGGGTTCTCGCGGGGCGTCCGGTAGCGCTGGGAGTACAGCTCGACGGCGTGCGCGACGGCATCCGGGTCCTCCTCGATCGAGGCCGGGCCGCCGAGGCTCAGCCAGCGGATGCCGTCGACCTGGCTGACGGTCGCGGTGCCGCCGCGGCGGACGTTGAGCACCTTCTGGCTCTCGCGCGAGGTGATCACGCGCACGACGCCGTCCTCGTAGGTGAAGCCGACGGCGACGACGTGCAGGCGGCCCTGCTGCCACGGGGTCGACAGGGTGGCCAGGTGCCGCTGGGTCACGAACTCGAGGCCGTCCGCGCTGAGGATGCTCATCCCGCGAGCGTAGCCGGGCGGGCTGACCCTCCCCGCGAGATGCCACTTGTGCACGCGACACGCCGTGGAAGGCGTGCACAAGTGGCATCTCGCGGGGGGCCGTCAGGCGCGGAGGAGGAGGGCCTCGCCCTGGCCGCCGCCGCCGCAGAGGGCCGCGGCGCCGAGGCCGCCGCCGCGACGGCGGAGGGCGAGCGCGAGGTGCAGGGCGAGGCGGGCGCCCGAGGCGCCGACGGGGTGGCCGAGGGCGATGGCGCCGCCGTCGAGATTGACGGACTCGGGCGGCACGCCGAGGTCGTCGGCGGACTGCAGGACGACCGAGGCGAAGGCCTCGTTGATCTCGATCAGGTCGAGGTCGGCCACGGTGCCGCCGCGACGGGCGAGGGCACGGAGGATCGCGGCGGACGGCTGGGAGTGCAGCGAGTTGTCGGGGCCGGCGACCTGGCCGTGCTCGGCGATCTCGGCGAGCCAGGGGAGGCCGCGCGCCAGGGCCCAGCCCTTGCTCGCGACGACGAGGGCGGCCGCGCCGTCGGTGATCGGGGAGGAGCTGCCCGCGGTGATCGTCCCCTCGGGGCTGAAGGCGGGGCGGAGGCCCGCGAGGATCTCGACCGTGGTCTCGGGGCGGATGCCGTCGTCCTCGGAGACCAGGAGGTCGGGGCCGCGGCGGTGCGGGACCTCGACCGGCACGATCTCCTCGGCGAGGACTCCGGAGTCGCGGGCCGCGGCCGCGCGCTGGTGCGAGAGCGCGGCGTAGGCGTCCTGGCGCTCGCGGCGGATCCCGCGCTCAGCGTTGCCGTCGTCGGTGACGCGGCCCATCATCCGGTCGTCGAAGGGGTCGAGGAGGCCGTCGTGCAGCAGCGCGTCCTCGAGGGGCCGCGCGCCGACGCCGAGGCCGGCGCGGGCGCCGAGCAGGAGGTGCGGGGTGTTCGTCATCGACTCCTGGCCGCCGGCGACGACGACCGACGCCTCGCCGGTGCGGATCAGGCGGGCGGCGTCGATCACGGCGGTGAGGCCGGAGAGACAGAGCTTGTTGATCGTGGTGGCGGGGACGTCCCAGCCGAGGCCGGCGCGGATCGCGGTCTGCCGGGCGGGGCCCTGGCCGGCGCCGGCCTGGATGACCTGGCCGAGGATCACGGCGTCGATGTCGGAGGGGTGCGCGCCGGAGCGCTCGAGGGCCGCGCGGACGGCGGCGGCGCCGAGCTCCACCGCCGAGAGCGGGGCGAAGGCGCCCTGGAAGCGGGCGAAGGGGGTCCGGGCGCCGCCGAGGATGACGGGGGTGGTGTCGTCGGTGGTCATGGCGGGACTCCTTCGTCGGCGGGGATCTCGATACGCCCGTTGCGCGGGCTACTCGATCAGCATGGGGTGCGCAGGTCGCTCGATCAGCATGAGGTGCGCGGGTCGCTCGATCAGCATGAGGTGCGCGGGTCGCTCGCCGCGGGTCAGGGGACGAGGAGGATCTTGCCGCGGGGGTGGCCGTCCTCGCTGAGGCGGTGGGCGTCGGCGGCGGCGTCGAGGCCGAAGCGCGGGCCGAGCTCGAGGGAGAAGCGGCCGTCGGCGGCGAGCTGGGCGGCGCGGGGGATGCCCTCTCGGCGCAGCGCCTTCTCCTCGTCGGTCAGCGGGACGGGGCTGCCGCCCATCCAGGCGCGGACGCCCAGCTCCGCCGCCCGCGCGCCGACGACGACGGTGCCGACGTGCTGCGGGTCGCTGACCAGCGCGAGGGAGGCGGCGAGCGCCTCGTCGGTGCCCGCGGCGTCGAGCACGCGGTCCACTCCGCCGGGCGCCGCCGCGCGCAGCCGCTCCTCGAGGCCGGGTCCGTAGGCGACGGGCTCGGCGCCGAGCTCGCGCAGCCGCTCGTGGTTGGCCGGACTCGCCGTCGCGATCACCCGCGCGCCGCGCTCCACCGCGAACTGCACCGCGGCCTGGCCGACCGCTCCCGCCCCCGCGTGCACGAGGAAGACCGAGCCCTCCGCGACGCCGAGCGAGACGACCGCCTGGTACGCCGTGCTGATCGGGACGCCGAGCGCGGCGGCCTCCTCGAAGCCGAGGCTCGCCGGCTTGCGGTCGAGGCTCTCGGGCGAGACGACGACGGACTCGCCGTAGGTGCCGACCGCGCTGCTCACGATCACCTCGTCGCCGACGCTCCAGCCGGAGACGCCCGCGCCGACGGCGGTGACGACACCGGCGCCGTCCGAGCCGAGGCGGCGGGGGAAGGGCGGACCGGGGCGGATGCCGGAGCGCATCTTCCACTCGATCGGGTTCACGCCGGCCGCGCGGATCGCGACGACGACGCCGCCCTCGGGGGCCTCGGGCTCCGGCGCCTCGACGACCTCGAGCACCTCGGGGCCGCCGTTCTCGGTGTACTGCACGAATCGCGTCATGTCGTTCTCCTTCATCGAGCCTTGTGGAGCAGCGGGGGCAGCGGGCCGGCTCAGCCCAGCAGCGTCTCGCGCACCTCGCGGCGCAGCACCTTGCCGATCAGCGAGGTCGGCAGCGCGTCGACCGTCACCACCCGCTTCGGCACCTTGTAGGCCGTCAGGTGCAGTCGGCAGAAGTCGCGCAGCGCCTCCGCCTCGACGACCGTCCCGGCGCGCAGCACGACCGCGGCGGCCACGCTCTCGCCGCCCTCCGCTCGAGGCAGGCCGACGACCGCGGCGCGCACCACGTCCGGGTGCGACTCGAGCACGCCCTCCACCTCGGACGGCGAGACGTTGAAGCCGCCCGTGATGATCAGCTCCTTCGCCCGGTCGACGATCGTGACGAAGCCGTCCGCGGAGACCGTGGCGATGTCGCCGGTGCGGAGCCAGCCGTCGGGCAGGAGCGTCGCCGCCGTGTCCTCGGGGCGCTTCCAGTAGCCCTGGAACACCTGCGGGCCCTGCAGCAGCAGCTCGCCCGACTCGCCGGGGCCGCGGTCGACGGAGGGGTCGTCGGGGTCGACCAGACGGATCCGCGTGCTCGGGAACGGGACCCCGACGGTGCCGGGACGGCGGCTCGGGCCCACCGGATTGCCCAGCGCGACGGGTGAGCTCTCGGTCATCCCGTAGCCCTCGACCAGGAGTCCGCGGCTCGCGCGCTCCCAGCGGTCGACGGTCGCGACGGGCAGGCTCATCGCTCCCGAGATCGCGAAGCGGATGCCGCGCAGGTCGAGCTCGTGCCGCTCGGAGGCTCGGGCCAGCGCGTCGTAGACCGGCGGCACGGCGGGCAGGAAGGTGGGCGGCGACTTCTTCGCGGCGGCCTTCACCAGGCCCACGTCGAAGGTCGGGAAGAGCACGACCTTCGCGCCGATGCTGATCGCGAAGGTGAGGCAGAGCGTCAGCCCGTAGGCGTGGAACAGGGGGAGGACCGCGTAGAAGGTCTCGTCGCCCTCGCGGAGCCCGGGTACCCAGGCCTGGCCCTGCAGCGCGTTGGCGCGGAGGTTGGCGTGCGAGAGGATCGCGCCCTTCGGCGTGCCCGTGGTGCCGCTCGTGTACTGGAGCAGGGCCGTGTCGGTGAGCGCCGGTCGCGGGTGCGAGCGGGCGATCCTGCGGCCGCCGAGGAGGCGGTCGAAGGGGATCAGCGAGCGGGTGCGCGGAGCCGTGGTCAGCTTGGCGCGCGCCTCGCGGATCTTCGGCAGTGGCAGCCGCAGGGCGAGGCGCTTGCCGAGCGGGAACGACGCGGTGAGGTCGACCGAGACGACCCGCTCGACGCCCAGGTCGGCGGGCAGGGCGGCGATGACGTCGGCCGTCTTGTTCCAGACCACCGCGACGCGGGCGCCGTGGTCCTCGAACTGCCGGCGGAGCTCGCGGGGTGTGTAGAGCGGATTGTGCTCGACGACGATCGCGCCCAGGCGCAGCACCGCGTAGAACGCGATCACGTGCTCGGGGCAGTTCGGCAGCACGAGGGCGACGCGGTCGCCGGCCTGCACGCCGAGGCGGCGCAGGCCCTCGGCGGCTCGAGCGACCTTCTCGCCCAGCTCGGCGTAGCTCGTCTCGGCGCCGAAGAACTCGAGCGCGATACCGCGCTTGTAGCGGGCCACCGAGTCCTCGAGCAGATCGACGAGGGTCTGCGTGGGCGGGTCGATCTCGGCCGGGACGCCCTCCGCGTAGGAGGTCAGCCAGGGCTTCATCGCCAGGTTCGGGGTTCCGGGGGTCACGCTGCGAGTATCCGGCACCTGCCTCCGGGGATGCTCTGAGCGCTCTCAGGGGGTGCCGCTCGACGAGTGCGACGACGAGACTGGCGGGATGACTGCAGCCATCGACCTCCTCCGCGACGCCTTCGACCGAGTGCACGGGACGGTGCACGCCGTCCTCGAGGACAGCACCCCCGAGCGGCTCGGGTTCCGCGCCGACGCGCAGGCCAACTCCGCCGCCTGGCTCGTCTGGCACCTGACCCGGGTGCAGGACGACCACCTCGCCCCGCTCGCCGACCGTGAGCAGATCTGGATCTCCGGCGGCTTCCACGAGCGCTCCGGGCTGCCGTTCCCGGCCGAGACCAACGGCTACGGGATGGAGTCGGCCGAGGTGGCGGCGCTCGCCGCGGTTCCGGCCGAGCTGCTCGCCGAGTACTACGACGCGGTGCACGAGCAGACGCTCGCCTACCTCGACACGCTCGAGGACGCCGATCTCGCCCGGGTGGTCGACGAGGACTGGGACCCGCCGGTGACGCTCGCGGTCCGGCTCGTCTCGGTGATCGACGACGACACCCAGCACGCGGGGCAGGCCGCGTTCTCAGCCGGCCTCGCGGAGCGCACCGGGCTCTGAGCCGGCCGGGCCGCCCCTACGGTGGGACGGTGCGGTGGGTGAGGGAGATCAGGGCGGACTCGATCCCGGCGAGCGCGTTCCTCGTCGCCGCGACGCTGCTGACCCTGATCGGCTCCTGGATCCCCTCCTACTGGAACGACGAGGCCGCCACCCTGCGCCTCGCCCGGCTGCCGCTGCCCGAGCTGCTCGCCTTCGCGCAGCAGAAGGACGCCGTGCACGTCGTGTACGCGCTGCTGATGCACGGCTGGATCGCGATCGCGGGGGAGTCGGAGCTCGCGGTGCGGGCGCCGTCCGCCCTCGCGGCGGGGGCGGGTGCCGCGGGCGTGCTGGTGCTCCTGCGCGCGCTGGGACGGCCGCGGGCCGCGCTGCCCGCCGCGATCGTGTTCGTTCTGCTGCCCAGGACGTCGTTCAACGGGACGGAGGCGCGCTCCTCCGCTCTCGCCACCGCCCTGGTCGTGTGGGCGGCGGTGCTCGTGGTCCGCGCCGCGCGGGACGGCGGGGCACTGCGCTGGGTCGCGTTCGTCGCGGTCGCGGGGCTCGCGAACGCCGTCTTCCTCTACTGCGTCCTCGTGCTGCCCGCCCTCGTCCTGCTCGCCGCGAGTGCCGCCCCGCGGCGCTCCCGGGGCTCCGGTGCCGGCTTGCTCGGCGCGGTGCTGTCGATCGGCGTCGCGAGCCCGGTGATCCTGACGGCGGCGGGCCAGAGCGGGCAGATCGGCTGGCTCCGCTCGCAGCCGGTCAACGCCTACACGGTGGTCGTCGAGTCGTTCTTCGGCGCGGCGTGGTGGCTGGCGGCGCTCGCCGTGGGGCTGCTGGTCGTCGCGGCGGTGCGCGCGCGGGCGATCCGGCCTCGAGCGACCGGAGCGCGGGCGGACTCGCCGCTCGTCCTCGTGCTGGCCGTCTGGCTGCTCCTGCCGGCCGCGGTGCTGCTCCTGGGCACCGCGCTGATCGAGCCGATGTTCACCCCGCGCTACCTCAGTCTCAGCTCGCCAGCACTGGCGACGGCGCTCGGGCTGGCGCTCGCCTCGTGGCGCCCGGTGACGGCGGGGGTCCTCGTCGGTGCCCTCGCCGTCGCGGCGCTGCCGGCCCTCGTCCTGATGCGCACGGAGACCGGGAAGCCGGCCGGTCAGGATCTCCGCGCCCTCGCGCAGACGGTTCGCGACGGCGCTCTCCCGGGAGACGCGTTCCTGCTCGGCGACAGCGGGACCGTGTCGCTGCGGCCGCGGATCGCCCTCGCGGCCTACCCGGAGGCGTTCGCCGGACTCGACGACGTCGCCCTCGAGCGCTCGTACGCCGAGACGGGCACCTACTCCGACGTCCTGCTCGAGGACGACGCGCTGCGCACGGCCCTCGCCGGCGAGCAGCGGGTCTGGACCGCCGCCCCCGCCGCCGACCCGGGCGCCTTCGACTGGCTCGCGGCGGAGGGCTTCGAGGCCGGCCGGAGCTCGACCGTGCCGACCGCGACGATCACGCTGTGGGAGCGGCGCTGACACGTCCGCGCCGCACCGAGCCGTTACCCTGGTCCCCGGCACCGTCGCTGAGCGGCGGGGCTCGCGGTGCGAAGACCGCGCCACCGGAAGGACCTGCTCACGTGACGCTGCCCACCACCCCCGCCACCTCCGGCGAGACCGGCCTCAAGCGGAAGGGGCGCGACGTCGCCCCCGAGATCGCCCGCTCCTGGCTCCTCGTCAACGCGACCCGCACCGACACCTTCGACGCCGCGCACGCCTCGCGCGCCGACCAGGTCGTCCTCGACATCGAGGACGCGGTCGACCCGAAGGCCAAGCCCGAGGCCCGTGCCGACGTCGCCGCCTGGCTCAGCGGCGAGAAGCGCGCGTGGGTGCGCATCAACGACCACTCCACCCCGTTCTGGTCGGACGACGTCGACGCGCTGAAGGGCCTGCCCGGCCTGGCCGGCGTCATGCTCGCCAAGACCGAGGCCGGCGAGCACGTCACCGAGACCTTCGACCGCCTCGGCGGCGCGACCCCGGTGCTCGCCCTGGTCGAGTCGGCCCTCGGCATCGAGGAGGCGGTCTCGATCGCCCGCGCCCGCGGCACCTTCCGCCTCGCCTTCGGCAGCGGCGACTACCGCCGCGACACCGGCACCAGCGCCGACGACCTGGCGATGGCCTACCCGCGCTCGCGCCTCGTCGTCGCCTCGCGCATCGGCGACCTGCCCGGCCCGATCGACGGCCCGACCGTGTCGAACAGCCACCCCGTGCTGCGCGAGCAGTCCGCGCTGACCGTGTCGCTGGGTCTCACCGGCAAGCTCTGCCTCGACACCGAGCAGCTCGCGGTCATCAACGAGGTCATCAGCCCGACCCCGTCCGACGTGGCGTGGGCGCGCGACTTCCTCGACGACTTCGAGGCCCGCGGCCGGGTCATCCGCGACGGCAGCGACCTGCCGCGCCTGGGCCGGGCGAAGAAGATCGACAAGCTCGCGACCGCGTTCGGCGTCAACCCGCTCTGACCGCTCCGGCCCGCGGCACGGCACACTGGGGATCGACGAGGAGGCCGGCATGGGTGCAGTCAGCACGTTCCTGTGGTTCGACGACCAGGCGAAGGAGGCGGCGGAGTTCTACACCGAGCTCGTGCCGAACTCGCGGATCCTGAGCACCGAGGTGCTGCCCGAGGGCTCGCCCGCGCCGGGCACCGTCACCGTCGTGACCTTCGAGCTCGACGGGCAGCTCTTCCGGGCGATGAACGCCGGCCCGCGCTTCCCGTTCACGGAGGCGGTCTCGATCGAGGTCTCGGTCGAGGACCAGGCCGAGGTCGACCGGCTCTGGGACGCGCTGATCGCCGACGGCGGCGAGGAGAGCCGCTGCGGCTGGCTCCGCGACCGCTGGGGGCTGTCCTGGCAGATCGTGCCGACCGCGCTCGCGACCGTGCTCGGCGGTGCGGACGCGGAGGGAGCTGCCCGGGCGCTCCAGGCGATGCTCACGATGACGAAGCTCGACATCGCCGCGCTCGAGGCCGCCTATGCCGGCGAGTGAGCGGGGGCGCCTGCGGCGCTCCTCCGCCTCGCTGCGCGCGGCCTACCTGCGCGACTACCGCTACGCCTACGGGTCGCGCTTCACCCATCTGCGCGAGGGCTGGGACGTCTCGAGCTACGCCTCGGGCGACGGCGCACCTGTCCTGCTGATCCCCGGGATCTACGAGACCTGGCAGTTCCTGCGGCCGATCGCCGACCGGCTGCACGCGGCCGGGCACCCGATCCACGTGCTGCCGGCGCTCGGCTACAACACCCGGCCGATCGTCGCCTCCGCCGCGCTCGGCCAGGAGTACCTGCGCGAGCACGACCTGCGCGGGGTCGTCGTCGTCGCGCACAGCAAGGGCGGCCTGATCGGCAAGCACATGATGGTCGTCGACGACCGCGACGAGGGCAGGATCGACCGGATGATCGCCGTCTCGACGCCGTTCAACGGCTCCCCGCTCGCCCGCATCGCGCCGGCCCGCGCGCTGCGCGAGTTCGGCCCGCACCGCCCCGTGATCCGGACGCTGCTCGCCGAGCGCGACGCCGACCGGCGCATCGTCTCGATCTACGGGATGCGCGACCAGTACATCCCGGGCGGCAGCCGGCTCGCCGGGGCGCGCGAGAACATCGCTGTCTCGGTGGTGGGGCACTTCGTGCTGCTGTCGCACCCGCGGGTGCTGGCGCTCATCGCCGCGCGGGTGGATCCGGAGGACGCTCCGGAGACGGAGGACGGCACTCCGGAGACGACCGTCGTCGCTCCGGAGTGACGGGCGGCCGGGTCAGGACCAGGGCGTGAGCAGAACGAGCGGGATCTGCCGGTCGGTCTTGGTCTGGTACTCCGCGTAGTCGGGCCAGGCCGCGACCGCGCGCTCCCACCAGGCGGCGCGCTCGTCGCCCTCGAGGACGCTCGCGGTGTAGTCCTTCTTCACCGGACCGTCCTGCAGCTCGACGTGCGGCTCCTTGACCATGTTCAGGTACCAGACCGGGTGCTCGGGCGCGCCGCCCTTCGAGGCGACGACGACGTAGGAGCCGTCGTGCTCGACGCGCATCAGTGCGGTCTTGCGCAGCTTGCCGCTGCGGGCGCCGACCGTGGTCAGGACGATGATCGGCTTGCCGCGGAGGAGGTTGCCCTCCGCGCCGCCGGTGGCCTCGTAGAGCTCCGCCTGCTCGCGGGCCCAGGCGGACGTGCTCGGTTCGTATTCTCCGGTGAGGGGCATGCCTCGATCGTATTGCGCGCAGAACATCAGCTGGGGAGGTCCTTCCTCGGCGATGAGCGATGAGCCCGGCTCTCGGCTGATGTTCTGCAGGGCCGCCGCGTCGTGCGCGCTCGAGGCGTGCACGAGGATGGAGCGGTGCAGCCAGCAGACCAGCTCGACCGAGCCCGCATCGCGCTCCTCGGCGACGACCTCTCCCGTGCCCGCTACCGCGTCGACGCCGTCCGCGAGCTCTGGGGCGAGGCCGCGGGCGAGGCGCTGCACCGCGGCGACCGCGTCCCCGCCCGGCGCGCCCTCGAGCGGGGCGGCGACGGCGGGCCCCTGGCCGCGCTCGCCCGGCTCTTCCTCCTCGCGGATCCCGTCTCGACCGAGCAGGCTGAGGCGGCGTTCCCGTCGCTCGGTCTCGACGGCGCCCTCGAGCTGGGGCTCGTGCGCTCCGAGGCGGGCGCGGTCGTCACCGCCGCGCTCGACCTGCGGCCCTACGACCTCGTCGACCTGCACGGCGCCGCCTCCTGGTGGATCGCCTCCGACCTCGGTGAGCTCGCACTCGGTCGGCCGCTCGACAATGACCACGTGCTCGGCGTCGGCGGCGCGAGCCTCACCCTGGCCGGGCTGATGATCCAGCGGCGGGTCGGCAGCGTGCTCGATCTCGGCACCGGCTGCGGGATCCAGGCGCTGCACGCCTCCCGGCACGCCGACCGCGTCGTCGCGACCGACATCTCGCACCGCGCGCTGGCGATCGCCGCCTTCAACGCGGCGCTCAACGGGATCGACTCGATCGAGTTCCGGCACGGCAGCCTCTACGAGCCGGTCGCGGGGGAGCGGTTCGACCAGATCGTCACCAATCCGCCGTTCGTGATCACCCCGCGCAGCGCGGGCGTCCCCTCCTACGAGTACCGCGACGGCGGCCTCGAGGGCGACGAGATCGTCCGCCGGGTGATCGTCGGCGCCGCCGAGCACCTGGTGCCGGGCGGCGTCGCGCAGCTGCTCGGCAACTGGGAGTACCGGGCCGACGCCGACGCGTTCGACCGGGTCCGCGCCTGGCTGGCCGACGGCCGCAGCCCGCTCGAGCAGGCGCTCGAACCCGGGCACGCGGGGCTCGCCGCGTGGATGGACGGCACCGCCTCGCCTCTCGACGTCTGGATCGTCGAGCGCGAGCAGCAGGACCCGGCGATCTACGCCGAGACCTGGATCCGCGACGGCGGGACCACCCGCGGCGCGGAGTCGGACGCGCTCGTCGACGCCTGGCTCGAGGACTTCGAGCGGCGCGGCGTGACCGGCGTCGGCTTCGGCTACGTGACGCTGCGGCTCCCCGCGACGCCCCGGCCGCCGATCCGGCGCCTCGAGCGGCTGGACGGCGCGGTCGCGACGGCCGGGCTGGGCGGGCACCTGGCGCACTGCCTCGAGGCGCTCGACGCACTGTCGGTGCTCGACGACGCCGACCTCGCGCGGCAGGCGCTCGTCGTCGCCGGCGACGTGACGGAGGAGCGGCACTACTGGCCGGGCAACGACGACCCGACCGTGCTCCGGCTGCGCCAGGGCGGCGGCTTCGCCCGGGTGGAGGAGGCGGACACGGCTCTCGCCGCGGTCGTCGGGGCCTGCGACGGCGAGCTGTCGATCGCGGCGATCACGGCCGCGGTGGCCTCGCTCCTGCACGTCGAGGAGGCCGCCGTACTGGACTCCGTGCTGCCGCGCGTGCGCGAGCTCGTCGCGACCGGGATGCTGCGGCTGCCCTGAGCGCGGGGTGCGCCCCCTCGGGTCAGAACAGGGTCGCGGGGGCGTCCTCGGTGTCGACGGCGGGGGTCACGGCGGGGGCGGCTCCCGGCCAGCCCGGACCGGCGTCGACGGCCGTGCGGCGCTGGTAGGCCGTCGCGGCGGCGCGGGCGCGCACGTCGGCGGCCTCGTTCATCCGGTGATTGGCGTGCCCCTTGACCCACTCGAAGGTGACGGCGCGGCCCTGCAGCTCCTCGTCGAGCGCCTTGATGATCTCGACGTTCATCACCGGCTTGCCGTCGGCCTTGCGCCAGCCCTTCCGCTTCCAGCCCGGCAGCCACTCGGTGCAGGCCTTGATGGCGTACTGGCTGTCGCAGAGGATGTGCACGGGCTCGCTCTCCTGCGCCGTGGCGCGGAGCAGCTCGAGCACCGCGGTGAGCTCGCCGATGTTGTTGGTGCCGTGCGACCAGCCGCCGGCCGCCCAGCGCTCGTCGTCGACGTACCAGGCCCAGCCTGCGGGGCCGGGGTTGCCCAGCGCTGATCCGTCTGCGGCGGCGATGATGCTCACGTGCGGTCCTCCTCGGAATCGGTGCGCCCTCGCGAGCGCCCTTCGAGGGTAGTCGCCCGCACAGACGCCGGTCGTCGGGCGCAACCGGGTACCCGGTGTCGGGGGCCGCTGGCAGGGTGGAGGGATGATCAGCATCCCCACCCTCACCCTCAACGACGGCACGAGCATCCCGCAGCTCGGGTTCGGCGTCTTCCAGGTCGACCCCGCCGAGACGGAGCGCATCGTCTCCGAGGCGCTCGAGGCCGGCTACCGGCACATCGACACCGCCGCGATCTACGGCAACGAGGAGGGCGTCGGGCGGGCACTCGCCTCCTCCGGGATCGCGCGCGACGAGCTGTACGTGACCACGAAGCTGTGGAACGACGACCAGGGCCGCGACACCGCGGCCGGGGCGCTCGACGCCAGCCTCGAGAAGCTCGGTCTCGACGCCGTCGACCTCTACCTCATCCACTGGCCGAAGCCGAAGCAGGACCGCTACGTCGAGAGCTGGGAGGCGATGCAGGAGCTGCAGGCCGCCGGCCGCACCCGCTCGATCGGCGTCTCGAACTTCCTCGTGCCGCACCTGGAGCGCCTGCTCGGCGCCACCGAGGTCGTCCCCGCCGTCAACCAGATCGAGCTGCACCCGTACCACCAGCAGCCGACGGTCACCGCGTTCGGCGCGCAGCACGGCATCGCGACGGAGGCGTGGGGCCCGCTCGGGCAGAACAAGTACCCGCTGCTCGAGCTGCCGGTGATCACCGGCGCGGCGGAGGCGCACGGAGTGACGCCCGCGCAGGTCGTGCTCCGCTGGCACCTCGACCGCGGCCACATCGTCTTCCCGAAGTCGTCGACCAAGGCCCGCATCGTGGAGAACATCGACGTCTTCGGCTTCGAGCTCACCTCCGACGAGCGCGACGCGATCACCGCGCTGGAGCGGGCCGGCCGCGTCGGCGGCGACCCGAACGAGGTCTGACGCGCGGTCTCCTGGGAAAGATCGCCTCGTACGCAGGGGGCAGCCATGCTGATGGAGTAGCCCGCGCAGCGGGCGTATCGAGATCCACCGTTCTGCAGACGCGGGTCTCGATACGCCGCTGTCGCGGCTACTCGACCAGCATGTTCTGCGCCCGCCGTGACGCCCGGCGGAGCAGGAGCGGCATCCCGCTAGGAGGCGCGGCGGGCCATCGTCACGCGGGTCGCGTAGGGCATCGCGACGCGGTCGCCGGGGAGCGCGTCGACGACCTCGGCGACGGCGGCGAGCACCGCGGCGCGCTCCTCCTCGGGCATCGCGATCACGTAGCTGCGGGAGGCGAACATGTCGAGCAGCGCCGGCCGGTCGAGCTCGTACTTCCAGTCGAACTCGGCGTAGGCGACGCGCTCGAGCGCGGAGCCGAGCGGCGGCTGCACGGTCTCGAAGCGTTCGGCAGCGGAGGAGCCGGCGACCTCGCCAAGGCGCCGCACCCACGGCACGGATTCGTCGCGGATGTTCCAGACCAGCGCGAGCAAGCCGCCCGGGACCAGCACCCGCGCGACCTCCGCGCTCGCGCGCTCGGGATCGACCCAGTGCCAGGACTGCGCCGCGGTGACCAGCTCGACGGAGGCGTCGGGCAGCGGGATCTCCTCGGCCGTTCCCGCGAGTGCCCGCACGGTCGGCAGCTGCGCCACCAGTCGCTCGAGCATCGCCGCGTCCGGCTCCACGGCCGCCACATCGAGACCGCGGGCCACCAGCGATGAGGTGAACTTGCCCGTGCCGGCCCCGAGGTCCGCGACTCGCACCCGATCGGAGGCGTCCGCCCCGGCTGCCCGCGCGCGCTCGGGCACGAAGGCACCGGCCACCCGGGCGGGAGCGTGCCCGACGAGCCAGTCCACCGCGTCGTCCGGGTAGCCCGGCCGGCCGCGATCGTAGGCGTCGACAGCGGAGCCGAAGGAGCGGCCGAGCTCGGCGGGAGAGGCGGAGGGTGTCGCGTCGGAGGGCGTCATGCTCCCGACGCTACGCCCCGGCGACTCGCCCCGGAGCTACGCGTGCGGAGCCGTCGCCCCCAGGGTCCGCGCGAGGACGTCGACCGCGTAGCCGTAGCCCGCGATGCCGGCGCCGACGATCACGGCGACCGCGATGTCCGACAGGTAGGAGTGCCGGCGGAACTCCTCGCGCCGGTGCACGTTGCTCACGTGCACCTCCACCAGCGGCAGCTCGGTCGCGAGCACGGCGTCGCGGATCGCGATCGAGGTGTGGGTGTAGGCGCCGACGTTGAGCAGCAGACCGGCGGCCGTGCCGCGCGCCTCGTGCAGGCGGTCGATGATCGCGCCCTCCGAGTTGCTCTGGAAGAACTCGATGTCGAGGCCGAGCCGCTCCGCCGCGCGGGTGGCGAGCGCCTCCGCGTCGGCGAGCGTGTCGGAGCCGTAGACCGCGGGCTCGCGGGTGCCGAGGAGGTTCAGGTTCGGGCCGTTCACGACGAGGATCTTCACGCTCCGACCCTAGCGACCCGGGAGTGCGGACCGGTCAGGCGAGCGTCGCCGCGATGCCGACCGGCAGCGCCGGCAGCTCGGCGCGCAGCCGGATCAGCTCGCGCGCGTGCTCGTCCAGCCGGCGGTCCTCGTCGCTCCGCGGCTGCAGCGCCGGCACCGCCTCGGCCGCTCCGTCGTCGCCGCGCACGACGAAGACGCTCATGCACTGCGTGGTCAGCTCGAGCTCGCCGGTCCGCGGGTCGCCGGAGCGCACGTGGATCGCGAGGTGCATCGAGCGCGGTCCGGTGTGGATCAGCCGCGCCTCCACCTCGACGAGGTGCCCGATCCGCACCGGCCGGTAGAAGTGGATGCCGCCGGAGTAGACGGCGACCGCGTCGCGCCCGCTCCAGCCCTGCGCGACGGCGTTCGCGGCCTCGTCGATCCAGCGCATCACGATGCCGCCGTGCGCGTTGCCGCCCCAGTTGACGTCGCCGGGCGCGGCGAGGAAGCGGAAGACGATCCGCGGGCCGGTCCCCGCCTCCGTGTACTCCTGCGCGCGCATCACCTCGTGCAGCGCGCGCCGGCCGTCGATGCGGGCCGCGGCGCCCTCGGCCAGGGCGAGGTCCTCGATCGTGCGCGGGGTCCACTCCGGCACCGGGCGCGGCCGCTTCTGCTCGTCGACCGCGACGAAGATGAGGAGGCAGTGCGTCGCGTCCTCGTAGCGCCCGGTGCGCGGGTCGGCCTGGGCGACGCGCACCAGCACGTGCATGCTCGTGCGCCCGGTGTGGATGACCTGCGCGGTCGCCTCGATCAGGTTGCCGACGGCGATCGGCCGGGTGAAGTGCACGTTGCCGACGTAGGCCGTGACGCAGTAGCCGCCGCTCCAGCCGACGGCGCAGGCGTAGCCGGCCTTGTCGATCCACTCGAGCACGCGGCCGGCCTGGGCGCTGCGGCCGTCGGCGGTGGCGTCCTGCGGAGCGGCGAGGAAGCGGAGGGTGATGCGGTCGTCCATGGTGCCCGTCTGGTCGTGCGGTCGGTGGGGGTCCCTGCTTGCTGGTCGAGTAGCCGCGGCAGCGGCGTATCGAGACCCACGTGCCCGGAGACGGTGGATCTCGATACGCCCGTGCGGGGCTACTCGATCAGCATGAGGGCGGCGGCGCGGGCGCTGCCGCGCGGAGGAGGGAGTGGACCCGCGGAGGGGGATGCGAAGAAGGGGATGATCCCCTCCGCGGGCCACAGGGGCGCCGGCGCGGGGCCGGCGGGATCGGGGGTCAGGCCGCGTGCGCGGCCGGCAGCTCCTCGGCGAGCAGCCGGAGCCGCAGCGCCCGCAGCTCGGCGGTCAGCTCGGGCGGCAGCCGGTCGCCGAAGCGGGCGAAGAACGCCTCCGTCAGCGCGCACTCGTCGAGCCACGCCTCCACCGGGACCGAGAACAGCTCCTCCTTCACCGCGGCGGAGAGGTTCAGCCCGTGCGTGTCGATCGACAGCGGCAGGTCGCCGATCGCGCTGGGCCGCGCCTGCGCCGACCCCTCCAGCCGCCGGACCAGCCACTGCAGCACCCGGGCGTTGTCGCCGAAGCCGGGCCAGAGGAAGGAGCCGTCGGCGCCCTTGCGGAACCAGTTCACCTGGAAGATCGCTGGCGCCTTCTCGCCGAGATCCGCGCCGACCGCGAGCCAGTGCGCGAAGTAGTCGGCCATGTTGTAGCCGCAGAAGGGCAGCATCGCGAACGGGTCGCGGCGCAGCTCGCCGACCGTCCCCTCCGCCGCGGCCGTCTTCTCGGAGGCGATGGTCGCGCCGAGGAAGACGCCGTGCTGCCACGAGGTCGCCTGGGTGACCAGCGGCACGTTGCTCGCCCGGCGCCCGCCGAAGACGATCGCGTCCAGCGGCACGCCCTCGAAGGCGTCCCACTCCCGCGAGAGCGTCGGGCACTGCTCAGCCGGCGCGGTGAAGCGCGCGTTCGGGTGCGCGGCCGGGGTCCCGGAGGCGGGCGTCCACGGCTCGCCGCGCCAGTCGGTCAGCCGCTCGGGCACCTCGTCGGTGAGTCCCTCCCACCAGACGTCACCGTCCTCGCGGAGCGCGACGTTGGTGAAGATCGTGTTGCCCCAGAGGGTGTGCACGGCGTTCGGGTTGCTGCTCTGCCCGGTGCCGGGGGCGACGCCGAAGAAGCCGGTCTCGGGGTTCATCGCCCAGAGGCGGCCGTCCTCGCCCTTCTTCATCCAGGTGATGTCGTCGCCGAGCGTCTCGACGCGCCAGCCGGGGATGGTCGGCTGCAGCATCGCGAGATTCGTCTTGCCGCAGGCGCTCGGGAAGGCGGCGGCCACGTGGTAGCTGCGGCCCTCGGGCGAGACGATCCGGATCAGGAGCATGTGCTCGGCGAGCCAGCCCTCCTCCCGCCCCATCGTCGACGCGATCCGCAGGGCGAAGCACTTCTTCGCCAGCAGGGCGTTGCCGCCGTAGCCGGAGCCGAACGACCAGATCTCGCGCGTCTCGGGGAACTGGGTGATGTACTTCGTCGGGTTGCACGGCCAGGCGACGTCCTCCCGGGTCGCGCCGTCGGCGTCGCGGAGCGGGAAGCCGACCGAGTGCACGCCGCGGACGAAGGCGGTCTCCTCGGTGAAGGCGGCGAGCGGCTCGGCGCCGACGCGGGCCATGATCCGCATGTTGAGCACCGCGTAGGCGGAGTCGGTCAGCTGCACGCCGAGCTGCGAGAGCGGACCGCCGACCGGGCCCATCGAGAACGGGACGACGTACAGCGTGCGCCCGCGCATCGAGCCGGCGAAGTGCGGCGCGAGCTCGGCCTTCATCGCGGAGGCCTCCCGCCAGTTGTTGGTCGGGCCGGCGTCGGCCTCGTCGGTGGTGCAGATGAAGGTGCGGTCCTCGACGCGGGCGACGTCGTCGGGGTCGGTGCGGGCGAGGAACGAGCCGGGCCGCCACTCCGGGTTGAGCGCGATCAGCTTCCCCTCGTCCACCATCCGGGCGGTGAGGCGGTACCACTCGGCGGGGGAGCCGTCGCACCACTCGATCGCGTCGGGCTGGAGGATCGCGGCCGTCTCGCGCACCCAGCGGCGCAGCGCGAGGGGAGCGGGCGGGACGACCGGTGCGTCGACCGGGGTCGGGGCGGTCATCGTGGTCGTCTCGAGAAGGAGGGTGTTGCTGTAGATGCTCATGCTGGCTCCGCTTTCAGTGCAGTCGTCGTCGACGGGGTGGGGAGTCGGTCCTCGCGGCGGTCGTGTCCGGACTCTCGAGGGGCGCTCTCTGGCGCCTGAAGCCAGGATGGAGGAGGATCGAGGGGTATTTGCGAGGCCAGATCCGTCAAGAAGTGCGGTTTTTGCGCCTCCGTCACAACCGATCGCTGGAGCTCGCCGTGACCGACACCACCGTCCCCGCCGCCGTCCCTGCTTCCGGGACCGATGCCGCCCTGCTCGGGCAGCGCATCCGCCACTTCCGGACGCGCCGCGGGCTGACCCTGGGGCAGCTCGCCGAGCGCGTGGGCGTCTCGGGCAGCCAGCTCTCGCTGATCGAGACGGGCCGCCGCGAGCCGCGGCTCTCGCTGATGCAGGCCCTCGCCACGGCGCTGGGCGTCGAGCTCGCCGCGCTGCTCTCGGACGAGCCGCCGAGTGAGCGCGCCGCCCTCGAGATCGAGCTGGCGCGGGTGCAGAAGGGGTCGCTCTACCGCTCGCTCGGGCTGCCGGAGTTCAAGGTCAACAAGAGCCTGACCACTCCCGTGCTCGAGGCGTTCCTCGGCGTCTACCGCGAGCTGGCGCGCCGCAAGAGCGAGGCCAGCGCGACACCGGAGGAGGCGCGGCGCGCCAACACGGCCCAGCGGCTCCAGCTGCGCGAGCGCCACGCCTATCTCCCCGAGATCGAGGCGGTCGCCGGCGAGATGCTCCGCACGGTCGGGCACCGCGGGGGAGCGCTGACCCACAGCTCGGTCTCGAAGATGGCGCGGCACCTCGGCTTCGAGATCATCCACGTCGGCGACCTGCCGCACTCGGCCCGCTCGGTGATCGACCTCGCGAACGGGCGGATCTACCTCCCGCCCGCCTCGATCCCCGGCGGGCACGGGCTGCGGGCGCTCGCCCTGCAGGCGATGGCGCACCGGCTGCTCGGCCACGAGCGCCCGGTCACCTACGCCGACTTCCTCCGGCAGCGGCTCGAGATCAACTACTTCGCGGCCGCCTGCCTGATGCCGCTGGAGCCGGCGGTCGCGTTCCTCGAGGAGGCCAAGCGCGAGCGCGACATCACCGTGGAGGACTTCCGCGACGGCTTCGGCGTCACGCACGAGGCGGCGGCGCTGCGCTTCACCAATCTGCTGACCTCGCACCTCGACATCCGGATGCACTTCCTCCGCGTGCTCGGCGACGGCTCGATCCAGAAGGCCTACGAGAACGACGGCCTGCCGCTGCCGACCGACGTCACCGGCGCGGTGGAGGGGCAGATCGTCTGCCGATACTGGTCGGCGCGCTCGGCCTTCAGTCGCACCAACCGCACGACGGAGTACTACCAGTACGTGGACACTCCGGCCGGCACCTTCTGGTCGGCCTCGCAGACCGGCACCACCGCAACGGAGGAGTTCTCGATCACCGTCGGCGTCCCCTTCGCCGAGGCGCGCTTCTTCCGCGGCCGCGACACCGACCGCCGCGAGCAGTCCCGCTGCCCCGACGAGTCCTGCTGCCGCCGCGCCCCCGCCGAGCTCGCCCAGCGCTGGGACGGCAACGCCTGGCCGAGCGCCCGCCTGCACGCCCACGTCCTCGCCCCGCTGCCCTCCGGCACCTTCCCCGGCATCGACGACGCCGAGGTCTACGCCTTCCTCGACACCCACGCCCGCGAGTCCTGACCCTCCTCCCCAGCCCTGCCCCCTCTCCGCGAGATGCCACTTATGAGGTGATTCCTCGGCGTGTCGTGCTCACAAGTGGCATCTCGCGGGAGGGGGCTGTGGAGAACGCGCACGGGGTAGCGCGGGGTGCGGCACCCTCCTCGCATGCAGGAGTACACAGAGACCCGGATCGTGAACGCGTCGACGAGCGAGCTCGCGCGGCATCGGCTCGTGGCGGAGTATCCGGTCGGCGTCTTCCGGGGTGCTCGTGCCGCGGTCGAGCCGGTGACGTACAGCGAGAGGATCGCGGCGTTCGCGGCGGTGATGCGGCCGGGCGAGTTCTTCTCGCACGCCACCGCCGCTCACCTCCTCCGACTGCCCGACCGGCGGGCCACGGAGACCACGCCGCTGCACGTCTCAGTCGCGCCCCCGATGCGCGCCGCTCGACGGGTCGGCGTGACGTCGCATCATCTCTGGGACGAGGCGGTCACCGTCGTCGACGCGGGTCACCCGGTGACCGATCCCGCCTCCACCTTCTGCCACCTCGCCGACTCGCGGTCGCTCGACGAGCTCGTCGTCCTCGGCGACGCGCTCGTGCGGCCCGATGAGGAGCTCGGTCGCCACGGCCTCCGCGTCGATCTGGAGATCCTCGCGGTGCGGGCGGCGCAGTACCGAGGTCGGGGCGGCCGGCGCGCTAGGGAGGCGGTCGGACTCGTGCGCGTCGGCTCCGAGTCGCCGAAGGAGACACTGCTCCGGCTGCTGCTGATCCGTGCGGGGCTGCCCGAGCCGGAGCTGAACGTCGAGCTGTACGACGCGGACGGTGTCTTCGTCGCGCGGGTGGACCTGCTCTACCGGGATCAGTGGGTCGTCGTCGAGTACGACGGTGATCAGCATCGGACCGATCAGAAGCAGTACGAGCGGGACATCGCGCGCAGCGAGGCGATCCAGGCGCTCGGCTACCGCCACCTCCGCGTGCGCCTCTCCGGCCTCGTCGGCCACCCCGAGGCCACGGCCGCCCGAGTCCGCCGCGCCCTCGGCCTCTGACCCACGCCGCGAGATGCCACTTATGACGAGTTTCTGCGGCGTGTCGTGCTCATAAGTGGCATCTCGCGGGAGGGGAAGGGGAGGGCGGGGTCAGCCGGAGATCAGGGCGCGGGCCGTGCCCTCGTCGAGGATGAGGTCGGTGAGGAGGCCGGCGGCGAGGGCGCCGCGCAGGCCCGGGAGCTTCGAGGCGCCCGAGACGACGCAGATCCGGCGGGAGGCGCGGCGCACGGTGGAGAGGTCCGGGCCGCTTGCACGTTCGTTCATGGGGATGTCGTCCCAGGTCCCGTCGGCACGGTAGAACACGGTGGCGACGTCGCCGACGACGCCGGACGCGCTGAGCGAGGTGAAGTCGCTCGGCTCCAGGTAGCCGCCGATGTAGACCTTCGAGGGCACCGCCGCGAACGGCGAGCCGAGGCCGAAGAGCGCGACGTCCATCCGCTGCTGCAGCTCGAGCACCCGCTTGGTCGACCGCTCGCGCCAGACCGCCTTCTTGGTCATCGGGTCGTCGAAGAACGCCGGCACCGGGAACTGCTGCACCTTCGCGGCGTACGCGTCGCCGAAGCGGCGCAGGATCTCGCTCGAGTAGTTGATGCCGGTGGTCTCGGTGTTGCCCGCGCCGTTGAGCTGCACGATCTGCGTGTTGTGCGTCTCCTTGGCGATGAGGTGCCGGCTCATCGCGCTCATCGTCGAGCCCCAGGCGATGCCGACGATCATGTTCGAGTCGATGAACGGACCGAGGATCCGTGCGGCCGACAGGGCGACGCGCTCGAGCCGGTCGATCTCGCTGGTGTGGTCGGGCACCGGGACGATGTGCGCGGTGATGTCGAAGTGCGCGCGCACCTCGGCAGACAGCGCGCTCGCCCGGTCGAGCGGCGAGCGGATCTGGATGTCGACCAGCCCCGTCGCCCGGGCGTGCGAGAGCAGCCGCGACACCGAGGAGCGCGAGGTGTGCAGCTCGTGCGCGATGGCGTCCATCGTCAGGTCCTGCATGTAGTACAGCTGCGCGGCCCGGAGCGCATCGCGCGTCTTGTCGGGGTGGGTCGCGTGCGTCGTCTCGTCCAGTTCGACGACCGGTCGGACAGGGGTCATAGCCACTCCTTGCACGTATTTCCACCCGTCTTGACCGGATGTGTTGTCGGGTCAAGGATGGCTGTATTCCCTCGCGATATCAACCGTCCATCTGGGGCGGTCACACTCGCACGAGGCACTCGACGCAACACCTACGACACGAAGGCGAGTACGAAGTGGCACAGTCTGTCGGAACTCCCGGAAGCTCCTCTCTCCGCGAGAGCGTCTCCGCCCTGCGGGACACCCCCCGCGCGACCGTCCTGGTGATCGGCGGTGGGATCAACGGCATCGGGACCTTCCGCGAACTCGCGCTCAACGGCGTCGACGTCGTCCTCGTCGAGCGCGGCGATTACGTGTCCGGCGCCTCCAGCGCGTCGAGCCACATGATCCACGGCGGCATCCGCTACCTCGAGAACGGCGAGTTCCGCCTCGTCAACGAGGGCGTGCACGAGCGCAACGGCCTGCTCAAGATCGCTCCGCATTACGTGAAGCCGCTGCAGACCACGATCCCGATCTACTCGACGTTCTCGGGCATCCTGGCCGCGCCGCTGCGCTTCCTCACGCACAAGTCGGGCAAGCCCCAGGAGCGCGGTGCGCTGCTGATCAAAGTCGGCCTCACCCTGTACGACTTCTTCTCCCGCGACGGCGGCGTCGTCCCGCGCCACCAGTTCCACGGCCGCAAGCGCTCGCTGAACGAGCTGCCGAAGCTCGACCCGAAGATCAAGTACACCGCCACCTACTTCGACGCCTCCGTGCACGAGCCGGAGCGCCTGGCGCTCGACGTGCTGCGCGACGCACTCGTCGGCGGGAAGAAGGCCCGCGCGGCCAACTACGTCGAGGCCGTCGGCACCTCGGAGGGCGGCGTGCTGCTGCGCGACCGCGAGAGCGGCGAGGAGTTCGCCTTCCAGGCGGACGTCGTCGTCAACGTCTCCGGACCGTGGACCGACTTCACCAACACGGCGCTCGGCACCACCACGAAATTCATGGGCGGCACCAAGGGCTCGCACATCGTGCTCGACAACCCGGAGCTGGTCGAGGCCTGCGAGGGCCGCGAGATGTTCTTCGAGCACAGCGACGGCCGCATCGTCCTGATCTACCCGCTCAAGGGCCGGGTCATGGTCGGCACCACCGACATCGAGGCCGACCCGAACGAGCCGGCCGTCTGCACCGAGGAGGAGATCGACTACTTCTTCGAGCTGGTGAACCACGTGTTCCCCTCCATCCCGGTGACCCGCGAGCAGATCGTCTTCAAGTTCTCCGGCATCCGCCCGCTGCCCCGTCACGACGACGAGACCCCCGGCTTCGTCTCCCGCGACTACCGCATCGAGCCCTCGACCCTGCCCGGCGGGAAGACCCCGGTGCTGAGCCTGGTCGGCGGCAAGTGGACGACCTTCCGCGCCCTCTCGGAGCACCTCTCCAACGAGGTCTTCAAGCGGATCGGCGTGACCCGCCGCGTCTCGACGGTCAAGACCGCGATCGGCGGCGGCAAGGGCTTCCCCCGCACGGACGCCTCGCGCGCCCAGTGGATCAGCCAGCACCGCTCCGGTCTGTCCTCGGCCCGCACCGGCCAGCTGCTCGAGCGCTACGGCACCCGTGCGCAGGAGGTCATCGAGGCCCTGGCCGACGGCCACGACGAGGCGCTCGACTTCGACAAGGACTTCACCACCGGTGAGATCCGCTACCTCGCCCAGCGCGAGAGCGTCGTGCACCTGATCGACCTGGTCATGCGCCGCACCAACCACGCCTTCACCGGCGGCCTCAGCCGCGAGCTGCTCGAGGAGCTCGCGCAGCACACCGGAGAGGTCCTCGGCTGGGACGAGGCCAAGCGCGCTCAGGAGGTCGACGCGACGATCGAGCACCTCAAGACGTACAACGGCGTCGATGTCGGCGGCACCGCGGTGCAGGCGCCGACGGCGGTCGCAGCCTCCTAGGCGGCAGGCGCGGATCGACGGGAGTCCCGGTTCGAGGAGAGATCTCGAGCCGGGACTTCCGTCGTGACAACGCACAAACGTGCACGCGGCGTTCCTTGTCGCCGGGACAGGGCGCCGATAACTTCACACTCGTCGGGCATCGATGCCCGACGCGGACGCGCTCGCGCGTCCGTCTGACGAAAAGGAAATGGTCAACGTGGACAATCTCGGAGTGGTGTTCCTCGCGGAAGTCGTGGGAACGGCGATGCTCGTGCTCCTCGGCTGCGGCGTGGTCGCCAACGTCGCGCTCGTGAAGAGCAAGGGTCTCAACGGCGGGACCCTGATGGTCAACATCGGCTGGGGCTTCGCCGTCTTCGCCGGTGTGATCGTCTCCTACAACTCGGGTGCGCACCTCAACCCGGCCGTCACGCTCGGCCTCGCGGCCAGCGGAGCGACGGAGTTCGGCTCGGGCGTCCCGGTCAACATCGTCTCGATCCTGATGTACATCCTCGCCCAGATGATCGGTGCCATCCTCGGCGCCGTCTTCTGCTGGCTCGCCTACAAGCAGCACTTCGACCAGGAGCCCGACCCGGCCAACAAGCTCGGCGTCTTCTCCACAGGTCCTGCGATCCGCAGCTACGGCTGGAACTTCGTCACCGAGGTCATCGGCACCTTCGTCCTCGTCTTCGTCGTCATCGGCTTCGGCGGCGGACGCCAGGGCGACGGCGGCCTCGCGGCGCTCGGCGCCCTGCCCGTCGCCATCCTGGTGATCGCGATCGGCGCCTCGCTCGGCGGCCCGACCGGATACGCCATCAACCCCGCCCGTGACCTCGGCCCCCGCATCGCCCACGCGCTGCTGCCGATCAAGGGCAAGGGCTCCAGCGACTGGAGCTACGCCTGGGTGCCCGTCGCGGGCCCGATCGTCGGCGGTGTGCTGGCCGGCCTCCTGTCGACCGCGCTGCTGCCGATCCTCTAGCCGCCGATCCTCCGGGCTCCGGCCCGGGTCGCACTCCACTTCACCCCGTTACGAAGGAGTAATCATTCATGGCTGACTACGTCATCGCTATCGACCAGGGGACCACGTCGTCCCGCGCGATCATCTTCGACAAGAAGGGCTCGATCGTCTCGACCGGCCAGAAGGAGCACGAGCAGATCTTCCCGCGCGCGGGCTGGGTCGAGCACGACCCGATCGAGATCTGGAACAACGTCCGCGAGGTCATCGGACAGGCGCTCTCCCGCGCCGACCTGACCCGCCACGACATCGCCTCCGTCGGCATCACCAACCAGCGCGAGACCGCGGTGGTCTGGGACAAGACCACCGGCAAGCCCGTCTACAACGCCATCGTCTGGCAGGACACCCGCACGCAGTCGATCGTCGACCGGCTCGCCGGCGACGAGGGCGCGGACCGCTTCAAGTCGATCGTCGGGCTCCCGCTCGCGACCTACTTCTCCGGCACCAAGATCGTCTGGATCCTCGAGAACGTCGAGGGCGCCCGCGAGAAGGCGGACGCCGGCGATCTGATCTTCGGCACCACCGACACCTGGGTCCTCTGGAACCTGACCGGCGGAGTCGACGGCGGCGTGCACAAGACGGACGTCACCAACGCCTCGCGCACTCTCTTCCTCGACCTCGAGACGCTCGAGTGGCGCGACGACATCCTCGAGGCCTTCGGGGTGCCGAAGTCGATGCTCCCCGAGGTGTGCTCCTCCTCCGAGGTCTACGGGCAGGTCGAGTCCTCCTCGCTGCTGCGCGAGGTCCCGATCGCCGGCATCCTGGGCGACCAGCAGGCCGCGACCTTCGGCCAGGCGGCGTTCGATCCGGGCGAGGCGAAGAACACCTACGGCACCGGCAACTTCCTGATCTTCAACACCGGCACCGAGATCGTGCACTCCAAGAACGGGCTGCTGACGACCATCGGCTACAAGCTCGGCGACGGCGAGGTGCACTACGCGCTCGAGGGCTCGATCGCGGTCTCCGGCTCGCTGATCCAGTGGCTGCGCGACAACCTGGGCCTCATCGGCTCGGCCCCCGAGGTCGAGGCGCTGGCAGCGACGGTCGAGGACAACGGCGGCGCGTACTTCGTGCCCGCGTTCTCCGGCCTGTTCGCGCCGTACTGGCGAGCGGACGCGCGCGGCGCGCTCGTCGGCCTCACCCGCTACGTCAACAAGGGCCACATCGCCCGCGCCGCCCTCGAGGCGACCGCCTTCCAGACCCGCGAGGTCCTGGACGCGGTCAACGCCGACTCCGGCGTCCCGCTGCAGGAGCTCAAGGTCGACGGCGGCATGATCGCCAACAACCTGCTGATGCAGTTCCAGGCCGACATCCTCGGCGTCCCGGTCGTCCGGCCGGTCGTGGCGGAGACCACCGCCCTCGGCGCCGCGTATGCCGCGGGCCTCGCGGTCGGCTTCTGGGAGAACCTGGACGACCTGCGCCAGAACTGGCAGGAGGACTCGCGCTGGACCCCGCAGATGGACCAGGACGAGGCCGCGCGCCAGTACCGCCTCTGGAAGAAGGCCGTCACGAAGACCTTCGACTGGGTCGACGAGGACGTGCAGTAGCACCGCATTGCTGAACGACGAGGGCCCGCGCACGCAGAGTGCGCGGGCCCTCGTGCGTGCTGCGCCAGACCGCTCTCCTGATCAACTCCGCGGTGGTCGCCGGCATTCTGGGCTCCTTCGGCTGGACGGCCGATCTCGAGCGCGGGGTCATCGCGCGACAGCTCGGCTTCCTCGCGCGGCTGCCCCTCCTGGGGATGCGAGCGGTGACGGCGACGCTGGCAGGCGCCGTGCTCGCCCTCGTCGCCGCGGGCTCCGGATCACTCGCCTTCGGAGTCGACGCCGGTCTCGCGGTGAGCGCGGCGGAGATCGCGGGCCCTGCAGCGACCGTCGGTGCAGCCGCGGGGTTCCTGGGTATCGCGGTGGGCGCCGTGGTCGGACGGCATCTGCTCGCGCTGTTCGCGGTTCCGATGCTGCTGGCCGGCGCGCTGCCGGTCGCCGGAATCCTGCCGTGGGCGCTCTGGGCGTCACCGCTCGGCACGTGGCTCCTGGCCCTGGACTCCGCTCCGTCGGGCTCCGGCGGTGCCGGCGACACGTCCGCTGGTGTTCTCGCCGGAGCGATCTGGCTGATCGTCGCGGCCGGCCTCGCGTCTCTCGCGGTCGTACGCAGGGACATCAGGTGAACGCATGCCGGAGCATTGCAGGGTCATACGAGTATGATCGACTCGTTTCGATGGATGCAGGGAGAGGGACAGCTATGGACGACGGAGGGACCCGGTCGGAGGAGGAGGCAACCAGCGGCACGGGAGATCGGCCGCGTCGACAGCCGCGGCGGTTCTGGTCTCTCGCGCTGGGAGTCGTGATGATCGTCGGCGCCGCCGTGGGGCTGACGACCTCGGGTCCGACCCCCGGCGCGGTCGCTACGGCAGCGGTGTGCGGCGTCTGCGCCGTCGTGGCGTTCGCTGCGGCGATCATGCGTCCGTGACCCCGGGTCCCTGCTGGTCGGTCTGCGTCGCGCGTCTCACGACCCTCGTCAAGATCCTGCGCCGGTACTCGGGTGTTCCGCGCCAGTGGGCGCCGGGCGCCGTACGGTATGAAACGGCCTCGGCATGACCGGCTCGAAAAAGGATGACGACCGCGCCCGCCGGAACATGATCGTCCTCCTTGGAGTGGGTGTGATTCTCGTCGGCGGGTCGACACTCGTCGGGGGGCTCGACGAGCCGTATGCGATCGTGTCGCTCCTCGTCTGCTGCCTCTGCGTCTCAGTGATGCTCGGCCTCTTCCTGGAGGACCGGTGATCGGCACCGCTGCGCGCCCGAAGGAGTAGCAACCCCCGCGTCGAGCTGCGAGCCAGGCCGCCGAGAGGTCAGCGCAGCCCCGCGAGCTCGTCCAGCTCGTCCAGCGACCCGATCCGCCGCACGCGGAGCTCGACGGCCTTCCGTAGCAGTCATCGCCCGTGCTTCGGACCACCGACGCGGTCGAGTCACACTTGCGGTGGCTGCCGTGAGATGCGGCTCGACCGCCGCCGCCCAGTCGGGCCGAGAGGCCGGCGACGCGCAGTAGAGCCGGAGGCGTCGGCCCGCGGCAGTGCCCACCGCGCGTCGACTCCCTCCATGCTGGTCGAGTAGCCCCGCAGGGGCGTATCGAGACCCACCGTCTTCAGAAGGGCGGTTTGCAGGCTCGTCCGCTGATGCAGGTGGCTCTCGATACGCCCGCTGCGCGGGCTACTCGATCAGCAAGGACACTGCTGGGCGGGCGGCGGACCGCTCCGCATGTTCCGAGACGCCCGACCGCGGCCGCTCAGCCGGTCAGCCCCGCGATCGCATCCAGCTCGTCCAGCGACCCGATCCGCACCACTCCGAGCTCAACGGCCTCCGGCGGCAACTCGCGCCCGTGCTCCGGCCCGCCGACGCGGTCGAGCCACACCCCGCGCAGCCCGGCGCGCGCCGCACCGATCGCGTCGGTGCCCAGCCGGTCGCCCACGTACAGCGCGTCGGCCGGTGCGACGCCGAAGCGCTCGCACGCCACGTGGAAGATCCGCGCGTTCGGCTTCGTCACGCCGACCTCGCCCGACGCCACGAGGTGCTCGACCCGCTCCGTCAGACCGATCGCGTCCGTCTTGGTCGTCTGGAAGTCCACATCGCCGTTGGTGATGACACCGATCCGGACACCCGCCGCGTCGAGCCGATCGAGCACCGGCAGGGCGTCGTCGTGCAGCGTCCACGCCGCGACGTAGTGCCCCAGGTAGGCGGCGAACCACTCGCTCGCCTGCTCCGGCGTCAGCTCGACGCCCGCGTCCGCGGCGAAGGCGACGGCGCGGGCACGGCGCTGCCCCTCGTAGTCGAGCTCGCCGGCGAGGTACCGGTGGTAGTGCTCCTCCTCCAGGGCGTACCAGCGCCGCTGCAGCGCGCCCGCCTCGCCCGCGTACGCGTCGCCGAGCGTGGCCGCGTACGCGACGATGCCCTCGCGCACCGCGCGGGCATGCGCGAAGAGCGTGTCGTCGAGGTCGAAGAGGGCGAGCCGGATCATCGAGGACTCAGCGGCTGCGGCGCAGGAAGCCGACGCGCTCGTACACGGTCGCGAGCGTGCGCTCGGCCGTCTCCGAGGCGCGGTCCGCCGCGCGGGAGAGCACCCGGTCGAGCTCGGCCGGGTCCTCGAGCAGCTCCGCGGTGCGCGCGCGGATCGGATCGAAGGTCGCCGCGACGACCTCGACCAGGCCCTTCTTCAGGTCGCCGTAGCCGCGGCCGGCGTACTCCTGCTCGAGCGACTCGATCGTGCGGCCGGCGAGGACGGAGTAGACGGTGAGCAGGTTCGAGACGCCCGGCTTGGCCGCGCGGTCGAAGCGCACCTCCGACTCGGTGTCGGTGACGGCGCGCATGATCTTCTTCGCGGTGACCTTCGGCTCGTCGAGCACGCTCAGCAGGCCCGCGTCCGACTCCGCGGACTTCGACATCTTCGCGCCGGGGTTCTGCAGGTCGTAGATCTTCGCGGTCTCCTTGGCGATGTACGGCTCCGGCATCGCGAAGGTCCTGCCGAAGCGGGTGTTGAACCGGCCCGCGAGGTCGCGGGTCAGCTCGAGGTGCTGGCGCTGGTCCTCGCCGACCGGCACTGCGTCGGTCTGGTAGAGCAGGATGTCCGCCGCCATCAGGATCGGGTAGGTGAAGAGGCCGACCGAGGCCGCCTCCGCGCCCTGCTTCGCCGACTTGTCCTTGAACTGCGTCATCCGGCTGGCCTCGCCGAAGCCGGTGACCGTGTTGAGGATCCAGGCCAGCTCGGCGTGCGCCGGGACGTGCGACTGGATGAACAGCGTCGAGCGCTCCGGGTCGATGCCGGCCGCGATGTACTGCGCGGCGGTCGCGCGGGTGCGCTCGCGCAGCTCGGCGGGCTCCTGCGGCACGGTGATCGCGTGCAGGTCGACGACGCAGAAGTACGCGTCGAAGTCGTCCTGCATCGCGACCCACTGCGTGAGGGCGCCGATGTAGTTGCCCAAGTGCAGCGAGCCCGAGGAGGGCTGCATGCCGGAGAAGATGACGGGCTTGGCGCCCGGAGTGCTGGGGGTCATGGTGAGGCCTCGTGTGCGATGGCGGCGCGGTCGGCGCCGGGGGAGAGAGGGGTCAGAGCTCGTAGTCGACGACGACGGGCGCGTGGTCGGACCAGCGCGTGTCCCACGCGCTCGCCCGGTCGATCTCGTAGCTGCGGGCCAGGGCGGCGAGCTCGGGCGTCGCCAGCTGATAGTCGATCCGCCAGCCGGTGTCGGTGTCGAAGGCCTGGCCGCGCTGCGACCACCAGGTGTAGGGCCCGGGCACCTCGCCGGCGAAGCGGCGGCCGAGGTCGACCCAGCCCATCCCCGCTCCGGCGTTGTAGCCCTCCTCGCCCTCGGCGCCGACGAAGCGGTCGAAGTAGGCGCGCTCCTCGGGGAGGAAGCCGGCCTTCTTGACGTTGCCCTTCCAGTTCTTGATGTCGAGGGTGCGGTGGCCGACGTTGAGGTCGCCCATCACGACGGCGAGCGGGTTGTGGGCTTGGAGCTGGGGGAGGCGCTCGATCATCGCGTCGAGGAAGCGCATCTTCTCGTCCTGCTTCGGCGTGCCCACGCCGCCCGAGTGCACATAGGTGGAGACGACGGTGACGGTGTGGCCGTCGCCGACCTCGTAGTCCGCCTCGAGCCAGCGGCCCGCGGAGTCGAAGTCGTCGGCGCCGAGCGCGACGCGGTGGATCGTGGCCCGCCTGCGCGAGGCGAGCGCGACCCCGGCGCGGCCCTTGGCGGTCGCCTCGTCGTGCAGCACGTCCCACTCGTCGCCGAGCAGGCCGGTGAGATCGTCGGTGGAGGCGCGGACCTCCTGCAGGGCGAGGATGTCGACGTCGCGGGCAGCGAGCCAGTCGCCCATGCCCTTGCGGAAGGCGGCGCGGACGCCGTTGACGTTGACGGAGGCGATGCGGAGCGGCTTTCGAGTCACCGGAGCAGTCTACGGAGGACCGCCGACAGCGCGCGGCGCACGGGGAGCGGCGGATCGGCGCACCCCGGACACGCGGAAGCCGGCGGCCCCGCCCCGCGCCGCCCCCTCGGAGGAGAGGGGCGACGCGGAGACAGGACCGCCGGCGGGACCGCTCAGGACGGTCGGTCGGTGCGGGTCAGACGGCGACGGGGCGGGCCGTGGCCGGCTCCGGGACCTCGGCGACGACCGGCGCGCGCTTGATGCTCTTCGCGATGATGACGCAGACCGCGGTGACCACCATGCCGACCAGGATCGCGACCAGGTAGAGCAGCGGCTGCCCCACCAGTCCGGTCACCCAGACACCGCCGTGCGGGGCGCGGAGCGTGGAGCCGAACAGCGCGACGAGCGCGCCGGTGACGGCCGAGCCGACCATGGCGGAGGGGATCACGCGCAGCGGGTCGACCGCGGCGAACGGGATCGCTCCCTCCGAGATGAACGAGGCGCCCAGCAGGTAGGCCGCCTTGCCGTTCTGGCGCTCGGCATCGGTGAACAGGCGCTTGCGGAGCGACGTGGCGAGGGCGAGGCCCAGCGGCGGCGTCATGCCGGCCGCCATCACGATCGCCATCACCTTGAACTGCACCGAGTTCGGGTCGCCGTCGGCGGGTACCGAGGCGAGCCCCGTGGTCGCGAAGGCGTAGGCCACCTTGTTGACCGGACCGCCCATGTCGAACGCCATCATCAGGCCGAGGATGATGCCCAGGATGATCAGGTTGCCGCCGGTGAGGCCGGAGAGCCAGGCGGACAGTCCCTCGCTCAGCGCGCGGAGGGGCGCTCCGAGGACGACGAACATCAGGAAGCCCGTGATGAAGGTCGCGATCAGCGGGATGATGACGACCGGCATCAGCGACTTGAAGGCCGCCGGCAGCTTGATCCGCGAGATGTAGAGCGCCGCGTAGCCGGCGATGAAGCCGGACGCGAGGCCGCCGAGGAAGCCGGCGCCGACGGTGACCGCCACGGCGCCGCCGAGGAAGCCGGGCGCGATGCCGGGGCGGTCCGCGATGCCGAAGGCGATGAAGCCCGAGAGCACCGGCACCAGGAAGGCGAAGGTCGCGCCTCCGATCAGGAACATCACTCCGGCCCAGTCGGTGATGTTCGCGATGTTGAAGCCGTTGTCGATGATCTGCTGCGGCGTGTAGCTGACGATCTGGTAGCCGCCGAAGAGGAACGACAGCGCGATCAGCAGACCGCCCGCCGCGACGAACGGGATCATGTACGAGACGCCGGTCATCAGGTTCTGGCGGATGCGGGTGCCGACGCCGACCTTCTTCGGGGCGGCGGGCGCCGCGGCCGGAGTCGAGCGGGCGGCGGACGGAGCCGTGCCGGTGCCGCGCAGGGCGAGCGCCCGGTCGAGCACCTCGTCGGGCTTCGAGAGCGCCTCGGCGACGCCGACCTGGAGGATCGGCTTGCCGGCGAAGCGGTCCTTGCCGCGGACCTCGAGGTCGGCGGCGAGGATGACGACGTCCGCGGCGGCGATGTCGCCCGCGGTCATCTCGTCCGAGCCGGCGGCGCCCTGGGTCTCGACGTGGATCGGGTAGCCGCGCTTCTTCGCGGCCTGCTCCAGCGCCTCGGCCGCCATGTAGGTGTGCGCGATGCCGGCGATGCAGCTCGTCACCGCGACGAAGCGCGGGGCGCCCGTCGAGGCGGCGGCGGGTGCGTCCTGGACCTTCGCCGCGGCGCGGTCGATGACGTCCGCGGCCTTGGCGAGCGCCTCCGAGGTGCCGACCTCGAGGGTCGGCTTGCCGGCGAAGCGGTCCTTGCCGCGGACCTCGAGGTCGGCGGCGAGGATCACGACGTCGGCGTCGGCGATCGTCTGGTCGGACATCGGGTCGGAGCCGGCCGCGCCCTGGGTCTCGACCTGGATCTCGTACCCCTTCTTCTTCGCGGCCTGCTCGAGGGCTTCGGCCGCCATGTAGGTGTGCGCGATGCCGGCGATGCAGCTGGTGACGGCGACGATCTTCACGAGACGACGACCTCTCGGGCGATGATGTCCGCGACTTCCTGGCCGCTGCCGGCGGCGCGGAGGGATCCGGTGAAGGACTCGTGGATCAGCTTGCGGGCGAGCTGGGCGAGGATCTTGAGGTGGGCCTGGTCGGCGCCGTCGGGGGCGGCGATGAGGAAGATCAGGTCTGCGGGGCCGTCCGGGGCGCCGAAGTCCACGCCGGACTTCGCGATGCCGACGGCGACGCTGGGGGAGACGACGTGGGACGAGCGGGCGTGGGGGATCCCGATGCCGCCGGGCATGCCGGTGGCCATCTGCGACTCGCGGTCGCGGACGTCGGCGAGGAAGCCGTCGAGGTCGGTGACGCGGCCGGCGTCGGCGAGCGTCTTCGCGAGCTGCGCGGTGGCGTCGTCCTTCGTGGCGGCGGTGAGGTCGACGATGACCGTCGACGCCTCGGTGAGAGCAGTCATGCGCTCAGTTCTCCAATCGGGAGGGTGGGGTCGGGGTTCTCGACGACGGAGACGTCGTCGAGGCGGAGGGAATCGGGACCCGGGGCTTCACTGCCCGGGAGGGTGACGGCGGCGGTGCCCCAGGCGACGGCCGTCCGCAGACGCTCCGCCTCCGAGGCGTCGGTCGCCGACAGGTAGCCCGCGAGGGTGCTGTCGCCGGCGCCGACGGTGCTGAGGGGCACGACGGGGGGCGCGCCCGCCCACCACGACGAGGTCGCCGTGACGAGGAGGGCACCGTGCTCTCCGAGGCTCACGAGCGCTCGCGCGTCCGGGAGGCGGAGGAGTGTGCGGGCTCCGTCGACGACGTCGCCGACGGTCGCGAGGGAGCGGCCGAGGAGCTCCTCGAGCTCCTCGAGGTTGGGCTTCACCAGCGTCGCAGTGCCGGCCGCGATGATCGCGGTCAGCGGTGCTCCGGAGGTGTCGACGGCGAGGGGGACGCCGAAGTGGGTGGCGAGGCGGCCGAGCGCCGGGTAGAAGTCGTCGCCGAGCCCGGGCGGGACGCTGCCGCAGGCGACGAGCCAGCGCGGGGCGGAGACGACGTGGTCGCAGATCAGATCGGAGAGCGCCGTCGCCTCCTCCGGGGTGACGGCCGGGCCGGGCTCGTTGATCTTGGTGGTCCGGCCGGTCGCGTCGTCGACGACGGTGATGTTGGTGCGGATCGGCTCCGCGATCGCGGCGCTGGCCGAGGCGACTCCGGCCGCCTCGAGCATGGTGCGCAGGTCGAGGCCGGTGGAGGCGTCGGCCGGGTAGATCGCCGTGGCCTCGACGCCGTTGCGGGCGAGGGCCCTGGCGACGTTGACGCCCTTGCCGGCCGGGTCGCGCCGCACACCGTGGGCGCGGTTGACCTCGCCGACGGCGAAGCCGCTCGTCGAGAGGGTGACGTCGATGCTGGGGTTGGCGGTGACGGTGACGATCATGCGCGGACGACCTCCGGGCCGGCGGACTCGATGTCGTCGGCGAGCTCGTCGTCGACATCGGTATCGGTGATGACGGTGTCGATCGCGGACAGCGGGGCGACGTGCCCGAAGTCCTGGCGGCCGAACTTGGAGTGGTCGGCGAGGACGACGACCCGGCGCGCGGCGGCGATGAGCGCGGTCTTGACGACGGCCTCGTCGAGGTCGGGGGTGGTGAGACCCCGCTCCCGGCTGATGCCGTTCGTGCCGATGAAGGCGACGTCCACCGAGACGGTGGGGATCACCTGGGCGACCCAGGGCCCGACGGCGGCCTGCGTCACTCCGCGCAGATGCCCGCCGAGCAGGTGGAGGTCGATGTTGGGCCGGCCGACGAGCGCCACCGCGACAGGGAGGGAATGGGTGACGACCGTCAGCCGGCGGTCCAGGGGGAGCAGCTCCGCGAGGCGGACCGTGGTGGTCCCGGCGTCGATGGCGATCGAGCCGCCGTCGGGGACCTCGGCGAGTGCCGCGGTCGCGATGCGGTCCTTCTCGGCCGCGAGGTGGCCCTCGCGGGCAGCGACCTCGGGCTCGATGCCCAGGCGCTCGACCGGGATGGCCCCGCCGTGGGCCCTGCGCAGCAGGCCGCGCTTCTCGAGGCTAGTGAGATCGCGGCGGATCGTCTCGGGCGTGACCGCGAGGGACTGCGCGAGGTCGCGGACCTCGACCCGCCCGTCGGTGCGGGCGCGATCCAGGATCGCCTGGTGCCGCTCCGGTGCGTACATGTGGACTCCGTCGTCTCGCGAGATGCTACGCCTCGTCCGCGGTGTCGGTGCCGACCTCGGATCTGCGTTTACATCTTTTTAGCCCCGTTCGTGTCCGATGTCAACAGAAACGGACATGTTCGACAGTCGTCGTTCCGCCTCGCGCCCGTCGGGGCGCGGGCAGGCTCGACTCGGGAGCGCCGCCGCGTCAGGCGGCGGACTCCTCCAGCTCGTCCTCGAGGCGGGAGAGCTGCTTCTCCAGACGCCGGCGCTTGAGCAGCGAGGCGTCCGGCAGGGCGGCGCGCAGGCGCTCGCGCTCCGCCTCGGCGAGCGTGCGGCGGGCGCGGCGCAGCTGCTCCTCGCGCTCCTTCTCCAGCTCGTCCGGCGTGAGCTTCCGCGCCGAGATGCCCGCGTCGCTCATGCCCACCGAGATCCAGGAGGCGACGATCAGGATCACCTGGCAGACCAGGTTGAACCAGATCAGCAGTCCGATCAGGACGGCGAAGGAGGCCAGCAGCGGGTTGCGCGAGGCGCCGCCGAGCAGCTGCGTCCCGAGCACCTTCAGCGCCCCGAGGGCGATGCCGCCCATCAGCGCGCCGACCCAGAGGTTCTTCCACGGGATCGGGATGCCGCTGAGGATCCGGAACGAGCCGGCGAGCGTCGCGGTGTCGAGCGCGAGCATGATCAGCAGGCCGACCACGGTTCCGGTGACGCGAGCGAGGGTGGAATCGCTGCCGATCCCGAGGACGTCGAACGCGACGTCGACGAACGAGGTCGAGAAGACCGAGAGCGCCGCCGAGACGACCAGAACGGCGCCGAAGACGAGGGCCAGCCCCGCGTCCTTGAGCTTGAGCAGCACGAACAGGACGGTCGGTCCCGGCAGGGAGAACAGGATCCGGACGGCCTGGCGGAGGCTGCCGAGGAAGTTGAGCGCCGTCCAGAGCAGTCCCGCCGCGGCGATCGCTCCGGTCCAGCCGAGGATCGAGGAGTCGAGCAGCGTGTCGATCGAGACCAGCGAGTTCTTCTCGCCGATCAGCCCCGGCACCGAGCTGGTGAGCAGCTGCAGCAGCGAGTCGCGCAGCGCCGCGTTGTCCCGCAGCACGAACCCGAAGACCGCGAAGAACACGAACAGCGCCGCGAAGATCGCGAACAGCGCCTGGAACGCGAGCCCCGACGCGAACAGCGGCCCGCCGCTCTCGGAGTAGTGCAGCATCACCCGCACCGGCCGCGTCCGCATGATCCGCTCGAACAGCGCCGGGATGCCGCGCGGAGCCTCGGTCGCCGCCTCCGTCATGCCCTCCAGCGTAGAGGCGCCGGGCGGCCGTCGTGCCCACCCCTTCCCGTCACGACGGCCCCGGGGACGACGAACGGCCCGCCGGATCCGAGGATCCGACGGGCCGAACAGGGGAAGAAGGGTCAGGCGCGGCCGCGGATGACGGCCTGCTTCACCTCGGCGATCGCCTGGGTGATCTGGATGCCGCGCGGGCAGGCCTCGGTGCAGTTGAAGGTCGTGCGGCAGCGCCAGACGCCCTCCTTGTCGTTGAGGATGTCCAGGCGGGCTCCGCCGGCGTCGTCGCGCGAGTCGAAGATGAAGCGGTGCGCGTTCACGATCGCGGCGGGGCCGAAGTACTGCCCGTCCGTCCAGAACACCGGGCAGGACGACGTGCACGCGGCGCAGAGGATGCACTTGGTGGTGTCGTCGAAGCGGGCGCGGTCGGCGACCGACTGCACGCGCTCCTTGCCCTTGGTGGGCGGGGTGTTCGCGATCAGGAACGGCTGCACCTCGCGGTAGGAGGCGAAGAACGGCTCCATGTCCACGACGAGGTCCTTCTCGAGGGGCAGGCCCTTGATCGCCTCGATGTAGATCGGCTGCGAGATGTCGAGGTCCTTGATCAGCGTCTTGCAGGCCAGGCGGTTGCGGCCGTTGATCCGCATCGCGTCGGAGCCGCAGATGCCGTGAGCGCAGGAGCGGCGGAAGGTCAGCGAGCCGTCCTGGTCCCACTTGATCCGGTGCAGCGCGTCGAGGACGCGGTCGGTCGAGAACATCTCGACGTCGAAGTCCTGCCAGCGCGGCTCGGTGTCCTGCTCGGGGTCGAAGCGGCGGATGATGAACGTGACGGTGAACGCCTCCGGGGCCGCGGGGGCGGCGGGGGGCTGCTCGAGAGTGGCGGTCGACACGGCTAGTACTTCCTCTCCATCGGCTGGTACCGGGTGATCACGACGGGCTTCCAATCGAGGCGGATGTGGTCGCCCGCGTCGGAGGAGTGCGCGTCTCCGGAGAGGTACGCCATCGTGTGCTGCATGTAGTTCTCGTCGTCGCGCTTGGGGAAGTCGTCGCGCATGTGGCCGCCGCGGCTCTCCTTGCGGTTCCGCGCGGAGTAGACGACGACCTCGGCGAGGTCGAGGAGGAAGCCGAGCTCGACCGCCTCCAGGAGGTCGGTGTTGAAGCGCTTGCCCTTGTCCTGCACCGAGATGTTGCGGAACCGGTCGCGCAGGCGCTGGATGGTGCCGGTGACCTGCTCGAGCGACTCGTCGGTGCGGAACACCTGGGCGTTCTTGTCCATCTCGTCCTGCAGCTCCTTGCGGATCGAGGCGATCCGCTCGGTGCCGGTCGCGCCGCGGAGCGAGGCGAGCATGTCGCGGATCGCGCCGGCGGGGTTCTCGGGCAGGGGGGTGAAGTCGACGGTCTGCGAGTAGTCGGCGGCGTTGTTGCCGCTGCGCTTCCCGAACACGTTGATGTCAAGGAGCGAGTTGGTGCCGAGGCGGTTCGAGCCGTGCACCGAGACGCAGGCGCATTCGCCGGCGGCGTAGAGGCCGGGGACCACGGTGCTGTTGTCCGAGAGGACCTCGGCCTTGACGTTGGTCGGGATGCCGCCCATCGCGTAGTGCGCGGTCGGCATGACCGGCACCGGCTCGACGACCGGGTCGACGCCGAGATAGGTGCGGGCGAACTCGGTGATGTCGGGGAGCTTCGTCTCGAGCACCTCGGCGCCGAGGTGGGTGCAGTCCAGCAGCACGTAGTCCTTGTGCGGGCCGGCGCCGCGGCCCTCCGCCACCTCCTGGACCATGCAGCGGGCGACGATGTCGCGCGGCGCGAGGTCCTTGATGGTGGGCGCGTAGCGCTCCATGAAGCGCTCGCCGGATGCGTTGCGGAGGATCGCTCCCTCCCCTCGCGCTCCCTCGGTGAGGAGGATGCCGAGACCGGCGAGGCCGGTCGGGTGGAACTGGAAGAACTCCATGTCCTCGAGGGGGAGGCCCTTGCGCCAGATGATGCCGACGCCGTCGCCCGTGAGGGTGTGCGCGTTCGACGTCGTCTTGTAGATCTTGCCGAAGCCGCCGGTCGCGAAGATGATCGCCTTGGCCTGGAAGACGTGCAGCTCGCCGGTGGCGAGCTCGTAGGCCACCACTCCGGAGGGCTTGTTCACGCCGTCGACCTCGGTCATCACCAGGTCGAGCACGTAGAACTCGTTGTAGAAGTTGATGCCGAGGCGGACGCAGTTCTGGAACAGCGTCTGCAGGATCATGTGGCCGGTGCGGTCGGCCGCGTAGCAGGCCCGGCGCACGGGCGCCTTGCCGTGGTCACGCGTGTGACCGCCGAAGCGGCGCTGGTCGATCTTGCCGTCCTCGGTGCGGTTGAACGGGAGGCCCATGTTCTCGAGGTCGATGACCGCGTCGATGGCCTCCTTCGCGAGGATCTCCGCCGCGTCCTGGTCGACGAGGTAGTCGCCGCCCTTGACCGTGTCGAAGGTGTGCCACTCCCAGCTGTCCTCCTCGACGTTCGCGAGGGCGGCTGCCATGCCGCCCTGTGCTGCACCGGTGTGCGAGCGCGTCGGGTAGAGCTTCGAGATCACGGCGGTCCTCGCCTTGGGCCCGGCCTCGATCGCGGCGCGCATGCCCGCTCCGCCGGCTCCCACGATCACCACGTCGAACTGGTGGTAGTGGACGCCGTCGTCTCCGACGGTCTTGGTGAAGGCGCTCTGTTCTGCGCCGCCGCTGTGGACGTGGCCTGGTGTGCTCACTGGGTGACTGCTCCGTTGAACGGGGTGGAAGGGCGGGAGTGGGGGAGGTGCGCTCCCGGGGCGTGACGGTGCCGCGCGGACGGACCGCGCGGCACCGGGCGCCTAGGCGGCGCAGAAGGAGGGAAGCAGGCTCGGGTCCGCGTCGGTGGGGCAGGGGTTGAAGCCGAAGACCACGTAGGTGCCGAGCGCGATCAGCGCGACGACCGAGACGAGGATGCCGCCCTTGAACACGCGGGCCAGCAGCGGCGAGGTCGCGTAGTCGTTGACGAGCGTCCGCATGCCGTTGCCGCCGTGGATGAGCGCGAGCCAGAGCATCGCGACGTCCCACCACTGCCAGAACGGGTTGGCGAGCTTGCCGCCGACGAAGCCGAAGTCGATGGCCTTGATGCCCTCGCCCAGCAGCAGGTTGAAGATCAGGTGCCCGAAGATCAGGACGATCAGCACGACGCCGGAGGCGCGCATGTAGATCCAGCCCCACTTCTCCCAGTTGGTGCCGGAGGAGCGGGTCGGGACGAGCGGAGTCCGCGGTGCGGCGACGGTGCTCAATGGGCACCTCCCTCGCTGAAGACGTTGATGAGATGGCGGGGCGCGAAGCCGAGCATCAGCACGACCCACAGGCCGATGACGACCCAGAAGAGCACGCGCTGGTTGCGGGTGGCCCAGCTCCAGAAGTCGACCAGGATGATGCGCAGGCCGTTCAGGGCGTGGAACGCGATCGCGCCCACCAGACCCGTCTCGCCGAGGCCCATGATCGGATTCTTGTACGTGCCGATGACCGCGTTGTACGCCTCGGGGCTCACCGCGATGAGCGCCGAGTCGAGGACGTGCACGAGGAGGAAGAAGAAGATGGCGACACCGGTGATCCGGTGCAGCACCCACGACCACATGCCTTCGCGACCGCGGTAGAGGGTTCCGGCCGGACGGCGGATCTTCCCCTGCTTCCGGGGTGCGAGGGTTTGAGCAGTTGAAACTGACACGAACAACCCTCCCTGGTTGACTGCTCCGTCGGCCTGACCTGACCCGCGACTCGTGGACGCGGGCGGGGCGGAGGAGCGGCGAGAACACTCGCTCGACGATTCTAGGCACCGGGCGGGATCGCCGCGGCTTAGGCGAGCCTTAGCTGCCGCGGGCCATCGAGACGGGTGCGCCGACCGTCGCGTAGTGGGCGAGGAGCTCGTCGGTGAGCGCGCTCCAGGTGCGGTGCAGCACGCGGCGCCGGCCCGCCTCGCCCAGCCGGGAGCGCAGTCCCGGATCGTCCAGCAGCCGCTCGACCTGGCGGCGCAGGTCGGAGTCGCTCTCCGGCGCGTAGAGCAGTCCGTCGACGCCGTGCTCGATCAGATCCGTCGGTCCGCCGGCATGCGGCGCGACGACGGCGGTGCCGGACGCCTGCGCCTCCTGCACGGTCTGCCCGAAGGTCTCCTCGGTGCCGGTGTGCACGAAGACGTCGAGCGCGGCGAAGACCGCGGGCAGGCGCTCGCCGTCGAGTCGCCCGAGCATCCGCGCCCGGGAGCCGAGCGCCGCTGCGACCCGGGAGGAGGAGGGGCCGTAGCCGCCGACGACCAGGTCCACCCCGGGCAGAGAGGAGAGGGCGCCGAGGCGCTCGACCCGCTTCTCGGGCGAGACGCGGCCGATGTAGCCGACGAGCGCGTCGCCGTCGCCGAGCGGCGCCCGCACCTCGGCGGCGTAGGGGGAGGAGCGCATCCGCGGGTGGAAGCGGTCGCTCTGCACGCCGCGCCCCCAGAGCGCGGTGCGCTCGATCCCGGCTGCGGCGAGGTCGTCGAGCGCGCTGGACGAGGGGGCGAGCGTGAGGTCGGCGCCCGCGTGGATCTGGCGGATCACCCGCCAGGCGAGGGCGCGAGCCCCGCGGATGCCGTAGCGGGCGGCGAAGCGGGCGACGTCGGTCTGGTAGATCGCGACGCTCGGCACCCCGAGCCGGTTCGCCGAGGCGATGGCCCGCGCCCCCAGAAGGAAGGGCGAGGCGACGTGCACGACGTCGGGCTCGAAGGCGGCCAGCTCTCGGGTGAGGGCCAGCGTCGGGATCCCGACGGGGAAGTCGCGGTAGGCGATCGCCGGATGCTCCACGACGCGGTGGCCGGCGTAGTGCCCGGGCGCACCCGCGGCGGGGCAGACGACGAGGGCCTCGATCCCCCGCGCCGCGAACTCGTCGAGGACCCGGAGGACGCTCGTGGTGACACCGTTCAACGACGGGAGGAAGCTCTCCGTGACGACCGCGACTCTCACCCTCCGGACGCTACGGGCGCCGTGTGAACGCGGGAGCGCACCCGGGTGAACGGACGGACACGTGCGGGCTCCCTTGTATCCTGCGGACATGACATCACCTGAGACCGATGGCCGCGCCCCGCTCGACCGCTTCTACAGCGTGATCCCGGCAGGCGGGATCGGCTCGCGGCTGTGGCCGCTCTCGCGGGCGGACGCCCCGAAGTTCCTGCACGACCTGACCGGCTCGGGCCAGACCCTGCTCCGCGACACCTGGGACCGGCTCGCGCCGATCTCGGGCGCCGACCGCATCATGGTCGTCACCGGTCGCGCGCACCGCGCCGCCGTCGAGCGCCAGCTGGAGAGCCTCGAGGACCTCAACGTCGTCCTCGAGAGCGAGCCGCGCGACTCCTCCGCCGCGATCGGCCTCGCCGCCGCGATCCTCGAGCGCCGCGAGCCCGGCGTGATCATCGGCTCGTTCGCCGCCGACCACGTGATCAGCGGTCAGCACCTCTTCCACGACGCCGTCGCCGAGGCGGTCGTCGCCGCCGACGCCGGCTACATCGCGACCATCGGCATCACGCCGACCGAGCCCGCGGTCGGCTTCGGCTACATCCGCACCGGCGCCCACCTCGGCATCGAGGGCGCCGCGCACACGCTCGCCGTCGACTCCTTCGTCGAGAAGCCCGACGCCGACACCGCTCGCACCTACGTGCAGAGCGGTCAGTACCTCTGGAACGCCGGCATGTTCATCGCCCGCGCCGACCGCCTGCTCGAGGAGCTCGGCCGCTCGAAGCCGAAGCTGCTCGCGGGTCTGCTCGAGCTCGCGGAGGCGTGGGACACTCCGGAGCGCGGCGCGGTCGTCGACCGCATCTGGCCGGGCCTCGAGAAGATCGCGATCGACTACTCGGTCGCCGAGCCGGCCGCCGCGGAGGGCAAGCTCGCCGTCGTCCCCGGCCACTTCTCCTGGGACGACGTCGGCGACTTCGCCTCGATCGCGAAGCTGCACGCGAGCGGCCTGCGCTCCGACCTGGCGATCCTCGGCGAGGACGCCCGCGTCCTGGCCGACTCCGCCACCGGCATCGTCGTCAGCGGCGGCAATCGCACCATCGCGCTGATCGGCGTGAAGGACATCGTCGTCGTCGACACCCCCGACGCCCTCCTCGTCACCACCACGGAGAACGCCCAGAAGGTCAAGGGCGTCGTCGACGCCCTCCGCCTCTCGGGCCGCACCGACGTCCTCTAGCCGATCGTCGAGAGATCCGTCCTCCTGGAACAGGTGGATCTCGAGACGCCCTCTGCGAGGGCTCCTCGATCAGCATGCCGAAAGGCCCTGCGGACCCCGTCATGCTGATCGAGCAGCCGCGCAGCGGCCCATCGAGACCGCCGTCCCCAGCGGGGAGCTCTGCAGACTGAGGTTCTGGAGCGGGTGGATCTCGATACGCGCGCTCCGCGCGCTGCTCGGTCAGCATGTGGTGGGTGCGCGCCCGAGGGAGTCGTGCCCTCACCTGCTGGTCGCGGAGCCGTCCGGGGGCGCCGCCCCCCCGGACGCCCTCGCCCGAAGGGTCGAGGGCCGCGAGCCGGAATCGCGAGCCAGCGATTCCGGTCAGCCCGACGCGACACGCTCTGCGGAACGCACCACTCCTGGTGGCCGACCGCGGGGGAGGAGCCGCTCGCGGCTCCTCCCCAAGATCAACACTGTGTAACGCTTCCTGACCTCGACCCTCTGGGCGGCTGAGGGTTCCGACACCTTGGGTAACGTGAGGTCATCGATGTCCTGCAGCGCCGATCGTGCGCGCGGGGCCGAATCTTGGAGGACGAATCTTGACTATCACCACGCGTAAGGCCGCGTTCGGCGGTCTCGCCGCTCTGGGCGTCACCGCGCTTCTCGCCGGTTGCGCCTCCGCCCCCGAGGAGGGCGGCTCTTCCGCCGCCGCCGGTGGCGACTTCCTGCCCTGCATGGTGTCCGACGCGGGCGGGTTCGACGACAAGTCGTTCAACGAGCTGGGCTACAACGGTCTCGTGAAGGCGTCCGAGGACCTCGGCGTCACCCCGAAGACCGTGACCTCGGAGTCCGAGACGGACTACGCCCCCAACCTGACGAGCCTCGTCGACCAGGGCTGCAACCTGATCATCACCGTCGGCTTCGCCCTCGCCGAGGCCACCTCGGCCGCGGCGGAGGAGAACACCGACATCGACTTCGCCATCATCGACGACGCGTCGATCGACCTGCCGAACGTCAAGCCGATCACCTTCGACACCTCGCAGTCGGCGTTCCTCGCGGGCTACGCGGCCGCGTCGTACTCGAAGACCGGTGTCGTGGGCACCTACGGCGGCCAGCAGTTCCCGACCGTCACCATCTTCATGGACGGCTTCGCGGACGGTGTGGCGTACCACAACGAGCAGAAGGGCACCGACGTCAAGGTCGTCGGCTGGGACGTCGCGGCGCAGACCGGCTCGTTCACCGGAGGCTTCGCGGCCGGTGTCGAGGCCAAGTCGGCCGCGCAGTCGCTGATCGACCAGAACGCCGACGTCATCCTCCCGGTCGGCGGCCCGATCTTCCAGTCGGCCATCGAGGCCATCCGCGACTCCGGCAAGGACATCGCGATGGTGGGCGTCGACGCCGACCTGTACGAGACCTACCCCGACGGCGGCGACCTGTACCTGACCTCGATCCTCAAGGGCATCGAGGCCGGAACGACCGACGTCACCGCCACTGCGGGCGCCGACGCGTTCGACGCGACCCCGTACGTGGGCACGCTCGAGAACGACGGTGTCGGCATCGCGCCGTTCCACGACTTCGAGTCGAAGGTCTCGGCCGACCTGCAGGGCGAGCTGGACACCATCACGGAGGGCATCATCGACGGCTCGATCACCGTCGAGTCGCCGTCCGCTCCCGCCGCGTCCTGATCTCCGGATCGATCGCAGCGCACTGACGAAGAGGCCGGTGGGCCCGAGTTCTGCTCGGGCCCACCGGCCTCTCGTCCGCTGTCCCGCCGGTCCTTGCGCGCTGGCACGCCGCACCGAAAGTTAGATTGGACCCATGAAGCTCGAACTGCGGGGCATCACGAAGCGCTTCGGCGCTCTCGTGGCCAACGATCACATCGACCTCACCGTCGAACCCGGTGAGATCCACTGCCTTCTCGGCGAGAACGGCGCGGGCAAGTCCACGCTGATGAACGTGCTGTACGGCCTCTACCAGGCGGAGGAGGGCGACATCCTGCTGGACGACGTGGTCCAGCGCTTCTCCGGCCCCGGCGACGCCATGAAGGCGGGCATCGGGATGGTGCACCAGCACTTCATGCTCGTCCCGGTCTTCTCGGTCGCCGAGAACGTCATGCTCGGCCACGAGGAGACGAAGTCGGGCGGCCGACTCGACCTGGCCGCCGCGCGCGCCCGCGTCCGCGACATCTCCGACCGCTTCGGCTTCGACGTCGACCCGGACGCGATCGTCGAGGACCTGCCCGTCGGCGTGCAGCAGCGGGTCGAGATCATCAAGGCGCTCTCCCGCGATGCGAAGGTCCTCGTCTTCGACGAGCCGACCGCGGTGCTGACCCCGCAGGAGACCGACGAGCTGATCGCGATCATGCGGCAGCTGCGCGCCTCCGGGACCGCGATCGTCTTCATCACCCACAAGCTCCGCGAGGTCCGCGAGGTCGGCGACCGCATCACCGTCATCCGCCTCGGCCAGGTCGTGGGCGAGGCGGCGCCGACGGCGAGCAACGCCGAGCTGGCCTCGCTGATGGTCGGCCGCGCCGTGGAGCTCACCGTGCAGAAGGAGCCGGCGCGCGCGGGCGACGAGGCCCTCGTCGTCAGCAACCTCACGGTCAGGGACGCGAACGGCCAGGCCGTCGTCGACGACGTCTCGTTCGAGGTCCGCCGCGGCGAGATCCTCGCGATCGCCGGCGTGCAGGGCAACGGCCAGACCGAGCTGACCGAGGCGATCATGGGGCTGCAGGAGCGCGTGGAGGGCACGGTGACCCTCGACGGCCGCCGGCTCGACGGCCTCTCCGTCCGCCGGGTGCTCGACGCCGGCGTCGGCTTCGTCCCCGAGGACCGCACCGAGGACGGCCTCGTCGCCGAGTTCACGATCGCCGAGAACCTGATGCTCGACCGCAGCGACAGCGGCCCCTTCGTCAAGGGCCTCGGCCTGCAGCTGAAGGCGCTGGAGACGTTCGCCGAGGAGCGGGTGCGCGAGTTCGACGTGCGCGCCCAGGGCATCACCACGCACGTCGGCCGGCTCTCCGGCGGCAACCAGCAGAAGGTCGTCCTGGCCCGGGAGCTCAGCCGCGAGCTGCGGCTGTTCATCGCCGCCCAGCCGACCCGCGGCATCGACGTCGGCTCGATCGAGTTCGTGCACAAGCGCATCGTCGAGACCCGCGACACGGGCGTGCCCGTCATCGTCGTCTCCACCGAGCTCGACGAGGTCGCCGCGCTCGCCGATCGCATCGCGGTCATGTACAAGGGCGGCATCATCGGGATCGTCCCCGCCGACACGCCCCGGGAGGTCCTGGGGCTCATGATGGCCGGGCAGTCGCCCGCCGAGAAGGGTGCGGCCGCATGAGCGACGCGCAGTTGCCCGCCGTCGATCCGGACGCCGAGTCCGAGAGGGCGACCGGCCTGGAGCCGGGCCAGAAGCCGGGTCAGGAGGCGCGGCCCGGTCCGATCGAGAGCGGGGCGTCCCGCGTCCTCCGCGAGATCCTCTCCGGCACCGCTCTGATGTCGGTGCTCGCCGTGCTGCTCTCGCTGATCGCGGGCGGCGTGCTGATCGCCGCGACCGATCCCGAGGTGCAGTCGGCGGCGGGCTACTTCTTCGCGCGGCCGCTGGACACGCTGCAGGCGATCTGGCAGTCGGTCGCGGGCGCGTACTCCTCGCTCTTCCAGGGCTCGGTCTACAACTTCCGCCGCGAGGGCTTCGCGAACGGCATCAAGCCGCTGACCGACACCCTCGCCTTCGCGACGCCGCTGATCGCGGGCGGCCTCGGCGTCGCCCTGGCGTTCCGGGTCGGGCTCTTCAACATCGGCGGCCGCGGCCAGATGCTGATCGCCGCCGCCTGCGCCGGCTGGGTCGGCTTCTCCTTCGACCTGCCGTTCGGCGTGCACTTGATCATCACGCTCGCCGCGGGGATCCTCGGCGGTGCGCTCTGGGGCGGGCTGGTGGGCCTGCTGAAGGCGCGAACCGGCGCGCACGAGGTGATCCTCACGATCATGCTCAACTACGTGGCGTTCTACTTCGTCTCCTACCTGCTGCGGACGCCGGGCGCGCTCCAGGCGCCGGGCTCGAACAACCCCAAGTCACCCGGGATGAAGGACACGGCGGTCTTCCCCGACCTCCTCGGCTCCGGCTACTCGCTCAACCTCGGCTTCGTCTTCGCGATCCTCGCGACCGTCTTCGTCTGGTGGCTGCTCAACCGCTCGAGCATCGGCTTCAAGTTCCGCGCGGTGGGCGAGAACCCGCACGCGGCCCGGGTCGCCGGCATCGACGTCAAGAACAGCTACGTCTCCGCCATGCTGCTCTCCGGCGGTCTGCTCGGCCTCGCCGGCAGCGCCCAGGTGATGGGCACCGTCACCACCGGCTTCACCGCCGGGATCGACGCCGGCATCGGCTTCGACGCGATCACCGTCGCGCTGCTGGGCCGCTCGCGGCCGTGGGGCGTCTTCTTCGCCGGCATCCTCTTCGGCGCGTTCAAGGCCGGCGGCTACTCGATGCAGGCGGCCGAGGGCGTGCCGATCGACGTGGTCCTCGTCGTCCAGTCGCTGATCGTCCTCTTCATCGCCGCGCCGCCCCTGGTGCGCGCGATCTTCCGCCTCCCGACGCCCGGGGTCGCCCCGAAGCGCCGCACGCGCCGCACCACGGAGGTGTCCGCATGACCACCGCAGTCTCCCGTGCCCCCGGGACGGCGTCCCGGGTCGCCGTCCGCAGCTGGAAGGCCCCGATCGCGTTCGGGATCTTCGCGCTGCTGGCCGTGATCCTGTTCGTCGCCCTCGGCCGCGACGGCACCAGCTCGTTCCGCCTCGCCTCCGGCAGCGACTTCTTCGCCCTGCCGGACCTGCCGTTCCCGACCCGCGCCACCGGCGTGGTCGTGGCCGTGGTCCTGGTCGGCCTCACAGCGGTCGCCGTGGGGTTCACCCGCTCGGCCCGGCGACTGCCGCTCTGGCTCTCGGCGCTCTTCGCGCTCGTCTTCCTGGTCGGCTTCCTGGTCTGGGCGTCCGCGGGCGCGACGCTGCCGCTGCCGGGTCTGCTGCTGGGCACCGTCGGCCTCGCGACCCCGCTGATCTTCGGCTCGCTCGGCGGGGTCATCTCGGAGCGGGTCGGCGTGGTCAACGTCGCGATCGAGGGCCAGCTGCTCGCCGGCGCCTTCACCGCGGCGATGGTGGGCTCGCTCACCCGCCAGCCCGTGCTCGGCCTGCTCGCGGCGATGATCGCGAGCGTGCTGGTGTCGTTCGTGCTCGCCGCCTTCGCGATCAAGTACCTGGTCGACCAGGTGATCGTCGGCGTGGTCCTCAACGTCCTCGTCACGGGGCTGACGAGCTTCCTCTACTCGCAGGTGCTCACGAGCGACGCCGCCGTCTTCAACTCGCCGGTCAAGTTCGAGCGGCTGCCGATCCCGGGGCTCAGCCAGGTGCCGATCCTCGGCCCGGTGCTGTTCAACCAGACGGTCATCGTCTACCTCATGTACCTCGCGATCTTCGCGGTGTGGTGGGGGCTGTTCAAGACCAAGTGGGGCCTGCGGCTCCGTGCGGTCGGCGAGCACCCGCAGGCGGCCGACACGGTCGGCATCAACGTGGCCAGGACGCGCTTCTGGAACGTCTCGCTCGCCGGTGCGATCGCCGGCATGGGCGGTGCCTACTACACGCTCGACGCGGTCGGCGCGTTCGGCAAGGAGATGACGGCGGGCGCGGGCTTCATCGCTCTGGCAGCGGTCATCTTCGGCCGCTGGGACCCGATCAAGGCGACCCTCGCGTCGCTCCTGTTCGGCTTCGCGACGAACCTGCAGAACGTGCTCGGCGTCATCGGCTCGCCGGTGCCGAGCGAGTTCATGCTGATGCTGCCCTACGTGGTGACGATCTTCGCGGTCGCCGGCCTGGTCGGGCAGTCGCGCGGGCCGGCCGCCGCCGGCAAGCCCTATCTCAAATCGTGAATGCAGTCTGAAATCGTGAGGACGGATCCGATGACCGACATCGACTGGGACGCGCTGCGCACCGCCGCGCTCGAGGCCATGGGCAAGGCCTACGTGCCGTACTCGAAGTTCCCCGTGGGCGTCGCCGCGCTCGTCGACGACGGCCGGGTGATCTCGGGCTGCAACGTCGAGAACGCCTCCTACGGGCTGACCCTCTGCGCCGAGTGCGCGCTGGTCTCGTCGCTGCACATGACGGGCGGCGGCCGGCTCGTCGCCTTCACCTGCGTCGACGGCAGGGGCGGCGTGCTGATGCCCTGCGGGCGCTGCCGCCAGCTGCTGTTCGAGCACTCGGCCGACGGGATGCTCCTGCAGACGGTGTCGGGCGTGAAGACGATCGACGAGGTCATCCCCGACGCGTTCGGCCCGCGCACCCTCGAGGCCTACGCGGCCGAGTAGCCCCGACCGTGCGCTCTCGCCCCGCCGCCTCCCGCTCCCACTCCTGAACCGAGGACCCCGCATGACCCCGTCCACTCCCGTCGAGGCGTTCGACGCCGTCGACGTCATCCGCACCAAGCGCGACCGCGGCACGCTCTCGACCGCGCAGATCGACTGGCTGATCGACGCCTACACCCGGGGCTACGTCCAGGGCGAGCAGATGGCCGCGTTCGCGATGGCCGTGCTGCTCAACGGCATGGACCGCGACGAGATCCGCGATCTGACGCTGGCGATGATCGCGAGCGGCGAGCGGATGAGCTTCGACGGCCTCGGCAAGCGGACGGTCGACAAGCACTCCACCGGCGGGGTCGGCGACAAGATCACGCTGCCGCTGATGCCGCTGGTCGCCTCCTTCGGCGTCGCGGTGCCGCAGCTCTCGGGCCGCGGCCTCGGCCACACCGGCGGCACGCTCGACAAGCTCGAGGCGATCCCCGGCTGGCGCGCGGACCTCAGCAACGAGGAGATGTTCGAGCAATTGCGGACCGTCGGCGGCGTGATCTGCGCGGCGGGCTCCGGGCTCGCTCCCGCGGACAAGAAGCTCTACGCCCTGCGCGACATCACCGGCACCGTCGAGGCGATCCCGCTGATCGCCTCCTCGATCATGTCGAAGAAGATCGCGGAGGGGACCGACGCCCTGGTGCTCGACGTCAAGTTCGGCTCCGGTGCGTTCATGACCGACATCGAGCGCTCGCGCGAGCTGGCGCGGGCGATGGTCGACCTCGGCAACGACGCCGGCGTGCGCACCACGGCACTGCTGACCAACATGAACGTGCCGCTCGGCCTCGCGATCGGCAACGCGAACGAGGTCCGCGAATCGGTCGAGGTGCTCGCCGGCGGCGGACCCGCGGACGTGCGCGAGCTGACCCTCGCGCTCGCTCGCGAGATGCTCGCGCTGGCCGGGCTGCCCGACGCCGACGTCGAGGGTGCGCTCGACGGCGGCGCGGCGATGGACACCTGGCGCGCGGTGATCCGGGCGCAGGACGGCGACCCGGACGGCGCCCTCCCCGTCGCCCGCGAGACGCACGTCGTCGTGGCCGCGCGCGACGGCGTCCTGGTCGAGCAGCAGGCGCTGCCCTTCGGCGTCGCGGCCTGGCGCCTGGGCGCGGGGCGCGCGCGCCAGCAGGACGCGGTGCAGCACGCGGCCGGCATCGACCTGCACGCGAAGCCCGGCGACCGGGTCCGCGCCGGGCAGCCGCTGTTCACGCTCTCCGCCGACGAGCCGTCGCGCTTCGACCGTGCGCTCGAGTCGCTCGAGGGCGCCTACCGGATCGGCGACGAGGGCGACGCCGTCCTCGACGGCGGCCCGCTGGTGGCGGAGCGCATCGCCTGACCCGTGCCGGGGCTGTTCCCACGTGCCGGAGGCCGGCCGCCCGTCGCCCGTCCACCGCGCGACCCGGACGGGGTGGTGGACGCGGCCGAGGGCGGCGCGGGCGGCACCGTAAGGTGGTCGGCGAACCGTCGTCCGACCCGAGGAGCACCGTGACCGACAGCACCGAGATCGGCAGCAGCCACGAGGAGTACCTCCTCCCGGGCGAGGGGATCCTCATCGACGACCTGCCCAAGGTGTCGCTGCACGACCACCTCGACGGCGGACTCCGCCCCGAGACCATCGTCGAGATCGCCGCGCAGACCGGTGTCGCCCTCCCCGCCGAGGACCCGGAGGCCCTCGAGCAGTGGTTCACGAGCACGGCCGACTCCGGCTCGCTCGAGGACTACCTCGCGACCTTCGAGACCACGATCGCCGTCATGCAGACCGCCGCGTCGCTCGAGCGCGTCGCCCGCGAGTTCGTGCTCGACCTCGCCGCCGACGGCGTCGTGCACGGCGAGATCCGCTGGGCGCCCGAGCAGCACCTCCGCTCCGGGCTCACCCTCGACGCGGCCGTCGAGGCCGTGCAGGAGGGGCTCGAGCAGGGCGTCCAGGAGGCGGCCGCGCACGGCTCCCGCCTCGGCGTCGGCCAGCTGATCACCGCGATGCGGCACACCGACCGCTCGCTCGAGATCGCCGAGCTCGCCCTGCGCCATCGCGAGCGCGGCGCGATCGGCTTCGACATCGCCGGTGCGGAGGCGGGCTTCCCCGCGTCGCGGCACCGCCCCGCGTTCGAGCTCCTCGCCGCCGCGCACTTCCCGACGACCGTGCACGCGGGCGAGGCCGACGGCCTCGACAGCATCCGGTCGGCGCTCCTGGACGGCCGCGCGCTGCGCCTCGGCCACGGCGTCCGGCTCGCGGAGGACATCCGCGTCGAGCGCCAGGACGACGACGCCAGCTACGTCACCCTCGGCGAGCTCGCCGAGTGGGTGAAGGACCGCCGGATCGCCCTCGAGCTGAGCCCGTCCTCCAACCTGCAGACCGGGGCGATCGCCGCGTGGGGCACCGAGCTCGCCGACCACCCGTTCGACCTGCTCTACCAGCTCGGCTTCCGCGTCACCGTCAACACCGACAACCGGCTGATGAGCGGCACGACGCTCAGCCGCGAGCTGGCACTGCTCTCGGACGCGTTCGGCTACGACCTCGACGACCTCGAGGCGTTCCAGATCAACGCCGCCGAGGCGAGCTTCCTGCCGCTCGACGAGCGCCGCGAGCTGATCGACACGATCAGCGCCGGCTTCGAGGCGGCCTGAGCATGCCCCTCGACCCGCTCTCCGACGCCGCGGTGGCCCTGCGCCACCCCGCCGCCAGCTGGCGCGAGGCCGTCATGGAGGCGGGACGCGCCCTCGAGCGCAGCGGCGCGGTGGACCCCGCCTACTCTCGCCGGATGGTCGAGCAGGTCGACGTGCTCGGTCCCTACATCGTGATCGCCCCCGGCCTCGCCCTCGCCCATGCCCGACCGGGCAACGACGTCCTCGCGGACGGGATCTCGGTGGTCACCCTCGCCGACCCCGTCGCCTTCGGCCACAGCACCAACGACCCGGTCTCCGTGGTCATCGGCATCGCCGCCACCCAGGCGCACGGCCACGTCGGCTTCGTCTCCGGCCTCGCCGACGTCCTCAGCAAGCCGGACGCGGTCGCGGCCCTCGCCGCCGCCCGCACCGTCCGCAGCATCAACGCCGTCCTCACCGACGACACCCCGCACCACGGAAGAAGCGCATGAAGATCGTCACCCTCTGCGGCGCCGGAATCGGCACCTCCGCCATCCTCAAGCTCGGCGCCGAGCGCGCCCTCGAGGCGCTCGACCTCGAAGCCGACGTCGTCGCCTCCGACCTCGCCTCCGTCGACGCCCTCGCCGCCGACGCGCAGGTCATCCTCACCTCCAGCGAGCTGATCGACAAGATCGGCAAGACCTTCGCCGAGGTCGTCGTCATCGACAACTACCTCGACCAGACCGAGATCACGGCGAAGATCGAGCGGGCGCTGGGTTGATCCGCCGATAGGCGGATCAACCGAGTGCCGTTTTCTGAGCCGCTCCCCGCGCGGCTCAGCGCGGTCGGTTTGTCGACGTGGGGCGTTCCGCAGAGCGGATTCCGTCGCGCTCCCGAATCGCTGGCACGCGATTCTCGATCGCGCGCTCTGCCCTGAGGGTGCTCGAGCACGTGTGGGTGGTTGTCCGGTTCAGGTCGCGAGATGCCAGTCGGGTACGCGACACGCCGGGGGAGGCGGGCGCACGTGGCATCTCGCGAGGAGGGGCGGTGGGTCAGGGCGCCAGGAGGGTGAGAGTCCGGGTGATCAGGGCGCGGGCGCGGGTGGGGGAGAGGCGGGGCGACTGCTCGGCGGCGCGGGCGACGGCGATGCCGTCGAGGACGGCGAGGAGGAGCGCGGCGTCGTCGGGGGAGAGCGACGCCGAGGGACGGGCGGCACGCAGCAGCTCCAGGACGACGTCCTCGGTGTGCGACCAGGCGGCGGTGTGCAGTGCGCGGATCTCCGGATCGGTGCCGGCCCGCGAAGCGAAGGCGGTCCAGACGACGGCGTCGGCGACGTCGGCGTCCTCGACGCAGGCGATCGCCTCGCAGAAGACGCGCAGCCGCGCCTCGGGTGACGGCTCCTGCTCGAACCGGGCCTGCAGGCGCAGCCGGAACCGCTCCTCCACTCGCGCCATCGCGCCCGTCAGCAGCGCCTGCTTGGTCGGGAAGTGGTGCTGCACCGCGCCCACCGAGACGCCCGCCTCGGCGGCGACGGTCCGGATGCTCAGCTGATCGGCGCCGCGGGTGGACAGCACCGTGACGACCGCCGAGAGGATGTCGCTCCTGCTCTCGCGCCGATCGGCCATCCGCGCTCCTTCCGATCCGCCCCTCGAGCAGGCTACGCTCTCGAGCATGACCAATACGACCGTATTGCCCGATCGATCGGAAGCCGGTCCGCGCATCGACTCCCTGGACGTCATCAGGGGCGTCGCGATCATCGGGACCCTCGGCACGAACATCTGGCTGTTCTCGCACCCGTGGGGGCTGCTCGGGCTGCTGACGGAGCCGGTGACCGCCGGGACCTGGCCGGGGGAGCGGACTGCGCAGCTCCTCCTGATGGCGCTGGCGCAGGGGAAGTTCCTCGCCCTGCTCTCGCTCACGTTCGGCATCGGCCTGGCGATCCAGCACGCGTCCGCCGTCCGCCGGGGGCGGCGCTGGCCCGGCCGCTATCTCTGGCGGGCGACCCTGCTCCTGCTCGACGGCGCGGTCAACTACGTGCTGATCGCCGAGTTCGACGTGCTGATGGGCTACGCGGTGACCGGGGCGGTGGTGGCCGGGCTGCTGCTCACCCGCCCGCGGGTGCAGTGCCGGACCGTGATCCTCCTCGGAGCGCTGCACGTCCTGCTGATCTCGGCGCTCGTGGCGCTCGTCGCGACTCAGCCGGACTCGACCGGACAGGGCCCCACCGGTCGCAGCCCCTACGCGGACGCCTCCTTCCTCGGCCTCGCGCTGTTCCGCCTGCAGAACGCGGGCCCCTTCCGGGCGGAGCCGGTGCTGATCGGGTTCCTGAGCCTGGCGATGTTCCTCCTCGGCGCCCAGCTCCTGCGCGCGGGCCTGTTCGCGCGGGAGGGGTGGTCGCTGCGGCGGCGGCTCATGATCCTCGGCGCGGTGGCCGCTCCGGCCGACCTGGCGCTCGGACTCACCGGGAGCGCGGCCGGCCTGCTGGCCGAGCGCTACCTCGTCCCTCCGCTGGTGGCGCTCGGCCTGCTCGCGCTCCTCGCCGAGCTGGGGCGGCGCCGGGGCGGCACGAGCTGGATCTCGCGACGCGCTCGCGAGGTGGGCCGCGTCGCCCTGAGCGCCTACCTGCTGCAGAACCTCCTCGCCGGCGCGCTCTTCTACGGCTGGGGACTCGGGCTCGCGGAGACCACAGCTCCGTGGCGAGTGCCGGTCACGATCGGCGCCTTCGTCCTCGTCGCGGCGGTCGTCGTGCTCGCCGCGCACCTCTGGCTCCGCCGGTTCCCGCTCGGCCCGGTCGAGTGGCTGTGGCGGCGCGGCGAGCGCATCGGGAGCGATCGCTCCCGCTGACGACGTCCGACGCCAGGCTCTGCGCCACGACCGCGTGCTCGTCTCTCTCGTGCGATTCTCCGATCCGGCTCCGATGAGGAGCCTGTTCTCCGAATCGATTGGATTGACATGCGCACTCGAATCCGCTGCACCATCGCCGGGCTCACCGCCCTCGGCCTCCTCTCGGGAGGCGCGGTCCTCGGAGCAGGGCCGGCCTCCGCCCGCGAGACCCTTGCGGCCGCCTCGTCGTCCTCCTCCGCGCCGCCGGCGTGGAGTGCGACGGCGACCCGCACCGCATCGGATCCCTTCCCCGGAGTCGCGGAGTGGAGCGCGACCGCGACGTACACAGGTGGCCAGCAGGTGGTGCGCGACGGGAGGCTCTACACCGCCGGCTGGTGGACCCGCGGCGCTGATCCCCGCGAGAACTCCGGGGCGATCGGCTCCGGCAGGGTGTGGCAGCCCGCGACCGCGGTGACGCCGACGCCGGCCTCCACGATCACTCCGGCCCCGGCGAGGACGGCGGTCCCGACCCCGGCACCCACGCCGGTTCCCGCCACGGACCCCGCCCGGGCCCCAGGGACCACGACACCCGACACCGGAACGGCACCCGCCGTCCTCCGCTCGGGCTACAAGGACATCACGATCAACATGGACTGGAACACCCACCAGCTGCGCACGATGCTCGACGGGAAGATCGTCCCGCTCGCGGGGCCCGACTCCTGGGCCAGCCGGACGGGCAGCGGCGCGGTCACCCTCGCGTTCGCCTCCGGCACCGGAGACGCCCCGAGCTGGGCGGGCGTGACGGCGGACGAGTTCCGCCACTCGATCGACCAGCTCGTCGACGCGGACGTCGACTACGTGCTCGCCACCGGCGGCGCCTCGGCGACGTTCACCGCGAACGCCGCTCAGCTCGACTCGTTCATCAGCCGGTACGCCTCGAAGAACCTGATCGGCATCGACTTCGACATCGAGCAGGGGCAGACTCCCGCGCAGATCCGGGAGCTCGCGGAGGCGGCCGCTGTCGCCGAGGGGAAGTACCCCGGCCTCCGCTTCTCCTTCACCCTCCCCACCTCGGCGGGATCGGACGGCCGGAAGGCCAGCCTGAACGCGACCGGCGTGGAGACCGTCGCCGCGATCGAGGCCGCGAAGCTCCGGAACTACACGGTCAACCTGATGGCGATGGACTACGGCCGGTCCGCCTCCGACGTCGCGGTCCTCGGGCCGGACGGCGCACCCGACATGGGCGCGTCCGCCGTGCAGGCCGCGCGCAACGTCCACGAGACCTTCGGCATCCCCTACTCGAAGCTCGAGCTGACGGTGATGATCGGCGTCAACGACACCCCGGGTGAGGTCACCACGGTCGCGGACCTCGAGCACGTCGCGGAGTTCGTAAAGACCCAGGGCCTCGCCGGTCTCCACCTCTGGTCCGTCGACCGCGACACCCCCTCGGCGACAGGGACGCTGTCCCCGTCGAGCTCGGGGACGAGCAACGCCTCGGGCGCCTACTCCGCGGTCGTCAACCGAGCCGGCTGACCCTCGCCCTGACGACACGGCCCCGGTCGCGGCGATCACGGCGACCGGGGCCGTGCTCCGCGCCGAGGCCGCACCCGGCCCGCACTCGGCGGGTCGACCGCGGCGCTGCCTCCCTGTGCGCCCGGCCGCGACGGCACGAGTCCGTCCGCCCGTGCACGGCACCGCCCTTCCCTCACCACCCACCTCGCCTCACATCCCCTTTCAGGAGTCCTCCCCGCCATGCCCGAGAACCCGCCCGTCCTCTCCACCCCGGATCTCCCCGCCCGCCCGTCACGCCCGAAGCGGGTCCTCCGCCGCGTGCTGACGGCGCTCGCGTCCGCGGCCGCCGTCCTCCTCGGCCTCGCCGGCTCGACGATCGCGGCGGCGTTCGCGCTGACCGTGTCGCTGCCGTTCGCGATCGCCGTCTGGATCGTCCTCTCCCTGCTCCTCGTCCTCCTGCTCGTCGCCGGGGTGCAGCGACTTCTCCCGCGCCGGCTGCGGCCGGTCCGGCGGTCGGTGCGGTGGCGCACCCCGCTGATCGTCGCCGCAGTCTCGACGGCCGTCGTCGGCGCGCTCGCCGGCGGGACCGTCCTCGCTCCGGTCGGCGGATCGTCCGTCGGCTCCACCCCCGTCGCTCCGCAGTTCTGGGACCTCTCCACCGGCTCGCACGTCGCGTACTGGAAGACCGCCGCGCCCGCCCCCGGCGGGTCCGACGTCCCGATCGTGTACCTCCACGGCGGCCCGGGCGCGTTCGTCGGCCCCACGGACTTCGACTCGCTGCCCACCCTCGCGGAGACCGGTCACGACGTGTACATGTTCGACCAGGCGGGCGCCGGCTACTCCTCCGACCTGCCCCTGCGCGAGTACACCTTCGAACGGTCCCTCGCGGACATCGACGCCGTCCGGGAGCAGACCGGCGCGGACCGGGTGATCCTCGTCGGCCACTCCGCGGGTGGCTTCCTCGCGGCCGCCTACGCTGCGCAGCACCCCGAGCACGTCGAGAAGGCGATTCTCATCGCCGCTGGCACCTTCGACCCGTCCGAGGACGGGCATCGCGCGGCCGACGCGGCGCGGGCGGTGGCCGACGCGCGCATGAGCGAGGACCCGAGCGCCGACCGGGCGACCCCTCTCTCCCTCGGCACTCAGCTGAGAATGACCGCCGGCCTGGGGCTCCTGCAGACGGTCGGCCCCGACGCGGCCGCGAACCTGCTCTCCCAGGACGACGGCAGACGGGCGACGGCGACGCTGACGGGCGGCCCCAGCGGTCTCAACATCTTCTCGAACACGCTGCTGAACGCCGACTTCGAATCCCACTGGGAGACGACGCTCGCCGAGCTCGGTGCTGTCCACGTGCCCACGCTGCTCGTCCGACCGCAGTACGACCACGTCGACTGGCGCGGCCAGCATCTGCTCGCTCGGGCGATCCCGGGTTCGCAGACGGTCTACGTCGCGGGCGCCGACCACGACCCGTGGGCCGCGGCGTTCGAGCGGACGCACGCCGCCGTGTCCGACTTCCTCCTCGACCGGGAGCAGCCGCTCTACACCGGAGACGCCGACCCGGGGCTCGGCGGGGCTCGCGACAACGGCTGACCTCGGTCAGCGCAGCAGCTCGGCGGCTCCCGTCCGCAGCGCGTCGAGGCGGGCGGCCACCGCCGACCGCCGGGCGTCGGCGTCCGCCTCGTGCGACCACGCGTCGAGGTAGAGCTTCACCTTCGGCTCGGTGCCGCTCGGCCGGGCGATCAGCCGGGCACCGTCGAGGGTGAACCGCAGCGCGTCCGTCGGCGGGAGCGCCCCGTCCGCCGCGAGCAGGTCCTCCGTGCGCTCCACGGCGAGACCGCCGATCGTGGCGGGCGGGGCGCTGCGCAGCCCCGCCATGATCCGGCCGATCTCCGAGAGGTCGGTCACCCGGAGCGAGATCTGCTCGGAGCCGAAGAGGCCGAAGCGCTCGGCGAAGGCGTCGAGCTGGTCGGCGATCGTGCGGCCGTCGCCGGCGAGCGACGAGGCCAGGTCGAGGAAGGCGAGCGCCGCCGAGATCCCGTCCTTGTCGCGGACCGTCTCCGGGTTCACGAGGTAGCCGAGCGCCTCCTCGTAGCCGAAGACGAGGTCCGGGACGCGGGAGATCCACTTGAAGCCGGTCAGCGTCTCGGCGAAGTCCAGCCCGTAGTCGCGGGCGACCGCGCCCAGGGCGGGGGAGGAGACGATCGAGCAGGCCAGCGCGCCGCCCGTCCGTCCCGCGGTGCGGGCGCGCTCGGCGGCGCGCCAGCCGAGCAGCGCGCCCACCTCGTTGCCGGAGAGGCGGCGGAAGCCCTCCTCGAGAGACGCGTCCGGGATCGCGGCGGCGAATCGGTCGGCGTCGGGGTCGTTGGCGACGATCAGCTGGGCGCGACCCGAGCGGGCCGTCGCGAAGGCGAGATCGAGGGCGCCGGCCTCCTCCGGGTTCGGGAAGGCCACCGTCGGGAACGCGGGATCGGGATCGATCTGCTCGACGACCACGGCCGGCTCGTCGAAGTCGGCGGCCGAGAGGACCCGGTGCGCCGTCTCCCAGCCCACGCCGTGCATCGCCGTGTAGACGACGCGCAGCGGCTCCGACTGCCGGCCGACGGCGGCCGTCGCGGCGATGTAGGCGTCGACGACCGACTCGTCGGCGACGCGGTACTCGCCGCGGGGCAGCTCGGTGACGCGGCGCTCCTCGGCGACCGCGAGGATCCGCTCGGCGATCGCGGAGTCGACCGGCGGCACGATCTGCGAGCCGTCGTCGTCGCCGCCGAGGTAGACCTTGTAGCCGTTGTCCTGCGGCGGGTTGTGGCTCGCCGTCACCATCACGCCGGCGGCCGCGCCGAGGTGGCGGACCGCGAAGGCGAGCACCGGGGTCGGCAGCAGCCGGGGGAGCAGCACGGCGTCGGCGCCCGCACCGGCCATCAGCGCGGCCGAGTCCTCGGCGAAGACGCGCGAGTTCTTCCGTCCGTCGTAGCCGATGACGATCAGCGGGCGCTCGAGGCCCTGCGCGCGCAGGTGGTCGGCGAGCCCGACGGCGGCCTGCGAGACGAGGACGCGGTTCATCCGGTTCGATCCGGCCGCGATCGCCCCGCGGAGCCCCGCCGTGCCGAAGGCGAGCCGCTCGCGGAATCGGTCCGCCAGCTCGGCCGAGGCGGCGGGATCGCCGGCCGCGTCGGCGGTGAGCAGGTCGACGAGCTCCTGCCGGGTCTCCGGGTCGGGGTCCTGGGCGAGCCAGTCCTCGGCGCGCGCGCGGACGTCCGCGGTCACAGGGTGCCCGTGATCCCGGTGAGGAGGCGGGCGAGGTCGTCCTCCGCGTTCCGCCCCGCCTCGAGGACCTCCTCGTGGCTCAGCGGCGTCTTCTGGATGCCGGCCGCCAGGTTCGTGATGAGCGACATGCCGAGCACCTCCATGCCCGCCTCGCGCGCGGCGATCGCCTCGAGGGCGGTCGACATGCCGACGATGTGGCCGCCGATGATCCGCGCCATCTGCACCTCGGCCGGGCTCTCGTAGTGCGGGCCGCGGAACTGCACGTAGACGCCGTCGTCGAGGTCCGCGCGGGTCTCGCGGGCCAGCGCGCGCAGCCTGGCGGAGTAGAGATCGGTGAGGTCGACGAACGTCGCGCCCTCGAGCGGGGAGTCGGCGGTGAGGTTGATGTGGTCGCTGATCAGGACCGGAGTGCCGGGGGTCCAGTGCTCCTTGATGCCGCCCGCGCCGTTGGTGAGGATCATCACCGAGGCGCCGGTCGCCGCGGCGACCCGGACGCTGTGCGCGACCCGGCGCACGCCGTAGCCCTCGTAGTAGTGGGTGCGGGCGCCGATGATCAGCGCGCGCTTCCCGGACGGCAGCAGCACCGAGCGGAGGCTCCCGCCGTGGCCGTGCACGGCCGACTTCGTGAAGCCGACGATGTCGGTCGCCGGGACCGTGGCCGTCGTCTCGCCGATCGCGTCGGCGGCCTTGCCCCAGCCGCTGCCGAGGGTGAGGGCGATGTCGTGCTTCTCGACGCCGGTCGCCTCGGCGATCTGGGCGGCGGCCTCGGCGGCGATCGCGAACGGATCGGCGTCGGCGGAGTCGAGCGGATTGGGGGTCTGGTCAGCCATTCCCCCACCCTATCCACGCGCGGTGCGAGGCCGGGCGAGGGCCGCCGACCCTCCCGGACGGCCGTCGATTGGGCGAACTCCCAGCACAGGGGGACAATGGAGGAATGCCTTACGAGTTCGAGCGCACGCAGCGGATCGCCGTCCTCGGAGGGGGACCGGGCGGCTACGAGGCCGCCCTCGCCGGAGCCCAGCTGGGCGCCGAGGTCACCCTCGTCGAGCGGGTCGGCGTCGGCGGCTCGGCCGTCATCACCGATGTCGTGCCGTCGAAGTCGCTGATCGCGACCGCCGAGGCCACCAACGCCATCGGCGAGGCCGCCGACCTGGGCGTGCAGTTCTTCACCCGCCACGAGCAGACCAACAAGCCGGTCCGGCCCGAGGTCGCGGTCAACCTCGCCACCGTGAACAAGCGCCTCCTCGGACTCGCCCGCCAGCAGTCGGAGGACATGCGCGCGAACCTCGTGCACCACGGCGTGCGCATCGTGCAGGGCGACGGACGCCTCGACGGCTCGAACGCGCTGATCGTCGCGACCGCCCCGGGCGACGAGGGCATGGACTTCGACCGGATCGAGGCCGACACCATCGTCGTGTCCGTCGGCGCCAGCCCCCGCGTCCTGCCGTCCGCCGCGCCCGACGGCGAGCGGATCATGAGCTGGACGCAGCTCTACAACCTCAAGACCGTGCCCGAGCACCTGATCGTGGTCGGCTCCGGCGTCACCGGCGCGGAGTTCGCCTCCGCCTACCGCGCCCTCGGCGCCAAGGTCACGCTGATCTCCTCCCGCGACCAGGTCCTCCCCGGCGAGGACGCCGACGCCGCCGCCGTGATCGAGAACGTCTTCAAGCGAAACGGCATGGTCGTGCTGTCGAAGTCGCGCGCCGACCGCGTCGAGCGCACCGAGACCGGCGTCCGCGCCGTCCTCTCCGACGGCCGCGTCGTCGAGGGCTCGCACTGCCTGATGGCCGTCGGCTCGATCCCCAACACGGCCGGCATCGGCCTCGAGGAGGCGGGCGTGCAGCTCACCGAGTCGGGGCACATCCGCGTCAACCGCGTCGCCCGCACCAGCGTCCCCTCGATCTACGCGGCCGGCGACTGCACCACCTTCCTGCCGCTCGCCTCCGTCGCCGCCATGCAGGGCCGCACCGGCGTCTTCCACGCCATGGGCGACGCGGTGAACCCCACCGAGGTCCGCAACGTCGCCGCCAACATCTTCACCCAGCCCGAGATCGCGACCGTCGGCTGGAGCCAGAAGGAGATCGAGGAGGGTCTCGCGCAGGGCGAGATCTACAAGCTCCCCCTCGCTGCCAACCCGCGCGCCAAGATGATGGGCATCCGCGACGGCTTCGTGAAGGTCTTCGCCCGCACCGGCTCCGGCACCGTCATCGGCGGCGTCATCGTCGCCCCCAAGGCCAGCGAGCTGATCTTCCCGCTCGCCCTCGCCGTCGAGCACCGCCTCACCGTCGACCAGGTCGCCCGCGCCTTCACCGTCTACCCCAGCCTCACCGGCTCCATCTCGGAGGCGGCGCGCGCCATGCACATCGTCGGCTGAAAGCCGACGATGTGCTCGCCTCTTTCTGAGCCGCTCCCTGCGCGGCTCAGCGCGGTCGGCTTCTCGACGTGGTGCGTACCGCAGAGCGTGTTGCGTCGCGCTGCCGAGAAACGCTGGCACGCGTTTCTCGGTCGCGGCGCTCTGCCTTGCGGGCGAGCGGCTCCGGCGGGTGCCCGCCTCATGCTAATCGAGTAGCGCGCGGAGCGCGCGTATCGAGATCCGCCCGAGCAGGGGACTGGAGCTATCAGGGTGTGCGGCGGTGGCGGGGCAGATCGGTGGGTGGGTCTCGATACGCCGCTGCGCGGCTACTCGACCAGCAGGAGGTGGCTGCGACGTGGCTTCCTGCGGCCGCGCGTCGGCCGTCCATGCTGATCGAGTAGCGCGCGGAGCGCGCGTATCGAGATCCAGCTCCGCCTGAAGCGCGGCGTCAGCTGTGGTGGTGGGAGCGGCATTCGACCGCACTGCTGGTCGAGGGCGGGTCTCGATACGCCGCTGCGCGGCTACTCGACCAGCATGAGTACGCCGCTGCGCGGCTGCTCGACCAGCATGTTCCGGAGCAGCCCGGAGCGGTGCAGTGTCAGGCAGAGCGCGTGAGCGAGAAACGCGTGTCAGCGTTTCGAGGCAGCGCGACGCGACCCGCTCTATGGAACGCACCACGCAAACGGGCCGACTGCGCTGAGCCGCGCAGGGAGCGGCTCAGAAAAAAGCTCAGCTCTCGATAGAGAGCAGCACGTGGCCCGAGGAGACCGTGGTGCCGGCTTCCGCGTTCAGGGAGCGGACGACGCCGTCCTTGTGGGCGGTGAGGGGCTGCTCCATCTTCATGGCCTCGAGGACGACGACGAGGTCGCCGGTGACGACGGTGTCGCCCTCGGCGACGGCGACCTTGACGATCGTCGCCTGCATCGGCGCGGTGACGGAGTCGCCGGTGACGGTGCTGACGGAGGCGGAGCCGCGGCGCTTGGGGGCGGCGGCGGCGGGACCGCGGGAGGGGCCGGAGCCGACGAGGTCGCCCGGCAGGGTGACCTCGACGCGGCGGCCGTCGACCTCGACCACGACGCTCTGGCGCGCGGCCGGGCCGTCGATCGCGCCGGGCTCGCCGCTCCAGGCCTCGATGGTGTTGTCGAACTCGGTCTCGATCCAGCGGGTGTAGATGGAGAACGGCTCGTCGCCGGCGGGCGCGAACGCCGGGTCGTCGACGATGGCGCGGTGGAACGGCAGCACGGTGGGCAGGCCGGTGACCTCGAACTCGGCGAGGGCGCGGCGCGAGCGCTCGAGCGCCTCGGCGCGAGTGGCACCGGTGACGATCAGCTTCGCCAGCAGGGAGTCGAACGAGCCCGAGATCACGTCGCCGGCGACGACGCCGGAGTCGACGCGGACGCCCGGTCCGCCGGGCGCCTTGAAGACGTGCACGGGGCCGGGGGCGGGCAGGAAGCCGCGGCCGGCGTCCTCGCCGTTGATGCGGAACTCGAAGGAGTGGCCGCGAGGCTGCGGGTCCTCGTAGTCGAGCAGGCCACCCTCGGCGAGACGGAACTGCTCGCGGACGAGGTCGATGCCGGTGACCTCCTCGGAGACGGGGTGCTCGACCTGCAGGCGGGTGTTCACCTCGAGGAAGGAGACGGTGCCGTCCTTGCCGATCAGGAACTCGCAGGTGCCGGCGCCGACGTAGCCGACCTCGCGGAGGATCGCCTTCGACGCCCGGTAGAGCTCGGTGTTCTGCTCGTCGGTGAGGAAGGGCGCGGGCGCCTCCTCGACCAGCTTCTGGTGGCGGCGCTGGAGCGAGCAGTCGCGGGTGGAGACGACGACGACGTTCCCGCTCGAGTCGGCGAGGCACTGGGTCTCGACGTGGCGCGGCTGGTCGAGGTACTTCTCGACGAAGCACTCGCCGCGGCCGAAGGCGGCGATCGCCTCGCGGGTGGCGGAGGCGAACATCTCCTCGACCTCGTCGCGCTCGCGGGCGACCTTGAGGCCGCGGCCGCCTCCGCCGAAGGCCGCCTTGATGGCGACGGGGAGTCCGTGCTGGTCGACGAACTCGAGCACCTCGGCGGCGCCCGAGACGGGGTTGAGGGTGCCGGGGGCGAGCGGAGCGCCGACCTTCTCGGCGACGTGGCGGGCCGAGACCTTGTCGCCGAGGCGCTCGATGGCCTCGGGCGACGGGCCGATCCAGATCAGCCCGGCGTCGATGACGGCGCGGGCGAAGTCGGCGTTCTCGGCGAGGAAGCCGTAGCCGGGGTGCACGGCGTCCGCGCCGGAGCGGCGGGCGACCGAGAGCAGCTTCTCGATGACGAGGTAGGTCTCGGCGCTGGTCGTCCCGCCGAGGGAGTAGGCCTCGTCGGCGAGGCGGCTGTGCACGGCGTCGCGGTCCTGGTCGGCGTAGACGGCGACGGAGGCGATGCCGCTGTCACGGGCGGCCCGGACGACGCGGACGGCGATCTCGCCTCGGTTGGCGATGAGCACCTTCGTGATACCTGGCATGGTCCCCAACCCTAGAGGGCGGCCCGCGGATGCCCGGCGCGGCTCACCACAAAGAAGAGCGAGCGCTTCGTCGGTTCCGCACAAGCCGGCGTCACCGCGCCGCCAGCACCGCGGGGCGCGAGGACGGCGTCAGCGGTTCCAGAGCGACGGCCAGGCGACCCCGAGCTCGCGCACCAGCGAGCGCAGCGCCGGCACGGACATCCCGATCACCGTCGACGGATCGCCCTCGATCGCCGTGATGAAGCCGGCGCCCCGCCCGTCGATCGTGAACGCGCCCGCCACCTCGAGCGGCTCGCCGGTGGCCACATAGGCGTCGATCTCGTCGTCGTCGATGTCGGCGGCGAAGGAGACGGCGGCGGAGGTGACCACCCCGGTCTCGGCGACGATCCGCCCGCCGCGGTGGTCGATCAGCCAGTGGCCGGAGTGCAGGCGCCCGGTGCGGCCGCGCTGCGCCCGCCAGCGCGCGCGGGCCCGCTCGGGCTCGTGCGGCTTGCCGTGCACGACGCCGTCGAGCACGAAGGCGGAGTCGCCGCCGAGGACGAGGCCGTCGACGTCCGGCCCGAGGACGGCCGTCGCCTTCGCCCGGGCGAGCAGCGCCACGGTCGCGTCGGCGTCCAGCGCCGCTCCGCGCTCCTGCTCGGCCCGGGCGACGGCGGCGGGCTCGTCGACGGAGGAGGGGACGACGACGGGCTCGATCCCGGTGGCCCGCAGCAGCGCGAGGCGGGCGGGGGAGGTGGAGGCGAGGTAGAGGCGCACGAGGGCTCCCTGCGATCGGGCCCACGCTGTGGGATGCTCGACGGATGGCACAGACCCCGCCCCGCGCATCCGACCCGGCCGCGGAGTCCGGCGGAGCACTCGGGACCGAGATCGAGCTCGACATTAGCAACGTGGCCCACGGCGGCGTCTTCGTCGCCCGGCACGAGGGCCGCGTCGTCTTCGTCCCGGACGTCCTCCCCGGCGAGCGGGTCCGCGTGCGGATCAGCGAGGTCCGCCACGACAGCTTCTGGCGGGGCGAGGCGCTCGAGGTCCTCCAGGCCTCGCCGCACCGCGTCGAGCACGTCTGGGCGCAGGCCGGCATCGACCGGCGGCCCGAGGAGCGCGTCGGCGGCGCCGAGTTCGGTCACGCCGCGCTCGCCTACCAGCGCGAGCTCAAGCGCGACGTGCTCGTCGACTCCTTCTCCCGCTTCGCCCGCCGCGAGGTCGACGTCGTCGTCGCGCCGGTCGCGGGCGACGACGAGTCCGGCGGCCTCGGCTGGCGCACGCGCAACCGCCTGCACGTGGACGACTCCGGCCGCGTCGGGCCGTACGCCGCGCGCAGTCACCACGTCGTCGACGTGGAGGGACTGCCGCTCGCGACCGCCGCCTCCTCGGCCGCGGCCCCGCTCGACCAGCGGCTGGCCCCGGGTTCCGTCGTCGACCTCGTCGACGCCGCCGGCTCGGACGGCGCGGCCGTGCTCGTGCACGACCCGTCCGACAAGCGCGCGAAGAGGGACCGCACGGTCGTCTCCGAGTTCGTCGCCGACCGCACCTTCCGCGTCGACCGCTCCGGCTTCTGGCAGGTGCACCGCGGAGCCGCCGCGACGCTGTTCGACGCGGTCCAGACCGCCGTCGACCCGTCGCTCGCCGACGTCCGCGCCGCGAACCACGACCTCTACGGCGGAGTGGGGCTGCTCGCCGCCGCGCTGGCCGACCACCTCGGCGCCGGCGTCCGCGTCACCAGCGTCGAGAGCGACTCCCGCGCGACCGAGCACGCCCTGGAGAACCTCGCCGACCAGGTCGGTGCCCGCGCGGTCACCGCCCGGGTCGACCGCTACCTCCGCGACGCGCTCGCCCAGGCCGACGCCCGCGAGCGCGAGCGCTGGCGGGCCGCGACGGTCGTCCTCGACCCGCCCCGCGCGGGAGCGGGCCGCTCGGTCACCGACGCCCTCGTCGAGCTGGCACCTGCGCAGCTGGTCTACGTCGCCTGCGATCCGGTCGCGCTCGCCCGCGACGTCGGCGCCCTCACCGCGGGCGGCTACGAGCTCGAGCGGCTCGACGGCTTCGACCTCTTCCCGCACACCTCGCACGTGGAGGCCGTCGCCCGGCTCGTGCGCCGAGACACCTGAGCGCGGCGTCGCCAGCATGAGCCCGAGGGAGACCACCGATGACCGCTGAGTCCGCAGCCGCGCCGAAAGTCCGGGTCGCCATCGTCGACGACCACGAGTCCGTCCGACTCGGCGTCGCCGCCGCGATCGAGGCCGCGGGGATGCAGGTGGTCGCCGCGGCCGAGACGGTGCGCGCGCTCGAGCAGGTCCTCGACGGCACCGAGATCGAGGTGCTCGTGCTCGACCTCTCCCTGAACGACGGCTCGAGCATCACCGCGAACGTCAAGTGGGGCCAGGTGCACGGCTCCGCCGTCCTGGTCCACAGCATCGCCGACCGCGTCGTGGCCGTGCGCGAGGCGCTCGCCGCCGGAGCGGCCGGCGTCATCCCCAAGTCCTCGCCGATGTCGACCGTGATCGCCGCCATCCGCACCGTCGCCCGCGGCGAGGTGCTGAACAATCTGGAGTGGGCCTCGGCGATCGACGCCGACGACGACTTCGCCCGGGCGGTGCTCGGCCGGCGCGAGCGCGACGTCCTGCACCTCTACGCCTCCGGTCTGCCGCTCAAGCTGGTCGCCGACCGCCTGCAGATCTCGGTCTCGACGGCCAAGGAGTACCTCGACCGGATCCGCGACAAGTACGTCGAGATCGGGCGGCCGGCGCCGACGAAGGTCGACCTGCTGCGGCGCGCCGTCGAGGACGGCATCCTCCCGGGCATCGATCCGGACGACGGCGATGCCGGCCGCTGAGATCGTCCCGGCCCGCGCCCCCGCGAACCGCGAGCGCATCGACCGGATCATCAGCACGGTCGTCTCCTTCTTCGGCTTCGGCTTCGCACTGCAGACCGTCCCGCCGATCCTCGGCCAGCTGCCGGTCCTGCGGCCCGAGGTCGCGTGGCCCGTGCTGGCCGTCGTCTTCGGAGCACTCGGGGCCTCGGTGGTCACGGCGGTGCTCCGCCGCGGCACGCAGGTCAGCGGGGCCGTCGTGGCCGCGTCGCTCCTGCTCGCGCTGCTCACCTGGCCGCTGACGATCCGCACCGGCGCCGCCCCCGAGGAGACGCCGTGGATCTGGTACCTGCTGACCATCGGCACGGCCTTCTGCACGATCGTCGCGCCGCTGCGGCTCGCCATCGCCTACGCCGCTGTCACCACCCTCCTGTTCGGCGTCCTCCGCGTGCTGCCCTCGGGCGGCGGCGCCTCGCCGACCCGCGCGGCCCTCGACGCCGTCTACGTGGGCATCGTCGGCTTCGTGATGCTGGTGCTGATCACCGTGCTCCGGCAGTCGGCGGACCGGGTGGACCGCGCGCAGCGCACGGCGATGGAGCAGTACGAGGGGGCGATGCGCCAGCACGCCGGCGAGGTCGAGCGCGTCGAGGTGGACGCCCTCGTGCACGACAACGTCCTGGCGACCCTGCTGGCCGCGGCGACGGCCGAGTCCGGCGCCGAGCGCGCGCTGGTGTCCTCGATGGCGCGGAAGACGCTCTCGGTGCTGCTCCCGGACGAGGAGTCCGACCTCGACGCGGGCGAGGTGCCGCTGGAGCTGCTCGAGCGCCAGCTGTCGCACGCGGCCTCGACGTTCGTCGCGGACTTCGAGGTGGTCGTCGACGAGGCGGCGGATCCGCGGACCACCACGATGCCGCGGCCGGTCGCCGAAGCGGTCCTCGGCGCGGTCTGGCAGGCCCTGACCAACAGCGTCCAGCACGCCGGGCCGAGCGACGCCGTCCGCCGGTCCGTCCACGGTCGCCTCTCCGCCTGCTCCGTCGAGGTGGTCGTCGAGGACGACGGCCGCGGCTTCCTCCTCGCCGACGTCCCGCGCGAGCGGCTCGGCATCCGGCTCTCGATCCTCGACCGCGTGCACCAGGTCCAGGGCTCGGCGCAGGTCCACACGGTCCCGGGCGAGGGCACCCGGGTCGTCGTCGTCTGGCCGGCCCCGCGGGGCGCCTCGTGATCACCTACCCGCGACCGCTCCTCTACGCCCTGGGCGGCGGATTCTCGCTCTACCACGTCGTCCTCGCCTTCTTCTCCTACCGCCTCGCGCCCGCGACGCCCGCCGATCTGCTCGCCGTCGGCCTCTACGTCGTCGCCACCGTGATCGCGCTCCTGCCGGGCACGGCCGCGCGGATGAACGCGGTGACCGCCTGGGCGATGGCGGGAGTGGCGGTGGCACTGCCGCTGCTCGTCTCGCCGTCGCTGGACCCCGGCGCCTCCAACGGCTACTCCACCTGGTACATCGCGGCCGTCGGCACGCTGATGACGATCGTCTGCGCGTGCCGGCGTCCGCTGGCGGCGTGGACAGGGATGGCGTTCCTGATCGTGCACACCAGCGTCTGGGCGGGCCCGGTCGCCCTCGCCACCCTCGGCGTCGTCGGCGGCATCGCCTGGGTCGGCATCGCGCAGCTCCTGATCATCGAGCTCGGCCGCGCCGGCTCCGAGGCGCGCGTGCTCGAGGCCGCCGAGCGGGCCGCCGCGTCCTGGCGGGCGGCGGAGGAGGCGCATCTCTCGGAGCGCGAGGTCCGGCTCGAGCAGACCCGTGCCATCGCCTCCGAGATGCTGCTGCGGATCGCCACGAGCCCGGTCGGCCTCAGCGACGAGGAGCGCCGCGAGTGCGCCCTGCTGGAGGCGTCGGTCCGCGACGAGATCCGGGGCAGGCGGCTGCTCGACGACGACGTCCGTCGGATCGTGCTCGAGGCGCGCCGCCGCGGCGTGACCGTGTCGGTGCTGGACGACGGCGGCCTCGACCGGACCACGGAGGCGGAGAGCCGCCGGGTCCTGGGCGAGCTCGCCCACGCGCTCAGCGGCATCGGCGAGGGAGTCGACCGGGTCGTCGTCCGCACCGCCTCGCCCGACTCGCCGTCCGCGGTGACGGTCGTGGGGCTGCGGACCGCCGGCGACGGCAGCGCGGGCGCCCTCGGCTCGGACGACGCGGGCGACGAGGTGGACGCCTGGGTCGAGATCCGCCGCGACGAGCAGCGCGTCCTCGAGGACTGAGCGTCCCCGGCCGAGTGGTGTGCGGGCGACCGCGAGCCGGACCGGTCGGACACGTCCGATCGTCCGGTGACACCGGACCTGGCACACACAGCAGATCGACCGGTTAAAAGAGTGCGGCGGGCTGTCCACTCCTCCGAAGAGGGGGCCCAGCCCGCCGTCAAACCCCGAGTGAGGGTGACAACCCGAATGTCACCCTCACTCGCCCCCAAAACACCCGCCTGCTTACCCTGGTCGGCGAGTGATTGGCGATGCCCCCTCCGAGGAGTGAACACCTAACACGGATAATCATGCCCAGGACCGGGAGTGGCAGGTAGTCGGCACTTTAGGGGACTAATCGGGGGACAAAATCCGCGTTCCGGTGGATCGTTCCCGGTGCGGCCCGCCCGGAGGGGTGGAAGCGCTCTCAGCCGGAGAACGAGCGCCAGGCCCCGGGCGCCGGCTGCAGGGGCGCACGGACGGCCGCGGCGCGGTCGCTCCAGCCGCCGCTGGGCATCACCGGCACCTCGGCGACGGGATGCGACTGCGCGGCGAGGGCGGTCACGACCGCGGTCACCGCGGCGATCTCGCGCGCGTCGAGTCCCGGGGTGCCGATGACGACGGCGGGCGAGGTGACGACGGAGGGGGCGGAGTCGGCTGCGCTCATCCCGCGACGGTACCGCATGCCGTTCACGGTCCCGCGCCCGAGCCGGTGACTATGCTGACGCCGGACGCCGCCGGAGCGACGCCCGTCCCGTCCCGAACAGGAGTGTTCCCGCATGCCGTCGTGGTCCCTCAAGCGCGGCCGCGCCTCCGTCCACCGCGTCGCCGCGGTGGTGCGCTCCTCTCCCGCGGCCTTCGCGACGACACTGGTCATCCTGCTCGCGAGCGCGGTCGCCGGCACCCTCGCCGGCCCGGCGAGCGGGGAGACCGGCTCGTGGTGGGCGGCGAGCGCCGGCACGATCCTCGGCGGCCGCCCCTGGGCCGCGGTCACCGGTCTGCTGATCGCGTCGGGACCGCCCGCGCTCCTGCTCGTCCTGCTCCTGCTGCTGCCGCTGCTGATCGCCGCCGAGCACCGGCTGGGCGCGCGCCGGCTGGTCGTCGCCTTCCTGCTCACCGGGGCGATCGGCACGGCCCTGGGCGCCGCCCTGCAGAGCATCGGCGCGTCGGTGGGCGAGTGGTGGGCGGGTGACACGGTGGGCGACCTCACCTTCGACCCGCTGATCGGCGGCGTCGGCGCACTCCTGGCCGCGACGGCCTTCATGGGCGGTCTCTGGCGCCGCCGGCTCCGGGTCACCGTGTTCGCGGTGGTGCTGATGTTCGTCCTCTACGCGGGCGACTCCGCGGACGTCTACCGCCTCCTCGCGGGCGCGGCGGGCCTCGCGATCGGCGCGGTGATGGCGCACGGGGTGAGCGGCCTGCGCCCGCGGCGTCCTGCGCCGAGCTCGCACCGGGAGTCGCGCGCCCTGCTCGCCTCGGTGGTCGCGGTGACCGCCCTCGGTCCGCTCGTCGCCGTGCTCTCGGACTCGGGCTACGGGCCGTTCTCCTTCCTCGGGCGGCTGCTGCAGAGCGCCTTCACCGGAGGCGGGGATCTCGACGATCCCTGCGGTGCGACGGTGCGGCACTGCGCGCACCACGTGCGGCTCAACCTGATCTCGCCCGGACCGATCCTGCTCACCTTCGTCCCGATGATCCTGCTCCTCGTCGCGGCCTCCGGGCTGCGCTCCGGGCGCCGCCTCGGCCTGCTGCTCGCGATCGGCGTGAACGCCGCCATCGCGATCCTCGACGTGGTGCTGCTGCAGCGCGCGGCACGGCACCCGGACTTCCAGTACTACGCCGAGTACCTGCTCTGGGTCGCCACCACGGTGATCGTGCCGGTCGGGGTGATCGTCCTCCTGGCGGTCAGCAGCCGGCACTTCACGATCCGGGCGCCGCGGGCGTCGGCGCGCCGCTGGTCGCTGGTGGTGGCGATCGGCTTCGTCGTCTCGCTCGGCGGCTACCTCGCGCTCTCCGCCTCGACGCGGACCAGCTTCGAGCCGGTGCTCGGGATCGGCCGGCTCCTGCTCGACGGGCTGCTGCGCTTCGTGCCGTCGAGCTTCCTCGGCGGTCACGGCCTGCTGGCGGTGCCGCGCGAGCCGCTCGCCAGGATCGGCTTCGAGTGGGTCGGGCCGGTCTTCTGGCTCCTGGTCGTCGTCGCGGTGATCTCGCTCCTGCGGGCGACCGACGTGCAGGGCGTGCGCGGCGACGAGGCCGTGTACCGCCGCCTGCTGGTGCGCCACGGCGCCGGCAGCCTCGGCCACCAGGGCACCTGGCAGGGCAACGAGCACTGGATCGCCCCCGACGGCGAGGGCGGCGTCGCCTACCGCGTCGTCGGCGGCGTCGCCATCACGCTCTCCGACCCGGCCTGCGCGCCCGAGCGGCGCGAGGAGGTCGTGGCGGGGTTCGTCGCGTTCTGCGACGAGCGCAGCTGGACGCCGGTGTTCTACAGCGTCCACGACGAGCTGCTGCCGGTCTTCGACGGCCTCGGCTGGTCGCGGATCTCGGTGGGCGAGGAGACGATCATCGAGCTCGGCGGCTTCGAGCTGACCGGGAAGCGCTGGCAGAAGGTGCGCTATCCGCTCACCCGCGCGATCAAGCTCGGCATCGAGCCGGTCTGGACGACCTGGCCGGAGCTGTCGCTCGGCATGGCCAGCCAGATCGTCGACCTGTCCGAGAAGTGGGTGTCCGAGAAGGCGCTGCCCGAGATGGGGTTCACGCTGGGCGGCATCGACGAGGCGCGCGACCCCGACGTCGCGCTGCTGCTGGCCGTCGGTCCGGACGGCGTGCTGCAGGGGGTGACCAGCTGGCTGCCCGTGCACCGCGACGGCCGGATCATCGGCTGGACGCTCGACTTCATGCGCCGCTCCGACGAGGCGATGCCCGGGATCATGGAGTTCCTGATCGCCTCCGCCGCTCTGCGCGCGCAGGAGCAGGGCGCGGAGTTCGTCTCGCTGTCAGGCGCACCGCTCGCGACGGCGCCGGTGCCGGAGGGGGAGCAGCCGCCCGAGCCGACCGCGCTCTCGGGCCTGCTCGAGTTCCTGGCGCGGACGCTGGAGCCGGCCTACGGCTTCACCTCGCTGTTCCGCTTCAAGGCCAAGTTCCACCCGCGCTACGAGGGGCTCTGGATGGCGTACCCGGACGCGCTGCAGCTGCCGCGGATCGGCGCGGCGATCGGGCGCGCCTACCTGCCGGACGTGTCCCCGCGCGAGGCGCTCGCCTTCGCGCGGGCACTGGGCGCCCGGCCGGAGGAGAAGGCGCCGCCCGCCGGGAAGCCGGCGGTGCAGGAGAAGCCGGCGCCGAGCGAGCCGACGGCGCCGGCGCACGAGAAGGCGCCGACGGCTCGCTGAGCGCGGCTCAGAGCGGGATGTTGCCGTGCTTCTTGGCCGGCAGGTTCGCGCGCTTGGTCCGCAGCGCGCGCAGGGCCTTGATCACCGACACGCGGGTCGCCGACGGCTCGATGACCCCGTCCAGCTCGCCGCGCTCGGCGGCCAGGAACGGGCTCGCCACGTTGTAGGTGTACTCGTTCGCCAGCCGGGTGCGGACGGCGGCGACGTCCTCGCCCGCCTCCTCGGCCTTGCGGATCTCGTTGCGGTAGAGGATGTTGACCGCGCCCTGGCCGCCCATCACCGCGATCTCGGCCGTCGGCCAGGCGAGGTTGATGTCGGCGCCGAGCTGCTTGGAGCCCATCACGATGTAGGCGCCGCCGTAGGCCTTGCGCAGGATGACGGTGACCAGCGGCACGGTCGCCTCCGCGTAGGCGTAGAGCAGCTTCGCGCCGCGGCGGATGACGCCCGTCCACTCCTGGTCGGTGCCGGGCAGGTAGCCGGGGACGTCGACCAGGGTGAGGATCGGCAGCGAGAACGCGTCGCAGAAGCGGACGAAGCGCGAGGCCTTCTCACCGGCCTCGATGTTCAGGGTGCCCGCCATCGCGCTGGGCTGGTTGGCGATGATGCCGACCGAGCGGCCCTCGACCCGGCCGAAGCCGATGACGATGTTGGGCGCGAACAGCGGCTGCACCTCGAGGAAGTCGCCCTCGTCGACGATGTGCTCGATCACGGCGCGCATGTCGTACGGCTGGTTCGGGCTGTCGGGGATGACGGTGTCGAGGAAGCGGTCGGAGTCCGTGGTCTCCAGGTCGACCTCGTTGTCGAACACCGGTGCCGGCGAGAGGTTGTTGTCCGGCAGGAAGGAGAGCAGGGTGCGGGCGTAGTCGAGCGCGTCGTTCTCGTCGCTGGCGAGGTAGTGCGAGACGCCGGAGATCTTGTTGTGGGTGAGCGCGCCGCCGAGCTCCTCCATGCCGACGTCCTCGCCGGTGACGGTCTTGATCACGTCGGGGCCGGTGACGAACATCTGGCTGGTCTTGTCGACCATGATCACGAAGTCGGTGAGGGCGGGGGAGTAGACCGCGCCGCCGGCCGCCGGGCCGCAGATGATCGAGATCTGCGGGATGACGCCGCTGGCCGCGGTGTTGCGGCGGAAGATCTCGCCGTACTTGCCCAGGGCGACGACGCCCTCCTGGATCCGCGCTCCGCCGGAGTCGAGGATGCCGATGATCGGGACGCCGGTCTTCAGCGCCAGGTCCATCACCTTGATGATCTTCTCGCCGGCGACCTCGCCGAGCGAGCCGCCGAAGATCGTGAAGTCCTGCGAGTAGACGGCGACCTGGCGGCCGTGGATGGTGCCGGTGCCGGTCACGACGGCGTCGCCGTAGGGGCGCTTCTTCTCCATGCCGAAGGCGTGGGTGCGGTGGCGCACGAACTCGTCGAGCTCGACGAACGAGCCGGGGTCGAGCAGCGTGTCGATCCGCTCGCGGGCGGTCATCTTGCCCTTGGCGTGCTGCTTCTCGATCGCGGCCTCGCCGCTGGCGGTGACCGCCTCGTGGTAGCGGGCCTTCAGGTCCGCGATCTTCCCCGCGGTCGTGAAGAGATCGGGCGCGGGACGTTCGATGTTCGCGGTCACCCGCCCACCCTATCGGCGCGGATGGACCCCTCCGTTGTCGCACCCGCACAGGGAGCGGGCGCTGCGGTGGGAGGGTCCGCACAAGCCGCGGCGCTCGCGTGCCGCCCCGGGTCTTCTCGCGGGGCCCGCCGGTAGCGTGGCCCCATGCAGCTCCCGCTCTCCCTCTCCGTGTCGCCGCAGGTCCTCTGGCTCGAGAGCGCCGGCTCGACGAACGACGAGCTCCGCGAGCGGGCGACGGCCGAGCCCGCGGCCTGGCCGCACCTCTCCGTCGTGGCGACCGACGACCAGCGCGCGGGCCGGGGACGCCTCGGGCGCGTCTGGCAGGCGCCGGCCGGCCGGACGCTCGCCGCCTCGACGCTCGTGGCCGCGGCGGCTCTGCCCGCCGGCGCGGTGGGCTGGCTGCCCCTGCTCGCCGGTGCGGCCCTGGCCCGGTCGCTCGCCCCGCTGGTGGACGGCTCCGTCGAGGTCAAGTGGCCCAACGACGTGCTGATCGAGGGGTGCAAGACGGCGGGGATCCTCGCCGAGCGCCTCCCGGACGGCCGCGTGATCGTGGGCGCCGGGATCAACCTCCTGCTCGCAGAGGAGGAGCTGCCCGTGCCGACCGCGACCTCCCTCGCCCTCGCCGGCGCGTCGACGACGGGCGCCGACGCCGTGCTCGCCGGCTTCCTCACCGAGTTCTCGGCGCTGCTCGCGCCGCTCCTCGCTCTCGGCGACGCCGAGTCCTCCGGGACCGCCGCCGTGGTGCGTGCGCACTGCGGCACGCTGGGCCGCACGGTCCGGGTCGAGCTGCCGGACGGCTCCGTGGCGGAGGGCACCGCGGTCGCGCTCGACGCCGGCGGCTCGCTCGTGCTCGAGCAGGACGGCGCCCGGCGCTCGTTCTCGGCGGGCGACGTCACCCACCTCCGCCAGTGAGGGCCGGGGCCCGGGACCGGCTCGCGGACGGGGACCGGGAGCTCGCCCGGCTCACGCCGCGCGCTCGACGCGCCGTCGCCCCGGTCGCCGGGTTCCTGCTGCTCACCTGGGCGGGCTTCTACTTCGCGGCCCAGTTCGAGCTGGAGCTGCAGCGCTGGATCATCGCCCTCGGCACCGCGGTGCTCGTGCACCTGCTCTGCGTCCCCGGCGTCGCGGGCTGGGCGAGCATCCGCTACCGGATCACGCAGCGCGGGCTGCACGCCCGCCGCGGCGTCCTGTCGGTGCGCCACGCCGACCTCGACTTCGACCGGCGGATGGCCGTCAGCGTCTCGCGGAGCCTCGGCCAGCGCATCGCCCGCTGCGGCGACGTGCGGATCACCCTGGACGGCGCCGAGTCGTTCGTGCTGCGCGACGTCGAGGACCCGGAGCTCGTCGCCGAGCTGCTGCAGGACGCGATCGCGTCGGCTCCGCTGCCGGAGTGGCCCGCGCCCGATCCGCTCTGAGCACGTCGTCACGGCTCTGAGCGCCCCCGGCGCGCCACCCGAGCGCCCCGCCCGCGCCACCCGAGCCCCGCCGCGGCGGCGCCCCTCGCTACCATGGAGCCGCCCCGCGCCCGCGGGCGGAACCAGGAGGAGCGCCATGCGCGTCGGTGTGATCGGAGGCGGCCAGCTCGCCCGGATGATGATCCCCGCGGCGGTCGAGCTCGGTCTCGAGATCGCCGTGCTCGCCGAGACCGAGGGCGCCCCGGCGGGCCTCGCCGCGACGCGCGTCGGCGACTACCGCGACGAGGAGACGGTGCTCGGGTTCGCCCGCACCGTCGACGTCGTCACCTTCGACCACGAGCACGTGCCCCAGGCGATCCTGCGCCGGCTCGTCGCCGAGGGCGTGGCGGTGCACCCGGGTCCGGACGCGCTCCTCTACGCGCAGGACAAGCTGATGATGCGGCAGCGCCTCACCGAGCTCGGCGTCCCCGTCCCCGACTGGGCCGCGGTCTCCTCCTCCGCCGAGCTGGCCGCGTTCCTCGACGAGCACGGCGGCCGCGGTGTGGTCAAGACCGCGCGCGGCGGCTACGACGGCAAGGGGGTCCGCGTCGTCAGCGGCGCGCACGAGGCCGACGACTGGTTCGCGGCGCTCGCCGAGGACGGCCGCGGCGGCGCGCTGCTCGTCGAGGAGCTGGTCGGCTTCCGCCGCGAGCTGGCGCAGCTCGTGGCGCGGCGGCCCTCCGGCGAGAGCATCCTGTGGCCGGTGGTCGAGTCGATCCAGCGCGACGGGGTCTGCGCCGAGGTGCTCGCACCGGCGCCCGCGTCGGCGGGCCGCCTGGCCGCCGCCGCCGCCGACATCGCCGAGACCATCGCCGAGAGCCTGGGCGTGACCGGCGTGCTGGCCGTCGAGCTGTTCGAGACGACGGACGACCGGCTGCTCGTCAACGAGCTGGCGATGCGCCCGCACAACAGCGGCCACTGGACGATGGACGGCTCCACCACCTCGCAGTTCGAGCAGCACCTGCGCGCGGTGCTCGACCTGCCGCTCGGCGCCACCGGCTGCCGCGATCCGTGGACCGTGATGGTGAACGTGCTGGGCGGCCCCGTGGGGGAGTCGCTGACCGACCGCTACCCGCTCGTGCTCGCCGCGCACCCCGCGGTGAAGGTGCACAACTACGGCAAGGAGCCGCGGCCGGGGCGCAAGGTCGGGCACGTGAACGCGACCGGCGACGACCTCGAGCTCGTGGTCTACGAGGCGCGTGCCGCGGCGGCCGTTCTCACGGACTGAGACGTACCATGGTGGCCGTGACCCGCCCCACGCCCTCCGCCACCCCCGCCGGTACCGCCCCGTGAGCGCCGACGCGCTCGTCAACGGACCGTCTCCGCTCGTCGGTGTCGTCATGGGCTCGGACTCCGACTGGACGGTCATGCAGGCCGCGTCGACGACCCTCTCGGAGTTCGGAGTGGCCCACGAGGTGCGCGTCGTCTCGGCGCACCGCACCCCGCAGGCGATGATCGACTACGGTCGCGGGGCCCGCGCGCGCGGTCTGCGCGTCGTGATCGCCGGTGCCGGCGGCGCGGCCCACCTGCCCGGGATGCTGGCCGCGGTCACCTCCCTCCCCGTCGTCGGCGTGCCGGTGCCGCTCGCGCGCCTCGACGGCCTCGACTCCCTGCTCTCGATCGTGCAGATGCCGGCCGGTGTCCCCGTCGCGACCGTCTCGATCGGCGGCGCCCGCAACGCGGGGCTGCTCGCGGTGAAGATGCTCGCGATCGGCGACGACGCGCTGTCCGAGCGCCTCGACGCGTTCGCGGCCGATCTCGAGGCGCAGGTCGCCGCCAAGAACGAGGCCCTGGTGGCCGGCCTGTGACGACGATGACCCTGCCGCTGCGGCACCCCGACGTCCGCTCGAGCACGGTGATGACCCGCCGCGCCTGGTGGCTCCTCATCGGCAACCTGCTCGTGCCCGGCTCCGCGCAGGTGCTCGCGGGCAACCGCCGTCTCGGCCGCCTCGGTCTCGGCTTCACCCTCGGGCTGTGGACGGCGCTGCTCGTCGGCGTGATCCTGTACTTCGTCTTCCCGACCGGGCTGTACACGCTCGCGACCTTCGACCTCTCGATGCTCGCCCTGCAGGCGGCACTGGTGGTCTACGGCGTGGTCTGGCTCGTGCTCACCCTGGACACGCTCCGGCTGATCCGCCTGGTGCGGGCGCGGCCGAGGATGCGGGCGGTGCTCGCCTTCGCGACCATCGCCCTGATGGCGGTCTCGGTCGGCTCCACCGCCTACGGCACGTACCTCATCGGGATCACCCGCGGCACGCTGTCGTCGATCTTCGGCGGCGGGGCGATGGAGCAGCCGATCGACGGCCGCTACAACATCATGCTGCTGGGCGGCGACGCGGGCGAGGACCGCGACGGCCTGCGCCCCGACAGCATCTCGGTCGTGAGCATCGACGCCTCCACCGGCGCGGCCACCACCATCGGCGTCTCGCGGGAGTTCGTGAACATCCCGTTCCCCGAGGACAGCCCGATGCACGAGCTGTACCCGGACGGGTACACGACCGACAACTGCGCCGTCGACGTCTGCAAGCTCAACTCGATCTACACCGAGGTCGAGCTGAAGCACCCGGAGCTCTACCCGGACGCGGTCGCCGAGGGCAGCGAGCCCGGCATCGAGGCGACCCGCGACGCGGTGGAGGGGATGCTCGGCGTGCCCATCCAGTACTACGCGCTGATCGACATGGAGGGCTTCGCCCAGCTGATCGACTCGCTCGGCGGCATCGACGTCGACTACCAGGGCACCGAGCCGCTGCCGCTCGGCGGGCTCCCCGGCGCGGACGGCACGATGCAGGGCGTCAACCAGTGGATCGATCCCGGGCCCTGGCACTTCAACGGCGAGCAGGCGCTCGCCTATGCCCGCTCTCGCTACACGACGAGCGACTACGACCGGATGGCGCGCCAGCGCCAGGTGCAGACCGCGCTGCTCGAGCAGTTCGAGCCGGCGAACGTCCTCTCGAAGTTCCAGGACGTGGCGGCGGCCGGCTCGCAGGTGATCAAGACCGACGTCCCGCAGGGCATGCTCGGCTACTTCGTGCAGCTGGGGCTGAAGACGAAGGCCCAGCCGGTCGGCGTCGTCGAGCTCGTCCCGCCCGCGGTCGACGTGGACCGCGACCCGGACTACGACGTCGTCCGCTCCCTCGTGCAGCAGGGCCTGTTCCCCGACGCCGCGGCGCAGTAGCGGGCAGTCCCTGCTGATCGAGTGGCCCGCGCAGCGGCCGTATCGAGATCCACCGGCATCAGGAGACGGGTCTGCGGACCCCCCCCCGCGGCTCAGAGGTCGGCGTGCAGCGCCCAGACGCGCTCGGCGGAGTCGCGCCAGCTGAAGGCGCGGGAGCGGTCGCGGCCGGCGACGGAGAGGCGCTCGCGGAGCCCGGTGTCGGAGAGGACGCTGCTCATCGCGAGCGCGAGCCGCTCCGGGTAGTGCTTCGCGTCGCCGCGCTCGACGGCGACGCCGGCGTCGGCCGCGACCTCGAGCAGCGCCGGGTCGTCCGAGTGCACGACCGGCACGCCGAAGTGCATGGCCTCGAGCACCGGGAGGCCGAAGCCCTCGGCGATGCTCGGGTAGACGAACAGCGTCGCTCGGCTGAGCACGAGCGCGAGGTCGGAGTCGCTGAGGACGCCGAGCGCGCGGACCCGCTCCTCGCCGAGGCCCTGCTCGTCCGCGACGGAGGCGATGTCGAGCTCGCCCCAGCCGGTCGGCCCGACGATCAGGAGCGGGATCTCCGGGGCGGACGCCTCGCCGAAGGCGGCGATCAGCGAGACCAGGCCCTTGCGGGGCTCCAGCGTGCCGACGCTGAGGACGTACTCGGCGGGCAGCCCCAGGGCCTCCGCCCGCTCGTCCGCGTCGTCGGGCAGGACGAGTCCCGAGCCGACGGCCCCGCCGATCACGCGGATCCGGTCGCCGAAGTCGAGCACCTGCGAGAGCTGCTGCGCGACCGCGTGCGTCGGGACGACGACCGCATCGGCGAACTTCTGCGCGCGCTTCGCCATCGCCCGGTGCCACTTGGCGCCGTGCGGGGTGAGGGTCTCGGGGTGCGTCCACGGCACCGTGTCGTGGATCGTGACGGCGATCTGCTCGCCCTCGCGGCCCTCGTGGTTGCGCAGCGGAGCGAACAGGCTGGGGGCGTGCATCATGCCGCCGCCGGAGGGGATGCCGATGCCGTACTGCCAGGCGCGGGAGAGCTCGCGGCGGCCCAGGTGCAGGCGGTGCAGGCGCGCGAGGCCGGGCAGCCGCTGCCGCAGCTCCTCCTCCTTCTCGGGCGGGTGCGCCGAGAGGACGGCCTCGACCTCGCAGTCGCGCGGGGCGGTGCGGATCAGCTCGCGGGTGAGCTCCTCGGTGTAGCGGCCGATGCCGCCCGGGACGCGGGCGAGCATCTGGTCGACGACCACCCGGAGCGTGGTCGTCACGGCGTGACCGCCTCGAGCGGAGCGGCGGCCAGCGCGTCCTCCCAGGAGCGCATCGGCGCGAGGCCGGCCGCGGCCCAGGCGTCGTGGCCGAGCACGGAGTAGGCGGGCCGCGGCGCCGGGCGGACGAAGCTGCCGCTGTCGGTCGGCCGGATGCGCTCGGGATCGAGGCCGGCTTTCTCGAACACCGCGCGGGCGAAGCCGAACCAGGTCGTCTCGCCGGCGTTCGTGCCGTGGTAGACCCCGGCCGGAGCTGCGGCGTCCACGAGCTCGACCAGGCGGGCGGCGAGATCGCCGGTCCAGGTCGGCTGGCCGCGCTGGTCGTCGACGACGGTGAGGGTGGGGTGCGACCCGGCGAGGCGGACCATCGTCTTGGCGAAGTTGCCGCCGTGCGCGCCGTAGAGCCAGGCGGTGCGGACGACGTAGCCCCGTCCGGGGTTCGCGGCCAGGACGAGCTCCTCACCCTCCGCCTTGGTCCGGCCGTAGGCCGAGATCGGCCGGCGGGGGTGCGACTCGGCGTAGGGGCTCGTCGCCGAGCCGTCGAAGACGTAGTCGGTGGAGACCTGGACGATCGCGGCGCCGATCTCGGCGGTGGCGATCGCGAGGTTCTGCGCGCCGAGAGCGTTGACGCGGCGCGCCTCCTCCTCGTCGCTCTCCGCGTCGTCGACGCGGGTGTAGGCGGCGCAGTTGAGCACCGCGTCGTGGCCGGCGACGGCCGCGCGGACGGCGTCGAGATCGGTCACGTCGAGGTCGCCGCGGCCGAGCGCCGTGACGGCTCGATCGCCGAGGGAGGAGCGGAGGTCGGTGCCGAGCATGCCGGAGGCGCCCGTGAGGAGGAAGGTCACCCGCTCATCATGCCGGAGGCCCCCGGCGCGCGGCCCCCGGCGCACCGGCGGCGACGGCGGGCCGCCGCACGCTCAGTACACTCGTGACCGTGCAGATCAGAGAGCTCGAGATCCCCGACGCCTACGAGGTCACGCCGCGGCAGTTCCCCGACGACCGGGGGGTGTTCTACGAGTTCTACCGCTTCGACCGCCTCGCGGAGACGGTCGGGCACCCGCTGTCGCTGCAGCAGGGCAACACCTCGGTCTCCAAGCGCGGCACCGTCCGCGGCATCCACTTCGCGCAGATCCCGCCGTCGCAGGCGAAGTACGTCTCCTGCTTCTCCGGTGCGGTGCTCGACTACATCATCGACGTCCGGGTCGGCTCGCCGACCTTCGGCCGGTGGGACTCGGTGCTGCTCGACGGCGTCGACCGCCGCTCGGTCTACATCGGCGAGGGCCTCGCCCACGCCTTCGTCGCGCTGACGGAGGGGGCGGTCGTCTCCTACCTCGTCTCCTCGACCTACGACCCCATCCGCGAGAAGGGCATCGACCCGCTCGACGAGCAGATCGGCCTCCGCTTCCCGGCCGAGGCGGGCGAGCCGCTGCTGTCGCCGAAGGACACGGACGCGCCGACCCTCGCCGAGGCCGAGGCGCAGGGGATCCTGCCCACCTGGGCCGAGGCGAAGGCGCTCTACGCCCAGCTGGACGGAGCGCACTCGTGAAGGGCATCATCCTGGCCGGCGGCTCCGGCTCGCGGCTCTGGCCGATCACCAAGGGCATCTCGAAGCAGCTGATGCCGATCTACGACAAGCCGATGGTCTACTACCCGCTGTCGACGCTGATGATGGCCGGGATCGACGAGGTCCTGATCATCACGACCCCCGAGTACAACGACCAGTTCCGCGCGCTGCTCGGCGACGGCTCGAGCCTGGGGATGACCCTCTCCTACGCGGTGCAGGAGTCGCCCGACGGGCTGGCGCAGGCGTTCCTGATCGGCGAGGAGTTCATCGGCGACGACTCCGTCGCGCTGGTGCTCGGCGACAACATCTTCCACGGCACGGCGCTGGGCACGGCCCTCGCGTCGAACACCGCCATCGAGGGTGCGGTGATCTTCGCCTACCAGGTGGCGGATCCCCGCGCCTACGGCGTCGTCGAGTTCGACGACGCGTTCCACGCGCTCTCGATCGAGGAGAAGCCGGCGAAGCCCAAGAGCAACTACGCGGTGCCGGGGCTCTACTTCTACGACAACTCCGTCGTCGGCATCGCGAAGACGATCGAGCCCTCCGCCCGCGGTGAGCTCGAGATCTCGACCGTGAACGAGCGCTACCTCGAGGCGGGGACGCTGAACGTGCAGGTGCTGGACCGCGGCACCGCCTGGCTCGACACCGGGACGTTCGACTCGATGATCGAGGCGACCGAGTTCGTCCGCGTGATCGAGCAGCGCCAGGGCTTCAAGATCGGCTGCATCGAGGAGATCGCCTGGCGCAACGGCTGGATCGACGACGCGGCGCTGGCGGAGCTCGCCGCCCCGCTCGTCAAGAGCGGCTACGGCGCCTACCTGCAGCGCCTGCTCGAGCTCGGTCGCTGACGCGGCGGGTCTCGAGACGCCGCTCCGCGGCTACTCGACCAGCATGTTCTCCTTGCTGAGCGAGTAGCCCGCGCAGCTGGCGTCTCGAGACCCCGGCGTCAGCGGCTGGGCCGCAGGCGCATCAGCGCGACGCGCACGCCCAGGCCGAGGCGGACCGCCAGGCGGACGGGCGCCTGGTACCAGGCGTCGTACTTCTGCGCGAGGTAGAGGTAGGCGCTGCGGTGGTGCACCGCGAGCATCCGCGCCGAGGCCAGCCGCGTCGAGTGCCCGCCCAGGTGCGACACCACGGCGTCGGCGAGGTAGACGTTCGACCAGCCGCGCTGCCCGAGCGAGTCGCCGAGCTGCACGTCCTCGAAGTACATGAAGTAGCGCTCGTCGAAGCCGCCGATCTGCTCGAACGCCGTGCGCCGCACCATCACGCAGGCGCCGGAGAGCCAGCCGGCCGTCATGCTGCCGTGCTGCATCGTCTCGACGGCGCGGGAGCGGCGGTAGCGGCGAGACCAGGGATTGCCGGGCCAGACGTGCGCGAGCAGCGCGTGGCCGACGCCCGTCCCTAGCGAGGGCAGCGCGCGGGCGGAGGGGTAGATCGTGCCGTCCGAGTCGAGGATGCGCGGGCCGATCGAGCCGATGCCGGAGTCGGCGGTGGCCGCGGCGTAGAGCGCGTCGATCGAGCCGGGCAGGAACACCGTGTCCGGGTTCGTCACCAGGATCCACTCGATCTCGGGGCCGAGCCGGTCGACGGCGTAGTTGATCGCCCTGCCGTAGCCGAGGTTCTCGCCGGTCTCGTGGAAGAGCACCTCGGGCCGGCGCTCGACGACGCGGCGGACGGAGTCGTCGGTGGTCGCGTTGTCGACGACGACGACGCTCACGTCGTGCTCGGTCGCCTCGGGGATCGACTCGAGGCAGGCGCGGAGGACCTCACCCGAGAAGTGGGTGACGACGACGACCGCGATGGGCAACGTCGAACGGGCGATGAGAGCCTCCGGGGGAGCGGCGTCGACGGGCGGGGGCACCGTCGGAAGAACTCGACGAGGCTAGCACGGGCCCCGAGCGGGGCTCCGGCGCTCAGCGCGCGGCGGACTCCACCTCGTCGACGACCTCGCCCAGCTCCGGGGCGATCGCCGCGGACGGCGCGCGGAACACGACGAACTTGTAGAGGCAGAAGTTCCAGACCAGGCCGACCATCACGGCGACGGCCTTCGCGGCGTTGATGGCGAGGAACGCCTTCTCGCCCGCACTGGGGAGGAAGAGGAGGGAGGTGCCGAAGCGGGTGTCGAAGAAGACCTCGAAGCCGTAGATGATCAGCGACTGCAGCACCAGCGAGCTGAAGCCGGTCACCAGGAAGAACTGCGCGAAGGTGCGCACCGTCGGCCGGTCGGGGTGCCGGAACACGAAGAAGTGGTTCAGGAAGTACGAGATCGAGATGCCGACGGTCACCGAGGCGACGTTCGCGACCAGGGTGGGCAGGCCGACGAGCAGGGCGAGCGCGTTGAGGATGAGGAAGTCGAGCGCCGTGTTCAGCGACCCCGCGACGAGGAACCGCACCTTCTGCGACTCCAGCCAGCGCGACGACCGCCACGGCGACGACGCCGGCGGGGCCGTCCTCGACGGGGACGACGTCGACCGGGCCGTCTTCGACGCGGACGAGCTCGACGGACGCGACACGGTGCTCCTCGGGGTCCTCGCGGCCCGGGCGGGAGCGATGAGGGCGACGGTACGCGACCGATCTGAACTCCAGCCCCTGATCGGGGGAACTGAATCTGAGAACGACGACGCGATGTCCCGGTTCCTCTCACACAGGACGGCATGGTGCACGCTGATACTGTTCCACCGCCTCCGCCCCGGCGGACCGTCCACGTCCCCGCCCGAATCGGAACCAGATGCTCTCGCTCACCATCGTCACCCCCACGTACAACGAAGCGGACAACATCGGCGAGCTGCTGCGCCGGGTCGCCGCCGCCGTGGCCCGCGAGTCCGACGTCGTCGTCCGCTCGGTCGTCGTGGACGACTCGTCCCCGGACGGGACGGCGGAGAAGGCGCGCGCTCTGGCGGCCGAGCTGGAGACCCCGGCGTTCTCCGTGCAGGTGCTCGAGCGCGCGACGAAGGAGGGTCTGGGCGCGGCCTACCTCTGGGCGTTCGAGCGGATCCTCGAGGCCGACGACGCCCCGGACTGCATCCTGCAGATGGACGCCGACCTCTCGCACGACCCGAAGTACCTCGCCGACTTCCTCCGCGAGGTGCGCGCGGGCGCCGACCTCGTCGTCGCGTCCCGCTACATCCCCGGCGGCGGCACCCCGGACTGGACGCTGGACCGCAAGATCCTCAGCCGCGGCGGCAACGTCTACGCCCGCGCGATCCTCGGCTCGCGCCTCACCGACTGGACCGGCGGATTCAACCTCTTCAGCCGCGAGCTGCTCGAGCGCATCCACTTCGAGACGGTGGACGCCACCGGCTACGGGTTCCAGATCGCGCTGAAGCACCGCGCCCTGACCGCCGCGCGGCAGGTGCGCGAGATCCCCATCGTCTTCCTCGACCGCACCGAGGGGACCTCGAAGATCCCGGGCAACACCCTCCTGCGCAGCCTGCTGCTCGTCCTGCGCATCCGCCTCGGACGCGACGGGTCGCGATGACGGCTGCCGCCACCGTCCCCTCCCGCCGCTGGGCCGTCGTCCTCGAGGCGTCGGGACTGCTGCTCGTCCTCGCGGCGACGCTGCTCGTGCTCGGCCGGCTCTCCTCGACGCCGTGGTGGGAGTACCTGCTCTCGGACGGCGACTCGCTCGCGCTGCCGCTCCTGGTGCGCTCGGTCGCCGAGGGCGAGCCGTTCCAGTGGGTGATGACGAGTCAGCTCCTGCTGTTCCCGGAGCTCCCGCTCTACCTGGTGAGTCTCGCGCTGGCCGGCGGGTCGGTCGTCGGCGCGCTCGTGGTGAACGCGTTCGTCAACGCCGCCGCGCTCTACGGCTGCGTCCGCTGGCTCGCCGCCCGCGTGCTGGCCGGGCGCACCCGGCCGTGGCGGGTGAGCGCCGCCGCGCTGGCGACGGGCGTCGTCGTCGTGCTCGCGGCCACCGAGGGCCGGGGCCTGATCAACTCGGGCGCCTTCGCGAGCGGGATCCTGCTGACCACCTACTACTCCGGCGTCGCGCTGGCCGCCGTGCTCGCGCTCGCCCTGATGGCGGAGGCCAGCGGCGGCTTCGATCCTGCGCGGCCCCCGTCGCGGGTCCGCACGACGGGAGCGCTGATCGGGGCCGTCCTGGTGTCGGCGGCGACGACGCTCTCCAATCCGCTGTTCGCGCTCCAGTTCACCGCGCCGGCCGTCGTCTCGCTGCTGGCGGTGGTCGTGCTGCGGCGGATGTCCTGGCGGCGGGCGCTGCTGATCTCGGCCGTGCTGGTCGCCGGGGCGGGGATCGGCTACGCGGCGCGGGACGCGGTGGCGCGGTTCGTCGCCGTCGACGCCGCGACCTATCTGCACCTCGAGCGCGCGGGCGCCGCGGTGGACGGGTTCGTCCTGCAGCTGCGCGACGTCGGATCGGCTCCCACCGGCAAGCTCGAGATCCTGATCGTCGGCGTGCTCCTGCTGGCCGCGCTGCTCACTCTGGTCCTCGCGGTCGCGACCCAGGTGCGGCCGGAGACGCCGTGGGCGGTCGCCGACTCGAGCGTGGTCCTGGCGACCTTCGTGCTCGTCGCCTCCGCCTCGCTGGTCCTCGGGCAGATCCTCACCGGCAGCCTGGTCAGCCGCTACCTGCTGCCGCTCGCGGTCTTCCCCGCACTGATGCTGCTGCCCGCCTCGCAGGACTGGATCCCGCGCAGGATCGCCGCACGCGTCCGCCTGCTCCGGCCGCGGACGTTCTCGACCCCCGTGCGCGCGGTGCTCGCCGGGGCCGTGGCCCTCGTGGTCGTCTCCTCGGCCGTCGTCGCCGGCCCGGCGGTCGGCGCGGCCGCGGCGCGGGCCGGCAGCACGCCGGAGCGCGCCTGCCTCGAGCAGTGGATCGACGGGCGGGACGTCTCGGGCGTCGGCTCGTTCTGGAGCACCCGGCCGCTCGAGCTGTACGGGGACGCTTCCGTCGACGTGCAGCAGGTGAACTTCGACTTCACCGCGCAGCTCTGGATGAACAACGCCGCCTCCTACCGCGACCGCGACTTCAGCTACGTGCTCGCCGACCGGGAGCCGGACTGGGCGGAGCTCGCCCTCGGCCACCTCGGCGAGCCCGCGGGGATCACCGCGTGCCCGACCTTCGACGTCTACGACTACGCGGGCACCCCCGGCGAGACCGAGCTGAACCGCATCGTCGGCGCGAGCATCGAGAAGGCGAGCGCCGAGCGTGGCTTCTGAGAACCGCGAGGCGGAGCGCCCCCGCCTGCGCCGGATCGGCCGTGAGCTGGCCTGGGCGGTGGCGGCCTCGCTCGTCAGCGTGCTCGCGGCGATGGTCGCGCTCGGCGCGACGCCCGGCTCGCTCGCTGAGCGCTGGCGGGCGGGCGGCGACGACCAGATCCTGCACTACCTGCTGTTCCGGAGTGCGACCCAGGTCTTCCCGTTCGCCGAGAACGGCGCGCTCGGCTTCCCCTCCGGCTACAACTCCTTCTACACCGCGCAGTTCGACGTCGCGTCGGCGCTGACCGCGTCGGCCCTCGCGCTGATGATCCACGACGGCTTCGCGCTGCTCAACGTGTTCTACCTGCTCACCTTCGCCTTCGTCGCGCTCACCGGCTACGCCTTCTTCCGCTGCCTGCGGGTGCCGGCCTGGTCGGCCGCCCTCGTCGCCGTCGTCTTCAGCCTCGCGCCGTACCACTTCCAGCGGATCGGGGCCGGGCACGCCTTCCTCGCGAACTACTGGGCGATCCCGCTGCTGGGCATCCTGATCCTGGTCGTCGCGGGCGAGCGCACCGATCCGTTCCTGGCCTGGCGGCGGCGCGGGGCGACCCGCCGGGCCCGCCTGCTGCGCGGCGCCGTCCCCGTGATCGTCCTGCCGCTGCTGGTCGCGACGACCGGCGGCTACTACTACGTCTTCAGTGTGCTGGTGCTCGGCGGCGTCTGGCTGCTCGGCGCCCTGGCCGGGCTCGCGAGTCGCGTCCCCCTGCGCGCGGTCCTCGCGCGCGTCCTCCCGCTCGGGGTGCTCGGCGTGCTCGTGGCGGGGGAGCTGGTCCTGCTCGGCGGCGACTGGGGGGAGCGCTACGCGCCCTACTTCGAGAGCCGCGGGGTGGGGGAGTCGGAGGACTTCGCCGGCAAGATCCTCTCGCTCTTCCTGCCGTGGCAGGGCACCGAGGTGCCGAAGATCGGTGCGCTGACGAACATCTACCAGGTGACCACGGCGGTGGCGGTGAACACCGAGCCGCCCGGGCTGCCGCTGATCGCGATCGCGGGGCTCTGCCTCCTGCTGGTCAGCCTGCCGATGCTCGGGCTGGTCGGGGGGCGCGCGCTCCGGGTCACCGCCTTCGGCCGCTTCGCCTCGGACGAGCACGTGCGGCTGCTCGCGGTGGCGGCGCTGTGGACGCTGCTGTTCTACGTGGTCACCGGGTTCGGGATGGCGGTCGCGCTGATCGCGGGCTCGACCATCCGGGCCTGGTCGCGGCTGTCCATCGTGCTGGCGCTGCTCGCGCTCGGCGTCGTGGCGATCGGGCTCGCGCGGATCGGCCGGCGCTGGATCCGGATCGCGGCGGTCGCCCTGATCGTGGTCGTCGGCGTGCTCGACCAGCTCGCGGGCGTGGCGCGGATGGTCCCGATCGCGCCGACCGAGGACGCCGAGATGACCTCGTTCGTCGCGCAGGCCGACGCCGCGCTGCCGGACGGCTGCGGCGTGGTGCAGCTGCCGATCAAGAGCTTCCCCGACAGCGGGTCGGTCGGGCGGATGGCCGACTACGACGAGGCGCTGCCGTACCTCTACACCGAGGGGGAGAACCTGGAGTGGAGCTACGGCGCGGTGCGCGGCACGACCGGCTTCGACGTCTTCGGCGGGGTCTCCACCCCCGAGGAGTTCGCCGCCGCCGTCGAGGCCAGCGGCGCGTGCGCCGTGTACGTCGACACGGCGGCCTACGTCGGCCGCGAGGGCGCCTGGTACGGCGACGTGCTGGCGGCGAGCGGCTCGCTCACGCCGGTCGCGCAGTCCTCGTCGGGGCGCTGGCTGGTCTTCGCGGTCGCGGGCTGACGGGGCGGGTCTCGAGACGCCGCTGCGCGGCTGCTCGACCAGCAGGAGAGGGGCAGGCATGCGCCTGCGTGCTGATCGAGCAGCCCGCGGAGCGGGCGTATCGAGATCCGCCGTCGTCAGGACTAGTACAGGCCCCAGGGCTGCGACGTGACGGCGAAGGGCTCGTCGTAGAAGTAGACGGTGTAGCCGCCGCGGACGATCCGCTCGTGCGGGGGCAGCAGGGTCGAGGTCCGCAGCTCCTGGTCGTTGTAGTCGCCGGTCGTGACGACGATCACCGGCGGGCCGTCGGCCTGCGCCAGGGCGTCGTAGCCCGGGTAGCGGCGGGTGACGAGGGCGGCGACGGTGACCTCCTCGTTCGTCGAGGCGGTCATCGCGTAGCTGAGCCAGTAGTCGCCCCAGACGTGCTCGGCGCCGCGGCGCTCGAGCAGCTCGACCACCGCGCGGTAGCCGCCGTCGAAGCGGTTCGAGGTGTCGCTCCGGAATCCCTCCGACCGGTCCCAGACCCCGGAGACGGTCAGCGCCGCCGCGACGAGCACCGCGACCAGGGCGACCGGTCGCCAGCGCGCGAGCAGCCAGGCGCCCGCGAGAGCGAACGCGGGCATCAGGAAGACGCTGTAGCGCACCGAGTCGTAGTCGAGGTCGAGTCCGGCGCCGAGGATCAGCACGGCGCAGAGCAGCATCGTGCCGGTGCCGACCAGCACCGGTGCGAGCCGCCGGCGGACGGCCCCGAGGACGACGAGTCCGGCGAGCAGGACGACCGCGATCCAGCCGACGATCGAGTCGGCCGGCTCACCCGGGGCGACCGCGAACGCGACGGGGAGCATGTCGTGGAAGAGCGCGGTGACGCTGTCGATCGTCGGCTCCCAGTCGCTGGTGCCGGCGCCGAGCGGCGCGGTCGCACTCGAGCTGCGCAGCGCCTCCAGGAGCCACGGCGAGCCGGCGACGACCGCCGTGCCGATGCCCAGCAGCCAGTGCAGCGGCCGGCGGATGTCGCGGACCACCAGCGCGAGGACGGCCGGAGCGGCGAGCGCGACGCTCATCGGCGAGGTCCAGAGCGCGAGGCCGCTGAGCGCGCCCGCGGCGATCCAGGAGAGGAGCGGTCGCCGCAGCGACGCGGTGGCGACGGCGACGACGCCGAGCGCGACCACGATGCTCGGCCCGTAGAAGCCCGGGTCCCTCGTCGACACCTGGAGCAGGACGACGCCGGGGAACCAGAACAGCAGCCCGGCCGTCGCACCCGCCACCGGACCGGCGAGCCGCCGGGCGATCACCCGCAGCAGGACGGCCGCGGCCAGGAACCACAGCGAGGACACGATCGCGAGCACCTCGATGTGCGCGCCGAAGACGAGCATCACGAGCCCCGCCGTGGTCTGCAGCAGGGTGCCGCCGTAGGACTGGCCCCAGAAGAAGGCCGGGAGCTCCCCGTCCGCGACGTGCTTGGCCATCAGGTAGACCACCGCGTGGTCCGCGTCGAAGGTGTGCGCGGGGCTGAGGATGAAGAGGACGCGCAGGGCGAGTCCGACGGCCGCCAGGATCCAGAAGGCGAGGCCCGCCGAGTGGGCGCCGATCCACCGCAGCGTCCGGGTGCCGCGACCGGGAGACGGCGTGTCCTCGGTCGTCATCGTCAGCTCCCTGGGCGCCCGGGCCGACGGATCGCAGCCGCAGAGAATCTAGTGCATCCGGGTGAGCGGCACCCTCGCCGGGCGCCGGCCTCAGGGCCCCCGGACCGGCCCCGTGCTAACCTCTCCGATTGCCCGGCAGACGGGCGACATCCCCCTCCCCCTCATCGAAAGGCAGCCGTGCCCGCATCGCGTCGCTTCCTCCTGGCCGGCGGGGCGGGCTTCCTCGGCTCGAACCTCGCCGCCGAGATCCTCCGCCGGGGCGACGAGGTCGTCGTGATCGACGACCTGATCACCGGCTCCACCCGCAACATCGGCTCGCTGCTGGCCCACCCGTGCTTCAGCTTCGTCCAGGACGACGCCGCGAACGCGCTCGCCGTGCCCGGGCCGTTCGACGTGGTGCTGCACTTCGCGTCGCCGGCCTCGCCGCCGCGGTACCTGGCGCACCCGATCGAGACGCTGCACGCCGGCTCGACCGTGACCGAGGCGCTGCTCGAGGTGGCCAAGCGCGACGGCGCCCGCTTCGTCGTCTCCTCCACCTCGGAGGTCTACGGCGACCCGCACGTGCACCCGCAGCACGAGGAGTACTGGGGGAACGTCAACCCGAACGGGCCGCGCAGCGTCTACGACGAGGCCAAGCGCTACGCCGAGGCGATCACGTTCGCCTATCGCCGCTACTTCGACGTCGACACCGGCGTGGTGCGGATCTTCAACACCTACGGCCCGAACATGGACATCGACGACGGCCGCGCCGTCCCCGCGTTCGTGAAGGCCGCTCTGGCCGGCACGTCGATCCCGATGCACGGCGACGGCACCCAGACCCGCTCGCTGCTCTTCGTCGACGACCTCGTCGACGGGATCCTGCGGATGGCCGACTCGAAGGACGCGGGCCCGATCAACCTCGGCAGCGTCGACGAGCTCGAGCTGGGCGAGATCGCCCGCCGCATCGTCGCGCTCGTCGGCAGCGACTCGGAGATCCACTACGAGCCGCGCCCGATCGACGACCCGGAGCGCCGCAAGCCCGACATCACCAAGGCGCGCGAGATCCTCGGCTGGCAGCCGACGGTGCCCCTCGAGGACGGACTGGCGCGGACCATCGCTTGGTTCCAGGCCACCGTCGTCGCCGCGCCGTAGCCCGAGAGCCCGCCGCACCCCGCACCCCACCGCGCGCCGCAGCCCGCCGGGCGCCGTACGAGAGAGAATCCCGACGTGAAGCTTTCCATCCTCATGCCCGTCTACAACGAGCAGGCGACCCTCCAGAAGGCGGTCGACCGCGTCCTCGCGATCGAGTTCCAGGACGGCGTCGAGATCGAGTTCGTCATCGTGAACGACGGCAGCCGCGACCGCACGAAGCAGATCCTCGACGCCCTGGAGGACCCGCGCATCCGCGTCTTCCACCAGAGCGTCAACCAGGGCAAGGGCGCCGCGATCAGCCGGGCCGTCCAGGAGGCCACCGGCGACTACGTCATCATCTGCGACGCCGACGAGGAGTACCGGCCCAGCGAGATCCCGACGCTGCTGCAGCCCGTCCTCGACGGCGAGGCGCAGCTGGTCTACGGCAGCCGCACCTTCGGCAGCCACACCTCGTTCTCCTACTGGTACGTCATCGGCAACAAGGGCGTGAACCTGATCACGAACGTCCTCTTCAACGCCTACGTCTCCGACGTCGAGACCTGCTTCAAGCTGATGCCGCTGAGCCTGTACCGCTCGCTCGAGATCAAGGAGAAGGGCTTCGGCATGGAGGCGGAGGTCACCGCGAAGCTCCTCGCCCGCGGCTACCGCCCCTACGAGGTCGGGATCAGCTACAAGGCCCGCACCCGCGAGGAGGGCAAGAAGATCACCGTCAAGGACGGCTTCGAGGCTCTCTGGATCCTGCTCAAGATCCGCGTCCGCGAGGGCTCCCGCACCCGCCCGCCGCAGACCGCGGGGATCTGACCCCATGGCAGGCAAGGGCCCCGTCGCTCTCGCGAGGGCGCTCTACAGCGGCCTGATCTCGTACGTGCTGAAGTTCGGCGTCGTCGGGATCCTCGGCCTCGTCGTCGACGTCACCGTCTTCAACCTGCTGCGCGTCGGCGGGATCGGCGGGGAGCACGTCCTCTCCGGGCCGATCGGGGCCAAGGTCGTGGCGGTGGCCGCCGCGACCGTCGTCACCTGGTTCGGCAACCGCTACTGGACCTTCCGCGAGCACCGCCGGGCGAACTACCTGCTCGAGCTCGCCGAGTTCAGCGTGGTCGCGGTCGCCGGCATGCTGGTCAACCTGCTGCCGCTCTACATCTCGCACTACGTGCTCGGCTTCGACAACCTCGTCGCCGACAACATCTCGGCCAACGTGATCGGCCTCCTGCTCGCCACCGCGTTCCGCTTCGTGCTCTACCGCTTCTGGGTCTTCGGCCACCACCGCTCCGGCGGCGTCGTCGAGAAGCGCGAGGCCGAGATGGCGGCGGCGGCGCTGTTCGAGGACGACGCCGCGGCGGCGAGCGACACCGCGGCGATCAAGCTCCGCTGACGTGCCCGCCTACAATGGCGGGGTGCCTGAAGAGACGACTGCCCTCACGCCCGCCGGCGACGGTCCGGACACCGCGACCGCGGCCGCCACGACTCCGGACGCCGCGACTCCGGACGCCCGGACCGAGACGCGGACCCCGGAGACCGTCGAGGAGCTCCGCGCCCGCCTCGACGAGCTGCTGAACGACCCGCTCGACGAGTGGGCCGCGAACATGCACTTCGGCGGTGGCGCCCACTACGTCGCCGACTTCGAGAGCACGCTCTCCTGGCGGGTCACCCGCCCGCTGCGCGCGGCGCGCACCTTCCAGATCCGCGTGGGCCAGCTCGGTCTCCCGGGAGCGGTGCAGCACTCGATCCGCTACGCCCAGCGCCGTTTCGGCGGTCGCAGCCGGTGAACGCCGCCGACCTCGCGGGCCGCGACGCCCGCCGCGCCTTCGTGGTGCAGCGACTCGAGCAGATCGCGCCGTTCGTGCTCGAGGACCCCGAGCAGGCGGCCGACCTCGCTCTGCGCGGGCCCGGCCCCTTCCTCGACGAGATCGCGCGCACCGTCCAGCGGCGCGACTCCGACGACCTGACCTGGCTGTCGCTCACCGCCTTCCTCGGCGTCTACCCGGTGCCGCACCTGTTCAGCTGGTTCAAGCGCTCGCTGCAGCTCGCGAAGCCGCACGAGGCGATGCGGGTGTTCCTCGTCGCCGGCACACGCGCCTCCACGGGGTACCACGACCTCTCGACCACGCTCTCCGTCGTCACCGGCGCCGTCGTCGTCGACGTCGACTTCTGCGCGCGCAACTCGCACGCCACCGGCATCCAGCGCGTCGTCCGCCAGACGATGAAGCGCTGGCACCGCGACTACGACCCGATCCTCACCGCCTGGGAGCACGGGTCGATGGCCCTGCGCCGCCTCGGCGAGGGCGAGCTCGAGCGCGTGATCGACTTCGAGAAGAGCAGCACCCGGGAGTGGGATCCGGGCCGCCCCGAGCAGGTCGACTTCATCGTGCCGTTCCGCTCCACGCTCGTCCTGCCCGAGGTGCCGGTGATGGGGATCTGCGCGCCCCTCGCCGCGCTCGCCGAGTTCTCCGGCAACACGGTCAGCCTGATCGGCTACGACGCCATCCCCGTCGTCAGCGCGGACACCGTGCCGCCGCAGGAGAGCCTGCGCTTCGTCAACTACCTCACGGTCGTCAAGCACTCCAGCCGCGTCGCGGGCATCAGCGAGGCCGCGACGCAGGAGTTCGAGGGCTTCAACGCCGCGCTCCCCGCGCAGGGCCTCGAGGGCCCCGAGCTCTCGACGGTGTCCCTCCCGGTCGAGGCGCCCCCGCTGGACGGCGAGCACATCGAGGAGGAGGACGACCTCCCGCTCGTGCTCTCGGTCGGCAGCCACGAGCCGCGGAAGAACCACCTCGCGATCCTCTTCGCCGCCGAGGTGCTCTGGCGCGAGGGCAGGAGGTTCCGTCTGCGCTTCATCGGCGGCGGCAACCCGTGGGCGACGCAGGTCTTCGACGTGCGGATCCGCGAGGCCCAGCGCCGCGGTCGCACCGTGGAGGTCGTCCGCGGGGCCGGCGACGACGTGCTGCTCTCCTCCTACCGCAACGCGCGGTTCTTCGTCTTCCCCTCGACCCACGAGGGCTACGGGCTCCCTGTCGCCGAGGCGCTCGCCCTGGGGATCCCCGCCATCACCTCCGACCGCGGCTCGCTGGCCGAGATCGCGGCCGACGGCGGCTGCATCACCGTCGACCCGTACGACGACGACCAGCTCACCGCCGCCATGCGCGAGCTGCTCGACTCCGACGAGCGGGTCGCCGAGCTCACCGCCGAGGCGCACGCGCGCCCGAAGCGGACCTGGAACGACTACTCCGCCGAGCTGTGGACGGCCCTCGTGCCGTCCGCCTCGAGCGAGCAGGAGGAGAACGATGCGTGAGTCCACCGCCCTGGAGCGCCTGACGCTGCTGCTCGAGACGCTCGAGCCCACCACCGCGCCCGCGCGCGAGGTGCCGGCGCTCGTCCAGCAGGTCGCCGACGCGGTCGGCGAGCCGAGCTTCGCGCAGACCTGGCTGCTGCTCGCCGTGGTGAGCGCCGAGCTGCCGGTCCGCGAGCAGGTCGTCGAGTCGCGCCGCAGCGCCCGTCTCGACGGCGTCGCCGCGCTGCTGACCGGTCTGGTCAAGCCGACGCCTGCCTCCCGCGTGCTGGACGCCGTCCGCGCGCCGAGCACCGTCGTCATCGCCCGGCACGCCGTGCTGGTCGACGTGCACCACACCGCGCGCACGGGACTCGCGACCGGCATCCAGCGGGTCGTCCGCAACACGATCGTCGAGTGGAACAGCCGGCACGACATCGGCCTGATCGTCTGGGACGACGCGATGACGGGCTTCCGCGAGGTCGGCAACGAGCTCCGGACCAACGCCCTCTACGGCTCCGCGCCGGACGCCAAGCTCGACGCCCACGCACCCGTGGTCGTCCCGTGGGAGTCGCTCTACGTCCTCCCCGAGCTCGCGATCGAGGACGAGCGCAGCGGCCGTCTCGCCGCCTTCACGGAGTTCAGCGGCAACGCGACCACGATGATCGGCCACGACTGCGTGCCGCTGACCACCGCCGAGACCGCGCACGGCGGCATCAGCGGCCAGTTCCCGCGGACTCTCGTCGCCGTCTCGCACATGGACCGGGTCACCACCGTCTCCCGCGCCTCCGAGACCGAGTACCGCGGCTGGCGCGGCATGCTCGAGGGCGAGAAGGGGCCGGAGATCGACGCGATCCAGCTGCCCGCCTCGGCCGGCGGCGACGACGACTTCGACGAGTCCGCGACCCGCCTGTCCCTCGGGGCCGTGGGCGACGAGCCGCTGGTGGTCTGCATCGGCAGCCACGAGCCGCGCAAGAACCACCTCGCCGTGCTGCACGCGGCCGAGCTGGCCTGGCGCTCGGGCGTCGAGTTCACGCTGGCCTTCATCGGCGGCAACGCCTGGAGCAGCGAGGAGTTCCAGGGGCGGATGCACGCCCTGCAGGACGAGGGCCGCCACGTCGACTCCTTCTCGGCGATCACCGACGAGCTGCTCTGGAGCGCCTACCGCAGCGCGACCTGCACGGTCTTCCCCTCGCTGAACGAGGGCTTCGGACTGCCCGTCGCCGAGTCGCTCGCCGTCGGCACGCCGGTGATCACCTCGGGCTTCGGCAGCATGAGGGACATCGCGGAGCAGGGCGGCGCGCTGCTCGTCGATCCGCGCGACGACCACTCGATCCGCGACGCGCTCGTCTCGCTCCTCACGGACGACGAGGTGCACGCCCGGCTCAGCGCCGAGGCGCGCGCCCGGGTCAACCGCACCTGGACCGAGTACGCCGACGAGGTCTGGACGTATGTCACGGCCGTCGCACCGGCGGGCGTCTCCACCCTCTGAGCGCGGGCTCGCGGGCGCTGGGCCGTCCGCGGGCTCAGCGGTCCTCGAGCTCCCGGGCGGCGCGCATCAGCGCCTCCGCGGCGTCGCTCCACGGGGCGATCGGGCCGGGCTCGATCCGCCGGGGCCGCGCGAGAGCGGTCTCGATCGCCCCTCGGAGGGCGTCCTCGTCGCCGACCGGGACGAAGGTCGCCGCCGCCTCGTGACCGCGCAGTGCGTCGTGGATCCCCGGGATGTCGGAGACGAGGACGGGCGTCCCGGTGGCGACCGCCTCGAGGGCGGGCAGACCGAAGCCCTCGTGCAGCGAGACCAGCGCGAGGGCGTCCGCGCCGGTCATCAGCGCCGGCATCTCCTCGTCCTCGACGAACACCGGGGAGAGCCGCACGTCGGCTCCCGCTGCGCGGGCCTGCGCGACCGCCTCGCGGACGTCGTCGTCGTCCCAGGCCGTCGCGCCGACGATCAGCAGCGTGCAGCCGGCCGGGCGCTCGGCGGCCGCGAACGCGCGGATCAGCGCCGCGACGTTCTTCCGCGGCTCGACGGCGCCTACGTAGAGCAGGTAGCGCTCGGCGCCGACGCGCGCGGTGACCGCGGCCACCTCGTCGGCCGGCCGCGGGCGGAAGTCGGCCGAGTCCACCGTCGTCGGCAGGATGCGGAGCCGCTCGGCCGCGACACCGAGGTGCCGCTCGATCTCACCGGCGGCCGAGGGGGTCCCGGTGGCGACCAGGTCGGAGCGGGCGAGCCAGCCCGGCATCAGGGCGGTCAGCAGCGCGCGACGTGCCGCGGGGACGAGGTCGGGGCGGACGGCGAAGCACGCGTCGTGGACGAAGGTGATCGCCCTCGAGCGGGAGCTGAGGGCCCAGTTGCGGTAGTTGGGGAAGAAGTACACCCCGCGGCCGAGCAGCGGGTCGATCGGCAGCCGCGTCCGGGTCAGCAGGCCGACCAGGCGCCGGGGGAGCGGGATCCCGCGCACCCGGAAGCCGAGTCCGTGCCGGGCGATCGCCGCGGTCTCGGACGCGGGGGCGAAGAGCACCACCTCGACCTCGCGGCGGAACCGCTCCTCGCCGAGGGCGCGGAGCGTCTCGAGCAGCACGTGCCCGACCCCGGTGAGCCGCCCGGCCGCGAGCGGGCTCGCGTCGACGAGCAGCCGCACCCGGCGCGCGGTCACGCCCGGGTGACGCCGTCGACGGTGGCCGAGGCGGCGACGCTCACGAGGCCGACGCGCTTGTCGCTGCGCTCGACGGTGAAGCGGGCGCCGACCGGCACGCGGACGAACTCGCCGTTGCCGAGCGTCGATGCGGAGGCGTGCACCGCGTAGGTGCCACCGCCGAAGCGGATGTCCGGGAGGGAGAACGTGATCGTGGTCTCCTCCGTCAGCGGCGGGTGCTCGAAGCCGAGGCGCATGGTGTTGGTGCCGAAGACCACCTGGCCGAGCGGGGTGTCGACGCCCATGCCCACGAACCAGTTCTCGACCGGGGCGCCGCTGAGCGGCCGCAGCGTGACCGACACCGTCAGGTCGTCGCCGGGGCGGAGGGTGCGGTTGCCCTCCTCGAGCGTCCCGCCCTCGAGCTCGACGCTGACGATCTCGGCGGCGGGCAGCGGCTCGGGCTCCTCGCCGGCCTCCTCGGCCTCGACGATCGCCTCGGCCGTCTCGCGCTCGACGCGCTCCTGACGGGAGTTCTCGAAGCCGTTGCGCAGCACCTCGAGGCCGCGCGCGGTCTCGCCGTCGTAGATGACGTTGCCGTGCTGGAGGACGACGGTGCGGTCGCAGAGCTCGCCGACCTGCTCGAGCGAGTGGGTGACCAGCACGATGGTCTTGCCCGCGCGCTGGAAGGCGCGGATGCGGTCCATGCACTTGCGCTGGAACGGCTCGTCGCCGACCGCGAGGACCTCGTCGACGAGGAGGAGGTCCGGGTCGGTGTGGATGGCGATCGCGAAGGCGAGCCGCACGTACATGCCGGAGGAGTAGAACTTCACCTGGGTGTCGATGAAGTCGACGATCTCGGAGAACTCGACGATGGAGTCGAACTTGTCCTCGAGCTCCTTGCGGGAGAGGCCGAGGATCGCGCCGTTGAGGAACACGTTCTCGCGCCCGGTGAGGTCGGGGTGGAAGCCCGCGCCGAGCTCGAGCAGCGCCGCGAGCCGGCCGCGGCGCTCGACGGTGCCGGTGGTGGGCTGGATGATGCCGCCGATGAGCTTGAGCAGCGTGCTCTTGCCCGAGCCGTTCGCGCCGATCAGGCCGACCGTCGAGCCGAGCGGGATCTCGAGGTCGATGTCGCGCAGCGCCCAGAAGTCGTCGCGGTGCTGCTTGCCGCGCCCGAAGTTGACGATGCGCTCCTTGACGCTCTTGTCCTTGCGGATGACGAAGCGCTTGGAGGCGTTCTGGACGCGGATGATCGTCGGCATCTCGACCGACTCGGGAAGGGCGACCTCGGACTCGAGCGTCATGGGATCAGATCTCCTGTGCGAAGTTGCCCTCGAGGCGGCGGAAGACGCGGTGGGCGAGCCACACGAGCACGACCCCGACGAGGAAGACGATGAAGAGGTGGAGGGCCATGTCGGCCGGCCACGGCTGACCGGCGACGGTGTTGAAGCTGCCGTCGGCCTGCTCGACCTGGGTCTCGCGCGAGCCCGGACCCCAGATCGCCCGCTGGAAGGCGAGCATCGCGTTGGTCATCGGGTTGAGCAGGTAGATCTGCTCGAGCCAGCCCGGAACGGTCTGCACGACGAAGGACCACGCGTAGGTGATCGGCGAGAGCCAGAAGAAGATCAGGAGGCCGACCTCGACGAGGAACTGGACGTCGCGGAGGTAGACGTTGAGCGCCGAGAGCGCGAGGGCGAGCGCCAGGCCGTAGACCAGGGTGACCGCGAGCGCCGGGATGATGAAGAGCAGCTGCCAGCTGACGTTGAGCGCCCCGAGCGCGACGGCCCCGACGATCAGCACCAGGAACTGCACGGCGAAGTTGAACAGCGCGGCGCCGATGGTGGCGACCGGGAAGATCTCGCGCGGCAGGTAGACCTTCTTGATCAGTCCCGCGTTGGCGAGGATCGAGGTCGTGCCGGTCGCGACGATCTCGCTGAAGAGGTTCCACAGCGTCAGGCCGCAGAAGACGAAGATCGCGAAGACCGGGATGCCGCGGGCCGCGCCGAGGAACTGGCCGATCGCCACGTAGTAGATCATCAGCATCACGAGCGGGCGGATGAGGGTCCAGACGAAGCCGAGGCTCGAGTCCTTGTAGCGCGCCTTCAGCTCGCGGTTGACGAGCAGGCGGAGCAGCTCGCGGTGCCGGAAGATGTCGATCAGCGACGAGACGAAGCCGCCGGAGCGCTGACCCGGCTGGGTCCCGCTCTGGTGGAACGGCTCCTGTGCGATCGCGTCGACGCGGTCGGCCGCGCGCGTGATCGTCGTTTTCCTGCTGCTCATCGGACTCCCAGCCCTAGCACTGCCGGGGCGGCAGCCAGATCATTGTACGTAACCCCTGCGCCGCCGTACCTCGACGGGCGCGGGACGGGTCGAGGTGCTCAGCCCGCGGCGCGGGCGAGCTCGAGGTCGTGCTCGACCATGCGGGCGACGATCTCCTCGAAGGCGACCGTCGGCGCCCAGCCGAGCTCGGTCCGGGCCTTCGACGCGTCGCCGCGCATCTCGGGGGCGTCGACGGGGCGGGCGAAGCGCGGATCGATGCGGATCCGGTCCTCCCACTCGTCGATGCCGACGGCCGCGAAGGCGGCGGCGACGAACTCGCGGACCGAGTGCGCGACGCCGGTCGCGACGACGTAGTCGCCGCTCGCCTCGGCGCGCGAGGCGCGGACGAGCGCGTCGACGTAGTCGGGCGCCCAGCCCCAGTCGCGGCGGGCGTCGAGGTTGCCGAGCGAGAGCTCCGTGGCGGTGCCGGCGGCGATCGCGGCGGCTCCGGCCGTGATCTTCCGGGTGACGAAGCCCTCGGGTCGGCGGGGCGACTCGTGGTTGTAGAGGATCGCGGACGACGCGTGCAGCCCGCGGCCGCGGTAGACGCCGACGAGGAGGTGCGCGAACGCCTTCGCTGCGCCGTAGGGGGAGACGGGGCGGATCGGCGTCGACTCCGTCTGCGGGTTGTCGGTCGCCGCTCCGAAGATCTCCGAGGAGGAGGCCTGCACGAAGCGCACCTCGCGGCCCGCCGAGTCCTGCAGGGCCAGCGAGGCCTCGAGCAGCGCGGCGACGGCCGTGCCGGTCACCTCGGCGGTCAGCACCGGCTCCTGCCAGGACTGCGCCACCGAGGAGATCCCCGCGAGGTGGAAGACCACGTCGGGTCGCGCCTCGGCGACCACCCGGCCGAGGCCGGCGGCGTCGCGGAGGTCGCCCTGGAACGGGCGGACGGCGGCGGGCAGGGACGCGTCCTCGTCGCGGACGAGCGCGGAGACCTCCCAGCCGTCGGCGAGCAGACGCTCGACGAGGTAGCCCCCGTCCTGTCCGCTCGCCCCGGTGACGAACGCTGCGGGCACGGCGGCTACTTGATCAGCGCGGACTGCTCGGCGAGGTCGTTCTCGACCATCATCGAGACCAGCTCCGGGAAGGAGACCTTGGGCTGCCAGCCGAGCACGTCGCGCGCCTTCGCCGGGTCGCCGATGAGCAGGTCGACCTCGGCCGGGCGCATGAACGCGGGGTTCTGCGTGACGTAGGGGGTCCAGTCCTCGATGCCGACGTGGTTGAAGGCGATGTCGAGGTACTCGCGGATCTCGTGGGTCTCGCCGGTGGCGACCACGTAGTCGTCGCCCTCGGGCTGCTGCAGCATCCGCCACATCGCGTCGACGTAGTCGCCGGCGAAGCCCCAGTCGCGCTTGGCGTCCAGGTTGCCGAGCTCCAGCGTCTCCTGGAGGCCGAGCTTGATGCGGGCCACCGCGAGGCTGATCTTGCGGGTGACGAACTCCGGGCCGCGGCGGGGCGACTCGTGGTTGAAGAGGATGCCCGACGAGGCGTGCATGCCGTAGGACTCGCGGTAGTTGATGGTCATGTAGTGACCGAAGACCTTGGCGACGCCGTAGGGCGAGCGCGGCCAGAGGAGCGTCTCCTCGCTCTGGGGGACCTGCTGGACCTTGCCGAACATCTCGGACGAGGACGCCTGATAGAACTTCACGCGCGACATGTCGTCGCCGGCGTAGAGGCGGACGGCCTCGAGGATGTTGAGCACGCCCTTGCCGGTCACGTCGGTCGTGAGCGACGCGTTCTCCCACGAGTAGGCGACGAACGAGATCGCGCCGAGGTTGTAGACCTCGTCGGGCTGCGAGGCGGCGAGCACGCGCACGAGGCTCGACACGTCGGTCAGGTCACCGGTGAGCAGCGTCACCTCGGGGACGGTGCGGCGGACGAGCTCGTACTTGGGGTTGTTCTGCCCTCGGACGAGCCCGAAGACCTCGTAGCCCTTCTCGAGCAGCAGCTCGGCGAGGTAGAGGCCGTCCTGGCCGGTGATTCCGGTGATCAAAGCGCGGGGCACGTGGTGGTCCGTTTCGTCGGGGTCGGTGACAGCGGGCTACATACTACCCACCGGCCTCTGCCGGGCCGGGGAGCGACGCCGCCGAGGGTCCGCGGGACGGCACCCGGGCGCGGGTATCCTGACCCGGCCCGCACCTCGACAGTGCCTCGACCCGATCGGACGCCATGCCGGAACGCCTCGCCGTCACGCTCGCCGTGCTCACCGTCGACCCCGGGGGGATGGGCGGCGGCGAGACCTACGCCCGCGCGCTGACCCGGCTGCTCGTCCCGAGGCCGGGGGAGGAGGGGCTGCGCGTGCAGGCGCTCGTCCCGGAGAACGCCCGCGGCTTCAGCGAGGGCGTGCCCGAGATCGTCGCCGAGGGCGTCGTCAGCGGGGCCGGCCACCGCCGCCGCGCGACCGGCATGCTGCAGGCGCTCGCCCGCACCGTCCGGCTCCGTCGGCTGCTCGGGCCGGACGAGATCCTCTACTTCCCCTTCACCGTCCCGCTGCCCTGGCCCTCGCGCCGGCAGGGGCACGTGCAGATGGTCTTCGACCTGCAGCACCGCGATCTGCCGCAGCTCTTCCCGCGCGTCGAGCGCGTCTTCCGGCGGATCGCCTACGAGGCCACCGCCCGCCGCGCCGACGCGATCATCACCATCAGCGCCTTCACCAAGGGGCGGATCGTCGAGCTGCTCGGGATCCCGGAGGAGCGGATCCACGTGTCGCACCTCGGTGTCGACACCGAGCGGTTCCGCCCGCACCTGGGCGAGCGCGAGGACTTCGTCTTCTACCCGGCGCGCGCCTGGCCGCACAAGAACCACGCCCGGCTGTTCGAGGCGATGCGGCTGCTCCGCGCCGACGGCCACGACCTGCGCCTAGTGCTCACCGGCGGCGACCTGGACAGGCTCGGCCCGCTGCCCGACTTCGTCGAGTGGCGCGGGCACGTGGGCGCCGAGGAGCTGGCGGAGATCTACCGGCGCGCCGCGGTCCTCGCCTTCCCGAGCCTCTACGAGGGGTTCGGCTTCCCGCCGATCGAGGCGATGGCCTCGGGCTGCCCGGTGGCGGCCGCCGACTCCGGATCGCTGCCCGAGATCTGCGGCGACGCCGCCGTGCTCGTCGATCCGCTCGAGCCGCGCTCGATCGCGGACGGGATCCTCGAGGCGATCGAGCGCTCCGCCGAGCTCGGCGCGAAGGGCGTCGAGCGAGCGGCCCGGTTCAGCTGGGAGCGCTGCCGCGAGGAGCACCTGGCGGTGCTGCGGGCTGTCGGGGGAGCCCGCCGGGCCGGTCCCCGGGGTGCAGGAGCCGCCGCCAGCTGAGACCCTGCGCGGCCCGCATCGCGCAGATCACCAGCAGCAGCCAGCCGGCGTCGACCAGGAGCGCGCTCTCGGCGAGCGAGGTGACGACGAGGACGCTCAGCACCATCACGGGCCAGACGTGCACGACGGCCTTGCGCTCGGAGGCGATGATCCACGAGCGCCAGAGGGCGAGGCCGACGAGCACGAGGAAGAGCGCGACCCCGACGACGCCCACCTGCAGCGCGAGGTCGAAGAGCGCGTTGAGGCTCGAGGAGTGCGGCCGGCCGGAGAGGAAGTCGATCGCGTTGAACGGGTAGAGGTCGGTCCGCCAGTAGCCGACCCAGCCCCAGCCGATGATCGGGGCGAGATCGGTGAAGCGCCAGACCTGCTGCCAGAGGGTGATCCGGAACTCGAACTCGCTGCCGGCGTTGAGCAGGTCGACGATCCGGAAGCGGAAGAGCCAGGCGGTGAGCGCGGAGGCGGCGACCACCGCGAGCGTCGCGTACTGCCGGCGCCGGCGCTGGTCGCCGGTGCCCCGGCGCACCCAGCGGAGGATGAGCGCCACGACCGCCGCGACGACGAGGACGCCGGCGCTGACCGCCGAGCGGGTGAGCACCAGCGTGACCACCGCGAGGGCCAGGGAGGCGAGCGCCGGGCCGCGCGCGACCGACCGGGTCATCAGCTCGACCGAGAAGGTGACGATCGCCAGGAGGCAGACCAGCCCGAGCTGGTTGCGGGTCCCGACGAGGCCCTGGATCGGGCCGCCGGCGGCGAGCAGGCCCTCGACGCCGAGGAAGCGCAGCGGCCGGTCGATCAGGACTCCGGAGAGCACCTCGACCGCCAGCGAGCCGATCAGCACGACGCGCATCACGTCGCCGACCGCGCGGATCACCTGGATGATGTCGCGGGTGAGCCCGATCGCGATCGCGAGGAAGGCGAGGGCGAGCTGGTAGAGCACGCTCGAGGCGGTCGCCCACTGATATCCGCTCCAGAGCGTGCTGAGGGCGATCCAGCCGAGGAAGACCAGGATGCTGGTCGGCAGCAGCCCCTCCCAGTCGAGCAGCTCGCGCCGCAGCACGAGCATGACGGCGGCGAGGGCGGTGAGCGTGGCGATCGCGGCGATGTAGCCGGGCCAGCCGATCATCCCCCGCACCGCGGGGGCGCAGAGCACGACGACGAGGGACGTCTGCGCGAGGGCCGCCGCGAACTGCGGGGACGCCAGCGCGTCCGCCAGGGCGGCGGGCAGAGCGGACGGCCGTCCGCCCGTCATCGGGCCGTGCGCTGGCCGGCGAGGGGGATGGGCTCGGCGGCGAGCGCGTCCTCCTCCTCGTTGGCGGGCTGCTTGGTCAGGACCGCCAGGGCCACCAGGAGGAGCCAGCCGCTCTCGATCAGGAGCCGGCTCTCGAACAGCGCCTGCGCGAGCAGGGCGACGATCAGCAGGAGCGGGGCGAGCGAGACGGCCGAGTAGGGCAGCGCAGCCGTCGCGCTGCGGCGGGGGCGGTCGACGGCGCGGAACCAGGCGCGCCAGAGGGTGGAGACGACGAGGGCGCTGAAGAGCACCAGCCCGACGATCCCGAGCTGGAACCAGACGTCGAGCCAGGCGTCGTGCGCCTGCAGGTACAGGACGCCCTTGCGCTCGGCGAGGGTGTCGAACGGCGCGGCCCAGGGCGCCCAGTAGCTGACCCAGCCCCAGCCGAGGACGGGCCGCTCGGCGGCCAGGGCCGAGACCGAGCGCCAGATGTCGAGGCGGCCCGTCGCGTCCTCGCTCTTGCCGAGCAGTCCCAGCAGGGTGCCCCAGCCGGCGAGCGCGCCGCCGGCGAGGACGACGGCGGTCGCCGCGGCCGTGACGTAGACGGGCCGCCGCTCCGACTCGCCGCGGCGCCGCGCCCAGAGTGCGAAGGCCGCCGCGGCCGCCACGGCGACGACGCAGAGCAGCACGGTGGCGGAGCGGGTGAGCAGGAGCGCCGCCGCGAACAGGACGATCCAGACGACGCCCCAGCGGGGACGGAGGCTGCGGGCGGCGAGCTCGATCAGCACGACGATCAGGCCGAGCAGGGCGAGGAAGCCGAGCAGGTTGCGGTTGCCGACGAGGCCCTGGATCGGCTCGCCGGTGAAGAGGGCGGCCTGCGACCAGTAGAAGGCGTCCGGGATGCGGCCGGCCGGCAGATCGATGACGAACGGCAGCACGGGCGCGCGGACCACGACGGCGACGACGAGCTCGAACAGGAGCGAGGCGCCGACGGTGATCCGCAGCGCGCGGCCGAGGGCGCTCACGAACTGCGCCGTGCTGAGCGTCAGAGCCAGCGCGACCGCGCCGAGGGACGTGGCGAGCTGCGCGACGACGCCGATGGCGCTCGCTCCGGGGTAGGCCGACCAGAGCAGCGAGAGCACGGCGAGGGCGAGGAACCCGAGGAGCGCCTTCGGGGTGCGGCTCCAGCGCAGGCGCGGCCGGACGCGGACCAGCACGACGACGACCCCGACGAGCAGCGCCGCGACGACGACGCCCCAGCCCCACCAGCCGGCGAGGTTCCGCAGCGCCTGACCGCCGAGCATCACGGTGAGCACGGCCACCGCGAGCGCTCGGGGAGCGGCGGGCGCGGCGCGTCGGATCATGGCGAACAGTCTAGGGAGCGGGGGGCCGGCGAGCGGGCGGGCCGCCGCTCAGACGAACGCCGCGCTGCCCGTGATCGCGCGGCCCACGATCAGCGTGTTCATCTCCCGGGTGCCCTCGTAGGAGTAGAGCGCCTCGGCGTCGGCGAAGAACCGCGCCACCCCGTAGTCGAGGACGATGCCGTTGCCGCCCATCACCTCGCGGCACCAGGCGACCGTCTCGCGCATCCGCGCCGTCGTGTACGCCTTCGCGAGCGCGGAGTGCTCGTCGCGCTGCTCGCCGGCGTCGAGCATCTCGGACACCCGCGTGGCCAGGGCGATGCTCGCGGTGATGTTGCCGATGCTCTTGACCAGCAGGTCCTGCACCAGCTGGTGGCCGACCAGCGGCTTGCCGAACTGCACCCGCTCGCGGGCGTAGCGCAGGGCGGCGTCGTAGGCGCCGATCGCGACGCCGATCGCCTGCCAGGCGACCTCGGCGCGGGTCAGCCGCAGGACCTTCGCGGTGTCGCGGAACGAGTTCGCGCCCTGCAGGCGCAGCGACTCCGGCACGCGGACCCCCTCGAGCACGATGTCGGCGTTCTGCACGGTGCGCAGGCTCTGCTTGCGGGCGATGGCCGTGGCGCGGTAGCCCGGCGTGGAGGTGGGGACGAGGAAGCCCTTCACCTGGCCGTCGGCGACGTCCTTCGCCCAGATGACGGTGACGTCGCTGAAGGTCGCGTTGCCGATCCAGCGCTTCTCGCCGTCGAGGATCCAGGTGTCGCCCTCGCGGCGGGCCGTGGTGCGCAGGCCCTGCGCGGAGTCGGAGCCGGAGTGCGGCTCGGTCAGCCCGAAGGCGCCGATCACCTCGCCCGAGGCGAGCTTGGGCAGCCACTCGGCGCGCTGCTCCTCGGAGCCGGCGACGCCGACCGTCCCCATCACGAGGCCGTTCTGCACGCCGACGTAGGTGGCGATGCTCGCGTCGACCCGGCCGAACTCGAGCGCGACCCAGCCGCGGAACACCGACGAGTTCTCGATCGCCCGGGTCTCGGGCCAGGAGAGGCCGATCACTCCGGTGGCGTGGATCCCGGGGATCAGCTGGCGCGGGAACTCCGCGCGCTCCCAGTACTCGTCGGCGATCGGCCGGACCTGCTCCTCGAGGAACGCGCGCACGCCGACCAGGAGCTCCTTCTCTGCGGGGGTGAGCCGCGCCTCGAAGCCGTAGAAGTCGGCGTCGAGCAGTTCGAAGGTCGTGCTGTCCATGGTTCATCGCTCCATCGCTCGGGCGCGCAGCGACTCGGCCCGCAGGAGCGGCGGCGGTGCGGCTCCTCCCAGCGTACGAAGGGGGTGCCCGGGCGGCACGGACGCTGGCGATCGGCGCCAAGCGGCGGCCGCTCCTCCGGGGCCGCTCTTGTAGATCCTGCTAGCGTCGGGCCCGGCCCGCCCCGGCAGGATCCGGACGGTGCCGCCTCGCACACCGCCCCCGGAACGGAAGGCCCTCGCCGTGTTCATCCCGATCGGCAACACCCCCCGCGACTACGCCTGGGGCTCGCTCACCGGCATCTCGGACGCCCTCGGCACCGCGGCGTCCGGCCGTCCCGAGGCGGAGCTCTGGCTGGGGGCGCACCCGGGCTCGCCGGCCCGCATCCTCGACCCCGCCTCGGTCGGCGCGTCGACCCTCGCCGAGTGGATCGCCCGCGAGCCCGAGACGGCGCTCGCCGGAGTGGCGGGGTCGGTCGACCCCGTGTCCGGCGCCCCGCGGCTGCCGTTCCTGCTGAAGATCCTCGCGGCCGGTGCGCCGCTCTCGCTGCAGGCGCACCCGTCGTCGGAGACGGCGCAGCGCCGCTTCGTCGAGGAGGACGAGGCCGGCGTCCCGCGCGACGCGGCCGAGCGCAACTACAAGGACCCGTTCCACAAGCCGGAGCTGATCTACGCGCTGACGGAGAGCTTCGACGCGCTCTGCGGCTTCCGCGAGCTCGTCGGCACGCGGGCCCTCCTGGCCGAGCTGGCCGGCCGTGCGACGGGGGAGCAGGCGGCGGCGATCGAGCGGTTCTCCGCGGAGCTCGACGGCGAGCCGGCGGTCGTCCTGCGCCGGGCGGTCTCGTGGCTGCTCGCCGACGGCGACCGCGACGAGGTCGCGGCGCTGATCGCAGCGGTGGTGGCGGCGTCCGAGGGTGACGACCGGCTCGAGACCGCGACGGTGCGCTCGCTCGCCGAGGCATACCCGGGCGACCCGGGCGTCGTGCTCTCGCTGCTGCTCAACCGCGTGCGTCTCGCCCGCGGCGAAGTGCTGTACCTGCCCGCCGGCAACATCCACGCCTACCTCGCGGGCACCGGGGTCGAGCTGATGGCCGCCTCCGACAACGTCCTGCGCGGCGGGCTGACCCCCAAGCACATCGACGTGCCCGAGCTGGTCGACGTGCTCGAGTTCTCGCCGCTGCCGGTGCCCTATCTGCAGGCCGAGGAGCCGGCGCCGGGCCTGCGCGTCTACCGGCCGGACGTGCCGGACTTCCTCCTCGCCGTCGTCGAGCCGGCCACGGACGAGCCGGTGCGCGTCGAGCTCGACGGGCCGGCGATCGCGATCGCCACCGCCGGGTCGTTCACCGTGCAGGGCGCGGAGGGCTCCGTCACCGTCGAGCGCGGCGGCAGCGTCTACATCACGCCGGCCGAGCGCGCCCTCTCGGTCGCCGGCAGCGGCACCCTCTTCGTCGCCACGGTCTGACCGGCGGCGGTCAGGAGGCGGCGGCGGCCGCCGGCGCGAAGGTGCGGCGGTAGGCGGCCGGCGTCGTCTGCAGCACGCGGGTGAAGTGGTGGCGGAGGACGGCGGCGGTGCCGAAGCCGACGCGGACGGCGATCGCCTCGAGCGTCAGGTCGGACTCCTCCAGCAGATGCTGTGCGCGGAGGAGGCGCTGGCGGTTCAGCCACGCGAGCGGCGTCGTGCCCAGGTCGGCGCGGAAGCGGCGGGCGAACGTGCGGGGCGACATCAGCGCGCGCCGCGCCAGGACGTCGATGCTCAGCTCCTCGTCGAGGTGGCGCAGCATCCACTCGGTGACCTCGGCGAGCGAGTCCGCGCGCGCCTCCGGCATCGGCGTCGGGATGAACTGCGCCTGGCCGCCGTGGCGCTGCGGCGGCACCACCATGCGGCGTGCGACGACGTTCGCGGCCGCGGCGCCGAGCTCCTCCCGGACGACGTGCAGGCAGGCGTCGATCCCCGCCGCGGTGCCGGCGCCGGTGACGATCCGGCCCTCCTGCACGAACAGGACGTCCGGGTCGACGTCGACGGCCGGGTAGCGCCGGGCGAGCTCGTCGGCGTGCATCCAGTGCGTCGTGGCCCGCCGCCCCTCGAGCAGACCGGCCTCGGCGAGCACGAAGGCGCCGCTGCACACGCTCAGGATCCACGCTCCCCGCTCGTGGGCGCGCCGCAGGAGGGCGAGCACCCGCTCGTCGACCGGGCCGAGCGGATGCGCGGGCACGGCGATCAGGTCGGCGTCCTCGGCCGCGTCGAGTCCCTCGGAGATCACCAGGTCGAAGCCGAGGGAGGTGCGCACCGGCCCCGGATCCGCGGTCGCGATCCGGAAGTCGAAGACCGGTCCGCCGTGGTCGCGACGATCGATCCCGAAGACCTCGCAGACCACGCCGAACTCGAACGGGGCGACACCGGGCAGGGCGAGGACGGCGACGGAGCGGAGCATGGCGGCAGGATATCCCCGCACCGCGAGATCCCGCCACCTGTGCGCCTCCGCCCCGCCGCTAGGGTTGCGTCGGTGCGCGCGCGGCGCCCCGTCATCGAGGAGGATCCACATGGCATGGCTGGTCACCGGCGGCGCCGGGTACATCGGAGCGCACGTGGTGCGCGCGTTCGCCGAGCAGGGCATCGACCCCGTCGTCCTCGACGATCTGTCGTCCGGCCACGAGGGGTTCGTCCCCGAGGGAGTGCCGTTCCACCGCGGCTCGATCCTCGACGAGGCGCTGCTGGACGAGGTCTTCGCGCAGCACGACATCGAGGGCGTCGTCCACGTCGCCGGCTTCAAGTACGCGGGGGTCTCGGTGCAGCGCCCGCTGCACACCTACGAGCAGAACGTCACCGGCACGATGCGCGTGCTCGCCGCGATGGAGCGCGCCGGCGTCCGCTCGATCGTCTTCTCCTCCAGCGCCGCGGTCTACGGTGCGGTCGACGTCGAGCTCGTCACGGAGAGCACCCCGAAGAGCCCGGAGTCGCCCTACGGCGAGTCGAAGCTGATCGGCGAGTGGCTGCTCGCCGACGCCGGCCGGGCGCACGGGGTGCGCCACGCCTCCCTCCGCTACTTCAACGTCGTCGGCTCCGGCTACCCCGACCTCTACGACACCAGCCCGCACAACCTCTTCCCCCTCGTCTTCGAGGCGCTCCTGGCCGGCCGCACGCCGCGGATCAACGGCGACGACTACCCAACCCCGGACGGCACCTGCGTCCGCGACTACATCCACGTCGCCGATCTCGCCCTCGCCCACGTCGCGGCCGCCCGCCGGCTCTCCGCCGGCGAGCCGATCGACCCCGTCTACAACCTGGGCAGCGGCTCCGGCGCCTCGGTCGGCGAGATCATGACGGCGATCGCCGACAGCACCGGCATCGCCTTCACCCCCGAAGTGGCTCCGCGCCGCCCGGGCGACCCGCCCCGCATCGTCGCGTCGGGGGAGACCGCCGCCCGCGACCTCGGCTGGGAGATGCGCCACACGGTCGCCGAGATGGTCGAGAGCGCCTGGCGCGCCCGCAGCGCCGCGACGTCCTGACGCCCGCCGGGAGCTTCGACACGGTCGCGACACGCCGGTGTGTCGTGAACCCTCCACGGCGGGTTGAGGGTTTATGGTCCGCGACTTGACCTCAGCGAATGACACCGATGTAATTACTGAGGCAGCCGCTCCGGGAGGAGCCGGTCGCCGATCATGTTCGTGGGCGGGGTAGGAGACGGTATGGCGATTCCCGACAGCGTCTCCGGACGTGACATCGGCGGCGGCAGCGGCTCCGAGATGCGGGCGGTCCCCGAGGACTGGTTCGTCGATCCGGTCCGGCTCGGCGTGCCCGGTGTCCGCCAGAGCATCGACTCCGACAGCCAGGCGCCCGGCGGCGTGCTGTCGTGGCAGGTCGACTCGCTCTGCGCCCAGACCGACCCCGAGGCGTTCTTCCCCGAGAAGGGCGGATCGACGCGCGACGCGAAGAAGATCTGCACCTCCTGCGAGGTCCGGGCCCAGTGCCTCGAGTACGCCCTGGAGAACGACGAGCGCTTCGGCATCTGGGGCGGTCTCTCCGAGCGCGAGCGTCGCAAGCTGCGCCGTCGGGCGTGACGACCGCCGCTCGCCGGGTGCGGCGAGCCGCCGCGGGGCGCCGCGCGCCCATCGCTTAGGGTGGTCCGCGATGTATCCACGAGTCACCGCCGTCCTGGTCGCGCACAACGGCGCGGCCTACCTGGAGCGAACCCTCGCGGCGCTGCGGGCCCAGACCCGTCAGCCCGATGCGACCGTGTTCGTCGACGGCGGCTCGAAGGACGCGACCGGCGAGCTCCTCTCCGGCTGGGGTCCGACGCAGTTCGTGCAGGTCGCCGAGAACCTCCCGTTCGGCCAGGCCGTCGCCCGCGCCGTGCGCGTGATGCAGGCGCCGACGGGCGAGGACGAGTGGCTGTGGCTGCTCGCCGCCGACTCGGCTCCGGAGCCGGGCGCGCTCGCCGCGCTCCTCGGCGCGGTCGAGGTCGCTCCCTCCGTGGCGGTCGCCGGGCCGAAGGTGATGGACTGGACCCGCTCCGGCTACATCCGCAGCTACGGCGAGTCGATCACCAACTACGGCACCACCGTCCACCTCGTCGAGGACGAGCTCGACCAGGGCCAGCACGACGCCACGCCCGACGTGCTCGCCGTCGCGGCCGGCGGCATGCTCGTCCGGCACGCGCTCTGGGAGGAGCTCGGCGGCTTCGACCCCGGGCTGCCCGTCGTCGACGACGCCCTCGACTTCTCGCTCCGCACCCGCCTCGCCGGGCACCGGGTGAGCCGCGTCCCGGACGCCCGGGTGACCACTGCCCGCATCGGCCTGCAGCGCCCCGACGGCCGCCGGATCGACAGCGGGGAGCGCCGGCGCGCGCGTCAGCACCGCACCGCGCAGCTGCACCGCCGCCTGGCCTACGCCCCGGTCGCCCTGCTCGTCGTGCACTGGCTGTCGCTCGTGCCGCTGGCCGTCGGCCGCGCCGCCGTCCGGCTCCTGCGCAAGCAGCCGGGGCTGGTGGGCGGCGAGCTGCTGGCCGCGTTCGTGGTCGCGTTCGGCGGCACCAAGGTCCTCCACGCCAGGAAGGTCCTGCGCTCGTCGAAGAACGTGGGCTGGAAGGCGATCGCCCCGCTGCGCATCCCGCTCGACGTCGTCCGACAGCTCCGCTCGGTCCGGCACGACGCCGTCCGGGTCCAGGCCAGCCGCGAGCGGCACCCGCTGCACTTCTTCCAGGGCGGTGGAGTCTGGATCGTGCTGGTCGCGGCCCTCGCCGGCCTGATCGTCTACACGCGCCTCCTCGCGGCCACGGCGATGGGCGGCGGCGGTCTGCTCACCCTCTCGCCCACGGTCGGCGAGCTGTGGCGCAACGCCGCCTACGGCTGGCGCGATCTCGGCTCCGGCTTCATCGGCGCGGCGGACCCGTTCGCCGCGGTGCTCGCCGTGCTCGGCTCGCTCACCTTCTGGGCGCCGAGCTTCTCGATCGTCCTGCTCTACCTGACCGCGCTGCCGCTGGCGACGATGGGCGCCTGGATGATGATCGCCCGCCTCACCGCGCGGCCGATCGCGCGCGGCGCCGGCGCCTTCGTCTACCTGCTGGCCCCCGCCTTCTTCGCCGCGCAGTCCGAGGGCCGCCCGGCCGCGATCCTCGTGCACGTCCTGCTGCCCTGGCTCTTCTTCGCCGGGTTCGGCGCCTACCGCTCCTGGTCCTCCTCGGCGACCGCGTCGATCCTCGCGGCGGCGATCATCGCCTGCGCCCCCGTGCTGGCCGTGCCCCTCGCGCTGATCTGGATCGTCGTGCTGGCCACCTCGGGTCGCCGCATCGGCCGCTTCGCCGGTCTGCCGATCCCGGCGCTCGCGCTGCTCTTCCCGATCATCGTCGCGCACGCCCAGCGCGGCGACTGGTTCGCGATCCTCGCCGATCCCGGGGTGCCGCTGCCCTCCGCCCACGCGGACTTCTTCTCGCTCGTGGCGGGCTTCCCGTCCGGCTTCACGACGGACTGGCTCGGGTTCCTCAGCGGTCTCGGCATCCCCGCCTCGGCGGCGGGCCTCGCCACCGCGGTGCTCGTCCTGCCGCTGGTCGTCTCGGCGCTCGCGGCGCTGCTGCTGCCGAACAACCTCTCGGCACTCGGGGGAGTCGGCGTCGCGGCGGCCGGTCTGCTCACCGCCGCGCTCGCCCAGGGCCTGCAGGTCACCACGGCCGGCTCGGAGACCGTCGCGGTCTGGAGCGGGACCGGTCTGAGCCTCTACTGGCTCGGCCTCGTCGTCGGCTTCTCGCTCTCGGTCGCCGCCCTGCCCTCCTACCGGACCGTGCCCGCGCTGGTCGTCACGGCCGCCGCGGTCGTCCTCGTCGCCCCGCTGGCCGTCCTCTTCCCGACGGACGCGAGCTCCGTCACCACCGCCGGCTCCGACCGCTCGCTGCCCGCCTACGTCGCCGCGGAGGCGCTCAACGAGCCGCGCGTGGGGACGATCGTCCTGGTGCCGCAGTCCGACGGCGGGATCCTCGCGCGCCTCGAGCGCGGCGCCGGAGCGACCCTCGATCAGCAGTCGACGCTCGCGGCCACCGGCACCGAGCAGACGGACGCGATCGACGAGCTCGCCGGCAACCTCGTCTCCCGCACCGGCTACGACGTCCCCGCGGCGCTGCAGGAGCTCGGCGTGCGCTTCGTCGTGCTCGCTCCGCCGGCCGGCGACGACGCGGGCGACGCCGCCTCGGCCGTCAGCGCCCGCGCCGCGGTGTCGCTCGACGGCAACGCCGCCTTCTCCGCGGTCGGCGACACCCAGTACGGCCTGCTCTGGACCGCGGTGGACGCCGAGGGCACCCGGATCGACGCCGCGCCTCGGGGCGTGGTCGGACCGTTCGGCGTCGCCTACACGATCGCCCTGCTCATCGTCTTCCTGGTCGCGCTCCTGCTGGCCGTCCCGACCGGCCTCTCGCTCGAGCGGTCCCGCTCGGGTGCCGCCGTCGCGGGGATCGACGACGAGCCCGGCGAGGCCACCGGCCAGTTCGACGACGGGACCGACGATGCCTGACCCCGTGGAGCCCGGATCCGCGACGCCTGATCCCGCCGACCAGGAGACGCGCATGACGCAGCCCCCGCCCCGCCCCTCGCGCGCCGACCGGCGTGCCGGGCGCGCCACCGCGGCAGCTGCTCCGGCTCGCCAGCCGGCGACGCGCGACCGCACCGTCTCGGCCGCCCGCCGGCGCCGCAGCGCACTCCCGCGGTGCGGCCGGTGCCGCGGGACTGGCTCTGGCGGCCGCCGCCGTCGTGCTGCCCCAGCTCCTGCCGTCGCCGCTCGCGAGCCGCGCCGCCGACGGCGTCGTCGTCACCCCGGTGGCGGCCGACAGCGCGCTGGTCTGCGCCGGCAGCCTGATCGACGCGAGCGACCCCGAGGAGCTCCGCGCCCTCGCCGACTCCGGCACCTCGCTCTGGCCCCGGGACGCGACGGGCGACCAGTCGGTCCTCGACGAGGCCGACGTGGCGGCCCCGGGGACCGGGATCACCCGCCTCGACGTCCCCGCGGAGTCCGACCCGACACCGGGCGGCGTGACGACGCAGTCGATCGCGACCGAGCAGCTGTCCGGGCTCTCCGCGCTCGGCTGCGCGGAGCCGTCGGCCGACAGCTGGCTCGTCGCCGGGTCGACCGACGTCGGCCGCACCTCGGTGCTCGTCCTCGCCAACCCGAGCGAGGTGGCCGCCACCGTCGACCTCTCGCTCTACGGCGAGAACGGCGTCGTCCCGGCGACCGGCGCCACCGGCATCGTCGTCCCCGCGGGCACCGTCCGCGCCCTCCCGCTCGCCGGGCTCGCCCCCGACGTCGTCCAGCCCGTCGTCCGGATGACCGCGCGCGGCGGCGAGATCGCGGCGAGCCTGCAGAGCAGCGCCATCTCCGGGCTCACCCCGCAGGGCGTCGAGACCACCGGACCCGCGGCCGCCCCGTCGACGCTCACCGTGATCTCCGGCTTCACCGTCGCGTCGCCTCCGGCGGACACCGCCGGCGACGACGGCACCGGCGGCGAGGGCACCCCTGTCCTGCGGATCCTCGCGCCCGGCGAGGCGGACAGCACCGTCTCGATCGAGGTCGCCAACGAGGACCCGAGCGGCATCGGCACCTCGACCCAGGTCGTCGTCCCCGCCGGCCGCGTCGGCGAGGTCCCGCTCTCCGGCCTCGCGGACGGCTCCTACCGGGTCACGCTCACCTCGGACCAGCCCGTCGTCGCAGCGGGCCGCACGACGTCGACCGGCCCCGCCGGGACCGACTTCGCCTGGTTCGTCTCGGGGACCGCCACCGAGGTGCCGTTCGGGGTCGGCAACACCGGCGAGGCCGGGGCCGTCCTGCACCTGGCCAACGGCAGCGACACCTCGGCGTCGGTGCAGCTCGAGTCGGAGGCGGGCAGCCGCACCCTCGACATCGGTCCGTTCGCGTCGGTGTCGGCCGAGCTGGGCGTCGACGCCGTGGTCGTCACGAGCGACCAGCCCGTGCAGGCGTCCGTCTCGATCGCGAACGAGGGTCGGATCGCGGGCTACGCGATCGTGCCGCCCGGGCCGCTGTCCTCGCCGGTCACCGTCTACTCGCACTGAGCGGCTCGCCCACGGCCCGCCGTGCGGGGCGGGTCAGTGGTGCCGGAACCGGTCCGGGGAGATGTCCCACGGGTCGCGGCCGAGCAGCTCGGCGACGGCGCGGAAGACGTAGCTCTCGATCATCATCCGCTGGTGCCACTCGTCGCGGCGGTGCAGCTTCGCCAGCCGCTCGATGGGGACGCGGTAGAGCGTGATGCGCCGGGCCGCGTGATCCACGCGCCAGCGGGCGATCCCCGTGCCCTGCAGCCGCGCCGGATCGACGTCCGGCGTGGAGGCGAGGTCGACGCGGATGCCGGCCAGCTCGTCCGGCCAGGCGCCGCGGAGGTAGTCGAAGGCCGAGCCGATCGTGGTCTCGAAGAAGTCCGCCCGGGTCTGCAGCGGCGGCAGGTGCGGACCGGTGACCGCTCCGCGGATGCCGCGGCCGTGCCGGTCGCGCGAGCCGCCGCGCACCGAGCTCGACTGACGAGCGGTGGAACGGCGTGCGCGGGGCATTGGACCAGCTTATTGCCCCGGAGCCTGTTGCTACTGTGGCGCGATGGACCGACGGCAGTGCTCGCGCACCGGGTGCAGCCTCCCCGCGGTCGTGACGCTGACCTACGACTACCGCGACTCGCTCGTCGCCGTCGGGCCGCTCAGTCCGCAGCCCGATCCGCACGGCTACGACCTGTGCGCCGAGCACGACCGGCGGCTGCTGGTGCCCCGGGGCTGGGAGACGGTCCGCTACCTCGAGCCGCCGCTGTCCTGAGCGGGCCGAGCGGGCTGAGCCCGCCGCGCCTCCTCGCGCACGGGGAAGCCTCGCGGCGCGTCCGCGAGCACCGGCGCGAGCCTGGTGATGTGCCGGTCGACGAGCTGCAGCGCGCGCTCCTCGCGCCGCCGGCGGAGTGCCGCGACGGCGAGCAGGAAGTCCTCGGCGGGGGCGGTCGGCAGCGGCGAGACGAACGGCGCGGCCTCCTGCGCGCGAGCGCGGCGGCGAGCTGCGACCGCGAGGGCTCGGTCATCCCGGAGCGCTGGCGGAGGAACTGCGCGAGGCGCCGCGCGAGGGCGTCCGGCAGGCGCGCCGCGTCCGCGGTCGCAGCCCAGCCCGCGAGCGGTGCGGGGACCTCGACGACCAGCGGAGGAGCGGCGGGCACGCGCTCGAGCCGGCTGTGGGTGCCGGCGAGCACGTCGCCGAGGCGGCGGGAGCGGCTCGACAGCAGACCGACCACCGCGGCGAGCCCGCCCGCCGTCATCACGATCTCGAGCACCCCGGTCAGCCCGCGGACGAGCGCGTGCCGGAAGCCGATCGACCCGCCGTCGTCGCGGACCACGCGGGCGCCGACGGCGAGCTTGCCGAGCGAGCGCCCGCGCGTGGCGGTCTCGACGGCGACGGGGACGAGCACGATCGAGACGACGAGGGCGGCGATCGCGACGGCGGCCGTGGCGGCGGGGTCGAGCCCGCCGTCGCCCGCGAGGACGGCGACGAGGTAGAAGAGGCCGAAGGCGAGCAGGACCTCGGCGGCGAGGTCGATGATCGCGCCGGCGGCCCGCAGGACGAAGGAGGTGACGGGGATCTCGAGGGCGATCGCCTCGCCGGTCACGAGGCCGGCGCTGTCGAAGGCGGCGTCGTCGCGGTCGTCGGACATGCAGCAGCTCCCTCGATCGTCGGCCCCGGCTATCATCTCAGCAGATGGACATCGACGCTCTCTCGGCCGCGCGCAGCGCCCAGTGGACCCGCCTCGACGAGCTCGCCCGGAAGCGCCGGCTGACCGGCGGCGAGGCCGACGAGCTCGTCGAGCGCTACCAGGCCGCCTCCGCCGACCTCGCCGCGATCTCCTCCACCGCGGGCTCGACCGCCGTCGGCACCCGCCTCGCCGTCTCGCTCTCGCGGGCGCGGGGCAGGCTCACCGGCACGCGGGAGGAGCCGCTCGCGGCCGTCGCCCGCTTCGCGGTCGTCTCGCTCCCCGCCGCCCTGTACCGGATCCGCTGGCTGACCCTGGCCGTCGCACTCGCCACCGTGCTGGTCGCCGGCCTCTACGCGGTGTGGATCCTCGGCGATCCGCGCCTGCTGGCCGCGCTGGGCGACGACGAGCAGCTGCGCCGCTTCGCCCAGGAGGACTTCGTCGACTACTACTCGGAGAACCCGGCGGCGTCCTTCGCCGGCCAGGTCTGGACGAACAACGCCTGGATCGCGGCGCAGTGCGTCGCCTTCGGCATCGTCGGCGTCTACGTGCCGTACATCCTGCTGCAGAACGCGCAGAACCTCGGCACCTCGGTCGCGGTGATGTTCCACGTCGGCGAGGGCGACACGTTCTTCCTCTACATCCTCCCGCACGGCCTGCTCGAGCTGACCGCGGTGTTCGTCGCGGCGGCGGCCGGTCTGCGGATCTTCTGGGCGTGGATCGCGCCGGGTCCGCGCACCCGCGGGCAGGCGCTCGCGGAGGACGCGCGGAGTCTGTTCACCGTCGCGATCGGGCTGGTCTTCGTCCTGCTCGTCTCGGGCGTGATCGAGGGCTTCGTGACGCCGGCGCCGTGGCCGTGGTGGCTGAAGATCGGCATCGGCGCGCTCGCGCTGGGCGGCTTCCTCGCCTACGTCCTGGTGCTCGGCCGCCGGGCCGTTCAGGCGGGCGAGACGGGCGACCTCGGCCGCTTCGACGCTGGCTCGCGCAGCATCAGCGAGGCCTGAGCGCGAGGGATCCGGGTCGATGCGCCGACGTCAGAGCCGGCCGGCCGCCTTCAGCGCGAGGTAGCGGTCGGCCAGGGCGGGCGGCAGCTTCTCGGGCGAGGCGAGCACCACGTCGCCGCCGAGCCGTCGCACGGCGGCCGCGAGCCGGTCCGCGTCGGCGAGCGCGCGCTCCGCGGCGGCGGCCGCGTAGACCGCGCCGCGGTCGCGGCGATCGGCGGCCATCCGCGCCAGCTCCGGGTCGAGCGCGCAGGCGACGACCACGGTGTGCCGCCGGGTGAGCTGGGGCAGGACGGCGAGCAGGCTCTCCGCCGCTCCCACGGAGTCGAGCGCGGTGAGCAGCACGACGAGCGAGCGCTGCGACACCAGCGTGCGGACCTGGCCCGGCACGGCCGACCAGTCGGTCTCGATCAGCTGCGGCTGCACGGGGGCGAGCGCGTCGACGACGCGGCTCAGCACCTCGGTGCCGGTCGCGCCGTGCACGCGCGCGCGCCGGGCGCGGTCGAAGGCCAGGACGTCCACGCGGTCACCGGCGGAGGCGGCCAGCGCGGACAGCAGCAGGGACGCCTCGATCGCCGTGTCCAGGCGCGGCTCGTCGTCGATCCGGGCGGCGGAGGTGCGGCCGGTGTCGAGCACGACCACCACTCGCCGGTCGCGCTCGGGGCGCCAGGTGCGGACGACGGGCTCGCGGCGCCGGGCGGTGGCGCGCCAGTCCAGCGAGCGGACGTCGTCGCCGCGGACGTACTCGCGCAGGCTGTCGAACTCGGTGCCCTGGCCGCGGATCATCACGCTGGTCCGCCCCTCCAGCTCGCGGAGCCGGGCGAGTCGGGAGGGCAGGTGCCGACGGGAGCGGAACGGCGGCAGCACCCGCACGACCGCGGGCGCGGCGATCGTCGCCTGCCTGCCGGCCAGCCCGAGGATCCCGTTCGAGCGGATCGTCGCGTGCAGCGCCCGGCGCTCGCCGCGGCGGCGCGGCTCGAGCACGGTGCGGACCGCTCGCCGCTCACCGGGGGGCAGCCGCAGCAGGGAGCGGGTCGAGACAGCACCGGCGGACGGCTCCCAGGCGTCGCGGACGACGCCGGTGATCCGGCGCCGCCCTGTGTTCGTGATCAGGAGGGTCGCCTCGGCGCGCTCACCGAGGCGCACCCGGTCGGGCGTCCGCCGCTCGAGCACGACGGCACGGGCGGAGCCGGCCACGGCCAGATCGATGCCGACCAGGACGAGCCAGACCAGCAGCCAGAGCCCGAGCACGGCGAAGGCGACCCCGGCCCGGCGCCCCAGCAGGACGACCGGCACGAGGCCGACGAGGAGGACGAGGACGGAGCGCCCGGTGAGATGCACGGCTCAGACCGGGACGCGGACCTGCTGCAGGATGCCGCCGAGGACGGCCTCCGTGCGCACGCCCTCGAGCTCCGCCTCGGGCTGGAGCTGCATCCGGTGCCGCAGCACGGGCAGCACCATCGCCTGCACGTGGTCGGGAGTGATCGAGCCGTAGCCGTTCAGCCAGGCCCAGGCGCGGCTCGCGGCGAGCAGCGCCGTCGATCCGCGCGGGCTGACACCGAGCTTCACGCTCGGGCTCTCGCGGGTCGCGCGGGCGACGTCGACGATGTAGCCGAGCACGTCCGGGCCCGCCCCGACCCGGCGGACGGAGGCCTGCGCCGCACGCAGCCGACCGGCGTCGAGCACGGGATGCACGCCGGCGGCGGCGAGGTCGCGCGGGTCGAAGCCCGCCGCGTGGCGCGCGAGCACCTCCACCTCGACGTCGCGCGGCGGCACGTCGAGCACCAGCTTGAGCAGGAAGCGGTCGAGCTGCGCCTCGGGGAGCAGATAGGTGCCCTCGTACTCGACCGGGTTCTGCGTCGCAGCGACCAGGAACGGGTCGGGGAGGCGCAGCGTCCGGCCGTCGACGCTCACCTGGCGCTCCTCCATCGCCTCGAGCAGCGCGGCCTGCGTCTTCGGCGGGGTGCGGTTGATCTCGTCCGCGAGCAGCAGGTTGGTGAAGACCGGTCCCTCGCGGAAGGCGAAGCCCGAGGTGGAGGCGTCGTAGACGAGGGAGCCGGTGATGTCGCCGGGCATCAGGTCGGGGGTGAACTGCACGCGCCGGGTGTCGAGGCCGAGCGAGACCGAGAGGGCGCGCACGAGCAGGGTCTTGGCGACGCCGGGGACGCCCTCGAGCAGGACGTGACCGCCGGCCAGCAGGGCGATCAGCAGCCCGGAGACGGCGCCGTCCTGCCCGACGACGGCGCGGCCGACCTCGGTGCGCACGCGGTCGAGCTCGCGGCGGAGCTCGTCGTCCGCGATCGGAGGGAGGGAGGAGTCGCTCATCGGAGGGGGCCTTCCGGTCGTTCGTGGTCGGGTCGTTCGGCGTCGGGTCGTTCGGTGTCAGGACGTTCGGCGTCGGATCGTGCGGGGTCGAGGCGGGGCGCGCGGGCGGCCCGGAGCGCGCGCTCGAAGCGCAGGAGCTCGTCCGAGGCGGCGACGAGGGCCGCGTCGTCGGCCGGCTCGTCGTCGACGAGGAGCCGGCGCAGGGCGCGCGGGTCGCGCTCGAGGAGCGCGGCGGCGCCCGCGACGACCTCGTCCACTCCGCTCGACGGAGCGAGGCCGAGCACCGCGGCGGCGCGGTGCAGCGTGCCGATGCGCAGCGCGTCGAGCGCGCGCACGCGGGTGGCGCCGGGCGTAGAGGCGGGCGCGCCGCGCGCCGTCTCGCTCGCGTGCACGACGACGGGCAGCGGCTCGACGGCGAGCGGCCCGAAGCGCCGGCCGCGCCAGACGGCGGAGGCGACGAAGACGCCCACGAGCAGCAGCAGCGCCGGCGTGACCCAGCCCGGGGCGAGATCGGCCGGGTCGACGGTCGCGGTCGCCGCGTCGGCCGCGCCGGCGCGGTACCAGACGAGGCGGTCCTCGGCGCCGAGGAGGCCGAGGGCGAGGGCGGCGCGCCCCTCCTCGGCGATCGCGCCGTTGCGCAGGAGGTCCGCGTCGCCGACGGCGACCACGTCCGGACCTGCGGCGGGGGAGTCGGCGACGAGCGCGAAGGCGTCGTCACCGGACGGGAAGCAGCCCACCGCCCCGCCCTCGAGGACGCGGAAGGTGCTGCCGCCCGCGGGGATCCCGCCGGCGCGCTCCGCGGCGGGCAGCGCGCAGGAGGCGGCGAGCACGCCGTCGTCCTGCGGAGCGCCGGCGAAGGCGACCCCGGGCAGGAGCGCCTCGAGCGCCGCGCCGGTCGGCTCGACGAGGACGACGGTGTCGGCCTCGTCCGCGAGCCGGGCGTACTGCTCCTCGTCCAGGGCGGACCCCGGGTCGTCGATCAGGAGGGTGCTGCCCGGGCCGAGCGCGCGGAGGGCCTCGTCGAGCCCGTCGGCGCGCACGACGTCGATCCCCTCGCCGCGCAGGACCTGGGCGAGGGCGCGGCCGCCGTCCGGTGCCGCACTGTCGACGTCGAGGTCGTCCGCGGGCACGGGCGAGCCGGTCGCCACGGTGAGCAGCACCGTGCCGACGGCGACGATCAGCGCGAGGAGCGCCCAGACGCGGCCCCGGCGCAGCAGGGCGCCGAGGGTGGGGGACGAGACGGTGTCGACGGGCCCGCCGGAGCCGGTCGGCGCGGTCATCGGAGCACCTCGAGCGGGACCGCCGCGGCCGAGAGCGCGCGGTCGAGCTCGGCGACGCGCTCGTACTCGGCGGGTCCGCTGGGCAGGCCCAGGTAGCGGACCCGGTCGAAGTCGTCGGCCGAGCGCCGCAGCGCGTCGGCCGAGGCGGGGAAGGCGGAGGCCGCCCGGCGGGAGAAGCCGTGCGCGGTCGTCCCGGGCGAGACGGTCAGGATCGTGCGCTCGTCGAGGGCGCGCACCAGGGCTCGGAACCGCTCCACCAGCGCCTCGTCCCAGGCGCCGCGCGCGGCCGCCGCCTCGGCGAGGGCGCGGAGGTCCGCGGCCGAGCGGCCGTCGTCGTCGGCCAGGACCGCTCCGGCCCCGCGACTGCGCTGCCGCAGTCGCGGGCGTCCCGCGAGGACGAGGGCCACCACGACGAGCGCCCCGAGGACGAGCACGCCGATCACCGCCGCGAGCGGCACGCCGACCCCGTCGCCCGGCAGGGTGAGCGAGGTGAACCAGTCGCGCACCGCCTGCACCAGGCGGTCGAACCAGCTCGGCTCGGCGGCGCGGTAGCGCGGATCGGCGAGCTCCTCGAGGAGCAGGCGCCGGGCCTCCTCGGCGTCGGGGTCGAGCGGAGCCGCAGCGAGGGCGAGTCGGATCACGGCGCGGTCCGCTGCGGCGCGGGGAAGGGATCGGGGGAGTCGCGCCCGGCGGCGCGCTCCTCGACGTGGCGCAGCAGCACGAGGTCGAACCCCTCGCGGCGGATCCGCCGGTCGAGGTAGACCAGCCCGGTGACGGCCGACTGCAGCACCGTGCCCACGGCGCCCACGACGAGGCCGACGGCGACCGAGAGGAGGGCGACCACGACCGAGGCGACGATCTGGGCGTTCGGATCGGTCGGCGCGACCAGGGCCCCGCCGATCGGGATCAGCAGGCTGAACGGCGTCGAGACGACCTGGCCGGCCGCCTGGATGATGACCACCATCAGCGCGAGCGCGCCGAACGTCCGCCAGAACCCGCCGGTGACGAGGCGCCACGAGCGCGCCACGGCCCGGCGCAGCGGCAGCCGCTCGAGCACCACCAGGCTCGGCACCAGCGCGAGCTTCGTCGCGAGCCACACGCCGACGGCGGTCGCGGCGAGACCGGCGAGCACGAGCACGATGATCCCGCCGATCACCGCGCTCGTCCCCGCGTCCTGCGCGCCGAGGAGGAAGAGCGGGACCGAGAGCCCCGCCGCGGCGACGACCAGCACCAGCACGCCGACGCCCTGGAGCACCGTCCAGCCCACCAGCGCCCAGAAGCGCCCGCGGAGCCGGCCGAGCAGCGCACGGAGCGTCGGCCGCTCGCCGAGGACGGCGCGCGACACCTCCAGCACGACGACGCCCTGCACGAGCGCGCCGGTGGCGAGGGTCACGGCGAGCGGGATCAGCGCGGCGAGCACGACGATCGCGAGCGATCCCGCGCCGACGGCGTCGCGGTCGGCGACCTCGGCCTGGGCGACCCGGCCGACGGCGAGCAGGGCGATCACGCCGTAGAGCACCAGCGCGACCAGCGACCCGACGCCCTGCACGAGCAGCGCGACGCCGAGCGTGGTGCGCGGGCTCCGGCGGAGCACGGCGAACGGCGCGCCGAGCAGGGTGCCGAAGCCGAGCGGCCGCAGCGGGACGAGCCCCGGCTTGGGCGGGGGAGTCCAGCCCTGCGGAGCCCGCGGTCCGGCGGGCCCCGCGAGCGGCTGCCAGGAGACGGGTGCGACCGGAGCCTCGGGAGGGACCGGGGAGACGGGCGCGATCGGCGCGGCGGGCGGCCGCACGTCGGCGCCCTCCGGAGCCCCGGCGGGCGGTGGCCACTGAGCTGCGTCGGTCATCCCTCCCATGCTGTCACAGCCCCGCCCGGGCACGACCGTCCCGGCGCGGCGCTGCTCCCACCCGCGTCGGTTAGCCTGAGCCCCATGAGCGCGCGAATCCTGGTGGTCGACGACGATGCGGCCCTGGCCGAGATGATCGGCATCGTCCTGCGCGCGGAGGACTGGGACGTCTCCTTCTGCGCCGACGGCACGGGGGCCCTCGAGGCCTTCCGCCGAGCCCGGCCGGACCTGGTCCTGCTCGACCTGATGCTGCCCGGCATCGACGGCATCGAGGTCTGCCGCCGGATCCGCGCCGAGTCCGGCGTCCCGATCATCATGCTGACCGCCAAGTCCGACACCTCCGACGTCGTGCAGGGCCTCGAGTCCGGCGCGGACGACTACATGGTCAAGCCGTTCGACCCGAAGGAGCTCGTCGCGCGGATCAAGACGCGCCTGCGCCCCTCCCAGGTCGCCGCCAACGCCGTGCTGCAGGTCGGCGATCTCAGCCTCGACGTGGCCGGGCACGAGGTCCGCCGCGGCGAGACCCGCATCGGCCTGACGCCGCTCGAGTTCGACCTCCTCCTGGCGCTCGCCTCGAAGCCGCAGCAGGTCTTCACCCGCGAGATGCTGCTCGAGCAGGTCTGGGGCTACCACTACAAGGCCGACACCCGGCTCGTGAACGTCCATGTGCAGCGACTGCGCGCGAAGGTCGAGAAGGACCCGGACGACCCGCGGATCGTGATGACCGTGCGCGGCGTCGGCTACCGCGCCGGCTCCGTGCTCTCGAGCTGACGTGAGCCTCGCCCGCCGCTTCCGGATGCCGTCGGTCCGGCGCTGGCCGCGGAGGGTGCTCCGCGCCTGGCGGAGCTCGCTGCAGTTCCGCGCCGTCGCCATCACCGTGCTGCTCAGCGGCATCGCGATCGGCTCGACGGGCGCGTACCTCTCCTACAGCATCAGCGACAACCTCTTCCAGTCGCGGCTGAACCAGGTCACCGGGGACACCTCCCGGGCGACCCGCGCCGCGCAGGGCTACCTCGACGCGGCGACCGTCTCGACGCGCCAGGACATGGAGGAGGTGATGAACTCGGTGCGCACCGCGGTGCGCGACGCCTCCTCCTCCGCGCTCATCGCCGTGGTGCGCGCCCCCGACCAGGAGCCGTCCTCGCTCGCCCCGCAGGACAGCTACAACCGCGAGCTGCAGAACGGCGTGATCAGCGACGACCTCCGCGAGCGCGTGCAGGCCGGTGCGGACGGGCAGTACTGGCAGTCGGTGACCCTCGGCGCCTCCGGGCAGCAGCTCCCCGGCATCGTCGTCGGCTCGACGATCGAGCTGCCCAGCTCCGCCGGGCGCTACGAGCTCTACATCGGCTACTCCCTCGCCGACGCGGAGCGGACCCTGCAGTTCGTGCAGCAGGTGCTCAACATCGCCGGCATCCTGCTGATCCTCCTGATCGGCGCGGTCAGCTGGGTGGTGGTGCGGATCGTGGTCGCCCCCGTGCGGGTGGCGGCCGAGACCAGCCAGCGCCTCGCCGCCGGCGACTTCGACGTGCGCATCCCGGAGAGGGGACAGGACGTGATCGCGACCCTCGCCCGCTCGTTCAACGGCATGGCCGACAGCCTCCAGGAGCAGATCAGCGAGCTCGCGACGCTCAGCCGGGTGCAGCAGCGCTTCGTCTCGGACGTCTCGCACGAGCTGCGCACCCCGCTGACCACGATGAAGCTCGCCGGCGACGTGCTCTACGACCAGCGCGAGGGCTTCCCGCCGGTCGCCGAGCGGACCGTCGAGCTGCTGCACGGCCAGATCGGCCGCTTCGAGAGCCTCCTCGCCGATCTGCTCGAGATCTCCCGCCACGACGCCGGCTCGGCCGAGCTCGAGCTCGAGCCGGTCAACCTGGTGCGGCTCGCGAGCGAGGAGATGGACGGCATGCGCGGGATCGCCGAGGCGAACGGCTCGCAGCTCACGCTCTCCGCCCCCGGCGGCTACTTCGACGCCGAGATGGACGCCCGCCGGATCCGCCGCATCGTGCGGAACCTGCTCGGCAACGCGATCGAGCACGGCGACGGCCGCGAGATCGTGGTGACCGTCGACAGCAACGCGACGGCGGTGGCGCTCGCCGTCCGCGACTACGGTCACGGGATGAGCTCCGAGGAGGTGGTCCGCGTGTTCGACCGGTTCTGGCGCGCGGACCCGTCGCGCCGCCGCACCCTCGGCGGCACCGGCCTCGGCCTCTCGATCGCGCAGGAGGACACGGCGCTGCACCACGGCTGGCTGCAGGTCTGGTCGATGCCCGGTCGCGGCGCCTGCTTCCGGCTCACCGTCCCGCGCCGCCGCGGTGAGCGGATCGACGCCTCGCCGCTCCCGCTGCCGCCCGTCGACGCCGGCGAGCAGGAGTTCACCGGCCCGATCGTCCTGCCGCCGCTGCCGCCGCTGCCGGTCGACGGCGTCCCCGAGCACGGGGTCGTCCAGTGAGGCGCGTGCGGTCCGCCGCGGCGGCGGTCCTGCTGCTGGCCGCCCTGGTCGGCTGCGCGGGCATCCCGCGCGGCGGCGACGTCGGCGTGGGTCAGCCCGACACCGCGCCGCAGGACCTGCAGTACGACTTCCTCCCCTCCGGCCCCGCCGAGGGCGCCGACCAGTTCGAGATCCTCACCGGCTTCATCGACGCCGCGTCGAGCCCGCAGAACAACTACAAGATCGCCCGCGAGTTCCTCTCCACCGGAGCCGACTGGACGCCGAGCGAGCACGTCACCGTCGACGAGGGCCAGCGCTCCTCGACCCAGCCGGGCGCCTCGACGCTCTCGCTCACGATCACGCCGGTGGCGGAGGTGGACGCGACCGGCGTCTACTCCGAGGTCGCCGCCGCCGCCGCGCTCGAGCTCGACTACGGCTTCGTCCAGGAGAACGGCGAGTGGCGGATCAGCGCGCCGCCCAGCGGCGTCGTCATCGACCGGACCACCTTCCAGCAGGTGTTCTCCACCTACGCCCTCTACTTCTTCGACCCCAGCTACAGCTACCTGGTGCCGGACCTGCGCTGGTTCGCCTCGCGCGCGGACAGCTCGACCAGCACCACGATCGTCACCGAGCTGCTGCGCGGGCCGACCCCGTGGCTCCGCGACTCGTCCGCCGTCGTCTCGGCCTTCCCGACCGGGACGGCGCTCGCCGCGGAGACGGTGCCGGTCGAGGCGCAGCGCGCCGTGGTCGATCTCAACTCGGCGGCGCTCGAGGCCGACGAGCGGCAGTGGCGCCGGATGGCGCTCCAGCTCGGCCGCAGCCTCGCCAACGTCTCCAATGTCACCGGAGTCTCGCTCTCGGTGCAGCAGAACCCGATCGAGATCCCGACCGAGGTCACGGGACTGCCGACCTCGCCGCGGGTGGACACCCGGCCGCTGGTGCTCACGGACGGCGAGTTCGGCTTCCTCGGCTCCTCCGGGCTCGCCGAGACCGCGGTCTCCGACCGGATCGCCGCGCTCGGGCCCCGCGCCGCAGTGCTGGGGGAGCAGCGGGGCGCCGACTCCAGCGCATCCGCGGCCGTCCTCACGGGGGCCGGGGTCTCGCTGGTGACCCCCGGGGTCGACGACGTGCTGCTCGACGCCCGGAGCGGCCTCGCCGCCCCCGGGATGGACCCCTTCGGCTACGTCTGGTCGGTGCCCACCGCCGCGCCGAACCAGCTCGTCGCCTACTCGTCCGACGGCTCCCGGTCGCTGCAGGTCGCCACCGCCTGGCCCGAGATCGAGTCGATCGCCTCGTTCGCGCTCTCGCGGGACGGCACGCGGATGCTCGCCCTCGCGCAGGACGGGCAGCAGGCGACGGTGCTCGTCGCCGGCGTCACCCGCTCGGCCAACGGCGATCCGATCGCGATCGGCGAGCCGGTCGTGCTCCGGTCGACGCTCGGCACGGCGGTCGCCGCCGCGTGGACCGACGAGCTCGACGTGGTCTCGGTCGTGCGCGGCTCCACGGGCGAGGACACCGTGACGACGAACCAGCTCGGCGGGGCGGACACCCCGCTCGGCACGACGACCGGCACCGTCCAGATCGCGGCCGGCAACGCCTCGACCCAGATCCGGATCCTCGCGGAGGGCGGCGAGCTGCGCCAGCAGCGCGGCTCGGCCTGGCAGACGGTCGCGACGGGCATCGGTCTTCTCGCGACGCAGACCGGCATGGGGTCCTGACACCGGGCACACTCGCCCGATGCTCCGCGATCACCTCCTCGACGCCCTCGCCGTGCTGCTGCCGGTGGACTGCCCCGCCTGCGGGCTGCCGGCGACGCGGGTGCCGTGCGCGGACTGCGCCTCGGCGCTCGCGGGGGAGGCGCGACCGCACCTGCGCCGGCTGGGCCCGGACGACGACCCGCTCGAGGTGCTCGTCGGCGCGGAGTACTCCGGCACGGTGCGCCGCCTCGTCCTCGCGCTCAAGGCGGAGGGACGGGTCGCCGCGGCGCGACCGCTGGGCGCGCTGCTGCGGCCCGTCGTCCTGGGGGCGCTCGACGGCGCTCCGGCGCTGCTGGTCGCACCGCCCCGATCGCGCCTGCGGCACCTGCGGCGCGGCTTCGACCCCGTCGACCTGCTGGTGCGCTCGGCCGGCGGGCGCCTCGCCCGGCCGCTCGCGCGGACGCGGCTCGCCCTCGACCAGGTCGGCCTCGCCCGGGCCGAGCGGCGCGCGAACCTCGACGGCGCGTTCCGCGCCAGGCGTCCGCTCGGCGGTGAGCGGATCCTGCTGGTCGACGACGTGGTCACCTCGGGCGCCACGCTGCTCGAGCTGCGCCGTGCCGTCCGCGCGGGCGGAGGAGCGGTCGCCGGCGCCGTCGCTCTCGCGGGCACTCCCCGGCGGCGGAGCGCGACTTCCTGATGAACTCCCGATGACGATCCGGCGACAGCGGGTCTACGCTCGGGGGACGGCGTGAACGGTCCGCCCGGAGAAAGGCGGCACGCCGTACTCGACTGGGAGGTTGTCATGGACATCGACATCACAGGCCGCAACATGGGCATCACCGATCGCTTCCGCGCCTACGCGACGGAGAAGTCGGAGAAGATCGCCCACCTCGCCGACCGGGCGCTTGCGCTCGAGATCAAGGCGAGCCGTCACAGCGAGGGCAAGGGCGCCGCCGCCGGCGACCGGGTCGAGCTCACGCTGATCGGCAAGGGGCCCGTCGTGCGGGCCGAGGCGAGCGGAGCCGACAAGTACGCCGCCTTCGACGTGGCCCTCGGGCGCCTGCTCGAACGGGTGCGGCGGGCCAAGGACCGCAAGAAGGTGCACCGGGGCCAGCATCGGCCGACCTCGCTGCGCGACGCGGCGGCCGACGACTTCAGCGTCGTCGCGATCCAGCCGGCCGACGCCGAGGTGCTGGAGCGCCTGAGCACGGGCGTGATCCCCGTGCAGGAGGAGCCGGCGCCGGTCGACGCCGCCGTCGACGAGGACGACGTGGAGGAGCCGTACTGCCCCGTCGTCATCCGCACCAAGGTCTTCCCCTCCGTTTCGATGAGCGTCGACGACGCCGTCGACTACATGGAGCTGGTCGGCCACGACTTCTACCTCTTCATCGACGCCGACACCGACCGCCCGAGCGTCGTCTACCGCCGCAAGGGCTGGGACTACGGCGTGATCGGCCTGGGCGACGAGGCGGACGCGCAGCCGGAGGCCGCGGCGGTCTGACCGTGCCCTCCGCGTGACGGAGAGCCCCCGGCGGAGGATCGCCGGGGGTTCTTCACGCCCTGTCGGACCGCGCACAGCCCGCCCCGGCTAGTGTGGAGCAGTCCGCGCTGTGCCGTCGGGCACCTGTCTTCTACGTTTTGGAGTACCCCGTGGCCTCAGTTCTCGAAAAGGTCCTTCGCGTCGGGGAGGGCCGGGTCCTCCGCCGCCTCGAGAACTACGCGAAAGCCGTCAACGCCCTCGAAGAGGACTTCACGCACCTCAGCGACGAGGAGCTGAAGAACGAGACCGTCGAGCTGCGCGAGCGCTACTCGAACGGCGAGTCGCTCGACGACCTGCTGCCGGAGGCGTTCGCCGCCGTCCGCGAGGCGTCGCGCCGCACGCTCGGCCTCCGCCACTTCGACGTCCAGCTGATGGGCGGGGCAGCGCTGCACCTCGGCAACATCGCCGAGATGAAGACCGGCGAGGGCAAGACCCTCGTCGCGACCCTGCCGGCGTACCTCAACGCGATCGCGAGCCGCGGCGTGCACATCGTCACGGTCAACGACTTCCTCGCGAACTACCAGTCCGAGCTGATGGGCCGCGTGTTCCGCGCCCTGGGCATGACGACCGGCGTGATCCTCTCCGGCCAGACCCCCGAGCAGCGCCGCGAGCAGTACGCGGCCGACATCACCTACGGCACGAACAACGAGTTCGGCTTCGACTACCTCCGCGACAACATGGCCTGGCAGGCGCAGGACATGGTCCAGCGCGGCCACTTCTTCGCCGTGGTCGACGAGGTCGACTCGATCCTCATCGACGAGGCGCGCACCCCGCTGATCATCTCCGGCCCCGCCTCGGGCGAGGCCAACCGCTGGTTCGCCGAGTTCGCGGGCCTCGCCAAGCGCCTCGTCGAGGGCGAGGACTACGAGGTCGACGAGAAGAAGCGCACCGTAGGCGTCCTCGAGCCCGGCATCGAGAAGGTCGAGGACTATCTCGGCATCGACAACCTCTACGAGTCCGCGAACACCCCGCTGATCTCGTTCCTCAACAACTCGATCAAGGCCCGCGCCCTGTTCAAGAAGGACAAGGACTACGTCGTCCTCAACGGCGAGGTGATGATCGTCGACGAGCACACCGGCCGCATCCTCGCCGGCCGCCGCTACAACGAGGGCATCCACCAGGCGATCGAGGCGAAGGAGGGCGTGCAGGTCAAGGCCGAGAACCAGACCCTCGCCACCGTCACGCTGCAGAACTACTTCCGCCTCTACGGCAAGCTGTCCGGGATGACCGGAACGGCCGAGACCGAGGCCGCCGAGTTCATGTCGACCTACAAGCTCGGCGTGGTCTCCATCCCGACCAACCGCAGGATGCAGCGCATCGACAACGCCGACCTCGTCTACAAGAACGAGCAGGTCAAGTTCGAGCAGGTCGTCGAGGACATCGTCGAGCGCCACGCGGCGGGTCAGCCCGTGCTGGTCGGCACGACCAGCGTCGAGAAGAGCGAGTACCTCTCCCGCCTGCTCGCCAAGAAGGGCGTGCGGCACGAGGTGCTCAACGCCAAGAACCACGCCCGCGAGGCCGCGATCGTCGCGCAGGCCGGACGCCTCGGCGCCGTCACCGTCGCGACCAACATGGCCGGTCGCGGCACCGACATCATGCTCGGCGGCAACGCCGAGTTCCTCGCGGTCACCGAGATGTCGACCAAGGGCCTCAGCCCGGTCGACACCCCCGACGAGTACGAGGCGGCCTGGGACGACGTGTTCGCCGGCGTCAAGGCGAAGGTCGCGGAGGAGGCCGAGAAGGTGCAGTCCGCCGGCGGCCTCTACGTGCTCGGCACCGAGCGCCACGAGTCGCGCCGGATCGACAACCAGCTCCGCGGCCGCTCCGGCCGCCAGGGCGACCCGGGGGAGAGCCGCTTCTACCTCTCGCTCACCGACGACCTGATGCGCCTGTTCAACTCCGGTGCCGCGGAGGCCCTGATGGGCCGCGGCAACGTGCCGGACGACATGGCGATCGAGTCCAAGGTCGTCTCGCGCGCCATCCGCAGCGCGCAGTCGCAGGTCGAGGCGCGCAACGCCGAGATCCGCAAGAACGTGCTCAAGTACGACGACGTCCTCAACCGCCAGCGCGAGGCGATCTACTCCGACCGCCGTCACATCCTCGAGGGCGACGACCTGCACGAGCGGACCCAGAAGTTCCTCGTCGACGTGATCGACGAGATCCTCGAGGTGCACACCGGCGAGGGCAACGGCGACGACTGGGACTTCGACGCGCTCTGGACCGAGCTCAAGACGCTCTACCCGGTCAGCCTCTCGATCGACGAGGTGGTGCAGGAGGCCGGCAGCCGCGGCCGGATCAACAAGGAGTTCATGCGCCGCGAGATCCTCTCGGACGCGAAGCTCGCCTACCAGGGCCGTGAGGAGCAGCTCGGTGCGCCCGCCATGCGCGAGCTCGAGCGCCGGGTCGTGCTCTCGGTGATCGACCGCCGCTGGCGCGACCACCTCTACGAGATGGACTACCTCAAGGACGGCATCGGCCTGCGTGCGATGGCCCAGCGCGACCCGCTGGTCGAGTACCAGCGCGAGGGCTTCACGCTGTTCCAGCAGATGATGGGCCAGATCCGCGAGGAGACCGTCGGCTTCCTCTTCAACCTCGAGGTCGAGGTCACCCAGAAGCAGGGCGAGGTCGCCGGTGTCGCCGCGAAGGGCCTCGCCGAGCCGGTCGCCCCGGTCGAGAAGCTCAGCTACTCCGCGCCGAGCGACTCGGGCGGTGTCGAGGTCCGCGACCAGCGCGGCCGCGTGCAGCAGGCGGCGACGGCCAAGGCCAGCGCCGCGGCCGCCCGCGAGGCGCGCCCGGACGACGCCGAGGACGCCTCGACCACCGGCGCCTTCGGCCAGCAGACCGGCGGCTCGGACGAGACGCCGAACAACCGCCAGGAGCGTCGCGCGCAGACCAAGCGCCGCTGATCCAGCGCCGACTGCACACGACGAAGGCCCCGGCTCCGGCCCTGACCCTGCTCGAGCGGGGTGCAGGATGCGGGGCGCGGGGCCTTCGCCGTCGACGGGGCCGGTCAGGCGCGGGAGCGCACCAGCGCCGAGACGAAGCCGCCGGCGAAGGTGTCGCCGAGTCCGATCGTGGTGGGGCGGTCGGTCTCGAGGACGAGGCCGGGGGTGCAGACCGCCGGCAGCCGCGCCGCCACCGCGGCGCAGACCGCGACGCCTCCGGGTTGCGGGGACAGCTGCGCGACGCGGTCGTAGTCGGCGGCGGTGATGCCGTCGCCGAGCAGGTAGCGGGTGCTCGCCATCGTGACCCCGCCGACGAGCGCCGCGCGGAACCGCTCGGCCTCCGCTCCGACGGCCGTCGACCAGTGCCGGGTGTGCACCACGAGCACGGGGCCGGGGAGCAGCGCGGCCGCCGTCGCCAGCGCCTCGGCCACCGCCTCCGGATCGAGCAGGTCGAGCCGGTCCCCGAGCAGGGCCTGCAGCTCGTCCTCGTTCATGCTGACGACGTCGACGCAGCCGAGCAGGGCCGAGCGGGCCCGGTCCTGCAGCGCGGGCAGGTGGAATCCCGCGTCCTCGTAGACGACGTCGGCCGATGCCGGGAGCGCCGCGAGGTGCCGCTTCAGCGTCTTCAGCCGATCCGCCAGCACCGCCTCGTCCTGGATGCTGTTGAAGCCGGAGACCAGGAAGACGCCCGCTTCTGCCAGCACGCCGCCGAGTCCCTCCGCCAGCAGCAGCTCGCGGTTGGGCGGGTCGTTCGCGAAGATCACCCGGTTCGGGTGCGGCGCCACCAGCACGCGGTCGCCGAGGCGGACTCGGGCGCCGCGCGGGAACTGCACGATCAGGTGCGGGTCGGTGGTGTCCGCGGTCGCGCTCGAGACGTACTCGGTCCCGGGAGGCAGGAGCCGGCGGACGTGGTCGTCGATGCTCACCAGATGCTGGGTGGCGGTGAGGCCGTGCACGGCGAGCGCGTAGCCGGCGCGCACCCCTGTCCCACCGAGGGTGATGCGGCGCGGGAAGCGCTGCGCGAACTCCTCGACGATGCGGGAGGAGGAGGCGAATCTCTCCCCTCCCGCACCGTCGACGAGGAACGCGAGGAGCGCCACGAGGAGCTCGCGCTCGGTGGTGACCGGCGCCGTCCTCGTCAGCTCGGCCGCGCGGATCCCGTGCTCCTCCGCGAGCGCCTGGACGACCGCGTCGTCCCAGTCGATCTCGTAGTCGACGGTCCCGCCCAGGCCGAGCACGATCCTCTCGCTCACGTCGCGCGCCGGGCCTAGTAGAGCTCGGCCTTGCCGGCGGAGCCGAACAGGTCGATCTTCTCGGCGGCCGTCTGCTTCATCGCGGCGATGGAGGGCGGCTGGATGGTGTTCGGCTCGCGGACCGAGGGGTCGGCGAGCACCTCCCGCATCTTGTTGTGGTACGAGGCCTTGATGTCGCTCGAGATGTTGATCTTGTTCACGCCGCGCTTCACCGATTCCGCGATCTCGGCGTCGGGGTTGTTCGACCCGCCGTGGAGGACCAGCGGCACCGCGACGCGCTTCTTGATCTCGGCGAGCAGGTCGAGCTTCAGCGCCGGCTTCATCGACGCCGGGTACAGGCCGTGGCTGGTGCCGATCGCGATCGCCAGGCTGTCGACCCCGGTCGAGGCGACGAAGTCGACGGCCTCCTCGGGCTCGGTGTAGATGATGTTCGCGGCTCCGTCCTCCGCCTCGTTGTCCGTCTTGCCGATGGTGCCCAGCTCGCCCTCGACCGAGACGCCGACGGCGTGCGCGGCGTCGACGACGCGCTTGGTGATCGCGACGTTCTCGTCGTAGGGGAGCATCGAGCCGTCGATCATGACGGAGGTGAAGCCCGACTTGATCGCGAGCAGCACCTGCTCGTAGGTGCCGCCGTGGTCGAGGTGGATGGTCACGGGGACGCTGGAGCGGTGGGCGCGGGCGATGATCGCGTGCAGGATGTCCACTCCGGTGTGGCTCAGCTCGTCGGGGTGGATCGCGATGAGCAGCGGGGAGTCCTTCTCCTCGCTGATCTCGAAGAGGCCGTTCATCATGGCGTAGTCGCTGACGTTGAACGCGGGGACGGCGAAGCCGTTCGCATTGGCGACGTCCAGCAGATCTTTTCCGGAAACAAGCATTCTCTGACTGTCCTTCTCGTGGTGGTGGTGGTGTTCCGGACGCGCGGACGCGCGCCTCAGCTCTTGACGGCCCCGGCGGTCATGCCGCCGATGAAGTACCGCTGGAAGAAGAGGAAGAGGAGGAGGACGGGAACGCATCCGAGGATGCTCATCGCCATCATCTCGTTCCACTCGTAGGAGTTCTGGCCCATCAGCAGCTGGATGCCGATCGGCACCGTGCGCATGTCGTCGGTGCGGGTCAGGGTGAGCGCGAAGAGGTACTCGTTCCACGCGATCATGAAGGTGTAGACCCCCACCGAGACGATCCCGGGGATCGCGATCGGAACCAGGATCCGCCAGAGCACCGTCATCGGGCCGGCCCCGTCCATCCGCGCCGCCTCATCGAGATCGCGGGGGAGGGTGTTGAAGTAGCCGGTCAGCATGATGATCGCGTAGGGCAGCGTGAAGACCAGATAGGTGAGGATCAGCCCCTGGTAGGTGTTGTAGAGCCGCAGCGTCACCATCAGCCCGAAGAACGGGATCAGCAGGGTGATCGGCGGCACCGCCTGCACGCTGACGATGATGATGTTGATCGGCCGCTTGAAGCGGAACTCGTAGCGGCTGAACGCGTAGGACGCGAGGATCGCGACCACCAGCGTCAGCGCGACGACCGCGAGGGCGACGACGTAGCTGTTGATGAAGAAGCGGACCTTGGTCGGATCATTCAGGATCCCGGCGTAGGCCGCGAACGAGAACGTGTCGGTGATCAGCCGGGGCGGGTACTCGAAGATCTCGGTGTTCGACTTGAACGAGCTGGCGGCCATCCAGACGATCGGCAGGCCCGCGAAGGCGGCGCCGATCAGGAGGAGGAGCCAGACCCCGGCCTTCGCGGCGAGGAGCCGCGGCGTGCGGACGGCCGGGCGGGTGGCGGTGGCAGTCACGTCAGTCCCTGGCTTTCTGGTTCCGCACGTAGAAGAACGCGAGGACCATGGTGAGGAGGAGGATCAGGACGGCGCTCGCCGAGGCCACCGAGAACTCGTAGCGGCTGAACGCGAGCTTGTAGGTGTAGGTGCTGAGCATCTCGGTCGCGTCGATCGGGCCGCCGCCGGTCGTCATCCAGATCAGCGCGAACTGCTGCGAGGTCCAGATGATGTCCAGGACCGACATGCTGATGATGATCGGCTTGAGCTGCGGGATCGTGACGTTCCAGAAGCGCTGCCAGGCGCTCGCCCCGTCGACCTTCGCCGCCTCGTAGAGGTCGTGCGGGATGCCCTGCAGACCCGCCAGCAGCGTGATCATGTAGAACGAGTAGCCCGCCCAGATGTTGATGAAGGTGACCGAGAGCAGTGCGGTCGCGGGGGAGGCGAGCCACTCGACGCCCTTGTCGGTGAGCCCGAGAGAGATCAGCGCGTAGTTGATGACGCCGTTGGGGTTGAGCAGCAGCCGCCAGAGCACCGCGATGATCGCGACGGTGAACAGCCACGGCAGGACGTAGACCACGCGGAAGAGCGACTTGGCGACGGTCGGCACGAGCGGCGAGTTCAGCAGCATCGCGAAGCCCAGGCCGAGCACCAGGTGCGCGGCGACGCTGACGCCGACGAAGACGACCGTGTTGCCGGTCGCCGTGCGGAACTTCGGATCGCCGAGGACCTCGAGGTAGTTCGCGAGGCCGACGAAGGCGGGCTTCGGGTTCGTGATGACGTTGTCGAAGAACGAGTACCCGATCACCAGCAGCACCGGCACGAGCATCAGGACGAGCATCACGATCGCCGTGGGAGAGAGGTAGAGGTAGGGCGCGAGGTCGCGGCGCTTCCGGCGCGGCGCACCGGCGGGGGCGGGGCTGCCGGCGGCGGGACGCTGCGGCGTGCTCAGCAGTGCGACCACGACGGTCCTCCTTGGATCGGGGGTGGGGTGAGGGGCGATCGCGCCGCGGGAGAGGACTCCCGCGGCGCGATCGGGGACGGACGCGTCACGGCTCAGAACTCGCCGAGCCAGGCTTCCTGGGACTTCTCCAGCGCCTCGTCGACGCTCTGGTCGCCGTTGAGGGCGGCCTGCAGCTGCTCGTCGAAGTCGCGCATCAGCTGCTCCGCGACGGGCAGGCCGACGAACTCGTTCGCCGGGTAGCCGGCGGAGTAGATGTCGAAGGCCTCCTGGTACAGCGGATCGCTGTCCGAGAAGTCCGGCGTGGAGGCGGTGTTGCCGGGGAAGGCGTTCGCCAGCGTGGACAGCTCCGAGTTGGTGTCGGCGCTCATCAGGAACGACACGAGCTTCGCGGCCTCGGCCGGGTGCTCGCTGCTGGCCGAGACCCCGATGCCCCAGGAGGCGAAGGGGATGCCGCGCTCGCCGCTGAAGCCGTCCTCGGCCGGGATGGCCGAGATGCTGAACGTCAGGTCGGGGTTCGACTCCCGGATCGTGGCGATGTGCGAGAGGGAGTCGATCATCATGCCGACGCGCCCGTTCGTGAACTCCTCGACCTTGTCCTGCTCCTTCATCGTCGCGGCACCGGGGGCGATCACACCGTCGGCGTCGAGCTGCGCGATGTAGTCGACCGCGCTGGTGACGGCGTCGTTGGTGAGGTCCGGCTTGCCGTCGTCGAGCATGCTGCCGCCGGAGGCCCAGACCCAGGACATGACGTCGTTCTGGATCCCGTTGGGGGCGTCGCTCGAGAGCGGGAGCACCCAGCCGCTGGTGTTGTCGCCGAGCGCCGTGATCGCCTTGGCCGCCGACTCGAACTCGCTGCGGGTCGAGGGGGGAGCGGCGACGCCCGCCTCGGAGAGCAGCGCGTCGTTGGTGAAGAGCGGGTAGACGAAGTTGACGACCGGGACCATGGCGGTCTTGCCGTCGACGACGACGGTCGAGGAGAGCTGGCTCTCGTCGAAGCCCGCGTCCGAGAGCAGCGGGCCGAGATCGGCCAGCGCACCCTGCTTCGCGAAGTCGCTGATCCAGGCGCCGTCGAGACCGACGACGTCGGACATCGTGCCGGCCGCGGCACCCGCGAAGAGCTGCTCCTTGGTCGAGGCGTACGGGCCGCTGAGGAGGTCGACCGTGATGCCGGGGTTCGCGGCCTCGAAGTCGTCCATCAGGCCGCGGAGGGCGCCGTCCGAGAGCTCGGGCTCCCACCACTGCGCGAATTCGAGGGTGATGTCTCCGCCTGCCGCGGAGTCGCCGCCACCCTGGCTGCAGCCGGTCAGCGTCGTCGCGGCGAACGCCGCGCTGACGGTGAAGACGACGGCTCTCTTGATGCGAGCACCTTTGCTCATGTCACTCCCTGCAACTCTGCAGTTATCTGCTGTTGTGTGCGCATTCTTGCGCTTGTGTTCTGCGAATGTACCTGGCGGTGCGTGGACTTGCAAGAACCGGCACGATATTGCTGAGTTGTGCGACAAATGCGCCCCAGTTCGCACGATCTGCGGCGATCCGGGCGCGACAAGTTGCAGCATCCGGCACGGCGGTGTTAGACAACCCCCATGCCCGACACCGACGACGCCCCCTCCGCGAACGACGCTCCGCTCCGTCTGCCGGCCGGCCGGAAGGCCGACCTGGCCGCCTACGTCGCCGAGGCGGGGGAGGTCACGGTCACCACGCTGGCCCGCCGCTTCTCGGTCTCCGCCGACACCGTGCGCCGCGATCTCGACCAGCTCGACGCGGACGGCTACCTCGTCCGCACGCACGGCGGCGCGGTGAGCCTCGCGGTGATGCCCGCCACCGAGAAGCGCCTCGACGTGCGCCTGGGGATCCAGCGCGGCGCGAAGGAGAAGATCGGCGCGCTCGCCGCCGGCCTCGTCGACAACGGGGCGGTGGTGATGCTGAACGCCGGCACGACCTCGCTCGCCGTCGTCCGGCACCTCAACGACCACCGTGAGCTGACGATCGCGACGAACAACCTGCGCGTCCCCGCCGAGATCGGCTCGAAGACCTGCCGCGACCTCTTCGTCTTCGGCGGCGCCGTCCGCCTCGGCGGCCAGTCGACGGTCGGCCCGGTGGGCTTCGCGGTCGCGGAGCAGGGCGCCGCGGTCGATCTGCACTGCGACATCGGCCTGATCTCGGTCGGCGCCGTCTCGGCCGAGAACGGCTACTCGACCAGCAACCTGGCGGAGGGCGTGATGATGAGCGAGATGATCGCGCGCTGCGAGCGGGTGGCGATCCTGGCCGACCAGACCAAGTTCGGCCGGACCCTCTTCGCGCAGGTGGCGGAGCTCGGACGGGCCGACTACCTCGTCACGGACGCCCCGCCGCCGCCGGAGCTCGAGGAGGCGCTGCGGGAGAAGGGCGTGCGCGTGGTGCTGCCGCCGGTGGCCGCCGCCCGCGAGCGCTGACCCCGAGCGCTGACCCGCGCGCTGACCCTTGCGCTGAGGCGCCCTACAGCACGTTGATCGCCGTCGCCCGCCAGCGGGCGTCGGTGCCCTCCAGCCGGATGGCGACCGCGCGGGTGCGCACCCGGTTGTGCACGAGGACGACGGCTTCGACGATCCCGTCCCGCGGCTCCGTGACGACGACCCGGCCGACGGTGAACGGGATGCGCTGCGCCGAGCGGCCCTTGACGCTCCGGGCGCGCGCGGCCATCACCACCCGCTTCTGCAGGTGCCGGTACACGTCGTCGCTCAGCCAGCGGGCGAGCTGGTCGATCTCACGCGAGCCGCCCAGGACCTCGACCACCAGCAGCGTCAGGCAGGCCAGGATCGGCTCGGGATCGGGCAGCTCCGCCCGCGTCGCCGGCTGGGGGGCGAAGAAGGCGGCGGCGGGCGTCGCGGGGATGATCGCGTCCGCCTCGAGCGGCAGGGTGCGGTAATCGAACGCATCGGTGGGGTGCATCATGCGGCGTGCTCCAAAGGCAGGACGAGCGACTCACGGTTCGGGTCACCTCTCGGCTCGGAAGGTGCGGGTCGTGCCGGGAGGGCACGACAGATGCCCTCATCGAAGCAGCCGAGCGATGCTCACGTCGGATCGAGCGCCGGTCTGTGGATAACCGGGCGCGGGGCACCGCAGGTGCGGTGCGCGCGACGACGGCGCCTAGGCTTGTCGGGTGTCGACCCTCAGTGATCTCGTCCTCTCCCACGGCCGCTCCACGGACGCGGACGTCGAATGGCTGCACCTCCTGGTCGGCGATCTGCAGCTCCTCGCCGACCTCGCCTTCGCCGACATCGTGCTGTGGGTGCCGACGGCGGAGGGCGGCTTCGTCGCGGTCGCGCACGCCCGGCCCTCGAGCGCGGCGACGCTCTTCTACCGCGACTTCGTCGGGCAGAAGATCAAGGCGGAGTGGCGCGCCCAGGTCGCCGAGGCCTTCGAGAGCGCCCGCATCGTCGACACCTCCGCGCCGGACTGGTTCGAGGAGACCCCGACCCGGGTGCGCGCCGTGCCCGTCATCCGGCGCCTCGGCGGCTCCGACAGCGCGACCACGGACCAGCCGATCGCGGTCGTCACCCGGCACACCAACCTCAGCGAGACGCGGACCCCCAGCCGCCAGGAGCTGACCTTCAACGACTGCGCGAACGACCTCTTCTCGATGATCGCCTCGGGCGACTTCCCCGATCTCGGCGCGCCGACCGGCCCCCGGCGCGGCGCCCCGCGTGCCTCCGACGGCCTGATCCGCCTCGACGTCGACGGCATCACCACCTTCGCGAGCCCCAACGCGCTCTCGGCGTTCAACCGCATCGGCTTCGCGGACGAGCTCGAGGGCGAGTCCCTCGCCGAGGTCACCACCGGCCTGGTCGCCGGCAAGGTCGTCATCGACGAGTCGCTGCCGCTGGTCGTCACCGGCCGGGCGCCCTGGCGCACCGACATCGAGGCGCGCGGCGTCACCGTCTCGCTGCGCGCGATCCCGATCCGCGACCGCGGCGAGCGCGTCGGCGCCGTCGTGCTCTGCCGCGACGTGACCGAGCTGCGGCACCAGGAGCGGGAGCTGATCACCAAGGACGCGACGATCCGCGAGATCCACCACCGGGTGAAGAACAACCTGCAGACGGTCGCCTCGCTGCTGCGCATCCAGGCCCGGCGGACCCACTCGGACCTCGCGCGGGAGGCGCTGACGCAGGCCATGCGCCGCGTCGCCGCGATCGCGGTCGTGCACGACACGCTCTCCGAGGGGCTCGCGCAGAACGTCGACTTCGACGCGGTGTTCGACCGCGTACTGCTGCTCATCGCCGAGGTCGCCTCGACGCACAACACCACGGTGCACCCCACCTTCACCGGCAGCTTCGGCGACCTGCCGAGCGAGTACGCGACTCCGCTCGCCCTCGCGCTGACCGAGCTGGTCACCAACGCGGTCGAGCACGGGCTGGCCGGCCGCGAGGGCGACGTCGAGATCGTCGCGACCCGCGGCGACGACGAGCTGACCGTCAAGGTGCGCGACACCGGCGTCGGACTGCCGGAGGGCAAGGTCGGCTCGGGCCTGGGCACGCAGATCGTGCGCACCCTGATCCAGGGCGAGCTCGGCGGGACGATCGACTGGCACACGCTGGTCGGCCGCGGCACCGAGGTCACCATCGAGGTGCCGCTGCGCTGGCTCAAGGGCCCGCGGGTCTGATCGCGGTCGTCGCCCCCCCGAGACGACGCGACCCCCGCTGCCGAGGGCGAGCGGGGGTCGGGGTGGGGCTGCTGCCGGACGGTGCCGGCGCGGGCGCTACGAGGCGCGGCGGGCGCGGGCGGCGCGGCGCTTGAGGGCGCGGCGCTCGTCCTCGCTGAGGCCGCCCCAGACGCCCGAGTCCTGGCCGGTCTCGAGGGCGTACTGGAGGCAGACCTCCGTGACGGTGCAGCGACCGCAGACCGTCTTCGCCTTCTCGATCTGGTCGACGGCGGGTCCGGTGTTGCCGACCGGGAAGAAAAGCTCGGGGTCAGCGGTGAGGCAAGCGGCCTTGTCGCGCCAGTCCATGCAGGTGCTCCTTGTGTGACAGCGTGCGTGGAGGAACCACGCAGTGTTCGGGTGGGATGATCGAGTCACACCGACGGTTCTGACCATCGGCATGCGCCGGGCACCTGCACCGGCGCACGCCACGAGACCTCACGCAGCTGCGCGAGGCGGTTCAGGGCGGGACCGGACGGTGCTCGGTTCTTCCCGATGGGAGATCGCTCCGATCGCAGTCGCGCCTCGCGGCGCAGCAGGATCGGAGAGTTCACATCGGCGGTAACCCACGACCCTGTGAGCGGTGAAACGAACTGCACTAGCCTGTCACGGAGGCAGGCTCGAATCAAGAGTGCTGGATGGGATGCAGCTGTGATCATGGACGGGAACCGGCCTCCGACCAGGCCGGGAAGCGGCTCGCGGCCCCTCGGCCTGCTCCTGCTCGTCGCTGTTCTGGCGCTGGAGACCGCCGCCGTGGCGTGCGTCACCGGGTGGCTCGTCCTCGAGCTGGTGACGACGCGCGCCGGTTCGGTCGGCGGCGGGATCGCCATCGTCGTGCTCTCCTTCATCGCGCTCGCCTGGGTCGCCGCGACCACCGTCGGCACCGCCCGGCGCCGCAGCTGGATCCGCGCCTCCGCCCTCACGATCCAGCTGGTGCTGATGGCCGTCGCCCTCGGCGCCTTCCAGGGGCAGTACGCCGTCCCGGACATCGGCTGGGCTCTGCTCGCACCGGCCCTGCTCGCCGTGGTGCTGCTCTTCCTGCCGAGCACGGTCGCCGCGACCCGTCGGGACCCCGGGCTGGGCTGAGTCCACCCTCGGCCCGACCGGCCCGGCCGGGACCCGGGTCGGCTAGCGTCGGAGGATGGACTCCACCCGACTCGGCCTCAGCGGCCTCCAGGTCTCCTCGATCATCCTCGGCTGCATGAGCTTCGGCGCCCCCGACCGCGGTGCGCACGGCTGGAGCATGGGGGAGGAGGAGTCGCGGCCCTTCCTCCGCCGCGCTCTCGAGCTCGGCATCACCACCTTCGACACCGCCGACGTCTACTCCGACGGCACGAGCGAGGAGTTCGTCGGCCGGGCCCTCGCCGACTTCGCCGTGCGCGAGGAGGTCGTCATCGCGACCAAGGTGCACGGCACGATGCGTCCGAGCGCCAACGGCGGCGGACTCTCGCGCCGGCACATCCTCAGCGCCATCGACGACAGCCTCCGCCGCCTCGGCACCGACTACGTCGACCTCTACCAGATCCACCGCTGGGACCCGCTGGTGCCGATCGAGGAGACGATGGAGACCCTGCACGACGTCGTCCGCTCGGGCAAGGCGCGCTACATCGGCGCATCGAGCATGTGGGCGTGGCAGTTCGCGAAGGCGCAGTACACCGCGGACCTCGGCGGCTGGACCCGCTTCGTCTCGATGCAGGACCAGTACAACCTCATCCAGCGCGAGGACGAGCGCGAGCTGCACCCGTTCTGCCTCGACCAGGGCGTCGGGGTCATCCCGTGGTCGCCGCTGGCCCGCGGGCGCCTCACCCGCGACTGGGACGCGACCACGTCGCGCACGGAGACCGACCTCTACGGCAAGACGCTCTACCACCAGCAGGAGGAGGCCGACCGCCGCACAGCGGGCACGGTCGAGCGCATCGCGGCGGAGCGCGGCGTCCCGCGCGCGCAGGTCGCCCTCGCCTGGGTGCGCCAGCAGGAGGCGGTGACCGCGCCCATCGTCGGCGCGACGAAGATGCAGCACCTCGAGGACGCGGTCGCCTCCGTCGACCTCGAGCTGACGCCCGAGGAGCTCGACGCGCTCGGCGCCGACTACGCCCCGCGCTTCAACGAGGGCTTCTAGCGGCGGCGGGACTCGATGCGCCCGCTGCGCGGGCTGCTCGACCAGCATGGACCGCCGGAACGGCGGGCGGCCGCCCTCCGTGGACCGCTGGAACGGCAGGCGGCTGCCCTGCATGCTGGTCGAGCAGCCGCCGGAGGCGGCGTATCGAGCCCCGGCGCCTCAAGCCAGCTTGAGCTTCTTCCGCAGCGCCTGCACGTGTCCGGTGGCGCGCACGTTGTACTGCGCGAACTCGAGGTCGCCCTCGGGCCCGACGACGAAGGTCGAGCGCAGGACGCCGACGACCGTCTTGCCGTAGCTGTTCTTCTCGCCCCACACGCCGTAGGCGCGGTGGACGGTCATGTCCGGGTCGCTCAGCAGCGGGTAGGCGAGGCCGTGCTCGTCCGCCCAGCGGCGCAGCGCCTCCGGGGTGTCGCGCGAGACGCCGAGCACCTCGTAGCCGGCCGCCTGGAGCGCCGCCGTGCTGTCGCGGAAATCGCACGCCTCGGTCGTGCAGCCGGGGGTGTCGGCCTGCGGGTAGAAGAAGAGGATGACGCGGCGGCCGCGGAGATCGGCGAGGTCGACCGGTCGGCCGTCCTGGTCGGGCAGAGAGAAGGCGGGCGCGGCGTCGCCGGCGGAGAGGCGCGCGTCGGCGGGGATCGGGGGGACTGCGGTGTCGGTCATCGTCTGCTTCCGTCGGTGGTGGCGAAGGTGGTCAGGAGGCGCTGGAGCGAGTCGAGGCGCTCCGGCCCGCTCGCCCCGAGCAGCCCGCCCTCGACGGCCTCGATGATCGCGCAGTCGGGGGAGTCGGGCAGGTGCGTGCAGCCGCGCGGGCAGTCCTCGGCGAGCACGGCGAGCGTCGTGAAGGCGCCGAGGATGTTGTCGGTGTTCACGTGGCCGAGGCCGAAGGAGCGCACGCCCGGGGTGTCGATGACCCAGCCGTGCCGGTCGCCGCGCTCGACCCTCAGCGAGACGGTGGAGGAGGAGGTGTGCCGGCCGCGCCCGGTCACCGTGTTGACCCGGCCGATCGCCCGGTGCGCGTCGGGGACGAGCTTGTTCACGAGCGTCGACTTGCCGACTCCGGAGTGGCCGACGACGACGGTCTCGTGACCGAGCAGCGCCTCGGCGATCTCGTCGACGGGCGGCTCGTCCTGGCTGGAGAGGAACACCCGGAGGTCGAGTCCCTCGAAGTTGCGGAGGAAGGGCGCGGGATCGGCGAGGTCGGTCTTGGTGATGCAGAGCATCGGGGTGATGCCGGCGTCGAAGGCGGCGACCAGGTAGCGGTCGACGAGGCGGGTGCGCGGCTCCGGGTCGGCGGCGGCCACCACGCAGACCATCTGGTCGGCGTTGGCGACGATCACGCGCTCGATCGCGTCGGTGTCGTCGGCGCTGCGGCGCAGCAGCGTGGAGCGCTCGCGGATCCGGACGATGCGGGCGAGGGTGCCCTCGTCGCCGCTGGAGTCGCCGACCACGTCGACGCGGTCGCCGGGGACGATCGCCTGCTTGCGCAGCTCCCGGGCGCGCGCCGCCGTGAACTCGTGCTCCTCGGGCGTGCCGTCGCCGATCATCACCGTGTAGCGGCCGCGGTCGACGCCGAGGACCATCGCGATCTCGGCGTCCTCGTAGGCCGGCCTGTTCTTCGTGCGCGGCTTGGTCCCCTTCGGGTTCGGCCGCACCCGCGCGTCCGACTCGTCGTAGCCGTCGAAGTCGTCGAGCACACCGTCGGCGTCGAGGCCGCTGTCCGTCCACCACGACACGGGTCAGACCCCGCCCGCGAGTGCGGTCCAGAGTTCGGGGAACTGCGGGAGGGTCTTGGAGGTCGTCGCGATGTCCTCGATCGCGACGCCCGGCACGACGAGGCCGATCAGCGCGCCGGCGTGCGCCATGCGGTGGTCGGAGTAGGTGCGCCAGCGGCCCCCGTGCAGCGGGGCGGGCTCGATGCGCAGGCCGTCCTCGAGCTCGGTGACGGCGCCGCCGAGGCCGTTGATCTCGGCCGCGAGGGCGGCGAGGCGGTCGGTCTCGTGGTGGCGGATGTGGCCGATGCCGGTGAGGGTGCTCGGACCGCTCGCGAGGGCCGCGAGGGCCGCGAGGGCGGGGGCGAGCTCGCCGCCCTCCGAGAGGTCGAGGTCGACGCCGAGGATCTCGTCGCCGCCGCGGACGACGAGGTCGTCGCCGTCGCGCTCGACGCTCGCGCCGAACATCGGCAGGATGCGCTCGAGGTGCGCGCCGACCTGGGTGGTCTCGGCCGGCCAGTGCCGGAACCGCACGGTGCCGCCGGTGACGAGCGCGGCGGCCAGGAACGGAGCGGCGTTGGAGAGGTCCGGCTCGATCAGGACGTCGGCCCCGGCGATCGGCTGCGGAGCGATCGTCCAGGCGCCCGGTGTCGAGGCGTCGACGATCACGCCGCGGGCCTCGAGGGCGGCGATCGTCATGTCGATGTGCGGCTGGCTGGGCAGCGCGCCGCCCTCGTGCCGCAGGCGCAGGCCCTCGTCGAAGCGCGCCCCGGCGAGGAGCAGGGCCGAGACGAACTGGCTCGAGCGGGTGGCGTCGACCACGGCGTCGCCGCCGCGGATCGAGCCGGAGCCGTGCACGGTGAAGGGGAGCGAGCCGCGGCCGTCATCGGCCACGTCGACGCCGAGCGAGCGGAGGGAGGCGATGGTGGCGCCCATCGGGCGCTTGTAGGCGTAGGCGTCGCCGTCGAAGGTGGTAGGCCCGAGCGCGAGACCTGCGAGCGGCGGCAGGAAGCGCATCACGGTGCCGGCCAGACCGCAGTCGATCGTCGTGGAGCCGAAGAGCTCCTCCGCCGGCTCGACGACGAGATCGGCGCCGAAGGAGCCGGTGGCGCCCTCCTCGCGGATCGTCGTGCCGAGGGCGCGCAGGCCCTCGATCATCAGCGCGCTGTCGCGGGAGTGCAGCGGTGCGCGCAGCACGGACGGGGCGTCGGCGAGCGCGGCGAGGACGAGCTCGCGGTTCGTCAGCGACTTGGAGCCGGGCAGCTCGACGACGGCGTCGAGGGCGCCGGCGGCGGCAGGCGCCGACCAGTCCTCCTCGCCGGGGAGCGCGCGGGCGTCGCCGTACGGATCGAACTCGGGAGCGGAATAACGCGAGAAGACCATCGGTTGTCAGAGTAGTCGGCGAACGGACCGACGGCAGGATCAGGCGGGAGGCGAGGCATGACGGCAGCGACGATCGACCTCGCGCGACCCCGGCCGGCGCGACCGGCTGCTGTGCGGCGGCGCGGCTTAGAATCGCGTGTGATGACTCGCGACGACAGCACACGCCCCAGCACCGCCGACGAGGCGCCCGCGACCGAGGAGGCCGAGACGATCGAGGAGACCGTCGAGGAGTCCCTCGACGACGTCGCTCCCGACGCCCCGGTGGATCTCCGCGCGCTGTTCGAGCAGCAGGCGCTGCCCTTCATCGACCAGCTGTACGCCGCCGGTCTGCGGATGACCAAGAACCCCTCCGACGCCCAGGACCTCGTCCAGGAGACGTTCGCGAAGGCGTTCGGCGCGTTCAAGCAGTTCGAGCAGGGCACGAACCTCAAGGCGTGGCTCTACCGCATCCTCACGAACACGTTCATCAACTCGTACCGCAAGAAGCAGCGCGAGCCCTACCAGAGCGCGATCGACGAGCTCGAGGACTGGCAGCTGGGCGGGGCCGAGTCGACTACCGCGACCTCGAGCCGCTCGGCCGAGGCCGAGGCCATCGACCACCTCCCCGACACCGCCGTCAAGGAGGCCCTGCAGGCGATCCCGGAGGACTTCCGGCTCGCCGTCTACTTCGCCGACGTCGAAGGCTTCTCCTACCAGGAGATCGCCGACATCATGAAGACCCCCGTCGGGACCGTGATGAGCCGGCTGCACCGCGGCCGGCGCATGCTGCGCGAACGACTCACCGACTACGCACGCGAGCGCGGGATCCGCGCCGCTTTCACCACCGGGAGCACGAAATGACCGACTGCGGCTGCACGAAGGCGAAGGCCGAGCTCGAGGAGTACCTCCACAACGAGCTGTGCAAGGAGGACGCCGCCGACATCCGTGAGCACATGGCGAACTGCCCCGACTGCTCCGGTGAGGCGAAGGTCGGCGTCGTGCTGACCGTCGCGGTCCAGCGCGCCTGCAAGGAGACGGCGCCGGAGGACCTCCGCGCGCAGGTGCTCGGCATGCTGCGCGACGCGCAGGCGAGCCACACGGCGGCTCCGGCGCGCGTCTAGCGCTCCGTCCCACCCGCTCGACGACCTCCGGCTCGCCCGAACGCGCTCGGCTCTCAGGAGCCGCCCGTTCCGGCGAGCCGGAGGTCTTTCCGCGCGCCGGAGCCGCCCGGTGAAGGGCGGCTCCGGGCGTCGTCAGCGCTGCAGCGCCCTGCCCAGCAGGTCGGCCTGCTCGGCGGCGTGGCGCTTGGCCGAGCCGGCGGCGGGGGAGGCGGCGGCCGGCCGCGAGACGACGCGCACGGGGCGGTCGAGCTGCGGAGCGACGTTCAGCGCGATGAACGGCCAGGCGCCCTGGTTCTCGGGCTCGTCCTGCACCCAGACGAACTCCGCGTCCGGGTAGCGCGCGGCGATCGCGCGCAGCTCCTCGATCGGGGCCGGGTAGTACTGCTCGACGCGCACCAGCGCGACACCGTCGTCCGGCTTCTTCTCCAGCTCGGACCGGAGGTCGTAGTGCACCTTGCCGGCGTGCAGCAGCACGCGGGTCACGGCTGCCGCGTCCTGGATCCGCGCGTCGTCGATCACCGGCTCGAAGCGGCCCGAGGTGAAGTCCTCGACCGGGCTCGAGGCCCCGCGCAGGCGCAGCATCGCCTTCGGCGTGAAGACCACCAGCGGGCGGCGGGGCCGCGAGTACGCCTGGCGGCGCAGCAGGTGGAAGTACGACGCCGGGGTCGACGGGCGCGCGACGGTCATGTTCCGCTCGGCGCACATCTGCAGGTAGCGCTCGATGCGAGCGGAGGAGTGGTCCGGGCCCTGGCCCTCGTAGCCGTGCGGGAGCAGGAGCACGAGCGACGAGCGCTGGCCCCACTTCTGCTCGGCAGAGGAGATGAACTCGTCGATGACGATCTGGGCGCCGTTCGCGAAGTCGCCGAACTGCGCCTCCCAGAGCACGAGCGAGTCGGGCCGCTCGACCGAGTAGCCGTACTCGAACGCCATCGCGGCGTACTCCGAGAGCAGCGAGTCGTAGATCCACAGGCGGGCCTGCGAGTCCGACAGGTTCATCAGCGGCAGCCACTCCTGGCCGTTGTCGCGGTCGTGCAGCACCGCGTGGCGCTGCACGAACGTGCCGCGGCGGGTGTCCTGGCCGACGAGGCGCACCGGGGTGTCCTCGAGCAGCAGCGAGCCCAGTGCGAGCAGCTCGCCGAACGCCCAGTCGATCGAGCCGGTGCGGCTCATCTCCTGGCGCTTGGTGAGGAGCTGCTGCAGCTTCGGGTGCACGGTGAAGCCCTCGGGCGGCGAGGTGAACGCGTCGCCGATGCGGGTGACGACCTCGACCTTGACCCCGGTCACCTCGGGCTCGCCGGGGTAGTCCTCGCCCTGCTGCGCGTCGGGCAGCTCGAGATCGGCCACGGAGTCGCCGTCGGCGCTGATCACCGGGATCGCGCCGGTCTGCGCGGCGTGCGTCTCGGCGAAGGCGCGCTCGAGGCGGTCCTGGAAGTCCTGGTGCGCCCGGTCGTACTCCTCCTCGGTGATGTCGCCGCGGCCGACGAGCGCCTCGGTGTAGAGCTTGCGCACCGAGCGCTTGGCCTCGATCAGGCTGTACATCAGCGGCTGGGTCATCGAGGGGTCGTCGCCCTCGTTGTGACCGCGGCGGCGGTAGCAGATCAGGTCGATGACCACGTCGCGGTTGAAGCGCTGGCGGTACTCGAACGCGAGCTGGCCGACGTGCACGACGGCCTCGGGGTCGTCGCCGTTCACGTGGAAGATCGGCGCCTGGATCGTCTTCGCCATGTCGGTCGAGTAGATCGAGGTGCGGGCCTCGTGCGGCGGGGTGGTGAAGCCGACCTGGTTGTTGATGTTGATGTGGATCGTGCCGCCGGTGCGGTACGCCCGCAGCTGCGACATCTGCAGCCCTTCGACGACCACGCCCTGACCCGCCATCGCGGCGTCGCCGTGGACGAGGATCGGCAGGGTGGTGAAGGTGCCGATCGGCTTGCGGTCCTGCTTGGCGCGGACGATGCCCTCGAGCACGCCGTTGACGGCCTCGAGGTGCGAGGGGTTCGCCGCGAGGTAGACGGGGATCTCCTCGCCGCCCGCGCCGCGGAAGGTGCCCTCGGTGCCGAGGTGGTACTTCACGTCGCCGGAGCCCTGGACCGTCTTCGGGTCCTGGGTGCCCTCGAACTCGCGGAAGATCTGGCCGTAGGTCTTGCCGGCGATGTTGGTCAGCACGTTGAGGCGGCCGCGGTGGGCCATGCCGATGGCGACCTCGTCGAGGTCCGCGTCCGCCGCGCCCTGCAGGACGGCGTCCAGCAGCGCGATCAGCGACTCGCCGCCCTCGAGCGAGAAGCGCTTCTGGCCGACGTACTTGGTCTGCAGGAAGGTCTCGAAGGCCTCGGCCTCGTTGAGGCGGCCGAGGATGCGCAGCTGCTCGTCGTGGCCCGGCTTCTCGTAGCCGCGCTCGAGCTTCTGCTGCATCCAGGCGCGCTGCTCCGGGTCCTGGATGTGCATGTACTCGACTCCGACGGTGCGGCAGTAGGAGTCGCGCAGGATGCCGAGGATGTCGCGCAGCTTGAGCTGGCGGGAGCCGCCGAAGCCGTCGGTGACGAACTCGCGGTCGAGGTCCCAGAAGGTGAGGCCGTGGCTCTCGATGGCGAGGTCGGGGTGCGAGCGCTGGACGTACTCCAGCGGGTCGACGTCGGCCATCAGGTGGCCGCGGACACGGAAGGAGTTGATCAGCTCCTGCACGCGCGAGGTCTTGGAGACGCGCTCGGCGAGGTCGACGGCGATGTCGGTCGACCAGTGGATCGGGTCGTAGGGGATGCGCAGCGCGGAGAAGATGTCCTCGTAGAAGCCGCGCTTGCCGAGCAGCAGCTCGTGCACGATCTTGAGGAACTCGCCCGAGCCGGCGCCCTGGATGACGCGGTGGTCGTAGGTGGACGTCAGCGTGATGGTCTTGCCGATGCCGAGCTCGACGAGGGTCTTCTCCGACGAGCCCTGGAACTCCGCCGGGTACTCGAGGGCGCCGGCGCCGATGATGCAGCCCTGGCCCTTCATCAGGCGCGGCACGGAGTGCACGGTGCCGATGCCGCCGGGGTTGGTCAGCGAGAGGGTCGTCCCGGCGAAGTCGCCGGCCGCGAGCTTGTTGCCGCGGGCGCGCTTGACGAGGTCCTCGTAGGCGGCGAGGTAGGCGGTGAAGCTCAGCGTGTCGGCGCGCTTGATGCTCGGGACGAGCAGGGCGCGGGTGCCGTCGGGCTTGGGCATGTCGATCGCGATGCCGAGGTTGACGTGCGCCGGGGCGACGACCGAGGGCTTGCCGCCCGGCTCGTCGTAGTAGACGTTCTGGCTCGGGAAGTCCTTGAGCGCGCGGATCAGCGCCCAGCCGATCAGGTGGGTGAAGGAGACCTTGCCGCCGCGCGTGCGGCGCAGGTGGTTGTTGATGACGATGCGGTTGTCGATCATCAGCTTCGCCGGGATGGTGCGCACGCTCGTGGCCGTCGGGATCGACAGGCTCGCGTCCATGTTCGTGGCGAGGCTCTTCGCCATGCCGCGCAGGGGCGAGACGACGTCCTCCTCGACGGCGGCGACGTCCTCGGCCGGCGTGCCGACGGGCGCGTCGGCCGGGATGGGCTGCGGCTTCGGCTGCTTGGAGGTCGTCTTCGACGTGGAGGTCGCCGACGTGGCGGGGTGGCTCACCGCACCGCCGGCACTGGTCGAGACGCGCTCGGCGACGGACTCCTTCGCGGGGGCGGCGGGGGCTGCGGCAGCGGGGGTCTCCGCGGCGGCGGAGGGCGCGGCACCGCCGAGCTGCTTGCCGTAGCGCTCGAGGATCGGCCACCAGGACTCGTCCACCGAGGCCCTGTCGGCGCTGTACTGCTCGTACAGCTCCTCCACCAGCCACTCGTTGGCTCCGAAGTCCTCCGAGCCCTGATCTGTTCCCGCTCCGGTCAACTGGCTCGACACAGCCGATCGCCCACTCTCTCCGTTGATTCGTTCTCGATCATCCGGACGGCACCGTCGCATCCGACACGCATCTGGGCGTCGTCGCCCGGTCCCGTCCCGGTCGTCAAGCCTAGCCCGGATCCTCCGGCGAACGTCCCCAGCCGGGCCGGAGTAGCGTCGTCTCCATGCGCTTCTACGGTGGAACCCCCTCCGGCGACCTCACCTACTCGGACGTCTTCCTCGTACCCGGCCGGTCCTCCGTGACCAGTCGGCTCGACGTGTCGCTCGCCCCCGGTGACGGCACCGGAGCCAGCATCCCGATCGTCTCCTCGAACATGAACTCGGTCACGGGGCCCCGGCTCGCGGCGACCCTCGCCCGGCGCCGCGGCCTCGGCGTGCTCCCGCAGGACATGCCGCTGCAGCAGCTCGACGCGGCGATCCGCTGGGTGAAGGACCAGCCGGTCGCCTTCTCCGGTGCGCTCACCGCCTCGCCGTCGACGACGGTGGAGGAGGCGCTCGCGATCCTGCCCGCCGTCGCGGGCCACGGCTTCGTGGTGCAGGAGGAGGACGGCACGATCCTCGGCTGCGTGCCGGCCTCGCGGCTCGCCGCGGCTCTGGAGGACGCCACGCTGGGGGACCTCGTGCACGGCGCGTCCGCCTCGATCGACGCCGACGACGTGCCCTCCGCGCGAGCGGCGTTCGACCTGATGATCGAGGCCGACCTCGAATTCGCCCCGGTGCTGCACCACGGCGCGCTGGTCGGCACGCTGTCCCGCACCGGCGCGCTGCGCTCCACCATCTACGATCCCGCCCTGGACGCGGACGGCCGCCTCCGGGTCGCCGCGGCGGTCGGCATCAACGGCGACGTCGCGGGCAAGGCGCGCGCCCTCGTCGCCGCCGGCGTCGACGTGCTCGTGCTCGACACGGCGCACGGCCACCAGGAGGGGATGCTCCGGGCGCTGCGGACCGTCTCCGCGCTGAAGCTCGGCGTGCCGATCGCCGCGGGCAACATCGTCACGGCCGACGCGGTGCACGACCTCGTCGACGCGGGCGCGGACATCCTCAAGGTCGGCGTCGGCCCCGGCGCGATGTGCACCACCCGGATGATGACCGCGGTCGGGCGCCCCCAGTTCTCGGCGGTGCTCGAGACGGCGGAGCGGGCCCGCGAGCTCGGCGCGCACGTCTGGGCCGACGGCGGCGTGCGCTACCCGCGCGACGTGGCGCTCGCGCTCGCGGCCGGTGCCGCCTCCGTGATGATCGGCTCCTGGTTCGCCGGCACCATCGAGGCGCCGGGGGAGCTGCGCAGCGACGCGTCCGGCCGGGTCTACAAGGAGAGCTGGGGGATGGCCTCGGCCAAGGCGGTGCAGGAGCGCTTCGACCGCCTCGACGCCTACGAGCTCGCCCGCAAGCGGCTCTTCGCCGAGGGCATCTCGTCGTCGAAGATCTACCTCGACCCGCTGCGCCCCTCGCTCGAGGACCTGCTCGACATGATCACCTCGGGTGTGCGCTCCTCCTTCACCTACGCGGGGGCCCGCAGCGTCGCCGAGTTCCACGAGCGCGCGCTGGTCGGCCTGCAGTCGGCTGCGGGCTACGAGGAGGGCAAGGCGCTGCCGGTCAGCTGGTGACCGTCAGCCGGTGACCGGAGCGGGCGTGCTAGAACCGAGCCCATGACGATCGTCGACAACGCCGTGTACGTCGGCGGCCACCGCATCCGCAACCCGGACTCGCTCGAGGACACCTTCGAGCTGATGCGCGACGAGCACGGCATGGCGTGGATCGGGCTCTACCGCCCGAGCCGCGAGGAGGTCGAGGCGGTCGCCCAGGAGTTCGGCCTGCACCCGCTCGCCGTCGAGGACGCGCTGAGCGGGCACCAGCGGGCCAAGCTCGAGCGCTACGACGACGGGCTCTTCGTGGTGCTGCGGCCCGCCCGCTACGTGGACTCGGCCGAGACGGTCGTCTTCGGCGAGCTGCACGTGTTCGTCGGGCCGGACTTCGTGGTCACCATCCGGCACGCCGATTCGCCGGACCTGGCGGCGGTGCGCAAGCGACTGGAGGAGGACCCTCGGCTGCTCGCCCGCGGGCCGGAGGCGGTGCTCTACGCGATCCTCGACCAGGTCGTCGACGAGTACGCGCCCGTCGTGCACGGCGTGCAGGGCGACGTCGACGAGATCGAGGACCAGCTCTTCGGCGACGACTCCGACGACGGCCTCTCGGAGCGCATCTACCGGCTCTCCCGCGAGGTCATCCACTTCCAGCGCTCGGTCCAGCCGCTGACGGCGCTGCTGCACGAGCTCGCCGAGGCGCCGGACGCGGCACCGGGCGCCGACGCCACGGTCGACCACGTCGAGCTGCACCGCTCGCTCCGCGACGTGCTCGACCACACCATCCGGGTGACGGAGGCGGTCGACGCGCTGCGGGCGATCCTCGACAAGGCGCTCACGGTGCACTCGACCCTGGTCTCGCGCCGGCAGACCGAGACCGGGCTGGCCCAGAACGACGTGGTCCGCAAGATCTCCTCCTGGGCCGCGATCCTCTTCGCGCCGACGCTCGTGGCCGGGATCTACGGAATGAACTTCGACGACATGCCGGAGCTGCACTGGCGGCTCGGCTATCCGTGGGCGATCGGGCTGATGCTGGTCTTCGGCTTCGTCCTCTACGCCGTGTTCAAGCGCAAGAAGTGGCTCTGAGAGCAGTTCTGCCGGAGCCCGGCTGCCGGTAGACTCGACGCCACAATGGACGACCCCCCTTCTGCGCATCCGCCCTCGCACCGGCTCGTTCGGCACTCCTCGATGCTCCCGCTCCTGCTTCCGGTGAGCGGGGGTGGTCTCCGTGGGCACTGAGTGGCTCCTGCTCGGCGTCGGCCTGCTGCTGACGCTCGGCACCGGCGTGTTCGTCGCCAGCGAGTTCGCCCTGGTCAACCTCGACCGCGCCGATCTCGAGGCCCGACGCGACCGCGGCGAGACCCGCCTCGGCATGACGATCGCCGCGCTCCGCGTCACCTCGACGCACCTCTCCAGCGCGCAGCTCGGCATCACGCTGACGACGCTGCTCACCGGCTACACGATGGAGCCGGCGCTCTCGTCGCTGCTGCGGGGCCCGTTCGGCGGACTCGGGATCCCGGACGAGGTGCTGACGCCGATCATGACGGTGCTCGCGATCGTCATCGCGACGCTGCTGTCGATGATCCTCGGCGAGCTGGTGCCGAAGAACTTCGCTCTGGCGCTGCCGCGCGCGACGGCGAAGCTGGTCGTGCCGATCCAGACCGCGTTCACCACCGTCTTCCGCCCGGCCGTCGCGCTGCTCAACGGCAGCGCCAACGCGCTGCTCCGCCTGGCCGGCATCGAGCCGAAGGAGGAGCTCTCGGGCGCCCGCAGCGCCGAGGAGCTCTCGAGCCTCGTCCGCCACTCCGCGAGTGCCGGGCTGCTCGAGGAGGACACGGCTGACCTGCTCGGGCGCACCCTGCGCTTCTCCGCCCTCTCCGCGGGCGACGTGATGACGCCGCGGCTGCGGCTCTCCACGCTCGAGCGCTCCAGCACGGCGCAGGACGTCCTCGATCTCGCCCGGACCACCGGGCTCTCGCGCTTCCCGATCACGGACGACGACATCGACGACATCGTCGGCGTCGTGCACGTCAAGCAGGCGGTCGCCGTGCCGCGCGGCAAGCGCTCCGAGGTGCCCGTCACCGCGCTGCGCTCGGAGCCGCTCCGGGTGCCCGAGACGATGAAGCTCGACGTGCTGCTCACCGAGCTGCGCGGCCGCGGCTTCCAGCTCGCCGTCGTGGTCGACGAGTACGGCGGCACCGCGGGTGTCGCGACGCTCGAGGACCTCGTCGAGGAGCTCGTCGGCGAGGTGGCGGACGAGCACGACCGCTCCCGCCCGGACGTCGTCAAGCTGCCCGGATCCACCACCTTCCCGGGCATGCTCCGCCCCGACGAGGTCCGCGATCGCGCCGGCGTCGTCATCCCCGAGGAGGGGCCCTACGAGACGGTCGCCGGCTTCGTGATGAGCGAGCTCGGCCGACTGCCCGCCGTCGGCGACGAGGTGCCCGTCGAGGGCGGCTCGCTGCGCGTCGAGCGGCTCGACGGCCGCCGCATCGACCGGCTCCGCTTCACCCCCGACCCCGACGCGGCGGGCGAGGGCATCCCCGATCCGCTCGCCGACGTCGGCCGGCCGCACCGAGGACGCCAGGAGGCCGACCATGAGTGACTGGGCAGGCATCGCCTGGCTCGTGGTGCTGCTCGCCGCGAACGCCTTCTTCGTCGGAGCGGAGTTCGCGGTGATCTCCGCGCGCCGCTCCCAGATCGAGCCCCTCGCCGAGGGCGGTCGCCGCAGCGCGATCACCGCGCTCGCCGCGATGGAGCACGCCACGCTGATGCTGGCGACGACCCAGCTGGGCATCACCGTCTGCTCGCTGCTGATCCTCAACGTCAGCGAGCCGGCGATCCACCACCTGCTCGAGGTGCCGCTGCACGCGGTCGGCATCCCGGACGAGTTCTCCGGCACGGTCGCGTTCGTGATCACGCTGGTGATCGTGTCGTTCCTGCACGTCGTGCTGGGCGAGATGGTGCCGAAGAACATCTCGTTCTCGATGCCCGACCGCGCCGTCCTGCTGCTCGCGCCGCCGCTCGTGGCGATCGCGCGCGTCATCAGCCCGATCATCGTCGCGCTCAACGCGATCTCGAACGCGGTGCTCCGGCTCTTCCGGGTCGAGCCGAAGGACGAGGCGAACAGCACCTTCACACTCGAGGAGGTGCAGACGATCGTCGACCAGTCGACCCGCGAGGGCACGCTGCGCAGCAACGGCACCCTCCTCGCCGCGTTCGAGTTCACCGAGAAGAAGGTGCACGACGTGGCGCTGCCGCTCGACGGCATCGTCAGCCTCCCCGCCGGGGCGTCGCCCGCCGACGTCGAGCGGGCCGTCGCCAAGCACGGCTTCTCGCGCTACGTCGTGCTCGGCGAGGACGGGCAGCCCGAGGGGTACATCCACCTCAAGGACGTGCTCGACCTCGACGGCGACACCGAGGGGCCGAAGTTCCGCCTGCCGATCCCGGCGAAGCGCATCCGCCAGCTCGCCTCGATCTTCGAGGCGACCGACCTCGAGGACGCCCTCGCGATCATGCGCCGCACCGGCGCCCACCTGGCCCGCGCCTTCGACGAGCAGGGCCGGGCGACCGGCGTCCTCTTCCTCGAGGACATCATCGAGGAGCTCGTCGGCGAAGTCGACGACGCCACCCGCCGCTGAGGCGCGGGCCGGGGAGGCGGCGCTCGCGGCGTTGTCGTCGGTCGCGATACCGCCGGTATCGCTCCCTCCTCCGCCTTGCGATCACCACCTCCCCGGCCCGCGCCTCCACTTCTGACGAGGGGGGGGGGGGGCAGCGGCTTCGCCGGCTGTGGAGGGGGGCAGCGGCTTCGCCGACTGAGGGGGCAGCGGCTTCGCCGACTGAGGTAAGCAGCGGCTTCGCCGACTGAGGTGGGCAGCGGCTTCGCAGACTGGGCTTCACGGCGGCAGCTTCGCCGGCTGCGGGGGCAGCAGCGGCGGCCCTTCATGCTGGTCGAGTAGTCCCGCAGGGGCGTATCGAGACCCACGGTCTCCAGCTGGGGCGGGTCTGCAGACTCGGGTGCTGACGGTGGTGGATCTCGATACGCCCTCTGCAGGGGCTACTCGATCACCATGCAGCGGATGCAGCGGATGCAGCGGATGCAGCGGATGCAGGGGCCCACATGCTGGTCGAGTGCCCGCAGGGGGTGTCGAGACCCGCCGTCATCAGGCGCAGGGCTGCCGACGTTCGGCTGGGGGCGGATCTCGATACGCCCTCTGCGAGGGCTGCTCGATCAGCAGAGGTGGCGGGGTCAGAGCGGCAGAGTGCTGTCGGGGGTGCGATCTAGGCTGGCCGGATGACGGATGGGCAGAGGGAGTTCGGACTCGCGGAGGCGGCGCTGGCCGTGCGGGTGCCGCGCGGCGACGACGACAAGTACAGCCGCGGGGTGCTCGGGATCGCGACAGGATCGGAGCGCTACCCGGGGGCGGCGGTGCTCGGCGTCGAGGCGGCGGTGCGCACCGGGCTCGGCATGGTGCGCTACGTCGGGCCGGAGCGGCCCTCCGCGCTCGTGCTCGCGCGACGGCCGGAGGTCGTCACCTCGGCGGGGCGGGTCCAGGCCTGGCTCCTCGGCTCCGGCACGAGCGCGGACGACCGCTCGGGAGACGAGCGCGCCGCCCTGCTCGAGCAGCTGCACTCGGGAGTGCCCGTCGTGCTCGACGCCGGCGCGCTCGATCTGATCGACGAGGCCCGCGGGCCGGTCGTCGTGACTCCGCACTACCGCGAGCTCGCCGGCCTGCTCTCCCGCGCCGGAGTGGACGTCGATGCGGCCGCGATCGCGGCCGACGCGAGCGGCTGGGCGCGGCGCGCGGCCGAGCGCTTCGGGGTCTGCGTGCTGCTCAAGGGCAGCACGACCCACGTGGTCTCCGGGAGCGTCGCCCACGAGGTCAGCGGCTCGACGCCCTGGCTCGCGACGGCGGGCAGCGGAGACGTGCTCGGGGGAGTCCTCGGCGCGCTGCTGGCCGGCCGGGCCGCGGACGCCGAGACCCGGGGAGCGACGCTGGAGGACGAGGACCTCGCGGCGGTCGCCGCCGCTGCCGCCGTCCTGCACGCGCAGGCGGGCGCCGCGGCCTCCGGAGGCGGGCCGATCGCGGCCCTCGACATCGCCGAGCAGCTGCCGGGCGTCGTCGCGCGACTGCTGAACTGACCCGCCTTCGACCTGACCCGCCTGCCGCACTGAACCGATCGCGCCCCCGCGCCGTTGTCCCAGGAGAGGCGTCCTCCCCGCGATCCGGGCATCGGAGCCGCACAGTCGCCTCATCGGAACCCCATAGCTCCCGGCCCTAGCGTCGGTGGCGACAGCCGCGTCCGCCCCCCACACAGGAGAACAGACATGACCGCGAAGACCACGACTCCCGTCCGCTACTCCCTCACCCTCCTCGCCGGAGCCGGCACCCTCGCCGCCCTCGCCGCCTGCTCGAGCACCGCCACCGCCGGGACCGAGGACGCCGGATCGAGCGCCGCCGCGACCAGCGCGCCCGCCGCGACCTCGAGCGCCGCCGCCTCCGAGTCGACCGGGGCCGCCGCGACCGGCGCCTACGCCGACGGCACCTACGAGGCCGACGGCTCCTACACCTCGCCCGGCGGCAACGAGTCCGTCGGCGTCGAGCTGACCCTCGAGTCGGGCGTCGTCACCGCCGTCACCGTGACCCCCGAGTCCGAGAACCCCACCGGCCAGGAGTACCAGAGCCGCTTCGCCAGCGGGATCTCGGGCGAGGTCGTCGGCAAGAGCCTCGACGAGCTCGACGTGACCAAGGTCTCCGGCTCCTCGCTCACCTCCGGCGGCTTCAACGACGCCGTCGAGACGATCAAGGCCGATGCCGCGGCCTGACTCGACGCACCCTGAGGCGGCGGCCCCCGGCACTGTGCCGACCGCCGCGCGGCGCGTCCTCGAGAGCGCCTGGACCTTCGACGCGATCGGCACCACCTGGCAGATCGACACGGACGCACCGCTCGACGCGGCCGTGCGCGAGCGTGTCGCGGCCCGCATCGAGGCGTACGACCGCACCTGGTCGCGGTTCCGCGGCGACTCCGCCGCGTCCCGGTTGCGCGGCACCCCCGGCGAGCACGTCTTCCCGGAGGAGTCGGTCGAGCTGTTCGCGCTCTACGACGCGCTCTTCGCGCTGACCGGGGGCGGCGTCACGCCGTTCGTCGGCGACGCGCTGGAGCAGCTCGGCTACGACCCGGCCTACTCCCTGGTGCCGCGCGGCCCAGTGGCGCCCGCACCGTCCTGGGCCGAGGCCCGCGGCGGCGGGGGAGCGACGCTCCGCACCGTGGCAGGGGTCGTCCTCGACGTCGGCGCTGCCGGCAAGGGGCAGCTGGTCGACCTCGTCCTCGACGAGCTCGCGAGCGCAGGCGTCGAGCGCGCTGTCGTGGATGCGAGCGGAGACCTGCGGGCCCGCGGTGCCGGCGCCTACCGCGTCGCGCTCGAGCACCCCTTCGACCCGACCCGGGCGATCGGCGTCGCCGAGCCGGGGGAGCGCGCGCTCTGCGCCTCGGCCGGCAACCGCCGGGTCTGGGGCGACGGACTGCACCACGTCCTCGACGGCCGGACCGGCCGCCCGGTCGACACGGTCGTCGCGACCTGGGTCGTCGCCGACAGCACCCTCGTCGCGGACGGGCTCGCGACCGCGCTCTTCGTCTGCCCGCCCGAGGTGCTCGCCGAGCGCTTCGACTTCGAGTTCGTCCGTGTGCTCAGCACCGGCCGGCTCCATTACTCGCCCCGCTTCCCCGGAGAGGTCTTCTGATGATCGGCACCCTCGATCGCGCCCTCGGTCGCATCACCATGTACCGGCTGGTCTGGCTGACGCTCGCCGCGCTCCTCGTCGTCGCGCTCGGCTACTCCGCCGCCGGGCTGATCTTCTTCACCCCGATCGAGATCGCGGCGACGGCCGTCGTGGCGATCGCCTCGACCACGGGGGCGACCTGGCTGATCGCGCGCCTGGTCCGCTCGCCCGCGCATCTCGAGTCCTCGCTGGTCACCGGTCTGCTGATCGCGTTCCTGCTCTTCCCGACCGCGGAGCCGCGCGCGCTGCTCGTCGTCGCGCTGATCGGCGTGATCGCCGCCGCCTCCAAGTACCTGCTGGTCTGGCGCGGGCGCCACCTCTTCAACCCGGCCGCCGTCGCCGTCCTCATCGTCGGCATCGCGCAGGGCCTGCTGCAGGACACGCCGTTCGCCGGCTCGCTGACCGCCGCGGCCTGGGCCCTGCCCACCGGCGCGCTCTGGCCCTGGGTGCTGCTGGGGGCGCTCGTCGTCGTCGCGCGGATGCGCCGCTGGGCGATCGTCGTCGTCTTCATCGCGGTCGCCGGCGCGGTCTCCGTGCTGAACTCGGTCATGAACGGCCAGGAGCCGGCCGCCGCGCTGTCGCTCGTCCTCACCGCGTACCCGTTCGTCTTCGCCGGCGCCTTCATGCTGACCGAGCCGCTCACCCTCGCGCCGCGCCGCTCGCAGCAGCTGATCGTCGCGGTCGTCGCGGCCCTGCTCACGACGGTCCCGTTCTCGCTCGGCCCGCTGCACGCGAGTCCCGAGCTCGGCCTGGTCGCCGGCAATGCGATCGCGTTCTTCTTCGGCCAGCGCCGCCGGCTCTCGCTCGAGCTGCGCTCCTCGAGCGTCATCGCGCCGGGCATCACGGAGTACCGCTTCGCCCCGCGGACCCCGGTGCGCTTCGAGGCCGGCCAGTGGCTCGAGCTCGACGTGCCGCACCGCTCCGACGGCCGGGGGAGCCGGCGCACCTTCTCGATCGCCTCCGCGCCCGCCGACGGCGAGATCGCCGTGGCCATGCGGCTGCCCGAGAAGGCGAGCAGCTTCAAGCGCGCGCTCGCCGGGCTCGAGCCCGGCGCCGTCGTCCGCGCGACCAGCGTCGGCGGCGACTTCGTGCTGCCGGCCGATCCGGCGACGCCGCTGCTCCTGGTCGCGGGCGGGATCGGCATCACGCCGTTCGCGAGCCAGCTGACGGCGATCGCCGCCGGACCGCAGCGGGACGTCGTCGTCGTCTACGCGGCGCCGCGGCTCGAGGACGTGGCCTACCGCGAGCTGCTGCGCGCCTCCGGAGCCCGCGTCGTGCTGGTCTCGCCCGAGGCGCCGACCCGGCTGCCCGAGGGCTGGACCCACGTGGCCGGCCGGATCACCGCCGAGCGCCTCGCCGACGCCGTCCCGGACGCGCCGCGTCGCGTCGGCTTCGTCTCCGGCTCGCCCGCGTTCGTGGATTCCGTCCGCGGCGCCCTGCGCTCGGCCGGTGCGAAGAAGGTCCGCACCGACGCCTTCGCCGGCTACTGATGCCGCCCGGGGGCGTTCAGGGGCGCGATCGAGAGGCCCTCTACACTAACGCGGTGCCGACCCCCGCCGCCTCCGAGACCGCCGCCCCCCGGGCCTCCTCGCGCCCGATCGCCTGGCTGCGCGAGAACCGCGACTCCGCCGCCGTGCTCTGGGGCGGCTTCGCCCTCGTGCACGTACTGCTCTCCCTGCTCGCTCTGTTCGCCCCGGGTCTGCCGATGGGCGACGTCAGCATCGTCTACAAGGGCTGGATGCGGACCGCCGTCGAGGGCGGCGGGCTCGTCGGCTTCGACACGGGCTGGGTCTATCCGATCCTCGCCCTCGTGCCGATCAGCGCCGCCTGGCTCTTCGGCGAGGCGGGCTACGACCTGACCTGGCTCGCCGGTGTGATCGCGGTCGACGCTGCAGCCTTCGCGCTGCTCCTGCACCGGGGGATCCCGGCCCGGCTCGCCGCGGCGCGCTGGTGGCTGCTCTTCCTGGTGCTCCTCGGTCCGATCGCCGTCGGCCGGATCGACGCGTTCACCGTTCCGCTCGCCATCGCCGGGCTGCTCTGGGCCTCGAGCCGCCCGGTGATCGCCGCGCTCGCGCTCACCGTCGCGACCTGGATCAAGGTCTGGCCCGCGGCCCTGCTGGGCGCCGCCGTCCTGGTGCTGCGTGGTCGCCCGCGGCTGGTGGCCGTCGGCGCCGGTCTCTCGGTCGCGATCATCGCCGGCGTGTACGCGCTCGGCGGCGGCGAGTACGTCTTCAGCTTCGTCACCGACCAGACCACCCGCGGCCTGCAGATCGAGGCGCCCGTCAGCACGATCTGGATGTGGCTCTCGATCGGCGGCTGGGCCGGCAGCTACGTCTGGTACGCGGCCGACATCAACACCTTCGAGATGCACGGCCCGTTCACCGACGTCGCCGCGGAGCTGATGAATCCGGCGCTCGCGCTCGCCGTCGTCGGCACCGTGCTGCTCGGCCTCCGGGCGCTGCGGGCCAAGGCGTCCCCGGTGCGGCTGCTGCCGCTGCTGAGCCTCGGACTCGTGCTGGTGCTGATCGACATCAACAAGGTGCTCTCGCCGCAGTACATCGTCTGGCTCGCGCCGCCGGTGATCGTCGGGCTCGTCGTCGCCGGTCGCGACTTCGCGACGCCGGCCAAGCTGACGCTGGCGATCGCCGTCTTCACGCAGATCGTCTACCCCTACCTCTACCTCTTCCTGCTCTACTCCAACGCGGGGATGGTGCTGGCGCTCACGGTGCGCAACGTCCTGCTGCTCGTGCTGCTCGGCTGGGTGCTCCGCGAGCTGTGGCGCACGGGCAGCCGCACGCCTGCCGCCGGCCTCGCCCGCGCCTAGGCTGGTCGGCGGGCCCGGTGGTCGGACCCGCTGGGAGGTCCCTCGTGCTCGTCGCATTCTCCGTCGCTCCGTCCGGTGGTGAGGCCCCCGACGCCTCCGTCCACGACGCCGTCGCCGCCGCCGTCCGCATCGTCCGCGACTCCGGCCTGCCGAACCGCACGACCTCGATGTTCACCGAGATCGAGGGCGAGTGGGACGAGGTCTTCGACGTGATCAAGCGTGCCACCGAGGCGGTCGGCGCCTACGGCTCGCGGGTCTCGCTGGTGCTGAAGGCCGACATCCGGCCCGGCTACTCGGGCGAGATCGACGCCAAGATCGAGCGTCTGGGTCGCGCGCTGGAGGAGTGATCCGCGCGGGAGCGCTCTCCGAGTCGAATCGTTTCGAGTCGCCTCTATTCCTCGCTATCGTGGTCCGGTGACCCACTCCCCGGCCCGGACCCGCCTCGCCCTGCTCGCCCTCGCGATGGGAGGCTTCGGCATCGGCTCGACCGAGTTCGTCGCGATGGGGCTGCTGCCGCAGCTCGCCGCGGACCTGCTCCCGGACGTCTACGCGGTCAGCTCCGAGCAGGCCAACTCGCAGGCCGGGCTGCTCATCTCGGCGTACGCGCTCGGTGTCGTCGTCGGCGCCCCGACCATCGCCGCGGCGGCCGCGCGCTGGCCGCGCAAGCGCCTGCTGCTGATCCTGCTCGCGGCGTTCACGATCGGCACCGTCGCCTCGGCCCTGCTGCCGACCTTCCCGCTCGTGCTCGCGGCGCGCTTCGTGGCGGCCCTGCCGCACGGCGCCTACTTCGGCATCGCGTCGCTCGTCGCCGCCGATCTGATGGGGCCGGGCAAGCGCGGCAAGGGCGTCGCCTTCGTGCTCTCCGGGCTCACCATCGCGAACGTCGTGGGAGTGCCGGCCATCACCTGGGTGGGGCAGAACGCGGGCTGGCGCAGCGCCTACCTCGTCGTCGCCGCGATCTTCGCGGCCACCGTCGTCGCGGTGTGGCTGCTCGTTCCGCTCCAGCAGGGGAACCCGGCGGCGACCATGCGCAACGAGCTGAAGGCCTTCGGCCGGCTGCAGGTGTGGATGACCCTCGCGATCGGCGCGATCGGCTTCGGTGGCCTCTTCGCGATGTACAGCTACATCACCCCGCTGTCGACGGAGGTGACCGGCGTTCCGCTGGGCGCGGTGCCGTGGATCCTCGTCGTCGTGGGCCTCGGGATGACGGTCGGCAACCTCGTCGGCGGCTGGGCGGCGGACAAGAACGTGCGGCTCGCCCTCATCGTGCTGTTCTGCGGGGTGCTCGTCTCGCTGACCGGACTGGCACTGACGGCGACCTCGATCGTCGGCCTCCTCGTGTTCGCGTTCCTCGCGGCCGGATGCTCGGCCGGCGCGTCGCCCGCGATCCAGACCCGGCTGATGGACGTCGCCCGCGACAGCCAGACGATCGCCGCGGCGCTGAACCACTCCGCCCTGAACATCGGCAACTCCGTCGGCGCGGCGCTGGGCGGCGTGACGATCGCCGCCGGCCTCGGCTACGTGTCGCCGATCTGGGTCGGCGTCGTCCTCACCGTCGCGGGCATCCTGCTCGCCTTCGCCAGCCTCGCCATCGACCGCGCCCGCGGCACCGTCGACCCCCTGCGCGACCCGTCCCGTCCCGCGACGGGCGGCGTCCCCGTCAACGCCCTCTAGGGCGGCGCGGCCGCACCTGCCGGCACCGGAGGGGGGGTCTGCAGGCCGCCCCGCTGACGCCGGTGAGTCTCGATACGCCCCTGCGGGGCCACTCGACCAGCATGATTGCGGCGCTGCTCGAAAGGTCTTGCCTGCAGACGAGCCGACCACGGAGCGGCGCCGTCGGAAATCCGCGTGCGAGCGGATTCTCCGCAGCCGCCGTATGACGCTCTGCGGGACGCGCCCACTTCGCGAAGCCGACCGCGGCGCGGCGGGCGGGGACCGCCGCGCAATCGAACTCAATCCGTTTCGATCAGAATCCCGTCGTGGATCGCGCGCTTGCGCAGGGCGACCTTGGTGCCGACGTCGATGCCGACGACGCGGTACTTCTCGCGGATCCGCTTGAGGTAGGACTTGGCGGTCTCCTCGGAGATGCCGAGCTCGAAGGCGACGGACTTGACGGGCTCGCCGCCGCCGTAGAGCGCCATCACGCGGCGCTCCTGCGCGCTGAGCTTGGGTGCTCCGTCGGAGTCGCCGGTGGAGAGCGCCATGTCGAGCTCGTGCGAGATGTAGGAGTGGCCGTCCTTGGCCGCGCGGATCGCCTCGACGATCATGTCGGCGTCCTCGGTCTTGACGAGGTAGCCGAGCGCGCCCGAGGCGAGCGCCTCGCGGACCACGGCCGGCTCGGAGTAGGTGCTCATCAGCACCGTCTTCACACCGGTGGTCTTCAGGGTCGACAGCTTGACCGAGATCGGGATGTTGTCCTTGAGGTCGAGGTCGAGCAGGACGACGTCGACGGGGAACTCGGGGTGGGTGAGCAGCTCCGGCCAGGAGGCGACCGCGGCGACCAGCTGGATGTCCGAGGCGGCGCCGCGGATCCACTCCGTGAGGGCACCGAGGAGCATCTTGTGATCGTCGACCACGGCGAGCGTGATCTTCGGTTCGGCGGTGGAGGTCATCGGTGTCCTTCGGCTCGGCGGGAGGGCGGGGCGGTCGTCACTGCTCAGCGGTCGGCCGGATTCTCGACGTGGCAGTCGATCTCGATCCGGAGCGCGTCGTCGTGGGAGGTGTCGCGGAACGATCCGACCTGTGCGATAGCCTCCCACGTCGCGGGATCGACTCCGCGCACGGGCACGCCCTCGGACTGCAGCGTGAGCGGCACCAGCAGTGTGCGCGGCGGTGCGCCGTCGCCGGGCTCGCGCGGTGCGCCGGCGTCCACGTGCAGGACGACGGTCAGTCCGGAGGCGCCGTCGAGGATCAGCCAGATCGCGGAGAGCAGGCCGTCGCGCTGCCGGTGGCTGAGGAGCCCCGCCGTCCCGTCGGGGTCGTGCAGCTCGACCAGCGGCGCGAGCAGCTCGGACTCCTGGATCGCGTGGTGCAGCCAGGTCTCGCGGCGTCCCTCGATCAGGTGCAGCCGGAGGCTGGTGGCGAGCGCCGCCGCGTGAGCGGCGCGCTGGGGATCGAGGGGGAGGACCGTCGTGCCGTCGCCGACCTCGGCGAGGAGGCGCTCCGCGGCGAGGTCGAGGCGGGCGAGCTCCTCCGAGGCGAGCATGCCGACCGCGTAGCGCGGGCCGAGGGTGGTGCTCTGCACGAGGGCGCGGTCGATCTCGAGCTGGACCATCCGCCGGAAGCCGCGCATCATTACCACCGCGACGACGGCGGGTGCCAGGGTGACGGCCATCGCGCTGACGCGCGCCGAGAACGAGGTCTCGTCGCCGGAGCCCATGGCGCTGTAGGCGACGAGCTCGGCGACCGCGATGACGAGGGCGACGGCGAGGATCTCGATGCTGCGGCGGTGCACGATCATCGCGGCGTGCGCGACGGCGGCGGCCACCGCGGCGGTGGGGACGGCGGAGGACGGGCCGTGCCCGGCGACGGCGATCAGATCGAGCACCACGGCCCCGGCGATGCCGACGAGCAGGGCGAGGTAGGCGGCCCGGGGCAGCCGCTGACCGCTGACGTGGATGGCGACGACGGTCGCGGTGAAGGAGGCCACGAGGAGCAGCCAGGCGAGGACGACCAGCCCGGGCCGGTCGTACTCCTCGACGGTGACGAGGAAGACCAGGAGCTCGTAGACCATCAGCGCCGCCGCGATCCCGTTCAGACCGCTGCCGAGGTAGCTGGTGCCCAGCGTCTCCTGCTGCCCCTTCCTCGCCCCCGCTGCCCGCGGCGAGCGACTGCGAGGCGCCGAACCGACACCGGTCCCGCCGAGGAGCGGTGACGCGTTCTCGGTGCCGGCGCTCACTTCGGCACCTCCAGCACCACGGTCGTGCCCGAGCCGGGCGAGCTGAACAGCCGGGTGCGGCCGCCGACGTCCGCGAGCCGGGCGACGACCGACTCCTTGAAGCCGAGCTTGGTCGCGGGCACGGTGGCGATGTCGAAGCCCGCGCCGGCGTCCGTGACCATCGCGCGGACGGTCTGCTCGTCCTCGGTGATCGTCACGTCGGCCGAGTCGACCCCGGAGTGCCGGCGCACGTTCTCGAGGCACTCGGCGAGGGCGAGCAGGAAGGAGTCGAGTGCGGCGCCCTCGAGGACGACCTCGCCCGAGCCGTGCAGGACGACCTCGAGTCCCATCCGCCCGAACCGGTCGCGGACGTCCTCGAGGGAGTTCGCGGCCGGCGACGCGGTGACGCTGGTGAGCTGGTACGAGCCGGACGCGCTCGGCGTCGGCGTCCCGCCGAGGCGCAGCTGGCGCAGCAGCTGGGCGTCCTGCGCGGCCTGGCGGCGCAGCGCGTCCTCGGAGACGCCGCGGCCGGAGTGGGCGAGCAGGGTGAGCGTCGCGAGCACCGTGTCGTGCAGGAGCCGCGCTCCCTGGCGGCGCTGCGCCTCCGTCTCGCTGGCCTGCCGCTCGACGCGGTGCGCGTTGCCGATGCTGTCGATGCGCCGGACGACCCGCGGGACCGCCGTGCTGATCCAGAGGGCGAAGCCGCAGAGCGTGCCCCAGGGGAGCAGGGTCTGCACGAGGGCGTTCGAGAGCATCGCGTCCGCCGCAACGATCGTGGAGACGAGGACGCTCGGCACGAGGACGGGCAGGAGCAGCAGCAGTCGGCGGACGGAGGTGGTCACCACCACGGCGACGGTGCTGGTGACGGCGTTGGCGGTGCCGACGAGCACGTAGCCCTCGAAGCCGGCGCCGGTGCCGACCGCCACGGCGAGGCCGACGCTCAGCAGCAGGCCGCCGGCGGCGAGGAGGAGCACCCAGAGCATCCGCCCGCTGCGGCCGAGCTGCAGGTGGACGACGGCGAGCCCCAGGATCAGCGCCACGGCGAACGGCACGGCGTCGGCCTGCAGGGCCGCGGGGCCGAGGACCAGCGCGAGCGCCGTCGCGTCGATGAGGAGGCCGATGCCGCACGCGGACTGGCGCAGGAGGCGGTCGCGCTCTCGAGCGCTGCGGACCAACGGCACGGGCACGCTCCTTCCGGTGGGCGGCGCGGGGCGGACCCCCTCCTCACGATAGTCACTGCCCGGGGAGCCGCCGGGAAGAGGGAGCGGATCGGCTAGACCGCGAGCAGCCTCGCCAGGTGCCCGCCGACCGCGTCGTCCTCGATCAGGAAGCCGTCGTGGCCGAACGTCGACGTGATCACCGCGACCTCGTCGCCGTCGATGTTGCCGCGAGCGTGGGCCGCGATGATCCGCTGCCCCTCGACGGGGAAGAGGCGGTCGCTGTCGATGCCCAGCACGAGCGTCGGGCTGGTGATCCGCTCGAGCGCCTCGGCCTCGCCGCCGCGACCGCGCCCGACGTCGTGCGAGTTCATCGCCTCGACGAGGGTGATGTAGCTGTTCGCGTCGAAGCGGCGGGTGAACTTGTTGCCGTGGAAGTCGAGGTACGACTCGACCGCGAACCGGCCGCCGCCGCCGAGCGGGCTGAGTCCGGACTGCCAGCTCCGCTCGAAGCGGTCGTTGAGCTCGGACGGGCTGCGGTAGTTCAGCAGCGCCATCCGGCGGGCGAGCGCGAGGCCGTGGTACGGGCCCTTGCCGTCGCCGGCGTCGTAGTAGGCGCCGCCCGCGAAGGCGGCGTCGTTGCGGATCGCCTCGAGCTGGACGAAGTTGAGCGCGATCTGATCCGAGGTGGCGCGCGGGGGAGCGGCGAGGACTGCGAGCCGGGCGACCCGCTCCGGGTGGTCGATGCCCCATTCCAGGGCCTGCATGCCGCCCATCGAGCCGCCGATGACGGTGTGCCAGCGGTCGATGCCGAGCCGGTCGGCGAAGAGGGTCTGCACGCCGACCTGGTCGCGGATCGTCGTGTACGGGAAGCGCGAGCCCCACTCGTGCCCGTCGGGGGCGAGGGAGGCGGGGCCGGTCGAGCCCTGGCAGCCGCCCAGCATGTTGGGGGCGACGACGAAGTAGCGGTCGGTGTCGATCACGAGGCCCGGGCCGACGAGTCCGGACCACCAGCCGTCGGTCGCGTGCCCCGGGTCGCCGCGGCCGATCAGGTGCGAGTCGCCGGTGAGGGCGTGCAGGACGAGGATCGCGTTGTCGCGCGCGGGGGAGAGCTCGCCCCAGCTCTCGTAGGCGACGCGGACGTGCGGGAGGCGACCGCCGGCCTCGAAGGCGAACGGGCCGATCTCGACGAAGCGGCGTCCGCCGGGGTGGTCGCCCTCGCGCCAGGCCCCGGTGGCGGGCGGCTTGCCGATCACCGAGCGGAGCTGGCGCTCGGTGACGAACGCCGAAGGGACGGTGTCCTCGAGTGTCTGCTGCCAGTCCATAGCGGTGTCCATCGTGGCAGAGTGCGGTGCGGGCCCGGCCTTTGTTACGCGGGGGTGACGCTCCGCTGCCGATCGAGTAGGCGTCGGCGGCAGCCGTGCGCCCCCTCGTGCTGATCGAGGAGGACGCGGAGCGGCCGTATCGAGATCCACCGTCCTGCAGAGGGTGGGTCTCGATACGCCGCTGCGCGGCTACTCGACCAGCATGAAGCGGCTACTCGACCAGCACGTGTCGGCCGTCAGGCGTTCGCGCGGGAGGCCTCGACCACGCTGCGGGCGGCCTGGAGCGCCTGCGCGAGGTCGGCGCGGAGGTCGTCGATGTTCTCGAGGCCGACCGAGAGGCGGACGAGCCCGGGGGTGACGCCGGCCGTGAGCTGCTGCTCCGGGGTGAGCTGCGAGTGCGTGGTCGACGCCGGGTGGATCACGAGCGAGCGGACGTCGCCGATGTTCGCCAGGTGCGAGAACAGCACGAGCGAGTCGACGAACGCGCGGCCGGCGTCCACCCCGCCCTTGAGCTCGAAGGAGAGGACCGCGCCGACGCCCTTCGGGGCGTAGTGGTTCGCCGCCGCGTACCAGGGCGAGGTGGGCAGCCCCGAGTAGTTGACCGTCGCGATGTCGGAGTGGTTCTCCAGGTACTCCGCGATCTCCTGCGCGTTCTGCACGTGGCGCTCGATCCGCAGCGACAGGGTCTCGATGCCCTGGATGAGCTGCCACGCGCTCGCCGGGGCGATCGACGCACCGAGATCGCGCAGCAGCTGGACGCGGGCCTTGATGATGTACGCCAGCGAGTCGCCCACCGCGGCGGTGTAGACCGCGCCGTGGTACGAGTGGTCGGGCGTGGTCAGTCCCGGGAACTTCGCGGCGTTCGCGGTCCAGGAGAAGGTGCCGCCGTCGACGATCGCGCCGCCGATGACCGTGCCGTGACCGCCGAGGAACTTGGTCGCCGAGTGCACGATGATGTCGGCGCCGTGCTCGAACGGGCGGATCAGGTACGGGGTCGCGATCGTGTTGTCCACGATCAGAGGGACGCCGGCCTCGTGCGCGACGTCGGCGACGGCGCGGATGTCGAGGATGTTGATCTTCGGGTTGCCGATGGTCTCGGCGAAGAAGAGCTTCGTGTTCGGGCGGACCGCGCGGCGCCACTCCTCCTGGTCGTCCTGGTTCTCGACGAAGGTCGTCTCGATGCCGAGCTTGGCCAGCGTGTACTTGAAGAGGTTGTAGGTGCCGCCGTAGATCGACGAGGACGAGACGAGGTGGTCGCCGGCCTGCGCGATGTTGAGGACCGCCGCGGTCTCGGCCGCCTGGCCGGAGGCGAGCAGGAGCGCCCCGGAGCCGCCCTCGAGTGCGGTGAGGCGCTCCTCGACGACGGCCTGCGTCGGGTTCTGGATGCGGGTGTAGATGTTGCCGAACTCGGCGAGCGAGAAGAGGTTCTTCGCGTGCTCGGCGTTGTCGAAGACGTAGGAGGTGGTCTGGTAGATCGGGGTCGCGCGCGCCTTGGTGACGGGATCGGGCGCGGCTCCGGAGTGGATCTGCTTGGTCTCGAACTGCCACTTCTCGGAGTCGGTCATGGTGCATCCCATCGCATCGTCGGTTCGGAACGGAGGCCGTTCCCCGTCGCGACGAGCCTAGGTGCGGGCCCTCGGCGCAGCCAGGGCGCTCGACACACGGGGTAACCGCGCCGGATCAGCGGCCGGTGCGGATCCCGGAGGTCGGATGCGGGTCGCGCTTGGACCCGGTCGGGTCGGCGCGGTCGGGCCGCTCGGGCCGCTCGTCGGCGACCGGCGCGAACAGCCACGTCGCACTCGGCTCGACGATCGTGTGGAAGACGGTGCGCGTCCAGCCGAGGGAGAGCACGATCGCGACCACGATGCAGAAGACGATCATCAGCACGAGCGCGAGCGTGCTCTCGGTCGCCGTCAGCAGCCCGGACTCGCGCAGCGGATAGAGGACGAAGCTGTGCAGCAGGTAGACGTACATCGTCGACTGCCCCCACGCCGTCATCGCCGTGCGGCGGCGCGGGATCAGGCTGAACAGCGCGAGCGAGAGCACGACCGCGGTCGCCATCAGCGCCAGCCGGACGAGCCCGGCCCACCAGGCGGTCTCGCCGAGTGCGTCGTACGGCCGGTCGTAGAAGAACCAGTAGCGCAGGTCCGCCGCGCGGAAGGCGTCGATGTTCACGGTCATCACGACGACCGTCGCCGCGAAGAGCGCGACCGCGATCACCCGGGAGAGCAGGATCTGCCGCGGCGTCAGATCGAGCCAGCGGTCCACGAGCAGCCGCGAGCCGGCCTTCCAGCTGCGCAGCCGCCAGCCGAAGACGAAGAACGGCAGGATCCCGATCGCGCGGGCCAGCGAGAACGTCGAGTCGATGTTGTCGTAGTAGCTGACGCCGACCGCGAGGACCACGCTGATCAGCAGCGGCCAGCGCAGCAGTGCGAGGTAGGGGAGGACCAGCCGGAAGATCCCGAGCGCGAGCAGGAACCACAGGGTCCAGCTCGGCTTGGTCGGGTTGAACTCCTGCTTGCCCTCGACGGCGAACTGCACCAGCGTCCAGATCGTCTCCATGATCAGGTAGGGCAGCAGGATGTCGGTGAGCACCCGGCGCATCGCGCGGGCGTTCGGCGCTCCGCCCTTGGAGAAGTAGCCGGAGATGATCGCGAAGGCCGGCATGTGGAAGGCGTAGATCGTCAGATAGACGATCAGCGACGTGTCGGAGTTGGCGGTGAGCCGCTGGATCCCGTGCCCGATCACGACGAGGGCGACGCAGACGAAGCGGGCGTTGTCCCAGAGGGGCACGCGGCGCTTGGGAGGAGTGGGCGACCCGGCGGTGGCGGGAGCCGGGTCGGCGGGCTGCATGCGGCCAGGCTAGCGTTGGCTCCGACGACGGAGTCGATGGTGTCCGAGGCTTGACGGAAAGAGGACGAGCGTGGTTCGACGCGTCGTGGTGACAGGAGCGAGTTCGGGGATCGGTGCGGCGACGGTCCGCCTGTTCCGCGAGCACGGCTGGGACGTGGTGGCGGTCGCCCGCCGCCGGGAGAAGCTCGAGGCGCTCGCCGCGGAGACCGGGGCGAGCGTGTTCGTCGCCGATCTCACCGACGCGGCCCAGGTCGACGCGCTGCGCGACCACCTCGCCGCCACCGGCGCGGTGCACGCCCTCGTCAACAACGCCGGCGGCGCGCTCGGCCTCGACTCGGTCGAGGCGTCCGACCCCGCCGACTGGACCCGGATGTTCGAGATCAACGTGCTCTCGGTCAAGCTCGTCACGAGCGCCCTGCTGCCGCTGCTGCGCGAGGGCATCGCCGACGGGGGCTCCGAGGGCTCGGCCGACGTCGTCACCGTCACCTCGATCGCCGGCCACGTCGCCTACGAGGGCGGCGGCGGCTACAACGCCGCCAAGTTCGCCGCGCACGCGCTCGTCGCGGTCCTCCGCCTCGAGCTCGCCGGCGAGCCGATCCGCGTGATCGAGATCGCTCCCGGCATGGTGCACACCGAGGAGTTCTCTCTCGTCCGCTTCGGCGGCGACAAGGAGCGCGCCGACAAGGTCTACGCCGAGGTCCCCGGCCCGCTGGTGGCGGAGGACGTCGCCGCGGCGATCGTCTCCTCCGTCGAGCTGCCGCCGCACGTCAACCTCGATCTGGTGACGATCAAGCCGGTGGCGCAGGCCGCTCCGCACAAGGTGATCAAGGGCGCGCTCACCCCGAAGGCGTGACAGGCACCGTTCGCGAGGCCCCGTGATGTGACGCGGGGCCTCGCGACGCTCTAGCCTGTCCCTCATGGTTTCCGACGCCGACGACTCCGCCGCCCTCCTCGCCGCCACGGAGAAGGAGGTCCTCGGCTGGCTCGAGTTCGGTGACGCCGCTCGCCATCTCGCCGACGACGTCGTCGCCTCCGGCTACCGCCCGGAGCTGGTCGTGGCCATCGCGCGCGGCGGTCTGCTGCTCGCGGGCGCGGTCGCGTACGCGCTGGGCATCAAGAGCTGCGGCGCGCTGAACGTCGAGTTCTACACCGGCGTCGAGGCGCGACTGGCCGCCCCCGTCGTGCTGCCGCCGCTGCTGGACGAGGCGTCGGTGCGCGGCAAGCGCATCCTCCTGGTCGACGACGTCTCCGACTCCGGCCACACCCTCGCCCTCTCGGTCGACCTGATCCGCGCGATGGGCGCGGAGGTGCAGACCGTCACGCTCTACACGAAGCCGCGCACGGTGCTCGAGCCGGACTTCTTCTGGCGGCGCACGCCGCGCTGGATCGTCTTCCCCTGGTCGGCTCTGCCCCCGGTGGCGGGAGCCCTCGCGGAGGACGACGAGTGAGCGTCCACCTGATCGGCGGCGGTGGCGGTGTCGAGCACGACCAGCAGCTCTACGGCGCGTTCCTGACCGAGGCGCACGACCGCGCCGTCGACGCCGGCCGCATCGAGGGCCCGCGGATCGCCATCGTCGTCGTGCACGACGGGCTCGGGCCCGAGGTCTACGCCGGCTGGGCCGCGACGCTCGCGACCGCCGGCAAGCTCCTCCCCGTGGCCGTGATGAAGCCCGAGGGCGGCCGGATCGACCCGGCGGTCTTCGACGACGTCGACGGGATCTTCGTCGGCGGGGGTCTGACTCCCGCCTACCGTGACGCCCTCGAGGCGTCGTTCCCGCGCCTGCGCGACCTCGTCTCCTCCGGAGTGCCCTACGCCGGCTACTCGGCGGGCGCCGCGGTGGCCGCCGACCGCGCGATCGTCGGCGGCTCGCGGATCGGCGGAGTCGCCGTCGCCCCGGAGCACGCGGCCGAGGAGCTCGACGAGGTGACGGTGCTCGAGGGCATCGGCCTGGTCGACGTCTCGATCGATGTGCACGCCGCCCAGTGGGGCACGCTCGGCCGGCTGGTCGCGGCCGTCGAGGCGGGGCTGGTCGACGGCGGAGTCGCGATCGACGAGTCGACCGTCCTCACCGTCGGCACGGGCGCGCTGCGCGTCCGCGGCGCCGGCTCGGTGTGGCGCGCGAGCGCGGGCGAGGCCGGAGTGTCGGTCGCCACGCTCGCCGCGAGCTGAGCGTGGACCTGCAGGAGCTGGCCGGTGCCGGCCTGATCGACGGCGGCTGGGCGGAGGCGCTCGCCCCGGTCGCCGGCGACATCGCGGCGATGGGCGACTTCCTCCGCGCGGAGACCGCGGCCGGGCGCCCCTACCTCCCGGCCGGCGCGCAGGTGCTCCGCGCGTTCGCTGCGCCGCTGGAGGAGGTGCGCGTGCTCATCGTCGGGCAGGACCCGTACCCGACGCCCGGGCATCCGATCGGGCTGTCCTTCGCCGTCGACCGGCACGTCCGGCCGCTGCCGCGGAGCCTGCAGAACATCTACCGCGAGCTCCGGGACGACCTCGGCGTCGCGCCGCCCGAGCACGGCGACCTCAGCGGCTGGACGCGCAGCGGCGTGCTGCTGCTCAACCGCGTCCTCACCGTCGCGCCGGGCGCTCCCGCCTCGCACCGCGGCAAGGGCTGGGAGCGGGTGACGGAGCACGCGATCCGCACCCTCGTCGCCCGCGAGCAGCCGCTCGTCGCGATCCTCTGGGGACGCGACGCGGCGAACCTCCGGCCGCTGCTCGGCGACTCCGGGATCGTCGAGAGCGCCCACCCCAGCCCGCTGTCCGCGTCGCGCGGCTTCTTCGGCTCGCGGCCGTTCAGCCGCGCGAACGAGCTGCTGGCCGAGCGCGGCGCCGAGCCGGTCGACTGGGCGCTCCTGGACTGACCCGCGCGCGGTCAGCCGCGCGTGCGGCGCTCCTCCGCCCCGGCTACGCTGGCCCGGATCCCGGCCGTCGCCCAGGAGCGCAGACGCCGACCACCACCGCTGAGAAGGAGCGAGATGCTCGAGGAAGAGTACGAGCAGCGCCGGACCCTCCCGCCGCACCTGCGGCGACGGCCCGCCCCCGAGCCGGAGTTCTCCTTCGAGATCCGCGAGGCGCGGGACGCCGATCTGCCGGACATCCAGGAGATCTACAACCACTACGTCCGCAACACCGTGGTGACCTTCGACGAGGACGACTCGACGCTGAAGGAGTGGCGCTCGAAGTTCGCTCGGAACCAGAAGCTCGGGCTGCCGTTCATCGTGGCCGTCTCGCCGTCGGGTCAGATCCTGGGCTACGCGATGGTGTCGCCGTGGTCGTCCAAGCGCGCCTACCGCTTCACCGTCGAGAACTCGATCTACCTCCGCGCGGCCTCGACCGGCAAGGGCCTCGGCAAGGCGCTGATGACCGAGCTGCTCGACCGCGCGAAGGCGGTCGGCATCCGCCAGGTCATGGCCGTCATCGCCGACAAGGGAGCGGAGGCGTCGCTCACGATGCACGCGAAGTACGGCTTCGTCGAGGTCGGCCGGATGGGCCGCGTGGGCTTCAAGTTCGAGCGCTGGCTGAGCACCGTGCTGATGCAGAAGACGCTGAAGTAGCGCCCGGCCGCCTCTCTGCGAATGCGCCGGACTGCCGAGGACGGCGCGGAGTCCTTCCCTACACTTGTCGGCATGGAATGGCTCGTCCCGCTCATCGTCGTCGTCGTGCTCGTGGTGATCCTCGGGATCTACCTCTGGGCGACCTACAACTCCCTCGTCACGCTGAACGTCCGCGTGGACGAGGCCTGGAGCGACATCACCGTCCAGCTGAAGCGGCGGGCGGATCTGATCCCGAACGTCATCGACTCGGTGAAGGGCTACGCCTCGCACGAGCGGCAGGTCTTCGACTCGGTGACCCGCGCCCGCGCCGAGACGCTCTCCGCGCAGGGGCCCGCCGAGGCGTCCGCTGCCGAGGACCACATGCAGAAGGCGCTGAAGTCGATCTTCGCCGTCGCCGAGGCGTATCCGCAGCTGCAGGCCAGCCAGAACTTCCTGCAGCTGCAGGGCGAGCTGGTCGACTCGGAGGACAAGATCCAGTCGGCCCGGCGCTTCTACAACGGCGGCGTCCGCGAGATGAACACCAAGGTCACCGTCTTCCCCAACACGCTCTTCTCCCGCCGCCTCGGCTTCTCCGAGCGCGAGTTCTTCGAGGTCGGCGACCTCGCCGCCATCTCGGAGCCGCCCCGCGTCCAGTTCTGACGCGACCGACCGCCGGTCGAGCAGCCCCGGAGGGGCGCCCCCTCATGCTGGTCGAGTAGCCGTGCAGAGGCGTATCGAGAGCTGCCGTCAGCGCGCCGCCGGGGCTCCGGCCGCGAGCGGGCCGCCGTCGAGCGTCGTGAGGTAGTCGTCGAACACCGGTGCCGGGTCCGTGCCGGTCGCGACGGCGTCCACCAGCGCCCGCCGCACCAGCGCCAGCACGACCGTCGCGAGCACGGCCGCGCGCGGCTCGTCCGCCGCCGGGAGGCCCATCCGCTGCGCGATGCTCGGCGTGAGCGCGGCCTCGCCGTCGTGCAGCGACTGCGCCCAGACCGCGCGCATGCCCGGCGTCTCGGTGAGCAGCGGCATCAGCCGCAGCGTGCGCTCCAGTTGCGGACCGGAGGCGGCCGCGGCGAACGCGGCACCCAGCGCGGTGTTCAGCGACTCCGACTCCGGCCGCGCCACGAGCTCGCGCCCCATGGCCGCGATCGCCGCGTAGAGCACGGGCCGCACGCAGTCCTCCTTGCCGCCGAGGTAGCGGTGGAAGGTGCGCAGCGAGATGCCGGCGGCGTGCGCCAGGTCGATCGAGCTGACGCCCTTCGTGGTCCCGCGCTCCAGCAGCAGGGCGACGCACTTCTCCGAGAGCGCCAGCGCGATCGGACCCTGCCGCTCCTGGGGGACGCTCATGCGAGGACCTCGCGGTGCCCTGCGGTGAGCGCGACGAGGAGCTCGGGCGCGAGGGTGCCCCGCCCGACGACGTCGACCGACTCGAGCCCCTGCCAGTGCGCGGCGGCGACGAGCAGCGCGGCGAGGCGCTCGGCGGTGTCCGGCGGCGCCCCGGGCTCGCGCCAGGCCGCCTGCACGCGCAGCACGCCGTTCTGGCGATCGCTCTTGAGGTCGACCCGCGCCGCCAGGACGTCGTCGAGCAGCACGGGCAGCACGTAGTAGCCGTGCACGCGCTGCGCCGCCGGCGTGTAGATCTCGATCCGGTAGTGGAAGTCGAAGAAGAGCTCGGCGCGCGGGCGGTGCCAGACCACGGGATCGAAGGGGGAGAGCAGCGCGTCGGCGCGGAGCTCCCGCGGCCGCCGCGCCGCGGTGTGCCGCCAGAGCGGCAGCGGGCGACCCGAGCGCTCCCAGCCGCGGACCTCGACGGGCACCAGCTCGCCGGCGTCGACCAGGTCGTGCACGGCCGCGAGCGTCGGCGCCTTCAGCAGCCGGTGATAGTCGGCGAGATCGCCGAGGGTGCCGACGCCGAGGGCGAGCGCGGAGCGGCGCACCAGCTCGCGGACCGCGTCCTCCGCGGAGACCTCGGCCGCCAGCACCTCGCGGGGCAGCACCTGCTCGGCGAGTGCGTAGGAGCGCTCGAAGCGCGTGCGCCCGGCGGAGACGACCTCGCCCCAGCGGAAGAGCACCTCGAGCCCGCGCTTCATGTCGGACCAGCCCCACCACGGACCGGTGCGGGTGTTGGCCTCGTGCTCGATCTCCGAGGCGCGCAGCGGGCCGTCCGCGAGAGCCGCGCGCAGCCAGTCCAGCGTGGAGCGGTTCTCGGCCGCCCAGCCCTCGTGCTCGGGCAGGCGCACGCGGCGGTAGTGCTCCATCCGCCAGCGGTAGAGCGGCAGGTCCGCGCGGCGGATCAGAGCCGCCTCGTGCGCCCAGTACTCCAGGTAGTGCCCCTTCGGCGAGAACGCGACGGCGTCGAGGAGGCCGCGGTCGTAGGGGCCGAGGCGGGCGAGGACGGGGAGGTAGTGGCTGCGCTCGAAGACGTTGACCGAGTCGAGCTGCAGCGGCCGGATCCGGTCGATCACGCCGAGGATCTGCCGCGTGCCGACGCTCGGCGGCGGCGCGGCGCCGAAGCCCTGGGCGGCCAGGGCGATGCGGCGCGCGAGCGCGGGGCTGAGCTGCTCGGTCATGGTGCCCCCACGCTAGCGAAGGCCGCCGACATCGGCCGATCCTGTCCCGCCGCCGAGTGTTCCCGTCCGGTTCATCGCAGCGGCCCCGGGACGTCGGGAGCAGCCCCTACGTTTCCCGAGGCGCCCGCAGGGGCCCACCCACCCGACTCCTGGAGGACTCTTGACGACCCAGCGCTTCCCCCGCGCCGGCGTGCTCGCCGCCGCGACCGCCGCTCTCGCTCTCACCCTGACCGCCTGCTCCGGCGACGCCGGCGCCTCGTCGGGGGACGCGTCCGTCGACGCCTCGACCGCGACCTCCGCCGCCGACCTCGGCGGGCTCGACGCCCTGATCGAGGCCGCGAAGGCCGAAGGCGAGCTCAACGTGATCGCGCTGCCCGACAACTGGGCCAACTACGGCGAGCTCATCTCGGGCTTCGAGGACGAGTACGGCATCACCGTCAACTCGGCCGACCCCGACGTCTCCTCCGCCGAGGAGATCAGCACCGCGCAGAACCTGGCCGGCCAGGACACCGCTCCGGACGTCTTCGACCTCGGTGCCGCCGTGGCCCTCGCCAACACCGACCTCTTCGCGCCGTACAAGGTCGAGACCTGGGACGACATCCCCGAGGGCAACCGCGAGGAGACCGGCCTCTGGGTGAACGACTACACCGGCCTGATGTCGATCGGCTACGACGCCGACGCCGTGCCCGCGCCCGAGGCGCTCGACGACCTGCTCGGCGCCGACTACCGCGGCTCCGTCGCGATCAACGGCGACCCGACCCAGGCCGGAGCCGCGGCCGCCGCCGTGCAGCTCGCCGCCCTGCAGTCGGGCGGCTCGGCCGACGACGTCCAGCCGGGCATCGACTTCTTCGAGAAGCTGAACGACGCGGGCAACTTCCTGCCGCTGGACCCGACCGACGCGACCATCGCCTCGGGCGAGACCCCGGTCGTCTTCGACTGGAGCTACAACAACCTCGCCGCCGCGACGGCGAACGAGGGCACCCGCGAGTGGACGACGACGGTGCTGCCCGGCACCGCGGTCGGCAGCTACTACAACCAGGCGATCAACGCCGACGCGCCGCACCCGGCCGCCGCGCGCCTCTGGCAGGAGTACCTCTACTCCGACGCCGCGCAGAACCTCTACCTCGCGGCCGGCGCCTACCCCGTGCGCCTGGCGGCCATGGTCGACGCGGGCACGGTCGACCAGCAGGCCCTCGACGCGGTCGGCGCCGCCCCCGAGGACCTCGTCCAGTTCACCTCCGAGCAGACCGAGGCCGCCTCGGCCCTGCTGGCCGAGAAGTGGGGCGCGGCGATCCAGTGACGACCGCCGCCGTCCGCGCCGTCCCCGAGGCCCGTGCGCCCCGGGGACGGCGCGGTCTCCCCGCAGCGCTCGGCGTCGCTCCGTTCGCGGTCTACGTCCTGCTCTTCCTCGCCGTGCCGACCGTCCTCGCGGTCGGCACGGGCTTCGTGGACGGCGACGGCCGGCCGACGCTCGCGAACGTCGCGGCGCTGGGCGATCCCGTCGTCCTGTCGGCCTTCGGCGCCTCGCTCGGTCTGTCGGCGCTCACCGCCGTCGTCGGCGCGATCCTCGGCGGGATCGTCTGCCTGGCCCTGCTCGGCGCCGATCCGCGCGGTCCGCTGCGCACGATCGTCGACGCCGCCGCGAGCGTGCTCGCCCAGTTCGGCGGCGTGATGCTGGCGTTCGCGTTCATCGCGACGATCGGCGTGCAGGGCCTCGTCACGACCCTCCTGGCCGGCGCGGGTGTCGACCTCTACGCCGACGGGGTCTGGCTCTACCAGCTGCCCGGGCTGATCCTGCCCTACCTCTACTTCCAGATCCCGCTGATGGTGCTGACCTTCCTGCCCGCCCTCGAGGGCCTGCGCCCCGAGTGGGCCGAGGCGAACGCCGTGCTCGGCGGGGGAGGGGTGAGCTACTGGTGGCGGGTCGCGGTCCCCGTCCTCGCGCCCTCCTTCCTCGGCTCGGTGCTGCTGCTGTTCGCCAACGCGTTCTCCTCGTTCGCCACGGCCGCGGCGTTGATCAGCCAGGGCGCGCAGATCGTGCCGCTGCAGATCCGCGCCGCCCTCGTCAGCGAGACGGTCCTCGGCCGGGAGAACCTGGCCGGCGCGCTCGCGCTCGGGATGCTCCTGGTGATGATCGTGCTGATGTCTGGCTACGCGCTGCTGCAGCGCCGCGCCCGGCGGTGGCAGCGATGACCCGCGCCCTCTCGCGCACCGTCCTGGTCGTCACCGGCCTCGCCTTCGCGGTGCCGCTGATCGCGATGGCCGAGTTCACCCTCCGCGGCGCCGGCGGCTACGACCTCTCGCACTGGACCGCGATCCTCGACCCGGAGAACGAGCGCGGCTACCGCGCGCTCTTCCAGGGCATCGGCAACTCGCTGGTCCTCGCGGTCGTCACCGCCCTGATCGTGCTCGTGCTGCTCGTGCCGACGATGCTCCTCGTCGAGATCCGCCTGCCGCGCCTGCGCCGGGCGCTCGAGCTGGTCTGCCTGCTCCCGCTGACCGTCCCCGCGATCGTGCTGGTCGTCGGGCTGGCCCCGGTCTACTCGGTGATCACCCGGCTCGTCGGATCGTCCCCCTGGACGCTCGCGCTCGCCTACGGCGTGCTCGTGCTGCCCTACGCCTACCGCGCGATCGCCGCCGACCTCGCGGGGCTGGATGCCATCACGCTCTCGGAGGCCGCCCGCTCGCTGGGCGCCGGCCCCGTCGGCGTGCTCACCCGGGTGCTGCTGCCGAATCTGCGCCGCGGTCTCGTCGCCGCCGCGCTGATCACGGTCGCGGTGGTCCTCGGCGAGTACACCATCGCCTCGCTGCTCAGCCGGACCACCCTGCAGACCGGTCTCGTGCAGGTGTCGAAGCAGGACGCCTACGTCGCCGTGATCTTCTCGCTCCTCTCCCTCCTGTTCGCCTTCGCCCTGCTGCTCGGGATCGGCCGCCTCGCGCGGATCGGACTCGTCGCCACCGGGCGCCGCGCTTCGAAAGGCACGCCGTGACCGCTCCTCTCTCCCCGGGCGCTCGCGTCCGCTTCCTCGACGTCGCGCGGCACTACGGCGCCGCCCGCGCCCTCGACGGCGTCAGCTTCGACGTCGCACCGGGGGAGTTCATCGCCCTCCTCGGCCCGTCCGGCTGCGGCAAGACCACGGCGCTGCGCGCGCTCAGTGGGCTCGAGCGGATCGACTCCGGCCGCATCCTGGTCGACGAGCGCGACGTCGCCGGCCTGCCGGTCGCCCGCCGCGACATGGGCATGGTCTTCCAGTCGTACTCGCTCTTCCCGCACCTGCGCGCCCGCGAGAACGTCGAGTTCGGCCTGCGCACCCGCGGTGTCGCGGCGAAGGAGCGGCGGACGGCCGCGCAGGACGCGCTCGACCTGGTCGGCCTCGGCGCTCTGGGCGACCGCTACGCGCATCAGCTCTCCGGCGGGCAGCAGCAGCGGGTGGCGCTCGCCCGGGCGCTCGTGACCCGTCCGCGGGTCCTGCTCCTGGACGAGCCGCTCTCCGCGCTGGACGCGAAGGTCCGCGTGCAGCTGCGCGACGAGATCAAGCGGCTCCAGTCCGAGATCGGCATCACCACGTTCTTCGTCACCCACGACCAGGAGGAGGCGCTCGCCGTCGCCGACCGGGTCGCCGTGATGAGCGCCGGGCGCATCGAGCAGCTCGGGGCACCGGAGGACCTCTACGCGCGGCCCTCGACGCCGTTCGTCGCGCACTTCGTCGGCCTCTCGAACGTCGTGCCGGGAGTCGTGTCCGCGGGCGGCGTCTCCGTGCTCGGGGCACGCCTGCCACTGGTGGATCCGGCGACGGGGGACGGCGCGGTGTCGGCGTTCCTCCGGCCGGAGGACATCGAGATCGTGCCGGGCGGTGCCCCCGGCGCCCTGCCCGCGGTCGTCGTCGCGACCAGCTTCCTCGGCCCGGTGCGCCGCTCGACGGTCCGGACCGAGCAGGGCGACGAGCTCGTCGTGCAGCACGCCGCCGGGATCCGGCTCGCACCGGGGGAGCGCGTCGGTCTCGCACTGGCGCTGCGGCCGGTGGCGGTCCGCGCCGCCGCGTGAGTCGTCGCGGATTCCGCCCGCGGAATGCGGCGGGGATTAGTCTGGGCGGATGAGACTCGGCCGGTCCCGCCGCACGTCCGGCGCCCGCGACGCCGCCCGCATCACCGCGGCTCCCGAGCGTCCGCCGCAGCCCCGCCCGCTCGACCCGGATGCGGCCTTCGTCAGCACCGGGATGCGCATCGCCGGGGCGTGGGCCTGGCGGATCCTCGTGGTCGCCGGCGCTCTCGCCGTGATCGGCCTGCTCGTGATCGAGCTGCGGCTGATCGTCATCCCCCTGCTGCTCGCGATCGTCATCGCGGCGCTGCTCGTGCCGTTCTCGACGTTCCTGCAGCGCCACCACTGGCCCAAGTGGCTCGCGATCGTGGTGGCCGAGCTCGGCATCGTCCTGGTGATCGGCGGGCTGCTCTTCCTCGTCGTCACCCAGGTCTACTCCGGCTTCGACGATCTCAGCCGCCAGACGGTGGAGTCCTACGACGACCTCAAGACCTGGCTGCTCGAGGGCCCGCTGCACCTGACCGAGACCGACATCAACCAGTACGCGCAGCAGGCGCTCGCGGCGGTGCAGCAGGACTCGGGGATGCTGGTCAGCGGCGCCCTCAGCGTCGGCTCGACGGTCGGGCACGTGCTCACCGGTGTGCTGCTGACGCTGTTCTCGACGCTCTTCATCCTGATCGACGGCCCGAACATCTGGCGCTGGGTGGTGCGGCTGTTCCCGCACCGCGCGCGCGGCGCCGTCGACGGCGCCGGCCGGGCGGGCTGGGTCACGCTGACCAACTTCGTGAAGGTGCAGATCCTGGTCGCCTTCGTCGACGCGGTGGGCATCGGTCTCGGCTCGTTCTTCCTCGGCGTCCCGCTCGCGATCCCGATCGGCGTGCTGGTCTTCCTCGGCTCCTTCGTGCCGGTCATCGGAGCCGTCGTCACCGGAGCGCTCGCCGTCTTCATCGCCCTGGTCTACAACGGCCCGGTCATCGCGCTGATCCTGCTCATCGTCGTCCTCGGCGTGCAGCAGCTGGAGGGGCACATCCTCCAGCCGCTGATCATGGGCTCCGCCGTCAAGGTGCACCCGCTCGCCGTCGTCCTCGCGGTCGCCGGCGGTTCGATCGTCGCGGGCATCGCGGGCGCCTTCTTCGCGGTCCCCGTGGTCGCGACCCTCAACGTCATGGTCAACTACGTCGCGAGCGGAGCCTGGCGCTCGCCGACCCGAACCCCCGAGAGAGTTGCCGAAGAGCATGCAGACTAGCCGCGTCGTCGGACCGACCCTGAGCGAGTTCGAGGCGGCCCGAACCGTCCTCGCCCCCGTGATCGCCAACACCCCGATGGAGACGAGCAGCTTCCTCGCCGAGGTGCTCGGCTCGCCCGTGTTCCTCAAGTGCGAGAACCTGCAGCGCACCGGCTCCTACAAGATCCGCGGCGCTGTGTTCCGGCTCTCGCACCTCTCGGCGGAGGAGCGCGAGCGCGGCGTCGTCGCCGCCTCAGCCGGCAACCACGCGCAGGGCGTCGCCTTCGCCGCGCGCGAGCTCGGCATCAAGGCGACCATCTTCATGCCCATCGGCGTCGCCCTGCCCAAGCTCGCGGCGACCCGCGACTACGGCGCGGAGGTGGTGCTGAGCGGGCACATCTTCAACGAGGCCCTCGCCGCGGCGGCCGAGTTCGCCGAGCGCACCGGCGCGGTCTTCGTGCCGCCCTACGACCATCCGGACGTCATCACGGGCCAGGGCACGATCGGCCTCGAGATCCTCGAGCAGGCGCCGGGAGTCGAGACCCTCGTCGTCCCGATCGGCGGCGGAGGGCTCATCGCCGGCGTCGCCTCCGCGGCGAAGCAGAAGGCGGCCCAGGAGGGGCGCACGCTGCGGGTCATCGGCGTCCAGGCGGCGAACGCGGCGCCGTATCCGCTCTCGCTCGCGGCGGGGGAGCCGATCGCGATCACGATCTCGCCCACCATCGCCGACGGCATCGCGGTCGCGAAGCCCGGGCAGCTCAACTTCGAGATCATCCGGGAGGTCGTCGACGAGGTCGTCACCGTCGAGGACGACGACACCGCGCGGGCGCTGCTCGTGCTGCTCGAGCGCGCGAAGCTCGTCGTCGAGCCGGCCGGCGCAGTCGGCATCGCCGCGATCCTCACCGGCAAGATCCGGAACGCGGGCCGCACCGCTGTCATCCTCTCCGGCGGCAACATCGACCCGCTGATGATGGAGCGCGTGATCAGCCGGGGGCTCGCCGCCTCCGAGCGCTACCTCAAGATGAGCATCGGGCTGCCCGACCGGCCGGGTCAGCTCGCGCGGATCGCGGACCTGATCTCGGAGGCGAACGCCAACGTCGTCGAGGTGCTGCACACCCGGCACGGCCGAGGCCTGCAGATCAGCGAGGTCGAGCTCGAGATCAGCGTCGAGACCCGCGGTCCCGAGCACGCCGACCGCGTCCTCCAGGTCCTCCGCGACGCGGGCTACTCCCCGCGCCTCTCGAACGGCTAGCCCGCCTGTCAACGCGAGATGCCACTTGTGACGGCCCGACACGGCATGTCGGGCGCACAAGTGGCATCTCGCGGAGTGCGTCAGCGCTGAGGGTCAGTGGCCGTTCCAGGTCTCGACGTTCGTGACCTTGACCGTGATGTTCCGGCCGTTGGGGGCCTCGAAGGTGGTGGAGTCGCCGACCTTCAGGCCCATGATGGCGCCGCCGAGCGGGCTCTGCGGGCTGTAGACGTCGAGGTCGCTCTCGCCCGCCATCTCGCGGTTGCCGAGGAGGAAGCGCGACTCATCGCCGGCGATCTCGGCGGTGATGATCGTGCCCGCCTCGACGACGCCGTGGCTCTCGGGCGGCGTGCCGATCTCGGCCTCGCGCAGCAGCGCGGTCAGCTGGCGGATGCGCGCCTCGATCTTGCCCTGCTCGTCCTTCGCGGCGTGGTAGCCGCCGTTCTCCTTGAGGTCGCCCTCCTCGCGCGCGACCTCGATGCGCTTGGCGATCTCGAGGCGGCCGTTGGTGGACAGCTCGGTGTGCTCCGCCTGGAGGCGGTCGTACGACTCCTGGGTCATCCAGGTGACCTGAGGCTGGTCGGCCATGGTGGGCTCCTCACATGACGGCCGCGCGCGACCGACGGTGCTGTCGGACGCCTGCGCCCGGCGACCGGATCGACCGAGGGCGTGCGGCGGGGGAAAAGACAAGGCCCCGACGAGTCCGTCAGGGCACCCCGACACCCTACGGGAGCCAGCAGGAGGAGATCAAACCTGTCGTGGCGAGCTCCGTGGTCCGCACCGTCTCGGTGTAGGAGCGGAAGCGCTCGGTCGACGCGGGGTACTCGACGACGAGCCAGCCGACGACGGCGGACTGCTCGTTGAGCGCCTGGACAGCACAGGCGGCGTCGCGGCCGGTCGGGACGGTCAGATCGAACGACACCTCGACGGTGCGGTCGTCGACCACCTGGTGCGCGGTGTCCTGCACGTCGACGCCGTCGCGGGCGCCGTCGAGGCCGGCCCAGATCACCCAGGCGGCGAAGACGGCGACGAAGGCGACGGCGACGAGGGCGAACAGCCGGCGGTCGCCGCGGCGGCTGCGGGGCGTCCTCCCGTAGCGGGAGGCGAGCGGGCCGGCGGCGCGGACGGCGTCCGGATCGAGGGCGGGGTCGCTCGCGCGCTCGTCGCTCTCGGACGTTCGGGCGGCCACGGAACTCCCTGGGTGAAGCGACTATTCTGGCGGGTGACGTGCGCCGGAGAGAACCCGGCGACGTCCCCCATTAAACCCCGAGGAATCGAGAGATCGTGTCCCAGGCCGTCCAGGTCTCCGCAGATTCAGAGGCGCACGCCGACGCTGCGCCGCGCGAGGTCCCGCGCCTGCTCGCCGTGCACGCCCACCCGGACGACGAGTCCAGCAAGGGCGCCGCGACCCTCGCCTCCTACGCCGACCGCGGCGCCGAGGTCATGGTCGTCTCCTGCACGGGCGGCGAGGCCGGCTCGATCCTGAACGAGGCGCTCTCGGCCCGGGCTCACGCCGAGCGCGACATGGGCGGCCTCCGCCGCTACGAGATGGCCGCCGCTCAGCGGGCGCTCGGCGTCGAGCACGCCTGGCTCGGCTTCGTCGACTCCGGGATGCCCGAGGACGGCGCCGTCGCCGCGGACTCCTTCGCCGGCCTGCCGCTGCCGACCGCGGCCGCGCCGCTGGTGCGGCTCGTCCGCCGCTTCCGCCCGCACGTGATCATCAGCTACGACGAGAACGGCGGCTACCCGCACCCGGACCACATCCGGGCGCACCAGGTCGCGGTCGAGGCCTTCCGCGCCGCGGGCGAGGCCGACGAGTACCCCGGCACCGGCGCCGCCTGGTCCGTCTCGAAGCTCTACTACGACCGCGTCTTCAGCTCGCAGAAGCTGCGCGCGATCGCCGAGCACATCCGCTCGATCGACCCGGAGGACCCGCTGCTCGCCTCGTTCGAGGAGATGAAGCGCTGGAACGAGGAGACGCCCTACCTCGCCACCACGAAGATCGTCGTCTCCGGCTTCCACGACCGCCGCGACGCGGCCCTGCTCGCGCACGCGAGCCAGGTCGCTCCCGACAACAAGTTCTTCTTCCTCCCGCACTCGGCGATCGACGCCGCGTGGCCGACCGACGACTTCCAGCTCGTGCAGAGCCGGGTCGACGCGCCGACCCCCGAGACCGACCTCTTCGCCGGGATCGACGTCGCGCTGCCGGCCGACTCCGCCGCCGCTGAAGACGCCGCCCCCGTCCCCGAGGAGCAGACCGCATGATCACCGCGACCGTGCTCGAGGCCGCCCACCTCGCGCTGATCCGCGCCGCCGAGGCGACGCCCGTGCCGACGACCGCGCCGGAGTTCAACGAGGACACGGTGACGCCCGGCCTGTTCGGCTTCATCACCATGTTCGTGATCGCGCTCGCCGCGGTCCTCCTGGCGCTCGACATGGTGCGCCGGGTGCGCCGGACGACCTACCGCGCCCAGGTGAACGAGCAGCTCGACGCCGAGGAGCGCGAGAGCGCGGACGGCGCCGCGGGGCGCTGAGCCCGCCGCGCTCAGCCGACGTTGTAGGTCGGGTGCAGGCAGACGATCAGCGCCGCCGTCCAGTGGCAGAGGAAGGCCACCGCGGTCAGCGCGTGGAAGATCTCGTGGAAGCCGAAGACTCCGGGCAGCGGATTGGGCCGCTTGATCCCGTAGATCACCGCGCCGACGGAGTAGCAGAGGCCGCCGACCAGGACGAGCACCATCATCGCCGCGCTCGCCTCGAACAGCGGTCCGAGATACATCACGGCCGCCCAGCCCAGCAGCAGGTAGAGCGGCACGTAGAGCCAGCGCGGCGCGGAGATCCAGAACACCCGGAAGCCGATCCCGAGCAGCGCCCCCGCCCAGACCAGCACGAGCAGCAGCGACCCCTGCGCGGGCGGCAGGGCGAGCGCGGCCAGCGGCGTGTAGGTGCCGGCGATCAGCAGGAAGATGTTCGCGTGGTCGATCCGCTTGAGGATCATCTTGGTCCGCGGCGCCCAGTCGAAGCGGTGGTAGAGCGCGGAGTTGCCGAAGAGCAGCAGCGACGAGACGGCGAACACGGTGGCCGCCCACTTCGCCGGAGCGCCGTCGGCGACGCTGACCAGGACGATGCCCGCCGCGATCGCCAGGGGGAACAGGCCGGCGTGGATCCAGCCGCGCCAGGTCGGTCGCGCCTCCGTCGCCGGGCCGTGCTCGATCTCGTCCTCGACGAGCGGCAGGGCGGGCAGCGGCGGATGCGCCGCCTCGTCCCGGGCCAGGGCGCGCGCGTCCGGATCGGGCGTGGGGGAGGTCGGCCGCTGGCTCATACGGACGAGGATACGACCCGCCGCCCGGCACGGACCCGGAGACGACGCTCGGACGGGTGAGCGGCCGAGGTCCGCTGACCGGTCCCGTCTTCGACTACCGTGGCAGGGTGCCGAAGCCGAGACTGCCTGTGGGAAGGGACCTCCTCTACGGCGTCTACAAGAAGCGCCTGCGCTCGAGTCTCGAGGGCGCCGCGCTGCCGAACCACGTCGCGATGATCATCGACGGCAACCGCCGCTGGGCCCGCCAGCGCGCACTGGAGACGGCCGCGCACGGTCACCGGGCGGGCGCCGCGAAGGTGCACGAGTTCCTGCAGTGGTGCGACGAGCTCGGCGTCCGGCACGTCACCCTCTACCTGCTCTCGCAGGACAACCTGGTCGGCCGGGACAGCTCCGAGCTGACCGAGCTGATCGCGATCATCGCCGACCTCGCCGAGGAGGTCTCGCAGCAGCCCGAGTGGCGGGTGCAGCACGTGGGCTCCGACGACGGGCTGCCGGAGTCGCTCGTCTCGGCGCTCGACCGCGCGGAGGAGCGCACCGCCGCACACACCGGCCTGCACGTGAACCTCGCTGTCGGCTACGGCGGACGGCACGAGATCGCGCAGGCGGTCCGCAGCATCCTGGACGAGCACGGCAAGCGCGGCTCGTCGATCGAGGACGTCGCGGGGCTGCTCACTCCCGAGCTGATCGGCGAGCACCTCTACACCAGCGGCCAGCCCGACCCGGATCTCGTAATCCGCACCTCGGGCGAGCAGCGGCTCTCCGACTTCATGCTCTGGCAGAGCGCGCACAGCGAGTTCTACTTCATGGAGGCGCTCGGGCCCGACATCCGCGAGGTCGACTTCCTCCGGGCGCTGCGCGACTACGCCGGCCGGCACCGCCGCTTCGGCAGCTGAGCCGCCCTCCCGCGCGCGCTGTTCACATAGCCGTTACACGTTCGTCTCGGCAAGAACCACACGGCTGTCATTTCCGGGATTAGGTTCGGATCATCAGGTGACGCACCTGGTCGAGTCGGCCACAGAAGTACGGCTCGAAGACCTGCCAGTGAAGGAACTGAGCGGTGCTGACACGCACCACCGGCCGACTCGCAATCCTCTGAAGTGAGTCGGGGGCTCCGGCCCCCGGAATGTGGAGAGTCGACGTGACAGTTCCCCAGGGTACGGATCCGCAGAACGGCACGCAGGGCGCGGTCCACCGCCGCGCGCAGCACGGCGCCTCGGATCGCACCGAGCAGCTCCAGCGCACCTACGTCCTCGACACCTCGGTGCTGCTGTCGGATCCCTCCTCGATGTTCCGCTTCGCGGAGCACGCCGTCGTCCTGCCGATCGTCGTGATCAGCGAGCTCGAGGGCAAGCGCAACGACCCCGAGATCGGCTACTTCGCCCGCCAGGCGCTGCGGCACCTCGACGAGCTGCGGGTCAAGCACGAGCGGCTCGACTTCCCGATCCGGGTCGGCCGGGGCGGGACCCTCCGCGTCGAGCTGAACCACTCGAACATGTCGGTGCTCCCCAGCGGGCTGCAGCTCGGCGACAACGACTCGCGGATCCTCGCCGTGGCGATGAACCTGCAGAGCGAGGGCGCCCTCGTCACCGTCGTGTCGAAGGACATGCCGATGCGCGTGAAGGCCGCCTCGATCGGCCTCGCCGCCGAGGAGTACCTCGCCGAGCTGGCCCCCGAGTCGGGCTGGACGGGCATGGACGACGTCACCCTCCGGGGCGACCAGATGAGCGAGCTGTACGACCGCGAGCGGCTCTTCACCGACGAGGTCGCCGACATCCCGATCAACACCGGGCTGGTCGTGCACTCGGACCGCGGCTCCGCGCTCGCCCGGGTGACCGGCAAGCGCCAGATCACGCTCGTGCGCGGCGACAAGGACGTCTTCGGGCTGCACGGCCGCTCGGCGGAGCAGCGGCTCGCGATCGATCTGCTGCTCGACCAGGAGGTGGGCATCGTCTCGCTCGGCGGCCGGGCCGGCACCGGCAAGTCGGCGCTCGCCCTCTGCGCCGGTCTCGAGGCCGTGCTGGAGAAGCGCCAGCATAAGAAGATCATGGTGTTCCGGCCGCTCTACGCGGTCGGCGGCCAGGACCTGGGCTTCCTGCCGGGCGACGCCGCGGAGAAGATGAACCCCTGGGCCCAGGCGGTCTTCGACACTCTTGGCGCGCTGGTCTCGCAGAACGTGCTCGACGAGGTGATCGAGCGCGGGATGCTCGAGGTGCTGCCGCTGACGCACATCCGCGGCCGCTCGCTGCACGACGCGTTCGTGATCGTGGACGAGGCGCAGTCGCTCGAGCGCAACGTGCTGCTGACGGTGCTGTCCCGGGTCGGCCAGAACTCGCGGGTGGTGCTCACGCACGACGTCGCCCAGCGCGACAACCTGCGCGTCGGCCGCTACGACGGCGTCGCCTCGGTGATCGAGACGCTCAAGGGGCACCCGCTGTTCGCCCACGTGACGCTGACCCGCTCGGAGCGCTCGGCGATCGCGGCGCTCGTCACCGAGATGCTGGAGTCGAACGAGTCGGCCTGATCCGCCATGCCGGAGGCGCGCGTCTGAGCGGCCTCCGGCTCGGGGAACCCGCTCCGGCTCGCCGGAGTCGCCGGTTCCCGCGAGCCGGAGGTCGTTCGGCGTGCCGGAGGTGCTCCGGGGGCGGGGTGCTCCACGACCGGGGCGCGTAGCGTGGGGCGGGTGAGCATCCTCGACGACGCGCTCCTCGAGCGCTTCCGCCTCCGCGCGGCCGACTACGACGCGCGCAACGTCTTCTTCGCCGAGGACCTCGAGGAGCTGAAGGCCGTCGGCTACCTGACGATGCTCGTCCCGGAGGAGCTCGGCGGCGGCGGGCTCGGTCTCGAGCAGGCGTCGGCCGAGCACACCCGGCTGGCGACCGCTGCTCCCGCCACCGCGCTGGCGACGACGATGCACCTGGTCTGGACCGGGATCGCGAAGGCTCTGCGCGCCCGCGGCGACGCCTCTCTCGAGCACGTGCTCGTCGACGCGGCCGCCGGGCACGTCTTCGCCTTCGGCAACAGCGAGCCCGGCAACGACCTCGTGCTCTCGGACTCGCTGACGCGCGCCGAGCCGCTGGGCGACGGCGGCTACCGCTTCACCGGCACCAAGATCTTCACTTCGCTCTCGCCGGCCTGGACGCGCCTGGGCGTCTTCGGCCGCGACGACAGCGGGCCGGAACCGCGGCTCGTGCACGGCTTCGTCGACCGTCCGTCGCCGGACGCGCCGGTGCCGGGACTCACCGTGCACGACGACTGGGACACCCTCGGGATGCGCGCCACCCAGAGCCGCACCACCGTGCTCGACGGCGTCGAGGTGCCGGCTGCGCGGATGTTCCACTCGCTGCCGGTCGGCCCGACGGCGGACCCGCTGGTCTTCGCGATCTTCGCCGACTTCGAGCTGCTGATCGCCTCGGTCTATCTCGGGGTCGCCCAGCGCGCCCTCGACCTCGGCGTGGCGTCGGCGCGGAAGCGGACCTCGCTCCGGGCGGGCGGACGACCGCTGTCCGAGGACCCGGACATCCGCTGGCGCCTCGCGGACGCGGCGATCCTGCTCGACGGGCTGCGGGCTCCGCTCGCGAGCGCGGCGGCCGACGTCGACGCGCTCGTGGACCGCGGGGCCGCCTGGTTCCCGTCGCTCGTCGGTGTGAAGATCCGCACCACGGAGGCGGCCCTGCGCATCGTCGAGAGCGCCGTCCGCGTCTCGGGCGGCTCGTCCTACCGCCGCGACTCCGAGCTCTCGCGGCTCTACCGGGACGTGCTCGCGGGGCTCTTCCACCCCTCGGACGACGAGTCCGCGCACGGGCTCTTCGCGAACGCGCTGCTCGGGCCGGTGCCGCCGCGGGAGTGAGGCGCACGCTCGCCGCCTGTGGACAACTCCGGCGGGGGCGGGGCGATCCGCTCTAGGGTCTCCGGATGCATGGCCTCCACGACCTCCCGGCGGCGCTCGGCGCGGCGGTCCTGCTCGGCGCGATCGGACTCACCCGCGTCGAGGGGCGTCCGGTGCTGGTCGTCCTCGTCGTCGCTGCGGCGACGGTGCCGCTCGTCCTCGCGGATGTGCGCGAGCGGCGTCTGCCGAACGCGCTGACGGGGCCGATCCTGCTGGCGGGGCTCGCGACGACGGTCGGCGGGGCGCTCGCCGGCCGGATGCCGGGGGAGCTGCCCGCCGTGCTCCTCACGGCCCTCGCGCTCGGGGTGCTGCATCTCGCCGGCGGGCTGGGGCTGGGGGATGTGAAGCTCGGGACGGGGCTGGCCCTCCCGCTCGCGGCGGTCGATCCGGCGCTCGCCCTCCAGGCGCCGGTGCTCGCGTTCGTCCTCGCCGGGGCGTGGAGTCTGCCGTCGGCGCTGCGGGGCGGGGGAGAGCGGATCCCGTTCGGGCCGTTCCAGCTCGCCGCGTTCTGGGTCGTGCTCGCTGCATCGTGAGGGGCGGGACCTCGACGCTGGCCGGGAGAGCCGCGGGGGTGTAGACCGGGTGCCGAGCGAGGAGGCGGACGTGGCGCACGGCGACGGAGACGACGGGGTGGCCGGCGGGAACGCGACACCGGAGCGGCGGACGACCTGCGCGATCGTGGGCGGCGGTCCGGCGGGGCTGGTGCTCGGTCTGCTGCTGGCGCGGGCCGGCGTCGAGGTGACGGTGCTGGAGAAGCACGCCGACTTCCTCCGCGACTTCCGCGGTGACACGGTGCACCCGACGACGCTGGGGCTGCTCGAGGACCTCGGCCTCCTCGACCGGTTCGAGGCGATCCGGCACTCGCGGGTGGAGCGGGTGACGATCCCGGGCCGCGACGGACGCGACGTGGTGATCGCGGACTTCGCGCGGCTGCCGGTGCGCCACCCGTACGTCGCGATGGTGCCGCAGTGGGACCTGCTCGCTCTTCTCTCCGAGGCCGCGCAGACCGAGCGCGGCTTCACGCTGCTCACCGAGCACGAGGTCACCGGAGTCGTCCGCGAGGGCGGGCGGGTCGTCGGCGTCGAGTACCGCTCGCCGGCCGGGGAGGGACGGCTGCTCGCCGATCTGACCGTCGCCTGCGACGGCCGCTGGTCGGCGGTGCGCCGGGCGGTCGGGCTGCGGGTGCACTCGCTGCCGGTCGGCTTCGACGTCTGGTGGTACCGCCTGCCGACGGCGCGGGCGGTGGGCGAGTCGCTCCTGCCGCGGATCGGGCGCGGGCGGGTGGCGATCGCGATCCCGCGCGACGGCTACCTGCAGATCGCGCGGCTGGGTCTGAAAGGCACCGACGCGGCGGTGCGGGAGCGGGGGATCGAGGCGTTCCGGGCGGAGGCGGCCGAGCTGCTCCCCGAGGTCGCCGAGGACGTGGCGGGGATCGGGTCGATGGACGACGTGAAGCACCTCGACGTCCGGCTCGAGCGGCTGCCGCGCTGGCACGCTCCGGGGGTGCTCTGCCTCGGCGACGCGGCGCACGCGATGTCGCCGGTGGGCGGGGTCGGCATCAACCTGGCCGTGCAGGACGCGGTGGCGGCCGCGCGGCTGCTGGCGGGGCCGCTGCGCCGCGGCGTGCTGCGGACGGCGGCGGGCGAACGGGTGCTCGCGCAGGTGCAGCGCCGGCGCGCGCTGCCCGCGGTGCTGATCCAGTCGCTGCAGGTGGTCCTGCACGCGCGCCTGATCCTGCCGGCGCTGGCCGGGCGGCTCTCGGGACCGCCGCGGGCGCTGGCCGTGCTGCTCCGGCTGCTGCCCGGGCTCGCCGTCGTGCCGGCGGCGCTGGTCGGCATCGGTCCCCGGCCCGAGCGCGCGCCGTCGTGGGCGCGGCGGCGGGCCGCGCGCTGACGGCCGACGTTCCGGCCGCGGTGGGTCTCGATACGCGCCTGCGGCGCTGCTCGACCAGCGTGCAGGGGGGCCCCGTCGCGCGGCGGCGGACCGCTCGTGTCGATCGAGTGGCCCGCGGAGCGGGCGTATCGAGATTCACCGGCGTCAGGACGTGAGTCTGCAGACCCGCCCTGCTGAGCACGGTGGGTCTCGATGCGCCCCTGCGGGGCCACTCGACCAGCGTGGAGGCGGGGCTCAGCCCGGGCGGGTCATCGACATGACGTCGAGGGCGCTGTCCAGCTGCGCCTCCGTCACCTCGCCGCGCTCGACGAAGCCGAGGTCGACGACGGACTCGCGGACGGTGATGCCCTTCGCGACCGAGTTCTTCGCGACCTTGGCGGCGGCCTCGTAGCCGATCACCTTGTTCAGCGGCGTGACGATCGAGGGCGAGGACTCGGCGAGGGCGCGCGCGTGCTCGACATTGGCCTCGAGGCCGTCGATCGTCTTGTCGGCGAGCAGGGTCGCGGAGGCGGTGAGCAGGCGGATCGACTCGAGCAGCGCAGTGCCCATCACGGGGATGGCCACATTGAGCTCGAAGGCACCGGAGGCGCCGGCCCAGGCGATGGTCGCGTCGTTGCCGATCACGCGGGCGCAGACCATCAGGACCGCCTCCGGGATCACCGGGTTCACCTTGCCGGGCATGATCGACGAGCCGGGCTGGAGGTCCGGGATGCTCAGCTCGCCCAGACCGGTGTTCGGGCCGGAGCCCATCCAGCGCAGGTCGTTGTTGATCTTGGTCAGGCTGACCGCGAGCACGCGGAGCGCACCGGACGCCTCGACGAGCGAGTCGCGGGCGCCCTGCGCCTCGAAGTGGTTGCGCGCCTCGGTGACGGGCAGGCCGGTCTCCTCGGCGAGGCGGGCGATGACCTTCGCCGGGAAGCCGGCGGGCGTGTTGATGCCGGTGCCCACGGCGGTGCCGCCGAGCGGGACCTCCGCGACGCGGGGGAGGGCGGACTGCACGCGCTCGATGCCGAGGCGGATCTGCGCGGCGTAGCCGCCGAACTCCTGGCCGAGGGTGACGGGCGTCGCGTCCATCAGGTGCGTGCGGCCGGCCTTGACGACCTCGGCCCACAGCTCGGCCTTCGTCTCGAGGGCCTCGGCGAGGTGCTCGAGAGAGGGAACCAGGTCCTGGATCAGCGCGCCCGTCACGGCGACGTGCACCGAGGTGGGGAAGACGTCGTTCGAGGACTGCGAGGCGTTGACGTGGTCGTTCGGGTGCACTGTGCGGCCGAGCGCGGTGGTCGCGAGGGTGGCGAGCACCTCGTTCATGTTCATGTTCGACGACGTGCCGGAGCCGGTCTGGTAGACGTCGATCGGGAAGTGCTCGCCGTAGCCGCCGCCGACGACCAGGTCGGCCGCGTCGGCGATCGAGCGGGCGATCTCGCCGTCGAGGACGCCGAGGTCCGCGTTCACGAGGGCCGCGGCCTTCTTGATCCGGGCGAGGGCCGCGATCTGGGCGGGCTCGAGGCCGGCGCCGGAGATCGGGAAGTTCTCGACCGCGCGCTGCGTCTGCGCGGCGTAGAGCGCGTCGCGCGGGACGCGGACCTCGCCCATGGTGTCGTGCTCGATGCGGAAGGCGTCGGTCGCGCCGGAGTCGGTCGGGGAGGTGTCCACCACGCTGTGTTCGTCCTGTTCTGTTCGGTTCATCGGTTCGGTGAGGTCGGGTCGGTCGTCCGCGGCCGGCTACTCGGCGGCCGGAGCGGTCGCGTCGGGGCTCGAGACGCTCTGGAGCGGGCTCGAAGTGCGCTCCTGCTCGGAGCGGTAGGGGCTCATCTGCGGCGGGTCGATGCCGAGGACCACGTCGGAGTCGACGGTGCCGTCGGACAGGCGGTAGTTGGCGCCGACGACGGCGAGCTCTCCCGCGGCGACCGCGTCGGCGATGAGCGGGGAGCGCTGCAGCAGCTCGGCGACGGTGTCGCGGAGGTGCTCGCGGCCGACCGCGAGGGTGTCGGTCGTGGACGGGTCGACGAGCACCCGGCCGTCGGGCTGCGGGCCGACGATGCGGCGGACGGCCGGGATGATCGGCTCAATCAGGTGCTCGATGTGCGGGGGGAGCCGCTCGGCGCCGGGCGCCTGCGACTGGATCGCGGCCTTGACCGCTCCGCACTCGTCGTGCCCGAGGACGAGGATCAGCTTCACGCCGAGCACGGCGACGCCGTACTCGAGCGAGCCGATGATCGAGTCGGCGATGACCTGGCCGGCGTTGCGGACGACGAAGAGGTCGCCGAGGCCGAGGTCGAAGATGATCTCGGCGGCGAGACGGGAGTCGCTGCAGCCGAAGAGCGCGGCGAGCGGCTTCTGCTCGGCGGCGAGCTCGTTGCGGCGCTCGACGTCCTGGCGGGGATGGCGGGGCTCACCGGCGACGAAGCGCTGGTTTCCGCGCAGCATCTCCTTCCAGACCCACGACGGCGGGCGCGATTCGCGCGCGACGGCGATGCTCTGCGGGACCTCGTGCTGGGGGCTCGACGGATCGAAGCTCAACGGGACTCCTCCTGGCCGATCTGCGGGGTGATGGCGTCGACGACCTGGCGGATCTCGTCCGTCGGCGCCGTGCCGTAGACGAGGTAGGTGCTGCCACCGGCCGTCGTCTCGAGAGCGTAGGGGCTGTTGCCGGTCTCGCCCGCCCCGTCGCGGTGGTCGTAGACCGTCCACTCGCGGCCGTCGATCTGCTCGACGCCCGTCGCGGCGGCGCTGTCGAGCTGGCCGGAGACCCAGCGCTCGTCGGCGTCGAAGCCCTGGCTGACGCCGATGTAGCCGTTCTTCGGCGTGATCAGGCCGACGTACCAGTACTCGACGCCGGCGTCCTCGCGCAGCTCGGCCGCGTTCGAGGACCAGGAGTCGGGCATGTCGGGCGCGGCGAGCGTCTCGCTCTCGCCGAGCTGGAACTGGGCGGCGACCGCCGGCACGTCGACCGGGTCGCGCACGGTGCCTTCGCCCCGGGGGACGATCAGGACGATCAGCGCGACCACGCCGACCGTCGCGAGCAGCGAGAACACGAGGTTGTTGACGGTCTTGCGCTGGCGGTAGAGCCGGCTGTTCTCGGCTTTGCGGGCCGCGGTCTCGGCGGCGGTCTCGGGCCGGCCGAGCTCGGCGACGACGCGGGGCGGCTTCTGGCGGCTCATCCGGCGCTCGATCCGCCGGCGGCCGACCCGCCCGAGCGGGCGGCGTCGAGCCGGGCGCGCGCGCCGATCAGCCACTCCTCGCAGCGGGCCGCGAGCGCCTCGCCGCGCTCCCAGAGGGCGAGCGAGCGCTCGAGGGTGGAGCTGCCCTGCTCGAGCTCGGAGACGACGCGGACGAGCTCGTCGCGCGCCTGCTCGTAGCTGAAGCCCGAGACGTCGCTCTCGCCGGACGGGGCGGGGTCGCTCGACTGCACGGCGGGGGAGTCGGTGCGGGCGTCGGCCATGGGGGTGATCCTATCGATCGGGGCTGCGAGGAGGGGCGCGGGAGGGTGGGTGCGGGCTGCTCAGCCGCGGCCGGCGGGATCGGCCGCGGGGCCGGTCGAGCGGGCGGCGACGGCGCCCTCGGCGAGCGTGAGCACGAGCGCCTCGCCCTCCGCCGCGTCCTGCGGCGCGCGGACCACGTGGCCGGCGCCGTTCTGCACGATCGCGTAGCCCCGGTCGAGGGTGTGCTGCGGCGAGAGAGCGCGGAGGTGCCCGTGCAGGCGCTCGACCTCGAGGTGGGCGCGCTCGATCCGCCGCTCGACCAGCTCCGCGCCGCGGGCGACCCAGCGGGTCAGCTCTTCCGAGCGCTGGTCGACGAGGACGCGGGGCTGCGCGAGGACCGGCCGGGAGCGCAGCTGCGAGAGGCGGTCGATCTCGTGCGAGACGAGCCCGCTGACCCTGGTGGTCATCCGCAGGCGCGCCTGCTGGACCCGGAGCAGCTCGTCGGAGACGTCCGGGACGACCCGCTTCGCCGCGTCGGTCGGGGTGGAGGCGCGGAGGTCGGCGACGTCGTCGAGCAGCGGGCGGTCGGCCTCGTGCCCGATGGCGCTGACGACGGGCGTGGCGCAGGCGGCGACCGCGCGCACCAGCGACTCGTCGCTGAAGCCGAGCAGGTTCTGGAAGTCGCCGCCGCCCCGGGCGATCACGATCACGTCGATGCTCGCGTCGGCGTCGAGGGTGCGCAGGGCCGAGGTCACCTCGGACACCGTGCGCTCGCCCTGCACGGCGGCGTGCACCACCCGGAAGCGGACGGCCGGCCACCGCAGCTGGGCGTTGCGGAGGACGTCCTTCTCGGCGTCGGAGTCCTTGCCGGTGATCAGGCCGATGCCGTGCGGGAGGAAGGGCAGCCGCTTCTTGCGCGCGGGCTCGAACAGACCCTCCGAGGCGAGCTGCCGGCGCAGGCGCTCGAGCTTCTCGAGCAGGTCGCCGAGACCGACGTGCCGCATCTCGAACACCTGCATCGAGAGCGTGCCGCCCTTGACCCAGTAGTTCGGCTTGACCAGCGCGATCACCCGGTCGCCCTGCTTGAGGTCCGCCGGGAGGCGGGCCCGGACCGAGGACCAGACGGTGAAGCCGACCGTCGCGTCGCCGGAGAGGTCCTTGAGCTTGCCGTAGACGTTGCCGCCGGAGACGCCCCACTGGGTGATCTCGCCCTCGACCCACGCCGTGCCGAGGCGCTCGATCCAGCCCTTGATCTTGCTCGCGAGCAGACCGACCGGCCAGGGAGCATCGGCGGTGGGAGGGGCGTCTGTCATCGGTGCCTTCGCGGGAGCGGGCGGGCGGGGGGAGCGGGTGGCGGACCCGCGACGACAACGGTACGGGATGCCTCCGACACCTCGGCGGCGTCGGCGCCGGGGGGCGCGCGGAGGCGTCCGCCGACCGGTCGGCACCGGATCCGGCTCATCCGCGGGGAGCACAGGATGCACCGCGTAGAATCGCGGGGTGAGTGAAGCCCCGATCAGCCTGCCCATGCCGCGCATGCCCCGCGCTACCGGGCGCCTGCGCGACGAGCCCGTCGACGGAGCCAAGCGAGTGCTCCTTGCCGCTCCCCGCGGCTACTGCGCCGGCGTCGACCGCGCGGTCGTCGCCGTCGAGAAGGCCATCGAGCACTACGGCGCCCCCGTCTACGTCCGCAAGCAGATCGTGCACAACGTGCACGTCGTCTCGACGCTCGAGAGCCAGGGCGCGATCTTCGTCGAGGAGGTCGACGAGGTCCCCGAGGGCTCGCACATCGTCTTCAGCGCCCACGGCGTCTCGCCGGCGGTCGTGCAGGGCGCGGCGGACCGCAACCTCCAGGCGATCGACGCGACCTGCCCGCTCGTCACGAAGGTGCACCGCGAGGCCGTCCGCTTCGCGCGCGACGACTTCGAGATCCTCCTGATCGGCCACGAGGGGCACGAGGAGGTCGAGGGCACCGCGGGCGAGGCCCCCGATCACGTGACCCTGGTCGGCAGCCCCGACGACGTCCCGAACATCGTGGTGAAGGACCCGGACAAGGTCGTCTGGCTCTCGCAGACCACGCTCTCGGTCGACGAGACGATGGAGACGGTCCGCCGCCTCCGCGAGCGCTTCCCGAACCTGCAGAACCCGCCGAGCGACGACATCTGCTACGCCACCCAGAACCGCCAGGTCGCGATCAAGAAGGTCGCCGAGCACGCGGAGCTGGTCATCGTGGTCGGGTCGGCCAACTCGTCCAACTCGGTCCGCCTCGTCGAGGTCGCCCTCGAGTACGGCGCCAAGGCCGCCTACCGGATCGACTACGCCAGCGAGATCAAGCAGGAGTGGCTCGACGGCATCCGCACCGTCGGCGTCACCAGCGGCGCCTCGGTGCCCGAGGTCCTCGTGCGCGAGGTGCTCGACGACCTCGCCGCCGCCGGCTACGGCGACGTCGAGGAGGTCAAGACGGCCGAGGAGGACCTGATGTTCTCGCTGCCGAAGGAGCTGCGCAAGGACGTCGCCGGCAAGCGCGACGCCCGCGGCGCCGGCGGACGCGTGAGCGCCCCCGTCCGCGCCTGACGCTCCGCACGCCGAACGCGGAGAAGGCCGCCGCTCCCGAGGGAGGGCGGCCTTCTCGCGTGTGCGGGTGCTGCGGCTAGACGTCGGTGCCGGTCCCGGCGGACATCCGCGAGACGTAGTCGGCGAAGGTCGGGTCGCCGAGGATCGCGATGGCGGCGACCGTCAGCGAGAGCACGACCGTCGCCGCGATGCCGAGGATCGGCACGAGGACGGCGCGCTTGCCGGCGCGGAGCCGGCGGACGGCGATCCAGACCGCGAACGCGACGATGAGCGCCTGCGCCAGCGCGACGACCAGTCCGAGGGTGCGGGCGAGCTCGGGCGAGGCGTAGGTGCCGATGCCCTGGCTCGTGTACAGCTCTGAGAGCGTGGTCGCGAAGCTCGACGGATCGAGCAGCGTCGGCACGGCGAAGAAGACGCCGAGCGCCAGCAGGATGATCGTGATCAGCCGGTCGACGGGGTGCGCCACGGTCTTCGCGGCCGGGGCGCTCGCGGGCCGCGGATCCGTCTCGGACCCTCGCGGGTCCGGGACGACGACGGCGTCCTCCGGAGGCGTCCACGACCAGCCGGGCGGCGCGTACTCGCCGTACTGCGGTTCCGGGCGCGGGGAGCCGCTCGGCTGGTCGTGTGCGTTCGTCACGGAGCGGTGCCCTACTTCCCGGAGTGGCCGGCGGAGCCGAGCTGGCGGGTGGCCTCGGCGACGCGGACGGCCATGGCGGACTCGGCGATCTTGCCCCACGAGCGCGGGTCGTAGACCTTCTTGTTGCCGACCTCGCCGTCGACCTTGAGGAAGCCGTCGTAGTTCTTCAGCACCGTGTCGGCGACCGAGCGGCTGAAGGCGTACTGGGTGTCGGTGTCGATGTTCATCTTCACGACGCCGTTGCGGACCGCCTCGGCGATCTCCTCGTCGGTCGAGCCGGAGCCGCCGTGGAAGACGAGGTCGAGCGGGAGCGCCTCGGTGCCGTACTTCTTCTGCAGGCCGTCCTGGATCTCGCGGAGCAGCTCGGGGCGCAGGCGCACGTTGCCGGGCTTGTAGACGCCGTGGACGTTGCCGAAGGTCAGCGCGGCCATGTAGCGGCCCTGCTCGCCGAACCCGAGGGCCTCGACGGTCGCGATCGCGTCGTCGAGCGTGGTGTAGAGGTGCTCGTTGATGTCGTGCGAGACGCCGTCCTCCTCGCCGCCGACGACGCCGATCTCGACCTCGAGGATCGCGTTGATCGCCTTCACGCGCGGCAGGATCTCCTGGGCGATCTTCAGGTTCTCGTCGAGGGGCACGGCCGAGCCGTCCCACATGTGCGACTGGAAGAGCGGCTCGCGACCGGCCTTGACCTCCTCCTCGGAGGCGGCGATCAGCGGGTAGACGAAGCCCTCGAGCGCGTTCTGCGGGCAGTGGTCGGTGTGCAGCGCGACCGTGACCGGGTAGTTCTTGGCGACCTCGGTGGCGAACTTCGCGAAGGCGATCGCTCCGGCGGCGCGGTTCTTGACCGTGTGGCCGGCGAAGTAGTCGGCGCCTCCGGTCGTGACCTGGATGATGCCGTCCGAGCCGGCCTCGGACAGGCCCTGCAGCACCGAGTTGATGGTCTGCGAGGAGGAGACGTTGAACGCGGGGTACGCGAAGCCGCCCTTCTTCGCCTTGTCGAGCATCTCTGCGTACTGGTCCGGGGTAGCGACGGGCATGGCATCTCCTTTGACGGATGAACGGGAGGGGGTCGGGCGAGGCCCGCGTCGGCGTCGAGTCTAGCGAGGCGGCTGCGGGGCGTCCCCCGGGCGCGGGGCGGGCCTCGGATAGACTCCGCTCCGGGATGGGGATCCGCTCCGCGGGTCCTGCGACGACGCCGTCTGCACGAACTCGAACGCGAAGGACTCCGCGCTGTGACCGATATCGACCACGACTCGCTCTACCTCCACCCGGACCGCAACCTCGGCATGGAGCTCGTCCGAGCCACCGAGGCGGCGGCGATCCGCGCCGTCCCCTTCATCGGCAAGGGCGACAAGAACGCCGCCGACGGCGCCGCCGTCGACGCGATGCGCACCTTCCTCGGCACCGTCAACTTCGACGGGGTCGTCGTCATCGGCGAGGGCGAGAAGGACAACGCGCCGATGCTCTACAACGGCGAGCACGTCGGCAACGGCTCGGGCCCCGCGGCGGACATCGCCGTCGACCCGATCGACGGCACCTCGCTGACCGCCGCCGGCCGGCAGAACGCGCTGTCGATGATCGCCGTCGCCGACCGCGGCGCGATGTTCGACCCGTCCGCCGTCTTCTACATGGAGAAGATCGTCACCGGGCCCGAGGGCGTCGGGATCATCGACATCGAGCGCCCCATCGGCGAGAACATCCGCGCGCTGGCGCGGGCCAAGCGCAAGCCCGTCGACGAGATGCGCATCGCGGTGCTCGACCGCCCGCGGCACGCGCAGCTGATCGACGACATCCGCGCGGCGGGTGCCGGGACGCGGCTGCTGCTCGACGGCGACGTGGCGGGCGGCATCAACGCCGCTCGGCACGACTCCCGGGTCGACATGTGCGTCGGCACCGGAGGCACGCCCGAGGGCATCATCACCGCGTGCGCCATCCGCGCGCTCGGCGGCGTGATCCAGGGCATCCTCCGCCCCAAGGACGACGACGAGCGCCAGCGCGCGATCGACGCCGGCCACGACCTCGACCGGGTGCTGCACGCGAACGACCTGGTCCGCAGCGACAACACCTACTTCGTCGCCACCGGCGTCACCAACGGCGGTCTGGTGAAGGGCGTCCGCAAGGAGGGCCACATCATCACCACCGAGTCGATCGTCCTGCGCTCGCGCTCGGGCACGATCCGCCGCGTGACGGCCCAGCACCTCGCGGAGAAGTGGGTCTAGGCAGCCGCTGACTCGTGCTGGTCGAGTAGCCGTGCAGCGGCGCACCCATGCTGGTCGAGTAGCCGCGGAGCGGCGTATCGAGATTCGGTGTCCCCGCGCGGGTGGATCTCGATACGCGCCCTGCGGGCGCTACTCGATCAGCATGTACGGCGCGCTCGGCCGCTGCAGGCACGGCGCGTGCGGCCGTACGACGCCGACGCGTTCCCTGCTGGTCGGGCAGCCGCGCAGCGGCGTATCGAGACCCGGCGCTCAGGCCGTGCGCTCGTCCGGGCCGAGGAGCTCGACGGCCGTCAGCCGCCGCGGGGACACCGTGACGCCGTCGGCGGGCGCGATCACGCGGGACTCGTCGAGGGTGTCGAACTGGCGCGCGGTGACGAGGACGCGGGTCTCGAGCGAGCCCGCGAACGCGTTGTAGGAGTCGACCGTCCTCTCGATCGAGCGTCGGAGCCCCTCGGCGTGATCGGCGAGCGTCGCGAGGCGCGCGTAGAGGGTCTTGCCGAGGTCGAGCAGGCGCTTCGCGTCGTCGGTCAGGACGTCCTGCTGCCAGGTGTAGGCGACGGTCTTCAGCACCGACCAGAGCGTCACCGGCGAGGCGAGGGCGACCCGCTTGCGGAACGCGTACTCGAGCAGCGTCGGATCGGCGTCGAGCGCGCTCGCGAGCAGCGGCTCGCTGGGGATGAAGGCGATCACGAACTCGGGGCTCGCCGGCAGCCCGGTCCAGTAGGCGCGGCCGGCGAGGGCGTCGATGTGCCCGCGGAGGGCGCGCACGTGCGCCCGCAGCAGGCCGGCGCGGCGGGCCTCCTCCTCGGCGCCCGCCCCGGCGGGGATGGCGCTCGCCTCGAGGTACGCGTCGAACGGCACCTTCGCGTCGACGGCGATCGCCTTGCCGCCGGGCAGGCGCACCACCATGTCGGCGCGGCCCTTCCCGCCCTCGCCCTCGAGCCCGAACTGCACGTCGAAGTCGACCCGCTGGGTCAGCCCGGCCGCCTCGACCACGTTGCGCAGCTGCGTCTCGCCCCAGGCCCCGCGGCTCGCGCTCGAGCGCAGCGCGGAGGCGAGGGTCTCGGTCGTCGACCGCAGCCGCTCGCCGGCGAGCCGCTGCCCCTCGAGCTGCTCGGTGATGGCGCCGAACTGCGCGGCGCGCTCGCTCTCGAGGCGGCGCACCGACTCCTGCATCCCGCGCAGGCTCTCGGCGACGGGGGAGAGGGTCTGCAGGATCCGCGCGTCGTGGCGCTCGCGCTCGGCGACGACGCGCAGCTGCTCCTGCAGCTCGCGGATCTGATCGCGGGCGGAGCCGAGATGCTCGCGGTGCTGCTCGACGACGGACTCGTGCCGCTCCTCGAGCCCCTCGGCGCGGGCCTGAGCGGTGGCCAGCTCGAGGGCGAGCGCGGTGTCGGGAGTGCGGGCGCGGGCGAGCAGCACCGCGACGACGGCGGCGAGGAGCGCGCCGACGACGAGGCCGAGGACGAAGCTGAGTTCCATGCGCCGAGGAGACCACGGACCTCCGACATCCGAGCGGCGGCGCTCCGGTAGGGCGCGTCTGACCCTCGGACGGGTGGCCGGAGCGGGAGGAGGCGGAGTCGGCGGTTGCCTCTAGGCTTCGGGACCATGGGGAATCACCGCCGTCCTTCGCGCCTGCTCACCGCCGCGCTCGCCCTCGCCGTCGGTCTCGGCACCGCTCTCGTCCCGGTCGCCGCGGCGTCCGCCGCCGACGAGACGCTGCCGTCCGCGACCGTCCTCGTCGATCCGGGAGCGGGGGAGGCTCAGGTCACCGCTGCCGACGGCTCCGTCCTCCCCGACGTCAAGGTCCAGTACGAGGCGAGCAGCACCAAGAGCTTCCGCGCCGGCTACATCTTCAGCGACGCGAACTTCTTCGACAGCGACGCCCGCTCGGCGCAGCAGATGCAGGCGCTCCTGGACGACAAGGGCCGCAACTGCTCCGGCACCCCCAACGGCGTGCCCTGCCTGAAGGCCTTCAGCCAGGTCACGCCGTCGAAGGCGGCCGACCCGATGTGCAAGGCGTACCGCGGCGGTGTCCTCGAGTCCGCGGCGTCGATCTTCGCCGGCGTCGGCGAGGCCTGCGGCATCAGCCCGCTCGTCCTCGCGGTCCTCGTGCAGAAGGAGACGAGCCTCGTCTCGACGACGAGCCCCACCGAGCGCCTCTACAACCGCGCGACCGGCTTCAACTGCCCCGACAGCACCGGCTGCGACAACGGCTCCGCCGGCTTCTTCACCCAGGTCTACGGCGCGGCCCGCCAGTTCAAGAAGTACGCGAACCCGCCCGGATCCGGCTCGAACTTCACCGCCTACGCCGCGGGAACCACGCCGAACATCCTCTTCAACCCGGACACGTCCTGCGGCTCGTCGCCGGTCGCCATCCGCAACCAGGCCACCGCGAACCTCTACTACTACACGCCGTACCAGCCCAACAGCTACGCGCTGACGAACACGGGCAACCAGGCCTGCGCGACCTACGGCAACATCAACTTCTGGTACATCTTCAGCGACTGGAACGGCTCGCTCGCCAACGCCGGCGTCGCCCCGGCCGGCCGCGTCGACGCCCCGAGGATCTCGGGCGGCACGCTGACCGCCTCCGGCTGGGCCGTCGACCCGACGACGCAGCGCGCGCAGCTCGCCACCACCGTCACCATCACCGCGCCGGACGGCTCCAAGACCGTCCGCACCCAGACCGCGACCGCCTCCCGCGGCGACATCCCGGGCGAGTACCCGGCCGCCGGCGGCAACCACGGCTTCTCCGCGACCGCCCCCGCCTCGGCCGCCGGCACCTACACGGTCTGCGCCAGCGCCGCCTCGGTGGACTGGAACCTCTGGACCGGCTCGGGCGACGCGAAGGCGCCCGGCACCAAGGATCTCGGCTGCACGAGCGTGTCCAACGGCACCACCGTTCCCGTCGAGCGCATCGCCGGCACCGACCGCCAGGACACGGCCGTCCGCGTCTCGAAGGCGACCTTCACGGCGAACGTCCCCGTCGTCTACGTCGCCACCGGCTCCGCCTTCCCCGACGCGCTGAGCGCCGCGCCCGCCGCGGCCAAGCAGGGCGGCCCGCTCCTGCTCGTCGACCGCGACTCGATGTCGCAGCCGGTCCGCACCGAGCTGACCCGCCTCAAGCCCGCGAAGATCGTCGTGGTCGGCTCCACGCTGAGCGTCAGCGACGCCGTGCTGCAGGATCTCAAGCAGTACGTGCGCGGCGGAGCGACCCCCACCCGCCTCGGCGGCGTCGACCGCTACGACACCGCGAAGAAGGTCGTCCAGTACGCCTTCTCCGACGGGTCGAGCCGGGCCTGGCTGGCCACGGGCGAGAAGTTCCCGGACGCCCTGGGCGCCAGCGCGGCGGCCGGCTCGGTGGACGCTCCCGTGCTCCTGGTCAACGGGACCCTCGCGACCGCCGACGCCACGACGAAGAGCCTCGTCTCGCAGCTCGGCGTCCGCTCGCTCACGATCGCGGGCAACGCGCTCTCGGTGAGCGACGGCATCGAGCGCTCGCTCGCCGTCGCCTCGAAGACCCGCATCGCCGGCTCGGACCGCTACGACACCTCGGAGAAGCTGAACAAGGCGGCCTTCCAGCGGGCCAACACGGTCTACCTCGCGACCGGTGAGAACTTCCCGGACGCGCTCGCGGGAGCGACCGCCGCCGGCTACACCTCGAGCCCGCTCTTCGCGGTCCCGCGGGACTGCGTGCCGCAGGCGGTGCTGAACGACATCACCGCGTTCGGTGCGAAGAAGGTCGTCCTGCTCGGCGGCCCGAACACGCTGTCGGACGCGGTCGCGCGACTCACGCCCTGCGGCTGATCGGCTCCGGCACGGCCGCTAGCGTGGAGGGATGAGCCCGGCCGATCCCTCCCCGGCTGCCGCCGCCGCCCCGTCCGTCGTGCGACGTCGACGGGGAGGGGCGGCGGCCCTCGGAGCCCTCGGGGTCGTGCTGCTGCTCACCGGCGCGACGGACCTCGGGGCAGCGGCCGCCCCCGCGACCGAGGTGCCGAGCATCCGGATGTGGACCGACCTGGCCGGCGGCGTGGACGGGTCGGGCTTCGATCCCGGCGACATCGTCTCGGACGAGCTCTTCTTCGACGGCGACGCCCTCGGCCCGCTGACGATCCAGGCGTTCCTCAATGCGCGGGTGCCCTCCTGCGCGGGGACCGACGTGCCGTGCCTGCGCGACTACGCCGAGGACACCGGCGACGTGGCCGCCGACGAGCAGTGCGCCGCCTACACCGGCGATGAGGACAGCTCCGCCGCGGAGATCATCGCCTTCGTCGCGGGCGCCTGCGATGTCAGCCCCGCCGTGCTGCTGACGCTGCTGCAGAAGGAGCAGTCGCTCGTCACCGACAGCGCGCCGAGCGAGCGCCAGTTCCGCAGCGCCACCGGCTACGGCTGCCCGGACACGGCCGACTGCGACACCGACTACTTCGGCTTCTTCGGCCAGGTCTACGGCGCGGCCTGGCAGTTCCAGCGCTACCGGAACCCGGAGAGCAGCTTCGACTGGTACCCGGTGGGCGAGACCAGTGCGATCCAGTACTCGCCCGACGCCGCCTGCGGGACGGCTCCGGTGCGGATCGAGAACGCGGCGACGGCGGGGCTCTACTACTACACGCCCTACCAGCCGAACGCGGCGGCGATGAGCGACCTCTACGGCTCGGGCGACGCGTGCTCGGCCTACGGCAACCGCAATTTCTGGCGCATCTTCAGCAACTGGTTCGGCGACCCGCGCGCGGGGGAGTGAGCGCGCAGGCTCCCGGATCGCCGCCCCGGGCGTCAGGCGGCGACCGGCGCCTTCGGCCGCAGGCGCTTGACCGACACTCCGGCCAGCTCACCGAGCTCGGCCAGGCTCCCGGCTCCGTGCCGGCGGGCGGCGTGCACGACGATCGCGGCGCAGGCCTCGGCGTCGGCCGATGCGTCGTGGTGGCGGAAGTCGTCGTAGCCGGCGGCGAAGGCGACGGACGGCAGGCGGTAGGACTCGAGCTCGTAGGTCTTGCGGGCGAGCTGGAGGGAGCAGAGGTAGTCGTAGGCGGGGAGCTCGAGCGCCGTCGCGGCGCAGGCGGCGCGGATCACGCTCATGTCGAAGCCGGCGTTGTGCGCGACGAAGACGTCCTGGCCGGCGAAGGTGACCAGGTCGTCGAACTGCTCGACCCAGGAGGCGGCCGCGTGCACGTCGTGCTTGCGGATGCCGTGGATGCGGGTGTTCCACTCGAGGAAGTCGTCGTAGCCGTACGGCGGGCGGATGAGCCAGCCCGCGCGGTCCACGACGCGGCCGTCGCGGACCTTCACGAGCCCGACCGAGCAGGCGGAGGCTCCGTGCGAGTTGGCGGTCTCGAAGTCGATGGCGGTGAAGTCGATGGGCACGCCCTCACCCTCTCACGCACCTCCGACGCCGCCCGGACCGGCACGCGGCGCCCCCGCGACCACGCCGTAGGATGGATGCCCGTGGCTCTCACTATCGCAATCGTCGGACTCCCCAACGTCGGCAAGTCGACGCTCTTCAACGCGCTGACCAAGAACACGGTGCTCGCCGCGAACTACCCGTTCGCGACGATCGAGCCCAACGTCGGGGTCGTGAACCTGCCCGACTCCCGCCTCGAGGTGCTCGCCGGCATCTTCGGCTCGGAGCGCATCCTCCCCGCGCCCGTCTCCTTCGTCGACATCGCCGGCATCGTCCACGGCGCCTCGGAGGGTGAGGGCCTGGGCAACAAGTTCCTCGCCAACATCCGCGAGGCCGACGCCATCGCCCAGGTCATCCGCGGCTTCGAGGACGCCGACGTCGTGCACGTCGACGGCAAGGTCGACGCCGCGAGCGACATGGAGACGATCAACACCGAGCTCGTCCTCGCCGACCTGCAGACCCTCGAGAAGGCCGAGGCGCGCTACGAGAAGGAGCTCAAGGGGAAGAAGATCGAGCCGATCGTGCTCGAGACGGCGAAGAAGGCGCGCGAGTTCCTCGACACCGGCAAGCCGCTCTCGGCGTCCTCGATCGAGCTCGAGCCGATCCGCGAGCTGGGCCTGCTCACCGCGAAGCCCTTCATCTACGTCTTCAACGTCGACGAGGCCGTGCTGACCGACGAGGCGCGCAAGGCCGAGCTGGCCGCGCTGGTCGCCCCCGCGCACGCGATCTTCCTCGACGCCAAGATCGAGTCCGAGCTGATCGACCTCGACGAGGCCGACGCCGCCGAGATGCTCGAGTCCACCGGCCAGACCGAGTCCGGCCTCAACCAGCTCGCGAGCATCGGCTTCGACACCCTCGGCCTGCAGACCTACCTGACGGCGGGCCCGAAGGAGACGCGCGCCTGGACGATCGGCAAGGGCTGGACCGCCCCGCAGGCGGCCGGCGTGATCCACACCGACTTCCAGAAGGGCTTCATCAAGGCCGAGATCATCTCGTTCGACGACCTCGTCGAGACCGGCTCCATCGCCGAGGCCCGCGCCAAGGGCAAGGCCCGCATCGAGGGCAAGGACTACGTGATGCAGGACGGCGACGTCGTGGAGTTCCGCTTCAACGTGTGACGGTCCGCCGGGTTCCGGCTCGCGGAACGGCCTCCGGCTCGCAGGATCCCCACGATCCGGCGAGCCGGAGGTGATTCCGCGCGCCCGAGGGCCGCGTCGGCCGACGTGCCGAGCCTCAGTTGAGGACGTCGCCGATGATCCAGCTGGAGAGGCCGACCAGCGTGCAGACGCCGACGACGACCCAGGCGACCGTCCGGCGGGTCGAACGGGCGACGGCCTCCGAGGTGCGCGGGGTCGGCCGCAGCGGCGCGACGTAGGCGGGTGGCGCCTCGGTGGCCCCCGGGACCAGCCGGGGGAGCGTCACCGGCCGGCCGTCGACCCAGTCCGCCGGCAGCTCGGCGGCGCGCGCCGCCTGGAGGGTCAGCTCGGCCTTCAGGGGCGAGCCCTGGAGCGAGCAGTAGGCGACGGCGGTGAGGCCGAGGCCGGCCAGGTGGCGGAGGGTGGGCGCGAACTGCTCGGACGTCGCGGTGGTCAGCTCGCCCACGCGGTCGCCGTCGAGGCGCACCTCCACGAGACCGCCGTCGAGGTGGAGCGTCACGAGGAGGAGGCCGCGGCCGCCCTGGGGGACCACGCCGGCCAGGCGGACGAAGTGCTCGTCCTCGCGCTGCACCTGCAGGGCGCGACCCCACGGCAGGATCGAGTAGCGCTCCTGAGGCGGCGCGTTGAGCGGCACGAGGAGCTCGGGGGCGACAAGGGCGACCTTCACCGAGGCGCGCAGGCCCTCCTCCGTCCGCTCGGCGCGCAGCCGGGCGGACGTCGTGGGGGCGGCGCGACCGGCGACGACGCGGGAGAGGCCGGTGAGCGCGGGGGCGCGGCGGTAGGCGTCGGGGAGATAGCCGATCACGCGGCCGCCGGCACGGACGGAGACGGCGGGAGTGCCGGTGGGGTGGTCGGGCTCGGGGACGAGGACGACGTCGAGGATCCGGTCGGAGATCTCGCCGACGCGCAGCGGGCGGCCGACGACGGCGGCGATCTCCTCGATCCGCTCCGCCTCGTCCGTGGCGTCGACGGTGGGGGTCCCGGCGGAGTTCGGGAGGCGGTACTCGACGTGCTCGGGGGCGGTGTCCGGGAGCCTGCGCTGCTCCTGCTCGTCCGGGTCGCCGGGCGCCGAGTCCTCCGCGGAGCGGCGGGCGTCGGTCCAGGCGGTGCCGTCCCACCAGCGCATCGACCCCGGGCGGGCGTCATCGCGGTACCAGCCCGCAGGTGCGGCGCGTTCGTCGTCCACCGGGTCCCCGTTCTCTCGGCCCGTCGAGTCTACGAGGGGCCCGCGGCGTCCCTCCGCTCGGCGGGGGAGGCCCCGACTCCGCAGAAGCCGCGGTAGTCGCGCTCGACTACCGCGACTCTCGGGGAGTGGAGCGAGGCCGGGAGGCAGAGGCACCTCCGAGTCCGCGGAAGTCGCGGTACTCGCGCTCGACTACCGCGACTTCTGAGGAGTGGGGCGAGGCGGTGAAGTGCCGGGTGACGCGGTGGCGGTCGGGGCGTTCAGAGGGCCGGGTTCTCGTCCGCCGGGTCCTCCGACGCGAAGGCGACGAGCTGGGCCGGGGCGCCGGCGCAGTCGCTGAGGGCCGGGGCGGAGTCGAGGGCGCCGGCGAGCAGTCCGCTCACGTGCCGGGCGTGCCCCGGGTTGATCGGCGCGGGGTCCTCGAGGACCTCCACCAGTCGGTGGAGCACGGCACAGGTGTCCGGACGCGACATGCCGACAACCGTATTGGCGCTCCTCGCGTCCCGGTAGAGGCGATCCGCGCCAGACCCCCCGTCTAGGCTTCCGGGATGACACGTTTCGAAGGCTCCGTCGTCCTCGTCCTCGGTGCCTCCGGCGGGCTCGGGCGCCTGCTCGCGGACGAGCTGGAGCGCTCCGGCGCGACGGTGGTCCGCTCGGGCCGGGACGGCGCCGCACTCGGCGACGCCCCGCTCGTCGCCGATCTGCTCGGCGAGGACGCTCCGCAGCGCCTCGTCGACGAGGTCCTCCGCCGTCACGGGCGCCTCGACGGCGTCGTCGTCGCGGCCGGCGTCGTCGCCTTCGGGCCGTCGGCCGAGCTCGACCCTGCGGTGCTCGAGGAGCTCGTCGACGTGAACGCGCTGGCGCCGATCCGCGTGCTGACGGCGGCGTTCTCCGCACTGTCCGCCTCTGAGCGCCGGCCCTTCGCGGTGACGATCAGCGGGGTGGTCGCCGAGGCGCCGACCGCCGGTCTCGCGGCCTACTCCGCATCGAAGGCGGCGCTGTACTCGTTCGTCCGGGCGTCGGCGCGGGAGTACAAGAAGGCGGGGATCCTTCTCCTCGACGCGCGGCCCGGCCACACCGAGACGGCACTGTCCCAGCACCCCCTCGCGGGCACGGCGCCGCGCTTCGGCGCGGGTCACTCCCCGGAGTCGGTCGCCGTCCGCATCGTCCGCGCGATCGAGGACGGCGAGACGGACCTGCCGCCCGCGGCGTTCGACGCCTAGGCGCCGCGAGGAGCTCCCCGCCTTCCACCTGCCGCCCTCCACAGGTGCCAGAACTCCCGCGCTCTCCACGGATGCAGCCATCGAGCGCCCGAGGGAGGAGCGTGCTCGGCAGCATCGACGCATGGGAATCCGTTATCACGCCTACGCGTTCGATGCCGACCAGACCGAGCGCGCGCTCGCCGATCCGCGGAGCGTCCTCAGCGACGATCCGCTCGCGGACGCCTGGGGGATGCCGAACGGTGCCGTCACCGCGTGCACCGACTTCCGGCGCTCCGTGCCGGAGGGCGACATGCTCCATCTCGACAAGGCGTGGTCGGCGCTGCAGACGCTGACCGCTCCGCGATCACCGGGGCAGCCGCCGCGCCCTGCGCATCGGATGGTGGAGGGGCGGGTCACCGTGCGCGGCATGGGCTGGGACCCCTGCGTGCGCGCCGTCCCTCCGGACGAGGTCGCCGAGATCGCCGACGATCTGATCGCTCTCCGGGCGGAGGTGGAGGAGCAGCTGGCGGAGCATCCCGAGGGGGAGTACGCCCGCCAGTGCCTCGACCGCGCCGTGGAGTTCACGACGGAGGTCGCGCGCTCGGGTCGCGGCTTCGCCTACCTGATCGGCTAGGCGCGTGCTCGTGAGGGTCAGGCCGTCGCGAAGCGCTTCGCCGAGCGCTCGCGGGCCTTCGCCGCCTCGACCTCGCGGTCCTTCGGCGGCGCGGTCGTCACCAGGTCCTCGAGGAGGTGGCCCGTGATGTGGGCGATCTCGGACACGGCGCGGTCGAAGGCCTCCTGATTCGCCTTCGACGGACTGGTGGCCCCGCTGATCTTGCGGACGTACTGCAGGGCGGCGGCGTGCACCTCCTCGTCGGAGGCGGCGGGCTCGAAGTTGTGGAGGGTGTGGATGTTCCGGCACATGCGACGAGGGTACGACCGGCCCGGCCCGGGCGCGAGAGGAGCGGACACCCGCCGTTCACCGGAGCGTCGTGCGGGCGCTCTAGCGTCGCTCCGTGCCCTCCGCCTCCGATCGTTCCCACCGCTCCGACGCCGTCCTCGATGCCGCTCCGGGCACTGCTCCCGACGGCGCGCTCGTGCCCTCGCCCGAGCTGCTCCGCTCGCTCACCCCCGAGGACGCCCGCGACCTCGTGGTGCTCGACGAGGACGACGACGATCCGGTGCTGCTGCGCCGCGACGGCACGCAGATCGACACCTGGCGCGAGGGCTACCCCTACGACGAGCGGATGTCGCGCGAGGAGTACGAGGCCGGCAAGCGGCTGCTGCAGATCGAGCTGCTCAAGCTGCAGAACTGGATCAAGAAGCACGGCCGGCGCCTCGTCGTCGTCTTCGAAGGGCGCGACGCCGCGGGCAAGGGCGGCACCATCAAGCGCTTCACCGAGCACCTCAACCCGCGCGGCGCCCGGGTCGTCGCGCTCGAGAAGCCGACCGAGCGGGAGGGCACGCAGTGGTACTTCCAGCGGTACGTCTCGCACCTGCCCGCCGCGGGCGAGATCGTGCTGTTCGACCGCTCCTGGTACAACCGGGCGGGGGTCGAGCGCGTGATGGGCTTCTGCACTCCGGAGCAGTACGACGAGTTCGTCCGGCAGACGCCGCTGTTCGAGAGCATGCTCGTCGGCGAGGGCATCGACCTGGTCAAGCTCTGGTTCTCGGTCTCGGCCGAGGAGCAGCGCACCCGGTTCACCATTCGGATGATCGACCCGGTGCGGCAGTGGAAGCTCTCGCCCATGGACCTCGCCTCGCTGGACAAGTGGGACGACTACACGGCGGCGAAGGAGGCGATGATGGCGGCGACCGACACGGCCGACGCCCCGTGGACCATCGTCAAGAGCAACGACAAGAAGCGCGCCCGCCTCGAGGCCATGCGCTACGTGCTGAGCCTGTACGACTACGACGGCCGGGACGACGAGGTCGTCTCGCCGCTCGGACCCGACCCGCTGATCGTCGGCTCGGCGGCGGACGTCTACGAGCGCGGCGAGCACGCGGCGACCGCGCGGGCGTCGGACTAGCGCGGGACCGGCAGAGGGAACAGGGGGACGGGATCATGGGGGACGGGACGAGGACGGTCGACGCCGTGCACGACCTGCCGGGGGTGCATCTGCGCTGGCTCGCGCTCGACGAGCAGAGCCTCGGCGCCGAGCGGCTGCTGCCGCTGCTCGGCCCAGCCGAGCGGGAGCGCTACCGCGCGACGGGGTCGGCCGCGGTGGCCGAGCGCTTCGTCTTCGGCCGGGTGCTGCTGCGGATGCTCGCGGGCGAACTGCTCGAGCGGCCGGCGACGGCGGTGCAGGTGACCGCCCGCTGCCTGCGCTGCGGCGGAGCGCACGGGCGCCCCTGGATCGAGGGCGCCGAGCACCTCTCCGTCAGCATCGCGCACTGCGCGGGCGCCGTCGTCGTCGCGGCGAGCAGCGCGGGAGTCGTGGGGGTCGACGTCGAGCCCGTCGAGGGTCCGGCCGAGCGCGGGATCGCGATCACGCGGATCGCCGGCGCCCCCTTCGCTACGGGCGGGTTCCGGGCAGCCGATCCGATCCTGCACTGGACCCGCATCGAGGCGGCGCTCAAGGCGGACGGCCGCGGGCTGGACGTCGATCCGCGGCGCGTCCGCATCCACGAGTCGCGCTTCGCCGCGGAGGCGCGGATCGACGAGTCGCGCTTCCGTCTCGCCGAGCCGCGGATCGACCCGGCGCTCCGCGTGAGCGTCGCGCTGGGTGACGCGGTGGGCGGCGCCGGTCCGATCATCGGCTGGCGCCGCGAGCACGGCGACGCGCTCGAGGACTCGCTCGCCTCAGTGGGCGGGCGGTAGCGGCGGCAGCCGCACCTCGATCAGCCACGCGTCGAGCAGAGCCTCGACGCCGGCGACCCCGGCGTCACCGGCGGCCTCGGCGCAGAGCGCGCGGAAGTCGTCCTCGGTGGCGGTGCCGCCGGCGTGCCGACCGGTCCAGGTGCGCAGCAGCCCGAAGAACGCCGCATCCCCGAGCCGGAGGCGCAGCGCGTGCAGCGCGAGGGCCCCGCGCTTGTAGACGCGGTCGTCGAAGAGATCGACCGGCCCCGGGTCGCCCAGCACGAGGTCCTGGGGCTGGAGCCGGAGCAGCGCGTGGTGGCGGCGCGCCTGCGCGTCGGCGGTGGGCCCGCCCGACTCCTCGGACCACAGCCACTCGGCGTAGCAGGCGAAGCCCTCGTTCAGCCAGATGTGCCGCCAGCGGGCGAGGCCGACGCTGTTGCCGAACCACTGGTGCGCCAGCTCGTGGGCGATCAGCCGCTCCGAGCCGCCGCGGCCGTCGACGTGGTTCGCGCCGAAGACGGCCATGCCCTGCGCCTCGAGCGGGATCTCCAGCTCGTCGGCCGTCACCACGACGGTGTACTGCCGGAACGGATACGGGCCGAACACCTGCGAGAAGAACGCGAGCATGCCGCCGAGCGGAGCGAAGTCGCGCGCGACGCGCGAGGCCAGGGCGGCCGGGCGCGCGAGGGTGACCGCGACTCCGGAGAGCAGGCGGTCCTCGAGCACGTAGCGGCCGATCTGCACCGACGCGAGGTAGCTCGCGGTCGGCTCGAGCTGCTCGTAGAGCCAGGTGCGCCGGCCCGAGCGCTCGCTCGTCTCGAGCAGCACGCCGTTCGCGAGCACGGAGTAGCCCTCCTCCGCGCTCACCCGGATCCGGTAGGTCGCCTTCTCGGCGACGTCGTCGTTGCAGGGGTACCAGGTCGACGCGCCGGAGGGCTGCGAGGCGACGAGCACGCCGTCGGCCAGCTCCTCCCAGCCGAGTTCGCCCCAGTGACTGGCGCGGGGACCCGGGTGGCCGCCGTACTCGATCTCGACGAGCGCGCTCGCGCCGGCCTCGAGCGGTTCGGCCGGCGTGATCCGGAGCTTGTGCGCGCCCTGCTCGGCTCGCGCCTTGCGACCGCCGACCCGCACCCGGGTCACTCGGAGGCGGCTGAGGTCGAGCGAGAAGCGGCGCAACGGCTGCAGCGCGAGGATCCGCAGGGTCGCGCGACCGGCGAGCCGGTTGCTCGACACCCGGTAGTCGAGATCGAGGTCGTAGGACTCGACGCGATACCCGGTGTTGCCGATCCCCGGCAGGTACGGGTCGCCCGCCGACTCCAGTCCGGTCTGCGCGGGGGTCACGCGACGGGCGCGTGGTAGTCGCCGACGCGCACCTCCCGCCACGGGCCGATCGGGTTGCCGCTCCAGCGGCTGCCGGCGGGCACGAGCTCGCCGCGCATCACGAGCGAGGCGGGGCCCACCGTGCCGTGCGCCGCGATCGTCGCCGCGGGGAGGATCACGCTGTGCGGGCCGAGAGTGGCGCCGGCGTCGAGACTCACGAGATCCATGCTCATGATTCGATCATGGAACAGGTGCGTCTGCACGACGCAGCCCCGGTTCACGGTCGCTCCGTCGCCCAGATCGACGAGATCGGCCTCGGGGAGCCAGTAGCTGTCGCACCAGACGCCGCGGCCGATCCGCGCGCCCAGGCTCCGCAGCCACCAGACCAGCGCGGGAGTGCCGGCCGCGGCGTGCGCGAACCAGGGCGCCGCGACCATCTCGGTGAAGGTGTCGGCCAGCTCGCTGCGCCAGACGAAGGACGACCAGAGCGGGTGCTCGCTCGGGCGCACGCGCTGGATCAGGAGCCACTTGGCCGCCGTCGAGACGCCCGCCGCGACTGCGCCGGCCGCGAGCAGGACGACCCCGCCGACCACCGCCGTCGCGAGCGCCCCGATCACCGGCACCAACGCCAGCAGCGCCACGACGACGCCGAGGCCGATCGCGATCGAGACGACGACCGGGACGAAGCGCAGCAGCTCCCAGACGATCCGGGCGGCGCGGAGGCGCGCGGCCGGCCGGAACGTGCGCGCCGACTCCGCCTCGACCACCGTGCGCCGCAGCCGCACCGGCGGCGAGCCGAGCCAGGACGAGCCCGCCTTCGACTTCCGCGGGGCGGAGGAGAGGACCGCCACCAGTCCGCCCGCCGGCACCGTGTGGCCGGGCGCGGCCATCCCGGAGTTGCCGAGGAAGGCGCGCTCGCCGATCTCCGCGCGGGCCAGCCGCATCCAGCCGCCGCCGAGGGCGTAGGAGGCGACGAGGGTGTCGTCGGCGAGGAAGGCGCCGTCGCGGATCGTCGTCATCGCGGGCAGCAGCAGCACGGTCGAGGCCTCGACGTCACGGCCGACCCTCGCGCCGAGCAGCCGCAGCCAGACGGGAGTGAAGAGGCCGGAGTAGAGCGGGAAGAGCAGCGCGCGGGCGTGGTCGAGCAGGCGCTCCGTCGACCAGACCTGCCAGCCGATCCGGCCGCGCACGGGGTGCGTGCCGGCCTGGACGCCGAGGCCGAGCAGGCGCACGAGCACGACGACGAGCCCGCCTAGCACGACGCCGGTGACGGCGACCGCGGGGACGAGGGCGGCGAGGGCGCGGGGGAGTGCCTCCGCGAGATCGGCGGAGCCCTGCGTGGCGAGGGCGAGCACACCCAGGCCCACCGCGAAGGAGACCACGGGCACGGCGGCCAGTCCCACCGCCGAGACGGCATAGGCCCAGACCCACGGCGTCGCGCGCGGCGGGCGCTCGGCGGGGAAGCCCGCGCTCGCCTTGCCGAGGCGCTGCGCGGGCGAGCCGCCCCAGCGCTGGCCGGCGGGCACCCGGCCGAAGACGGCGGAGCCGGGCTCGATCTGCGCGTTCTTGCCGATCCGCGTGCCGGGCAGCAGCGTGCTGCGGGCGCCGACCGTGCTGCCGGCGCCGACGCGGACCGCGCCGACCCGCAGGACGTCGCCGTCGATCCAGTAGCCAGAGAGGTCGACCTCGGGCTCGATGGCGGCGCCGCGGCCGAGAGTGAGCATCCCGGTGAGCGGCGGGAGCGAGTGCAGGTCGACGTCGTCGGCGATCCGGGCGCCGAGGGCGCGGGCGTAGAGCGCGACCCAGGGGGCGCCGGCGAGGCTGACGGCGCCGAGCTGGTGCGCGATCCGCTCGGCGAGCCACAGCCGCAGGTGCACCCCGCCGCCGCGCGGATGGTCGCCGGCGCGCACGCCGCGCAGCAGCGAGCGGGCGGCGAGGACGGTGAGGCCCATCCGGCCGAACGGGGTGCAGAAGAGCGCGAAGGCGACGACGAGCCCGGGCAGCGGCACTGTCGGCAGCCAGCCGAAGCCGGGCAGCAGGTCGAGGAGGGCGCAGACCGTGAGCACCACCGTCGTCCAGCGGGCGCCGCCGAGCACCAGCAGCGGGGCGCCGAGCAGGGTCTGCAGCACCTGCATCCGGCGCGGGACCGGCGCGATCCGGTGGGTCGAGACCTCGCCGGCACCGGTCGCACGGCTCGTGATCTCGGCCGACATCGCGGCGAGCCGTGGGTGCGCGTAGACGTCGGCGACGGTGAACTCCGGGTCGCGCTCGCGGATCCGGGCGACGAGCTGGGCGGCGGCGAGCGAGCCGCCGCCGAGGTCGAAGAAGTTCGCCCTCTCGTCGACCGGGACGCCGAGGACCTCGCGCCAGAGGCCGGCCAGCCAGGCCGTCTCGGCGTCGAGCCCCGGGTCCGCCGAGGTGCTCTCGGGCAACGGCCACGGCAGGGCCGCGCGGTCGACCTTGCCCGACACCCGGGTCGGCAGCTCGTCGACGACGGCCAGCAGCGGGACGAGGGCGGCTGGCAGCTCCTCGCGCAGGCGCGTCAGGGCGGCGTCGCGGTCGAGCTCGCGTCCACCGGCCAGGGCGAGGTAGCCGACCAGGACCTGGATCCCGGCGCCGGTGGTGCGGACCGCGGCCGCGGCGCCCGAGACTCCTGGCAGGCCCTGCAGCGCCGCCTCGACCTCGCCGAGCTCGATCCGCCGACCGCCGAGCTTGACCTGGTCGTCGGCCCGGCCCTGGAAGACGAGCCCGGCGCTCTCGAAGCGGACCAGGTCGCCGGAGCGGTAGGCGCGCTCCCAGCCGAGGGTCGGTGCGGGCGCGTACTTCTCGGCGTCCTTCGCCGGGTCGAGGTAGCGGGCCAGGCCGACGCCGCCGATGATCAGCTCGCCGACCTCGCCCTCGCCGACACGGCGGCCCTCCGGATCGACGACGGCCAGCCGCCAGCCGTCCAGCGGCAGACCGATGCGCACCGGGCCGGGCCCGCCGAGGGGAGCGGCGCAGGCGACGACGGTCGCCTCGGTCGGACCGTAGGTGTTCCAGACCTCGCGGCCGTCGACGGCCAGGCGCTGGCCGAGCTCCGGCGGGCAGGCCTCGCCGCCGAAGATCAGCAGCCGGACGTTCTCCAGCGACTCCGCGGGCCAGAGCGCAGCGAGGGTCGGCACGGTGGAGACGACCGTGATGCCGTGCGTGGTCAGCCAGGGACCGAGGTCCATCCCGCTGCGCACGAGCGAGCGCGGGGCGGGCACGAGGCAGGCGCCGTGCCGCCAGGCCAGCCACATCTCCTCGCAGGAGGCGTCGAACGCGACGGAGAGGCCCGCCAGCACGCGGTCTCCGGGCCCGAGCGGCTCGGCCTGGAGGAAGACGCGCGCCTCGGCGTCGACGAAGGCGGCGGCCGAGCGGTGGCTGACGGCCACGCCCTTCGGCGTGCCGGTGGAGCCCGAGGTGAAGATGATCCAGGCGTCGTCCTCGAGGGTCGGCGGCTGCAGCAGCGGGATCGAGGCGGTGCTGGGATGCGGCGCCGAGCCGGTGAACAGCCGCGCGGGTTCCGCATCGACGCGCTCGAAGCGGCCGGAGCCGGTGACGACGCCGCGGACGGCGGCCTCGCCGAAGACGAGTCGCGCCCGCTCCTCGGGGTCGTCGGCGTCGACCGGGACGTAGGCCGCGCCGGCGGCGAGGATGGACAGGATCGCGAGGTACAGCTCGCGCGAGCCGCTCGCCATCCGCACGCCGACCCGATCGCCGCGGCGGACCCCCGCGGCGGTCAGCTCGCCGGCGGCGGAGACGACGCGGGCGAGCAGCTCGCGATAGCTGAGCGCGCCGGCCGGGTCCTCGAGCGCGGAGGCGTCGGGGTGGCGCTCGGCGGTGTCTCGGAGCACGTCGATCAGGGTGCGCGGTGCCGGGGCGAGGGTGCCGGCGTCGAGGGGGTCCTGGGCATGCGCGGCCGTGCTCACGAGTGCTCTCCGTCCCGGTCGCGCCTCCGGGAGCGGGTCGACCGGGGCGCCACGGTAGGGGCACCCGGTGACGCGGAGGTGAACAGCCGGTGCCCCGCGCGGAGGCGGAGCACCGGCACGGGGGCTAGTGCGCGACCACCGGACGCGGCACGTCCGACTCGGCGGGCCGCTTCACGAAGAAGGCGGCGACGATCGCGGCGGTGGCGATGGAGGCGCCCCAGACGAACGCGGAGTGGATGCCGCCCGCCGTGGCGACGACCTCGTCGACGCCCTCGCGGGCGAGCGCGGCCGACTGGACCGACAGCACGGTGACGAACAGCGCCGTGCCAGCCGCGCCGCCGAGCTGCTGGACCGTGCCGATGATCGCGCTGCCGTGCGAGTAGAGCGCGGGGCGCACCGAGCCGAGGCCCGCGGTGAACAGCGGCGTGAAGACCAGCGCGAGGCCGAGGCTCAGCACCACGTGCAGGGAGAGGATGAACCAGGAGACCGAGTTCTCGTCGAGCGTCGTGTAGCCCCACAGCGCACCGGCGACGATGATCGAGCCGGGCACCAGCAACACCCGCGGGCCGAAGCGGTCGTAGCCGCGGCCGACGAACGGCGCGAGCAGACCCATCAGCAGCCCGCCGGGGAGCAGCAGCAGGCCGGTCTCGAGCGGGGTGAGGCCGAGCACGTTCTGCGTGTAGAGCGGGAGCAGGATCAGCGTGCCGAAGAGCGCCGACATGCTCACCGCCATCATCACGATGACCACGGTGAAGTTGCCGGAGGAGAAGGTGCGGAGGTCCAGCAGGGCGCGGTCGGTCTTCTGCAGCAGCAGCTGGCGGACGATGAACGCCGCGAGGCCGACACCGGCGACGACGAAGGGCACCCAGGGCGCGACGATCGCTTCGCCGCCCTCGCCCAGGCTGCTGAGGCCGTAGACCAGGCCGCCGAAGCCGAAGACCGAGAGCACGACGGAGAGCGAGTCGATCGGGATCTTCCGCGGCTCGGTCACGTTCTCGACCTTGCGGAGGCCGAGGAGGAGCGCGCCGACCGCGATCGGCAGCACGATCCAGAACATCCAGCGCCAGCTGAGGAAGTTGAGGATGACGCCCGAGATCGTCGGGCCGACCGCGGGGGCGACCGAGATGACGATGGAGATGTTGCCCATCATCCGGCCGCGGATCGCCGGCGGGACGAGGGTCATCACGGTGGTCATCAGCAGCGGCATCATGATCGCCGTGCCGCCGGCCTGCACGACGCGCGCGGCCAGCAGGACCTCGAAGGTCGGCGCGAGCGCGGCGGTCAGCGTGCCGATGCTGAACAGCGTCATCGCGGCGGCGAACAGCGTGCGGGTGTGCAGGCGCTGGATCAGGTAGCCGGTGATCGGGATGACGACCGCCATCGTCAGCATGAACGCGGTCGAGAGCCACTGGCCGACGTGCGCCTCGACGCCGAAGTCGCGCATGAGGTCGGGCAGCGCCACGCTCATGATCGTCTCGTTGAGGATGACGACGAAGGCCGACACCAGCAGGAGGCTGATGACGAGGCGGCTGCGCGGGTCGAGCGCCGTGGAGGGCTTGTCGGCCGCGGCGGCGGGCCGGGTCTCGGGAAGGGTGCGCTCGGTCACAGGTGCGTCTCCGGTCGTGAAGGGGATCGTCGTGAGGGGGCGCATCGCCAGGGTGACGTCGATGCGACGGGTCGTACGAGTCCCAGAACACTGCCGGTGACCTCCGACATTCCCGATCGGCCGACATCCGTCGCGCATCCGGCGTGTCGGGAGCGGGGTGAGCGGCGGCGAGACGGCGTGCCGCCGCCGCTTCGGGATCGCCGCCGCCCATCATGCTGGTCGAGTAGCCCTGTCGGGGCCTGCCGCGACTGCATGCTGGTCGAGTAGCCCTGCAGGGGCGTATCGAGACCCACCGTCCCCACCTGGGCGGGTCTGCGGCCTTCTCGTCTGCCGTCGGTGGATCTCGATACGCCCGCTCTGCGGGCTACTCGATCAGCATCACACCCGCGCGATCATCACTCGACGGGAACCGGGTCCCCGATCAGGCACCGACCGGTCGCGAGCGGCGCGACGACCGACCCGAGGTACCTCGGGCCGCCGTCCTCGCCCGAGGCCTTGTGCCGGTACTGACCCACGAGGCAGGAGTCGCCGACCCTCACCACGACGAAGACCGCATCGGCCCTCTTGTCGGCGGCCGTGATGTCGGCCGTGATCTCCAGACCGGCCCGGTTCACGCCACCGGCGATCAGCGCCCGGGTCAGATCCGCCCCGCTCGGATCGCCGATCGAGGCGACCGTCTCCCGGTTGATCGCATCGAACGCCTCGAGATCGAGAGGAACGGCCGGACCGGGTCCGTCGACACTCGGGACGGCGCTCGGAGCGGGCGGCGGCGGTGCGGATCCGTCGATCGGCGGCAGTCCGAGAGCGCAGCCGCTGAGGACCGCGGTCACGACCGCGAGGACGGTTGCCGCCCTGACGCCGGACCGGGAGGACGACTGCGTCCGCTCGCGCATCACCATCTGCACACCGACCGATCGTCCTTCTGCAGGATCGTCGTCGTCCTGGTCCGTAGAGGACCCTAGGCACGATCGACAGCCAGAGCCTTCCCGGCGCAAGAACTCGAGGACATCGGCGCGCTCTGTCCGGTCGTCGGCCCGCTCTGCGCTCCGTCGCCCTGGCGATCGAGCGCTGCTGAGCGCGCACCGGCCAGCTCGCTTCCAGGGCTCGTCTCCCGCTGCGCATCCGACGAGCCGGTCAGACGTCCTGGCAAAGACACCATCTGCGTATTGTCATTCAGACGGAAGTGAAGTATCTTCGCTTCCAAGAAGTGACCGACGAGACGGTGGGCCGTCATGGCTCTCGTCGAGTGCAACGATGCCAGGAGGTTCACGTGGAGGATCGTGATCGGTCGAGCTCCGTCAGGAGTAGTAGGAAGTCCCGACGCCTCCCTCAGGAGGAGGGCGTCTCCTCCGATCGCGATGACCTCGTCGTCGCTACTGGTCGGGTTCGGGCGGACGGCGGGCGCATACGCCTCGCGGCGATCGGCCGAGGGCATTACGACCACGTTCTGCAGCACGCGGCCGGCATCGAAGTCCTGACCGACCTTCCACTCGGCTTCCAGCGGGAGGGCGTCACCACCCTGCAGGGCTACTGGGACGGCCAGCAGATCTCCGACGCTCGAGTAGTCGCGGCGCTCGATCCCGTGCGTCTTCCGGAGCACCTCGGCGATCGGATCGATCGCTCGATCATTCCCACCGGGCGCGTCTCCCACTCCGATGCGCTCGCTCCTGATCTCCTCGCCGCCCTCGATCGGCTGCGAGCCGACGTTCTCGTCTCCTATGTCGCACATCAGCTGCCGGACGGTTGGGTCGGCGTCGCGAGTGCGACCGATTCGACAGCAGCCCGAGACGCGCTTCAGCCGTTCCTCGGTGACGCCTTCGCTCTCACACGGTCGCCCTGGGGGGAGGCCGATCTCGATGCCATCGACGAGATCTTCGAGTCGGGGGCTCTCCGCGACGAGCTGCTCGACATCGGTCGCTTCGTCGATCCCTTCGGACGTCTCCGGGTGTGCGCGCTCGTCCGCGCCCTCTCCGCGGATGCGGCGGCAGAGCTCGACATCGAGCACGCGGACGCAGTCGTCGTGTCCAGCTGGATGCACCCGATCGCCGGATCGACAGAAGTCGACCTCGGAAAAGAAAAGAAGAAGGAGATCTCATGATGAAAGGCGATCCACGCTCCCGGCGGGCGCGAGGGCTGACGCGTGTCGTGGTCGGAACCGCAGCACTCGTCGTCGTTGCGCTCACATCGACACTCCCGCCCTCCGCTGGTCCCGGTCGAGACGCTGCCGTCCTGGTATCGGCCGCAGGTAACGTCGTCGAACCGCCGGGCGGCACGGAAGTCCAGCTCGCGGCCGTCTACTACCACGGGTTCTATCCGACGAAGAAGGAGTGTGAGGCCGCGGTCAAAGCCAAGCTGGCAACTCGTCTCTACCGACTCGGTGGATGCACGCTCTTCAACCAGGCTCCGCACAAGGGTGAATGGCAGCTCTGGCTCGACGAGAAGGACTGCACGGATCGCGTTCTGAGAGCGCTGGAGGCAGTGAACGGTCGACCTGAGGTTGTCCTCTGACGGTGTCGCCCTTGAAGAGCAGACGAATGCTTCGTATCTTCACTATCTCCGTGTCGCTGTCGGCAGTTCTCTGTGGTTGCTCGCCGGAGTCCTCAGCCGTCCCACGATTCGAGGACGTGAGGATCGACGTCGATGGAGTCGAGCGTCACGTTGCACTGCACCGCCAGCAGGACGGCGTCGTCGCCCGTGCGCTCGTTCTGATCGCGGGCGGCGGCCCAGGGAGCGAGTTCGTCGAGGAATCGGCAGCGGAACTGTCAGCGAAAGGATACGCCTCCCTCGTCATCGACGATCCCGACGTGACGACGCCGGAGCAGATCAGGGCCGTCTTCGATCATGTCGCTGACAGCAGTGAAACGCCCGTGCCGCAAGCGATTCTCGGCTTCTCACCGGCCGGCCCCGACGTCTGGCGATTGATGGAGAGTGACGCTGAGCGCATCGACATGGCGTTTCTGGTCTCATGCGCCCTACCTCGAGGCGAGTTCGATTTTCAGCAGTTGCGTGCAACCGGCGTGCGTGCTGTCTTCGCCGAGGGCGGCGAGGTCTATCGCAGTAGTTATCAGCGGGCGCACGGTCCGATGAGCTCGATTCCCACACCTCACGACTTCCTCGTCTACGGGAACGGCATCACGGACATCTACTATGACCGTGCCTCGCAGGCTTTCCATGATGAGACGTGGAGGGCAACACTCGAATCCTTGGCGGACTGGTTCGATATCTGGGCGCCGGGATCGGCGTCAGCGGGAGCGCATCCCGACCACTGATGACGCCGTCGGAGATCAGCGAAAGAGGTCGACCAGGTTGACATCGGCAGGTGTCACGCCCGCGCGAGCACCGCCGCGAATGCGTCCGCCGCGGCAGCCGCGTCGGCCGGCGTCGACTCCGCGCCGAAGCTGAAGCGCACCGCCGTCTGCGCGACGGCCGGCTCGAGCCCGAGCGCCAGGAGCGTCGGGGACGGCTCGTCCCGGCCGGCGGCGCACGCCGAGCCGCTGGACACCACGACGCCGCGCTCCTCCAGCGCCAGCAGGATCGACTCGCCGCTGCGCCCCGGCACCACGAACGACGCGATCGACGGCAGCCGGTGCTCCGCCGACCCCAGCGGCACGGCCCGGGGCACCTCCGCCGCGACCCGCGCCGCGAAGGCGCCGCGCACCGCCGAGACGCGGTCGCCCCGCGCCGGATCCACCAGCTGCACCGCGACGCCGAGCGCCACCGCGAACGCCACGTTCTCGGTCCCCGAGCGCCGCGCCCGCTCCTGCCCGCCGCCGTGCACGAGCGGCTCGAACGGCACCCGGCTGCGCAGCAGCAGGGCCCCCACGCCCTTCGGCGCCCCGAGCTTGTGCCCCGAGATCGACACCGCGTCCGCACCGAGTCCGGCGAGATCCACCCAGCCCGCCGCCTGCACGGCGTCCACGTGCAGCGGGATCCGCAGCGGCCGGCACAGCGCCGCGATCGCCGCGACGTCCTGCACCGTCCCGATCTCGTTGCTCGCCGCCATCACCGAGACGAGCGCCGTGTCCGGCCGCAGCAGCGCGGCGAGCGCGTCGAGGTCGAGCCGCCCCTCCGCGTCCACCGGCGCGACCGAGATCTCGACGCCGTGCAGCCGGCGCAGGTGATCCGCGGACTCGACCGTCGCCTCGTGCTCGATCGCCGAGATCACGACGTGCCGATGGGACGGATCGAGCGCCAGACCGCCGAGAGCGATGCCCTTGACCGCCGTGTTGATCGACTCGGTCCCGCCCGAGGTGAAGAGGACCTCCGAGGCGCGCCCGCCGAGGAAGCGCGCCACGTGCCTCCGCGCCTCCTCCAGCGCCCGCGCCGCCGAGTCGCCCAGTGCGTGGCTGCTCGACGGATTGCCGTACTCGCTGGTAAGGAACGGCCACATCGCCTCGAGCACCTCGCGGCGCACGGGCGAGGTCGCGGCGTGATCGAGGTAGATCACGCCGCCGGAGCCTCGATCGCGATGTCGAGGCCGAGATCGAGCGAGCGGACGCTGTGCGTCAGCGCCCCGACGGAGATCACGTCGACACCGGCCTCGGCGATGGCGCGCACCGAGTCGAGGTTCACCCCGCCGCTGGCCTCCACCACGGCCCGGCCGCCGATCAGCGCGACGCCCTGCGCCAGCTGCTCGGACGTGAAGTTGTCGAGCATGATCGTGTCGGCGCCGCCGGCGAGGGCCGCGCCGATCTGCTCCAGCCGGTCGACCTCGACCTCGATGTGCGTCGTGTGCGAGACGGCCGCGCGGGCGGCGAGCAGCGCGTCCGTCAGGTCGAGACCGCGCTGGGCGAGGATCGCGAGGTGGTTGTCCTTCGCGAGGATCGCGTCCGAGAGCGAGAAGCGGTGGTTGTGCCCGCCGCCGCTGCGCACCGCGTGCCGCTCGAGGGCGCGCAGTCCCGGAGTGGTCTTGCGGGTGTCGACGATGCGCGCGCGGGTGCCCGCCACGGCCTCGACGTACCGCGCGGTCAGCGTCGCGATGCCGCTCATCCGCTGCACGAGGTTCAGCGCCACGCGCTCGCCGCGCAGCACTCCGCCGGCCGGACCGTCGATCCGCGCGAGGACGTCGCCGGCCGCGAAGACCGTGCCGTCCGGGACGACGTCCTGCACGCGGATCCGCGAGTCGGCCTGCAGGAAGGTGCCGAGCAGAACCGCGCCGCCGCTGAAGACGCCGGGCTCGCGCGCGACGAGCGCCGCGGAGGCCGTCGCGTCGGCGGGCAGCAGTGTGTCGGAGGTGAGATCGCCCCAGGGGGCGTCCTCCTCCAGGGCCAGGGTGACGATGCGCTCGATGCTCTGACGGGTCAGCACGGGACGGCGACCTTTCTCGTACCGGCGACGCGGTAGGCGCTCGCCGAGGGGTGGGGGTGGTCGGTGCGGTGGTGGGCGCCGCGCGACTCGGCGCGGGCCAGGGCGGCGTCGATCAGGGCGAGACCGCAGGCGCGGAGGTTCGCGTCCTCGAGGGTCGCCCGGGTCAGCGGCGCGGGGGAGCCGGCCGCGGCCAGCGCGGCGCGGGCCGACTCGAGGCCTGCGGCGTCGCGCGAGAGCCCGGCGCCCGTCCAGAGCGTCTCCTGCAGGAGCGCCCGGTCGAGGGCGAGCGGCACGAGGGCGGTGGGCGGCGCGGAGTCCGAGGCGGAGGAGGCCCGAGCCCCGTCGTCCAGCGCCGCAGCGACCCGTCGCGCGAAGACGACGCCCTCGAGCAGGCTGTTCGACGCCAGACGGTTCGCGCCGTGCACGCCGGTGCAGGCGACCTCGCCGACGGCGAAGAGCCCGGGGAGGCTGGTCCGCCCGTCGAGGTTGGTGGCGATCCCGCCCATCCAGTAGTGCGCGGCCGGCGTCACCGGGATGAGGTCGTCGGCGAGCGAGAGCCCGCCCGCGCGGCAGGCGGCGGAGATCGTCGGGAAGCGGTGCGCGAGCACCTCGGCAGGGATCGCCCGCGCGTCGAGGTGCACCGGCAGTCCGCCCTGGAGCCGCATCCGGTCGGCGATCGCGCGCGCCACCACATCGCGCGGCGCCAGCTCGGCGTCCGGGTGCACGCCGACGAGGAAGCGCTCGCCCGCGGCGTCGCGCAGCACCGCGCCCTCGCCGCGGACCGCCTCCGACACCAGGAACCCGCCCGGCAGGGCGAGCGAGGTGGGGTGGAACTGGTAGAACTCCAGGTCCGCCGTCTGCGCACCGGCCCGCAGCGCCGCCGCGAGCCCGTCGCCGGTGGCGACCGCGGGATTCGTCGTGTGCAGGTAGAGCTGCCCGGCGCCGCCGGTGGCGAGGACGACCGCGTCGGCGTCGATCCGCTGGACCCGGCCCTCCCTCAGCACGTCGACGCCGGTGACCGCGGCACCCGCCCGCACGAGGTCGACCAGCACGGTCTCCTCGAGCACGGTGACGGCGGCGGCGCGCACCGCGGCGACGAGCGCCTCCTCGATGGCGGAGCCGGTCGCGTCGCCGCCCGCGTGCAGGATCCGCGGCCGCGAGTGCGCGCCCTCGAGTCCGCGCGCCAGCCGGTCGCCGTCGCGGTCGAAGCCGACGCCCCACGCCACGAGCGCGGCGACCGCCGCCGGCCCCTCGGCGCAGAGCACCTCGACGGCCGAGCGCGAGCAGAGCCCGGCGCCGGCGGTCAGGGTGTCCTCGACGTGCAGCGCGACCGAGTCGTCGTCCGTCGTGACGGCCGCGATCCCGCCCTGCGCGGCGCGTGTGCTCGACTCCGCGAGCGCGCCCTTGGTGACGAGGAGCACCTCGTGCCGGCGCGAGGCCAGCAGGGCGACGACCAGGCCGGCGATCCCGCTGCCGACCACGACCGTGCGGGTCACGTCAGACCCCCGCGGCGGGAGTCGGGGCGACCGGACCGGCCGGCGGCACCGCGGCGAGCATGCGCTCGAGCGCCACCCGCGCCTGGTCCTGCACGGCGTCGTCGACCGAGATCCGGTTGTGCACCGTCCCGGCGACGAGCCCCTCCAGCACCCAGGCGAGGTACCCCGGGTGGATCCGGTACATCGTCGAGCACGGGCAGACCACGTCGTCGAGGCAGAAGATGGTGTGCTGCGGATACTGCACCGCGAGGCGCTGCACGAGGTTGATCTCGGTGCCGATCGCGAAGGTACTGCCCGCCGGCGCGGCCTGGATCGCCTTGACGATGTAGTCGGTCGAGCCGTACTCGTCCGCCGCGTCGACGACCGCCATCGGGCACTCCGGGTGCACGATCACGCGGACGTCCGGGTGCTGGAGGCGCGCGCGCTCGATCTGCGCGACTGTGAAGCGCTTGTGCACCGAGCAGAAGCCGTGCCAGAGGATGACCTGCGCGTCGAGCAGCGTCGCCTCGTCCGAGCCGCCGCCCGGCTTCCGCGGGTTCCACATCGGCATCCGCTCGAGCGGCACGCCCATCGCCTTCGCGGTGTTGCGGCCGAGGTGCTGGTCGGGGAAGAACAGGACCCGCTGCCCGCGCGCGAACGCGTCCTCGAGCACGGTGGTCGCGTTCGACGAGGTGCAGACCACGCCGCCGTTGCGCCCGCAGAACGCCTTGAGCGCCGCGGAGGAGTTCATGTAGGTCACCGGGATCAGCGGCACCCGGCCGTCGGCGTCCGGCTCGGTGCCGTAGAGCTCGGTCAGCTCGGCCCAGGCGTCCTCGACGGAGTCGATGTCGGCCATGTCCGCCATCGAGCAGCCGGCGGCGAGGTTGGGCAGGATGACCGCCTGGTCGGGGCGGGAGAGGATGTCCGCCGTCTCCGCCATGAAGTGCACGCCGCAGAAGACGATCGCCTCGGCGTCCGGCCGGTTCGCGACCGCTTTGGCGAGCTGGAAGGAGTCGCCGACGAAGTCCGCGTACTGCACCACCTCGTCGCGCTGGTAGAAGTGGCCGAGCACGACGACGCGCTCGCCCAGCGTCTCCTTCGCCGCGAGGATGCGGCGGTGCAGCTCGTCGGCGCTCGCCGCGGTGTACTCGTCGGGGAGGCGGCCCTGGACGGGCGACGCCGCCGGGATCGGGTCCGCCTGCGAGGCGCCGGGACCGTACGCGGGGACGCCGAGGTCGAACGACCAGGGCGCGTCGGCGAGCTCGGGCGCGCAGGTCTCGCCGGGGGCTGCTCCCCGCTCGATGAGCTGGATGGTGCTGTCGACCGATGTCACGGTGTCTCCTCGATGGTGCGGTTCGGACGGGGGCGGCGGCCGGTGCTAGACCGGCAGCGGCCCGTTGTCGACGAGTGCCACGGACCCGTCGTAGCGGTACAGCCGGGGCGGGCGGTGACGGGTGCCCGTCAGCCGCTGCTCGGTCGGCACCACGGTCTTGGAGGCCTCGATCGTCCGGCGGAAGTTCGCCGGGTCGAGGGGCTTCTGCAGGACGGCCTCGTGCACCTCGCGCAGCTGGGCGAGCGTGAACGTCTCGCCGAGGAAGGCCTGCGCGATGCGGGAGTACTCCATCTTGTTGCGCAGGCGCCAGAGCGCGTAGTCGACGATCAGCCCGTGATCGAAGGCCAGCTCGGGCATCAGATCGGTGCAGAGCCAGGCGACGTTCTCGTCCACGATCGCGGCGTCGGCCTCGGAGGTCCGCACCAGCGCCCAGTAGACGATCGAGACGACGCGGCGCTCGCCGCGGGAGCGCTCGGTGCCGCCGACGGCGTAGAGCTGCTCGAGGTAGCGCGGAGCGAGGCCCGTCGTCTCGCGGAGGGTGCGGCGCGCCGCCTCGGCGAGGTCCTCGTCGGGGCGGAGCGGGCCGCCGGGCAGCGCCCAGAGCCCCTGGTAGGGATCGCGCAGACGGCGGACGACGGGGATCCAGACGGCGGCGGCCCCGGTCTCCGGGTGCGGGCGCAGCGCGAAGATCACGGTCGACACCGCGAGCTGCGGCGCTGCTGCGTCCACCCGGACCCCCTAAAAGTCACTCTGACCCTAACGACTCCCTCGAGCTTAGTGTCACCCCGACCCGAACACCAAGTCCCTCCGCCGTCCGCGCCCGCGCCCGTTCCCCGCCGCGAGATGCCACGTGCGGACGCGACACGCCGAGAAAGCCGTGCACAAGTGGCATCTCGCGGCGGGGGACAGGACGTGCACCCGCCCGCTAGGGTGAGCGGACAACCGAATACCGGGCCGCATACGCGACGCGGGAGAGCCGACTCCGGTCGGCACCGAAGGAGCAAGCCTCCCCGCCAATCTCTCAGGTCTTGTACCGCGTCGAACTGGCCACTCTGGAAAGCGATCCGCACGAGGATCCGCCGATGGTGAAAGCGATCGCCCCGCGAGGGACGGCGTGAATCTCTCAGGCACCACGACAGAGGGGGAGTTCCCACGGCACTGCTGTGCCACGCATCACCGACCTGTGCGGGCGCGTGCGCAGCACTGCGACGAATTGGAGAACTCCCACATGTCCGAAGAGAACTCAATCGACGAGAACCCTGTCGACGAGAACGCTGTCGAAGGCACCTCTGCCCAGACGGCCCCCGCCGAGTCCGGCGCCCCCGAGACCGGCGGCATCGAGATCGACTCGCCCGACGCCACCGCGCCGAGCACCGAGCCCCGCCGCTCGCCGCTGCACGACGTGCACGTGGCCGCCGGCGCCTCCTTCACCGACTTCGCCGGCTGGTGGATGCCCGTCCGCTACACCGGCGACCTCGCCGAGCACCACGCCGTCCGCACCGCGGCCGGCCTGTTCGACCTCTCCCACATGGGCGAGATCCTCGTCGTCGGCCCCGAGGCGGTGGACGCCCTCGACTACGCGCTCGCGAGCGACCTCTCCGCCGTCGCCGTCGGCCGGGCGAAGTACACCCTCCTGCTCGACCGCACCGGCGGCGTGATCGACGACCTCGTCGTCTACCGCACCGGCGAGGACCGCTTCATGGTCGTGGCGAACGCCGCCAACCGCCACGTGGTCGCCGAGCAGCTGCGCGACCGCACCGCGATGTTCGAGTGCGAGCTCTACGACGAGAGCGACGACGTCGCGCTGATCGCGATCCAGGGCCCGCGCTCGCTCGAGATCCTGCAGAACCTCCAGGGGCTCGCGATCGAGGTCGACCGGGGCGAGGAGTCGGTGCTCGACACCGACGACGCGGCCCGCCTGCTCGAGGAGCTGCGCTACTACCGCGCCGTGCCCGCCAGCTTCGAGGCGCACCCGATCCTGATCGCGCGCACCGGCTACACCGGTGAGGACGGCTTCGAGATCTACGTCGCCCCCGACACCGCCCCCGCGCTCTGGGAGGCGCTCGCCGAGACCGGCGCCGGCGCGGGCCTCGTCCCCGCCGGGCTCGCCGCCCGCGACACCCTCCGCCTGGAGGCGGGCATGCCGCTCTACGGCCACGAGCTCTCCCGCGACGTCTTCCCCGCGCAGGCCGGCCTCGGCCGCGTCGTCGCGCTCGGCAAGCCGATCGACTTCGTCGGCCGCGCGGCCAGCGAGGAGGGTCCCTCCGGCGATGCGCCCGTGCTCGTCGGCCTGATCGGGGAGGGCCGCCGCGCCGCCCGCGCGGACTACAGCGTCCACGGCGCCGACGACGACGTGATCGGCGTCGTCACCAGCGGCGTCCTCTCACCCACCCTCGGCGTGCCCATCGCGATGGCCTACGTCGCGCCGGCCTCCGCGCAGCCCGGCAGCGTCGTCTCCGTCGACATCCGCGGCAGCCGGCTCCCGATGACCGTCACCGAGCTCCCCTTCTACTCCAGAAAGAAGAACTGACATGGCCGTACCCACCGAGCTCCAGTACACGTCCGACCATGAGTGGATCCTGGTCGAGGGCGGGACCGCGACCGTCGGGATCACCGCGTACGCCGCCGACAAGCTCGGCGACGTCGTCTTCGTCGAGCTGCCCGAGGCGGGCAGCCGGGTCGAGGGCGGCTCCGTCGTCGGCGAGATCGAGTCGACCAAGTCGGTCGGCGAGCTGTTCGCGCCCGTCGACGGCGAGGTCCTCGAGACCAACACCGCCGTCGTCGACAGCCCCGAGCTGGTCAACTCCGACCCCTTCGGCGACGGCTGGCTGATCAAGGTGCGCTTCGACGCGCTGCCCGACGGCCTGCTCGACGCGGCCGCCTACGACGAGCTGGTGGGCGAGTAGATGGCGGCCCGCACCCCCGGAGAGTTCGAGTCCCGCCACATCGGGACCGACGCCGACGCCCAGCGCACCATGCTCGCGGCACTCGGCTACGACTCGGTCGACGCGCTGGTCGAGGCCGCCGTCCCCGAGTCGATCCACGTCCGCGACCTCGCGCCCGTGCTCCCCGCGCCGGCCACCGAGACCGAGGCGCTGGCCGAGCTGCGCGCCCTCGCCGCGCGCAACACCGTGCGCCGCCCGCTGATCGGGCTCGGCTACCACGGCACGCTGACCCCCGCCGTGATCAAGCGCAACGTCCTCGAGAACCCGAGCTGGTACACGGCCTACACGCCGTACCAGCCCGAGATCTCTCAGGGCCGGCTCGAGGCGCTGATCAACTTCCAGACCATGGTCGCCGACCTCACCGGTCTCGACACCGCCGGCGCCTCCATGCTCGACGAGGGCACCGCCGTCGTCGAGGCCATGCTGCTGGCCCGCCGCGCCTCGAAGGCGAAGACCGACGTCTTCGTCGTCGACTCCGACGCGCTGCCGCAGACCCTCGCTCTGCTGCGCGGCCGGGCGGAGGCGGTGGGCATCCGCATCGTGGAGCTGCCGCTCTCGCGCACCGACGCGGACGAGGTGCCCGAGTCCTTCGGCGCCCTCGTGCAGTACCCCGGCGCATCCGGCCACCTCTGGGACCCGTCCGCCGTCCTCGGCGCGGTCAAGGCGCACGGCGGCCTCGCGATCGTCGCGGCCGACCTCCTCGCGCTCACCCTCGTCCGCTCGCCGGGCGAGCTCGGCGCCGATGTCGCCGTCGGCACCACCCAGCGCTTCGGCGTCCCGATGGGCTTCGGCGGACCGCACGCCGGCTACCTCGCCGTCCGCAAGGGCCTCGAGCGCCAGCTCCCCGGCCGCCTCGTCGGCGTCAGCCAGGACGCGGCGGGCAACCCCGCCTACCGGCTCTCGCTGCAGGCGCGCGAGCAGCACATCCGCCGCGAGAAGGCGACCTCGAACATCTGCACCGCGCAGGTCCTGCTCGCCGTGATGGCGGCGATGTACGCGGTCTACCACGGGCCGGACGGCCTCGCCCGGATCGCCGAGCGGGTGCACTCCCGCGCGGCGCTGCTGGCGCGGCTCCTGCTCGACCGCGGCCACGCGCTCCGGCACGCCGACTTCTTCGACACCGTCGCGGTCGTCGTGCCGCAGGGAGCGGAGGCGGCCGTCGCCCGCGCCCGCGAGGCCGGCTTCGACCTGCGCCTCGTCGACGCGGACACCGTCGCGGTGGCCCTCGACGAGACGGTCACCCCGGAGGAGGTCGTCGCGGTCGCCGTCGCGATCGGCGACCTCGACGCCCAGCACGGCGTCCTCGCCGGCGCCGCCCGCAGCATCCCCGGCGCTCTGGAGCGGACCACCCCGTTCCTGGTGCACCCCGTCTTCAACACGCACCGCAGCGAGACCTCGATGATGCGCTACCTCAAGCGCCTCGCCGACGCCGACTACGCGCTGGACCGCGGCATGATCCCGCTGGGCTCCTGCACGATGAAGCTCAACGCCGCGGCCGAGATGGAGGCGGTCAGCTGGCCCGAGTTCGCCGACCTGCATCCCTTCGCGCCCGAGGCCGACGTCCAGGGCTCGCTCGCCCTGGTCGACCAGCTCGAGCGCTGGCTCGCGCACCTCACCGGCTACGACTCCGTCTCGCTCCAGCCGAACGCCGGCTCGCAGGGCGAGCTCGCCGGGCTCCTCGCGATCCGCGGCTACCACCGCTCGCGCGGCGACGAGGCGCGCACCGTCTGCCTCATCCCCTCCAGCGCCCACGGGACGAACGCGGCCAGCGCCGTCCTCGCCGGCATGCGCGTGGTGGTCGTCGCCTGCGACGAGCTCGGCAACGTCGACCTCGACGACCTCCGCGCCAGGATCGCGGAGCACGCCGAGGGCCTCGCCGCCCTGATGATCACCTACCCGTCCACCCACGGCGTCTACGAGCACGAGGTCGCCGAGATCTGCCGGCTCGTGCACGAGGCCGGCGGCCAGGTCTACGTCGACGGCGCGAACCTCAACGCGCTGCTCGGCTTCGCCCGCTTCGGCGACTTCGGCGGCGACGTCTCGCACCTCAATCTGCACAAGACGTTCTGCATCCCGCACGGAGGAGGCGGCCCCGGCGTGGGCCCCGTCGCCGCGAAGGCGCACCTCGCGCCGTTCCTGCCGGGCCACCCGCTCGCGCAGCGGCTCGAGCACTCCGTCGGCCAGCACGGCGAGACGGTCGTCCACGGCGGCGCACCCGTCTCGGCGGCGCCGTACGGCAGCCCCGGCATCCTGCCGATCTCGTGGGCCTACGCCCGGATGATGGGCGAGGAGGGCCTGCGCGCCGCCACCGGCGCCGCGGTCCTCTCGGCGAACTACGTCGCGGCCCGCCTGCGCGAGCACTACCCGGTGCTCTACACCGGCGGCAGCGGCCTCGTCGCGCACGAGTGCATCCTCGACATCCGCCCGCTCACCGCGGCGACCGGGGTGACCGTGGACGACGTCGCCAAGCGCCTCGTCGACTACGGCTTCCACGCGCCGACGATGAGCTTCCCCGTCGCGGGCACGCTGATGGTCGAGCCGACCGAGAGCGAGGACCTCGCCGAGATCGAGCGCTTCATCGACGCGATGATCGGCATCAAGGCAGAGGCCGACCGCGTCGGCGCGGGGGAGTGGCCGGTGGACGACAACCCGCTGCGGGGCGCCCCGCACACCGCGGAGTGCCTCGTCGACGCCGAGTGGTCGCACCCGTACAGCCGCGAGGAGGCCGTGTACCCGGTCCGCTCGCTGGTGCGCGGCAAGTACTGGCCGCCGGTCCGCCGCGTCGACCAGGCCTACGGCGACCGCAACCTGGTCTGCGCCTGCCCGCCGATCGAGGCCTTCGCCTGATCCGCGCCTGACGCCCGCCGACGATCCGTCGCGAACCGTCGTGTCCGCTCCCTCGACACGACCGCTCGCGACGGACCGTCCGCTCGGCGTCGGCGTCGGCGTCGGCGGGGAGTCAGGGCGTCGGAGCGACCGTCGGCGTCGCGGCCGGCGTCGGCGCCGCGAAGAGCTCCGGCCAGAGGGCCACCGCCAGCGGGTAGCCCACGAACGACACGATGTCGATGATCGAGTGGGCGATCACCAGCGGCAGCGTGCGCCCGAAGCGCTGGTAGAAGAGCCCGAAGACCACGCCCATGATCACGTTGCCGATGAACGGCCCGATGCCCTGGTACAGGTGGTAGCTGCCCCGCAGCAGCGCGCTCGCGAACAGGATCTTCCAGCGACCCCAGCCGAGGTCGCCCAGGCGCGCGAAGAGGTAGCCGATCATGATGACCTCCTCCTGCACCCCCGCCCGGATCGCCGAGAGCACCAGCACAGGCACCGTCCACCAGTAGGCGTCCAGCGGCGAGGCGACCACCGCGACCGTGATCCCGAGCGCCCGGCCGAGCGCGTAGAGCCCGATCCCGGGAGCGCCGATCGCCACCGCGAGCACGACTCCCGTGCCGAGGTCCGGGAGCGGCCGGCGCCGGTCGAGCCCGAGCCGCCCGAGCGGACGCGGACCGCCCTGCCAGAGCAGGAAGACGCAGAGCAGCACCGGCACCAGGTCGAAGAACAGCGCGAGCAGCTGGTAGATCAGGTCGAAGGCGGGCCGGTCGCTGAGCGCCCCGTTGATCGTCGTGGACTGCTGCCCGAGCGCGACCGACCGGGTGAGCTTGTTGGTGATCGACACCACGGAGTAGACCGCCGACGCGCCGAGCGAGAGCCCGAGCACCAGGAGGACCTCGGCCCCGATCCGCCGCCGGGACTGGGTGGACGCTGGGGGAGCGGTGGACACGCGGGAGCTCCTTCCTGGATTCGCTACCGTGCGTGGAACGACACGCAGACGCACGTTTCGTGCACATCCGCGCAAGGATTCCACCTCCCGGTTACCGCTGTGTAACGGTTTCCCCATCGTTTTGTGGCGATAGGCAGTCGATACATAGTCTCGTCGGAGGCACTCGCGCGGTGGCCACCAGTCTCGCGCGCCGACGTCGTCGCCACGCGCACGGCACTCCACGCGTCAGGGAAACCACTTCTCGCGCGCCCCCACACCACTGGAGGAATTGTGAAAATCAGACGTTTCGGCCTCGGAGCTCTGGCGCTCGTCGCCGCGAGCACCCTGGTCCTGGCCGGCTGCAGCAGCTCGGGCGACACCGGCGGGGGTGACGCGGGAGGCGACTCCGGCGCGATCATCACCACCAACGGCTCCGAGCCGCAGAACCCGCTGATCCCGACCAACACCAACGAGGTGGGCGGCGGCAAGATCCTCGACGAGATCTTCGCCGGCCTCGTCTACTACGACGCCGAGGGTGCGCCGCAGAACGACGTCGCCGAGTCGATCGAGTCGGACGACGCGCAGAACTACACCATCACGATCAAGCCGGACCTCACCTTCACGAACGGCGACCCGGTCACGGCGAGCTCGTTCGTCGACGCCTGGAACTACGGCGCGAAGCTCTCGAACAACCAGCTGAACAGCTACTTCTTCGAGGACATCCAGGGCTTCAGCTACGACGAGGACTCCGAGCTCACCGGCCTCGCCGTCGTCGATGACACGACGTTCACCGTCGCGCTCAGCGAGCCCAAGTCGGACTTCCCGCTGCGCCTGGGCTACTCGGCCTACTACCCGCTGCCCGCCGCCGCGTTCGAGGACATGGACGCCTTCGGTCAGAACCCGATCGGCAACGGCCCGTACATGCTCGCGGGCGATGACGCGTGGCAGCACAACGTGCAGATCGACCTCGTCGTGAACCCCGACTACACCGGCGGCCGCACCCCGGTCAACGGCGGCCTCACGGTCACCTTCTACGCCACGCAGGACGCGGCGTACTCCGACCTCCAGGGCGGCAACCTCGACGTCCTCGACGCCATCCCGGACTCGGCCTACGGCACCTACGAGAGCGACCTGGGCGACCGTGCGGTCAACCAGCCCGCCGCCGTGTTCCAGTCCTTCACCATCCCGGACCGCCTCGCGCACTTCGGCGGTGAGGAGGGCCAGCTGCGACGCCAGGCCATCTCGATGTCGATCGACCGCGCGCAGATCACCGACGTCATCTTCGAGGGCACCCGCACCCCCGCCTCCGACTTCACCTCCCCGGTGATCGACGGCTGGAGCGACTCCCTCGAGGGCGCCGAGGTGCTCGAGTTCAACGCCGACGAGGCGAAGGCGCTCTGGGCTCAGGCCGACGCCATCAGCCCCTGGGACGGCACCTTCAAGATCGCCTACAACGCCGACGGCGGCCACCAGGGCTGGGTCGACGCCGTGTCGAACTCGATCAAGAACACGCTCGGGATCGACGCCGAGGGCGAGGCCTACCCGACCTTCGCCGAGGCGCGCACCAAGATCACGGACCGCACCATCGAGACCGCGTTCCGCACCGGATGGCAGGCCGACTACCCGGGTCTGTACAACTTCCTGGGCCCGCTGTACGCGACCAACGCCTCGTCGAACGACGGCGACTACTCGAGCGCCGAGTTCGACCAGCTCCTCGCGGAGGGCGCTGTCGACACCGACCTCGACTCGGCCAACGAGAAGTTCCAGCAGGCGCAGGAGGTCCTCCTGAAGGACCTGCCCGCCATCCCGCTGTGGTACTCCAACGTGACCGGCGGCTACGGCGAGACCGTGTCGAACGTCCAGTTCGGCTGGAACTCGGTGCCGCTCTACTACGAGATCACCAAGAACTAAGCTGCTAGAAACCGGGGCGCTTCGCCCGTGCGGTCGACTTCGGTCTTCGGTACGGGCGAAGCGCCCTGTTTCGGTCCGAATCGAATGAGGTCTCCCACCATGCGACACCGGAATCGGCAGGGCTGAGATGCTCGCCTACATCGTCCGACGCATTCTCCAAGCCGTCCCCGTGCTCATCGGCACGACGTTCCTCATCTACTTCATGGTCTTCGCCATGCCGGGGAACCCGCTCCTCTCGCTCTTCGGCGACAAGACGCCGAACCCGGCGCTCCTGGCCCGCCTCGAGGAGCAGTACCACCTGAACGACCCGTTCTTCGTCCAGTACCTCTACTACCTGGGCGGCGTCGTCCGCGGCGACTTCGGGATCTCGTTCTCGGGTCAGTCCGTCAACGACATCCTCGCCCGCACCTTCCCGGTGACGCTGACCCTCGCGATGATGGCGATCATCATCGAGATCGTGCTCGCGCTGACCATCGGCCTCATCAGCGGCCTGCGCAAGGGCTCGTTCTTCGACGCCAGCGCGCTGGTCGTCAGCCTGCTGCTGGTCTCGGTGCCGATCTTCGTGCTCTGCTTCATCGCGCAGACGTTCTTCGCCGTGCAGCTCGGCTGGTTCCCGCCCACGGTCGGCGGCCAGGCGACGTTCGAGCGGCTGCTGCTGCCGGCCATCGTGCTCGCGCTGTTCGTGGTGGCCTCGGCGATCCGCCTCACCCGCGGCTCCGTCATCGAGACCGCCGGCTCCGATTTCGTGCGCACCGCCTACGGCAAGGGGCTCTCGCGACGACGCGTCATCCCCGTGCACATCCTGCGCAACTCGCTGATCCCCGTCACGACCCAGTTCGGCGCCGACTTCGGCCTGCTGATCGTCGGCGCGACGGTGACCGAGGGCATCTTCAACGTTCCCGGCGTCGGGAACACGCTCTACCAGGCGATCATCCGCGGCGAGCGACCGACCGTCGTCTCCTTCGTCACGGTCATGGTGCTGTTCTACCTCGTGGTGAACATCCTGGTCGACCTGCTCTACGCCGTACTCGACCCGAGGATCCGCTATGCCAAATGAGTTCTCCGGCGGCGCGCAGAAGGCCCGCCGCATCGACCACTTCGTCGCCCCGCTCGAGGAGACGCCGATCGCCACGATCGACGCCGTCTCGCTCGACGACAAGCCCAGCAACCTCTGGACCGACGCCTGGCAGGACCTGCGCAAGCGCCCGATGTTCTGGATCTCGGGGGCGCTGATCCTGCTGATCATCGCCGTCGCGCTGATCCCGTCGCTGTTCACCTCCGTCGACCCCCGCGCCTGCGACCTCGGTCTCAGCAACCAGGGTCCCGGCGACGGCAGCGTCCTGGGCTACACGAAGCAGGGCTGCGACGTGTACTCCCGGATCATCCACGGCACGTCGACCTCGCTCTCCGTCGGCCTCATCGTGATCCTGATCACGACGCTCACCGGCGTCGTCGGCGGCGCGCTGGCCGGCTTCTTCGGCGGCTGGGTCGACACCGTGATCATGCGCGCGGGCGACATCTTCTTCTCGATCCCCTACATCCTCGCCGCGGTCGTCATCATGTCGGTCTTCTCGGCGCACCGGAACGTGTTCGTCATCGCCCTGGCGATCGGCGCGTTCGCGTGGCCCACCACCGCCCGCGTCCTGCGGTCGGAGGTCCTCCGGGTGAAGCAGTCCGACTTCGTCGGCGCCGCGACGGCCACCGGCCTGTCGAGGATGGCGATCCTGTTCCGCCACGTGCTGCCCAACTCCATCGCCCCCGTGATCGTCGTCACGACGATCTCGCTCGGCGCGGCCATCACCGCGGAGGCGACGCTGTCGTTCCTCGGCGTCGGTCTGCCGGGCTCGGTGATGTCGTGGGGCAACGACATCAGCCAGGCGCAGCGCGACCTGCGGACCAACCCGCAGACGCTGATCTACCCGTCCGCCGCGCTGACCATCACCGTGCTGAGCTTCATCCTGATGGGTGAGGCCCTGCGCGACGCGCTCGACCCGAAGGCGAGGGCCCTCCGATGACGAACACGACTCCCACCACGCCGAAGGGCCCGCTGCTCGAGGTCACCGACCTCGAGGTGGGCTTCCAGACCGGCAGCGGACTGGTCAAGGCCCTGCGCGGCGTCAGCCTGACGATCGAGCACGGCCAGACCGTCGCAATCGTCGGCGAGTCCGGCTCCGGCAAGTCGACGACCGCCGCCGCGATCATCGGTCTGCTCCCCGGCAGCGGCAAGGTCACCGCGGGCTCCGTGCTGTTCGACGGCAAGGACCTGGCGAAGGCGACCAGGACCGAGCTCGAGGACATCCGCGGCCGACGCATCGGCTACGTGCCGCAGGACCCGATGTCCAACCTCAACCCGGTCTGGTCGATCGGCTTCCAGGTCGAGGAGACGATCAAGGCCAACGGCCTCGCCTCCGGCCGCAAGGAGGTCCGCGCCAAGGCGATCGAGGTCCTGCAGAACGCCGGACTCGCCGATGCCGAGAAGCGGCTCAAGCAGTTCCCGCACCAGTTCTCGGGCGGCATGCGCCAGCGCGTGCTGATCGGCATCGGCCTGGCCGCGTCGCCGCAGCTGCTCATCGCGGACGAGCCGACCTCGGCGCTCGACGTGACCGTGCAGCGGCGCATCCTCGACCACCTCGAGACCCTGACGAAGACCGACGGCACCGCGCTGCTCTTCATCACGCACGACCTGGGCCTCGCCGCCGAGCGCGCCGAGAAGCTCATCGTCATGTACAAGGGCCGCATCGTCGAGTCCGGCGCCTCGGTGGAGGTGCTGCAGAACCCCCAGCACCCCTACACGCAGCGCCTGATCGCGGCGGCACCGAGCCTCGCCTCGCGGCGCATCCAGTCGACGGCCGGCAGCGCCACGGAGTCGGTGCCCGGCGAGTCCGCGGCCGTCCGCGAGGTCGACCTGGTCGGCGCGGCCGGCGCCCACCACGGCGGCGCGACCACCACCGCGCGGCCGATGATCGAGCTCGACGGCCTCACCAAGGTCTTCAAGATCCGCCGCGGCGGGCTGAAGGCCGAGGACTTCACCGCCGTCGACGACGTGTCGTTCGCGATCCCCAAGGGCACCACCACGGCGCTCGTGGGGGAGTCGGGCTCGGGCAAGTCGACGATCGCCCGCCTCGTGCTGGGGCTCGAGACGGCGACCAGCGGTGCGATCACGATCGACGGCCGTCGCACCGAGAAGCTCAAGGGCAAGGAGATGCTGGCGCTGCGCCGCTCGATGCAGCCGGTGTTCCAGGACCCGTACGGCTCGCTCGACCCGCTGCACAACATCGGCAACACCATCTCGGAGCCGCTGCGCGTGCACAAGGTCGGCGACCGCACCTCGCAGCGCGAGCGGGTCTTCGAGCTGCTCGACCAGGTGTCGCTGCCGCGCGTGATCGCGGGACGCTACCCGAACGAGCTCTCCGGTGGCCAGCGCCAGCGCGTGGCGATCGCCCGCGCACTCGCGCTCAAGCCCGAGATCGTGGTGCTCGACGAGGCGGTGTCGGCCCTGGACGTGCTCGTCCAGGCGCAGATCCTCCGCCTCCTCGCCGATCTGCAGGCCGAGCTCGGGCTCACCTACCTGTTCATCACGCACGACCTGGCGGTGGTCCGCGTGATCGCCGACGACGTCTGCGTGATGCAGAAGGGCCGGATCGTCGAGCACGCCTCGACGGACACCGTGTTCGAGTCGCCGGAGCAGGAGTACACCCGCGAGCTGCTCGCCGCCATCCCGGGCGCCGGCATCGAGTTCGCGGTCTGATCCGCTGAGGACACCCCGCTGAGGGCCCCGTTCCGGAGCCGGCGACACCCGATGTTCATCGGGCCGCCGACCGGAAACGGGGCCCTCCGTCGTCGCGGCGCGCGCCTGCGGTACGATGGAGGGTCCCCCTTACTGCACGAGAACACGAGACGAGTCCGTTCACATGGCAAGTGCCACCCGCTCCGACCTGCGCAACGTCGCGATCGTCGCCCACGTCGACCATGGCAAGACCACCCTGGTGGACGCCATGCTCAAGCAGACGAACTCCTTCGACGCGCACGCCCACGTGGACGAGCGCGCGATGGACTCGAACGAGCTCGAGCGCGAGAAGGGCATCACGATCCTCGCGAAGAACACCGCTGTGTCCTACAGCGGCAAGCACGCGGTCGACGGTCCCATCACCATCAACGTGATCGACACCCCCGGCCACGCCGACTTCGGCGGCGAGGTCGAGCGCGGCCTGTCCATGGTCGACGGCGTCTGCCTCCTCGTCGACGCGTCCGAGGGCCCGCTCCCGCAGACCCGCTTCGTGCTCCGCAAGGCGCTCGAGGCGAAGCTCCCCGTCATCCTCCTGGTCAACAAGACCGACCGTCCCGATGCCCGCATCGACGAGGTCGTCGCCGAGAGCCAGGACCTCCTCCTCGGCCTCGCCTCCGACATGGCGGACGACGTCCCGGACCTCGACCTCGACGCGATCCTCGACGTCCCCGTCGTCTACGCCTCCGGCAAGGCCGGCCGCGCCTCCGCGAACAAGCCGGAGGACGGTACGCTCCCCGACGCCGAGGACCTCGAGCCGCTGTTCGAGGCGATCCTCAAGCACATCCCGGCGCCGACCTTCGACGACGAGGCGCCCCTCCAGGCCCACGTCACCAACCTCGACGCGTCGCCGTTCCTCGGCCGCCTCGCCCTCCTCCGCGTCTTCAACGGCACGATCAAGAAGGGCCAGACCGTCGCCTGGGTCCACCACGACGGCTCGCACACCAACGCGCGCATCACCGAGCTGCTGATCACCAAGGCACTCGACCGCTACCCGGCCGAGACCGCCGGCCCCGGCGACATCGTCGCGATCGCGGGCTTCCCCGAGATCACCATCGGCGAGACCATCGCCGACCCGGAGGACATCCGCCCGCTGCCGGCCATCACGGTCGACGACCCGGCGATCTCGATGACCATCGGCACCAACACCTCGCCGCTGGTCGGCAAGGTCAAGGGCCACAAGCTCACCGCGCGCATGGTGAAGGACCGCCTCGACCGCGAGCTCATCGGAAACGTGTCGCTCAAGGTCCTCGACATCGGCCGTCCCGACTCGTGGGAGGTCCAGGGCCGCGGCGAGCTCGCGCTGGCCATCCTCGTCGAGCAGATGCGCCGCGAGGGCTTCGAGCTCACGGTCGGCAAGCCCCAGGTGGTCACCCGCCAGGTCGACGGCAAGGTGCACGAGCCCTTCGAGCACCTCACCATCGACGCTCCGGAGGAGTACCTCGGCGCGATCACGCAGCTCCTCGCCGCCCGCAAGGGCCGCATGGAGAACATGGCGAACCACGGCACCGGCTGGGTCCGCATGGAGTTCACCGTCCCCTCGCGCGGCCTGATCGGCTTCCGCACCGAGTTCCTCACCACCACCCGCGGCACCGGCATCGCGAACGCGATCCTGCACGGCTACGAGCAGTGGGCCGGCGCCATCGTCACCCGCAACAACGGCTCGATCGTCGCCGACCGCACCGGCGTCGTGACGCCGTTCGCGATCATCGCGCTCCAGGAGCGGATGACCTTCTTCGTGAACCCCACCGAGGAGGTCTACGAGGGCATGGTCATCGGCGAGAACTCGCGCAACGACGACATGGACGTGAACATCACCAAGGAGAAGAAGCTGACCAACATGCGTCAGTCCACCTCCGACACCTTCGAGTCGATGACGCCCTCGCGCCAGCTGACGCTCGAGGAGTGCCTCGAGTTCGCCCGCGAGGACGAGTGCGTCGAGGTCACCCCCGAGATCGTGCGCATCCGCAAGGTCGAGCTGGACGCGAACGCCCGCGCCCGCGCGACCAGCCGCCTCAAGAAGCAGGCCTGATCCCCGGGCGCCCCAGCGGCGCCCGCCACGACGCACGACCGGCCGGAGCCCGCTCCGCCGGTCGTTCGTCGTTCCGGCCCTTCATGCTGGTTGAGCAGCCGCGGAACGCGGCGTATCGAGACCGAGGTCCTGCAGAGCGTTGGTCTCGATACGCCCTCTCCGAGGGCTACTCGACCAGCATGGGCTGCAGCATGCTGGTCGAGTAGCCGCGGAGCGGCGTATCGAGACCACGGGCCTGCAGAGCGTCGGTCTCGATACGCCCTCTGCGAGGGCTACTCGACCAGCATGAAGCGCAGCGCCGTCGCAGACGGCTCGGCCGGCGTGGAGTGCAGCGCCCTCGCATGCTGGTCGGTCGGCCCAGCGCGGGGCCCGCTTCCTGCTGGTCGAGCAGCCGCGGAGCGGCGCATCGAGACCCGTCGTCAGCCCGCCGGCGTCGGCGCGGGCGTCGCGCCCTCCGCCTCCAGCGTCGCGGTGATGAACGCGACGAACGCGTCGGCGTCGTCCGGCTTGCCGGTGTACTGCTCGCCGTTGACGAGCACGGTCGGCGTCGAGCTCAGCTTCGCGACCGAGGAGTTCGCCAGCGCGCCGCTCGTCGCCCGCTTCGTGGCCGCCGCCACCCAGGGCCGGAACTCGCCGCTCGTGATGCACGCCAGCACGTCGTCGTCGGTCACTCCGGCCTCGGTCACCAGCGCCCGCAGCTCGTCGTCGCTCAGCCCGGTCGTCCCCTCGGCCGGCTGCTTCGCGAACAGCGCCTCGTGCACCGCGAGGAACCGGTCCGGATCCTCGTCCGCGACGCAGGCCGCGGCGTTCGCCGCGCGGCTCGAGTACTCCGATCCCGCCGAGGAGGAGTCCAGGATCGCGACCGGATGGATCTCGAGCGTGATCGCCCCCTGCGTCAGCCACGACTGCAGGTTCGCCGCGTTCGCCGTCTCGAACTGCCCGCAGTACGGGCACAGGTAGTCGACGTACAGGTCGACCGTGACGACGCCGCCGGCGCGCGTCGCCGCCTCGTCGGTCGGGACCGGCTCCTCGCCCGCCTCGAGGGGAGCGGTCGTCACCGGCGTGACCGCCGACTCCGCCCCCGCGAGCACGATCCCGTCGCTCAGCATGTTCGCCGGCCCGGTGCTCGCGATCTCCTGCTGCGACCACATGTTCCACGCCACAAGCGCCACGACGGCGAGCACGCCGACCGCCGCACCGCTCTGGCCGAGCACCCGGTTCCGCCGCTTCCGACGCCGCTCCTGCTCGCGCCGCTCCCGCGCCTCGAGGCGGGCGAGCTCCTGTCGCTCGCGCTTCGTCGGCTGGTTCTTCGCACTGTTCCCGGACATCGCCGTCGAGGCTAGGGAGCCGACCTTGCCGCGCTCGGAGAGGCAGCCGCCGACGAGCTGTGCCGGTATGGAGATCCCCTCAGGAACGCCGAGGGCTCAGGCGAACAGCCCCGAGCCGACGAAGTCGCCCTCGTCGCGCACCCCCGGCGGGACCGCGAAGACCGCCGAGCCGACGTGCTTGATGTACTCGTTCAGCGCGTCGCCGGCGAGGTTCTTCTGGATCGCGATGAACTGCTCCGGCGACCGCTGGAACGAGAGGAAGAACAGCCCCGCGTTCAGCCGCCCGAGCTCGTCGTTGCCGTCGACGAAGTTGTAGCCGCGGCGCAGCAGCCGGACCCCGTTGTTCACGGTCGGGTGCGCGAGCCGCACGTGCGACTGCTCGTCGACGAGGGGAGCGCCGGTCGCGCCGGCCGCCGCGAAGTCGGGCTCGGTGAACTCGCCGCCGCCCGAGAGCGGCGCACCGGAGCCTTTGCTCCGGCCGATCACGCGCTCCTGCTCGCCGAGCTGGCTGCGGTCCCAGGTCTCGATGATCATCCGGATCTTGCGCGCCACGAGGTAGCTGCCGCCCGCGAGCCAGGCCGGCCCGTCGGCGTCCTGCACCCAGACGTGCTCCTGCACGGCGTCCGGCTCCTCCGACTTGACGTTGGCCGTGCCGTCCTTGAAGCCGAAGAGGTTCCGCGGAGTCGCCTGCGCCGTCGAGGTGGAGGAGGTGCGGCCGAAGCCGAGCTGCGACCAGCGCAGCGAAGCGCGCCCGAAGGCGATCCGGCTGAGGTTCCGGATGGCGTGCACCGCGACCTGCGGGTCGTCCGCGCAGGCCTGGATGCAGAGGTCGCCGCCGCCCGCGGACGGCACCAGCGCGTCGCCTCGGAAGCGGGGGAGCGCCGCGAGCTCGGCCGGTCGCCGGTCGGCGAGGCCGAAGCGGTCGGCGCCCGACTCGTCGGTGAAGAGCGTCGGACCGAAGCCGAAGGTGAGCGTCAGCGAGGACGCGTCGAGACCGAGCGCCTCGCCCGTGTCGTCGGGCGGAGCCGTGTCCGGTCCGCCGACCGCGCCCTCCTCGCTGACGTCGAGCCCCTGGGTGAGGCGGGCGGCCGCGAGCGTCCAGTCCTGCAGCAGCTCGATCAGGTCGTCGCGCGTGACGCTGGAGGCCAGGTCGAACGCCGCGAAGTGCAGCCGGTCCTGCGCGGCCGTCGTGATGCCGGCCTGATTCGCGCCGAAGAACGGCACGACGCGGGTCGCCGCGGAGGAGGCGGTCGCGCTGGTCGCCGAGGTGACGGCGACCGTCCCGCCGATGCCCGCGGCCAGTCCTGCGGTGCCCGCCGAGACGAGCCCGAGCAGCCCGCGCCGCGAGAGGCGGCGGGGCTGCTCGTCGGGCCGGCCCGACTCGTCGGCGGCGCCGACGGTGTTCTGCTCGGGCTCCACTACTCCGCGGGCTCCTCGACGCCGAGCACCGTGTGCGTGAGCTGGGAGAGCGGCTCGGACAGGGCGTTCACCTGGTCGGAGAGCTCCTTCTTCTGCTCGGCGGTGACGCTCGAGTAGGCGACGAAGCCGGAGTCGATCGAGCCGTACTGCGCGAGCATCGCGTCGAGCTCGGCGAAGCGCCGGCCGATGTCCGCGGTCAGCGCCGCGCCGTCCTCGCCGGTGGCGGTCGCGATCGGCTCGACGTTGCCGAAGGCGACCTCCGCGCCCTGCACGTTGGCGGCGAAGTCGGTCAGGTCGGTGCCCGACCACCAGTCCTCCTCGCCGGTGATCTTGCCGGCGGCGACCTCGTCGAGCAGGCCGATCGCGCCGTTCGAGATGTCGCCGACCGAGACGGTGAAGTCGGGCGCGGCGACGAGGTCGTAGAGGTCCTGCACGTCGGAGACGAGACCGTCGGCGAACGCGGTCCGCTGCTCCGGGGTGGACCGCGCCCAGTCGAGCCAGGCGCTCGTGCCGTCGGAGTTCAGCGCGTCGGCGGCGGGGACCCAGAGGTCCTTCTCGATGCGGTGGAAGCCGGTCCAGTCCAGGCCCTCGGCGACGGCGTCGACCTCGCGGTAGTCGATCCTCGGGTCGAGGTCGCCGAAGGCCTCGGCGGTCGGCTCGATGCGCTCGTAGAAGACGCGGGTCGCGGCGAAGAGGCTGCGGGCCTTCTCGTCGTCACCGGCCGCGTAGGCGTCGGCGAAGGCCGTCACGGCGGGCAGCAGCTCGCCGGACTGCGACTGCACGTAGGAGACGTAGTTGGTGACGGCGGCCTCGGTCGCGGCCTGCTCGTCGGCCGACTGCTCGGTCGCCTCGCCGGTCACGGTGAACTCGGCGAGCCCGACGGGCGCGCCGACCTGCTGGAACTTGCAGGCCGTGTAGTAGGTGCCGGGCTCGAGCTGGGCGACGTAGGAGACGCTCTGCCCGGGGGTCACGTTCTCCTTCTCGCCGACGATGCGCAGCTTGTCCTCGGCGAGGATCTCGAACTCGTTGACGTCCGAGCCGGTGTTCTCGAGCGCGAAGGTCACCGCACCCGCCTCGGCCGTCGCGGCGGACACCGCGCAGGCGCCGTCGTCGATCGCGACCTCGAGGGCCGCGGCGGAGGAGGCGGCCGGGGTGTTCGGCACGCAGCCGGCGAGGAGCAGGGCGAGAGCGCCGGCACCGGCGAGGCCGGTGGCGACGCGGGGGAGGCGGGGTCGAGTGCGCGAGGGCATGGTTCTCCTGGTGGTGGGAGGTCGTTCCGGCGGCGCCGGAGCGGGATCAGACGGAGGTGGCGACGGGCGCGGCGACCGGGGCCGCGCTGCCCCGTCGCGGCCGGCGGGAGCGGACCTGGCGGACGAACAGGGACCCGACCACGACGAGGTAGAGCAGCCAGGCGGAGAACTGCAGCGCCGTCGGCTCGGGGGTGTAGTTGAAGAGGCCGCCGAGGATCGCGGCGACCGTGGCGGGCAGGATCGGGCCCAGATCGAACAGCGGGGTGCCCCAGCCGGGCAGCAGCGCCGCCTCCTGCAGGTCGCCGACGCCGTAGAGCAGCACGCCGGCCGCGACCACGATGAGGAACCCGCCCGTCCACGTGAAGAAGCGGCCGAGGTCGATCCGGACGAAGCCGCGGAAGATCAGGTAGGAGGCGACGACCGCGCTGAGGATGCCGAGGAAGGCGCCGATCGTGCCGACCCAGGCGTCCGAGCCGGAGGAGGCGCTGCTCGAGGACACGCTCGCCCAGACGAACAGCGCGGTCTCGATCCCCTCGCGCCCGACGCTGACGAAGCCGAGCACGACGATCCCGAGGGCGGAGCCGCTGACCGCGGCGTCGAGCTTGGACTCCAGCTCGCCCTTCAGGCTGCGAGCGTTCGCGCCCATCCAGAAGATCATCCAGGTGACGAGTCCGACGGCCAGCAGCGAGAGGCCGCCGCCGAGCAGCTCCTGCGCGGTGAAGCTGAGCCCGTAGGGGCCCCAGGTCAGGATGGCGCCGGTGACGAGGGAGAGGACGACCGCGGCGGCGATGCCGGTCCAGAGCCGGGGGAGGACGTCGCGGCGCTGCAGCTTCGTCAGGTAGGCGACGAGGATGCCGACGACGAGTCCGGCTTCGAGGCCTTCGCGGAGGCCGATGAGGTAGTTTGCGAGCACGTGTGTTCTCTTCGTCGTCAGCGCGGGAGGACGGGGCGGTTCCCGCCCCCGGACCGCATCCTCAGGTAAGCCTTGCCTAACCCGAGGACGACTGTAGTGGCCGTCCGCTCGGCTGTCCAGACATGACGCCGCGCGCCCGATGTGCGGGCGCCGGGCGGACGATCCGGGGCGCTCCGGGCGAGGGCCCGCGGCGCACGAGAGCACACGACGGACGAGAGGCGGAGAGTGGACGCGAGTCGAGACGGCGCAGGCGAGCGGGTCGTGGCGGTGCACGCCCATCCCGACGACGAGACGATCACGATGGGCGGAACGCTCGCGAGACTCGTCGCGGACGGTGCCGCGGTCACCGTCGTCACCGCGACCCGCGGCGAGTGCGGCGAGGTCATCCCGACCGATCTCGCGCACCTCGAGGGCTCGGACGAGCTCGCCGCGCACCGCACCACCGAGCTGGTCGTCGCCCTCACCGCGCTCGGCGTCGCCGACCACCGCTTCCTCGGCGACCCCGCCGCCCGCGCGGCCGGCCTCGCCCCGCGGATCTACCGCGACTCCGGCATGCAGTGGGGCCCCGGACGCGTCCCGGTCCCGCTCGAGCCGGCGGACCCGCGCTCCTTCACCTCCGCACCCGAGGAGGAGGCGATCGCCGACCTCGTCGCCGTGCTCCTGCAGACCGGTGCGACCCTCGTCCTCTCCTACGACGCCGGCGGCGGCTACGGGCACCCCGACCACATCCGCGCCGCCCTGATCGCCTCGACGGCGGCCGAGCGACTCGGACTGCGCTGCCTCGCCGTGCTGCCCGAGTCCGCCCCGGCGGAGCCCGGCGACGTCGCGATCGAGCTGGACGAGGACGACTACGCGCGCAAGCGCGCCGCCCTCGAGGCGCACCGCACCCAGCTGGTCGTGGAGAGCGACGAGCTCCGCCTCTCCAGCGGGCCGCCGTTCGCGATCGGCCGCCTCGAGCGCTTCCGCCCCGAGGGGGCGCCGGTCCCGCCCGAGCCGGTCGCCGAGGAGCGGCCCGATCCGGTCACCCGCATCGTCTCGGGCGTGCTCTCCGTCGTCACCGGGGCGGTGGTCGGCGCGATCACGACCGTCGCGCACCAGAGCACGGTGAGCGTCGGCGAGGCGGTGATCCCGGTCGGCCTGGCCGTCTCGCTCGCGGCGGTGCTGCTGCTCCTGCTCGGTCTGCGTCTCGTGATGGTCGACCGCTTCGTCGCCTTCTGCACCGCGATGGGCCTGCTCGGCGCGATCGGGCTGCTCGCGCTGCGCAGCACCGGCGGCTCGGTCCTCGTGCCCGCCAACGGGCTCGGCGTCGTCTGGACCTTCGCGCCCGCGCTGATCGCCCTCGTGGTGATCGCCTGGCCCCGGGTCCGCACGCCGGCCGCTCCTGCTCCGGTGGAGCCCGCGGCCGACAGCACCGCCCCGCCGCTCCCCGTACGATAGAGACCACTGTTCGAAGGGACGTCCACGACCGTGACCTACGTGATCGCACTTCCGTGCGTCGATGTCAAAGACCGCGCCTGCATCGACGAATGCCCGGTCGACTGCATCTACGAAGGCGAGCGCTCGCTCTACATCCACCCCGACGAGTGCGTCGACTGCGGGGCGTGCGAGCCGGTGTGCCCCGTCGAGGCCATCTACTACGAGGACGACCTCCCCGAGGAGTGGTCCGACTACTACAAGGCCAACGTCGAGTTCTTCGACGAGATCGGCTCCCCGGGCGGAGCCGCGAAGATCGGAGTGATCGCGAAGGACCACCCCGTCATCGCCGTCCTCCCGCCGCAGAGCCACTGAGCGCGCGTCCGTGGCACTCGGACCGCTGCCGGACTACCCCTGGGACCTGATGGGTCCCGCCACCCGGGTGGCCTCGGCCCACCCCGGCGGCATCGTCGACCTCTCGATCGGCTCGCCGGTCGACCCGACGCCCGCGCCGATCCGCCAGGCGCTCGCGCGGGCGACGGATGCGCACGCGTACCCGACCACGGTCGGCACCCCGGCGCTGCGCGAGGCGATCGCCGCCTGGTACGCCCGTCGGCGCGGCGTCCCGGGTCTGGGCCTCGACGAGGTCCTGCCCACGATCGGCTCGAAGGAGCTCGTCGCCTGGCTGCCGTTCCTGCTCGGCCTGGGCGAGGGCGACGTCGTCGTCCATCCGCGTGCCGCCTACCCGACCTACGCGATGGGCGCCGCGATCGCCGGCGCCTCGGTGCTCGCCTCCGACGACCCCGGCGAGTGGCCGGCCGAGACGCGGCTGGTGTGGCTGAACTCGCCGGGCAACCCGGACGGCGCCGTGCTCGACGTGGACGCGCTGCGGCGCGCGGTCGAGCGGGCGCGCGAGCTGGGCGCTGTCGTGGCGGGAGACGAGTGCTACGCCGAGCTCGGCTGGGACGGCCGCTGGGCCGCCGAGCCGATCCCGAGCGTCCTCGACCCCCGGGTGGCCGGCGAGGACCGCCGGGGCGTGCTCGGCGTCTACTCCCTCAGCAAGCAGTCCAACCTGGCCGGCTACCGCGCCGCCTTCATCGCGGGCGACCGCGAGCTGATCGCGCGGCTCGTGACCGTGCGCAAGCACGCCGGGATGATCGTCCCCGCGCCGCTCCAGGAGGCGATGGTCGTCGCGCTCGGCGACGACGGCCACGTGGCGGAGCAGAAGGAGCGCTACCGCGCCCGCCGCGACCTCCTGCGCCCGGCGCTCGAGTCCGCCGGCTTCCGGGTCGACCGCAGCGAGGCGGGCCTCTACCTCTGGGCGACGGAGGGCCGGCCGGCCTGGGAGTCGATCGACCGCCTCGCGCGCCGGGGGATCCTCGCGGGCCCCGGCGTCTTCTACGGCGACCACTTCACCGAGCACGTCCGGCTCTCGCTGACCGCGACCGACGAGCGCATCGCGGCGGCCGCCGAGCGGCTCGCGCACGGGCTCTGACCCGCCGCGCGCCCCGATCCTGAAGCATCTCCACAACGGACGGGGACGAGCACTGGGCGATGTCACAGTGCCCCCGCTTTGCCCATAGGCTGTATGCGGTTCGGTCAGCGTCGCCACAAACGGCCCTGGGTCCGGCCAGTTCCAGCCCCCGGCGCCGCCCGCTCCGCGCGAGCGCACCCGGGTGCGACCGATGACCTGGGAGGCGTTGTGACCGAATCCGGCACGCAGAGCGACGGAACCGCGACGGTGGAGACACCCGAGCCCGCCACGGAGAGTGCGCCGGCCGCGGCCGAGGTCCTGCCCGAGAAGGTGACGCTCACGTTCGGCGAGCGCACCGCGGAGTTCCCGGTGCTGCGCAGCGTCGACGGCTCCTCGAGCATCGACTTCTCCACGCTCTCCAAGCAGACCGGTCTGATGTCGCTCGACTACGGCTTCGTCAACACGGCCGCCACCAAGTCGAGCATCACCTACATCGACGGCGACCAGGGGATCCTGCGCTACCGCGGGTACCCGATCGAGGAGGTCGCGACCAATGCGACGTACCTCGAGGTGGCCTGGCTGCTGATCTACGGCGAGCTGCCCACCGCGGACGAGCTCGCCGGCTTCGACGAGCGCATCCGCCGGCACACGCTGCTGCACGAGGACCTCAAGCGCTTCTTCGACGCCCTGCCGCACAGCGCGCACCCGATGTCGGTGCTCGCCGCCGGCGTGTCGGCCCTGTCGACCTACTACGAGGACAGCTCGAACCCGAAGGACCCGGAGGCGGTCGAGCTCACCACCATCCGCCTCCTGGCGAAGCTGCCGGTGATGGCGGCGTACGCCCACAAGAAGGCGATCGGCCAGGCGTTCCTCTACCCGGACAACTCGCTGAGCTTCGTCGACAACTTCCTCCGGCTGAACTTCGGCACCATGGCCGAGCCGTTCGAGGTCGACCCGGTGCTCTCCAAGGCGCTCGACCGCCTGCTGATCCTGCACGAGGACCACGAGCAGAACGCGTCGACCTCCACGGTCCGCCTGGTCGGCTCGACCGAGGCCAACCTCTACGCGTCCGTCTCGGCCGGCATCAACGCCCTCTTCGGCCCGCTGCACGGCGGCGCGAACGAGGCCGTGCTCACGATGCTCGGCCGGATCCGCGAGTCCGGCGAGAGCGTCCAGACCTTCGTCGAGCGGGTGAAGAACAAGGAGGAGGGCGTCCGCCTGATGGGCTTCGGCCACCGGGTGTACAAGAACTACGACCCGCGCGCCAAGCTGGTCAAGGAGAGCGCGTCCGAGGTGCTGCAGGCGCTGGGCGTCAAGGACCCGCTGCTCGACATCGCGATGGAGCTCGAGGCGCTCGCGCTGGAGGACGACTACTTCAAGGAGCGCCGCCTCTACCCGAACGTCGACTTCTACACCGGCGTCATCTACAAGGCCATGGGCTTCCCGACGCGGATGTTCACCGTCCTCTTCGCCATCGGCCGCCTGCCCGGCTGGATCGCGCACTGGCGCGAGATGAACACCGACAAGCAGACCAAGATCGGCCGCCCCCAGCAGCTCTACACGGGCGCCCCCGAGCGCCACTGGCCGACCGACCGCTGACCCGGCCCGAGGAGCCCGTTCCGCGGGCCCGCACTGCCCCGCTGTGCGGGCTCTCTGCTGGTCGAGCAGCCCGCTTGCGGGCGTATCGAGACCCGGCGTCCGTCGGCGGGTGGGTCTCGATACACCGCGTCCCGCGGCTACTCGACCAGCATGTGCCCCGCCCCCGCGTCAGGCGTGCAGCGCCGTGTTCAGCTCGATGCCGGCGCCGGTGCGGGGGAGCACCTCGACCGCGCCGGTGAGCGAGTTGCGGCGGAAGAGCAGGTTCGGCACCCCCGACAGCTCGACGGCCTTGACCGTCTGCGGCTGCCCGTCGGCGCGCGGGGCGCCGCCGACCACGACGACCTTCGTCCCCGCCGTGACGTAGAGCCCGGCCTCGACGACGGTGTCGTCGCCGATCGAGATGCCGATGCCCGAGTTCGCGCCGAGCAGAGCGCGAGCGCCGATCGACACGCGCTGCACGCCGCCGCCCGAGAGCGTCCCCATGATGGAGGCGCCGCCGCCGATGTCCGAGCCGTCGCCGACGACGACGCCCTGAGAGATCCGGCCCTCGACCATCGAGCTGCCGAGCGTCCCCGCGTTGAAGTTGACGAAGCCCTCGTGCATGACCGTCGTCCCCGGAGCGAGGTGCGCACCCAGGCGCACCCGCGAGGTGTCCGCGATGCGCACCTTCGCCGGGGTGACGTAGTCGGTCAGCCGCGGGAACTTGTCGATCCCCGCCGCCTGGATCCCGTGGCGCCGCAGCGACGGCCGCAGCCGCGTGAACGAGTCCGGAGCGACCGGCCCCGCGTTCGTCCACACGACGTTCGGCAGGTGCGCGAAGATCCCGTCGAGGTTCACCGTGTTCGGCTGCACCAGCAGGTGCGAGAGCAGGTGCAGCCGCAGGTACGCGTCCGACGTCGACGCCGGCGCGGTCCGCAGGTCGATCTGCAGCGTCACCACGTCGATCCGCACCTCGCGCCGCGCGTCCTCGCCCGCGAGCGCCTCGAACTCGGCCGGCACGATCCACGGATCGCGACCCGCAGGGATCGAGCCGAGGCGCGGCTCGGGGAACCAGGTGTCGAGGACGGTGCCGTCCGAGGCGATCGTCGCCAGCCCGTAGCCCCAGGCGGAGGCGGGCGCGGGCACGGCGGAGTCAGCGGTGTTCTGGAGGCTCATGTCGCCCAGGGTAGCGCGCACGATCCGGCCGGTACCCTGGGCGCATGGCCGTTCCGACCTCCGCCCCGGCGCCCGTCGCGCCCCTCGATCTGCGCTCCGATCCGATCGCCCTGACGCGGGTGATCTGCGACGTCCCCTCCGTCTCCGGAGACGAGCTGGCGCTGGCCGACGCGGTGCAGCTGGCCCTCGAGCAGTACCCGCACCTGGAGGTCCTGCGCGACGGCCACACCGTCGTCGCCCGGACGAATCTCGGCCGCGAGCAGCGCGTCGTCATCGCCGGCCACCTCGACACGGTCCCGATCAACGAGAACCTGCCCGTGCGCGAGGAGACGATCGACGGCGTCGAGCACCTCGTCGGCCGCGGCACCACCGACATGAAGGCGGGCGTCGCGGTGCAGCTCGTCCTCGCCGCCGAGCTCGTCGATCCGGTCGTCGACATCACCTGGATCTGGTACGACAACGAGGAGGTCGCCTCCGACCTCAACGGACTCGGCCGTCTCTCCCGCCACCGCCCGGACGTCTTCGCCGCCGACTTCGCCGTGCTCGGCGAGCCGACCCGGGGCGAGGTCGAGGGCGGCTGCAACGGCACCCTCCGCGTCGACGTGATCACCCGCGGCCTCCGCGCGCACTCCGCCCGCAGCTGGGTCGGCGAGAACGCGATCCACGCCGCCGCGCCGATCCTGGACCGGCTGGCCGCCTACGAGCCGCGCGAGGTGGAGGTCGAGGGTCTCGTCTACCGCGAGGGCGTCAACGCGGTCCGCATCAGCGGGGGAGTGGCGGGCAACGTGATCCCCGATCTCTGCACCGTGCACGTCAACTACCGCTTCGCGCCGAGCCGCACCGGCGAGGAGGCGGTCGCGCACCTGCGCGAGCTGTTCGAGGGCTTCGAGGTCGAGGTCGTCGACCTGGCCGAGGGCGCGCGCCCCGGGTTGGACGCCCCGCTCGCGCAGGCCTTCATCGCCGCCGTCGGCGCGGAGGCGAAGCCCAAGTACGGCTGGACCGACGTCGCCCGCTTCTCGGCGATGGGCATCCCGGCGGTGAACTACGGCCCCGGTGATCCGCTGAAGGCCCACGCCGACGACGAGCACGTCGCCGTGCACGAGATCACCGCGTGCACCGACGGCCTCCGCCGCTGGCTGAGCGCCTCCGCGTGAGCGCCGTCCTGAGCGGCCGGCTGCCGGTCCGCCGCCGCGCGCAGCTGCGCCTCGTCCCCTGGTGGGCCCGCGTCCTCGCGGTCTTCGTCCTCACCCGCATCGTGACGACCGTGATCATGCTCCAGTTCGCCGCGAACCAGCAGGCGAACTCCTGGACCGGCCCGTCGCCCGCCTACGTCGACTTCGCGACGATGTGGGACGGCCGCTGGTACGAGATCATCGCGACCGCCGGCTATCCGACGGAGCTGCCCGTCACCGACGCAGGCGAAATCGGCGAGAACGCCTGGGCGTTCATGCCGCTCTACCCCGTCGTCGTGCGCCTGCTGATGGTGCTCACCGGCCTCGGCTGGGCCACCGCCGGCGTCGCCGTCTCGGTGATCTGCGCGGCGGTCGCCTGCCTCGTGCTCTACCGGTTGATGCGGCACTCGCTGAGCGAGTCGCAGTCCCTCGTCGCCGTCCTCTTCTTCTGCGTGGCGCCGACCTCGCCGATGCTGCAGATCGCCTACGCCGAGTCGATGGCGATGATGCTCACCGCGATCGTCCTGCTCCTGCTGGTCCGGCGCCGGTTCGCCTGGGTCTTCCCGGTGGTGCTCGTGCTCGGTCTGACGCGGCCGAGCGGGCTGGCGTTCGCCGCGGCGATGGGCCTCTACGTCGTCTACCGGTTCGTCCGGCGCGCGAAGGAGCCGTTCCCGCGGGCCGACGCCGTGCCCGCCGTCGCGCTCACGGTCTGGGGCCTGGTCGTCGGCTTCCTCTGGCCCGCGGTGGCGTGGGCGGTCACCGGCTCGCCGACGGCCTACACCGACACCGAGCTGGCCTGGCGCTCCTCCTACATCGGCTACCAGGAGCTCTTCCCCTTCACCTCGTGGTTCCAGGGCGGCGCGTGGTGGGGCGGCTGGTGGTTCGGCGCGCCGATGCTCGGCATCGCGCTGGTCGTCGTCCTGGTGCTGCTGTTCGTCGGCATCCTGGCCTCGCCGTGGACGCGGCGGCTCGACCTGTTCAGCCGCGCGTGGGTCGCCGGCTACGGCGTCTACCTCTTCGCCTTCTTCTTCCCGCAGTCGAGCACGTTCCGCCTGCTGGGCCCGATGTTCCCCCTCGTCGGGGCGCTCGCGGTGCCGCGCTCGCCCCTCTTCCGGAGCGCGCTGGTCGTCGTCTCGATCGCTGGTCAGATCGGCTGGATCACCATCGGCTGGGCCGTCGACGGCTACGACTGGACGCCGCCGTGATCGACGCCGCGTTTCCGAGGAAGGCGTCCGATTTCGTCCCTGGCGCGGATGCACGATAATAGACGGATACGTCACGAAAGGGGAACTCTATGGCGGCCATGAAGCCGAGGACCGGAGACGGACCGATGGAGGCTGTTAAGGAGGGGCGACTCATCGTCGTGCGCGTTCCGCTCGAAGGCGGCGGACGCCTCGTCGTCTCGGTCAACGATGCAGAGGCGAAAGAACTCCACGACGCACTCGCGTCGGTGGTGACTCCAGCCTGACCCACCAGCACCGTCGAGAACGCCCGCCGCATCCGATGCGGCGGGCGTTCCCTCGTTCCCGGGGCCGGTGCGACGCGGCCGGCGGTGCGGCTAGGCGCGGCGCTTGTTCGCCTGGAGCAGCCCGTCGCCGATCGGCGACAGCACGCTGACCACGGCCGGCGAGCCGCAGACCTCGGCGACCAGCGTCCGGAAGGCGGAGGCGATCTCGTCGCGCTGAGCGGGATTGGAGACGCGGCCGCGCCAGAGGGCGTGCGGCACGAGCACGGTGCCGCCGGGGCGCACCAGGCGCAGCGCGTGCTCGACGTTCTCGATGACCTGCAGCGGATCGCCGTCGACGAAGACGATGTCGTAGGAGTTCTCGTTCATCCGGGGGAGCACCTCGAGGGCGCGGCCGGGGATGAGGCGCAGGCGGTTGGGCGAGATGCCGGCCTCGTGGAACTGGGCCCGGGCGTGCTGCTGGTGCACCGCCTCCGAGTCGATCGAGGTGAGCATGGCCTCGGGGGCGCCGTCGATGAGCCAGAGTCCGCTGACGCCGGTGCCGGTGCCGATCTCGATGATCGACGTGGCCCGGGCGGCGGCCGCGACGAGGGCGGATTGCGCGCCGATCGAGGGCGCGATCGCGTCGATGCCCAGCTCGACGGCGAGCCGGCGGGCGGAGGCGATGGCCTCGGGCTCGACGACCGCGTCCTCGGCGTACTTCCAGTTGGCATCCTTGTCGGACACGGGCGGGCTCCTCTGGTGGTGGTCGCGGCGGGCGGATCGCGCCTGCGCATCGCCAGGGTACGGGGGTGCGCGGGGTCGTCGGCGCAGGCGCGGCGGGTTAGTGTTGTCCCGTGTTCGGTTTGACGTTCGACAAGCTCCTCATCATCGGAGTCATCGCCGTCTTCGTGCTGGGCCCTGACCGCCTCCCCTACTACGCCTCGCAGCTCGCTGCGCTGGTGCGGAAGGTCCGCGGATTCGCCACGCAGGCGCGCGAGCGCGTGAAGGACGAGATGGGCGACGAGTTCGACGAGGTCGACTGGCGCAAGCTCGATCCGCGGCAGTACGACCCGCGGCGCATCATCCGCGACGCCCTGCTCGAGGACGAGCCGGCCCCCACGGTGAAGCCGCCCTCGGCGGTCTCCGCTCCGGTCACGGCCGGCGGCGGCGCCTCCACCGCGGACAGCTACTACACGACGATGAAGCGATCCGCCGGTGCCGGCGAGCTCTCGACGGTGGCGCCCCCGCCCATCGACCTCGAAGCCACCTGACCCGCGCCCGAACCGGGCAGCGCGCGGAGCGGTCGCTGCATGCTGGTCGAGTATGCCGCCGAGCCGGCGTATCGAGACCCACCACCGCCCGAGCATGCGGCGGAAGGCTCAGCCGACCGACATCGGCAGCCGGCGGCCCGTCAGCCCGCGCGGGCGCGACGCGAGCGTCCGTGCCAGCTCCGTGATCGCGACGGCGGCCGGATCCTCCGGGTCGCCGATGACGACCGGCAGCCCGTCGTCGCCGCCCGAGCGCAGCGCCACGCTGATCGGCAGCCTGGCGAGCAGTGGCACGTCGTCGCCGCTCGCGCTGAGCCGGCGGGCCACCTCGGCGCCGCCACCGCTGCCGAAGAGCTCGAGCACGGACCCGTCGGACTGCGGCAGCCCGGACATGTTCTCGACGACGCCGATGATGCGCTGGCCGGACTGACGGGCGAGCGCACCGCTGCGCTCCGCCACATCGGCGGCGGCCGGCTGCGGCGTCGTCACGATCAGCACCTCCGCGTGCGGCAGGAGCTGGCCGATCGAGATCGCGACGTCGCCCGTGCCCGGCGGCAGGTCGAGCAGCAGCACGTCCAGGTCGCCGAAGTACACGTCGGTGAGGAACTGCGAGATCGTGCGGTGCAGCATCGGACCGCGCCAGGAGACGGCTGCGCCCCGGGTGTCGCCCTCGAGGAACATCCCGATCGAGATCACCTTCACGCCGTGCGCCACCGGCGGCAGCATGAGCTCGCCGACCCGAGTGGGCCCCGCGACCCGGCCGTCGTGCATCAGGCCGAGCAGTCCCGGGATCGAGAAGCCGTGCACGTCCGCGTCGACCAGCCCGACCGCGAGCCCGCGCCGAGCGAGGGCCACCGCCAGGTTCGCGGTCACGGTCGACTTGCCGACGCCGCCCTTGCCGCTGGTCACCGCGTAGACGCGGGTCAGCGAGTCCGGACCGAACGGCATCTCGCGCCGCCCGCCCCTCAGCCGCTCCGTCAGCGCCGTGCGCTGAGCCGGCGTCATCACGCCGACGTCGACCTGCACGGAGCCCACGCCCGCCGCCGACTCCGCGGCCGCGCGCACATCGCGCTCGATCGCGGACGCCGCAGGGCACCCGACGATCGTCAGGCGGATGGCCACGGTCACCGCGCCGTCATCGCCGACGGTCACCGAGTCGACCATGTCGAGCTCGGTGATGGGCTTCCGGATCTCGGGGTCGATGACGCGAGCGAGCGCCGCGAGCACGGCGCTCTCGAGGGCGGCGGGATCGACCGGGCCGGTCGTCCCGGCGTCAGGCATCGCGCCGCTCGCTCGCGATCGACTCCGCCCGGTCCTTCTCGAGCTCCTCGACGAGGCTGCGCAGCTCGGAGCGGATGAAGTCCTTGCTCGCCATGTCCCGGATCGCCAGGCGGAGCGCGACGACCTCACGGGCCAGGTACTCGGTGTCCGCGAGGTTGCGCTCGGCGCGCTGACGGTCCTGCTCGATCTGCACGCGGTCGCGGTCGTCCTGGCGGTTCTGCGCGAGCAGCAGGAGCGGTGCCGCGTAGGAGGCCTGCAGCGAGAGGATCAGCGTGAGCACGGTGAAGCCGAGGGCCTGGGAGTCGAAGCGCGACTCCTCCGGGCCGTAGGTGTTGAACAGCAGCCAGAAGACGCAGAAGATCGTCATGCCGACGAGGAACCACGGCGTGCCCATGCCGCGGGCGAACGACTCGGTCAGGCGGCCGAAGCGGTCGCTGCTCTGCCGGTTGCGCCGGGGGAGCACCCGCGTGCGCAGGCCCTTGGGGGCGTCGAGCCGTCGATCCTGCTTGGTGTCCCTAGCCACGCGCACCCCTCCGTCCTCGTCGTCCTGCCTTGAACCTGCCCGCCGCCGCCACCGGCGCGGCGATCGGTATGCCCTGGGTCGTCGTGCTCAGCGGCACGCGCGGTTCGTCGTCGCCGTCGTGGCTGCGCCAGTCGTCGGGGAGGAGGTAGTCGAGCACGTCGTCGATCGTCACGACGCCGACCAGGCGGTGCGACTCGTCGACGACCGGCACCGAGACGAGGTTGTAGCTCGCGAGGATGCGGGCGACCTCGGCCGCCGATGTGTCGGGCGTGATCGGGTCGAGGCTCTGATCGAGCAGGGTGCCGAGGCGCTCGTGCGGCGGGTAGCGGAGCATCCGCTGGAAGTGCACCATGCCGAGGAAGCGGCCGGTCGGCGGCTCGTACGGCGGCAGGGTCACGCAGACCGCGGCGCCGAGTGCGGGGGCCAGCTCGTGCCGGCGGATCATCGCGAGGCCCTCGGCCACGGTCGCCTCGGACGAGACGATGATCGGCTCGGTGGTCATCAGTCCACCGGCCGACTCGGGCGCGTAGGAGAGGAGCATGCGGACGTCGTCCGCCTCCTCCGGCTCCATCAGCTCGAGCAGGGCCTCGCCGCGCTCGTCGGAGAGCTGCGCGATCAGGTCGGCCGCGTCGTCGGGCTGCATCTGGTCGAGGACGTCGGCGGCACGGTCGTCGTCGAGGCGGCCGAGGATCTCGACCTGCTCGCTCTCGGGCATCTCCTCGAGGACGTCGGCGAGCCGGTCGTCGGAGAGCTCGCCCGCGACCTCGAGCATCCGCTGCTGCGGCAGGTCGAGGAGGGTGCTGGCGAGGTCGGCGGGCTTGAGCTCGGCGAGGCTCGCCACGTACTGCTCGGCGGACTGCGCCTCGGTGGACACGCTCTCGCGCACCTCGCGCCAGCCGGCGAACGTCGTCGCGCCCTTGGCGAAGGGGGAGGGGCTGGTCTTCGGGCGCCGGACGAAGAGCTGCGCGAGCTCCCACTCGCCCGGGCCGACCTCCTCGATCGCGACGTCCTCGACGATCGCGTCGCCGGAGCCGTCGACGAAGGTCATCCTCCGGCCGAGCAGCTCGGCGATCACGCGGACCTCGCCGCCGCGCTGCTCGAAGCGGCGCACGTTGATCAGACCGGTCGTGATGATCTGCCCGCTGCCGATGCTGGTGACCCGCCCGATCGAGACGAACACCCGGCGCCGGCCGGGGATCTCGACCACCAGGCCGACGACGCGCGGAGCGTCGTTCTGACGGGGGACGAGGAGGACGTCGCGGACCTTGCCGACGCGATCGCCCGCCGGGTCGAAGACGCTGCAACCGGCCAAGCGCGCTACGAAGACTCTGGCGGAACTCACGGCTACCAACCTAGACCCGGCCGCCCTCGCGGAAGCCGAGCGCGGAGCCTCCATGCTCTCGGCCCGCGCACGGGAAGCTCTCGATCCGCACCCAGAAGGCTCCAAGTCGGCTGTGACAGCCTGAACGGGTGACTCAGCAGATGCCCATGAACAACCGCCGGGGCGCCGCCTCCCCGACGATCCCGCGCGGCGAGATCCTCGCCACCTTCGACACCTACGAGAAAGCGCAGAAGGCCGTCGACGTCCTCGCGCGGGCCGACTTCCCGGTCAAGCAGCTGGCCATCCTCGGCAACGATCTGAAGAGCGTCGAGCGCGTCACCGGCAAGCTCACCTGGGGCCGGGTCGCCCTGGCCGGCGCCGCGTCCGGCGCCTGGCTCGGTGTCTTCCTCGGTCTGCTGCTCATCATCTTCTCGCCGACGACCGAGTTCTCCTTCCTGATCGCAGCCGTCCTGCTCGGCGCCGGCTTCGGCATGCTCTTCGGTCTGGCCTCCTACGCGGTCAACCGCCGCCGACGCGACTTCACCTCGACGATGCAGGTCATCGCGACGAGCTACTCGGTCCTCGTCGATCCGGAGGTGGTCAACCGCGCGCGCAACCTCCTCGACGGCACCCCCGCGGAGTCCGAGGCGCCGGTCTGGTCTCCGCCGCCCGCGAACGCGGAGCCCGTGCCGATCCGTCCCGAGGACGAGCGGCGCTGATCTCCTCGAAGGCCCCCGGAGCAGTCCGGGGGCCTTCGTCGCGCCGGGGGGAGTGCGACGTGGTGTCAGCGGGCCGCGGAGCCGACCGGCGGCAGGACGATGTCGACGGCGAGCCCGTGCGGCTCCCGATTGGACAGCGCGACGGTGCCGCCGCCGGAGAGCACCGTCGTGTGCACCAGGGCGAGGCCGAGTCCGCTGCCGCCCGAGGCGATGGTGCGCGAGTCGTCCGGGCGGGAGAACCGGTCGAAGGCGACGGGGATGAACTCCGCCGGCATGCCGGGGCCGTCGTCGGACACGGTCAGCAGCAGCCGGCCGTCCTTCTGCGCGAGCGCCGCGACGATCGTCCCGCCGCGGCCGATCGCCTGGATCGCGTTGCGGACGAGGTTGTCGATCACCCGGCCGAAGTCCTGGGTGGCGACCGCGTAGAGCCGAGCGGGCTCGCGCTCGTCGATCTCGTAGTCGATCTCGACGTCCGACTCGGCCGCGAGCAGCCGGGTGCGGTCGACCGCGCCGACCAGCTCGTCGACCAGCTCGGCGAAGGGCGACGCGGGCCGGGCCGACCGGCTCTCGATCCGGGAGATGTCCAGCAGTGCGGAGGCGAGACGGACCAGGCGGTCGACGCTCTTCTGCGCGTCGAGGATCACGCGGTCGACGGCGACCGGGTCCTCCACGCGGTGGTGCGCGATCTCGAGCTGGGCCGAGAGCGCCGCGAGCGGCGTCCGCAGCTCGTGGCTGGCGTCCGAGACCATCTGCTTCTCCCGCGCCAGGGAGGCCGTCTGCTTGGCGAGGAACGCGTTGAGCGTCTCGGCGAGCTCGTCGATCTCGTCGCGGGTACCGACGACCGGCAGCTGATCGCCGGGAGTGGGGTCGGCGGCGATCTGGTCGGCGCGCGCGCGCATCCGCCGGACGGGAGCGAGGGCCGCTCCGGTGAGGATCCAGGAGGCGAGTCCGAAGGTGACGACGAGGAAGATCGCGGCGTAGACGAGCACGTGCGCGAAGTCGTCGAGCACGAGCTGCGAGGCCGCCTGATCGCGTGCGGTGGCGACGCTCCAGGTGCCGTCCTCGCCGTCCACGGCGGCGATGCGAACGAGGTAGCGCGTGGTCGCGGTGGCGACCTCGGTGTAGCGGGGAACCGCGTCGGCCGCGCGATCGCGCAGCTCCGCCTGCACGGAGCGGCGCACCTCCGTCGGCATGGTCGTCGCGTCGACCGCGCCGTCCGGGGTGATCGCGAGGTAGAGCTGCCCGGTGGACGAGTCACGGACGCGCGGGACGTCGCCGGCCGCGATGTCGCGGCGGATCTCGTCCTCGATCGAGACCAGGATCGTCCGCTCGCTGCGCTCGACGATGCCGGTGACGACCTGGTAGAAGAGCATCGCGGCGAGGGCGAAGAGCACGGTCGCCACAGCGACCGAGCCGATCGTGATTCTGGCGCGGATCGACAGAGCACCCGAGCGCCGCCTCGCGGCGCGCGCCGCGGCGAGCGGGCTCGAGGCGGCCACGCGGCTACTCGACCGGGCGGAGGAAGTAGCCCTTGCCGCGCACCGTCACGATGCTGACGCCGGTGTCCTCGGCGGGCAGCTTCTTGCGGAGGTAGCTCACGTACTGGTCGACGATGTTGTTGTCGACGATCTCGCCGCCGCCCCAGATCTCGGAGAGGATGCGCTGGCGGGTGACCACCGAGCCGACCGGGGAGATCAGCAGCTTGAGGAGCTCGAGCTCCTTCGGGCTCACGTGGATGCGCGTGTTGTCGGCGGTGCGGCGGATGCTCGACCCGTCCACGGTGATGCGCCCGACCTCGATCGACGTCGACATCAGCGAGGGGCTGCGCCGCAGCAGCGCCCGCAGCCGCGCGTTGAGCTCGGTGAACGCGAACGGCTTCGTCAGGTAGTCGTCGGCGCCGGCGTCCAGGCCGAACACCCGGTCCTCGACGGAGTCGCGCGCGGTCAGCAGCAGGATCGGCGTGGAGCGGCCGAGCTCGCGGATGCGCCGGCAGATCTCGAAGCCCGACATCGCGGGGAGCATCACGTCGACGATGGCGGCCGAGAACTCGGCGTTGCTGAACGCGACGAGCGCGTCGATGCCGTTCGTCGTCAGCTCGGCCTCGTAGCCGGCGTCTTCTAGGCCGCCCACGAGCGCTTCGCCCATGGCTGGATCGTCTTCGACGACAAGGATCTTCACGCGCTCACCCTACGACGCCGCTCTCAGGAACGGCGTGCGCGCCGAGCGCGTTTCGGAGCAGGAGGGGCGGGAGCGTGCACCGCCGTCGACGCGATCGACCGCTCGCTCCAGCTCGACGGGCCTCGGCTGTCGCGGATGAACGGTGCGCGGACGCCGGTTCCTGCCAGTAGCTGCACGGGATTCCACTCTGTTCGGACCCCTACGGGGGTCGTAGAATACGTCGAAACGCGACGACCCGAAAGTCGCGTAGATACGGTGCGCTGATGCTCATGAAGATCTCTCGACCGCGCTCGATCCTGGCCAGGATCGTCGGCGCTCTCGTCCGACGGCCCTGCGAGTACTGCGGGGCGGTGACCCCTGCGGCCGAGCCCTACTGCTCGACCACGTGCGCTCGCCGCGCGCAGAGGTTCGACCTCAACCCCTGACGATCGCACGGGATCCTCGGGCGTCCGGCCGCGCCGGGCCGGGTCTCAGCCCAGGATCCTGACCCGGTCGAGTCTGCCGTCGGAGAAGGCGAGGTCGTCCGACGTGTCCGCGTCGTAGTACCACAGCGCGAGGTACGCGGTGATCACGCTGGCGGAACTCGCGTCGGGCAGGAAGCCGATCTCGAAGCGGCGCTCGACTCCGTCCGGCGCGAGCCAGCCGTTCCAGAGCAGGGGAGCCGCCGCGCCGGCGGCGATCGCTCCCGTCCAGCCGTCCGGCGAGGACAGGACGGCGATCCCCGTCTGCGGCGCGCCCGTCATCTCCCGCGGATCGTCGCCGACGCCGAGGAAGATCGATGTCCGGACGACGCGAGCTGCCCGAGCGCCTGACCGCCAGTACCGCCGTCCGCTCACCCGAGGCGAGCAGGTTCGGCCGCCACTGCACGAGCTCCACGGGCGCCTCGGGCTGACTCGCCGCTGCTCGCGGCGCGCCGACCGCCGAGCGCACCGTCGGAGACGCCCATGCCGGGCCGGTCCGGTCCAGCGGGAGTGCCGAGACGACGGCACCTGACGCGAGCGCCGCGGTCCCCGCGACGAACAGTCGCCTAGACCCCGGCCATGGTCGCTCGCCCATCGTGTCGCTCCTCGCCTGCCGATCGCCTCCGCTGCCGAACGTACTCCGCCGCAGCGCGGATCCTGCCCCTCTCCGCGACCACTCGTCGTCGTAATGCGACAGCATCCCGCAGCACGGAGTGAAGGGTCCGCCCGCTCGGCCCTCCTCGGCTAGCGTGTGCCGGATCCATGAGGGGGACGCCATGACGACGCACGCACCCGCTGGTAGCGCACGAGCAGCGACGACGCGACGACGGACGGACATCCAAGGGCTCCGCGCGTTCGCGGTGCTCGCCGTATTCCTCGAGCACCTGCTCGGCTGGCCCGCCGGCGGTTTCGTCGGAGTGGACGTCTTCTTCGTGATCTCCGGATTCCTGATCACGGGACTCCTGCTGCGCGAGTACAGCGCCACGGGCACGATCTCGTTCTCGGGCTTCTACGCGGCACGCATCAAGCGGATCATCCCCGCTGCGACCCTCGTCCTCGTCGTCACCGCGATCGCCGCGCATGCGCTGCTCCTCGCGAACCGCGCAGCGGCCATCACCTGGGACGCGGTGTGGGCGTTCCTCTTCTCCGCCAACTGGCGGTTCGCGGCCGAGGGCACCGACTACTTCGCGCAGGGACAAGCGGTCTCCCCGCTGCAGCACTTCTGGTCGCTGTCGGTCGAGGAGCAGTTCTACTTCGTCTGGCCCTGGCTGCTGCTCGCGATCCTCTGGGTCTACGCGCGACTCCGCGCCGCCCACACCGATCGCACCCTCCGCTTCACTGCGGGCGCCGCGATGCTCGTCATCATCGTCGCGTCCCTCGCATGGGCGTTCGTCCAGAGCGCGACCGGACCCACGATCGCCTACTTCTCCACCTTCACTCGGGCCTGGGAGCTCGGGGTGGGCGCGCTGCTCGCCGTCATCGCCCCCCTGTTCCTGCGGATGCGGCAGCCGGCCCGCGTCGTGCTGGCGTGGACCGGGCTCGCCGGAATGACGGCGTCGCTCTTCCTCGTCGACGGTGGTACAGGGTTCCCTGCGCCGGGTGCGATCCTGCCCGTCCTCGCGACGGTGCTCGTCCTCGCCTCGGGGATCGGCGAGCAGGCGCGCGGGCTCGTTCCGCTGGCGAACCCCGTCGCGAAGTACCTCGGCGACATCTCCTACAGCCTCTATCTCTGGCACTTCCCGACGGTCGTCTTCGGCGCCGCGCTGTTCCCGAACTCGGGCAGTGCCGGCTACATCGGCGTGCTCGTCGTGGGCTTCGGCATCGCGGCCCTCGCTTACCATCTCGTCGAGAGACCCCTTCACCGATCGCCTCTCCTCATCCCTCACGACGGCGCATGGGAGCGCCGGGAGGCGTGGGGGAGCTGGGCGAAGGAGCAGCTCGAGGTGCTGAAGCTGGCGCGCTGGTTCGGTCTCGGCGCCGCCGGTCTTGCGACCGCCGTCCTCCTCGGCTTCGCCTTCCTCGTCCCTGCCGACACCGCCAATCAGATGCTGTACGGCACCCGCGAGGCCGTCTCCGCTCTGCCTGCACCGACCGGCACGCCCGGTGCAGCCCTCGACGAGACGCCCGGTCCGGCCGCACCTGCCGTCGGTCCGGCGCAGAGCGAGCTCACCGCGAAGATCACCACCGCCCTCCGCTCGGCGGCCTGGCCCGAAGGCTTCGAGGACTCGTTCAGTCAGGGCGGCTGGCCGGCGGAGATCGAGGAGTGCGCCGACCCTGTCCGCATCTCCGGCACCGAGTGCACCTGGGGGGACGGGGACAAGCTCGCCGTCGTCGTCGGCGACTCCACCGCCGTCGCCTACACGGCTGCGCTGCGGACCGTCCTCAACAAGGCGGGCTACCGCGTCCAGGGCTTCGCGATGAACGGCTGCGAGTACTCGGACACCGTCATCGGCAACGCGAGCGTCGCCGACTCCTGCCCCGTCCGGAAGCAGGACGCGGTCGACGCGATCACCGAGCAGACGCCGGAGCTCGTCTTCGTGACGAACGCCTATCAGCAGCACACGCCGATCGGCGCCGACGATCCGCTCACGGGGCCCGAGTGGATCTCGAGCCTGCAGACCGCTGTCGAGCGCTTCAGCCCGGCCGCCGGTCAGGTCGTGTTCCTCTCTCCGCCGCCCTCCGACGTCAATGTCGGTGAATGCTTCACCGCGGTCTCGACCCCGACCGACTGCGTCGGCGCGATCACGGCCTCACACGAGAAGTACCTCGCCGCCGACGGGACGGTGGCCGGTGCCGTCGGCGGCGTCGTCGTCAGCTCGGTCCCCTGGTTCTGCGCCGAGGACCTGTGCCCCGCCTACGTCGAGGGCACCCCGACGAAGGGCGATCGTCTGCATGCGGCCCCCCGCTACCTGGACCTCATCGAATCGTCCATCGCGGAGTCGCTCCGGACGGCCGGAGTGCTGCAGTAGCGGCAGCACGCGTCCATCGACAGGCCTCAGGTCGCGCTCGGGACGATCGCCTTCTGGTGGCTGGTGAGGAAGTGCCGCTCCACGAGGCGGAAGAAGACCCACCCTGCGAGCCAGGACAGGGGCAGGACGAGAAGGAGCATCACGGCGAGACGGGCCGGGTAGGGCAGGTCGGCGTCGAGGAGTGCGATGTTGCCGGCGGCGAGGACCGGGCTGTGCACGAGGTAGAGGCTGTAGGAGCCGGCACCGATGCGGACGAGTGGGCGCGAGCTCAGCACGCGGCCGACCTGCGACGGCCGCTTCTCGCGCGCCCGGATCGTCAGCCAGTGGAGCAGCAGCGCGATCGCGATCCCGAAGGCCGACTCGTACACCCACGAGAGGCGGACGGCGACTGTCAGCGCCAGGGCGATGATCCCGGCGAGGCTCGCCCACAGACCCGCGCGCGGGAGCTCGATGTGCTGCGTCATCCACGCGGCGCCGGCCCCCATCGCGAAGAGTCCGAGGAACCACGGGTGAGCGCCGGCGATCGCCGGGAGCAGCAGCACGGGAACGACGCCGAGCAGGACCATCGTGCCGACGGCGACCGCCGGACCGAGCCGGCGCCACAGCGGCAGGAGGACGAGCGGGAACAGGAAGTAGATCTGCCATTCCGTCGCCACCGACCAGGCCGGACCGTTGATCTGGTAGATCCACGCCGGATTGAGGTTGTGCACGAGGAACAGGTGCGAGATCAGGCCGCCCGGGGTGACGGGGACCTTGCTGTCCCACTCCGTGCCGTGCCCGGTCTGCATCGCGGGGACGAACAGGATCATCGCGGCGATGATCGCGAGTGAGGCGAAGTAGGGAGGGAGGATGCGCCTCGCCCGCCGGCGGAGGTAGTCGCGGAAGCCGCCGCGCAGTTCGAGCGCTGCGCTGCGGGCGACGGGCAGCATCAGCACGAAGCCGGAGAGGACGATGAACACGGGCACCGCGAGCGTGCCGAAGCCGATCAGCCGACCCGCGATCGGGAAGGTGGAGAGGAATTCGCCGCTGCCGCCCGTGAAGAGCGCCGCGTGATAGACGGTCACCGCGATCGCGGCGAGGGCGCGCAGGCCGTCGGCGAAGCCCGACTTCGGTCGCACGACGGAGGGCTCCACGCGCTCAGCATGGCGTCCTCGCGCTGCCCCTCTCCGCCAGGAGGGAGGTTCTCGCCGACTCGTGGCGCAGATCGGCTGGCGGAGCGCTCCGACGGCGGCGAGCGTGACGTGTGGGACTGCTCGCCTCCGCGGCCGTCGCGCACGACGGCGCGGCGACCGGTCCGACGATGATCTCGACCGGATCTCAGCGGCCCTCGATCAGACCGTCGAGCGTGCGAGCGCTGCCGGACCGTCGCGCCGGAGGAGGTCCGGACGCCTCCGCTCACGCGGGGTTCCTGGCCTGTCGAGATGGTGCCCCCAGTAGGATTCGAACCTACGCCCCTGCCTCCGGAGGGCAGTGCTCTATCCCCTGAGCTATGGGGGCCAGGAGTGCCTGTCAACATTAGCACCCGGGGTGAGCGTCGCCGGACGCCCTGGCGGGTCACTCGGCCGTGCCACGATGGGGGCATGCTGCGCACCGTCTCCGCCTCGCTGGGCCTGCGACTGAACGGGCCGACCGACCTGATCTTCCTCGTGGCGGCGACGCCGACGGGGGACGCGTTCGAGGACTCCTTCACCGTCACTCTCGACGGCGAGCCCGTCCCGGTCCGCGAGTTCCCGGCGCGGCACGGTGCCCGCGTGCACCGGGTGGCGGCGAACGCCGGCGCGATGCAGGTGGAGTACCGCGCCCGCGTCTCAGGTCGCGGTGCACCGGACGAGCCGAGCGAGCTGGAGCTGGTCGAATACCTGCGGCCGAGCCGCTACGCGGAGACCGACGCGCTCGGCGGGATAGCGCGGCGCGAGTTCGGCCGGGCGAAGGGCTTCGAGGCGCTCGTCGCCGTCGAGGAGTGGGTGCACAGCCACCTCTCCTACGTCTACGGCTCCACGGTCGCGACCGGGGGAGCGGCGCAGGTGATCGAGAGCGGTCAGGGCGTCTGCCGCGACTTCGCGCACACGGTCGTCGGGCTGCTGCGCGCGCTCGACGTCCCGGCGCGGGTGACCGCCGTCTACGCTCCGGGGCTCGAGCCGCGCGACTTCCACGCGGTGTCGGAGGCGTGGGTCGACGGAGCGTGGCACGTGGTCGACGCGACCCGGCTGGCTCCGCGGCCGTCGATGCTCCGGATCTCCTCCGGCCGCGACACCGCCGACACGGCGTTCCTCAGCAGCTACCTCACCGACCTGCGGCTGGAGACGATGAGCGTCGAGGCGACCTGCGACGAGGTCGTCGAGGACGATCACGTCTCGCCGGTGCGCCTGGGCTGAGCGGGCCCGCCCGGTCGGCGCCGGTCAGCCCGCCAGGGCGTCGAGCGCCGCGCGCACGAGCGGCTCGGGATCGCCGGGCTCGACGAAGGACGCGCTCGACGCCTCGATCCAGTAGTCGCCGATGAAGGCGTCGGCCACGCCGCGGCCGTTCGCGATCTCGTAGTAGCCCTCGATCTCCGGCGGTCTGCCGTAGGTCGGCACAGCCGCGCTCGTGGTGAAGTACTCGTTCTTGAGCGCCTCGATGATCGCTGGATCCAGCTGCGCGACGGCGATCTGGAAGTCGGCGCCGTCCGGGCCGGACCAGCCACACACCTGTCCCTGGTAGCCGGCGATCTCGGTGGAGACCGCGGTCGGCTCGACGGCGTCGCTCGGGGTGAAGCCGGACCAGAGTCCGGTGAGCGCGGAGGCGGGGACCAGGTCGTCGCAGGCGATCTCGACGGGGGTGCCTGTGACGGCCTCGCTCGCGCTCGGCGCCGGCTCCGCGGCCGGTGCGCAGCCGGTGAGGGCGCCGACGGCGACGAGCAGGGCGAGGGCGACGGGTCGGCGCATGCGCTGCACCCTAGCAATCGCCGCGGGTGGGGCGGCTGCTCGATCAGCAGGGGAGGCGGGGCGATCGGCAGGAAGGAGGGGGTGGCGGGACGGCCGGTAGAATCGTGCCCCGTGACTCCCGAACAGCTCGCCGCCTCCCTGCACGCCCTCGTCCTCGACGCCGTGCAGCGACGAGGGAGCGACGCCGAGGTCGCGCTGGGCGAAGTCGTGCTCGAGCGGCCCAAGAACCGCGACCACGGCGACTGGGCCTCGAACATCGCGATGAAGATCGCCAAGAAGGCCGGCGCGAACCCGCGCGAGCTCGCGACCGAGCTCGCCGAGGGCCTGGGCGCCGTCGACGGCGTCGCCTCGGTGGAGGTCGCCGGCCCCGGGTTCCTCAACGTGCGGCTCGACGCCGCCGCCGCGGGCGCGCTCGCCGGCGCGATCGTCGACGCGGGCGAGGCCTACGGCACCGGCTCCGTCTACTCCGGTCTGAAGATGAACCTCGAGTTCGTCTCGGCCAACCCCACCGGCCCCATCCACATCGGCGGCACCCGCTGGGCGGCCGTCGGCGACAGCCTCGCCCGCGTGCTGATCGCGCAGGGCGCCGAGGTGACCCGCGAGTACTACTTCAACGACCACGGGGCGCAGATCGACCGCTTCACCCGGAGCGTCCTCGCCGCCTACCGCGGCGAGCCGACCCCGGAGGACGGCTACGGCGGCGCCTACATCGCCGACATCGCCGACCGCGTCGTGGCCGCCTACCCGGGCGACCTGTCGGTCCTCCCCGAGGCCGAGCTGAACGAGACCTTCCGCTCCATCGGCGTCGACCTGATGTTCGGCGAGATCAAGCAGAGCCTGCACGAGTTCGGCGTCGACTTCGACGTCTACTTCCACGAGAACTCGCTGCACGAGTCGCGCGCCGTCGAGCGCGCGATCGAGCGCCTCCGCGAGCTCGGCCACATCTTCGAGGCCGACGGAGCCACCTGGCTGCGCACCACGGACTTCGGCGACGACCGCGACCGCGTCATCATCAAGAGCGACGGCGAGGCCGCCTACATCGCGGGTGATCTCGCCTACTACCTCGACAAGCGCGAGCGCGGCTTCGACCGGGCGATCATCATGCTCGGCGCGGACCACCACGGCTACATCGGCCGGATGATGGCGATGTGCGCGGCCTTCGGCGACACCCCGGGCGTCAACCTCGAGATCCTGATCGGCCAGCTCGTCAATCTGCTCCGCGACGGCCAGGCGGTCCGGATGTCCAAGCGCGCCGGCACCGTCGTGACGATGGAGGACCTGGTCGAGGCCGTCGGCGTCGACGCCGCGCGCTACTCGCTCGTGCGCTCCTCCGCCGACTCCTCGCTCGACATCGACCTCGACCTGCTCACCAAGCGGAGCAACGACAACCCCGTCTACTACGTGCAGTACGCGCACGCCCGCACCCGCCAGGTGGCGGCGAAGGCGGAGGCGTCGGGCGTGCCGCGCGAGCCGTTCGCGCCCGAGACGCTCGTGCACCCGACCGAGTCGGCGCTGCTGGGCGGGCTGCAGGAGTTCCCCCGGATCGTCGCCCTGGCCGCGGAGCTGCGCGAGCCGCACCGCGTGGCCCGCTACCTCGAGGAGATCGCCGGCCTGTACCACCGCTGGTACGACAACTGCCGCGTGGTCCCGCAAGGCGAGGACCCGATCGAGGCCGTGCACTCGACCCGCCTGCGCCTCAACGAGGCGACCGCGCAGGTCCTGCGCAACGGGCTCACGATGCTCGGCGTGACCGCTCCGGACCGGATGTGACCGCCGCCGATGCCGGTGCGCCGCACCGCGGCCGCCGGATCGCGCTCGTCGCGGTGATCCTGATCGTGCTGCTGGCCGTGGCCGCCGTCGTCGGCGACGTGCTCGCCCGGCGCGCCGTCGCCGACACCGCGGCGTCGAGCATCCGGGAGGCGCTCTCGCTCCCCGCGGACCACCCCGTCGACGTCGAGGTCGCCGGCTGGGCCGTCCTGCCGCAGCTGATCGGCGGGTCGCTCGACCGGCTCGACATCCGCAGCGAGGACGTCGCGTTCGGCGACCTGAACGGCGACCTCGACGCGACGCTCGAGGGCGTCCCGGCGAGCGGCAGCGGACCGATCGACGCCGGACAGGCGACGGTGGCGCTCGACCCGGATTCGGTGAGCACTCTCGTCGCCGCGCGGAGCGAGGTGCCGATCGACGGTGTGACGCTCGACCCGCCGCTGGTGCGCGTGAACACCTCGGTGGACGTGCTCGGGCTCACGCTCGCCGCGGGGGTCGGCATCGAGCTGGGCGCGGCCGACGGCGCGATCGAGCTGACTCCGTCCGAGGTGACGGCGGGCGGCACGACGATCAGCGCCGCCGATGTCGAGGACCGCTTCGGCGCCGTCGCCGAGGGGCTGCTCGCCGCGCGCTCCGTCTGCATCGCCGACGCGCTGCCGCGAGGGCTCGCGCTCACCGACGTCGACGTGACGGCCGACTCGCTGAACGCCTCCTTCGACTTCTCTCCGACGCTCCTCAGCGACCCGGCGCAGCAGGAGACCGGCGTCTGCTCCTGACCCGAGACGGCCGAGGCGCGACCGACCGGTAGGATCGGAGCCCTGTGCCCGCGTGTCCCGCGGGCCGAACGCCGGCAGTGCGCGCACCGACAGCACTGTCATCGACAGCACTTCCAAGGATCTTGCTGGCTTCAGGGGTCAATCCGGACTCGCTCGCCACGCAGTGACGCTCCCACTCTCTCCTGTGAGGTCTCACCCGTGGCACACGCCGACGCACCCGTCCGCGCCCCCCGTCATCCGCTCGCTCCGGAGTGGCTCCACCGGCCCGACGACGCGAACGGGCTCGCCGACGGCGTCTGGTCCGGCGGCACCGTCCGCGCCGCGGACGGCGGCCTCGAGGTCGCCGGTGTCGCGGCGGCGGAGCTCGCCGCGCGCTTCGGCACGCCGCTCTACGTGGTCGACGAGGACGACGCCCGCCGCCGCGCGGTCGCGACCCGGGAGGCCTTCGAGCGCGAGCTCGGCCGGATCGGCACCGGCGTCACCGTCTACTACGCGGGCAAGGCGTTCCTCTCCACCGAGGTCGCGCGCTGGATGCGCGCCGAGGGCCTGAACATCGACACCTGCAGCGGGGGAGAGCTCGCGGTCGCGCTCGCCGCGGGCGTCGAGCCCGAGCGCATGGGCCTGCACGGCAACAACAAGTCGCTCGCCGAGATCGACCGGGCGGTCGAGGTCGGCATCGGGGCGATCGTCATGGACAGCGTGCTCGAGATCGACCGCGTCGCCGCCGCGGCCGAGCGCCACGGCCGAGTCCAGCCGGTCCGGCTCCGGGTGAACAGCGGCGTGCACGCGCACACCCACAGCTTCCTCGCGACCGCGCACGAGGACCAGAAGTTCGGCATCACGCTGGAGGACTGCCCGGCCGCCGTCGCGCGCATCCGCTCGCACGCGAGCCTGCGCTTCCTCGGCCTGCACTGCCACATCGGCTCGCAGATCTTCGGCTCGGCCGGCTTCGCCGAGTCGGCGTCGCGCCTGCTCGCCGTGCACGCGGCGCTCCTCGCCGACGGCCCCGTCCCGCAGCTCAACCTCGGCGGCGGCTTCGGCATCGCCTACACGAGCGCCGACGACCCGACCCCGATCGACGAGATCGCCGCGGCGATCGCGGACGCGGTCGGCGAGCAGTGCGCGACCCGCGGGATCCCGGTGCCGCACATCGCCATCGAGCCGGGCCGCTCGCTGATCGGGCCCGCAGGGCTGACCCTCTACGAGGTCGGCACCATCAAGGACGTCGCGGTCGGCACGGACGGCGTGCGCCGCTACGTGAGCGTCGACGGCGGGATGAGCGACAACGCCCGGCCGGCCCTCTACGGCGCCGACTACACGGCCCGGATCGCCAACCGCGTCTCCGACGCCGAGCCCGCCCTCGTCCGCGTGGCCGGCAAGCACTGCGAGTCGGGCGACATCGTCGTCCACGACGACTTCCTCCCCGCCGACGTGCAGCCGGGCGACCTGCTGGCCGTCGCCGCGACCGGCGCCTACTGCTGGTCGCTGTCGAGCAACTACAACTACCTGGGTCGCCCCCCTGTCGTCGCTGTGCGGGACGGAGTCGCGCGCGTGATCGTGCACGGCGAGACCGAGGACGACCTCCTCCGCCGCGATGCCGGCATCGAACGAAAGGCCATCCTCCGATGATCGAGTACCGCAGCCTCCGCGTCGCCCTGCTGGGCGCCGGGTCCGTCGGTGCCCAGGTCGCGCGCCTCCTGCTCGACCACGGCGACGAGCTCGCCCAGCGCGTGGGGGCGCCGCTGGAGCTCGCCGGCGTGGCCGTCCGGGACCTCGACGCGCCGCGCACCGCGGACATCCCGAAGGAGTACTTCACGACCGACGCCGAGGCGCTCATCCTCGGCGCCGACATCGTCGTCGAGCTGATCGGCGGGCTGGAGCCGGCGCGCAGCTACATCCTCAAGGCGATCTCCTCGGGCGCCGACGTGATCACCGCCAACAAGGCGCTGCTCGCCGCGCACGGCAACGAGCTGTTCGAAGCGGCCGACCAGGTGGGCGCCCAGCTGAACTACGAGGCCGCGGTGGCCGGGGCGATCCCGATCATCCGCCCGCTGCGCGACAGCCTCGCCGGAGACCGCGTGCACCGGATCCTCGGCATCGTCAACGGCACCACGAACTTCATCCTCGACCGGATGGACACCGAGCACTCCACCCTCGAGGAGGCGCTCGCCCTCGCCACCGAGCTGGGCTACGCCGAGGCCGACCCGACCGCCGACATCGAGGGCTACGACGCCGCGCAGAAGGCGGCGATCCTCGCCCGGCTCGCCTTCCACACCGACGTCCCGGTCTCGCTGGTGCACCGCGAGGGCATCACCGGCGTCACGCCGGAGCAGGTCGAGCAGGCCCGCGCCTCCGGCTACGTGATCAAGCTGCTCGCCATCTGCGAGCGCCTCGTCGACGCGAAGACGGGGGAGGAGGGCGTCTCGGCACGCGTCTACCCCGCACTCGTGCACCGCTCGCACCCCCTCGCCGCCGTGCACGGCGCCAACAACGCCGTCTTCGTCGAGGCGGAGGCCGCCGGCAGCCTGATGTTCTACGGCGCGGGCGCCGGCGGCGTCGAGACCGCCTCGGCCGTGCTGGGCGACGTGGTCTCGGCCGCCCGCCGCCACGTCGTCGGCGGGCCCGGTCTCGTCACCAGCGCGAGCTCCGGACTCCCGGTGCTGCCGATCGGTCACGTGACCACCCGCTACCAGGTGACGCTCGAGGTGCTCGACCGGCCCGGCGTGCTCGCCCAGATCGCCGGCGTCTTCGCCGAGCACGGCGTCTCCGTCGAGACGCTCGTGCAGACGCCGCCCGTGCTCGACCCGCTGGCCGAGGCCGGTGCGGAGCGGCGCGAGCCGACCGCTACCCTGGTCATCGGCACGCACGCCGCGGCAGAGTCCGATCTGGCGGCCACCGTCACCGCTCTCCAATCCCACGGGTTCGTCGGCGCCGTGACGTCCGTTCTACGAGTTGAAGGAGCCTGAGATGGCCAAGCAGTGGCGCGGAGTCCTGCACGAGTACGCGGACCGCCTGGATGTCACCGAGGCGACCCCCGTCATCACGCTCGGCGAGGGCGGCACCCCGCTCATCCCGGCGGCGGCTCTCTCGGCCCGCACGGGCGCGAAGGTCTGGGTCAAGTACGAGGGCATGAACCCGACCGGCTCCTTCAAGGACCGCGGCATGACCATGGCGATCTCGAAGGCCGTCGAGCACGGCGCGAAGGCCGTCATCTGCGCCTCGACCGGCAACACCTCCGCCTCGGCCGCGGCCTACGCGACGCACGCCGGCATCACCGCCGCGGTGCTCGTCCCCGAGGGCAAGATCGCGCTCGGCAAGCTCAGCCAGGCCATCGCGCACAACGCGCAGCTGCTGCAGGTGCAGGGCAACTTCGACGACTGCCTCGACATCGCTCGCGATCTCGCGAAGAACTACCCGGTGCACCTGGTCAACTCGGTGAACCCCGACCGCATCGCGGGTCAGAAGACCGCGGCCTTCGAGGTCGTCGAGGTCCTCGGTGACGCGCCGGACTTCCACATCGTCCCGGTCGGCAACGCCGGCAACTACACCGCCTACTTCCGCGGCTACTCCGAGGAGCTCGAGCGCGGCGAGTCGACGAAGCTGCCGCGCATGTTCGGCTTCCAGGCCGAGGGCTCCGCGCCGATCGTCCACGGCGCTCCGGTCCGCCACCCCGAGACCATCGCCAGTGCGATCCGGATCGGCAACCCCGCCTCGTGGGAGCTCGCGCTCAACGCGCGCAGCGTGAGCGACGGCTACTTCGGCGCCATCAGCGACGCGAAGATCCTCGAGGCGTACCGCATCCTCGCGGGCGAGGTGGGCGTCTTCGTCGAGCCCGCCTCCGCGATCAGCGTCGCCGGCCTGCTCGAGCGCGCCGAGGCGGGGGCGATCCCCAAGGACGCGACCGTCGTGCTGACCGTCACCGGCCACGGCCTGAAGGACCCGCAGTGGGCTCTGCGCACCGCGGACGGCGAGGACATCACTCCGACCGTCGTGCCCGTGGACACCGCCGCGATCGCCGACGTGCTGGGGCTGGCCGGCGCATGACCTCGGCGGTTCCCGTCGGCCGCACCGTGCACGTCAAGGTCCCGGCGACCTCGGCGAACCTCGGCCCCGGGTTCGACACGCTCGGCCTCGCGCTCTCGTCCTACGACGAGCTCGACGTCGTCGCCGTCGCGGCGACGGGCGCCCGGGTCGCGGTGCACGGCGTGGGCGAGGGCGAGGTGCCGACCGACGAGACGAACCTCGTCGTGCAGGCCATCGCCTACACCTTCGCCGACCAGCGGCAGGAGATGCCGGGCATCGACGTGACCGCGCGCAACATCATCCCGCACGGCCGCGGGATGGGCTCCTCGGGAGCCGCGATCGTCTCCGGGATCATGGCGGCCAAGGGGCTGCTCGACGGCATCGTCGAGCTCGACTCCGACGATCTGCTCCGCATCGCGACCGAGATGGAGGGGCACCCCGACAACGTCGCGCCGGCGCTCTTCGGCGGTCTCACCATCGCGTGGGTCGAGCCCGGTGCCGAGGGCGGACCCGAGGCGCCGCTGCGGCCGCGCTCCAAGAAGCTGATGGTGCACCGCGGCGTCTCGCCGGTCGTCTTCGTGCCCGAGCACACCATGTCGACCCGGCTGGCGCGCTCGCTGCAGCCGATCAGCGTGCCGCACGAGGACGCCGTCTTCAACGTCTCGCGCTCGTCGCTGCTGATCGCGGCCCTCATCCAGAGCCCCGAGCTGCTGTTCGCGGCGACCGAGGACAAGCTGCACCAGAACTACCGCGCGGCCGCGATGCCGCAGACCTCCGAGCTGATCGCGCTGCTGCGATCGCACGGCTACGCGGCCGTCGTCTCCGGCGCCGGACCGAGCGTCCTGGTGCTGTGCAGCGACCCCGCGCAGCGCCTCGCCGCCGCGGATCTGGTCGCGAAGGAGGCGCACACGCCCTGGCGCGCCCACATGCTGGCCGTCGACTTCAAGGGTGCTACAGTGGGGATCGCATCCCGAGGAGCCGCGTAACGAGCGGAATCTGTCCGACGGATCGTCCCGATAATCACGGCCATCACATCGTGTGAAGGGCGCCCCTGCTTCTCGTGCAGACCAGCGCCTGGTCGCTCGTGCCCTCTCTGCGCTTCCCAGGCAGGTCGAGCCGGCGACCGAGAGCATCGCGTGGATCAGAACTCGCGATGGACCCGCACGGCTGATGTGCTCTCCCGGTGAGCGATCGCTCCCGGGGGGAAGGAACCCCTCTCCAGTGACAGATGTCAACACCCGCGGCACCGCCGCGGACAACGCCGATCTCGCCGGCCTCCGCGTCGCCGAGCTGCAGGCTCTCGCGACGAGCCTCGGCATCGGCGGAGCCTCCAAGCTCCGCAAGGGCGAGCTCGTCTCGGCCATCTCGGACCTCCGCGCCGGCGCGGACTCCGAGGTCGCCGCCGAGCCCGCTGCTCCCGCCGAGGAGCAGGCGCCCGCCGAGCCCTCGGTCGCCGAGCAGGCCTTCGCCGAGCCGGCCGAGGCCGAGCCCGTCGTCGACGGCACCAGCGTCGAGGCCGAGCCCGCCGATGTGGCCGAGCAGAGCGCCCCGGTGCTCGAGGCCCCCGCCGAGGTGCCCGCGCCCGCCGAGAGCACGGAGGCGGACACCGCCGACGTCCTCGAGCAGGCCGCCGCCACGGTCGAGGAGCCCGCGCCCGTCGCCGCCGAGGCGGCTCCGGTCGAGCTCGAGCTCCCCGTCGCCGCCGAGCCGGTCGCCGAGCCCGCCGAGCGCACGCCGCGTCGCCGCGGCTCGCGTCGCGCCTCCAGCGGCACGGTCGCCGCCGGCGAGCACGTCAACATCCCGGCCGGCAGCGGTGTCGAGTCGCTCATCCCCGAGCTCCCGCCCGTCCTCGAGCAGGCCCCCGACGCCGAGCAGGCGCCGCGACCGGTCATCGAGATCGAGCTGCCCAACGGCCCGGAGTCGGACGACTCCTCCCGCGAGGGCGGCCAGCGCGAGCGTCGCGGACGCCGTCGCAGCCGCGGCGGCAGCGCCGAGCAGAGCGAGCAGCCCGAGACGACCGAGGCCGTCGAGTCCTCCACCGAGGACGCCGGCGACGAGTCGGACTCGGGCGACCGCCAGGACGACCAGCAGGGCTCCGGCGAGCAGCAGAACGGCGGCGACCAGCAGGGCACCGGCCGCGGCCGCAACCGCCGCAACCGCAACCGCCGCGGCGAGGACCGCCAGTCGAACGACGGCCAGCAGAACGGCCAGGGCGGCAGCGCTCAGGGCGGCAACGGCCAGAACGGCGGCGCGCAGAACGGCAACGGCCAGAACGGCGGCGGCCAGCACGCCGCCGCGCAGAACGGCAACGGCCAGGCGCCGTCGAACCAGGGCGGCCAGAACCAGGGCGGCAACGGCCAGAACGCGCAGGGCCCCTCGCAGAACGGCCAGCAGGCCGACGGCGAGGACGGCCGCCGCAGCCGCTACCGCGACCGCAAGCGCCGCGGGGGAGCGGTCGGCGACGACTTCGAGCCCGAGATCAGCGAGGACGACGTCCTCATCCCGGTCGCCGGCATCCTCGACGTCCTCGACAACTACGCCTTCGTGCGCACCACGGGCTACCTGCCCGGTGTCAGCGACGTCTACGTCTCGCTCGGCCAGGTCAAGAAGTACAACCTGCGCAAGGGCGACGCGGTCGTCGGCGCCATCCGCCAGCCCCGCGAGGGCGAGGGCGGCGGACGCCAGAAGTACAACGCGATCGTCCGCGTCGACTCGATCAACGGCCAGACCGTCGAGGAGGCCGCCGCGCGCGTCGAGTTCCACGACCTCACGCCGCTGTACCCGACCGAGCGCCTGCGCCTCGAGACGGAGCCGGGCAAGCTGACCCAGCGGATCATCGACCTCGTCGCCCCGATCGGCAAGGGCCAGCGCGGCCTGATCGTCGCGCCGCCCAAGGCCGGCAAGACGATCGTCCTGCAGCAGATCGCGAACGCGATCGTGCAGAACAACCCCGAGGTCCACCTCATGGTCGTGCTCGTCGACGAGCGCCCCGAGGAGGTCACCGACATGCAGCGCACCGTGCGCGGAGAGGTCGTCGCCTCCACGTTCGACCGCCCAGCGGAGGACCACACGACGGTCGCCGAGCTGGCCATCGAGCGCGCCAAGCGCCTCGTCGAGCTGGGCCACGACGTGGTCGTGCTCCTCGACTCGATCACCCGCCTCGGCCGCGCCTACAACGTGACCGCCGCTCCCTCGGGCCGCGTGCTCTCGGGTGGCGTCGACGCGTCGGCGCTGTACCCGCCGAAGAAGTTCTTCGGCGCGGCGCGCAACATCGAGAACGGCGGCTCGCTCACCATTCTCGCGACGGCGCTTATCGAGACCGGCTCGAAGATGGACGAGGTGATCTTCGAGGAGTTCAAGGGCACCGGCAACATGGAGCTCCGTCTCTCGCGTCACCTCGCCGACAAGCGGATCTTCCCCGCCGTCGACGTGAACGCGTCGGGCACCCGCCGCGAGGAGATGCTCCTCAGCTCGGACGAGGTCAAGATCACCTGGAAGCTGCGCCGCGCCCTCGCCGGTCTCGACCAGCAGCAGGCGCTCGAGATCATCCTGTCCCGCCTCAAGGAGACGTCGTCGAACGTCGAGTTCCTGATGCAGGTCTCGAAGTCCGCCGTCGGCCCGACCACCGCGAACCACGGCAACGGCCACCACTAGCTGCCCCGACGTCCGCGGTCGCCCCTCACCGGGCGGCCGCGGGCGTTTTCGCGTCCCGAGGCACCTGCGGTGCGGCTCCGCAGTCGAGAAGCCCGTGCAGCGGGCCGCCCTGTTCTTCATACAGCCCGCGAAGCGGGCCGCTCATGCTGGTCGAGCAGCCCGCGCAGCGGGCGTATCGAGACCCGCCCCGCCGAGCACGTCGGTCTCGATACGGCGCCTGTCGCACCTACTCGACCGGCAAGCACTGCCCACCACCCCAGACGATCCCCGGAAACCAGGAACCCCATGTTCGAATCCGTCAGCGTCCTCTTCGCCGAGCACGAGGACCTCCAGACGCAGCTGTCCGACCCCGCCCTGCACGCGGACGCCGCGCGCGCGAAGAAGGTCAACCGCCGCTACGCCGAGCTGAGCCAGATCAAGGCGGCCCACGCCGCCTGGATCCAGGCGGGCGAGGACCTCGAGGCCGCCCGCGAGCTCGCCCGCGAGGACGACGCCTTCGCCGAGGAGGTCCCGGAGCTCGAGGAGTCCCTCCGCGTCGCGCAGGAGAAGCTGCGCCGCCTGCTCATCCCGCGCGACCCTGACGACGGACGTGACGTGATCATGGAGATCAAGGGCGGCGAGGGCGGCGCCGAGAGCGCGCTGTTCGCGGCGGACCTGCTCCGGATGTACCTGCACTACGCGGAGGCGAAGGGCTGGAAGACCGAGATCCTCGATCGCGACGAGTCCGACCTCGGTGGCTACAAGAACGTCCAGGTCGCCATCAAGAGCAACGCGACCGACCCGTCGCAGGGCGTCTGGGCGCACCTGAAGTACGAGGGCGGCGTGCACCGCGTGCAGCGCGTCCCCGTGACGGAGTCGCAGGGCCGCATCCACACCTCGACCACCGGCGTGCTCGTCTTCCCCGAGGTCGACGCCCCCGAGGAGGTCGCGATCAGCCAGAACGATCTCAAGATCGACGTCTACCGCTCCTCGGGCCCCGGCGGCCAGTCGGTCAACACCACCGACTCCGCGGTGCGGATCACCCACCTCCCGACCGGCATCGTCGTCTCGATGCAGAACGAGAAGAGCCAGCTGCAGAACCGCGAGGCCGGCATGCGCGTCCTGCGCGCCCGCATCCTCGCCCGCCAGCAGGAGGAGATCGCCGCCGCCGCATCGGACGCGCGCAAGACGCAGATCCGCACGATGGACCGCTCCGAGCGCATCCGCACCTACAACTTCCCCGAGAACCGCATCGCCGACCACCGCACCGGCTACAAGGCCTACAACCTCGACGGCGTGATGAACGGAGCGCTCGACCCCGTCGTCGAGAGCGCGATCCAGTTCGACGAGGAGGCCCGCCTGGCCGACATCGGCTCCGACGAGTCGTGAGCACGGTGACGACGGATCTCGACGCGCGTGCGCTCCTCGCGGACGCCGTCGCCCGGCTGACCGCGGCGCGCGTCCCCACCCCGGACGTCGACGCCGAGCTGCTGCTCGGCCATCTGCTCGGCCTCGGCCGCGGGACGCTGCAGGCACGGCTGATCACCGGTCTGCCGCTCGACGAGTCGACCCGGGACGCCTTCGACCACGCCGTCGAGCGCCGGGCCTCGCGCGAGCCGCTGCAGCACATCACCGGCGTCGCGCCGTTCCGCTCGCTCGAGCTCGCGGTCGGCCCCGGCGTCTTCGTGCCGCGTCCCGAGACGGAGGGAGTCGCGCAGCTCGCCATCGACGCCCTCCGCGCCGTGGCCGACGAGTCGCCGATCGCCGTCGACCTCGGCACCGGCAGCGGAGCGCTGGCGCTCGCGCTCGCGCACGAGGTCCCGCACGCGCGGGTCGTCGGCGTCGAGAACTCCGTCGACGCCTTCCTCTGGGCGCGCGGCAACCGCGACCGCCTGGGCCTCGAGAACGCCCGGATCGTCTTCGTCGACCTCGCGGACGCGCTGCCCGAGCTCGACGGCACGGTGTCCGTCGTCGTCTCCAACCCGCCGTACATCCCGTCGGCGGCGATCCCGCGCGACATCGAGGTGCAGCGCTACGACCCGCCGGCCGCGCTCTACGGCGGCGAGGACGGGCTCGACGTCGTGCGCGCGCTCTCGCGGACGGCGCTCCGGCTGCTGCGGGCCGGGGGAGTGCTCGTGATCGAGCACGGCGAGCTGCAGGGGGCGGAGATCCGCGCGCTGCTGACGGCCGACGGCTGGCGCGGGGCGACGACGCAGCGGGATCTGACCGGGCGCGATCGGTCGACGGTGGCGGTGCGCTGAGGCTTCTCGCCGACATCGCGGCCCGCCCGTCCACCGCGACGGGAAGACCGCGGACTGCGGCAGGGGTTCAGACGAGGACGCCGTCGGCGGTGCGCCAGCGCGACCCGTCGGAGAACAGCGGCTTCTTGAGCACGGTGTCGTAGAACATCGACCCGGTGCCGGCGACGGCAGCGTCGGGACGAGTGCTGCCCGAGGTGATCTGGAGCAGCGCGTTCATGGTCACCCGGCCGTCGCTCCGGCGAGCCGTGAACGAGGGCGCGAGGGTGCCGTCGTCCTTGGCGTAGAAGAGCTGCAGGTCCGAGCCCTTGTCCGCGCCCGTCTCGGCCGCCGTGTTGGTGGCGAGGCGCCACCTCGGCGCGCCGGCCGCGGTGAACTCGAGGGCGGACTTGCCGCCGACCACCTTGTCGATCGTCAGGCTCGAGGAGAAGCTCGTCGCGTCGCCGACCGTGATGTACGGGCCGAGGCGCCGCGGCGTGACCTCGATGTGCCGCTGGCTCGCGCCGGCGACGATGTTGTCCCAGGAGTACCAGGTGTCGCTGCCGCCGGGGCGATGGATGCCGAAGCCCATCGAGGCCGGTTCGTTCACCGAGCCGTTCGACAGTCGCGAGCCCGACGGGGCGGACGTGCCGTCGCGATCGTCGATGACCATGTTCTGGGTGACGTAGACGTTCGACGTCTGGGTCGACGTCCCCGGCGTCGAGATGCCGAAGTTCTCGCCGCCGTACTGGACGTCCGCGGGTGCGCCGTTCGGCTTGGCGACTCGGCCCGGGCGGAGGATCAGGTTCGAGGTCACCAGGATGTTCGCGCAGCCCTCGTCGATCAGGATCCCGCCGCGGTCGCAGTCGATGAGGGTGTTGCCGGTGATCGTCGCGTTGGCGGTGAAGCGGTCGTCGTCCGTCTGGCCGTCGCCGTCCTCGTCGACGACGGTGGTGCCGTCGAGCTTCGCGAGGAAGATCCCGCAGCCCTCCCACCACTCGCGGACGCGCTCGACGCGGGTGACCGTGTTGCCCGTGATCGAGAGCGACTTGCTGCCGCCGGCGGCCCAGATCCCGTGCCGGGCGCTCCGGTCGATGACATTGCCGGAGACGACCACTCCGGCGGGGCCGGCCTCGCCCTCGTAGCCGCCGACCCAGACGCCGTTGTAGAAGCTGCCGATGAAGGTGTTGCCCGAGCAGTTCACGCGCTGAGTGCCCCGGGAGATCGAGACGCCGTTGTCAGCGCTGTACTCGACCTTGTTCCCGGTGAAGGTGACCGTCTCGTCGTCCCGGAACCCGAGATCGAAGCAGCGGAAGGCGGTGCAGTCCACCATGCGGGTCTCGCCCGAGATCCCGTAGAGCTGGACGGGCATCGATCGGAGTCCCCAGAACTCCACGCCGTCGACGGTCACGTTCCGCACGACCGGATAGGCACCGGTCTGGTACCTGCTGCCGAGGATGACGAGTCCCGACTGGAATCCCCGCGTGCCTCCCGTGCCCGTCGCGATCAGTCCCGCGGCGATGGTCCAGTTCGAGACGAACTCGCGGGACTCCCGCGAGTACGTGTCGGCGAGAGCGTCGGCGTTGGTGAGGGCGCCCTTGATGGTGAAGTCCTTGAAGACGATGTTGCTGCTCGCGACGCTGCCCGTCCGGAGGACGAAGGGTGCCGCGAGAGTCACGTGCAGCATCCCGGAGAGGATCGTCCGCCCCGCCCCGGCGCCCTCGATGGTCAGGTTCGAGTGGCCCTCGAGGGAGCACTGCTTGCTCAGCACGTACTCGCGGGCTCCGGCGCGGACGACCTTGGGCCGAGGGTCGGCCTTCGCCGCGGCGAGGGCCCGGTCCCAGCAGTACCAGTCCGAGGCGTCGCCGGCTTTGACGTAGTCGTCCACGTAGTAGATCGCGGTCCCGCCGACGAGCGCGTTGTTCGACTTGCTCGTCGGGTTCGCGAGGAGGGTGCTGACCTGGTTGTCCAGGTCCGTGCTGTCCACGGGCGCGGCCGATGCTCCGGGCGCGACCGCGATCGCCGCCGCGGACGCCATCCCGGCGGTCAACAGGAAGGAGCGGCGGTTCGAGGGCGCTGATGTCTTCGTCACGCGCTCATCGTCACCGGCCGGCGGGTCGTTCTCGCAGGAATGACGTTTTCTCCGGGACGGCGATACGCCCACGGGGGACATTCCGCCTCCACGTGCCGGCGGGCGGTGTCCCACTCCGAGGGACAGGGCCCGTGAGCCGTCCTACAGGAAGAGATGGCGTGTCGCGACGGACTCGCGAGCGCGGCCCGCCCGACGGGCGATCCGCTCGACGGCGATACGGCGCGCGTTCGCCGGCCCGGTGACGAGGCGGAGGAGGGAGTGCACCCAGACGCCGACCACCTTGACCGGCCGGTCGCGCGGCATGCCCAGCGCGGCGAGCTTGGTGTGCAGCCGCACGCTGCCCTGCCCGTACCGGAAGTTCTGCGAGTAGGCGCCTCGGGCGCTGTCCCGCTGCCGGTAGAGGATCGACGCCTCGGGGACGTTCCGCAGCTCCGCGCCCGCGGCGGTCGCCCGGTAGAAGAAGTCGATCTCGTCTCCGCCGCCGATGAAGCCCTCGTCGAAGCCGCCGAGCTCCGTGTGCAGCTCGCGGACGAAGCCGCAGTTCGCCCCGGTGGGGGACCCCACGGTGATCCCGGCCCCCGGCCAGCTGCGGAAGTGCACTCCCTCGGCCCGCTCGAGCACTCGGCCGTCGGGGTAGACCCGGTCGAGGGGCCCGCCGACGCACTGCGCTCCGCTGCGGAGGGCGCCCACCAGTGCGGAGACCCAGGTCGGCGACACCACGTCGTCGCAGTCGCAGAGGAGGATGTACGTCGCCTCGCTCGCTCGGACGCCGACGTTCCGGGCGTGGTTGATGCCCTTCGTCGCGCTCGAGTCGACGACCCGGAGGCGGAGTCCGCAGGCCTCGGCAGCAGCGACGGCGACGGCGGCCGAGCCGTCGTCCGACCCGTTGTCGCTGAGGATCACCTCGACCGAGGAGTCCACTTGAGCGCCGATCGCGGCGAGCTGCTCGGGCAGGAAATCGGCGCCGTTGTAGCAGGGGATGACGATCGAGGTCTCGACCGGGTCGTTCTGCGCGCGCGTGGGCGCATCAGGATCCTGGGGCACGACGCGATGATAACGGACGCTGTCATCGCGGGGACGGGCGGCGGTCCGGCCCGGCTTCGCGACCGCGGCGGGCCGTGGGGCCTGCGCTATGCTGACGCGAAATCCCGCTCCCGACTGGCGTCGGACGTCGGGTCAATCGACCACGTCCGGTCGCCTCGCGACCGCGTCTCCGCTGGCGAGCGCAACCGGCGTGACCCATCGTGGAAGGTGACATGGCTCTCTCGAGCAAGCTGCCGTCGGAGGTCCCCTCCGTCCGGCGCGGCCGCGACCCGCTCCGCTCACCGGCCGCTGCGCAGCGCGAACCGGTGTGGTCGACCCTCGTCTTCCTCGCGGTCGTCACCGTGCCCTTCCAGTACGCGCTCACCATCGACGTCGGCTCGCCGGTCAAGGTGTCCGAGATCCTGCTCGTCCTCGCGCTCGCGGCCCGGCTGCTGAGCCCTGGTTCGACGCGGACCCGGGTGCCCGGGCTCGGCTTCGTCGTGCTCCTGGCGGTGGCACTGGTCGTCTCCGGGCTCTACTGGCTGGGCTTCGCCGGTCCGGTCCGGGGGCTCGACTTCACCGGCTACACGCGCTCGCCGAGCACGGACCTGCTGTTCTACACCGCCTTCGGGCTGTTCGCCCTCCTCGGCTGGTGGATGTTCTCCCAGCTCGGGCGGGACCGCTTCGAGCGGGCGATCATCCTCTCGATCTGGCTGGCCGGGGCGGCGACCCTGCTGCAGTTCGTGGGCGCGCTCCTGGGCCTGGAGACCCTGCTCGCCGACCTCGGATTCCGGTCGACGGGCGGCAGCAACCTCAGCGTCACCGGCGTGAACCTGCGCAGCGGTCCGTTCCTCGAGGGGCAGCACCTCGGCTTCTACGCGGGGGCAGCGCTGCTGATCGCGCTGAAGCGCCGATCGTGGCTTCCCGCGATCGTCGCCGCTCTGCTCGTCTTCTACTCCCAGTCGACGACCGCCGTCCTCGGGATCGTGGTCGCCGGGGCGATCCTGTTCCTCCTGCGTCCGCACGTCCGCGTGCTCGCCGCGATCCTCTCGCTCACCCTCCTGGTCGGAGGGCTGGCGGCGTTCGTCGCGCCGGTGCGCCAGTTCGTGATCAACCAGGCGGCGAAGCTCGGTCTGGTCTCGCAGACGGCCGAGTTCCGCTTCGCCGGTCTCTCCTTCGACGTCCGAGAGGAGAAGGCCTCGATCGGCGCGCAGATGGGGATCGATCATCTCGCGCTCGGAGTGGGCCCCGGCCGCTTCGGCGCCTGGTTCTCCCAGTACGCGGACTACACCGTGCTGCCGGCGTACTACCGGACGACCGACCTCCGGCCCATCGCCGAGAACGTCTACCTCCAGATCTTCGCCGAGATGGGAGTGCTCGCGCTGATCGGACTGATCGGGCTCCTCCTCGTCCTCCTGGTGCGCGCGCTGCGCGCGACTCCCATCGTGTTCGCGATCGGGGTCTGCGTCGCGGTCGGCCTCTGGACGCAGTCGTCCTGGACGTTCCTCCCGATCTGGGTCTTCCTGGCCTACGTCGGCGTGGCGGCGTCCGACCCCGACGTCGACCGGAAGGCAGCCGTCGCGGTTCCGGAGCGCCCGAGCAGGGTGCCCTCGGACCGGCTGTGGCGCAGCGGCTCGTCCGCCGCGCGTCGACCGTCCCGCTGACGAGAAGGATCCTCCGCAGGTGCTCAAGAACATCCTGACGACCTACGCTGCCCGTTTCGCCGGGATGATCGCGACCGTGGCGATCCTGCCGATCGTCACGGCCGGCGTCGGAGCAGCCGGATTCGGCCTCTACTCCCTCACGGTCTCGATGGGACTCCTGTTCCAGCAGGACCTCGGGATGACCGCCGCGACGGTCAAGTTCGTGGCGGAGTCCCGCGCCCGCGGGAACCTCGAGCGGATGCGCCGGGTGATCGCGACGAGCGAGGCGTTCTTCGCCGTCCTCTCGGTGGTCGCGGCGGCGCTCCTCGCGCTCGCGTTCTCGCTGACAGCGCCGACGCTGTCGGTGCCCTCCGAGTTCGGCCCGCAGCTCGGTCTGCTCTTCGCCCTGGGCACCGCGAACGTCTTCTTCGCACTCCTCTTCGCTCCCGTGCGCCAGACGCTCACCGGGCTCGGAGCGCTGAACATCGTCAACGGATTCCTCACGCTCCAGGCTCTCGGCCGGGTCGTCCTCGCGGCCGTGGCCATGGCGCTCGGGATGCCGCTCTGGGTCGTGAGCGCCATCGACGTCTCCGCGATGCTGCTCGGCGGCATCGGCATGTACGTCTTCCAGCACGTGCGCTTCCCGGAAGCGACGACCTCGCTCCTGCGGGCGGAGTGGAGCGTCTTCCGCGACATCTTCGCACTGAGCTCCCAGCTGCTCGTCCTGAGCCTCGCGGGGGTCGTCATCCTGCAGTTCGGCTCGATCGTCGCGGGTGTGCTCCTGCCGCTGACCGCCGTCGCGGCCTACGCCGCCGCTCAGCGGGTCTACTCCCTGGTCAAGGAGGTGACCGCGTCACTGTCCTCCGCCGTGCTGCCCGCGGTGACCGAGCGCCAGGTCGAGGGCGGCTCCTCGGCCAACGGACGCGTCTACATCGGCGGCACGAAGTACGCGAACACCCTGATGCTCCTCGTCTTCGTCCCGATCATGGCGATGGGGCCGCAGCTGATCGACGTCTGGTCCGGCGGGCGACTGGAGGGCGCCGGTGCTGCAGCGCAGATCCTGGTGCTCTCGCTGCTCGCCAACAACAACCATCTGCTGGCGATCCCGGTCCTGACGGCGCAGCAGAACATCCGGCGGTTCGCCGTCCTGCACGTGATCTGGGCGGTGACGGCGGTGGGGTCGTCCTTCGTGCTCGCGCCGATCCTCGGTGTGGCAGGCATCGCGCTGGCCGTCTGCCTGCCCGTCGTGCTGCTCGAGTACTTCTACGTCCGCCACACCCTGCGCGCTCTCGGGCAGCCGTGGCGGTCCTTCCTCCTCGAGTGCCTGGCCCGGCCCTACGGGTCGCTCGCGGTGCCCGGCATCGTGGTCGTGCTCGTGGGGACGCACCTGCCGGCGAGCCTGCTCGAGATCGGCCTGCTCACCGGCGCCTGGCTGGTCGTGGCGCTTCCGCTGATCTACTTCCTCGCCCTCACCGCGGGCGAGCGCTCCCGCATCCGGCGGATCATCGGCCGTCGCTGACGGTGCCGCGAGGAGCGCGGGTCACACCTCGACGATGAAGCCGAGCGCGTGGAGGTGCTCGACGAAGACGGAGACGGCGTTCTGAAGACCGTGGACGTCGGTCCCGACGATCGACTCCATCCGGGCGATGACGTCCTCGGTGGACCGCTCCGGGAGGGCCCGCCAGATCTCGGCTCCGGACCCCTCCAGCAGCACGACTCGGCCCTGCGGATCGATCAGCGAGAGGCAGTAGACGCTCTCCGCCGATTCGACGAAGGCGACGTCGCCGCTGTACTGCCACACGCTGCGGATCCTATCGAGTTCCACCGCGGGGAACGGTGACGCGCTCCGCGGGCGACGTGCGGCTCAGAGCCACGTGATGTCGGCGCCGGTGTCCGAGAGCCAGGTGTCGTAGTACTTGCGCAGCTTGCCGATGCTGTTGTCCTTGACGACCACTCGGCGCCCGATCTGCAGAGCGATCAGCATCGCGTGCAGGCGGTCGGTCACCACGGTCTCGCCCCGCGAGAGGATCTCGACGCCGCGCTGGAGGCGCCGGGCGGATCGTCCCGACCAGAGCGCCGGGGTCGTCGGGATCACCGATCGCAGGGCGGGCAGCTCCTTCGTGCGGTGGGTCAGCCATGCCGTCGCGCGGTCGAGGGGGAGGTCCTTCGGCCAGTCGACTCCGTCCCCGAGCGAACCGGTCGCCTCGGGGTCGCGGCGCACGAGTCGGACCTCGCGCGCCACGGGATCGGGGGCGGGGAGGAGGCCGAGGTGATGCACCGCGTCGGGGGACAGGACCAGGTTCTCGACGTCCTTCTCGAGGGCCTCGTACGACTCGTGGTCCCGGACGGCGATCCGGAGACTCGACCTGCCGGCCATCCTGCGGCGGAACTCCTCGCGGTCGGCGTCCGACCTCCAGTGAACGGACTGCGGCCCCTGCAGCAGCAGCGTCGAGGAGGGCAGGCGCTCGGCGAGCGAGTGCCGGTGAGCACTGTGGACCGGGTAGAGGCCGCCGAAGTTCCCGCCGCCGTTGATGAACACCGGGTCCGCCGCGTCGTACACCCGAGCGGGCATCGTGTGGAAGCTCGAGACGCCGCGGACGCGGATCCCGGCGTCCTCCCAGAACCGGAACTGCCCGGCCGCGATCGCGGCGTCGCCGATGTTCGCGTGGTCCGGGAAGTCGGTGGCCTCGACGCTCTGCACGCCGTCGTGGAGTCGGCGGAACGCCTCGCCGGCACGCTGCTTCATGATCTCGATGTAGCCCATAGGAGTTCCTCTCGTGCCGACCCGCGGCCCCCGGTCGATCGGGAGCGTGCGGGTGGTCGGTGCGTCCGCGTCATGGCGATCGGCAGCAGGGCCGGGGACGACGGGAGGTCGACCGGCGGGAAGACGGGGACGGCGCCGTTAGGCTCATCGCATGCCGAGCTCGGACGTCCCTCAGGAGGACACAGTACAGGCGAAGCTGCCGCAGACCGTCGCGGTGCAGCTCGGGGCCGCGCTGGTCCAGTCGCTGTCGGACGCACTGCAGGTGCGGGCCCTGATCCTCAAGGGATCGGCGGCAACGATCCACGGATTCCGGCCGGTCCTGCAGTCGAGCGACGTCGACGTGCTGCTCTCCCGGGCGGACGCCGGCCGTCTCATGGCCGCGCTCGAGGGACGGGGCTGGCGCCGTCGGCGCACCGCACCGGCCCCGCGTCAGTTCGAGCTGCACTCCGAGACGCTCTTCCACCCCGAGTGGCCCTGCGACATCGACATCCACTGGCGGTATCCGGGACTCTTCGCCGCGCCCGAGGTCGTTCTCGACCGGCTCTGGGAGACGTCGACGACCGCGCGGGTCGCCGGACGGGACGTGCGGATGACCGATGCGACCGGAACGGCGCTGATCCTCGCCGTCCACGCCCTCCGCGATCCGAATCGTCCCCGGAGCGAATCGGATCTCGCCGCGGTCGCCGCTCGGCTCGAGGACCCGGACTTCGCGCGGCGGTTCCGGCACGAGGTCGTCCGACTGCGAGCGCAGTACCCGCTGCGGGCGCTGTTCGTCCGGTCGGGGGCGACGCCGCCCGGGCACGATCTGACGCCCGAGGAGCGGGGGAACTGGGACCTCGAGGTGCAGAGCTCGGGGTCGACCACTCTGCACTGGTACGTCGCGTTCGTCCGCGCTCCGCTGCTGCGCAAGCCCCGGCTGGTGCTCTCGCTGTCGAAGGCCCTCCTGCTCGCGCTGACGGCGTCACGGGCGGGGTACCCGAACGGGGGGACGCCGCCGAGCCGCAAGCTCCGGGAGGCCCTCGCCGAGATCGGCCGCCTGCGCCGAGCGCGGGCTCGCGGGGTCGAGTGATCCGCTCCGCTGGCGTACCGCGTAGGGGGGTCCTGAGCCTCCTCGGGGCGTTTCCGGCGTGCGTTAGTGTGACCGAGGGCGGTACAGAAGGCGTCCTCCGGCTCGTGCGGAGCGACCGCTGTTCTGCTGCCAGCTTCGCTCGCCGGGTGCCCCCTCCGCACAGACAACGAAGGATTTCAGCTTGGTCTTCTCCGCGCGTCGAGCCTCCGGGCGAGCACGTCCCGCCGGTCGCCCCGCGGTCGTGCACATCGCGGAGAGCTTCGGGGGAGGTGTCGCCGCCGCCATCCACGACTACGTGCGGAATCTGCCGGACGCTGAGCACCACCTCCTGTACTGCCCCCGCGAGGACGCACCGCTCGCCCCCTCCGATCTCGAGGGCTTCGCCGGCGTCACCGCCCTTCCGTCCGGGCTCCGTCAGCGCTTGAAGGCGATCCGCCGGGACGTCGATCTCATCGACCCCGAGGTCGTGCACGCCCACTCGAGCTTCGGCGGCGCCTACGCGAGACTGGCGCTGCGCTCCTCCGCTTCGCGGCCGATCGTGTACACGCCGCACTGCTACTCGTTCGAGCGGGGCGATCTCAGTGCCTCGCGGCGCACGGCCTACTGGATCATCGAGCGCGTGCTCTCGTTCAACACGGCGGTCTACGCGGGCTGCTCGTCCCGCGAGGTCCGGCTGTCGCACTGGCGCGGCAGCTCCGCCGCCACGGAGCTGCTGCCCAACGTGCCGCCGCACGACCTGCCGGCCCGGCGCGCACCGCGGTCGTCGGACGGTCCGCTGCGCGTCGTCGCCGCCGGCCGGTTCGGGCCGCAGAAGGACCCGGCGTTCTTCGCCGCCGCGATCCAGCAGCTCAAGGACGACGGCCGCGACGTCGACGCCGTCTGGATCGGCGGCGGCGACGGCCCGTACGCCGAGCTCCTCGTCGCCGCCGGCGTCCGCATCACCGGCTGGCTCGGTCGCGAGGGCGCTCTGCGCGAGCTCGCCGAGGCCGACCTCTACGTGCACGTCGCGAAGTGGGAGGGCTTCCCGATCGCCCTCCTCGAGTCGGACGCGCTCGGCATCCCCACCGTGGTGCGCGACATCCCGGCCTTCGAGGACGTCGACGTCCCGCTGCGGATCGGCGAGCCGCGCGAGCTCTCCGAACTGTGGGACCGGCTCCTCGACACCTCGTTCAGGACGGACCTCGTCCGCCGGCTCGAGGCGGTGCTGTCGGAGTACATCGACGAGCGCCAGCAGGAGGCGCTCCGCCGCGTCTACGGGATATCCGCACTGAGCCGAGAGGGAGAAGCCGCGTGACGCGAGTGCTCGTCTCCGCCCGCGTCCTCGACAAGCAGGTCGGCGGCAACACGCGCTACGCGCGGACCATCTACTCGGGCCTCGCCCGGCACGGCGTCGAGCACACGCTCGGCCGACCGCCGCTGGCCACGGGCCGGGTGCGCAGCGCGGTCTATGCGGGCTGGGAGGGCGTCGTCTGGCCGCTCGCTCCCGGCAAGGGCGTCGACGTGCTGCACTTCCCCGCCGACACCGGAGCGATCCTCCCCGGCCGGGTCCCCGTCGTGTCGACGGTGCACGGGCTGGCCACGCTGCACATGGAGGGGGTGCGCTCACCCCGCGCCGACCGGCTGTGGCGTGCCAGGGTCAGCCGTCTGGTCGACGTGAGCGACGAGATCATCACCATCTCGAACTCGTCCGCCCGGGACATCGACACCATCGTGCCCGGCGCGATGTCGAAGATCACGGTGATCCCGCACGGCATCGACCATCGGACCTTCACGCCGACCGCGGGCTCCGCGGACGAGGCGGAGCGCGCCCGCTTCGAGATCGACGGACCGTACTTCCTCTACCTGGGCAACCTCGACCCCCGCAAGAACGTCATCGAGCTGTGCCGGGCCGCCGAGCAGGTCTTCGCCCGCACCGGCGTCCCGCTGCTCATCTCCGGCGCGCCGGCGTGGGAGAGCGAGTCGATCATGGGGGTCGTCGAGAGCACCCCCGGCGTCCGCTACCTCGGCCGGGTCTCCGACGAGGCGCTGGTGCCGCTCCTCCGCGGTGCCCTCGCCTTCGTCTTCCCCTCGAAGTACGAGGGCTTCGGCTTCCCGGTCGCCGAGGCGATGGCCTGCGGAACCCCTGTGATCTGCTCCGATCGCGGCTCGCTCGGCGAGGTCGCGGGAGACGCCGCGCTGATCGTGCCGGGGCTCGACGCCGACTCGATCGCGCAGGAGATGCTCCGGCTGGTCGAGGACGAGCCGCTGCGCGCCGATCTGCGCGAGCGGGGACTGAAGAACGTGCAGCGCTTCGTCTGGGAGACGTCGATCGCCGAGCACGCCCGCGTCCTCACGAGAGCGGCGTCCCTGCGATGAAGGTCACGCTCATCCACGCGTACAGCACGACGAACTCGGGCGACGGCCTCCTCGTCGACGAGGCCGCCGAGATCGTCCGCGAGGCGCATCCGGAGGCGGTCCTCACCCTGGTGGCGATCGATCCCGACAGCTTCGACGCCTCGCGGTTCGCCGACGTGATCCATCCTCTGACGGGGCGCAGCGGCGGGATCGGCAGCCTCGAGACCCTGGCGAGAGGAACCGTCGCGTTCCTGCTGGGACGCAGGTCGGCGGGGTACCGAGCCGCGGTCGAGGACGCCGACCTGGTCGTCGCGGTCGGCGGCGGCTACCTCCGCGGCAAGGCGCCGGTCGAAGCACTCAAGATGGTGCTCGCGCATGTCACTCAGATGCCCGTGCGCGCGGACACGGTCCCGTTCGTCTTCCTGCCGCAGAGCATCGGGCCGCTGAGGGTCGGCACTCTGCCCATCGTCTCGCGCCGGCTGCGGAACGCGAAGGCCGTCGTGGTCCGCGACGACCGATCGGTGCAGGAGCTCGCCGCCCTCGGCAACGTGCGCCGGGCGCCGGACATGGCGCTCCTCGGGCTTCCCGCGGAGTGGGACCCGCAGTCGACGGTGCGGGTCGGTCAGGGCGGCCCGATCGGACTGGTCGCGCGCGAGCTGACCTCGACCCGGGCGCGGGTGAAGCAGTACCGCGAGCGCATCGACGCCCTCGCAGGGGCTGAGGGCGTCGAGCTGCTCGCGCAGGCCACGGCGAGGGGCAACAACGATCCGGATTTCTACGAGTCCCTCGGGCGTCGCGGACCGTTCCGCACGCTCCGCGAGGTGGTCGCCCTCGGCGCCGCCTCCCGACCCGATGTGGTCGTGTCGGTCCGCCTGCACGGCTCGATCCAGACGATCAGGAGCGGGGTGCCGAGCGTGCACCTCAGCTACGAGCGCAAGGGCTTCGGCGCCTACGCGGATCTGGGGATCGACGAGTTCGTCCACAACGTGTTCGACTTCGACCCGGCGCTGGTGCTCGCGCAGGTGGCGAGGCTTCGCGAGGACCCGTCGCCGTACTGGGCGGCCGTCGAGGCGTCCGTCTCGCGGCTCACCGCTCACCGGTCCGAGCTCGTCGCTCTCCTCCGTGCTCCGGAGGGCGCTCTGCTCCCTGCTCCGGGGCGCTGAGCCCGCTCAGCAGACTCCCCGCAGCAGCTCCTTCGTCGTGGCGATGAGCTGGTAGAGATACGCGTAGGTCCAGTCGCTCGGGCTCGAGGGGGAGCTCGCGGAGATCGCCGCGACGTCGAGCGTGGTGCACTGCTCCATCACCCGGCGGGCCCGGCTGACGTGGGGCAGGGAGGTCACGAACGCGACCCGGTCCCAGCTCTCCTCGGTCGCCAGGGCCTGCACCGCTGCGGCCTCCCCGGCCGTCGTGAACGGCACGGCGGCGAAGCACAGCACCCGGACCGGATCCGTCGTCCCGCACCGGTCGTCGACGAACCGGTCGTTCCTCACCGAGGACGAGAGGACGACGGTGAGGGTCGGCGCCTCGTCCGCAGCGCGCAGGGCGAGAGCGATCCGCACCGGCTCCGCCGGGCCGAGGACGACGACGGCGTCGGACTGCTCGACCGCGGCCATGCTCTGCTGGAGGGGGAGGACCAGGAAGGGGACGCCGATCAGCGCGACGGCGGACGCGGTGGCGGCGGCCGCCCCGACCAGCACCAGCTGCGTCCTCCCGAGCCGCGCCGCGAGTGCGGGCCCTCTGGAGGGCGGTCCCGGGGACGGCCGCCGCGGGTCCGATCGTCGTCGAGCGAAGAGGAGGGGGACCGAACCGAGGATGTGGCCGGCGACGATGCCGGCGGCGGCGGTCGGAGCACCCCAGAGGGGCTTGTCGAAGAGGATCGAGAGCGACAGGCCGAGCGCCGCGATCGCAGTCGCCGACACGACGATGAGGAGAGGCCGCAGCCGCTCGGGGAGCAGGAGGGGGATCGGTGCGCAGAGGAGGGCGAGCCCGGTCATCTGCAGCACGAAGGGATGGAACAGGCCGCCCGCCAGGAACGGCAGCACCCCCGCGCCCAGCGCACGGAACTGGATGATCCGGGCGATGTCGAGCGGGTCGAGCATGACCATCACGACGACCACGACAGCCAGGTGGACGAGCAGCGACCGGGAGCGCAGTCTCATGTCGACGTCGTGGTGTCGGCGGGGAAGGCGGCTCCGCCCCCGATCAGCTCGCAGCCGCCGCGTACTTCGCCTCGGTCGCCGCCTTCTGCGGCCGCCACCACTCCTCGTTCTCGCGGTACCACTGCACGGTCGCCGCGAGGCCGGACTCGAAGTCGGTGTAGCGCGGCTCCCAGCCGAGCTCGGTCCGCAGGCGCTTCGAGTCGATGGCGTAGCGGAGGTCGTGGCCGGGCCGGTCGGTGACGTGGTCGAAGGCGTCCGCGCCCTGGCCGAACTCCTCGAGGATCAGGGTGACGACCTCGAGGTTGTTCTTCTCGCCGTCCGCGCCGATCAGGTACGTCTCGCCGATCGCGCCGCGCTCGATGATCGCCCAGACGCCGCTGTTGTGGTCGTCGACGTGGATCCAGTCGCGGACGTTCTCGCCGGCGCCGTAGAGCTTGGGGCGGATGCCGTCGATGACGTTGGTGATCTGCCGGGGGATGAACTTCTCGACGTGCTGGTACGGGCCGTAGTTGTTCGAGCAGTTCGAGATCGTGGCCTTCACGCCGAAGGAGCGGACCCACGCGCGCACGAGCAGGTCGCTGCCGGCCTTGGTCGAGGAGTAGGGGCTCGAGGGGTTGTACGGGGTCTGCTCGGTGAACTTCGCCGGATCGTCCAGCTCGAGATCGCCGTACACCTCGTCGGTCGAGATGTGGTGGTAGCGGACGTCGTACTTCCGCACGGCCTGCAGCAGCGTGAAGGTGCCGATGATGTTGGTCTCGAGGAACGGAGTCGGGTCGTTCAGCGAGTTGTCGTTGTGCGACTCCGCAGCGAAGTGCACGACCAGGTCGGCGTCGGCGACCAGCCGATCGACCAGCTCGGCGTCGGCGATGTCGCCCTCGACGAAGGCGATCCGGTCGGCGACCGGCGCGAGAGAGGCGCGGTTGCCCGCATAGGTCAGCTTGTCCAGCACGGTGATCTGCGCGTCGGGGCGCTCGCGGAGGGTGAGGTGGACGAAGTTGCTGCCGATGAAGCCGGCTCCGCCGGTGACGAGGATTCGCACGAGTGCTCCTGCTGTGAGTGGGAGGGACGGGGACAGGGGCGTCCAGCAGGGACGTTACCGCACCCCGGGCGGCCGCCTGGACGGCGCCGGAGCGCCCGCTCGCCGTGAGCGGGTCCCGCTCCGCGGGCGACGTCCCGCGCAGGCGGACGCCGATGCCGCGCCCGAGCGCTCTTCTTCGGCCGTCCGCTCCTACCGTGTTCTGCGGTGCGGATCCGCGCCGCCGACGGAGAGGGGCAGCAGGCACCGTGCGACCCACCGCTCACCTCCCGCTGCACGCCGCCGTCGGGCTCGCCCACGCGCTGGTCGACGACGTCGCCCGGAGAGCCCGGGTCCGCGCGCTCTTCATCAAGGGCCCGATCGCCGATGCGCATCGGATCCGCCGCCCCCATCCCTCCAGCGACGCGGACGTGCTGGTCGACCCGCGCGAGGCGGACCGGCTCCTCGCGCTGCTCGCCGAGCGCGGCTGGTCGGTCCGGCCGGGATCCGCGGCGCACCGCGCGTTCGTCACCCACTCGGTGACCCTCCTGCATCCCTCCTGGCCGTGCGACATCGATGTGCACACGAGCTGGCCCGGCTTCTTCACCGACCCGCAGCACGCCTTCGAGGTGCTCTGGCGGACCCGCTGCGAGATCGAGGTCGCCGGAGTGCCGGTCCGAGCGAGCGGAGTCGACGCGGCGGTCGTCGTCTCGGCCCTGCACAGCCTCCGCTCGCCGCACCAGCGGCGCAGCGAGGAGGAGCTGGACGAGCTCGTCGCGGCGGTCGCGGCCCAGCACCGGGAGGGGGCGGTGGCGGCACTGGCCGCCGAACTCGGCTGCCTCGAGCCGATCGCACCCTTCCTCGCCCGGATCGGGGCGTCCGTCGCGCTGCCCGCCCGCCCGAGTCAGCAGTACGCGCTCTGGCGGCTGCGCACCCGTCGACCGAGCCGGACGGCGGACTGGCTGCTGGCGGTCGCGGAGGCGCCGACGCTCGCGGAGCGACTCGTCCTGCTCCGGCGGGCGCTCCTCCCCACCCGTCGGGACCTCGTCGTCGATCACCCGCTGGCGCCCCGGACCGCCGTCGCTCGGCTGGGGCTCCGCGGGCGGCGGTTCGCGGCGGCGGCCGGCGCCCTCCCGGTCGCCGTCCGGGATCTCGTCGCCGTGCGTCGCGCTCGCACCGAGGTGCGCGGTGCCCCGGACCCGCGAGAGCGGACGGCCGAGCCTCGTCGATCCGATGCTCCTCCCGCCCCGGCGCCCGGCGGTCCTGCGGCCTCGAGCGTCGGCGGTGTCGACGGCGCGTCGGCGGAGACGACCGGCCACGCCGTGAGCGCGTCGTCCCGGCGTCCGCGGACCCGCGCAGGAGTGGCGACCATGGCGACGGCCGACGGCCTCTACCTCCTCCCGCTCGGCGCCGGCGGGCCGGCTCGGCCGTACCTTCTGCAGGGGGCCGCTCGGCTGCTCTGGGAGCTGTTCTCGGAGCAGGGATGCTGCACGCGTGCCGAGGCGGCCGCTGTCGTCCGCGACGCCGACGACCTCGAGGCTCTCGTCGCCGCGGAGGCACAGGCCGACCTCGACCGGCTGCTCGACGAGCTCGTCGAGCTCGGACTCCTGACGGGTTGATTCCAGCCGGCCCGCAGGCCGCCTCAGCGTGCGGACAGGAAGCGCCCCCGGCTGCCCGCGACGACGCCGCGGAGGATGGTGCCGGTCGTCGCGACCCGCCCCCATCGGAGGCCCCGGGCCGCGAGCGCAGCGCAGTACAGACCGCGATTGAGGGCGAACGCACGACGGCCGCGGCGTCCTGCCGTGCGGGCCAGCTCCAGGTCCAGGTACGTCCGGTTGCGGACGGCGAGGTAGAGCTCGCGCGTGTCGGAGGAGAGGAGGAGCGCGTCCGTCGCCGAGACGCGCTCCGCCGCCGATCGTCTCGAGTCGAGATCGTCGATCCGGCTCAGGGGGTGGAGGGTGATCGCGAAGCCGGCCCGCGTCAGCCGTCGCGTCCACTCCCGGTCGTCGCCCTTGAGCACGAACTCCTGACGCGGCGGTTCCACGTCCGTGAGCGCGGCCCGCGAGACGAGAAGACCGCCGTAGGGCGCGACCGGAATCACGATCGGCTCCTGCGGCCGACCTCCGCAGCGACCGCCGGCGCGTCGGTCGAGCAGCCGGCGGACGTCGTTGTCGAGGAAGCGGCCGGGGCTCGGGAACACCTCGGCGGCGGGCCGACCCGAGACGAGCTGGGACTGGTAGACGTCGGTCTCGCGCAGGCTCGCGTGGCAGGCCCTCGGATCGAGCGCCAGGGGCGAGGCCAGCAGCACGGCGAGGGCGTCCGGCCGCGGGACGGTGTCGTCCTCGAGCAGCCAGGCGTAGTCCGGCTCCTGCGTGCGGCAGTACTCGATCGCCGCCCGGAAGCCTCCGGCCGTGCCGAGGTCGTTGGGCAGGACGGTGCAGCTCACGCGCGCGTCCACGTCCGCCGGGAGCAGCTCGCGCAGCACGCGCTCCTGCCCGCCGTTCCCGCTGAAGACGACGTGCACCGATTCGGCACCCGCCTCCAGCGCCGCCTCGACGACGCGGGCGAGCATCACGCTGCGCCTGCCGGAGGTCACGGTCACGGCGATGACCCTGGGTGCGGTGCCGTCGAGGCGTCGGAGCATGGCGGTGGTCTCTTCTTCAGTCAGGGGCGGGAGCGCGGGGCGGACCGCCGTTCTACCGTACACGAGAACATGAGCCCGACTCGCGTATGCAGGAGAATCCCTCAGCTCCGTGTCCGTCGAGTCGCTTCTCCCGCCCGGTCCCGCCCACAGGGAGCGCCCTCCTCGGCGAGGACGACGTCGAGCACGCGCTCCGCGTACGCGCTCCAGTCCGTGATCGACGTCGCTGCGGAGCGCGCCGCCTCCGCGACCGCCCGCCGGGTCGTGCGATCGAGCAGCGGCACCCGGCCGAGCGCCTCCTTGAGCGCCTCGACGTCTCCGGCGGGCAGGACCGTGCCGGGCAGCGCACCGAGGAGAGCGGAGGCGCCGTTGGCGTCGGTCGTGATCACCGGGAGCCCGGAGGCCGCGGCTTCGGCGACGACCAGCGAGCAGGCGTCCTCCAGCGTCGGGAGGACGAACGCGTCGGCGGCCCGGAACTCCCGCGCCAGCTCGTCCGCGGACAGCGGTCCGGCGACGATCACGTTCGAGGGGGCGCCGCGCAGGATCCGCCGATCGAAGACGCCGCCGGCGAGGACGAGGTCCACCGGCAGTCCTCGGACGGCGTCGAGGAGCTGGGGGATGCCCTTCCGGCGGGAGACGTGGGCCGCGCAGACGAGCCGTGGCCGCTCGAGGTGGCGTTCGACCGCCGGCCCCTCGGGGGTGAAGCCTTCCAGGCTCACGCCGTAGGGGATCTCGACGATCTTCGCGCGATCGACGCCGTAGCGCGCCATCTGCGCCGAGACGATCGCCGACGGCGTGAGGACGACGTCGGCGAGCCGCAGCTCCTTCTCGATCCGGCGCACCAGGCGCGCGGGGTAGCGCTCGTCCCAGCTCCGACGACGGGAGAAGTGCCGGAGGAGCTCACGGTTGTGCGCGCGCGGATGCGCGTCGACGGCGTGGAAGACCCGCCGGGCGCCGGGGTGGGCGCGGAAGAGCGCGAGGCAGGCGCCGGGGAAGCCCAGCACGACCCGGGCCTCCGCGAGGTCGACGGACGCCGCCGCCCGGTCGAAGAGGATCTTGGAGAGGTAGGAGGCCCGCAGTGCGAGGCCGGGACAGGGCAGCCGGAGACCGGCCCGGAGCACCACCTCCGCCAGGTGCGACACCCGCTCGACCCGGTGGGCGGGGCGGGACGCGTAGCCGTCCCGCAGCGCGCGCATCCGCCGCCCGAACGGCGTGCCGGCCGCTGCGGACGGAAGGGGGATCGAGGCGGCGCGAGCGACCAGTCCCGTTCGAGGCAGGATCTCCGCGGCCAGGGCGTCCCGAGCCGCCGCTCCGGCGACCAGGGCTCTCGCCGCTCCCTCGGAGTACGGACTCGCGACAACGAGTGCACGGCTCGACGCCGTCATCGCAGCACCGCCCGGAGCTCCTCGCCGATGCGCCGGACGAACTCGGCCTGGGAGAAGGTCACCGCGCAGTGCTCGTGCGCAGCGCGTCCGAACGATGCGACGGAGGCGCGATCCAGGGCCTCGAGGACGGCGACCCACTCGTCGACAGCACCGGGGGTGATCGTGCGCCCCGTCACTCCGTCCAGCACGATCTCCGGGAGCCCGCCCGAGCGGCTGACGAGCGCTGCGCGTCCGGCTCCGGCGGCTTCCAGGGCGATCGTCGGCAGGGGATCGGGCGCCGTGCTCGGCACGACGACCACGTGGGCCGCGTCCAGCACGCTCCGCACGTCCTCGCACTCGCCGCGCACCTCGACGGACTCGCCGTTCCGCATGCCGGCGACGATCCCGGGGACGTCCACGCCGGCTCCGCAGAGCGGCGGCCCGCCGAGGACGATCAGCCGCACGTCCCGACGCTCGAGTCGGCTCCACACCCGGAGGAAGTGCTCGTGGCCCTTCCACGTGTTCCACCGGCTCGCGAGAACGAAGACGAGGTCGTCTCCCTCGGGGAGAGGGACGGGCGGGGCGCTCTCGAAGCCGTTGTAGACGACGCTCGACCGTCTCCGGTTGGACGGGTCCAGCGTGTCCGCGACCGCCCGGCTCACGACGACGACGCGGTCCGCGCAGCGGAACAGCAGATTGAGGACTCGCCGCTCGATCCCTCGGCTGTGCTCGTGCAGATGCAGGAGCGTCGGCGCACCGAGGAGGCGCGCGACGGGCAGTGCGAGCGCGAGCGCTGCGGTGTTCACGTAGACCAGTGCCGGGTCGAGGTCGCGGAGCGCCCGACCGGTCGCCCTGATCCGCCGGAGGAACGCGGGGAGATGGCGCGGGCGGAGGTACGCGCGGCGCAGCACGGGCAGCGGCATGCGGCGCACGGTGATGCCGCGCCCCTCGAGCAGGCACGAGAGCGGGCGGGCCGGGTAGTCGAGGTCGTCCGGCAGCCAGACCTCGGCCGTCGTTCCCTCGGGGACCGCTCGCACCGCCTCGAGGAGGACGCGATCGGCGCCGTACGCCTCGTCCGAGGGATGCAGGAACAGGACCGTCGGCGGGCGCGACGCCGCTGCCGGGAGACCGCCTCTCCCGTCGGCCGCCCTCCTCACCGGCTCGCCTGCGGCCGACGCAGCGTGCGCGGACGGGTCGAGTGCGGCGCTGCGCCGTCGGCGAGCGCGGCCAGCGTCTCCTCGTAGCCGGAGCAGACGGCCTCCCAGGTGTAGTGCTCCCGCGCGCGCGCGAGGGCCGCTCGGCTCGCCGCGCACTGCCCGTCGGCGAAGAGGAGCATCCGCCGGACCGCCGCGGCGATCGACGCGGCCTCCGGTGCGACGAACACGCCGCCCTCCCCGAGCACCTCGCGGTTGTAGACGGTGTCGCGGGCCACGACCGGGGCGCCGCAGGCCATGGCCTGGACGAGCGCCGGGTTGGTGCCGCCCACGCTGTGCCCGTGGAAGTAGGCGCCGGCGTGCTGCCAGAGCGAGAACAGCCGGGCGTCGTCGCGGAGGTGGCCGAGGTAGTGGATGCGCTCGTGCGCCGCCGCGAGGCGCTCGGCCCGCACGTCCAGCACGCCGCTGCAGCCGGTCGACCCGACGATGACGACGTCGTGGGTGCGCGCGATCTGGGGAGCGGCGGCGAAGAACTCCGCGATGGTGTTCTCGGGCACGAACCGCGCGACGACGAGGGCGTAGGACCGGTGACGGAGTCCGGGCTCGACGGGCAGGGCGGGCGGGACGTCGCCGCCGTAGGGCAGGAAGACGCCGTCGCGCTGGAAGTCGGTGCTCCACCGCCGGGCGATCTCGTGCGCGTCGAAGGCGAGCTCGGTGGCGTGCGCGGCGGTCATCCGCGCGCCCGTGCGGAAGACGGACCGTGCGAGAGGACCCCACTTCTCCCGCTCCCACTCCATGCCGTCCACGTTGACGAGGGTGGGAATGCCGGCCCGGGCGAGCAGCGGGAGGAAGAGGCCGTTCGCGGCGTTCATGACCAGGGCGACGTCGGGGGCCCGTCGCACCGCGTCCCGGGTCGCGCTGAGTCCGTGGCTCAGCGTGCTCAGCGACCGGGTGTCCCAGCCCGAGGTGACGACGGTGCGGACCCGGGGGTCGCGGTCGGCGGCGTCATCGACGGTCGCTCCGGGGCGCCCGTAGACGGTGACGTCCCAGCCCGCGTCGACGAGGTGGGGGGCGAGTCGGCGGACCGCGGTCTCGTAGCCGCCGTAGTAGCTGGGGTAGCCGCGCGTCCCGAGGACGGCGAGGGATCTGGGCATGGCGGGGACGTTAGCCGCGGGCCCGCGGGCACCCGCCCGAGGGCGGGTGTTCGTCGGGTGACTGGCGCGCGGCGTCCCTTCGACCGTGTCAGACGCGCCGGAATCGACGCAGAAGGCGCAGGATGCGGGTCGTGGTCGATCGACGGCGGAGGCCCACGTAGGCGGACGGCGCCACGGCGACGAGCACCAGCGCGGCGGCGACGGCGAGGTGCCCGTCGCGGGCCGTGCGGACGATGTCGCTCGCCCGGACATCGGCCGCGACCTCCCGCTCGAGCGTCCGGCCCACGTCGTCCGTGGACGGGAGCTCGGCGACGCGGTGCAGGGCGGACAGGTGGGCGACCCGGGCCGTGTAGGCGCTCGCCGAGGGGTGCGCGGCGAGCCGCGGGAACTCCGCCTCGAGCAGGCCCACGACGTGACGGACGTTCCTCGACAGGTCGAGGAGGTCGACGCTCAGGCCGTCCGTGATGGCTCCCTGACGGACGGAGTAGACGTAGAGTTCGCGATCGATGAAGGAGACCGTGCGCGCTCGAGCGAGCAGGACGGCCATCAGCGCGGTGTCCTCGTAGGAGCGGGAGCGCGGGAAGCACAGGCCGTCGTAGAGCTCGCGACGGACGAGCTTGTTCCAGAGGGAGGCCCAGAGCCGGAACTCGAAGAGCTCCACCACGGCGTCGCAGCCCGTCCAGAGCCGTGGCCCCGTGCGGGGCATCGTCGCGACGGCGAGGCGCTCACCCGACTCGCCGATCGCGAGCACTCCGGTGACGACGACGCCGACGTCGGCGGTCATCGCCTCGATCATGGCGGCGAGCATGTCCGGGTCGACGCGGTCGTCCGAGTCGACGAACCAGAGCACCTCTCCGCGGGCGTGCTGGAGGATCGTGTTCCGCGCCTCGGCCAGGCCGCGGTTCGTCTCGTGGACGACGACCTCGACGGCGAACGCCGGGGGAGCGTGCTCGATCGACGCCGACGCCTTGGCCATGGAGTCGTCAGGACTCCCGTCGTCGACGAGGACCACCTGCACGGCGCATCCGGCGGGGAGCCGGAGCGCCCAGAGCGAGGAGAGGCAGCGCTCGACGTAGGCCGAGACGTTGTAGACGGGGACGCCGATCGTGACCGAGCGGGGCCTGGTCGCGGGGCGGGCGGTCATCGGCGGCCTTCCCCGCCCTGGTTCTCCCCGCCGCTCATCGGCTCCCGTCCCAGCAGGCGGTCCGCGGCCGCGAGCAGATCGGGCGCCACCGCGTCCGCTGTGAACGCGTCGATCCCTCGCGACGCGTTCTCGGTCAGCCGCTCCCTCAGCTCGGGCTCCTCGAGCAGACGCGCGATCGCACTGCCGAGGACGGCCGGATCGTCGCGCGGCACCATCAGCGCATCGACCCCGTCCTCGCAGAAGTCGTCGAAGCCGCTCCCCGTGGTCACCACGAGCGGGGTGCCCACGGCCTTGACCTCGAGCGCGGCGTTGCCGAAGCCCTCCCAGCGCGAGGGGCAGGTCACGATCGTGGCCGCACGGATCGCCGCGTAGACCTCTCCGCCGGCGACGTGGCCGAGGAAGGTGAAGCGGTCCTGGTGCTCCTCGGCGATCAGGGCGAGCAGCTCCTCCTCGGTCGGCTCGAGGAAGCAGAACGACCCCGCGAAGACGAAGGAGACGTCCGGGCGGGCCGCGGCCAGTTCGTCGAACGCCCGCATCGCGGTCAGGACGCCCTTCCGCCGCTCGATGCGGCTGAGGAAGAGGACCACGGGCCCCGGGCCCGCCGGCCAGCCGCCCGGGAGGCCGCTGGTCAGCGCGCTCCGCTGCACCGCCGGCACGTCGATGCAGTTGCGCACCACGACCGAGGGCGGGAGCGCCGGGATCCGGGCCGCGTACCAGTCCCGGACGGCTCGGGAGATGGGGATGAGGCCTCTGGATCTCGTCATCTGGCGCTTCTCGAGGCGCTTCTGGAGGGCGATGACGAGGCGCGTGCGGAGGGTGCGGCCCCGTGTCGAGGCGCCCGCGATCCAGTCCGCGATGTGGAACCCGGTCGCGAGGTTGGTCAGCAGCGGCGCACGCCGGGGGAGCAGCGCGCCGAGCCCCTCCCACTCGGCGAGGAACACCGCGTCGTAGCGGGAGCGGCGCACGAGCGCTCGCAGGTGCAGCGCCCGCCCGACGAGCGGCCAGACGGCGGGCCGGCGCCGCAGACGGACGTACTCGAGGATCCGGACGCCCTCCGGATCGAAGCCCTCGAGGGGAGGATCCCAGTGGTAGACCACGAGATCGACCTGCACGCCCGCTCGCACGAGTGCTGGCAGCAGGGAGGCGAAGCCGCGCCCGATCCCGCCGGTGAAGGGCGTCAGCCCCGCGTACTCGGTCGTGGCGACCAGCCAGCGACGCTTCGATTCCATGGGCACTCCTCGGGACGGCCGAGGACTCGGTGTCCAGCGGCGCGCAGGACGCTATCAAGCAGGCGGGGAGCCGGGTGCTCCGCGGCGCGGGCCTCTCCCTGGTTGGCGCGGCAGCACCGCAGCTCGTTCTCCGGTCGACGGGTTCCGGGTCCTGGCGGCGAGTGGTTCCCGTCGCGGTCGGGACCCGGTCGGGGGGCGCGGAGAGGCCGGTTCTCGAGTGAGGGATCCACCGGGGAGGGAGGACGCGGCAGGTGCGAGACGCACCGGCCGGGCTCTCGCCTCGGCGAGAGTGAGCGCGATCGCGGAGGCCGGGACGATCAGCGCGGCCGGTACCGATTCGAGGAGATTGAAGGCGGAGGCGGAGACCGCCCACGCGACCAGCATCGCCGGTCCTGCGATCGCGCCCCGGGCGATCGAGCGCGTGAGCACGATCAGCAGATGACCGAGGAGGAGGACCGCGCCGATGACGCCGTAGCTCAGGATCAACTGCCAGAGACTGCTCTCGAGCACGTAGTGCCGCCCGCCGTTCTCCTGGAAGACGGTGCTCGAGAGGCCACCCCCCGACCCGAAGATCCCCGACTCCGTGGGCAGCAGCCTCAGTCCGATCCGCAGGACGAGGTCGCGGACCTCGGCGGAGAGCCTGCCCTCCTGGGTGGAGGACCGCGAGTCGAGCGCCTCCGGTCCGATGACGGCCACGGTCACGGCGAGCGCCGCGACGACGAGAGCGAGCCGGACGAAGCGGCTCCCCGTGAGCCGCAGGACCGTGAGGCCGCAGGCGATCGCCATCCCGGTGCCGATCGCCGCCACTCCACTGCGGGACCCGGTGAGGAGCACGGCGGTGCAGCAGGCCGCGAAGGCGACGAGTGCGCCCGGACGGCGCCCGGAGAGGAACAGGCCGAAGGCGAGCGAGCCGACCGACGCGAAGAACGTGCTGTTCACGAGCGGATGCCCCAGCGTCGTGAGGATGCGGTACTCGCTCCACTCCTGGGTCAGCGGGAAGGGACTCGCTTCGTAGAGCGCGGCGTAGACGTTCGACTGCGTCCCGGCCTCGACCATCCCGAGCACGGCCAGGACGACGGAGACCAGGAGGAGCGCGGCGCTGAGCGGCCGGAAGACGGAGGCGTCGCTCAGGCACAGCGGCAGCGCGATCAGAGCGAGGATCAGGACGGAGGTCGTCGCCAGGACGGTCTCGAGCTGCCCGTGCGGTCGGAGGCCCGGGAGGATCAGCGTGTACGCCGCGAAGACGATCGCGGGCAGCAGCGGGAGTCCGCGGAGCCACGGGGGCGGCGCACCGCCGGTCGCGACGGCGAGGAGTGCCGCGAGGACGATGAGCGGACTGAGCAGGTTCAGGGGCTGCGGTGCCGACAGGTGATCGAAGGGGATCGCCGCGTAGAGCACGATCACCACGATCCAGGCGGCGGCGGGGGAGAGCCGCCGTGCGACGACGAGCACGACCGAGGCGGCGGCCGCGAGCAGCGGGATCTGGCGAGAGCCCGAGACGATCCAGAAGACCGCCCCGCCGAGGAGGAGGGCGGTGAGGGCGAGGTACCAGACCGCGGTGGATCGCGGCGTCGGCGTCCCTCGGCGGGGAGGAGCCGGGGGTGCGGCCATGGGTGTCCTTCCGGGTCAGCGGGTCGAGGGGTCAGGGGGTCAGGGGGTCAGGGATCGGTGGGTCGGTGGGCTCGTGGATCCGGGCGCGGCCGGCTCACCCGTACTGCAGGAGCGCGAGGCCGTAGCCCGCTGCTCCGAGGAGTGCGCCGATCGCACTGCAGATCGCGATGCCGAGGACGAAGGCGCGGCCGAGGTCGCGCGCGACGAAGGGCAGTCGACCCGCGAGGGCGATCGCGTCCCGCACCACGGCCGAGCACGCACCGAGCAGCAGATCGTGAGCGAGGCCTGCTCCGACCCCGATTCCCAGCCCGAGGCCGATCCAGTGCCAGGGCAGGAGCACGTTCGCCCGGCCCTGGACGATCAGGAAGGAGGACACGCACCAGACGCAGGCCAGAGGAACGGACGAGGCGGAGAGGACCGGCACGATCAGCAGTGCCGGATGCCAGGCGGGGTCGAGGATCCGCCCGAGTGCGAGGACGTCGATCGCGACCATCGTCGTCTGGACGGCCAGGGCGGCGCCGATCGCCTGCGACAGGATCGAGCGCAGCACCGCCCTGCGCTCCGTCTGCGTTCCCGCCGTGGCCAGCCGCGACCGGAGCACGTTCGTGAGCCCGAGGACGACGGCGTCCGCGACGGCGCGGGCGACCTGGCTCGCGATCGAGTAGAGACCCAGCGTCGTGGCGCCCGCCAGCGCGGTGATGATGATCCGCTCGGACTGGCCCTGCAGCCAGCCGAAGAGGTTGCTCTGCGCGGTCGGCAGCACGTAATCGCGCAGGACCGGTCGTCGAGGCTGGTCGGGGACGGGCGTCGTCGTGGTCCGCAGGAGCAGGAGGAGCAGGATCCCCTCGGTGATGCAGGTCTGCAGAGAGCCGGCCGCGATGCCGATGACGGGCGCGAGGGGTACGCAGACGAGGACCGAGGCGACGCTGCCGACGGCCTGACTCCGGGAGATCGAGGCCCAGCGCCCGTCGTACTGGGCACGGGTCAGCGCGGGGATGCTCGCGCCCTGGAGCGCCGCGACGGCGACGAACGGCACGAGGGCCGAGGCCTGGGCGGGGGACGCGGCCGAGGTCGCCAGCAGGGTTCCGACGACGGCCGACATGATCGCCGCCCCGCCGCAGGAGATCAGCACGGCCGAGCGCCGGACCAGGTCCGCCCCGCCGTCCATGCGCCACAGTCCGACGCCGAGCTGGCGCATCGTGTTCTCCCCGACCTCCTGCAGCAGGGAGAGCGCGAGGAACGCCATCGCGTAGACGCCCGCCTCGGCGGGGGAGACGTGGACGGCGACGACGAGGCCGACCACCGCACTCGTGCCGCGCGAGACCAGGCGCTCGAGCGCGGCGTTCGAGGAGTTGCGCACCGTCGGAGACCGCAGCAGCGCGAGGACCCGGCCGATCATCGAGCGCCGGGGTGGGGAGCTCCGGACGCCCGAGCAGGGCAGGACGTACCGTCCATCGAAGGAGCCTCCCGATCGGGATCACGACGGCAGGCGAGCCGCCGGAACACCGTAGGACGGCCGTTCCTCGTCGCCTCGCCTGGCGCGTACGGGGGCGCGGATCGCCTGCTTCCGCTCCTCGCGCCCGCCTCTCGGCGCGGTTCGACGGCGTTCGGGCCGTCTGCCGGAGCGGTGTGCGCGCCCTCCGGGCGGTCGCGACCGGCGGTCCCGTATCATTGCGGCGTTATGGCACGCATCTACGACTGCTCCGTCGACACGGACCTCCTGACCGGCACCCGTCTCGCGCGAACGGCGATCGGCCGGGGCGAGCTCGTCGTCCTCCCGACCGACACGGTGTACGGGATCGCGGCCAACGCCTTCGACGCCGCCGCGGTGCAGCGCCTGCTCGACGCGAAGGGACGGACCCGGCAGTCGCCGCCCCCCGTTCTGATCGGCGACGTCGCCGCGCTCGACGCCCTCGCCGAGAACGTCCCCGAGGCGGTCCGCGAGCTCGCGAAGGCCTTCTGGCCCGGCGGCCTGACCATCGTGCTGCATGCGCAGCCCTCCCTCGTCTGGGACCTGGGCGAGACCCGCGGCACCGTCGCCCTGCGCATGCCCGACAACCCCGTCACCCTCGAGCTCCTCGCCGAGACGGGGCCGCTCGCGGTCTCGTCCGCGAACCGCACCGGCCGTCCGTCCGCCACCACCGCGCAGGAGGCGTTCGACCAGCTCGGCGACTCCGTCGACGTCTACCTCGACGCGGGCGCCGCGGGCCGCCGCTACACCGACCGCCCGGTCGGCGCGAGCGAGTCCTCCACCATCGTCGACGCGACGGCGCTCAGCTTCGAGGGCGGCACCCTCCGCATCCTCCGCCAGGGCGTCGTCTCGGCCGAGAGCATCCGCGAGGTCGTCGGCGCCCTGCTGCTCGACGGCGTCGCCACGGCCGAGGAGCCCGAGGTCCCCGCCACGAGCCCGTCCTACGACGCCTCGACCGAGCTCAGCGATCCGACCGTCGAGGACGACGAGCCCGTCGCCGCGGAGGAGCAGCCCGCTCCCACGGCGCGACCGGACTGGGCGTCGCGCGCCCAGGTGCAGGACGAGCCGGCGGCGAGCGGCACCGCGCGCCCCGACTCCACCCCGGGTGAGTAGCCGATGATCACCTTCGTCCTGGTCTCGCTCGCCGTCGCGGTCGTGACCTGCGGGCTGTCGTGGGTCATCTGGAAGCTGAGCCTGAGGTTCAAGCTGTACCCGGCGATCCGGGTGCGCGACATGCACACGCGGCCCACTCCGCGCCTCGGCGGGATCGCGATGTTCCTCGGCATCCTCGTCGGGTTCGGCATCGCCTCGCAGCTGCCCTACTTCCGGCTGGTGTTCGCGAATCCCGAGCCGATCCTCGCGATCCTCGGCGCCAGCCTCCTCATCGTCCTGATCGGCGTGGCCGACGACATCTGGGACCTGGACTGGACGACGAAGCTCGCCGGGCAGATGATCGCCGCAGGCCTGATCGCCTGGAAGGGCGTGCAGATCGTCTCGCTGCCGATCGGCGGCCTCACCGTCGGCTCGCCCTGGATGTCGCTGATCATCACCGTGCTGGCGATCGTGCTCGTGACCAACGCGCTGAACTTCATCGACGGCCTCGACGGCCTCGTCGCCGGCGTCGCGCTGATCGCCAACGGCGTCTTCTTCCTCTACAGCTACCTGCTGGTGCAGCAGACGTCGCCGACCGACTACTTCAACCTCGCGTCGCTGATCGCGGTCGTCCTCGTCGGGGCCTGCGCGGGCTTCCTGCCGATCAACTGGCGTCCGGCGAAGATGTTCATGGGCGACGGGGGAGCGCTGCTCGTCGGCATGCTGATGGCGACCTCGGCGATCGCGGTCACGGGCCAGATCGACCCCTCGCAGCTGGCGGCGAAGGAGCTGCTGCCCGCGTTCATCCCGATCATCCTGCCGTTCGCGATCCTGGTCGTCCCGCTGATGGACTTCGGCCTCGCGGTGATCCGACGGCTGCGGGCCGGCAAGTCGCCGTTCAGCGCCGACCGCAAGCACCTGCACCACCGGCTGCTCGACATGGGGCACTCGCACCTGCACGCCGTGCTGATCTTCTACGCCTGGACGGCGGTCGTCGCCTTCAGCTGCCTGCTGATGTTCGTCGTCGACGTGCTCTGGGTGCCGCTGGCCTTCCTCGCCGTCGGTCTCCTGGTCTGCACGGTCGTCACGCTCCTCCCGCTCAGCCGCCGCAAGCGGCTCGAGGCCGCGGCGCAGTCGGCGGAGGCGTCCCCCGTCCTCGACCCCCTCGACCGCGCGTCCGAGACCGACACGCGCCGTCCGCCGATCGGGCTCCCGCTCGGTCGCGACACGACAGCGCCGCATCCGGCGCGGAAAGAAGCATCATGACCGGAGCCTCCCCGGCCACCCCCCGCCCCCAGCCCGCCTCGGTGCCCGTCCTCCGGCGCACGCTCGCGATCGGCGGTGTCTTCGTCCTCGTCCTCGCCGTCGTCGGCACGCTGATCGGCTTCCTCGCGGCCGGCGGCGAGGGCGCGATCGGCGCCCTGATCGGCGCCGTCGTCGGCGGCGTCATGGTGGCGCTCACGGCCGCCAGCATCCTCGTCGCCAACCGGATGGACATCGGTGGCTTCTTCGCCGTGGTGCTCGGCACCTGGCTGGCCAAGTTCGTCCTGTTCGTGATCGCGGCGCTCGTGCTGCGCGACCAGCCCTGGCTGAACAGCACCGCGATGTTCGTGACGATCATCGCGGCGGTCCTCGGCTCGCTGGTCATCGACGTCCTTGTCGTCTCGCGCTCGCGCATGGCGAACGTCAGCGACATCGCCCGATGAGCACCGGCCGAGCGCCGTCTGAGAGGATCACGATTCGGCTCTCAGGCCGTTCTGTTGCTACAGTAGGGTCCAATCCCCGCAGGCGACGTGTGCCCGTCCTCAGGTCGTCTCATCGTTGATGTCGACCGCCGAGTGCGAACGCCGTCCGAGCGGAATACCCCACCTTTCGTCGTCGCGAGAGCGTTGTGTCCGAACGATTCACGTCGTCCGTCTGCCACGTGCCACGCCCCGAATTCCAGGAGCTAGCGCTGTTTGCTAACGCTGTGACCCTGTTGGTCTCGTCCTCGACCGGTGAGAGTGACTTCCACACCCCGTCGATCTCCGAGTTCTTCCCGCCCGGTTTCCTCTTCGAGGGAACCCCTTTCGAGATCAACCGCGTCATGCTGGTCCGCTTCATCGCGGTCATCGCACTGATGCTGTTCTTCTACCTCGGGACGCGCAAGATGCGCATCGTCCCGGGACGCTTCCAGAGCGTCGTCGAGATGGCCTTCGACTTCGTCCGCGTGACGATCGCCAAGGACATCCTCGGCGAGAAGGACGCGCGCCGCTTCCTGCCGATCCTGGTGACGATCTTCTTCGCGATCATCGCGATGAACCTCACCGGCATCGTGCCGTTCCTGAACATCGCGGGAACGTCGGTCGTGGGCATGCCGCTCTTCCTCGGTCTGGTGGCCTACGTCACCTTCATCTACGCCGGCATCAAGGACCGGGGGATGGGCTTCTTCAAGAACGCCCTGTTCCCGCCCGGAGCCCCGTTCCTGATCTACTTCATCCTCACGCCCATCGAGCTGCTGCAGACGTTCATCATCCGTCCGCTCTCGCTCGCGCTGCGGCTCGTGATGAACATGATCGTCGGGCACCTCCTCCTGGTGCTGTGCTTCTCGGCCACGCAGTTCTTCCTCTTCAGCTCGCAGATCGACCCGGGCTTCAAGCTCTTCGGTGTCGTGACCTTCGCCTTCGGCGGCGCCTTCACGCTCTTCGAGCTGCTGGTCGCGGTGCTGCAGGCCTACATCTTCACCCTCCTCGCTGCGGTCTACATCCAGTTGGCCGTCGCCGAGGAGCACTGACCCCACTACTCACGGGCTCCCGCCCGTTCACACGATCACCCCACTGAAAGGACCCACTCGTGGACTCAGTCACCGTTCTCGCCGAACTCACCGGCAACATCGCGACGGTCGGTTACGGCCTCGCAGCGATCGGCCCCGGCATCGGTGTCGGCATCGTCGCGGGCAAGACCGTCGAGGCCATGGCGCGCCAGCCCGAGATGGCCGGCCGCCTCCAGACCACGATGTTCCTCGGCATCGCGTTCACCGAGGTGCTCGCGCTCATCGGTCTCGCCACCTACTTCATCTTCGCGGCGTAGTCGTGTTCAGCACCGCTGTGAACATCGCTGCGGAAGAAGGTGACGTCCCCGCGGTCATTCTGATCCCGGAGTTCTACGACTTCTTCTGGTCGGGGGTGATCTTCCTCATCCTGCTGTTCTTCTTCTGGAGGCTGGTCCTGCCGCGCATCCAGACGATGCTCGACGCGCGCTCCGCCGCCATCGAGGGGAACATCGCGAAGGCCGACGAGGCCCAGCGACAGGCTGAGATCGCGCTCGAGAAGTACACCGCTCAGCTGGCCGAGGCCCGCGCCGAGGCCGGAGTGATCCGCGAGAAGGCGAACGCCGACGGCAACGCGATCGTGGCGGCGAAGAAGGAGCAGGCGCAGGCCGAGGCCGAGCGCATCCTCCACAACGCGCACGCCCAGATCGAGGCGGACCGTCAGGCCGCCGTCGTCGCCCTGCGCTCCGAAGTCGGAACCCTCGCCATCGATCTCGCCTCCGGCGTCATCGGCGAGAGCCTCAACGACGACGCGAAGGCGTCCGCGATCGTGGACCGCTTCCTCGCCGACCTCGAGGCCTCGGAGAAGGCGAACAGCTGATGGGCAGTGCGTCACGACAGGCTCTGACCGCCGCGAAGGCGGAGCTGTCCGCGTTCGGCGGTCATGTCCCGCTCGAGGCGGCTCAGCAGCTCTTCGAAGCGGCCCGGGTCATCGACTCCCAGGCGCAGCTCCGCTCGGCCCTCTCGGACCCGAGCGTGGAGGCGGCGAGCAAGCGTGCCCTCGTGGCCCGCGTGTTCGCCCCCTTCGACGTGGCTGCCAAGCGCCTGCTCACCGTCATCGCCGGCCACCGCTGGTCGAGCCCGAGCGACCTGGTCGCCGGGATCGAGGAGGTGGGGGTCCGCGCGATCGCGTCCTCCGCACCCGAGGGCGTCTCGATCGAGCGCGAGCTGCAGATGTTCGGCGCGGTCGTCTCGTCCGACGCCGGCCTCGAGCTGGCGCTCGGCAGCAAGCTCGCCGCCGCCGACTCGAAGGTGTCGCTCATCCAGCGCCTCCTCGAGGGCAAGGCGTCGGCGGAGACGCTCGCCATCCTCCGGCAGCTGATCGCGCACCCGCGCGGTCGCCGCGTCCCCGAGCTCGTCCGCTTCGCAGCGGGCGTCGTCGCCGACCAGGGCGGCTTCACCATCGCCACGGTCTCGGTCGCGGCTCCGCTGCACCCCGAGCAGCTCGACCGGCTCCGCTCGGCGCTCACGCGCCAGTACGGCCGCCCGGTCTCCGTCAACGTGCTGGTCGATCCCTCCCTCCTGGGCGGCATGCGACTGAACGTCGGCGACGAGGTCATCGACGGCACCGTCTCGGCGCGGCTGTCCGACCTGAAGCTCCAGCTCGCGTCCTGACGGACGCACGTATCCTCAGGGAGCGGCTCGCGCCGCCTCCGACCTCCGCACCACCCAGGTCAGGCCCCGACGACCGCTTCGGCTCGCACGGACCCAACGAATAGGAATTCCCATGGCAGATATCACCATCAGCCCGGATGAGATCCGCGACGCGCTGAAGGACTTCGTCTCGTCGTACGAGCCGGGCAAGGCGTCCACCACCGAGGTCGGCTACGTCATCGACGCCGCCGACGGCATCGCCCACGTCGAGGGACTCCCCGGCGTCATGGCGAACGAGCTGATCCGCTTCTCCAACGGCGTCCTGGGCCTCGCCCAGAACCTCGACGAGAACGAGATCGGCGTCGTCGTCCTCGGCGAGTTCTCCGGCATCGAGGAGGGCATGGAGGTCACCCGCACCGGCGAGGTCCTCTCCGTCCCCGTCGGCGACGGCTACCTCGGCCGCGTCGTCGACCCGCTCGGCAACCCCATCGACGGACTCGGCGACATCGCCTCCGAGGGCCGCCGCGCCCTCGAGCTCCAGGCCCCCGGCGTCATGTCGCGCAAGTCGGTCCACGAGCCGCTGCAGACCGGCATCAAGGCGATCGACGCGATGATCCCGGTCGGCCGAGGCCAGCGCCAGCTCATCATCGGCGACCGCCAGACCGGCAAGACCGCGATCGCGATCGACACGATCATCAACCAGAAGGCCAACTGGGAGTCGGGCGACACGAACAAGCAGGTCCGCTGCATCTACGTCGCGATCGGCCAGAAGGGCTCCACCATCGCCTCGGTGAAGGGCGCGCTCGAGGACGCCGGGGCGATGGAGTACACGACGATCGTCGCGTCCCCCGCGTCGGACCCCGCCGGCTTCAAGTACCTCGCCCCCTACACCGGCTCGGCCATCGGCCAGCACTGGATGTACGGCGGCAAGCACGTCCTGATCATCTTCGACGACCTGTCGAAGCAGGCCGAGGCCTACCGCGCCGTGTCGCTCCTGCTGCGCCGCCCGCCGGGACGCGAGGCCTACCCCGGCGACGTCTTCTACCTGCACTCCCGTCTGCTGGAGCGCTGCGCGAAGCTGTCCGACGAGCTCGGCGCCGGCTCGATGACGGGCCTCCCGATCATCGAGACCAAGGCCAACGACGTCTCGGCGTACATCCCGACCAACGTGATCTCGATCACCGACGGCCAGATCTTCCTCCAGTCCGACCTGTTCAACGCCAATCAGCGTCCGGCGGTCGACGTGGGCATCTCGGTCTCGCGAGTCGGCGGTGACGCCCAGGTCAAGTCGATCAAGAAGGTCTCCGGAACGCTGAAGCTCGAGCTGGCGCAGTACCGCTCGCTCGAGGCCTTCGCGATGTTCGCCTCCGACCTGGACGCCGCCTCGCGCCGCCAGCTCGCCCGCGGCGCCCGCCTGACCGAGCTGCTCAAGCAGCCGCAGTACTCGCCGTACCCCGTCGAGGAGCAGGTCGTCTCGATCTGGGCCGGAACGAACGGCAAGCTCGACGAGGTGCCCGTCCCCGACGTGCTGCGCTTCGAGCGCGAGCTGCTCGACTACCTGGGCCGCAACACGCAGGTCCTCTCCACGCTGCGCGACACCAACGTGCTCTCCGACGACACGGTCGCCGAGCTGCACCGTGCCGTCGACGGCTTCAAGCTCGAGTTCCAGACCGGTGAGGGCAAGCCGCTCGCCTCGGTCGGGCGCGAGGAGCACAAGGCGATCTCGGCGGACGAGGTCGGCCAGGAGAAGATCGTCAAGGGCCGTCGCTAACAGCGACCCCTCGACGATTCAGAGAAGGACTACAGGAGACACATGGGAGCGCAACTCCGGGTCTACCGGTCGAAGATCCGTTCGGCCCAGACGACCAAGAAGATCACCCGCGCCATGGAGCTGATCTCGGCCTCGCGCATCCAGAAGGCGCAGAACCGCGTCGCCGCCGCGGCTCCGTACTCGAACGCCATCACGCGCGCCGTGTCGGCCGTCGCGACCTACTCGAACGTCGAGCACCCGCTCACGACCGAGCGCGAGAAGCTCGACACGGCCGCGATCGTGATCTTCACCTCCGACCGCGGCCTCGCGGGCGCGTTCTCCTCGAGCGTGCTCAAGGAGGCCGAGGAGCTGGCCTCGCTGCTGCGCAGCGAGGGCAAGGAGGTCGTCTTCTACCTGGTCGGCCGCAAGGCGAACGCGTACTTCTCGTTCCGCCGGCGCCCGAGCGTCCGCATCTGGACGGGCGGCACCGACCAGCCGGTGTTCGAGACCGCGAAGGAGATCGCGGACGCGGTCGTCGACTCGTACAACCTCGACGACGAAGAGGGCGGAGTGGATGAGATCCACCTCGTCTACAACCGCTTCGTCAGCATGGTCACGCAGCAGCCGACGGTCGTCCGTCTCCTGCCGCTCGAGGTCGTCGAGGGCGCTGAGGATCAGAACACCGATCTGTACCCGCTCTACGAGTTCGAGCCCGACCCCGAGACGGTGCTCGACCGCCTCCTGCCGGTCTACGTCGAGAGCCGCATCTTCAACGCGATGCTGCAGTCGGCGGCGTCCGAGCACGCGGCGCGCCAGAAGGCGATGAAGTCGGCCAGCGACAACGCGGACACCCTCATCAAGACGTACACCCGGCTCGCCAACAACGCGCGCCAGACCGAGATCACGCAGCAGATCGCCGAGATCGTCGGCGGCGCCGACGCCCTGTCGTCCTCGAAGTAGACGGCGCACCTCCCCGACACGAAGCCTCCGCCCTCCGGGTGCGGTGAGACCACAGAAGGAAGAAGCAATGACACTGACCGCACCTGAGGCGGCGACCGGGACTCCGGGCGGGGCCGTCGGCCGTATCGCCCGCGTCACCGGCCCCGTCGTTGACATCGAGTTCCCCCACGACGCGATCCCCGAGGTCTACAACGCGCTGTACACGCACGTCGAGGTCGAGGGCGTCTCGTCCAAGCTGACCTTCGAGGTCGCGCAGCACCTGGGCGACGACCTCGTCCGCGCCATCTCGCTCAACCCGACCGACGGACTCGTCCGCGGCCAGGAGGTCCACGACACCGGCCTGCCGATCTCGGTCCCGGTCGGCGACGTGACCAAGGGCAAGGTCTTCAACGTGATCGGCGAGGTGCTCAACGCTGACGCCGACGGCACGATCAACGGCCAGGCGTTCGAGATCACCGAGCGCTGGCCCATCCACCGCAAGCCCCCGGCGTTCGACCAGCTGGAGTCGAAGACCGAGCTCTTCGAGACCGGCATCAAGGTCATCGACCTCCTCACGCCGTACGTCCAGGGCGGCAAGATCGGCCTCTTCGGCGGAGCGGGCGTCGGCAAGACCGTCCTCATCCAGGAGATGATCCAGCGCGTCGCGCAGGACCACGGTGGAGTGTCCGTGTTCGCCGGCGTCGGCGAGCGCACCCGCGAGGGCAACGACCTCATCGCCGAGATGGAGGAGGCGGGCGTCTTCGACAAGACCGCCCTCGTCTTCGGCCAGATGGACGAGCCGCCGGGAACCCGCCTCCGCGTCGCGCTCTCCGCGCTGACGATGGCGGAGTACTTCCGCGACGTGCAGAAGCAGGACGTGCTGCTCTTCATCGACAACATCTTCCGCTTCACGCAGGCCGGCTCGGAGGTGTCGACCCTGCTGGGCCGCATGCCCTCCGCGGTGGGCTACCAGCCGAACCTCGCCGACGAGATGGGTGTGCTCCAGGAGCGCATCACCTCGACGCGCGGACACTCGATCACCTCGCTGCAGGCGATCTACGTCCCCGCCGACGACTACACCGACCCGGCGCCGGCCACCACGTTCGCGCACCTCGACGCGACGACCGAGCTCTCCCGTGAGATCGCGTCGAAGGGCCTCTACCCGGCCGTCGACCCGCTGACCTCGACGTCGCGCATCCTCGACCCCCGCTACCTGGGTGCCGACCACTACCGTGTGGCCACGAACGTCAAGCAGATCCTGCAGAAGAACAAGGAGCTCCAGGAGATCATCGCCATCCTCGGTGTCGACGAGCTCTCGGAGGAGGACAAGATCACGGTGTCGCGTGCGCGCCGGATCCAGCAGTTCCTCTCGCAGAACACCTACATGGCGAAGAAGTTCACCGGTGTCGAGGGCTCGACCGTTCCGCTGAAGGACACCATCGAGTCGTTCGACGCGATCGCCCGCGGCGAGTTCGACCACGTGGCCGAGCAGGCGTTCTTCAACGTCGGCCCGATCACGGACGTCGAGGAGAAGTGGGCTCAGATCCAGAAGGAGAACGGCTGATCATGGCCGGGACCCTGAAGGTCAGCGTCGTCTCCGCCAACGCGGAGGTCTGGTCGGGCGAGGCGAAGCAGATCTCCGCTCGCACGGTCGAGGGCGAGATCGGCATCCTGGTCGGTCACGAGCCGATGCTCGCGATCCTCGCCTCGGGCGAGGTGCGCGTCACGGCCGCCGACGGCAGCCGGATCACCGCCCAGGCGGACGACGGCTTCCTGTCCGTCGAGAACGACGTCGTCACCGTCGTTGCCCGCGAGGCCGCGCTGGTCTGACGACCCGCCGCCTCGAGCGGCGACCGGAGGGGCCGGGTGATCATCGCGATCGCCCGGCCCCTCCGTCGTGCGCGGTGCAGCGGCGCCGCGCGTCACTCGCGTGCCTCCGGGCGCGCCGTCCTTCCCGAGGAGACCCGTGCACGTCCTGCTTCCCCCGTCCGAGACGAAGCGCGACGGCGGCTCCGCCGCGTTCCGGGTCGAGGAGCTGTCCTTCCCGGGCCTGATCGAGCGACGTCTCGCCCTGCGCGACGCGCTGATCTCACTCGCGGGTGATCGGGAGGCCTCCGCGCGGGCGCTGAAGCTCGGTCCGCGGCAGCTCGGCGAGATCGAGCGCAATGCCGCTCTGCCGACCGCACCGGCGATGCCCGCGGTGGATCGCTTCGACGGCGTGCTGTTCGACGCGCTCGACGCGGCCTCGCTCCCGGCCGGGTCGAGGGACGTCCTCGGCCGGGTCGTCGTGGTGCAGTCGGCGCTCTGGGGGCCGGTCCGCGGGCTCGACGGCATCCCCGCCTACCGGCTGTCGCACGACTCGCGGATCCCGGGCCTGCCGTTGAAGCGCTGGTGGGCGGCCGAGGCGGGTCGCGAGCTGTCGGCCCTCGAGGGCCTCGTCCTCGATCTGCGGAGCGAGTCGTACGCCGCGCTCGGGCCGCTGCAGCCGGGGGAGGGGCGCTTCTTCGTCCGGGTGCGGTCCCGCGACGCGTCGGGGCAGCTGCGGAACCTCAATCACTTCAACAAGCAGGGCAAGGGTCGCTTCGTCCGCGCGCTGGCGGAGGACGGCGTCGAGACCTCGTCGCTCGAGGAGCTCGCGCGCTGGGCGGCGGGCCGGGGCTTCGAGCTCGCTCCGAACGCCGGCAGCGGCGAGCTCGATCTCGTCGTGCCCTCGGTCTGATGCTCAGGAGCGGGCGCGGAAGCAGCCCGTGAGGTGGTCGTCGACCACGCCGGAGGACTGGAGCAGGGCGTACATCGTCGTCGGACCGACGAAGCGGAAGCCGGCCTTCCGCAAGGCCTTCGAGAGCGCGAGAGAGGCCGGAGTCGACGCGGGGACGTCGCCGGGGCGGACGACGCGACCGGCGGGCACGTCCTCCTCGAACGACCAGACCAGGCGGTCCAGTGCGCCCTCACCGTCGCGCTCGCGCAGTGCGAGGGCCGCTTGCGCGTTGCCGATGGTCGCGAGGATCTTGGGGCGGCTGCGGATGATGCCGGCGTCGTCCATCAGGCGGTCGACGTCGTCCGCGCCCATCGCCGCCACGGCGTCGAGGTCGAAGCCGTGGAAGAGCTCGCGGAACCGCGGCCGCTTGCGGAGGATCGTGATCCAGGAGAGTCCTGCCTGGAAGCCCTCGAGGCAGATCTTCTCGAAGAGCGGGCGATCGCCGTGCAGAGGCACGCCCCACTCCTCGTCGTGATAGCGGCGGTACTCGACGTCGTCGCCGCTCCAGGCGCAGCGGACGGTGCCGTCGGCGCCGGTGATCAGCCCGTCGTCGGCGGTCATCGGTGGGGGATCCCCTCGTGATCGAGCAGCCAGGCCTTGGTGGCGATCCCCTCCCCGGCGCTGAAGCCCGTGATCCGGCCGTCGCCGGCGAGCACCCGGTGGCAGCCGACGAAGAGGGGGATCGGGTTCGCGCCGACCGCTCCGCCGATGGGGCGCCCGGAGCGGAGCCGGCCCGTCGCCTGCCCCAGAGCGCCGTAGGAGGTGATCTCGCCGAAGCCGATGCCCTGCAGCGCTCCCCAGATCTCGAGCTGGAACGGAGTCCCGCGCAGGAGGAGCGGGAGGTCGAAGGTGCGCCGCTCGCCGGCGAAGTAGGCGTCGAGCTGGTCGACGGCGGCGTCCAGGACGGGGAGGGAGCCGACGGGCAGGTGGTCGTGCGGGAGCGTTCCGCCGTTCTCGATCGCGAGCGAGACGATCGACTCTCCGTCGCTGCCGACCTCGATCCGGCCGAGGGGGCTGACGGTGCGGCGCACGTGCAGGGGAGTCGTTCTCATGCCACGAGAGTATCCGCGGTGCGCGAGGGCGACCGGCGGGAATCGGACATCGGTGGACGGCTGCGCAGCTCGCCGGCCTGGGGAGGACTCGTGCTGATCGAGCAGCCCGCGCAGAGGGCGTCTCGAGAGCCACCCGCCGAGCGACGCCGGGACCGGTACGCCCCTGCAGGGGTGCTCGACCAGCGGGTGCGCCGGCGTCGGCCTCCTCCACAAGCGGCGATCCGGCGATCTGTCTTCCGACCGCTCCGGATCGCGCTCCGGAGCGCCGCCGCGGCCGCCACCGTTGCCGCATGACATCCACTGCATCGCTTCCGGTCCGCACCCTCGATCCCAGCGCCGTGCTCGCGGCGATCCCGCGCCTCGTCGGCCACCCGCCGCAGGAGAGCGTCGTGCTCGTCCCGATGCGGGACGGGACGCCCACGGGAGCGCTCCGCTTCGACCTCGCCGTCGGTGATCCCGCACGAACCGCTCAGGCCTGGATCGGGGCGCTCGGGCGCTTCGGACGCGTCGAGCGCCTGGTGATCGTCCTCTACTCCCGCCGCGGACGCACTCCGTCCGCGGTCGCTCTCGTCGACGCGCTGAGCAGCCGGGCTGACGGCATCGGACTCCCCGTCGAGGTGCTCGTCCCCAGCGGTTCACTCCGACCGGTGCCGCTCAGCAGTGTCCCTCCGGCCGTCGCGACCGCCCGGCACGTCACCGCCGGCCGTCTCCTGCCCGACATCGCCCGAGGGGAGGCGCTGGCGGTCGCGGCGGAGGTCGACGCCCTCCTCGACCGGCACCCGCGCGCTCGTCTCCCCGAGGCCCTCGCCGTCGATGCCGAGTCGCTCCTGCTGCGTGCGGAGTCGGGACGCCCCTGGCAACCGCGGAGCCACGCCCTCGCCGTGCTCATCGTCTGCGCGCAGCGGAGCGACTGGCGAGAGCGGGTGCTCGGCCTTCTCGCTCGTCCCGACCACGTCGCCGAGACCTCCGTGCTCGAGCTCGTCGCCCGGGCGGCGGCCACGGCCCCGGCGACCGAGCGGAGTCCGCTGCTCGTCCTGCTCGCAACTCTGCACTGGTGGTCGGGGCTCGCTCCCTCGGCGATGATCCTGGCGCGCGAAGCGGTCCGCCTCGACCCGCACGATCACCACTCGCGGCTCCTCGTCGCAGCCCTCGACCGTGGTGAGCGGTGGCCGTCGGCCGTCGACGGGAATCGCGCCGCGTGAAGGGAGCCTGTGCGCGCCGACGGATCGATCGGCGGCGCGCGCGGGGCTCAGAGGCGGGCCCAGGCCTCGGTCAGGACCGAGCGGAGGATCTGCTCGATCTCGTCGAACTCCTTCGGTCCGATCGTGAGGGGCGGGGCGAGCTGGACGACGGGGTCGCCGCGGTCGTCCGCCCGGCAGTACAGTCCGGCGTCGAACAGCGCCTTCGAGAGGAAGCCGCGGAGCAGGCGCTCGGACTCCTCCGCATCGAAGGTCTCCTTGGTCGTCTTGTCCTTGACCAGCTCGATCCCGAAGAAGTAGCCCGCACCGCGGACGTCGCCGACGATGGGCAGGTCGAGCAGCTTCTCGAGGGTCGAGCGGAACAGCGGCGAGTTCTCGCGGACGTTCTCGTTGAGCTTCTCCTCCTCGAAGATGTCGAGGTTCTCCAGCGCGACCGCTGCCGAGACGGGGTGACCGCCGAAGGTGTAGCCGTGCGGGAAGGAGACCTCGCCGTGCCGGAAGGGCTCGTAGATGCGGTCGCTGACGATGGTCGCGCCGATGGGGGAGTACCCGCTGGTCATACCCTTCGCACAGGTGATCATGTCCGGCACGTAGCCGTACTCGTCGCAGGCGAACATGTGCCCGATCCGGCCGAAGGCGCAGATCACCTCGTCCGAGACGAGGAGCACGTCGTGCCGGTCGCAGATCTCGCGCACCCGCTGGAAGTAGCCGGGCGGCGGGGGGAAGCAGCCGCCCGAGTTCTGCACCGGCTCGAGGAAGACGGCGGCGACCGTCTCGGGACCCTCGAACTCGATCATCTCCTCGATGCGGTCCGCCGCCCAGACGCCGAAGGCCTCCAGGTCGTCGCCGTGCTGCGGCGCGCGGTAGAAGTTGGTGTTCGGCACGCGGAAGCCGCCGGGGACGAGCGGCTCGAACATCGACTTCATCGCCGGGATGCCGGTGATCGCCAGTGCGCCCTGCGGGGTGCCGTGGTAGGCCACGGAGCGCGAGACCACCTTGTGCTTGCCCGGCTTGCCCTGCAGCTTCCAGAAGTGCTTGGCCAGCTTGAAGGCCGTCTCGACGGCCTCGCCGCCGCCGGTGGAGAAGAACACGCGGTTGAGGTCGCCCGGGGCGTGATCGGCGAGGCGGTCGGCGAGCTCGATCGCCGACGGCGTGGCGTACGACCAGAGCGGGAAGAACGAGAGCTCGGACGCCTGCTTGGCGGCCGCCTCCGCGAGCCGCCGTCGGCCGTGGCCCGCGTTGACGACGAAGAGCCCGGAGAGCCCGTCGAAGTACTTCCGGCCCGTGCTGTCCCAGATGTGGTGGCCCTCGCCGCGGGTGATGATGGGCACTCCGGCGCCGGAGTCCATCACCGACTGCCGGGTGAAGTGCATCCAGAGGTGGTCCTTGGCCTTCTTCTGCAGCGCCGCGTCGTCGAATCCGGCCGGGGCGTCCTCGCCCTTCACCGGATCGCCGGACGCGAGGCCCTGGCTCGAGAATGCTGTCTCTGTGGTCATCGGTTACCGCGTTCCCCAGTTGTAGAACTGCTTGTGGAGTTTCAGATAGACGAAGGTCTCGGTGGAGAGGACCCCCGGGAGCGAGCGGATCTCCTGGTTGAGCAGGGCGATCAGGTCGTCGTCGTTCTCGCAGACGACCTCGGCGAGGATGTCGAAGGTGCCCGCCGTCAGCACGACGTAGTCGACGGCCGGGATCGCCGCGAGGCTGTCCGCGACGACCCGGGTGTCGCCCGTCACGCGGACCCCGATCATCGCCTGCCGGTAGAAGCCGAGCTGCATCGGGTCCGTCACGGCGACGATCTGCATCACGCCCGACTCGGTCAGCTTCTGCACCCGCTGCCGGACCGCCGCCTCGCTCAGCCCGACCGCCTTGCCGATCTCCGCGTACGAGCGCCGGCCGTCGGCCTGCAGCTGCTCGATGATCGCCTTGGAGACGTCGTCGAGCTGGAGCGGGCGCTGTGCAGGAGGGCGGGAGGGGCTCATGCGATGATCCTCGCAGCCCCGGCGGGCTCCGGCAAGTGAATCCGCATCCGGGAGGCCCCGGCGATGACGGAATGCGCCGTGCTGCAAGCGCTCTCCTCCGGCGGGCCAGGCGCAGCGGAGCGTCCGTGAGCGGCCATCGAGGTGGCCGCCGAGCGGGCGTCTGCGGTCCTCGCGCAGCCGATAGCATCGGAGGGATCGGCCCCGCACGCGCGGAGCCGGCGGAGGCGAGGAGACGCGATGACGCAGATCGGCCGCAGCCGAGCGTCGGTGACCGTCCCCGTCTCGGCCTGGTCCTCGGACACGCCCTCCGCAGTGGTCACGCTCGGCTGGGCGGCGCGCACCGAGGTGGGCCTCGTGCGCAGCGCCAACGAGGACAGCTACCTCGCGAAGACACCGATCTTCGCCGTCGCCGACGGGATGGGCGGTCATGCGGCCGGGGAGGTGGCCAGCGACGCCGTCGTGTCCCGGCTCTCGCTCGCCGCGACCGGTGCCACCGTCGGGGCGGAGGAGATCGACCGCGCGCTCCGCGAGGCCGTCGACGACATCGCCCGGCAGTCGCAGACCGCCGACGGAGGCACCGGCACCACCGTGACCGGCGCCGCGCTGACGGTCGTGGGCGGCGAGCCCTACTGGTCGGTCTTCAACATCGGCGACTCGCGCGTCTACCTCTGCGTCCAGGGGGCGCTGGTCCAGCTGACGGTCGACCACTCGATCGTCCAGGAGCTCGTGGACGCCGGGCTGATCACCCGGGACGAGGCGGACGTGCATCCGCACAGCAACGTGATCACCCGGGCGGTCGGCTTCCACGAGCCGCCCGTCCCGGACTACCGCCTGGTCCCCGTGATCGCCCCGTCGCGGCTGCTGGTCTGCTCCGACGGGCTGACGAAGGAGCTCACAGACGCGGGTCTCGAGCACGTGCTCTCGACCGCGGGAACCGCGCAGGAGGCGGCGGACGAGCTGGTCGAGGCGGCGCTCGGCAACGGCGGACGCGACAACGTGACGGTCATCGTCGTCGACGTGCTCGCCGTCACCGGCGACGGCGACTGAGCGAGCACCCGGGAGCCGCGGCGGGGCCCCGGGTACCATGGACGGAGGAGGGGTGGTCTCGGTGATCTGCAGCACGTGTGGCTCCACCCTCGCTCCCGGGGCGATCCTCTGCGGAGAGTGCGGCACCTCGGTGGCCTCGCACGCGACTCCCGGCGCCTCCCGCCCCGCCTCCTCCGGGGACACCACCGTCCTCGATCCCGCGCGCCGCGCCTGGCTGCCGGGCCTCGCCCCGGGCCGGCACCGTCGGCCCGCGCCCGGGGCGCCGATGGCGCCGCCGAGCCAGGGGCTCGTGCGGCTGATCTTCGCGTCCGGCCAGCACGCCATCGTCACCGGCAACGGACTCATCGGCCGCCAGCCGCTGCCGGATCCGGGCGAGACCTTCCGGCACATCCTCGCCGTACCCGACCCGTCTCGCTCGCTGTCCAAGACGCACCTCGAGTTCGGCTTCGACGAGGGCGGGCTGTGGGTCAGCGACCGCTGGTCGGCGAACGGCTCCGTGCTGGTCGCCCCCACGCAGGCTCCGCTCCCGCTCGAGGCGGGCCGCCGCTATCGCGCGAAGATCGGCAGTCGGCTGCTGCTGTCGTCCGTCGAGATGGCGGTCGAGCGGGTCGAGGGCTCCTCCACAGCGTCGAACCGTCCACCGATCACGCGCTGACCCGCCACGCGGCCCGGGCGTCCGCTTCGCTGGTCGCATGACGATCCAGCGCCCCGGAGCGAGGCTCCTGCCGCCGACGCCGCCGGCCGTGCCGCCGCGCCCGTCCTTTCCGTGGATCGCGGCGCTGGCCCCGGTGCTGACGTCGCTCGTGCTGTACGCGCTGACATCGTCGCCGTACACGCTGGCTCTCGCCGCGCTCGGGCCGGTCGTCGCGGTCGCGTCCTTCCTCGACTCGCGCCGTCTCCGCCGCCGGACCGCGCGTCGAGAGGGCGAGCGCTACGCGCGGGAGCTCACCGCCTACACGGCCGCAACGGCGCTGGCGCGTGCGGAGGAGCTCGACGCACTGCGCCGCGCGTCGCCCCGTCCGCTCGACGTCCTCGAGCACCGGGTGCCGGTGGACGCCCGCTGGCGGCGCGCCGCCGCGGGGCTGGAGATCGTGCTCGGGCAGAGACCGGCAGCGGGGGAGGACTCCACGGACGGCGGGGCTCCGCTGCCGGCGGCGCTCTCCTCGGGGATCGGCGTCGTCGGACCGCCGGTCCTCGCCCGGGCGCTGGTGCGCGGGCTCCTGGTGCAGGTGGCCGAGCTCGTGGCACCGGACTCCCTCCGGATCGAGCTGCCGAGCGGAGCCGGGTGGAACTGCCTCCGCGCCCTGCCGCACCTCCGCGCGGTCACGGCGCCGCTGGGCCTCGCCGTTCTGCAGGGGGACGGAGTGAGCGATGCCGACGCGGTCGTCGCGCTGGCCGGCAGCGCGGACGAGCTGCCGAAGCGGTGCCGCTGCATCGTGCAGGTCGGCGGCGCGGGTGCCGCGAGTGTGGTCGGCCGGGCCGGAGCCGGCGTGCTGGAGCCGCTGGTCGCCGACTACGTCTCGGTCGAGCAGGCGCGCGGCTACGCCGAGTCCCTCGCCGCGGCCCACGGCCCGGGAGCGGAGGAGCTGCCGGACACCGTCCTGCTCTCCGAGCTCGGCGAGCCGGCTCGGCTCGGCGGCGGCGGAGGCCTTCCGGTGCTGCTCGGGAAGGCCGCGGACGGCCCGGTCGAGATCGATCTGGTCCGCGACGGACCGCACGCCGTCATCGGCGGGACGACGGGGAGCGGCAAGAGCGAGCTCCTGATCGCCTGGGTGGTGGCGCTGGCGGCTCGGTACCCGCCCGCCGCCGTGACGTTCCTGCTCGCGGACTTCAAGGGCGGCGCGGGGTTCGGGGCACTCCGGCGGCTCCCGCACGTCACGGGCGTGATCACCGATCTCGATCCCGAGGGAGCGGTCCGCGCCTTCGCCAGCATCGCGGCCGAGCTGCGCCGGCGCGAGGTGCTGCTCGCCGAGCACGGAGTCCCCGACATCGCCCGGCTGCCGCCCGGGCTGCTCGCGCGCCTGGTGATCCTCGTCGACGAGTGCGCGGTCGTGCTCGAGCGCGCTCCGGAGCTGCACCGCACCTTCGCCGACATCGCCGCGCGCGGGCGCTCGCTCGGCCTCCACCTCGTGCTCTGCACGCAGCGGCCCGTCGGCGTCGTCCGCGACGCGGTCGCGGCGAACTGCGGCCTGAGGATCGCGCTCCGGGTGCACGATGCGGCCGACTCGCGAGCGCTGATCGGCTCGGACGCCGCCGCCCGGATCCCGCACCGAGCGGCCGGCCGGTGCGTCGTCTCGATCGGCGGTCAGGGGAGAGTCGTCCAGGCGGCTCTCGCGGGGGAGGACGACATCGCCACGGTGCTCCGCAGGGGCGGCCGGGACGCCTCCGTCCACCGGCCCTGGCTCGATCCGCTGCCGGCCCGGATCCCGCTGCCGGAGCGTGGGCGACCGGGTCGCGTCGCGCTCGGGCTCGTGGACCGCCCCGCCGAGCAGCGGCAGGACGTCGTCCACCTCGATCGCCGCTCGATCCTCGTCCTCGGCGCGGCGGGCTCGGGCAGGAGCGGCGTGCTCCGGACGCTCGCGGCGCAGCTCGAGGGAGCCCGCATCGTCGGCCCGCTCGACGCGGAGGAGGCCTGGGAAGCGGTCGTCGCCGACGAAGGGCCGGGCGGTCTGCTTCTGCTCGACGACCTCGATCTCCTGCTCCGCCGCTGCGGCGACGACGAGCGCCGTCGGCTGCTCGACGCCCTGCAGACCGCGCTCCGCTCCGACGGCGCGCCGATCGTCGTCACGGCCCGCCGGGTGACCGACGGCCTGGCCGCGCTCCGAGACGCCTTCGACGACGTGCTCCTCCTGCGCGCCGCGCACCGCCAGGAGCACCAGCTGCTCGCGCTGCACGGGGAGCCGTACCGCGGCGACCTCCCGGCGGGCGGGGGGTGGTGGCGCGGCGAGCGGATCCAGGTCTTCGCGCCGCCGCCGTCGCCTCCCGCGCGTCGCCGTGCCGCCGTGCCGGTCGTGCCGACGGGAGAGCGGCCGTTCGCCGTCCTGACGAACCGTGCGAACGCGCTGCGGGCGAGGCTCGCCGACGCTCGGATCCCGGCCGTCCTCGTCGGAGAGGCCGCGGACGTGCCGCCCCCGCCAGGTGCCGCGATCCTCGGAACGGTCGTGGAGTGGTCGGCCGCCAGGGGACTCCTTGCGCGGCTCCGCGCGGGCGCCCCCGTCGTGCTCGAGGTGCCGGCGGGCGAGGCGCGGGTCGTCCTGGGGCCGCTCCCGCCGGCACCCCTCTGCGTCGGAGAGCGGGTCCTGCTGGAGGCGGACGGCCGCCTCCGCCGCGCGCGCTGGCCGGACGCGAGCGCACGCTGAACGGGAGGAATCCGCGGTCGATACGCGTCTGGAACGCGGATTTCGTGACGATCATGTTTCCAGATGGCCGATCTCGTCGGTCCTTCATCGACAGACGTCCGAGCTCTGTGCCAGTATTTCCCCACGTTCACGCCGGTGGGCCCGAGCACCGACGCAGTCAGGAGCCGCAGCCATGACCCGTCCTCTCCCGAGGGACCCCGTACTCCGCGAGGCCATCGCCGTCGCGCGCTCCCGAGAGCGGGAACGGCGGGCGATGCTCTCGCGGCGCGCCGTCCTCGGCGGTCTCGGTCTCGGGGTCGGAGCACTGGCGCTCGCCGCCTGCGCGCCGGTCTCGCGCGCCGCACCGACCGCCGCCGTCGACGACTCCGCCGCAGACCCCCGTCTCGTCTGGGACAACTGGCCCGCCTACCTCGACGAGGACGACGACGGCGGCTACCCGACGCTGATGGCGTTCGAGGAGCAGACCGGGATCTCCGTCACCTACAACGTCGCGGTCGACGACAACAACTCGTACTACGGCAAGGTGAAGGACCAGCTCGCCCTCGGCCAGTACATCGGCGCCGACACCGTCTGCCTGACGGAGTGGATGGTCTCCCGCCTGGCCCGTCGCGGCTACATCCAGGAGCTCGACCACGCGAACATCCCGAACATCGCGAATCTCACCCCGTCGCTCGCGAATCCGGACTTCGATCCGGGGCGCCACCGCTCGCTCCCGTTCCAGGCCGGCTTCGCCGGGATCTGCTGGAACAAGGAGAAGCTCCCCAACGGCCTCGCCAGCGTGGACGACCTCTGGGATCCGGCGCTGCGCGGGCGGGTCGGCGTGCTCAGCGAGATGCGCGACACGATCGGGCTGATCATGCTCGCCCAGGGCACCGACATCGCCGGGGCCTGGGGGGACGACGAGTACATGAACGCGATCGACGTCTTCCGGAAGCAGGTCGACGAGGGCCAGATCCGCAACATCAAGGGCAACGCGTACCTCAACGATCTGCAGAACGAGGACACCCTCGCCGCTATCTGCTGGTCGGGCGACATCACGCTGATCAACACCGAGGCCGGCGACAAGTGGGAGTTCGCGCTCCCCGACTCGGGCGGCACCCTGTGGAACGACACGTTCGTCGTGCCGATGGGCTCGCAGCGCAAGGCCAATGCCGAAGCGCTGATGAACTACTACTACGAGCCGGAGGTCGCCGCCGAGGTGGCCGCCTGGGTCAACTACATCACCCCCGTCGACGGAGCGAAGGACGCCATGGAGAGCATCGACCCGGAGCTGGCCGAGAACCAGCTGATCTTCCCCGACGAGGACACGCTCGCGCAGTCCCACATCTTCCGGACGCTCACCGCGGACGAGGAGAAGGACTATCAGGCCGAGTTCCAGAAAGTGCTGCTGGGCATCTGATGGCCACCGGAACCTTCGCCGAGCGCGGCGCCGACCTCGAACTGGTCGGGATCAGCAAGCAGTACCCGGGCTTCACCGCCCTCGACTCGCTGGACCTCACGATCCCCGCGGGATCCTTCTTCGCTCTCCTGGGGCCCTCCGGCTGCGGGAAGACGACCACCCTGCGGCTCGTCGCCGGTCTCGAGGAGCCGAGCGCGGGCCGGATCCTGATCGGCGGGAAGGACGTCACGGCCACCAAGACGTTCCAGCGCCCGGTGAACACCGTCTTCCAGTCCTACGCGCTGTTCCCGCACATGTCGATCCTCGAGAACGTCGCCTTCGGCCTCAAGCGCCGCCGGATCGACGACCCGGTGGGCAAGGCGCACGAGGCGCTCCGGCTCGTCGAGCTCGACCACCTCGCCCAGCGCCGTCCGGCGCAGCTCTCCGGCGGGCAGCAGCAGCGGGTCGCCCTCGCCCGGGCGATCGTGAACCGGCCCGCTCTCCTGCTCCTGGACGAGCCCCTCGGTGCGCTCGACCTCAAGCTCCGCCGGCAGATGCAGCTCGAGCTGAAGTCGATCCAGGAGGAGGTCGGCCTCACCTTCCTGCACGTCACCCACGACCAGGAGGAGGCCATGACCATGGCCGACACCGTCGCGGTGATGAACAAGGGCCGGATCGAGCAGATGGGCGCTCCCGAGGCGCTCTACGAGCTCCCGCGGACGGTCTTCGTCGCCAACTTCCTCGGCCAGTCGAACCTCTTCACCGGCGAGGTCGTCGCCTCGACCGGCACCGCGCTGACCGTCGCCGCCGGCGACGCCCGGATCGTCGTGCCCACCGCCCGTGCGGCCCGCGAGTCCGGCGAGATGACGATCGGCGTCCGCCCCGAGAAGCTCCTGCTGCTCACCGAGGCGCCCGCCGACTCCCCGGACCGCAACGTGCTCGGGCCGGGGCGCGTCGTCGACGTCTCCTTCAGCGGCGTCAGCACGCAGTACACGATCGAAATCCCCACGCTCGGCTCGATCGTCGTCTTCGCCCAGAACATGGTCTTCGGGCCGGTCGTCGGCGAGGGTGCGCAGGTCTGGGTGAGCTGGAGCATCGAGCACGGCTTCGGGCTGGCCGACGAACCGGGCACCGTGCCGCGCTTCGCCGCCGACGACTCCACCCGCTCGATCGCCCTGCAGAAGCGCGGGCTGCTCGCCGGCCGCTCCGGAGGAGCGTAGGCATGGCCTTCGCTGCGTTCGCGTCCGGCTCGACCGACACGCTCGATCCGCCGGTCCGCCGGCGGTCGACGATCGCCCTGGTGCTCCTGCTGCCGGGCATCGTCTACATGCTGCTGTTCTTCCTCACGCCGCTGATCTCCCTCGTGCTGACCTCGTTCCAGGTCGAGGTGCCGGACGGCGACATCGGCGAGTACGCGCCGGGCTTCGCCTGGCAGAACTACCTCGTCGTGATGGCCGACTACTGGCCGCACGCGATCCGCTCCTTCGGCTACGCCCTGATCGCCACGGTGCTCGCGCTCGTGATCAGCTATCCGCTCGCCTACTTCATCGGAGTGAAGGCGCGGCCCTGGCCGCTGCTGCAGAACCTGCTGCTGACGCTGGTGATCGCGCCCTTCTTCATCAGCTTCCTGCTGCGCACGCTGGCCTGGAAGCAGATCCTCGCGGACGAGAGCCCGCTCGTGCAGGCCCTCAAGACCGTCGCGATACTGCCCTCCGACGGGCACCTCACGGGCACCCCGATCGCCGTCGTCTTCGGCATCACCTACAACTTCATCCCCTTCATGACGCTGCCGCTCTACACGACTCTGGAGCGGCTCGACACCCGGCTCCTCGAGGCCGGCTCCGACCTCTACGCGCACCCCGCCTCGGTGTTCTGGAAGGTGACCGTGCCGCTCTCGATGCCCGGCATCGTCTCCGGCACGCTGCTCACCTTCATCCCGGCGGCGGGCGACTACATCAACGCGAGCCGCGACTTCCTCGGCTCGTCGCGGACCTCGATGGTCGGCAACGCGATCGAGGCGAACTTCCTCACCCTCGAGAACTACCCGGCCGCGGCCGCGCTCTCGATCGTGCTGATGGCCGTGATCCTGGTCATCGTCGGCTTCTACGTGAAGCGCAGTGGAACGGAGGACCTCCTGTGACCGCCACCGCCGACCGTCCCGTCGCGAGCGCCCAGGAGGCTCTGGGAGCACCGCCGCCCGCGCCCGTTCGAGGTCCGCGCCGCTTCCAGGGCCTCGGGCTGGGGATCTACACCGCCCTCGCGCTGATCTTCCTGCTGATCCCGATCGGCTACACCTTCGTCTACTCGTTCAACGACTCGGGCAAGAGCAATCTCGCCTGGCGCGGCTTCACCTTCGACAAGTGGGTCTCGGCGTGGACGAGCGAGGAGGTGATGACGGCCTTCGGCAACAGCCTCCTGGTCGGTGTGGTCGCGACCGTCCTGGCGACCGCGCTCGGCACGATGATCGCCATCGCGCTCGTCCGGTTCCGCTTCCGGTTCCGCTCCGCGATCAGCCTGCTGCTGTTCCTGCCGATGGCCACCCCGGAGGTGGTGCTCGGCGCCGGTCTGGCCGCCCAGTTCCTCGCGGTCGGCACCGAGAAGGGCCTGGTGACGATCATCCTGGCGCACACGATGTTCTGCATCAGCTTCGTCGTGGTGACGGTCAAGGCCCGCGTCGCGAGTCTGGACCCGCGGCTCGAGGAGGCGGGGCGCGACCTCTACGCCTCGCCGAGCCAGGTCTTCTGGCGGATCACCTTCCCGCTGCTGCTGCCCGGCATCCTCGCCGCCGCGCTGCTCTCCTTCGCGCTGAGCTTCGACGACTTCATCATCACGAACTTCAACTCCGGCTCGGTCACCACGTTCCCGAAGTACATCTACATCGCGGCGGCGCGCGGCATCCCTGCGGAGGCCAACGTCATCGCGTCGGCGGTGTTCGTGCTGGCGATCCTCATCGTCGTCGTCACGCAGGTGTCCTCGGCGGCGCGGGCGAAGCGGCTGGCGAGGACGCAGTAGCCGGCGAGGACGTCGTCACCGGCGAGGACGCAGGAGCGGCGGTGCCGCGCCTCAGACGTAGGAGGCGCGGATCGCGCCGACGGGCTGCCCGCCGCCGGTGACCACCGGGTTGAGGCGCACGAGCACCTCGTTCGCCGCGGTGCGGTCGACGCTGCCCGCCTCGACCAGCAGCTTCAGCGCCACGACGGTCGCGGCGCGCAGGCTCCCGTCCAGGATCTTCAGCGCGACGGTCGTGCCGTCCGGCGACGCCATCACGAGCACGCCCTCCGCGCCGAGCTTCGCGACCAGGCCGAGCCGCTCGATCACGACGGTGTTGTCGCGACCCGGTCCGTCCAGGGCCCAGGCGTTCTCGAGGATCGCCTCGGTGAGGACGCCGGCCTGACGGTAGAGCCCGAAGGGCGAGGCGGGGGAGGAGGAGACGATCCGCGAGATCCCCTTGGCCAGAGCGGTGAGGGGCAGCGCGTGCACCGGAGCGCCGCAGCCGTCGATGCCCGAGGCGACGATCCGCTCTCCGGTGAGCCGCTCGATGGTGTCGACGATGTGCTGCTGCAGCGGGTGCGAGCGCTCGAGGTAGTCGTCGGTGCTCCAGCCGTTCTGCACGCAGGCGAGCAGCATCGCGGCGTGCTTCCCCGAGCAGTTCATGTAGAGCGGATCCGCGCTCGCGCCGGCGCGCAGCAGCTTGGCGCGCGAGGCCGAGTCGGTCGGCCAGTCGGCCGGGCACTGCAGTGCCGAGTGGTCGAGCCCCGCGCGGAAGAGCAGGTTCTGCACCAGGGCGACGTGCTGCGGGATGCCGGCGTGGCTCGCGGTCGCGATGACCGCCTCCGCTCCGCTCAGCTCGACGCCGGCGGTCATCACGGCGAGGGCCTGGAAGGGCTTGAGGCAGGAGCGGGGGAAGACCGGCGCCGTCGGCGTGCCCAGGGTGCGGGCGACGCGGCCGTCGGAGTCGAGGAGCACGGCCGATCCGGCGTGGCGCGACTCGATGAAGCCGGAGCGCTCGACCACCGCCAGTTCGACGGACTCGGCGAGGGTGAAGGTACCTGCGGACATCCCCCCATCTTGCCCGACGGCCCGGCGCCTCCTGAGCGGAGGGGCCGGGCCGTCGGTGGTGGAGGCGGCGCTCAGAGGGTCGCGAAGGCCTCGGCGAGGACGGCGACGGCCTCGTCCAGCAGCTCGTCCGTCAGGGCGAGGCTGGGCAGGAAGCGCACCACGTTGCCGTAGGTGCCGGCGCTGAGCACGAGCACGCCGTGCTTCGCCGCGTAGTCGATGATCGCGCCGACGGCGGCAGTGTTGGGCTGCTTGGTCGTCTGCGCCGTGCCCGGCTCGACCAGCTCGATCGCCATCATCGCGCCGATCCCGCGGACGTCGCCGATGATGTCGTACTGCTCCTGCAGCGCGCGGAGCGCGGCGCCCAGCCGGGCCCCGATGCGGTCGGCCTCGGCGAGGAGGCCCTCCTGCTCGATCCGCTCGAAGACCGCGACCGCGGCGGCGGCCGCCACGGGGTTCCCGCCGAAGGTGCCGCCGAGGCCGCCGGCCTGAGCGGAGTCCATGATCTCCGCGCGGCCCGTGACGCCCGCGAGCGGCAGGCCGCCCGCGATGCCCTTGGCCGAGAGCACCATGTCCGGGACGAGCCCGAAGTGCTCACTGGCGAACCAGGCGCCGGTGCGGGCCATGCCCGACTGGATCTCATCGGCGACGAAGACGATGCCGTTCGCGGTGCACCACTCCTGCAGCGCGGGCAGGAAGCCCTGCGCCGGGACCATGAAGCCGCCCTCGCCCTGGACGGGCTCGACGACGAGGCAGGCCAGGGCCGAGGCGCCGACCGTCTTCTCCAGGTAGGAGATGGTGCGCTCGGCCGCCTCGGCGCCCGAGAGGCCGTCGTGATACGGGTACGAGCTCGGCGCGCGGTGCACGTCGCTCGCGAAGGGACCGAAGCCGAGGCCGTAGGGGAGCGCCTTGAAGTTCATCGCCATCGTGAGGTTCGTGCGACCGTGGTAGGCGTGGTCGAGCACCGCGACTCCGGGGCGGCCGGTGTGCTTGCGGGCGATCTTGACCGCGTTCTCCACGGCCTCGGCGCCGGAGTTGACCAGCACGGTCTTCTTCGCGTGGTCGCCGGGGGTGTGCTCGCCGAGCAGCTCCGCGACGCGGATGTACGGCTCGTAGGGCGTGACGGTGAAGAGCGTGTGGGTGAGGCGGCCGAGCTGCGCGGTGGCGGCCGCGACGACCGCGTCGTCGGTGTGGCCGATCGTCGTCACGCCGATGCCGGCGCCGAGGTCGATGAACTGGTTGCCGTCGACGTCGACCAGGATCGCGCCGTGCGCGCGGTCGATGTAGACGGGCAGCGCGGTGCCGACGCCGGTGGGCACGACGGCGAGGCGGCGCTCGTGCAGGGCCCTCGATCGCGGCCCCGGGATCTCGGTCGCGACGCGACGCTCCTGGGGGACGGCCGACGTGGGAACCTGGGGGGCGAGCGTGTCTGTCATGGTCCCCCGAGTCTACCTTCGGGCGTCGGAGGACCAGGGGTCCAGACCGTCGAGACCGGCCTGAACCACGGCCGAGAAGGAGGGATCCGATGAAATCGGAGCACGATTACGCTCTTTCCGTCGTCTGGGAGGGCAATCGCGGCACCGGCACCAGCGGCTACCGGGACTACGGGCGCCAGAACGTCCTCGTCGCCGAGGGCCCGCCGCCGATCCTCGGCTCGGCCGACAAGCCCTTCCGCGGCGACCCGGACCGCTGGAACCCCGAGCAGCTGCTGCTCGCCTCCCTCGCGCAGTGCCACCTGCTCTCGTTCCTGCACGTCGCCGTCAAGAACGGGGTCGTCGTGACCGAGTACGTCGACGACGCCATCGGGCGCATGGTGCAGGAGGGCGAGGGCGGTCGCTTCGTCTCGGTCACCCTCCGACCGCGGGTGCGGGTCGCGCACGAGTCGATGGTCGAGCTCGCGCAGTCGCTGCACGGCGAGGCGTCCCGGCTGTGCTTCATCGCGAACTCGGTGAGCTTCCCGGTCGGGCACGAGCCGCAGACCTCGGCGGCCGACGCGCGCTGACCCGCGCGGACCCGGTGGGTGCGGCGGCAGGAGCGGTCAGCGCCGCTCGTGCGGCAGCGCGCGCTTGATCTTCTCGACCGTGGTGACCGGCGGCGACTCGTTGTAGACACCCGCCGCCTCCTGGCCCGACAGCGCGTGGATGGCGGCCATCACCTCGTCCGTCGCGTGCCGGCGCGCGCGGCCCGAGTCGGCGGAGCCGTGCCGGGAGAGATCGAGCGGATCGCCGAAGCGCACCGTGATCCGGTGCAGCCGCGGGATCTTCGAGCCCACGGGCTGCAGCTCCTGCGTGCCGACGAGCCCGACCGGGACGACCGGCGCGCCGGTGGTGAGTGCGAGCCACGCCACTCCGGTGCGGCCGCGGTAGAGGCGGCCGTCGCGCGAGCGCGTCCCCTCCGGGTACACGGCGAACGCCTCGTCGCGCTCGAGGATCGCGCGCCCGAGATCGAGCGCCTCCTGCGCGGCCTGGCCGGCGCCGCGCTCGACCGCGACCGCTCCGACCGCCGTGAAGAAGGAGCGCGACAGGGCGCCGCGCGCGCCGGTGCCGGTGAAGTAGTCCGACTTCGCGAGGAACTGCACGGGCCGGGGCGCCAGCAGCGTCAGCACGGGCGAGTCGATGAACGACAGATGGTTGCTGGCGATGATGACGCGGCCGGTGCGCGGCACGTTGTCGCGGCCCTCGACGATCGGCCGGTAGATCATCCGGCCGAGCCGGCTCATCGTGAAGCGGGCCACGCGAGCGGAGACGCCGATCCCCGGCGGCGTCGGCGGTGTCGGAGCGTCGTCGGTCGGCATTCGCCCGACGCTACCGGCGGCTGCATGCCGCTCGGGTCATGCCCTGCCGGGCGCTCCGCCGACCACACCGCCGGGTGCCGCGGCGGACGACCGCGGGCCGCCCCTCGTCGAGAGGAGCGGCCCGCGAGGGAGAGCGGAGGGAGCGACCGCTCAGCCGAAGGTGGCGAGCGCCTCCTCGATGACACCCGCGGCGTCGTCGATCAGCTCCTCGCTGATGACCACGCTCGGCATGATGCGCAGGACGCTGTCCCAGCTGCCGGCGTCGAGGGCGATGACGCCGTTCGTCGTGACGTGCTTCAGCACGGCGGAGAGCGCCTCCGGGTTCTGCTTCTTGGTGCCGGGGTGGACGAGCTCGACGCCGAACATCGCGCCCTTGCCGCGGACCTCGCCGACCACGGCGAAGCGCTCGGCCCAGTCGCCGATGCGGGCCTGCAGGGCGCGCTCGACGCGCTGGGCCTCGGCGAGCAGGCCCTCGGACTCGATCGCCTCGAAGGTGGCGAGCGCGGCGGCGGTGGAGACGGGGTTGCCGCCGAAAGTGCCGCCGATACCGCCGGGCTGCACCGCGTCCATGATCTCCGCGCGGCCGGTGACCGCGGCGAGCGGGAAGCCGCCGGCGATGCCCTTGGCCGTGGTGATGAGGTCGGGGACGACGCCGAAGTGCTCGATCGAGTACCAGGCACCGGTGCGGGCGATGCCGGCCTGGATCTCGTCCGCGACGAAGACGATGCCGTTCTCGGTGCAGAACTCGGAGAGGCGCTCGAAGTAGCCCGCCGCGGGGATGATGATGCCGCCGTCGCCCTGGATGGGCTCGACGAACAGCGCCGCGAGCTCCTCGGCGCCGATGTGGGTGCGGATGTAGTCGATGGAGCGCTCGGCGGCCTCCTCGCCCGTCATGCCCTCGGGGTCGCGGAACGGGTAGCTCATCGGGAGGCTGTAGATCTCGCCGGGGAACGGGCCCATGCCGGCGCGCTCGGGCCAGGGGCGGTAGGTCATCGCCATCGTGAGGTTGGTGCGGCCGTGGAAGGCGTGGTCGAGCGAGGCGATGGCGCGGCGTCCGGTGTGCTTGCGCGCGATCTTGACCGCGTTCTCGACCGCCTCGGCGCCCGAGTTGACGAGGATCGAGTGCTTCTCGAAGTCGCCGGGGGTGATCTCGCCGAGCTTCTCGGCGACCCGCACGTAGTTCTCGTAGGGGGTCACGGTGAAGAGGGTGTGGGTCAGCTTCTCCGCCTGGGCGGCGGCCGCGGCCGCGACCGCGGGGTGGGCGTGGCCGATGGTGGTGACGCCGATGCCGCAGCCGAGGTCGATCAGGCGGTTGCCGTCGACGTCGACGAGGACGGCGCCCGAGGCGTGGTCCATGTAGATGTTCGCGAGGGTTCCGGCGCCGCGGGAGACGCTGGCGACGCGGCGCTCCTGCAGCGCGATCGAGCGAGGGCCGGGGAGCTCGGTGACGAGCGCGCGGGACTGGGGGACCGAGAATTCACGCATTCCTCCATGCTAGGCGCGGCTCCCGGGAGCGAGCCGGAGACGCTCCGTGCCCGCTCGTCCGCGGACCGGTGCAGGGGGATCGTTCAGCCGGGGCGGAGGCGCAGCCCTCAGGATGGAAGGATCCCCCCGACGTCGTCCCGCTCCCTGCCGGGCAGGAAAGGTGCACCCGTGCGCAGAACCCTCGCGATCCTCGCCGTTCTCGGCGCCTCCCTCGGCCTCGCGGCCTGCACGCCCGGCACCCCCGAGGCGTCGCCGAGTGCGACCCCGACTCCGCTCTCCTGCATCTCCTCCGGGGAGGCGTCCGACGCCGTGGACGCCGCCGGCGACTTCGCGACGAAGCCGGTCACCGTCTTCCCGACCCCGATGAGCGTCGAGGCGACCGAGGGCAGCACCGTCATCGAGGGCACCGGCGAGGCGGTCGCCGAGGGCGACACCGTGCTGGTGGACTACACCCTCTACAACGGCACGAGCGGCGCCGAGTTCTCCGCGAGCAGCTACGCCTCCGGTGGGCGCGCCGCCTTCGAGGTGGACACCGATCAGTACCTCGCGGGCCTCGTCAAGGCGGTCAACTGCGCGACGGTCGGCTCGCGCGTCGTCGCTGTCGTCCCTCCCGCCGACGCGTTCGGCGACGCCGGCAGCACCGATCTCGGGATCGCCGCGGACGACTCCATCGTCATGGTGATCGACGTCGAGGGCATCGTCCCCTCGGCCGCGACCGGTGAGCCGCAGGCGCCGGTCGACGGGCTGCCGACGGTGGCGCTCGCCGAGGACGGCGCCCCGACGGTGACCATCCCCGCGACCGACCCGCCGGCCGAGCTGCAGCTCGAGGTGCTGAAGAAGGGCGACGGGCAGACCGTCGCCGACGGCGACTCGCTGATCGTGCAGTACCAGGGCGTCGTCTGGGGCACCGGCGAGGTCTTCGACCAGAGCTGGGGGAACGGCACACCCGCGTCCTTCGGCACCGGCGACGTGATCGAGGGCTTCAAGGAGGCGGTGGTCGGCCAGACCGTCGGCTCGCAGGTGCTCGTGGTCATCCCGCCGGACAAGGGCTACGGCGAGGCCGGCAACACCAACGCGGGCATCAGCGGCACCGACACCCTGGTGTTCGTCGTCGACATCCTCGCGGTGAGCTGACCCGCTCCGCTCCGCACCCCGGGAGGGCCGAGGGCCGCCGTGCCAGGATGGGCGGATGCGCAGGGTCATCATCCTCGGCTCGACCGGGTCCATCGGCACGCAGGCCCTCGACGTCATCGGCGCGAACCGCGACCGCTTCGAGGTCGTCGGCCTCGGGGCCGGCTCCAACCGCGAGGTCGTCGCCCAGCAGGCGCGCGAGTTCGGCGTCGAGCACACCGCCTTCGGCGCGGCGGAGGCCGAGCAGCTGATCCGCTCCGTCGACGCCGACGTCGTCCTCAACGGCATCACCGGGTCCGTCGGGCTCGGCCCGACGCTCGCCGCGCTCGAGGAGGGCCGCACCCTCGCCCTCGCGAACAAGGAGTCGCTGATCGTCGGCGGCGAGCTGGTCACCTCGCTCGCCGCTCCCGGGCAGATCGTCCCCGTCGACTCCGAGCACTCGGCGATCGCGCAGGCGCTGCTCGCGGGGGAGCACCGCGAGGTCCGCCGACTGGTGCTGACCGCGTCGGGCGGCCCGTTCCGCGGGCGCGACCGTTCCTCCCTCCGCGACGTCACGCCGGCCGAGGCCCTCGCGCACCCGACCTGGGACATGGGGCTGGTCGTCACCACGAACTCGTCCACGCTGGTCAACAAGGGTCTCGAGGTGATCGAGGCGCACCTGCTCTTCGACGTGCCCTACGACCGGATCGACGTGACCGTGCATCCGCAGTCGATCGTCCACTCGATGGTCGAGTTCGTCGACGGCTCGACGATCGCCCAGGCCTCGCCGCCCGACATGCGCCTGCCGATCTCGCTCGGTCTCGACTGGCCGCACCGCGTCGCCGGCGTCGGCGTGCCGCTGGACTGGACCCGCGCGCAGTCCTGGACGTTCGAGCCGCTCGACGAGGAGGCGTTCCCCTCCGTCCGGCTCGCCAAGAAGGTCGGCGCCGCCGGGGCGTCCTACCCGGCCGTCTTCAACGCGGCGAACGAGCAGGCCGTGCAGGCGTTCCACGCCGGGCGGATCGGCTACCTGGACATCCTCGCGACGGTCGAGGCCGTCGTCGACGTGCACTCCGTCGAGGGCGCGCTGACCCGCGAGTCGCTGGCCGAGGCCGAGACCTGGGCGCGCCGCACGGCGGATGCACGGATCGCCGCCGCCTGACCGGCCCCCAGGAGCGCCGACGCGCTGATCGGACGCTCATCGCGTTCCTCCAGCGCCTCTCCAGCCGAGGGGTACCCCCGCGGCCTACAGTGACCGAGTGGAATCCGTGCTGCTCTTCGTCCTCGGCGTCGTCATCATCGCCGTGGGCGTCGCCCTGTCGATCGCGCTGCACGAGGTCGGGCACCTCGTGCCGGCGAAGCTCTTCGGGGTCAAGGTCACGCAGTACATGATCGGCTTCGGCCGCACGATCTTCTCCGTCCGCCGCGGCGAGACCGAGTACGGCGTGAAGGCTCTGCCCCTCGGCGGCTACATCGCCATGATCGGGATGTACCCGCCCAAGCACCCGGGCGACCGCGTCGGCGAGTCGAGCACGGGCTTCTTCAACGGATTGAACGGCAACGAGTCGGCGCCCGACCCCGAACCCCGCCGCGGCGGCTACGCGACGATGATCGACGAGGCGCGCGCCGCCAGCGCCGAGACCATCGGCGAGGGCGAGGACCACCGCGCCTTCTACCGGCTCGCGGTCTGGAAGCGCGTCGTCGTGATGTTCGGCGGCCCGTTCATGAACCTCGTGATCGCGACCGTCCTCTTCACCGTCCTGCTCTGCGGCATCGGGGTCGCCCAGAACACCTCGACGATCTCGACCGTCTCGCAGTGCGTGGTCCCGGCGAGCGACACGACCGCCGAGAGCTGCTCCGCCGACGACCCGCTCGCGCCCGGCGCCGCGGCCGGCATCCTGCCCGGAGACACCATCACCGCGATCGACGGCACGCCCGTGTCCTCCTGGAACGACCTCACCCCGATCATCCGCGCCTCGGCCGGCGTCCCGCTCAGCGTCGCCGTCGACCGCGACGGCCAGAGCCTCACCCTCACGATCACCCCCGCCGAGAACGAGGTGGCCGTCACCGACGCCGCCGGCGACGCGGTGCTCGACGCGTCCGGCGCCGTCGAGACGCAGACCGTCGGCTTCATCGGCATCTCGCCCACTCAGGCGCTCGTCCAGCAGCCGATCACCGCCGTCCCCGGGACGGTCGGGGAGAACGTCGCCAGCGTCGCCCACGTCATCCTCAACCTGCCGCAGCGCCTCATCGACGTGGCCCAGGCGGCCTTCGGCACCGAGGCGCGCGACGCGAACGGCCCGATCAGCGTCGTCGGCGTCGGCCGCATCGCCGGCGAGATCGCCGCCTCCGACCAGCTGCCCGTCGTCTCCAAGGTGCAGACCATGGTCGGCGTCCTCGCCTCCCTCAACGTCGCGCTCTTCGTCTTCAACCTCGTCCCCCTCCTGCCGATGGACGGCGGCCACATCGCCGGCGCGCTCTGGGAGGGCCTGCGCCGCCGCATCGCCAAGCTCTTCGGCCGCCGCGACCCGGGCCCCGTCGACATCGCCAAGCTGCTGCCGCTCACGTACGCGGTCGTCCTGCTCCTCGGCGGGATGAGCGCCCTGCTGATCTACGCCGACATCGTGAAGCCGATCCAGCTGTTCTGAGTCGTCTTGCACGCCGGTCCCTGCCCGGCGTGCCGCGGTCGGCTTCGCGACGGGTCGGGCTGGGAGGAGCGGGTTGCGGTCGGCTGGCGCGAATCGCTGGCACGCGATTCTCGCTTTCGTCTTCGAGGTGGTGCCGGTCCCTGCCCGGCGTGCCGCGGTCGGCTACGCGACGGGTCGGGCTGGGAGGAGCGTATCGCGGCCGGCTGAGCTCGGTTCGGTGTGCAGGAGATGTGCCGGAGGCTGCTCGCGGGGACGGGGGTGTGCACGCGATCTGCCGGAGATCGCCTGCAGATCGGACGTCGGCGGTTCCGGAATGCGGTCGAGGAAGGCGTGGCACGGACCGTGGAGATCGGCGGGACCTGGGAACCGGGGGAGCGGCGGCGTCCGGCCGGGCGGCGCGCGTACGATGGGGCTCGTGCCTGCTGTGAATCTGGGTTTGCCCAAGGTCCCCGTGACCCTCGCCCCCCGCCGGAAGACCCGTCAGATCAAGGTGGGGAAGGTGCTCGTCGGCGGTGACGCTCAGGTCAGCGTCCAGTCGATGTGCACCACGCCGACCACGAACATCAACGCGACGCTCCAGCAGATCGCCGAGCTGACCGCCTCCGGCTGCGACATCGTGCGCGTCGCCGTGCCGAGCCGCGACGACGCGGAGGCGCTGCCGATCATCGCGAAGAAGAGCCAGATCCCGGTCATCGCGGACATCCACTTCCAGCCGAACTACGTCTACGCCGCGATCGACGCGGGCTGCGCGGCCGTCCGGGTGAACCCGGGCAACATCCGCAAGTTCGACGACCAGGTCGGCAAGATCGCCGCCGCGGCGAAGGCCGCCGGCGTCTCGATCCGCATCGGCGTCAACGCGGGCTCGCTCGAGCCCAGCCTCCTGCAGAAGTACGGCAAGGCCACCCCCGAGGCGCTCGTCGAGAGCGCCGTCTGGGAGGCCAGCCTCTTCGAGGAGCACGACTTCCACGACTTCAAGATCTCGGTCAAGCACAACGACCCGGTGATCATGGTGCAGGCCTACCGCCAGCTCGCCGAGCGCGGCGACTGGCCGCTGCACCTCGGCGTGACCGAGGCCGGCCCCGAGTTCCAGGGCACGATCAAGTCGGCGACGGCGTTCGGCATCCTGCTCGGCGAGGGCATCGGCGACACCATCCGCGTGTCGCTCTCGGCGCCGCCCGCGCAGGAGGTCAAGGTCGGCCTGCAGATCCTGCAGTCGCTCAACCTCCGCGAGCGCAAGCTCGAGATCGTCTCCTGCCCGAGCTGCGGCCGCGCTCAGGTCGACGTCTACACGCTCGCCAACGACGTCACCGCGGGTCTCGAGGGCATGAGCGTGCCGCTGCGCGTCGCCGTCATGGGCTGTGTCGTCAACGGACCGGGCGAGGCCCGCGAGGCCGACCTCGGCGTCGCCTCCGGCAACGGCAAGGGCCAGATCTTCGTCAAGGGCGAGGTCATCAAGACCGTCCCCGAGTCCGAGATCGTCAAGACGCTGATCGAGGAGGCCAACCGCCTGGCCGCCGAGATGCCCGCCGACGACACCTCGACCGGCTCCCCGGTCGTCGTCGTCTCCAACTGACGCGGGCGGCGGACGGGGACACCACCCGTCCGCCGCCTCACCGGCGGCCGCGGGACACCCCGCCGTGGACTCCGGATAGGATCGTCCCTCGTGGTTACCCGTCTCTCGCACCTGTTCGTCCGCACCCTCCGAGAGGATCCGGCCGACGCCGAGGTCGCGAGCCACCGCCTCCTCGTCCGGGCCGGCTACATCCGCCGCCAGGCGCCCGGCGTCTTCGCCTGGCTGCCCCTGGGGCTGAAGGTGAAGCGGCGCATCGAGGCGATCATCCACGCCGAGATGGCGGCCGCCGGCGCGCAGGAGGTCCACTTCCCCGGGCTGCTGCCCCGCGAGCCCTACGAGCTCTCCGGCCGCTGGACCGAGTACGGCGACGGCGTCTTCCGCCTGAAGGACCGCAAGGACGCGGACTACATGCTGGCGCCGACCCACGAGGAGTTCTTCACCCTCCTGGTCAAGGACCTCTACTCGTCCTACAAGGACCTGCCGCTCTCGCTCTACCAGATCCAGGACAAGTACCGCGACGAGGCGCGCCCCCGCGCCGGCCTCCTGCGCGGCCGCGAGTTCACGATGAAGGACGCCTACTCCTTCGACTACACCGACGCCGGCCTCGACGCGAGCTACCAGCTGCAGCGCGACGCCTACGAGCGGATCTTCCAGCGCTTCGGCCTCGAGTACGTGATCGTGCAGGCCGACGCCGGTGCGATGGGCGGCTCGCGCAGCGAGGAGTTCCTGCACCCGACCCCGGTCGGCGAGGACACCTTCGTGCGCTCGGCCGGCGGCTACGCCGCCAACGTCGAGGCGTACCGCACGCCCGTGCCCGAGGCGCTGCCGCTCGAGGGGCTCTCCGCGGCGCGCATCTTCGACTCGCCCGGCACCCCGACCATCCAGACGCTCGTCGACCTCGCCAACAACCAGGAGCCGCGCGCCGACGGCCGCGCCTGGACCGCCGGCGACACGCTGAAGAACGTCGTCCTCGCGCTCACGGCGCTCGACGGCACCCGCGAGCTCGTCGTCGTCGGCCTGCCCGGCGACCGCGACGTCGACCTCAAGCGCGCCGAGGTCGCCTTCGCCCCCGCCGAGGTCGAGGCCGCGACCGAGGAGGACTTCGCGAAGCACCCCGCGCTGGTCAAGGGCTACATCGGCCCGTGGTCCGCCGAGGGCGCCGTGCTGGGAGAGGAGTCGGCGAGCGGGATCCGCTTCCTGCTCGACCCCCGCGTCGTCGAGGGCACCTCCTGGATCACCGGCGCCAACGTCGCCGGGAAGCACGTGCTCGACCTCGTCGCCGGTCGCGACTTCTCCGGCGACGGCGTCGTCGAGGTGGCCGATGTCCGCTCGGGCGACCCCGCCCCGGACGGCTCCGGCCCGATCGAGACCGCGCGCGGCATGGAGATCGGCCACGTCTTCCAGCTCGGCCGCAAGTACGCGGACGTGCTCGGCCTCAAGGTCCTCGACGAGAACGGCAAGCTCGTCACCGTCACCATGGGCTCCTACGGCATCGGCGTCACCCGCATCCTCGCGATCATCGCGGAGAGCAACCACGACGACCGCGGGCTGATCTGGCCCGAGAACGTCGCTCCGTTCGATGTGCACGTGATCGCGACCGGCAAGGACCCGGCGGCGCTCGCGCTCGCGGAGTCCGTCGGCGCCTCGCTCGAGGCGGCGGGCCGCGACGTGCTGATCGACGACCGGCCGAAGGTGTCGCCGGGCGTGAAGTTCGGCGACGCCGAGCTGATCGGGGTGCCGGTGATCGTCATCGCCGGCCGCAGCGCCGCCGACGGCGTCGTCGAGCTCTGGGACCGCCGCACCGGCGAGCGCGAGCAGCTGCCCGCCGCCGAGGCGCTGGCCCGACTCGGCGCCTGACCGGCGCCGCCCTCCGTCCGCGTCCGGCGCGGTCGGCTATGCTCAATGGTCCCGACGCGCGGGCCCGGCTCCGTGCCGTGGCGCCGCCGGCGTCGGGCCGGACTTCGACGTGGTCGCGCTGCGCCGCCACGCCACCCAAGTGAATAGAGAGAAAGGCCCGCCCGTGGACATCGACCTGAGCGTTCTGCGCCTGCTGGAGCGCGAGCGCGAGATCCCCTTCGAGGAACTCGTGCAGATCATCGAGCAGGCGATCCTCACCGCCTACCTCAAGCACATCGGACAGGCGGACGACGCCGACACGGCGACCGCCGTGGACGCCCGCGTGCACCTCGACCGCAAGACCGGGCACGTCAGCGTGTTCGTGCCCGAGATCGACGAGGAGGGCGCCGTCGTCGGCGAGTCCGAGGACTCGCCGCGCGACTTCGGCCGCATCGCGGCCTTCGCCGCCAAGCAGGTCATCAACCAGCGGCTGCGCGACATCGGCGACGAGAAGATCCTCGGCGAGTTCAAGGGCCGCGAGGGCGACATCGTCGCCGGCGTCATCCAGCAGGGCCCGAATCCCAAGATGATCCACGTGGACCTCGGCTCCATCGAGGCGATCCTCTCGCCCGAGGAGCAGGTGCCGGGCGAGGACTACAGCCACGGCCGCCGGATCCGCGTCTACGTCACGAGCGTCAGCCGCGGCACGAAGGGCCCCTCGGTCCAGGTCTCGCGGACGCACCCGTCGCTGGTCCGCAAGCTCTTCGCCCTCGAGGTCCCGGAGATCGCCTCCGGCGTCGTCGAGATCGTCTCGCTCGCCCGCGAGGCCGGCCACCGCACCAAGATCGCCGTGCGCGCGACCGAGCCGGGCGTCAACGCCAAGGGCGCCTGCATCGGCGAGCTCGGCCAGCGCGTGCGCGCGGTGACCGCGGAGCTGAACAACGAGAAGATCGACATCGTCGACTACTCCTCCGACCTGCCGACCTTCGTCGCCAGCGCGCTCTCGCCCGCCAAGGTGACCAGCGCCTTCGTGATCGACCAGAGCCTCAAGGCCGTCCGCGCACTCGTCCCGGACTACCAGCTCTCGCTCGCCATCGGCAAGGAGGGCCAGAACGCCCGACTCGCCGCCAAGCTCACCGGCGCCAAGATCGACATCCAGCCCGATTCGGTGATGGACGGGGAGTGATCCCCGCCGTCGGCGGTGCGGGGAGGCGCTCCCGGGAACGAGGGAGTACAGTGGAACCCGTCAGAACGTGCGTCGGCTGCCGTCTGCGCGCCCCAAGGGCCTCACTTCTGAGGCTCGTCCTCCCCTCGAACGTCCTCGTGGTAGATCCGCGGGGTGTCCGTGCTGGGCGGGGAGCGTGGCTGCACGACGCGTACGACTGCTACGAGCTCGCGGTGAAGCGCCGCGCGTTCAGCAGGGCGTTCCGGACGCGCGAGAGCGTGGACGCGAGCGCCGTGGAGCAGTACGTCACCCGTGACCTGACCGGCTCGGCTCCTCACCCTGAGGAACCGGCCAGGCGAACGATCACACCGCAGAGAGAACAGGCAGAACGGCCCGTGAACTGATCATGAGCAACGACTGATGAGCGGCTCGAAATGAGATCCGTCCGTTTGTGATGGCCTGCCCCGTCTTGGGCGCAGGTCCGAGACAGGAGAGAAGTGGCTAAACCACGCGTGCACGAGATCGCCGCCGAACTCGGCGTCGACAGCAAGGTCGCACTTGCGAAGTTGAAAGAACTGGGCGAGTTCGTCAAGGGACCGTCGTCCAGCATCGAACCCCCCGTCGCCCGCAAGCTCCGCCAGGCCCTTCAGGGCAGCGCGAGCACGGGCGCCTCCACAACCCCGTCGGCGCCCGCCGCCGGCACCGCCCGTCCCGGGGCCCCGCGCCCCTCGGGCGCCCGCCCCTCCGCGCCGATGCCCGGCCCGGCCAAGCCGCCCGCTCCGGCGCCGGCTCCGCCGATGTCGGTCGCCGAGCGTCAGGCTGCCGCTCAGGCCGCCCAGGAGGCCGCGGCCGCGGCTCGCGCCCAGGCCGCCGCCGACGCCCCCGCCGCTCCGGCTCCGACCGAGGCCGCCGCTCCGGCGCCCGCGCCCGAGAAGCCCGCTGCAGCGACCCCCGCCGCCTCGCCCGCCACCCCCGGCGGACCGAAGCCGGCGACCCCCGTCCGGCCCCGGCGGCAGCTCCGCCGAAGTCCGGCGGCACCTCCGGCCCCGGCGGCTCCAGCCGTCCCGGTGGCGCACCGCGTCCGGGCAACAACCCCTTCGCGAGCAACCAGGGCATGGGCCAGCGTCCCGCGACGCCCCCGCGTCCGGGCAACAACCCGTTCGCCAGCTCGCAGGGCATGGGCTCGCGCCCGACGCCCAGCAACATCCCCGTCCCGCGGCTCCCCGCCCGGGTGCGCCCCGACCCGGTGGACCCGGCATGGGCCAGCGCCCCGCCGGCTTCGGCCAGCGTCCCGGCGGTCCCGGTGGCGGAGCCGGTCGTCCCGGCGGCCCCGGCCGTCCGGCCGGCGGCGGCTTCCAGCGTCCCGGCGGCGCCCCGGAGCGGGTGGCGGCTTCGCCCCTCGTCCCGGTGGCGGCGGCGGTCGCGGTCGCGGCCCCGGCGGTGGCACCGCTGGTGCCTTCGGTCGCGGTGGCGGCAAGAGCAAGGCCCGCAAGTCGAAGCGCACGAAGCGTCAGGAGTTCGAGCTCAGGGAGGCCCCGTCGCTCGGCGGCGTCAGCGTCCCCCGCGGCGACGGCAAGACGGTCATCCGTCTGCGCCGCGGCGCGTCGATCTCGGACTTCGCCGACAAGATCGAGGCCATGACCGGCGTGCCGGTGCCCCCCGGCAACCTGGTCACCGTCCTCTTCGCCCTCGGCGAGATGGCGACGGCGACCGAGTCGCTCGACGAGGCCACCTTCGAGGTGCTCGGCGGTGAGCTCGGCTTCAAGATCCAGGTCGTCTCGCCCGAGGACGAGGACAAGGAGCTCCTCGAGGGCTTCGGCCTCGACCTCGAGCAGGAGCTCGAGGACGAGACGGACGAGGACCTCCAGATCCGTCCCCCCGTCGTCACCGTCATGGGTCACGTCGACCACGGAAAGACGCGCCTGCTCGACGCGATCCGCAACGCCAACGTCGTCGCCGGCGAGGCGGGCGGCATCACGCAGCACATCGGTGCGTACCAGGTCGTCGCGGAGCACGAGGGCATCGAGCGCCCGATCACCTTCATCGACACCCCGGGTCACGAGGCGTTCACCGCCATGCGAGCCCGTGGTGCCCAGGTCACGGACATCGCGATCCTCGTGGTCGCGGCGGACGACGGCATCATGCCGCAGACCATCGAGGCGCTGAACCACGCCCAGGCGGCCAACGTGCCGATCGTGGTCGCGGTCAACAAGGTGGACAAGCCCGACGCCAACCCGGCCAAGGTGCGTCAGCAGCTGACCGAGTTCGGCCTCGTCGCCGAGGAGTACGGCGGAGACGTCATGTTCGTCGACGTGTCGGCCCGCGCGAACACCGGCATCCAGGACCTCCTGGACGCCGTGCTGCTCACCGCGGACGCCGGTCTCGACCTGCGCGCCAACCCCGACAAGGAGGCCCGCGGAGTCGCGATCGAGGCCAAGCTCGACAAGGGACGCGGTGCCGTCGCGACGGTCCTCATCCAGTCGGGAACGCTGCGCGTCGGCGACGCGATCGTCGCGGGAACGGCCTACGGCCGCGTCCGTGCGATGGCCGACGAGAACGGCGTCGCCGTGCTCGAGGCCGTGCCGTCGCGACCGGTTCAGGTGCAGGGACTCTCGTCCGTGCCCCGCGCCGGCGACACCTTCCTCGTCACCGAGGAGGACCGCACCGCCCGCCAGATCGCGGAGAAGCGCGAAGCCGCTCAGCGCAACGCCCTGCTGGCCAAGGCCCGCAAGCGCATCTCGCTCGAGGACTTCACCCGTGCTCTCGAGGAGGGCAAGGTCGAGTCGCTCAACCTCATCATCAAGGGCGACGTGTCCGGTGCCGTCGAGGCGCTGGAGGAGTCGCTCGTCAAGATCGAGGTCGACGACTCGGTGCAGCTGCGCATCATCCACCGCGGTGTCGGTGCGATCACGGAGTCGGACGTCAACCTCGCGACGATCGACAACGCGATCATCGTGGGCTTCAACGTCCGCCCCGACCCGAAGGCCCGCGAGCGCGCTGCTCGAGAGGGAGTGGACATCCGCTTCTACTCGGTCATCTACAACGCGATCGAAGAGGTCGAGAACTCGCTCACGGGCATGCTCAAGCCCGAGTACGAGGAGGTCCAGTCCGGTATCGCCGAGATCCGCGAGGTGTTCCGCTCCTCGAAGGTCGGCAACATCGCGGGTGTCATCGTCCGCTCCGGCACGATCACCCGCAACTCGAAGGCGCGCGTCATCCGCGACGGCGTCGTCGTCGGGGACAACCTCGCCATCGAGTCGCTGCGTCGCTTCAAGGACGACGTCACGGAGGTCCGTACGGACTACGAGGCCGGTATCGGTCTCGGCAAGTACAACGACATCCAGATCGGCGACGAGATCGAGACGATCGAGATGAAGGAGAAGCCGCGAGGCTGACCCTGAATTCTCACTGGAAGGCCCGGGTCCGCCCGGGCCTTCCGGCGTTCAGGGAGTCTCCGGTCCTCAGGGCCCTCGTTCTGACGAGGGATCGGGAGCTCACTCCCGCCCTCGCGCGACTTCCCGCGGGCCTGCGGCCCGCCCGCCAGACCCGAGCCAGTCGCGCGAGGACGGGAGTGAGCTCCCTCCCTGCGGGAGGTTCGGTTCGCCAGAAGTGGGGTGGTCCAGAACTCCGAGGCACGGGGCGTCGGTACCGGGACCTGCAACTGCACGGTGGGGGTGGGGCGCCTGTGCGGGAGGGGGACCGGGAGTACGGACTTCTGCCTCTACAGACGGGAGGTGCGGGTGGGGTGTCTCGTCGCGGCTCCTGGCTCGGGTCTGGCGGGCGCGGCGCAGCCGCGCGGGAAGGAGCCGCGGCGAGGCACCCCACCCGCGCCGGCAGCGCCGCGCACCACTGCAGCGAAGACGACGACCCGGGGTGTGCTCGGGAGAGCAAGCCCCCAGCAAGACGACCGGCGGGACTGCCGGGGAGTGGTTAGATGGCGAGCTGAACGGTTCGTCGAGAGAGATGAGGACCAGCCATGGCAGATCCGGCACGGGCGAGGAAGCTCGCCGAACGGATTCAGGTGATCGTCGCCAAGCGGCTCGAGCGCGGACTCCGCGACCCCCGACTCGGCTTCGTCACCATCACCGATGTGCAGGTGACCGGTGACCTGCAGCACGCCTCCGTGTTCTACACGGTCTACGGCACCGACGAGGAGCGCGCCGACTCGGCGCTGGCTCTGAAGGCGGCGACCGGCATGCTCCGCACGGAGGTCGGCAAGAACATCACGGCGCGGCTGACGCCGTCGCTCGAGTTCATCCTCGACGCGATCCCGGAGAACGCGAAGCACATCGAGGACCTCCTCGCGACGGCGCGCAACCAGGACACCCAGGTGCAGTCGCTCGCCGCGAAGGCGGACTACGCCGGCGACGCGGACCCGTACGTGAAGCCGCGCGAGGACGAGGACGAGGACTAGGCAGCAGGCCTGAACACCGCGGAGCCCGTGGCGACGTCGACCGATTCGAGGACGACGACGACACGGGCTCCCGGCGTCTGCGGGGTCGGCACGTCGACCGTGATCTCGGGGTCGAGCAGCTGGACCTGCGAGCGGGTCCTGGCGGAGGTGACGACGACGCCCTCGAAGGAGGAGCCCTCACGGCCGCGGAGGATCGCGGCCTCGACGACGGCGGTCGCGGCGCGGGAGGCGGCTCCGGAGCGGCGGTCGCTCGCGGTCATCAGGGCCGGGATCTCGGGCAGGGCCGCGCGGAGCCAGGGCTCGAGCTCTTCGCCGGTGGAGATCGCGTGGCAGGTCGCCAGGGCGAAGCGGTCGACCAGGCGGCGGAGCGGCGCGGTGACGTGCGCGTACGGGGCGGCCAGGGCGGACTGCTCGGGCTGCTCGGGGGCGGCGCCGTCGAAGGCGGTGTAGCCGGCGCCGCGGAAGAGCGTCGCAGCGGCCGACATGATCGCGAGCTGGGCGGGGTCCGCCGTGTCGAGGCGGCGGAGGTAGGCGCCGTAGGGCTCGTCGGCGGCCCAGGGGACGCCGAGGGCGTTCGCGCGGGCGCGGAAGGCGGCGACGGTGTCGTCGTCGGCGGCGGGCATCGTGCGGAGGATGCCGACGCCGGCGCCGAGCATCATCGTCGCCGCGGCCATGCCGGTGAGGAGCGAGACCTGGGCGTTCCAGCCCTCCGAGGCGAGGGGTGCCCGGCGCTCGATCCGGTAGCCGCCGTCGACGGCGACGATCTCCTCGTCGGGGAGGGCGAGGCTCGCTCCGCCGCGCTCGGCCTCCCGGGCCTGGCGCTCCGTGCCGAACCAGGGGAGCAGCGCGATCGACGGGTGCGGGACGCCGGCGTCGACGCTGTGCTGGACACCGGCGTAGTCGAGGCGGGCCGTGCTGCGGACGAGAGCACGCTCGAGGCGGACCGCTCGGGGCTCGGCGGCGTCGTCGAGCTCGAGGGTCCAGACGAGGGCGCGGCGCTCGAGGTCGGGGAGGAGGGAGGCGGTGCCCTCGGAGAGGACCGGCGGGTGCAGCGGGACGCGGCCGTCGGGGAGGTAGTAGGTCTGGCCGCGGCGGCGGGTCTCGGCGTCGAGGGCACCGCCGGGTCGGACGACGGCGGGCACGTCGGCGATGGCGTAGCGGAGCACGACTCCTGAGCCGCGCCGCTCGAGGTGCACGGCCTGGTCGAGGTCGAGGGAGCCTGGCGGGTCGATCGTGACGAAGGGGATGCCCGTGAGGTCGATCCGCCCCGCGTCGTCGGCGGCACGGTCGGCCTGCTCCGCCTCGGCGAGGGCCTCGGGCGGGAACGCGCCCGGGAGGTCGTTCGCGGTGCGGACGGCGGCGAGCGCGCTGTCGAGCTCGGCGTCGGGGCGGGGGAGTCGGAGGCGGCGACCGGTCACGGCGCCACGCTACCGGGCCTGTCCGACACCGGGCGCACGGTCAGGAGTGGGGGAGCAGGTAGCCGTCCTCCGGGGTGCCGGTGGCGAGACCGTCGGCGAGGAGGCCGGCGAGGGCGCGGTCGCGCTGCTCGGCGTCCGGCCAGAGCGAGGCGATCTCGGCGGCGGTCACCGGGCCGTGCGCGGCGCGCAGCTCGGCGAGGACGAGGCCGCGGACCTGACGGTCGGAGCCCTCGTACTTCTTCTGCCGCGCCTTGACCGGGCCGTCGTAGGCCGGGTAGCCGGCGGCCCGCCAGGCGCAGGCGTCCCGGATCGGGCAGGCGTCGCAGCCGGGAGCGCGCGCGGTGCAGACGATCGCGCCGAGCTCCATGGTGCCGGCGTTGAAGGCGGCGGCGTCGGGGAGGTCGTCGGGGAGGAGCGCGTCCATCGCGGCGAGGTCGGCCTTCGCGCGCGGCGGGCCGGGCTCGGCCGCGCCGTCGATCGCGCGGGCGATCACGCGCCGGACGTTGGTGTCGACGACGGGGTGGCGGTGGCCGAAGGAGAAGACGGCGATCGCGCGCGCGGTGTAGTCGCCGATGCCGGGGAGGGCGAGGAGCGTCTCGACGTCGTGCGGGACGACGCCGCCGTGCTGCTCGGTGATCGCGACGGCGCAGGCGTGCAGGCGCAGCGCCCGGCGCGGGTAGCCGAGCGACTGCCAGGCGCGCACCGCCTCGCCCGGAGGGACGGCCGCCAGATCGGCCGGGGTCGGCCAGCGCTCGAGCCACTCGGCGAGCCGCGGGATCACGCGGACGACCGGGGTCTGCTGGAGCATGAACTCGCTGACCAGCGTGCCCCACGCGGGGAAGCCCTCGCGGCGCCAGGGCAGATCGCGGGCGTTGTCGCGGAACCAGTCGACGATCGCCGCGGCGAGTGCGGGCATCGGTGCGGTCGGCATCGGTCCGGTGGGCATCAGGTCACCCTAGGCCGTCCCGCGTATCGTGGGCGAATGACCAAGTGGGCTCCGCAGAAGGCCGATGTGCTCGACGCTCTCGCGGCGGAGGTGCTGCACAACTACGGGCACGGCCGGGTGGCGGTCGGGATCGACGGCGACGACCCGGAGGTGTCCGGCGCGTTCGCGCTCGCGCTGGCCGAGGCGGTGCGCCGGGCGGGCCGCGACGCGGTGGTCGCGCACCTGGCCGACTTCCGGAAGCCTCGGGCCGAGCGGGAGGATCCCTCGATCCCCGAGGCGCAGCGCGCCTACCTCGCGGGCTACGACTACGAGCTGCTGCGGCGGGTGCTGCTCGACCCGTTCAAGCTGGGCGGGAGCACCGGCTTCGTCCTCGCCGGCTACGACGGGGTGCGCGACGAGGCGCGGCAGGCGCGCTGGCGCACCGCCGGCCGCGACGCTCTGCTCCTCGTCGACGGGCCCTTCGCCCTGCGGCCCGAGCTGCGCGGCGCGTGGAGCGCGTCGATCCGGCTCGACACGCAGGAGCCGCCGGTCGACGCGTCCTACCGGGCGAGCACGGATCCGAAGCGGATCGCGGGGATCCTGGTCGATGTCCGCGACCCGGAGCACCCGCGGCGGCTCTTCGCCGACTCCTGCTGAATCGTCCAGGGCTCCTCCGCTAGACGGAGGACGCCCGCCGGACCACGTCGTCCGCCGGCAGGAACGCCCCCGAGCGCTCGACCTCGTGCACGAGCTCGACGAGCAGCTGGTTGACCGGTGCCTCGCGGCCGAGGCGGTGGGCGGTGCGGACGACGGCGCCGGCCAGGTGGTCGATCTCGCTCGGGACCCCGCGCCGCACGCTCTGCAGTGTGGAGCCCGGGTTCGGCACGTCGCCCATCCGGGTCGCCATCCGCCGCGGCAGCAGCTCGACCACGGGCAGCGGCGCCGCCGCCAGGGCGCGGATCCGGGCGTCGGAGAGACCCTGCAGCGCGCCGAAGCGGACGCCGGAGGCCAGGCCGGTCCGCGCCGCCTCCCGCATCGCCCGCGCGAGCAGCCGGCGCAGACCCGGGTGCGCGATCGTCTCCTGCACCGAGAGGCCGGTGATCGCGGGCAGCGCGTTGACCTCGTTGATCAGCAGCTTCGTCCACTGCGCCCCGAGGAAGTCGTCGGTGGTGGCCGTGGGCACCGCCTCGCCGAGGATCGCTGCGGCGCGGCGGACGTCGTCGTCGGCCGGGCGGCCGGGGACGCCGAGAGTCGTCGTCGCCGGCGCGGTGACGGTGACGCGGCCGGGCTCGAGATGGCTGGCCGCGAAGAGCGCGAGGGCGCCGACCAGGCGCGCGTCGCGGACCTGGCGGGCGGCGGCCTGCAGTCCGTCGAGCCCGTTCTGCACCACGACGAGGAGCGTTCCGTCGACGGTGCGTCGGTTCGCGCGGAGCGCGTCCTCGGCGTCCTGCGCCTTCGTGCAGAGCACAGCGAGATCGGGGACGAGGTCGAGCGTCTCGCCGCAGCGGACCCAGGCGGTGTGCTCGCCCCAGGCGCCGTCGAGACGGAGCCCCTGCCGCCGGATCGCCGTGAGGTTCTCGCCCCGGGCGGTCACCTCGACGTCGTGTCCTGCGCGGTCCAGGAGGGCGGCCACGGTGCCGCCGACGGCGCCCGCTCCGAGTACGGCGATCCTCATCCGGACAGCCTAGAACCGCGGCGAGCGGCGGCCGTGCCGGGCGCGGGCTCCGCGGGGCCGACTCCCGAACTGCGCGTGTATCCTCGCACCCGTGCACGAGACTCCCAGCCCTTCTGCGGCGGCTCCGAACGGGATCCTCCTGCTGGACAAGCCGGGCGGGATCACCAGCCACGACCTCGTCTCGAGGACTCGCCGCCGCGCCGGAACGCGCAAGGTCGGGCACGCCGGGACGCTCGATCCGATGGCGACCGGGTTGATGATCCTCGGGCTCGGCCCCTCCACCCGGCTCCTCACCTACCTGGTCGGGCTCGACAAGGAGTACGAGGCGACGATCCGCCTCGGCGCCGCGACGAGCACCGACGACCGCGAGGGCGAGACGCTCACCACCGCCGAGCCCGGCGCCGCAGCGGCACTCGGTCCCGAGGCGGTCGACGCCGTGGTCGCGACCCTCACCGGAGCGATCGAGCAGATCCCGAGCGCCGTGAGCGCCATCAAGGTGGACGGCCGGCGCGCCTACGCCCGGGTGCGCGACGGCGAGGAGGTCGTGCTGGCCGCACGACCGGTCACCGTGAGCGCCTTCGACGTGCTCGCGCGCCGCGAGATCGACGGCTTCCTCGACCTCGACGTCCGGGTCACCTGCTCCTCCGGCACCTACATCCGGGCGCTCGCCCGCGACCTGGGCGCCGCGCTCGGCGTCGGCGGCCACCTCACCGCGCTCCGGCGCACGGCGGTCGGCCCGTTCCGGGTCGCCGCGGCCGGCGTCATCGACGAGCTGGACGTCCCGGCGGCGCTCCTCTCGCCCACCGCCGTCGCGGGCGAGCTGTTCCCGCTCCTGCATCTCGACGCCCGCGAGGCGGTCGACCTCGCCAACGGCAAGCGGATCCCCGTGCCCGAGGCGTTCGCGGGCGCCAAGGGACTCCTCGCCGCCGTCGGCCCGGGGGAGCGCCTGGTGGGGCTCGCCGAGCGCCGGGGCGCCGCCCTGAAGAGCGTGGTCAACTTCCCCACCGAGGAGCTCCGGGTGGGCGCGCCGTGATCGACTGGTTCACGACGCTCCAGGTCGGCGTCGCCGTCGCTGCCGGGCTGCTCTGCCTGGTGCTCGGGATGATCGGGCGGCGCCCCTCCGACGTCACGGTCGGGGCCACCGCGATCGTCGAGCTGCTGCTGATCGTCCAGCTCGCCGTCGCGATCGTCTCGCCGCTCGTCGGCAACCGGCCCACGGGCAGCCTGCCCGAGTTCTACATCTACCTGGTCTCGGCGCTGATCCTGCCGCTCGCCGCCGGCTTCTGGGCGCTGATCGAGCGCAGCCGCTGGAGCACGGTGATCCTCGGCGTCGTCTGCCTCGCGATCGCCGTGATGGTCTACCGGATGCACCAGATCTGGTTCGTCCAGGGCGTCTGAGCCCCGCGATCCGCGGTCGCAGCGGAGTGGGCGCGGCGAGCGCCTACCATTGACCCTGCGATGTCGAACGAACCCAGCGATGCGCCCGGACGGGCGGCCCAGGACCCAGCTCTGCCGAACCCGGATCAGCGCCCCGCGCGCTCGGCGCGGTCCCGGGGGATCGGCAGCCTCCTCGTGGTCGTCTACGGGATCCTCGCTCTCGCCGCGACCGGCCGCTCGGTGTTCCAGATCATCGACCGCTTCGACGAGGCGCCGCTCGCGTTCTCGCTCTCGGCGCTCTCCGCCGTCGTCTACATCCTCGCGACCATCGCCCTCGTGGCTCCCGGCCGCGTCTGGCAGCGCATCGCCTTCGTGACGATCACCTTCGAGCTGGTCGGCGTGCTCGTCGTCGGCGCGATCAGCGTGCTCGCGCCGCAGCTGCTCGGCCTCGCCAGCGCGGATCCGTTCGGCCGGCAGTCGACGGTCTGGGCGGCCTTCGGCGCCGGCTACCTGCTCATCCCGCTGGTGCTGCCGGTGCTCGGCCTGTGGTGGCTGCGGGTCCAGGGGCGCCGGGCGGCGGCGGGAGCGGCGGCCTGATGCGCGTCGAGCAGCGCGCGGCCGATCTCACCGGCATCGGCCCGTCCGCCGTCACCATCGGCAAGTTCGACGGGGTGCACACCGGCCACCGCGCCGTGATCGACACGCTCCACGCCCGGGCCCGCGAGCGCGGGCTCGCCGCGGTCGTCGTCACCTTCGACCGCAACCCGCTCAGCGTCATCGCGCCGGAGAAGTGCCCGCCGGCGCTCGTCGGCAACGAGCAGAAGCTCGAGCTGCTGGCGGGGACCGGGATCGACGCGACGCTGCTCCTGGCCTTCGACGCGCAGTTCCGCTCGCTCACGGCCGAGGAGTTCGTGCGGCAGGTGCTCGTCGACGCCCTGGAGGCGCGCGTGGTGCTGGTCGGCTCCGACTTCCGCTTCGGCGCACACGGCGCAGGGGACGTCGCGATGCTCCGGGCGCTCGGCGAGGCGCACGGCTTCGAGGTCGAGCTGATCGACGACGTGCGTCCCGAGCACGGGCGCCGCGTCTCCTCGACCTGGATCCGCGAGCTGCTCGCCGAGGGCGACGTCGAGCACGCGACCTGGCTGCTCGGCCACGAGCCGGTGGTGCGCGGCGTCGTCGTGCATGGCGCCAAGCGCGGCCGCGAGCTCGGCTTCCCGACCGCGAACCTCTCGCCGGAGTCGCAGGGCCTCATCCCCGCCGACGGCGTCTACGCCGGCCGCTTCGTCACCGAGGGCCGCAGCTACCCGGCCGCGATCTCCGTCGGCAGCAACCCGACCTTCGTCGGCGTGCCGCCCAAGCAGGTCGAGGCCTACCTGCTGGATGAGACGATCGACCTCTACGACCGCGTGGTCGACGTCGCCTTCGTCTCGCGCATCCGCGGCCAGGTCGCCTACGAGGGCGTCGAGCCGCTCATCCGGCAGATGAACGACGACGTGGAGAAGGTCCGCACGATCCTCGGCGCGGAGCGACCGGCCGGCTGAGTCTGCGCGCCGGGGTCCTTCCGGGCCTGCGACGGCGCCCTAGCAGCGGCCGTGCCCGCGCACCAGCGGGAGAGCGCCCAGGGGCGGCGGCGTACCGTGGCCGCATGAGCGAATCCTCACCCGCCCCGTCGCGCCCGCTGGCGCTCGTCACGGGGGCGACCGGCTACATCGGCGGCCGCCTCACCCCGCGCCTGCTCGAGGCCGGCTACCGCGTCCGCGTGCTGGTCCGCGACCCGCGCAAGCTCGCCGAGGTCCCGTGGGCCGGCGACGTGGAGGTCGCCCAGGGCGATCTGAGCGATCCGGAGTCGCTGGCCGCTGCGTTCGAGGGCGTCGGCGTCCTCTACTACCTCGTGCACTCGATGGGCTCGGGCGCCGATCACGCGCGCTTCGAGCAGGTCGAGAGCCGGGCCGCGAGGAACGTGGCCGAGGCCGCACTCGCCGCGGGCGTCGAGCGGATCGTCTACCTGGGCGGTCTGCACCCGGATGTGGAGACGCTGTCGCCGCACCTGCGCTCGCGGGCCGAGGTCGGCCGCATCCTGATGGCCTCCGGCGTGCCGACGATCGCGCTGCAGGCCGGCGTCATCATCGGCTCCGGCTCCACCTCGTTCGAGATGGTGCGCCACCTCACCGACGTCCTGCCCTACATGCCGGCCCCGCAGTGGGTGCGCAACTTCATCCAGCCGATCGCCGTCCGCGACGTGCTGCACTACCTGCTCGGCGCCGCCGCCCTCGAGGACGCGACGCTGAACCGCACCTTCGACATCGGCGGGCCGGACGTCCTCCGCTACGGCCAGATGATGAACGGCTACGCGGTCGAGGCGGGGCTCGCGCAGCGGCCGATCGCCTCGCTGCCCGTCTTCACCCCGTGGCTCGCGTCGCAGTGGGTCAACCTGGTGACGCCGATCCCGCGCTCGCTCGCGGTGCCGATCATCGCCTCGCTGCAGTACGACTGCGTGGTGCGCGAGGACGACATCCGCGCGCTGATCCCGGACCCCGAGGGCGGACTGACGCCCTACCGCCGCTCGGTGCGCCTCGCGCTCGGCAAGATGCAGGCCGGTGAGATCGAGACCAGCTGGCAGAACGCCGAGGTCGTCGGCGCCCCCAGCGACCCGCTGCCGAGCGACCCGGAGTGGGCCGGCCACACGGTCTACGTCGACCTTAAGGTGCGCCGGACCGACGCCGATCCGGCCAAGCTCTGGCGGGTCATCGAGGGCATCGGCGGCACCAACGGCTGGTACTCGTTCCCGCTGGCCTGGGCGATCCGCGGCTGGATGGACAAGCTCGTCGGGGGAGTGGGCCTGCAGCGCGGGCGCCGCGACTCCGAGCGGCTGCACGCCGGTGACGCGCTGGACTTCTGGCGCGTCGAGGCGATCGAGCGGCCGACACTGCTGCGCCTGCGCGCCGAGATGAAGGTGCCCGGCGGCGCCTGGCTCGAGATGCGCGCGGAGCCCGGCGAGGACGGCGGATCCGTGTACACCCAGCGCGCCGTGTTCTTCCCGCAGGGGCTCGGCGGCCGGCTCTACTGGTTCGCCGTCCTGCCCTTCCACGGCGTGATCTTCAACGGGATGGCCAACCGCATCACGGCCACCGCGACCGACCTCGCCGACGCCGGCGAGGAGCGCTCCCCTGGTGGGCGCAGGGCGCAGCGGTGACAATGGAGGGGTCCGCGGGCGGCGACACCGCCTCGGACACGAACGAGAGGAGCACGATGAGCGAACGATCGGACACGGACGCGGGGCGCGATCTCCAGCTGGGAAAGGTCGCCTTCATCGGTGACAGCATCATCCAGGGCGGGTCCTGGGACGAGTGGTTGACCGCGTCGACGGTCGTCGACGAGGGGATCGGCGGAGCGACGAGCGACGACGTCGTCGAGCGGCTGCCCGAGCTCGTCGAGGCGGCGCCCGACACGGTGGTCCTGCTGGTCGGCACGAACGACCTGGCCTACCACCGGACGACCGAGCACATCGTGCGCAACATCGAGACGATCGTTGCGACCTTCCGCCGGGACCTGCCCGACGTGCGGATCCTGGTGACGTCGATCCTGCCGCGAGCGCGCGAGTTCGGCACGCAGATCCGCGAGGTCAACCGGCACCTCTGGCAGTTCGCGCCGACCGCGCACGCGGGCTACCTCGACCTCTGGCCGGTGCTCGCCGGCGAGGACGGCGCCCTGCTGGAGCAGTACTCGCCCGACGGCCTGCACCTCAACGAGGCCGGCTACGCCGCCTGGCGCGAGGCCCTCGGCCCGGCCCTCGACTCCGTGCTGCGGATGCCGCCGCGCACCCGGCCGATCACGCTGCCGTACGACGAGTTCGCGCGGCCCAAGACGGCCTAGCGCCGTCTGCGCGGCGACGCGCCGCGAGCCGAGGGGAGCCGAGACCGAGAGGTCCGGCTCCCTTCGTCGTTCCCGGGTGCGCGGGACGATGCGCGGCGCGGAACTGCACAGCTCTTCGGGGATCGATCAGCGGCTCTTGCCGGGGGTATAGGCGGTGGCGGCACTCTCGATCGTGCACCCGGCCGGGTGCGAAGGAGAGCCGGAGGCGCAGCATGAGCAGCACGATCGAGAATCAGGGAGCGGTGGCGGCGGAGTGGCCGCCACCGACGGCGGGGACCGCGGCGCCGAGTGCGGCGGAGCCGGCGCAGTCGCGTCAGCCACTGTGGCGACAGCGACGCGTCCGCTGGATCGCGCTCGCCGTCCTCGCCGGTCTGCTGCTGCTGGGCGGCGGCTTCGGGATCGGCTACGCCGTCGGGAACTCGGCCGGGCCCTCCGCCGTCGGCGATTTCGACCCGTCGCAGCGGGGCGGGATGCCGGACGGCGGCTTCCCCGGCGGTGGCGGACCCGGGTCGTCCGGCGGCCAGGGGAGCGGCACCGGGACGGACTCGGGGACGGACTCCGGCACCGGAGCCGACTCGGGCACCGGAGCCGCGACCGGGACGGCGAGCTAGCCGAGCGCCTCGCGGAAGGCGGCGAGGGCGTCGTCCGAGAAGAGGACGAAGCGGACCTCGTCGAGGGCGCCCGGGCCGTCCTCGGCGGCGGCGAGCCGGACGGAGTCGACGGCGATACGGGCCGCGCTGGCCATCGGCCAGCCGTAGACGCCGGCCGAGACGGCCGGGAAGGCGACGGTGCGGGCGCCGAGGGAGCGGGCGACGCGGATCGACTCGGTGTAGGCGGAGGCCAGAACGGCGGAGCGGTCGTCGCTCCGCGAGTACACGGGGCCGACGGTGTGCACGACCCAGCGGGCGGGCAGGCGGCCGGCGGTGGTCGCGACCGCGGAGCCGGCGGGGAGTCCGTCGCGCAGCTCACCGGCGCGGAGGGTCCGGCACTCCTCGAGGATCTCGGGGCCGCCCGCGCGGTGGATCGCGCCGTCGACCCCGCCGCCGCCGAGCAGCGACGAGTTGGCGGCGTTGACGATCACGTCGACCTGTTCGCGGGTGATGTCGCCGCGGACGGCGGTGACCGCGGTCACGAGCGGTTGTTGGAGAGCTCGAAGATCTTCACGAGCTCGGCGATCGCGGCCTCGCGCGCGTCGCCGCCCTCGTCGAACATCGCGGTGACGTGGGTGCGCAGGTGGTTCTCGACGATCAGCTTGTTCAGCGAGCCGAGCGACTTCTGGATGGCGAGCGACTGCGTGACGATGTCGACGCAGTAGTCCTCGTTCTCGATGGCCTTCTCGAGGCCGCGCATCTGGCCCGCCAGGATGCGGGCGCGGTGCAGGGAGCGCTTCTTCAGATCCTCGATCACCCGCCCAGTTTACGCCGGAGCGCCGATACCCGGCGGGGGTATCAGCCCGCGAGACGACGCCGACTGTGACACGAGATCGCGTCGGCGCCCGTCCCGGGTCGTCTCGATCGGGGTGCGGAGGTCGACTGGACGCGTGCTGGGGTGTGTCGGCCTGTCCGGCCCGATTCGCGTCCGTTCGCTCACGAGCAGGGCCGCGGGCCATCGAGTCGACGCTCGATGGGCTCTACGGCCGCACAAGCGCCCCGTCCGGGTCGATTCGCTCGGGGCGAGGAGGCCGAACGGACAGCTGCTGGGGTCTGCGGGTGGGTCAGGACCCGATCCGGGTCCGTTCGTGACGGCGCGGGGGCGTGGCTCTGCGAGTGGACGTGTTCTGGTGCCTGTGCGCGGGCGTGCGCCCGGATCGGGTCGGTTCGCGCGAGGGGCGGGAGCCGAACGGACCCGTGCGGGGTTCGGAGCGGATCGGGCGGGACCGCCCCGTACGATCGACGGGTGAACGCTGAGAAGTCCGGCCCCCCGCGCGGCGGCACGACCGCCCGCTACCCGTCCCGCTCGAGCGCGCGGATGGCGCTGGCGCCGGGGATCCTCGCGGCGATCATCCTGCTCGCGGGGCTCGCACTCGTCGGCGGCGACGCCTACGACTTCGTGCGCTACCCGGTGGCGATCCTCGCGGCGGTCATCGGCTGGTTCGCGATCCAGGCGAAGGCCTACTACTGGCTGATCGGGCTCGCGCCGATCGTCGTGCTCTGGAACCCGGTCTTCCCGTTCTCCTTCCCGGACGCCGTCTGGTCCTCGCTCCACCTCGCCGCGGTCGGCGTCGTGGTCGCGGCCGGCCTGATCATCCGGGTGCGCGTCGCGGAGTGATCCCGTGGGCGCCGGACGCGCCCGCAGGCGCCGGGTGCCGCTGATCCGGCGCTGAGGAGTAGACTCGACGCGCACCCGCACGCCGGGGATGCTGCGACCGGGTCTCAGACCCGTTGCTCGGAGCTCCCGACGGCCACCGGGTGCATCGGTGCCCGTCTCGTCCCCGACGCGACGCGGCCAGTGCAAGGCAGTGCAACACCAGCACGGTGACGAACCAGCACAGTGCAATGCGACGGCAGAGCGCGGGAACCCCTCCTCCGCCCCCGTCCACGTCGAGGAGGAGCATGGCTCGCAGCGGCCAGCGTCAGTCCGGTCAGTCGCGTCGTTCGACGAGCGCGAGCCCGGGGACCCGCCCGCGCTCGCGTCCGCGCGGCGTCGACAACTCCGGGATCATCCCGATCCTCGCCCGCCGCGTGCGCGAGGTCGAGGCCAAGGCCCAGACCGGCAAGGTCGGGCCCACCAACCGCACGAAGTTCCTGGTGATCGCCCTGCTGATGCGCGAGGAGCGCAAGCGGGTGAAGACCGACACCGAGCTCAGCGACTCGCAGCGCGCGGAGGAGATGAAGCGCCTCGACGGCATCGCGACGATCCTCGCGAAGACCGCGGCGCGCGACACCAGCCTGATCGCCCTGCTCGAGTCCGAGGCCGGCATCACCGCGGCCGCGCAGAAGCTGCGCCGCGACTGGCTGCTGGAGGCCGGCGCCGAGCTGAGCCCCGACGAGCTGCTGATCGTGACCGAGCCGGAGCCCAAGCCGGAGGTGCCGGTCAACCAGGTCGTGCCGCCATCGGTGCGTGCGCGCCAGCTCGCCAACCCCTTCCTCCCGCCGGACTTCTCGATCGCGAGCGCGCCGACCCCCGCCCGCCGTCGCCTCGACGACTGGGAGCTGCTCGGACCGCTGTTCAAGGCGTTCGAGTACGGCGCGGGCGGCCGCGCCGCCAGCATGGAGCTGCCCGAGCCGCCGAAGATCGACCGGGTCACCCCCCGCGGTCGCGACCTGATGCCGCACCAGGCCCGCTTCATCGAGGGCGCGCGCGAGGGTCACCGCAGCTTCCTGCTCGCCGACGAGCCGGGTCTCGGCAAGACGGCGCAGAGCCTGCTCGCCGCCTCCGTCACCGGCTCGTACCCGCTGCTCGCCGTCGTGCCCAACGTCGTGAAGATGAACTGGGCGCGCGAGGTCGAGCGCTGGACCCCTCAGCGCCGCGCGACCGTCATCCACGGTGACGGCGGCACGCTCGACGCGTTCGCCGACGTCGTGATCGTCAACTACGACATCCTCGACCGGCACATCGGCTGGCTCGGCAGCCTCGGCTTCCGCGGCATGGTCGTCGACGAGGCGCACTTCATCAAGAACCTGCGCTCGCAGCGCTCGCAGAGCGTGCTGGCGCTGGCCGCGAAGATCCGCGAGACGACGCCGGGCCACGACCCGCTGATGATCGCCCTCACCGGAACGCCGCTGATCAACGACGTGGACGACTTCCGCGCGATCTGGCGCTTCCTCGGCTGGATCGACGAGACCAAGCCCGGGCCCGAGCTGATGAGCCTGCTCGAGGACACCGGGCTCACCCCCGCGGACACCGGCTTCTACCCGGAGGCGCGCGAGGCGGTCATCGACCTCGGCATCGTCCGGCGCAAGAAGATCGACGTCGCCGCCGACCTGCCCTCGAAGCGGATCGTCGACCTGCCGGTCGAGCTGGACGACGACCTCGGCCGCTCCATCCAGAAGGCGGAGCGCGAGCTCGGCGCCCGGATGCTGCAGCGCTACAAGGCCGTGACCGCCTCGATCACGCACGAGCTCGACGACGACGAGCGCGAGCGGTTCGTCCGCATCGTGGCGCAGAGCGAGCTCGAGGAGTCGAAGTCGGCCAAGACCGGCGAGAACGTCTTCACGATGGTGCGCCGGATCGGCCAGGCCAAGGCGGCCCTCGCCGCGGACTACGCCTCGCAGCTGGCCCGCTCGGTCGGCAAGGTCGTCTTCTTCGCCAAGCACATCGACGTGATGGACCAGGCCGAGGACACCTTCGAGAAGCGCGAGCTCACCTCCGTCTCGATCCGCGGCGACCAGTCGGCCACGTTCCGCCAGGCGCAGATCGACGCGTTCAACGAGGACCCCGACGTCTCGGTCGCGGTCTGCTCGCTCACCGCGGCCGGCGTCGGCGTCAACCTGCAGGCGTCGTCCAACGTCGTCCTGGCCGAGCTGTCCTGGACCTCGGCCGAGCAGACGCAGGCGATCGACCGCGTGCACCGCATCGGCCAGGAGGAGCCGGTCACGGCCTGGCGCATCATCGCGGCGCACACGATCGACGCCAAGATCGCCGAGCTGATCGACGCGAAGGCCGGCCTCGCCGCCCGCGCGCTCGACGGCGCGGACGCCGAGGTCGCCTCGGCCGACACGGTTCAGCTGGACGCGCTCATGCACGTCCTCCGCGAGGCGATCGGCTGAGCGGAGCCGCGAAGAAGTCGCGCTCGAAGAGACTCGAGCGCAGGAACGCGTCGCCCATGGCGGCGCGTTCCGCGTTCGTGCCGCGGGCGGCGGCCTCCTCGGTGATCGCGAGCGCCCGCTCGGTCGCGGCAGCGAAGGCAGGATCCGCGTAGGTGACGAGCCAGTCCGCGTAGGCATGGCCGGGCCGGTTCGCCGCGGCGAGGCGCTCGCCGATGTCCGCGTAGAGCCAGAAGCACGGCAGCAGCGCGGCGACGATCTCGCCGTAGCCGCCGCGCGCGCCGACGGCTAGCAGGTGGTCGACGTAGCCGCGGGTGGTGGCGGAGGCCGTCGTCGTGCGCTCGCCGAGGCGGCCGCGGTGCAGCTGCGCCTCCGCCGCGAGGGCCGAGGCCGACGACTCCGACCAGAAGACCTGCTCGGCGGTGCTCGGTGCGCGCTGCGCCGCGATCGCGAGGACCCGCGCGTACTCGGTGAGGTAGAGCGCGTCCTGCTCCAGGTACCACTCGAAGTCGTCGCGGGCGAGGGAGCCGTCGCCCAGGGCCGTCACGAACGGCAGCGCGTCGATCTCGGCGCGGAGCTGCTCCGTCCCGGCCCACATCCGGGCGCAGAACGCGGGGGCGTGCAGCCGGTGGAAGTGGTCGATCGGGCCGTTGCCCTCGCCGACCCGGAGCGCGTCGGCGCCGCGGAGGGCGCCGTTCAGCCAGTCCTTCGCCTCGGTCAGCGCCTGCGCGAGGGTGTCCGGAGTCGCCTCGTCACCGGCGAGGAGCGTCGCCATCGCGGAGGAGAGCGAGCAGCCGGTGCCGTGGGTGTTCCGGGTGGCGACCCGCTCGCCCGGCACCTCGCGCACACCGCCGTCCACGGTGACGATCGCGTCCGGCGTCGCCGGGCCGTCGAGGTGCCCGCCCTTCACCAGGACGGCGGTGCCGAGATCCCGGGCCAGGGAGCGGGCCTGCTCGAGCGCGGCGGACCAGTCGGCGGCCGGCTCCGCTCCGGCGAGCACGGCCAGCTCGGGGAGGTTGGGCGTGACCAGATCGGCGCGGCGGACGAGCGCGCGGACCGCCTCCTCCGCCTCGTGGTCGAGGAGGCGGTGGCCGCTGGTCGCGACCATCACCGGATCCACGACGACGAGCGGCGGGCGGACGTCGTCCAGCCAGGCGGCGATGATCCCGCCCAGCTCGGCGTTCGCGATCATGCCGATCTTCACCGCGTCGATCTCGACGTCGTCGCTGACCGCGTCGAGCTGCTCGCGGAGGAACGCAGCGGGCGGCAGGTGGATCGAGCGCACGCCGCGGGTGTTCTGAGCGACGAGTGCGGTGACGACCGCCATCCCGTAGCCGCCGAGCGCCCCGATCGACTTGAGGTCGGCCTGGATCCCGGCCCCGCCTGTCGGGTCGGTGCCGGCGATGCTGAGCACCCGGGGGATCGGGCGGGGCTGCGGGAGCGCGGCGCTCATCGGTCCCACTCCGACCGGAAGGCGCGAGCCGCGGACTCCGGATCGTCTGCGGCGCAGATCGCGGAGACGATCGCGAGGCCGGCTGCTCCGGCTCGGCGCAGCGCTGCGGCGTCGTCGGCGGTGACGCCGCCGATGGCGACGCAAGGGAGCGGCGTCGCGACGGCGAGGGCGGCGAAGCCGTCGATGCCGAGCGGGACCGGGTGGTCGGGCTTGGTAGCGGTGGCGCGGATCACGCCGACGCCGAGGTAGTCGACGGTGCCGACGGGCAGGGCGTGCGCGGCGGCGAGGTGGGACGGGGTGTTCGCGGTGAGACCGATCACCGCGTCGGCGCCGAGGATGCTCCGTGCGGCGAGAACAGGGAGGTCGGACTGGCCGACGTGCACGCCGTCGACACGGGCGCCGGCCAGGCGGGCGGCGAGGACGACGTCGACGCGGTCATCGACCAGCAGGGTCGTGCGCTCGTCGAGGACGGCGGCGACGGCGCAGGTGAGGGCGACGAGCTCGGCGGCGGTCGCCTCGTGGTCGCGGACCTGGACGATCCGGACGCCGCCGGCGACGGCCGCGGCGACGACGGCAGGGACGCCGCGCGGGCCGCAGAGACGGGTGTCGGTGACGAGCTGGAGCGAGAGGTCGATCATGCGATCTGCGCTCCGCTCTCGACGTCGGCCGCGGTGAGGGCGGCGAGGGCGTCGAGCAGGCCGACCGCGAACGAGCCGGGGCCGGCGGCGGTCTCGGCGGCGCGCTCGGCGGCGAGCCCCCAGACGACGGACGCGGCGACCGCGGCCCCGAGCGCGTCGGAGCCCGGCACGCCGAGGAAGGCGGCCATGACGGCGCCGAGCGCGCAGCCGCCGCCGGTGACGCGGGTGAGCAGCGGATGCCCGCCCGTGACGCGCACGACGCGCTCGCCATCGGTGATCACGTCGACCGCGCCCGAGACGGCGACGACGGCGCCCGACCGATGGGCGAGAGCCACGGCGGCCTCCAGCGCCTCCTCCGGCCCGTCGACGGCGTCGACCCCGCGACCGCCGGTGCCGAGGCCGGCGAGGGCGAGGATCTCGGAGGCGTTGCCGCGGATGATCGCGGGTCGCGCCTCGAGCAGCTCCGCCGCGAGGGCGGTGCGCACGGGCAGCGGGCCGACGGCGACCGGGTCGAGCACCCACGGGGTGCCGGCCGCGTTCGCCGCCGCGACGGCCTCGCGGGCGCCGTCGCGCTGCTCCGCGTGCGGGGTGCCGAGGTTCACCAGCGTCGCGGAGGCGATGCCCGCGAAGACGCCGGCCTCACCGGGCAGGTCGCACATCGCGGGGCTGGCGCCGAGCGCCAGCAGGCTGTTGGCGGTGAAGCCGGTGACCACCGCGTTGGTGATGCACTGCACGAGCGGCGCGGCGGAGCGCAGCCCGTCGAGGTCTCGGGCGACGGCTGCGCCGTCGAGGAGGGTCGGGTGGGCAGGCGTGCGAATGCTCATTCGCGACATCCCTTCGCTAGTACGAACTAGATCAGGTTCGACGGGTCTCATCTCAGCCCTGGCGGGCACCCCGTGTCACTGCCGACGACCCTAGCGGGTCGTGCCGTCACGCCGTGAGGATCCTGCTGTCGCCGCGATCGCTGACGACGACCTTCAGCCCGGTCGGCAGCCGCTCGCGCATCGCGTCGACGTGGCTGATCAGGCCGATGGTCCGCCCGCCGGAGCGCAGCGCGTCGAGCGTGCCGAGCGCCGTCTCGAGCGTCTCCGCGTCGAGCGAGCCGAAGCCCTCGTCGATGAACATCGTCTCGAGCGAGACGCCGCCCGACTGCATCGTGACCACGTCCGCCAGGCCGAGGGCGAGGGCGAGCGAGGCGAGGAAGGTCTCGCCGCCGGAGAGCGACGCGGGCTGCCGGCGGGCGCCGGTGAAGGCGTCGAGCACCTCGATCCCGAGCCCGGAGGCCGCGCCGCGATACGCGAGCGAGTCGTCGTGCACGAGGGCGTAGCGGCCGCTGGTCATCGCGTTCAGCCGCAGGTTCGCGGCGGCGACGATCTCCTCGAGCCGGCCCGCCAGGGCGAAGGCCTCGAGGTCCATCCGGCGGGTGTTCTGCCCGCGGCCGTCGATCGTCTCGGCGAGGGCGCGCAGCTCCTCGTGCCGGCGCAGGCGCTCGGCGAGGCTGCCCAGGCGCTCCTCGGCGCGGCCGGCCAGCTCGGCGAGCCGGGCGGCGCGGTGCTCGAGCACCGAATGCCGCGAGCGGGCCTCGTCGCGGCGGGCGGAGGCGGCGCGCGCCTCCTCCTCCGCCGCGGCGAGATCGACGGGGGCCGTCGGCAGGCCGGCGAGCTCGGGGTCGGCCAGCACCGAGTCGACGGCGCTGCGGCGGCGCTCGTGCTCGGCGACGACGGCCTCGGCGCGGGCGCGCTCGCCCGAGGTGAGGGCGGCGGACTCGGCGTCGACGGTACTCGCGAAGCCGCGGTCGGCGATCACCTCAGAGAGCTGGATTTCGGCCGCCTCGGCCGCCTCGCGGCGGGTGGTCGCCGCGTCCTCGGCCTCGACGAGCACATCGGCCAGGCGGCGCTGCGCGGTGATCGCGGCGACACGCTCGGCGATGCTCGCGGCGCCGTCGCGGTGAGCGTCGATCCGCTCGCGCAGGAGGCGCAGCGCCTCGGCGGCGAGGGCCTCGTCGGAGCTGAGGCGCTGGTGCTCGGTGCGGGCGGTCTCGAGGGCGGCCGTCAGCTCGTCGCTCCGGACGCGGAGGGTGGACCGTTCGCGCCGCAGCTCCTCGAGCCGGGTCGCGGCGCTCCGAGACTCTGCGAGGTGCTGCTCGGCCTCGACGCGGACGGCCTGGAGCTCCTCGGCGGTCGTGGCGCCGGCCCGCTCCTCGAGGGCGGCCAGGGCGAGCGCTCCGGCGCTCTCGGCCTCGCGCGCCGCGTCCATCGCGGCGAGGGCGCGGTCGACGGCGGTGCGCGCCTTCTCGATCTCGCCGGTGCCGACGGGCGGCAGCTCGCCGTGCTCGGCGGGGCGCGGGTGCTCGCAGGATCCGCAGACGGGGCACGGGTCGCCGGGAGCGAGGGCGCCGGCCAGCTCGCCGGCGAAGCCCGCGAAGCGGCGGGCGACAAGCTCGGCGTGCTGGGCGGCGCGAACGCCGTGCGCCCGGGCTGCGTCGGCGTGGGCCGAGCGGAGGCGCTCCAGCGCGGTCGCGGCCGTCGCGCGCTCGGCGGCGGCGCAGATCCGGCGGTCGAGCGCGGCCAGCTCCTCGGAGCGGGCCGGCAGCGCCGACGCGTCCGGAGCGAGGGCGTCCTCCTCTGCGGAGAGCGCGTCGAGCAGGGCGGGCAGCGCCCGGAGCTCGCCGTCGAGGACGTCGAGCGCGGCCGCGGACCGCTCGCGCGCCCTCGCGGTGCGCTCGGCGGAGCGGACCGCCTCCGGCAGGGTGCGCTCGTCGGCCAGCGCCTCGGTGAGCGCGCCGAGAACGGCGGTCAGGCGCTCGCCGACACGGGCGGCGGCGGCCCGATCGGCGGGCTCGTCGAAGGCCGCGGTGAAGGCCTCCGCGGCGCCGTCGCGGGCACGGCCGGCAGCGGCGGCCTTCTCGGCGGCGGAGCGGGCGGTCTTCAGCAGCGGCAGCACGCCCTCGGCCCGGCGCGCCCGCTCGATCCGCTCGCGCTCCCGGACGACGAGCGACTCGGCGACCGCCAGCTCCTCAGTCTCGATCAGCGCGCTCCGGCGGCGGTCCTGCGCCCGCTTCACCAGCCGCGTCTCGTCCCGGGCGGTCTCGGCCGCTCGGCTCGCGGCGTCGGCCTCCGCCACGTCGTCGCGGGCGAGCGCGAGGGGAGCGTCGAGCCGGGTCACCAGGGAGCGGAACCAGGCCGTGTCGGGCGCCGCCGGTGCCGGCTCCTCGTCGCCTGCGAGGCGCACGGCCTCGTCGGCCAGCGCCGTCACGGCCGCGCGCTCCTCCTCGAGCGCCGCGCCGCTCTCCTGCCGCTGCTCGACGAGCCGCCGGCGCAGCAGGTCGTAGCGCTCCGTCGCGAAGAGGGTGCGGAGCAGCCGCTGCCGATCGTCGTTCTTCGCGAGCAGGAACTCGTGGAAGCGGTTCTGCGCCAGCAGGATGACCTGGAGGAACTGGTCCTTGGTCAGGCCGACGATCCGGCCGATGTCGGCACCCGTCTCCCGCGCGCTGGAGGACAGTCCCCGCCACTCGCCGTCGACGTGCTCGAGCAGCGCGACCTTCGCCGCCTGCCGGGTGGTGCCGCCGCCGCGCTTGGCCGGCCGCTCGTACTCGGGGGAGCGGCGGACCCGGTAGAGCCGCCCGGCCGCCTCGAAGTCGAGCTCGGCGAACGTCTCGTCCTCGGGGGCGCTGTGGTCGCTGCGCAGCCGCGAGGCCGTGCCGTCGAAGCGCGGCACGGAGCCGTAGAGCGCGAAGCTGATGGCGTCGAGGATCGTCGACTTCCCGGCGCCGGTGCGCCCGGCGATCAGGTAGATCCCCACGTCCTCCAGCCGGTCGAAGTCGATCTCCTGCTCCGCGCGGAAGGGGCCGAGACCGGCGAAGGAGAGGCGGCGGATCCTCACCGCAGCGCCTCGGCGTCGACCTGCGCCAGCGCGTCGAGGGCCAGCGCGCGCTCCGTCTCGCTCGCGCCGTGGCCGCCGCGCACGTGGGCGAGGAAGTCGTCGATCACCTCGACGTCGCTCCGGCCGCGGATCCGCTCGGCGTAGCGGCGCTCGTCGACCGCCGCGTGCGGGGGCCGGTGCTCGAGGGTCGCGCAGCCGGGGAAGCGGGACTGCAGCCGGGCCATCGCGTCGAGCGGGCGGACCTCGTCGGTCAGCACGGCCGAGACCCAGTCCGGCTCGTACTCCGCCAGGGACGGGTCGCTCAGCAGCTCGTCCAGCCGCCCTTCGACCACGCTGAGCCGGCGCGGCACGGGCAGCGCCGACCAGGTCACCTCGCCGAGCCCGTCGGCGCCGAGCTCGACCAGCCAGCCACCGCGCGGCTTCGCAGCCTCGCCGAACGAGTAGTGCAGGGGCGCGCCGGAGTACCGCACGTTCGGCAGCAGCTCCGCCCGCCCGTGGATGTGCCCCAGCGCCGCGTAGTCCGCCGCCGCGAAGTGGTCGACCGAGACGTAATCGAGCCCGCCGGCCGTGATGTCGCGCTCGACCGTGGCGGCGGGAGCGCCGACGGCGAAGCAGTGCGCCAGCACCACCCAGCGCCGCCCGGCCGCCTCGGCGTGCGCACGGATGCGCCGCATCGCGAAGGCGAGCACGTCCTCGTGCCGGCGCAGCGACTCCTCCGGGTGCCGGTGCCGGTAGAGCGCGGGCTCGAGGAACGGGATGCCGTAGACGCCGACCTCTCCGTGCGCGTCGCGGAGGACGACCGGCTCGGCGTACGCCTCGGGATCGGTGAGCACGTGCACGCCGGAGCCGCGCAGCAGCCCGGCCTGGAAGCCCAGGCGGGCCGGGGAGTCGTGGTTGCCGCTGGTCAGCACGACCTCGGCTCCGGCCGCGCGGATCGCCTCCAGGGTGCGGGTCAGCAGCGTGTAGTGCTCGGCCGCCGGCACCGCGGAGTCGAAGACGTCGCCCGCGACGAGGACGACGTCGACCGCCTCCGTCCGCACCGTCTCGACCAGCGCGTCGAGCACGACGCCGAGCGCGGCGACGCTCGAGTGGCCGTGGAAGGTGCGGCCGATGTGCCAGTCGGAGGTGTGCAGGAGCTTCACGACCGTCCTTTCGCGGGGTCTGCGGGTGTGCGGTGGCGCTCCCTGTCGTGCCCCTCCAGGCTACTGAGCGCCTCCGACACCGGACGCCGGCCGGGCCGCCGCCGCCGGACACCTGCCGTTCACCCGGGGGTGCAGAATGGGTCGTCGGTCGATCAGAGGAGGCCCCGCGTGAAGCTGCCCCGAGTCCCCTCGACCCTCCTCGGTCTCGGCTCGCGCACGCGCGCCGCCGCAGAGGACACCAGCCCGATCGAGCGGATCCGCCCCGCCGAGGAGCCCGCCCGCCGGAGCACCGTGGACAACGCGATCTACCAGGACGGCCGGCGCGTCGTCTCGCCCGGCAGCATCCCGGAGGCGCTCGCCGCGCTGCAGAAGCTCCCGGACGCGATGGCCTGGATCGGCCTCTACCGCCCCACCGAGGCCGAGCTGGCCGCCCTCGAGGACGAGTTCTCGATGCATCCGCTGGCCCTCGAGGACGCGATCAGCGCGCACCAGCGCCCGAAGCTCGAGCGCTACGGCAGCGACATGTTCGTGGTGCTGCGCGCCGCGAGCTACGCGGACCAGCGCGAGGAGGTCGACTTCGGCGAGCTGCACCTCTTCGTCGGCCCGAACTTCGTCGTCACGGTCCGCCACTCCGAGAAGCCCGACCTCTCGCTGGTCCGGCGCCGGATGGAGGCCGACCCCGAGCTGCTGCGCAAGGGCCCGGTGGCGGTCCTCTACGCGATCCTCGACGCGGTCGTCGACCAGTACGCCCCGGTCGTCGCCGGCCTCGAGAACGACATCGACGAGATCGAGGCCCAGGTCTTCGAGGGGGATCCCGCGGTGTCCCGTCGCATCTACGAGCTGTCCCAGGAGGTCCTCGACTTCCAGCGCGCGACCCGCCCGCTGACGGGGATGCTCGGCCGGCTCGTCACCGACTTCGAGGTCTTCCGCGAGGACGTCGAGCTGCGCCGCTACCTCCGCGACGTCGCCGACCACGTCGCCGTGGTCGACGAGCGCGTCGAGGGCTTCCGGACCACCCTGCGCGAGATCCTCGCGGTGAACGCGACGCTCGTCGCCCAGCGCCAGAACGAGGACATGAAGAAGCTCGCGGAGGCGGGCAACCAGCAGAACGACGAAGTCAAGCGGATCTCGGCCTGGGCCGCCATCTTCTTCGCGCCGACCATGATCTCCAGCGTCTACGGCATGAACTTCGACGCGATGCCCGAGCTGCACCTGGCCTGGGGCTACCCGGCGGCGCTGGCGGCGATGGTCGCCTCGAGCGTGGTCCTGCACCGGCTGTTCAAGCGCTGGGGCTGGCTCTGAGCCGCCGTCGGCGGCCCGGCGCCCTGTCAACACCCTGACGCGCCCGGTCCCCGCGCGTAGCGTCGGTCCGAGCCGCCGTCCGCGGCCCGAGCGCAGGGAGACCCGATGAAGCGAACCGACGTGCCGGCGACCGAGGCGACCTCGCTCTGGCGGCAGGACGCCGCGCCGATTGCGGGCGACGAGTTCGTCCCGGGTGCGCACTACGACGACGTGATCGTCGGCGCCGGCCTCTCGGGACTCGTCACGGCGCTCCTGCTCCAGCGCAGCGGCCGTCGCGTCCTCGTCCTCGAGGCCCGCGAGGTCGGCGCCGTCGCGACCGGCAGCAGCACCGCCAAGCTCAGCCTGCTGCAGGGCGCGCACCTGTCGAAGATCGCCGCGCGCAACACCCCCGCGGTCACGCAGGCCTACGTCGCCGCGAACCTCGCGGGCTTCACCTGGCTCGTCGACTACCTCCGCGAGGCCGGCGTGCCCGTGCAGCGCCGCACCGCCTACAGCTACGCGCAGACCCCCGACGGCGTCCCCGCGGTGCTGCGCGAGCACGAGACGGCCCGCCGCTTCGGCCTGGCCACCCGTCTCGTCGGCGCGCTGGACACGCCGTTCCCGAGCACCGCCGCCGTCGCGCTCGACGACCAGGCGGAGTTCGATCCGATGGCGGTGCTGACGGCGCTCGCCGCCGACTTCCGCGCGGCCGGGGGAGTCCTCGTCCAGGGCGTCCGTGCGCTCGGCATGCGCGCGTCCTCGCCCGTGCGTGTGCGGACCTGCGCCGGGGAGGTGACCGGCGAGCGGGCCTACCTGCTCACCGGCACGCCGATCCTGGACCGCGGGCTCTACTTCGCCAAGCAGGTCGCCCTGCGCTCCTACGCCGTCGCCTTCCGCGGGGCCGAGTCGATCCCGGACGGCATGTACCTCTCCGTCGACGGGCCCTCGCGCTCGATCCGCGACGTGGAGCGGGACGGGGAGCGGCTGCTGCTGATCGGCGGCAACGGCCACGGGGTCGGCCGGCGCGCGCGGACGCAGGAGAGCGTCGACGACCTGATCGCCTGGACCCGCCGCTCCTTCCCCGGCGCCGAGCCGATCGCGCAGTGGAGCGCCCAGGACTACGAGGCGTTCCACCGCGTCCCCTTCGTCGGCTGGCTGCCGCGCGGTCGGGGCCGGATCTTCTTCGCCTCCGGCTACGACAAGTGGGGGATGACCAACGCGGTGCAGGCGGCGCTGACGCTGGTCGGCGACTCCCGGGGAGAGACGCCGCCGTGGGCGAAGGTCCTGCACCGCCGGCCCACCCTGCCCCGGGTGATGGCGGAGGGCGCCGGAGCGCTCGCCGCGGTCGGCGCCTGGTACGCCCGCGGCTACTGGTCGGCCCTGCGCGCGCCGCGGTCGGTGGACGTGGTGCCGGCGGAGGGCGAGGGCCTGCTCGCGCGCGACGGCCTCCAGCCGGTCGCCGTCTCGACCGTCGGGGGCCGCCGCTGCGCGATGTCGGCGGTCTGCCCGCACCTGGGCGGCGTCGTCACCTGGAACGACGCCGAGCGCAGCTGGGACTGCCCCCTGCACGGCTCGCGCTTCGCCGCCGACGGGACGGTGCTGGAGGGCCCGGCGACCGGCCCGCTCGCGCGGCTGGACTGAGACCCCTTCCGGCGGGAGCGGCCCGGTAAGGTCGGCGCATGGGGGACCCACTGCACATCCGACGTCCGCTCGCGCCTCGAGTCGCGGCGGCCGCTCTCGGCTTGGCCGCCGGTGCCGCCGCGCTGACGGGCTGCACGCGCGGGGGAGGCGCCGAGGCGCAGACCCCGGCGCCGACCGTCACGGTGACGGTCGAGCCGACGGCGCGCGGCACCGTCCCGGGCGAGCAGGACACCAGCGCGTCCTACGCCTGCGGCCGGTACAGCTCGCTGCTCAGCCTCGGCTGGACGATGCAGTGGTACCACGACCGCGGCGACGTCTCCGACGAGGCGTACCAGGTGTTCCTCGAGCGGCAGGCCTTCCAGCTCCAGACGGTGCGGATGCAGAACCCGGAGCCGGACCAGACCGGCGTCTCCGCCGCGTCCTCCGGCATCCGGACCTACCTGCAGGACGCCCAGGCGGCCGCCGGCCGATGGACCTACGACCCGTCGTCACCGGAGTGGAGCACCCTGCAGTCCGACCTCGGGGTCGGCTGCGCCGCCGCAGGCTCGACCCTCGCCTCCTACGCCGAGCCCGAGATGGGCGGCTGAGCCGCCCTCGCAGCTCACCTGCTGGTCGAGCAGCCCGCGATGCGGGCCGCCCAAGCTGATCGAGTAGCTCGCGGAGCGGGCGTATCGCGATCCGCCATCGCCGGGAGTCCGGGTGATGGTCGGTCCCGATACGCCCCTGCGGGGCTACTCGACCAGCATGCCTTCCGGGCTACTCGTCCTCGGAGGGCTCGGCGACCTCGCGGCCGTCGGCGCCCGAGGCGTCGCCGGCCACGTGCAGGTCGGTGTCGCCGGGGATGCTGAAGTCGCTCAGCGGGTCGAGCGGCCCGTCCTCGCGGGTGTCGGAGTCGGGGGTGTCGCTGGTCTCGTCGCGTGCGGTCATACCTGCACCCTACGAGCGTCCGACGAGGCGCTGCACCGCGGTCACCGGGATCGACAGCCACTCGGGGCGGTTGCGCGCCTCGTAGATGGCCTCGTAGATCGCCTTGTCGAGCTCGAAGGCGTCCAGGACGGCGCGGTGCGCGGTGACCGCGTCGCCCGCCTCCTCGGTGTAGCCCTCGAGGAAGGCGCGGCGGCTCGCCAGCGCCCACGCGGCCCGGGAGCTGCCCGGAGACGCCTGCTCGTGCGCTCCGGCCGCGTAGTCGAAGGAGCGGAGCATCCCCGCCACGTCGCGCAGCGCGATGTCCGGCAGCAGGCGCTCGTGCATCGGCCGCAGCGGCTCGCCCTCGAAGTCGAGGAGCACCCAGCCGCGGCCGGGCACGGACAGCACCTGGCCGAGGTGGTAGTCGCCGTGGATCCGCTGCAGCCGCGGCCACGGGGCCTGCTCGGCCGCCTGGAAGACCGCGTCGATCGCGTCGGCGTCCTCGGCGATGACGGGCACCTCGGAGGAGGCGATCCGCAGCCGGCGCCGCATGGTCGCGATCATCCTCTGCACGACCTCGGGGGTCGCGTCCTCCGTCGGCATCACCTCGGCGAGGGTGGAGTGCACCTGCGCGGTCGCCAGGCCCAGTGCGCGGGCCGGACCGGTGAAGTCGCTGTCGCCGGCGACGGCCTCGAGTGCCACGCGCCAGGCGTCCTCGACGCCCGGCAGGAACTCCTGTGCGAAGGCGAGGTGGCCGAAGGCGCGCCCCGACGGCTCGCCGCGGTCGTCCCACTCGCCGGTGACGTTGCCGATCACGGGCGGCACGAGGGTGCTGCCCGCCGCGTTCAGTGCCGACTGCACGGTGACGTCCGGGTTCTCGCCGTGGTGCAGCGCGCGGAAGACCTTGACGATCACGGGGGTGCCGGCCGAGCCGTCCTCCGCGGTGGTCTGCACGATGATCGAGGTGTTCGACTGCTCGCCGCTGAGGATCCGCGACGAGGCGAACGCGCCGATGACGGCGCCGGGCTGGCGGTGGCCCTCGGCGCGCGCGCCGCCCAGGGCGCCCTCCGCGTCGGAGGAGCCGCCGTCGGCGATCAGCTCGAAGAGCGCCCGCGCGAAGAGCGGGTCGCGGGGACCGTCGTAGACGAAGCGGGAGCCGTCGCTCTCGATCAGCGCGTCCTCGAGGCCCGCGACGGGCGCCGAGCGCACCGTCACCGGCACCTGGTAGAGCACCGGGCTCGAGCCCGCGCGGTCGATGACGAGGTGCACGACGACATCGCCGTCACCGCGCTCCAGGCGCCACTCGCCCCGGATCTCCAGCTCGGGGCGGCGCCCCTTGCTCGCGTACCACCGCTGATCGGCGACCCAGGCCGCGGCCCGGTCGATCGACAGTCCTGCGCTCATCTCTGCACTTCCCCTCGGTCGGCACCCCGAACCTTACGCGGCGCGATCGACGCCCCGGTGGGGCTTGCGGCGCGCCCGCCCGATCCGGAGCGGGCGCTCACTCGCCGCGCGTCTGCTCCGTGTCCACCGCCAGCCCCAGCACGTCGAGGATCCAGGCGTACTCGAACGCCACCTCGCGCCAGCGCTCGTAGCGCCCGCTGACGCCGCCGTGCCCGGCCGTCATCTCGATCTTGAGCAGCGCCGGCGCCCCGACCTCGCGCAGCCGCGCCACCCACTTCGCGGGCTCGACGTAGAGCACGCGGGTGTCGTTGAGGCTGGTCGTCGCGAGGATCCGCGGGTACCGGACGTCCTCGCGGACGTTCTCGTAGGGCGAGTACGACTTCATGTAGGCGTAGACCTCGGGGTCGTGCAGCGGGTCGCCCCACTCGTCCCACTCGATCACGGTGAGCGGCAGCGACGGGTCGAGGATCGAGGTCAGCGCGTCGACGAACGGCACCTGCGCCAGGATCCCGGCGAAGGCCTCCGGCGCCAGGTTCGCGACCGCGCCCATCAGCAGGCCGCCGGCCGAGCCGCCCTGCGCGACGAGGCGCTCCGGCGTGGTGAAGCCCGCCTCGACGAGGTGGCGGGCGGAGTCGACGAAGTCGGTGAAGGTGGTGCGCTTGGCGAGGGTCTTGCCCTCCTCGTACCAGGAGCGGCCCATCTCGCCGCCCCCGCGCACGTGCGCGATGGCGAAGACGACCCCGCGGTCGAGCAGCGAGAGCCGTGCGATCGAGAAGCCGGGGTCGATGCTCGCCTCGTACGAGCCGTAGCCGTAGAGCAGCAGCGGCGCGGGCGCCTCGTCGGGTGCCGCCGCGTCGCGTCGCCAGACCAGCGACAGCGGGATGCGCGTGCCGTCCTGGGCGGTCGCCCACTCGCGGCGCTGCTCGTAGCGCTCGGGGTCGTAGTCGCCGAGGACCGGCTGCTGCTTGAGCACCGTCCGCTCACCGGTCGCGACGTCGAGGGTGAGCACCGTGGAGGGGGTGACGAACGAGGTGTAGGCGAGGCGCAGCGCGGGCTGCTCCCACTCCGGGTTGCCGGCGAGCCCCGCGTCGTAGAGCGGCTCGTCGAAGGCGATCTCCTCCAGGCGCGCATCGCCGTCGCCGTCGATCAGGAGGCCGAGGCGGGTCGCCCCCGCCTCGCGGTAGGAGACGACGACGTGCTTCGCGAAGGCGTCGACGCCCTCGATCCGGCGGCCGGGGGTGTGCGGGACGAGCACGCGGCGCTCGGCCGCCCGCTCCTCGGGGCTGAGCGAGAGGTCGGCCGGCTCCTCGACGATCTCGAAGTCGAGGGCGCCGTCGTTGTGCACGATCAGCAGGCGGTCGCGGCCGTCGACGACGGCGTGGTCGACCTCGTACTCGACGCCCTCGCGGCGCGGCCAGACCGAGCGGAACTCGCCGGTCGGCTCCTCCGCGTCGAGCAGCAGGCACTCGCTGGTGATCTTGCTGCCGATCTCGATCACGAGGAAGCGGCGGCTGCGGGTGAGCCCGACGCCGATCCAGTAGCGCTCGTCCGGCTCGGAGAAGACGACCTCGTCGGCCGCGGAGTCGGTGCCGACGGTGTGCCGCCAGATCGTGTCCGGCCGCCAGGACTCGTCGACCGTGGGGTAGAAGACGAAGCGGGCGTCGGCGCCGAAGGTGGCGCCGCCGCCGGTGCCCTCGACGACGTCGGGCAGGTCCTCGCCCGTGCTCAGGTCGCGGATGCGCAGGGTGTAGCGCTCGTCGCCCTCGACGTCGGTGCCGAAGAGCAGGAAGCGCCCGTCGCTGGACACGTCGAAGCTGCCGAGCGAGAAGAAGTCGTGCCCCTCGGCCTCGACGTTGCCGTCGAGGACGACCTGCTCGCCCTCGAGCGGCCCGCCCTCGGCGATGGAGGGCGGGGTCCAGTCGTCCGGACCCGCGATCGGCGCGCGGCAGTGCACGCCGTACTGGCGGCCCTCGTAGGAGCGGGAGAAGTACCACCAGGCGCCCTCGCGGACGGGCACCGACAGGTCGGTCTCCTTCGTCCGCGAGCGGATCTCCTCGAAGAGGCGCTCGCGGAGCGGGGCGAGGGGAGCGAGGAGGGCGTCGGTGTAGGCGTTCTCGGCGTCGAGGTGCGCGATCACCTCGGGCTCCTCCTTCTGCCGCAGCCACTCGTACTGATCGACCACGAGATCGCCGTGGTGACGGCGTTCGAGCGGGACACGGCGGGCGACGGGAGGGACGGGCGCGGTCATCCGCCCAGCCTAGGCCGACCGCGCGCCCCGCCGAGGGAGTGCCCCCGCGAGCGCCGCCCGCGTGCGCACAATGGAGCATGGCTGAGCGTGCGGACAGGACGAAGGCGGGCGCGCAGCGCCGAGTGCAGACCGAGGTGGAGCGCAAGTACGACGTCGGCGCCGACACCGCCCTGCCGGATCTGATCGGCGCGGGAGCCGTCGCCTCCGCGCGCGCCGAGGAGCCCGTCCGCCTCTGGGCCCAGTACTTCGACACCGCCGACCGGGCGCTGTCCCGCGGCCGGATCACGCTCCGCCGCCGCGAGGGCGGCGAGGACGAGGGCTGGCACGTCAAGCTGCCCGGCTCCTCGGGCCGCACCGAGATCCATGCGCCGCTCACCGCCTCGCGCACCGTGCCTGCCGAGGTCCGGGAGCCCGTGCTCGGCCACGTCGGCCGCTCGCGGCTCGAGCCGCTCGCCACCCTCGAGACCGTCCGAGCGATCACCCGCGTCGCGGACTCCGCCGGCCGTCGCCTCGCCGAGATCGCCGACGACCTCGTCATCGCGCACGACCAGCGCTCGGGCGTCGAGCGGCGCTGGCGGGAGTGGGAGGTCGAGCTCGTCGACGTCCACGGCCCCGAGGGCGAGGCGGTGCTCGACGCGATCGAGGAGCGGCTGCTGGCCGCGGGCGCCCGCCCCGCCGAGAGCGCGTCGAAGCTCGCCCGGGCCACCGGCGGTCCGATCGAGGACGGGCACTCCGCAGCCGAGGACGGCGGGGAGGCGGCGCTCGCCGCGATCCGCGAGCTCCTGGCCGGCCTGCGCGCCGTCGATCCGCGGGTGCGGCTGGAGGCCGACGACGCGCTGCACCGGATGCGCCTGCACACCCGCCGCCTCCGCAGCGTCCTGGCCGCCTCCCGGTCCGTGCTCGACCGCGAGGCCCTCGACCCGCTGCGCGACGAGCTGCGCTGGCTCGGCGGCGTGCTCGGCGCCGCCCGCGACGAGGAGGTGCTCGCCGCCCGGCTCCGCACCGCCGTCCAGGAGGCGGGGGAGGGACTGCCCGCGAAGGCCGTCGCCGGGACCACCCTCTTCGACGCGATCGAGCGCCGGCAGGCCGTGGCGCTGCAGCGGGTCGCGAAGACTCTGCGCGGCGCCCGCTACCTCGCCCTGCTCGACTCCCTCGACGCCCTGCTGGCGGATCCGCCGCGGACGGCGAAGGCCGCCGCGAGCGCGAAGAAGCTCGTCCGCCGCTCCCTCGCGAAGGAGCTCTCGCGGGTCGACGAGGCGCGGAGCGGCGAGGACGATCTCGAGGCCCGCCACGAGGTGCGCAAGGCCGCCAAGCGCCTGCGCTACGTCGTCGAGGCGTGGAGCGCCGTGGTCCCGGCCGCGGTCGGCTCGAAGCGGCGCAGGCTCGCGAAGGCGGCGGAGGCCGTCGCCGACGCGCTGGGAGAGGAGCGCGACGCCCTCGCCGCCCGCGACGTGCTCCGCGGCCACGCGCTCGTGGCGGCCCGCCGCGGCGAGCCGGCGTTCGCCCTCGGCGCCGCCTCCGCCCGCGAGGAGACGCGCGCTCGGGAGGCCGCGAAGGCCGGGGACGCGGCTCTGGAGCGGCTGCACTCCCTGTCAAGCTGAGCAGGACGGTCATCCGCACGAAACAGGCGGCGGATAATGTGAATCATGCCTTCTGTCCGTCCTCTGCCGTCTGCCCTCCTGCGTCCGCGCCATTTCGACCGTGACGACGTCGTCGTCCATGCCGGACTGTTCTCGCTGGTCAACTCGAGTACGACCCCGCAGGCGGCCTGGACCGAGGACCTGATCGCCCTCGGCGAGGTGCTCGACGAGGCCGAGTTCCCCTACCGCCTCATCCGGGGCACGAAGGGCGCTCCCTTCCTCGCGATCGACCGCTCGCTCGGCGCCGAGCTGGCGACGCTCCTGGCCCGCGCCTTCGCCACCGAGCCCTTCTACGTGAAGACGCTCGACAAGCGCGGCACCCCGCCCCTGCTCCTGGCCGAGGGCGCGATCGCCCCGTATCCGCGCGCCGCCGTCTTCTCGCTCTTCCGCCCCCGCGTCTCCTCGAGCGGCTCGCTCCGCTACGGCGCCCGCAGCGGTGTCCGCCTGGAGTTCTGGAAGGTCGGCGAGGAGGAGATCACCACTCCCGCCGAGAACGCGCTGATGCGCAGCAGCCTCCCCGTCGCCGAGGCGATCGACGCGCACGTCGAGGCCTACGGCCGCACCTGGCCGACCTTCGAGGGCATGTTCGAGCCGCTGGTCAGCGACATCCGCTTCGACGTGGACATCGTCTTCTCCTGGGTCGACGGGACGGACCTGGAGTTCCAGCGCGCCCGCGCCGCCCGGATGGCCAGCTACGTCGTGGGCGAGGGCGACGACGCCCCCGCGCGCTTCCGCCAGATCGACGAGCTGAAGTACGCGCTGCGCAGCGTCTACATGTACGCGCCGTGGGTCCGGCACATCTACATCGTCACCGACTCGCCGCGCCCGCGCTGGCTCGACGAGCACCCCGACGTCACCCTGGTCCGCAGCGAGGACCACTTCCGCGACCTCTCGGTGCTGCCCACGCACAACTCGCACGCGGTCGAGAGCCAGCTGCACCGCATCCCCGGCCTGGCCGAGCACTTCCTCTACTCGAACGACGACATGTTCTTCGGCCGCCCCGTCGACCCGTCGATCTTCTTCTCGCCCGGCGGCATCACCAAGTTCATCGAGGCGACCACCCGCATCGGGATGGGCGACTCCAACGCCTCCCGCAGCGGGTTCGAGAACGCGGCGCGTGTCAACCGCCGGCTGCTCCGCGAGCGCTTCGGCGCGATGACGACCCGCCACCTCGAGCACGCCGCCACGCCGCTCCGCAAGAGCGTGATGGCCGAGCTCGAGTCCGAGTTCGAGCCGGAGTTCACCGCGACGGCCGCGAGCCGCTTCCGCTCGGCGAGCGACGTCTCCGTCACCAACTCGCTCTACCACTACTACGCGCTGATGACCGGCCGCGCGGTGGTGCAGGAGAACGCCTCCGTGAAGTACGTCGACACGACGATGCACCAGGGCCTGAAGGACATGAAGAAGCTGCTGAAGAACCGCGCCGTCGACTTCTTCTGCCTGAACGACGGCAGCTTCCCCGAGATCTCCGCCGAGGTGCGCACCCGCGCGGTGATCGACTTCCTCGAGGAGTACTACCCGATCCCGGCGCCGTGGGAGACGGTCGACTGATCATGGGCTGGGCGATCGGCGGAGGAGTCCTCGGGCTGCTGCTCGGACTCGCCAGCGCGCTCGTCTTCCCCGGCATCGGGGTCGGCGCGGGTCTCGGCGTCGGGATCGCCCTCGGCGCGGCCCTCGCCTTCGCCGGTCGTCTGTTCGCCCTCGACCGCAACCGTTCCAAGCGCTGACGTCCGCTCTGCAGCACCTGCCGGTTCTGCAGGCTCCCGTCTGTTCTGCAGGCGATCCGCGGCTCCGGAGACTCGGACGGGATCGTCTCTCGGCGCGGATCGCCTGCAGATCGAATGCGGGCCGCTAGGCGCTGACGCCGACCGGCTCCGCGACGGGCGGGTAGAGCGCCTCGACCTGCTCGAGCGGAGCGGCCGTGGCCGGGGCGATCTCGACGCCGTGCGAGGCGAGGATCCGCTCGGTCTCGTTCGCCGAGACGTAGGACACCTCGGTCGAGGCGCCGATCGGCACCACCGAGTGCAGCACCGTGCCGTCGTAGACGTGGATGAGGTTGAAGGCCTGCGCCGAGTTGCGGGCGCGGGTGCCGCCGACGGGCACGTTGAGGTCCTGCGTATAGCAGGTGGCCGACGCGACCGAGACGGGGATGCCCGCGAACGTCGCCGTCGAGGAGTAGTGCAGGTGACCGGCGATGATGCTGCGGACGTCCGAGCCCTCGAGGACCTCCGCGAGCGCCGGCTGATCGCGGAGCTCGACGAGCACCGACAGGTCGAGCACGCTCGGCACCGGCGGGTGGTGCAGCGCCAGGATCGTGCCGTGCGGCGCCGGGCTGGAGAGCTCCTCGGCGAGCCAGTCGAGCTGGGCGTCCGAGATCTCGCCGTAGTGGGCACCGGGGACGGTCGAGTCCAGCGCGATGATGCGCAGTCCGTTCACATCGTGCACGCGGTCGATCGGCTGCGTGGTCGGCAGCTGGTCGAGCAGGCCGGAGCGGAACGCTCCGCGGTCGTCGTGATTGCCCATCACCCAGATCACCTCCGCACCCAGGCGGGCGGCGGCCGGCTCGACGACGGCGCGCAGCTTGGCGTACGCCTGCGGCTCGCCCTTGTCGGCCAGATCGCCGGTGATCACGACCGCCTCCGGGCGACCGCCCGAGGCCTCCAGCTCGTCGAACAGGCGGCGGAGCTGCGCCTCGCTGTCGACGTCGGAGCCGTACAGCCCGCCGTCTCCGGCGATGAAGTGGGTGTCGCTGAGGTGAAGGATGAAGTGGTTCGGCCGGGGGTACTCGGCCTGGCGGACAGTCATGATCCTCGGGTTCCACGATCGGTGGGGCCGGCTCGATCGAGTCGGCGTCGGTACGGGATGTCGCATGGTGCTGTACTGCGGTCCGCGGGCTGGGAACTGCTCCCGCGAGGCTCAGTCCATCATCGCGGGGTGAACGGACGGCCAACGAGGACCGGCGCGTCATCGAACGGTTTTCCCAGATTCGGCCCTGCCCGGCGCCTCGGTCCTCAGGAACGGCACACCCTGCGCGCACTCCCCGCACACCGAGCGCCCACGCCGCGCATCGGCACCGCAGAGGGATGCGTCAGAGCTCGAGCAGGAGCCGCGCGTAGAAGGCGATGGCGCGCTCGAACTGGTCGACCTCGATCGACTCGTCGGCGCCGTGGATGCCGAGCTGCTGCTGCGGGCTGATCTCGAAGGGGATGAAGCGGTAGACCCCGTCGCTGATCGCGTGGAAGTGCCGGGCGTCGCTGCCACCGGTCTGCACGTAGGGCGCGACGATCGCCTCGGGGAAGACCTCCTGCACGACGCCGCGGAGCACGTCGTAGGGGCCGCCGTCGCCCGGCTCGCCGGTGGGGGAGACGGGGGAGGGCTCGTGCGCGACGCGCACCTCGATCTCGACCTCGGGGTCGTCGATCACCGCGCGGATCCGCTCGACCACACCGGCGACGGTGCCGCCCGGGTTGATCCGCACGTTCGCGATCGCGCTGGCGGAGGACGCGAGGACGTTGGCCCCGGTGCTGCCGCGCAGCTGCGTGATCGCCACGGTGGTCCGCAGCATCGCCGCGGCGCGGTTGGAGTGCGAGGCGAGAGCGCCGATGACCGCGTCGGGGTGCTCGTGCGGGCTGGCGTACCAGACGGCGTGCGCGGCGTCGGCGCGGGGTGCGGCGGCGCGCACCAGCTCGGCGATCGGCTCCGGCAGCGTCGAGGGGAACGGGTTCTCGGTGAGGCGGTGGATCGCCCGCGCGAGGCGCTGGGTGGCGAGCATGCCCGGCAGGGGCGGCGGGGCGGAGGCGTGCCCGCCCGCGTCGCGGCAGGTCAGCTCGAGGTTCATGATGCCGCGCTCGGTGACGCCGATGACGGCGATCGGCGTGCTCACTCCGGGCACGATGCCGCGGCGGACGTTGCCGCCCTCGTCCAGCACGAAGCGGGGGCGCACCCCGCGCGCGCCGAGCAGGGCGACGATCGACGGCGCACCGTCGCCGGCCGTCTCCTCGTTGTGCGTCGAGACGAGGTAGACGTCCCTGCGGGGACGCTCGCCGCGCAGGACGGCCGCCTCGACGGCCTCGAGGAGCGCGACGAGGGAGCCCTTGTCGTCGAGCGCGCCGCGCCCCACGATCGCCGTGCGGCCGTCGGGGCGGAGGACGGTGTCGGCCGCGAACGGCGCGATCGACCAGTCGTCGGGGGTGACGCTGACCACGTCGTAGTGCGCCATCAGGACCGAGGGCTCGCCGTCCTCGGTGCCGCGCCAGCGCCAGACCAGGGAGTGACCGGCCACGGTCTCGCGCTCGAGGGCACTGTGCAGCGCGGGGTAGAACTGCTCGAGCAGCTCCTGGAAGACGCGGAAGCGGCTCCAGTCGGTGTCGGACTCGTCGGAGTGCGACACCGTGTCGACCCGCAGCAGGGCCTGGAAGCGCTCGAGCGCGGTCGTCGTCACCGGGCTAGCCTACGACGGCGGTCCCGACCCCCCGGACCCGGCGAGCGGAGGTGCGGCATGGGTGCGCAGCCCCCGATCCGCCCGCTGCCCGAGGTCTGCGTCGTCTACGTCCTCCGCGACTCGCCCCGCGGCGTCGAGGTGCTGCTGGGGCGGAAGCTCCGCGGCCTCGGCGAGGGCAGGATCGTGGCGCCCGGCGGCAAGCTCGAGCCGGGGGAGTCGCCCGCCGAGGCCGCCGTCCGCGAGCTCGCGGAGGAGGTCGGCCTGCGCACGGAGCCGACGGACCTCGAGCCCCGCGGCTCCCTCGACTACCTCTTCCCGCACCGGCCCGCCTGGAGTCAGCGCTCGCACGTCTTCGTCTGCCGCCGCTGGTCGGGCGACGTGGTCGCGTCGGGCGAGCTCGCCGCCGCCTTCGTCCCGCTCGACGAGGTCCCGCTCGACCGGATGTGGGACGACGCGCGCTTCTGGCTGCCCGCGGTGCTGCGCTCCGGCACCGAGGCATCGGGCACCTTCGAGTTCGGCGCCGACCTCGAGCACGTCGTCGCTCGGTCCTGATCCCGCCGTCCGGTCGCATCACCGCCGGATCCTCGACGCCTCCTCGGTCGGACGTCCTCGAGCTCACCGGCACGGCGCGACCTCGATCAGGCCGAGATCCTCGACTCCCGCATCCTCTGACGAGCGCGCACTCCGTGCGGCTAGACGTCGAGCACGTCGCCGGGCTCGAGGGCGTGGTACTCGCCGCCGCCCTCGCGGGTCGCCCAGCCGAGGCGGTCGTGGCCGAGCTTCTGACCGGCCTCCGAGAGCACCCGCTCGTGCGTCGCGAAGGCGTGCCGCGGTGCGAGCTCGAGGACGTAGTCGATCGACTCCGCGATCTTCATCCACGGGGCTCCCGAGGGGGCCGCCAGCACCTCGACGTCGGCACCGGTGGGCACGGTGAAGGAGTCGCCCGCGTAGTAGAAGCGGCCGTTCACCAGCACTCCGACGTTGTCGATCACGGGGATGGAGGAGTGGATCACCGCGTGCCGGGAGCCGAAGAAGCGCAGCTCGAACGGCCCGACCTCGACGACGTCGCCCTCGGCGACCGTCTCGACGTCGAAGCCCTCGGCCGCCGCGGCGACGCCGGCCGGGCCGAGGATGCGCAGTCCCGGGTTCGCGGCGCGCAGGCGCTCCAGCTGCTCGGGGGTCCAGTGGTCGGCGTGCTCGTGGGTGATCACGACCGCGACCGTGTCGGCCGTGCCCTCGACGGGCCGGGTGAAGGATCCGGGGTCGAGGACGAGCCGCGAGCCCGCCTCCTCGACGAGGACGGTGGCGTGCTCGAGCTTGGTCAGTCGCATGATCCGAGCCTCTCGCGGGGGCCGCCGCCGTGCAAGGCGGTCCCGGCGGCCGCGCCGTCCACCCGCTCGATTTGCACCGGTGCGGATCCGTGTGCAACACTCTTCGAGTTGCAAAAACGCGGCCCCATCGTTTAGCGGCCTAGGACGTCGCCCTCTCACGGCGGTAACGCGGGTTCAAATCCCGCTGGGGTCACCACGGCAACACGAGCAGAACCCCCGGTCATGGCCGGGGGTTCTTCTCGTTTAACGGCCCGCTCCCCGGGGAGGGACCGTCGGAACACACTCACCCGGAAGGTCGTCCCATGCAAGAGCTGCCCGTCTGGTTCGTGACCGGCTCGTTCGTCGTCCTGAGCCTCATCCTGGCCGCGGACCTGCTGCTGGTCTACAAGCGCCCGCACGTGCCGAGCCTGAAGGAGTCGGGCCTCTGGGTCGGCTTCTACGTCACGCTCGCGCTGATCTTCGCGCTGGTGATGCTGCTGCTGGGCGGGGGAGAGGTCGCCGGTCAGTTCGTCGCGGGCTGGCTGACCGAGTACAGCCTGTCGATCGACAATCTGTTCGTCTTCGTGATCATCATGGGCCGCTTCGCGGTGCCGCCGAAGTACCAGCAGGAAGTGCTGATGGTGGGCATCATCATCGCGCTGATCTTCCGCGGGGTGTTCATCCTCCTCGGCGCGCAGCTGATCGAGAGCTTCAGCTGGATCTTCTACCTCTTCGGCGCGTTCCTCGTCTACACCGCCTGGAACCAGGCGTTCGGCAAGGAGGACGAGAACGAGGGCACCGACAACCTCCTCATCCGCCTGCTGCGCAAGCGCGTGAAGATCTCGGACGAGTTCGACGGCTCGAAGATCCGCACGGTGAAGGACGGGAAGAAGTACTTCACGCCGATGCTGATCGTGTTCCTCGCGATCGGCTCGACGGACCTGCTGTTCGCGCTCGACTCGATCCCGGCGATCTTCGGCATCACGGAGAGCCCGTTCATCGTCTTCACCGCCAACATCTTCGCCCTGATGGGTCTGCGCCAGCTCTACTTCCTGCTCGGCGGACTGATCGACAAGCTCGAGTACCTCAAGTACGGCATCGCGTTCATCCTCGCCTTCATCGGTGTGAAGCTCGTGCTGCACGCCCTGCACGAGAACGACCTGCCCTTCCTCAACGGCGGCGAGCCGCTGCCGGTCTGGGACATCGACACGATCACCTCGCTGGCCGTCATCGTCGTCAGCATGACCGTCGCCACGGTCGCGAGCCTGATCAAGATGCGCCGCGAGCACTCCCACATCGAGCTGCACGACGGCCACCCGGAGGTCGTCGCCGACGCCGACGGGCAGGACCGCGCCGAGAAGAAGTGAGCCCGGTCCCGTGACTGCGACGACGACCACCACCAGCATCGATCTGCCGCAGGGCACCCTCCTCCTGACGGTGTCGAGCAGCACCGACGTGGGCGCCGTCCGGCGGGTGAACGAGGACGCGCTGCTCGTCGCGCCGCTCCTGGTGGCCGTCGCCGACGGCATGGGCGGGCACGCCCGCGGCGACCTGGCGAGCGCGACGGCCGTCGAGAGCCTGAGGGCGGGCACCGCCGAGGCGATCGGGCCCGTCTCGGACGTCTTCGCCGCCGTCGAGACCGCCAACGCCGCCGTCCGCGATCTCGACGTCGGCGGTGCGCTCTGCGGGACGACGCTCACCGGACTGACCCTCGTCCGTCCCGACGGCGACGGGCCCGCGTCCTGGGCCCTCTTCAACGTCGGCGACTCCCGCGTCTACCGCTGGGACGGCGCCGGGATCCAGCAGCTCACCGTCGACCACTCGGCGGTGCAGGAGCTGGTCTCGGCCGGCCTGCTCACCCGCGAGGCGGCGGAGTCGCACCCCGACCGGAACATCGTCACCCGCGCGCTCGGCGCCGACGACGAGGTCGAGACCGACGTCTGGACCCTCCCGATCGTGCCGCGGGCGAGCTACCTGCTCTGCTCCGACGGCCTCACCAAGGAGCTCTCCGACGCCCGCATCGCCGAGCTCTTCGCCCGCCGCGACGCGGGTGCGCTGCACGGCGTCGACCTCGCCGAGGCGCTCGTGCAGGCTGCGGTCGACGCGGGCGGACGCGACAACGTGACGGTCGTCGTCGTGGACGCCGTGCTCGTCCCCCGAGCCTGAGCCGCGACCGTTCCGCGGGTGCCGTGACCCTCGAACGTGTCACAGTGGCGTCGACAACCGACTGCAGAGCCCGGCTGTCGATTGGCATACTGGAGGGATGGACACCGTCGAGGCTCTCGATCGCGCGAAGACGCGCTTCGCAGAGGGGGACGTCCGAGGAGCCGTGTCGCTCCTCGAGCGCTGTGTCGATGCCGACCCCACGTGGCTCGATCCCCGGGTCCTCCTGTCCGAGCTCTACCGGCGCTCCGGTGACCTCATCGAGGCGGGTCGCTGGGGCTACCTGATCGAGAACTGCGCCGCCCCCGAGGAGCGGCGGGCGTTCGAGCGCGCCCTGGTGCGCGCCGACGAGGATCCGTTCGAGTTCGCGGAGCGCGCCCTGGTGCGCCCGCTCGAGCTCGCCGCCGAGTCGCCGCACGCCGCGATGATGCTCGCCGAGCTGCCGGCCCGGATCGACGAGGCCGAGCGCTTCGAGCAGGAGTCGCCCGACCCGCTCGACGGCGATTGGTTCGAGCACGAGGCGCTGCCGGTCAAGCGGCGCTCCGGCTTCGTCGGGATGGTCGGCGCCGCGGTCGCCGCGGTCTTCGTGGTCGGCGGCGTGGTGGTCGGCGCGGCGGCGCTGCTGGTGGTCCCCGCGGTGCTGATCGCCATGCTCGTCGCGCCCTGATCGCGTGTCCGGATCGCTCCGATCCGCTCGGGCCGCGCCTCCCGGCCGGGCGTCGACGCGGTGCTATCCTCGGTCAATGCTGTTCGGCCGGCTCCTCCTTCTCCGCCGCGACGAGACCTCGATCTGACAGGCCTCTCTCGTCGCGGTGTCTCTCGTGGGCTGACCACCATTCCTGAGGAAGAGAATCCCGCCATGAACGACAGTTCCCCCGATACCGCTGTGCGCCCGGCCGCGGAGCGCCCGCGCACCCTGGCCGAGAAGGTCTGGGACGACCACCTCGTCGCCAAGGGCGAGGACGGCACCCCCGACCTGATCTACATCGACCTGCACCTCGTGCACGAGGTGACCAGCCCGCAGGCCTTCGACGGCCTCCGCCAGGCCGGCCGCCCGGTCCGCCGCCCCGATCTCACGATCGCGACCGAGGACCACAACACGCCGACGGTCGGCATCGACAAGCCGATCGCCGACCTCACCAGCCGCACGCAGATCGAGACCCTGCGGCGCAATGCCGCCGAGTTCGGCGTCCGCCTGCACTCGCTCGGCGACATCGAGCAGGGCATCGTGCACGTCGTCGGCCCGCAGCTCGGACTGACCATGCCCGGCATCACCGTGGTCTGCGGCGACTCGCACACCTCGACGCACGGCGCCTTCGGCGCGATGGCGTTCGGCATCGGCACCAGCGAGGTCGAGCACGTGATGGCGACCCAGACCCTGCCGCTCAAGCCCTTCAAGACCATGGCGATCACGGTCGAGGGCGAGCTGCGCGAGGGCGTCACCGCGAAGGACATCATCCTCGCCGTCATCGCGAAGATCGGCACCGGCGGCGGTCAGGGCTACGTGCTCGAGTACCGCGGCTCGGCGATCCGCGCGCTCTCGATGGAGGGCCGGATGACGATCTGCAACATGTCGATCGAGGCCGGGGCCCGCGCCGGCATGGTCGCCCCGGACGAGACGACCTTCGCCTACCTCGAGGGCCGTCCGCACGCCCCCGAGGGCCGGGACTGGGCCGACGCGGTCGCCTACTGGCGGACGCTCCCGAGCGACGAGGGCGCCGTCTTCGACGCCGAGGTCGTCCTCGACGCCGACGCGCTCGAGCCCTTCGTCACCTGGGGCACCAACCCCGGCCAGGGCGTCTCGCTCTCGCAGGCCGTGCCCGACCCCGACGCCATCGAGGACCCGAACGAGCGCTCGAACGCCCGCCGCGCCCTGGAGTACATGGACCTCGAGGCCGGCACGCCGATGAAGGAGATCCCGGTCGACGCGGTCTTCATGGGCTCCTGCACCAACTCGCGCATCGAGGATCTCCGCGCCTTCGCGTCGATCATCGCGGGCCGCACCAAGGCGCCCGGCGTCCGGGTGATGGTCGTCCCCGGCTCCGCCCGCGTGCGCATCGAGGCCGAGGCCGAGGGCCTGGACAAGGTGATCACCGCGTTCGGCGCCGAATGGCGCTTCGCCGGCTGCTCGATGTGCCTCGGCATGAACCCGGACCAGCTCGCCCCGGGGGAGCGCTGCGCCTCCACCTCGAACCGCAACTTCGAGGGCCGGCAGGGCAAGGGCGGCCGCACGCACCTCGTCTCGCCGCTCGTCGCCGCTGCGACCGCCGTGCGCGGCACCCTCTCCAGTCCGTCGGACCTGGAGCCCGTCCGCGAGCTGGTGGAGGCCTGATCATGGAGAAGTTCGAGACCGTCACCGGCATCGCGGCGCCGCTGAAGCGCAGCAACGTCGACACCGACCAGATCATCCCGGCCGTCTTCCTCAAGCGGGTCACCAAGACCGGCTTCGAGGACGCTCTCTTCCACGGCTGGCGCCAGGACCCGGAGTTCGTGCTGAACCGGCCGGCCTTCCAAGGCGCGCAGATCCTCGTCGCGGGCCCCGACTTCGGCACCGGCTCCAGCCGCGAGCACGCCGTCTGGGCGCTGCGCGACTTCGGCTTCCGCGTCGTGCTCTCCTCGCGCTTCGGCGACATCTTCCGCGGCAACTCCGGCAAGCAGGGCCTGCTCGCCGCGGCCCTGGCCGAGAGCGACATCACGAGGCTGTGGGAGCTGATCGATGCGACGCCGGGAATAGAAGCGACCGTCGATCTGGTTGGTCGTACGGTCACCGCCGGTGGCGAGACCTTCCCCTTCGAGGTCGACGACTACACTCGTTGGCGCCTGATCGAAGGGCTGGACGACATCGGCCTGACCCTGCGCGACGAAGCGCTCATTTCCGAATTCGAGACCCGTCGCGCGAGCTGGCGGCCCAAGACATTGCCGGTGAAATAGCGTGAACACACTTCTTCAGGATGCCAAGGCGGCGGGAGCGCACGTGGGGATGACGACCGAGAGGCTCACGATCCACGGCGGTCGTCCGCTGAAGGGCCGGATCGAGCTCAAGGGGGCGAAGAACCTCGTCACCAAGGCGATGGTCGCCGCACTCCTCGGCGAGACCGCCTCGACGCTGCGCGACGTGCCCGACATCAGCGACGTCCGCGTCGTGAAGGGCCTGCTCGAGGTGCACGGCGTCAAGGTGAAGCAGGGCCCGGAGGTCGGCGAGCTGATCCTCGACCCGTCCGCCGTCGAGTCGGCGCACTTCGCCGACATCGACGCGCACGCCGGCTCCAGCCGCATCCCGATCCTCTTCTGCGGCCCGCTGCTGCACCGCCTCGGCGAGGCCTTCATCCCCGACCTCGGCGGCTGCCGCATCGGCGACCGCCCGATCGACTACCACCTCGAGGTGCTCCGCAACTTCGGCGCCATCGTCGAGAAGCTGCCCTCCGGCATCCGGATGTCGGCGCCCGAGGGCCTGCACGGCGCCAAGGTGTCGCTGCCCTACCCGAGCGTCGGCGCGACCGAGCAGGTGCTGCTCACCGCGGTCCGCGCCTCGGGCATCACCGAGCTGTCGGGCGCGGCGATCGAGCCGGAGATCATGGATCTCATCAACATCCTGCAGAAGATGGGCGCGATCATCTCGGTCGACACCGACCGCGTGATCCGCATCGAGGGCGTCGACCGCCTCGAGGGCTACACCCACCGCGCGCTCTTCGACCGCAACGAGGCCGCCTCGTGGGCCGCCGCGGCGCTCGCGACCGACGGCGACATCTTCGTCGGCGGCGCCCGCCAGCAGGAGATGACGACCTTCCTCAACGTCTTCCGCAAGGTCGGCGGCGCCTTCGAGATCGCCGAGGACGGCATCCGCTTCTACCACCCCGGTGGCGAGCTGAAGCCCGTCATCATCGAGACCGACGTGCACCCCGGCTTCATGACCGACTGGCAGCAGCCGCTCGTCGTGGCGCTGACCAAGGCCAAGGGCGTCTCGATCGTGCACGAGACCGTCTACGAGCAGCGCTTCGGCTTCGTCGACGCGCTGGTCGAGATGGGCGCGACCATCCAGATCCACCGCGAGTGCCTCGGCGGCCAGGCGTGCCGCTTCGGTCAGCGCAACTTCATGCACTCCGCGGTCATCTCCGGCCCGTCGAAGCTGCACGGCGCAGACATCGTCGTGCCGGACCTGCGCGGCGGGTTCTCGCACCTGATCGCGGCGCTCTCGGCCGAGGGCACCTCCCACGTCTCCAACGTCGGCATCATCAGCCGCGGCTACGAGAACTTCCTCACCAAGCTCGAGCTGCTCGGCGCGGACTTCTCGCTCGACGCGTAGTCCCGGAGCGCCTCCGGCACGCGACAACGGCTCCGGCTCGCAGAATCCCCCCGATCCTGCGAGCCGGAGCCGTTTCCGCGTGCCGGATCCCGTGCCGGGACTCCGTTGGGCGGTCCCGGTGGCGCCGAGGCGTCCCGCTGACCGCACCGCGGCGCCTCGCGGGCGCGGGCCACGCGGGATGCGAGGATGGGCGGGTGTCTGAACGAAGCCGTCCGTCCATCTTCTGGCTCCTCGCGGCGGCGGTGATCCCGACGCTGACCGCCTCCGTGGACCTCCGGGTCCGCGACATCGACAAGATCCCGAGCAAGGGCGCGTTCGTCTTCGCGCCGAACCACTACAGCGAGATCGACCCGTTCATCACGGGCTGGGTGCTGTGGCGGGCCGGTCGCGCGCCGCGCTTCCTCGCGAAGGCGTCGCTGTTCAAGATCCCCGTCGCCGGAGCGATCCTCCGCGCCTCCGGGCAGATCCCGGTCGAGCGGGCGGGCTCCGTGCGCGGCAGCGAGCCGCTCAAGGCGGCGAAGGAGCTGGTCGACCGGGGCGGCTCCGTCCTGATCTACCCGGAGGGCACGCTCACCCGCGACCCCGAGCTCTGGCCGATGCGCGGCAAGACCGGAGCGGTCCGGATGGCGCTGCAGTACGGGCTGCCCGTCGTGCCCGTCGCCCACTGGGGCACCCAGCAGCTGATGGGCCGCTACTCCAGGAAGATCACCCTCTTCCGCCGCAAGCGCGTCGACGTCCTCGTCGGCGATCCGGTCGACCTGTCGGCGTTCCGCGGGCGCAGCCTCGACTCCGCCACGCTCAACGAGGCGTCGACCGTCGTGATGGCCGCGATCACCCGCCTGCTCGAGGAGCTGCGCGGCGAGACCGCGCCCGAGAAGCGCTGGAACCCCGCCGAGCACAACCAGAAGGGCACGGGACGCTTTGAGCAGGAGCAGTAGGGCCGAGAAGGCGCCGATCCCCGTGCCGCGCCGCGTGGCCGTCCTCGGCGCGGGCAGCTGGGGGACGACGTTCGCCAAGATCCTGGCCGACGGCGGCTCGGAGGTCGTGATGTGGGCCCGGCGGGCCGAGCTCGCGCGGGAGATCACCGAGGCCAAGCGCAACAGCGACTACCTCCCCGGCATCAACCTGCCGCGCAACATCCGGGCGACACCGCGGATCGAGGAGGCGCTCGAGGGTGCCGACCACGTCTACCTCTCCATCCCGTCGCAGACCCTGCGCGGGAACCTCGAGGCGATCACGCCGTTCCTCACGGAGCGGACCGTCCTGGTCAGCCTGATGAAGGGCGTCGAGAAGGGCACCGGCCAGCGGATGAGCGAGGTGATCTCGCAGGTGCTGCCGATCGATCCGAGCCGCATCGCGGTCGCCTCCGGACCGAACCTCGCACTCGAGATCGCCAAGGAGCAGCCGACCGCGGCGGTCATCGCCTCGGAGAGCCTCGTCACCGCGCAGGAGGTCGCGCTCGCCGCGACCAACCGCTACTTCCGCTCCTACGTCAACACCGACGTGATCGGGACCGAGTTCGGCGGCGTGCTGAAGAACCTGATCGCCGTCGCGATCGGCATCGTCGACGGGGTCGGCTACGGCGAGAACACCAAGGCCTCGATCATCACCCGCGGCCTCGCCGAGATGACCGACTTCGCCGTCGCGTACGGCGGCCGCCCCGAGACGATGTCCGGGCTGGCCGGCCTCGGCGACCTGATCGCCACGTCCAGCTCGTCGCTCTCGCGCAACAACACGGCCGGGCGCCTGCTCGGTCAGGGCTACAGCTTCGGCGACGTCGTGAAGTCGATGCAGCAGACGGCGGAGGGGCTCTCCTCGGTCGCGCCGATCCTCGAGCTCGCCCGCGCCCGCGGCGTCGACATGCCCATCGTCGAGCAGGTGTCGCAGGTGCTCGCCGGTACGCTCGATCCGAAGGATATCGCGCCGCACCTGACCACGGATTCGGACGAGCCCCAGGGGGAGAGGAACCTCGATGACCAGCAAGCTCGCAGTGGCCGTACTGTTCGGGGGGCGTTCAAGCGAGCACTCGATCAGCTGCGCAACGGCGGCGGGGGTGCTGCGGGCGATCGATCGTGACCGCTTCGACGTGATCCCGGTCGGGATCACCGCGGACGGCGCGTTCGTGCTCGAGGAGGACCGGCCGGAGAAGTTCGCGCTCGACGCGAGCGCCCTGCCGCGGGTCGAGGACAACGGCTCCCGGGTGCGCTGGCCGGAGTCGGCGCTCTCGCGCGAGCTGACCGTCACCGCGGCCGACGGCTCCGTCCGCTCGCTGGGCGACGTCGACGTGGTGCTGCCGATCCTGCACGGCCCGTGGGGCGAGGACGGCACGGTGCAGGGGATGCTCGAGCTGGTCGGGCTGCCCTACGTCGGCTCCGGCGTGCTCGCCTCCGCACTCGGGATGGACAAGCACTTCACCAAGACCGTCTTCCGCGCCGCGGGCATCGCGGTCGCCCCCTGGTACACGGTGACCGAGGCGGAGTGGCGCGAGGACCCGAGCGACGCCGCGTCGGCGCTCGACGAGCTCGGCCTGCCCGCCTTCGTCAAGCCGGCCCGTGCCGGATCCAGCGTCGGCGTGAGCCGGGTCGACGAGCGCTCGCAGCTGGACGCCGCGCTCGAGGAGGCGTTCTCGCACGACTCCCGGGTGCTGATCGAGTCCGCGATCGTCGGCCGCGAGGTCGAGATCGGCGTGCTCGGCGGGCGCCGGGGCGAGTCTCCGCGGGCGTCCGTGGCCGGCGAGGTCGTCGTCAGCGGCGGCGGCTTCTACGACTTCGAGGCGAAGTACCTCGGGATGAAGGGCGTCGAGCTCGTCTGCCCGGCCGACCTCACCGAGGACGAGCTCGCCGAGATGCGCGCCCTCGCGGTCAGCGCGTTCACCGCCATCGGCGCCGAGGGCCTCGCCCGCGTCGACTTCTTCCTGACGGCCGAGGGCTTCGTCATCAACGAGATCAACACGATGCCCGGCTTCACGCCGATCTCGATGTTCCCGCGGATGTGGGGCGCGAGCGGCGTCGACTACCCCGACCTGATCAGCGAGCTGCTGGACCTGGCGCTCGAGCGCGTCCCGGCCGCGGTCCGATGACCGAGGCGGGCCTCGGGCTCCGGCTCGAGCCGGGCCCGCGGGCGCCGTTCGAGCAGATCCGGCAGGGGATCACCGCGCAGGTCGCCGCGGGGCTGCTCCTGGTCGGCACCCGGCTGCCCGCGGTGCGCGCGCTCGCCGAGGAGCTCGGCGTCGCTCCGGGGACCGTCGCGCGCGCCTACAAGGAGCTCGAGGCGGCGGGGATCGTCGAGACGCGCGGCAGGGCCGGCACCGTCGTGTCCGGCGGGGTCGACGCGGTCGAGCACGAGCTGCAGCTCGCGGCGGGCGTGTACGCCGCGCGGGTGCGAGCCCTCGGAGCGACGCCGGAGCGGGCGCTCCGGGTGGCGTCCGCGGCGCTCGGCACCGACGGCTGACGCGGGGTCAGCCCGTCGGCGTGCCCGCGGGGTCGAGGGTGTCCGTGTCGGACACGTTCGTGCAGGCGCGCTCCTGAGGGAGGTAGGAGACGGCGTTCGCGAGGTCGACGACCGCCGAGGTGCCGGAGGCGCGGTTCTGGTCCACGGTGATCTCGACGGCCGGGTCGCGGCCGTAGGTGGTCAGCGTGTAGACGTCGTCGGCAGCCTGCGACTCGTCGATGATCCAGTCGACGCCGCTGACCGAGACGCAGAGGTCGGTCGTGGGGCCGGGCGGCGTGACGCCGCAGTGCAGGATGACCGCGGCCGGGCTGCCCCAGGCGGCCGTGCCCTGCGCGTTCGTCTCGCGCTCGGGCAGCTCGGCGACGACGTCGGGCAGGCGCACCGAGACCTCGGCGCAGCCGGTGCTCGTCGCGTCCGCCGCGGGTTCGAGCGCCACGGCGGCCGAGCAGCCGCTCAGGAGCAGGACGGCGGAGGCCGCGGCCAGGGGAGCGCGGAGCAGGCGGGAGGACATCGACGGCAACGCTAGCGTGTGAACCATGGCACCGGATCCGAGCCCCACCCTGGCCGAGCTCAGCGAGGGCGAGGTCCTCGCGCGGATCCTGCCGAGGTTCGGTGGCGGCGCCGAGACGCTCGTCGGGCCGGGGGACGACTCCGCGGTGCTCCGGGCGCCGGACGGCCGCTTCGTCGTCACGACGGACATGATGGTGCACGGCCCCGACTTCCGGCTCGCCTGGTCCTCGCCGTTCGATCTCGGCTGGAAGGCCGCCGCGTCCAACCTCTCGGACGTCGCCGCGATGGGGGCGCGCCCGACCGCGCTGGTGGTCGCCCTCGCCGCGCCGCAGCACCTCGGCGTCGACGTGCTCGAGGGGATCGCCGACGGCCTCGCCGCGGGCTGCGCGGCGATGGCGCCCGGCTGCGGCGTCGTCGGCGGCGACCTGTCCGCCTCCGGGACGCTGACCCTGGCGATCACGGCGTTCGGCTCGCTCGACGGCCGGCCGCCGGTGCTCCGGAGCGGCGCGCGCCCGGGGGACGTCCTCGCGACCGCCGGGCCCCTCGGCGTCTCCGGCCTGGGCCTGCGGCTGCTCTTCGAGCGCGCGCGGACGGCCGGCGAGCCCGACGCGGCACTCGCCCGAGCGCTCCGCGCCGAGCACTCCGAGGTGCTCGACGCCCAGCTGCGGCCGACGCCGCCGATCGCGGCCGGCATCGCGGCGGGCGGCGTCGCGACGGCGATGATGGACGTCTCGGACGGCGTCGTCCTCGACGCGCGGAGGATGGCCCGGGCGAGTGGCGTCGTCCTCGATCTCGACGCGGACGCCGTCGACGCGCACGCCGCCCCGCTGACGGCCGTGGACGGCATCGATGCGGCGCTCGCCCGCGCGCTGGTGCTCGGCGGCGGGGAGGACCACGCGATGCTCGCCTGCTTCCCTCCCGGCGCGGCGCTGCCTCCGGGCTTCACCGCCCTGGGGACGGTGCGCGAGGGCGCGCCGGAGGTGCGGCTCGGCGGAGTCGCGCTTTCGGAGCGCGGCGGCTGGGACCCCTACCTGGGCTGGGACGGCGCCGCGGGCTGATCCGCGGCGGCGGGTGAGGGCGCTACTCGGCCGGGGCCGCCGCGGGTGACGCCCACCAGATCGTCGTCTCCCCGTAGTCCTTCCGCCGGTCGCGCTCGAGCCCCGCGGGCCAGCCCGGCTCCGGGCTCCGCGAGCTCCGCTCGACGACGACGACGGAGTGCTCGGCGAGCAGCGGCAGGACGCCGGCGAGATCGGCCGCCAGCTCGTCCTCGGGGAGGTCGTAGGGCGGATCGAGGAAGACCGTGTCCGCGTTGACGGCGGGGGAGCCGTCGAGGAACGAGCGCACGGAGGCGATCACGATCTCGATCCGCGGTTTCGGGCGCTTGTTCGCGGCGGCGGCGGCCGTGATCGCGCGAGCGTTCTCCCCGGCCGTCTTCGCGGCCTTCGCGTCGCGCTCCACCAGCAGCACGGAGGCGGCGCCGCGGCTGGCCGACTCGAGTCCGAGCGCACCGGAGCCCGCGTAGAGGTCGATGACCGTCGCGCCGTCGAGCGCGTCGCGCGCCTCCAGCGCCGAGAAGATCGCCTCGCGGACCCGGTCGCTCGTGGGCCGGGTGCCGGCGCGGGGGACCCGCAGGGTGAGCGATCCGGCGAAGCCGGCGATGATCCTGGTCACCGTTCCGAGCATAGGACTCGCGCCGAGGGCTGGGAGCCCCCCGGAAGCCTGAGCTGTTTTCCGGTTCGCACTGCGAGAATCACCAGTTATGACGTCCCTCGATGAGACCCGCTCCGCAGTCGGCACGGCATCGGACCGCGGTGCGGCTCCCGGGTCGGCGATGACCCGTGAGGAGTTCAGCGCCCACTGCACGGCGATCCTGAAGAACCTGTGCAGCGTGATCGACGGCAAGGACGCCGAGGTCTCGATGGCACTGACGGTCTTCCTGGCGGGCGGCCACCTGCTGATGGAGGACGTCCCCGGCACCGGCAAGACCGTGCTCGCGAAGTCGCTAGCGGCGTCCGTCGGCGGCACCGTCTCGCGGATCCAGTTCACCCCGGACCTCCTGCCCTCCGATGTCACCGGCGTCTCGGTCTTCAATCAGGCCACCCGCGACTTCGAGTTCAAGCCCGGCCCGGTCTTCGCGAACGTCGTCATCGGCGACGAGATCAACCGCGCCTCGCCCAAGACCCAGTCCGCGCTGCTGGAGTGCATGGAGGAGCGCCAGGTCTCGGTCGACGGCGTCACCCACATCCTGCCGCGGCCGTTCGCGGTCGTCGCGACGCAGAACCCCGTCGAGATGGAGGGCACCTACAGCCTCCCCGAGGCGCAGCGCGACCGCTTCATGGCGCGGCTCTCGCTCGGCTACCCCGACGAGCGCGCCGAGCTCGAGATGATCCGCACCCGCGACGCCGCGAGCCCGCTGGAGGAGCTGCGCCAGGTCGTCGGCCACGACCAGCTGGAGCGGATGATGGACTACGTCCAGTCGATCTACGTCGCCCCGCCGGTGCAGGAGTACGTGGTGGCGATCATGCAGGCGACCCGCATCGATCCCGAGCTGCGCCTGGGCGGCAGCCCGCGCGCGACCCTGCAGCTGATCGCCGCGGCCAAGGCGCTCGCCGCGATCAACGACCGCGACTTCGTCGTCCCGGACGACATCGACGTCCTCGCGGTGCCGGTGCTCGGCCACCGGCTCCTCCCCGCGACGCGGCTCCCCGGCCGCTCCGGCAGCGGCGCCTCGCACTCGGTGACCGAGATCGTCCAGCGCATCGTCGCCGCCACCCCCGTCCCGTTCAGCGGCCGTGCCGACTGACCCGCGCGATCCGAAGCGCGCGTCGGGGCGCCTCGGCGCGCTCCCGGCCGTCCGCGGTGTCGCCCTCACCGTGCGCGGCTGGGCGCTGGTCGTCCTCGGCGCGGTCGCGATCGTGGTCGCCCCGATCATCGCCTTCCGCGAGCTCCTCTTCGTCGGGATCGTCCTGCTCGGCCTGCCCGTCGCCGCCGTCCTCGCGCTGCTCGTCGTGACGCCCGTGCTGCAGGTGCAGCGCCGCTTCGCCCCGCAGGTCGTCGCGGTCGGCGACGTGGTCGACGTCGACGTCGTCCTCGACAACCGCGGCTCGGCGCTGCGGGCCGGCGCCCGGGCGGAGGACCGGCTCGACCGGGTCGAGCGCGGTCTCGTCACCGGACGCACCGTCGCGCGGGGCGCGTTCACCCTGCCCTCGATCGCGCTGCGGGGGAGCGGTGCGAGCCGTGTCCGCGCCCGCTACCGGCTGCCCGCCGGGCGGCGCGGCATCCACCGCATCGGGCCGCTGCGGCTCACCCGCGGCGACGCCTTCGGGCTGGCCGTCCGCGAGACCGTCGCCGGCGCGGCCCAGCCCTTCGTGGTGACCCCGCGGGCCGTCCCGCTGCAGAGCGACGTGCTCGACGCGCACGGCGCCGGCGGCTCGAGCCCGGTCGCGCACGCGACGGCCGGGGCGGGCACCGACGACGTCATCCCGCGCGACTACCGCCCCGGCGACGCGATGCGCCGCGTGCACTGGCGCGCCAGCGCCCGCTCGGGCGAGCTCAAGGTGCGCCAGGACGAGCAGAACACCGACCCGCACGCCTGGATCCTGCTGGAGACGCGCGCCGCGCGGATCCTCGACGAGCGCGGCGGCGACGACCGCCTGGAGTGGGCGGTCTCGATGACCGCCTCGCTCGCGGTGCACCTGCTCGAGCGCGGCTTCGAGACGCACCTGATCGAGACCGGCGCGCCCGACCAGCCCGCCCGCTCCGAGGACGAGCGCGAGGCCGCGCACGACGTGCTGCTGCGCCTGGCCGAGCTCGCCCCCGCCGACGAGTCGGTGGAGGCGGTCGGCCGGATCGCCGCCGAGATGCGCGACGCGGGCGGTAGCCGCCCGGTCTTCGCCGTCCTCTCCCGCCTGCACGAGGAGGACCTGGCCGCGCTGGCCTCCCTCGCCGCGCACGCGCGCCCGGCCGTCGCGTTCCTCGTCGGCGGCACCCCCGAGGAGGAGGCCGCGCTGGCCTCCCTCGGCTGGTACCCCGTGCCGGTGTCGCCGCGCACCGCCGTCGAGGAGGCGTGGGCCCAGGCCCTCGCGCTCCGGGTGGTCGCGTGAGCCGCCGCGGGCGCGACGCCCGCTCGGGCTCGGTCCTGCTCTCGGTCCTGCTCTGGCTCTCGCTCGTCACGGCCTCCTCGGGGATCGGCCGCCTGCTCGAGGGGATCGGCTGGCTCGTCCAGCTGGCCCTCGCGGTCGGGGTCGTCCTCGCCGTCCCGGCCGCGGCGCGCGCCCTCCGCGCGCACCCGGTGATCCCGCCGGTCCTCGGCACGCTCGCGGTCGTCGGCGTGCTCACCGCGATGTTCGTCCCCGGACGCGCGCTGCTCTTCCTCGTCCCGACCCCGGGCGCCGTCGCCGACGCGCAGACCCTCGCCCAGGCGGGCTTCACCTCCATCGCGGAGCAGGGCCTCCCCGCGGTCGCCGACAGCGGGATCGCCTTCCTCCTCGTCGGCGGCGTCGTCGTGCTCGCCTGGGCCGCCGATCTCTTCGCGTTCTCGGTGCGCCTGCCCGCGCTCGCCGGTCTCTTCCCCGCCACCCTCCTGGCGGTGCCCGCGATCATCGATCCGGCCGAGGTCTCCTGGCCGAGTCTGCTGCTCACGGCGCTCGTCTACCTCGGGATCCTCGCCGTGAGCGCGCGACCCGAGCGCCGCGGCCCGCGCAGCGCCTCGCTCGGCGCCACCGTGCCGTCGATCGCGATCGCGGGCGCCGTCGTGATCGTCGCCGGTCTCGTCGCCGGGTCCGCGGGCGGATTCGCGCGCGTCGCCACGCCGTCCGGCGTCTCCGGCACGCTCTTCAACGGCTCGATCGACCCGGTCGTCGCCCTCGGCGCCGACCTGCGCCGCCCGAACCCGGTGACCGTGCTGCGCTACTCGACCGATTCCGATCTGCCGGTCTACCTCCGCGTGCTCACCGTCTCGGACTTCGAGGGCGAGGACTGGGCGCCGAGCGACACCGAGGAGACCGCCGACATCGCAGCTCCGATCGCGCCCGCCGGCCTCGGCGAGGCCGTCCCGCGGGAGACGGAGGAGGTCGACGTCTCGGTCGAGACCCTGCGCAGCCGCTGGCTCCCGGTGCCGTACCCCGTCTCCGAGCTGAGCGGTGTCGGCGACGGCTGGCTGCAGGACGTGCAGGACGGCTCCATCCGCGGCGACGCGACCACCCGGGCGGGCGACGAGTACGAGGTGCAGGCGCTGCGGCTCGAGCCCGATCCGCAGCAGCTGCTCGACGCCCCGGTGCCCAGCGGCTTCGACCGCTACCTCTCGCTCCCGGAGGACGTGCCCGAGATCGTGCGCACGACGGCGAGCGACGTGACGGCGGACGCGGTCACCGCGTACGACCGGGCCCGCGCGCTGCAGAGGTTCTTCCGCTCGTCGGAGTTCCGCTACTCCGAGGACACCCCCGCCGAGGAGGGCTACGACGGCGACGGCGTCGGCGTGCTCGCCTCCTTCCTCGAGGTCCGCGAGGGCTACTGCGTGCACTTCGCCTCGGCGATGGCCGTGATGGCCCGCGAGCTCGGCATCCCCTCCCGGCTCGCGATCGGCTACCAGCCCGGCTCGGTCGTGCCGTCCCCGGGCACCGAGCTGACGAGCTACCGGGTGCAGTCGTCCGACCTGCACGCCTGGCCCGAGCTCTACTTCGAGGGCGTCGGCTGGCTGCCGTTCGAGCCGACCCCGAGCCGCGGGGCTCCGGCCTCGTACACGCTGCCGAGCGCGACGACCTCCGCCCCCTCGACGACCCCCGGTGCCGCCGCGAGCGCGGCGCCCGGCGCGGAGCCCGGCCGGACCGCGTCGCCGACGCCCAGCGCATCGACCGCGACCGCGACGCCCGGGCCCTCGGCGGCGGCACCGCGACCAGCGCGCCGGTCGTGACGCTGTGGTCGCTGCTGGTCCTGCTGCTGCTCGTGCCGTGGCTCCTGCGCGTCGTCCAGCGCGCCGTGCGCCGGCGCCGCGCGGCCGACGGCTCCCTCGAGCCCGCCTGGGCCGAGCTGCTGGCGAGCGCGCGCGACCTCGGGATCCCGGTCGAGGACGGCGAGTCGCCGCGAGCGCAGGAGGCGCTGATCGCCGGCGCCCTCGGCGACGACGAGGGCGCCCGCTCGGTGCTGCGCGGGCTCCGGGAGGGGGTGGAGCGCGTGCGCTACGCGCCGGTGCCCGCGGAGCAGGACGCCGGCTGGCGCGCCGCGTCGACGGTGGTCGCGGGACTGCGCGCCTCCGTCGGAACCGGCGCACGGCTGACCGCCGCCGTCGCGCCGCGATCGGTCCTCCCGGGCCTCGCGCGGACCCGGCGTCCGAGGTCCGACCTATGATCGTCGGGTGATCCCGGACCCCCTCGACGCCTCGCTCGCGCCGCTGATCGGCCCGCGGACCGCCAAGCCGATCGAGAAGGCGTTCGGCTACCGCACGGTCGGCGAGCTCCTCGGCCACTACCCGCGCCGCTACGCCAAGCGCGGCGAGCTGACCGACGTGTCGCGGCTGCCGGTGGGCGAGAACGTGACGATCGTCGCCGAGGTCCGCGAGGTGCGCTCGCGCGAGATGAAGAACCGCCGCGGCGGACTGCTCGAGGTGATCATCTCGGACGGCACGGGCACCCTCTCGCTGACGTTCTTCGGCCAGCCCTGGCGCGCCACGCAGCTGCACCGGGGCGTGCGCGGCATCTTCGCCGGGACCGTGTCGATGTTCCGCGAGACGAAGCAGCTCACCCACCCCGACTACCGGCTCTTCGACGACGAGGAGGTCACGGCGCACGGCCCGATCGCGAGATCAGCACTCACGAAGGACTGGACCGAGCGGCCGATCCCGATCTACCCCGCGACCAGCACGATCGCGAGCTGGCAGCTGCAGGCCGCGATCGAGGTGGTGCTCGACGACCTGAAGTACGTGCAGGACCCGATCCCCGCCGAGGTGCGCGCGAACCGGAAGCTGCTCGACCTCGGCGCCGCGCTCGAGCTGATCCACCGGCCGCAGCGCGAGGGCGAGGAGATCCCGGCGCGCGACACCCTGCGCTTCCACGAGGCGTTCCTGCTGCAGCTGGCCCTGCTCGAGCGGCGGGCGGCGGCCCGCTCGACGCCGGGGACCGCGCGGGTCGCCGCACCGGGCGGGCTGCTCGAGCGCTTCGACGCCGCGCTCCCGTTCACGCTGACCGACGATCAGAAGACGGTCGGCCGCGAGATCACCGCGGACCTCGCGGACGAGTCGCCGATGTCGCGGCTCGTGCAGGGCGAGGTCGGGTCGGGCAAGACCCTGGTCGCGCTCCGGGCCATGCTCGCGACGGCCGAGAGCGGCGGGCAGGCGGCGCTGCTCGCGCCGACCGAGGTGCTCGCCGGCCAGCACCTCCGCTCGATCGTCCGCACCCTCGGGCCCGAGCTGTCGGCGGAGCTCGTGCCGACCCTCCTCACCGGCGGTCTCGGCGCGGCCGCGCGGCGCGCGGCGCTGCTGCGGATCGTCTCCGGGACCGCGAAGATCGTCGTCGGCACCCACGCACTGCTCGGCGACAAGGTCTCGTTCTACGACCTCGGGCTCGTGGTGATCGACGAGCAGCACCGCTTCGGCGTCGACCAGCGCGACGCCCTGCGGCGGAAGGGCGCCCAGCCGCCGCACGTGCTCGTGCTCACCGCGACGCCCATCCCGCGCACCGTCGCGATGACGGTCTTCGGCGACCTCGACGTCTCCACCATCCGCGAGCTGCCGGCCGGCCGCCCCGGCATCAGCAGCCACGTCGTGTCCCTCGCCGACCATCCTGCCCTGATCGCCCGGGCCTGGGAGCGGGCCGACGAGGAGATCCGCAAGGGCCACCAGGTGTACCTCGTCTGCCCGGCGATCGAGCCGGGGGAGGCGGCGGAGGGTCCGCTCGCCGCGGAGGACGAGCCCACGGCGACCCCGCTGACGACGGTGTCGGAGACGATCGAGGGCGTCCGCAGGCACTCCCTCCTGGGGAAGCGCCGCTCGGCCGCCCTGCACGGACGGATGACGGCGGAGGAGAAGGACGCCGTCATGCAGTCCTTCGCGGCCGGCGAGATCGACGTCCTCGTCTCGACCACCGTCATCGAGGTCGGCGTCGACGTGCCGAACGCGTCGATGATGATCGTCCTCGACGCCGAGCGGTTCGGCGTCTCGCAGCTGCACCAGCTGCGCGGGCGGATCGGGCGCGGCGGCGTGCCCGGCGTCTGCCTCTTCGTCACCGCGGCCGAGGCGGGCACGACGCCGCGCGAGCGGGTCGAGACCGTCGCGGCGACGCTCGACGGCTTCGACCTGGCCGAGGCCGACCTGGAGCTGCGCCGGGAGGGCGACGTGCTGGGCGACTCGCAGTCCGGCGGGCGCTCCTCCCTGCGGCTGCTGCGCGTGGTGCAGGACTCCTGGCTCATCCTCGAGGCACGGGTGCTCGCCGAGCGGCTGCTCGAGACCGATCCGGTGCTCGCGACGCACGAGCGCCTCCGCGCCGCCCTCGAGCGGCGCGTGCAGGAGCGCGACCGCGAGTTCCTCGGCAAGAGCTGACCCGGAGGGCTCCTCCGCTCCGATCCGGCCCGCGGGCGCCCGATACGCTGAGGGCATGGCCCGCATCGCCGTCGTCCCCGGTTCGTTCGACCCCGTCACCCTCGGGCATCTCGACGTCATCGAGCGCGCCGCGCGCCTCGTCGACGAGCTGCACGTGGTCGTCGTGCACAACCCGGCCAAGACCGCCCTGCTGCCGATCGCGCAGCGCGTCGCCCTGATCGAGCAGTCGATCGCCGAGGCCGGCATCGAGGGGACGATCGTCGTCGCCTCCTGGAGCATGGGCCTGCTCGTCGACTACTGCACCGACGTCGGCGCGAGCATCCTCGTGAAGGGCATCCGCTCGCAGGTCGACGTCGCCTACGAGACGCCGATGGCGATCGTGAACCGCAACCTCGCCCACGTCGAGACCGTCTTCCTCCTGCCCGACCCCGCGCACGCCCACGTCTCGTCCTCGCTGGTCCGCCAGGTCTCCGCCCTCGGCGGCGACGTCTCGCCCTACGTGCCGCCGGCCGTCGCGGCGTACCTCGCCTCCTGACCGCGCGCTCGCACGTTCCCGCCTCCGCTGGCAAGCGCCCGGCGGGCGTGCGCTCGACGCTGTCCTGGCCTGGGAGAATGGCGGGATGAGTGCGATGCGCGTGGCGGCCTGGGTCCTCGAGGGGATCCCCGAGGTGGTCCCGGGAGACGACCTGCTCGAGCTGATCCTCGCGGCGATCGAGGCCGCTCCGGCAGCGGACCGCCCCGTCGACGGAGACGTCCTCGTGGTGACCAGCAAGATCGTCTCGAAGGCGGAGGGCCGGGTGGTCGCCGCGGACGACCGCGAGGACGCCATCACCGCCGAGACCGTCCGCGTCGTCGCCACCCGGGCGCACGCGCACGGCGTCACCAGGATCGTGGAGAACCGCCTCGGCATCGTCCAGGCCGCCGCCGGGGTGGACTCGAGCAACGTCGCGGAGGGCACCGTGCTGCTGCTGCCGGAGGACCCCGACGCGTCCGCCCGCGCGCTCTGCGCGGGACTGCGCGAGCGGCTCGGTGCCCGGGTCGGCGTCGTCGTCAGCGACACCCTGGGCCGCGCCTGGCGGGTCGGCCAGACCGACGCGGCGATCGGAGCGGCGGGGCTGCTCGTGATCGACGACCTGCGCGGCGCCGTCGACGCGCTCGGCCGGACGCTCGCGGTGACCATGCCCGCGGTGGCCGACGAGATCGCCGCGCTCGGCGACCTCGTGAAGGGCAAGGCGACCGGGCACCCCGTCGCCGTCGTCCGCGGTGTCGGCCGGCTCGTCACCGGGCTCGACGCGCCGGGCGCCCGCACGCTGACCCGCACCGGTCCTGACGACATGTTCCGCGTCGGCGCCGACGAGGCGCACGCCGAGGGCTATGCGGCAGGGCTCGCCGCTGCCGGGCGGGTCGCGTCGTGAGCGGCGCTTGGACGGCCGTCGTCGTGTACCGCGGCCGCGGCACCTCCAAGACCCGGCTCGAGCTCGTGGCGCGCTCCGCCCTCGCCGAGGCGTTCCTCCTCGACACCCTGGCGTCGGTCGGCGCTGCGGAGTCGGTGGGCGCCGTCGTCCTCGTCACCTCCGACATGTCGGCGGTCGAGCGGGCCGCGCTCGAGCACCCCGGCCTGCACGTCATCGGCGATCCGGGGCAGCTCAATCCCGCGGTCGCCGCGGGAATCGCGCAGGCCCAGGACCTCCGCCCCGGTGCACCCGTGATCGCGCTGACGGCCGATCTGCCCGCGCTCACCGCCGCCGACCTCGACGCCGCCCTCGCGGCCGTCGGCGACGAGCCCTCGATGGTCGGCGACCGGGCCGGCAGCGGCACGACCGCGCTGCTCCTGCCCGGCGGGACCGGACCCGAGCCGGCCTTCGGCCTCGACTCGCGGGAGAAGCACGTCGGCGCCGGCTACCGCGTGCTCGACCTGCCCGAGTCCTCGACGCTGCGGCTGGACGTCGACACGGTCGACGACCTGCGCCACGCCGAGGCGGTGGGCGTCGGCGCCTGGACCGCGCGCGAGCTCGACGCCGCCGCCTGACGGTCCTCGGCCGTCAGCCGGCGAGCAGTCCCTCCTCGAAGGCCGCGGTCAGCCCGTGGTCGATCGCCAGGGGCGCTCCGTCGACGGAGCGGATCGGCACCGCGCGCCTCGTGCTCGACACCAGCCAGGCCGCAGCGGCGCCCGACAGTGCCGGGACGGGCAGGTCCCGCCGCGAGGATCCGAGCCCTCGCCGCTCGCCGATCGCGAGCAGCCGCGACACCGTCGTGCCGTCGAGGATCCCCGAGCCGGCAGCGGGCGTCAGGAGCACCCCGTCCGCGAGCAGCACGAGACTCGAGGTCGCCCCCTCGAGGAGCAGGCCGTCGCTCGTGCGCCAGACCACGTCCTCGGCACCGCGGCGCCTCGCCTCGCGCAGCGCCGCGCGGGTGACGGCACCGGAGGTCGACTTGACGCCGCCGAGCAGCCAGGGCGCGTCCTCCAGCGCCCCGTGCGCGTAGCCGCGGTCGAGCACGACGACCGGGACGCCGTGCTCGCGCAGCGCGGAGGAGTCGGCGGTCGGCTCGGCCCGCACGGTCGCGCGGGCGCGCGACGAGTCGCGGTAGCCCGCGACCATCCGGATGCTGAGGTCCTCGACCGCGTCGTGCTCGTCCACCGCGAGGGCGATCGCCGCGGACCACGCCTCGGCCGACGGGATCCCGAGCCCGACGGCGGCGGCCGAGGCGGCCAGGCGCGCGAGGTGCTCCTCCCGCCCGTGCGCACGGCCCCGGATGACGGCCAGCGTCTCGAAGACGCCGTCGCCGCGCAGATACCCGGGCTCGTCGACGCGCACGAGACCGGCGTCGGGGTCGCGGAGGCGAGGAGTGCCGGAGTCGTCGATCTCGACGAGGACGGGGGAGGTCATCCCCCCATCCTGGCCCGCAGCGGGGCTCAGCGGGCGGTGAGACCGCGCGCGACGTCGTCCGCCGTGAGCAGCTCGCGCGGCGGTTCCGCGCGCGCTCCCGCCGCGGCCAGCACGTCCGCGGCGGCGAGCGCGTCGAGGTCGAGCCCGGTGGGCGCGGCCAGGCTCGACACCGCGACCTGGAAGGTCCGGTAGGCACCGAGCGGCGCGAGGCCCTCGCGGTCCTCGCCCTCGACGATGCGCTGCACCAGCGCGGTCTGGTCGAGCAGGTAGGCGCTGGCCGCGAGCGTCGTGCCGTCGGGGCTCCAGGCCGCGATCTTCCAGAACCGGAGCGGGACGCCGACCCCGCGGTAGACCGGGTCGCCCTCGGCGAGCACCGGGCCGGTGAAGACGTCGATCCGGGCGCGGTTCGCCTGGGCGTACTCGAGCACGAGGTCCTCGAGGCCGAGCCAGAGCTCCTTCGACTGGTTGAAGCCGCTCGCCTGCGGTGCCGCGTTCGTGTAGCAGAAGCTGTCCACGTTGCCGGCGCGGGCCTCGGCCGGCTCGCCCCAGACGGGGTCGCGGCGGCGCACGAGGTGGCCGCGGTCGAAGTCGTTCCGCGCGTACACCTCGGGGCCGGTCTGCTCGGCGGCGGGGACGCGCTCGTCCAGGTGCCAGTCGTCGCCGCGGCCCAGGTCGAGCAGTCGCGCGCCGTCGATGTTGACCGCGGTCGAGAGCGCGAGTCGCCGCTCCGGGTCGAGGAGCACCTCGAAGTGCGTGTACGGCAGCTGCCGCACCACGCGGTCTTCGGAGGGCCGCGGCGCCGCGAGCGGGACGCCGAGGAAGCCGGAGTCGAAGCCGCTCACTGGTCGACCTCCGCCGTCGGGGTGGCGGTGGGCGTCGCGGTCGCGGGCGCGGTCGGCGTCGCGGTCGCGGTCGGCTCCGCGGTGGGCTCGGCCGTGGCGGTCGGAGTCGCACTGGCCGTCGGAGCGGGCGCCTGCGTCTCGGGCGCGGGCACCAGGGCACCGTTGCTCACCAGCAGCGTGATGCTCGAGTAGCGGGCGATCGTCGTCCCGGCGCCGGGGTCGGTGCCGGCCACGGTGCCCGCGGGCGTCGCGGAGTCGACGGTGGCGCCCTCCTCGACGTCGAAGCCGAGGTCCTCGAGCACCTCGGTCGCGTCGTCGACCGACTGCCCGGCCACGTTCGGCACGGCGATCTGGCGGCCGTTCAGCAGCGCACTGCTCGGGTCGGCGAAGTCGTCTCCGCCGTACTTCTCGTCGGCGCGGGTCATCACGCGGTTCCAGATGTAGTGGCGCAGGTTGGAGGCGTAGGCGCGGGCATTCGTCTCCGCGCTCCGGACCAGGACGTTGCGCATCGATGCCTCGCCGATGATGTTGCCGACCCAGACCACGGTCGCGACGCGACTGGACGCGCCGTCCATCCAGGTGTGCACGGCGTCGTCGGTCGTGCCCGTCTTGCCGATGTGCTCGATGCCGTCCTCCGGATCCGAGGCGGCGGCGGTCCCGCTCGTGACGACGTCCTGGAGCGCATCGTTCGCGACGGCTGTGAGCTCGGGGGAGAGCGCCTGAGTGCAGGTCGAGACCGGTGCCTGGACGCCGACCCCGGCCGAGTCGGTGATCGCGTCGATCGCGATCGCGGTGCAGGCCGTGCCGTTGTTCGCGAAGCCGGCGAAGGCGGTCGCCATCGAGATCGGCGCGATCTGGTCAGCGGAGCCGAGGATCGCGGCCGGAGAGGGCGTGAGCGGGGCACCCGACGCGGTCTTCACGCCGAAGGACGCAGCCTGGTCGCGGATCGCGCAGAGGTCGAGCTGCTGCGCCATCGCGACGAAGACCGTGTTGATCGAGCGCATCGTGCCCTGGAGCACGCTGTAGGTGCCGTTCTCGTTCTCGTCGTTGCCGACGGCGAAGGTGCCGTTCCACTCGCCGCCCGGCTCGCAGGAGGAGGGGAACTCGGTGAAAGTGCGCTCGCGGCCGTTCACCGTCTCGAAGATGGTGTGGCCGTTGGCGATCCACTGCGCGAGGGTGAAGATCTTGTAGGTGGAGCCGACCTGGAATCCGGAGGAGCCGCCATACGCCGTGTCGGCGTTGAAGTTGATCGCGGAGAAGTTCTCGCCGTTGACCGAGCCGGCCGCGTCGTAGTCCTTGTTCTGCACCATCGCCAGGACCCGGCCGGTGCCGACCTCCATCGAGAGGGTCGAGCTGCCGATGTTGACGTCGTCGATCGGCGTCTTTGGCACCCACTCGTTCGTGGCCGCCGTCGCGACGTCCTGCAGGTCGCGGTCGAGCGTCGTGTAGATCTTGTAGCCGCCGCGCTGGAAGTTGGCGAACCGGGTGTTCTCGTCGTCGCCGAAGGCGGGGTCGTTCTGGATGACCCGGGTCACGTAGTCGCAGAAGAAGGCGGCGTTGCCGGCCTGCTGGCAGCCCGTCGGGGTCTGCGTGATCGCGGGGACGACCTCCTCGGCCACCGCGGCGTCGTGGTCGGCCTGCGAGATCTTCCCCTCCTTCAGCATCTGGTCCAGGACGTAGTCGCGCCGGACCTTGTTCTCCGGGATGTTCTCCGGCTCGTCGATGCGGAGGCCGTTCGGGTTGTTCACCGTCGCGATCAGGCTCGCGGCCTGGGCGAGCGAGAGCGTCGCAGCGGTGCTGGAGAAGTAGTACTCGGCCGCGGCCTGGATCCCGTACACCTGACCGCCGAAGCCGGCGATGTTGAGGTAGCCGAGCAGGATGTCGTCCTTGCTGTACTTCTTCTCGAGGTCGACCGCGAGCTTCATCTCCTTGAGCTTGCGCGCCGGAGTCGTGGCGGTCGCCTCGTCGTAGGCGGCCTGCGAGGCGGCGGCGTCGGTGTCGCTGAGCGCCTCGGCCTTCTGCACGAGGACGTTCTTCACGTACTGCTGGGTGATCGAGGATCCGCCCTGCAGATCGCCGCCGACCACGTTGCTCAGCACCGCGCGGATCGTGCCCTGCAGGTCGACGCCGCCGTGCTCGTAGAAGCGGGGGTCCTCGGTCGAGACGGCCGCGTCCTTGACGAACGGGCTGACCTGGTCGAAGGCGACCTCCTCGCGGTTCTGCGCGTAGAAGGAGGCGAGGAGACCGTCGGTCCCGTCGGCGTTCTTCGCGTAGATCTCGGTCTTCTGCGCCAGCTGGCCCAGCTCGAGGTACTCGGGCACGGTCTCGAAGAGGCCGATCGGGTTGTTGGCGGCGAGCCCGGTGACGGCGAGGGCCGGGGTGACGCCGACGGTGATCAGCAGCCCTCCGGCCAGGCTCGCTCCGACGACACCGAGGACGCGGGCGAGCACGCCGCTGCGGGCGGTTCCTTGCGCAGACATGGCTACGAGAGTAGGCGACGAGTCTGCATCCCCGGTGCCGCCGTGCGCCGCGTCGGCTCGGAGTACGGTGAGCGGATGAGCCGGCAGCAGCGATGAGCGCCCCCGCGGACCCCGCCACCACCCGCCCGCGCGCGGTCCTCGCGGTGGCGGTCCTCGCCTCCTTCGTGGCGTTCCTGGACGGCACCGTGGTCAACGTCGCGCTCCCCGCGATCACGCGGGAGCTCGGCGGCGGGCTCGCCGTGCAGCAGTGGGTGGTCGACGGCTACCTGATCACCCTCGGCGCGCTAATCCTGGTCGCGGGCTCGCTGGCCGACCGGATCGGGCGCGCCCGCAGCATGACGATCGGCCTGATCGGCTTCGGCGCCACCTCGCTGCTCTGCGCGCTCGCGCCGACGGCCGAGGTGCTGATCGTCGCGCGGATGCTCCAGGGCGCGGCCGGGGCGATCCTCGTGCCCAGCTCGCTCGCGCTGATCATCGCCACGGTCCACGGTGCCGCGCAGGCGAGGACCATCGGCGCCTGGACCGCGTGGACGGGCACCGCGACCATCGCGGGGCCGGTCATCGGCGGTCTGCTCGTGGACGCCGGCTCCTGGCGCTACGTCTTCGCACTGAACATCCTCCCGATCGCGGTGACGCTGCTGCTGCTGCACCGGCTCGGCCACGTCGACTCCGGCACCCGGGTGCCGATCGACGGGGTCGGCGCGGTGCTCGGCGTCATCGGCCTCGGCGGCCCCGTCTTCGCCCTGATCGAGCAGGAGCGGCTCGGCCTCGGCGACCCGCTGGTGCTCGTGGCCCTGATCGGCGGTCTTGCCGCCCTGGTCGCCTTCGTGCTCTGGGAGCGGCGGACGCCGAACCCGATGCTGCCGCTCTCGCTGTTCGCCTCGCGCAACTTCACGGTCGGCAACGTCTCGACGGCCTTCGTCTACGGGGCGCTGTCGTTCGGCTTCTTCGCGCTGGGCCTCTACCTGCAGCAGGGGCTCGGCTTCTCGGCGACCCTCGCCGGCCTCGCGACCCTGCCGCCGACGATCCTGCTCCTGCTGCTCTCGCAGGTCGCCGGCTCGCTCACGGCGCGATTCGGTCCGCGGCTGTTCATGGGCGTCGGGCCGCTCGTCGCCGGGGTCGGCTTCCTGCTGCTGGCCGGAGTCCGCCCGCCGGCCGACTACGCCACGCAGCTGCTGCCCGGCATCCTGCTCTTCGGGCTCGGCCTCGCGATCACCGTCGCCCCGCTGACCTCGACCATCCTCGGCGCGGTGGACAGCCGGCACAGCGGAGTCGGCTCCGCGATCAACAACGCGGTCTCGCGGATCGCCGGTCTGGTCGCGATCGCCGCCACCTCGCTGATCGTGGGCGACAGCCTCGACGCCGAGGGCTTCAGCCGCGCGGCGATCGCGACCGCCGTGCTGCTCTTCGCCGGCGGTCTGGTCTCGCTGCTCGGCATCCGCAACCCGGTGCGCGACGCGGAGCCGACCGCCGCGCGCTGACGGATCAGCCGTCGAGCTCGGCGACGTCGTAGCCGAAGATCGCGCCGTCGGCGTCCTCCTCCTCGATGCCGGCGTAGGCGAAGCCGAACGGGTTCTCTCCATCGACGATCGCGTTGTAGATCCCGTCGAAGGAGAAGCGGCCCGTCGCCGGGCAGGGTCGTGTGCCCCCTCCGAGGGCCGAGCGCGGCGTGAAAGTGTCCATCTGCCGTCGACTCGGCGCGCGGTGTCGAAAAAGGTTGTCGCTACATGGAATACTCGATACGTCGATGCGCTTGCATACATCGGACGGGGACGAGCTTCCCGCGCGATTCACACTCTCGAGGAGAAACCATGAGCGACACCACCACCATCCCCGGATACCGCGCCGGCACCTGGGTCATCGACCCCACGCACAGCGAGGTCGGCTTCAGCGTCCGCCACCTGATGATCAGCAAGGTCAAGGGCAAGTTCGAGCGCTTCACCGCCACCTTCACCACCGGGGAGAACCCGCTGGACTCCAAGGTCGAGGCCACCGCCGAGGTCGCCTCCATCAACACCAACGAGCCCAACCGCGACGGTCACCTCCGCACCGGCGACTTCTTCGAGGCTGAGAAGTACCCCTCGATCCACTTCGTGTCGACCGCGGTCCGCGCGAACGGCGACGACTTCCTCGTCGACGGCGAGCTCACCATCAAGGACGTCACCAAGCCCGTGACCTTCGAGGTCGAGTTCGGCGGCTTCGGCTCCGACCCCTACGGCAACTACAAGGCCGGTCTGACCGCCAAGGCGACGATCGACCGCACCGACTTCGGTCTCACCTACAACGCCGCCCTCGAGACCGGTGGCGTGCTCATCGGCGAGAAGGTCACCATCACGCTCGACCTCCAGGCCGCGCACCAGGCGTAGTCCGTCCCCGCACAACCGAGGCCGCCCCTCCCCACCCGGGGAGCGGGCGGCCTCGGTCGTTCGCGGTGCCCCCGTGGAAGTGCATGCTGATCGAGCAGCCCGCGGAGCGGGCGTATCGAGATCCACCCGTCGCCGGACGGCGGGTCTGCAGTTCCGCCCTGCTGGGGCAGGCGGGTCTCGACACACCCCGGCGGGGCTGCTCGACCAGCATGCAGCTACGCCCCCTGCGGCGCTGCTCGACCGGCACGGCTTCAGGCCGGGCTAGAGGATGCCGAGGTCCGTCAGCTGCTCGGAGATGCCGGCGCCGTCCGGGGCGTAGACCCACGGGGTGCCGCTGGTCTCGGAGAGGTCGGCGGCCTTCGAGCGCCCGCCCGCGAGAACCGCCTCGCCGTTCGAGAGCTGGCGGATCGCGATCGCTGCGACCTTCTCGGGATGCTCGTGCGCGAAGTCCGAGTAGATCTCCTCGTCGTGCTGACCGTCGTCGCCGACCAGCAGCCAGCGCACGTCGGGGAACTCGACGGCGAGGCGGCGGAGGTTCTCCTCCTTGTGCTGCTTGCCGCTGCGGAACCAGCGGTCGTGGGTGGGGCCCCAGTCGGTCAGGAGCAGCGCCCCCGCCGGGTAGAGGTGCCGCGAGAGGAACCGCGTCAGCGCCGGCGCCACGTTCCACGCGCCGGTCGAGAGGTAGATCACCGGCGAACCCGGGTTCTGCCGCGAGAAGCGATCGAGGAACACCGCCATCCCGGGCGTGGGCATCCGCGCGTGCTCGTCGAGCACGAACGTGTTCCAGGCGGCGACGAAGGGCCGGGGGAGCGCGGTGACCATGACCGTGTCGTCGACGTCGGACACGACGCCGATCTTGGCCTCCGGGCGGACGATGAAGACGGGGGCCTCGACCGGCGCGCCGCCGTCGACCGTGAGGGTGATGCGGTGCCAGCCCGGCTCGAGCGTGATCGGGATGTCCGCGTCGACGACGCCGCCCCGGTCCGCGACGATCCGGTGGCTCTGCCCGTCGACGGCGACCGACACGACCGCGCCGCTGATGTAGAGGCTGGTGAAGCTGCGCCAGCCGCGGACGCTCTCGACCGGCTGGACCTCCTCCGCGCCCGGCGGCGTGGGCCGGGTGTAGAGGACGCGCGCGAGCACCCGGAGCTGCTCGGTGGTGCCGTAGCCGGTGTAGGGGATGACCCGCGGCACGTAGCCCTTGCGCGTCACCCGGCGCATGCGCAGAGCGTGGATGCGGTCCTCGATGCGTGCGGCGCGGTGCAGGACCTCGGCCGCCCCGGCGCTCATCGGTTTGCTCTCAGGCGTCAGCGGCATCCGCCCAGTGTGCCAGACGCCTCCGGACACCGGTCGCCCCGACGCGATCGCGGACGGGCGCCCCGGCCGCCCGTCCGCCGCGGGTCAGTCCTCGACGGGCTCGATCAGCTCGGGACCGTTGCTGCTCACCGTGCCGACCGCGGAGCCGACGCGCTGCACCTCGAGCTCCTCGGCGAGCTCGGCCGCACCGTCGGAGGCCGCGCGCAGCAGCCCGCCGTCGCCCTCGGTGAGCGGGTCGAGCCAGTCCTCGATCAGCTCCGGCTGCAGCAGCACGGGCATCCGCTCGTGCACGTCCGCCACCGCCCCCGCGGAGGGGCGGGTCAGGATCGTCGCCGACAGCAGCCAGGGCGCGCCGGGCTCCGAGGAGCGCCACCACTCGTAGAGACCCGCGAAGAGCACCAGGGCGCCGCCGCCCGGGGAGACGAACACGGGCGCCTTCGCGCCGTCGGCGCCGACGCGCCACTCGTACCAGCCGGAGGCGGGGACGATCGCCCGGCGCGCCGCGAAGGACTCGCGGAAGGACGGCTTCTCGGCGACCGACTCGATCCGGGCGTTGAAGAGCGGCGCCCCGGACGGATCCGCGGCCGAGCGCGGCACCAGGCCCCAGCGGGCGCCCGCCAGGCGGCGTCGCGGCGGCTCGCCCTCCTCGACGCCCTTCATCGACTCGGCGACGACGGCGATCCGCTGCGTCGGCGCGATGTTCCAGGACGGCCCGGGCAGGTCCGGTCCGGGCTCGTCGATGTCGAACAGGGCGACCAGATCGGCACTGGTCTGAGAGAGGACGAAGCGTCCGCACATGGGTCCTCCTGGGTGGGCTGCGCGGCCACCCGACGTGGGGCGCAGAAAGCGAGAGACATTCGGTGATTCGACGCGAACGGCACGTCCCCGTGCGTACGATTGTAGAAACCGATACCGAAGGAGCTTCGCCGTGCCGCTTGGAAACCTCGTCGATCGACCTTTCGGAGAGTCGCCCCAGGTCCGCAACGAGCCCGTCCAGGTCCGCAGCGCGGCCCGGCTGGCCTCCCTCCTCGACGCCGCCGCGGCCGTGGTCGACGAGGTCGGCTTCGACCGGCTGACCACCGCGATGGTGGCCGAGCGCGCGGGCGCCGCGATCGGCACCGTCTACCGCTACTTCCCGGATCGCATCGCCGTGCTGCAGGCGCTGCGCGAGCGCGCGCTCGAGCGCTTCCGCAAGAAGGTCATCACCGACATCCGCGAGAAGCACCCCGACGACTGGTGGGGCGCGGTCGACTGCGCGATCGACGCGTTCTGCGACATGCACCGCACGGAGGCGGGATTCCGCTCGATCCGCTTCGTCGACACGATCCACGCCCCCGAGGTCGCGGGGGAGGCGTTCGAGGCCGGCTTCTTCGCCCGCCGCTTCGCCGAGATCCTCGCCTCGGAGTACGGCCTGCCCGGCGGAGCGCAGCTGTCGTTCCGGCTCGAGGTCACGGTCGAGGTCGCCGACGCGATGCTCACCCGCGCCTTCCTGATCGACCCCAACGGCGATCAGCGCTTCATCGACGAGAGCCGCGCGCTGCTGCGCAACTACCTCTCGATGCACTACGGGCCGATCGAGTCCTGACCGCGCGGCCGTCCGCGGCCTAGCTCTTTCCACGCTCCGGTGCAACACTGCGCCATCCGGGTTGGCACGCGTCTCCGAATGATGTTTTGCTGATCGCCAGGTTCTGACCGGGACCACGGGACAGGGAAGAGCAGGACCGTGATCGAATTCCGCGGAGTGAGCAAGCAGTATCCGGACGGCACCCGGGCGGTGGACGACTTCTCGCTCGTGCTGCCCTCGCGCCAGACCACCGTCTTCGTCGGCTCGTCCGGCTGCGGGAAGACCACGATCCTGCGGATGATCAACCGCATGATCGAGCCGACTGGCGGCACGATCGAGATCGACGGCGAGGACATCTCCACGCTCCCCGCCGTCTCGCTGCGCCGCCGCATCGGCTACGTCATGCAGAACTCCGGTCTCCTGCCGCACCGCCGGGTCATCGACAACATCGCCACGGTGCCGCGCCTGAACGGCGTGGCGAAGAAGCCCGCCCACGATCGCGCGCTCGAGCTGATGGACACCGTCGGGCTCGACCGCTCCCTCGCCACCCGCTATCCGAGCCAGCTCTCGGGCGGCCAGCAGCAGCGCGTCGGCGTCGCGCGCGGCCTCGCCGTCGACCCGAACATCCTGCTGATGGACGAGCCGTTCGGCGCCGTCGACCCGCTCGTGCGCGCCGACCTCCAGCGCGAGACGCTGCGCCTGCAGCGCGAGCTCGACAAGACGGTCGTCTTCGTCACCCACGACATCGACGAGGCCTTCCTGCTCGGCGACCAGGTCGTCATCCTCGAGAAGGGCGGCCGGATCGCGCAGAAGGGCTCGCCCGCCGAGATCCTCGCGAACCCGGCCAGCGAGTTCGTCGCCGGCTTCGTCGGCGCCGACCGCGGCAAGCGCTCGCTGTCGATCGAGGAGCGCGACGGCGCCCGGATCGTGGTCGACGGCGACGGGCGGCCCACCGGCGTCCTGCGCGCGCAGGACGGCGTCGGCGCGTGAACTGGGTCGTCAACAACACCGACCAGATCGTCGCGAACCTCCTGGCGCACCTCGCGCTCTCGGTCCCGCCGATCCTGCTCAGCTTCGTGATCTCGCTGCCCTTCGGCTGGATCGCCAATCGCTACCGCTGGAGCCGCGGCACCCTGCTCACCGGGCTCGGCGTGCTCTACGCGATCCCGTCGCTGGCGATGTTCATCCTGCTGCCCGCGCTGCTCGGCATCCCCCTGCGCTCGACCGCGAACGTCATCATCGGCCTCACCCTCTACGGCATCGCCCTGATGGTGCGCACCACCTCCGACGCGCTCTCCGCGGTGTCCGAGGACGTGACCCAGTCGGCGACGGCGATGGGCTACTCCGCCTGGGCGCGGTTCTGGAAGGTCGAGTTCCCGCTCGCCGGTCCCGTCCTGCTCTCGGGCCTCCGCGTGGTGACCGTGAGCACGGTCAGCCTGGTCACGGTCGGCGCGGTGCTCGGCATCCAGAGCCTCGGCCTGCTCTTCACCGACGGCTTCCAGCGCGGCATCCAGGGTGAGATCATCACGGGCATCGTGCTCACGATCGTGCTCGCCCTCGTGCTCGACGGCGTCCTCGTGCTGCTCGGACGCCTGCTGATGCCGTGGACGACCCTCGACCGGGCCCGCTCGCGCCGCAGGCCCGCGAGGAACGAGAAGGCGGTGACCGCGTGAACCTCATCGCTCAGGCCTTCGCCTGGATCGGCGACCCGACGCACTGGGAGGGCATCTACGGGATCCCCACGCGCGTCGCGCAGCACCTCGGCATCAGCCTCATCGTCCTCCTCATCGCCGCCGCGATCGCCATCCCGCTCGGCTACCTGATCGGGCACACCGGCAAGGGCAAGGGCATCGCCGTTCCGGTCGCCGGCGGCCTCCGCGCGCTGCCCACCCTGGGTGTGCTGGTCCTCGCGGCGATGAGCCTCGGCCTCGGCCTCGGTGCGCCGCTGATCGCGCTGGTGATCCTGGCGATCCCGTCGATCCTCGCGGGCGCCTACTCCGGTCTCGAGGCGGTCGACCGCCGCACCGTCGACGCGGCGCGGGCCGTGGGCATGACGGAGTGGCAGATCCTGGCGAAGGTCGAGATCCCGCTGGGCCTGCCGCTGCTGATCGGCGGACTGCGCGTCGCGGCCCTGCAGATCATCGCCACGGCGACGCTCGCCGACTACATCGGCGCCGGCGGTCTCGGCCGCTACATCTTCCAGGGCGTGAAGGCGGGCGACTACCCGCAGATGCTCGCGGGCTCGATCATCGTGATCGTCCTCACTCTGCTCAGCGAGGTGCTGTTCGCGATCCTGCAGAGGGTCGCCGTGCCCCGCGGGGTCGTGCTCGGCCTCGGCCGCGCCTCGACCGAGCGCACAGGTTTCCGCGCGTCGTCACTCCGACGCCGCGCGGTGGTGGGAATCCCCATCGACGAAGGGAAATAAGAGATGTTCACAGCAACCAAGAAGGGCCGTGTCGTTCTCAGCGCACTCGCGGTCGGCGCCGTGGTGGCGCTGGCAGGGTGCTCGTCCAGCGATCCGCTCGACGAAGGATCGGGAGCGACCGCCGGCGGCGACACCATCGTCATCGGCTCGCAGGACTACTACTCGAACGAGATCATCGCCGAGATCTACGCGCAGGCCCTCGAGGACGGGGGGATGACCGTGCAGCGCGACTTCCGCATCGGTCAGCGCGAGATCTACCTGCCCGAGATCGAGAGCGGCTCGATCGACGTCTTCCCCGAGTACGGCGGCAGCCTCCTGCAGGCGCTGGAGCCGGACACGACCGCGACCACGGCCGACGACGTCTACTCGGCGCTCACGGACGCCCTGCCCGACGGACTGCGCGCGCTCGACGCCGCGGACGCGAGCGACCAGAACTCGTACACCGTCACCCAGGCCTTCGCCGACCAGTGGAACCTGACCGACATCGCCTCGCTCACGAACGTCACCGACCCGATCGTGCTCGGGGGCAACTCCGAGCTGCAGACCCGTCCCTACGGGCCCGACGCCCTGCAGTCGAAGTACGGCATCACCACGACGTTCCAGGCGATCGAGGACAGCGGCGGATCGACGACCGTCGACGCGCTGGCCAGCAACCAGATCCAGATGGCGAACATCTACACCGCCGACCCGAACATCGAGTCGAACGACCTCCTGCCCCTCGCCGACCCCGACGGACTGTTCGTCGCGGACAACGTGGTGCCGATCGTCTCCGACAAGGTCGACGACGACGCCGCCGAGATCCTCAACGGCGTCAGCGCGAAGCTGACCGCCGAGGACCTCGTCGCGCTGAACTCCGAGAGCGTCAACGAGCAGAAGTCGGCCGCGGCGATCGCGACCGAGTGGCTCACCTCGGCCGACCTCATCGGCTGATCCCACCCGCTCACGCCCGGAGGCGCGTCACTCGTCGAGGTGACGCGCCTCTGCGCGTGAGAGGAGCTTCTTCACGCCGATCACGACCAGCACGAAGACGACGATCGCCCCGACGAAGAGGTAGCCCGCGTAGTGCAGGCTGTCCGACAGCTCGCGGTAGCCGCCCGCGGCGGCGGCCCCGACGCCGACGTAGGCGAACGACCAGAGGATGCACGCGGGCGTCGTCCAGGCCATGAACATGCGGTAGCTCATGCCGCTCATCCCGACCGTGAGGGGGATGAGCGAGTGCAGCACCGGCAGGAAGCGGGAGAGGAACACGGCGATGCCGCCGCGGCGCGCGAGGTAGCGCTCGGCCCGCAGCCAGTTCTTCTCGCCGAGCCGGCGGCCGAGCCGGGAGCCGCGGATCCGCGGCCCGAACCAGCGGCCCAGGTAGAAGCCGACCGATTCGCCGCAGAGCGCCCCGACGATCACGGCGACCGCCAGCGCGACGAACTGCGGGGGAGAGGTCACACCGGTCGCGCTCACGATCACGACGGTGTCGCCCGGGACGATCAGGCCGGCGAGGATCGTCGTCTCGAAGAAGACGGCGAGGCCGGCGAGCAGCGTCCGCCAGACGGGCGGCACGCTGACGACGAAGGCGAGGATGCCGGTCAGCGCGTCGTTCACGGCGTCGTGGTGTCCATCGGAGTCAGCGGACCCGCTTGAGCAGCGACCAGAACGTCTCGACGATCGATCCCATGTCGACCTGGTCGTCGAGCAGCCACTGCACCTGCAGACCGTCGGAGAGCGCGGTGATCATCTTGGCCGCCAGCTCCGGGTCGATGTCGGCGGCGATGAGCCCCTCGCTCTGGTCCTCGCGGACGCGGGCGGCGAAGACCTCGTTGACGGTCCGGTAGCGCTCGATGAAGAACTCGTGCGCGGGGTGCGACTCGTCGGTCGCGTCCGCGGAGAGCGTCGCGTAGAGGTGGACGAGACCGGGGACCTCGCTGTTGTGGCGGATCAGCCGGACGACCTCCTCGATCGCCTGATCGCCCTTCTGCTCGAGGTCGTAGACGGCGCGGTCGGTGTCGTCGCGCTTGCGGAGGACCTCGGCGAAGAGCTCCTCCTTCGAGTCGAAGTAGTGCAGCAGCCCCGCCTGCGTCAGACCGACCTCCTCCGAGATCTCGCGCAGCGAGGCCTTGCGGTACCCCTGGCGCGAGAACACCTCGAGAGCGGTCTGCAGGATCTCCTCGCGTTTCGCGACGCCCTTGGCGTAGCTCCCCTTGCTCGGCATTCCTCGATCGTAGGGGGCGCGGCCGAGCGGGAGCCGCGAGCGTCGCGGGGTGACCGCGCACGATCGTCCAGGACGGACCGGGGGGCGACACTCCAGCTGGGAAAAAGCTGGCAGTTGACCTACCCCGTTCTCAGGTGGCGCGCGACGTCCGATCGCTCGCCGTCGAGAGGTCGATCGCCGGACCTTTGACGGCGGCGGGCGCTGCTCGACCGGACGCTCGCGGCGAGATCGCTCGACGTCGAGACGCTCTGTCTCGACGTCGAGGAACCCCTGGCCCGGGAGTCGTCGCCGGGCTCCGAGGACGACCCCGGGAAGGGTGTCGTGGAGCCGCGCCGAGGGCCGCACATCCGCTCCAGTACTGGGATCGGAGGCCGTCGCGCCCCCGCCGCCGACCTAGGCTCGGACTCGTGAACGAACTCCTGGACCCGCTCCTCCTGTCGCGCTGGCAGTTCGGCCTGACGACGATCTACCACTTCCTCTTCGTGCCGCTCACCATCGGCATGGCGCTGACGGTGGCGATCTTCCAGACCTGCTGGGTGCGCACCTCCCGCGTGCACTACCTGCAGCTGACGAAGTTCTTCGGCAAGATCTTCCTGATCAACTTCGCGATGGGGGTCGTCACCGGCATCGTCCAGGAGTTCCAGTTCGGGATGAACTGGAGCGACTACTCCCGCTTCGTGGGCGACGTCTTCGGCGCCCCGCTCGCGTTCGAGGGCCTCCTCGCGTTCTTCCTCGAGGCGACGTTCATCGGCCTGTGGATCTTCGGCTGGGACAAGCTCCCGGAGAAGCTGCACCTCGCGACGATCTGGCTCACCACGCTCGGCACCACGCTCTCGGCCTACTTCATCATCGCGGCGAACGCCTTCATGCAGAACCCGGTCGGCTTCCGGATCAACGAGGCCAAGGGCCGCGCCGAGCTCACCGACATCTGGGCCCTGCTGACCAACAAGGTCGCCCTCGCCGCGTTCCCGCACACGATCTTCGCCTGCTTCATGGTCTCGGCCGCGGTGATCGTCAGCGTCGCCGCCTACCACCTCTCGCGGAACCAGCACCTCGAGACGATGCGCCCGGCGCTGAAGTTCGGCGCCTGGATGATGCTGATCAGCGGTGGCCTCACCCTCTTCACCGGCGACTCGCTCGGCCTCGCCATGGTCGACACCCAGCCGATGAAGATGGCGGCCGCGGAGGCGCTCTACCGCACGTCCACCGGCGTGGACGCCTCCTTCTCGGTCTTCACCTGGGGCACGCCCGACGGCTCGAGCGAGCTGTTCTCGATCCGCATCCCGTATCTGCTCTCCTTCCTCTCGACGCACACCTTCACCGGGACCGTCGAAGGCATCAACGACCTGCAGGCGCAGTACAGCGCGGTCTACGGCCCCGGCGACTACACGCCGATCATCTGGGTCACCTACTGGTCGTTCCGCTGGATGATGGCGCTCGGCGTCCTCGCCATCGGCGTCGCCGCCGCCGGCCTCTGGTTCACCCGCAAGGGCCGCGAGCCGAAGCAGTGGATGTGGAAGATCGCGATCTGGGCCGCCCCTCTCCCGCTGATGGCCATGATCGTCGGCTGGGTCTTCACCGAGATGGGCCGCCAGCCCTGGCTGGTCTTCGGCCTGCTGAAGACCGCGGACGGCGTCTCGCCCGGCGTCAGCGGCATCGAGGTGCTGATCTCGCTGCTCGCCTTCACCGCCCTCTACGGCACCCTCGCGGTCGTCGAGTTCCGGCTGATCAAGCGGGCGGCCCAGGCCGGTCCCGACGACGCCCCCGAGATCGACGAGGAGAGCGGTCGCCCGCAGCTCGTCGGCACCGTCTACTAGAGGAAGGCACGCGCACATGGACCTCGGATCGCTCGATCTGGCCACGCTCTGGTTCTGGATCGTCGCCGTCTTCTTCATCGGCTACTTCGTGCTCGACGGCTTCGACTTCGGCGTCGGGATGTCGCTGCCCTTCCTCGGCCGCGACGACACCGACCGCCGCGTCCTGATCAACACGATCGGGCCGGTCTGGGACCTCAACGAGACCTGGGTCATCGTCGCCGGAGCGGCGATGTTCGCCGCGTTCCCCGAGTGGTACGCGACGCTCTTCAGCGGGTTCTACCTGCCGCTGCTGCTGATCCTGCTGGCGCTGATCGCCCGCGGCGTCTCGTTCGAGTACCGCCACCAGCGCCCGGAGGCGGCGTGGAAGAAGCGGTTCGACACGATGATCGTGGTCGGCTCGGCGGTTCCCGCGTTCCTCTGGGGCGTCGCCTTCGCGAACATCGTGCAGGGTGTGCCGCTGGACGCGGACCACAACTACATCGGGACGGTCTTCGACCTGCTGAACCCGTACGCGCTGCTCGGCGGCGCGACCACGCTCCTGCTCTTCTTCACCCACGGCATCGTCTTCGTCTCCCTGAAGACCGACGGCGAGATCCGCGAGCGGGCGCGCCGGCTCGCGATGCGGGCGGGACTGGTGACCATCGCGGTCGCCGCGGTGTTCCTCGGCTGGACGAACCTGGCGCAGGGGAGCGGTCCCTCCTGGCTGCTCTCGATCGCCGCCGCGGCCGCACTGGTGCTCGCCTGGGTCGCGAACCTGCGCGGGCGGGAGGGGCGCGCCTTCGCCCTTCTGGCCGGCACGATCGCCCTCGCGGTGCTCGCGCTGTTCACCACGCTCTTCCCGGCGGTGATGCCCGCCTCGAACGAGATCGCGAACAGCCTGACCATCGAGAACGCCTCGAGCACGCCCTATACCCTGACGGTGATGAGCTGGACGGCGCTGGTCTTCGTGCCGCTCATCGTCGGCTACCAGGCCTGGACCTACTGGATCTTCCGCAAGCGCATCAGCCGGACCCACATCCCGGCGGACGCGCACTGACCGAACGCAGACGTGAAACCCCTCGATCCCCGACTGCTCCGCTACGCCCGCGCCGCGCGGCTGTTCCTCGTGCTCGGCGGGGCGCTCGCGCTCGCCCGCACGGCGACCGCCGTCGCGTTCGCGTGGCTGGTGGCGCAGCTGGTGGCGGGGGCGGTCGACGGCCGATCGGCCACCGAGCTCGCGCCCTCGCTCGCGGCGCTGCTCGGCGTGGTCGTGCTGCGCTCCGTGCTGGCCTGGGCCGTCGAGGTGAACGCGACACGGGGCGGCGCCGGTGCGAAGGCGCAGCTGCGGTCGGCAGTCCTCGCCGCGCTCGTCGCACTCGGGCCGTCCGGTCGCACGGCTGGATCGGGCGGGGTCGTCGCTCTGCTCGGCGGTGGGCTCGACGCGCTCGACGGCTACTTCGCCCGCTACCTGCCGCAGCTGATCGCGACCGCGATCACCACGCCGATCCTCGTGCTCGTCGTCTTCCTCGCCGATCCGCTCAGCGCGCTCTTCCTCGTCGTGACCCTCCCGCTGATCCCGGTGTTCATGGTCCTGATCGGCTGGGCGACCCAGGCGGTGCAGAAGAGGCAGTGGAGCCGCCTGCAGGCGCTCGCCTCCGGCTTCGTCGACACAGTCGGCGGGCTGGCCACGCTGAAGATCTTCGGGCGGGCGGAGAGGCAGGGCGCCCGCATCCGCGCGCTGACCGAGGACTACCGCGTGCACACGATGAAGGTGCTGCGGGTGACCTTCGTCAGCAGCTTCGTCCTCGAGCTGGCCGGATCGCTCTCGGTCGCGCTCGTCGCCGTCTCGATCGGACTGCGCCTGGTCGACGGCTCGCTCGGCCTCGCGATCGGGCTGTTCGTGCTGGTGCTGGCGCCGGACGTGTTCCTCCCGGTGCGGCAGGTCGGCGCCGAGTTCCACGCCGCGGCGGACGGGGTCCAGGTGGCGGACGAGGCGTTCACGATCATCGAATCCGCGGCGGCCGTGCCGACGCGGACCGCAGCGCCCGGCCGCTCGGGGGCGCTCGAGCTCCACGGCGTCGCGGTCGACGACGGAGCGGGTCGCGTCCTCGCGCCCGTCGACGCGACCCTGCTCGCCGGCTCGATCACCGCGCTGACCGGACCCAGCGGCTCCGGCAAGTCGACGCTGCTGGCCGCTCTGGCCGGCTTCGCCCCCGCGACCGGCTCGATCGCCCTCGGCGGTGAGACCATCGACGCGGCCACCGGTCGCGACTGGCTCGCCTGGTCCGGGCAGCGGCCCGACCTGCTCCCGGGGAGCGTCGGGTCCAACGTCGCGCTCGGCTCGCGCTCGCCCGACCCGGAGCGGATCCTGCGGGCACTCGCGATCGCGGGCACCGACCTCGACCCGGATCGGCGCATCGACGCCGACGGCACGGGGCTGTCCGGCGGGCAGGCGGCGCGGGTCGCCGTCGCGCGCGCCGTGCACCGCGTCCTCGAGCGCGGCTGCGCGGTGCTCGCCCTGGACGAGCCGACCGCCGCTCTCGACGAGGAGTCGGAGCGCCGGCTACTCGCCGGGCTCCGCGGGCTCGCGGACCAGGGCGTCGTCGTGCTCGTCGCGACCCACCGCCCCGCGACGATCGCGGCCGCCGACGCCGTGCTCGCGCTCGCTCCGGCCGAGGCGGTGCTCCGGTGAACCGCGCCGACGTGCTGCGGGCGGCGATGCCGGCTCCGCGGCGCTTCCTGCCCGGACTGTCCTTCGGTCTGCTCTCCTCGGCGTCCGTCGTGGCTCTGCTCGCCTGCTCGGCGTGGCTGATCGTGCGAGCGGCCGAGCAGCCGCCGATCCTCTTCCTCTCGATGGCCGTCGTCGGGGTGCGCGCGTTCGCGCTCTCGCGCGCCTTCTTCCGCTATCTCGAGCGCCTCTCCGGGCACGATGCCGCGTTCCGGGCGCTGGCGGAGCTGCGCGCCGGCGTCTACGAGCGGCTGGTGCCGGTCGCGCCCGACGGGCTCGGGCGGGTGCGCCGCGGCGATCTCGTCTCGCGGGTGGTCGCCGACGTCGATGCGCAGCAGGACGTGCCGCTGCGGATCGTGCAGCCGCTGCTCGTCTCGGCGGTCGTGTCCACCGTCGCGGTGGTGGGCGTCTGGCTGCTGCTGCCCGCGATGGGCGCCGTGCTGCTCGGCCTGCTCGTGCTCGCCTTCGCCGGGGGAGCCCTCGGCGCGGGACAGGTGTCGGCCCGCGCCGATCGCGAGCTCGCGCCGCTGCGCGGCGAGCTCGCGGAGCGATTGAATCTGCTGGTGACCCGGCTCGACGTGCTGATCGCCTTCGACGCGGCGGACGACGCGATCGCCGATGTCGCGGAGGCGGAGGCGGCGCTCACCCGAGCGGCCCGGCGGCGCGCGGCCTCGACCGGGCTCGCCGCCGCCGTCCTCGCGCTGTGCTCCGGCGGCGCGGTCTGGGGCGGTCTCGCCCTCGGGATCCCCGTGGTCGGCGAGCTCGGCGGCCCGGCTCTCGGGGTGCTCGCCCTGGTGCCGCTCGCCGTGTTCGAGGTCGCCGCCGCGGCCCCGCTGGCCGTGCAGAGCGCGCGCTCGGCGCTCTCGAGCGCGCAGCGGCTCGCGGACCTCGACGCGCAGGCCGCGTCGCCCGCGCTCGCGACCGATGCCGACGTCGATCCCTCCGCCGCTGTCCCGCTCGGCCGCGACATCGTCCTCCGCGACCTCTCCGTGGGCTGGCCCGGCGCCGCGACTCCCGCGCTCACCGGCGTCTCGCTCGATCTGCGCGCCGGCGAGCGGGTCCTCGTCACCGGCGGCAGCGGCTCCGGCAAGACGACCCTCGCGCACGCCCTCGTCCGCTTCCTCGACCACACCGGCTCGTACCGGATCGGCGGGGTCGAGGCGCGCACGCTCCCGCAGTCCGAGCTACGGCGCCTGGTCGGCCTCGTCGAGCAGCAGCCCTACCTCTTCGACGACACGATCCGGCAGAACCTGCTGTTCGCGCGACCCGAGGCCGACGACGCCGTGCTCCTGGGTGTCCTCGAGCGGGTGGGCCTCGCCTCGTGGACGGCGGCCCGCGGTGGCCTCGACGCGCGCGTCGGCGAGCGAGGCTCGCTGGTCTCGGGCGGTCAGGCCCAGCGCCTGGCGCTCGCGCGGGCCCTGCTCGCCGACTTCGACGTGCTGGTGCTCGACGAGCCGACCGCCTCGGTGGACGCCCCCGTCGCCGACGCGCTGCTCGCCGACCTGCTGCGCGCCGCGTCCGGCCGCACGGTCGTGCTGATCGCGCACCGCGTCCCCGGGTCCCTCGCCTTCGACCGGCGGATCACGGTCGCGGACGGCACCGCGGGCTGACGCGTGACACAGCGGATCCCCGGGCCGAGAAGACGGCCCGGGGATCCGGTTCAGTGCGCGTGCACGGGGGTCAGCGGCTCGACCAGCTCGCCCGTCCGCGCCCGTCGTACTGCACGAGGTTGCCGTCGTCCTGCATCACCAGGCGGAACGGCGGGACGGCGGGGCCGACGTTGACGAAGTAGCGCGGAAGGACGCTCCAGCTCACTCGGCCCGGGGCCGCGACCGCCATGTACCCGTCCTCGTCGATCGAGAAGAAGTCGCCCGACGTCGACGTTCCGGTGGACCAGACCGGACCGGAGCGCCCGTAGACGACGAGGTTGCCGTCGGCCTGCATCACGGCATTGTAGGCGCCGTTCCCCGAGCGGAGCGACTCGCCGGCCTCGAGCCCGGCCGGCGCGAACAGTGTGCTGCTCGGGAACGCGATCCGGCTGCTCCAGAGCAGGCGGTCGTCGATGCTCACGATCACGAGTCGGCCGGCGTTGTCGAGGTTCATCCGCACCCCGGAGCCGCTGGTGCCGGTGAACCACTTCACCGCGCCGTCCGCGCCGTAGATCACGGCGTTGCCGTCCTCCTGCAGCACGAAGCGGTTCCCGGCGCCGGACGTGCCCGTGTTCCAGGTGACTCCCTGCGGTCCGTAGCCGACGAAATTGCCGTCGCTCTGCATCACGGCGGTGAAGCGGCCGTCGCCGGAGGTCAGCCGCTGACCGGCGCGCAGCGTCTCGGTGGGGTAGAGCGAGTCGGTCGGCGGCGCCGCGATCGTCGTGCCGATGCTGCTCGCCCACGCGGGGGTGCCGTTCGCCCGGCTGACGACGAGGTTGCCGTCGTTCTGGATCCGGACGCTCGCGCCGTTCTCGTCACCCGTTCCGGTGAACCAGACGGGCCGGCCGTCCGCGGCGTAGATCACGAGATTGCCGTCGGCCTGCATCACCAGGCGATCCCCGCGACCCTGGGTGCCGGTGCTGAAGGTGGCACGGCCGCTCGCGTCGTAGGTGACGGCGTTGCCGTCGGTCTGCAGGACGAACCGGTAGCCGCCGCCGACCGAGACGATGCTCTCGCCGCGCGCGAGCTGCTCCCCGCTGACGAGGGCGTCGGTGAAGACGTTCGCGGCGGTCGCGACCACGGTCGAGACGGGCCCCGAGCCGGCCGCGAGGGCCGGGGTCGCTCCGAGCAGCAGGGCGGCTGCGGTCACGAGCACCACCGCCCCGGAGAGGAGTGTGCGGGCGGGGTGGAGAGGCGTCATCGCTGGTCCTTCGAGCGGATAGGTGGGCAGTTCTCCCGCTTGCTCCCATGCCGCTCGCCGCGCCACGCCGCCGGAACGCGGTCGTGATCGAGTGGTGACCCGGCCTTCTCAGTCCGCTGGCCGAACCCGTCTCTCGGCCTCGGCGAGCGACCCGCCCTCGGAGGCCCACCGGTCGAGCACACCGTCGACGCGGGCCCGCGCGGATCCGCTGCTGCTCGCGCGCAGAGGGAGGATCACGTCGCGGGCGAGCGATGCCGTCAGCTCCTCGACCCGCGCATCACGGACGAAGCCCTCGAGCCGCGTCAGGTCGGAGGCACGCAGCATCGCTGCTCGCGACTGCAGCAGGACGATCGCCGCGAGCCGCGTCTCGAAGACAGGCGGCTCCCACAGCTCCGAGGACAGCGCCGTGACGTCGTCGTGCTCGAGCCCGCGGAACTTCTTCAGCGCGTCCCGCACGGTGCCGCGGACCGCTCCGACCGAGGCCCCGGTGGAGTCGAGCCCCGCGCCGAGCCGCTCGCGCACGTCCTGCGCCCGCCAGACGTCGCCCTCGTACTCCAGCGCCGCGCGGATGAAGTCGCCGGCGTCGCTCACCCCTCCATCATGCGACGAGAGGGGGAGTGGCGGCGAACCGGGCGCCTCGGCGCGCCCCCTACGGGTCGCGCAGTCCGGAGACGCCGACGGCCCGGTGCGTGCGGGACATGCACGAACCGGGCCGTCGGCGCGGGCCCACCGGAGGGCGGGGACCCGATCAGGGCCGCGTCGAGGCGACCGCGCTCAGCGGCTCGACCACACCGCCTGGTTCCGTCCGTCGTACTCGACGAGGTTGCCGTCGTCCTGCATCACGAGGCGGAACGGGGCGACCGCGCTGGAGCGGGGGGTCACCGTCCAGGTGCCGATCCCGTCGCCGCGGACGACCGCCATGAAGCCGTCCTCGTAGAGGTTGAACGAGCTGCCGGCGCCCGAGGTGCCCGTCGACCAGATCGGGCCGGAGCGGCCGTAGACGACGAAGTTGCCGTCGCTCTGCATCACGGCCCGGTAGACGCCGTTGGCCGAGCGGAGGAGGCTGCCGGCGGCGAGCCCGTTCTCGGCGTAGAGGCTCGAGCCGGGCAGCTGCGCCTGGCTGGTCCAGAGCACGGCGTCGGCCTGGTCGACGATGATCAGCGATCCGCCGTTGTCGATGCCGAGGCGCAGATCGCTGCCGCGGGTACCGGAGGACCACTGGACCGAATCGTCCGGGCCGTAGATGACGGCGTTGCCGTCGGTCTGCAGCACGAGCCGGTTGCCGGCGCCGCGGGTGCCGGTGTTCCAGACGACGCCCTGGGGGCCGTAGCCGACGAAGTTGCCGTCGGTCTGCATCACCGCACGGAAGCGGCCGTCCGCCGAGGTGAGCTGGCGCCCGCCGCGGAGGGTCTCGCCGGTGAAGAGCGTGTCGGTCGCCGGAGCGGCGATCCTCCCGTTGACGCTGCTCGCCCACGCGGGGGAGCCGTTCTCGCGGGAGACGACGAGATTGCCGTCCTCCTGGATGATCAGGGAGGCGCCGGGCTCGTCGTTCGTGCCCGTGCTCCAGACGGGGCGGTCGTCTGCGGAGTAGATCACGACGTTGCCGTCGGTCTGCATCGCGAGGTGGTCGCCGCGGCCGGCGGTGCCGGTCGCGAAGACGACCCGGCCGTCGGGCGCGTAGGTGACGGCGTTGCCGTCGGTCTGCATCACGAACTCGTAGGCGGGGCCCGGGTCGTTCGAGTAGATGCTCTCCCCGCCGGCGAGCTCCTCGCCGCCGATCAGCGCGTTGTAGTAGATGCCGGCGGCGCGGGCCTGCGCATCGGCGTTCGGCTGGAGTGCGGGGGTCGACTCGGCGGCGGAGGCGGAGGAGAGCGTCTGCTGCACCGCCTCCTCGGCGAAAGCAGGCGTCGCGGTGAGGAGGAGTGCCCCGGTCGCGACGAGCGCGACGAGGCCGGAGCCGACGAATCGGGCGGGCCCGGTGGAGCGGGAGAACCCGTTCGAGCGGGAGGAAGAGGGAGGCGTCATCGCAGATCTTTCTCGAGAGGTCGGCATCGCCGAGCGGATCCTCGAATGCTCGCACGCGCCGGCGGCATCGGGCGTGCGCTCGGGACGCCGTGTCCCGGTGGCGCGTGCGTCGGCGCCGCCGAAGCGCTCGCTCGCCCGTGGCCCGGACCTCGGGCCTTCATGACGGCGGCCCGGTCCGTGCGGGAAGCGCACGACCGGGCCGTCAATGCAGAGCGGACCGCCTCGGCGGAGCCCGCTGGTGGATGCCGTCAGCGGCTGGACCAGACGACGTGGCCCTGTCCGTCGTACTCGACGAGCTTCCCGTCGTTCTGCAGCACGAAGCGGAACGGCCCGGTCGCGCCGGAGGCGGAGCGGTTCGCCCAGACCACGGTGTCACTCCAGTCGTAGATCGACGCGACGCCGTTCTCGGCGACGTACAGCCCGTTGGCGATGCCGTGAGTCCCGGTCTGCCAGATCAGACCCGTCGGGCCGTGGACGACGAGGTTCCCGTCGGACTGCATCACCGCCAGGTACAGACCGTCGTCCGAGCGCAGCACGTCACCGGTCGAGAGGTGGTTCGGGGCGTACAGGACCGACCCCGGCAGCTGGGACTGGCTGTCCCAGCCCAGGTCGCCCTCGTCGTCGACGATCGTGAGCACTCCGCTGTCGTCGAGTACGACGGCGAGGTTCTCGACGTTGGAGTCGGTCGACCACGCGGCGGTGCCGGACGACCACTCGACGGAGCCGTCGGTGCCGAGGACGACGGCGTCGCCGTCGTCCTGCAGGACGAGGCGGTTGCCGGTGCCGCGGGTGCCGGTGCTCCAGATCTTTCCGGCGGGTCCGTCGCCGACGAGATCGCCGTCGGTCTGCATGACCGCGTGGAAGAGCCCGTTCTCCGACGTGAGCTGGTCACCCGGTGCGAGGGTGCCGCCGGTGGGGAGGGTGTCGTGCGGCGGTGCGGCCGTCGTCCCGGCACCGTCCGACCGGGCGGGAGTGCCGTTCTGCGAAGCCGCTGCTCCGACGGCGCTCTGGGCGAGGGCGGGTGTCGTGCCGAGGAGCAGGGCTCCCGCCGCGACGAGCGCGACGAGGACGGAAGCGAGGGAGCGTGGTTGTGATGGGGACGTCATGGCAGTTCCTTCTCGTGGAGATGGGCACCGCCGTCGACGAGGCGGCATCGCCGAACGGTCTTCCTCCCACGAAAGCACTACCGCAGGATTTCCACATCTTGTGGCGCGGGGCGTGGGGTCACCGTCGCGCCGTCGCGCTTCTCCGCTCTGCAGGAGAGCAGGCGCAGGGTCGGACCCTTCGCGAGAACGCCGATGGCCCGGCTCGTGCAGGGCGTGCACGTGCCGGGCCATCGGACGGGATGTCAGCGCATCCGCGAGCGCATCGACCTCAGGGCGGTCAGCGGGTGGACCAGACGGCCCGGCCCTGCCCGTCGTACTCGACGAGGTTCCCGTCGGTCTGCATGACGAGACGGAACGGCCCGACCGCAGCGGAGGCGGGGCCGGACGACCAGGTGACCTTGCCGACCTCGGTCTCGATCGTCGCGACGCCGTCGGCTGCGAGGACGAGAGCGCTCTCGATGCCCGAGGTCCTCGTCTGCCAGATCGCGCCGGACGGGCCGTAGACGACGAAGTTCCCGTCGGCCTGCATCACCGCTCGGTAGGCGCTGTCGTCCGAGCGCAGCAGCCCCCCGATCTCGAGGACGCCGGGTGCGTACGCGACCGACCCCGGCAGAGCGGTCTGACTGTCCCATTCGAGAGCACCGTCGGGATCGACGATCTTCAGCACTCCGCTGTCGTCGAGGGCGACGGTGAGGTCCTCGCCACCGGTGCCGGACGCCCACCTGACCGAGTCGTCGGCGCCGTAGACGACGGCGTTCCCGTCGTCCTGGATGACGAAGCGGTTGCCGATGCCGCGGGTGCCGGTGCTCCAGATCGCTCCGGCGGGGCCGTAGCCGACGAGGTTGCCGTCGCGCTGCATGACCGCGCGGAACAGCCCGTTCTCGGAGGTGAGCTGGTGACCGTGGAGGAGCGTGCTGCCGGTGTCGAGCGAGTGGTGCGGCGGTTCGGCGATCCTCCCGGCGGCGGCGGACCAGGCGGGCGTGCCGTTCTGGCGGTAGAGGACGAGGTCGCCGTCCTCTCCGAGCACGAGGTGGGCGCCGGGCTCACCGTCCGTGCCGGAGCTCCAGAGGGGACGCCGATCCGCATCGACGACGACGATGTTCCCGTCTTCCTGCACGATCAAGGAGTTGCGATCTCCCGAGGTGCCGGTGCTGAAGAGGACCCTCCCGTCGTCCGAGCGGAGGACAGCGTCGCCGTCCGTCTGCATGGTGAGGACGAACGTGTCCTCCGGATCGGAGAACACACTGAAGTTCGGGCCGAGGGTCTCGCCGCTGAGGACGGCGTTGTAGTACTCGTACTGCCCTCTGCTGCCGCCGCTGGGCCACGGCTTGAGGGCGGGTGTGGTCGGGCTCCACTCGGTCGACGAGGACCACCCGGGTGCCCCGCTCGCCGCGAGGGCGGGCGTCCCGCCGAGGAGCAGGCCTCCGGTTGCGACGAGCGCGACGATCCCGGCGGCGAGGGGGCGTGGAGATGTTCTGAGTGACATGGCAGTTCTTTCTCGAGAGGACGGCACCGCCGCGATCGAGGCGGCGTCGCCGAGCGGTCTTCCACCCACACAAGCACTCACCCCCGGGTCCGATCGCGTTCCGGCGCGCAGTGCGGGGTCGTTGTCACGTCACCCGCGAGAACGCCGTCGAGCGCCCGGTTCGAGCGAGGCGAGCGCGAACCGGGCGGTCGCCGTGGAGCTCGGCCCGGTCGTGACCGAGGCGCGGACGTCTTCGCGCGCACGGCGACGGCCCGGCTCGTGCGGACTGCGCACGAGCCGGGCCATCGGAGGGAGACGTCACCGGATCGGCGCGCCCGACGACCTCGGAACGGTCAGCGGAGGGACCAGACCGGCCGATCCTCGCTGTCGTACTCGACGAGGTTGCCGTCGCTCTGCAGGACGAAGCGGTAGGGCGCGGTGCCGCCGGCGGCGGGCGTCGCCGTCCAGACGACGCTGCCGTCGCCCGCGACGATCCGGGCGGTGCCGTCCTCGGAGAACTCGAACGAGCTGTCGACACCCGACGTGCCCGTCCACCAGTCGGCGCCCGTCGGGCCGTAGACGACGAAGTTCCCGTCGGCCTGCATCACCGCGCGGTACCGGCCGTCGTCGGAGCGGAGGTGGTCGTCCACCGCGAGGGTGTTCGGCGCGTACATGCTCGACCCGGGCAGCCCGGACTGGCTGGTCCACAGCACGTCGTAGTCCTCGTCGCTGATGCTGAGCACGCCGTTGTCGTCGAGGAGGATGCTGCTCGCCGCGCCCTCGGTGTCGGCGGCCCACTTGATGCCGCCGTCCGCACCGACGATCACGGCGTAGCCGTCCTCCGACACGAGGAGCTCGTTCGCCTCGCCGCGCGTGCCGGTGTTCCAGACGACCCCGTCGGGCCCGTAGCCGACGAGGTTGCCGTCGCGCTGCATCACCGCGCGGAACAGTCCGTTCTCCGAGGTGAGCTGGTGGCCCCGCAGCAGCGGCTCGTCGACGTTCAGGGTGTCGAACGGCGGCTCGGGGAGCGTGCGGCCGACGCTGCTCGCCCACGCGGGCGTGTCGTCCTCGCGGTAGAGGACGAGGTTGGAGTCCCTCTGGACGACCAGGTGAGACCCCGGCTCGTTGTCGGTTCCGGTGCTCCACAGGGGGCGGTCGGCGGACGAGTAGATCACCACGTTGCCGTCCTCCTGCAGGACGAGGCGGTTGCCGCGGCCCGAGGTTCCGGTGCTGAAGAGCGGGTGACCGACCTCGTCGTAGACCACGGCGTTGCCGTCGTCCTGCATCCGGAAGGTGGATCCTCCTCCGGACCCGTCGGAGGCGATGTACTGGCCGGCGAGGAGCTGCTCGCCGGCGACCAGCTCGTCGGAGACCTCGCCGCGCACTGTCGCGGCGGCGGCGACGGAGGTCGTCGCGGAGGTGCTCGAGGAGACGGTGCTGTGAGCGCTCTGCGCGAGCGCCGGCGTGGCGGTGCAGAGCAGGGCGCCGGCGGCGGCGAGGGCGACGAGCCCTGAGGCGAGTGGTCGTGAGGTGTGGGATGTCATCGCAGTTCTTTCTCGAGAGGGGGGCACCGTCGGAGAGAGGGCGGCATCGCCGAGCGGACTGCCTCGATCCTGGCGCGCAGGAGTGCCGTGCTCCGCGGTCCGGCGCGTGATGCGGGGTCCCTGTCACGCGGTCCCTCCTCCCCGCCGAGAAACGGCCCGGCTCGTGCGAGGAGTGCACGAGCCGTCGGAGGGAGATCGGCGTCCCCGAGCAGGTGCCTCGAGGGCCGCGAGACGACGCCTCGGCCGTCCGTGGCACGCGACCGGCGTCAGCACGGCTCGGTGCCGCAGACGAGTCAGGGGAGGGGACGGCGGAGGGCGTCCAGGCGGCGGCGCCAGGCGTCCAGCCGGCCCGGCACCGCGGCGAGCGCCGGCCCGTCGACCCAGCTCGTCGCCAGACGCAGCCCGTGCAGCGCGTTCGCCGTCCACACCTCGCGGCCGTCGAGGTCGGCCGGCTCGGCCGGGGCCTCGATGACGTCGACGCTGAGCGCTCCCGCGAGCACGGAGACCGTTCGGGCGGTCACGCTCCGGACGCGGCGGCTGCTCGCGGGCGGAACGACCAGCGCGTCGCCGAGCCACCAGAGCACGGCGCTCGACGCGCCGTCGACGACCGTGCCGTCGGGACCGAGGATCACGGCCTCGTCCGCACCGGCCGCGAGAGCCCGCGAGCGCAGGAGCGCGAGACGCGCGATGTCCGGTCCCTTGCGCGCCGGAACGCGCCGAGGATCGACGGGGCTCGTCCAGAGCACGACGGTGCGGCCCTTCGGTGGCGCGGGGCGAAGACGCAGGCGCAGTCCCTCCGCGGTCAGCTCGACCCGGGGGAAGGAGTCGCCGGTGCGGGGGAGCGCCGCGACGGCGGCGTCGAAGAACGCCCCGGTGTCCTCCGGTCCAGCGGCGTCGGCGACCGCGGCGAGGAACCGCTCCCGGTGCAGCTCGAGACCGCGCACGCGGCCCGCCGACACCAGCCAGGAGTCGGCCGCGAGGAGGGCGCCGGCCGGAGCGTCGGCCGCGGGACCGAGCTCGCGCCCGTCCCACACCCGCACCAGCTCGCCGTCCACGACGGCCTACGCTAGCCCAGTGGCCGCTCTCCTCGAGGACCCCGCACTCCGCCGGGAGCTGCCGTGGGTCGATCCCGAGCGCGCTCACCTCGCTCTGTTCTCCCGCGCGCACGCCTCCTTCTGGCTCGACTCCGGCCGCGACGCCGTCGAGGGACTCTCCTTCCTCGGTGCCTCCGACGACGTGCTGATGATCGAGGCCGGAGCCGACGTCTCGACGGCGCTCGCCGCGGTCGGCACCGAGCGGACCGGTGACCGGGCACTCGGCCGGTACGGCTGGATCGCGTACGAGGCCGGCGCGCCCTTCGTCTCCCTCCCCGCCGCGTCCTCGGACGCGGAGGCGCCGCCCGCACTCGCGCTGATCCGCGGCGATCCGGTGCTCGAGTTCGATCACGCCCGGAGGACCCTCCACCTCGTGTCCTCCCCGCGGCAGGAGCGGGAGGCGCGGCGACTCGAGCAGGCGCTGACGGTGCTCGCCGCGACTCCCGCCCACAGCCGGGGCCCCGGCGACGCCGAGCCCGCCGGCCCCGCCGTCTGGCGGCACGGCCCCGAGGAGTACCGCGCCCTGATCGCGCGCTGCCAGGCCGCGATCCGCGCGGGTGACGCCTATCAGCTCTGCCTCACCAACGAGGTCCTGGTCGAGGGCGCCTTCGACCCCGTCGAGGCGTACCGCCGCCTCCGCCGCTCGAGCCCCAGCCATCACGGCGGACTGATCCGGATCGGCGGGCTCGCCCTCGTCAGCGCCTCGCCCGAGCAGTTCCTCGCCGTCACAGCGGAGGGCCGCGTCGCCACGCACCCGATCAAGGGGACCCGGCCGCGCAGCGCCGACCCCGCGGCCGATGCGGAGCTGCGGGCCGAGCTGCTCGCGAGCGTCAAGGAGCGCGCCGAGAACGTGATGATCGTCGACCTCGTGCGAAACGACCTCGCGCGGATCGCCGCTCCCTCCTCCGTGCGGGTGGATCGCCTCCTCGAGGTCGAGAGCTACCCCCACGTGCACCAGCTGGTCAGCGAGGTGTCGGCGCAGCGCGCGCCGGGCGTCGGCCTGGCCGACCTGCTCGCGGCGACCTTCCCCGCCGGATCGATGACGGGAGCCCCGAAGCGGCGCGCGATCGAGCTCCTGCGCGAATGGGAGGAGGGGCCCCGGGGGATCTACGCCGGCGCGTTCGGGCGGCTCGGCGGCGACGGCTCGCTGGATCTCGCGATGACCATCCGCACGCTCGTGCTCGACGGTGTCCGCGCCAGGATCGGCACCGGCGGAGGCATCACCACCCTGTCGATCCCGGACGAGGAGGTGGAGGAGACGCGCCTCAAGGCCCGCGCGCTGCTCGCCGTGCTCGGAGTCGACCTGCGCGTCGCGGACGAGTCCTCGCCCGGTCACTAGAGGCCAGTAGGGTGGTTGGTCGAACGCAGGCGCCTCGATCGCGCGCGTTTCCCCCTCCCTTCAGAAGTGAGACACACCTGTGGCAGAAGAGACCTCCCAGCAGACCGGCGCGACCGACGAGGAGCGCTACGACTTCCGCGCGCTCCAGGAGAAGTGGCTCCCGATCTGGGAGGAGACCCGGCCGTTCGCGACCGGCGACTCCACCGACAAGCGCCCGCGCAAGTACGTGCTCGACATGTTCCCCTACCCCTCCGGCGACCTGCACATGGGTCACGCGGAGGCGTACGCGCTGGGTGACGTCATCGCCCGCTACTGGCGCCAGCAGGGCTTCAACGTGCTGCACCCGATCGGCTGGGACAGCTTCGGCCTGCCCGCCGAGAACGCGGCGATCAAGCGCGGCCTGAACCCGGTCTCCTGGACCTACGACAACATCGAGCAGCAGAAGCGCTCGATGAAGCGCTACGCCGCGTCCTTCGACTGGGACCGCGTGCTGCACACCTCCGACCCCGAGTACTACAAGTGGAACCAGTGGCTGTTCCTCAAGATGTACGAGAAGGGCCTCGCCTACCGCAAGGACAGCTGGGTCAACTGGGACCCGGTGGACCAGACCGTCCTCGCGAACGAGCAGGTCCTCGCCGACGGCACCTCGGAGCGCTCCGGCGCCGTCGTGGTGAAGAAGAAGCTCACGCAGTGGTACTTCAAGATCACCGACTACGCCGACCGCCTGCTCGACGACCTGAACCAGCTCGAGGGCTCCTGGCCCTCGAAGGTCATCGCGATGCAGCGCAACTGGATCGGCCGCTCGATCGGCGCCGACGTCGAGTTCGAGATCGAGGGCCGCGACGAGCGGATCACGGTCTTCACGACGCGCCCCGACACCCTCTTCGGCGCGACCTTCATGGTCGTCGCGCCCGACAGCGACCTGGCCGCCGAGCTGGTCGAGGGTGCCGACCCGGAGCTGCAGACCGCCTTCCGCAGCTACCTCGAGAAGGTGCAGAAGTCGAGCGAGATCGAGCGCCTCACGGTCGATCGCCCCAAGACCGGCGTCTTCCTCGGCCGCTATGCGATCAACCCCGTCAACGGCGAGCGCCTGCCGATCTGGTCGGCCGACTACGTGCTGTCCGACTACGGGCACGGCGCGGTGATGGCCGTCCCCGCGCACGACCAGCGCGACCTGGACTTCGCCCGCGCCTTCGACCTGCCCGTGCGGGTCGTCGTCGACACGACCGCCTCGGTCACCGGCGCGATCCCGGTCATCCCGAAGGACCCGGAGGAGCTCGCCGCGCTCGAGAAGGAGTACTCGCTCGACCCGGCCACCACCGGCGAGGCGCTGACCGGCGACGGCCGCCTGATCAACTCCGGCCCGCTCGACGGCCTCTCCAAGCGCACCGCCATCGAGCGCGTGATCAAGCTGCTCGAGGAGCGCGGCCGCGGCCGCTCGGCGAAGAACTACCGCCTGCGCGACTGGCTGATCTCGCGCCAGCGCTACTGGGGCACGCCGATCCCGATCATCCACGGCGAGAACGGCGAGCTGATCCCCGTCCCCGAGGACCAGCTGCCCGTGCGCCTGCCCTCGACCGACGGCCTCGACCTGCAGCCGAAGGGCTCGTCGCCGCTCGGTGCTGCGGAGGACTGGGTGAACGTCGCGAACCCGAACGACGGCAGCCCCGCGCGCCGCGACCCGGACACGATGGACACCTTCGTCGACTCCTCCTGGTACTTCCTGCGCTTCCTCTCGCCGAAGGACGACACCCAGGCGTTCGACCCGAAGCTCGCCGAGAAGTGGGCGCCCGTCGACCAGTACGTGGGCGGTGTGACGCACGCGATCCTGCACCTGCTCTACGCGCGCTTCATCACCAAGGTCCTCTTCGACCTCGGCTACGTCTCCTTCACCGAGCCGTTCACTGCGCTGCTGAACCAGGGCATGGTGCAGATGGACGGCGCCGCGATGTCGAAGTCGAAGGGCAACATCGTCCGCCTGTCCGATCAGCTGGACGAGTTCGGCGTCGACGCCGTGCGCCTGACGATGGCGTTCGCCGGGCCGCCCGAGGACGACATCGACTGGGCCGACGTCTCGCCGTCGGGCAGCGCGAAGTTCCTCGCCCGCGCCTGGCGCCTGGCGAAGGACGTCACGACGAAGCCCGACGTGGAGTGGAAGAACGGCGACGCGGCGCTGCGCCGGCAGACGCACCGCTTCCTCGCCGAGTCGCCCTCGCTGATCGAGGCGTTCAAGTTCAACGTCGTCGTCGCGCGCCTGATGGAGCTGGTCAACGCCACCCGCAAGGTCATCGACTCCGGTGCCGGCGCGGGCGACCCCGCCGTTCGTGAGGCGACCGAGGTCGTCGCGATGGCGCTCAACCTGTTCGCGCCGTACACGGCCGAGGACATGTGGAACCGGCTCGGCTACGAGGGCTCGGTCGCGCACGCGCTCTGGCGCAAGGCCGACCCGACGCTCCTGGTCGAGGAGAAGGTCACCGCGATCCTCCAGGTCGACGGCAAGGTCCGCGACCGGATCGAGGTCTCGCCGAAGATCTCCTCGGACGAGCTCGAGCAGAAGGCGCGCGCGGCCACCGGTGTCGCGCGGGCGCTGCAGGGCCGCGAGGTCGTCACGGCCGTCGTCCGGGCGCCGCGCCTGGTGAACCTGGTGACGAAGCCGGCGTAGGTCGTCCCGAGCACCGGCCCACCTCGAAGGGGCCCCTCCACTGCGGAGGGGCCCCTTCGGCGTTCCCGCCCGACGCGCTGTCAGGCGGGCGGCACCGAGCCGTTGCGGATGTGCTGGTAGACGACCGAGGTGCGGACGTCCGCGACCTCGCGGCGCTCGGTGAGGCGGTCGATGACGAAGGCGTAGAGGTCGTCGTTGTCGCGGACGGCGACGTGGATGATGAAGTCCTCGTTGCCGGCGGTGACGAAGACGCCGAGGGTCTGCTCGAGGCCGCTGACCCAGTCGCGGAACGACTCGATGACCTCGCGGGACGGCGGCCGGATCCGGACGGCGATCAGCGCCTGGACGCCGCGTCCGATCGCGGCGAGGTCGACGTCGAGGGTGGCGCCTCGGATGACGCCGCGGGTGCGCAGCCGCCGCATGCGGTCGAGGGAGGTGGTGGGGGAGACGCCGACCGCGGTCGCGACGTCGCGATTGGACATCCGCGCATCCGACTGCAGGAGGCGGAGGATGGCGATGTCGAGCGCGTCGAGGACCACCGGATCTCGGTTCTGCTGGTCGTTCATACGGACATTATGCGGGACGCTCGCGCATTGCCTATCGTGAGCGCGGTCGGTCGGGAGGATCGACCAGGGAGGGACGACGATGAGCACTGCACCGGTCGGCTACGCCGAGGACGAGATCGACACCGCGGCGCCGACGCGATCGGCACGGCTGAAGTGGGTAGTCGTGGTCGACGAGACACTGCCGATCGGTCGCGCGGTGAACGCCGCCGTCTGTGTCGAGGCCGCTACCGGCGCGCAGGTGCCCGGACTGCTCGGTCCCGCTGCGCAGGACGCCTCGGGCTCCGAGCACCCGGGGCTGCCGTGGGCGGGCTGCACCGTGCTCGCGTCCGACGCGGCGACGCTGCGGACGATCCGGGCGAAGGCGGAGGCGCACGAGGGGACGTTCGTCGCCGACATGCCCGCCGCCGCGCAGGACACCCGGGTGTACGACGAGTACCGGGAGGTGCTCGGGGCGACCGGGCCCGAGCTCGTCGAGTACCTGGCGGTCGGTCTGATCGGGCCGAGGAACCGCGTGGACAAGATCGTCGGGCGGCTGCGACTGCTCTGAGCGGTCGGGGCGGGCGTCCTCCACAGGACGGGATCTCGAGCTTCGTCCTCTGATCCGCAGGAGTCGCTGATCGCCCGAACCGGGCCGCCCTAGCGTCGTCGGATGCAGCAGACGAGCCCGGCCGACGACCCCGCGGGGCTGCTGCGGCGTCCGCGCCGAGCGCGATCGCGCTGGCGGATCGGGGCCGGCGCGGCGATGGTGCTGGTGATCGCGGCAGCGGTCGTGGCAGTGCTCCTCGCGGGAACGCGGGCGAGCGGCCGGACGGAGGTGCTCGCGCCGGCCGGTGGTGCCGGTGCTGCGGCGGGTCCGTCGGGAGCGCCGGCGTCTGCGGGCGCGACCGGTTCGCCTGCGCCGAGCAGCAGTCCGGGCGAGGTCCTCTACGTGCACGTCGCCGGAGCGGTCGCGGCTCCCGGGCTCTACCTGCTCGATCCTGGTGCGCGGGTCGCGGATGCGCTTGCGGCGGCTGGTGGCTTCACGGAAGCAGCCGAGCGGGCAGCCGTGAACCTCGCACGGCGGCTCGTGGACGGTGAGCAGATCCTCGTCCCCGAGCGGGGTGTGGCGGCCCTGCCGGGAGGCACGGGTCCGGCCGCAGCTGCGGGCACCACCGGCGGAATCGTCAGCCTCAGCACGGCCACGGCCGCGCAGCTCGAGGAGCTGCCCGAGATCGGTCCCGCTACGGCGGCGAAGATCGTCGCCTATCGCGAGGAGCACGGGCCGTTCACCTCGGTGGACCAGCTGCTGGAGGTGCCGGGCGTCGGCGAGAAGACGCTCGAGGCGTTCCGCGAGCAGGTGGCGCCGTGATCCGCGCGCAGGACCTGCGGCTGCTCCCGCTCGCGCTCGCGGCGTGGGCGGCGGCCGCGGCGACCGGGCTGCTGCCGGTCACGGCCGTTCTCGGGGGCGGGGCGCTGCTCTGCACGGTGGCGTGGTCGGTGACCCTCGTCGTCGTCACGACGGTGCTCGCGTTCCGTCGTCGCCGCGCGGCCGTCGTCCTGGCCGGGATCGCGGTGGCACTCGGGGGAGCGGCGCTGGCCGTCACCTCCGTCGTGGTCGCAGCGCCCGAGCGGCATCCTCCGGAGCTGCGGGCGGCGGCGGAATCCCGAGCGGTGCAGGCGGTGCTCGTCCGCATCGAGACCTCCGCGCGGCCGCTCACCGCCGACGGAGTGTGGTTCGACGGCACCGCGCTGCAGCTGGAGGATCAGCCGATGTCCGCGCCGGTGCGGGTGTTCCTGGCCGAGCCCGGCGGCCGACTGCCGGTCGGCTCCGAGGTCGTGCTCCGAGTCCGGGCCGAGGAGCCGGGCTCAGTCGGCGAGAGCACGCTCCTGACCGCGAGCGCCGTGCTCGAGCGGCGCCCGCCCGTGGGAGTGGCGGCGGTCGCGGAGGTGCTGCGCGCGGGCTTCCTCGCCCGGACCGCGGTGCTCGGGGGAGACGTGGCCGGCCTGCTGCCCGGGCTCGCGACCGGGGACACCTCCGCCCTCCGGTCCGATCTGGAGGACGACATGCGGACCGCCTCGCTCACCCACCTCACTGCGGTCTCCGGAGCGAACTGCGCGGTCGTGGTCGCGGCCGGCTGGCTCGTCGCCGCGCTGCTCGGCGCCGGCCGTCGCCTCCGCACCCTCTCGGCGCTGGCGGTCCTCGCCGCGTTCGTCGTGCTGGTCACTCCGGAGCCGAGCGTCGTGCGGGCGGCGGTGATGGCGACCGTCGTGCTGCTCGCACGGCTGGGGCGGCGGTCCGGTGCGGCGGTCCCGGCGCTGCTGGCGAGCGTCGTCCTGCTGATGCTCGTCGATCCATCGATCGCGGGGCGGCTCGGCTTCGTGCTGTCCGTGCTGGCGACGGGCGGGCTGCTGCTCGCGGCGGAGCCGATCGCGGACCGGCTGGGCGACGTGCTGCCGCGTCCGCTCGCGCTGGTGGTCGCGGTCCCGCTGGCGGCGCAGCTGGCCTGCCAGCCCGCGGTCCTGCTGATCGACCCGTCGATCCCGGTCTACGGGGTGCTGGCGAATCTGCTCGCCGAGCCGGCGGCCCCGGTGGCCACCGGACTCGGGCTGATCGGCTGCCTCCTGGCGCCGTGGTGGCCGGGCGGTGCCGACGTCGCGATCCGTCTCGCGGCCGTGCCTGCCTGGTGGATCGCCTCGATCGCGCGCGCCGTCGCCACCTGGCCGTCGCCGCGGATCGCCTGGCTGCCCGGGCTCGGCGGGATGCTGGCGCTCACTCTCCTGACCGTGCTCGCCCTGCTGCTCGTCACCCGTTCGCGTCGCCTCGCGCGGGCGCGACAGGTCGCGGCGACCGTGCTCGCCGGGGCGCTTGTCGTCGGGGGAGCGTCGAGCGTGGCGACACCGCTGCTGCGCTCCGGAGCCGTCCCGTTCGACTGGCGGGTGGCGATGTGCGACATCGGGCAGGGCGACGCGGTGCTGATCCGCGGCGACGCGGGGGTGGTCCTCGTCGACACCGGGCCGCTGCCGGAGCGGCTCGACGCGTGCCTCGACCTGCTCGGCATCGACCGCCTCGCGCTGCTCCTGCTCACCCACTACGACCTCGACCACGTCGGCGGCCTGGCGGCCGTGGTCGGTCGCGTCGACGAGGCGCTCGTCGGCCCAGTGGCGGACGAGGGCGACACCCGGGATCGCGCGGCCCTCCTGTCCGGTGGCGCAGCGGTGCGGGAGGCGGCGCGCGGAGACACCGGCTCGGTCGGCTCGCTGCGCTGGCGGGTCGTCTGGCCGGAGCGGGGGACCACCCTGCGCGGCAACGAGGCGAGCGTGACCCTGCGGATCGACATCGCCGCGGACGCGACGGGCGGCCCGCTCTCGCTGGCCATGCTCGGCGACCTCGGTGCCGAGGAGCAGGGCCGACTCGCGCGCCTGGACCCGGGCCGCGTCGACGTCGTGAAGGTGGCGCACCACGGCTCCGCCGACCAGTCGCCGGCCCTCTACGACGCGCTCGGCGCCCGCATCGGCCTCGTCTCGGTCGGCGCAGACAACACGTACGGCCATCCGACGCCCTCGCTGCTCGCCCTGCTGGCCGAGCGCGGCACTCGCGCGCTGCGGACGGACCTGGAGGGGACGGTGCTGCTCTCATCCCGACCGGAGGGCGTCGTGGTCTGGTCAAGTGGAGCGGCCGCCCCTGTGGCTGCTCCGGACGAGCGCGGAGGTGGACTCGCGCCTGTGCTCAGCCGAGGGTCGCCCGTCGCCGGGGAGGGCGGTGCTGCCGGAACCCGATCTGCGGGCGTCTCACGACGGCGTCGACATCCTGTCGCCGCAAGTCGGTAGCGGATGTCTCCGACTGCTTGGATTCGGGATCGACGTGTCAGGACGAGGAGAAGGAGCCGGCGTGACTCGGAAGGAACGACCCGAACTCCGGAAGGACCAACCGGGTGTCTCGATCCCACTGGTCATGTTCGCCCACATGGCAGTCCTCCTGTTCCTGGCCGCGGTGCCGCACCAGCCACCGTGGTGGATCGTCGTCTCCGCGGTCGCGCTGCTCGGAACGGGGATCGGCGCCTTCTCCGATTCCCGCAGGTATCGACGGAAGTACCTGGAGAGGCAGCGACGGCGTGGTCCGTCCTGACGGCGCGACCTCTCCTCGCTTCTCCAGCGCGGGTCTCCGGACTCGTAGAATCGAGGGTCACGGAAGGACGACGGCATGGCAGGCAGAGCCCCGGCGCGCGGCAAGGCGGCCCCCTCGAAGGCGGCGATCCCGCAGCTCGCGTGGAACCAGACGCGACCCGCTCCGATCGTGCTGATCACCGGTCCCGAGCAGTTCCTCGCCGACCGGGCGCTGCGGTTCCTCCGCGAGTTCCTGCGCGCGGAGGACCCGAGTCTCGAGGTCAACGACATCGACGCCGGCGGCTACGCGCCGGGGGAGCTGCTCACGCTGGCGAGTCCCTCACTGTTCGACGAGCCTCGGCTGCTGCGGGTCTCCAACGTCGAGAAGTGCTCCGACGCGTTCCTCGTCGAGATGATCGAGTACCTCGCCCAGCCCGCGGACGGCGCGACCGTCGTGCTCCGGCACGGCGGCGGCAACCGCGGCAAGAAGCTGCTCGACGCGATCCGCTCGGGTACCGGCGGCGGCATCGAGATCGTCTGCGCGGAGCTCAAGCGGGAGAGCGACAAGGTCGACTTCGCGATCGCGGAGTTCCGCACCGCGGGGCGCACGGCGACCACCGGTGCGGTGCGGGCGCTGGTGTCGGCGTTCTCGGACGACCTGGACGAGCTCGCGTCGGCCTGCCAGCAGCTCGTCTCCGACGTCACGGGGGACATCACCGAGGCGACGGTCGCGAAGTATTACGGCGGGCGCGTCGAGACCACCGCGTTCACCGTCGCCGATGCCGCGATCGCCGGCCGGCACGGGGAGGCGCTTCTGGGCCTCCGGCACGCGCTCGCGTCGGGCGCGGATCCGGTGCCGATCGTCGCGGCGTTCGCGAGCAAGCTGCGCACGATGGCGAAGGTCGCCGGGTCCCGCGAGGGCTCGGGCCAGATCGCCTCACGGCTGGGACTCGCGCCGTGGCAGGTGGACCGCGCGCGCCGCGACCTGGCTGGCTGGACCGGCGACGGCCTGGGGACGGCGATCCTGACCGTCGCGGAGGCCGACGCGAACGTCAAGGGCGCGACCCGGGACCCGGTCTTCGCGCTGGAGCGCATGGTGTCGGTCATCTCGGCGCGCGGAGTCTGACGCTCGGTGCTACTCCCGCCGGGGGCGGTGGGTCTCGATATGCCCCAGCGGGGCTACTCGATCAGCATGTGTGTGCCCGGCCCGCCATGCGGGGCTCCTTTGACCAGCACGCATGTACTAGGTCCGCCGCGCAGAACCATGGTGATCGAGTAGCCCGCGGAGCGGGCGTATCGAGATCCGACCCGTCAGCACCTCGGTCTCAGGGGACGTAGGTCTGCCTGTTCTCCGGGTCGAAGTGGAAGACGGCTCCGCCGAAGAGCAGCTGCGCGCCGCCGAGCCCGATCACCGACGCGACGATCACCGCAGTCCCGGCGAAGACGAGCGCCGATCCCGGGTAGGCCCTGTGCGCGAGGACGAGGAGCACGATCAGCCCGACGACGTGCGCGACGGCGACCGGTATTCCTCCGACGGCCTCCCCGAAGCCCGCCATCGTCGTCCCCGCGGCGAGGGCTTTGCCCTGCTCCGACTGCGCCTCGGCCATCGCGAAGCCTAACCAGCACCAGGAGAAGAGCGCGGCGGGGACGCCGAGGCAGGCCATGGCCCAGAAGCCGATCCGCGCCCGGTGTCCGGAGGTCCGCGGTCGGGAGGGGGAGGCCGTGGCGTCGAGCGGTGCGGCCACCGTCAGCCCGCCTCGATCAGCCGGGTGAGTCGATCCGCGGCGCAGGAGATCGTCGAGACGGCGACGATCGTGAAGACGCAGGCGACGCCCCAGAACCAGGTGCGGCCGGCAGCGTGCGCGCGACGGCGGTCGAAGGCGAGCCACCAGGCTGCGACGACGGAGACGAGCGCGGCGATCACCGAGCCGAGGGCCATCCTGACCCAGTCCGCGGCTTGGGGCTCCGTCCAGGAGTTCGTGCCGACCACGATCGCGGTCGGCACGACGATCATGCCGAGCAGTCCGAGGAGGATCGCCCTGTCCTGGCTCAGCGGCTTCGCCGTCTCCGTGCTGGTCATGATCCCCCGATCGCGCGCCGGGCAGCTCTTCGCGGGAGCCGTCCGTCACGGTGACGCTACCGGACGTCCTTGCGGTGGTGGGTCTCGATACGCCCCTGCGGGGCTACTCGACCAGCGTGGGGTGTGCGGGCTCGCGTTGCGCGGCATCCGCGCGAGCTGGCGCCGGTCCTGCTGATGACGGTGGGTCTCGATACGCCCCTCCGGGGCTACTCGACCAGCATGTGGTCGCGCGGGCCCGCGCTGCGCGCCGGTGGTGCCGGAGCCGCGGCCTCGCAGGCTCACCGGCGATTCGCGTGCCAGCGAATCGTCGTAGCCGGAACGCGAGACGCTCCACTCGGCGCGACCATGTGCGGAAGCCGACCGCGCGACGGACGACGAGGAACGAGAAGTCCGTCGACGGCGAGCGGGAACGACGAAGGGCCCGGCCAGAGGCCGGACCCTTCGTCGTTGCGGCGAGACGCAGCCTTACAGCGCGGCGACCTGCTTCGCGATGGCCGACTTGCGGTTCGCGGCCTGGTTCTTGTGGATGACGCCCTTGCTCGAGGCCTTGTCGAGCTTCTTGGCGGCGAAGGCGAGCGCGGTGGCGGCCTTCTCGGTGTCGCCGGCGGCGATGGCGGAGTGCACCGCGCGGACGGCGGTCTTCAGCTCGCTCTTGACCGCCTTGTTGCGGTCGTTCGCCTTCTTGTTGGTGAGGTTGCGCTTGATCTGCGACTTGATGTTTGCCACGTCTATTACCTTCTTCTCGGATGTGTGTGCAGCCGGCTACTCGACGGAGTGCCCCTTCCGGTGGCGTGGAAACGCCATCCCGGTGCGACTGGAGGTCGCCGGCTTCTGAATCACTCCACACACGCCAATGGTGGAGCGCAAGCCAACAAGGAACTTTAGCGCACCCGCCGCCACCCTTCAACCGCGACGCGCCTCCGTCCGTGCCCCCTCCCGCGAGATGCCACTTGCGCACGCGACACGCCGCGCGAGGCGTGCGCAAGTGGCATCTCGCGGGAGGAACCCGCCAGTAGCCTGACCAGCGATGCCCCGACTCGCCGATCACATCCCCGCCGTTCCGCCCTCGGGCATCCGCCGGCTGTTCGAGATCGCCCTCCGTCTGGACGGCGTGACGCTGCTCGCGGTGGGGGAGCCCGACGTCGCCGTCGCGCCGCACATCATCGAGGCGGCCCGCGCCGCCTGGGCCGCGGACGACACCGGCTACGGCCCGAACGGCGGCCTGATGGAGCTGCGGCGTGCGATCGTCGCCAAGCTCGCCCGCGACAACGGGTTCCGCGCCGACGTCGAGCAGGTCTGGGTCACGGTCGGCGCCACGCAGGCGCTGTACCAGGCGATGACGCTGACGCTCGGCCCGGGCGACGAGGTGCTCCTACCCGACCCCGGCTACACCACCTTCACGATGAACGCGCGGATGATCGGTGCCGTCCCGGTGCCCTACACGCTGCGCGCCGAGAACGGCTTCTTCCCGGATCTCGACGAGCTCGAGCGGATCGTCACCGACCGCACCCGGGCGATCATCGTGAACAGCCCCTCGAACCCGCTCGGCATCGTGCTGCCGCGGCCGATGCTCGAGCGGCTGCTCGAGTTCGCTCGTCGCCACGACCTCTGGATCATCAGCGACGAGGTCTACGAGTGCTTCACCTACGGCCGCCCGCACGTGAGCCTCGCCGCGCTCGCACAGGAGGCCGGTCACGACGACGACCGCGTCTTCAGTGTCTTCTCGCTGTCGAAGACCTACGCGATGACCGGCGTCCGCGTCGGCTACCTCATCACTCCTCCCGGCCTGACCTCGACGATGGTCACCGTTCAGGAGGCGTCGATCAGCTGCGTCGCGACGCCCGACCAGCGCGCGGCCCTCGCGGCGCTGACCGGCCCGCAAGACGCGGTGGCCGCCGCCTCCGCGCACTACCTCGCCAATCTTCGACTCGCGACGGCGCTGCTCGACGAGCGCGGTATCCGCTTCCGCGAGCCGGAGGGCGCCTTCTACCTCTGGATCGACGTCTCGCACGCGAGCGACGGCGACGTCGCCTCCTGGGCCGAGTCCTTCCTCCTCGAGACGCTCGTCGCGGTCGCGCCGGGCAGCGCCTTCGGCCGCACCGGCGAGGGCTGGATCCGCGTCTGCCTCGCGGCCGACCCCGCCGACCTCGAGCACGGGCTCCGCGCACTGCCGGCTCCGATCGCGGCGGCGAGCGCATGAGCGCCGACGACGTCCTGGTCCGCCGGGTGCGCCCCGACGAGTACGCCGAGGTCTCCCGCCTGCGCGTCGCCGCCTACGCGCACGACTACGAGCTGGGGGAGGAGTACGCGGCGGACGTCGCCGACGTCGCCCGGCACGACCGCGAGGGCGAGGTCTGGGTCGCCGAGGAGGCCGGCGCGATCCTCGCGACCGTCACCACCGCGGCTCCCGGCGCCAACCTCTACTCCCTCGGCCGCCCGGGTGAGCTCGACTGGCGACTGCTCGCCGTCGCCCCGGAGGCGCGCGGCCGCGGTCTGGGCCGCCTGCTCACCGAGTTCGTGGTGATGCTCGCGGTCGAGCGCGGCGTCGACCGCATCGTGATGAACAGCGGCACGGACATGCTCGCCGCGCACGCCCTCTACGAGAGCATGGGGTTCGTCCGGCTCCCCGAGCGCGAGAACCCGCCCGGGATCGAGCCCACGCGCACCTACGGACTCGACCTCTAGGCACGATCGCCCGCAGAACATCAGCGGAGAGGCGCTTCTATCGCTGATCGGCGATGAGACCCCTCCACAGCTGATGCTCTGCACCGCATCCGGCCGGTCCCGGCCCCTCGCCCGCCGTCGCACCCCGGCCGTGGGACACTGGACGCACGATGTCTCCACGTGCACACCTCGGGCTCGAGCCCGCCGCGACCGATCCGGCGTCCATCCGCAACTTCTGCATCATCGCCCACATCGATCACGGCAAGTCCACCCTCGCCGATCGCATGCTCGGCATCACGGGCGTGGTCGAGGACCGCGCGATGCGCGCGCAGTACCTCGATCGGATGGACATCGAGCGCGAGCGCGGCATCACGATCAAGTCCCAGGCCGTCCGGATGCCGTGGGAGCGCGACGGGCAGACGTTCGCGCTCAACATGATCGACACCCCCGGCCACGTCGACTTCTCCTACGAGGTCAGCCGCTCGCTCGCCGCCTGCGAGGGCGCGATCCTCCTTGTCGACGCCGCGCAGGGCATCGAGGCGCAGACACTCGCCAACCTCTACCTCGCGCTCGAGAACGACCTGGCGATCATCCCGGTCCTCAACAAGATCGACCTGCCCGCGGCCGATCCGGAGAAGTACGCGGCCGAGCTCGCGAGCCTCATCGGCGGCGACCCGGCCGACGTCCTCCGCGTCTCCGGCAAGACCGGCGTCGGCGTCGAGGCGCTGCTCGACCGCGTCACCGAGCTGGTGCCCGCGCCGGTCGGCGACAAGAACGCCCCGGCCCGCGCGATGATCTTCGACTCGGTCTACGACTCCTACCGCGGCGTCGTCACCTACGTCCGGATGATCGACGGCCAGCTCTCGCCGCGCGAGAAGATCCAGATGATGTCGACGCGCGCGACGCACGAGATCCTCGAGATCGGCGTCTCCAGCCCCGAGCCCGTCTCCACCAAGGGCCTCGGCGTCGGCGAGGTCGGCTACCTGATCACCGGCGTGAAGGACGTGCGCCAGTCGAAGGTCGGCGACACCGTCACCACGGCGTCCAAGCCCGCCACCGAGGCGCTGCCCGGCTACACCGAGCCGCTGCCGATGGTGTTCTCCGGCCTCTACCCGATCGACGGCAGCGACTACCCGGATCTCCGCGAGGCGCTGGACAAGCTCAAGCTCTCCGACGCGGCGCTCGTCTACGAGCCCGAGACCTCGGTCGCGCTCGGCTTCGGCTTCCGCTGCGGCTTCCTGGGCCTCCTGCACCTCGAGATCGTCACCGAGCGGCTGGACCGAGAGTTCGGCCTCGACCTGATCACCACGGCGCCGTCCGTCATCTACGAGGTGACCACCGACGACAAGAGCACCGTCACGGTCACCAACCCGAGCGAGTTCCCGGTCGGCAAGATCGCCAGCGTGACCGAGCCGATTGTGCGCGCCGCGATCCTCGCGCCGAAGGACTACGTCGGCACGATCATGGAGCTCTGCCAGAGCCGCCGCGGCACGCTGATCGGCATGGAGTACCTCGGCGAGGACCGCGTCGAGATCCGCTACCACATGCCCCTCGGCGAGATCGTCTTCGACTTCTTCGACAACCTGAAGTCGAAGACGGCCGGCTACGCCTCGCTCGACTACGAGCCCGCCGGCGACCAGGAGGCCGACCTGGTGAAGGTCGACATCCTGCTGCAGGGCGAGCAGGTCGACGCGTTCAGCGCCATCGTCCACCGCGATAAGGCCTACGCCTACGGCGTGCTGATGACGGGGCGGCTGCGCAAGCTGATCCCGCGCCAGCAGTTCGAGGTGCCCATCCAGGCCGCGATCGGCGCCCGCATCATCGCGCGCGAGTCGATCAGCGCGATGCGGAAGGACGTCCTCGCCAAGTGCTATGGCGGTGACATCACCCGCAAGCGCAAACTGCTCGAGAAGCAGAAGGAGGGCAAGAAGCGCATGAAGATGGTCGGCCGCGTCGAGGTCCCGCAGGAGGCGTTCATCGCCGCCCTGAGTGGTGACGTCGAGACGAAGGACAAGAAGTGAGCGTCCGGCGCTCGAGCTTCGAGGGGCAGCCGCAGGTCACCTACGCGGCGGTCGGCGGCACGCTCGCGCCGGACCTGCTCGAGTACCCGCCGGACGGCTTCACCGCCGAGCGGTTCGAGGCGCGCCTGGGCTCGGGCGCCGAGCGCTTCGCGATCACGACCGCGTCGCTGATGACGTGGGGCGTGCAGCGCGGCAGCGGCATCGCCGTCACCGACATCACCGCCGGCAGCGGGGTGCAGTACACGGGTGTCAACTTCGACTCCGCCGGCACGCCGATCGACCTCGCCAGCCGCCCGACCGAGGAGCAGTTCTCGGCCGACGGCACGCCCTACATCACCGCCGGCGTCACCGCCGTGCTCAAGATCACCCTGCTCGGCCGGACGGTCGACGCTCCCGTGCGCGTCGTCTACGTCGTGGACGAGCCCGACCAGGTCGGCTTCGCCTACGGCACCCTCGAGGGCCACCCGGAGAGCGGCGAGGAGTCCTTCGTGGTCGAGAAGCGCGCCGACGACTCGGTCTGGCTCGTCATCCGCGTCTTCTCACGGCCCTCCACCGCCCTCTACCGCCTCGGCACCCCCGTCCTCCGCGCCGTGCAGAAGCGGCAGGTCAAGAAGTACCTGCGCGCGCTGCTGCCGGCGCGCGTCAGCTGACGTGGGCAGCGCCCTCCCGCTCGCCGACCCGGCTCCGCTCGACGGACTCCTGCCGGCCTCCGTCGCCGACGGAGTGCTGAACCGCGACCTCGGGCTGTACGTGCACGTCCCGTTCTGCCGGGTGCGCTGCGGCTACTGCGACTTCAACACCTACACGGCGACGGAGCTGCGCGGCGCGAAGCAGCAGGACTACGCGGACGAGGCGATCGTCGAGATGGCCCTCGGCGAGGGCGTGCTCGCGGCGGCGGGTCTGCCGCGGCGTCCGGCGGCGACGGTGTTCTTCGGCGGCGGCACTCCGACGCTGCTGCCGGCCCGCGACCTCGTGCGGATGCTCGACGGGCTCCGCCGGCACTTCGGCATCGCCGACGGTGCCGAGATCACCACGGAGGCGAATCCCGACTCGGTCGACGCCGCCTATCTCCGCGAGCTGGCCGAGGCCGGCTTCACCCGGGTCAGCTTCGGGATGCAGTCGGCCGTGCCGCACGTTCTCGCGACGCTCGAGCGCACCCACGACCCGGAGCGCGTGCCGCTCGTGGTCGAGTGGGCGCGCGAGGCGGGACTGCAGGTCAGCCTCGACCTGATCTACGGGACGCCGGGGGAGTCGCTGGCCGACTGGGAGCGCTCGCTCGACTCGGCGCTGGCGAACCGGCCCGACCACCTCTCGGCGTACGCGCTGATCGTGGAGGACGGGACGAAGCTCGCGCGGCAGATCCGCCGGGGCGAGGTGGCGACTCCGGACGACGACCTGACCGCGGACATGTACGAGCTGGCGGATGCTCGGCTCGCCGCGGCCGGCTACTCCTGGTACGAGGTCAGCAACTGGGCCCGCGACGACGCGCACCGGTCGCGGCACAACCTGTCCTACTGGCTCGGGCACGACTGGTGGGGCGTGGGGCCCGGCGCCCACAGCCACGTCGGCGGGGTGCGCTGGTGGAACGTGAAGCACCCGGCGGCCTACGCCGAGCGACTGCACTCCGGATCGTCGCCGGCTGCGGGGCGGGAGACCCTCGACGACGCGACCCGCCGGGTGGAGGACGTGCTGCTGCGCTCCCGGCTGGCCGACGGGCTGCCGATCGACGCGATCGACCCGGAGCGGCGCCGCGAGGTGGCGGGGCTCATTGCAGACGGACTCGTCGACGGACGGGCGGCCCTCGGCGGCCGCATCGTGCTGACCCTGCACGGCCGGCTGCTGGCCGACGCGGTCGTCCGCCGGCTGACGGACGGCTGAGCCGCCCCGCCCCGTGCTGATCGAGTAGCCCTCGGAGCGGGCGCATCGAGATCCACCGTCCGACGTGCGTGGGTCTCGATACGTCGCCTGCGGCGGCTCCTCGACCAGCATGGGCGCGGCCGCCGGCGGCGTCCTACTTGAAGAAGGGGATGCTCAGCGGGTACGTGTAGTACTCGCCGGTGCTGGCCCGCACGGACGCGATGATCGCGAAGACGATGACGAGGATCGGCACGACGAGGAAGACGATGAAGCCGACGAGCACGAAGCTCAGGATCGTCCCGGCCACGTAGGCGATCAGCGTGGTCAGGTGGAAGTTCAGCGCCGTCTTCGCGTGCGCCTCGAGGAAGGGCCCGCGGCCCTTGAAGACGAGGTAGACGATCAGCGACGGGATGAAGCTGAAGAAGATGCCCGTGACGTGGGTGACGATGGCCCAGGTCTTCTCGTCGGCCGGATTCAGCGGCGGCGCGGGCGTCGAGTAGGCGGGCGGCGGGGGCGGGGTGGCCGACATGGTGATCTCCGTCTCAGGCATCGGCGCGTCGGGCGACCCCGGGCGCTCGGCGTCCATCGTGGCAGAGAGGCGGCCGCTCCGGTGCGGATCCTGGGCGAGACCCGCCCTCCTCCGTTCTGCGCGGTTATGATTGGCACTCAATCTCGCGGAGTGCCAAGCTCCGCGCGGCGCCACGGCGCCGAGGTGGTCGTGCCGCGAGGCACCCGGAGTCCGGCGGGAGGTCGGTCGTATGGTGACGGAGCGCGGTCTCCAGGTCCTGCGCGTGATCGTGCAGGACTACGTCGCGAACCGCGAGCCGGTGGGCTCCAAGTCGATCGTCGAGCGCCATGCGTTCGGCGTCTCCGCGGCGACCATCCGCAACGAGATGGCGCAGCTGGAGGAGGAGGAGCTGATCGCGGCCCCGCACACCTCCTCCGGCCGCGTCCCCACCGACAAGGGCTACCGCCTCTTCGTCGACCAGCTGACCGATCTGCGCCCGCTGACCGCGGCCCAGCGGCAGGCGATCGAGACCTTCCTCGGCCAGAGCCCGGACCTCGACGAGGTGCTCGTACGGACGGTGCGGCTGCTCTCGCAGCTCACCAACAGCGTCGCGCTCGTGCAGTACCCCTCCTTCGGCGCGGCGCGCATCCGGCACGTCGAGCTGGTCGCCCTCGCCCCGCGCCGGCTGCTCTCGGTGCTGATCACCGACACCGGCCGCGTCGACCAGCGCGTGCTCGAGACGCCCGAGGACGTGGACGAGCTGCTGCTCGGCGAGATCCGGGCGAAGCTCAACACCGCCGTCCTCGGTCTGGGCCTCGCCGCCGCGGCGGAGACGCTGCAGAGCGCGACCGAGCAGTTCAGCCCCGAGCGCCGCGCCGTCGTCGACCCGGTCGTGCAGACCCTGCTCGAGCAGGTCGGCGCGAACCGGCAGGACCGCCTGGTGATGGCGGGTGCCGCGAACCTGGTGCGCACCGAGGAGGACTTCTCCGGCAGCATCTACCCGGTGCTCGAGGCGATCGAGGAGCAGGTGGAGCTGCTGCGCCTCTTCGCCGAGATGACGCCGGACCCGCGCGGCATCTCGGTCCGCATCGGCCGCGAGAACGCGCCGTTCGGCCTCCAGGAGACCTCCGTCCTCACCAGCGGCTACAACACGGCCGGCGGCCAGGTCTCGCGCCTGGGGGTCCTCGGACCGATCAGGATGGACTACTCCGGCAACATCGCGGCGGTCCGCGCCGTCGCCCGCTACCTCTCCCGCCTCCTCGGCGAGGAATGACCCTCTTCCAGACCCTCGCCGGAACCCCGGCTCCCGACAGGTCCGCCGCGCCCGGCGCACCGACCACGAACGAAGGACGAAGCCCCCTGTGGCCGATCACTACGAAGTCCTCGGCGTCGACCGCGACGCCTCCGCCGACGAGATCAAGAAGGCGTACCGCCGGCTCGCACGCGAGCTGCACCCCGACGTCAACCCGAGCGCGGACGCGTCCGAGCGCTTCAAGCTCGTCACGCACGCCTACGACGTCCTGAGCGACGCCCAGCAGCGCCAGCAGTACGACCGCGGCCCGCAGGACGGCTTCCCCGGCGGCGGCGGGCAGGGCTTCGGCGGCTTCGGCGACATCTTCGAGACCTTCTTCGGCCAGGGCGCGCAGGGCTCCTCGCGCGGCCCGCGGTCGCGCCGGGAGCGCGGCCAGGACGCGCTGCTGCGCGTCGAGGTCTCGCTCGACGAGGTCATCTTCGGCACGCACCGCGACCTCGAGGTCGACACGGCCGTGCTCTGCGAGACCTGCCAGGGCTCCTGCTGCCAGCCCGGCACCTCGCCGGTCACCTGCGACATCTGCCACGGCTCCGGCCAGATCCAGCGCACCGTCCGCTCGCTTCTCGGCAACGTGATGACGGCCAGCCCCTGCGGCACCTGCCGCGGCTACGGCACCGTCATCGCCACCCCGTGCTCCACCTGCCAGGGCCAGGGCCGCGTGCGCGCGCGCCGGACCATCCCCGTCGACGTCCCCGCGGGCGTGGACACGGGCCTCCGCCTGCAGATGCCCGGCAGCGGCGAGGTCGGCCCGGCCGGCGGCCCGAGCGGCGACCTCTACCTCGAGATCAAGGTCAAGCACCACGACATCTTCAGCCGCAACGGCGACGACCTGCTCTGCACCCTCGAGGTGCAGATGACGGACGCGATCCTCGGCTCGACGACGACCCTCGCGGCGCTCGACGGCGACATCGAGATCGAGGTCAAGCCGGGCACCCAGAGCACCGAGATCGTCACGATCAAGGGCCGCGGCGTCACCAAGCTGCGCGGCAACGGCCGCGGAGACCTCCGCGTCGGCATCCAGGTGGTCACGCCCACGAAGCTCGGGCACCGCGAGCGCGAGCTGGTGCAGGAGTTCGCCAAGCACTACAAGCCGCAGAAGCCGGCGCTGACGCACTTCCAGCAGGGGCTGTTCTCCAAGCTCCGCGACCGCTTCCTCGGCTGACCGGAGCCGGCGTGGCGCACCACTACATCGACGAGTCCCTCGACTCCGGGGACTTCGTCGCCGGGGAGCGGCTGGAGCTCTCGGGCGCGGAGGCGCGCCACCTCGCGACCGTCAGCCGGATCCGCGCCGGCGAGAGCGTCCGCATCGGGGACGGCCGCGGCCGGGTCGCGGTCGCCGTCGTCGAGAGCGCGGAGGCGTCGCGCGTCGTCCTCGGCGTCGTCTCGGTCGAGGAGGTGCCCGCGCCGAGCCCGCGGCTCGTGCTCGTGCAGGCGCTCGCGAAGGGCGACCGCGACGAGCTGGCGATCCAGGCCGCGACCGAGCTGGGCGTGGACGAGGTGGTGCCGTGGCAGGCTGCGCGCTCCGTCTCGCGCTGGTCGGGCGTCAAGGAGGAGAAGGGCCGCGAGCGCTGGCGCAGCATCGTCCGCGAGGCGAGCAAGCAGTCGCTCCGCGCCCGGGTGCCGGAGGTGTCGGCGGTCGTCGGCCTCCGCGCGCTCGTGGACCGTGCGGCGACGGCGCGCGTGCTCGTGCTCGAGCCGTCGGCGGGCGAGCGCCTCACCGCGATCGAGCCGGACGGGCGCGACCTCGTGCTGGTCGTCGGCCCCGAGGGCGGCATCGCCGCGGAGGAGCTCCGCGCGCTGGCCGATGCCGGGGCCGAGGCCGTCGCGCTCGGCGACTCCGTCCTGCGCACCTCGACCGCCGGCCCGGCCGCGATCGCCGTGCTGTCGGCCCGGCTCGGCCGCTGGTGACCCCCGCCGATCCGCGCGCCCTGGGCGAACGCGCCCCCGCCCGGGTCGCCCCGCCGTTTAAGATGGACGCATGACCGAGCCCACTGTCTTCACGCGCATCGTCCGCGGAGAGATCCCCGCCGACGTGGTGTTCGAGAACGAGCGGATCCTCGCGATCCAGGACATCGCGCCCAAGGCCCCCGTGCACCTGCTGATCTTCCCGAAGACCCAGGAGTACGCGAACGTCGCCGAGCTCGCCGCGGGCGACCCGGCACTGCTCGCCGAGATCGCCCGGGTCGCGCAGACGCTCGCCGACGCGCACAGCAACGGCCAGTTCCGGCTGGTCTTCAACTCCGGCGAAGAGGCCGGTCAGACCGTGTTCCACGTCCACGCCCACGTCCTGGGCGGCCACCTGACGGAAGGCTCCCTTGCCACCGGTTGATCACGCGGACGACGGCTCCGCGGGCCCGAACCCCACTCGACCCGGCTCCGCGGAGCCGATGCCCCTTCAAGACCCTGCGGACGGCACCACCGGCGGGACGCACCGCGTCATCGCCGTCGACGGAGTCGCCATGGTGCGTCTCCTCGGACCTCAGGACCGCCTCATCCGGGCGGTCGAATCGCGATTCCCCGATGTCCAGGTGCACGTGCGCGGCAACGAGGTGACCCTCGACGGCGAGGGCGTCCCCGTCGCCGCGGCGGCGCGCCTGGTGGAAGAACTGGTGCTCATGACGGCAGGCGGCCACGACCTCGACCCGGAGGGCGTGCGCGAGTCCGCGCGCATCCTCGAGAACGGCGGGCCGGTGCGTCCCGCGGACGCGTTCGGCCAGGCCATCCTCACGGCGCGCGGGAAGAGCATCCGCCCCAAGACCCTCGGGCAGCGCGAGTACGTCGACGCCGTCGATCAGAACACGATCGTCTTCGGCATCGGCCCCGCCGGCACCGGCAAGACCTACCTCGCGATGGCCAAGGCGGTGCAGGCCCTGCAGCGCAAGGAGGTCGAGCGGATCATCCTGACCCGCCCCGCGGTCGAGGCAGGGGAACGGCTCGGCTACCTGCCGGGCTCGCTCACCGACAAGATCGACCCGTACCTGCGCCCGCTCTACGACGCGCTGAACGAGATGATGGACCCGGAGATCGTCCCGAAGCTCCTCGCGGCGGGAACGATCGAGGTCGCCCCGCTGGCGTACATGCGCGGCCGCACGCTGAACACGTCGTTCGTCGTGCTGGACGAGGCGCAGAACACCACGCCGGAGCAGATGAAGATGTTCCTCACCCGCCTCGGCTTCGGCTCGAAGATGGTGATCACGGGCGACATCACCCAGGTCGACCTCCCCGCCGGCTCCAGCGGTCTCCGCCTGGTGACCCGGGTGCTCGACGACATCGACGACATCCACTTCGCGCGGCTGACCAGCGAGGACGTGGTCCGCCACAGCCTCGTCGGCCGGATCGTGGACGCCTACACCGAGTACGACCAGCAGAAGCAGGCGCAGAGCTTCGAGCGCGAGCAGGCCCGCGAGTTCGCGGCCCGCGCCGAGCGCCGGGCGGCCACCCGGTCGACCGGCGACGCGCAGCCCAAGCGGCCGCGCGCCTGAGCACGGCACTCCCCGTCTCCGCACCGCCCTCCCGCCGAGCACCCTCCCGACCGAAGGAACCCCGCACCCCGTGAGCATCGAGATCAACAACGAGTCGAGCATCCCCGTGGACGAGGCGACCCTGCTGCGCCTCGCGGGCTACGCGCTCGACTCGCTGCACGTGCACCCCGACGCCGAGCTCGCGATCGTGCTGGTCGACGAGGGCGCGATGGAGCAGCTGCACGTGCAGTGGATGGACGAGCCCGGCCCCACCGACGTGCTGAGCTTCCCGATGGACGAGCTGCGCCCCGGCACCGAGGACGAGCAGACCCCGGCCGGCCTGCTCGGCGACATCGTGCTGTGCCCGCAGGTGGCGCAGAACCAGGCCGAGGCGGCCGGCCACTCCGTGCTCGACGAGCTGCTGCTGCTGACCGCGCACGGGCTGCTGCACCTGCTCGGCTTCGACCACGCGGAGCCGGAGGAGGAGCGCGAGATGTTCGGCATCCAGCGCGACATCCTCGTCGGGTTCCACATCAGCGAGCGACGCCGCTAGGCCCGGCGTGCTCACCGTCCAGCTCCTCATCGCCGCCCTCGGCCTCGTCGCCCTCGGCGGCTGGCTCGCCGCCACCGACGCGGCGCTCGGCGTGCTCTCGCGCAGCGACGTCCTCGAGATGGCGCACCACTCGCGCAGCTCCCGCGCCCTGCGGGCCATCGCCGGCGACATGAGCGCGCACGTCAACGTCGTCAACTTCACCCGGATCGCGGCCGAGACCACGGCCGCCGTCTTCGTCACCACCGTGCTCGTCGTCGTGGTCGACGCGCTCTGGCTGGCGCTCCTGCTCGCGATCCTGATCATGGCGGCCGTCTCGTTCGTGCTGGTCGGCTCGAGCCCGCGCAGCGTCGGCCGCGCGCACGCCCGCGCCGTGCTCGGCTCCAGCGCCTCGCTCGTGCACGTGCTGCGGGTCGCGCTCGGTCCGGTCGCCCACGGCCTCGTCGCGCTGGGCAACCGGGTCACCCCGGGCACCGGCCGCTCGGCAGGCTTCTCCTCCGAGGAGCAGCTGCTGAGCATGGTCGACGAGGCGACCGAGCAGTCGGTCCTCGAGCAGGACGACCGCGAGCTCATCCACTCGATCTTCGAGTTCAACGACACGCTGGTGCGCGAGGTGATGGTGCCCCGGACCGACATGGTCACGATCGAGGCGGGTGCCTCGGTCGGCGCCGGCATGGGCCTGCTGCTCAGCCGCGGCATCTCCCGCCTGCCCGTCATCGGCGACGGCGTCGACGACGTGCTCGGCGTGCTCTACCTCCGCGACGTCGCCCGGCACACCTACGAGCGCCCGGACGACGACGACTCCGCGGCCGACCTCGCCCGCCCGGCGCTGTTCGTGCCGGAGTCGAAGAAGGCCGACGAGCTGCTGCGCCAGATGCAGCTCGAGTCCAACCATCTCGCCATGGTGGTCGACGAGTACGGCGGCATCGCCGGGCTGGTAACGCTCGAGGACCTGATCGAGGAGCTGGTCGGCGACATCTCGGACGAGTACGACCGCGAGGTCGACCTCTTCGAGGAGACCGAGCCGGGCGTCTACCGGGTCTCGGCCCGGCTGCCCGTCGACGAGCTGGGCGAGCTGTTCGAGCTCGACCTCGAGGACGACGACGTCGACTCGGTCGGCGGACTGCTCACCAAGGCCTACGGCCGCCTGCCCGAGCGCGGCGCGACCGCCCGGATCGACGGGGTGATCCTCGAGGCCGAGCAGGCGGATCCCCGCCGCGGCACCATCTCGACCGTCATCGTGCGGCGCGATCCCGACTACGATCCCTCAGGCGAGACCAGCACCGGACCGGTTCCGGTCGTCGCGGAGACAGACCACCAGGACGAGGACGCACGATGACCGACCAGAGCACCCCCAGCACTCCCTACCGGGCGGGCTTCGTGTCGTTCGTCGGCCGCCCGAACGTGGGCAAGTCGACCCTGACGAACGCGCTGGTCGGCGAGAAGATCGCCATCACCAGCTCGAAGCCGCAGACCACCCGCCGCGCCATCCGCGGCATCGTGCACCGCCCCGACGGCCAGCTGATCGTGGTGGACACCCCGGGCATCCACCGCCCGCGCACCCTGCTCGGCGAGCGGCTCAACTCCCTCGTCACCTCGACGCTCGGCGACGTCGACGTGATCGGGATGCTCTTCCCGGCCGACGAGCCGATCGGCCCCGGCGACCGCTTCATCAACGAGCAGCTTGAGTCGTTCCCGCGCGCCCGCAAGGTCGCGATCGTCTCCAAGGTCGACCTCTCCTCGAAGAAGTCCGTCGCGAAGCAGCTGCTCGCCGTCTCCGAGCTGCGCGAGTGGGACACGATCGTGCCGATCTCGGCGGTCACCGAGGAGCAGCTCGACGTCCTCGCCGCGGAGCTGCTGCGCCTCATGCCGGTCTCGCCGGCGCTGTACCCCGAGGAGGCCGTGACCGATGAGGACACGGGCTCGCGCATCGCGGAGTTCATCCGCGAGGCGGCGCTCGAGGGCGTCTCCGACGAGCTGCCGCACTCGCTCGCCGTGACGCTCGACGACATGGTCGAGCGTGAGGACGGCTCCTTCATCGACATCTACGCGAACGTCTTCGTCGAGCGCGACAGCCAGAAGGGCATCATCATCGGCAAGGGCGGCCAGCGCCTGCGCGAGGTGGGCGCGGTGTCGCGCGAGCAGATCGAGCGGCTGCTCGGCCGGCGCGTCTTCCTCTCCATCCGGGTGAAGGTCGCCAAGGAGTGGCAGCGCGACCCCAAGCTGCTCGGCCGCCTCGGCTTCTGAGCCCTTCGTGACCGGGGACGCCGCATCGGCAGGGGGATCGCCGTCACCCTCCGGGACGACGCCGCGCCGTGCTGCCGACGCGTAGCGTGGGGCGCATGCGCGCGCTGCTCGATCGTCCCGCGACGCTCCCGATCGCGGGAGCGCTGCTCGCGCTCCTCCACCTCGGGCTGAGCGCCGCGGGCCTCGTCGATCCGGGCCTGCTCAGCGGTGGTCTGCTCATCGCGCTCGGGCTGGCCGTCGCCGCGCTCCTGCCCGCCCTCGCGCCGTCCCTCGTCGCCGTCGGAGCGATCACCGGCGGCGGCGTCACGCTGCTCGGCGTGCCCGTCGACGCCGTCCTGGTGGGCCTCGTCGTCCTCTGGTCGTCGGCGCGCCGGCTCGGTCCGTGGACCCGAACGCTGACGCTGGTCGGCGCCCTCCTGCTCGCCGGCATCGGCGGCCTCGTCGCCGCGCTGAACGGTACCGCGCAGATCCTCGCGGACGAGGCGAGCGCCGACGAGGTCCTCCTCTTCCGTGCGCTCACCGCGCTCGTCGTCGCCGGCCTGCTCGCCGGCGCCGATGTGCTCGCCTGGCGCGGAGGGCTGCGCCGGCCGGTCGGCGGGGACGACAGGATCGACGCGCTCATGGTGCGCATCGCCGGTCCGCAGGACGACTTCGCCGTGGGCGCCGCCGGCTGGCAGGCGCTCCTGCTCCTGCTGATCTCGACCGTTCCCTTCGCCGCGCCCGATGGCTCGCTCCAGCCGGTCGTCGGCGGAGTCCTGGCCGTGGCGCTCGTCCTGCACCGCCGAGCGCCGGCGCTCGCCCTTGCGATCGCCTGGGCCGGCGCGATCCTCCAGATGGGGCTGCAGCTGGCCCCGGGCCCAGGCGACCTCGCGATCCTCGCCGTGCTCTTCGGCACCGGCGCCTCGGACCGGCGGCGGACCCGGGCCGCAGGAGCCGTGTCCGCGGTGCTCGGCGCGGTCGTCGCCGTCGTCTACCTGATCATCGTCTTCCGACTCGTGCAGTCCATCCCCTCGCCGATCCTGACCGGGGGAGCGGTGTTCGGCGGGATCCTCGCCACGCTCGGGCTCTCCTGGACGGTCGGCCTGCTCTCCCGCTCCGTCCGGCGGGCACGGGAGGGCCAGACCCTCCGCGCCGAGGCGGAGCGCGAGCGCGCGGCGGCGCAGCGCGAGCTCGACACGGTCGAGGAGCGCAACCGGATCGCGCGGGACATGCACGACGTCGTGGCGCACTCGCTCGCCGTCGTCATCGCGCAGGCGGACGGCGCCCGCTACCTCGGTGCGTCCAGCCCCGCGCAGACCGACGCCGCCCTGCTCACCATCTCCTCGGTCGCCCGCGACGCGCTCGGCGACGTGCGCGTCCTCCTCGCGCAGCTGCGGCACAGCCAGAGCGACGGACCGCAGCCCGAGGCGCGCGACCTGCCGGCGCTGCTCGAGAGCGTCGCCGGAGCCGGGACGCAGCTGCGCTCGGAGCTCGAGGTCGACCTCGAGACGGTGCCGCGCGGCATCGGCCTGGCGCTCTACCGCATCGTGCAGGAGGCGACGACGAACGCGCTCCGGCACGGCCGGCCCGGCTCCCCGCTCGACGTCGCCCTCCGCCGCGAGTCAGGCGACATCGTCCTGACGGTGCGCAACGCGCGCTGCGCCGATGCCGAGGCCGCCGCGCGCGTGCCGGGGGAGGGCCACGGCCTGGTCGGCATGCGCGAGCGCGCCGCACTCGTCGGCGGCGTGCTCCGCGCCGGCCCCGAGGGCGACGACTTCGTGGTCGACGCACGCCTGCCCGCCTCCTCGTCCCCCGCCCTGACCGTCGCCTCTGGAGGCCACCCCGCATGACCGACACCATCCGCCTCGTCCTCGTCGACGACCAGGCGCTCTTCCGCGCCGGCATCCGCATGCTGCTGAGCTCGCAGCCGGACCTCGAGGTGGTCGGCGAGGCGTCCGACGGCGCGGAGGGCGCGGAGATCGTCGGCCGGCTGGCTCCGGACGTGGTGCTGATGGACATCCGGATGCCGGGCGTCGACGGCATCGAGTCGACGCGGCGGATCCTCGCCGACGCCGCGGAGAAGGGCGTGGAGCCGCCGCGCATCCTGGTGCTCACCACGTTCGACCTGGACGAGGCCGCCGCCCGCGCGATCCGCGCCGGGGCGAGCGGGTTCCTGCTCAAGGACACCGAGCCGGGCTTCCTGCTCGCCTCGGTCCGCACCGTGCACGCCGGCACCGCGGTAGTCGCCGCCTCGGCGACCCGCGAGCTCTTCGAGCACTTCGGCGCACCGGGCAGCGGCCGGGAGACTCCGGCCGCGTTCGGCACGCTGACCGACCGCGAGCGCGAGATCTTCCACCTCGCCGCCCGTGGCCTCAGCAACACCGAGATCGCGCGAGCCGAGTTCCTCAGCGAGGCGACAGTGAAGACGCACATCAGCCGGACCCTCGGCAAGCTCGGGCTGCGCGACCGGGTGCAGCTGGTCGTCTACGCCTACGAGAACGGGCTCGTGGCCTGAGGGCGACGTCCGCGCCGCGGTGGTGCCGGTGGGTGCCGCGCCGCGGGGGCAGTGCTACCGTGGTCGCGTGCGCATCGGTCTGCTCCTTCTTAGCCGCCGCGACGAGATCTGATCCTCAGGCCCTCCTCGTCGCGGAGTCCGTCGTCGGCTGAATCAGACCCATCGTCACCACAGACCACCCGCGTGGTTCGATCCGCATCCGGATCCCCGCGAGACGAGAGACAGGCGCGTTCGCGCGCCGGGAGAGCACCCTCATGAAGAACACCCAGAAGCCGTCGTCGCTGCCGATCGGCAAGTACAAGCCGTTCCACGAGCAGATCGTCGTCGAGCTGCCCGACCGCACCTGGCCGGCGAAGCGCATCACCAATGCCCCGCGCTGGTGCGCCGTCGACCTGCGCGACGGCAACCAGGCGCTGATCGACCCGATGAGCCCCGAGCGCAAGCGGATCATGTTCGACCTCCTGGTCCGCATGGGCTACAAGGAGATCGAGGTCGGCTTCCCGAGCGCGAGCCAGACCGACTTCGACTTCGTCCGCAGCCTCATCGAGGAGGACGCGATCCCGGAGGACGTCACCATCCAGGTGCTGACCCAGGCGCGCGATCACCTGATCGAGCGCACCTACGAGTCGATCCGCGGGGCCCGCCAGGCGATCGTGCACCTCTACAACTCGACGAGCGTGCTGCAGCGCGAGGTCGTCTTCCGCAAGGACCGCCAGGGCATCATCGACATCGCCCTCGCCGGGGCGCGCAAGTGCCGCGAGATGGAGGCGTCGGTGCCCGGCACCGTCGTCTACTACGAGTACTCGCCCGAGAGCTACACCGGCACCGAGCTCGACTTCGCCCGCGAGATCTGCGACCGCGTGGTCGAGGTCTTCGAGCCGACCCCGGACCGCAAGGTCATCCTCAACCTGCCCGCCACGGTCGAGATGGCGACGCCGAACGTCTACGCGGACTCGATCGAGTGGATGTGCCGCAACCTGGCCCAGCGCGAGAACATCATCGTCTCGCTGCACCCGCACAACGACCGCGGCACCGCGGTCGCCGCGGCCGAGCTGGGCTACCTGGCCGGCGCGGACCGCATCGAGGGCTGCCTCTTCGGCAACGGCGAGCGCACCGGCAACGTCGACCTGGTCGCGCTGGGCGTGAACCTGTTCACCCAGGGCATCGACCCGCAGATCGACTTCAGCGACATGGACGGCATCAAGCGCACGGCCGAGTACTGCAACCAGCTGGCCGTGCCCGAGCGCAGCCCCTGGGCCGGCGACCTCGTCTTCACCGCGTTCAGCGGCTCGCACCAGGACGCCATCAAGAAGGGCTTCGAGGCGATGGAGGCCGAGGCGGAGCGCACCGGCGTCAGCCGCGACGAGTTGACCTGGGCGGTGCCCTACCTGCCGGTGGACCCGAAGGACCTCGGCCGCTCCTACGAGGCGGTCATCCGCGTCAACTCGCAGTCCGGCAAGGGCGGCGTCGCCTACCTGCTGAAGACCGACCACGCGCTGGACCTGCCGCGCCGCCTGCAGATCGAGTTCTCCGCCGTCGTGCAGGCCAAGACGGACGCCGAGGGCGGCGAGGTCACCAGCGAGCAGATCTGGACGATCTTCCAGGACGAGTACCTGCCCGCGCCCGCGCACCGCGCCGAGGACAAGTGGGGCCGCTTCGAGCTGACCCGCACGAGCACCTCGAGCGACCTGGGCGGCTCGATCGCGCTCGACGCCGTGCTGCGGGTCGGCGACGAGACGGTGACGGCGAGCGCGACCGGCAACGGCCCGATCAACGCCTTCGAGGCGGTGCTGGCGCAGCACGGCGTCGAGGTCCGCGTCTTCGACTACGTCGAGCACGCTCTCAGCGCCGGAGGCGACGCACTGGCCGCCTCCTACGTCGAGTGCTCGGTCAACGGCCGCACCCTCTGGGGCGTGGGCGTCGACGCCGACATCTCGACCGCCTCGCTCAAGGCGATCGTCTCGGCCGTCAACCGCGCCCTGCGCGAGGAGGCCCCGGACCGCGAACTGGCGACGGCCTCGGCCTGAGCCTCATCGGCTGATCGAGTAGCCCGCAGAGCGGGCGTATCGAGACCGACGTCCATGCGGCGGTCGGTCTCGATACGCCTTGTGCCGCGGCTACTCGACCAGCATGAGGACGCCGCGTGCCGCGGCTGCTCGACCAGCATGAGGACGCCGCGTGCCGCGGCTGCTCGACCAGCATGAGGACGCCGCGTTCCGCGGCTGCTCGTGAGGCCGTGGCGCAGTGCCGTCAAGCGCGGCCCTGCAGGATGAGGTTCCAGTAGACCCAGGGGAGCAGGTAGCGGTCGGCGAGGAAGGTGAGCCGGCGCTCCTTCGCGAGACCCTTCCAGAACGGGATGGTCGGCTTCGGGCGGTACCGGTCGTCGAACTCCGCGAAGACGACCGTCGAGCGCGAGACGACGAACGGGCAGACCGAGTAGCCGTTGTAGACCTGGGGGAGCGGCTTCCCCTTGCGCGCCGCGACGAGGTTCTTCGCCAGGGTCTTCGTCTGCTGCCGGAGCGCGCCGCCCGACTTGGAGTTCGTGGTCGCCGCGGCGTCGCCGAGCGCCCAGACCTCGGGGTGGCGCGGGTGGCGCAGCGTCAGAGGATCGACCTCGACGAAGCCGCCGACCTCCGCCTCCGCGGTCAGCCCGGTGTCCGCGAGCCAATCGGGTGCCGACTGCGGGGGCACCGCGTGCAGCACGTCGTAGGAGAGCGTCTCCCGCTGCTCGGTGCCGACCTGCCCCGCGTCGTGGTCGACGCCCAGCTGCGCGCCGCGGTGATCGTCCCCGGCGATGACCACGGTCCGCTGCTCGGCGTCGACGGAGACCAGCTCGCGGCTGTAGCGCACGTCGATGCCGTACTCCGCCACCTTGCGCTCGAGCTCCGCGTCGATGAGCGGCATGCCGAACATCGTGGGCGTCGGCACGACGAGCACGACGTGGATGTCGTCGAGCACGCCGATCTCGCGCCAGTAGTCGCACGCGAGGTACATCGGCTTCTGCGAGGCGCCCGAGCAGGTGCCGGGGCCGCTGGGCTGGGTGAAGACGACCGTGCCGGAGCGGACTCCGCGGAGCACGCTCGACGCCTTCCGCGCGTAGTCGAACTCGTAGTTCGAGACGCCGACCGGCGACGCCATCGCCTCTGCCAGCCCGGGCACCGCGTCCCAGTCCTTCTGGATGCCGGGGCAGACGACCAGATCGCCGTAGCCGACCTGCCGACCGGAGGCGAGGGTGACCGACTTCGCGGCGGGATCGATCGCCTCGACGCGATCGCGGATCCAGGTCACTCCCTTCGGCGTCACCGAGCCCTGCGGCCGGGTCGCCTTCGAGGCGGGAGCGGTGCCGCCCGCGACGTGGGAGAACATCGGCTGGTAGAGGTGCGTCTCGCGCGGCTCGATCACCGCGACGTCGTCGACCCCGTAGCGGCGCAGTCGCCCCGCGACCGAGAGCCCCGCGTTCCCCCCGCCGATGATCAGCACGTCGTGTCGGTCGGTCGTGGTGCCTGCGGCAGTCATGCTGCCCACCCTAGGTCGGACCCCCGACACGGGCCCGGGCTTCCGCGGACCGCTCCGACGTGCATCCGCTCTCAGCCGCGCTTGCGCCAGCCGAGGCGCGGCACCCGGCTCAGCGCCCGCTGCTCGGGCAGGCTCCAGCCGTAGCGCACCGCCAGCAGCCGGATGACCGCCGTGACGAGCACCGCGATCGGCGCCGCGTAGTCGATCACCATCCCGAACCGCAGCGCGACCACCAGCACCACCGTGCCGCCCGTCGCGGCGATCGCGTAGAGCGAGCCCACGTGCATCAGGGCGATCGGCCGGTTCAGCAGGATGTCGCGGATCACCGACCCGCCGACGGCCGAGACGGTCCCGACGAACACCGCGGGCACCTCCGGAACGCCGAGCGAGAGCGCCTTCGTCGTGCCGATCGCGCCGAAGAGGCCGATCGTCAGAGCGTCGAGCGCCGTGATCGTGCCGTCGACGCGGTTGAGCACGTGCTGCAGCAGCATCCCGAAGAGCGAGGCCGTCACCGCGACGATCAGGTAGGCGTTGGTGTGCAGCGCCACGAGCGGTGTCTGCAGCAGCAGGTCGCGCAGCACGCCGCCGCCGAGTCCCGTCGCCGTGCCGATGATCGTGACCCCGAGCAGGTCGATCCGCCGGTCGCGGAACTCGCCCGCGAACATCGCGCCCTGCAGGCAGCCGATCGCGATGGCGAGGAGGTCGGCCCAGGCGGGGATCTCGAAGAGGGAGGCTGCCACCGGGACATCGTTCCACGGCGCAGGCCGGGCGGGGGCGGCGGCACCGCCGGCTTGTCAGGGGTGGGGAGGATAATCGAGTCCATGCCCACCTACCGTGACGAAGCCGTCGTGCTGCGCACCCACAAGCTGGGCGAGGCCGACCGCATCGTGACGCTGCTCTCGCGAAGCCACGGCAAGATCCGCGCGGTCGCGAAGGGCGTGCGCAAGACGGGCTCCAAGTTCGGCTCGCGGCTCGAGCCGTTCATGGTGGCCGACCTCCAGCTCTACGAGGGCCGGAGCCTCGACATCGTCACCCAGGCCGAGTCGCTCGGCGCCTACGGCGCGATCATCGCCGCCGACTACGACAGCTACACCGCGGCGAGCGCGATGGTCGAGACGGCCGACCGGCTCACCGACGCGGACGCCTCGCTGCAGCAGTACCTGCTGCTCGTCGGCGCCCTGCGCTCGCTCTCGAAGCACGAGCACGAGCCGGTGCTCACCCTCGACTCCTACCTGCTGCGCGCCCTCTCGATCGCCGGCTGGGCGCCGAGCTTCGAGGACTGCGCCCGCTGCGGTGCGCCCGGCCCGCACGGCGCGGTCGTCGTCCAGCTCGGCGGGGTCGTCTGCGAGGACTGCACACCGCCCGGCGCCCCGCGGGTCGCCCCCGAGGTGGTCGTCCTCCTCGGCGCCCTGCTCACGGGAGACTGGGGGCACGCCGAGACGACGGAGCCCTCGACCCGCTCCCGAGCGAGCGGCGTGGTCGCCGCCTACACCCAGTGGCACCTCGAGCGCGGACTGAGATCTCTGGAGCACGTCACCCGATGAAGCCCTTCACCCACAAGGACGCCGTGGCGTTCCGCCCCCTCGACTGGACCGGCGTGCACCCGCCGGAGCTGCCGCGCAAGGCCGTCCCCGAGCACGTCGCGATCGTGATGGACGGCAACGGCCGCTGGGCCAACTCCCGTGGGCTGACGCGGGTGGAGGGCCACAAGCGCGGCGAGGCGTCGCTGCTCGACGTGGTCGCGGGAGCGATCCAGATCGGCGTGAAGCACCTCAGCGTCTACGCCTTCTCTACCGAGAACTGGAAGCGCTCGCCCGACGAGGTGCGCTTCCTGATGGGCTTCAACCGCGACGTGCTGCACCGCCGCCGCGACCAGCTCAACGAGTGGGGCGTCCGCGTGCGCTGGGCCGGCCGGAAGCCCCGGCTCTGGGCGTCGGTCGTCAACGAGCTGCAGTACGCCGAGAAGCTGACCGCGGGCAACGACGTCCTCACGCTGACGATGTGCGTCAACTACGGCGGCCGCACCGAGATCGCCGACGCGGTGCAGCGGATCGCGGCCGAGGTCGCGGCCGGCCGGCTGAAGCCGTCCGGCATCACCGAGAAGACGATCGGCAAGGCGCTCTATCTGCCGGACATGCCGGACGTCGACCTCTTCGTGCGCTCCTCCGGCGAGCAGCGCACCAGCAACTTCCTGCTCTGGCAGAGCGCCTACGCCGAGATGGTCTTCCTCGACCGGCTCTGGCCCGACTTCACCCGCGAGGACCTCTGGGGCGCGATCGAGCACTACGCCGGCCGCACCCGCCGCTTCGGCGGCGCGGTCGACGTGCCGGGGGCGTCGGCATGACCGGGGGTGGGACCGTCCGCGTCGGACTCGTCGGCTACGGGCTCGCGGGCCGCGTCTTCCACGCTCCGTTCCTGGAGGCGGAACCGGACGTCGCGCTGGTCGCGATCTCGACGAGCGACCCCGAGCGAGCGGCGGCGGCGGCGGACGCGCATCCCGGCGCGCGGATCGTCGCCGGGCTCGACGAGGTGCTCGCTGAGCGGCCCGACCTGGTCGTCCTCGCGACACCGCCCTCCGTGCACCGCGAGCAGGCCGAGCAGGTGCTCGCCGCCGGAGTCGCGGTGGTGATCGACAAGCCGTTCGCGCCGAGCACGGCGGACGTCGACGCGATCCTCGCCGCGTCCGAGGCGGGCGGGGCGCCCGTCTTCGTCTTCCAGAACCGCCGGTGGGACGCCGACTTCCTCACCCTGCGCAGGCTCCTGGCGGAGGGCGCGCTCGGCGACGTGATCCGCTTCGAGTCGACCTTCGAGCGCTGGAGCGCCCCGAAGACCGGCCGCTGGCAGACGGCGATCGGGCCGGAGCAGGGCGGCGGCATCCTCTTCGATCTCGGCAGCCACCTCGTCGACCAGGCTCTGGTGCTCTTCGGCCCGGCCGTCGTCACCGCCGCGGAGACCCGCGTCGTGCACGAGGGCGGTGCGAGCGAGGACGACGCCTTCGTCTCGCTGCTCCACGAGTCCGGCGTGCGCTCGCACCTGACGATGAGCCGGGTCGCCCGCGCCTGCGCACCTCGCTTCCGGGTGCTCGGGACGCGCGCCGCCTTCTCGGTCGACGGCCTCGACCCGCAGGAGGGCGCGCTGCGCAGCGGCGGTGCGACTCCGCTGGACGAGGACTTCGGCGTCGTCCCCGCCGGCGCGGAGGGAGCGCTCGTCGACGAGCACGGGAGCGCGGCCGTCCCGAGCGAGCGCGGGCACTACGCCGCCTTCCTCGCCGGAGTCGCCCGCACGCTGCTCGACGGGGCCCCGTCGCCGGTCGACGTCCGCGAGGCGAGAGCCGTGGTCGCGCTGATCGAGCAGGCGCACGCCCTCGCGGCACGGTGACGCACGACGCGCCCGGAGCCGCCGCGAGGTTGGCGATCCGGGCGCCGAGGGGGATCCTCGGAGGGTGAGCACCGCACCTCCGGCCCCCGCCGATCTCCGAGCGCTGTTCCCCGGCGCCCGCGGCTATCACAACGCCTGCACGCTGGGGCTGCCGCCGCGCGCGACCGCCGACGCGCTGCGCGCCGATCTCGACGAGTGGTCCGCCGGCGAGAACACCGCCGCGGGCTACGGCGCCGTCGCCGAGCGCGCGCGCGCCGCCTTCGCCGACATCGCCGGAGTGCCGGTCGACCGGGTCGCGATCGGCTCGCAGACCTCGGCGATGGCGGCCGTCCTCGCGGCCTCGCTCCCGGACGGCGCGCACGTCCTCTGCATCGACGGAGACTTCTCCTCGATCGTCTTCCCCTTCCTCGCCCAGGCTCACCGCGGCGTCGTGGTGCGCTCCGTGCCGCTGGAGGCGCTGGCGGACTCGATCGAGGACGCCGACGACCTCGTCGTCTTCTCGGCCGTGCAGTCGAGCAGCGGGGCGCTCGCCGATCTGGATGCGGTCGTCGAGGCCGCCGCCCGACACGGTGTGCGCACGGCCTGCGACCTGACCCAGGCGGCGGGCGTGCTGCCGGTCGACGCCTCCCGCTTCGACGCGACCCTCACCCACGCCTACAAGTGGCTCTGCTCGCCGCGCGGTGTCGCCTTCCTCACCGTCTCGCCGGAGTACGCGGCCGAGCTGCTGCCGGTGCAGGCCGGCTGGTACTCGGGGGAGGACGTCTGGTCCTCCTGCTACGGACCGGCGATGCACCTGGCCGAGAACGCCCGCCGCTTCGACGTCTCGCCCGCCTGGCAGGCGTTCGTCGGGGCGGAGGCGTCGCTCGAGCTGTTCCGCTCCCTCGATCTCTCCGCCGTCTGGGCGCGCGCCTCCGGGCTGGGGGATCAGCTCTGCGAGCGCCTCGACCGGCCGCCGCAGCACCGGGCGATCGTCTCCTGGCCGGACCAGGACGGCGCCGACCTGGCGCGCCTGCAGGCCGCAGGGCTGCGCGTCTCGGGCCGCGGCGGGCGCCTGCGGGTCGCCTTCCACCTCTGGAACGACGAGTCCGACGTCGACGAGCTCGTCCGGGTCCTCCGGGAATAGCTCCCGGCGGCGGCGGTTGTCCTCGGAGTGAGCGAAGCGCAGACCCCCATCACCGTCGACATCTGGTCCGACATCGCGTGCCCCTGGTGCTATATCGGCAAGCGGAAGTTCGAGCGGGGGCTGGCGGCGTTCCGCGCCGCGAACCCCGACGCGCCCGAGGTCGCGGTCGAGTACCGCAGCTTCGAGCTGTCGCCGGAGACGCCGGAGGACTACCGCGGCGGCACTGCCGAGTTCCTCGCGCAGCACAAGGGCGTCCCGCTCGAGCAGGCGCAGCAGATGCTCGACTCGGTGACCGCGATCGCGGCGGGCGTCGACCTCGACTACCACTTCGAGTCGGTCGTGCACGTGAAGACCGTCCGGGCGCACCAGGCGCTGCACCACGCGAAGGCGAACGGGCTGCAGCTCGAGCTCAAGGAGCGGCTGCTCCGGGCCTACTTCGTCGAGGGGCGCGACCTCGCGGACTCCGACGTCCTGGCCGCCCTCTCAGCGGAGGTCGGCCTCGACGCCGACGAGGTGCGGCGCGCGCTCGACGAGCAGCGGCACCTCGCCGACGTGCGGTCCGACATCGCGCAGGCCCGCGAGTACGGGATCAACGGCGTGCCGTTCTTCGTGCTCGACGGCCGCTTCGGGGTCTCGGGCGCGCAGGAGCCGACCGCGTTCACCGAGGTGCTCGAGCACGTGCTGTCGCAGCGGGCGGTCGTCTCGTGACCGATCGAGCGCCGGTCGCGCCGTTCGAGATGCTCGGCGCGGCGGACGTGCCGATCTGCGAGGACGGGGTCTGCGCGGTGCCGGCGCCTGCCGCTCCCGCGATCAGCGAGCGGGCTCCTCGACCGTGATGTCGGCGACGGTCGCTCCGTAGGCGGCGATCAGCGCGTCCGCCTCGACGAAGGCGCTCCGGCCGCTGGTGCCTGCGCCCATCGCGATCCGGCGGCCGACGATCCGCTCGTCTGCGACGACGGGCCAGGCGGTGGTGGAGCCGATCGGCGTGATGGTGCCGCGGCGGTAGCCCGTCGCCTCCAGGGCCACCGACTCGTCCGGCAGCCGCAGCTTGTTCACGCCGACCACCGCGCGCAGCAGCGGCCAGGAGATCTGCCGCCCGCCGGGCACCAGCGCGAAGACGAAGCCGCCGTCGTGGCGCTTCACCACCAGCGACTTCACGATCGAGCCGGGCTCGATGCCCAGCAGCGCGGCCGCCTCGGCCAGGCTCCCGGCCTCCGGGCGGTCGACGATCTCGACGTCGAGTCCACGCTCACGCGCGTCCGCCTCGAAACGCGTCGGTCCGTCCTGCACGGTGCCGTTCTCCACGGTGCCGTCCTCCACGGTGCCGTTCCCGTCCATCCGTCCCCACCTCTCCGCTCGTTCGCCTTCCCCAACACAGGATCTGGGAGAATCGATACCGATGTCCTCCACTCTCATGGCCGCCCCGCCCGCGCGCACCGCGCCGGCGCTCCGGATCGGCCCCCTCGAACTCGACGCCCCCGTCGTCCTCGCGCCCATGGCCGGGATCACCAACACGGCGTTCCGCCGACTCTGCCGCGAGTTCGGGAACGGCCTGTACGTGAGCGAGATGATCACGTCCCGCGCGCTCGTCGAGCGCACCCCGGAGTCGATGCGCCTCATCCGTCACCACCCGAGCGAGAAGGTCCGCTCGATCCAGCTCTACGGGGTCGACCCGAAGACGGTCGCCGAGGCGGTCACCATGCTCGTCGCGGAGGACCGCGCCGACCACATCGACCTCAACTTCGGCTGCCCCGTCGCCAAGGTCACCCGCAAGGGCGGGGGAGCGGCACTGCCGTGGAAGCTCCCGCTGTTCCGGCAGATCGTCGAGGGCGCGGTGAGGGCCGCGGGCGACGTCCCGCTGACCGTCAAGATGCGCAAGGGCATCGACTCCGACCACCTCACCTACCTCGAGGCCGGCCGGGCGGCGGAGGGCGCGGGAGTCGCCTCCATCGCGCTGCACGCGCGCACCGCCTCCGAGTTCTACAGCGGCCAGGCCGACTGGTCGGCGATCGCGATCCTCAAGCAGGCGATCTCGAGCGTGCCGGTGCTGGGCAACGGCGACATCTGGTCGGCCGAGGACGCGCTGCGGATGATGAGCGAGACGGGCTGCGACGGCGTCGTCGTCGGGCGCGGCTGCCTCGGCCGCCCGTGGCTCTTCGGCGACCTCGCCGCCGCGTTCGCCGGCTCGGACGAGCGCTTCACGCCCACCCTCGGCCAGGTCGCCACGGCCTTCCGCCGGCACGCCCAGCTGATTTGCGAGTTCTTCGAGAGCGAGGAGCGCGGCTGCCGCGACATCCGCAAGCACGTCGCCTGGTACTTCAAGGGCTACCCGGTCGGCGGCGACCTGCGCGCGCGGATGGCCTCCGTGGTCACCCTCGCCGAGCTCGACGAGCTGCTCGCCACCCTCGATCCCGACGTGCCGTACCCCGGCGAGGCGGCCGAGGGCCAGCGCGGCCGCGCCGGCTCGCCGAAGACGCCGTCGCTGCCCGACCGCTGGCTCGAGTCCCGCGAGCTGAACGCCGACCAGCGCGACGCCGTCTCGGCCGCCGAGATCCACCACAGCGGTGGATGATCGCGCGCTCTGGGGGTACTCGCTCGTCGACGTCGAGCGGTTCCTGCCGGAGGACCACAGCACCCGCCGCTCCGACTTCGCCCGCGATCGCGCCCGGCTCTTCCACTCCAGCTCGCTCCGCCGCCTCGCTGCGAAGACGCAGGTGCTCAGCCCGACCGCCGGTGTCGACTTCGCCCGCAACCGGCTGACCCACTCGCTCGAGGTCGCCCAGATCGGCCGCGAGCTCGCCACGAGCCTCGACCTCGACCCCGACGTCGTCGACACCGCCTGCCTCGCGCACGACATCGGCCACCCGCCCTTCGGCCACAACGGCGAGCGGGCCCTCAACACCTGGGCCGAGTCGATCGGCGGCTTCGAGGGCAACGCGCAGACCTTCCGGCTGCTCACCCGCCTCGAGCCGAAGGTCTTCGGCGGCGACGACCGCCCCTACGGCCTGAACCTCACGCGCTCGAGCCTCGACGCCAGCTGCAAGTACCCGTGGCCCGACACCCGCTCGGTCGCCGACCCGTCCGGCCGCGCCAAGTACGGCTTCTACGCCGACGACGAGCCCGCCTTCACCTGGATGCGCGAGGGCGCCCCCGAGGGAGTCCGCTGCATCGAGGCCGAGGTGATGGACCTCTCCGACGACATCGCCTACTCGGTCCACGACTTCGAGGACGCCGTGTTCTCCGGCTACATCGACGTCGCCGCGCTCGGCTCCCGCGTGGATCACGACGACCTCGTCGAGTCGATGCACTCCTGGGTCGGCGGCGAGATCGGCCACGACGAGCTCGTCGCCGCGTTCGACCGCCTCGACTCGCTCGACGTCTGGGTCGACTCCTGGGACGGCTCCCGCCGCGACCAGGCCCGGCTGAAGAACCTCACCAGCCAGCTCATCGGCCGCTTCGCCGCCTCCGCCACCGAGGCCACCCGGGACGCCTACTCCCACCCCGACCTCGTCCGCTTCGGCGGCCACGTCGTCGTCCCCCGCGAGCAGCAGGCCGAGATCGCCGTCCTTAAGGGCATCGTCGCCACCTTCGTGATGTCGCGGAACACCCGCCAGCCGATCTACGCCCAGCAGCGCGAGGTCCTCACCCGCCTCGCCGACACCCTCCTCGAGCGCGGCGCCGGCGCCCTCGACGCCGGCTTCGCCGAGGACTGGAACGCCGCCGGCACCGACGACGCCCGCCGCAGGGTCGTCGTCGACCAGGTCGCCAACCTCACCGACCAGAGCGCCCTGAGCTGGTTCGAGCGGCTGTGCCACTGACGTGAGCGGGTCGCGGCCCCGCTCACGTCGGACGCCGGTCCCTGCCCGGCGTCCGCGCGGTCGGCTCCTCGGGGTGGTGCGTTCCGCGGAGCGGGGCGCGAACGCCTAGCGCGATCCGCTGGCACGCGGATCACCCGTTCGGCTCCGCCGTGCCCGCGCGAAGGGCGGTCCTTGCTGGTCGCGTGCTTCGCACGACGAGGCCGCGAGTCTTCCTGCTTGCGGGTCGCGTGCTGCGCACGACGACATGAGCGGTCCCCTGGCCGTAGGCCGCCCTCGCATGCTGGTCGAGTAGGGCGCGGAGCGACCGTATCGAGACCGACGTGTGCGGAGGGGGGTCTCGACACGCCGCGGTCCGCGGCTACTCGACCGGCATGCACGGCGCCGCGGTCCGCGGCAGCTCGATCGGCGGGCGGGGCGGAAACGGCGCACTCGGCCGGGGGGCGGGTGGCGGCGGATACGATGGGGGGCATGCCTCGGATTCGACAGACGGATGTCGAGGAGGTCAAGGCCAGGGTCAACATCGCGGACGTCGTCGGCGAGTACGTCACCCTGAAGTCGGCGGGCGTCGGTTCGCTGAAGGGGCTCTGCCCGTTCCACGACGAGCGCAGCCCGAGCTTCCACGTGCGCCCCCAGGCCGGCTTCTACCACTGCTTCGGCTGCCAGGAATCGGGCGACGTCTACAGCTTCGTCATGAAGATGGACCACACCTCCTTCAGCGAGACCGTCGAGCGGCTCGCCGGCCGCATCGGCTTCCCGCTGCAGTACGAGGAGGGCGGCGGCCAGGCCCCCGAGACCGGCGGACGCGCCCGCCTCATCGCCGCGAACAACGCCGCCGAGGAGTTCTTCCGCGAGCAGCTCGCCACCCCCGGCGCCGACGTCGGGCGCCGCTTCCTCGGCGAGCGCGGCTTCGACCGCGCGGCCGCCGACCGCTTCGGCGTCGGCTTCGCCCCCGACGGCTGGGACGGTCTGACCACCGCCCTCAAGCGACGCGGCTTCTCCGAGGAGGAGCTCACCACGGCGGGCCTCGTCAGCAGCAGCAACCGCGGCGGGGTCTACGACCGCTTCCGCGGCCGGCTCGTCTGGCCGATCCGCGACGTGACGGGTCAGACCGTCGGCTTCGGCGCGCGCCGCCTCCTCGAGGAGGACAAGGGCCCGAAGTACCTGAACACCCCCGAGTCGCCCGTCTACCACAAGTCGCAGGTGCTCTACGGGCTGGACCTGGCCAAGCGCGACATCTCCCGCGGTCACCGGGTCGTCGTCGTCGAGGGCTACACCGACGTGATGGCCTGCCACCTCGCGGGCGTCACCACGGCGGTCGCGACCTGCGGCACCTCCTTCGGCGTCGACCACATCAAGGTCCTGCGCCGGGTGCTCGGCGACGACAGCGGGGTCGGCGAGGTCGTCTTCACCTTCGACCCGGACGCCGCCGGCCAGAAGGCGGCCATGCGCGCGTTCCAGGAGGAGCACCGCTTCGCCGCGCAGACCTTCGTCGCCGTCGCGCCCGAGGGCCTGGACCCCTGCGACCTGCGGCTCAACCGCGGCGACGACGCCGTCCGCCGCCTCATCGACGACAAGAAGCCGATGTTCGAGTTCGTCATCCGGCAGCTGCTGGCCCGCTACGACCTCGACACGGTCGAGGGCCGGATCGCCGCCCTGCGCGCCGCCGCCCCGGTCGTCGCCGAGATCCGCGACCCGGCGCTGCGCCCCGGCTACTCGCGCGAGCTGGCCCGGATGCTCGGCCTGGACATGTCCGAGGTCAACTCGGCCGTCCGCTCCGCCGGCTCGCGCGCGCGCAACGCGCCGGGCGGGCGCGAGGAGCGCCCGCAGGAGGACGCCCCGGAGGCGCCGGCCGGCGCCAGGATCGCCGACCTCCCGGTCGACGTCGTCACGCGGATCGAGCGCGAGGCGCTGATGGCCATGCTGCAGCTGCCCCAGGTGATGGGGGAGGCGCTGCTCGCCCGGGCCGCGCACGCCGCGGTCACCAACGAGACCCTCCGCGTCGTCCGCGACGCCGTCGTCGCCAACCTCGAGCGCGCGCAGGACCGCGACTGGGTCGAGCACGTGGCGGCCGACGTTCCGGGGCCGTTCGCCTCGCTCGTGCACCAGCTCGCCGTGGCGCCCATCCCGGCGGCCGACGAGGCGGGCCTCGCCCGCTACTCGAAGGACGTCGCGATCTCGCTGATCGAGCGCGACCTGCTGCGCGAGATCGCGGAGCTGCGCGGCGCCCTGCAGCGCGCCTCGACCGATCCGGTGCTGTCCCGCGCCGTGCAGGTCCGCCTGGTCGAGCTGGAGCGCGAGAAGCGGGCCCTGCGCACCGAGTGACGGCGCCGCGAGCCTCGCGTGCCCTCGATGAGGGACGTGTTGCAGTCGTGTGAAGAAACGGCCGGACGGCTCCCGCCGGTTCGGAGAGCGCTTCCGCATGTGTTACCACTGAGGAACAGCAATGCGGGCGCTCAGCGTCGTGGCCCCCGTGCGCCCAGAGAACACCGTGCGCCTGAAGGACAGTGCGCCGGATCGACACCGCTCCGCACGGACCCCGTGCGAGACGGACTCTGCGCCGCGGGACCGCGTTCCACGCCGAGGTCCGCATCCGATTTCTGACAGGAAGAGGCAGACGGAGATGACATCCGGATTCACTCGCGGTTCGCGAGCACTCGGCACGGCAGCAGGCTTCGCCGCGGTCGCGCTCGTGCTGGCGGGCTGCTCCGCCGGCGGCGGGGACTCGACCGGCGGCGCCGCCGGCGGCACGCTCACCATCGGCACCACCGACAAGATCACCACGCTCGACCCCGCCGGTTCGTACGACAACGGCTCCTTCGCCGTGATGAACCAGGTATTCCCGTTCCTGATGAACACCCCCTACGGCAGCCCGGACGTCGAGCCCGACATCGCCGAGTCGGCCGAGTTCACGGCGCCGACCGAGTACACGGTCACGCTCAAGGACGGCCTGAAGTGGGCCAACGGCCACGACCTGACCTCCTCGGACGTCAAGTTCTCCTTCGACCGCCAGGTCGCCATCGCGGCCGAGAACGGCCCGTCGTCGCTCCTCGCGAACCTCGACAGCGTCGCGGCGCCGGACGACACCACCGTCGTCTTCACGCTGAAGTCGGAGAACGACCAGACCTTCCCGCAGATCCTCTCGAGCCCCGCGGGCCCGATCGTGGACGAGGAGGTCTTCTCGGCCGACGAGCTGACCGCCGACGAGGACATCGTCTCGGGCGACGCCTTCGCCGGGCAGTACACGATCGCCAACTACGACGTGAACAACCTCATCCAGTACAAGGCCTACGACGACTACCAGGGCGTCCTCGGCGAGGCGAAGACCGGCACCGTCAACGTCAAGTACTACGCGGACAGCTCGAACCTCAAGCTGGACATCCAGGAGGGCAACATCGACGTCGCGTACCGGAGCCTCTCCGCGACCGACGTCGAGGACCTCCGCGGGAACGACGCCGTCAAGGTCGTCGACGGCCCCGGCGGCGAGATCCGCTACATCGTCTTCAACTTCGACACGCAGCCGTTCGGCGCGACGACCGCCGAGGCCGACGCGGCCAAGGCGCTCGCCGTCCGCCAGGCCGCGGCCGATCTGATCGACCGCCAGGAGATCGCCGACCAGGTCTACAAGGGCACCTACACCCCGCTGTACTCCTACGTCCCCCAGGGCCTCACCGGCGCGACCGAGTCCCTCAAGGGCCTCTACGGCGACGGCCAGGGCGGTGTCGACGCCGACAAGGCGGCCGCCACGCTCCAGGCCGCGGGCGTCACCACCCCGGTCACCCTCAACCTGCAGTACTCGAACGACCACTACGGTCCGTCCTCGGGCGACGAGTACGCGCTGATCAAGGACCAGCTCGAGTCGACCGGCCTGTTCACCGTCAACCTGCAGACGACCGAGTGGGTCCAGTACTCCAAGGACCGCTCGAGCGACGTCTACCCGGCGTACCAGCTCGGCTGGTTCCCGGACTACTCCGACGCCGACAACTACCTGTCGCCGTTCTTCATCAAGGAGAACTTCCTCGCGAACCACTTCGACGACGCCGACGTGCAGAGCCTGATCGCCGAGCAGGTCTCCACCACCGACGCCGATGCGCGCACCGCGCTGATCGAGGAGATCCAGGACAAGGTCGCGGCGCAGCTGTCGACCCTGCCCTACCTCCAGGGCTCGCAGGTCGCGATCGTCGGCAGCACCGTGAGCGGAGCCGAGGACACCCTCGACGCCTCGTTCAAGTTCCGCTACGCGGCGCTCAGCAAGGGCTGATCCACCCCTCCGGCCGGCGCCTCCCCACCCGGGAGGCGCCGGCCGTTCTCCACGAAAGGCATCACGTGACGACAGCCACGACGGCTGCGGCGACGGCGCCCACCCGGCGACCACGCGGCTCCGGAGGAGGACTCGGGCGCTATCTGCTCGTCCGCTTCCTGCTCATCATCCCGACCGTCTTCATCCTCGTGACGATGGTGTTCCTGCTCATGCGCTCGACGGGCGACCCGATCACCGCGGCGCTGGGCGGTCGGCTCACCGCCGACCAGCTGGCCGAGCGCGTGGCCGCCGCCGGCTACGACCGCCCGCTGATCGTGCAGTACCTCGAGTACCTCGGCAACCTGCTGCGCGGCGACTTCGGCACCACCCTGAGCGACAACCGCCCGGTCACCGAGGTGCTGGTCACCTACGGCGCCGCGACCGTCGAGCTCGCCTTCTACGCCCTGATCGTGGCGTTCCTCGTCGGCATCCCGCTGGGGATGCTCGCCGCCTACCACCGCGACCGCACGCCCGACGCGGTCCTGCGCATCTTCGCGATCCTCTGCTACGCGACCCCCGTCTTCTTCGCGGGGCTGCTGCTCAAGCTCGTCTTCTCGGTCTGGCTGAAGTGGTTCCCGGTCGCCGGTCGCGCGACGACGAACACCGAGCTCTCACTGCAGTTCCTCGAGAACAAGACCGGCATCTACCTGATCGACGCGATCCAGACCGGCGACCCCGCCGCCGTCGCCGACGTGCTCTCGCACGCCGTGCTGCCGGCCGTCGCGCTCGGCCTGCTGACCGCCGGCATCTTCCTCCGCCTCGTGCGCACCAACGTGATCGGCACCCTCGGCACCGACTACGTTGATGCCGCCCGCTCGCGCGGAGTGAGCGAGTTCCGCCTGGTCCGCACGCACGCGTACCGCCCGGCGCTCATCCCGATCATCACCGTCATCGGCCTGCAGATCGCCCTGCTGCTGGGCGGCGCGGTGCTCACCGAGACGACCTTCGAGTGGAAGGGCCTCGGCTTCCAGCTGGCCGAGTACCTCCAGGCGCGCGACTTCGTCGCCGTGCAGGGCATCGTCGCCCTGCTGGCCGTGATCGTGGCGCTGACCAACTTCATCGTCGACGTCATCGCGGCGCTCATCGACCCGCGAGTGAGGTACTGACCCATGAGCACCACCCCTCCGGCGCGCCCGCGCCGCCGCCTCATCGACCGGCTGCCGGTCGTCCACCAGCTCCGGCAGAGCGTGGGCCTGCAGCGCGGGATGCTCGTCACCGGTCTCGTGATCACCGGCGCGTTCCTCCTCGTCGCAGCCCTCGCCCCGCTGATCGCCCCCTACGGCTACTCGCAGCTGCGCACCGGCACCGAGTCGTTCGGCGCGCAGCAGCCGCCGAGTGCCGAGCACCTGCTCGGCACCACCGTCGGCGGCTACGACGTGCTCTCGCGCGTGATCTGGGGCGCGCAGACGGCGTTCCTCGTCATCGTGGTCGCCGTCGTGCTGTCGATCTTCCTCGGCGTCTTCCTCGGTCTCGTCTCCGGCTACCTCGGCGGCTGGCTCGACCGCGTACTCGTCGTGATCTGCGACGCGATCTACGCCTTCCCGACCCTGCTGCTCGCGATCGTGATGTCGATCGTGATCTCCGGCGGGCAGTCCAACCTCTGGTCGGGCATCTTCGCCGCCGCGGTCTCGATCACGGTCGTCTACATCCCGCAGTACTTCCGGGTGATCCGCGCCGAGACGGTGCGGATCAAGGGCGACGCCTTCGTCGAGTCGGCGAAGGTCATCGGAGCGTCGACCCCGCGGATCATGTTCAAGCACGTGCTGCGCAACGCCACCCGCACGCTGCCGCTGATCTTCACGCTCAACTCGTCCGAGGCGATCCTCACCCTCGCGGGACTGGGCTTCCTCGGCTTCGGCATCGAGCCGACCTCGGCCGCCGAGTGGGGCTACGACCTCAACAAGGCGCTGTCCGACGTGACCAGCGGCATCTGGTGGACCTCGGTCTTCCCGGGCCTGGCCATCGTCCTCGTCGTGCTCGGCATCACGCTGGTCGGCGAGAGCCTGAACGACCTCGCCGACCCGCGCCTGCGCGGTCGGCGCGCGGTGGCCGCCGGTTCCGGCGACGTCGCCGCGACGTCCGTCGTCCCGGGTGGCACCCTCCCCGCGGACGGCCTGGAGACGCCGGGACACGATCCCGTCGCCGGAGTGGAGAAGACCCGATGAGCGTCCAGCGACCCGCCGACGGCACCCGTTCCGCCGACTCGAGGCCGATCGTCGACATCCAGGACCTCGAGGTCGCCTTCGCGAGCGACCGCGGTGCGGTCCGCGCGGTCGCCGGCGTCAGCCTCCGGGTCGAGCGCGGCGAGGTGCTCGCCATCGTCGGCGAGTCCGGCAGCGGCAAGACCGTCACCGCCAAGTCGATCCTCGGGCTGCTGCCCGAGACGGCGACGGCCTCGGGCGTCATCCTGCTCTCGAAGAAGGACGGCAGCTCGTCGACCGACGTGGTCTCGGTGCCGAAGTCGCGCCTGCGCGAGCTCCGCGGCACCGACGTCGCCATGGTCTTCCAGGAGCCGGGCACCGCCCTGAACCCGGTCTTCACCGTCGGCTGGCAGATCGCGGAGGGCCTGCGCGCGCACGCCTCCGTCTCGCGCAAGGAGGCGCGTCAGCGCGCCATCGACGTGCTCCGCACCGTCGGCATCCCCGAGCCGGAGAAGCGGGTCGACTACTACCCGCACCAGTTCTCCGGCGGGCAGAAGCAGCGCGTCGTCATCGCGATGGCGCTCGTGCTCGACCCGGGGCTGATCGTCGCCGACGAGCCGACCACGGCCCTCGACGTGACCGTGCAGGCCGAGATCCTCGACCTGCTCCGCCGCTGCCGCGACGACTTCGGCACCTCGATCGTCCTGATCACCCACAACATGGGCGTCGTCGCCGACCTCGCCGATCGCGTCGCCGTGATGTACCAGGGCGAGCTGGTCGAGGAGGCGCCGGTCGCCGAGCTGTTCGCCGCGCCGAAGGCCGAGTACACCCGCACGCTGCTCGCCGCCGTGCCGCACGTGGGCCAGGGAGTCGCCCGGGCGAAGGAGCGCGCCATCGAGCGCGCCGGCGCCCCGGAGGCGGAGACGCTCGTCCTCGCCGAGGATCTGCGGATCCAGTACCCGGGCCGGCTCGGCCGCCCCGGCTTCGTCGCGGTCGACGGCGTCTCCTTCCGCATCCGTGCCGGGGAGGTGCTCGGCCTGGTCGGCGAGAGCGGCTCGGGGAAGACGACCATCGGCCGCGCGATCGCCGGGCTCACCCCCGTCACCGGCGGCTCATTGCGGGTGCTCGGCAAGGAGATGCGCGGCATCCGCGAGCGCGCCTTCCGCCCCGTCCGCGGCGACATCGGCTTCGTCTTCCAGGACCCGGCCTCGAGCTTCAACCCGCTGCTGACGATCGCCGAGTGCGTCGCCGAGCCGCTGATCGTGCACGGCCGAGCCCGCGACGCCGGCGCCGCCCGGAAGCGGGTCGACGAGCTGCTCGAGGCGGTGCAGCTGCCGCGCTCCTACGGCGACCGCTACCCGCACGAGCTCTCCGGCGGTCAGCGCCAGCGCGCCAGCCTGGCCCGCTCGCTCGCGCTCGAGCCGAAGCTGCTGATCGCCGACGAGCCGACCTCGGCGCTCGACGTCTCGGTGCAGGCGCGCGTGCTCGAGCTGTTCGCGGAGCTGCAGCGCGAGTTCGGCTTCGCCTCGCTCTTCATCAGCCACGACCTCGCCGTCGTCGACCTCCTCGCGGACCGGATCGCCGTGCTCTACCGCGGCGAGCTGGTCGAGGAGGGCACCGGCGAGGAGGTGCTGTCCGCGCCGAAGCACCGGTACACGCAGCGGCTGCTGGCCTCGCTGCCGGTGCCGGACCCGGGGGAGCAGGCCGAGCGCCGCGAGCTCCTGCGCAGCATCGTCGAGGCGGAGCGGACGGCGTGAGCCGAGCCGCCGCCTCGGCGCCCATCGTCGTCGACGACCTGAGCGTCGAGTACCCGCCGCGGGGGATCAGCGGGCGCTGGACCGCCCTGCGCGGGGTCAGCCTCCGCGTCGAGCCCGGCGAGGTGCTCGGGATCCTCGGCGGCAGCGGCTCCGGCAAGTCGACGCTGGCGCGCGTCCTCGGCGGCGAGGGTCTCGACGGCCCGGCCGGCGCCGGCGCGCGGACGCGGCCGGTGATCATCGGCGGCGAGGCCACCGTCTCCGGCCACCGCCTCCGCGGCATGCCCGCCCGCGAGGTCAAGCGGTTCACCTTCGACGTCGCGCACCTCGCTCAGGACGCCGGAGCGGTGCTGCGCCCGGAGCTGACCGTCTCCGAGCTCATCGCCGAGCCGATCTTCCTCCGCGACCGGCACTACGACCCGAAGAGCGCGGCGGTGCGCGTGGCGACGCTGCTCGACTCCGTGCACCTGCCGCTGTTCCTGCTCGACCGCTTCCCCTACGAGCTCTCCAGCGGTCAGCGGCAGCGCGTCGCGATCGCCCGCGCGCTCGTGCTCGGACCGAAGGTGCTGATCGCCGACGAGCCGACCTCGGGCATCGACGCGACCGTCCGCGAGTCGATCGTCGACCTGCTGACGGATCTCCGCCGGCAGGAGGGCTTCGCGGCGGTCGTCGTGAGCCACGACATCGACGTGCTCAGCCGGGCGACCGACCGGATCGCCGTGCTGGTCGAGGGCGAGGTGGTCGCCTACGGCCCGCTGCTCGAGGTTCTGACCGAGTCGCGGCACCCCTACGTCCGCGAGCTCGGCGCCGCGTTCGCGGAGTTCGAGCGCTTCGACGCCACCCGTGCCGCGCGCACGGCGCCCGCGGAGGACGCCGGATGAGCGCGCCGCGCGTCGCCGTCCTGCCCCGGCCGAAGCCGGTCTTCGCCGACGCGATCGAGGCGGGCGGCGGCACCGTCGTCGGCGTCGAGGAGGCCGAGGCGCTGCTCTGGCTCTCCTACGGACGCACCGACGAGCTCGCCGCGGTCCTGGCGGAGCATCCGGGCATCCGCTGGGTGCAGCTGCCCTGGGCGGGCGTCGACGTCTTCGCGCCCGTGCTCCGCAGCACCGGGCGTCGAGGCCTGCGCTGGACCAGCGCGAAGGGCGCCTACGCGGAACCGGTCGCCGAGCACGCCCTCGCCCTGACCCTCGCACTGCTGCGCTCGCTGCCCGAGCGCGCCCGGGCCGACTCCTGGGGAGCGAAGCGCGCCAGGACCCTGCACCGCGCGCGGGTCGTCGTCGTGGGCGCGGGCGGCATCGCTGTCGAGCTCCTGCGGCTGCTGAGTGTCTTCGACGCGCACGTCACCGTGGTGCGCCGGACCGACGCCGCCGTGGCCGGAGCCGACCGCACCGTCACCGCCGAGCAGCTGCCCGACGTGGTCGGCGACTCCGACGTCCTCGTGCTCGCGGCCGCCGCGACCGGCGGCACCGCCCGGCTGGTCGACGCCGAGCTGCTGCGGCGGCTGCCGGCCGAGGCCGTGCTGGTCAACGTCGCCCGGGGGAGCCTCGTCGACACCGACGCCCTCGTGACCGCCCTCGCGGAGGGGCGGCTCGCCGGCGCCGCGCTCGACGTGACGGATCCGGAGCCGCTGCCCGACGGGCATCCGCTCTGGAGCGAGCCGCGCTGCCTGATCACCCCGCACTCCGCCGACACCCCGGAGATGACGACGCCGCTGCTCGCCGCGCGGGTCCGCGCCAACGTCGCCGCGTTCGCCGCGGGCCGCGAGCTGCTCGGCGTCGTCGACCCGGCGCTCGGCTACTGATCCAGGATTTGGAGTTCGCGCAGACTTTGCTAAAGTAGTCACGCGCTGTTCGCCTCCGGGCGAGCGGATGATCCTCGATAGCTCAATTGGCAGAGCAATCGGCTGTTAACCGGTAGGTTCTTGGTTCGAGTCCAAGTCGGGGAGCGAAGGGCCTGGGACTCCACTCCTGGGCCCTTTTTCGTGCCCGCGAGTCGTTCCTCCGGGCCCGGTCTCCCTGCCGGGTTCCCGCGTCCCCACCGGTCCGCCGTGCTCTCTGCCACGACCCCGACCGGAGCCCCCATGCGCGACGACGTCCTCGACCTCCTCCGCCGCCGGCCCGACGTCGAGGCCCCCGATCTCGTCGCGGTCGACGCGAGCGACCGCCTCCTCCTCGACCTCGCCGCGGGGCACTCCCGGGTCGCCGTCGTCGGCGACGCCTTCGGAGCGCTGACGCTGGCCCTCGCCGCCGACGGCGTGGCGGTCTCCTCCGCCCAGGACTCGATCGTCGCGGAGCGCGCCCTCGCGGCCAATGCCGAGACGGTGCGCGCCACCGGCATCGAGCTCGCGCCCTTCACGATCGCCGACTCGATCGCCCAGGCGGTCGAGGGCGCCGAGATCGTGCTGCTGCGTCTTCCGCGCTCGCTCGACGCCCTGGCCGCCGTCGCGGCCGAGGTCGCACTCGCGAACCCCGCCGCGCAGCTCATCGGCGCCGGCCGGATCAAGCACATGTCGCTCGGCATGAACGAGGTGCTGGCACGCCGCTACGACAGGATCGACGTCAGCCTCGCGCGGCAGAAGTCGCGGGCGCTGCTCGCGAGCGAGGCGAAGGCGGACCAGCCCGCCGCCGCCGTCGCGGAGCGCCGCCGTCTCGTCGACCTCGGGCTCGAGGTCGTGGCGCTGCCGGGCGTCTTCGCCGGCGCGAAGCTCGACCTCGGCACGCGCGCGCTGCTCGCCGCGCTCGACCCGGCCGCCCTGCCCGGGGGAGTCGCGGTCGACCTCGGCTGCGGCTCCGGAGTCCTCGCCGCGTCGCTGGCTCTCGCCCGGCCGGACCTCGACGTCCTCGCCACCGACAGCTCCCGCTCGGCCGTCGAGTCCGCCGGCCTGACCGCCGAGGCGAACGGCCTGGGGGAGCGCATCCGGCTGCTCCGCGACGACAACGCCTCCACGCTCGCCGACGGATCGGTCGACGTGGTGCTCTGCAACCCGCCGTTCCACTCCGACGGCGCGGTGACCGACCTCGTCGCGCGCCGGATGATCCAGGCCGCCGGCCGCATCCTCCGGCCCGGCGGGGAGCTCTGGACGGTCTTCAACTCGCACCTCGCGCACCCCGCCGAGCTGCGCCGTTCCGTCGGGCCGACCAAGATCATCGAGCGCAGCGCGAAGTTCACCGTCGCGCGGAGCCGCCGCGAGGGCTGACCGCGAGCCCGCGTCGCCCGGGCGACCGCAAGCCCCCGTCGCGCCTCCGGCTCCGACGCCCGCTCCCGGGTACCATCGCTCTCCGGCGTCCCCCGCGCCGTTCCCTGATGCCCCGGAGGCCGTCGTGCTCGAAGTCGTCCTCGTCCTCGCCCTGATCGTCGCGGCGGCGGCGATCGTGCTGTGGCGCCGCTCCGCCGCCGCCGAGCGCCGCGCGCTCGACAGCCGGGCCGAGGGGGCGGCGCGCGCCGTCGCCCTCGAGCTGTCCGTCCGGGAGCAGGAGGCGCGGCTGCGCATCGTCGGCGAGCTCGAGCAGCTCGCCGTCCGCGCCGCGTCGAAGGTGGTGGAGGAGGCCGAGAGCGTGCGGCTCACGATCGACCGCGACCCCGCCGCGGCCTCGCGCTCCGCGGGTCGGGCCGTCAGCGCCGCCGAGGCGTCGCTCGCCCAGCTGCGCCGCATCGCGACGGTCGCCGCGGTCGATCCGCGCGAGCTGCCCGCGGCAGGCGGGACGGCCTCCCTGATCGGGAGCGCCCGGGAGCGCGGCCTGGTCGTGCAGGAGGAGACCTTCGGCGAGCCGTTCCCGCTCCAGGACGGCGCGGACGTCGCCGTGATGCGCGTGCTCGAGTACGCCTTCGACGAGGCCCTCGAGTCCGGCGGCACCGGCACCGAGCTGCGGATCACCTCGCGCTGGACCGCCACCGGCCTGCGCGTCGAGGTCGACGACGACCGCGAGCGCCACGCCGGCGCCGAGTCCGACGCGAGCGCCGTCGATGCGGATCTGCACGCCCTCACCGACCGCATCGACAGCCCCGCGCTCTCGGAGCTGCGCGAGCGGGCCGGCCTCTTCGGCGGCGACGTCGTCGAGAAGCGCACGCCCGGTGTCGGGCGCAGCGTCACCGCGTCCTTCCCGACCGTCCGCCACCACAACGGCGTGCACGGCGTCGACCTGGCCTAGGGCCTGCCTCGCCGCTCGGGCTCGGTCCTGCCCCGGCTCAGCTCTTCGCCGACTCAGTCCTCGAGGTGCTCGACACCCGGGGTCCAGGAGACGCCGGGCACGCCCCAGCCGCGCTTGCGGGTGATCTTCGCGACGGGCTTGGCGTACTCGTGCTCGAGGCGGTCCGTGTAGAGGACGCCGTCGAGGTGGTCGAACTCGTGCTGGAAGACGCGGGCGAACCAGCCCTCCGCCTCGATCTCGAACGGCGTGCCGTCGAGGTCGACCGCGCGCAGGATCGCGCGCTCGGAGCGCCGCAGCGGGAAGCGCTCGCCGGGGAAGGACAGGCAGCCCTCGGACTCGGTGTCCTCGTCGGCCTCGCCGAGCGGCGTCGGCGTGACGAAGAGCTCGGGGTTGATCGCGACGCCGCGGCGGGGCGTGCCGTCGTCGGCCTCGTAGTCGTAGACGAAGAGCCGCAGCGGCACGCCGACCTGCGGTCCGGCCAGGCCGACGCCGGGCGCCGTGTCCATGGTCTCGAACATGTCCGCGACGAGCGTGCGGAGCGCGTCGTCGAACTCGGTGACGGGGGCGGCGGGGGAGTGCAGGACGGGGTCGCCGGCGATGCGGATGGGGAGGACGGCCATGGGGATCAGGGTATCGCGGGCCCTGCGGACGGCCGTCCTGATCGTCATCCGCTCGTTAGCCGAGGTCCCCCGTGCGTCGGAGGATGCGCGGATCGATCGTGGGTAGGGTCGTGCCCATGCCCACTGACCTCGCCGACCTTCTGAACGACCCGGCGAAGTTCATCGGCATCCCGATCGCTCTGGTCGGGGCGGTCTTCCTCTCCCTCGGCGCTCAGTTCCAGCACCGCGGAGTCGTCAAGGTCGAGCGGTTCTCCAAGCGCTCCGGCTCGAGCGGGCTGAGCGGTGGGCAGCTGTTCGCGCTGCTCTCGCGGCCGTCCTGGGTGATCGGCACGCTGATGCTGGCGCTCGCGATCGTCTTCCAGCTCACCAGCCTCGGCTTCTCGCCGCTGATCGTCGTCCAGCCGCTCGGCGCCGTCGCCCTCGTCATCACGGCGATCGTCAACGCCCGGGTGAGCAAGGTCCGGCTGAACGCGTCCTCGATCCGGGCGATCATGCTCTGCGTCGGCGGCGTCGGGGTCTTCGTGCTGGTGGCCGCCTTCAACGCGGTCGACGAGTCGATCCGGACGTCGCAGCTGATCACGATCCTGGTGATCCTCGCGGTCGTGATGACGATCTTCGTCATCGCCTTCCGCGTCTTCCGCAAGAAGGCCCGGGCCATCTTCTACATCCTCGGCGCCGGCGTCGTCTACGGCTTCGTCGCCACCCTCGCCAAGGTCGTCCTCAACCGGATCAAGTTCGGCGAGTTCGACCCGCTGACCGTCGTCTGCATCGTGGCGCTCCTGGCCGCGACCGCGCTCGGCGGCTACTTCGTGCAGAACGCCTACGCGTCCGGGCCGCCCGACCTCGTCGTCGCCGGTCTCACCGTCGTCGACCCGCTCGTCGCCGTGGCGATCGGCATCATCGTCCTCGGCGAGGCGCAGTACGCCGCGCCGTGGGCGATCCCGCTCTTCATCGCGGCGGGAGTGGTCGCCATCTGGGGCGTCTTCCTCCTCGCGAAGCACCACCCGCAGGCCCGCTGAGCCGCCCGACGCGAGGCGCCGCAATCCCCGGATCCGGCGCTCTCCGCGCCTACACTGGGACCGCTTCGAGACGCCGTGCACCCGCCCGAACCCACGCCGATCGCTCCTTCCTCCGAGCGACACGACATCGTTAGGACCCACTCCGTGTCAGATCCCCGCGACGCGTCACGACCCGAGTCGTCGACCGGTGAGCCCGCCCCGGCTGACGCCGCCCGCCGCCCGCTGACCGTCGTGATCGGCTGCGACACCTTCGCCCCCGACGTCAACGGAGCCGCCAAGTTCGCCGAGCGCCTCGCCGCCGGCCTTCAGGCGCGCGGCCACGAGGTGCACGTCGTCGCGCCGTCGGCCGACGGCTGGAGCGGCACCCGCGTCGAGAGCCACGAGGGTCAGCGGATCATCGTGCACCGTCTCTTCAGCCTCCGCTGGTACCCGCACGACTGGCTGCGCTTCGCGCTGCCCTTCCGCATCCGCCAGAACAGCGCGCGGATCCTCGACGAGGTGAAGCCCGACGTCGTGCACTTCCAGTCGCACGTCATCGTCGGCCGCGGTCTGGGCCAGGAGGCGGCGAAGCGCGGCATCCGCATCATCGGCACGAACCACTTCATGCCGGAGAACATGCTCGAGTTCACGCTGCTGCCCAAGGCCGCCCAGGCGAAGGCCGTGGCGATGGCGTGGCGGGCCGCCCGCCGCACCTTCGGCCGCGCCGAGGCCGTGACCACGCCGACCCGCAAGGCCGCGCAGTTCCTCGAGAAGTACACCGGTCTGCAGGGCGTGCACGCCATCTCCTGCGGCATCGACGCCGACAACTACACGCCCGACTTCACCCCGCGCACCGCCAACCGCATCCTCTTCGTGGGGCGCGTCACCGGCGAGAAGCACATCGACGTCCTCCTCCGCGCGGTAGCGCTGCTCGATCCCTCGCTCGACGCGCAGCTCGAGATCGTCGGCGGCGGCGACCAGATGCGCAATCTGCAGCAGCTCGCCACCACCCTCGGCATCGCCGACCGCGTCCACTTCGCCGGCTACGTCTCCGACGCCGAGCTGAAGCAGGCGTACAGCCGCGCCACCGTCTTCGCGATGCCCTCCATCGCCGAGCTGCAGAGCATCGCGACCATGGAGGCGATGGCCTCGGCCCTCCCCGTGGTCGCCGCCGACGCGATGGCCCTCCCGCACCTCGTCCACGAGGGCGAGAACGGCCACCTCTTCGAGCCCGGCAACGCGCAGGCCCTCGCCGACGGCCTCACCGACGTCCTGACGGCCGACCCCGAGCGCCTCGAGGCCCTCAAGCGCAGCTCGCTCCGCATCGTCGCCGCCCACGACATCAACCGCACGATCAGCACTTTCGAGAGCCTGTATCGTGGGGAGCCGGTGGCCGATCCGGCCGCCGACGCAGCGTCCGCTCCGGCAGGCCGAGCCGCCTCCTGACGGTCCGTCCCGCTCCCTCGGGTGCCGCGGGGCGTTAGCTCAGCCGGTCAGAGCAGCGGACTCATAATCCGTCGGTCACGGGTTCAAGTCCCGTACGCCCTACTCAAGTAATCCGCTGGACAGCGGCTGTTTCTCGGAATGGGCCGGTGGCGCCACGCGGCGCTCGTGGAGCAGACATGGAGCAGAGCGCGGCAGACGCCGCGCGGCACGAGCGCTCGACCGGGCGTCCCGGAGGCGCCGCAGCCGGTACACGAGCATCGGCTCGGCGGCGAGCGCCGCGGGGTCCTCGAGCACTCGGGCGAGGCGCTGGTAGCAGCGTGCCGGGCTGCCGAACGCTCGACGGATCTCGTCCTCGTCGCCGGCGCCGAGGCCGTAGTCGCGCGCGAACTCGAGGACGTCGAGGTCGCTCACGCGCGCCGGCCTCCGCGGCCGCGGCGGTCGGCCTCCGCTGCGACCTCGGCGTCGTAGCGGTAGCGGCCAGTCTCCGGGTCGATCATCACCCGCCCGTTCTTCCATGCGAGCAGCCACGGCGCTTCCTCGCCGGCGTCGCGGTACGCCTGCACGGACGAGTCGACGTAGCCGCGCGGGCGGTGCGGATGGTTCGGATCGAAGGCGATTCCCATCCGAAGATCCTCCGCCCGACCACCGACATCAGCGCTCTGTCCAGCTCCACGCGAGGAACGCCTCCGCGGCGTCGCGCAGGGTGTCGCCGCCGCCGACGACCCACTCGTCGCGGCGAGTGACGCAGACGTAGGTCGGGAGGCCCTGGTAGTCGACGAGGCGGATCCAGCCGAGGTGCTCGCGCTTGTCGCCCACCCACCACTCGTTCGGGAGTACCGACCGCCGAACCATGCTCATCGGAGTCCAGTGGTGCGACATGTGGCCACAGTGGACGTGACCACCGACAGACGCTGCTCTCGGGTAGAGCCACTACGGGTAATAGATCGACCACTCATCTTCTGGAAGCTCTTGCAAGTCGTCGAGTACGCGGACGACCCATCCGCGCGCAGTGCGCTCCTCGATCTCTCCACGACGGATCTCTGGGCTCCAGCCGTCCCGAGTGTTCACGTATCGCACGAAGCGCATGTGTTGGCCGGGCAGGGGGCTCGCTGGTCCACCTCGTGACATGTCTCAACCGTGCCGCGTCCCGATGGAGGCGCATAGGGGATTGCGTCTTAGCGCCACCGCTCGATAGCCGCCGCTAGCTCTTTCAGCGCGAGCCTCGGGGGAGATCGTCGCGTTGCATCGCTTCGAGGTCTGCGACGTCCGCGTACTCGAGGAAGTCGAGCGGCGGCACGTCGGTCATCTCATCGTTCCAGGACGGCCGGGCCGGCTGCATGCGACGGGTCTCGCGCTCGATGTGGGCGATAGCCTCGGCGTCATCGGGCTCCTCGACCTCGCTGCTGTCGACCGGCACGGACCAGAGCTGACTTGCCGGTCCGATCAGGAGGTGCGCGTCGGCCCGACCGCCGCCCTCGGTCAGGACGGGGATCTGGATGACGTCCGACTTCCCGACGTCTGCGAGGGCCCGCGCATAACGCAGGACCGCCTTACAGGTAAGGTCGCCGACCAGTATGTGCCCGCTGGAGTAGTGCAGCTTTCTCATGCTCCCAGCCTCGCAACGGTTCCCCGGCGTCCTCCACAGGCTTGCCAACCACAGCAGACCTTGATATTCAGCCGCTGCAATCAGCGAATCGCGCGCCACGTCCACCGCTCTAGGCTGAGCGGACCACCCAGAGAACGGATGACGATGGACTACGCCCCGACGATGCTCGAGCGCACCAAGGACGCCCTGCACCTGCTCCACGGCGACACCTCGCGCCTGCACTTCACCGACTTCCCCGACTACGCGAACATCGGCGACTCCGCCATCGCGCAGGGCCAGTACCGCTACTGGCACTGGCGGAAGCTCGACATCCTCTCGACGTCGTCCTTCCACACGATGCCGCCGCGGCTCTACTCCGCCACCGACCCCGTCTACATCAACGGCGGCGGCAACTTCGGCGGCCTCTACAAGGAGCACAGCGAGCACCGCTACAGCCTCGCCGAGCGCCTGCCCGCCGAGACCCTCCTCATCCAGGGCCCCCAGTCGATCCACTGGGCATCCCCGGCAGATCGCGACGAGTTCCTCCGCCGCATGGCACCGCGGAAGCAGCTGCGCATCGCGGTCCGCGACCACGCCTCCTACGACGACCTCAAGGACGATGTCGAGGGGCTCGTCCTCTCGCCCGACGCGGTGCACATGCTCGGCCGCGTGCCCGCACCCGAGCCGACGCAGAAGGAGGTCCGGCTCATCCGCCGCGACCCCGAGTCCGCCGGCGGCCTCGGCGAGGGCATCGACTGGCCGAAGGACCAGCCCGTCACCCGCGCGAGCGCATGGCTCACCCACCGGACGAAGGAGCTGCCGTTCCTCCGCTCCGCGATCCCCACCGCCAACGGGCTCTGGGAGCCCCGATCACGCCGCCGACTGGCGACCGGGCTCGCGCTCCTCGCCCAGGGCGAGACCGTCGTCACCGACCGCCTCCACGGCATGCTCATCGCGCTGCAGCTCGGCCGGCCCGTGAAGGTCCGCGACAACAAGATCGGGAAGCTGCACAAGTACGTCGACACCTGGCTCGCCGACACCGACGCCGACATCACCTGGATCTGAGCCAACGACGAAGCGCCCCCTCGCCGCTCCCGAAGGAGTAGCGAGGGGGCATTCGTGCGTAGTGCGGCGGGTCAGGCGACGGCGGAGCCGGGGAGGACTGTCGGCCACGTCTGGGCCGGGTTGACCTCCCACGAGATCTCCTGCTGCTGCGATCCGTGCGCGACTCGGGCCGCGCTGGTCAGGCCGCCGCCGCCCGAGGATGCGGAGACGAAGCCGAGGTAGGGCGTCGCCGAGCTCCACAGGGTGACTCGCGCGTCGACCGCGGGCCGGAAGCCGGCGAGCGACGCTGTGGGGATGATGGTCGATCCGGTCGCCGCGGAGCCGTTCAGCCCCGCGAAGACGATGGTCGCGCGGCGGCCGCGGCGCACGAGGCGGATGAAGCCGTTCGCGTCCAGGGTCCAGCCGTTCCCGAGGAGGGTCGAGATGTCCCGCCATCCGGTGCCGTCGGCGATGCGATTGAACTCGGTCTTGATCTCAGTGAGGATCGCGATGAGGTCGTCGCCGACCTTGCCCTCGTAGGTGAGCGCCATTGGTGGTGTCCTTTCACTGCCAGAGGTCGTAGGCGACGCGGAGGTCCGCGCCGGCGGCGGGCGCCGCATCGAAGGTGATGGTGAGCGTCCCGTCGGCGAGGTCGACGAAGTGCGGTCGCGCCGCGGCCGACGACATCGCGGTCAGGTTGATCGCGCGCGCAGTCTTGAACGGCAGCCCGGATGCGACGGTGAAGACGACCTTGCTGCCATCTGCGCCGGTGAGGGTGGTGCGGTCGGCGACGCGGGTGCGCCACTCGTTCCCGTCCGCGCCGATCCCGACGTTGATGCCGGGCTCGGGGCCGGACCAGGCCGACCCGACCGCCTTCGTCCACGGCGTGGTGACCCGGCGGCCCACATTGTTCGCGAGGAGCATCCGCGAGCGTTCGCCGGTGCCGGCGTCGTGGATGATCGACCGCCACCGCTTCGTCGTCGACGGGCCGTAGAGCATGTTCCCGACGACGGACAGGTCGAGGATCTTGCCGGTACCGCTCATCGCGAGGAAGCTGCGCGCGTTGTCGACGATCGCGCTGTTCTGGAAGACGTTGTTCGCCTCGATGAGGATGTTCCGCGCGGTCGAGGTGCCGTCGGCGATGATGACGATCTGGTCGCCGATGACGCCCTCGAGCTGGTTGCGGATGATGTGGACGCCGCCGATCGTCTTCGACGAGTCGAGCTTGAGCGTGATCAGCGAGCCCGGGGTGGGGACGCCGTTCTGCCCGGTCCACATGTGCAGGTCGCCGACGAGGATGTTGCCGGTGCCGAGCGTCGACGATCCGATGGGCTGGATCATCATGCAGGCTCCGTCGGGGCCGGGCTGGCGGAGCTGGCCGTGCGAGAACTTGTTGTCGGGCTCGTGCGTGACGCGGATACACGAGCCGGTGTTGTTCTGCGCGACGGTGGAGAAGCCGTGGAAGGAGCCGTTCTGCCCCTCCACCTCGAGACCGATCAGCCGGCCCCAGTAGATGAGGCAGTGGTCGATCATCCACCGGCGCCCCGAGGTGAGGACGGTGTAGTCGGCGAGGTCGCGGCCGTCGACGAACAGGTCGACCATCGACGCCGACGTGTTCGTCGCGAGCGAGGACGTCGGGTCCGCGCCGAGCTCGATCAGCCGCGTCATGGCGGCGCCGGCGCGGATGACCGAGCAGCGCACGATGGCGTCTGTCGGGTCCGCGTACGGGATGCCCGTGCCGCGCAGCGTCACGCCGCCCGGGACGGGCAGAGTGGTGCCGTCGATGCGGTAGACGCCCGGCGGGAAGAAGACCTCTCCGCCGGTCGCGCCGATCAGGACCATCGCCCGGTTGAAAGCCGCCGTGTTGTCGGTCACGCCGTCTCCGACGCCGCCGACCTGCGGGTCGGTGAAGACGAGCCGGCCGCCGAACTGCTGCACGAGCAGCCGGGCAGACTTCGAGTTCGGCGTAGCGAGGATGAGCGAGATCCCGGTGTCGTCGGGAGCGAGCCCCTCGGGCAGGAGCGACTCGTCGAGCTTCCCGGTTTCCGGGTCGACGACGGGCATCTTCACTTCGACGGGCGTGTCCTTCGTGCTCGTCTGCACGACGGTCGGCGTGACGTACCGCGGGAGTGCCGCCTGCGGTTCGCGGAAGGTCCAGGACACGTCTGCCGTCGAGGTGTCGCTGACGAGTCCCTTCCCCTGCACGAGCTCGAGCTCGGAGGCCTTGAGGGCCCCGACTCGTGCCGCAGCGGCATCGACGACCTGCGGGTTCCCGGAGACCACCTGCTCGGCGATCGGCAGGACGCGATCGTCGATCGCGCGCTGCGTGCGAGTGCCCTCGGTCCCGATCAGGATCGAGGCGCTCACGTCGCCCATGACCTTGATCTCGCCGACGGGGACCATCTCTGCTTTCACTGGCGGACTCCGTTCTTGTAGTAGGTCGCCGTCAGGAGGTCGATGTAGGCGGGGTAGATCTTGTCCGGCTCGCCGAGCCCGACAGCGATCACGCCAGGCGGCGCCGGCGCGAGGAGCAGGTCGCCGATCCGGCCGCCAGTGCGGGGGACGCGCAGCTTCCACGGGAGCCGCTCGTACGGGGACGCCTGACCGGCCTCGAGGTAGCTGATCTCGGGCGTGTACCAGACCTCCGGCGAGACGGTCATGGTCGGGTAGAGGGCCGTCTTGAACGCCCCGTCTGCCGCGACGACTGCCTCGATGGGCACCTTCGAGAACAGGCGCCCCTCGTCGACGCCGGGGCCCGAGGGAGCGAACCGAAGCCGGACCTGGCGACCGGCGAGCGAGACGAGACGGAAGTCGGTGAGCATGCCCCACACGTCGACCGTGCCCTTGATGGTCGGGCTCGGGTCCGCCTTGAGTGGCGTCTCCTCGGTGATGATGTTCGACGACTTCCGGCCGGCGGTCGAGGACCAGGCGACCACGTAGACGCTGTACTCCTCGCCGGGCGTGAGGCCGGTGAGCTCGTAGGCACGCACCGTCGGGCTGACCTTGCGGACCACCGTCGGACCCGACATCACGTCGTAGCCTTCGGCGCCGGCGGAGGCGGTCCAGGAGATCTTCGCCGAGGTGGGGGTGATCGATCCGAGCGTGAGCACGGGAGCGGGCAGCTCTCCGCTCGGGGTCTCCGAGCCGATCGTGACGCTGCGCGAATTAGACCCGGTCCGCACCCCATCCGAGTCGACCGCGAACACCTGGTAGATGTACTGGTTGCCGTTCTCGACGGATGAGTCGCGGAACGTGGTCGCCAGGAGCGCCTTCCCTACCCTGCCCCCGGGCGTGCGCTCGACGTCGTACTTGACGATCGACCCCTCGGGATCGGAGGATGCCTCCCACGTGAGGGTGGCCGAGAAGGTGGTGACCGTGGGCTGCGCGAGGGTGAAGTCGAGCGGCGCCCGGTTCGTCGGCGCCTGGATCTCGGCGTTGTCGTAGACGGCCTTGAGGTACTCGCGAGTCTGCTCGGGAGCCTGGGCGAGGAACCACGACTTCGGCTTGTTCTGCAGCGTGTTGTCGACGCCCCACTGGGCGCCGCTGGACGGCTGCTGCGAGGACTGCGGCGCCTCCGACAGGACGGAGTCCTTCTGCCAGAGGAAGTCGAACGATCCGACCGTCCCGATCACGACGAGGCGGGTCGCGGTGCAGCCGGTGGGTCCGCCGTTCAGGGCGTTCGGGTTCACCCGCCCGGACCCGTCCAGGGTCCAGCCGACGGCGTCCTCGGGCAGCGGGTAGACGATGTTCGTCGCCCGGGTGCCGACGACGAGGACGTCCTCGAAGTGGTATCCGGTGAGCGCTCCGGTTGACTGGATCGCGGCGTTCGTGGAGCCGTAGATGATCGAGCGGACCCACTTGAAGTTGGACATCAGCGAGTTGCCCGACACCTGGCAGGAGTCGGTGTGCGAGGGCTTCTTGCGCTGCTCCTCCGTCTTCGGCGTCTCGTGGAACGCCGGGGCGACGTGAAGGCCCTTCATCAGGATTCCGGAGATGCTGGCGTTCGCGCCGGAGCGGATCGCGGCGACGTCCATGTTGTTGTTGACGTACCGCTTGAGCGTCGAGTCCGGGATGGACAGGTTGCAGAGCTCGACGCCCGAGGTCGGCTTGTTGTCGCTGGACTGGATGCCCCAGTACCAGAGCTCGCCCATGTTGAAGATGGCGCCCTCGGTCATGTCCGAGAGGAGGATGCCGCGGTTCACGCCCAGCGCGTAGTTGGTCGCGTTGAACTCGATGCCGCCGAAGGCGACGCCAGGCATCCGGATGCGCACGGACTTCGAGAAGGTGCAGGAGCCCCACTCGTCCCTGCTGATGACGAGCGCGCGGCGCTTGCGGCCGGTGCGCCCGTAGTCGATCCAGATGTCCGAGCCCGCGCCGGCGCCGTCGGGCGCAGCGGTGCCGGGGAGCATCCAGACGACGACGCCGGCGTCCCACTCGGCGTCGGTGAAGCTCTTGAGCGCGTCGACGACCGCGGTCGGGGTGAATGCGACGGTCTTCTGACGCGAGGCGGGGAAGGTGAGAGCCTCGGCACGGGTTGGCGTGCGCTCGGGCCAGAGGTCGACAGCGGGGCCGTACTTGGCCGGGGTGGGTCCGGGCATGGAAATGCTCCTCAGAGGGCGTCAGGCGCCCGTCTGCCGGGCGTGCGAAGGCCCCGGCCGGGAGTGGCGGGGGCCGGGTGGAGCTCGAGCGGGGTGGGACTACTTGGCGAGGTGGTCGGGGCCGTCGTCGACGGTCTCGACGGAGGTGAGCGAGGGTCCGTGTCCGCTGATGGGTGCGGAGACGACGGAGGTGAGGTAGCTGATGAGGATGCCGCCGCCGAAGACGCCGAGGAGGGTCGGGTAGTCGAGGGCGAAGGCGTTGATGACCTGGGCGTCGGCGTTGTCGACGGTGCCGGCGATGAGGCCGGTGGTGATGGTGACGACGACGAACTGGGCGCCGGACTTGAGGGCGCGCTCGGAGGCGGCGATCCAGAAGGCGAGGGTGAACATGGCTACTCCTTGAGTGGGGTGGTGGGCGCGGAGATCCCGCTGCCGGGGAGGACGGATTCGAGGCGCGGCCAGCGCTCGATGTCATCGGGGTCGACGCCGCGGAGGATGAGCTCGCGCCGCATGGCGGTCGCGTGCTCTTCCAGGCGGCGGCGGTTGCGCGCCTCGGCTTCCGCGCGCTCGTACTCTCGGTCGCGCTGCGCGACGAGGTCGTTCTTCCGCTTCGACTCCTTCGCGGAGACGCCGGTCTTGATGAGGGTGATGATGGACACGAGCTCGCGGAAGAAGACGCCGATGCCGCCGGCACCGATGACGGCGACGATCAGGGCGACGATGTTGACGCTCTCGACTACGGGTGCTGCTGTGTGCACTGCGCTCCCCCTACTCGGTGCGCGGTGCGACGTTCTGCGTTCGCCTCCGCAGCGCCTCGGCCACGCGCGACTGGAAGTCGAGGTGCGTCGGGTCGGAAGCGAAGATCTGCAGCTCGACGTAGCGGCGGATCATCACGAGCATCGCCACGAACACGAGGGTCGTCGCGACGGCCGCGGTGATGGACGTGAACGCGGTGCGGCCGAGAATCACGAGGTAGATCAGAATCCCGAACACCGCCGCGGGAGCCGCGGGAACTTCCAGCACCCAGTAGCGAGTGAGCCGGCCGATGAAGCCCACCCCACCGCCGATGAGCAGCAGCAGGGACCAGACGCCGATCAGCCACTCCCAGCCCGCGAGCTCGACCTGCACGGTCGTCGGGGTGAAGAACAGCGCGTAGACGCCGCCCGCGACGATCGCGAGGTAGATGACCATGTCGATGATCCGGATGAACGACTCGAGGCGCCGACGCTTCTCGTCGGGGATCGGGTAGCGGTCCACGCTCAGGCGATCCAGGAGCGCTCGAGCGCGCCGAACTCGACCTCGCGAAACTGGCCCCGCTCGGTCGACCAGCCGAGGCGGGGGTCGGCGTCCGTCTTGAGGAACTCCTCGACCGGGATGCCGTGCATGTTGAGGACGCGCTCGAAGTCGTCTTCGTTCAGGCTGCGGACGGGCTCGTCGAGCGCGTAGACGCCGATGCCCCTGGTCTTGTCGTCGGCGCAGCCCTTCACGAACTGCTTGCCGATGAAGTGGGTGCGGCCGGTCTTCTCCCGCAGGAACTGTCGCATGGTGTCCTCGTTCTCGTCGATCGGTGCCGGCGGGGCCGGCGGGGTGGTGGGTGGCGTGGCGGGCGCGGGCGGCGGGACGACGATCGGGCCGTCGCCGGGGATGATCGAGCCGCCGTGGTCGTAGGACCAGCCCTCGAGCTTCTGGCCCGGGAAGCGGCGGAGGTACGCCTGCCCGTCGATGAAGCCGAGGGCGGTCATGCCGGGGATCCGGTCGGTGACGCTGCTCGAGGCCATGAAGAGCAGCCCGCCGCCGACGTGGTAGGCGACGTGCCCCCAGTCGACGCGGTGGCCGTCCTCGGTGCCCCAGACGCCTGACATCCAGACCCAGTTGCCGCCGGGGCCGAGGCCGGGGCCCTGGATGCGGGACGCCTTCCGTGCGGAGGTCGCGTGGGGGAAGCTGCGGACGTAGCCGGGTGTCAGAACGTTGGTGAGGTTCCAGGCGGCGGCCTCGCACTTCCCGGACCAGTTGCGGCGGGCGTTGAGGAAGCTCGGCGCGACAGCGATGATGTGCTGGCGGGTGGGCATCTACTTCCCCCCGTTCGGCTGCGCGGGCTCGGTGGTGTCGGGCTCGGGGGTGGTGTCGCTCATCGCGAGCTCCTCTCGTGTCAGGCGGCTCGGAAGAGGCGCCCGGTGGGATTGATCTGCAGGTCGCCCGAGCCGCGGTCGGTGCGGGTGAGGCGGCCGTCGGCGCCGAGGCCGACGTTCCCGGCGCCGTTGACGCTGCGGGTGAAGCGGCCGTCTGCGCCGACGGTGAGGTTCCCGCCGCCCGGGTCGCCGGGGTCGTTGGGGTTCTCCGTGGGTGGGTCGCCGCCGCCGCCGTCGCCGGTGTCGGGCCAGTCGCCCGCGAGCGCTGCGCGGATGGCGGGGTCCGGGTCCTGGATGCCGGGTGAGCCGCCCTGCCAGATGGAGTCGTTGAAGCCGTAGGTGGTGTGGGAGTGGGGCCCGGACCAGGCGGAGCCGTGGAAGTCGGCGGCGGTGGCGGCGTAGCCGACGACGTCGCCGGGCTCGAGGTGCTGCCCGACGGCGACGGTGATGCCCCACAGGTGGGCCCAGGCGGCGCGCTTGTCGGAGCCGTCGATGCGGATGCCGACGACGGGGCCGAGGCCGCCGGTGCTGCTGACGATGTAGACGACGCCGGGTGCCCAGACGGGGATCGCCTGGCGACCGGAGGCGCTGATGTCGAGTCCGCGGTGTCCGATGCCGGGGGTGTAGAACGGGCCCGGCTCGCCGAAGGGGGTCGTAAAGCGGGCCGGGTTGTAGAAGGCGCGCCAGTCGGCGGTGGGCATCAGCTGTCCGGCAGGTTGTGGACGAAGACGTCGCCGCCCTTGAGCTCGATCCACGCGCCGGCGCTGCCGTCGGGTCCGACGATCTCGATGCTGTCTTCGCTCATCCCGATGACGCCGCCGCCGCCGCTGATGATCAGGCCGCGCTCGTTGAGCTGGATGACGCTTGACCAGGCGCGGATCTCCATCGGGACGCCGAACGCGAAGACCTTGCCGACGCCGTCCTGGTAGTAGAGCTGCATCGAGTGGCCGTTGTCGCCGGCGTCCGAGGCGACGACGCGGCCGCCGCCTTGCACGCGCATGCGTCCGGTGACGTCGACCTGGCCCTTGAGCTGGACAGGGCCCTCCCAGTCGATCGAGCCGTCGCCGCGCAGGGTGCCGGTGACCTCGATGGTTCCGTAGACCTTCTGGGAGCCCTTGCCGGCGTTCTCGCCCTCGGCTTCTCCGACGATGAGGCCCTCGTCGGAGAGGATGCGCAGGGCGCCGTTGGTGACGGAGGAGAAGCCGATCGGCGCCTGGGTGACGAGGCGCTCGAGCTTCTCGAGGCGGCGCAGCAGTTCGGACTTGTCGAGGTCGTCGTACTGCATCAGGGCCTCCATGGCTGGACGGACAGGGGCACTGCGGAGGTGAGGTCGCAGGAGTAGCCGATGACGTACTGCGGGTACCAGCCGCGGGCGATGAGGTGGTCGCCGCCGGTGTAGACGCGGATCACGCTCCCGATGCGGATCGACTCGAGGAGGGTGTTCTTGATGCGGACGCCGGAGGGCTCGTCGCGGACGTCGAGCTCGTACTCGCCGCGGGCGGTGTACTGCCACTGCTCGGTCGGCTCGCGCTGCCAGCGCAGGTCGGACATCGCGTGCCCGCGGAGGTGGTCGACGTCGTCGATCTCGGGGTAGGACTCGGAGCGGTCGCGGATCATCGACGTCCTGCCCGGGAGGCTGTTCGCGAAGGCGACTCGTTTGTCGGCCTCGGAGCCCTTCCCGAAGGCGACCGAGCCGGTGCGCAGCTGCTGTGCGTTGAGGCGGTAGACGACGTCGGTGAGGGGCACGTTCGGCGCGTCGAGGTTGAAGTCGAGGGCGCTCGAGGGGAGGGTCGGCGTGCCGCAGCGGACGACCCACTCGACGTTGGACGCGCCGGCCTGGTCGTAGACGGTCCAGCGCGGCTCGAAGTCGATGTCGGGGCCGTCGCTGGTGCTCTGCAGCTCTGTGAGCGCGCGTTCCGCGGTCCACCCCTCGTAGTACCACCAGGTGCGGGAGACGACGCCAGGGCCGTCCTCGGGGAGCACGAGGGGCAGGTTCCAGTTCGCGGTGCGCCCGGAGGTGGCCGCGGCGAGCAGCGCGCGGGCGGCGCCGGCGAAGCTGCGGTCCTTCACCTCAAGGGTGCCGGCGCGGTAGTTGCCCTCGTCGACGGGGTAGAGGAAGCGGTTCTTGAGGAAGTCGCGCACGCACGAGGTGCGGATCGTGAACGTCTTCGACGTGCGCACCCACGGGTCGATGGTGTGGATGTAGCCGGCGTACTTCACCGTCCCCTCCCAGGAGGAGACGAAGATGCGGTCCCAGAGCGGCAGCACGAGCGCCCGCCAGGGCACGTCGGAGTCCGGCTTGATCGTGAAGGAGTGCGTCCCTGTGGAGACCCCGTTGATGACCCGGTTGAACGAGGACGCGGAGACCTCTTCGGTGACCTCGGCGAGGTAGCGGCCGGAGTGACCGTCGCAGATGAAGTGCCGCCAAGCCATCCAGGCCTCCTCAGATGTAGGTGTCGGTGACCTCGGTCTTGAGCACGGCGAGGTCGGTCGCGGTGAACTCGACCTGATCGCCGGGGCGCACGGTCCAGACGTCGCCGCGTCGCACGCCGCCGAGGTCGACGACCCCGTCGACGCGGAGGAAGCCGTCGCGCATGTCGATCGTGTGCTCGTGGCCGGCGTCGAGGGCGCGGATGACCGTGTACTCGCCCGTCGGGCCGAAGATCGTGTACCCGTTCGGGAGGAGCCCTTGGATGCGGTGCAGCGGCCGGGCGGGGAAGTTGCCGCGGTGGGACGCCGGACGCTGCTCGAAGGTCTCGGTCGCTCCGTACTTGCGCGGGTCGGGCATCCAGAGCTGCAGCTGCCAGTCCGCGAATCGGGCGCCGCTGGCACCGCGAACGGTGAAACGGGTGCGTGCCGCCAGGCGGCACCGGCCCCAGAGCGTCTCGCCGTCGCGCTTCACCTGAATGCGCGCGTCGTCTCCGTCCGCGAGGAGGCCGGTGAGGCGGTGCTTGAGTGCGTCGAGCTCCTCCGGGCTGGGCGCCTGCGCGGTGCCGGCGAGGGCGACCGTGCGTGGGCCGAGACGCCCGATGGCATCGAAGGAGCCGTGCCCCTCCGGGCGGGCCGTCTCGTCTCGGCGGACGTCGACGCCGTCGTCCCAGCCGGTGAAGCCGGACTGGTCGATGAGGAAGCCGCCGTCCTCCGGAAGGTCGGCGCCGCGACCGTGGAAGGTCACGGCGCCGACGTTGATGGTGAGCTTCGGTGCGCGCATCACGCTCCTCGCAGCTCGTAGTTGATCGCATTCGCGGCGATCGTGCCGACGGTCTCTTCGGACATGCCGGGGCTGGTCTCGACGTTGACAACGGCGAGGGGGCCGTCGCCGCGCGCGTTGCCGATGTCGGGGTCGACGGTCGCGCCGCGGGGGAGGGTGAGCAGCTCGGGGCCGCGCTCTCCGACGATGACCGAGCCGGAGCCGGTGATCGTGCCGCCCTTCGCGAGCATCGGGATGCTGGGGATCGAGAGCGAGATCCCGATGGCGTCGCCGACGACGGAGGTGACCCCGTTGATGCCCTCGATCATCCCGTTGATGACCTGGATGATCGTGTTCAGCATCTGCTTCACGTAGGAGACGACCCCGTCGAAGGCGCCGCGGATGACGTCGCCGATGGTGCCGAAGACGTTGCCGAAGGCCTCGCCGATGATGTCGAGCACGCCCTGGATGTTGTTCCAGGAGTCGGTGAAGAAGGAGACGATCCCGTTCCACAGGCCGTTCCAGGCGGCGGCGATGAGGCCGCCGACGAAGGTAAAGACGCCGAGGACGAGGTTGATGTAGGCGGTGACGGCGCCGACGATCCAGTTCCAGATGCCGGCGAGGAAGTCGCCGATCCCGGTCCACAGTCCGTTCCACCAGGCGGCGATCATCGCGCCGACGACCTGCAGGCCGAGGAGGAAGTTGGCGAACACCTCGGAGACCCAGGTGGTGAAGCCGGTCCAGATCTCGACGATCCAGTTTCCGAGCCCGCCCCACATCTCCGACCACCAGGCGCCGAAGGCGTTCAGGCCGTCGGTGATCCAGCCGATGAAGCCGCCCCAGATGTCGGTGATCGTCGCGACGACGGTGTCCCAGTTGAGGACGAGGAGGACGATCGCGGCGATGAGCGCGATGATGCCGACGACGATCCAGGTGATCGGGTTGGCGAGCAGCGCGATCGTCGACGCCCAGATGGAGGCGGTCCAGGCGATGAACGCGGCGACGAGGCCGACGCCGATGACGCCGGCGATGACGCCGACGGACTCGGTGTTCTCGCCGACCCAGGTGCCGAGGTCGTTGAGCAGGGGCATGGCGGCGGTGAGGCCGTCGCCGAGGGCCGTGAAGACCGCGGTCGCGATCGGCTCGAAGGCCTCCATCGCCTTGTTCATCGTGATCTGCCAGCGCTCGGCGAAGTCCATGGTCTCTTCGCCGACGCCGAGGATCGTGTCGCCGGTGTCGCCGGTGGCGGCCATCAGGTCGTCCATGTTGAGGACGCCGTCCTGTAGCGCGCCGACGAACTGCGAGGCGCCCTTCGTGCCGAAGACCTCGGACGCGAGGTTCAGCGCGGAGGCGGTGTCGCCCGCGTCGACGAAGCCCTGGATCTCGCCGGTGACGCGCTGGAACGCGGCCTGCGGTTCCTCGCCGTCCTTCGCGAGGTTGATCATGCCCTTGGACATCGAGCCGAGGATCGCGGTCGAGTTCAGGCCCGCCTTGTCGAGCGTGCCCATCAGGTTGACGGACTCGTCGAAGCCGAAGCCGAGGGTCTGCAGCGCGGGGGCGACGGTCTGGACGCCGGACGCGAGCTCGTTCATGCCGACGCCGGTGGCCTGCGAGGTGCGGAACAGGCTGTCCATCGCGCCCTCGACGGCCTCGCCCTCGATGCCGAACGCGGTGAACGCGGCGGAGGTGGTCTGCACGTCGACGGCCTGGCCGAGGATGCGGCCCGCCTCGAGGTACTGGGAGGAGACGGTCTCGAGGGTGTCGCCGGAGAGGCCGAGGCGCTGGTTGAGGTCGGAGACGGTCTGGCCGGCGGCGGCGAAGTCGGTGGGGATCGAGGTGCCGACGTTCTTGGCGACCTCGGCGAGGCCCTCGAGCTCGGCGCCCTGAGCGCCGGTGCCGACGCGGATCGTGTCGGTGATCTCGTCGAAGGTCGACCCGATCTCGTAGAGGCCCTTGAAGGCGCCGACGACGCCGGTGACGATGCCGGCGCCGGCGAGGGCCTTGACCATGCCGCCGCCGAAGCGGCCGCCGGCCTTGTCGCCCTCGCCGGCGGCGACGTCGGCGGCGCCTCCGAACTGCTTCGCGATCTCGTCCTGGATGCCCTCGAGCGTGGGCACGAGGCGCATGTAGCCAGTGACGACCTCGTTGCCTTCGGGCATGCGGACCTACCTCTCGTCGTGCGCGGGGTGGGGACGGCTCGCGCGCGTCGAGGGTTGGTGGACGCGTCGCGTTCACCAGGTGCTCGTGATGCGTCGCGGTGCGCGGCCGCGAGACGCGTCGCTCGCGGCCGCGGACGACGCGTCGTCCTGAGCAGCTCAGCGACGGGAGATGAAGCGGCCGCGGGAGTCGCGCGGTCTCCCGGGTGGGGGCGCGGGCGGTGTCTTGACCTGCGCGTCCCACCAGCCGTCGAACTCGGCGACGGGGATCGCGTCACGGCCGAGGGTCTGGGTGCGCTTCTTCTCCCAGGGGCGGGGGATCGGCTTGGGCCGCGGCGCGGACTTCTTGCCGGCGCGCTGCCAGTTGCCCTGCGCGATCGAGTCGGCGACCATCGCGAGCAGCTGCTCGCTGATGCCCCAGCGCAGGCCGTGCACGGACTCCGACGTCGACGACTCCGGCCGCTGCTCCCAGCGGCGGATGAGCAGGCGCAGCTCGTACCAGCTGAGGCGCTCGGTGCCGACGTCGTGGAGGTGGAAGCCGGCGAGGACGAGGTCGGTGCGGATGGCCTCCGCGTGCTCTCCGGTTAGGAGATCGAAGAGGCCGAGGATTCCCCCAGGTCGATCTCCGAGCCGCCCTTCCAGGCGCGCATGAAGTCGTTGAAGCCGTTGCGGTCGAGCACGTCGAGGTGCTCGAGCTGCTCCTCGGTGAGGACGCCCTCGAGCAGGGTGAAGACCTGGTCGAGGGGCTGCAGCTTCCGAGCGGCGCGGAGCGCTCCGATCGGGATGTTCTCGAAGCGGGGGACGACGAGCTCGAAGCCGTCGGCCAGGGTGTAGTGGAACTTCTCCATCATCAGGAACCTCTCGTGGGTCCAGGAGCCGGGTGAGGACCGGGCGGGGGCGGGTTCCTGGGGCGCCCCCGCCCGGTGGTCGATCAGGCGGAGAAGACGCCGTCGTCGGTGAAGATGTAGATGTTCTGGCCGTCGGCGTCCGGGTAGGTCGCGAGGGTGACGGGCAGCGTGATCGCGCCGGTCGCGGTGAGGGGGATCTCGCCGCGGGAGACGACCTGCGCGCGCGGGGCGACGATGAGGACGCGGCGGTCGCCGTCCTTGACCTTGAAGTACCAGGCCTTGATCGGCAGCTCGTTCTTGCCGAGCGAGGCGCGCATGCGCGTGCCCTTGGTCGTGGTCGCGGCCTTCACGTCGACGTGGTCCTCGCCGAAGTAGTTGCGCGCGGACTCGGCGTTGAGCTCGAGGTGGGTCCACGCGATCTCGCCGGTGAACTCGGAGAGGATGCGGCGGATCTCGGCGCCGGACCAGTCCTTGATCGTCTCGGTCGAGTCGGAGGGCGTGATGGTCACGCCGTCCTCGTTGACGTAGCCGGAGTCGCCGAGCCCGGTGAGCGTGACGTCGTCGATGTCCTCGGGGACGTCCTCGAGCTCGGGACCGGTGAGAATGGCACCGGTGGCCTTCTGATCGGGCGCACCGACGAAGACGTTCTTGTTGTTGACACCCATGCGGGCAGCCCCTTTCAGGCGTGGTGGAGTGGCCGCGGCGCGCGCGACGGAGGCCGTCCCCGGCGGGGACGGAGCGAGGGGTCGTCAGAGCGCGGTGAGGCGGGTGTCGACGACGAGGGTGCGCGTGTAGCGGTTGCGCTTGGTGACGGGGTCGGCGCTGTTCGCCCCTCCGCCGAGCGAGCCGACGCGGTAGACGACGATGCCGGGCAGGTGCTCCTCGCCGACGAGCGAGCGGATCAGCGCCGTGGAGATGCGCATCAGCAGGGCGGACTCGGTCAGGGTGCGGCCGAAGCACTCGAGGGTGATCTGCTGGCCGACGAGGACTTGGTCGCGGGTGTCGGTGCCGCCGGTGTCGACGACGCGCACGTGCGGGGCGTCCTCGACGCGGCCGGACACGGTCGCCTTCGCGTCGTTCTGCTCGAGCCCCTCGGGCAGCCAGACGATCAGGCGGCCGGCGAGGTCGGGCTCGGCGAGCATCTCAGCCACGGCGCACCGCCCCGAGCGCGGCGGGCAGGAGGGTTGAGTCCTCGCGGACCGCGTCGAACGCCTCGGGGGAGACGGGGCGGACGATGGTGGAGACGCGGTCGCGGCCGTAGAGGCGGCGCGCCTCGAAGCCCTCGCCGAGATCCTCGGCGGCGCGGGCGCCGGCGGCGTCGACCCAGTCGGCGACCTCGTCGGAGCGGAGGATCTTCGCCATGCCGCGCGAGTTGAACTCGAGCCGGCGGCCGCCGCGACTACTCGCCATGTCGCCACCTCCGGATCGTGAAGAGGACGTCGGACACGAGCAGCGACCCGGTCGGCGACGGGGCCTTCGTCGGCTCGCCCTCGACCTGGTAGTCGAGGCCGTCGAACTCGACGATGTCCTCGGCGGTGACGTCGGAGCCGTGAGGCGCGGCGACCGAGTAGCCGGTCGCGACGGCGATGCGGTCGTCCGTGACCTCGGTCGAGGCGAGCGGCTCGACCCAGCAGCGCCGGATCGGCTTGCTGTCGGGGGTCGCGGCGTAGTCGCGGACGCTCGTGCCCATGTCGTCGACCTGCGGGTACCGCTTCCGGACGAGGACCATGCGGGCGAAGGATGCGGTCACGGGAGAGACCCCGGGACGTAGGAGGACAGCGCGGCGGCCTCGTGGGGCATGAGCACGGTGCCGCCGGCGACGCCGGCCGCGGTCTGCGTCCACTGGATCTGACCGGCGAGCGACTGCTCGCGGACCTGGCCGAGGGGTGCGCCGAGCGCGCGGGCAGCGATCTGCAGCGCGAGGTCGACGACGAGAGGGACCGCGGCGAGCGCGTGCCCGTGGGTGATGGTGACGACGACGGGCCAGGCGAGTCCGGGCGCTTCGATCGCGCCGTCGTCGTACCAGGTGAGCGCGGTGACGTCGAGCTCGCGGCCGGCGGAGGTGAGGGCGACGACGCCGGTGAGGTGCGTCGTCGGGAGGTAGAGGGTGCCGCCGACGTACTCGGAGCGGCGCGGCCGGTAGACGCTCGTCCGCGACGGGGCGATGTGCCAGTGGCAGTGGTCGGTGATCGCCTGCGCTGCGGCCTGCAGCGCGAGCGGGAGGTGGGGGTGGTCGGCGGGGATGTAGCCCTGCGAGCGGTCCTCCATCTGCTGCGCCGTGGCGAAGCCGTGGACGGGCTCGGGCTCGGTCTGGTCTGCCATCCCCGCCGCCTCCCTACTTCGTGCGGGCGGCGCGAGCCGCCTTGTTGGTGGGTGCGGCCTTGCCGGCCGGCTTGACGGTCTCGGTGAGGCCCTGCCGCTTCGCCTCTTCGGGCGAGAGCAGGAGGGTCGTCTTGTGGCCGTTGATGGTGGTCTCGTAGCGCTTGAGCGTCATGCTGTCGCCCTCTCTCCGTACGGCGCGGTGGTCGACGGGGACCACCGTGGACGGTGCTCCGCATGCCGCGTGCGGTGCTCCGCAGATGCGGCACTGTGCCACGGTGGTCCCCTCTCGGGTTACGCGGTCAGGTCGATGGTGACGAACGCCTTGGGGCGCAGGACACCGAACGCGACGCGCTCCTCGCCGAGGATGGCGACGAGGTTGCGGATGAAGAAGTCCGCGTGGGAGTCGGTCGCGGTGATCGACGCCTGCTCGCGGTCCCAGAGGACCGCCTTGCGGAAGTCGCCGACGAGGGCGACTCCGGAGGCGACGGCCTCCGACTCGACGACGGGCAGGCCGTGCAGGGTCGGGATCGCGCCGGCGGTCGCCTCGTTCTGTGGGTTCTTCGCGAGCCGGGCGAGCTGGATCTTCTCCCAGTCCGTCGGGTTCATCAGGTACCCGGTCGGCCGCGAGCGGCCCACGGTCTTGACCTTGGTCTGCGCGAGCAGGGTCGTCTCGAGCAGCGGGTCAAGACCCGCGACGGTCGAGGAGTAGCCCTGCGCCTGGATGCCCGAGGTGCTCAGGATCCCGCGCAGGTGCTCGCCCGTGCCGGAGCCGTTGACGATCTCGTCTTCCTCGGTCTCCGCGAGGTCGTCACGGAGCTCCTGGTCGATGAGGCCGCGCAGCTGCCCGGCGTCGGCGAGGCCGCGCTTGGTGGCGGGCACCCACTCGGCGATCGTCTTGACCGTCTCGGTCACCTGCTCGAAGGCCATCGAGCCCTCGGGCTTGTAGCCGCCGCCCGCGGCGAGCACGAGCGGTCCCGCGGCGCCGGGCGCCGTCGGGGCGGCCGAGCTGGTGGCCTCGGCGACGACGTCCGCGGAGTTGAGCTGCGCGGTCTGGCGGACGTACTCGACGGTGTCGGAGGTCGTCTGCCGGACCGAGATCAGGTCGCGCAGCGCGAGCGGCCGGCGGCCGAGGAGCTCGAAGTCGCTCTGGCGGTCGTTGGTCACGAACGCGCCGCCGGAGGTGCTCGAGGTGCCGGTGAGCAGCGCCTTGAGGCCGAGGGGCTGCGACTGCACGCGAGCCTTCGAGCTGATGCGGCCGTCGGGGAACGACTTCATCATCGCGTCGTACTCGACGGACTCCGTGAAGAGCTGGCCGATCGACTTGCCGCGGGTGGGCGCGATGAAGTCGCCGGGGGCGTTCTTGCGCTCCGGGGTCTGCTCGAGTCCGAGGTCGATGCCGATCGCAGCGAGCGCGGCCTTGACCTCGGCGCTGGACTGGCCCTTCTCGAAGTCGGCCTTGGCCGCCTCGTAGGACTTGAGGTGGGTCGACGCTGCGGCGACCTCCTCGTGGGTCAGGTCGCGGTTCTCGGCCTCGGCCTTGGCCGCGATGTCGCGGGCGGCCTTGAGCTCGACCCGCATCTTCTCCTTGGGGTCCACGGGGGACCTCCCTTCGTTAGAGAGTTGCGAGCTCGCAGGTTGCGAGCTCGATCTGCAGACGGGTCAGAGCGGACGGCTCGCCGGTCGGTTCGTCGGACTTCACCGTCGCCGGTTCGTCGTCCTTCACCTCGTGACTGCCGCTGGCCTTGCCTTCGTCTTCGGTTTCGAGGGCGGACAGCACGCGGCCGATCGAGTCGTACGCGGTGCGCAGCTCGCCCTCGTTCTTGGCCGAGATGACTCGGCCGGCCTTGACCTCGGCAGCCAGGCGTGCGGCGGAGCGGCCGCCGGCCTTGACTGCGAGAAGTTCGGTCTCCTGGTTCGCGCCGATCGGCGTCGGCCCGACCTCGTAGAGCTTGAGCTTGCGCAGCTCCCAGACGGAGTCGGGCTCGTCCTCGCTCTTGACGATCGCGTAGTCGAGCACGTCGTACGCGAAGGAGAACTGCGCGACGCGGCGGCCCTTGAGCAGGCGGTACACCTGCATCGCCTTCGGGCCCTCGAGGTCGAGCTGGGCCTTCACCCACAGGCCCTCGTCGGTCTCCTTCGCCTCGAGGACGTGCCCGATGTTGTAGTCGGGGTCGTCCATCCGGTGCGACCAGTAGACGGGGATCGGGTTGCCCGACGCCTCCCACTCGGCGAGGGTGTCGGCGAAGGCGCCCTTGAGGACGCGGTCGCCGTAGCTGTCGACGTTCCCGAAGACGGAGACGATCGCCTCGAAGACGCCCTCGCCGAGCTCGTCGTCGGGGCCGACGGCCTTCACCTGGACGGTGCTGTTCTTGGTGAGCATCTCTGCCTCCTACTCGAAGTCGATGACGACGTCGCACATGCAGCCGGCGACGTCGTCGACGTCGAGCGCAGAGGAGTCGCCGGGCCAGTTGGCGCCGTTGCTGAATGCCGCGTCGATGGCGACGGTCTCGCCGTTCATCGAGGCGTGCGTGGACCGGGGGTTGCTCGACGTGGTGATCCACGTCTTCGTCGCGCCGCGGCCGCCGGAGACCTGCGTGGCGGCCTCGACGGTCGCGAAGCCGGCGAGCGACGTCGTGATCGTCTGCGCGAGCTCGTCGGAGCGGGCGCCCTTGGCGACGTCGAAGACATGGCCGACCTCGGCGAGCGGCTCCTCCGCCTCGGCGAGGGCGTCCTCGAGCTTGATGCGGGTGACCGCGTTGATGCTCGTGGCGTTCGACTTCGCCACCTTCTGCAGGTACGCGAGGGTGCGGTCGACGTCGTACTCGTCGGGGTCGGCGCCGAGCGCGTCGAGCTGCTTGCGCGCGACGTCCTCGGTGATCGACGACGAGAGCGCGAAGAGGATCGCCGCGAGGTCGGTGTCCCAGCGGTCGCCGTTCCACCAGTCCGCGTCGGCCTTCGCGCCGAGCACCGATCGGATCGACTGCTCCTGCTTGGCGAAGAAGTCGCCGATGACCTTGCGCGCCTTCACGCGCTGCTGCGACGTCGCGCGCGCCTTCTCGAGCGGGCGCGCCTTCCGCGTCGGCCGTGGGCTCGAGAGCTCGCCGCCGGGCGCCGCCTCCTCCGCGACCGGGTCGGTCGCGCCGACCTCGAGCATGTTCAGCGGGGCGAGGAGGATGTCGCCGCCGGGGACGCTGGGCAGGTTCGCCCGGGCGCGTGCCTCGTTGCGGGTCATGTAGGGCGCGCCGACGGAGGACTGCAGCTGCGCGGCCTGCTCCTCGAAGGAGCCGCGGAGCTTCTCCTCCATGTTGAACTCGACGTAGACGCGGTCGGTGTCCGGGAATTCGGGCAGCAGCTGCAGCGCGATCTCCTGCTGGATGTCCGCGAGCCACGGGCCGAGGGTGTCCTGGTAGAGCATCTTGTGCTGCTCAGTGATGTTCGAGAACGTCGCGTGGTCGAGGATTCCGACCATGGGCGGCGGGATGAAGTAGGCGGCCGCGACCTCCTCGCGGGTGAGCTTGCGGCTCTCCACGTACTGCAGGTCGACGGCGGAGTGCGCCGCAGCGACGAACTTCATGCCGTCCTCGAGGACGGGCGTCCCGCCGGCCTCGGTCGCGGATCCACCGTTGTACTGGGCGCGCCACGCCGACCGGAATCGGTTGCGGGCCGCGGGGTCCCACTCCTTGCCCTGCGGGTCGGCGGGGCGCTCGATGTAGCCGGAGACGCGCGCGCCGTTGCGGAGGACCTGCTCGCGCATCTGGCCTGCGGCGTACTCCTCGGCGAGGATCCGGCGCAGGGTCTCGATGGGCGAGAGGCCGGAGCGGCCGTTGGTCGGGTTGTAGCCGCGGAAGTAGACCACGTGCCGGGCGTCGATCTCGGTCTTGCCCTTGTCGCCCTCGACGGCGAAGGACGTCGGCCGGAGCCAGTCCTCGCCCGAGGGCTTGATCATGGGCGGCGGGATGCGCACGAGGGCGGCCTGGCCGGCCTCCTGGTTCTTCACCCAGTAGGCGGCGTCGAAGATGCAGCGGTCGGCGACGAGGTCGCGCTTGAGGCGGTACGGGGTCGTGAAGCTGTTCGGCGCGCCGAGCAGCTGCGCGAGGGGGTGGTCGCGCAGCCGCTCGCGGTCCGTGTCGGAGATGCGGCGGAAGGCGTGGATGTTCAGCTGGGCGATGTTGCGGGCGAGGAAGTCGACGACCGTGCGCACCGCCGGCTGGGTCTTGTAGATCTCGGCGTAGTCCTGGGTGAAGTCGTCCGAGATCTTGAGCGCGTAGGGCGCCTGCGCGGTCGGCTTCTGCAGCGAGACCAGGGATCCGGAGGAGACGGCGAAGGCCATGCGGTGCCCCTCCCTCAGAGTGCCTGGATGTAGAGCACGCGGTCGCGCTCGATGACGGCCTCGCCGTCGAGCTGCAGCGGCTCGGCGCCGCGCTCGAGGCGGGTCGCGTCGCGCAGCACGAGGAGCGGGCCGGTCTGGCGGTAGAGGATCCCGTCGAAGGCGGACCCGTCGACGAGGTTGACGATGACGCGGCGGCGCCAGAGCAGCCGGCGGAATGCGAGCACGAGCGCCTCCTAGACGATGAACAGGTCGTGGTCCTCGTACGCGGAGCGTCGAGGCTTAGGCGCGGTGCGCATCAGCCAGTGCGCGCCCATGACGCCGGAGAGCGGGGAGGCGTCGCCGGGGGAGTTGACGCGGTCGACGACGTAGGTGTCGCCGAGCTTCTTGACGACTGCGGTGCCGGCGGCGACGTCGAGCACGGGCTGGTCGCGGTGCCACGCCTTTCCGTTGTGCACGGCGTCCAGCAGGAGACCGGTCGCGATGCCGATGTCCGGGCCCTTCCAGTCAGCGACGACGAAGCCTGCCTGCTCGAGGTCGACGCGCAGCGACGAGGCTGGCCCGCCGTTGGTCTGCAGGGTGACGCCGCCGAGCGGCCACGTGCGCTCGGGCGAGGACAGCCAGGGGACGAGCCAGTCGGTGCCGGGGCGGGAGCGCATGATGCCGATCTGCGCGGCGCCGTCCTCGCGCTCCATCGCGTAGGCGATGTGCGCCCAGGTGCGGTCGTGCGAGACCTCGACGCAGAGGTAGACGGGGGCGTCGGCCGGCGCGGTCGTGAGCGGGTCGCGCTGCTTCGCCCAGGTGCCCTCATGGAACGGGCCGCCGGTCGAGTCGTCGAGGAAGAGGTTCATCACCTCGGAGGTGAAGACCGGGGCCGGGTCGTAGGAGTACGACGAGGCGATGCTGTCGACGTGGATCGAGTAGCCGAGGGACGGGTTGGAGTAGGCCCAGGTCTCGGGCATGGACGGGTCGGCGCCCTTCGGCGGCGACCACCAGAAGAGGCCGACCGAGGTGTTCGTGTCGCCGGCCTCGATCGCGTCCATGGCGATCTTGTGGAAGTGGCGCTGAACGATCGAGTCGAGGTAGCCGGTATTGGACGCCGCGAGGATCTGCGACCGCCGCCGCGCCATCGTCGTCTTCGAGAGCGCCGACCAGGCCGAGAAGGTCTTCTGCTTGAGGATCTCGTCGACGAAGACGAAGTCGAAGGTGAGCGAGCGGCCGCCGTTCTCTGCGGAGTCGACCCAGTAGCGCTGCCCGCCGGCGAGCTCGAACCAGAGCTCGCCGTTGGTGTTGGACTCGCGCGCGAACTCCGAGCGCAGGTCGGCGACCGCGGCGATGATCTTCTTCGCGTGCTCCCACGGCTTCTTGGCCGCGGCGAGCTTCTGCGCGACACCGAGCACCTGCGCGTCGCCGTCGAGGTACATGCGGAAGAGAATCATCAGCGCGGCGACGAACGTCTTGCCGTTCTGCCGCGCGACCCACAGCAGGATCAGCTTGAAGCGGTAGGAGCCGTCGGGGTTCAGCTCGAGCGCGTGGATCAGGAACCAGCATTCCCAGGGGTGCAGCGGAGGGGCGAGCTCGGCGTAGCGCGTGTCCGCGAGCTCCGCCGTCAGCATCGCCGCGAAGGCGATGGCGGCGAAGCCCGCGGAGGTGCGCTCGGTTAGCGGCCGGCGCGGGGGCGTGAAGACCCGCGGCACCTCGTGCCCGACGAGGGGCTTCTGCTCACGCCTTCTTCCGCCCGCTGCTCGCGCTGCCACCCTGCGAACCTCCGTTCCAGAACTGCGTGCGCAGGCTGTCGAGCTTGCTGACCTCCTTGGTCTTCGACGCCTCGGCGAGCTTGCCCATCACCTCGACGTAGCGCGAGGCGAGCGAGGCACGCTGCGGTACGTTCCCGGCGCCGTCGAGGTCGCGGGCGAGCGTGATGGCCAGCGCGGCGAGGTAGGCCATCCCGGGCGGGATGGTGAGCGCCTCGACAGCGTCGAGCGCCGAGAGCTCGTTCGGGCCCGGGCCCGCTGGCTCCTCCTCGGAGGGGACAGGGGACACGGTCGGTGTCCCCTCGAATGTCCCCCCTGCTGTCCCCCCTCGCGGTGCGCGCGATGGCCGCATCTCGGTCACGGGAGCGACGTGCGGTGCGGCCTTGGAATTGGCCCGCTGCCTGCGCTTTTTCTCCCGCTCGCGTTCGCGCTTCTGCTCTGGTGTGAGCGGCACGGTGACCACCTCCTCGAGGTGGGATGGGGGACGGGACAGCGGGACAGGGGGGACATGCCTGCCCGGGGGGGGGGACGATTCTCTGCCGGCGGAGGTCGACGGGCGACCGCGCCAGCGATGCGAGGCCCCCTACCCCTCCGGGTCGGGCTCGATCTCGGCGAGGCGCTTGATGGTCGCGACCTGTTCGTCGTCGAGCTCGACTACGAGGGTCGCGTGCATGATCGCGAGACCGCCCGACATCGTCTCGATCTCAATCGGCTGGTCCGCGAGCTGCACGAGGGGCCGGACGCTCAGGCTGAGCCCGGCGACATCCGCGATGTAGTCGACGATGGCCTTCGCGCCAGCGCGCTGCACGTGCTTGTGCTGGGTGATGACGAGCTCGGCGCTCATAGCTACCAGACCCTTCCCGGATCGCCCAGACCAGGCTTTTGGTCGCCGGCGCCCTTGTTCTTGTTGCAGAGGGAGTGCGACGGCTGGCCGTTCGCGGGATCGTCGGCGAGCTCGGGATAGGCGATGCGCGACTTCTTGTGGTCGTATGCGAAGGCCTGCGGGTCTCGCCAGTCGAGGTAGGTGTCGATCGGCTCGCCGCAGAGCGCGCAGGGCAGGTTGTGTTCGCGGGTGACCTGCTTGAGGTTCTTGACGTTGCGGCGGTGCGCGGCGGTCGTGCGGCCGGGGATGCCAGCAGCCATAAGGGCGCCTCCGATGAACGACGAAGGCGCCTCGACCCGCTGACCGGGGAGACGCCTTCCGCTCGACACTTTCGCTTCCTACACGTGTCGGCCTGTGGCCATCATACACATTTCGAGACCGGGCGAAAGTCAAGCCGCGTCAATAAGATCAGCGGATGAGTGTGTGGCGCCCCTGGGATGCGGACGATGACGAGCAGGCCGAGCGGATGACGGTCCGGGAGATGATTCCGGATCCCGTAAGGGCAGGGGTTGGGGAGTGGCTCCGCGTGGAACTGCTCGGCCACTACGGCATGACTTCGGTTAACACGATCACCTTCGTGCAGGCAGCCCTACAGCATGACTTCGGTTTCGCGCCGGGCGCCGTCAACACGGACTACTTCGTCAGCCAGATCCTCAGCAACGGCGACAAGTTCACGATGCGTGTGATCGATCTCCTTGCTGGTCAAATTCGTCCCGGAATCTCCGCCGCAGAGAGCCGCATCAGGCAGATCGACACGCACCTCGAACTCGGCGCATCGAGCGTCACCGTCACTCGGCAGGGTCGCGAGTTCCGGGTCGCTCGGCGTCTTCCGGAAGGGGTCGAAGAGCTCGCCGCTCAGTCCGTCTCGTCAGCGTCGCGGCTCGCTGGGAATCATCTTGTGGTGGCATGGAATGAGATTCGCTCGTTGTCCCCGAATGTCAGCACAGCTATGACCGAAGCAATTCGGGCTGTGGAAGCGGCAGGTGGCGCTGTAGTCACGCCCAAGGAACTGAGGCCTCGTCTCAGTAAGATCGTGTCCACGATCAAGGACAACGATCGATGGACGCTGATCCTCGCAACCAGAGACGATGGATATCCCGACCACAGAGCTGTCCTGGTCGGCATGCTCGAGACCCTGGCCTTCGCTCAGCAGGACCGGCACTCAGGCAAGCCGCACACCGTCCCCGAAGGCCTCGGGCACGTGCAACTCGCCTCCACATTGGTGGCGTGGTTCTCGGCTGGCGTAGTCAAGAAGAAGGCGAGCTAGGGCGCTCGTACTCCGGCGAGCGCCGTGGGTCGGTGGTGGGGGTCGAGAAGATGTCCCAGGCGCGGAGGACGCCGCCGGAGCCGGGGAAGAGGTCGGTGAAGTCGTCGTGGGGTTCGGCGCCGAGCAGGTCGAAGATCCAGCGGCAGAAGACGGCGGGCTTCGCGCCGACGACGCGGTTCGGGTCGGTGAGGCGGGGCTTCGCGGCGTAGACGAGGGAGTCGACTCGTCGTGTCGCGCCGGCGTAGCGCAACGCATCGTGCGGATCCGCGAGACGCGTCGTCGAGCTGCTCGGGTCTACGGATGCGTCGCGTCCACCAGGTGCGGCGGATGCGTCGCGCTCGACGTCGGATGCGACGCGTCGCGATGCGCGGCCGCGAGACGCGTCGCCGTCGGCCGCGAACGACGCGTCCCGGCCACCGAAGTAGATGACCGGCTCCCACGCGTTCGCCGGCCCCCGCGAGCGACCGTGCCGGTCGCCACGATGCCAGGCCGCGACGCGTACTCCTGGAGGGCACGACGCGAGCACCTCGGGCAGCGCGCGGGCCGACGTCGACAGCGCCCACCCGTCGAAAGCGGCCAGCGAGGCGATCAGCGCGGGATGGTCGACTTCCCCGCCGAAATCCGGGTGCTCGCCGTAGTAGCGCTTCGACAGGCCCGGATACGGCGGATCGGCGTAGGCCAGGCGCAGCTTCTCGCCGCGGCGCGACGCGACAGGATCGCCGACCCCGCGGGCGAAGCGGTGCCTCGCCTGCCTGCAGCGGACCGAGCAGCACACCGCATCACGGCGCGCCGCCGCTGGGATCGGGCCCGAGCACCACGAGCAGATCCGCGTCGAGCTGCTCGGCACGACGGATGCCTCAGCCATGGTCGACCTCAGCGAGCGCCGGGGGTTCGTAGATGATGTGGGCGGGCAGGGGCACCAGCGCGTTCGGGAAGCACCCCTGGCGGCCGGCGCGCGTCCATCCCTCGGCGAGGCAGTGCCAGACCTCCAAGTCGTCGGCGTCGGCGCGGAGGACCGTGCCGGGCGGAAGCGTGCGCAGGTGGGCGGCCGTCGACACCAGACGTCCCCGCTCGAGCACCTCGATCCGCTCCCGCGCCGTCCGCTCCTTCGCCTGCAGCCGACCCATCTGCGCGAGGATCTCCACCGGCTGCCGAGCCGCGAGAGCCTCCGCCAGCGCAGTCAGCAGCTCCCGCTCCTGCGAGCCGTACGGGTGCTCCGCCGCCAGGATCCGGCCGTACGCGATCAGGTCGACCGCCGGCGCCCCGACCATCGAGCCGCGGTCCGCGCGCTCCGCCGCCGGCTCGAGCGGCTCCGGCACGGCGAGGGCGACCTCGACGGTCCAGTCGTGCACGTCCGCGCTCATCGGGTCCTCCTCGCGTCACGCAGCGCCTCGTTCGCCTCATCGACCGACACCCAACCCTCAGCGCCCGGATCCCCACGAGAGATGTGCACGGCGACCACGGCGAGCGCCGTCAGGGCGAGGGCGAGCAGTCCGCGCATCACGGCCGCACCGCCGTCATCGTGGCGAGCGCCGAGAGGTTCGCGCGGGCGATTGCCCAGTCCGTCGGCGTGCACAGGGTGTGGGTGTGGGTCTGCGCGACGACGTCGGCTACGAGGCCCTCCGAGAGGCCGAGCTGCTCGCCGAGGTCGCGGGTCGCGCGCTCCTCCTCCGAGCAGACCTCCTCGGCGGCCTGCCCGAAGGCGCCCGCGAGCAGAGCGCCCCACGCGGCGCTCACCCGCCCGAAGAGGCCGATCACGTCCGTCACCACCTCGCCGAGACGGCCGAACCGCTCACCGATCGTGAAGATCCGCTGCGCCTCCGCGAGCTCCCGCCGGCGCCGCGCGCCCCGCACCTTCATCCGCGGCCACTCCGCCGCCGTCCGCTTCCTCGTGCTCATCACAGGCTCCTCTCGGTGTACTTCCTCATCAGGTGAGCCGTCAGTCGGCTCCCCGCCGTCAACGCGCGCTGCTCCCGGTCGAAGAGCAGCAGCTCCGCCTCGTACTCGTCCTCCGACCACACGTGCTCGCAGACCACGCAGCGGATGACCATGTGCGACGTCTGCTCCGTCGGCGGGAACACCGCGACCGTGAACGTCCCTCGCTCCGGCGACCAGCAGCACGTCACCCGATCCGAGTGCGGCATCCGCGACCAGCGCGGCTTCATCGTCTGGAACCAGCGCCGCTCGAGCGTCCGCGTGTACTCCGCCTCCTCCACGAACCAGCGCACGACGTCGAGGTAGTGGTCCGACACCGCCGTCTCCGCGAAGATCGCGTCCAGGTGCCGGTCCAGCCACTCCGACTGCACCCGCGTCTCCCGCTCCGCCAGCCACGGCGAGACGCCGCCCGGGAAGCCGATCACCCGGCCCGTCGCGTTCCGCCACGCCTGCAGCGCCGCCAGCGGCCGCGACTCCCGCAGCCGAGCCGCGAACAGGCCCGAGAACTGCACGAGGATCGCGTAGAGCTCGTTCAGGTCATCGAAGGCCTGAGCGTTCATCGGGAGCGGCGCATCCTTCGCGACCGCGCCGGCCGACTCCCCGACGAGCTTCGTGCCCACCAGGGACGCCACGTGCGCCGCGAGCGTCGGCGCGAGGCGCAGGGCCGAGCGGGTCCGGTAGAAGCACCGATCGCAGAACGCGCCATGCAGCGCTCCCATCGGCTCCGGGACCTCGTCGAGCTCCGTGCCCCGACGGACACACCCACGCACGCACGTCAGCACCACGACGCCCTCGGCGAGCGCCGCATCGATTTCCTGCTGCTTCGTCATCAGCTCCCCGCCGGACTGTGGTTGATGCCGTGCCCGACCGCGCCGCACGACAGCTCGTTACTCCCCGACTCGAGATCCAGGGCGCGGCCCGTCGCCTCCCGGTCGCACCACGAGCAGCTCACGCGACGACCTCGCCCTCGAGCGCGGCCGCGCGCTCCTCGTACCGCGACGAGCGGGAGGCGTGCACGTCATCCATCAGGCGGCGGTCGATCGCCTCCGCCCACTGCGTCGCGACCGCGGCCGCCTGGATCAGCTCGACGCGCAGCCGCGCCGGGTCCTCCTCAGCGACCGCCTCGAAGACCTCCTCGAGGAAGATGTCCCGCCAGGTCACGGCGCCGACGAGGGCGGCCGCGTCCGTGATCGCGCTGAACAGGTCCGCGAGGTGCTTCGCGCGGGAGTCGTGGTAGACGCCGTGGAGCGGCCGCGTGTCCGGGCCAGTGCCGTCGGGGTGGTTTTGCTCGCGCCACTTCCGGTGCTGCCGGGCGCGCTCGGCGGCGATCTCGTCGAGCACCGTCTGCATCGGTTCGGTCATCATCTCGTCCTGTCTGATATCGCTGGTATGGGGTACTGGGGTGGCGAGCCGCTAGAACGGGGTTTCGTCGTTGTAGGAGCCCGGAGTCGTCCAGGCGGCATCGGCGGCCGGCGCGCTCGACGCCCACTGCTCCTGCGAGCCGCCGTCCGGGCCCGGCTGAGCGCCCGACACCGGCCGGCTCGCCGCCTTGCCGCCGGCCGCCCGGGTGACCTGCGCCGTCGCGTAGCGGAGCGAGGGGCCGATCTCGTCGATCTCGAGCTCGATCGACGTGCGCTTCTCGCCCTCCTTCGTCTCGTAGGAGCGCTGCTTGAGGCGACCCGTCGCGATGACGCGCATGCCCTTCGTCAGCGTCCCGGCGACGTTCTCGGCGAACTCACGCCAGACGGACGCGCGGAGGAAGAGGGCGTCGCCGTCCTTCCAGTCGTTCGCCTGCCGGTCGAAGGTGCGCGGCGTCGAGGCGATCGTGAAGTTCGCCACGGCGAGGCCGCCCTGCGTGTAGCGCAGCTCGGGGTCGGCGGTCAGATTGCCGACGACGGTGATGATCGTTTCGCCTGCCATCAGGAGGCCTCTCTCTCGGTTTCGGTCTGGATCCGGTCCGCCACGGCGAGCGCCGGGAGGGCGTCGGTGGGCGGCTCGGGGGTGTGCATGCGGGCCTTCGTCGTGGCGGGGCGGCGGATGAGGCCGAGGCGGGAGCGGGTGACGCGGACGGAGGAGATCGGCATGCCAGCGGAGCGGGCGATGTCGGGGTCCTCGAAGCCGGCGGCGAAGAGGACGCGGACGCGCTCTCGGCGGCGGGCGACAGCGAAGGCCGAGCTGCCCTCCGACGACGGAGGCAGCGGCTCGAGTCCGAGGGGCGCCTCCCAGCCGTCCTCGTCGACCGTGGGCGCCTCAGGAGCGGGCGGCGGGGTCTCGGCGGCGTAGGCGGTCAGGACCGGCGCGAGGGCCTGGCTGACCTGCTGCTCGATGAGGACGTGCGCGTTCACCTGCTGGCGGATGGCGATCGAAGACAGGGCGCGGTACTCGAGGTCCGAGATCTCGATCTGCAGGATGACGCTCATGCGCTCAGTCCTCCGGCTCGAAGCGGGGTCCGGCGGTAGCTGCTGCTGAGCGACGTTCCCTGGCGAGCTGCTGGTGGTACTGGCGCGCATCCCCGCAGTCCCGACAGTTGACCCCCCGGCCAGGACCCGCAGGCTGATGCACGACGCAGAACGGAGACGGGAGATCCAAGAGCGGCACCCCGCCCGGCTCGCCCTGCGCCCCCCGCGCGCCCCCACCCCCCTCTGCCATGAGCCGCTCGCGAGCGGCTCGCGAGGCACTCGCGAGGTCCTCCGGAGGACCTGGGAGTCGGCTGGGCGTCGCGCGCTGAATCGTCGACACCTCGCGCAGGAGCAGGTACTCCCGCCCCATCGCCGAGTACAGGTACAGGTACTCGATCTCCGCCAGCTGCAGCAGCATCGACTCGATGTCCGACTCCGACGTCGTCGCGTCCTCGAGGTACAGGTCCGCCTTCAGCTTCGACGCCTTCGACGACGCCCGCCCCTCGTCGTCCGCCTGCCAGTGCAGCAGCAGCGCGAACAGGCGCACCGCCGGCGGCAGCTCCTCGATCAGCTCGTCGAAGACGATCTCCGCCTTCAACGTCCTCTGCCGGCTCGTCGTCGACATGCTTTGCCATCCCTCGGAAGATCGTGTCCAGTGCCTCGGCGAGCGCCTCTCGGTCGACGCGGAAGCACTCGGTGAAGCCGCGGCCGCGGGGGAGCAGGTGCTCGCTCGCCTCGGGCGTCGCGAAGGCGCGCGCGAAGGTGGCGCGCATCTCGCGCAGCGCGTGAGTCTCGTAGCCGGCGGGCGTGTCCCGCATCAGCAGGAGCACGTGCGCGCCGGTGTCGGTCAGGTAGTAGATGCGGGCCATGCGGGACGCGCGGCCGACCTTGAGCACGCCGTGCTCGGGCCACCAGACCGCGTAGGTCATCGCCAGTTCGGGGCGCTTCATCGGGTGGTCTCTCTCTCGTACTGCTCGGGGGTGATCGCGACGCCGTCCGCCGTGAGATGGCGGAGGCGGCCGCGGTAGATGACAGGCACGGCCAGGGGGTCCTCGTCGGCGCGGACGGCCCAGCCGATAGCCGAGCAGCGCTCGGGCGTCGGAGGGCTGCCGTGCGCGGCGCCGTGGCAGCCGGAGTGGTTCCCGGACCCGCACAGGTGCAGGAGGTTTTCGACCGCGTTGTCGCCCCCACGGGAGCGGAACTTCCGGTGGTGCACCTCCGTCGCGCGGCGCAGGCCGCAGCCCTCGCACATTCCGGCGGAGCGCGCCTCCACCGCGAGGCGGGCGCCCTCCGGGATCGGCTCCGGCTCGGCCCGCTTGCGCGGCTCCGGCTTCGGGTACGCCGGGCTCATGCCGCTGCCTCGGCGAGCGCCGGTCGGAGCGCGTGCGCAGCGGCGACCTCGGTGAGGAGGTGCGCGGCGACGGGCGGGGAGACGACGTCGCCGGCCTGCTGGAACTGGGAGGTGCGCGAGCCGGTCCACGGGTAGTCGAGCGGGAAGCCGTTGAGTAGGCCAGCCTCGGCCGCAGTGAGACGCAAGCCGTCGTCGCGGGCCCAGGTGCGGGAGCGGCCGGTGAGGCACCACGACGGGCCGTCGGCCGAAAAGTCGTTGCCGCCGGACGTGCGGCGGACGCCGCGGGTGTTCATCGTGTGGCCAGCCGGCCAGCCGAGCGCGTCGGCCATGCTCGCGTGCTCGTCGCGGCGGAGGCCGACGGCGATCGGCCGGTAGTGGGAGGCGACGAGGAAGGTGCGGCGGCGACGCGAGGGGACGCCGAGGTCCATCGCGTCGATGGTTTGCACGTCGACGGACTCCCAGCCGACGGAGTAGAGCTCGGCGCCGAGGTCCTCCCACGCGAACTCGACCGCGGGGACCTGTTCCATCGCGATCCACTCGAGCGAGGGAAGGCTGAGCGCCCACAAGCCGGCGAGGGCGAGGAGCGCAGTGCGCGGGTCCTCGACGGTCGCGAAGACGTCGTCGACGGCTTCCTGCGGATCGATGCCCCAGCCGATCGACGTCCAGGAGTCGAGGACGCGCTGGTAGTCGTCGCCGCGGCCCGTCCCTCGACCGGCTGCTGAGAAAGTGGGACACGGCGTGGACGCGATGAGGCCGGTCGCGTCGGCGTAGTCCTCGAGCGATGTCGCTCGCATGTCCTCGTGGATGCGGTGGAAGCCCGCGGCGCGGGCGGTCGCGACCGCGTTGGCCGCGAGCTCGACGCCCTCGATGTCGAGGTCGAGGCCAGCCTGGCGGGCGCCCTCGTCCCAGCCGCCGGGGCCGGCGCAGAGGTCGATGGTGCGTGCGCTCATGCGACGATCCGTTCTCTGTCGAAGCCGACGACGGCCGGAAGGTCGAGCTCCTCGCGGATGCGCTCGACGGTGCGGATGTTGCAGGCCAGCGCGGCGGCGATCGCGCTGTCCGCGCGGCCCGCGTCGTTCATCTCGCGCACGGCGGCGCGGCGCTCGGCCGGGGTGAGGCTGACCGGCTCGCCAGCGACCGCGAGCTGCACCGCGACCTCGTCGACGTCGACGTCCTCATCGGCAACCGCCGGCGTCTCGTCCTCGTCGATGTCGTCCCAGGCGAGCGGTGCCGGCCAGCCGCCACGGCGAGCCTCGTTCATCGCGCGGGACACCGACTGCCGGTCCGGCTGCGTCGACGTTGGCGGGGCGACGTTCCAGATGCGCTCGTACGTCTCCGCGAGCGTCAGGTGCACCCGCACGGTCACGGTGTCCTCGAGCATGAGCCGATGGAAGTTCTCGGGCAGCATGCCCATCTGCCGCGCGATCTTTTGCCGAGACCAGCCGCGCGCCATCAGCGCCTGCATGCGACGGCGAGCGCCGCGGGCGGGGATCTTCGCGTTCTTCGACATCGTTGTCAGGTCCGCGCGGACGGCGAGGATGCGGTCCGCGGTGTCGCGGGAGATGCGCTGCAGCATCTCGCCGCGGCGCGGGTCGCCGTCGGCGCCGGTGCGGCCGTGGAGGAGGCGGGCGACCGTGCTCTTCTTGACGCCGGCGAGCGTCGCGGTCTGGGACCAGCCGACTCCCTGCGCCTTGAGGGCGAGGACGTGCTCGCGGACGGGCGCGGCGGGGACGTAGCGCTCGACGAAGCGGCCCTGCGCCTTGAGGCGGTAGCGGGTGCGCGCGTAGTCGGCGAGCACGACGCGGCAGTCGCGGCAGCGGCAGCCGTGCTGGCGGTAGCAGGTGACCCCGTGCTGGTGCTCCGGCGGGCACGTCGACGCGGCGCTCATGCGAGCCCCGCCATCGAGCGATCGGCGCGCGACTTCTTGCGGCGAGCGGCGACGCCGAGGAGGCGGTAGGTGACCTCGGGGTTCACGTCGAGGCACGCCTGCATCTGGTAGCCGAGCGCGTGGAACAGCCGCTCCCAGTAGCGGGTCTCCGAGAGGCCCCACCGCTCGCGGACGACGTCGCTGTGCGTCAGGAGCCGGCCGTCGACGTTCAGGCGCTTCGACCGATCCGGGAAGGACGCCTCGAGCTCGATCATCTCGCGCGGCGTGGGCGCCGGCGGCCGCTCGTTCTTTGGCGCGGTCACGAGCGGACCCTCCTCGGGGCGAGCGCGACCGCGAACGCCGCGACGACGAGCGCGGCGGCGAGGAAGCTCAGTCCGTCGAAAGCCCACCGCGACATCGCGATCTTGCCGACCAGCGCAGCGGCAGCGGCGAGGACGAGCGCGGCGACGATCGTCAGGCGCAGCAGCGCGGCCCGCGAGGCGGCGCTCATCGCGAGCCCCCGCGACCGAAGACGAGGAGCGCGACGGCGACGACGCCTGAGACGACCTGGTAGAGCTCGAACATGAGCTGTCCTTCCCGCGCCGAGGCGCGACGAATAGCGCCCAGGTGGGCGCGACGAGGTGGGGGAGAGGTGAGGCGGGGGCGAGCGCCGGGTCAGGCGGAGCGGCGGGTGCGGATCGGGGTCACGTTCCGCTGGTGCTCGCACTTCTCGCCGTCGAGGTAGGCCTCGAGGCACGGCTCCTTGACTGTCCAGGGGCCGCGGACCTTGCGCTGCTGGCCGTGGAGCTCCTTCGACCGGAGCAGCTCGCGGACGGTCTCGGGGTGCTTGCGGGCGATGGCGGCGGTCTCTTCGACGGTGAGGTAGGTCGCGGCCATCAGACGGCCTCTAGGGATCGGATCTCGACGGGGTCGTCGAGGTGGGCGAGCCGGATGCCGTCGTCGGGGTCCGGGGCGGGGGGAGGGGGCGGCGGCGCCGGGGAGAGCGCGCGGGAGAGCACCGCCGTCACGGTGCCGACGTAGGTCTTCGAGGGGATGAGCTTGTCGGTCTCGATCTTGGAGAGGTAGGCGACAGCGGTGTCGGCTTCTCGCGCCACATCTTCGAGAGTCAGGCCGGCGAGCATGCGCATCGTTCGGAGCGACTGTCCGATGCTTGCGGGTGCTTGGCGGGTCATGTCAAAGACCCTAGGCACTCTTTGACATGAGTGCAACCTCAGATGTCGAATACACAGGCCGGGTCTTGGTCGCCATGTCAACTTCTCGGGGGTGTTGCACCCGGAATGACGAGGGTAATAGGATCTGGCCATGTCAAAAAACGAGTCGGCGAGCATGTCTAACTCCGAGCGCGAGGAGTACGCCCGCCGCATCAAGTCGCTGCGGCAATCGGCCGGCATGAGTCAGGCCGAGCTCGCCGAGTACTCACGCGCCTCACGGCAGACGATCTCGAACATCGAGCGAGGGTCCGTCGTGCCCCAGGAGGACGTGCTGCGCCGGATCCTCGACGCGCTCGGCTTCGAGTACGCCGCGCCGCGCTTCGACCGCCAGACCGACCTCTGGCTCACGATGATGGGCACGCTCATCGAGGCGATCCCCGAGACCAACCGCGGCCCCGTCGTCGACCGCGCCATCCGAGTCCTCGCCGACGGCATCAAGAGCACGGGCGAGCGCCCCGTGGTCGAGCTCAGACCGACGAATGTCGGGAGCGGCGCACATACTGACGGCCTCGACATCGCGTCCGCCGACGAGGTGCAGGAATCGCTCGAGCTGCCGATGGCCGCCCGACGTGGCAAGCGGAAGGCCGACGAGGCGCCTTCCGCGGAGTAGGGGGGGGCTCGTGAGGGCATTGATGGATGAGGCCGCTCGACTCAACGTGCGAGTGCACCTGGCCCACCTAGATCGCGATCTGCTCGGCTTCTACAGCCACGAACGCCGCACCGCCTACATCAACCTCAGCCTGACGCCGGACGAGATCCGCGAGACGCTCGCGCACGAGCTCGGCCACGCCTACCACGGGCACACCTGCACCGAAGGCAACGAGGACGCCGCCGATCGCCGAGCCGCGCTCCTGCTCGTCGACCCCGACCTCTACGCCAAGGCCGAACTCCTCCACCACCATCCGGCCGCGATCGGCGAAGCGCTCGGGCTCAGCGAGCACATCATCCGCATCTGGCGCGACTGGTGGATCCCCAAGATCAGCGAGAGACTCCACCGCCATGCCTAGACGACTCCCGACGGACCCAGCCGCACCTCTTCGACGGACCGCCTGATGGCGTGGACGGAGCAGCTCCCCTCGGGGCGCTGGCGCGGCTCCTACAGGCTGGCGAGCGGCGCGAGCCGGTCGGCCGGGACCTTCGCCCACAAGAGCGCCGCGATGAACGCGGCCGCAGCCGCCGAGGCGAAGGCGCGGTCCCTCGGCTGGCGCGACCCCCGCGCCGGCCTTCGGACCTGGGGCGACTGGTGCGACGAGTGGTGGCCCACGCGCGGAGTCGAGGCGTCGACCCTGAAGAAGGACGCCTCCCGCCGCGACTCGCGGCTCGCGCCCCGCTGGCGCTCCGTCCCGCTCATCGAGATCACCCGGCACGACGTGAAGGCGTGGGCCGCCGAGCTCGCAGCGGACGGGCTCGCTCAGTCCACGGTGCAGCGGTGCGTCCATCTGCTGTCGGCGTCGCTCGCGGCCGCTGTCGACGCCGAGATCATCCCGACCAACCCGGCGTCCCGGATCGGGGTGAAGGTCGGCGACACGACGAAGGAGCGGTTCCTCACTCAGAAGGAGGCGCAGAAGCTCCTCGCCGAGCTCGACGACGACTCCGTCGACGAGGCCCTCGTCTCGCTCCTCATCGGGACTGGGCTCCGCTGGGGCGAGGCCGTGGGCCTGCGCGTCGAGCGCGTCGACCTCGAGCGCGGCATCGTCCGCGTCGCTGAGGTGTGGGACAACGTCAACGGCGTGATGAAGGCGTACCCGAAGAGCCGGCGCCGGCGGACGGTGCCGCTGCCGAAGTGGGTGGCGAAGAAGCTCAAGCCCCTCGTGAAGGGGCGTGCCGACGGGCACGTCTTCCTCTCGGCCGAGGGGCAGGCGATCGACTACTCGAACTGGCGCCGGCGCACCTGGGTCCCCGCGGTCGCCGCGGCCGGGATCCGCGCGCTCACAATCCACGACCTCCGGCACACCTACGCCTCATGGCTGATCCAGGACGGGGTTCCCCTCGAGGAGGTCGGCCGCCTCCTCGGACACGTGTCGCCGCTCACCACGCGCCGATACGCACACCTCGCCGAGACGCCGCGCGAGCTGGTCCTTGCCGCGCTGCCGGACCCGTCGAAGAAGGCGAAGCGTGGAGCATCCGTGGAGCAGAAGGCTCCGAAACGAGCCGGGACCGGACTGTACCGCGCGGTAGACAATCGCGCCGGAAAGACTGGCTGATCAGCCATTAGCTGCACGAGACTGTACGACGCGGGATAGGCCGGAATGAGCCGATATCGCAGATAGAGCGCTCATAATCCGTCGGTCACGGGTTCAAGTCCCGTACGCCCTACGTCCGTCTCTCGTTCCCCACTGCGGCGGAGACGTCCTCCGTCGTTCGTGGGGCCGCTGCGGAGGAGACGCCTCACGGTGTCGGAGCACTCGTCACGGCCTCCGCGATGACGTCGGCGAGCATCGTCGAGTACTGGATCGTGAGGTGGCTGGAGTCGGCGTGGACCGGCGTGGTGCCGACGAAGCCGGGACAGCGCTGGTGTGCGCAGAACCAGCCGAGAGTATCGACGTGCTCGGCGGGACTGCCCTCGAGGGCCCGCTTCTCCGCGGCGATCGTGGTGGCGAATTCGCGCGACGGCGAGGTCACGCAGTCCGCCGGTGAGGCGAAGGCCGTCGCGCACTCGCGCATCTGCTTCCCCTCGGGAGGAGAGGACAGCACGATCATCCTGTCGCTGCTCGAGGAGATGCCGTCGACGGTCCGGCGGAGGCCGGCGGCGAGCTCCTCGGCGTGCTCAGCGGGGGAGCCCGGCGACGTCATCCGGAGGATGGTCCCGTGGGACTGGGCGAGGATCGTCAGCTCCGGTGCGATCTCGGCCACCCGCTCCTGCCGCCACTCGTGGATCTCGTCGCACTCCGGGTAGGCGGCGCCGGTGCCGTGAGTCACGCTCACGAAGGAGGCGGGGCACTCTCCGCGGGTCAGCGGGTGGATGCGGTAGCCGAGCGGCTCGAGCGCGGCCTTGATGCCGGGCGACCAGGCGATGGCGAACGAGTCGCCGAGCACGACGACGTCCAGGCCCGTGTCGGTGGGGCCGCTCTCGCAATCGATGCTCTGCTGCGTCGTGGTGATGTCCAGGCAGTCCGGAGTCGTGACGGACGAGAACAGCGCCTCGGTGCTGAGATCGGCGATCGGCGGGTCGAACTCGGGGAAGGTCGTCGATGCCAGCGCCTGCTCGATCCGTCCCGTGAGCTCCGTCGCAGCGGTGACGGGCGCCGCTGGGCTCTCGGACGCGGCCGATGCGGTCGGCGTGAGCGGCCCCGGGGCGGCGCCCGCGGGCGGTGGCGGCGGCGGGGTGAGGGCGATCGAGACGGGGACGATCGTCGCGACGGCGAGGGCTGCGACGGCGCCGATCCTCAACCGAGGTCCGAAGACGCCCCACCAGGTGTGCCACGCCTGACGCCGTTCCCGCCGTCGTCCACCGGCCAGGAGAGGCGACGCCTGCGCGGGCTGCTCGATCAGGTGGTACGACGCGATCGACAGGACGAGGGCCGCGATCAGCGAGGACGCGACGAGGAGTGGCGACCCCGCGGGGAAGAAGGAGCCGGCGAAGACGACGGCGGGGAAGTGCCACAGGTAGAGCGAGTACGAGATGTCGCCGAGGAAGGTCGACACCCGGTTCGTCAGTGGCAGGAGGTGAGTCGCCTGGCTCCGCGTCCCGCTGTTGGCCGCGAGGACGAGGACGGTGGAGAGGACGGGCAGCAGCGCCCACGGGGCCGGGAACGGGAGCTCGTCGTCGATCAGGGCGAAGGAGACTCCGATGCCCGCCAGCCCGGTCCAGGCGAGGACCGGGCGCACGGCGGCAGGCAGGTGTGCGAGCCGGCCGGCGAGCACAGCGAGGATCGCGCCGGCGCCGAGCTCCCACGCCCGGCTGAGGGTCGAGAAGTAGGCGACGGTCGGGTTCGCCGTCGACTCCGTCATCGCCCAGGCGAAGGAGGCCACCGTGAGGAGGCCGATGACCACCCCGACCGCGGTCCGAGCGGCGGAGGCCGGGCGTCGCGCGACCGAGACCGTCAGCCAGAGGACGAGGAGCATCAGCCCCGGCCAGACCAGGTAGTACTGCTCCTCGACGGACAGCGACCAGAAGTGCTGAAGCGGGGAGACGGCGTCCCCGCTCCGGAAGTAGTCCGTCCCGATGGCGGCGAAGCGCCAGTTCGCGGTGACGAGGAAGGCGAAGAGCGAGTCGACTGCGACGCTCTCGAACTGGCGCGAGCCGTACAGGGCCGCGGCCGCGGCGAGGGTGGCGAGCAGGACGACGATCGCTGCCGGCAGGATCCGCTTGATGCGGCGCGCGGAGAAGCCGAGGAGCGAGATGCGCCCCGAGCGCTCCCACTCGCGGAGGAGGAGCCCGGTGATCAGGAAGCCGGAGACGACGAAGAAGACGTCGACTCCGACGAATCCGCCCGACGGCCAGGCCAGGACGTGATCGAGGACCACCGCGACGACGGCGACGGCGCGCAGGCCCTGGATGTCGCGCCGACTGTGCGTTCCACCCGACGAGGTGCCCGCACCCGGACGTCCCGTGGTCTGCAGGACCGAGCTCTGCGACATCCGCACTCCCCTTCCGCGGTGCCTCGAGAGGAGGTCCCGCGGAAGCACCGGTGGAGTTTTGCACGCTCGCGCTGCGGGGCGTCGCGATGTCGTGCGGTGCGTGCTCCGGCTGGCGCCGACCGCCGCGCTCGGGAAGGACTCCGCCCCCGAGCTGATGATCGGTCGTCGGGGTCCGAGCCGGTGGAGCTGTGGGGTCAGGCGTCCGGGCGGGACTTCTTCAGGCGGGACTTCGCGGCGCGCTCGGTGAGGACGGAGAGGTAGTCCTGGACCGGGCGGTCGGCGAGGGAGTCGAGCTCCTTCTGGACGGCCGACTCCACCTCGGCGGCGGGGCGGTCGGGGAAGCGGGTGCGCAGGCGCGCGGACACTTCGGAGACGATCTGGTCGAGGTTCACTTCAGCGGTCACGGGCGGATCTTCCTCCCTCCTGGTTAACGGACGGTGTTGCGCACACGGCGACCGCGCGGGCGCTAGCACGTCCGCCGCCCGGAAGCCCGTAGTGGCCGCTCCCCGCACGACGTGGTTCGCTGTTCTCGTGCCTGACCTCCCGATGTTCCCGCTCGGCTCCGTGCTGCTGCCGCACATGCCGCTCCCGCTCCGGCTGTTCGAGCCGCGGTACCTGCGGATGCTCGGCGACGTGCTCGAGGACGACACGCTCTCCTTCGGCGTCGTCCTGATCGAGCGCGGGCAGGAGGTGGGCGGCGGCGACCAGCGGTTCCCGATCGGCACGGTCGCGCGCATCCTCAACATCGACGGCGCCGAGTCGTTCGTCACCCTCGACAGCGTCGGCGAGAACCGCTTCGAGGTCGTCCGCTGGTACGAGGACGACCCCTACCCGAAGGCCGAGGTGCGCCCCGTGGCTCCGCTCGAGTGGGCGCCGGAGCACGAGGAGCTGCTGCGCTCCGCCGAATCGGCGGTGCGGACGGCGCTAGCGGTCGCGAGCGAGTTCGTCGAGCAGCGCTACGGCGCCGTCGTCGAGCTGGCCGAGGACCCGGCCGCGCACGCCTGGCAGCTCGCGGGAGTCGCTCCGGTCACCGAGCTCGACCGGCTCGCGTTCCTGCGCAGCACCTCGATGGTCGAGCTGCTGGAGGCCGTGCGCGAGCGCTCCTCCGAGGCGACCGAGTCGTTCCGCGCCGGCTGGGCCTGACCGACGGTCTCCGCTGACCGCTGGGGCACACCTCACTCCTCGAGCGCGACTCCGCGCTCGGCGGCCAGCTTGGCCAGGTCGTCGACGACGACGAGCGCCATCCGCACCGAGCGGTCGCGGCGGTACTCCTCCGCGTCCGCGTCGATCAGCGGCGCCCGATCGAGGGTCTCCTCGATCGACTGCGACAGCTCGCGCCAGGCGTCCTGCCGGGCGTCGTCGACGAGCGCGGCCAGGTACTGCTCGTCCCGCGCACGCTTGCGCAGGGAGTCCGCCACCGACAGCGAGAGCCGCTCGCGGTGGTCGAGGTTGTCGATGTCGGCCGAGCGGTAGTCGTGCACGTGGTCGGAGCGGCCGCCGACCAGGGTCGCGTCCGCGGCGATGGCGCGCAGGCGCTCGGCCGCGGCCTCCGACTCGTCCGCGAGCTTCTCCAGCTCGGCGGCGGCGATGACGGAGTAGTGCCGGACGTCGAAGGCGACGCCCTCGGCCAGGCCGTCCATCAGCACGCGGTTCTTCACGGCCATCCGGCTCGCGTACTGGGCGAGCAGCAGGCCCTCCTCCGCGGCCTCCTCGACCGAGACGGGCTCGCGCGACGGGTTCTCGTCAGGGTCGTACGGCTCCATCTTGAACCTGCGTCGACGGCGGAACCACACGCGCGTCACCTGCACCCTCGTCCGAGCGCCCCGCCCGCCGGAGCACCTCTTCGAGAGTACCGGTCGGGCGGGCGCGATGGTCGGCCGCTCAGGCGTCCCGCCAGTCGTCCTGCAGGAGGTGCGAGCCGGCCTGCGGGCCCATCTGCAGCATGCCGCCGTCGACGACGTAGGAGGATCCGGTGATGTAGGCGCCGGCGGGGGAGGCGAGGAGGGCGATCACGGCCGCGATCTCGCGAGCGTCGCCGGAGCGGCCGAGCGGGATGCCCGGGCGGTCGATGCCGTGCGGATCCACGTCCTCCGCGTCGTTCATCGGGGTCGCGATCTCGCCGGGTGCGACGGCGTTGGCGGTGATCCCGTAGCGGCCGAGCTCGAGGGCGGCGACCTTCAGCAGTCCGCCGAGTCCGTGCTTGGCGGCGACGTAGGCGCCCGCGCCGACGCGGGGCTGGTGCTCGTGCACGCTGGTGACGCCGATCAGCCGGCCGCCGGTGCCCTGCTCGACCATGATCCGGGCGGCGCGCTGGAGGCCGACGAACGCTCCGTCGAGGTTCAGCGCCACGACCTCGCGCCAGCTGTCGAGGCTCTGCTCGAGGAAGGCCTCGCCGCCGCCGCCCCCGGCGTTGTTGACGAAGACGTCGAGCCCGCCGAGCCGCCGGGCCAGGTCGTCGATCACGTCGCCCACCGTGTCGAGCTCGGTCGCATCGAGACGGGCGACCTCGGCGCGGCGGCCGTGCGAGCGGACCTCCTCGGCGGTGTCCTGGGCGCCCTGCTCGTCGCTGTGCCAGGTGATGCCGACGTCCATGCCCGCCTCGGCGAGGGCGACAGCGGCGGCCCGGCCGATGCCGGAGTCCGAGGCTGTGACGACGGCGCGGGTGGGTCGGAAGTCGCGGGGTCCCTGGGTCATGACGTCTCCTGTTCCGAGGAGGCGCGGCGCCCCCTCGGTCCCGATCCCAGCACCAGGGCCCGGAGGGCGGGACCCGCTTGACACGCCGGTCGGTGGCGTCGTGGGCGTGGCGGATGCCCGGGCGGGTGCCCGGATCGAGTTGACTGTCCCGATGGACTCCCGACGCATCTCCGTCGTCGTCCCCGTCAAGGACGACGCCCGGCACCTCGAGCGGCTGCTCGCCCTCCTCGCCGAGCAGACCCTCGCCCCGTTCGAGATCGTCGTCGTCGACGACGGCAGCACCGACGACAGTGCCGACCTGGCGCGCGCGGCGGGTGCGCGGGTCATCGTGCACGGCGGCAGCGGCATCCCGGCCAGCACGGCCCACGGCTTCGACGAGGCGGAGGGCGACGTGCTCGCCCGGCTCGATGCGGACTCGCAGCCCGACCGGCACTGGCTCGCGAGGATCGCGGCCCACTTCGCCGATCCGAGCGTCGGGGCGGTGACGGGCCCCGGCCGCTTCGTCGAGCTCGGGCCGGTGGCGCGGACGCTCGCCCGCATCGTCTACATGGACGCGTACTTCGTGCTGATGGGCTCCGCGCTGGCCAACTGGCCGCTCTTCGGCTCGAACTGCGCCGTCCGCCGCTCGGCCTGGCAGGACATCGCGGGGGAGATGCACCGCGACGACCCGTACGTGCACGACGACGTCGAGATCAGCGTGCACCTGGGGCTGCGCCACCGGATCGTGTACGACCGCCACCTCGAGGTCGGCATCTCGGCGCGCCCCTTCGGCGCGGCGACCGACATGGTGCGGCGCTTCGATCGCGCGCTGCACACGCTCCGGCGGCACCCCGGACTCGGGGACCCGGTGCGGCGCTGGACCCACCGCACCCGGCGCGGGCACGTCGACCGGCTGCGGGCCCTCGCCGCCGCCCGCCGCTCTCCCCGCTAGGACTCCGCGGAGGTCGCGGCCGGAGCCTTCGTCGGCCGCGGGTCGTCCTTCGGCATCGCGCGGACCGCGAAGAGCATCCCGACCGCGAGGACCGTCAGCGCGATGCAGACGAAGCGGGTGCCGGCCGCGAGGCCCTCGGGCGTCGGATCGCCGCCGCCGGCCTGGGCGTTGACGATCGCGCCGAACACCGCGACGGCGATCGCACTGCCGATGTTGCGGGCGAAGAAGTTGGTCGACGACACGACGCCGCGCTCGTTCCACTCGACGCTCGCCTGCGCGCGGATGAGCGTCGGTGTCGCGACCAGGCCCATGCCGGCGCCGATCAGCACGCAGAAGCCTGCGATCTCCCAGAGGCTCGAGGAGGCGCCGAGGAGGATCGTCAGCCCGGTGCCGACCGTGACCAGCGCCGCCCCGAGGAAGGCCGTGCGCCGGAAGCCGATCCGCAGGTAGAGCCTGCCGGAGAGGCTCGCCGCCACCGGCCAGCCGATCGTCATCGCGGCGACCGCGAAGCCGGCGCCGAGGGCGGAGCTGCCGAGGACGCCCTGCGCGAAGGTCGGGAAGTAGGAGGTGACGCCGAGGGTGATCGCGCCGACCGTCACCGAGACGAGACTCGTCGAGAGCAGCACCCGCCGGGTGAGCACCCAGAGCGGCAGCACCGGCGCGACCGCCCTGCGCTCGATCGCGACGAAGCCGGCGAAGGCGAGCGCCGCGACGACGAAGACGCCGACACCCGCTGGGGAGAGCCACGGCCAGGCGCTGCCGCCCTCGAGCAGGCCGAGGATGAGCAGCGCCGTGCCGACGGCGAGCACCGACGCTCCGGCGAGATCGAGCGGGGTGCGCTCGCCGCGGGTGGTCTCGCGGAAGCTGCGGATCAGGAGGAAGGCGGCGAGCAGGCAGAGCGGGATGTTGACCAGGAAGATCCAGCGCCAGGCGCCCAGATCCGACAGCACACCGCCGAGTGTGGGGCCGACGACCGAGGAGATGCCCCAGACGCTCGCGAGGTAGCCCTGGGTCTTCGCCCGCTCGGCGACCGTGTAGATGTCGCCGGCGATCGTGATGCCCATCGGCTGGATCGCTCCGGCGCCGAGGCCCTGCAGGGCGCGGAAGGCGATCAGCGCGGGCATGCTCCAGGCCAGGCCGCAGAGCAGCGAGCCGACGAGGAAGAGACCGATCCCGATCAGCATGATGGGCTTCCGGCCGATCACGTCGGAGAGCTTGCCGTAGAGGGGGACGGAGACCGCCTGCGCGAGCAGGTAGATCGAGAACAGCCAGGGGAACTGCTCGAAGCCGCCGAGGTCCGCGACGATCGAGGGCACCGCGGTGGAGAGGATGGTCGCGTCGAGGGCGACCAGCGCGGTCGAGATCATCAGCGCCAGGAGGATCGGACCGCGCTCGGAGCGCAGTCCGACGCTCGCGCGCGTGGGGGAGTCGGTCATTCCGCTCACGCTATTGCAGAGCCGGGCGATGGAACGGGGGCTCGACGCACTCGGTAGACTGGCCCTATGGAACTCGTGCTCTGGCTCGTCGTAGCCGCCATCGCCGGTGTCGGCCTCGTCTCCGGAGTCGCCGCTCTGATCGCCATGACGAAGGCGCCCTGGTCCGACAGCAAGTAGTGGGGTCCGGGTCGCGCCCGCCGGCCCTCACTCGTAGTACCGCACCACGCTCCAGCACGGATCCGCCGAGGCGACGACGTCGAGCACGAAGGCTCCGCCCGTCTCGAGATCGGTCGCCTGGAAGCGCCAGCCGCCGATGCTGACCGGCACGCCGCCGAACGTCGGCGGGAAGCCGTCGAGCGGCGCCCACCAGTCGCTGGTGCGCGTCCAGACCGTCGGACGGTCGGTGACCCGGTAGCTGGCGCCGCGCCACTCGAGGGCGACGGGCACCCCGTCGCCGTCGGTCGCGACCATCGCCGTCTCGTCGATCACCGCCATCGTGGGTGCTCCCGCCTGCTCCGCTCGACCCGTCGGACTCGACTGGCCGTTCGAACATGTGTTCGATAGTCTGCGAGTGTACGCCGCGGCGCCCGTGCTCGCCACGGCAGCGGACCGACCGGGCAGGAGGCGAGATGATCGAGTGGAGTCCCCTCCAGATGCTGCGCAGCAGCGGGCCCGACGAGTGGGTGATGGTCGACGCGATGCGGACGGGGCGGATCGGGCTGATCCGCCGGATCGAGACGGGCCCGTACCGCGAGAGCTGGTATCGGGCGGTCACGTGGGCCGCGGAGCCGAGCCGCCGCACGCTCGTGGGCTACTCGCGGTCGATGGACACGATCGCGGCGGCGCTCTGGGCGCATCAGCCTTTGACCGCGCAGGAGAAGCCGTTCCCGGGCTATCCCGCGTCGAAGCCGGCGCCCGAGCGCGCCCCGTGACGGCGGCCGCCCGGGCGCCCGTCCGAGCCGGGGCCGCCGCGGAGGAGAATGGCCGGATGCTCCTCGCGCTCACCGGTGGCCCCACGGGGGCGTGGCGGGCGATCGCGGCGGACGGCACGGGCACCGAGGTCGGCCGTGGACGCGGTCCGGTCGAGCTGGCCGCCTTCGTCCGCGAGCGCGAGGCGGAGCGGCCGCGCTGGGTCTGGGACGACACGGCGCGCTGGTACCCCGCGCTCCTGGCGGAGGGCGTGCACGTCGCGCGCTGCCACGACCTGCGCCTCGCCCGCGCCATCCTCCGCCGCTCGGAGCAGACGGCGCGCTCGCCGCTCGCTCGCGCGGCGCCCGATGCCTGGGACGCCGGAGCGGCCGCTCCGGTCGCGGGCGACACGCTGCTCGGCTTCGAGGAGGCTCCGGCCGCCACGGACGAGCTCGACCCGCTCGTCGAGCTCTCGCGGCAGGAGGAGGCGCTGACGGCGGCCGCCGAGGGCGGGCGCCTGCGGCTCCTGCTCGCCGCCGAGTCCGTCGGCGCGCTGATCGCCCGCGAGATCGCCGCAGCCGGGCTGCCGTGGCGCGCGGACATCCACGACCGGGTGCTCACCGACCTGCTCGGGCCGCGTCCGCACTTCGGCGGCCGGCCGGCCCGCCTCGAGGCGCTGGCCGACGACATCCGCCGCGAGCTGGGCGCTCCCGAGCTGAACCCCGACTCGCCGACGGAGCTCCTCCGCTCGCTCCGCCGGGCGGGCCTCGCGGTCGAGTCGACCCGCTCCTGGGAGCTGACGTCGATCGAGCACCCCGTGATCCCGCCGCTGCTGGAGTACAAGAAGCTCTCGCGCCTGCTGACCGCCAACGGCTGGGCCTGGCTCGACGCCTGGGTGCATGACGGGCGCTTCCGGCCCGAGTACGTCGTCGGCGGCGTCGTCACCGGACGCTGGGCGACCTCGGGCGGGGGAGCGCTGCAGCTCCCGCGGCAGATCCGCGCGGCGGTGACCGCCGATGCGGGCTGGACGCTCGTGGTCGCCGATGCGGCGCAGCTGGAGCCGCGCATCCTCGCCGCGCTGGCGGGCGACTCCGTGATGGCCGCCGCCGGCCGCGGCAAGGATCTCTACCAGGGCATCGTCGACGCGGGTGTCGTGCCGGACCGGCCGCGGGCCAAGGTCGCGATGCTCGGTGCGATGTACGGGGCGACCAGCGGCGAGGCCGGGCGCCTGCTCCCGCGGCTGGCCCGCGCGTATCCGCTGTCGGTCGCGCACGTCGAGGCGGCCGCCCGCGCCGGCGAGCGGGGCGAGCGGGTGTCGACCCGGCTCGGGCGCAGCTCGCCGCCCGGCGACGTCGACGCCGGTGGGCAGCGTGCTCGCGACTGGGGGCGCTTCACCCGCAACTTCGTCGTGCAGGGCACGGCCGCGGAGTGGGCGCTCTGCTGGATGGGAGAGCTGCGGGCCCGGCTGCGCGCGGAGGGCGCGCTCGCGCACCTCGTCTACTTCTTGCACGACGAGGTGATCGTGCACGCGCCGGCGGGCGAGGCGGAGCGGGTTGCCGCGATCGTGCGCGAGGCCGCCGCGCGCGCCGGGCGCGCGCTGTTCGGCGAGCAGGACGTCGACTTCCCGGTCACCGTCGCGGTCGTCGACGCCTACGACGAGGCGAAGTGACGGCGGAGCGACGAGTCGCTCAGTACCAGTGCGGGGAGCGGTTGTTCCACGCCGACCACGCCGCGCACGGCGAGCCGTAGCGGTCGGAGATGTACGCCAGACCCCAGTCGACCTGGGTGGCGGCGTTCGTCTGATAGTCGGCGCCGTAGGTCGCCATCTTGCTCGCGGGCAGGGCCTGCGGGATGCCGTAGGCGCCCGAGGAGCGGTTCAGCGCGTTCCAGCGCCAGCCCGACTCGCCGTTCCAGAGCGGGATCAGGCAGTTGTCGACCTGGTCCTGGCCCCAGCCGTGGACGCCCATGACGGACCGGGCGTAGTTCTGCGCCTGCGCGGGTGACATCCCGTCGGTGCGGCCGGCGTAGGTGCTGAGCGCGGCGATGGTCTTCGCGGAGCTGTCCTTGCCGGAGGCGTCGTCGTCGCCCAGCTCGACCGGGCCGCCGCCGCCGCCGCCGCCCGTGGACGGCGCCGCGGGTGCGGGCGCGGCCGGCGCGGGGGCGGAGGGTGCGGACGGCGCCTTCGCGGCCTGCTGGCGACGGGCCTCGGCCTCGGCGGCGAGGCGGGAGAGGCGCTCCTGCTCCTCGAACGCGGCCTTCGCCTCCTGACCGGTGGCGAACTCCTCCTCGAGTGCGGCCGTGGTGTTCTTGAGCGAGGCGAGCTGCTCGTAGAGACCGGAGCTGTACTGCTCCTGGTCGGCGACCTTCGCATCGGCGTCGGCTTGCGCGGCCTGCGCGGTCGCGAGCGCGTCCTGCGCGGCGCTGACGAGGGAGAGCCGCTCGGTGCGCGCCTGCTCGGCCTGGCCCGCGAGGGAGGCGGCGGCGTTCTCGGTGGTCTCGGCGTCGTCCTGGAGGCGGCTGGTCTGCAGCGTGAGCTGGCTCATGGTGCCCAGGCGGTAGAGCAGCTGGTCCGACTGCTCGCCGCCGACCAGGAGGTTGAGCGTGGCGTCGGTGCCGCCGTTGCGGTACAGCTGGGCGGCCAGGCGGCCGGCCTGCTCCTTCGCGGCGTCCGCATCGGCGCGGGCGGCGGTGGCGCGCTCCTCGAGCGCGGTCACGCGCTGGGTGGCCTCGTCGAGAGCGCTCTGCGCGGCGTCGGCCTCGGCGGCCCGGGAGATGGCGGCATCGGTGAGGGCGGCGGCCTGATCGCGCAGGTCGGCGAGGATCGCCGTGATGCGGTCGACCTCGGCGGCGGTCGCGCTCTCGCTCGACTTCGCGGCCTCGACGTCCGACCAGGACGGGTAGTCCGCCGGGTCGTAGGCGGAGGCCGCCATCGGGGCGGCGAGGGCGGCGCAGAGGACGAGGACCGTGCCCGCACCGGCTGCGACGAGCCGTCGGCGCGCGGAGGTGGACACGCGGAGGCCGAGAGGCGAACGGATCATACCCGCCAGCCTAGGCGACGGCGCCCGCGCCTGTCTCGTGCCGGCCGATCCTGTCGCCGGGCGGCTCCTCCGCGGCGGCGTCGTCCCGCGCCGCTGCCCTGCGGCCCCGCCGCGGGCGCTCGAGCGCGTAGCCGCGGACGGCGGCTCCGTCACCCGTTCCGGCGAGCTCCTCGCGGGCGGCCTCGAGCAGCCGGCGCAGCGCGTCGTCGCGCACCAGCACCGCGCGGGCGGCCAGGCGGCGCTGCGGGTGGTCGTCGAGCACCTCCTGCTCGTCGGGGAGCGTGCTTCCGTAGGCGTCGAGGACCGCGTCGAGATCGGCGTCGGACAGGCTCGAGGCCAGCAGGATCCGGTCGAGCACGTCGTCCCAGTCCTCCTCGGCGGACGCGCCGTCGCCGCTCAGCCAGGCGAGCGCCTCGGCGCGCCCCTCGTCGGTGAGGGCGTGCAGGGGGAGTCCGTCCTCAGTCGATCCCGCGCCGGCGACGAGGCCGCGCTCGCGGAGCCGGTCGAGGGTGGAGTAGATCTGGCCGACGTTGACCCGGCGACGGTGGGCCGCCCGGTCGAGCAGCTCGGCGTGGAGCTGCAGGCCGTAGGCGGGGCCGAGGGTGAGGAGAGCGAGCAGACCGTCGCGGACCGACACGGGGCTCCTCTCGAGCGGATCGCGGGCCCGGATGCGGGCGGCGCCGCGGTTCGGGCGGACGATCCCGAGTATAGGCAGGGGATCTCGGCGACCCGTCGGCGGCCGCGGCGAGGCGCCTTGTCGTGGCGCGGAGGGTCCTGCATAATCTGAACCGGTGGCTCGTCCACCGCACAAGAAGGCACTGCACGTCGCTCGTGGTCCAGGTCGTTGGGGAAGACGCACCAGGACGGACGGAGGACAGCGTGGTGACGCAACAGACTCGGGGTGTGCTCTTCGTGCACTCCGCCCCCCGCGCGCTCTGCCCCCATCTGGAATGGGGAGCGGGTCGCGCTCTCGGTCGTGCCGTGAACTTCACTTGGATCGAGCAGCCGGTGCAGCGCGGCGCCCAGCGTGCCGAGTACGCGTGGGAGGGCCCGGTCGGCACCGGTGCCGTCATCGCGTCCGCTCTGCGCGGCTGGGCCGACGTGCGCTACGAGGTGACCGAGGACCCGTCGCCCGGTGTCGACGGCGGCCGCTGGATGCACACGCCCGAGCTGGGCGTCTTCCACGCCCAGACCGACAGCGCCGGCAACACCGTCGTCCCCGAGGACCGCATCCGCTCCGCCATGGAGACCGCCGGCGCCGACCCCATCGAGCTGCACCGCGAGCTGCGCCTCGCCCTCGGCCAGGCCTGGGAGGACGAGCTCGAGCCGTTCCGCGCGGCCAGCGACTTCGGGCGGGTCATCTGGATGCACAGCGTCGGCTGAGCAGGCGGTGCCCATTTCTGCGCCGCTCCCCGCGCGGCGCAGCGCGGTCGGCTCGGGGAGGTGGTCGCGGTCCGCAGAGCGGGGTGCGAACGGCGACGGCGATTCGCTGGTACGCGAATCGCCGGATACGCCTCGTGGGGCGCGGCGATACGGTGCGCGCGACTCTCTGAAGGGTGGGCACATCTTCGGCTCGTGAGACGCGCTTCTGCTCGTCGGAACGTCGGGATCCGGCTGCTGGTCCGCCGTGCTGGGGACGGTGGGTCTCGATACGCCCCTGCGGGGCTACTCGACCAGCATGAGGGGGCGCTGCCGACCAGACGAGACGCGAGGCGGCCTGCTCCAGAAGTGCTGCCGGAGGTGTCCGACGGAGCGAGCCGCAGGCGATGCGGTCACTTCACCCGGAGTGCTGCAGCGAGTGTCCGGCAGAGCGAGACGCAGGCGATGCGGCCCTGTTCCCGGAACTGCTGGCGAGGGCTCGCGGTGAACGACCACCCTCGCGGCACGAGGCGTATCCGGCGATCCGCGTTCCAGCGGATCGCCGTCGCCGCACCGCACCGGCCCTGCGGAACGCGACCCCGCCGGGAGCGGACGCGCCTGCGCCGCGCGAGGAGCGGCGCAGCCCGCGTTCCGCTCGGGGTGACGGGGCTACGCCCCGTTACACCGACCGGAACGCGGCAACAGCATTGTGCCCCCCGAACCCGAACGAGTTGGAGAGGGCGACGAGCGGCGCGGCTCCGAGGCTGCGCGGGCTGGTGACCACGTCGAGGGGGATCTGCGGGTCCTGCTCGGTGAGGTTGATGGTGGGCGGGGCGGTGCGCTCGTGCAGGGCGAGGACGGTGAAGATCGCCTCGAGGGCTCCGGTGCCGCCGAGGAGGTGGCCGGTGGAGGCCTTGGTGGCGGAGACGGCGATGTTCGGGAGGTGGTCGCCGAAGACGCGGGCGAGGGCGCGGTACTCGGCGATGTCGCCGACGGGGGTGCTGGTCGCGTGAGCGTTGACGTGGGTGACGTCGGTGCGCGCGGCGCCGGCCTGCTCGAGGGCCTCGATCATCGCGCGGGCGGCGGCGGAGCCCTCGGGATCGGGGGCGGTGATGTGGTACGAGTCGCTGGTGACGGCGCCGCCGGCGAGCTCGGCGTAGATGCGGGCGCCGCGGGCGAGGGCGTGCTCCTCGGTCTCGAGGACGAGGGTGGCGGCGCCTTCGCCGAGGACGAAGCCGTCGCGGGAGACGTCGTAGGGGCGGGAGGCGGTGGCCGGGTCGTCGTTGCGGCGGGAGAGGGCCTGCATCGACGCGAAGGCGGCGAGGGGGAGCGGGTGGACGACCGACTCAGTGCCGCCGGCGATGACGACGTCGGCGAGGCCGCGCTGGAGGTGCTCGTACGCGTTCGCGATCGCCTCGGTGCTGGAGGCGCAGGCGGAGACGTCGGTGCGGGCGTAGGCGCGGGACGGGATGGCCATGCTGATCGCGGCCGCGGCGGCGTTGGGCATGAGCATGGGGATGGTCATCGGGAGGACGCGGCGGGGGCCGCGCTCGCGGAGGGTGTCCCACGCGTCGATGAGGGTCCAGAGTCCGCCGATGCCGGTGGAGTAGTCGACGCCGACGCGCAGCGGGTCGACGTCGGTGATGCCGGAGTCGGCCCACGCCTCGCGGGCGGAGATGAGGGCGAACTGGCTGGAGGGGTCGAGGCGCTTGGCCTCGGGACGGGGGAGGACCTCCTCCGGACGCACCTTCGCCTGAGCGGCGAAGGTGACGGGGAGCTCGAGCTCGGTCACCCAGTCGGCCTGGATCGTGCTGACGCCGGACTCACCCGCGAGAAGGGCGCTCCAGGACTCGCGAGCGGTGCCGCCGAGGGGCGTGCTGGCTCCGATGCCGGTGACGACGATTTTCTTGGGACTCATGACGACGATCTCTGTTCCGTGACGGGTGGGTTCCGGGCGCACCCCGGCCGGGCTCAGGGCCCTGGCCGGGGTGTCCGCCTCGAGGACGGGGGCGCGGGGCGCTGGTTACGCGGAGGCCTTGACGATGAAGGTGACCGCGTCGCCGACCGTCTTGAGGTTCTTGACCTCGTCGTCCGGGATCTTCACGTCGAACTTCTCCTCGGCGTTGACGACGATGGTCATCATCGAGATGGAGTCAATGTCGAGGTCGTCGGTGAACGACTTCTCCATCTCGACGGAATCGGTCGCGATGCCCGTCTCGTCGTTGACCAGTTCGGCCAGGCCGGCGAGGACTTCTTCGTTGGACAGTGCCATGGTTCTCTCCTTGAGGGGTGTTCGATCAGGGTGTTTCGACTCGGTGTTCGTCGAGATCGAGGTGTTCGTCGTGTGACCGTAGGTCAGTTTAGGGGTGGGCCTGCGCCCCCTAAGGGAGCACCACGACCTGCGCGCCGAAGACGAGTCCGGCGCCGAAGCCGATCTGCAGGGCGAGTCCGCCGCTGAGCTCGGGGTGCTCCTCGAGCAGGCGGTGGGTGGCCAGCGGGATGGAGGCGGCGGAGGTGTTGCCGGTCGTCTCGATGTCGCGGCCGATCGTCACGGTCTCGGGCAGCTTCAGCTGCTTCGCGAGCTCGTCGATGATGCGCATGTTCGCCTGGTGCGGGATGAAGGCGGCGAGGTCCTCGGGCGCGACGCCCGCCTCGGCCAGCGCCTGCTTGGCGACCTTGGCCATCTCCCAGACCGCCCAGCGGAACACGGACGGGCCGTCCTGGCGCAGCGTCGGCCACTCGGCGACGCCGTCGCGGTAGGCGGCGAGCGGGTTGTCCATGCCGACGGTGTCCCACTTCGAGCCGTCGGAGCCCCAGACGGTCTTCGAGATGCCGACGGTGTCGCTCGGGCCGACGATCGCGGCACCCGCGCCGTCGCCGAGGAGGAAGGAGATGCTGCGGTCGGTCGACTTCACGATCTCGGACAGCTTCTCGGCGCCGACGACGAGGACGTACTCGGCGAGTCCGGAGCGGACGAACGAGTCGGCCTGGGCGATGCCGTAGGTGTAGCCGGCGCAGGCCGCGGAGATGTCGTAGGCGGGGGCGGGGTTCGCGCCGATCCGGTCGGCGAGGAGCGCCGCGAGCGACGGAGTCTGCACCGTGTTGCTGATGGTCGAGACCAGCACGAGCCCGATCTGGTCGGCGCGGATCCCGGCCTTCTCGATGGCCTCGAGGGAGGCGGTGGTCGCGAGGTCGACGGCCTGGACCTCGGCCGAGGCGCGGCGGCGCTCGACGATGCCGGTGCGCTGGCGGATCCACTCGTCGGAGGAGTTGATCGGGCCGACGAGGTCGTCGTTGGGCACGACGAGGTCGCCGCGGGCGGCGCCGATGCCGAGGATGCGGGTGTACTGGCTGCCGCTGGACTGGCTGAGGGTAGGGGTCGTCATGGGTCTCTCCTGCTAGGCGGCGTGCTCGTCGATGAAGGCGCGGGCGGCGTCGAGGTCGTCGGGGGTCTTGATCGCGAGGGTCGGGAGTCCCTTGAGGCCGCGCTTGGCGAGGCCGACGAGGGCGCCCGCGGGAGCCAGCTCGATCAGGCCGGTGACGCCTGCCTCGGCGAAGGCCGCCATGCAGAGGTCCCAGCGGACGGGCGAGGCGACCTGGCCGACGAGCAGCTCGAGGAAGCGGGCGCCGGAGCCGACGACGGAGCCGTCGCGGTTCGTCCACAGGCGCAGCGTCGGGTCGGCCGGGGTGATCGAGGCGGCGACGCCGGCGAGGGAGTCGCGGGCCGGGGCCATGTAGCGGGTGTGGAACGCTCCGGCGACCTGCAGCGGCACGACGCGGGTACCGCGGAGGGGCTCGTCCTTCAGCGCCTGCAGCGCGTCGACCGCGCCGGCGACGACGATCTGCCCGCCGCCGTTGTAGTTGGCCGGCTCGAGGCCGAGCTCGTCGAGGCGGGCGAGGAGGGCCTCCTCGTCGCCGCCGAGGACGGCGCTCATCGCGGTGGGCGTCGCGGCGGCCGCGGCGGCCATGGCGCGGGCGCGCTCCCGGACGAAGACGAGCGCGTCGGGCTCGGAGAGGACTCCGGCTCCGGCCGCGGCGGTGATCTCGCCGACCGAGTGGCCGGCGATGCCCGCGATGCGCTCGCGGCGGCCGCCCTCGAGCAGCGCGGCCAGGCTGACCAGCCCGGCGGAGACGATCAGCGGCTGGGCGACCGCGGTGTCCCGGATGGTGTCCGCGTCCGAGACGGTGCCGTGCGCGGCGAGGTCGATGCCGACCGCCTCCGAGTGCGCGGCGACCTGCTCGGCCACCGAGGGGACGGCGAGCCACGGCTCGAGGAATCCGGGGGTCTGGGAGCCCTGACCCGGGGCGACGACGACGATCACGCTTTCAGTCTTCCGATCCGCGCCGGTTCGTGCGGCGCAATGAGGTACTGACAAACCACAAAGAGCTTGTGGCGGTTCTACAACAGGGTGCGGGGAGGGTGCGGCTCACTTGCGGGTCGGACGGCGGCGGACCGCTCCGTCCGGATCGCTCATCGAGCCGAGGATGAGGGCCGACTGGAGGATGAGCGCCTCGCGAGCGCCCGTCGCGTCCCAGCCGATCACCTCCGCCACCCGCTTGAGGCGGTAGCGGACGGTGTTGGGGTGCACGAAGAGCTCGCGAGCCGTCGCCTCGAGCGAGCGGCCGTTGTCGAGGTACGCCCAGAGCGTGGTGAGCAGCTCGGTCGAGTGCTTCTGCAGCGGCTTGTAGATCTGGGTGATCAGGCTCTGCCGGGCGAGCGGATCGCCGGCGAGAGCGCGCTCGGGCAGCAGGTCGTCGGCGTTGACCGGCCGCGGGGCGTTGCGCCAGGAGCGCGCGACCGCGAAGCCGGCCAGGGCGGCGCGGGCGCTGCGCGAGGCCTCGACGAGCGTCGGCACCTCGTGGCCGAGGACCAGATGACCGGAGCCGAAGCCCGGCTCGAGCGCGTTCGCGATCTCGAGGAAGGCGACCGGCGGGCCGGTCTCCTCCGTCGCGTTCTCGCTCGGCTCGGCGCGGCCGATCACCAGCACGAGCCGGCTGCCCTGCACGCCGATCAGCACGTCGGCGCTCATGTGCCGGGCGGTGCGGCGGAGCTGGTCGACGTCGAGCATCTTCGGCGCGGTGCCCACGAGCACCGCGACCTCGCCGTGGCCGTGCCAGCCGAGGGCCGCGATGCGGCTGGGCAGCTCGTCGTCGGCCTCGCCCGTGAGGATCGAGTCGACGACGAGGGCCTCGAGGCGGGCGTCCCAGAGGCCGCGCGCCTCCGCCGCCCGGGCGTAGACGTCGGCCGCGGCGAAGGCGATCTCGCGCGAGTAGAGCAGGATCGCCTCGCGTAGGTCCTCGCCGCGATGGGTGATCCGCTCCTCGACGACCTCGACCGTGACCTTGATCAGCTGGAGCGTCTGGGTCAGCGAGACGGAGCGGAGCAGCTCGCGGGGAGCCGCTCCGAAGACGTCGGCGGCGATCCACGGCGTCGCCGAGGGGTCGTCGAACCAGGAGATGAACGAGGTGATGCCGGCCTGCGCGACCATGCCCACGGCGGAGCGGCGGCCCGGCGGCATGCTGCCGTACCAGGGCAGCGTGTCCTCGAGCTTCTTGATGGTCTGCGTGGACAGCTCGCCCGAGAGGGTCCGCAGCCACGCGAGGGTCTGCTCCTTCGTGCGCGGAGCGCCCGGCCGGGTGGCCGGACGCTCCGCCGAAGGGGCAGTGCCCCGCGTCGTCGACTGCTCGTCGTCGGAGGAGAGCACCGAGCCGTCCGTCAGCTCTCGCCGCCCGCGTTGCCGGTGGTGCCGGCGTTCACGTCGTGGAGGCTGTACTTCTGGATCGCCTGGGCGGCGAGCGAGGGGTCGACCTCGCCGCGCTTGGCGAGCAGCTGCAGCGTCCGCACGACGACCGACGGTCCGTCGATCTTGAAGTGGCGGCGCGCGGCGGCACGGGTGTCCGAGAAGCCGAAGTCGTCCGCTCCGAGCGTCGCGAAGTCGCCTGGGATGAACTGCCGCAGCTGGTCGGGGACCTGGTGCGAGAAGTCCGACACGGCGACGAAGGGGCCCTTCGCGTCGGCGAGCTTCTGCGTGACGTAGGGCACCTGCGCCTCGTCCTCGGGGTAGAGGAAGTTGTGGTGCTCGGCCTTGATGCCGTCGCGCCGCAGCTCGTTCCACGAGGTGACCGACCAGACGTCGGCCGACACGCCCCAGTCCTCGGCGAGGAGCTTCTGCGCCTCGATCGCCCACGGCACGGCGACGCCGGACGCGAGCAGCTGGGCCTTCGGGCCGTCCCACTGACCCCAGGAGACGCGGTGGATGCCGCGGACGATGCCGTCCACGTCCACGTCCTCGGGCTCCTTCGGGTGCACGATCGGCTCGTTGTAGACCGTCACGTAGTACATGACGTTCGGGTCCGGGTGCGTCCCGCCGTACATCCGCTCGAGACCGGACTGCACGATGTGCGCGATCTCGTAGCTGTACGCCGGGTCGTAGCTCACCACGGCCGGGTTGGTGGCGGCGAGGATCGGCGAGTGGCCGTCCGCGTGCTGGAGGCCCTCGCCGGTCAGCGTCGTGCGACCGGCGGTCGCCGCGATCATGAAGCCGCGGGCCATCATGTCGCCCGCCGCCCAGATCGCATCGGCCGTGCGCTGGAAGCCGAACATCGAGTAGAAGACGTAGACCGGGATGAGCGGCTCGCCCTGCGTCGAGTACGAGGTGCCGACCGCGGTGAACGCCGCGAGGGCGCCCGCCTCGTTGATGCCGACGTGCAGGATCTGACCCTGCGGGCTCTCCTTGTAGGCCAGGAGCAGCTCGCGGTCGACCGACGTGTAGTGCTGGCCGCGCGGGTTGTAGATCTTCGCGTTCGGGAAGAACGCGTCCATGCCGAAGGTTCGGGCCTCGTCGGGGATGATCGGGACGACGCGGTTGCCGAAGTCCTTGGAGCGCAGGATGTCCTTCAGGATGCGGACGAACGCCATGGTCGTGGCGATCTCCTGCGTCCCGGAGCCCTTCTTGCCGATCTTGTAGGCCGAGTCGTCCGGCAGCGAGAGCTGCGTGTACTTCGACCGGCGCTCGGGCAGGTAGCCGCCGAGCGCGCGGCGGCGCTCCTGCATGTACTCGATCGCCTCGTCGCCCTGACCGGGGTGGTAGTACGGCGGGAGGTAGGGGTTCTCCTCGAGCTGGGCGTCCGTGATCGGGATCCGCATGGTGTCGCGGAAGCCTTTCAGGTTGTCCAGGGTCATCTTCTTCATCTGGTGGGTCGCGTTGCGGCCCTCGAAGCTGCGGCCGAGACCGTAGCCCTTGATGGTGTGCGCGAGGATGACGGTCGGCTGGCCCTTGTGCTCCGTCGCGGCCTTCATGGCGGCGTAGATCTTGCGGTAGTCGTGGCCACCGCGGCGCAGGCCCCAGATCTGCTCGTCGCTGTAGTCCTCGACGAGCTTCTTCGCGCGCTCGTCGCGGCCGAAGAAGTTCTCGCGGACGTAGGCGCCGTCCTCGGTCTTGAAGGTCTGGAAGTCGCCGTCGGGCGTCTTGTTCATCAGGTCGAGCAGCGCGCCCTCGGTGTCGCGGGCGAGCAGGTCGTCCCACTCGCGGCCCCAGATGAGCTTGATGACGTTCCAGCCGGCGCCGCGGAAGAACGACTCCAGCTCCTGGACGATCTTGCCGTTGCCGCGGACCGGTCCGTCGAGGCGCTGCAGGTTGCAGTTGACGATGAAGTTGAGGTTGTCGAGGCCGTCGTTCGCGGCGACCTGGAGCTGACCGCGCGACTCGACCTCGTCCATCTCGCCGTCGCCGAGGAACGCCCAGACCTGCTGGTCGGAGGCGTCCTTGATGCCGCGGTTGGTGAGGTACTTGTTCGCCTGCGCCTGGTAGATCGCGTTGATCGGGCCGAGGCCCATTGAGACGGTCGGGAACTGCCAGAACTCCGGCATGAGGCGCGGGTGCGGGTAGCTGGAGAGCCCGCCGCCCTGGTGCGACTTCTCCTGGCGGAACCCGTCGAGCTGGTGCTCGCTCAGGCGTCCCTCGAGGAAGGCGCGCGCGTAGGGGCCGGGGGAGGCGTGGCCCTGGATGAAGATCTGGTCGCCGCCGCCCGGGTGGTCCTGGCCGCGGAAGAAGTGGTTGAAGCCGACCTCGTAGAGCGAGGCGCTCGACGCGTAGGTCGAGATGTGCCCGCCGACGCCGATGCCGGGGCGCTGCGCGCGGTGCACGAGGATGGCCGCGTTCCAGCGGATCCAGGCGCGGTAGCGGCGCTCGACGTCCTCGTCACCGGGGAAGTCGGGCTCGTTCTCGGCCGCGATGGTGTTGATGTAGTCCGTGGTCGGCACCATCGGAACGCCGAGGTGCAGCTCCTTGGAGCGCTTGAGGAGGCTGAGCATGACGTCGCGTCCGCGACCGGCACCCCGCTCCTCGACGAGCGCGTCCAGCGACTCGTTCCACTCCGACGTTTCCTCGGGATCCGAGTCGACGTGTCCGACGGAATACGGGTCCTGATCGTTAACAGTCACCCTCGACCTCTCTCTGGGGGCAGATCGTGCCCGAGACATCACTCTCATGAAGCGGTGCGGATCCGCGCGCAGGATCCTCGGATGACGAGGAGCGCGCGGGCACCCGTGCAAGCCTAGCGATTCCGGCCATGTGTGGCGATCCACGACGGATCCGCACAGGGCTCTGTGGGATTTCTCCAGCAGCAGCGCGTTCAGCGGCCCGGACGGCGGCCACGATCCCGACCGCTGTTCGGCTCCTCCTTGGTGCACGGCCGGAGCGGGTCTAGCATTGCCCCTCGTGCTCGCGCGACATTCGCGCGCATGGAAGGACATCGTCCGATGGCTCTCGAGAAGCTCACGCTGGCTCCCGACTTCGAACTCGCGAACCAGTACGGCGAGCGCATCCAGCTCGGCGACTTCCACGGGCGGCGCAACGTCGCCCTCGTCTTCTTCCCCCTCGCCTTCTCCGGCACCTGCACCGGCGAGTTCTGCGCGCTGCGCGAGAACCTCTCGCTGTTCGAGCACGCGGACGTCGAGCTGATCGGCATCTCGGTCGACTCGAAGCACACCCTCCGCGCCTGGGGCGAGAAGCAGGGCTACGACTTCACGCTGCTCTCGGATTTCTGGCCGCACGGCGACGTCGCCAAGCAGTACGGCGTCTTCCTCGAGGGCAAGGGCTACGCCACGCGCGCGACCTTCCTCATCGACAAGGAGGGCGTCATCCGGGACACCTTCATCACGGCGCCCGGCGAGGCCCGCTCGATGGACGACTACCGCGCCGCGATCGACGCGCTCACTCCCGCCCACGCCTGACGCCCCGGCGCTCCTCCGCGAGATGCCACTTGTGACCGCCTTTCACGGCGTGTCGCGTGCACAAGTGGCATCTCGCGGAGTGCGGGCGCGCGTGCACACGACGAGGGTCAGCTCAGGATGTTGACGGCTCGGGAGATGACCAGGGCCAGCAGGACGAAGCCGGTGAAGCCCTCGAGGGCCATCAGGAGCTTGACCCGGCTGGAGAGCGGCATGGTGTCGGTGGGGCTGAACGCCATGGTGTTCGTCGTCGAGACGTAGAGGTAGTCGACGAAGCCCGGGCGCCAGTCGGCCTTCTCGGAGGAGCCGACCGCCACCTCGGCGACCGTGTCGCCGAAGGTGTCCTGGGGGAAGGCGAAGTCGGCGGGCGGCAGCTGCGAGCGCTCGAGCGTGCCGCGCGAGACGGGGCCGCCGCGGTCGAGCTCCCAGAAGATCAGCGCGTAGGCGACGACGTTGGTCACCCAGACCTGCAGCGCCGTGAGCAGGAGCAGCGGGCCGTCGGCGGACCCGTCGACGAGGTCGACCACGACCCGGACGACGTTGACCTGGTTCGCCGCGGCGAGGACGACCGCGAGGGTGATCGAGACTCCGCGCGACCAGCGGGTCTCGGTGTCGAAGCGGCGCGGGTTCACGACGAAGAGCGGGATCAGCAGCGCGAGCGTCAGGACCGCTGCGGCGATCCGGACGACCGAGGTGCTGGAGTCGTGCCCGACGAGGTTGAGCGCCACAGCGACGAGGATCGCGGCGGAGGCCGGCCAGCGGCTCTCGGCCCGGCGCCTCGCGCGCCCGTCGTCCGTGTCCGCCATGCGCCGAGAGTAGCGGTGCGAGCCGTGTCGTAGGATCGATCCGATCGTCCGCGGCCCGGCCGCGACGGGGGCCTTTAGCTCAGTTGGTAGAGCGCCACGTTTACACCGTGGATGTCATCGGTTCGAGCCCGGTAGGGCCCACCGAATCGACCTGTGATCAGCGTCATCGGGCTCAGGGCCACGAGTGGGAGCGCCCTCCGGACCTTCCTGCCGCGCTCTTCTCGTCGCACGCCCTCCGAGGCGTGCGCGGTCGCGTCGTGACGGCCGCAGGCCCGACCAGACCGGTATGGTAGGCGCGTCGGCCTATCGGAAGGCATCGCTCATGCGGCTCATGCACGTCGTCGATCGTGCTGTGGAGGGTGACGGCGCCTACGGCCGTCTCGCCGCGCATCTTGCGGAGTGGCTGAGTGATCCCCTGGTCCGCCTCGCACCTCTGGACCTCGCAACGAACGGAATGCGCGAGCTCGCTGCTGCGAGGACACCCGGCGGTGACCACCCTCGCCACGGAGACTGGGAGGTCAGCGAGGCAGGAGGAGACCGTGCGCTCAAGCTCGTCGTCTCTCAGGCCGTGGGCACGGGCCTCGAATCGTCCACCCGCGTCACGGTGAGCAGCATCAGCGGCGCTGTCCGTCTCCGAGTCGGGATCGGACGTGAGACGACGAATCAGCGTCTTGTCCCCGTCGGTACGACGGACATCTCTCAACCCGGCGCACTTCGCTTGCTCGATCAGGATGAGCATCTCACTCTCCGCGCGCGCGGCCGGCTCGTGAACCGGCGCTACATCCCCGTGAAGACGGCGGCAGAAGCCGGCGCCGTCGTCGACATCCTCACCAGTGAGGACCGACTGCCCCTCGCTCTCGTCGATGTTCGCTCCACCGAACATCGCGAGGGGACTCTCGAGAAGGCTGCTGGGGCTCGTCCGGACAGTGACGGTGAACGTCGAGACTGCGCGGATCATCGGAGAGGCGCACGCGGACGCGCGCGTTCCCTTCGGTGGGCTCGCCATCACGTGGCCCGGCCTGGAGGCGGCCTCTCCGACCGTCTCGGCGGAGCGATCGAACGCACTGGGCGCGGCTGAGGTGTGCCGCGATCTCACTCAGCGTCCAGGTGCTCCTGCTGCTCTCGGAGGGGGAGCGGACACGTCCTGGAGGCGAGTGCGGTCCGCAGCGGAGAAGGTGCGCCTGGTCGAGCTCTCCGATCAGGAGCGGCGTGCGCGCCGAGGCGGCGACGAAGACGGTGAGATCTCAGCACTCAAGCAACAGGTCGAAGCGCTCGAAGCCACGACAGCGGAACTGGAGACCATCGGCGAAGACGCACTCCGACAAGCTGACATCAGTGCGCGTGCTGCGCGCCAGCTCGAGGCAGAGCGCGACCGGGCTCGCGAGGAAGCAGAGATGTGGCAGAACTGTTATCGCGAACTGTCCGCCGGGAGATCGGTCCTCTCACCGGAGCCGGAGAATGCGTGGACCGCCGTTCCGAGGCTCGTGGCGAGGTCGAATCCCGACGCGACCTTCCTCGCGATCATGGATGCCGCCTCCGAGCACATCGTCTTCACCGATCGAGCTCGGAAGTCGTGGGAGGACATCGATTACCCCGATCCCGACGACATGACGGAGAAGCTCATCGCGCTCGCGCGGGCCGCCGTCGTCCTCTACGACGGCGAAGAGAAGAGCATTCCGCGACTGGATGATTGGCTGAAGGAGAACTTTGCGATCACTGTTGCACTCACGGACCAGACCATCACGAAATGGAGAAGGAAGGAGATGCGCTGGTTGAATCAGTTCGAGCACGAAGGCGCGACTCTCAACGCCACACCTCATGTCAAGGTCCGCGACGCAGTGAAGTTCAATGAGTGCGGACGTATCCATTTCGCCCTGGAGGCGGCCAAGGGACGGCTCGTCGTCCACCACGTCGGCGTCAAGACGTACGAGTGACGTTGCAGGGACCCTGGGTCAGCGGGACTGGCGGCGCTTGTAGGGCTTGGGCTGGCCCTTGACGACGGGGGCGCGGCCGGTGCCCTTCGAGGCCTTGGCCTTGCCGCCCGACTTGGGCGCCTCCTCCGGCTCGTCGCCGAGGGCGGCGAGCTCCTCGCGGGCCGAGGCGAGGCGCTGGCGGCCGGCGGCGGTGAGGGTCGTGGCGGCGGCACCGGGCTCGAAGAGCGGGCGGCCGAGGTCGAGCTCGACGGCGGCGACGGAGGAGTCGAGCTTCTTGCGGGAGATGCCGAGCTTCTCGGCGGCGCGCACGAAGTGGAGCTCCTCGGCGACGGCCACGAAGTGACGCAGCTGGCTGATCTTCATGAGGAACCTTTCGCGGCCGCTCGCTGCGACCGCCTCCACCCTAGGCGGACGCCGGGCTCGAGCGGACCGGCGCCGGCCTCACGCGGACGGCGTCAGCCGCTGGTCGCCGACCACTCCGAGCAGCCGCAGCGCCTCGGCGGAGGCGGGGGAGCCGGGGCGCGGCGTGAGCACCAGCAGCACCTGCGCCTGGTTCTCGGTGAAGAGCGCCTGGCAGTCGACGTCGATCTCGCCGACCTCGGGGTGCCGCAGGGTCTTGTGGTCCTCGAAGCGGGCCGTGACCTCCTGCAGCTCCCAGTAGCGGCGGAACTCCTCGCTCCGGCCGAGCAGCGACGCGATGATCTGCGCGGCCAGCGGGTCGGCGTCGGGTGCGGCGGCGGCGAAGCGCAGCTGGGCGGTCTGCATCCGGCCCTGGTGCTCGTGCTCGCGCTCGGGGTAGCTCCGGCGGGCCTCGTCGGGGTGGGCGAACCAGCGGTGGATGCCGCTGCGGTCGAGGCCGGTCCAACTCGAGTCGTCGCCGAACAGGGCGCGGGCGAGCCGGTTCTGCACGAGGGTCTCGGCGAGCTCCGTGATCACCAAGGCCGGCGTGTCGTCGAGGCGGTCGAGCACGCGGAGCAGCCCGGGGGAGACGTGCTCGTCGCGCCGGTGCCGAGCGGGCGGGGTCTGCCCGGCGAGCCGGAAGAGGTGGTCGCGCTCGTCGAGGTCCAGGCGCAGCCCGCGGGCGATCGCGGTGAGCATCTGCTCGGACGGCTGCGGGCCGCGCTGCTGCTCGAGGCGGGACCAGTAGTCCGACGACATGCCGACGGCGGCGGCGATCTCCTCCCGGCGCAGGCCCGCGGTCCGGCGCCGCGCTCCGGGCGGCATCCCGACGTCGGACGGCTGCAGCCGCTCGCGTCGGCCACGGAGGAACTCGGCGAGCGCAGGTCTGTCCATGCGCTCATCCTGCCGCTCCGCGCGCGTGGCGGACCAGGGAGCGCCGGTCCCTGGATCGTCCAGCCCTTCCGGCCCGCGTCGCGCCGGGAGACGGTGGAGTCCGGCCGGGCAGGACAGCCCGGGCAGACGAAGGAGACGACATGAAGACCACGGGCAGCACCATCCTGATCACCGGCGCGACCTCGGGCATCGGCCGCGGGCTCGCCGAGCGCTTCCTCGACGCGGGGAGCACGGTGATCCTGGGCGGACGCCGGCGCGAGCTGCTGGACGAGTTCACCGCGGCGCACCCCGGCTCGCACTCGGTCGTGATCGACGTCACCGACCCGGAGTCGATCGCCGCCGCGGTCGAGACGGTCACCCGGGAGCACCCCGCCCTCGACGTCGTCGTCACGATGGCGGGCATCATGCTGCCGGAGGATCTGCAGGACTCCGGGCACCTCGACACCGCTGCGGCGATCGTCGAGACGAATCTCCTGGGGACGATCCGCACGCTGACCGCCTTCACGCCCTGGATCTCCGCCAAGGAGGACGGGGTGCTGATGACGGTGTCCTCGGGCCTCGCGTTCGTGCCGCTGCCGGCCACGCCGACCTACAGCGCGACGAAGGCGGCCGTGCACTCGTACACGCAGAGCCTGCGGGCGCAACTCGCCTCGACGCCGGTCCAGGTGATCGAGCTGGTCCCGCCGGCCGTGCAGACGACGCTGATGGGGCAGCAGGACGACCCGAGCGCGATGCCTCTGGACGAGTTCCTCGACGAGACGATGCGGATCCTCGCGACGCAGCCCGAGGTCGAGGAGGTGCTCGTGGACCGCGTGCGCTTCCTCCGCGACGCCGAGGCCGAGGGGCGCCACGCCGACGTGCTGGCGCTGCTCAGCAGCCGGCACTGAGGCGGGATCGGGATCTCGCCGACGCCCGGCCGCCGTTCAGCGACTGTTCGCCGTCAGGCGTTGCGCTGGAGCGCTCTCACGCCTACCCTCACGGGCGTGGTCGGAACCCGAAGCCGCCCGCAGAGGAGGCCGATGTGGGCGCGCTCGTCTACAGCGGTGTCGCCTCGATCGACGGCTACACCGTCGACGAGACCGGGGATTTCAGCTGGGCCACGCCCCGCCCCGAGGTGCACCGCTTCATCAACGAGACCGAGATCGGAGTGGGCACGTACCTCTACGGCCACCGGATCTACGAGACCATGCGCGGCTGGGATGCGGGCTACGAGCTCGCCGAGCAGTTCGCGTTCATCCACGACTTCCAGGAGATGTGGCGGGCCGCGGACAAGGTCGTCTACTCGACGACGCTGCCCGAGGTCCGCACCCGGCGCACCCGGCTCGAGCGGTCGTTCGATCCGGCGGCCGTCGCGGCGGAGGCGCGCTCCAAGCCGCACGACGTCTCCGTCGGCGGCGCGACCCTCGGGGCGCAGGCGCTCCTCGCCGGCGTCGTCGACGAGATCCGCTGGTACGTCGCGCCGCTCGCGGTCGGCGGCGGGACGCCGTTCCTGCCCGGCGGCTTCCGGAGCCGTCTGGAGCTCCGGCAGCAGCGGAGCTTCGCGGACGGGACGGTCTTCCTCCGCTACGGCGTGAAGCCCTGAGGAGGAGCGACGCGGGCGCCGGTCAGGCGCCGGCGGGCCCGCCCGCGCCGACCAGCGCCGCGAGGCGTGCCGCGATCCGCGCGCCCTGCGCCCGTCCCGCCCGGGCGGCGGCGGGGCGGACCTCGGGGTCGAGCGAGTTCGGGCCGAACGCGGCGATCGACGTCTCGTCCGCGTAGACGACCTCCACCCGCGAGCCGGACAGGGCGTCGAGCTCGGCGGTGGGCAGCGTGCCGACGCCGGGGGAGCCGATGCCGGACATCGGCGTGATGACGACGACCCAGTCGGCACCCGCGGCGAGGTCGGCGTTGCTGCCGGAGCGCACGCCGCCGTCCATGAAGCGGACGCCGCCGATGCTGACCGGCGGCCAGACCCCGGGCACCGCGCAGCTGGCGGCGATGGCGTCGACCAGGCCGACGCCGCTCGTGCGGTCGAAGACCTCGAGCGCGCCGGTGGCGGTGTCGATCGCGGTGATGAGGAGGCGCTGCTCGGGCCAGTCGGCGTCGGCGACCCGCGCGGCGATGACGTCGCGGCGGGACTCCTCGGACAGGGTCGCGGTCTCGAGGGCGAGCGCGCCGATCCGGCGCCGGGCGTCCTCGGGCGAGGTCGCGCCCTCGATCGCGGCCGCGTACATCGCCTGCAAGCGCTCGACGTCGACGACGGCGCCGATCTCGGCGGACTCCTCGCGCAGCTGGGACGCGTACGCCTCGTCGAGGCCGACGGAGGTGCTCAGCTGCGAGGCGACCGCGGAGCCGGCCGAAGTGCCGATCAGGGTCGTGGAGGGGTCGAGGAGGAGGCGGGCCGCCTCGGGAGAGGCGTCGCTGAGGCCGCGGACGATGCCGAGCTCCCAGGCGATTCCGGCGAGGCCGCCTCCGGCGAGGACGAGGGCTCCGGGCATGGGTGGTCCTTTCGATGTGCGGTGAGGGGTGCTGCCAGCGTGGCCCCCGAGGCTGGGAGGCGCCGGCCAGGGGACGGAGTCAGGCCCGGGCGGCGGCGAGCGCGTCGGCGGCCAGTCGCGTCGAGGTGTCCCGGTCGCGGAGCCAGAGCGGTACCGAGTGGACCCGCAGTCCCGTGCCGTCGAGGGCGCCGACCGCCGCCGCGTCCTCCTCGCCGACCAGCCAGGCGTCGAGCAGTCCGCCGGCCGAGCGGGCGCCGTAGTGCCGCCCCACCGCCTCGGCCGACGTCTCGACACCGATCGCGGGGAGGCAGTGATCGGCCATACCGCGCACCACGGCGCCGCCGATGATCGGCGAGACGCCCACGACCGGAGCCGAGGTGGTCCGCACGGCCTCCGCGATCCCGGGCACGCCGAGGATCGTGCCGATCGACACCACGGGGTTCGACGGGGCGATCAGGACGGCGTCGGTGTCGGCGATCGCCTCGAGCACGCCCGGGGCGGGGCGCGCTTCCTCGACGCCCTGCTGGACGAAGCGGCGGGCGGGCACCGAGGCGCGCAGCCGCACCCACCACTCCTCGAAGTGCAGCAGCCGGACGCCCTCGCCGGGCAGGTCGACCTCGACGTGGGTCTCGACGTCGGAGTCGGACATCGGCAGCAGGCGGACGCCGAGCGGCCAGCGCGCGGTGATCCGCTCGGTCGCCTCGGACAGGGTGAGCCCGTCGCGGAGCATCGAGGTGCGAGCGAGATGGGTGCCGATGTCGAGGTCGCCGAGGGTGAACCAGGGCCAGCCGACGCCGAACGCGGTGAGCTCGGCCGAGACGCGCTCGCTCTCGCCGGCCCGGCCCCAGCCGCGCTCGGTGTCGTTGACGCCGGCGAGCGCGTAGGTGAGGGAGTCGAGGTCGGGGCAGACCTTGAGTCCGGTCAGCCACATGTCGTCGCCGGTGTTGGCGACGACCGTGATCTCGGAGGGTCCGCCGCCGGCCGCCTCGAGATCGCGGAGGTGCTCGCGCACCGCGGAGGTGAAGCGGGCGCCGCCGACGCCGCCGGCCAGGATCGTGATGCGCATCCCTCGACGCTACCGCGACCGGTGCCCGCCGCGGATTCCGAAGGGGCCGAGGCCTTAATGCTGCGGATCCGTGCCGGAAACACCCGGGAAACGTCGGAGGACGACGATGAACCCCTGTCCGGCGAACGGGCGGAGGCGGTCATTGCCTTCGGTCCTCGCGCGGACCACAGTGAGACCACGGCCCCTCGGCCCCGCCTCCCGCTCCGCGGGGATCCCGGCGGAGCCTCGACCGGGCCGACCGAAGCATGGAGGTACCGATGACCATCGTCCGCGCAGCGATCACCCAGACCACGTGGACCGGCGACAAGGAGTCGATGCTCGACAAGCACGAGCAGTTCGCCCGCGACGCCGCCGCCCAGGGCGCGCAGATCGTCTGCTTCCAGGAGCTGTTCTACGGCCCGTACTTCGGCATCACCGAGGACAAGAAGTACTACCGCTACGCCGAGCCGGCCGACGGCCCGATCGTGCAGCGCTTCGCCGCGCTGGCGAAGGAGCTCGGCACGGTGATGATCCTGCCGATCTACGAGGAGGACATCACCGGCGTCTACTACAACACCGCCGTGGTCGTCGACGCCGACGGCACGATCCTCGGCAAGTACCGCAAGCACCACATCCCGCACCTCGACCGCTTCTGGGAGAAGTTCTACTTCCGCCCCGGCAACCTGGGCTACCCGGTCTTCGACACCGCCGTCGGCAAGGTCGGGGTCTACATCTGCTACGACCGGCACTTCCCGGAGGGCTGGCGCGAGCTGGGACTGAACGGCGCGCACATGGTGTTCAACCCGAACGCGACGAAGCCCGGTCTCTCGAACCGCCTGTGGGAGGTGGAGGGCCCGTGCGCCGCCGTGGCGAACGGCTACTTCGTGCTCCAGCCCAACCGGGTCGGCCGCGAGGACAACGAGTACGGCGAGCTGGCCGTCGACTTCTACGGCACGAGCCAGGTGATCGACCCGCGCGGGAACTTCGTCGGCGAGCGCGGCTCGGGCGACAGCGAGGAGATCCTGATCCGCGATCTCGACCTCGACATGGTGCAGCAGATGCGCGACGACTGGCAGTTCTACCGGGACCGCCGTCCGGACTCGTACACGAGCATCCCCAAGCCCTGACCGCCGGCCCGCCGCACCGCCCGATCCACCGAGGAGCATCGATGAAGACCCTCATCACGAACGGCACGGTCGTCAACGCGACCGGCACTGCCACCGCCGACGTCCTGATCGACGGCGAGACCATCGCCGCGGTGCTCGCGCCCGGCTCGACGCTGCTGGGCTTCGACCTCGCGGCGAACGTCGACCGCGTGATCGACGCGGCCGGCAAGTACGTCATCCCGGGCGGGATCGACGCTCACACGCACATGGAGATGCCGTTCGGCGGCACCTTCGCCTCGGACACCTTCGAGACCGGCACCCGGGCCGCGGCCTGGGGCGGGACGACCTCGATCGTCGACTTCGTGGTGCAGTACCCGGGCGAGAGCGTCGTCGACCGCTACCAGGCGTGGCAGGAGAAGGCGGCCGGGAACTGCGCGATCGACTACGGCTTCCACCAGATCCTCTCCGATGTGCAGGACTCGTCCCTGGTGGCGATGGACGAGCTGATGGCCGAGGGTGTGACCAGCTTCAAGCTGTTCATGGCCTACAAGGGCGTGTTCCTCTCGGACGACGGGCAGATCCTCCGGGCGTTCCAGAAGGGCGCCTCGAACGGCGCGATGATGATGATGCACGCCGAGAACGGCGCGATCATCGACGAGCTGGTGAAGCAGTCGCTCGCCGCCGGCAACACCTCGCCCTACTTCCACGGCACCTCGCGGCCGTGGCAGGCGGAGGAGGAGGCGACGCACCGGGCGATCATGATCGCCGATCTCACCGGCGCGCCGCTCTACGTGGTGCACGTGTCGGCGAAGCAGGCGGTCGAGCAGATCGCGCAGGCCCGCGACCGCGGGATGAACGTCTTCGGCGAGACCTGCCCGCAGTACCTCTACCTCTCGCTCGAGGAGCAGCTCGGCGCACCGGGCTTCGAGGGCGCGAAGTGGGTGTGCTCGACGCCGCTGCGCTCCAAGGCGGAGGGGCACCAGCACCACATGTGGCAGTCGCTGCGCACCAACGACATCCAGATGGTCTCCACCGACCACTGCCCCTTCTGCATGAAGGGCCAGAAGGACATGGGCGTCGGCGACTTCTCGAAGATCCCGAACGGCATCGGCTCGGTCGAGCACCGGATGGACCTGATGTACCAGGGCGTCGTGTCCGGGCAGATCTCGCTGCCGCGCTGGGTGGAGCTGACCTCGACGACTCCGGCGCGGATGTTCGGGATGTACGGGAAGAAGGGCGTGATCCAGCCCGGCGCCGACGGCGACGTCGTCGTCTACGACCCGAACGGGCACACCTCGATCGGCCTCGGCGAGGGCCGCAGCCACCACATGAACATGGACTACTCCGCCTGGGAGGGCTTCGAGATCGACGGCCACGTCGACACGGTCATCTCCCGCGGCAAGGTCGTCGTCGACGACGGCTCGTACATCGGCTCGGCAGGCGACGGGAAGTACATCAAGCGGGGCTTGTCCCAGTACCTGATCTGAGTGCGGAGCATCGCTCCGCGCCCCGATCAGAAAAGGCGGCCAGCCCCGCGACCTCCGTCGCGGCCGCTCGGAAGACCACGCAACGCAACGGCGACCCTCAATGGGTCGCATGAGTACTCCGTCAGCACTAGCGCTCACGCTCGACCAGAAGGAAGCACCATGGACTTCGGAGTCGTCCTCCAGACCAACCCGCCCGCCTCGCGCACCGTCGCACTCGCCGTCCTCGCCGAGACCTACGGCTTCGACTACGCGTGGACGTTCGACTCGCACCTGCTCTGGCAGGAGCCGTACGTCATCTACTCGCAGATCCTCGAGAAGACCCACCGGATCACCGTCGGCCCGATGGTCACCAACCCGGCGACCCGCGACTGGACCGTGATCGCCTCGCTGCACGCGACGCTCAACGAGATGTACGGCAACCGCACCGTCTGCGGCATCGGCCGCGGCGACTCCGCCGTCCGCGTCACCGGCGGCGCTCCCACGACGCTGAAGACGCTGCGGGAGTCGATCCACGTCATCCGCGAGCTCGCCAACAGCCGCTCGGTCGAGTACAACGGCTCGACCCTGCAGTTCCCGTGGAGCCGCGGCTCCTCGCTGGAGATGTGGGTCGCCGCCTACGGGCCGCTCGCGCTCAAGCTGGCGGGGGAGACGGGCGACGGGTTCATCCTGCAGCTCGCCGACCTCGACATCGCGCGCTGGATGATCCAGACGGTGAAGGACGCGGCGGCGAACGTCGGCCGTGACCCGGAGTCTCTGCAGTTCTGCGTCGCGGCGCCGATGTACATCGGGACCGACCGCGCGCACATGTACGACCAGTGCCGCTGGTTCGGCGGGATGGTCGGCAACCACGTCGCCGACATCGTCGGCCGCTACGGGACGAGCGGCGCGGTGCCGCAGGCGCTGACCGACTACATCGCCGGGCGCGAGGGCTACGACTACAACGAGCACGGACGCGCCGGCAACTCGCACACCGCGTTCGTGCCCGACGAGATCGTCGAGCGCTTCTGCGTCCTCGGCACCGCCGACGAGCACATCGCGAAGCTGACGGCGCTCGCCGAGATCGGCGTCACGCAGTTCGCCGGCTACCTCCAGCACGACAACAAGGAGGAGACGCTGCGCGTGTACGGCGAGCGCGTCATCCCGGCCCTCGGCCCGCACATCGTGGCCAAGGCATGAGGTCGCCGGCCGCGACGCGCGGGGTCCTGCTCGGCGCGGCCGGGCTGCTCCTGCTCGCGGTGCTCTGGGAGGCCTACAAGGCCCTCGGGCCGGAGACCGGCGTCGTCGTCGGCGGGGTCACCGTGCTCCCGCGCACCAGCGCCATCGCGATGCCGCACCTGTGGGAGATCGCGGGCCGGCTCCTGGAGCCGGTGACCGGCGCCCGCAACGCGCCGGTGCTCTGGCTCGCGGTGCTGCAGGCCAGCGCCTTCTCGCTGGGGGTCGCGGCCGTCGGCTGGGTCGTCGGCGTGGTGGTCGGTCTCCTGCTCGCCGTGCTGATGCAGCGCTTCCGCACGGCCGAGTCCGCCGTGCTGCCGTGGATCGTGCTGAGCCAGACGGTGCCGCTGATCGCGATCGCACCGCTGGTGCGCCGCTGGGGCTCGCAGCTCGAGCTCGGCGCGTTCACCTGGGAGAACTGGATGTCGGTGGCGCTGATCGCCTCCTACCTCGCCTTCTTCCCGGTCTCGATCGGCGCGCTGCGCGGTCTGAACGCGCCGTCGGCGCACCAGGTCGAGCTGATGCGCGTCTACGGCGTGGGCTGGTGGAAGACACTGCTGCGGCTGCGGCTGCCCGCGAGCGTTTCCTACCTGCTGCCGGCGCTCCGGCTCGGCGCCGTCAGCGCCGTGATCGGCACCGTCGTCGCCGAGGTCTCGATCGGCCTGCGCGGCGGCATCGGCCGCATGATCATCGAGTTCGCCTCCTCCGCCGGAGGAGACCCCGCCAAGCCCTGGGCGCCGATCCTGGGCGCGGTGCTGGTGGGCCTCGCGGCCGCCGGCGCCGTGGGCCTGATCGGCACCGCCCTCCGTCCGTTCCGCAGAGGGGAGCAGCCCGCATGAGCGCTGCCGAACCGGCCGTCGTCGTCGACTCCGTCACGAAGACGTTCACCACGAAGAAGAGCACGAGCGTCACCGCGCTCGACACCGTCTCGCTCGAGATCGCCGCGGGGGAGTTCGTCTCGCTGATCGGACCCTCCGGCTGCGGCAAGTCGACGCTCCTGCGTCTGATCGCCGACCTCGACGAGCCGACCTCCGGCACGATCTCGGTCTTCGGCAAGACGGCTCGGCGCGCCCGGCTCGACCAGGAGTACGGCATCGCCTTCCAGCAGGCGGGGCTGCTGCCCTGGCGCAGCATCCGCTCGAACATCGCGCTGCCGCTCGAGCTGCACGGCGTCGGCACTGCCGCGCGCCGATCGCGCGTCGACGAGCTGCTCGCGCTCGTGGGGCTCGGCGACTTCGCCGACTCCTACCCGGACCAGCTCTCCGGCGGGATGCAGCAGCGGGTGGCCATTGCGCGCGCCCTCGCCGAGAGCCCTCGGCTGCTGCTGATGGACGAGCCCTTCGGCGCCCTCGACGAGATGACGCGCGAGCGGATGCAGACCGAGCTGCTGCGCATCCGGAGCGAGACGGGGGCCGCCGTGGTCTTCGTGACGCACTCGATCCCGGAGGCGGTGTTCCTCTCCGACCGCGTCGTGGTGATGTCGCCGCGGCCCGGGCGGATCCGCGACGTGCTCCGGATCGCGCTGCCCGACTCCTCCGAGCGCGAGGCCGGCGTCCGAGAGGACGCGGCGTTCTTCGCCGACGTCGGGGCCGTCCGCGAGCTGCTGCACGGCGACGCCGCCGCCGTGCCGCGCGGGGTGGAGAACCGGTGAGCAGTCCCGCGCTCGCCCGGGCGGTCGTCGCCCCGCTCGTGCTCGGCGTCGCGGCGCTGCTGCTCTGGCAGGTCGGCGTCACCGCGCTCGACGTGCAGCCCTTCGTGCTGCCCTCGCCGCTCGCGATCGGGGCGGAGTTCGCGCAGAACGCCGGCTCGGTCCTGGCCGGGAGCCGGGTGACCGGCGGGAACGCCCTGATCGGGCTGATCGCCGGGGCCGTGCTCGCGGTGCTCGTCGCCGCGGTGTCGGCACTGGTGCGCGTCTTCGACGGGCTGACGGCGGCGATCGTCGCGGCCGCGGCCGTCGTGCCGATCGTGGCGCTCGCTCCGGTGCTCTACACGATGTTCGGCGCCAACGTCGAGACGGCCCGGCAGCTCGTGGCGGCGCTCGCGGTCTTCGTGCCGGTGTACGTCAACACGCTGCGCGGGCTGCGCCAGGCGGCGCCCGTCCATCGCGATCTGATGCGCGCCTACGCCGCCTCGCCGTGGCAGACGGCGCGGACGATCACGCTGCCCGGGGCGGTGCCGTTCTTCTTCACGGGGCTGCGGATCGCCTCCTCGCTCGCCGTGATCTCGGCGCTGGTCGCCGAGTACTTCGGCGGGCCGATCGGCGGGCTCGGCAAGTCGATCACCTCGGCGGCGTCGGGCAGCGACTACGCGCTCGCCTACGCCTACGTGCTCGGGGCCGTGCTGGTCGGTCTCGTCTTCTACTGCGTCACCGCGGGCCTCGAGGCGCTCGCGCTGCGGCGCAGCCATGCGCGCTGAGACGCGCCCTTCCACTCCCGCCGGCTCGCGTCGGCGGGTACTCCGGCACCACCCGAACGCACCACCTGCACCACCGCACTCGCATCACCTGCACTCGCTCCATCCGCTCCACCGCTCCATCCGCACCACGGCACTGACGGCCCGCCCGGGCCGCATCCCGCACCGCACCGCACCAGGAGGAACAGTGAACAGACGCACGCGCATCGCGATGACGACCACGGCGGGGCTCGCCGCCGTCGGACTCGCGCTCACCGGCTGCAGCGCATCCAGTGACACCGGCTCCGGAGCCTCGGGCGACTCGGGGGATCTCACCCCGGTCACCCTGCAGCTCCAGTGGGTCGCCCAGGCCCAGTTCGCCGGCTACTACGCCGCCGTCGACCAGGGCTACTACGAGGACGAGGGCCTCGATGTGACCATCGCCGAGGGCGGCGGCGACATCGTCCCGCAGGACGTCCTCGCCTCGGGAGACGCCGACTACGCGATCTCCTGGGTCCCGAAGGTCCTCGGCTCGATCGAGAACGGCGCGAACATCACCGACGTCGCGCAGATCTTCGAGCGCAGCGCCACCACGCAGATCTCGTTCAAGGACAAGGGCATCACCTCGCCGGCCGACCTCGCCGGCAAGCAGGTCGGCAGCTGGGGCTACGGCAACGAGTGGGAGCTCTTCGCCGGCATGCAGAAGGACGGGGTCGCGCTCAGCGACATCTCGCTCGTGCAGCAGCTCTTCGACATGAACGGCTTCCTCGCGGGCGACATCGACGCCGCGCAGGCGATGACCTACAACGAGTACGCGCAGGTCCTCGAGACCGTGAATCCGGACACGGGCGAGCTGTACACGCCGGACGACCTCAACGTGATCAGCTGGAACGACGTCGGCACCGCGATGCTGCAGGACGCGATCTGGGCCGACGCGGACAGGCTCTCGAGCGACGACGCCTACGCCGAGCAGACCGTCGCCTTCGTCAAGGCGTCGATCAAGGGCTGGATCTACGCGAAGGACAACCCGCAGGAGGCGGCGGACATCGTCACCGCGGCCGGCTCCACCCTCGGCACCAGCCACCAGCTCTGGATGACCAACGAGGTCAACAAGCTGATCTGGCCGTCGACCGACGGCGTCGGCATGATCGACGAGGCCGCCTGGGACCAGACGGTCGAGATCGCCAAGACGACGGAGAACGAGACCGGCGCGACCATCATCAGCGAGGACCCGCCGGAGACCGCCTACTCGAACGAGTACGTCGAGAAGGCGCTCGCCGAGCTCGCGGACGAGGGCGTCGACACCAGCGGTGCCGACTACGAGCCGATCGAGGTGACTCTGCAGGAGGGCGGCGCCTGATCCGTCGGATCCGAGCATCCCCCGCCCTGGACCGGGGCGGGGGACTAGGCTCGATCCTCGTGACTGCTTTCAAGAAGACGCCGTTCACCGTGAACGTGCGCGACATCGTGAACCGCCCGGGGGAGATGCGCGAGCACCGTCTCGACCTCGAGGCGCCCGAGGCCTTCGGCGAGGGCATCGTCGCCGTCCGCCAGGGCGCGCCGCTCGATCTCGACGTCCGGATCGAGTCGGTGCACGAGGGCATCCTGGCCAGCGTCCAGGTCTCCGCGGAGGCCGTCGGCGAGTGCAGCCGCTGCCTGACCGACATCTCCCTGCCTGTCGATGTCGAGTTCCAGGAACTTTTCGCGTACTCTTCTGACGAAGCTTTCGACTATGAGGTTCACGACGACCACGTGGATCTTGAACCTCTGGTCAGGGATGCGGTGGTGCTGTCGCTGCCGTTCCAGCCGGTGTGCCGGCCGGATTGTCCGGGCCTCGACCCTGTCACGGGGGAGCGGCTGGCCGAGTCCTCCGTGTCCGAGCCCGAGGCTCCGCGCGACTCCAGGTGGGCCGCGCTCGCCGGGTTGGGCGAGTCGGGGACCGGTGGGGCCGCTGCGCCCGGAGCTTCCGCAGACAGTGGTGCCGGCGCCGAGCCGCGCACCGAGACCGACCCGAACCAGTACTGATCAGCCCCGCCTGATCCGACCGAGCTAGAGAAGAGAGAATCATGGCTGTTCCCAAGAGGAAGAAGTCCCGCGCGAACACCCACGCTCGTCGTTCGCAGTGGAAGGCGGAGGTCCCGCCCCTGGTGAAGACCGTCGAGAACGGCAAGACCGTCTACAGCCTCCCGCACCGCGCCAAGGTCGTCGAGGACTCCGCGGGCACCGCGCTGTTCCTCGAGTACAAGGGCCGCAAGGTCGCGAACGTCTGATCCAGTCCCTTCGGCTCCGCGTCGCCTCGCGACACGAGCCGTGCGGTCCATGGTGAACCAGACCCCCGCAACACCCTCCAGCGACGACCGGTCGCGTCTGGAGGCCACGCTCGGCGTGAGCCTCGACGGTGAGCTCTTCGAGCTCGCCCTGACGCACCGGTCGTTCGCTTTCGAGCACGGCGGCATCCCGCACAACGAGCGCCTCGAGTTCCTCGGCGACTCGATCCTCGGGCAGGCCGTGACCGTGATGCTCTACACCGAGTACCCCGCGCTGAGCGAGGGCGACCTGGCGAAGCGCCGGGCGAGCCTCGTCTCGACCGTCGCGCTCGCCGAGATCGCCCGCGGCATCGGGCTCGGTGAGCACCTCCGCCTCGGTCGCGGCGAGGAGCTGACCGGCGGCCGCGACAAGTCGTCGATCCTCGCGGACACCGTCGAGGCGATCATCGGCGCGGTCTACCTCGGCACCGGGCCGGACGCCGCGCGCGACCTCGTGCTGCGGCTCATCGCTCCGCTGACCGCGGATCCGCTGCGCTTCGGCGTCTCGATGGACCCGAAGACGAGCCTGCAGGAGACGGCGGCCGAGCGCGGCGCACCCGCGCCCCGCTACGAGATCGCGGCGACCGGGCCGGACCACAGCAAGGTCTTCGTCGCCACCGTCATCGTCGGCGGGCTCGTCACGGCCCGCGGCGAGGGCACGAGCAAGAAGGCGGCCGAGATGGCCGCCGCCCTCGACGCCTGGACGCGCCTCTCGGCGACGGCTCCCGGCGCGCCGGTCGCGCCGACCGCCGCTCCGACCCCTCCGCCCGGGGACTGACCGTGCCCGAGCTGCCCGAGGTCGAGGTGGTGCGGGCCGGGCTCGCTCCCGCGGTCACCGGCTCGCTGGTGACGAGCGTGGAGATCGTCGACGAGCGCTCGCTCAAGCGCCACGTGCATCCGCTCGGCTCGTTCGAGGGGCTGCTCGTCGGGCGGCGCCTGCGGGGTGCCGTGCGGCGCGGCAAGTTCCTCTGGCTGCCGGCGGGGCGCGACGAGGCGCTGCTCGTGCACCTCGGGATGAGCGGGCAGGTGCTGCTGCGGACGGCCGACGCGGCGCTCGCGAGGCTGACCCGGATCCGGATCGGCATCGAGCATCCCGAACACGGGGAGCTGGCCCTGCACTTCGTCGACCAGCGCATCTTCGGCTCGATGGCGATCGACTCGCTCGCCCCGACCGCGGACGGCGCGCCCGGTGGCTACGCAGGCGACGACGCCGTCGACGGCGACTGGCTGCGGGCCGTGCCCTCGCAGGTCGCGCACATCGCCCGCGATCCGCTCGATGCGTTCTTCGATCTCTCCGCGGTCCTCGCCGTGCTGGCGCGTCGGAACAGCGGCATCAAGCGCTCCCTGCTCGACCAGACGCTGGTCAGCGGGATCGGCAACATCTACGCGGACGAGTCGCTCTGGGCGGCCGAGCTGCATCCCGAGACGCCCAGCTCGTCGCTGACCGAGCCGCGGATCCGGCGCCTCTTCGCCGAGGTGCGCTCGGTGCTCGAGCGGGCGCTGGCCGAGGGCGGCACCAGCTTCGACGCCCAGTACGTCAACGTGAACGGCGCCTCCGGCTACTTCTCGCACAGCCTGAACGCCTACGGGCAGACCGGCAAGCCGTGCCCGCGCTGCGGCGAGCCCATCGTCCGCGTGCCGTTCATGAACCGCTCGTCGCACCTCTGCCCGCGCTGCCAGCGGGCGCCGCGCTGAGGGGTGCGGCCTCAGGTCCGATCGGCGCTGCCTCCGACGGAGGAGCCGCTGCAGAACGTCAGCTGAGGTGGCACGTCATCGCCGAGGGGCGATGAGCGGCGCTCCTGGCTGATGTTCTGCGGAGGCCCACTCCGTCCGACGGGGCGGAGCAGGGTCAGGCGGCCGCCTTCTCCTCCGCGGGGGTCGCGTGCTTGACGTGGGCGACGAGGTGGCCGAGGAGCGAGGCGACCAGGGTGATCGCGGCGGCGATGGCGAGGCCGAGCCAGAGGCCGACGTTCAGGGCCAGGGCGCCGACTCCGGCGCCGGCGGCGATCAGGACGACCGCGGTGACGCGGCGGAACCAGGGCTGGCCCTTGCCGCCGCCGAGGCGGGAGTCGGCGGCGAGGCCGGTGATGGTCGAGGTGACGACGACGGTGGTGACGTCCTTGACCGCGATGTGGCGGGCGGTCGCGGCCTGGAGGCCCATCGCCAGGCCGAGCACGCCGGTGACGGTCAGGGCGAGCGGCTCCGGGTGCTCGGGGACGACGCCGAGGACGACGGCGAGCACGGCCATCAGCAGGCCGACGACGGTGAAGAGCCAGGACGAGCGGGTGGTCCAGCCGACCTTGACGGGGCGCAGGACGCGGCCGCCGACCGCGGCGCCGAGCATGAAGCCGGCGAGGGCGATGATCGGGCCGACGATGGGGAGGTCGTCGGCACCGGCGAGCGCCATGCCGAGGATGACCACGTTGCCGGTCATGTTGCCGGTGAAGACCCGGTCGAGGCCGAGGTAGCCGACGGCGTCGATGATGCCGGTCGAGAAGGTCAGGGCGAGCATGAGGCCGAGGTGGACGTTGTCGGTGCGCGTGCGCAGGCGTCGGAACACGGGGGTCCTGTCGTCGGAGGTGGTGCCGCGAGATGCCACTTGTGACCACCTCCACCGGCGTGTCGCGCGCACAAGTGGCATCTCGCGGGAGGGGAGAGGGGGAGGTGCGGGGCCGATCCTGCCATGGATGCGGCCGCGCGCTGGGACACGAGGGCGCAACACGGCGCCGCTACTGTCGGACGGAGCGCGGGGCGGACCTGCGCGGAGAGGCGGCCATGGTGCAGGACGTGCAGAATCGGGACGCGCAGGAGCGGCCGGCGCAGGAGCAGCCGGCGGGGTGGGCGGTCCAGCCCGGCGAGGGACTCCCCGAGGGGATCGAGTACCTTCCGGCGGGCTCCGGGTCGGTGCTGTGGGGGCGGCTGCCCTGCGCGAGCGATCGGGCGGTGCTCACCGTCGACTCAGGAGCGGAGGTCGTCATCGACACGCTGAGCCACGAGGGGGTCCTGGAGGACCAGGGCCGCGATCCCGTCGCGTTCTTCGGCGCGCACGGCGTCGCTGCTGACGGCGTGCTGCGCGATGCCGTCGAGCTGGCTGCCGGCGGCCCCTTCCGCGACACCGCCGTCGACGGGCCGCACGTGGTGACCGGCCCGATCGCAGTGCGCGGGGCGATGCCCGGCGATCTGCTGCGGATGACGCTGCTCGAGGCCGAGCCGCGCGTCCCGTACGGCGTGATCTCGAACCGGCACGGGCGCGGTGCCCTGCCGGGGGAGTACCCGCTGGCCGCGGGTCCGTTCAGCGCCTTCGCCCGGGTGGAGGTGGGCGAGGACGGGATCCGCCGGGGCGTGCTGCCGCTGACGCCCGGGGGTGAGCGCTCGGCGCGCTTCGAGCTGCACCCGTTCCTCGGGATCATGGGCGTCGCGGTGGCCGGCGACGAGCGACCGCACTCGGTGCCGCCCGGAGCCCACGGTGGCAACATCGACATCTCGCTGCTCACGGCCGGCACGAGCGTCTATCTGCCGGTGCAGGTGCCGGAGGCGCTCGCCTACGTCGGCGATCCGCACTTCGCCCAGGGCGACGGCGAGGTCGCGCTGACCGCGATGGAGGCGAGCCTGCGGGTGCGGGTGCGCTTCGAGGTGATCCCGCGGGCGGAGGCGCTCGCCGCGTTCGGCGAGATCGCCGGGCCGCTCGGCGAGACGGCCGAGTTCCTGGTGCCGACCGGGATGGACGAGGATCTCGACGTCGCGGTGCAGAACTGCGTGCGCGCGGCGATCGCGCTGCTCCAGGCCCGCTACGGGATGGACGCCAGCCTCGCCTACGCGTACCTCAGTGCCGCGACGGACTTCAACATCTCGCAGGTCGTCGACCTGGTGAAGGGCGTGCACGCCCGCGTGCGGACGGCGGACTTCGATGAGTGAGCCGCACGTCGGCGAGCCGCGCGTCACGACGCTGGAGGGGGAGCTGCCCGACGGGCTCGTCGACGCGGTGCTCGCCTACGAGGCCGCGCTGTCGGCCGACGACGTTCCGGCGCTCGCCGACGCCTTCGTCCGCGAGCCGACGACCCTGCGGGGCGACGCCTCCGGGCTGCTCGTGGGGCACGAGGCGATCACCGGGTTCCGCGGGCGGCGGGGCGGGACGCCTGCGCGGGCGCTCGCCGAGCTGCACGTGCGGGCCCTCGGGGCGGACGACGCGCTGGTCGTGACGGTGAACCTGCCGTCGAAGGGCGGACGCGGGCTCGTCACGCAGCTGTGGACGCGCGACTCCGGAGTGTGGCGGGTGCGCGCGGCGCAGGTGCAGGCCCCGGTGCCGGCCCTCGACGTGCGCGTCTGGCGGGCGATCGGGGCTCCGCTCGTCCCCGCCTCGGCGTCGGGGCCGCTCGACGGGCTGGACGTGGCGGTGAAGGACCTCTTCGCGCTCGAGGGGCAGCGGATCGGCGCCGGGATCCCCGCGCGGCTGGCGGAGGCCTCCGTGGAGCGGGAGACCGCGCCCGCCGTCGCGATGCTGCTGGACGCGGGAGCCTCCGTCCGCGGGATCGCGCAGACCGACGAGTTCGCGTACAGCATCGCCGGGCGCAACTCCGGCTACGGGACGCCGCCGAATCCGGCGGTGCCGGGGGCGATCCCCGGCGGCTCCTCGAGCGGACCCGCCACCGCGGTCTCCCTCGGGCAGGCGTCGATCGGGCTGGCGACGGACACGGCGGGATCGATCCGCGTGCCCGCGTCCTACCAGGGGCTCTGGGGGCTGCGGACGACGCACGGAGCGGTGCCGGTCGAGGGGCTGCTGCCGCTCGCGCCGAGCTTCGACACGGTGGGGTGGCTGACGCGGGACCTCGAGACGCTGCGGCGGGTGGCGCGCATCGCGCTGACCGCGCCCAGGGGATCGCCGGCGAACGGGTTCGTCGTCGCCGACGCGCTGCTCGAGCGGGTCGACGCACCGGTCGCGGCCGCGTTCTCGGCGGCCGTCGACGGACTCGGGGCCGAGCGGATCGAGCTGCCGCCGGTGGCGGAGATGTTCGAGGCGTTCCGGACGGTGCAGGCCGCGGAGGCGTGGGCGTCGGACGGTGACTGGGTCACGGCGCATCCGGGCGTGCTGGCACCGGACGTGCAGGGCCGGTTCGACGCGGCGGCGCGGATCGACGCGGAGACCGAGGCGGCGGCGCGGGAGCGGGTCGCGGGGTTCCGCGAGCGGCTCGACGCGGCGCTCGGCGGACGGGTGCTGCTGCTGCCGTCGGCGTCGTCGGTCGCGCCGGCGCTCGACGCGTCGGCCGAGGTCATCGACGCGGCGCGGACGGCGACGCTCGGGCTGACCTGCCTCGCGGGGATCGGCGGGTATCCGGCGCTGTCGGTGCCGCGGCTGAGCGTCGACGGGCGGCCGGTGGGGCTGTGCCTGGTCGGGCCGCGCGGGGCGGATCTGGCGCTGCTGGAGCTGGCGGCGGAAGTGCTGAGGTAGGCGGGTCTCACGGAGCAGAGCACCGTGTCGATGGTGGGCCTCTGAAGGGCTGCTCGACCAGCGAAGGCTGCGGGCGTCTCTTCCCGGTGCCTCTTCCGGCGCCGAAACATGGGCGAAACGTCTGTTGCAGTACGCTCGGGAGTTGAAACAGGTTTTTCTCTGCACGTCCGTCTGCGAAGAAGGTGGCTCCCATTCCGACCGCGCCCGCGATCTCGACGTTCCTCCCCATCGACCCGCCGCCCCGGCTGCTGATGGGTCCCGGCCCGATCAACGCCGATCCGCGGGTCCTCCGCGCGATGTCGGCGCAGCTGGTGGGCCAGTACGACCCGTTCATGACCTCGATGATGAACGAGACGCAGGAGCTCTACCGCCGCGTCTTCGCCACCTCGAACGAGAAGACGATGCTCGTCGACGGCACCAGCCGCGCCGGGATCGAGGCGGCGCTCGTCTCGATGCTCGAGCCGGGCGACAGGGTGCTGGTGCCTGTCTTCGGCCGCTTCGGCCACCTCCTGCGCGAGATCGCCGAGCGCTGCGGCGCCGAGGTGCACGTGATCGAGGCGGAGTGGGGCCAGGTGTTCCCGGTCTCGGTGATCACCGAGGCGATCGAGCGCGTGCGGCCGAAGGTGCTGGCGGTCGTGCACGGCGACACGTCGACGACCATGGCGCAGCCGCTCGAGGAGCTCGGCGCGGTCTGCGAGAAGCACGGCGTGCTGTTCTACACCGACGTCACGGCGTCGCTCGCGGGCAATGCGTTCGGTGCCGACGAGCTCGGGCTCGACGCCGTCTCGGCCGGGCTGCAGAAGTGCCTCGGCGGGCCCTCCGGCTCCGCTCCCGTCACCTTCTCCGAGCGCGCCGTCGCCGTGATCGAGGCGCGCAAGAGCATCGAGGCCGGGATCCGCGACGAGGGCGACGCGGTCAGCGCGCACCCCGTCCGCTCCAACTACTTCGACCTCGGCATGGTCTTCGACTACTGGGGCCCGCGCCGGCTCAACCACCACACCGAGGCCACGACGATGCTCTACGGGGCGCGCGAGTGCGCCCGGCTGATCGTCGAGGAGGGCCTCGACACGACGATCGCGCGGCACGAGCTGCACGGTGCGGCGATGCTCGCCGGCGTGCAGGGGCTCGGCCTCCGCGTCTTCGGCGATCTCGCGCACAAGATGAACAACGTCGTCGCAGTGCACATCCCGGACGGCGTGAACGGCGACGCGGTGCGCGGCGCGATGCTGGAGGACTTCGGCATCGAGATCGGCACGTCCTTCGGACCGCTGCACGGCAAGGTCTGGCGGATCGGCACGATGGGCTACAACGCCCGCCAGGACACGGTGCTGACGACCCTCGCCGCACTCGAGGCGGTCCTGCGCCGCGCGGGCGCGTCCGTCGCTCCCGGCGGCGGCGTCGCGGGCGCCTACGACCTCTACGACTCCGCACGGGGAGGCGCGGCGTGAGCGTCGTCGACGCCGCCGCGATCATGGCGCGCTGCGACGAGCTCGCGGCGGTGTCGAGCACCCGCGGCGCGATCGAGCGCGTCTACCTCTCGCCCGAGCACGCCCGCGTCAACGCGATGGCGGCGCGCTGGATGGAGGACGCGGGGATGCGCACCTGGCAGGACGCGGCCGGCAACCAGTGCGGCCGCTACGAGGGCGCGACTCCCGGCCAGCCCGCGCTGCTGCTCGGCTCGCACCTGGACACGGTGCCGGACGCGGGGCGCTACGACGGGATCCTCGGCGTGATGCTCGCCATCGCCGTCGTCGCCCGGCTGAACGCCGCCGGCACCCGGCTGCCGTTCGCCGTCGAGGTCGTCGCGTTCGGCGACGAGGAGGGGACCCGCTTCGGCACGGCCCTGCTCGGCTCCCGCGCGGTCGCCGGCACCTGGGACGAGCACTGGTGGGAGCTGGAGGACGCGCACGGCACCACCCTCGTCGAGGCGTTCCACGAGTTCGGCCTCGACCCCTCGCGCATCTCGACCGCGGCGCGCGACGCGGCCGACGTGCTCGCCTACCTCGAGACGCACATCGAGCAGGGCCCGTACCTCGAGGAGGCCGACCGCGCCCTCGGCGTCGTCTCCTCCATCGCCGGTGCCCGCCGCTTCGCCCTGACCCTCACCGGCAAGGCCGGCCACGCGGGCGGCGTGCCGTTCGACCGCCGCCGCGACGCGCTGACCGGCGCTGCCGAGGCCGTGCTCGCCGTCGAGCGGATCGCCCGCGAGCACGGGGCGATCGCCACCGTCGGCCGCCTCGAGGCGTTCCCCGGCGCGGTCAACGTGATCCCCGGCCGGGTCGACTTCTCGCTCGACCTTCGGGCCGAGTTCGACGACGTCCGCGACACCGTCTGGAACGGGATCGAGCACGCGATGTCGGAGTCGGCCCGCCGCCGCCGGCTCGCGCTGACCGTCGAGGAGACGCACGGGGCGCCCGCCGTCGTCGCGGCCGACTGGCTGCAGGACGTGGTCCGCGCCGGCATCCGCGCGACCGGCGACGAGGAGCCGATGGTGCTGTTCTCCAAGGCCGGGCACGACGCGATGGCGATCGCCGACCTCACCGAGTACGCGATGCTGTTCGTCCGCTGCGAGGGCGGCGTCAGCCACCACCCCGAGGAGAACGTGACCGAGGCCGACGTGGCGACGGCACTGGACGCCTTCGAGGCGGCGGTGCACGCCTTCGCCGAGGCACGGGCGGGCCGGGTGTGACCCTGGTCTCCGCACCGAGCATCGGCCACCGGATCGACGCGGGCTACGCCTCGCTCTCGCGGCAGGAGCAGCGCGCGGCCGACTTCATCCTCGACCACCTCGGCGACCTCGCCAGCTACACGGCCACCGAGCTCGCGCAGCACAGCGGAGTCTCGAAGGCCACGGTCTCGCGGCTCTTCCGCCGCCTGGGCTTCTCCAACTCGCAGGAGGTGCGCGAGCACGCCCGCGCGCTGCGCAGCTCCGGGGTCCCCGTCGGCCCGGCCTCGGCCGGAGCCCCCGCCGACGCGCTCGCCGCGCACCTGGAGAGCGAGCACGCGAACCTCCGCCGGCTCGCGACGACCTTCGCGGACGGGCGGCTCGAGGAGTCGGTGCGGCTGCTCTCGGGCGCGCGCGAGGTCGTCGTGATCGGCCTGCGCAACAGCTACCCGGTCGCGCTGCACCTGCGCCAGCAGCTCGTCCAGGCGCGCGCCCGCGTGCGGGTCGCGCCGCAGCCCGGGCAGTCGCTCGGCGAGGAGATCGCCGGGCTCGGGGCGGAGGACGCGGTGGTGCTGGTCGGCTTCCGCCGGCGGCCCGCCGCCTTCGCCGCGGTCGTCGACGTGCTCGCCGCGCGCGGGGTGCCCGTCGTGCTGCTCGCCGATGCGCACGCCCGCCGCTTCGCGGATCGCTGCGCGGTGTGGCTGGAGTGCCCCGTCGACAGCGACGCCGCCTTCGACAGCTACGCTGCCGCGATGAGCGCGGTCGCCGTGCTGGCCGCCGGGGTGCTCGGCGCCGTGCCGCGGGAGTCGCGCGAGCGCATCGCGGGCATCAGCACGCTCTACGCCGAGCTGGCGGAGCTGGAGGAGCGGCCGTGAGCGCCGAGGCGGCCGAGCTGATCCGGGCGCATGCGCAGCACCCGGTCGGCCGCGACGAGGCGGTGCCGGCCGGGGTGCTCGGCCGGGCCGAGCTGCTGACCCCGACCTGCGGTGACCGGATCGAGGTCCGGGTCTCCGGAGACGCGGCGGCGCCGGCGATCAGCTGGAGCGGGCGCGGCTGCGAGGTGTCGCAGGGCTCCGCGTCGCTGCTCGCGGACGAGCTCGACGGGCTCGACCCGGCGAGCATCCGGCAGCGGGTGGTCGCCTTCCTCGACGCGATGGCGGCGCACGACGCGGTGGCCGGACGCGCGGCGGATCCTGACGGCTCGGCGGGCCATGCGCTCGGCGACGAGGCGGCGCTGCTGCTGGTCGCCGCGAACCCGGTGCGCTCGGTCTGCGCGACCCTCGCCTGGCGGGCCCTGCGCGACGCGCTCGACGAGAGCGGGCTCGCATGACCGCGTCAGCCGGGCCCGTCGCGGTCGGCCCCCGAGAAGAGATCGCCGCACTCCACCGCGAGTGCTCCGTGCCGCGCGAGGTAGTCGCGGGCGCCGGAGTCGCCGGTGAGCGTCGTCGCGAGCGGCCGCCAGTGCGCGCTGCCCAGCAGCACCGGGTGACCGGGGCGACCGCGGTACGTCGCGCGGGCGAGCACCGCTGGACCCACGGGGGAGTCGCGGAGCAGTCGCTCGCCGACCTCGGCCGGCTCGTCCGGCAGGTCGACGAGCGTCACCAGCGCGGCGTCGCCGATCGCCGCGGCCAGACCCGCTCGCAGGGACGCGGACAGGCCCTCGGCCCAGTCCTCCGCGACGACGACTCCGATGCGCTCCGGTACCAGGCGTCGCGCCTCCTCGGCCTCGGCACCGAGCACCACGAGGACGCTCCCGCAGCCGGCGCCCTCGAGTCTCGCCACGGCGCGCTCGACCCAGCTCACGCCCGCCGCATCACGTCGCAGCGCCTTCGGCCCGCCCGCGCGTCGGCCGGCGCCCGCGGCGAGCACCACTCCCACCACGTCCATCCGACCATCGTGCCGCACACCCCGGCCGACGAGGAGACCGCATGACCGACTCCACCCCCCTCCGCGACGCGCTCCTGGCCTGCCTCGCCGTCCCGCGCTGGGCCGATGGGGTCACCGCCGGCGCGCCCTACGCCTCGACCGACGCCCTCGCGGCCGCGGCCGATGCGATCGCGCGCAGCCTCACCGCCGAGGAGGTGGAGGCGGCGCTGGCCGACCACCCGCGGATCGGCGAGCGGCACGCGGGCACCGGACGCTCCTCCGACTTCTCCGCCGCCGAGCAGGCGGCCAGCCTCTCGCCGGACGAGGCGCTGGCCGAGCGCCTGCTGGCCGGCAACCGGGCCTACGAGGAGCGGTTCGGACGGGTGTTCCTCATCCGGGCGGCCGGGCGGGACCGCGCCGAGATCGTCGCCGAGCTCGAGCGCCGGCTCGGCCACGACGACGAGACCGAGCGCGCGATCGTGGCCGATCAGCTCCGCGAGATCACGGTGCTGCGGGTGCGAGCGCTCGGACCGGAGACCGGCGCCGTCCTGGAGGCGGCCCGATGAGCGCGCACCGCAGCCACGTCACGACGCACGTCCTCGACGCCGTGCTCGGCCGCCCGGCGCAGGACGTGCCGGTCGCGCTCGAGGTGCGCGGCGCGTCCGGCTGGGAGCCGATCGCGACCGCGCGGACCGACGCCGACGGCCGCGTCGCCGAGTTCGGCCCGGCGGAGCTGCCCGCGGGCGTCTACCGCGTCGTCTTCGACACCGCCGCCTACTTCGAGCGCTCGGGTACGGAGTCGTTCTACCCCGAGGTCGTCGTCGCGTTCCGGCTCGAGGACACGGCCGCGCACTTCCACATCCCGCTGCTGCTCAGCCCGTTCGCCTACTCCACCTACCGGGGGAGCTGAGCGTGCAGCTCCGAGAGCTCCTGGACGCGCCGACGCTGCGGATCCGCGCGGTGCACACCACCGAGGAGGCGCTCGCGCGCGAGGTGAACTGGACGTTCACCACGGATCTGCTCGACCCCCGCCGCTACCTCGCCCGCGACCAGCTCGTGCTCACCGGCATGATGTGGCGGCGCACCGCGGAGGACAGCGAGACGTTCGTCGCGGCGGTCGCCTCCTCCGGCGCCGTCGCGCTGCTGGCGGGCGAGGGGCTGCTCGGCTTCGTTCCCGACGACCTGGTCGCGGCCTGCCGCGCGCACGGGGTCGCGCTGTTCGCCGTGCCGGCCGACGTCTCGTTCGCCTCGATCACCGCGCACCTCTCCAATGCGCTGGCGGGCGACCGGGTCGCGCGGCTGACCGCCGGGCTCGCCCGCCAGCGGCAGCTGCTGACGGAGGTCTACCGCGGGCAGCTCCTCGACGAGCTGATCGCCCGCACCTCGACCGAGCTCGGGCGGCCCGTGCGAGTGCTGACGGCGACCGGTCGCCCCGCCGCCGCCTCCGCGGAGCCGCTGAGCACCGACGAGGTCGACCGCGTCGTGCACGCCGCGCTCACGGCGCGGCGCACTCCGGTCACCGTGCCGGACGCGCACGGGGGCGTGCTGTCGGTCCTCGCCGTCGCCGGGGCGGAGGAGCACCGCGCGGCCTCGTGGTTCGTCGTCGTCGCGGGCGACTGGAACGAGTGGCACCCCTCGCTGCTCGATGCGATCACCGAGCTGACCGGTGTCGTCGGGCTGTACCGCCTGCAGCGCGAGGCGGCGCTGCTGGCCGACGCGGCGCTCGCCGACCGGCTGCTCGAGCTGATCGAGGAGGACAGCGAGCAGCCGGAGACGGCGGTCTACCTCCGGCAGCTGGGGCTGGGCGGTGTCGAGCGGTTCGCGGTGCTGGCGGCGGCGGTGGACGGCGGCGGCGAGCTGGCGCGCTCCGTGCTCACGGACGCGGTCGCGCACCTCGGCCGGGCGGTAGTCGGGCGCGACACGGACGGCGCGGTGGCGCTGATCCCGGTGGCGGACGAGGGGGCGCTGGCCGTGGTGACCGCGGCGCTTCGCCGAGCCGGAGCGGCGCTGGACGGCGCGGTGCTGCGGGTCGGAGTGAGCGCGCCGAGTCCGCTGCCCGCGCTCGGCGGGGCCCTGCGGTCGGCGCGGTACGCGCTGCGGCTGCCGTCCGCGCCCGGCGACGGCTCGCCGGTGCGGATCGGGACGGCGGGCGAGGTGACCTCGGCCGTTCAGCTGCTGAGCGCGGTGCCCGACCACCTCCGCGCGGTGTTCGTCGAGCTGGTGCTCGGGCGGCTGCTCGAGCACGACGCGCGCTACAACTCGCAGCTGGTCGCGACGCTCTCGGCGTTCCTCGACTGCGGCGGCTCGTGGGTGCGCGCGGCGGAGCAGACGCACCTGCACCTCAACACGGTGCGCTACCGCATCGCCCGCGTGGAGGAGCTGACTCAGCGCGACCTCTCGAACACGTCCGACCGCGCGGACCTGTTCCTGGCGCTGCGGCTGCGCTGAGCGTCCCTGCTTCATGCTGATCGAGTAGCGCGCGCAGCGCGCGTATCGAGATCCACGCACCGTTCTGACGGGTGGGTCGCGATACGCCCCTGCGGGGCTGCTCGACCAGCATGAGAAGGGGGCACTGCGCGGCTAGTCGGTCAGCGCGGGGGCCGCGACCCGGCGGCCCTGCACGTGCACCGCGGCGATCGCGGGCTCGCGCAGGCCCAAGAGCAGCGCGAACAGCAGCTGCGCCGTCGCCTCGTCCGGGTCGTCGGCGCGGATCCCGTGCGCGAGGACCTCGGCGAGCGGCTCCCAGCGGTCGGGCTCGATGCGGAGGAGGTCCGCGTCCTTGCCGAGGTCGAAGTTGCCGAACCGGTCCTCCATGTCCAGGGCCCGCGCGCCCGCCAGCGTCGCGGTGAAGAGCAGCTGGGCCGGGTGCAGCGCGATCGACGCGTCACCCTCCTCCGACAGGTGCACCTTGAAGGCGTCGTTGGCCACCCGCGCGAGCAGCCACTCGTCGCCGGCGCCGATGTCGCTGCCGAGCGCGATCGTGACGCCCGCGGCCGCCGTGCGCCGCCACGGCATCGTCCCCGAGCCGAGGAACTGCTGCGAGGTCGGGCAGTGCGCGATCGAGGTGCCGGTCGCGGCCATCCGGCGCAGCTCGGCGTCCTGGCAGTGCACGGCGTGCGCGAGGATCGTGCGGCGACCGAGCAGGGACGAGCCGCCGCGCTGCGAGCCGGGCAGGAACAGCCCGTCGTAGGTGTCCAGGTAGCTGCGGGTGCCGAAGCTCGCGCGGACCGCCGCGATCTCGCCGTCGCCCGGCCGGTCGTTCTCGTTGAGGTGGCTGTGCACGTAGACCCCGCGGTCGCGGACCCCGTCGTAGAGCTCGCCCAGGCCCGCGAGCGTCGTCGGCGTCACCGAGAGCGAGAAGCGCGGGACGAGCGCGACCTGGAGCAGCGCCGTCGCGGGGTCGCCGGTGTCGACCGCGTGCCAGCGCTCGATCTCGTCCGCGACGAGCGCCAGGGCCTCGTCCTCGCCGGTCAGCAGCGCCGCCGCCGAGGGCGGCCCGACCGTCTGCAGACCGCGACCGGACACCGTCCGCAGCCCCGCCGCCCGGCTCTGCTCGAACAGCGCGTCCTGCGCGTGCGGGAACGCCGAGCCGAAGACCATCGCCGCGGTCGTCCCGGCGCTCACCCGTCGCCGTGTGAAGGCCCGCGCGATACGGCCGGCGAACTCCTCGTCAGCGAGCCGCGACTCCGCCGGGAAGATCGCCGTGTCGAGCCACTCGAGCAGCTGTCCGCCGCCGAACGCGTTGGTCGAGAAGGCCTGCGGGAAGTGCAGGTGCGTGTCGACGAAGCCGGGCAGGAGGAACGCGCCCGCGTCGCCGGTGACCGGCCAGTGGGTGTAGTCGCGGGGGAGCGCGGCGTGCGGCCCGACCCAGAGGATCGTCCCGGCATCGCCGACGACGAGCGCGCCGTCCGGGATCGACACCAGCGCGGCCTCCGCCGTCTCGACGGTGGGCCGGCCGGCCACATGGAGGACGTGGCCGCGGTGCACGCCGCGCGGGCCGGCGCCCGGACCGGACCCTCCGGTCACACCAGTCCCGAGTAGGCGTACCAGGCGGGCCCGGCGTCCGGCGCGTCGTCGCGGGTGACGGCGGCCTGGATCAGCCCGTACGGCCGGTCGGCGGCGTGGTAGACCTCGTTGTCGTTCTCGACGCCGAAGGGCGAGAGGTCGTAGAGGAAGTGGTGCTTGTTCGGGGCCGAGAGGCGCACCTCGACGATCTGCGGGAACTCCTCCAGCACCGCCTTGCCCATCTCGAAGAGCGTCTGCTGCAGGGCGAGCGAGTGCACGGTGGCGAAGCGGCTGATCATCAGCGCCTTCACTCCGGCGTAGACGGCCTCCCAGTCGCTCGCGGCGATCTCCTCGTCGCTGAGGGCGAAGCGCCACTTCGCGACCAGTGAGGTCGCCATCACGCGGTCCCGGGTCGGCGGGAGCACGGTGTACGGATCCGTGAGGAAGCCGTGGAACTCGGAGCCGGTGGACTTGAGGATGGTCAGGTCCTTGAAGCCGCCGGTGATCCAGACCTGCTGCGCGTCGCCGGTGCCCTCGACGGTGACGGAGGCTGTGCGCACCTCCTGGCCCTTGCGAACCCAGGTGTGGTCGTGCTCCGCGCCGTCGACCAGGACGCGCTCCCAGGCGAACTCCTCGATCTCGATGCGCGCACCGTGCACCGTCTCGGTGCCGTCGACGAAGTGCCGGGCCAGCTCGAGGCCGTACGCCTCGATCGAGCGCAGCCCCTTCTCCTTCGCGAAGGAGTAGGCGGTCTGCTTCTGCGTGTCCGTGGGGAGGACGGCGGACTGGTCTCCGGTCAGGTGCGCGGCCGCGAAGTCGCCGCGCAGGGCGGTCGAGACGTTCACGTCGTGGATCTCGTGCCGGGGGCTGTCGCGGTAGATCCGGACGACGCGGTTCTCGGCCTTCCCGTACTGGTGGTCTCCGAGGATGATCGACATGTCCGCTCCTGTTCGCGTTCGGTGGTTCGTGGGGCTCCGCGGGCGTCCGCGGTCGCGCGGCCGGGCGGTGCCCGCCTGCCAGGATGCCGCGCGCGGCGATCCCGTCGCACCGGCGGAGCGCTCAGCGTCCGGCGCCCGCGTCACCCGAGTCTTGTGCGATCCGCCCGGAACCGCGCCCGGAACCGCGGGAGTTCACACGGCGGAAACGTGACCGGAACACGCGGCCCGGCCCCGTCGCTCCGACTCCGCTGCCGGTGACGGCTCAGGGCCGCTCGATCAGCCGGCCGACCGGCGCCGCGGTGCCGCTCGCGACCCGGACCCCGCCGACCCAGGTCGCCGCAACGGCGCCGCGCAGCACGCGGCCGTCGTACGCGGAGACCTTGTTCTTGTGCGAGAGCGTGTCGACGTCGACCGGCGACGCCGCCTCCGGATCGAACGCGACCAGGTCGGCGTCCGCGCCGGCGCGCAGCAGGCCCTTCTGCCCGAGGCCGGCGAAGGCGGCGGTGGCGGTCGACATCCACGCGACGACCTGCTCGAGCGGGATCCCGCGCTCGCGGGCCCCCGTCCAGACCGCGCGGAAGCTCAGCTCGAGCCCCGAGATGCCGCCCCAGGCGAGGCCGAAATCGCCGTCGTGCGCGAACTTGAGCTCGGCGGTGGCGGGGGAGTGGTCGGACGCGATCAGGTCGATCGTGCCGTCGAGCAGCCCCTTCCAGAGCAGCTCGCGGTTGCGCTCGTCCCGGATCGGCGGGCAGCACTTGAATTGCGTGCCGCCGTCGGGGATCGTCTCCGCGTCGAAGGTGAGGTAGTGCGGGCAGGTCTCCGCGGTGATCCTCAGGCCCTCCGCCTTCGCCTCGCGCAGCAGCGGCAGCGCCTCGGCGGAGGAGAGGTGCAGGATGTGCGCCCGCCCGCCCGTCTCGCGGACGGCCTGGATCACGCTCGCGATCGCCGAGTTCTCCGAGGCGGGCGGCCGGGAGTCGACGAAGGCGTCGTAGGAGGTGCCGCCGCTGTTCGCGCTCGCCTCGAGCTCGTCCGGGTCCTCGGCGTGCACGATCAGCAGGCCGTCGAAGGCGGAGATCTCGCGCATCGCCGCGAAGAGCTGCTCGGTGCTGAGGTGCGGGAACTCGTCGACGCCGCTCGGCGAGAGGAAGCACTTGAAGCCGAAGACGCCCGCGTCGTGCAGCGCGCGGAGGGTGCCGAGGTTTTCCGGGATCGCCCCGCCCCAGAAGCCGACGTCGACGAGCGCCTGCGGGCCGGCCGCCGCCTTCTTCGCCTCGAGGCCCGCGACTGTGGTGGTCGGCGGGATGGAGTTGAGGGGCATGTCGATGATCGTGGTGACTCCGCCCGCGGCGGCCGCGCGGGTGGCGGAGGCGAAGCCCTCCCACTCGGTGCGGCCGGGCTCGTTCACGTGCACGTGCGTGTCGACGATCCCCGGCAGCAGCACCTGACCGGCCGGGAGCACGACCTCCTCGAGGGTCTTCCAGGGCGCGTCGATGTCGCCCACGGCGACGATGACTCCGCCCGCGACGGCGACGCTGGCGGGCCGCGTCCCGTTCTCGGTGAGGACGGCGGAGGAGCGGATCACGAGGTCGAGCGAGGGGGAGTCGTCGGGCATGGGTTCGACCATATACTCGGCATGTTTCCCGCGTGTGAGCGCCCGCCGGCCGCACGACCTCGCCGGCGCCGTCGCCTCCCGCCCGCCGACGTCGGAGGCCGCCGTGCTCGAACTCGCCGTTCCGCTCCTCGCGCGCGTCGAGGCGGGCGAGCGCGTGGCCGTGGTCACCGTCACCCACGTCTTCGGCTCGGCGCCCCGCGCCCTCGGCTCCTCGATGGCGGTCGACGCCGACGGCAGCGCGATCGGCTCGATCTCCGGCGGCTGCGTCGAGGCGCAGGCCTACGCACTCGCTCAGGAGGTGCTCGGCTCGGGCGGTTCGGGCTCGGAGCACTTCGGCTTCGATGACGAGGCGGCCTTCGCAGCCGGGCTCTCCTGCGGCGGTCAGCTGCGCGTCTTCGGCCACGTCGTCGACGCGAGCTCGGGGGCCGTGCTCGCCGAGCTGCGGGCCGCGCGGGCGGGCCGCCCGGCGGGTCTCGCGATGATCGTGGGCGGCCCCGACGAGCTCGTCGGCCTGGTGCTGACCGGCGCGACCCGCGCGCAGGACGTGGTGGGGCCGGCGCTGGACGAGGACACCGTCCGCCGGATCCTGGCCGAGCGGGCCGCGCGCCTGGCCTCGGGCCGCTCGGCGACCGTCGAGATCGCCTGCCAGGGCACCGAGCTCGAGGTGACGTACGTCGTCAATGCCGAGAAGCCGCGCCTGCTGATCTTCGGCGCCGTCGACTTCTCCGCGGCGCTCTGCGCGGCCGGGGCGCTGCTCGGCTACCGCGTGACGGTCTGCGACGCGCGCCCGGTGTTCGCGACGGCGGAGCGCTTCCCCGGCGCCGACGAGGTCGTGGTGGAGTGGCCGTCCGACTACCTCGCGGCGACGGAGGTGGACGAGCGCACGGTGATCGCGGTGCTCACCCACGACGAGAAGTTCGACGTGCCGCTGCTCGAGACGGCGCTCACTCTGCCCGCCGCCTACATCGGCGCGATGGGCTCGCGCCGCACCCACGAGCGCCGGCTGCGGCTGCTGCGCGAGGCCGGGGTGACGGAGGAGTCGCTCGCCCGCCTGCACTCGCCGATCGGCCTGGACATCGGCGCCTCGACACCCGAGGAGACGGCGGTGTCGATCCTGGCGGAGGTGCTGGCCGTGCGGGCGGGAGCGTCCGGGGCACCGCTGGCCGCCCGGACCGGTCCGATCCACGCCGCACGCTAGAGGCAGGCGCGCGGCCGGATGCGCTGAGGGGAGGACGCGTCCCGCACCGTGCAGCGGATCGTCCGGGGGAAACCGCCGCGAAACACCGCGCTGCCATGCTCGGAGGATGCAGCGCCACGTCATCACCGGAGCCCATGTCGCCACCGTCGACGCCGCGGGGACGGAGCATCCGGGCGGTCACGTGGTCGTCGACGACCGGCGGATCGTCGCGGTCGGCCCCGGCGAGCCGCCCGCGTGGGCCCTCGACGGCCGCGCACCGACCGGGTCGCCCTCGCCCGAGCCCGTCGTGCTCACCCGCGTCGACGGCCGCGGCCACCTGCTGACCCCGGGACTCGTCAACACCCACCACCACCTCTACCAGTGGCTGACCCGCGGCTGGGCGCAGGACGCGATCCTCTTCGACTGGCTCGTCGCGCTGTATCCCGCCTGGTCCCGGATCGACGCCGATCTCACCCGGTCGGCCTCGCTGGGCGCGATGGGGGTTCTCGCCCGCTCGGGCTGCAGCACCGTCGGCGACCACCACTACGTCTTCCCGCGCGGCTCCGGCGACATCGTCGGCGGGATCGTGGACGCCGCCTCGACCCTCGGGGTGCGCCTGCACGCGACGCGGGGCTCGATGGACCTCGGCGAGTCGCAGGGCGGGCTGCCGCCGGACTTCGCGGTCGAGACGACCGCCGCGGCACTCCAGGCCAGCGGCGAGGCCGTCGAGCGCTACCACGACGCCTCCTTCGACGCGATGGTCCGCGTCGCGATCGCCCCGTGCTCGCCGTTCTCGGTGACGCCGGACCTGCTGTGCGAGTCGGCGGTGCTCGCCCGGCAGCTCGGCGTGCGGCTGCACACCCACGGCTCCGAGACCGTCGAGGAGGACGCGTACACCCGCGAGGCCTTCGGGATGTCGCCGACCGACTACCTCGAGTCGCTCGGCTGGCTCGGCGACGACGTCTGGATGGCGCACGGCGTGCACCTCGACGACGACGCGATCGCGAAGTTCGCGGCCACGGGCACCGGAGTCGCGCACTGCCCGTCGTCGAACGCGCGGCTCGCGGCGGGCATCGCGCCGATCCCGCAGCTGCTGGCGGCCGGGGCTCCGGTCGGGCTCGGCGTCGACGGCGCGGCGTCGAACGAGTCCGGGCAGCTCGGCTCCGAGATCCGCGCGGCCGTGCTGATGAACCGGCTCCGCGCGGGCGCCGATCGGATGAGCGCGCGGCAGGCGCTCTCGATCGCGACGATGGGAGGAGCGCGCGTGCTCGGCCGCCAGGACGAGATCGGCTCGATCGAGGTGGGCAAGCTCGCCGACCTGGCGCTGTGGCGGATCGACGGGATCGAGCACGCCGGCATCGCCGACCCGGTCGCGGCCCTCGCGCTCGGGGCGCAGCCGCCGCTGACGCTGCTGCTCGTGAACGGGCGGCCCGTGGTCGCGGACGGCCACCTCGTCGCCGCGGACGAGGACGCGATCGCCCGCGAGGTCGCCGCCGCGAGCGCGGAGCTGGCGGAGCGCATCTGACGTCTCGGCGCGGTGTGCTGATGGGCGTGGGTATCGACACGCCGCTGCGCGGCTACTCCACCAGCACGGGTCGGCGCGGCCGCGTCCGCGGCCGGCGCGAGGCGCGTCCGGGGTCAGCCGGGAGGCGCGCCCGCGTCGACCGCCGGGCCGGGCGGCGCGTCCGGGTGGAGCAGGCGCCAGACGCGGTCGCGGGAGAGGGGGAGCGCGTGCGGCCGGACGCCGACGGCGTCGCGGACGGCGTTGGCGAGCGCGGGCGCGACCGGGTTGTAGGGCGCCTCGCTCATCGACTTCGCGCCGAACGGACCGAGCTCGTCGGCCGTGTCCGCGAGGTGCACCTCGGTCGGCGGCACGTCCGCCATCTGCGGGATGTGGTAGTTCCGCAGGATCGCCGTGGTCACGGTGCCCTCGCCGTCGAGGATCACCTCCTCGTACAGCGCCGAGCCGATCGCCTGGGCGACTCCGCCCTCGACCTGCCCGCGGAGCTGCGCCGGATTGATCACGAAGCCCGCGTCCACCGCCTGCACCGACTGCAGGATCCGCACCTCGCCGGTCGGCGCGTGCACCGCGACGCGGAAGCCCTGCACGTTGAAGGCGAGCGAGCGCTGGGCGCCGTCCTCGCTGCCGATCGCCGACACCGGTCCGCCGGCGGCGAGCACCAGGTCCGCGTAGCTCACCCGGGTGCCGTCCGCGGCGAGGAGCCCCTCGTCGTCCGGCTCGAACTCGCTGCCGTCGTGCCCGGTCAGCCGCTTCGCGAGCGAGCGCAGGTCGGCCAGCAGCCGCAGCGCCGCGCTGTAGACGGCCTTGCCGGCGACGACCGTCCCCGCGCTGCCGAACGCGCCCGTGTCGTAGCGGGCCGCGGCGGTGTCCGACTGCCGGATCCGCACGCGGTCGGCTGACGCGCCGAACGCACTCGCGACGAGCTGGGTGTGCACGGTCGTCGTCCCGTTGCCGAACTCGGCGGTGCCGACCCCGATCGTGAGCACGCCCTCGGCGTCGACCGACACCGTGGCCTCGGAGAAGTGCCCCCGCGGGGGCAGCGTCGCGATCATCGCCACCGCCATGCCGCGACCGGTGCTCCAGCCCGGTCCCTCGGGAGCGGTCGCGCCCGTCGCGCGGTCGAGAGCCGCCTCCGCGAGATCGAGGCACTGGTCCAGCCCGTAGGAGGCGAAGCCGATGTCGTCGCCCTCCACGTGCGTGACGACGAGCGGTTCGCCGGGCTTCACCGCGTTGATCCGCCGCAGCTCGAACGGGTCGATGCCCAGCTCGCGGGCGAGCTCGTCCATCGCCGACTCGATGCCGAAGATCACCTGGCCGAGGCCGTAGCCGCGGAACGCGCCCGAGGGCAGATTGTTCGTGTAGACCGCCTGCGCGTCGACGCGCTTGTTCGGCGCCGTGTAGGTCGCGACCGACTCCGACGTGCCGTGGAACATCACACCGGGGCCGTGGTTGCCGTACGCGCCGGTGTCCGAGAGCACATCGACGCTCAGCGCGGTCAGCCGCCCGTCGCGGCGCGCGCCGAGCGTCACGTCGACCCGCATCGGGTGCCGGCAGGGTGCCATCGTGAACTCGTCGGAGCGGGTGAACTCGAACTGCACCGGACGCCCGGTCGCGAGCACGGCCAGCGCGACGACGTCCTCCGTGAGGATCTCCTGCTTGCCGCCGAAGCCGCCGCCGACCCGGGCGGTGAAGACCCGCACGCTCGCGGGGTCGCGGTCGAAGATCCGCGCGATCTCGTCGCGGACGAGGAACGGCACCTGGGTGGAGGTGCGCAGCACCAGCTCGTCGCCCTCGAGCCAGCCGATCGTGCCGTGCGTCTCCAGCGCGGTGTGCGCGACGCGGGAGGTCGTCCACCGGCCCCCGACCACGACGTCCGCCTCGGCGAGGCCGGCCGCCACGTCGCCGTGCTCGCCGTGCAGCTCGGCGACCACGTTCGAGCCCGGGTCGGCGATGCGCGAGGCGATCGGGTCCTTCTCGGCGTGCAGGAGCGGGGCGCCGGGTGCGCGCGCCTCCTCGGGGTCGAAGACCGCCGGCAGCAGCTCGTACTCGACCTCGATCGCCCGGCAGGCGGCCTCGGCCACCCCGACCGACTCGGCGACGACGACCGCGATGCGCTGGCCGCGGAACCGCACGACGGTGTCGAGCATCCGGGTGTCGTCCGGGTCGTCCAGCCGCGACTCGTGCCGCGCCGTGGAGTAGAGGATGTCCGGGACGTCGGCGGCGGTCAGCACGGCGACGACGCCGGGCATCGTCGCGGCGACGGCGGTGTCCATCGAGAGGATGCGGGCGTGCGCGTGCGGGCTCTGCAGCACCTTGAGGTGCAGCAGCCCGGGCACGGCGACGTCGAGCGTGTACGGCTCCTGGCCCGACACGATGCGCCGGCCGGCCGGGGCGCCGAGCGATCGGCCCACCCGGGAGTCGTCGGCCGAGGTGCGCCCGGTGCGGCGCACGGGGGTCAGGCCGGTGGGCGGCTCGCAGAGGTGCTCGGACACCGCCTCGCGGATCGGCCGGTAGCCGGTGCAGCGGCAGAGGTTCCCCTTCATCAGCCGGGGGAGGTCCTCCTCCCGCGCACCCTCGAGCGCGCTCGCGGTGACGACCATGCCCGCGGTGCAGAAGCCGCACTGGAAGGCGGCGTGGTCGACGAACGACTGCTGCACCGCGCCGGGCTCCTCCGGGGTGCCGAGTCCGGCGGCGGTGGTGACCTCGCGCCCCTCGATGCGGTGCGCGGGGTAGAGGCAGGAGTGGAAGGGCGTGCCGTCGACGAGCACCGAGCAGGCGCCGCAGTCGCCGGCGTCGCAGCCCTTCTTGACCTCGAAGTGCTCGTGGTCGCGCAGCAGGGTCCGCAGCACCTGGCCGGGGCGGGGCGACGCGTCGACCGGCTCGCCGTTGACGGTGAATCTCATGCGGCGCCTCCCGCGCTCGGGACCGGCGGGGCGGTCGTCTCCGGCTCGCCCGCTCCGCCCAGCTCGCCGCGGATCTCCTCGGCCAGCACGCCGACCACCGCGCGCCGCCAGTCGGCCGCGCCGTGCGGATCGGTGAACCACGTCGTGATGGTGCCGAGGGCGTCCTCGAGCGCGCTCGACGAGGGCAGCTCCGGCCACCGCAGCACCTCGGGCCGGATCGTCGCGGCCGTCACCGCGAGCACGAAGGCCCCGTCGGCGTCCACCCGGCCGATGACGAGCGCTCCGGAGCGCCCGAGCGGCGACAGCGCGGTCTTCCGGTACGCCGTCCGCGCGTCCAGCGCCCGGCGCGGGAACTCGATCGACCGGATCACGTCGCCGTGCCCGAGCGAGGTGGTCATGTTGCCGGTCACCAGCTCGGCCACCGGCACGAGCGCGTCGGAGCCGTCCGCGCGCCAGACCAGCGCCTCGGCGTCGAGCGCCGCCGCGAGGCTGATCATCGGCCCGGCCGGCAGCGCGTTGGCGATGTTGCCGCCGACCGTCGCGACGTTCCAGATCTTGAACGAGCCGAGCAGGGCGGTGCAGCACTGGAAGAAGAGCGGGTGCGAGGGCCGGCCGCCGTCGGGCATCGCGGCCAGCTCGGCGAGGGTGCAGGTCGCCGCGACGGAGAGCCCCTCGGGGGTCTCGCGGAACGGCTCCCAGCCGAGGCCCTGCAGGTCGAGCAGCTCGTCGAGGTGGTCGTGCGGGAGCGAGAACACCCAGGACCCGCCGCCGATCACCGCGGTGCGGCGACCCATCGCGGCCAGCTCGGCGCGCTCGCGGACGACGCGCACGCGCTGGATCGTGTTCAGGTCCATGCCGCGCCCTCCGCTCCGTGCGCCGGCGGCGCGCTCCCTCCAGTGAACCTCAGACGTGTGACGCTCGTGTTTCCGAGCCCGCCGCGGCTGCTCAGCCGAGCGACGCGACCCACTCCGAGCTGCCGTCCACGAACGACTGCTCCTTCCAGATCGGCACCGTCGCCTTGATGTCGTCGACCAGGGCCGCGCAGGCCTCGAAGGCCGCGGCGCGGTGCGCGGAGGCGACGGCGCAGGCGAGCGCGAGGTCGCCGACGACGAGGTCGCCGACCCGGTGCACGGCGGCGATCCGCACGTCCGGGAAGCGCTCCGCGATCCGCCGGGCCGAGGCGAGCAGCGCCGCCGGCGCCTCGGGGTGCGCCTCGTAGGAGAGCCGCAGCACACCGCGCCCCTCGTCGTGGTCGCGGACGACCCCGGCGAAGGTGACGACGGCGCCGTGGGTCGGCGATTCAACGGCGTGCTCGCACTCGTCGACGGTGACGGGGTCGCGGGCGATGCGGGCCAGGGCGACGGGATCAGCGGACATGATCGCCCCCGCCGAGCTGGTCGAGCACGTGGCCGATGATCGGCTCGAGCACGTCGATGCCGTCCCGGACGCCGCCGGGGGAGCCGGGCAGGTTCACGATCACGCTCCGGCCGCTGACCCCCGCGCGCCCGCGGCTGAGCACCGCGGTGGGCACGTGCGCGGCGCCGCGCGCGCGGATCGCCTCGGCGAGACCGGGCAGCTCCCGCTCGAGCAGCGGCGCGGTCTGCTCCGGAGTGACGTCGCTGGGGGCGACGCCCGTGCCGCCGGTGGTGATCACGACATCGGTGCCGGCCGAGAGCGCGTCCGAGACCGCCTCGCCCACCGCGTCCCCGTCCGCGACGACGACCACGCGGCCGTCCCAGCCGCGGCTCTCGAACCAGGCCAGCAGCGCCGGGCCGGTGCGATCCTCGTAGACGCCCGAGGCCGCGCGGGTGGAGGCGACCACCGCGACCGCGGTGCGGGTCACGACCGGCTCCACGAGCCGCTCCTGCCGCCCTCTTTCGCCAGGACGCGGATCCCGGTGATCACCGCGCCGCGGTCGACGGCCTTGATCATGTCGTAGACGGTCAGCGCGGCCACGCTGACGGCGGTGAGCGCCTCCATCTCGACGCCCGTGCGGCCGCTGGTGCGCACGCGCGCCTCGATCCGGACCCGGTCGTCGCCGGGCTCGAGGTCGATGTCGACGCCGTCGAGCACCAGCGGGTGGCAGAGCGGGATCAGCGCGGAGGTGGCCTTCGCGCCCATGATGCCGGCGATGCGCGCGACGCCGAGCGCCTCGCCCTTGGGCAGCTCGCCCTGCGCGAGGAGGCGGACGACGTCGGGGGTCGTCTCGACGAACCCCTCCGCGACCGCGACCCGCGAGGTGACCTGCTTGCCGCCGACGTCGACCATGTGCACGGCGCCGTCGCCGCGGACGTGGGTCAGCTCGGTCCCGTCGTCGGCCTGCGTGCTGTCCGTCGTGTCAGTCATCGATCCTCCAGATCTCGACCGTGTCTCCGGTCGCGGCGTGCTCGGTCCCGATCGGGACGTGGATCAGCACGGTCGATCGAGCGTAGGACGCGAGCAGGTGAGAGCTCGGACCGCCGACGGCGTGCACGAGCCCTTCGTCGTCGAGGGTGCCGCGCCGGATCTGGTGCAGGTGCCCGGGGGAGTCGAGCGGCGTGGCCAGCCGGGCGCGCAGCCGCGGGCGCTCGGCCGGCAGCCGGCCCGCGAGCGAGCGGAGCACGGGCCGCAGGAACAGCTCGAACGAGACCAGGGCGCTGACCGGGTTGCCCGGCAGCGAGACGATCGGCAGATGCAGGTCGTCGCGGACCCGGACGAGGCCGAGGCCCTGCGGTCCGCCGGGCTGCACCGCGACGTGGCCGAACTCGGAGCCCGCCGCCCCGAGCGCGTCGCGGACGACCTCATAGGCCCCGGCGCTGACGCCGCCGACGGTGATCGCGAGGTCCACCTCGGCCGCGTGCGCATCGAGGAGCGCGAGGAGGTCCTCCGGCCGGTCGCTGCCGCACGGCACGACCACCGGCAGGCCGCCGGCCTCGCGGACCGCCTCGGCCAGCAGGGATCCGTTGGCGTCGTAGATCTGCGCGTCCTCGAGCTCGGAGCCGGCCGCGCGGATCTCGTGCCCGGTCGGCACGATCAGCACGCGGACGCGGGGGAGCACCTCGACCTCGGTCCGACCGAGCGAGGCGAGCAGACCGTAGTGCGCAGCGCGCAGAACGGTGCCGGCGGGCAGCGCGAGATCGCCCTGCCTCGCGTCGCTGCCCCGGGCGCGGACGAAGGTCGCCGCGACGACGGGGCGCGAGAACGCCACCCGGACGCCGGTGCTGCCGGGCGCGGGGAAGCGCGGCGGGTCGACGGTCTCGATCGCGACGACGGCGTCGGCGCCGGCGGGCAGCGGCGAGCCGGTCATGATCGGCACCGCGGTGCCCGCCTCGTGCCGGGGAGCGCGGTCGCCGGCCGGGATCGGCGCGGTGACCGGCAGCGAGACCGGGCTGTCGGCGCTCGCGCCGGCGAGGTCCGCCGCGCGCACCGCGAAGCCGTCCATCTGCGAGTTGTCGAAGCGCGGCAGATCCAGCGGAGCGTCGACCGAGCGGGCGAGCACCCGGCGGTCGTAGGCGCCCGGGTCGGCGGCGACGACGGCGGGATCGAGCGCCAGCGTCTCGCGGGCGCCCCGGGTGGCCAGCGGCGAGAGCAGGGCGCGCACGCGGGCGGCGTGCAGATCGATCGAGGTCATCGGGTCCTCTCGGAGGTCCTGGCCGGGGATGGCGTGCCTGAAGGGGCGCGGGCGTTCCTGACCGGCGGCAGGGACGTCTCCATCTTGCCCGCTCCCGCCCGGATCCGGCGCGTAGTCTGTCCGGATGAGCACAGCACTCGGGATCCCCGGCCTCCGGCCCCGTCAGCGCAGTGCCGTCCTCCCGGCCGAGCGGCCCGACACTCCGCTCCTGCTCGACACCTACGGGCGCGTCGCCGACGACCTGCGCATCTCGCTCACCGATCGCTGCAACCTCCGCTGCACCTACTGCATGCCGGCCGAGGGGCTGCCGTTCCAGCCGCCCGCCTCGCTGCTGAACCGCGAGGAGATCGTCCGCCTCGCCCGCATCGCCGTCGAGCAGTTCGGCGTCCGCCAGATCCGCTTCACCGGCGGCGAGCCGCTGCTGCGCAAGGACCTCGTCGATATCATCCGCGACGTCGCCGCGATCGAGCCCCGCCCCGAGATCTCGCTGACCACCAATGCGATCGGCCTCTCCGGCCGCGCACAGGCGCTCGCCGACGCGGGCCTGGACCGGGTGAACGTCTCGCTCGACTCCATCTGCGCCGAGACCTTCGCGAAGGTCACCCGCCGCCCCTTCCTCGACCGGGTCCTCGCCGGCATCGACGCGCTTGGCCCCGCGGGCCTGAAGCAGACCAAGATCAACGCGGTGCTGCTGCCCGGGATCAACGACCACGAGGCGCCCGAGCTGCTCGCCTGGGCGCTCGCCGGAGGGCACCAGCTCCGCTTCATCGAGCAGATGGCCCTCGACGCCGACCACGGCTGGGACCGCTCGACCATGATCACGGCGGCGATGATCCGCGACCTCCTCTCGGAGCGCTTCGTCCTCACGCCGAACGCCGCCCCGCGCGACGGCGCGCCCGCCGAGCTGTTCGACGTCCGCGCGATCGGCTCCGACGAGCTGCTCGGCACGGTCGGCATCATCGCCTCGGTCACCGAGGCCTTCTGCGGCGACTGCCGCCGCACCCGGCTCACTGCCGAGGGCGGCGTGCGCAGCTGCCTCTTCTCCAATGAGGAGACCGACCTGCTCGGCGCGATGCGCTCCGGTGCCGACGACCACCACGTCGCCCAGCTCTGGCGCGGCGCGATGTGGGCGAAGCCGGCCGGCCACGAGATGAACCGGGCCGGCTTCGTCCAGCCCGAGCGCACCATGAGCGCGATCGGCGGCTGAGCGTGCGCGTCCGCTACTTCGCCGCGGCGAAGGCCGCCCTGGGGCGCGCCTCCGACGAGCTCGAGGGCGTGGCCGACCTGGCGGCGCTGGAAGCTGTGCTGGTCGCCTCCGTGCCGTCCGCCGCCGACGTCCTCGCGCGCTGCAGCTACCTGGTCGACGGTGTCTCGACGACCGACCGCGCCACTCCGCTGCCCGCGGGCGCCGCGGTCGACGTCCTGCCGCCCTTCGCCGGCGGCTGACCCGCCTTCCGTCCTCCGGGTCCCCGCCCGTTCCGCAGGTAGCCGTCCCGTCTGCAGGTGCTGGTCCGATCTGCAGGTGCCTGTCCGATCCGCAGGTGCCTGTCCGATCCGCCGGTGCCTGTCAGTTGTGCAGGCTCCTGTCTGTTGTGCAGGAGATCTCGGCTCCGGTCTGCCGCGCCACGCGGCGAGACGGCACAGGGAACGCGGAAGACCTGCGAATCGAACCTCCGACCGGCGATCGGATCAGTGCCAGCCCGCCATCCCGCCGAGCAGCGAGTCCGACGCGATCCCCGCCGCCGCCGCGCGGTCGGCCGCGATCCGCGAGCGCACCCCCGACGCGCAGTGCAGCACCAGCGGCCCCCCGGGCAGCAGCGCCGGATCGAAGCGTGACATCGGCAGCCGCACCGCCCCGGGGATCGCGACGGTGCGGTCCTCGTCGTCCTCCCGGAGGTCGACGACGGTCGGCGGGGTCGATCCCGCGAGGCGCGCCCGCAGCTCGTCGGCGGTCACGGCTCCGGCGACCGCCGAGACGACGGCCACCGGCGGCACCGCGCGCGCCAGCGGCAGCTCGCTCCACGAGCCGTCCAGCGCGTCGTGCACCACGACCCGCCCGAACAGCGGCTCGCCGACGCCCGTGACGAGCTTCACCACCTCGCTCGCCATCGCCGAGCCGACCGCCGCGCAGAGCGAGCCGAGCACCCCGACCGTCGCGCAGCTGTCGGCCGCGTCCTCCGCTCCGGGATGCAGGGCGCGGAGGGTGACCCCGCCGCCGGGCGCGTCGGCCCAGAAGGTGGACAGCTGCCCGTCGAAGCCGAGCGCCGACCCCCAGACGTGCGGGATCCCGGCCCGGGTCGTCGCGTCGGAGGCGAGGTAGCGCGAGCCGAAGGTGTCGAAGCCGTCGACCACCACGTCCCAGCCCGCGACGAGCGCGTCGGCGTTCGCGCCGGTGAAGGAGACGGGGAAGGCCTGCACGTCGATGCCCGGGGACAGCCGCCGCGCGGTCGCCGCCGCGGACTCCGCCTTGGAGGAGCCGATCGACGACTCGTCGTGCGCCGTCTGCCGCGCCAGGTTGGAGGCCTCGACCACGTCGCCGTCGACGATCCCGAGGTGGCCGATTCCGGCCGCGGCGAGCGCCGTGATCACCGGGGAGCCGATGCCGCCCGCGCCGAGCACGAGCACCCGCGCGTTCCGCAGCCGCCGCTGCCCGAGCTCGCCGAGCGGCGAGAGCCGGATCTGCCGGGCGAAGCGCTCGCGCTCCGCGGCGGTGAGCGGCGGTCCGGGCTCCACGAGCGGGGTCACCGCGTCGCCTCCGTCGAGGTTCCCCGGCGCTCCGGCGCCCCGTGGTCGTCGAGCCGCCACTGGCCCTCCACCGCGATCGCGCGGAAGCCCACGGCCTCGTTGACGGCGAGCATCGGCCGGTTCTCCTCCGCGTTCCAGGTGTAGACGGCACGGCAGTCGGGGTCGGCCGCGGCCAGGTGCTCGAGCGCGTCGAGCTTGAGCAGCATCCCGAGGCGGTGCCCGCGGTGCGCCGGCTGCACGAGGGTCGCTCCCCACAGTGCGGCGCGACCCGGGAGCACGTCGACGGTGCAGTAGCCGACCGGCTGCCCGTCCCGCAGCGCGACCGAGGTCAGCTCCACCCGCCCGCCGGCGGTCGCCGCGCGGTCGTGCGCCTCCAGCCGCTCGCGAGTCCAGGTCTCCTCGGGCACGGACAGCCCGGCCGTCGGCGCCTGCGCGGACATGCTCGCGCGCAGGGCGAGCATCCCGTCGACGAGCTCCGCGGGCGTCGCGCCGCTCCAGTGCCGCAGCTCGTAGCCGTCGGCGTGCGCCAGCGCGCCTCGGCGCCGGGACGCGGCCAGCACGACGTCGAGCGGCAGCCGCACCACGCTCACCCGCTCCACATGCTCGAGCACCCAGCCGCGCGAGGCGAGCCAGCGCGCGCCGGGGTCGTCGGCGGGCACGGAGCCGGCACCCGAGCGTGCGGTCAGTCGCGGCCCCGAGCGGTCGGCCCGGTGCGCTGTCCAGGTCTGCAGCACGGTCCGCCCGAGCGCGTGCGCCTCCGCCGTCAGCCGCTCGAGCAGGGCGGAGCCGACGCCGTGCCCGCGCTCGGCGTCGAGGACCGAGAACGCCAGCCAGGCCGCGTCGTCGCCCTCCTCGGTGCTCCAGTGCAGCTCACCGCTGCCGACGGCGCGGACACCGTCCGCCGTCACGAGCTCGGCGAGGAACGCGCGGCGCGGGTCGAACTCCTGCTGCCGCCACTCGCCGAGGTTCGTCTCGGCCGGGAAGCCGAGCTCGTCCGTCCCGGTGCCCTCGGCCTCGACGGCGTTGCCGATCGCGGTGAGGGTGACGAAGTCGTCCCAGCCCTCGGCACCCGGGCGCTCGGGGATCGGCAGCTCGCGGATCCGGAGCGCGGGGTCGGTGGGGCTCGTCACCTCCCCAGTGTGCACGCCGCCGGGCCGCACCGCGCGGTTCCGCGGCACGACGGAGACCGTCGAGTACCGTAGGGAGCGTTTTCGAGCGGAGCGAGGCGGCCGGGTGTACCTGAAGAGCCTGACCCTCAAGGGGTTCAAGTCCTTCGCGCAGCCGACCACGTTCGCCTTCGAGCCCGGGGTCACCTGCGTGGTCGGGCCCAACGGCTCGGGCAAGAGCAACGTCGTCGACGCGCTCGCGTGGGTGATGGGGGAGCAGGGCGCGAAGACCCTCCGCGGCGGCAAGATGGAGGACGTCATCTTCGCCGGCACCTCCACCCGCGGCCCGCTCGGCCGCGCGGAGGTCGCGCTCACCATCGACAACACCGACGGCGCGCTGCCGATCGAGTACACCGAGGTGACGATCAAGCGCACCCTGTTTCGCAACGGCGGCAGCGAGTACGCGATCAACGGCCGCGCCTGCCGGCTCCTCGACGTGCAGGAGCTGCTGAGCGACTCCGGTCTCGGCCGCGAGATGCACGTGATCGTCGGCCAGGGCCAGCTCGACGCCGTCCTGCACGCGACCCCGGAGGAGCGCCGCGGCTTCATCGAGGAGGCGGCCGGCATCCTCAAGCACCGCCGCCGCAAGGAGAAGACCCTCCGCAAGCTCGACGGGATGCAGGCGAACCTCACCCGCCTCTCCGACCTCGCCGGCGAGATCCGCCGCCAGCTCAAGCCGCTCGGCCGCCAGGCCGAGGTCGCCCGGCAGGCGCAGACCATCGCCGCGGTCGTCCGCGACGCCCGCGCGCGCCTGCTCGCCGACGACGTCGTCACCCTCCGCACCGCGCTCGACGGCTTCGCGCGGACGGAGAGCGAGCGGCACAGCGAGCGCCTCGTGCTGCAGGAGCGGCTCGAGCAGAGCACTCTGCGGACCGCCCGGATCGAGTCCGAGATGGTCGGCGACGCCGTCGACGACGCCCGGCGCACCACCTTCGAGCTGGAGTCCGTCCAGGAGCGGCTGCGCAATCTGGCGGCGCTCGCCGGGCAGCGCCTCGCCCTGCTCGAGGCGGAGTCGGAGCAGCCCGCGGTGCAGCCGCGCGTCACGGCACCCATGGTCGAGGAGGCGCGCGCCGAGCTGGAGCGCCTCCGCGTCGCCGTGCTCGACGCCGAGACCGCGTGGACCGACTCCCAGAAGGCGACGGTCCGCGCCCGCGGCGCCCTGGACGCGACCGACGAGGAGATCGCGGCGCAGTCGGCGCTGGTCTCCCGGCACGACCTCGAGCTGTCCAAGCTCACCGGCCAGGCCGACACCGCGGCCTCCCGCCTGGCGGCCGTCCGCGGCGAGGTGCTCCGTGCGCAGAACACCCTCGACTCCGCCGTGCAGCGCCGCGAGGCCGCTCAGCGCCAGCTCGACGCGCTGGAGGACGAGATCGGCGAGGCGGGCGGCGGCACCGACGGCACGCTCGACGAGGGCTACGAGCTCGCCCAGTCCGCCGTCTTCGAGGCCGAGGGCGAGATCGAGCGGCTCCGCGAGGAGCTGCACGCTCTCGAGCGCGAGCGCGACGGCCTCGCCGCCCGCCGCAGCGCCCTCTCGCTCGCCCTCGACGTCTCCGACGGCTCCGCCGAGCTGATCGCCACCCGCTTGGACGGGATCCGCGGCCGCGTCGCCGAGCGCATCCAGGTCCGCCCCGGCTACGAGGCGGCGATCGCGGCGGCCCTCGGCGCTGCCGCCGACTCCGTGCTCGCCGACTCGCAGCCGCAGGCCGAGGCCGCACTCGACGAGGCGATCCGCCGCGAGCTCGGCCGGGTCGAGCTGCTGATCGGCGACGCCGCCCGCCCCGCCCTCGCGATCGAGGTGCCGGAGGGGGCGATTCGCGCCCGCGACCTGGTCACCGGACCCGACGGCGTCCTCGCCCTGCTCGAGCAGGTCGTCGTCGTCGACGACCTCGACGCCGCCCGCCGGCTCTGGCCCGCTCTGGCCGGCGGCGAGCACCCCGTCACCGTCGTCACCCGCGACGGCGCCTCGATCTCGGACGCCGTGCTCAGCGGCGGAGCGGGCGGGCAGCGCAGCCGCCTCGAGCTGGTCTCCGAGCGCGACGCGGCCGCGAGCCGGCTGGAGGAGATCGAGGGCCGGATCGATCGCCTCCGCTTCGACCTCGCCGAGCAGACCGGCGCCCTGCGCGCCGCCAAGGACCAGTCGCGCCTCGCCCTCGCGGCGCTGCGGGAGCACGACGCCGCCCGCGCCGCCCACACCGAGCGGCTCGGCCGGGTGCGCGCGCAGCTCGAGGGCGCCACCGCGGAGCTCGGCCGCGGCGAGAAGGCCCTGACCATCGCGACGGAGCGGGTCGGCGACGCCGAGGCCGCGGCGCAGAAGGCGAAGGGCGAGCTGGACGTCGCCCGCTCGCGCCCCCGGCCGGTCCTCGACGTCAGCGCGCGCGACGCGCTCCAGCGCGAGGTCGACGCGGCCCGCGAGCGCGAGATCGAGGCGCGCCTCGGCGTCGAGACCGCCAACGAGCGCGTCCGGGCCGAGCAGTCCCGCGGCGAGTCGCTCGAGCGCCAGCTCGCGGCCGACCGCGCGGCCGCCGACGAGGCCGCCCGCCGCGCGGTGATCCGCCGCCGCCAGCACGACGCCGCGGCCGACGTGACCGGCGCGACCCCCGCCGTGCTCGCCTCCGTCGACCGCTCGGTGCAGCAGTCGCGCGCCGAGCTGCTGCGCGCCGAGACCGCCCGCTCGCAGCAGAACGAGGAGCTGCAGGCGCTGCGCCGCGAGGAGGGCGTCCTCCGCGACCGGCTGCAGAGCGTCACCGAGAGCGTGCACGGCCTCGAGCTGCAGATCTACGAGAAGCGCCTGCAGCTCACCGGGCTGCTCGAGCGCGCCGGCTCCGAGCTCGGCCTGGTGGAGGACGTGCTGGTCGCCGAGTACGGCCCCGAGGTCGCGGTCCCCGACGAGACCGACGCGGAGGCGCCCGCGCGCCCGTTCCTCCGAGACGAGCAGCGCCGCCGCCTGGACAAGGCCGAGAAGCAGCTCGGCCAGCTCGGCCGGGTGAACCCGCTCGCCCTCGAGGAGTTCGCGGCACTCGAGCAGCGGCACGTCTTCCTCACCGAGCAGCTGACCGACCTGACGAACACCCGGCGCGACCTGCTGACCATCATCGAGGAGCTCGACGAGACCATGCAGACGGTCTTCGCCTCGGCCTTCGACGACACCCAGGCCGCCTTCGCGGACGTCTTCCCGGTGCTCTTCCCCGGCGGCACCGGCAGTATCCGGCTCACCGATCCGGAGAACCTGCTCACCACCGGCATCGAGGTCGCGGTGCGCCCGGCCGGCAAGAAGATCGAGCGGCTGTCGCTGCTCTCGGGCGGGGAGCGCTCGCTCGCCGCGGTGGCCTTCATGGTCGCGATCTTCAAGTCGCGGCCGAGCCCGTTCTACATCATGGACGAGGTGGAGGCGGCGCTCGACGACGCGAACCTCGGCCGCCTGCTCAGCATCTTCCAGGACCTCCGCACCTCGAGCCAGCTGATCGTGATCACGCACCAGAAGCGCACGATGGAGATCGCCGACGCCCTGTACGGAGTCTCGATGCGCCAGGACGGGGTCTCCGCCGTGGTCGGTCAGCGCGTGGAGGCGCCGGCGGTCTGACACCCGCGTCCGATTCGCAGGCGATGCCGGCCGGCAGGCCCATCCTGCCGCAGGTGCAGGCGCCGCGAAGGGCGGATCGCCTGCAGATCGGACGTCCACCCGCCGGTAGCCTGGGCGCATGGCAGAACGCAGCTCCTGGTCGCTCGGTCGCGCACTCCGCGGCCTGTTCGAGAAGCGCACGATCGACGAGCAGACCTGGGACGACCTCGAGACCGCCCTGATCACCGCCGACTTCGGGCCCGACATCACTGAGGAGATGGTGGAGGACCTCCGCGCCAAGGTCGCCCGCTACAACACGACCGACCCGCGCGACCTCCAGCGGATGCTCCGCGAGTCGCTCGAGGAGCGCCTCTCCAAGTACGACACGACCCTGAAGCTCAGCGAGCGGCCGGCCGTGATCCTGGTCGTCGGCGTCAACGGCGTCGGCAAGACCACGACCATCGGCAAGTTCGCGAAGTTCCTCCGCAACTTCGATCGGAGCGTCGTGGTCGGCGCCGCCGACACCTTCCGCGCCGCCGCGGTCGACCAGCTCGCCACCTGGGCGCAGCGCGCCGACGCGCAGATCGTCCGCCCGCAGCAGGAGCGCCAGGACCCGGCCTCCGTCGCCTACCAGACCGTCGAGTACGCGAAGACCCACGGCATCGAGATGGTCATCATCGACACCGCCGGGCGCCTGCACACCAAGGGCGGCCTGATGGACGAGCTCGGCAAGATCAAGCGCGTCGTCGAGAAGCAGGCGCCGATCTCCGAGATCCTGCTCGTCCTCGACGCGACCACCGGTCAGAACGGCCTGATGCAGGCCCAGGCCTTCATCGAGCACGCCGGCGTCACCGGCCTCGTCATCACCAAGCTCGACGGCTCGGCCAAGGGCGGCTTCGTCCTCGCCGTCCAGGAGAAGACCGGCATCCCCATCAAGCTCGTCGGCCAGGGCGAGGGCATCAACGACCTCACCGGCTTCACCCCCCACGTCTTCGCCGCCCAGCTCGTCGCCTGACCCGGGGGAGCCCTCCCCCCTCCGCGAGATGCCACTTGTGCACGCGACACGCCGCGAAAAGCGAGCACAACTGGCATCTCGCGGGGTGAGTCAGAGGCGTCGGGTCCGAAGTGCCTCGGCCAAGGGCAGGAGCTCCTCGTCGAGGATCTCGACGATCAGCTCGGGCTGGATGCGGAAGTACTCGTGGATGATCACGTTGCGGAGCCCCGCGATGGCCGCCCAGGGAACGCCGTCGAACTCGGCCAGAGCAGAATCGGGGAGTGCGCGCACGGCCTCTCCGATCACGGCGAGATTGCGCAGGACCGCGTCCAGAGCCATCCCGGCCATCGCGGTGTCGGCGCCGCTGAGGTAGGGCCGGTACTCGATGCAGCGGTCGATCGCCGCGCGGATGTCCGAGAAGCGGTCCTCGGGCGATCTGCTCACAGGGCGACCATGTCGCGGTGCGCTGTCTCCGAGACGGGTCTGCGGAGCAGCGACTCCGTCACCACGTCCACCCGCACCCCGAGGATGCGGCTGATCTCCTCGCCGATCCCCGCGACCCGCAGCAGGGTGTTGCCCCTGCCCTTCTCGAGGTCGACGAACAGATCGATGTCGCTGTCCGGACGGGCATCGCCGCGAGCGACGGAGCCGAAGAGCCGCGGGTCGCGCGCTCCGTACCGGGCGAGGACCTCGTCCACTGCGGCGCGATGCGTCTCCAGCGCTCGGCGCAGGAGGACTGCTCGCGCCGTGGCCGTGGACATGCGTCCAGGATACGAGGCGGGGTCACCCACCGCTGCCCCTCCTTGCGAGATGCCACTTGTGCACGCGACACGCCGTGAAAGGCGTGCACAAGTGGCATCTCGCGGAGGAGGCGGCCGGTCAGACCGCCTGGGAGAAAGTGAGCGCGGCGTCGGCCAGATGGCGGAGGTGCTCGGGGACCGGCAGGCCCTTCGACTCCATCGAGCGGGCCCAGAGGCGGCCGGCGCGGTAGGAGGAGCGGACGAGCGGGCCGGACAGCACGCCGAGGAAGCCGATGTCCTCCGCCTCCTCCTTGATCGCGACGAACTCCTCCGGGTGCACCCAGCGGTCCACCGGCAGGTGCCGCGGAGTCGGGCGGAGGTACTGCGTGATCGTCACGATGTCGGTGCCCGCGTCGTGCAGGTCCTGCAGCGCCTGCGAGATCTCCTCGCGCTCCTCGCCCATGCCGAGGATGAGGTTCGACTTCGTGATCAGCCCCGCGTCGCGCCCCTGGGTCAGCACGTCGAGCGAGCGCTCGTAGCGGAAGGCCGGCCTGATCCGCTTGAAGATGCGCGGCACCGTCTCGACGTTGTGCGCGAAGACCTCGGGCCGGGCGTCGAACACCCGCCGCAGGTGCTCCGCTCGCCCGGTGAAGTCGGGCACCAGGATCTCCACGCCCGTCCCCGGCGCCTGAGCGTGGATCTGCCGGATGGTCTCGGCGTAGAGCCAGGAGCCCTCGTCCGGCAGGTCGTCGCGGGCCACCCCGGTGACGGTCGCGTAGCGCAGCTTCATCCGCGCCACCGACTCGCCGACCCGGCGCGGCTCGTCGGCGTCGTAATCGGCCGGCTTGCCGGTGTCGATCTGGCAGAAGTCGCAGCGCCGCGTGCACTGCGAGCCGCCGATCAGGAAGGTCGCCTCGCGGTCCTCCCAGCACTCGAAGATGTTCGGGCAGCCCGCCTCCTGGCAGACCGTGTGCAGCTCCTCGTCCTTCACCAGGGACTGCAGCTGCCGGTACTCCGGTCCCATCACGGCCTTCGTCTTGATCCACTCGGGCTTGCGCTCGATCGGCGTCTCGGCGTTGCGCACCTCGAGGCGCAGCAGCTTCCGGCCGCCGGTCTCGGCGCTCACGCGGCGACCCCCGCGACGACGTCGACGACCGCGAAGGCGGGTGCCGCCTCCCGGAACCGCGCCTCGACCCGGTCCCGCACCGACTCCATCGACGGCGCCTCGCCGCGCTCGCGCTCGACGGTGGTGACCCCGGCGTCGGCGATGCCGCACGCGATGACGCGGGAGTAGGGCTCCAGGCTGTTCGACACGTTCAGCGCGAAGCCGTGCATGGTCACGCCGTGCGCCACACGGATGCCGATCGCCGCGATCTTGTCGGCGCCGTCGCCGCGGCGGATCCAGACGCCCGAGCGTCCCTCGATCCGCACCCCGGCGACGCCGAGATCGTCGAGCACGTCGATCAGGACGCCCTCGAGCGAGCGGACGTAGGCGACCACGTCGACGGGCTCCCGCAGCCGCACGATCGGGTAGCCGACGAGCTGACCCGGGCCGTGCCAGGTGAGCCGGCCGCCCCGGTCGACGTCGACGACGGGGGAGCCGTCGACCGGCCGCTCGTGCGGCTCGGTGCGCTTGCCGGCGGTGTAGACGGACGCGTGCTCGCAGAGCACCAGCACGCCGGGCCGCGCTCCCGCGACCACCTCGCTGTGCAGCCGGCGCTGCAGCTCCCAGCCGTCGCGGTAGTCCAGGGGATCCGCGGAGTCGCCCGCGAGCAGTGTCTCGATCACGCGGCCACCCTAGACGACTTCCTGCACTCGGTACGGTTAATCGCGCACGGGCGTCGTCGTCCGACGTCCGGAATGGCTCCGGTAGAATTCCCGGCATCATGGCTACTTTCGGCACCCTCTCCGATCGACTCGTCGAGACCTTCAAGAACCTGCGCACGAAGGGCAAGCTCTCGGCCTCGGACGTCGACGGCACCGTCCGCGAGATCCGGCGCGCGCTGCTCGACGCCGACGTCGCGCTCGACGTCGTCAAGGCGTTCACCGGCAAGGTCCGCGAGCGCGCCCTCGGCGACGAGGTGAACAAGGCGCTGAATCCCGCGCAGCAGGTCGTGCAGATCGTCAACGAGGAGCTCGTCGCGATCCTCGGCGGCCAGTCGCGCCGCCTCGAGTTCGCCAAGCGCCCGCCGACGGTCATCATGCTCGCCGGCCTCCAGGGCGCGGGAAAGACGACCCTCGCCGGCAAGCTCGGCAAGTACCTCGGCAAGGACGGCCACACCCCGCTGCTCGTCGCGGCCGACCTCCAGCGCCCCAACGCCGTGCAGCAGCTGCAGGTCGTCGGCGAGCAGGCCGGCGTCGCGGTGTACGCCCCGGAGCCCGGCAACGGCGTCGGCAACCCGGTGAAGGTCGCGCAGAACGCGATCCGCTTCGCCACCGACAAGCAGTACGACACCGTCATCATCGACACCGCCGGTCGCCTCGGCGTCGATGCCGACATGATGAAGCAGGCCTCCGACATCCGCCGTGTGACGAACCCGGACGAGGTCCTCTTCGTCATCGACGCGATGATCGGCCAGGACGCGGTCGCCACCGCGAAGGCCTTCCAGGAGGGCGTCGACTTCACCGGCGTCGTCCTCTCCAAGCTCGACGGCGACGCCCGCGGCGGCGCGGCCCTGTCGGTCGCCTCGCTCACCGGCCGCCCGATCCTCTTCGCCTCCACCGGTGAGGGCCTCGACGACTTCGAGCAGTTCCACCCGGACCGCATGGCGAGCCGCATCCTCGACCTCGGTGACGTCCTCACGCTCATCGAGCAGGCGCAGAGCGCGTTCGACGAGGACGAGGCGCGCAAGATCGCCGAGAAGATCATGGGGGACACGTTCACCCTCGACGACTTCCTCGGCCAGATGCAGCAGCTGCGCAACATGGGCTCGATCAAGAAGATGATCGGCATGCTCCCCGGTGCCAAGGGCATGCGCGAGCAGCTCGACCAGTTCGACGAGCGCGAGATCGTCCGCACCGAGGCGATCATCCAGTCGATGACCAAGGCCGAGCGGGTGAACCCGAAGCTGCTCAACGGCTCGCGGCGCCTGCGCATCGCGCGCGGATCCGGCATGACCGTGACCGACGTCAACCAGCTCGTCCTCCGCTTCGACCAGGCCGCGAAGATGATGAAGACCGTCGCCAAGGGCGGCGTGCCGAACGTCCCCGGCATGGGCCCCGTGCCCGGCGCCGGCTACCAGGGCCGCCCGAAGCCGCAGAAGAAGAAGAGCAGCAAGTCGGGCAACCCGGCCAAGCGCGCGGCCGAGAACGCCGCGATCTCCTCCGGCCCGCAATCCACGAACGCGGGCGGTTCGGGCTTCGGCCTCGGCGGCGGCGCGGGTGCGGGCGCGCAGCCCACTCCGGAGGAGCTGGAGCAGCTGCAGAAGCTCCTCGGCCGATGAGGAGCGTGCGCGCCGGTCTCGCGGTCGCCGCGGCGGCCGCACTGGCCCTCGGGCTGGCCGGCTGCTCCGAGGGCTCGGGAGTCGACGCCGCGTCGGCCCCGTCGCCGGACGAGCTCGTCGGCCGCTGGGTCACCGGAGTCTCCTACGAGTCCCCGGAGGTCCCGTTCCTGCTCCTCGCCGAGGACGGCACCTGGACCGGCTCGGACGGCTGCAACGGCGTGCAGGGCGAGTGGTCGATCGACGGCGAGGGCGCGCTGACCGTCGACGCCGGCCCCAGCACGATGATCGCCTGCGACGGCGTCGCCCTCCCGATGATCTTCGCCGACGCGATGACGGCCTCGATCGACGGCGGCCGCCTCCGCCTCTTCGACGCCGACGGCGCCACCACCGTCAAGCTCGCCCGCTCCACCAGCGACGACGCCCCCACCGCGTCCCCCGACCCGGCCGGCGAGTAGCCGCCCCTTCTGCATGCTGACGGCCTCGCCCCGTGCTGGCCGGGCATTCCGGCTTCCATGCTGGTCGAGCAGCCCCGCAGGGGCGTATCGAGACCTGCCGTCGCCGTGCGGTGGCCTCGCTGCGCTCTCGTCCCGATCACGTGGATCTCGATACGCCCGCTGCGCGGCCTACTCGATCAGCATGCTCCCGCGACTCCCGGACCGCCCGTCGCGAGGTCTAGCGTGAAGGCATGACAACCGCTTCTCCGCGCCCCGTCCGCATCGGCGTCCAGATCGCTCCGCAGCACGTCTCCTACGAGGTCATCCGCGACACGCTCGCCGAGCTCGAGGACATCGGCGTCGACATCGCCTTCAACTGGGACCACTTCTACCCGCTCTCCGGCGAGCCCGACGGCCTGCACTTCGAGGGCTGGAGCATGCTCGCCGCCTGGGCCGAGCAGACCAGCCGCATCGAGTTCGGCCCGCTCGTCACCTGCAACAGCTACCGCAACCCCGATCTGCTCGCCGACATGGCCCGCACCGTCGACCACATCAGCGCGAAGGGCGCCGAGGGCCGCCTGATCTTCGGCATCGGCTCCGGCTGGTTCGAGCGCGACTACCAGGAGTACGGCTACGACTTCGGGACCGCCGGCTCGCGCCTGGACGAGCTGTCTGAGGCGATGCCGCGCATCCGCGCCCGCTGGGACAAGCTGAACCCGCAGCCCACCCGCGACATCCCCGTGATGATCGGCGGCGGCGGCGAGAAGAAGACCCTCCGCATCGTCGCGGAGCACGCCGACATCTGGCACAGCTTCTCCGACGTCCCCACCCTCGAGCGCAAGCTCGGCGTCCTCGCCGACTGGTGCGGCCGCGTCGACCGCGACATCGACGCCATCGAGATCTCGACGGGCGCGAGCGTCCGCGGGGGAGTCGGCGACGCCTCGTTCGGCGTGCTCGACCAGCAGTTCGATCTCGGCGCCCGCCTGTTCACGCTCGGCATCACCGGCCCGGACATCGACCTCCAGCCGGTGCGCGACCTGCTGTCCTGGCGCGACGGCAAGAACAGCACCACCCGCTGAGCGGATCCCCGGGGTCAGTCGGGCGCGTCCGTCGCCCGCTGATCGCCGGGGATCGCCTGCGCGAGCCCGGCCTTCTCCGCCGCCAGCACGAAGGCGTCCGCGAGCGCGGCCTGGCCCTGGGCTGTCGGATGCACGCCGTCCTCGGCGAGCAGCCCGTCGGGCCGCAGCGGATCCGGATACTCCAGCGCGAAACCGCCCGCCGCGTCCACCGCGTCCACGAGCGCCGCGTCGTACGCGTCCAGGTCCTCGGGACGCGGATCCGGACCCCACACCGAGTCGAGCGCGATCAGCTGCGCCGAGGGGGAGGCCTGGGCGATCGCCTGCACGGCCGGGCCCATCGCGTCCGCGACCTCCTCGGGCGTCCAGCCGAGGTCGTTGCTGCTGGCGATCAGCACGATCGCATCGGGCCGTGTGTCGGCGATCTCCTCGGCCCGGTCGCCGATCGCCACTCCGCAGTCGCCCGGCTCGATGAAGCCGCCGCCGTCGCAGCCCAGGTTGTCCACGGTCCAGCCGAGGTCGTCGCCGACGAGCGCGGGCCAGGCCTGCCCGGGGTCGAGCCCCAGGCCGCGGACGATGCTGTCGCCCACGATCGTCACCCGCGCGCCGGCGGGAAGCGTGCCGCCGAGGGCGAGGGGTGCGGAGTCGGACAGCGGATCCGGGGTCGGCGTCGGGAGGGCCGCTGCGGTCGCCGTGGCCGACGTCGGGGCGCCGTCTCCTCCGGCCGGGGACCCGCTGGCACTCGAGCACCCGGCCAGGGCGAGCGCTCCCGCACCGAGCAGCATCACGCTCGCGACGAGCCGGCGCGTCATGCCCGCGGGTCCTTGAGCCCGTCGCGCAGCTCGCCCGCGAGCGCGCGGACCACGGCCTTCAGATCGCCGTCGTTCTCCGACGCGGTGCGCAGCTGGCGCTGGTAGCTCGCCCCGGCGACGAGGATCAGCTCGACGTCGGCGAGCTCCGCGGCGCAGTCGAGGCGCTCCGCCACCGGTGCGAGGGTCGTCAGCAGATCGCGGATGTCGTCGGTGACGAGCCGCTCGTTCCCGGCCGCGTCGAGGATGATCTCGGCGTCGAGTCCGTAGCGGGCGGCGCGCCACTTGTTCTCCCGGACGTACCAGGGCTGCATCGTGGCGAGCGTGCCGCCCTCGTCGAGCTGGGTCGACAGGTGCTCGACCAGGCACTGGATGAGCGCGGCGACCGCTCCGATCTCCTCCGGCGAGGACAGCCCGTCGCAGGCGCGCATCTCGATCGTGCCCCACTGCGGGGAGGGGCGGATGTCCCAGCGGACCTCGGTGTGATCGTCGATGACGCCGGTGCGCATCATGTCGTCGACGTACTCCTCGTAGTTCGCCCAGGCGCCGAACTGCGGCGGCAGACCCGCGGTGGGCAGCTGCTGGAACATCAGCGCGCGGTTCGAGGCGTAGCCGGTGTCGACGCCGCCCCAGAACGGGCTCGACGCCGAGAGGGCCTGCAGATGCGGGTAGTAGTCGAGCAGCGAGTTGAGGATGGTGAGGACCTTGTCGCGGTCCTCGATCCCCACGTGCACGTGGATGCCCCAGATCATCATGTTGCGGCCCCACCACTGCGTGCGGTCGATGAGCCGGTGGTAGCGCTCCTTGTCGGTGATGGTCTGGTCGTACCACTGCGCGAAGGGGTGCGAGCCGGAGCAGACGAGGTCCAGGCCCATCGGGTCGGTGATCTCGCGCACCTGGCGCAGCTGGTCCTGCAGATCGGCGACGGCGTCGCGGACGGTGCGGTGCACTCCGGAGACCAGCTCGACCGTGTTCTTCAGCAGCTCGCCGGTGATCCGCGGGTGCGGCGACCCGTCCTCGCCGCGGAGCGCCTCGAGCACGACGTCGGCGACGTTGGCGAGATCGCCCGTCTGCCGGTCGACGATGGCGACCTCCCACTCGATCCCGAGGGTGGAGCGGTCGGATTCGGCGAAGGTGATCTCCATGACGGCGTCCTCGTCAGTCGGGCGTCCACCGGGGCGGGACGCGCCCCCACATCCTCGCATCAGAGACCGGAGCGGACGCCGAGTGACGGGTGTCCGTGTCGGCGCCGCAGGGCGCGGGTTTTTCTGGCAGAATGATCCGTCGGGTCCGAGGCGGTCGACCCTCTACTCACCGCCGAAGAAACCCCCTCGAGCTTCCGGCCGGGTGTGCCCCCACGCTCACGGCTCAGTTCATCCATCATCGACCTCACGGTCAACGACCACACAGGAGAATTGTGGCTGTCAAGATTCGTCTGAAGCGCCTCGGCAAGATCCGAGCGCCCTACTACCGCATCGTCGTCGCCGACTCGCGCACCAAGCGCGACGGCCGCGTGATCGAGGAGATCGGTCAGTACCACCCGACCGAGCAGCCCTCGTTCATCAAGGTCGACTCGGAGCGCGCGCAGTACTGGCTCGGAGTCGGCGCGCAGCCGACCGAGCAGGTCGCCGCGATCCTCAAGCTGACCGGCGACTGGGGCCGCTTCAAGGGCGACGCCGACGCCGTCAGCACCGTCCAGGTGAAGGAGCCCAAGGCTCCGTTCGTCGTCGACGCGAAGAAGAAGCCGGTTCTCAAGCCGAAGTCCGAGGCTCCCGCCAAGGCCACCGCGCCCGAGGCGCCCGCCGCCGACGAAGCCTCCACCGAGGCGTAGTCCGTGCTCGCTCCCGCCGTCGAACACCTCGTCAAGGGGATCGTCGAGAACCCCGATGAGGTCAAGGTCGTGGCTACGAGCTCCCCGCGCGGAGAGGTCCTCGAGGTGCGCGTGCACCCCGAGGACCTCGGCCGCGTGATCGGACGTTCCGGTCGCACCGCCAAGGCCGTCCGCACCCTCGTCGCTGCCCTCGCCGACGGGCGACGCGTGCGCGTCGACGTCGTCGACACCGACAAGTAGGGTGGCGACCCCCGCAGCGGGCACGACGCAGCTCCGCGTCGCCCGACTCACCAAGGCCCACGGGCTCAAGGGCGCGATCAAGCTCGAGCTCTACACCGACGAGCCCGACAAGCGCTTCACCCCCGGTGCCTCCTTCACCCTCCAGGTGCCCCGCACCTCCGAGTGGCACGGCAAGAAGCTCGAACTCGTCGAGCTGCGCTGGTACAACAGCCACCCCGTCGCCTTCTTCAAGGGCATCGCCGACCGCGACGCCGCCGAGACCCTCCTCAAGGCGATCCTCTGGATCGACGAGGCGGTGCAGACCGAGCCCGGCGACGACGACTCCTGGTACGACTACCAGCTGGTCGGCATGTCCGTCGTCCGCGACGGCCGCGAGGTGGGCACGGTCCGCCGCGTCGACCACTTCCCCGCGCAGGACCTCCTCATCGTCGGCACGCCGTCGGGCGAGGTGATGGTCCCGTTCGTGAACGCGATCGTGCCGTCCGTCGACCCCGTCGCCGGCGTCGTCACCGTCACGCCGCCGATCGGCCTCTTCGAGGAGGCTCCCGAGGAGGAGCCCGCCGAGGTGGACCTCAGCGGCGTCGACCTCTCCGACCCCGAGCTGGCCGCGGCCGCCCCGGTCGAGGAGGAGGACGACGCCGTCGACGCTGATCCGGCTGACGCGTCCGCTCCGGCCGCGGACGACGACTCCGCCGACGCCGCGACCCCGGACTCCCAGGAGGAGCCGCGGTCGTGAGGATCGACATCGTCACGATCTTCCCGGAGTTCTTCGGCGTCCTCGACATCAGCCTGCTCGGGCGCGCGCGCCAGAGCGGGCTGATCGAGCTCGGCGTGCACGATCTCCGCTCGTTCACCCACGACCGGCACCGCACCGTCGACGACACGCCCTACGGCGGCGGCGCCGGCATGGTGATGCGGCCGGAGCCGTGGGGCGAGGCGTTCGACACGATCCTCGATGCGGCCGCGGACCCGCTGGTGATCTTCCCCTCGCCCGCCGGCGAGGTCTTCACCCAGGCCACCGCGCGCGAGCTCGCGCAGGAGTCGTCCCTCGTCTTCGGCTGCGGCCGCTACGAGGGCATCGACCAGCGCGTCGTCGACCACACGGCCGAGCGCGCCCGTGTGCGGATGATCAGCCTCGGCGACTACGTCCTCAACGGGGGAGAGGTCGCCGTGATGGCGATGATCGAGGCCGTCGGCCGCCTCGTCCCCGGTGTCGTCGGCAACCCGGCGAGCCTGGTCGAGGAGAGCCACTCCGACGGCCTGCTCGAGTACCCCAGCTACACCAAGCCCGCCTCCTGGCGCGGCCTCGACGTCCCGCCGGTGCTGCTCAGCGGCAACCACGGAGCGATCGCCGCCTGGCGCCACGAGCAGAGCGTCGAGCGCACCCGCCGCGTCCGCCCGGAGCTCCTGCCCTGACCGCCCCTCGCGAGATGCCACTTGCGCACGCCTTCCACGGCGTGTCGCGTACCCAAGTGGCATCTCGCCACTGCGTGCCACGGTCCGATCTCGCGAGATGCCACTTGTGCACACCTTCTGCGGCGTGTCGCGCTCATAAGTGGCATCTCGCGAAGGGGGTCAGGGCTCCCGGGCCAGGGTGAGGTGGCGTTCGCGGAGGGCGAGGAAGAGAGGGAAGGCGAAGGCCAGCGCGACCAGCGGCGCGAGTACCACGAGGATCCAGACCTGCTTCATGCCGATGCGGCGCCCCTCGGCGATCATGAAGGCGACGGCGGCGATCGCCACCACGAGCAGATCCGTCGTGATCGACGAGACCGCCGGTCCGCCGCCCGCGAGGTCGCCGAGGAAGTCGACGCTCTCCAGCACGGCGCGGACGTTGTACGTCCAGGTGCCGACGAGGCCGGCGACGGCGAGCAGCAGGTAGATCACTGCGGGCGGCGTCCAGCCGCGGCGCAGCCGGCTCATCGCGCGACCTCGACGGAGGCGCGGCGGACGGCGACGACCGCCGCGAGGACCAGGACGACCGTCACCGCGCCGCCGACGGCGAGGGTGAGCGCATCCGGAGCCACGATCGACTGCCCGCGCAGCGCCTGCCAGCAGGTCAGCGCGACGACGGCGGCCCAGGCGAGCGCCGCGAGCGCGACGAGCCGGAATCGGAGGGTCGCGTCGCCGAGCAGCCGCACCCGCGACGCCGGCCAGCCGAGCGCGACGGCCAGCAGCGGCAGCCCCTGCAGCGCGTGCATCCCGAGGAAGTGCGGGATCCGCAGATCTCCGCCCGTGGTGCTCCAGCCGAGCAGCGGCAGACCCGCACCGCCGTCGTCCACGCCGACCGCGTGCGCGCCGACGACCCCCTGGTAGTCGGAGAGCTGCGACGCGGTCGGCCCGGTCATCAGGAACGCGAGCGCCATCCCGACCAGTCCGATCACGAGCCCGGCGCGGACCGCGAGGGTGAGGGCGGGATCGCCCAGCGGCACCCGCGCCAGGAGCGCGGCGAGCACCAGGGTGACCAGCCAGACGACGACGATCGAGACCGCCATCGCCGCCCACAGCGCCGAGTGCAGCGGCGTCGTCACGTTGAAGTGGCTCGTGACGCCGACCGCGGCGGCCCCGCCGATGACGACCATCTCGATCGCGAGCCCGGCGACCGCGACGCTGCCGAGGAGCCGCGCGAGGCGACGGCGGCGCTCGGGGACGAGACCGATCAGCCAGGCGAGGGTCAGCGCGTACACCGCGATGGAGAGGCAGAACTTCAGCGGCTTCCCCCAGAGCGGCTGGCCGCCGAGCTCGCGCGGGTCGACGAGCAGAAGGACGAAGCAGGCCAGGACGCCGACGGCCATCGCCGCGGCGAGGACGAGGAGCGGGCGGTGCGGCCGGCCGGGGGTCGCGGCGGCCCGCTCCGGGCGCTGGATCGTGGCGGTCATCGCGCCACCTCGGCGATCTCTCGCGCCGCGGCGTGCTCGGAGGCGGACACCGAGTCCTGCCGCTCCCCGAATCTCCGCTGCGTCTCCCGGGCCTGGGCGACGCGGCGCATCGACTGCAGCACGACGTCGCCGAGGGCCGTGCCGACCGCCGCGATCGACGTCTGCTCGCTCACGCTGCTGCGCGCCTCGAGCTCGTCCAGGTCCGCGCTCGCGACGATCTCTGCCGCCCGGGCGTAGGCGGCGAGCCAGGACGGCGTCATCCCGCCCCCGGAGAGCTCGAGGGCGTCGAGGGCTCGGGCCGCCGTCCGCACCGCCGGGTGCTCGCAGTAGTCGTCGCCGACCACCGACCGCACCCGCTCGAGTGCGTCGTCCGAGGCGACGGCCTCGGAGTCGACGTTCGCGGAGACGACGTCCTGCGCCACCTCGAACGCGACCGCCGGGGGAGCGCCCTCGTCCAGCACGGCCGTGATCCGCTTCGCTCCCGCGATGCCGACTCCGCCGCTCTCGATCAGCGCGCGGAGCAGGCGGAGCCGGGCGAGGTGCTCGTCGCCGTAGTCGGAGCGCTGCGGCCCGGACGCCCTGCCCGGTGGCAGCAGACCCTCGCGGATGTAGTACTTGATCGTGGGCAGGCTGACACCGCTGAGGCGGCTGAGCTCCGAGACTCGCATGCGGATAGTATCGCTATCGGATACTGCTGCTGTCCAGTGATCAGTCCAAGAACGTCCCGGGTCGCGGTCAGGCGCGGAGGGAGGTCAGTCCCGCGCGGAGAGGACGATGTTGCCGGTCTCCGTGATGGCGATGGTGTGCTCCATGTGCGCGCCGCGCGAGCCGTCGCGGCTGCGGAGGGTCCAGCCGTCCTTGTCGGTGTAGATCTCGTCGGTGCTCTGCAGGAACCACGGCTCGATCGCGACGACGAGGCCCGGGCGCAGCGGGTAGCCGCGGCCGGCGCGGCCGTCGTTCGCGATGTGCGGGTCGCCGTGCATGGTGCGGCCGACGCCGTGACCGCCGAAGTCGGTGTTGATGCTGAGGCCCTCGGCGCGGGCGACCGCGGCGATGGCGGCGGAGATGTCGCCGATCTTCTTGCCGGGCTGCGCGGCGGCGATGCCGGCCTCGAGCGCGCGGGTGGTGGTGTCGACCAGCTTCAGGTCCTCGGGGCGCGGCGTGCCGACGGCGACGGTGATCGCGGAGTCGGCGACCCAGCCGTCGACGGAGGCGGCGAAGTCGAGGGTCAGCAGGTCGCCGTCGCGCAGGCGGTAGTCGAAGGGGAGTCCGTGCAGCACGGCGTCGTTGACCGACGTGCAGATCACCTTGCCGAACGGGCTGGCGCCGAACGAGGGGTGGTAGTCGATGTAGCAGGACTCGGCGCCGGCCGAGCGGATCATGTCGTGCGCGAGGCGGTCGAGCTCGAGCAGGTTGACGCCCACGGCGGCCGCGGCGGACGTCGCCTTCAGCACCTCGGCGACGAAGCGGCCGGCCGGGCGCATCTCCTCGATCTCGGCGGGTGTGCGCAGCTCGATCATGCTGATCCTCTCGGTGGTCGCTGAGGCGTTCTTCAGCGGTCGTGGGTACCGTCGGTGCATGCGCACGAGACGGGCTTTCGGTTCCTGGCTGTACCCGGCGGCGGTCGTCCTGCCGCTCTGGATCCTCCTGGGGTACGGACTCTTCGGAGGATCGAGCGGCTGGACCGTGCTCGGCCTGGTCATCGCCCTCCCTATTCTGGCGGTCGGCCTGGCCGTCGTCGCGAGCATCGTGGCGTTTCGGGTCACCGTCCGCCCCTCGCGGACACCCGCCTGGGGCGACGTGGCGGCGCTCGGCGCCTGGCACGCCTCGCTGATCGCCTTCGGCTTCTTCCCTCCGGGCGCGTGGGCGCTCGGCCTGCTGTCGGTCCTGCTGGGCGTCCTCGCCTTCACGCACTCCGTCTGGCGCTTCTTCACGGATGCCCGCGCGACGCTCCTCGCCTTCGCCGCGGCCGCCGAGGTGCAGGCCCAGGGCGGCCCGCAGCCCCAGCCCGTGACGGACGAGCGCTTCGACCCGGACCGCCCCCAGGACGGCCAGACGATCGTCCTCTGAGGGGACCGTGCCGGAACGCGGCTTCCACTCCTCGCACGTTGTCGTAGTGGACGTCCGAGTACGACAACTTCTGCGTTCTTCCGCTGGACCTGCGCGACCCCGCGTCGCCGCTCTCCAGAAGTTGTCGTGGCGGGCGCCCCGGTACGACAACTTCTGCGGAGTTGCGCTCGCGCACCCGTCCTCTAGACCTCGACCGGCCGGTCGCTTTGACGCACGCTCCGGCGCCATGGCAGAATGGGCGCTTGTGCCTCGCGCAGGCTCTGCCACAGGGGAGCCGCGACGACGTGGGCACGACCGACTTCCATCAACGAAACGGTGTTCGACCTGTGGCGGGCACGGAGAGCGATACAGCATGCACATCCTCGACTCACTCGATGCGGCGTCACTCCGCACCGACATCCCTGAGTTCCGCGCCGGCGACACCGTCAAGGTGCACGTCAACATCGTCGAGGGCACCCGCTCGCGCATCCAGATCTTCCAGGGCGTCGTCATCGGCCGCTCGAACGAAGGCGTCCGCGAGACCTTCACGGTCCGCAAGGTCAGCTTCCAGGTCGGCGTCGAGCGCACCTTCCCGGTCCACTCCCCGGTGATCGACCACATCGAGGTCGTCACCCGCGGTGACGTGCGTCGCGCGAAGCTCTACTACCTCCGCAACCTCCGCGGCAAGAAGGCGAAGATCAAGGAGAAGCGCGACTCCTGAGCGGCGTCCGCACAGCGATTCCCGGACCCCGGCCCATCTATGATGGACCGGGGTCCGACCCTTTTCCGGGGCGGTACGACCCGGTGATCCACAGATCGGCGCTGCACCGCGCGGGTCGACCACAGTAGGGGCCACGGCACGCGATGACAGACAGCACGGCCCCCGTGACCCTCCCGCACGAGGGCGGCCGTCACTCCGCCGATTCCGACGGTGACGACCGTCCCCGCCGTCGTCGCCGCGGCGTGCTTCTCTTCCTCCGCGACGTGCTGATCATCGTCGTGGTCGCCGTACTGGTGTCGTTCCTGGTCAAGACGTTCCTCATCCGCTCGTTCTACATCCCGTCCTCCTCGATGGAGCAGACGCTGGTCGAGAACGACCGCATCCTCGTGAACGAGCTGGTCCCCGGCGTCGTCCCGATCTCCCGCGGCGACGTGGTCGTCTTCCGCGATCCGGGCGGCTGGCTCTCGCCGACCACCGAGCCCGAGGTCCCCGCGTTCCAGGCCGCCATCGACTCGGCCCTCGCGCTCGTCGGCCTCACCGCGCCCGACAGCAACGACCACCTGATCAAGAGGGTCATCGGCCTGCCGGGCGACCACGTCACCTGCTGCACCCCGCTCGGCCAGGTCGAGATCAACGGCAACCCGATCTCGGAGCCCTACGTGAAGCTCCCCGAGGGCGTCCAGGCGGTCTCGGCCACCCCGTTCGACGTGGTCGTGCCCGAGGGCTCGCTCTGGGTGATGGGCGACAACCGCTACAACTCCGCCGACTCCCGCTACAACACCGACAAGCCCGGCAACGGCTTCGTGCCGATCGACAACGTCGTCGGCCGCGCGATCCTGGTCACCTGGCCGGTGCAGCAGTGGGCCTGGCTGGACGACTACCCGTCGGTGTTCCGCGGCGTCGACACCGAGGCGTCCGAGGAGCAGTCGGAGGACGACCGGGCCAGCGCGGGCGGTCGCTAGGTGGCCGTCGCCGATCCGGACCTCCGCGAGGAGCGCCGGCTGTTCCGTCAGGGCTACGAGAGCGTCATCGGCTGCGACGAGGTCGGCCGCGGCGCGATCGCCGGACCCGTTTCGGTCGGCGTCGTCGCGATCGGCTCGCGCTGCGGCCGCTTCCCGGAGGGCCTGCGCGACTCGAAGATGCTCGCCCCTGCGCGTCGTGAGGGGCTGCTGCCCGGCGTCGTGAAGTGGGCGTCCGGCTGGGCGATCGGCGAGTCCTCCGCCGACGAGATCGACGACACCGGGATCATCGCCGGCCTCGGCAGCGCCGCCGCGCGCGGCATCGAGCGCCTCGTCGACCAGGGCGTCGAGCTGTCGCGTGCCGTCGTCCTGCTGGACGGCAAGCACGACTGGTTGACCCCCGCGCTCGGCCCGTGGGCGGCGGAGCTGACCATCGTCACCCGGATCAAGGCCGACCGCGACTGCGCCTCCGTCTCGGCCGCGTCCGTGCTGGCGAAGGTCGGCCGCGACGGCCAGATGGTGCGCCATCACGACGACTTCGCCGACTACGCCTGGGACAGCAACAAGGGCTACGGCAGCGCGGCGCACTGGGCGGGCCTCGACCGTGTCGGGCCGTCGCCGCTGCACCGGGTGACCTGGCTGTCGCGCTCGCGCGAGGCGGAGGCGGACGCCGTCTCTGCCCAGGGCGGTCCCGACGCGGGGTCGTGTCGCGTAGAATTGGCGAACGATGGATGACGACGAGTTCGAGGACTACGACCGCGAGGTCGAGCTGGCACTGTACCGGGAGTACCGCGACGTCGTCTCGCAGTTCTCGTACGTCGTCGAGACCGAGCGGCGCTTCTACCTCGCCAACGAGGTGGAGCTGGTCCGCCGCGACACCGAGCACGACTTCTACTTCGAGCTGACCATGCGCGACGTCTGGGTCTGGGACGTCTACCGCTCCGACCGCTTCGTGAAGTCCGTCCGCGTCCTCACCTTCAAGGACGTCAACGTCGAGGAGCTCTCCCGCAAGGAGTTCGAGCTCCCGAAGGAGCTCGCCCTCGACGAGTAGGGCCTCCGGCTCGTGCTCGCGGCGCTGAGGAGCGCTTCCAGCGCATACTTCCCCCTGCCGAGGAGCGCTTGCAGCGCACCGTTCTCCGGCTGGGGAGCGCTTGCCGCGCACCCTTCCCTCCGCTGATCGAGTAGCGGCGGCGATCATCGAAACTTCGCAGACGGACGTCGCTGACGGCTCTTCCTTCGCGACGCCGCCGGCACCACCCATGCTGGTCGAGTAGCCGCCGAAGGCGGCGTGACGAGACCCACCCTCACAAGGGGCCGGCAGCGGCTGGTCTCACGATTCCGGCATGCATCACGCACCGCCCGGCCTTCATGCTGGTCGAGTAGCCGCCGCAGGCGGCGTATCGAGACCCACTGTCGACGGACGATCCCGCGCCGATCGACGCCGCCGGGCCCGCCCTCCACATCTCCTGATTTCCCGCTCCCTCCCCAGTTCTACCGCCGCCCGCCCCGTGCCGCCTCTCCCTCAGCGACCCTTCCCCCGGGAGGTTCTGCATCGACAAGGACGAGTTGGGCCGTCGTGGCGAGGACATCGCTGCGGCGCACCTGAGGGAGCGCGGTTTCGAGATCCTCGACCGCAACTGGCGGGTGCGCGAGGGGGAGTTGGACATCGTGGCGCGGGAGGGTGCGGCGTTGGTGGTGGTGGAGGTGAAGACGCGGTCCTCGACGCGGTTCGGGTTGCCGATCGAGGCGATCACGCGGGTGAAGGCGCAGCGGCTGCGCCGGTTGGCGTATGCGTGGGCGCGGGCGCACGACGAGCGGTCGCGGCATCTGCGGATCGACGCGGTCGGGATCGTCGCGCCGGAGGGTGTGCCGTCGCAGGTGCGGCACGTGCGGGCGGTGGCGTGATGGGGCTGGGGCGGACGTCCGCGGTCGGTCTGGTCGGCTTCACCGGTGCGGTGGTGGGGGTGGAGGCGCACTCGGCGGACGGCACTCCGGGGATGGTGATCATCGGGTTGCCGGATGCGGCGCTGTCGCAGGCGAAGGAGCGGGTGCGGTCCGCGGCGATCAACTCGGGGAGTGGGATCGCGGAGTACAAGATGACGGTGAACCTGTCGCCGGCGGCGATGCCCAAGCACGGGTCCGCGTTCGATTTCGCGATCGGGCTCGCGGCGCTGGCGGCGCTGGGGGAGGTGAACCGCGAGTCGGTCGCGGCGGTCGTGCACATCGGCGAGCTCGGGCTCGACGGGCGACTGCAATCGGTGCCGGGCGTGCTGCCCGCGGTGCTCGCCGCCGCGCGGGCGGGCCGATACAGGGTGATGGTGCCCGAGGACGACCGTCTCGAGGCGGAGCTGGTGGACGGGGTGGACGTCATCCCGGTGTCGTCCCTGGCGGCGGCCGCGGTCTGGCACGGGGCGGAGTGGGACGTGCCGGTCCTGCCGGAGCGCACTGCTGCGCCTCCTGCCGTTCGTGAGCCGGAGTCGCGCCTCGATTTCGCGGACGTGATCGGCAACGAGGAGGCGGCGTCCGCGATGGTCGCCGCGGCGGCGGGCGGGCACCACGTGTTCCTGCTCGGGCCGCCCGGAGCCGGGAAGACGATGCTCGCGTCACGCCTGCCCGGGATCCTGCCGGATCTCGACGACGAAGCGGCGCTCGAGGCGACCTGCATGCGCTCCCTCGTCGGGGAGCACACCGGCGGGACACTGGTGAGGCGTCCGCCGTTCGAGAGCCCGCACCACTCCGCCTCCGCCGCCGCGATCGTCGGTGGGGGCAGTGGGAGGATCCGACCGGGAGCCGTCGCACGCGCGACCCGCGGCGTCCTCTTCCTGGACGAGGCGTGAAGTTGCAAAGTACACCACGTGCTGTCGGAGGTCGATGGAAGGATCAGACACATGCAGACCGCCGTAGAGCCGACGTTCGAAGAAATCCTGTCCGCATGGTCGACCTTCGGAACCGCCGTTGTGGCCTTCCTCGCGCTGGTCGCTGCGCTGTGGGTCGGAATCCGTCAGCTCAGCGCCGCAGCCAAGCTCGATCGCGAGCGGTCTCAGCCCTACGTTGTCGTGTCGATGGAGGCCGTACCCGGCACTCCGGGCTTCATGGATCTGGTCATTCGCAACTACGGGCAGACGCTCGCGCGCAACGTCCGCTTCAAGACGGACACGGATCTGCAGTCTAGTAACCACGGTGATCCCGAGACCTTGATGTTCCCGCAGCTCATCCCAGTGCTTGCTCCTGGTCAGGAGTTCCGTACGTTCTGGGACGTCTCACGCGACCGTCTTCACTTCAACTTGCCGCGGCGCCACGACGGTCGGGTTTCGTACGAAGGCATCGGAGGCGACAAGCTCAAGACGGACGTCGTGCTCGACTGGGACGTCTACATGCACCAGAGCGCGATCGCTAGACGTGGCGTGCACGACATCGCCGAAGCCCTCCGCGACATAAAACGAAACACCGATTGGTGGACCGACCAAGAGCACCGCGGTTTCCGTGTGTTTGGGCGCAGCGGCGAGCGCGCTGATGCAGCGGTCGAGAAGCGGTGGCGTAAGGGCAAGAAGGAACGCCGCAGTCGACGAGCGAGCTAGCGAGCGGCCACAGGGAGTTCTTCGTGGTCTCGTACCGACACCATTGCTGCAACCGAAGTGATAACGGCTTGATCCTCAACCACTAACGGAACGCCGCTCGCTTGAGTGGATTCGTTGACGTAATTGGTGAGGTCGAACGTATCTTGCATGTGTACATCTATTGTCTCAAACAGGGGTCCTTAAGTCTGTTGTAATTTCTACGGTTTACGATCTAGCGCGCATGCTTCTTACTAGTGGCAGACCGACACATCCCGTGACGGTCAACGACAACAAGGAGTGTGATCCCCATGGGGTTCCGCCAGATCAGGGTCTCGGACCTCACCGGGGCCGAAGCGACCGAGGACGAGATCGTAACGATCGTCGTCCGCAGCCACCCCGACCTCGACGAGCCGAAGCAGTTCGACGCGCTTCCGTCCGAGGTCAAGGATCTGAAGCCCGCCAGCAACCTGGTGGCGCTGGAGATCCGCAACGGCGAGACGACCGAGATGGTCGTCACCGTGGCCGAGTTCAACAAGCTCGCGCCGAACATCAGCGCCGTCCTGGAGAACGCTGACGGCCTCAAGGGTCGTCGCAAGGGCTACAAGCCCGGCTCCTGAACGGTCCACCGACGCCCCTACCATCCACTTGAGCGACCCGAAGGCTCGTGGATGGTAGGGGCCCCTTCATTTACAGTGGCCAGTTTTGTAGCAGGATCGCGATGATCGCGCCCAAACCAGCCAGCACCGGACCAACGAACGATGCTGTCATCGAAAACTTCGTCGTTGTAGACTCGTTCTGCGAGGTTTTAATTTTTCGTGTAAACTTCAGCATGTGAAGCTCCTCCAAAGGGTTTTGCGTAGATATTGCAATATGGGTCGCAAGCGGGAACTTGCGGTCACAAAAAGGGGCCGGTCGTCCGAAAGGATGGCCGGCCCTTCTGTTCGAAGTGGCAAGTAGGACTCTAGCACCTATGCCCCGCTTATGGAAGGCCTAGGGCAAAGAGCCTTAACTCTCAGCCTGGCACTTAGAGAGGCCATGCCCCGTGCTTCGTCAGTGGATCAATATTCGTCGTAATTTTGATCATCAGTCTTCATCGTTAATGTTGATCATCATATATACGGTGAATAAGTTCATCAGTTAGGAAAACCCATGGCTGATTACGGCACGGGGTTCCCCACGATCATTTTGGTACAACTTTAAATTTCGTGATGTCTTCATGAGCGCCTTGCAGATTCAGCGCAGCGTTGTATGCAGAACGCCACGTGTCGAAGGGCATGCGCATGTCGATCCACTCGTCGCTGTTCGCGCGCTGCACGAGCACGGTCAGCCGTTTTGACGGGAACATCGGATCGACGTAGTGGTCGTCCACATCTGACAGTCCGTCCTCGTTGGTGCGCATCGGTCCGGTGAGCACCATGGTTCCGCGAAGGAACGGGTTCGTAGTCGGGTGTACGGAGTGAACGACGAGCAGCCACATCGCGTGCTTGTTCCACTGCTTGCCGTCGATCGCCGCTTCGTCGTTGATCCAGAGCGTCGCGTCCGGGGTGGCGAGATCGAGGATCTCGAACCAGCCTTCGACGAGTGCGTGGATGTCAGCTGCGCTGTTGACGTCGACGAGGTACGGGGCGTCTGTTGCGGGCAAGACGATGGCCTTGGTCACGAGGTCTCCTAGTGATCGTGGGTGGTCAGCACGTCCGGTTGGGCGTGCAGTTCGACCCGCGTTAAAAGAGGTACGACTCGATCAGCGCCACGGCTGCGTCGTAGCCGATCGCGAACTCAGCTCGGTACCCGCGCTCGCGTAGTGAAGCGAGCATCGCCGCCTGCTCTTGGAGGTGCTCGTCAGCCCGCAGCGTTCCGTCCTGCTTGAACACGACGACACCCTTGCGCTTCAGCTCGATGAAGAGTCCGGCGTGTTCACCGCGTGGCTCGACGATGTGGAGATCTGGCCACGCCCTGCTCGACTGGAGTCGCTTGTGGAGCGACGCCTGCGCGATCGACAACTTCAGCCCCGACGCGAAGTCTGAGCGGAAGATCACATCGGGGTAGTGCGTCGCCAGGTACAGGCAGACGCGCTGCTGGATCACGGACTCGCTGTTGGGCAGCATCGCGCTACGCACGGCGGCCGGCTCTGATGATGGGGGAGTGGGTTGGTATTGCTGTGTCCTCCTAGTTCCACGCACCTGCGAGGTATGCGCGGAACTAGGAGGTCGACGAGGCGGAGGGTAGTTGCCTGGTCGACCACTGGCTGAAGCGCACGATCAGGGGGACGCCTGAAATCGCGCGCCCGTCTGGTCCGTCCTGTCCCCGCCTCGCAACATGGGCGGCGACGGTGAACGAGCCAGACGGCTCAACGACTGCATCGCGAGGTGAGGACTTGCACCTCACAGTGGGGACGGTTATCGGACGAAGGATCGCCCGTGCGGGTCCTCTCGGTACTCCGCCGTCATCGGCCTAAACTTTGACCTAGCGTACTTCTCTCACGCTTCTTGCGTGCATGTCTGTCGTTGATCCGGTTGTGAAAGGTGCGAGGCGGCTGTGCTTGATACGTTGCGCACACGGTACGTCTGCCACGGTATTGACGCTCACCGTCTTCTGTCTTCAAGGACACCCTGATATTCGCATTTCTAATGGTTTGGTCAATAGTTCACAATCGGATGCCAAGCTTCCGGCGTTGCGCACGATTCATCTCAGCCGCACGTGCAATGGAGATAAGACCTCCGTCCTTCTGCTCCACCCATGAAGGCTTCATATTGGTGATGATCATGCCTGACTCCGACTCAATCACTCGCGAGTCTCGCATAAGTTCGTTCACCTCTTTTTCTTTTCGTTCCTGCGCCCGGATACAGATTGGGTCTGAGCAGAACCACCCTGAATGTTGTGGATGCCCATGGGGGAAATCACTCACGCCTTGGCCTCTGCTTCAGGTTGCCCTGCTTTGACGATCCGGTCCGTGGCCCTGAACACTTGACGGACGTCTAGCTCGTTCGGCTCACCTCCGCGTAGCCAGTGCTGCACATAGGCACGGCTCTCGCTTGCATCCATCTGGTCTTCGGCACCTAGCTGGTGCAGCGTCAGGTACGCGGTCGACTCCGCTTGAAACTCACCGATGCCCTGATGCATGGATCCCGGCTCTTCTTCCTCATCGGGAGCGTCCCCGGTGTGCCCAAGCTCAACGTGGCCTAGCTCGTGGATCTTCGTCTTGAACGGGTACGGCGCAACAGGGGAGACGGCGATGGTCCGGTCGTAGGAGTAGCCCATGATGTTGCCGTTGTAGTGCGCGAACGGCTCTTCGGTGATGTCGAGTGTCTCGAGCGCACGGTCCTCGTCCCAGTTCGGCGGAACGTACGGCGGTAGACCAGCCTCGCAGGCCACCTGCGCGTAGTGGAACAGCGCCCGCACTACCTTGAAGCGACGCATCATCTTCGGCTGCTCCGGCTCCGTGTCGGGCGCCGGTCCAGCTTCGCCCTCGTCCCGCTTCAACTTGACGGTGATGGGTCGGAGGATCGAGTACGCCTTCTCTCCCTTCTTAACGTGGTAGCCGAGCTCCTGCCAGCGCTTGAAGGTCGCGACCGGTTGAGGCGGGCATCCTTGCAGTGCGAGGAAGCCGATGTTCCGGAGACTGTAGCTGTGGAAGCGGTTGTAGCTGGCTCCGAACGAGCCCTCGACGTGAAGGATCGACTCCAGCAGCTCGGCGTTACTCGGGACGTCGATGGGCGGCTGTCGCTCGCTCACGCGTCCCACCCGCAGCGGTTGCCTCCTCTGCACGGCCATCCGGCCTGTTGACGCGGGCACTGGCCGAAGTTGTGGAGCAGTCGGTGGAGGAAGCGCGTCATCGCTGCGTTCCGGTCGTCATGTGGTTGGTCTGGTTCATATCACCTCCTTCGGTGTTCGTTGGTGGGTGGTCAGCCCTAGTGTTTGACCGTGAACTGGTGGACAGATTTCTGGTCAGCGGCCCCTTGGTGGCAGGACGTCCTCAACCGCACGAGTTGGCTAGAACTGATCGCCTCGTTCGTGAGCATCATCCTGTCCGTGCTCGTGGCGCTCTGGATCCAGCGTGCAGACTTCGAAAAGCGCGCGGAGGAGGCGGCTGCTGCTGAGCAGGCGCGGGTATCTGATGTAGCTGAGGAGGCTCGCCGCGACCTCCTCATCCGTGCGTATGACCTCATCGCAGACGCGACCTCGGTTGGCCTGCAACTGACGGCAGTCAAGGGTCGGAAGGAGATCTACCGATTGCGAGCCATGACGACGGCGTCTCTCTTCCGGCTTCAGAAAGAACCAGGCGCCCGAGGCTTTGCAGGGAAGTTCACCGACGACATCGTTCATCTGCTGGACAGTCCGCAATACAGTTTCGTCGCGCCAAGGCTTGTCTTCTTTCTGGAGGAGTGGGCACGAGGCGAGGTCGGGCTGCGCGACTATCACTGGCAGAATGAGCCGCCGATCGTCGACTAGTCGCGATCCGAAGCGAACGGCGGGTGTATAGCACTAACGGTTAGTTGTTAGTCCCGCTCGCTCAGTTCGAGCCGCGACCTGTGGAAAAGTGGTCGGCGCTGTCGTCTTTGACAGACCCGTCCGACCGTGGTGTGCGATGCATACAAGGCCACGAACGCGGGCCGCAGTCCAACTTTTCAACTAATTGACAATGTGCGGTTCTGGGGTGTCGCTACCGTCGCTTGGCCGACCCCGTCCTGAGATAAGCCCGTAGGGGGTTGCATTTCATTCACGTTGCTTCATAATGATACGTGAACGAACAGCTAACCGTCCTACCAAGGGCGGTTCTTTTGTAGTCTCGGGAGTCCCTGACTGTTGGCTTCCGTGCAGACGTTAAATGGCACGGTAAAACAGCTCAACGTTTTCGGCTATCGTAAAGCCTGCTCTGTACTGATGGGATCAAAGAGAAACAACCCGCGTACCTTCACAACCTGGTTCAGAACATGCTCAGAACGTGCGCAACACGTGCTCAACTGGTCATGAGGGAGTTACTATTCACCCTAACCCTGAAGAACCAACCGACTGCAACCCACTCAGGGAATGCTTCAATACTAACTCCCCGAGCCTGTTACGCGCTCGACGGGGGGTCTGTTTGCGTTTGCGTTAAATCCTTGCGATGTACGTGGATATGGCCGCAAGAAGTGAGCCCAGTGCAGACATCGAAAGTGTCGTGAAAATATACTTCCAGGTTACGTTACCGACGCCTCTGGCAAACACCAGCACGATGCGCACAAGTCCCATTAGAACGAGAGGGACTGCGGCTACGAGAAGTACTACGCTAATGATCTGTCGCGCTGACGGTAGTTTGAAGATGCCCAAAATCAGCGCCGTTAAGTAGCTCAGCAGTAGGACGATCAGCGCGGCAAGGACACCAGCGATCGTGCGGGTTGTTACTTCGCGCCAGAACTTCTCGTCGTACCACCACTCGCGTGGCCAGTTCCATGGTCTGGAGACCCTGTCCTCGTTCGTCATGACCCTCACCGTAGGACACGCCGCACGGGCTCGCGTTCGTACATACGTTCTACTACGGTCTGACGCCATGGGATCGAACCGACGCTACGAAGACCACTACGACCGGCTGACGCAGCAGCGCGTGTCGGAGGCAGCGGTCAGGCCGGAGCCCGTGTCCCTCACGCCCGCCGAGCTCGATGAGGCGAACCATCCCATCCGACGAGGGCCGGCTGTGCCAGTGCGGGCCTGGGTGCGCTTCCAGGAGCGACCCGTCGTCACCGATGCGTTCGCGGTGGAGTGGACCGACCGCGCAGTGCACGTTGAGTGGAGCATGTCGGACGGCACGAAGCTCGACGCCTGGGTGTGGGCCAACGCGGTACGGCGGATCTGACCGGTACGTTCGTGGCATGAAGAACCTCCGGCCACGAAGCGGTCCAGTGCCCACTGACGTGCTCTGGCACTACACCGATGCCACGGCCGCAGTGAGCATGATCCGCAACAAGGAGTTCTGGGCTTCCCATGTGCGTCATATGAACGACACGGGAGAGATGCAGCAGTTTGCGGATAGGATCGCGCAAGCCCTTCGGGTCCAGGTCAAGCTCCCCATCAATTCCGAGATTGTCGAGTCCATAGAACGCGCAATCGATGGTTTCGAGTCCTGGCTTGAGGTCAACTATTTTGTCGTCTCCTTCTCCCAAGAGCCCGATTCCCTGAGCCAGTGGAGAGGGTACGGTGGGACTGGCCAGGGTTACGCGCTCGGATTTGCTAAGTCGATGTTGACCGATATAAATGGCTGGCGCTTGGTTGAGTGCGCCTACGTCGACGAAGTCGCACGAGATTTCGCAGCCGAGATTGTAAATGACGGTCTTCGGGCGGTTCGGGCGGGGGGCTTCGAGTACGAGATCCCAGAGGGTCGAGTCTGGCAAGCGATCTATCCGAGGGCCATCACGGAAGCACCTTCGGTGAAAGATCAAGCGTTTCGCGAGGAGCGCGAGTGGCGCCTGGTCGGAGGCCCATTCCCTGGTGGTTCAGTCGAGGTTCGAGCGGGCCGCCGTGGCATGTTGCCTTACGTGAAGCTTCCGTGGAAAGTGGATGGTGAGGGTCAGTATGATCTTCGCGAAATCGTCGCCGGTCCAGGGGCGGCTGAAGACACTTTTCATGCGATGGAAATTGCGACTCATCACGACGCGCTGTTCCCGGATTTTCCTCGAGTACTTGGGAGCGATGTGCCATATCGTGCGTAAATAGTATTGACTTTATGTGACGCTTGTGTTTGGCTAAGGACAGCCCAATAAACACGAAAGGACAACATGACTAACCTAATAGCTATCACAGATTACCGAGCGCCCAACAAGATCACGTTCGTAACAGTCAAGGAAGCACAACTAAACAAGGAAAACTGAAAATGAGTACGACCAACACACAAGAACCATCACTACCGAAGAAACCTCGAACCATCGAGTTGAGCGTCGCGCTCCCATGGTTCATCGTCGCCGTCATGACCTTCGCCCTCGCTGGCATCATCACCGGTTGGACGCTTCGCTCAGAGAACGTGAGCCAGATCGAGCAAGCGGTCGCTGCAGCGTCTTTAGAGCAACGCCAGTAGAAGCCGTCTCTACCGCGCCCATCATCCAGATGGCACCAGAACCACCCGAAGCACTCATCGAGCACCAGCAGGCCTCAGAAGAGCTCACAGCCTCCGTCTCAACAGCAGCGCCGGCCATCGACGCTGAAGCAGAGGCCAAGGCGTTCGTCTACCAGCACGAGAGCGGCAACCGTCCAGACGCGATCAACCCGAGGTCTGGGGCGTGCGGGATCGGCCAGGCCCTTCCGTGCAGCAAGCTCCCGTGCGCGCTGTCCGACTACGCGTGTCAGGACGAGTGGTTCACCAGCTACATGCGTGAGCGCTACGGCTCGTGGGTGGCTGCGGCCGCGTACTGGTCCTGCACCGAACACTGCACCAACAACTACGGAACGGTGTTCAAGGAGAACACGTGGTGGTAGGCCAGAGCCCCAGGGGCCTCGACACCCTCCGCGCTGAGCTGCACGCTCGCGTCAGGGCTGCCTCGCAGGCACGGTTGGACTCACGCACCAAGGCGACCGGCTGCGCTCACACATGGGCGTCGTTCAAGCAGACCGTCGTGGTCGAGAACGATCGGTTCCGCGGGACGGCTCACTTCGTCGTGCGAGGGTGCACGCGCTGCCACGCCAAGGAGCTGCTGGATTACGTCGTCGGATGTCAACGCTAGGCTCCGGGCATGGAGTTGTTTTGGGACTGGGTTAAGTCGTCGTTCGCGTTAGAACCAGGGGAATTCGCTGATCTCTTGTCCGGGGTCGGCACACTTCTAGCCTTCGTCCTTGGTCTAGTCATTCTCTTTCAAGATCGGCAGCGCCAGGCACGCATCCAGGCTGGTCGCTTCGTCGCCTACGCTGAGGCACTTGATGATTGGAATGGCTTCGATATTGTTGAAAGGCATCTGATTATTCGCATGACTAACACGAACGATGTGCCGATGCATCTGGTGAGTGTGATGACCTCTCAAAAATCACAAGAGTTCATCAATCTAGTTGTTCGAGATGAATCTTTGGACAAGGATAGTCTTGTCGAGAAGGGTGTTGCTTTCAAACCTGGTGAGAACTGGGTAAAGCGTTTCACCGTTTCCGGACCAATACTCCGAGAGCATTTAGTCGTCAGCTTTGTAGATGGCGCCGGAAAGCAATGGATGCGCGATTTGAGGTCGCAGAAGTTTCTCAGTGCACGCAAACAACGCATGATCATCGAGTTCGCGAGGAACATGCAAGCCAATCCAGCGGTGGACTACCGAAAGATCGGAAAGAATCTTGCTTGAATGGGGAAGCGTCGCTGAATGGGTGAGCGGTGTCGGTACTCTTGCAGCATTCGGCCTCGGTATAAAAACCTTTGTTTGATGAGCGGGCTAGGTCGAGGAGAAGACCTGCGGATGCCTTCGCTTCGTGGACTCAAATCAGCATCACTAAGAACCTGGCGAATATCGGAGTCCTTGAGTGGAGGCTGACGGTCAACGTCCACAACTCCGGGACAGAACCGATCATCTGGGCAAGCGTCGCTGGACCAGAAGACATCTCTGAGACCTCTTTTATCCCTGTGCACGCTCGACGCGACAGCCATCAGAATCCGTACACCGTGCGTGGTGAGGACGGACCTATTCTCAAGGACTCGTCTCGCAGTGTTCAACTGATTTATAAAGAAGAGCACGAACTATCCGAATTCTTTCTAGAGTTCGCTGACAGCCATGGTGTGCATTGGGTGCGTCATCTCGGCAACCTGAAGTACATTCCTGAGCGAGTGCATCGCAAGACCCATCGCCACGCTTCATCTATACCAAAGTATGATAATGTGCTATAACCATTAGTATATGCAAGACCCACGGCTCGAGCGAAGTCCGAGGCGAAGCGCATCGTGCCGTTCTACTTCTACCGGAACTACCGCAAAAAGAGCTTGTTCTACGCGTGCAGCGAGCTGAACGCGATCGCCAAGGAGGTCGAGCGCCTGAACGACATGACCAACATGGAGGGCGACGCCATCATCAAGCAGCTCGCCATGCAGCGTGAGTTGGACGAGGACTACATCGACTTCATCGACCTGATCAACGACGACCCGGGCACCGTCTACCCGTTCAAGCTCGGTTCGCTCGGCAACATCCCTGGCCCGGTCATCCCGGCCAACTCGTTCAACAACCGCGTTGAGATCAAGAACGGCATCCGCGAGGCGACGGCCATCTCCGAGGCTGCCAACGGCACGCTCAGCGAGAAGGACCGCACCAAATTCGAGGTCGGCTCCGCGCTCCAGCAGACCGGCGCACGCATCGAGAGCAAGGCCCGCATCTTCACCGCCGACGCGCTGTACTGGAAGTACTGGATCCTGCTCAAGATGATCCAGCTCTACGTGGACCGGCCCCTCGTCGTGGCAGCCCCTGAGGCGAAGAAGACCGGCGCCGACGTGCTCGTGGAGTACGGCTTCGACGTCGCGAACATCGACCCCGACCTGATGGAGGGCGTCGCTGTGTTCGACCCTGCCTCCATCCAGGGCGACTGGAAGCCGCGCATCGCGCTCGAAGTGGACGCCGAGTCCAAGCAGGCCGAGAGCCGCCGCGAGGCACGCGAGACGTACCAGGCCGTGATCCAGGACCCGACGAACAACCTCGCTGAGGCCAAGAAGCGGTGTACCCGAAGATGCTCAAGAGGACAAGGAGGACATCGAGGCCATCATCACGCCGGATCCAGCGATGGCCGGCCAGATGCTCGGTGGCGGTCCGGTTGATCCTGCCGCGTTAGGTGGTGCACCAGCAGCTCCACAAAGAGCGATCCTACTGCGAAGAAAACACCCGCGAAGAAATAGCGCACGGCGTGCATTGCCTTGGAGCGGCCCTATGTGGCCGCTCCTTCTACTTCGAAATCATCTTCGTAGTCGCTCAGTGGTTCGCAGTCGACGTAGGTGCCCTGAACCTCTCCCGATCCAAGCTCTTCACGTGCGGCAATTAGAAATGGACCAATGCTCGTTCTGAAGTTACATCCGAGAGCTTCCTGATAGGTGCTAAAATAGTCTTCATCGAATACGGAAATCTTGCGCGTCGCCAATGTTGTGTTGAGTAGAGCGCTTTGAGCCGACGACGATATCTCAAGCTGGGCTTGGAGCAGGTCCGCACTGCTTGTTTGAACTTCCGCAGAACCAATTACGAGGATCTGGGCGTAGGACGCCGTAATGCGATCTATGCCTTCCTGAAGACGATCACCCGACGCGGTCATTTCATCAAGTGTGTAATCCTGATCGACGTAGGCCCTGGCCATGACCTCAGTAAGAGTGTTGCTCTGAGACGTCAAAGCAGAAAGCATCTCAGAGTAGGCGACCGAACGGGTCTCCCGGATACTTGCGCTCCTCTCTTCTGTTGCGGAGTACCACTGAGTACCAATCGATCCGGCTAGAGAGAGGGTGGCGCCCAGAAGGAGCGCCCCGCCTGTCTTGAGCCAGGACCACCTGTCTTTCGGCAACTTTGTCGCGTCGGGATATTCGATCTTGAGGGTTATCGGTAAAGGCGCGGCTGCAGGAGGTGCTGACACCCTGCGAGGCTTGATGATGTTCCGGAAACCCATGGCCGCATCGTACACGACATCTACGCAGTTCTAAGTCAATTTGTTATCTTAAAAACAACTAGGACGAGTCGCGCGGGAACAACATGGCCGACTACAACGTGTCCACACTCATCGACAAAGTTATCGCACGGGCGAAAGACTCGTCGTTCAGCCGCGACCTGGTCCGGGGCTACCTCCAGGACACGCAGGACGAGGTGCTCGGGCGACACCGTTTACCGTTCACCGAGGCACGCCTGGTCGAGACGCTCTACGCCGACTCCACGACCTTCGCCTACGACATCGGCCACCAGGAGATCCTGCAGGTCGTCCTGAGCAGCGTCGCCTCACCCGCGACGCGCGGTCAGCCTGAGTTCGTCGAGTCGAGCGCCTCCTTCGATCGCAACCCAGTGCCAGACACCAACGCAGCAGGCATGCCGTCGACCTACACGGACTACGCAGGCGAGCTGTACTGGGACCGTCCACTGGACCTGGAGTAGACGGCCGGCCTCGGCTACCGAATTGGAGCGAGGCGCTTAGATGACGGTGCAGCTCCAGTCATACCCGAAAGTCCAGCAACCTGCTCTTTGAGGGTGGTGTCGAATGTGTCGAGCGCCTCCGTGGAATTTTTGGCATCTCCTGATTGCTCCATCCCGGAATGGGCGGCGTCGCCGGGAAAATGCGCCAGCCCTTTAACTCTATGATTAGAGCTGTCGTGATTCTCGAGGGTCAGGAGAGTCTTCGACTGCAACACCTTGCATGTTAGGCGTGTAAAAGGTCGTTAGAGTCCCAGTGAGTCCTGCGACGCTCCTCCACATCGCAGTAGTCTTGGTCTTATTCACAGTTCTCAAAACTCGTCGTCAATGTAGACGCTGCTTCCGCGACCCTTCCCTCGGGAGGTTCTGCATGGACAAGGACGAGTTGGGCCGTCGCGGCGAGGACATCGCTGCGGCGCACCTACGGGAGCGGGGATTTGAGATCCTCGACCGCAATTGGCGGGTGCGTGAGGGGGAGCTGGACATCGTGGCGCGCGAGGGTGCGGCGTTGGTGGTGGTGGAGGTGAAGACGCGGTCCTCGACGCGGTTCGGGTTGCCGATCGAGGCGATCACGCGGGTGAAGGCGCAGCGGCTGCGCCGGCTGGCATACGCGTGGGCGCGGGAGCACGACGAGCGCTCGCGGCACCTGCGCATCGATGCGGTCGGCATCGTCGCTCCGGAGGGTGTGCCGTGTCAGGTGCGGCACGTGCGGGCGGTGGCGTGATGGGGCTGGGGCGGACGTCCGCGGTCGGTCTGGTCGGCTTCACCGGTGCCGTGGTGGGAGTGGAGGCGCACTCGGCGGACGGCACTCCGGGGATGGTGATCATCGGTCTGCCGGATGCGGCGCTGTCGCAGGCGAAGGAGCGGGTGCGTTCCGCGGCGATCAACTCGGGGAGCGGGATCGCGGAGTACAAGATGACGGTGAACCTGTCGCCGGCGGCGATGCCCAAGCACGGGTCCGCGTTCGATCTCGCGATCGGGCTCGCGGCGCTGGCGGCGCTGGGGGAGGTGAACCGGGAGTCTGTCGCCGCGGTGGTGCACATCGGCGAGCTCGGGCTCGACGGGCGACTGCAATCGGTGCCGGGTGTGCTGCCCGCGGTGCTCGCCGCAGCCCGAGCCGGACGACACCGGGTGATGGTGCCCGAGGACGACCGTCTCGAAGCCGAGCTGGTGGACGGTGTGGACGTCATCCCTGTCTCGTCCCTCGCGGCAGCCGCCGTCTGGCACGGGGCGGAGTGGGACGTGCCGGTCTTTCCAGAGCGCTCTGCTGCGCCTCCTGCCGTTCGTGAACCGGAGTCCCGGCTCGACTTCGCGGACGTGATCGGCAACGAGGAAGCGGCGTCCGCGATGATCGCCGCGGCGGCCGGTGGCCACCACGTGTTCCTGCTCGGTCCGCCCGGAGCCGGCAAGACGATGCTCGCGTCACGCCTGCCCGGGATCCTGCCGGATCTCGACGACGAGGCCGCGCTCGAGGCGACCTGCATGCGCTCGCTCGTCGGCGAGCACACCGGCGGGGCACTGGTGAGGCGCCCGCCCTTCGAGAGCCCGCACCACTCCGCGTCCGCCGCGGCGATCGTCGGCGGAGGCAGCGGGAGGATCCGACCGGGAGCCGTGGCACGCGCCACCCGCGGCGTCCTCTTCCTGGACGAAGCTCCGGAGTTCTCGACCGTCGCCCTCGACGCGCTGCGGCAGCCGCTCGAATCGGGCGTGATCCGCATCCACCGCGCGAACGTCACGGCGGAGTTCCCGGCCCGCGTGCAGCTCGTGCTCGCGGCGAACCCGTGTCCCTGCGGCCGCCACGGCATCCGGGGTGAGATCTGCTCGTGCTCCCCGCCGGTGCGGCGCCGCTACCTGGCACGGCTCAGCGGCCCGCTGCTCGACCGCGTCGACATCCGGCTGACGGTCCGGCGCATCGGCGCGGCACAGCTCGCCGTCCGTCGAGACGAGCCGGGGCTCTCGACGGCGCAGGCTCGCGCGCGAGTGGTCGCCGCGCGCGCCCGTGCTCGAGCGCGCTTGGCAGGCACACCGTGGTCGGTGAACGCCGAGGTCGACGGCGCGTGGCTCCGCGCGAGCCCGCAGCGCCCGACCGCCCGGGAGTCGGGCACCCTCGACCTGGCCCTGGAGCGTGGTCTGGTGACGATGCGCGGCTACGACCGCGTGCTGCGACTCGCCTGGACGCTCGCCGACCTCGACGAGGTCGACCGCCCCGCTGCGAGTCACCTCGCCCGCGCACTGATTCTGCGGGGAGCGGGCTCGTGACGGCCGTCGCCGAGCTCTTCGACCGGACCGAGACGCGCCTCGCGCGGCGGCTGCTTCCCGAGGACAGCGAGTCCGATCCGGTGGAGGCGCTCGCGCGCGCGGCCTGGTCCTCGCTCGCCGAGCCGGGCGATGCGGTGGCCGGGACGCTGATCGAGCGATTCGGCGCTGGCGGCGCGCTCGCGAAGGTGGTGGGGACGGCGTCGGCGGGGGAGATCCTCGCGGAGGCGGCGGCGGCGGACGTGCGCCGGAGGGGGACCGGATGCGCGGATGACGCTGCCGCGGAGAACGGCAGCTCCGAGAACTCGTTCGACTCGACAGGCGACGGAGAGAGCGACGGGGACGACTCCCGCAGCGGAACGCGGGTCCTCGCCGCAGGTCTGGCGCGCTGGCGCCCCCGGGTCGACAGGGCCCTGCTCCTCCGCCGCCTGGAGATCGCGCACCGTCTCGACGCACGCCTGCTGCTGCCGGGCTGCCAAGGCTGGCCGCAGCCGCTCGCCGATCTGGGGGAGCACGCGCCGTTCGTGCTCTGGAGTCGCGGCGATCCGCTAGCGCTCGCCGCTCCGCACCGGCTGGCTGTCGTCGGGGCCCGCGCCGCGACCGGCTACGGCGAGCACGTCGCCGCGGACCTCGCCGCCGGCACCGCCGAGCGCGGCGTCCTCATCGTCTCCGGAGCCGCCTTCGGGATCGACGCGGTCGCGCACAAGGCGGCCCTCGGGGCGGGCGGCCGCACGGTCGCCTTCCTCGCCGGCGGCTCCGACAGGCTCTACCCGACGGCACACAGCGACCTCCTGCACCGCGTCATCGCGACGCCCGGCTGCTCCGTGGTGACGGAGGTGCCGCCGGGCACGACGCCGACGCGCTGGCGCTTCCTGCAGCGCAATCGGCTCATCGCCGCAACGACTGCCGCCACGGTCGTCGTGGAGGCGGGCGCCCGCTCCGGGTCGTTGAACACCGCCGGCCACGCGGCGGCGCTCGGGCGCCCGCTCGGTGCCGTGCCCGGACCTGTGACGAGCGCCTCGTCCGCGGGCTGCCACCGTCTCCTCCGGGAGTACGCCGCGACCTGCGTGACGTCGGCTCCGGAGGTCGTCGAGCTGCTCGGCATCTCCGCGGTGCTCGCTGCTGCACCGGAGGTCTCACGGACGGCGTCGCGCGTCCTGGACGTCCTCCGCGCGGACGGTGCGCACGAGACCGAGGCGCTCGCGCAGCGCTTCGGCCTGTCCGTCCCCGAGACACTCGATGTGCTCGGGACCTGCCTCGCGACCGGACTCGTCCAGCGCGACGCGGAGGGGAGGTGGAGGGCAGCCGCATGAGAAGCGGGTGAGGGGAGGTGGCGGTCCGCCGCAGGAGGACCGGGTGACGTTCCGCTCCGTCCCTCGCCGGCCGGCGTGGCATCCGATCCTCGACGACGCCCGAAGGCGAGCGACTCGCGGGAGGAGGTTCTTCCGGCCTCTCAAGGCACGGGGGAGAGGCCCCGCCTCGATCCACGGAGAAGCAGCCCGTCCGGAGCATCCCGCACGCACGGCCTGCCGCCGAGCCGCCGGGGCGCTGTCGGCGGTGCGCCCTACGCTGTCGAACAAGCAGCGAGGGGAGCCGCATGGGTGACGAGACGACGACGAGGACGCAGCCGGAGCATCCGCAGCTCGGGCACTTCCGGGCCGCCGACCGGGTGATCGCGCACCTCAGCGACACGCACTTCCTCGCGGAGGGGGCTCCGCTCTACGGGCGGGTCGACACGGTGTCCCGGCTCGAGCAGGCGGTCGCGCGGCTCGTCGAGCGCGGCGGTCGCCTCGACGCGATCCTCGTCACCGGCGACGTCGCAGACCGGGGCGAGGCGGACGCCTACCGGCGGGTGAGGGACGTGCTCGATCCCGTAGGAGAGCGCTTCGACTGCCCGATCGTCTGGGTGATGGGCAACCACGACGAGCGCGGTGCGTTCCGTCGTGTCCTCCTCGACCAGGAGGAGAGTGACGCGTCGGGCGAGGCTCCGATGGACCAGGTCGTCGACCTCGGCGGGTTGCGGCTCATCGCGCTCGACAGCGCGGTGCCCGGCTACCACCACGGTGCGCTGACCGGCGAGCAGCTCGAGTCCCTCGCCGCCGAGCTCGCGACGCCCGCCCCGCTCGGCACGATCCTCGCGCTGCACCACCCGCCGCTCCCGACGCCGCTCGGGGCGATGACCGTGCTCGAGCTCCGCGGGATGGACCGGCTGGAGGAGGTGGTGCGCGGGACCGACGTGCGCGCGATCCTCGGCGGGCATCTGCACTATTCGACGGCCGCCACCTTCGCCGGCGTCCCGGTCTTCGTCGCCGGAGCGACCAGCTACACGATGGACCTCGGCGCTCCGGAGCGCGAGCTCGCCGGCATCGACGGCGCGCAGAGCTTCTCGCTCGTGCACGTGCACCCGGAGACCGTCGCCACCTCGCTCGTCCCGAGTGCGACGGCTCCGATCGCCACCCGCTTCGGCACCGACCTGATCGAGAAGCTCGAGAGTCTCGACGAGCAGGGCCGCATCGACCTGTGGTCGCGGATGCCGGGGACCGATGGCTGACACTCGTCCCTTCGACGCACGACCGCACGACGGACCGCCGCGCGGCGAGCCGCTCGCGGCGGCCGTCGAGGACTTCCTCCGCTACGTCCTCGACGAGCGCTCGCTCTCACCGGCTACGGCTCGGGGCTACCGCGCCGACCTCTCGACGCTGATCGACTTCGCCGCGAGCCGGAAGCAGCCGATGCTCGCCCAGCTCGACCTCGAGCTGCTGCGCGACTGGCTCTGGCACGAGTCGCAGACCGGTGTCGCCCGCGCGACGCTCGCCCGGCGGACCGCGGCCGTCCGCTCCTTCTCGTCCTGGGCGCAGCGCTCCGAGCGCCTGCCGATCGACGTCGCCGCGCGCCTGCGCACCCCGAAGGGCGGGCGCCCCCTGCCGCGCGTGCTCACGGAGCCGCAGACCGAGCACCTGATCGACGTGGTCGCTGCGCGCGGGGCGACCGAGGACCCGGTGGCCCTGCGCGACCTGGCGATCGTCGAGCTCCTCTACGCGTCCGGCATCCGCGTCTCCGAGCTCGTGGCGATCGACGTCGGCGACCTCGACCTGAGCCGGCTCACCGTGCTGGTCACCGGCAAGGGGAGCAAGCAGCGCGTCGTGCCGTTCGGCGTGCCCGCGAAGGAGGCGCTCATCGCCTACCTGGAGAAGGCCCGCCCGCAGCTGCTCCCGGACGTGACCGCGACCGGCGCGAGCACGTCGGCCCTGCTCCTCGGCCGACGCGGCGCCCGCCTCACCCCGCGCACCGTCTACGGCGTCGTCGCCCGGCTCCTCGACGGCGGCCAGGGCTCCGGCCCGTCCGGCCCGCACACCCTCCGGCACACCGCGGCGACGCACCTGCTCGACGGGGGAGCGGACCTCCGCGCCGTGCAGGAGCTGCTCGGCCACGCGAGTCTCGGCACCACGCAGATCTACACCCACGTCTCGACCGAGCGGATCCGCGAGGCCTACCGCCTCGCTCACCCGCGCGCCTGAGCGCGCCGCAGTCACCGCCGCCTGCCACGGATCGGCGACCGCCTGCGCGGCCACCCCGTCCATCGGCAGCAGCACCGCCCGCGGGATCCCGCCGAAGAACCGCATCGGGTTCACGTACTCCCCGTCCTCGCGCACCCCGAGGTGCACGCACGAGCCGTCGCAGTGCCCACCCGCGCCCACGGTGCCGATCACGTCCCCCGCGCGCACCTCCTGGCTCTCCGCGACGGACGGCTCCACCGGCTCCACGCTCGACACCAGCCCGTCGGCATGCGCGATGCTGACCACGCTCCGATCGACCACCCGCCCCGCGAACGACACCCGGCCGTCCGCGACGGCCCGCACCGGAGCACCCGCCGTGGCAGCGAGATCGATCCCGCGGTGGCCCGCGGCGTAGCGGTGAGCCGGCGCCCGCCACGGCTCGACCACCGAGAAGCCGTCCACCGGCGGCGTCCAGAGCATCGCGGCGAGCAGAGCGAGCACCGCGAACACGCCCGGGCGGAAGTGGCGGAGGAGGAGACGAGCAGCCATCCGCACACCCTCGTCCTCCGCCGGGCGGCGCGGGCGACCCGCCGCGCGACCGGGGGAGAAGACGACCACAGGGTCCGCTGTGGAGGACGACGAGGTCAACCCCACTCCGCAACCCGCCCCGGGACATTCGCAGGCGGGAGTAACGTGCCTGTGATCCGGAGCGGGCGCGGAGACACCGCACCCACCGGCGGCGAGAATCGGAGACGACCATGACCAGCGGACGATCTGACACCATCCCGAACCCCTCGGCGGCGAAACTGAAGAGGAAGGTGATCGGTCTCGCCATCGCGGCGGCGGTCGGCGGCTTCCTCTTCGGCTTCGACTCGTCCGTGGTCAACGGAGCGGTCGAGGCGGTGCAGGGCGAGTTCGAGCTCTCGGCCGCGCTGATCGGCTTCGCCGTCGCGTCGGCCCTCCTCGGCTGCGCACTCGGCGCCTACCTGGCAGGTCGCCTCGCCGACCGCTGGGGCCGCATCAAGGTCATGCTGCTCGGCGCAGGCCTCTTCTTCATCTCCTCGATCGGCGCGGGCGCGGCCTTCGCCGTGTGGGACCTCGTCCTCTGGCGCGTCGTCGGCGGCCTGGGCATCGGCATCGCCTCGGTGATCGCCCCCACCTACATCTCCGAGATCGCGCCGAAGGCGATCCGCGGGGCGCTCGCATCGCTCCAGCAGCTCGCGATCACGCTCGGCATCTTCGCCGCGCTGCTCTCGGACACGATCATCGCGGAGGGCGCCGGCGGCGCGTCCGAGCCCTACTGGTTCGGCGTCGCGGCCTGGCGCTGGATGTTCATCGCCTGCGCCGTTCCGGCCGTCATCTACGGTCTGCTCGCCCTGACGCTGCCCGAGTCGCCGCGCTACCTCGCGACACGTGGCCGCTCGGAGGACGCGCGCAAGGTCCTCGCGACGGTGACTCCGCGCGACGAGGTGGACGAGGCGCTCGCCGACATCCAGAAGAAGATCGACGAGGACGCCGAGAACGCCCAGCGCTCGAGCCTGCGCGGACCGGCGCTCGGCCTGCTGCCGGTCGTCTGGGTCGGCATCCTGCTCTCGGTGTTCCAGCAGTTCGTCGGCATCAACGTGATCTTCTACTACTCGACCTCGCTCTGGAGCGCCGTCGGCTTCGACGAGTCGAACTCCTTCGCCATCTCGGTCTTCACCTCGGTGGTCAACGTCGTGGTCACCTTCGTCGCGATCTTCCTGGTGGACAAGGTCGGCCGGAAGCCGCTGCTGCTCGTCGGCTCCGCCGGCATGGCGATCTCGCTCGGACTGATGGCGCTCGCCTTCAGCCAGTCGACGATCAGCGGCGAGGACGTCTCGCTGCCCGGCGCCTGGGGCCCGATCGCGCTGGTCTCGGCCAACGCCTTCGTCGTCTTCTTCGGCGCGACCTGGGGCCCGCTGGTCTGGGTGCTGCTCGGCGAGATCTTCCCGAACCGGATCCGCGCCGCCGCCCTGGGCCTCGCCGCCTCGGCGCAGTGGATCGCCAACTTCGCGATCACGGTGACCTTCCCGATCCTGTCGCAGGACGTCTCGCTGACCCTCGCCTACGGCCTCTACGCGGCCTTCGCGCTGATCTCGTTCTTCTTCGTCTTCATGTTCGTGCCCGAGACCAAGGGCCGCTCGCTGGAGGAGATGGACACCCTGCACATCCGCACCGTGATGAAGTCGGCGCGCAAGTAGCGCCGCACCTCGCGACACCGACGGCCGCCCTCCCGCACCCGCGGGGGAGGCGGCCGTCCTGGTGCTAGGCTTCTCGGAGCACCTCGCTCGTCGGGGTGACTACGCGCGCCCATTCGGCCAACGCTCCCCACGGTCCCCTTCGCCCTGCGCGAGGAGGGCGGGAGCGCGCCGGGCGCCAGGGCGACGTGCCGACCGGCCGTCGCGGACAACCGAACGGGAGTTCGGCGCCGTCGTGCGCCCGAGCCCCAGAGAAGGAGAACGACTCATGGCAGTCGTCACCATGCGCCAGCTGCTCGACAGCGGCGTCCACTTCGGGCACCAGACCCGTCGCTGGAACCCGAAGATGAAGCGCTTCATCCTGACCGAGCGCTCGGGCAGCTACATCATCGACCTCCAGCAGTCGCTGGCCTACATCGACAAGACCTACGACTTCGTCAAGGAGACGGTCGCCCACGGCGGCACCATCCTCTTCGTCGGCACGAAGAAGCAGGCGCAGAACGCGATCTCCGAGCAGGCGACCCGCGTCGGCCAGCCCTACGTCAACCAGCGCTGGCTCGGTGGCCTCCTCACCAACTTCCAGACGGTCTCCAAGCGCCTCGCGCGCATGAAGGAGCTCGAGGAGCTGGACTTCGACGACACGACGAAGAGCGGCTTCACCAAGAAGGAGCTCCTCATCAAGAAGCGGGAGCTCGACAAGCTGCACAAGTCGCTCGGCGGCATCCGCAACCTCTCGAAGACGCCGTCGGCCCTCTGGGTCGTCGACACCAAGAAGGAGCACCTCGCGATCGACGAGGCCAAGAAGCTGGGCATCCCGGTCATCGGCATCCTCGACACGAACTGCGACCCGGACGAGGTCCAGTACCCGATCCCGGGCAACGACGACGCGATCCGCTCGGTGAGCCTGCTCACCCGCATCGTCGCCGACGCCGCGGCCGAGGGCCTCATCCAGCGTCACCAGAAGCCCGAGGCCGAGGGCAACGTCTCCGCCGTCGAGCCGCTGGCCGAGTGGGAGAAGGAGCTGCTCACCACGAGCGACGACTCCGCCGCCTCGACCGACGCCGCCGCGACCGACGCCCCGGCGTCCGACGTCCAGGAGCCCGCCGAGCAGGCCGGCGCCGAGACCGAGAAGGTCGCCGACGCCGAGCTCGCCACCGCCGACGAGGCCGTCGCCGAGGCCGAGGCTCCCGCCGAGTCCGCGACCGACGAGACCCCCGCGTCCGTCTGACACCCGCTCTGAGCCGGGGGTCGGACGGGTCGCGCGAGCGCCCGTCCGGCCCCTGCTCATTCGGTGCACGTCCACCACGAATCAGAACCGCCGACACTCCGGCGTGATGGAGTCCTCGAGACCGAGGCCCGTCGCCGCGGGAACGGCAGACCACGACGTCCGGACGGGCGCAGGCGCTCGAAGCGCCGCGCCGGCCGGGCACAGACAAGAGGAGTCCGCAGAACTATGGCTAATTTCAGCCTCGCTGACGTCAAGACGCTGCGCGAGCAGCTCGGAACCGGCATGGTCGACACCAAGAACGCGCTCGTCGAGGCCGACGGCGACCTGGACAAGGCGGTCGAGATCCTCCGCCTCAAGGGTGCCAAGGGCAACGCGAAGCGCGCCGACCGCTCCACGAGCGAGGGCCTCGTCGCCGCCGCCGAGAAGGACGGCGTCGCCACCCTGATCGAGCTCGCCTGCGAGACCGACTTCGTCGCCAAGGGCACCAAGTTCATCGCCCTGGCCGACGGCGTGCTCGCCGCGGTCGTCGCCGCCGGCGCCACCACCGTCGAGGAGGGCCTCGCCGCCCCCGCCGGCGACAAGACCGTCGCCGACCTCATCAACGACGAGGCCGCGATCCTCGGCGAGAAGGTCGAGCTGCGCCGCGTCGCCGCCGTCTCCGGCGAGCACTTCGCCGTCTACCTGCACAAGACCAACAAGGACCTGCCGCCGCAGGTCGGCGTGGTCCTGGGCTACTCGGGAGACGACGCGGAGACCGCCCGCTCGATCGCGCAGCACATCTCGTTCGCCAACCCCTCCTACCTGTCGCGCGAGGACGTGCCGCAGTCGGAGGTCGACAACGAGCGCCGCATCGTCGAGGAGATCTCGCGCGGCGAGGGCAAGCCCGAGGCCGCCCTGCCGAAGATCATCGAGGGTCGCGTCAACGCGTACTTCAAGCAGGTCGCGCTGCTCGACCAGGACTACGCCAAGGACAACAAGCTGTCCATCAGCAAGGTCGTGGCGGACGCCGGTCTGACCGTGTCGGGCTTCGCCCGCTTCAAGGTCGGCGCGTAGCACGCACGGCGGAGGGAGTCCGGGTCGTTCAGTCGACCCGGGCTCCCTTCGCTCTGCCCGGGGGAGGTGCCCGGGCGTGGTCGCGGGGCGTGCTCCGCGCGGGATAGGTTTGTACGGGTCTACGGGAGGAAACGTCCATGACGGAGACGGATGCGAAGACGACGGGCAAGCGCCGCAGGGTGCTGCTGAAGCTGTCGGGAGAGGCGTTCGGTGCCGGCACTCTCGGTGTGAACCCCGATGTGATCAGCGCTCTCGCCCGCGAGATCGCCGATGCCGCGACGGAGGTCGAGATCTCGGTGGTCGTCGGCGGTGGCAACTTCTTCCGCGGTGCCGAGCTCTCGCAGCGCGGCATGGACCGCGGTCGCGCGGACTACATGGGCATGCTCGGCACGGTGATGAACGCCCTCGCCCTGCAGGACTTCCTCGAGCAGGCCGGTGCGGAGACGCGCGTCCAGTCCGCGATCGCGATGACCCAGGTCGCCGAGCCCTACATCCCCCGCCGGGCGATCCGGCACATGGAGAAGGGCCGCGTCGTGATCTTCGGCGCCGGTGCGGGCCTGCCCTACTTCTCCACCGACACCGTCGCCGCGCAGCGCGCGCTCGAGACGCACGCCGATGTCGTGCTCGTCGCGAAGAACGGCGTGGACGGGGTCTACGACGCCGACCCGCGGACCACCCCGGACGCGAAGAAGCTCGACACGCTCACCTACCTGGAAGCGCTGCAGCGCGGCCTGAAGGTCGTCGACTCGACCGCCTTCAGCCTCTGCATGGACAACGGGATGCCGATGCAGGTCTTCGGGATGGAGCCGGCCGGCAACGTCGCGGCCGCCATCCGGGGAGCCCGGCTCGGCACCCTGGTCTCCAACTAGGGCACTCCCGCCTCGAACTAGACTGACCACTTCTCTCTCTTAAGGAGCCCCCTGTGATCTCGGATGTACTGGCCGACGCGACCGTCAAGATGGACAAGGCCGTCGGGGTCGCCAAGGAGGACTTCTCCACGGTGCGCACCGGCCGGGCGAACCCGGGTCTGTTCCAGAAGGTGCTCGTGAGCTACTACGGCACGCCCACCCCGCTGTCGCAGCTCGCGTCGCTGCAGAACATCGAGGCGCGCACCCTGCTCGTCACCCCCTACGACAAGGGCGCGCTCCGCGACATCGAGCAGGCCATCCGGGACATGCCGAACCTCGGCGCCAACCCGACCAACGACGGCTCGGTCATCCGGATCAACCTGCCCGAGCTCACGGCCGAGCGCCGGAAGGAGTTCGTGAAGATCGTCCGCACGAAGGCGGAGGACGCGAAGATCGCCGTCCGCAACATCCGCCGCAGCGCCAAGAGCGACCTCGACGCGCTCAAGGGCGACATCGGCGACGACGAGCTCTCCCGCGGGGAGAAGGAGCTCGAGGCCCTGACCAAGCAGCACGTGGACGCCATCGACGAGGCGCTCAAGCGCAAGGAATCCGAACTGCTCGAGGTGTAGTGCCGTGCCCGTGAACCCCGAGGAACCCGAGAGCAGCGACGACGCTCCGGCGCCGCACGTTCCGGGCGCCCGGGGTTCGCGGATGGTCACGCGCGACGCCCTGCGCGCGCGGGCCCAGCAGGGGCGCGCCGATGTCGAGCGCCAGCTCGAGGCCACCCGGGCCCAGCTCGAGGCGACCAACGAGCGCCTCACCGCCCGCTCCGGCCGCAACCTCGTCTCCGCGACGATCATCGGCCTGATCGGCGGCGGCGCGATGGTCGTCAGTCTGCTGGTGATCAAAGAGCTCTTCATGGTGCTGGCCGGCGCGCTGGTGCTGCTGGCGGCGCTGGAGCTGTCGAACGCCCTGCGGCAGGCCGGCCGGGACATCCCGCGCATCCCCACCGGGGTCGTCGCGGTGGTGGCCGTTCCGGCGGCCTACTACGGCGGGATGCAGGCCGCCTGGTTCGCCGTCCTCGGCGGCTCGGCCCTGGTCGCCCTCTGGCGGCTGGGCGAGCAGCTCTTCCGCCGGACGCGGTCGACAGGGCGCGAGCTGCTGCTCGATGTGGGCCTCGGCGCCTTCGTGCAGATCTACGTCACCTTCCTCGGCGCCTTCGCGATCCGCCTCGTCGCGGAGGAGGGCGGCCAGCTCTGGGCGCTGTCCTTCCTGATCCTGGTGATCGTGGTCGACACCGGCGCCTACGCCAGCGGTCTGACCTGGGGCAAGCACCCGATGGCGCCGCGGATCAGCCCGAAGAAGACCTGGGAGGGGTTCGCGGGTGCCGCGGCCGCCGGCGTCGGCGTCGGCGTGCTGCTCGCCGTCCTGCTCCTCGGTCAGCCCTGGTGGGTCGGCGCGGTCTTCGGCGGCGTCATCCTGCTGACCGCGACCCTCGGCGACCTCGCCGAGTCGCTGATCAAGCGCGACATCGGCATCAAGGACATGAGCTCCTGGCTGCCGGGTCACGGCGGGTTCCTCGACCGGCTCGACTCGATCCTCCCGTCGGCGGCCGCGGCGTACGTGCTGTACTTCGTCTTCGCGCACTGAGTCCTCGCGCACCGGGTCGTCACGCACCGGGTCGTCGCGCACCCGGTCCCCGCGCACCGGGTCGCCGCCCCACCCGATCGACGCGCCGATTCCCGGACCGGGCCGCCGTCTTGGCAGAATGACGGGATGGACGCTCCCTTCCCCCGCGCGCGCGAGTCCCGGCCCGGCTACGACACGGACGAGGTCGACTCCTTCCTCGCCTCGGCCAGGGACGCCTACGCCCAGCTCTCGGGCGGCCCGGCGGACCTGCGCGCGGCCGATCTGCGGCACACCGCCTTCTCGCTGAAGAAGGGCGGCTACTCGGCTCCACACGTCGACGCGGCGCTCGAGCGCCTCGAGGACGCGTTCGCCGTGCGCGAGCGGCAGTTCGCCATCGCGGAGCAGGGCGAGGAGGCGTGGCTCCAGAACGCCCGCGACACCGCGCAGGAGATCGTGAACCGCCTGGCCCGGCCTGCGCGGGAGCGCTTCACCCGCGCCGGCGTGCTGACCACCGGCTACAACATCCGCCAGGTCGACGCCTTCTCCGACCGCGTCTCGGGCTACTTCCGCGACGGCTCCGTGCTCACCGTCGACGACGTCCGGACCGTGTCGTTCGCGCCGCAGCGCGGCGGCTACTCCGAGCCCCAGGTGGACCTCGTGCTCGACGCCGTGGTCGACGTGATGCTGGCGGTGCGCTGAGCGGAAGGCCGTGCACTGGCGGATCCTGAGGGCGTCCGTTATGCTTTCGTGATCGTGGGTATGCATCAGAGAACGTCCGTCGCGCAGCCACCCGTCTCCCGATCCTCGGTCGAGACCTCGAAGCGCCCGGCGGCCCGTCGGTCCCGGACCCGTCTCCCGCTGGCGTTCCTCGCCTTCGCCGCCTCGATCGGCTTCGTCGCCGTGAGCGCGGTCGACCCGTCGAGCGGTGCCGTCGCATCCCCCTTCTACCAGGCGCCCGAGCGCTTCAACGGCGATCCGGCTCAGCGCCTCGTCGTCGCCGAGGCCGCCGTCGAGCGCACCGTCCAGCGCGACACCTTCGACGCGCAGGCGAAGCCGACCCCCACGCCCACTCCGACGCCGACCCCCACTCCGACGAAGTCGAAGCAGGCCGTCGTCGAGGAGGACGACGAGGAGGAGGCCGCCGTCGCAGCGCCCGTCGCCCGGTCGGCCGCTCCGGATCCCGGCTCGGCGAAGGCCATCGCCTACGACCAGATCGTGCAGCGCGGCTGGGCCGACAGCGAGTACGACTGCCTCGTTCTGCTCTGGACCCGCGAGTCGGGCTGGAACGTCTACGCCGAGAACAAGTCGAGCGGTGCCTACGGCATCCCGCAGGCGCTCCCCGGCAGCAAGATGGCGACCGTCGCCGGCGACTGGCAGACCAACGCCAGCACCCAGATCACCTGGGGCCTCGGCTACATCTCGGGGCGCTACGGCTCGCCGTGCGGTGCCTGGGCGCACTCCGAGAGCGTCGGCTGGTACTGACCCCGCCGCCGCCGGTCTGCCAGAGGGACGGTCGGTGGGCCCGGTAGCCTGAGAGCGTGGATTACGCGCTGCTCGGAGTCGTCGGGATCATCACCGTCGTCACGGTCGCGCGGTTCTCGAGCAGGCTCGGGGTGGCCGCGCCGCTGCTCCTCGTCGTCATCGGCATCGGCGCGTCCTACCTCCCCGGCGTGCCGGAGATCGAGGTCGAGCCGGAGCTGATCCTCGCGGGGGTCCTGCCGCCGCTGCTCTACTCGGCGGCGATCCAGGTGCCGCTGGCCGACTTCCGGCGGAACCTGCGCTCGATCTTCGGGCTCTCGGTGCTGCTCGTGGTCGTCACGGCGCTCGTCGTCGGCTTCTTCCTCTACATGCTGCTGCCGGATCTCAGCCTCCCGGCCGCGATCGCGCTCGGTGCGGTGGTCAGTCCGACCGATGCGGTCGCCGCCACCTCGATCGGCAAGAAGCTCGGCCTTCCGCCGCGGCTCGTCACCGTGCTCGAGGGCGAGAGCCTCGTCAACGACGCGTCGGCACTCGTGCTGCTGCGCGCCGCGACGGCCGCGACCGCGGTGGTCGGCGCGTCCGTCTCGAGCGACGCCATCGACATCGGCGAGGTCGGCGTGCTCTTCGTCTACTCGGTCGTGATGGCCGTCGCGCTCGGGCTGGTGATGGGCGTGCTGACCGTGTTCGTGCGGTCGAAGCTTCGCGACCCCGTCCTCGACACGGCGGTGTCCTTCGCGGTCCCCTTCCTCGCCTACATCCCGGCGGAGGAGCTCGGTGCCTCGGGGGTCCTCGCGGTCGTCGTCACCGGCATCTACACCGGGCACAACAGCGCGCGCTTCCTCAGCCCGCAGTCCCGGATCAGCGAGCGGGTCAACTGGCGGACCGCGCAGTTCCTGCTCGAGAACGGCGTCTTCCTGCTGATGGGCGCCGAGATCAAGGCGATCGTCGGCGACATCGAGCCGGGCGGCGTCGGCGTCGACACCGCGGTCCTGCTCGGGCTCGCGACGGTCGTGATCCTGATCGTGCTGCGCACCCTCTTCGTCTGGCCGCTGCTTCTCTGGCTGCGCGGCTCCGGCCGGCGGGCCGAGCGGATCAACCGGCGGCTCGCGGTCGGGGTGATGCGGCTGCGCAACAGCGCCAGCAGCGACGAGCGGTTCGTCCGCCGGCAGCAGCGCGCGGAGCGGCTGTACCAGCGGCGGGAGACGGACCTCGCGGCGACGACGAGCGAGGCGTTCGGCTGGCGGGGCGGCGTCATCCTCTCCTGGTCCGGGATGCGCGGCGTGGTCACCCTCGCGGCGGCGCAGTCGCTGCCCGGGGAGACGCCGTACCGCTCGCAGCTGATCCTCATCGCCTTCACGGTCGCGGTGGTGACCCTGCTGCTGCAGGGCGCGACGCTGCCCGCGCTCATCCGGGTGACGGGCATCCAGGGCAGCGACGGCGACGCCGACCGCCGCGAGCTCGCCACCCTGCTCGACGAGGTGGCGGCGACCGGGATCCAGGCGCTGCCGGAGGCGGTCGACGATCTGCCGGAGGGGAGCGTCGGCGAGCGGGTGCTGGAGCGGGTCCGCCGCGACACGCTGACGCGCTCGCAGGTGGCGTGGGAGCAGGTCGAGCGCGAGGCGGACGATCCGCTCGGACCGCAGGGGCAGTACCTGCATCTGCGCCGGGCGGTGCTGAACGCCGAGCGTGAGGCGCTGCTGGAGGCGCGCGGTCGCGGGGTGTACTCCTCGCGCATCCTGCGGCGGGCGCAGCTGATGCTCGACGCCGAGGAGACACGGCTGGAGATGGACGACTCCTCGTACTGAGACCGGCGACGGCTCGGGCTCGCGCCGGTGCCCGCGCGGCGGCTCCTAGACTGGAGCCATGCCGCGCAGCAATCGACCCCGCGGACGCGGGCGCGAGGACGACGACGAGCAGCGCGACCTCTCGCAGATGCTCGCCGGCTGGCGCCGCACCGAGACGCGCCGCGGCCGGGAGTGGACCGTCCAGCCCGTCTCCTCGTCGCGCGCCGTGAAGAACTACCTCTGCCCGGGCTGCGGTCAGACGATCGACATCGGCCTCGCGCACGTCGTCGTGTGGCGCGGCGACGGAGCACTCGGCGACGCCGCGGATCTCGCCGGCCGTCGCCACTGGCACACCCACTGCTGGCGGATCGAAGGAGCACGATGACGCACGAGATCCGCGGAGGCGTCGTCCTCCCCGCCCGGCGCGAGGACGTCGAGCTGCGCACCTCCGACGGGCTGACCCTCGTCGGCGAGCTGGCTCTGCCGCTCGACCGCGAGCCGGTCGCCACGCTGGTGACCCTGCACCCGCTGCCGACCCACGGCGGCTTCATGGACTCGCACATCCTGCGGAAGGCCGCTGCCCGGCTGCCCGCCCTGGCCGGCCTCGCCGTGCTGCGCTTCAACACCCGCGGCACGAGCTCGCCGCGGGGGACGAGCGAGGGCGCCTTCGACGGCGGTGCCGCCGAGCGGGCCGACGTCGCCGCGGCGATGGCGCTGGTGGCCGAGCGCGGGCTGCCGCACCCCTGGCTGGTCGGCTGGTCCTTCGGCACCGAGCTGGCGCTGAAGTGGGGGAGGGAGCACCCGGTCGACGGGGCGATCCTGCTCTCGCCGCCGCTGCACCGGGCCACGGACGACGAGGTCGCGGCCTGGGGCGAGGACGGCCGCCCGCTGGTCGCGCTGATCCCCGAGTTCGACGACTACCTGCGGCCGGAGGCGGCCGCCGAGCGGTTCGCGGCGGTCCCGCAGCTCGAGCTGGTCGCCGTCGAAGGCGGCAAGCACCTCTGGGTCGGCGAGGCGCAGACGCGCCGCGTGCTCGACGAGATCGTCCGGGTGGTGGCGCCGGAGTCGTCGCCGCTGCCGACGCAGTGGACGGGCGAGCTCGGCTGAGCCCGCCCGCGCCGGTCAGCGGCGCTTCGAGCCGCCGTCGTCCTTCGCGTCGTCGTCGTCCGAGTCGCCGGAGTCGTCCGACAGGCCGTCGATGTGCCCGATCAGGCCGCGCAGTCCGGTGACGTAGCCGGCGATCGCGTCGCGCTCGGTGCGGATCTCGTCGAGGCGGGACTCGGCCGTGTTCTGCAGCTCGCGGGTCCGGCGCTCGGCGTCGGCGATCATCTCGCGGGCGCGGTCGCGGGCGGAGTCGAGCAGCGCGTCCGACTCGTCCTGCGCCTCGCGGCGCAGACGCGTGACGTCGTCGAGGGCGTCGCTGCGGAGCGCGTCGGCCTCGAGCCGCTTGTCGTTCGCGCGGCGGATCGCGTCGGCGAGCTGGAGGTTCGACTCGTCGAGGTAGCGCTGCGTCTGCGCGACCGCCTCCTGGTGGCGGAGCAGGTAGTCGCGGTCCGCCTCCTCGCGGCGGGCGGCGAGCTCGACGACGAGGTCGATCCGGGCCTGCTCGACCTCGCGCGAGAGCGCGGCGGCCTCGTCGGACGCAGCGGAGCGCAGCGCGGCGAGCTCGGCGTCGAGGAGGGCGACGGCCTCCGCCCGGTCGCGGGCGAGCTCGGTGCGCAGATCGGCGAGCTCGCGGGCTCCCTCGGCGCGGCCGGTGGCGAGCTCCGCGGCCAGGTCGGCGCGGCCGGAGAGGATCTCGGCCTCGAGGTCGGCGCGGGCGGCCAGCACCTCGGCCTCGACGGCGGCGCGCGCCTCGGCGACCTCGGCGGTCACCGCGGCGCGCAGGCGGTCGACCTCGGAGGCGACCTCGGCGCGCAGCAGCTCGTTGCTCTGCGCCAGGCGGGCGGCCTCGGCGCGGGCGACCTCGACCTCGCGGGCGGCGACGGCGCGCATCTCCGCGGCCTCGCGGCCCGCCTCCGAGCGGATGGCGGCGGCCTCGCGCTTGGCGGTCGCGCGGGTCTCGGCGGCCTCGGTGGCGACGGTGCCGCGGATGGCGGCGGCCTCGCGGACGGCGTCCTGCGTCATCACATCGCGGTCGTCGGCGGCCTTGCCGAGCGTCGCGGCGGCCTGGGCCTCCGACTCCTCGCGGGTGCGGTCGGCGCGGCGGCGGGCCTCCGTGACGAGGCGCTCGGCCTCGTCGCGGGCGTCCTTCAGCAGTCCGTCGCGGTCGTCGCGGGTGGAGCGGCGCAGCGCGGAGGCGTCGTTCTCGGCCTGCGCGATGATGCGCTCCGACTGCTCCTCCGCCACGCGCAGGGTGTGCTCGAGCTTCGCGCCGAGGCCCGCGTAGGTGGGCGCGCCGACCTGCTGCAGCTCCTTCTCCAGCCCGTCGATGCGGGAGGCGAGGCGCTTGGACTCGCGACCGCTCTCGGCGGCCTGGGTGTTGGCGTGGATGAGCTCGCGGCGCAGACCCTGGATCGCCTTATCGACCTCGTCCCGGTCGTAACCACGGAACACCTGGGTGAATTCGGCCTCGTCGCTTGCCACGTCGTCTCCTCCGGAACACGGCCGCGGTGGGGTCGCGGCACTCCAGGGAGTTTAGTCAGCGGGTGCCTCCGGGCCCGGGCCGACACCCGCACCGCGCGCTCGGCGATCGGGGCTCTCGGCCGATCCCTGGGTTCGGCGGAAGCCATCCGCTAACCTGGACTGTCTTTGTCTGTTGCCGTCGCGCCCCGGTCCGGCCGTCACCGGAGCCGTCCCGGGCCGTCACCCCCGATCCGGCAACGCAGGAGGAGTTCTTTCGTGCGGTTCGTCTTCGCCATCATCGCCACCGTCATCGCCGCGGCGCTCATCGCGCTCGGCATCGGCCAGCGGACGGTGTGGGCTCCACCGGAGTCGCTCACCGCGCAGACCGCGCTCGAGTCCGACGCACCGTACGCCGTCATCGACGGCAGCACGCTCGGTGCCAACCCGGGTCGGCAGACGATCACCGTCGAGGGCGAGGGCGACCTCGTGATGGCGTACGCGCCGACGACCGACGTGATGGGCTGGGTCGGCGGCTCCGACTACGACCGCATCGACTACGCGACGAGCGAGGACGGCGCCGACTCCCTGCGCGCCGAGCAGGAGACCGGGACGGCGCCGGCCCTCGCGTCCGACGTCGCCGACGCGGACGCCGCCGTCGTCGATCCCCGCGGCTCCGACCTCTGGCTCGAGCAGTTCGAGGGCTCCGGCAGCATCACCGTCGCGCTCGACCTGCCCGAGGACGTCTCGCTCCTCGTCGCGACCGACGGGACCGCGCCGGCCGCGAGCGACATCCGCGTGAGCTGGCCGGTCGACACGGCCACGCCGTGGGCCGGGCCGCTGCTGGCCGGCGGCGCCCTCTTCCTCCTGATCGGCCTCGTCCTCTACATCTGGGCGTTCCTGCACCTGCGCCGCCAGCACGGCCCCCGGCGCAAGGGCCCGCAGGGCAAGGTCCCGCGCGGCGCCCGCCTGCCCCGGGCCCGCGCCGGCATCCAGTCCTCGATCGCCTCGGACCGGCCGTCGCGCCGACGCCGGCTCCTCGTGCTCCCGATCGCACTGGGCGTGACCCTGCTGCTCGCCGGCTGCAGCTCCGACTACTGGCCCGATCTCGCTGCGGGCGCGTCCGAGACGCCGACCGCCTCGGCCACCGCGACCGCGGGTGCCGAGCCCGTCGCGGCCGAGCCCACTCCGGTGGTGACCACGCAGCAGGCCGAGGCGATCGTGGCCTCGGTGTCCGAGGTCGCCGCCGCGGCCGACGCGGCCCGCGACGCGAACATCCTCGCCGAGCGCTTCCAGGGCGAGGCGCTCACCGAGCGCACCACCAATTACGAGGTCCTCACCAAGGGCGGCACGATCGACGCGCCCCAGGCGATCCCGGCGTCCCCGGTGAGCCTCGTGCTGCCGCAGGACACCGACAGCTGGCCGCGGCTGGTCACGGCCGTCGTGCAGAACACCGCCGACGCGACCCAGGCGCCGATCGCGCTGATGATGAGCCAGGCCAGCCCGCGCGTCGACTACAAGGTCGACTACGCGATCTCGCTCGAGGCCAACGCGCGGATCCCCGACGTCGCCCCGGTCACCGTCGGCACCTCGATCGTCGCCCCCGACTCGAAGCTGATGACCCTGGCGCCGGAGAACGTCGGCACGGCGTACGCCGACATCCTCGCGAACGGCGACGCCAGCCAGTACGCCGGCACCTTCTCGGGCGACGGCGACACCCTGCGCGGCCAGGTGGGCGTCGACAAGAAGAACGCGGATCGCGCGGCCCTGCCGGACACCGCGTCGATCGAGTTCACCAACGCGGCCGGCACCTCGCCCACCATCGCCCTCGCGACGAACGACTCGGGCGCGCTGGTCGCCGCGAGCATCGCCGAGACCGCGACGGTCCGCCCGACCGCCGAGGGCTCGACCGTCTCGACGTCCGGCGCCTCGCAGACCCTGCTCGGCATCGACAAGTCGACCACGGGCATCGCGACCACCTACGGTTATCAGTTGCTGTTCTACGTACCGCCCGTCGGATCGGAGGAGAAGATCGTCATGCTCGGATGGAGCCAAGGACTCGTCTCGGTGGTGCAGCTGCCGTGAGCACCCCCCTGCCCCCGCTGCCCGGAAACCTCCGCGGCGCCGTCGACCTGTCCACCCTCGTCAACCGGCGCACCCCGCCGTCAGCGCCCGCCGCAGCGGCCGGCGGTGCGGACGCACCCCAGGGGCCGCCCGTCACCAACCCGCTGCTGCTGTCGGCCGGCGACGCCGAGTTCGACCAGGTCGTCCAGCTGTCCTCGCGCGTCCCCGTGATCGTGGACCTGCGCGGCTCGTGGTCCGACCAGAGCCTGAGCATGACCGCTCTGCTCGAGAAGGTCGTCATCTCCTACGCGGGCGCGCTCGTGCTGGTCGGAGTCGACGTCGAGTCGAGCCCGCAGCTCGCGCAGGCCTTCCAGGTGCAGTCGGTCCCGACGATCGCCGCCGTCATCGCCGGCCGCCCGGTGCCGATGTTCAACGGCCTGATCACCGAGGAGCAGCTGCGCGACCTGCTCGAGCAGGTGCTGCAGCTCGCCGCGCAGCAGGGCGTCACCGGCACCGTCCCGGTCGACCCGGCCGCCGGTGCCGAGCCGGGCGCCGAGCCCGCGCCGGAGCCGCTGCCCCCGCACCACCAGGAGGCGTACGACGCGATCGACCGCGGCGACTACTCCGCCGCGATCACCGAGTACGAGACCGCCATCGCGCAGAACCCGCGCGACGACCTCGCCGTCGCCGGACTCGCCCAGGTCAGGCTGCTCCAGCGCCTGCAGGGGCGCACCCTCGACGACATCCGCTCGACCGCGGCCGCCGAGCCCGCGAACCTCGACGCGCAGCTCGCCGTCGCCGACCTCGACGTCTCCGGCGGACACGTGGAGGACGCCTTCGACCGCCTCCTCTCGATGTACCCGCGCCTCGAAGCCGACGGCAAGGCGAGCGTCCGCGCCCGCCTGCTCGAGCTCTTCGAGATCGTCGGCACGACCGACCCGCGCGTGAACAAGGCGCGGGCGCGCCTGACGGGGCTGCTGTACTGAAGTGCGGGAGGAGCGCGAGCGCTCCTCCCGCCGCGGTCGGCCGGTCGCAGGGTCGCGGACCGCAGAGCGTCCTGCGTCCGACTCGCGAGGAACGCCGGCACGCGGGTCTCGGTGATCGCCTTCGGGGACTCGGGTGGTTCGGAGGCGGTGGGCTCGGGAGTCGCTGTCCCTCGGCGCAACTGCTGGCATGCCGACTCGGGCCCGCTGCGACGTCGCGCCCCCTTGCTGGACGAGTGGCCCCGGAGAGGCGCATCGAGACCACCTCCTCTGTCCGGGCGAGGGCGATCGACTCGGCGAGACCCGGGGCTGAACGGGCCGCCGTGCGAGCTGCTCCACCCGCGAGGGGCTCCGCGTCGGAGGTCGCGTCCTGAGCTCTCTCGCTGGGCGGGTGCCCCGGAGGGGCGCTTCGAGATGCGCCTTCGATCGGGGTGGAGGCCGTCCTCTGCGGGGAACGGAGGGTCTAGACGGCCGCACCGCGGGTCTGTCCCGGCGCGGGGGACTCCGCGGCGAGCAGGGCGGAGAGGCGGGTCGCGTCGGGGGAGCCGGGGGCGGCGGAGTAGAGGACGAGGCGCAGGGTGGAGGCGGCGGGGCGGAGGACGTCGCCGTCGAGGGTCATCGTGCCGGCCGACGGGTGCTCGAGCCGCTTGGTGGCACCCCGGTACTCGACGGGACGGGCGGTCCGCCAGCGCTGCGCGAAATCGGTGCTGCGCGACAGGAGGTCCTGCACGAGCTCCTCGAGCTCGGCGTCCTCGCGATGCTCGACCGAGGCGACGCGCAGATCGCCGACGAGGGCGTCCCGGTACTGCTCGCGCTGCTCCGCATCCACCCACACCGGCGACGTGTCGCGGGTGAACTCGAACCAGACCTGATTGCTTCCGCGTCCGGGCAGCTCCATCGGATCGCCCATCAGCGCGGACCACGCGGAGTTCCACTCGAGCAGCCACCAGTCGGCGGCGTACACGGCGACGGGCAGCTGCGGCAGGCGGTCGACCAGCCGCTGGACCCTCGGCGGGACCGAGCGATCGACCGCTGACGCCGGCGCGGCCAGGCCGGCGGCGCGGTACAGGACGGCCGACTCGGAAGAGCCGAGCCGCAGGGCGCGCACGAGGGCGGCGACCACCGTGGGCGAGGGGCTCGAGGACCGGCCCTGCTCGAGCTGCACGAGGTAGTCGACGGAGATGCCCGCGAGGGCCGCCAGCTCCTCGCGGCGCAGACCCGGCGACCGGCGCGAGCGCTCGGCCGGCGCGCGGGCGCCGGGTGCGCTGCGGTCCCGCCACTCGCGCAGCAGCGCGGAGAAGCCCGCCGAGCGGTCCCGCTCCTGCTGCTCGATCGTCATGCTCCCAGTCAACCGCACGGGCGGAGTCCGCGAGGGTGGTGCCGGCGGTCCCAGGGTCGAGCGTCGCCTTCCTCGCTGCGTCGCGACGGAGGAGCGTGGACGGCATGACAGACATCACCCTCATCACCGGAGCGAACAAGGGCATCGGCCGCGAGACGGCCCGCCGACTGATCGACGCCGGCCACACCGTCCTCCTCGCCGCCCGCGATCCGGAGCGGGGCCGTGCCGCCGCCGGCGAGCTCGGCGGCGTCTTCGTCCCGCTCGACGTCACTGACCAGGTCAGCGTCGACGCCGCCGCGGATCTCGTCCGCTCCCAGTACGGGCGCCTCGACGTCCTGATCGACAACGCGGGAGTCACCGGCGCGTTCGCCCCGCTGGAGGAGGCCTCGCTCGGTGACGTCGAGGCGGTCTTCGCGACGAACGTGCTCGGCGTGATCCGGGTCACCAACGCCTTCGTGCCACTGCTGCGCCGGTCGGAGAACGCCCGCATCGTCACCGTCTCCTCCGGCGTCGGCTCGTTCCAGGACACGATCGAGCACGACTACTCCGACTGGCGGGTGGTGCCGCCGGTCTACGCGGTGTCGAAGACGGCTCTGACCATGCTGACGCTGAAGTACGCGGACGCGCTCCCCACGATGCGGGTGAACGCCGCCGACCCGGGCTACACCCGCACCGATCTCAACGGAGGAGCCGGCCAGCACGACGTCACGGCGGGGACCGACGCGATCGTCCGGCTGGCCACCCTGGCCGCGGACGGACCGACGGGCACCGTGAGCAACCGGGACGGCGTGCTGCGCTGGTAGCGCGACGAGCATCCGCGGGCCGGCAGCGGCGCCCGGCAGGTCGCCCTCAGCTGCAGGGGCACCCCTCGGAGCGGGGAGCGACGATGCTGCGCTGGTGGCCGAGCACCTCGCGGGCCACGGTCGGCAGGCCGAGACCGGACGCGTCCGCCTCGGCGCGCAGCGTGACGAAGGCGAGGTCGGCGGAGATCCGCAGGCTCGCGCTCAGGAAGCCGACGGCCTGGAGGACGGCCGCCTCCTCGTCCGTGACGTCGGGCAGGGACTCCACCCAGGCGACGAACACGCCGTCGACGGAATCCTCAGGCACCGAGTCCGCCGTTCTCGAGGGCTCCGGACGGCTCGTCGGGTGCGATCCGCCGACCGGCGGGTCGGCGGCGCCGGAGGGCGATCCCGTGAGGAGGGACGGTGCCGCTCGCCCAGCGGCGGCTCGTGGGGGTCGGGGGAGGTGGCTGCATCCCCTCCAGTGTCACCGAAGCGGTGACAGAAAGGGAAAGGGCTTGCCGGAAGCGGGTGCGCCGGGCCGGGGCGACGTGCCGGCGCGGCGTGCCGTGCAGCGGCGGGACGTCCCGGGGCTCGGCTGGAGGTGCGATCCGGCGAGCGGGGTCGATACGACGGTCCACGAGCACCCCCTCCGGCGCATCGATCCTCGTCGGAGCGGGCCGGTCGTGGAGGTGGCCCATGCTGGTCGTCCTGTCTGCCGGGGTCTGGGGCGTGGTCGGAGTGTCGTCTCGTCGCAGACACGGTAACTTTCTTGTCGGGATCCCCTTCCTGCTCGGGTGTCCGCTGAGCGCACACCTGAGCGCACACCTCGCGCACGGCGAGGCCGCTCCGGGCGGAGGACATCGCGGATCGGGACGGGCGGGGGGCGGCGGTGGCGGAGCAGCGCACGAGAGCGCGGCATGACGACTGATCCGGCGTCCGGCACGGCGCTCGAGGATCGGGGGAGCATCCGCATCGAGGCGGTCGGCGCCGACCTGGAGCGCGCCTCCGAGGTCCTCGGCGGCTTCTATGCGGGGACGGGCTGGACGGTGCAGTCCACGGAGCAGCCGTTCTCGTTCCGCTACGCGGCACTGGGGGACCCGGTGATGACGCTGCGCACCTCGCAGATGCGCGGGTCGACCACCGGCGAGGACCCGGCCGGCGGCGACTACGTCGTGCAGTGGCTGGTCGAGGGCAGGGCGACGGTCGACGTCCACCGCGACGCGATGCCGATGACCCGCGGGGTCCCGCTGCTGAATCCCGCCCACCGCCCGTTCGTCTTCTCCTACGCCGACTACGACCAGAAGCTCGTGCACCTGAGCCGACAGCACGTCGACCGCAGCGCACGGGAGCTCGGCTACCGCCGCACCGGCGGTCTCCGCTTCGACCACCTGCACCGCCACGGTGCGGCGGCGTCGGCCCAGTGGCACGCCGTGATCGGCGAGATCTCGACGGCCGTCCGCACCGGCCGCGTCACGCCGCTGCTCTGGGACCGGCTGACTCGTCGCTCGGCCACCGCGTTCCTCGAGCTGTACCCGCCCGAGGGGGCCGCTCTGCCGGAGGTGCTGCTCGCGCCCCGCAACGGGAGCGTCCGATCCGCGGTCGAGTTCGTGCACGAGAACGCTCATCTGCCGATCGGACCGATCGAGATCGCCGCGGCCGCGCACCTCAGCGTCCGCGGGCTACAGGTCGCGTTCCAGCGCCTGCTCGGCACGACGCCGCTGCAGTACGTCCGGGACGTCCGCCTCGACCGGGTGCACGCGGACCTGCGCCTCGGCGACCCGGCGCGCTCGAGCGTCGCCCTCACGGCGCGCCGCTGGGGCTTCGGGCATCTCGGCCGCTTCTCGGCCGCGTACGCCTCGCGCTTCGGCGAGTACCCGAGCAGCACGCTCGGCCGCTGAAGCGGCGCGCGGGGGACGGCGGCGCCGAGCAGCGCATCACTCGTCGCCGCCCGTCTCGGCGTGCGGGGCGCCGACCGCCTTCGACTCCGGGGAGCCGCGCTCGCGGAGGTAGACCGAGAGCGCCGCCATGCTGCCCACCGCGAGGAACTCGGACTGCCAGTTCTGCAGTGTGCGGCTCCAGAAGTCGGCGGAGGCGAGGTACTCGCCCCAGGAGACCGGCGCCGACAGGTCCAGGAGCTGCTGCTCGTCGTAGGCGACGTGCCCGGCGACCGACTGCGCGAGCCAGGAGCCGGCGAAGACCGCCCCCATCACGATCAGCAGGGAGTGCGCGTAGAGCCGGCGCCGGAGGCCGCCGGGGAGCTTCGCGGGCCGCGGGGAGGACTCCTCGGCCCACGGCCCCATGCGCTGCTCCTGCTCCGTGGCGCGGCCCGCCTCGCCGGGTGCCTTCGACTCCGAGGAGCCGCGCTGCACGAACCAGACCGTCGCCGCGATGTAGAGGAAGAACTGCAGGTACTCCGACTGCCAGTTCTCGGCGATGTCGGCGACGAAGGTCGACGACGTGAGGTAGCGCGCGTACGTCACCGGCTCGAGCCCGGCGACGCGGAGGTCGTCGAGGTAGACGAGGAACCCGGCGGCCGGCTGGCCGGCCAGCGACAGCACGAAGAGTCCGCCGAAGACGAGGGTCAGCGAGTTCTCGCGCAGGAAGCCACGACCGGCGCCGGCGTGCCGCTCGGAACCGAGCGCCCGGGTCACGGCGCTCATCGGTGCAGCAGCCCCGTCGCGAGGAAGAAGACGAGACCGGCGCCGAGGAGGGTCAGGCAGCCGAGGAAGACCCCGCGCATCATGAGCCGTCGATCGCGCAGTCGAAGGGGCGGTCCTCGCCGGTCGCCGTGCATCCCGCGGCGCGCACGCGCCAGCCGTCGCCGCTCGCCGCGAGGAAGACGGTGTCGCCGCCCAGCTCGACCACGGCGGCCTGGCCGAAGGCCTCGGCGCGGGGGGAGCCCGCGGCGGCCGGGTCGAGGTCGAGCGCGAGGATCGCGTCGGGGCACGCCGCCGAGGCCGCATCGGCCTCGACGACCGCCTCGGCCGCCCGCGGGGTCAGCACCGCGCATGCGGCGGAGCCGTCGCCCGCCGCCAGCGCCTCCTCGAACGCCGCCGCGGTGGCACCGGCCGCCGCCGTGTCCGGGTGCGAGGCCGGCGCATCCGGCCAAGGGCAGGACGAGCGCACCGACGAGTGCGCGGGTGCGTCTGCTCGACGCGGCGGGGGAGCGGGACATCGGACGACCTCCTCGACTGGCACGAGTCCGGCGTCGACGACGCTAGTCCGACGGAGCGGCCGCGATCGAGGATCTTGACAGCGGCGCTGCGCGCGCCCTCAGGGGCGGTAGAGCGCCCACTCGTCCCGGGGCAGCTCGCGCAGCTCGTCGACGACCCGCAGTCGCCAGGTCGCCGGAGTGTGCCCCTCCAGGCGCCCGTGCACGGTCTCGCTGGTCCAGCCGTCGCGGGTGCGGGTGTAGCGGATGAATCGGACGTGCCGGCCCTCGAGGGGTGCTCCGCTGGTCGCCATTCCTCGATCGTCCCCGATCGAGGCGGCGGTTATCCGATCTTGACAATCAGGCGGGGCGCCGGATCCCACGGCGGACCGCCCCGGCGTCGTCGCGCGCGAGGCGCCGACCCGCCGCCCGGTACCACTGCGCGCAGAAGACGACGACGACCACCGCCTCCAGCCAGCCGCCCGCTGTGGACATCAGCTCCGCGCCCGCCCGCACGTCGGCGGCGTCGAGGAACGCGGGCGGCCGGGCCCAGAGCTGCTTGGCGAGGATCGCGTGCGAGGCCGTCGCGAGGACGACCGCGACCACCTGCGTCGCGCGAGCGGGCGGATGGGGGCGGGGGTCGACGCCGATGATCGCGGCGGTGAAGAGGCAGCCGGCGAGGAGGAGGTGCGCGTGCACGAGGACGTGCAGCAGCGGCGCCGCGTGCATCGTCTCGAGGAGCGGAGTGCGGTACAGCAGCTGGAGCCCGCCCGCGCTGAGGAGGGTCGCGGTGATCGGGTGGGCGAGGACGCGGGCGGGCGCGCTGCGCAGCAGCCGGGTCAGGCGCCGGGCGGGGGTCGTGCTCAGCGTCCGCAGGGCCAGGGTGACGGGGGCGGCGAGGACGAGCAGCACCGGCGCGAGCATGCCGGCGAGCAGGTGGGCGGCCATGTGCGCGGTGAAGCTCGACTGCGCAGCGACGGCGAGAGGTCCGACGACGGCCGCGGCGGCGCAGGCGATCCCCGCCGTCCACAGCACGACGCGGTACACCGGCCAGGGTCGGCCCCGGCGGCGGGACACCGCGGCGGCGCCGGCGTAGGCGAGCACGCCCGAGACCGCGAGCAGGAGCAGGACCGGCTCGAGGGGGACGGCGTGGCCGTGGGCGTGGCCCGGTCCGTCGAGCGCGGACGGGATCACGACGCCTCGCGCCTCCGCGCGGCGGCCGTCCTCGCCCGCACGAGCAGCACGACCCCCGCGAGGATCAGCACTGCGGCGACGGTGTTCCACACCAGGTCGTAGGGCAGCAGGTCGTCGACGTACCGGATCTGATGCAGACCGAGCAGCTTGTGCTGAACGGTGCCGTCGTAGAGCTGGAACGCACCGGCGCCGAGGAGCACCGCTCCACTCCAGCGCAGCGGCTCCAGCGCCCCGCGCCGCCGCAGATCCGCGAAGAGGAACAGACCTCCGATCGCCGCGAACCAGCCCACGGCGTGGAAGATCCCGTCCGAGACGAGCCCGAGCTCCGACGTGCCGAGGTCGAAGAAGTGGTGCCAGTGCAGCAGCTGGTGGAACACGGTCTCGTCGACGAACGCCGCGAGGCCGAGGCCGAAGAGCGCGCCGGACCACACGTTCCGGGACACGCGCGATCCGTGGGCGCGCCCGGACCCGTCCGCCGTGCGGGAGGTGGGAGTGCTCGATGCCGTCATGGCTCGACGATCTCCCGCGCTCGCGACCGCCGACCAGGGGGTTGCCGGCGGCGGAGCGCGCCCGGAGCCGACCCACCGCCGTGTCCCCGTGCTCGCGCGCAATCCGCGACGATCGGATGTTGCACGATCGCCGCAGCCGGACATGTACCTGTGACTCCGCGAAAGGGGAACCATGAGCATCCGCTCCCGCGACGACTTCTCCGAGCTGTACCGAGCCCAGTACGACGACGTCCTCCGCTTCGTCCGCCGCCGCGCACCCGCCGCGACCGTGGACGACATCGTGGGCGAGACGTTCCTCGCCGCCTGGCGCCGGCGGCAGGAGCTGCCCGAGGACGCCCGCCCGTGGCTGTTCGGCACCGCCCGGAACGCGATCCTCAACGCGGCGCGCGGTGAGAACCGGCAGCAGGCGCTCGCCGTGCGGATCGGGACCCTCGCGCCCGAGGAGCGCGCCGATCCGTCGATCAACGACCGCCTCGACCTCGAGAGCGCCTGGAAGCGGCTGCCCCTCGGGGAGCAGGAGGCCCTCGCCCTGCACGTCTGGGAGGACCTCCCGCAGACCGACGCCGCCCAGGTCCTCGGCTGCAGCCGCGCCGCCTACGCGATGCGGCTCACCCGCGCGAAGCGGCGCCTGGCGGCGCTGCTCGCCGCCACCGAACCCTCCCTCCTCTCCGGCACGGCAGAACGGACCCTCTGATGACCGACCAGCTCCCCGACCTGCTCCGCTCGGCCGACGCCGAGCCTCGCACCGCCCTCAGCACCGCCGAGGTCTCCCGCCGGGAGGCCCTCCTCGCCGAGATCCTCGCCGACGAGGAGGCGCCCGCCCAGTCCTTCCGCCGGAAGGACTGGGCGGTCGCGGGCGCGGCGACCCTGCTCCTCGCTGCGGCCGCTGCCGCCGCCGTCATCGTCGTGGCCCCCGGGCTGATCCCGGGTGCGGGCTCCACCGGTCTGAACGGCGGGGTGCTCGCCTCCTGGACCGGCGTCCCCGAGCGGATCCTCCCTGACTCGCCGCTCGGCAGCGGGGCGACCCGGTGGTGCGAGTCGAGTCTCGACGGGGTGAACGCCGAGGCCGGCCCGATCGCGCTCTCGCACCTCGATGCTCGCGGCGAGGCCGCCTCGATGCTCTTCCGGCAGGGCGAGTCCGTCTACTACTGCCTCAGCGCGGGCTCCGGCGGAGGGTTCTGGGAGATGGCCGAGGCGACTCCCGCGGAACCGCTGCCGGTGGACGCCGTCCAGGTCGCCGGCTCGGGCAGCCACGGCAGCGGCGACGCCGCGGTGGCCTACGCGTTCGGCTTCGCCGGGGCGGGCGTCGCGTCCGTCGTCCTGCACGAGGACGGGGTCGCTCCGATCGTCGCCACCCTCGAGGACGGCTTCTGGACGGCCTGGTGGCCCGTCGCGGACGACCTGGGAGCCGGTCCGTCCGGAACCGTGACCGTGACGACCGGCGACGGCGCGAGCCGCGAGGTCGCGATCGAGTCGCTCTACCGCCAGTGAGAGACCCCGTCGGCGGCCTCCGGGCCGTCGGCGCGGGTCGGAGCCCCGGCCACCTCTGAACCCTCCCACCGCACCGCCGCCGACGCGGCGGTCCTCAGCGCGTCCGGATCCTCCGATCCGGGCCACTCCGACGCGCCCGCAGCTGCGGCAGCGGGCGCGCCCCGCACAGAAGGACACACCATGGACACCGCACTCAGCACGCTCAGCGCACTCAGCACCCTCGCCTCGCTCGAGAAGCTGCCCCTCGCCTGGGGCCGAGCACTGGACCGAGCGGACAGGAGCATCCTCGACGCGATCCTCGGCGACGACGTCGTCGTGGACATGACCCGGGCCACCGAGAGGATCGGCCTCGAGTTCCCCGTCCTGTCGGGGAAGCCGACGGTCCTGGACACGATGATCGCCGCGGTCGGGCCGCTCGACACGATGCACCTCGTCGGCAACGTGCTCGTCGAGGAGACGCGGAGTGGTGCGACGGTCGAGGCGTACGCGCTCGCGCAGCACTTCGCTCCCGGCGAGGGCGCCGATCCGGCGGCGACCCGACACGCCCTGATGGGCAACACCTGGAACTTCGAGCTGCGCTGGACGGGGGAGCGGTACTCGGTGGTCCGCTTCGAGATGGACTGCCTCTGGATGGAGGGCGATCCGCTGGTGCTGCTCGCCGCGATCTCGTGACGCCTCGCCGCGATCCCGGGCGGGGAGTCCCGGCGCCCGTCCGCCCCGGCGACCGCCTCCTCGTCGACACGCCGGTCACCGCGGTCCCCGGGCTCACCTGGACGATCGTGGAGATGGTCGAGCACCATCGCGATCCGGGGGACCTGCCGTGGAACCGCGGTCCGGGCTTCCCGTTCCGGGTCGGCTACCGGATCGGCGATCCAGTGCCCGGCGTCGGCGTCTCGCGCGGCGTGCTCTGGCTCGCCGCCGACGGCGCGGACCCGTCGGGTGCGGTCCGCGCCGTCGATCGGCCGGGCGGCGCGGCGGGGAGCGAGCGGCACGGCGCCCGCCGACCCCTAGGGTGAGCGGATGAGCACCGTCGCCCTGTCTCCGCGCGCCCGATTCCACCAGCGCTTCCTCGTCGAGCAGCGGGAGATGACGGAGCCCGCCCGGCGCCGCCTGATGCGCGCGGGAGGCGGGTCGGTCGCCGTCGGACTCGTGCTCTTCGCCGCGCTGATCGTGCAGGTGGCGACGGGCACGGGACTGGCCGCGCTCGACCCCGCGGTCTCGGAGTGGTTCCGGGCGAAGCGCTTCGCCGAGGGGACCGTCGTGATGGACACGCTGGCCACGGTCTTCGGCCCGGTCTTCCTGCCGATCATCATCCTCGGCGTGCTCGTGCTGTGGATCGCGCTCGCCCGGCACCTCTGGCGGCCGCTCCTGCTCGCCGGCGGGATGATCACGGGGATGCTCAGCGTCCAGCTCGCCGCGCACCTGGTGCAGCGGATGCGGCCGCCCGTCGAGTACATGCTCCTCGGGGCGGACGGCACCTTCTCCTTCCCGTCCGGGCACGTCACCGGCGTCTGCGACTTCTTCCTGATCACGACGTTCCTGCTGGCGTCGCGCCGCTCCTCGCCGGTCTGGGCGATCGGCGGCTTCGCGCTCTCGCTCGGGATGATCGCCGGCCAGGTCGTCGCCCGCCTCTACCTCGGCTACCACTGGCTCACCGACACCCTCGCCTCGGTGGCGCTCGCCCTGGTGATGCTCGGCTCGGTCGTGCTGATCGACACCTGGCGCACCGCGGTCGTGCGCCGGGACGAGGCCTGAGCGGCGTCCGCCGCCCGAGCCCGCCGACGACGACGCCCCCGGGCCGCGAGGGCTCGGGGGCGTCGTCGTTCGCAGCGGAGCGTCAACCGCCGACGGCCTGGCGTGCGCTGTCGAGTCCGGAGGAGAAGGCGTCCTCGGAGGTCACGTTCCCGGACTCCAGCTCGACCAGCGCGCCGGAGAGCGCCGCGCCGATCACGCCGGTGTCGGGTCCGTTGACGAAGGACGGGAACTGCTCGACGGACGTGGCGATGACGTCGCCGATCTTCGAGTCGCCGAAGAACGGGTCCGTGTAGGCACGGACGCTCTCGCTCTCGAGGGCCTCCGTCGCCGCCGGGAAGGTGCCCGACGTGGCGAAGTGGTCCTCCTGGCCCTCGGCCGACATCATCGTCTCGATGTACTGCCAGGCCGCCTCGGGGTGCTCGGCGCGAGCGGGGATCGCGATGACGCTGCCGCCCCAGTTGCCGCCGACACCGGGGACGGTGGTGACCCGCCAGTTCCCGGCGGTGTCGGGGGCGTCTGTCTTGATGCCCTGCAGGATCCACGAGGGAGCGACGGTCACCGCGAAGGCGCCGTTCGCGCGCCCGGGGCCCCAGCCCGACGAGAACGCGGCGATGCCGGCGCTGATGCCGGCGTCGTGCGCCTGCACGGCGGTGTCGAAGGCGTCCTCGACCTGCGGGTTGGTGTCGTAGACGAGCTCGCCGTCGGAGGAGTAGTACTTCTCGGTCACCTGGTTGATGGTGGAGTAGAAGACGCTGGTCTCCACGTTGTCGACGAAGGGCTTGCCGGTCGCGGCGGTGTACTTCTCGCCGGTCGCGAGGAAGCCGTCCCAGTCGCTCCAGAGCGCGGCGACCTCGGCGGGATCGGTCGGCAGCCCGGCCTGCTCGAACAGATCGGCGCGGTAGGCGAAGCTCAGGCCGCCGACGTCGGTCGGGATGCCGACGACCGAGCCGTCCTGGGCGGTGCCCGCGTCGGCGGCCCAGCCCAGGTAGGAGGCGTCGAGGTCGTCGCCGCCGAGGGTGCGCAGGTCGAGGAAGTTGGCGCTGTTCTCGACGAAGCGCGGCAGGTCGTCGCCCTGGATCATGACGAGGTCGGGCACCTTGCCGCCCGCGAGCGCGGCGGTCAGGGCGGTGGCGGTCTCCTGCGAGGAGCCGACCTCGGTCAGCTTGACCTTCGCGTCGGGCTTCTTGGCCAGGTACTCGCTGACGTTGTCCTTCGCCTGGATGCCGGTGAAGGACCAGAACTGGACCTCGGCGTTCGGATCGTCGGACGCGCCGCCGCCGCCGCTCGAGGAGCAGCCGGTCAGGGCGAGGGCGACGGTGGCGACCGCGGCGGCCGCGGTCAGGATTCTTCTTCTCACGGGGGAGTCCTCTTCATCGGGGAGTCGCGTGGTGCCCCGCGGGCGAGCGGGAGAACGATCTCTAGTTCGACGCTAGCCCGTGCTCTCCGTCCTGTGCAACACTTGTCGGCCTCGCGAGAGTTCGATCTCCCGCTGGGGACCCCCGAGCCGCCGTGGATCTCGGCGTCGGTGTCGAGCAGCTCCTCCTGACGGGCGGCTGCCGGGCCGGGCGTCGATTCCGCGCCACGCCCGTGAGCGCCGATCCGGTGCTCAGTACTGTGCTGCCGTGCCTCTGCTCCCAGCCCTGATCCGACGCCGCCCCGAAGCGACCACCTACTCTCGATCCTCCGTCAGGAGCCGTGGCGCGATGCTCCTTCCGAGCGTCGTCGTCGCGGCGCTCGTCGGCTTCAGCGCGCTCTTCACCGCGAGCGGTGCTGCGGCGATGCCCGGCGGTGACCTGCTGCGGCCGTCCTCGTTCATGCTCGTGAAGGATCCGATCACCGGCTCCGTCTACGAGTCCTGGGAGGTGGCACCCGGAATCGCGGTCGCCGCCCGGCCTCCCGAGGGCGGACAGACGGAGTCGCCGCAGGCGGGACTGCGCACCTACTGGCTCGTGCGGTCGATGATCGACCAGCTGCGGTCGACGGAGCCCGCGAGGAGTCTCGTGGAGGCCGTCCCGGATCTGCTGGGGGCGAAGAAGGCGAACGGCAATCGGTTCCTGGACAGCGACGGCAACCTGTCCAGCGTGCGGGTCCTGATCGCGCCGGCCGCCCGGTGGGTATCGGTGGCGCTGAACAGGGACGAGGCCGTCGGCGGCGGGGGCTCCGACAGCGTCCTGCACTTCGACCCCGACCGCGCCCTGTCCTACTTCGACTCCCAGACGGGCGAGATCCGCCTGTTCTCGCCGACGGTCGTCTTCGCCCACGAGCTCTACCACTCCGTGCAGTCCCTCGCCGGCGCGAACATCGACCGCAGCACCGAGGCGGTCGTCGCCACACCGCTGCGATCCGGAGACCTGCGCTCGCCGGGAACGACGGAAGCCGAGCGGGACCTCTCGATCAGGGTCTCGGAGCTGGTGACGACCGGTGGCGCTCGGGGCCTCGAGGCGGTGAAGCACGCCGGCCTCGCAGGCGGCGAGGGCAGCGACGGGGAGTTCGAGGCGTCGGACTTCGAGCGCGTGGCCAATCCCTACCTGGCGGGGGCACTCGACCGTGCAGAGTTCGATGAGTGGACTGCGAAGGACGCTCCGCCTCACGAGCAGGAGGCTCTGGCTCGCCGCAAGCAGGCCATCGACCGGCTGGTGACGCAGCATCCCACCGAGGTCAGGGTGGCTGCGGCACTGAACCTCCCCACACGCAGCGAGTACACCGCGATGAGGCGAGTGATCGGTACCGGCGCGGCGATCAGCTCGGTCGGAGTGTTCGAGGTGCGCGGGCCACTCGGGACGGAGGATCTTCTCCATCCCCTCGAGTCGGCGAACCTCCGCCTCGAGCGGTCCCTCGAGGACGTCTGGGCGGGGAAGAGCATTCCCCTCGCGGGACCTCCCGCCGCGACCTCCTCTGCCCAGGAGTGCGTCCTCTGCGAGGTGACCGCGAAGGAGGAGAACCGGAACACTGTTCCGGCCGCGGGCCGTGCAGAGGGCGAGAAGGCTCCGGTCGCCGTCGAGGGACCGAGCTCGAGCAGGGATCCGGCTGCAGGCGTCGCTCCGGAGGCCGAGAAGCCACCGGTCGTCGCTCCGGAGGCCGAGAAGCCACCGGTCGCCGGTGAGGGGTCGAGCGCCGGGAAGGCTCATCCGGCGGCCCCCTCGCAGGAACGAGCGCCGATGCGACCTCAGCCCTCCCGACCGCACGCGCCGACGCACCACGGTCGCCACTGAGTGGCTGCGCGAGGCTCGGCAAGTCCGGCGACGCGGGCGCGGGCTGCCGGGTGAACGACGACGGGCGGGTCGGACGCGCGAGCGTCCGCTCCGCCCGCCGTCGTGCGGGTCGGGCTGCGGTCAGCCGATGTGGCGCAGGAAGAGCGCTCCGAGCGGGGGCAGGATCAGCTCGGCCGAGGCGGGGCGCCCCGCCCACGGCTCGTCGCGGGCCTCGACGGCACCGAAGTTGCCGACGCCCGAGCCGCCGTAGATCTCGGCGTCCGTGTTGAGCAGCTCCTCCCAGCGGCCGGCCTCGGGGAGGCCGACGCGGTAGCCGTGCACCGGCGAGCCCGAGAAGTTGACGATCACCGCGACGGAGCGGCCCGCCTTGTCCTTGCGGAGGAACGAGATGACGTTCGGCGCCGCGGCGCCCCCGTCGATCCACTCGAAGCCGGCCTGGTCGTTGTCGAGCTCGTTCAGCGAGGGGACCTCGCGGTAGAGCCGGTTCAGCTCGCCGACGAGGCTCCACAGCCCGCGGTGGCTGGGCTGGTCGAGGATCCACCAGTCGAGGCCGCGCTCCTCGGACCACTCCGAGTACTGCCCGAACTCCTGGCCCATGAAGAGCAGCTGCTTGCCGGGGTGCGCCCACATGAACGCCAGGTAGGCGCGGACGTTCGCCAGCTGCTGCCAGTGGTCGCCCGGCATCTTCTGGATCAGCGAGCCCTTGCCGTGCACGACCTCGTCGTGGCTGATCGGCAGGACGAACTGCTCGCTGAACGCGTAGACGAAGGAGAAGGTGATCTCGCCCAGGTGGTACTGGCGCCAGAGCGGGTCGTTCGCCATGTAGCGCAGCGAGTCGTTCATCCAGCCCATGTTCCACTTGAGCCCGAAGCCCAGCCCGCCGGAGACGGTGGGCTGGGTGACGCCGGGCCAGCTGGTGGACTCCTCGGCGATCATCATGATGCCGGGGTAGAGCTTGTAGGCGGTGGCGTTCACCTCCTGGAGGAAGCTGATCGCCTCGAGGTTCTCCCGGCCGCCGTGCTCGTTCGGCAGCCACTCGCCCTCCTTGCGGGAGTAGTCGAGGTAGAGCATCGAGGCCACGGCGTCGACCCGGAGGCCGTCGACGTGGAACTCCTCGAGCCAGAACAGCGCGTTGGCCACGAGGAAGTTGCGGACCTGGGTGTGCCCGAAGTCGAAGACGTAGGTCCCCCAGTCCATCTGCTCGCCGCGGCGCCAGTCGGGGTGCTCGTAGAGGGGCTCGCCGTCGAAGCGGGCGAGGGCGAAGTCGTCCTTCGGGAAGTGCCCGGGCACCCAGTCGACGAGCACGCCGATCCCGGCCTGGTGCAGCCGGTCGATCAGGTACTTGAGGTCGTCGGCGGTGCCGAAGCGGCTGGACGCGGCGTAGTAGCCGGTGACCTGGTAGCCCCAGGAGCCGCCGAACGGGTGCTCCGCGAGCGGCATGAACTCGACGTGGGTGAAGCCGAGCGTGGTGACGTACTCGATCAGCGGATCCGCGAGGTCGCGGTAGCCGAGACCGGGCTTCCAGGAGCCGAGGTGCATCTCGTAGACGCTGATCGGCTGGGTGTGCGGGTCGACGCTCGCGCGCTGCTCCATCCAGTCGGCGTCGCTCCACTCGTGGTGCGAGACGGGGACGCGCGAGGCGGTCGCCGGCGGCACCTCCGTCGCACGGGCCATCGGGTCGGCCTTGCGGACCCATCGTCCGTCGCGCGAGAGCAGGTCGAACTTGTAGGGCGCGCCGGGCTCGATGCCGGGCACGAAGATCTCCCAGACGCCGTTGACGCCGAGGTTGCGCAGGGCGTGGCCCTCGCCGCTCCAGTCGTTGAAGTCGCCGACGACGCGGACGGCCTGGGCGTGCGGTGCCCAGACGGCGAAGGAGGTGCCCCAGACGCCCTCGTGCTCGCGGTGCCGCGCGCCGAGCGCCTCCCAGAGCCGCTCGTGCCGGCCCTCGCCGATCAGGTAGAGGTCGAAGTCGCCGACCGTCTTCGAGAACCGGTACGGGTCCTCGGCGGTCCAGGTGGAGCCGTCGCCGTAGTGCGCCTCGACGGTGTAGGCCTGCGGGTCCTCGTCGTGGACGCCCTGCCAGATCCCGTCGTGCAGGTGCTCGAGCTCGACCCGGACACCGCCGGCCAGGACGGCCGTGACGGCGTCGGCGAGCGGGCGGCGGATGCGCACCACCTCGCCGCCCCCGGGCAGCGGGTGCTGGCCCAGGACGTCGTGCGGGAGCGCGTTGCTGCCGGTCGCGAGCTGCTGGAGGACCCACTCCGGGAACGCGGGCAGCGCGTCGACGTCGGAGTCCGGCGCTGCGGCGGCGGGGGAGTCGTCGGCCGGAACGGTCGGCTCCGGCGGAGTGAGCGGCTCGGGGCCGGCGGGCGCTGCGATCGGCTCCGGCGGCGTGAGCGGCTCGGGGATCGCGGACGCCGTGGTGGGCTCGGGCGGCAGGAGCGGCTCCGGCGGTGCGACGGGCTCGGGCGGGGTGAGCCGCTCGGGCGCGGCGGACGTCTCCTCGGCCGCGGGCTGCGCGACGTGCGCGCCGGTGGTCGTCGCCGAGCTCGTGCCCGTGGTGAGGACCGTCTCCGTGCGCGGCTCGATGTCCGCCGCCTCGGCCGGGCTGCCGGCCTCCGCGGGGACGGCGCCCTGCGCGGGACCCGTCGTGTCCGTGCTCTCGGCCGGGTTCGTGCCGTCGTTCTCGGGAACCGTCATCGTCCGTCCGCCTTCACGCTCAGGATGTGCACGGGCTCGACGAAGGAGTCGAGCCGCACGTAGTTGTCGCTGCCCCAGGTCCAGACGGCACCGGTGATCAGGTCCTCGACCTCGTAGGTCGAGCTCCAGTCCAGGCCGAGGGACGGCAGGTCGATGTGCACCGTGGTCTCGCGCGCCGAGTGCGGGTCGGTGTTGACGACGACCAGGAGGGTGTCGTCCGCACCGGTGCCGGTGAAGGCGCGGTCCAGGTGCTTGGAGTAGACGAGGATCGCGTCGTCGTCGCTGCCGTGCACCTGCAGGTTGCGGCGCTGGGCGAGCGCGGGGTGCGCCCGGCGGATCTCGTTGAGCCGGGCGATGTACGGCGCGATCGTGGTCCCGTCGGCGTCGGCCGCGGCCCAGTCGCGCGTCTTGTACTCGAACTTCTCGTTGTCGATGTTCTCCTCGGCGCCCGGGCGCGCGACGTTCTCGATCAGCTCGTAGCCGGCGTAGACGCCCCACAGCGGCGAGGCCGTCGCGGCGAGTGCGGCGCGGACCTTGTAGGCCGAGCGCCCGCCGTACTGGAGGTACTCGGTGAGGATGTCCGGCGTGTTCACGAAGAGGTTCGGCCGCATGTAGTCGGCCGTCTCGTGCGAGATGCTCGTGAAGAACTCCTCGAGCTCCTCCTTGGTGTTGCGCCAGGTGAAGTACGAGTACGACTGCTGGAAGCCGACCTTGCCGAGCGCCCGCATGATCGCCGGACGGGTGAACGCCTCCGCGAGGAAGACGACCTCGGGGTTCTCGGCGTTGACCTCGTGGATGATCCACTCCCAGAAGTCGAGCGGCTTGGTGTGCGGGTTGTCGACGCGGAAGATCTTCACGCCGAGCGAGATCCAGTACCGCAGGACGCGGAGCGCCTCCTGGCGGATGCCCTGCGGGTCGTTGTCGAAGTTGATCGGATAGATGTCCTGGTACTTCTTCGGCGGGTTCTCGGCGTAGGCGATCGAGCCGTCGGGGAGCGTCGTGAACCACTCCGGGTGGCTCGTCACCCAGGGGTGGTCGGGCGAGGCCTGCAGCGCGAAGTCGAGCGCGAGCTCGAGGCCGGCCGCGGTGACCGCGTCGTGGAACGCGGTGAAGTCCTCGACCGTGCCGAGGTCCGGGTGGATCGCGTCGTGCCCGCCCTCGGGGGCGCCGATCGCCCACGGCGAGCCGGGGTCGTCCGGGCCGGCGTCGAGCGTGTTGTTCGGGCCCTTGCGGAAGTTCCGGCCGATCGGGTGGATCGGCGGCAGGTAGAGCACGTCGAAGCCCATCGCCGCGACGGCGGGGAGGCGGTCGATCGCGGTGCGGAAGGAGCCGGAGGTGACGCTGCCGTCCTCGTGCCGCACGGCGCCCTCGGAGCGCGGGAAGAACTCGTACCAGGCGCCGACGCCGGCGCGGGTGCGCTCGACGTGCACGGTGCGCGGGTCCGAGACGCTCGCGAGGCTCATCACGGGGCGCGCGGTGAAGGCGCCGTGCACGGCGGCGTCCTCGGCGGCGGCGAGGCGCGCCTCGGGGGAGAGCGACTCGTCCGCCACGGTGGCGGCGGCGTCGGAGAGGAGGGAGCGCTCGGCCTCGGAGCGGGCGTCGTCCCCGGCCGCGGTGCGGAGGAGGCCCTCGCCGATCGCGAAGGTGACGTCGATGTCGAGGCCGGCCGGGATCTTGACCTCGGCGGTGTGCAGCCAGGTCGCCCAGTCGTCGGCGAACGCGCGGATGCGGTACGTCCAGTCGCCCTCGTCGTCGAGGAGGACGAGGCGCCCGTAGCGGTCGGTGCCGGTCGCGATCAGCGCCATCCGGTGCTCGGACTCGGCGCCCGCGGGTGAGGTGAGCAGCAGGTCGACCCCGATCAGGTCGTGCCCCTCGCGGAACGCCGTCGCGGCGAACGGGACGACCTCGCCGACGAAGGCCTTCGCGGGCCAGCGGTCGTCCTCGAGCCGCGGCTGCGGGTCGATGATCGGGATGCGCTCGGCGCGCACCCGGTAGCCGGAGCCGCGCGGGGCGGTCTGCTCGGCGGTCTCGGCCGCGGTCTCGGGAGACGTGGCCGCGTCGGCCGTCCCCGGTGCCACGGGCGCCTGCGCCGCCGAGGCCGGAGCGGCCTCGAGTCGATCCTCCGCGACAGGTGCTGCCGAGTCCGCTGCCGGGGGAGTCGGCGCCGCGGGAGTCTCCTCCCCGGCGGCACCTCCCCGAGCCGCTCGTCGTGCGTCCTTGCCGTGCGGAGCCTTGCCGAAAGGTGTCTGAGCCACGTCACGACAGTAGCGACCGGCGGTGCCTTTGGCACGCCGGTTGCGAAGGCCCGCGCCGCTGTGCAAAAGGGCCCGCGCCACGGCCGACGGCGCCCGCGGGCACTCCGCTACAGTGTGCGAGCGCGAGCGCCGCGGCTGTCCGCAGGGGGTGCTCGCCGGGGTCCGCCGGCGCCGGAATCCGCCGCTCGCCGGGGTCCGCCGGTCGTCGTCTCCACCGGTCGTCGCATGAGCAGAGAGTCGAGGAGTGCCGTGAAGGCCATCCGCCGCTTCACCGTCCGATCCGTCCTGCCGCCCGAGCTGTCCGCGCTCGGCGAGCTGGCGGGCAATCTGCGCTGGGCCTGGCACGAGCCGACCCGGCGCCTGTTCGAGCGGGCCGATCCGGAGCTGTGGCGCAGCGGCACCGGGGACCCGACCGCCCTCCTCGGCGCGATCGCCCCCGAGCGCCTCGCCGAGCTCGCCCGCGACCAGGGCTTCGTCGACGACGCCTGGCGCCTGCGCGACGAGCTCGAGCGCTACCGCACGGAGCCGCGCTGGTACCAGTCGCTGCCGGAGTCGGCACCGCGCTCGATCGCCTACTTCTCGCCGGAGTTCGGCATCGCCGCCGCGCTCCCGCAGTACTCCGGCGGCCTGGGCATCCTCGCGGGCGACCACCTCAAGGCCTCCTCGGACCTCGGCGTCCCGCTGACCGGCGTCGGCCTCTTCTACCGCTCGGGCTACTTCGCCCAGGGCCTCTCCGCCGACGGCTGGCAGCTCGAGTCCTACCCCTCGCTCGACCCGGACGGGCTGCCGCTGCGGATGGTGCGGATGGCCGACGGCTCCGCGGCGCGGATCGTGCTGGCCCTGCCCGACGGGCGCGCGCTGTACGCCCGGGTGTGGCGGGCCGAAGTGGGCCGGGTGACCCTGCTGCTGCTCGACACGGACGTCCGCGAGAACGAGGACGCCCTGCGCACCGTCACCGACCGGCTCTACGGCGGCGGCGGCGAGCACCGCCTCCTGCAGGAGCTGCTCCTGGGCATCGGCGGCGTGCGCGCGCTGGAGCTGTGGGCCGAGGTCTCGGGCACGCCGCTGCCGGAGGTGTTCCACACCAACGAGGGGCACGCCGGCTTCCAGGGGCTCGAGCGCATCTCCGGTCTGATCGGCTCCGGTCTCGACTTCGACCAGGCGCTGCAGGTCGTGCGCGCGAGCACCGTCTTCACCACGCACACGCCGGTGCCGGCGGGGATCGACCGCTTCGACCGCGGCATGATCGAGCAGTACTTCACCACCGAGCTGCTGCCGGGCGTGCAGATCGAGGACGTGCTGGCGCTGGGCTCCGAGTCGCCGACGGGCGGTGCGAGCGACGTCTTCAACATGGCGTTCATGGGCCTCCGGCTCGCGCAGCGCTCGAACGGCGTCTCGAAGCTGCACGGCGAGGTGAGCCGCTCGATGTTCTCCGGTCTCTGGCCGGGCTTCGACACGGCGGAGGTGCCGATCGGCTCGGTGACCAACGGCGTGCACGCGGCGACGTGGACCGATCCGATCCTCCGCGACCTGGCCCGCGACCGGCTCGGCACCGACGACACCACCCGCGCCGACTGGGCCTCGGGCGCCCTGAGCGACGGCGAGCTCTGGCAGGCGCGGCGGTCGATGCGGGAGCAGCTGGTCCGCGACGCCCGCACCCGCGCGGCGCGCTCCTGGCGGGAGCAGAACCCGGGCGGCCTCACCCCGGCGTGGCTGGACGAGTTGCTCGATCCGGACGTGCTCACGATCGGCTTCGCCCGGCGGGTCCCCACCTACAAGCGGCTGACGCTGATGCTGCACGACCCGGAGCGGCTGCGCGCGCTGCTGACGCACCCCGAGCACCCGATCCAGATCGTGATCGCCGGCAAGTCGCACCCCGCCGACGAGGAGGGGAAGCGGCTGATCCAGAAGCTGGTCCGCTTCGCGCAGGAGCCCGACGTGCGCCGCCGGATCGTCTTCCTGCCCGACTACGACATCGCGATGGCGCAGCTGCTCTACCCGGGCACCGACGTCTGGCTGAACAACCCGCTGCGCCCGCTCGAGGCCTGCGGCACCTCCGGGATGAAGGCGGCGCTGAACGGCTCGCTGAACCTGTCGATCCTCGACGGCTGGTGGAACGAGTACTTCGACGGCGAGAACGGCTGGGCGATCCCGTCCTCCGACCGCGACCTCGACCCGGAGTCGCGCGACACGCTCGAGGCCGACGCGCTCTACGAGCTGCTCGAGAGCGAGGTCGTGCCGCGCTACTACGAGCGCGACCACGACGGAGTGCCGCGCCGCTGGGTGCGCTCGATCCGGCACACGCTCGCCACGCTCTCGCCCGAGCTGTCGGCCGAGCGGATGGTGCGCCAGTACGTCGAGGCGCTCTACCACCCCGCCGCCGAGGCCGGGCGCGAGATCGCGGCCGATCACTTCGAGCCGGCCAAGGAGCTGTCGGCCTGGAAGCAGCGGGTCCGCGCGGGCTGGCCGGGCGTGGCCGTCGCCTCCGTGGAGTCGGGCGGCATCGACGCGGTGCCCCAGCGCGGCGACCGGCTCGCCCTGCGCGCGGGCGTCCGGCTCGGCGAGCTCTCGCCCGAGGACGTCACCGTGCAGGTCGTCTCCGGCACCACCGCCGCGGACGGCTCGCTCGTCGACGTGCGCCTGCACGAGCTCGAGGTGGCGGAGGAATCGGGTGCGGTCGTGCCCGCCGACGCGGTCGGCCGCGTGCCCTACGCGGGCGAGATCGTCCTCGACCGCAGCGGCTCCTTCGGCTACACCGTGCGCGTCGTGCCGCGGCACCCGCTGCTCGCCCGCTCGGCCGAGCTCGGCCTGGTCGCGGCCGCCGGCTGACGCGCCCCCCTTGCTGGTCGAGTAGCCGCGCAGCGTCCGTTCGGATTCATGCTGGTCGAGTAGCCGCGCAGCGGCGTATCGAGACCCGGCCTCCGGATGACGGTGGATCTCGATACGCCCGCTCCGCGGGCTACTCGATCAGCATGGAAGCCCTCTGCGGGCGCTGCACGATCAACAGGGAAGCCCTCTGCGAGGGCTGCGCGATCAGCGAGAAGAGCGGCCCCGTTCCTGCTGGTGCAGCGGCCGCGGAGCGTCGTCTCGGATGCATGCTGGTCGAGTAGCGCGCAGCGCGTATCGAGACCCGCCCCGCTCAGCGCGCGATGTCCGCCAGGGTCGCGTCCGTCGCGGCGACGAGATCCGCCGGGGCGAGCTCGATGTCGAACCCGCGCCGCCCGCCCGAGACCAGCACGGTGTCGTACAGCTCCGCCGTCTCGTCGAGCACCGTCCGGTGCCGCGTCTTCTGCCCGATCGGCGAGATGCCGCCGAGCACGTAGCCGGTGCGCCGCTGCGCGAGCGCGGGGTCGGCCATCGCCGCCCGCTTGCCGCCGACCGCCGCCGCGAGCTCCTTGAGCCCCAGCGACCCGGTCACCGGCACGATCCCGACGACCAGCTCGCCGTCGACGTCGACCAGCAGCGTCTTGAACACCCGCTCCGGCTCGACCCCGAGCGCCTCGGCCGCCTCGGTGCCGTAGCTCGCCGCCCCGGGGTCGTGCCGGTACTCGCGGGGAACGAAGGCGATCCCCGCCGCGGTGAGCGCGAGCGTCGCCGGAGTCCCCGGTCCGCCCTTCATCGGCTCGCGGCGGCCGGACGCGGGCCGTGCGCGGCGAACAGCTGCATCGAGGTCCCGGCGACGCGGACGACCTGACCCGGCTCGAACGACTCGCCGTGCTCGAGTGGCACCGACTCCTCGCTGCTCCACAGCCGGGTGTAGCCGGTGACGCCCTCGCTCTCGGCGAGGACGACGGAGGTGTCCGCCTCGACGCCGTGCACGATCAGCAGGACGCGGTCGAACTCCTCCGTCTCGGGGGTGGACGCCGCGAGGTACTGCAGCGTGCGGTTCTCCGCGGAGGTCCAGTCGTGCTCGGACATCGTCCGCCCGTGCGCGTCGAACCACTGCATGCTCGTGGCGCCCGGCGTGACCGCTCCGCCGCGCCCGTAGTGCGAGGGCCGGAGCGCCGGGTGCTCGCGGCGCAGCCGGATCAGCGTCCGCGCGTGCTCGCGGAGCTCGAGCTGCCAGTCGCTGCGACCGTCCCAGCGCAGCCAGGTGAGGTCCGAGTCCTGGCAGTAGGCGTTGTTGTTGCCGCGCTGACTGCGGCCGAACTCGTCGCCGGCCGTGATCATCGGGATGCCGGCCGAGAGCAGCAGCGTCCCGAGCAGGTTCCGCATCGCCTTCCGTCGGCCCTGGTTGACGCCGTCGTCGGTGGTCGGGCCCTCGAAGCCGTGGTTGAAGGAGCGGTTGGTGTCGGCGCCGTCGCGGTTCGACTCGCCGTTGCCGATGTTGTGCTTGACGTTGTACGAGACCAGGTCGGCCAGAGTGAAGCCGTCGTGCGCCGTGACGAAGTTGACGGACGCGAGCGGCCCGCGCTCGGCCGAGAAGGTGTTCGACGAGCCGGAGAGCCGCGTCGCGAAGCCGCCGATGCCCACCGGCGCCGTCCCCGCGCGGCGGGCGTAGTCGATGTCCGAGAGCCAGAAGTTGCGCGCGCGGTCGCGGTAGCGGTCGTTCCACTCCGACCAGCCGTCCGGGAAGTTGCCGGTCTGCCAGCCGCCCATGCCGACGTCCCAGGGCTCCGCGATCATCTTGACGTCGGCGAGAGCCGGGTCCTCGACGGCCGCGCGCAGCAGCGGGTGGTCGCGCTGGAAGTGCGCGATCTCGTCCCGCCCGAGGGTGGCGGCCAGGTCGAGGCGGAAGCCGTCGACCCCGACCTCCTCGGACCAGTAGCGGAGCGAGTCGAGCACCAGGCGCTGCGCGACGGGACGGCCGAAGTCGATCGTGTTCCCGCAGCCGGTGACGTCGATGTAGTGGCCCTCGCCGGTCTGGCGGTAGTAGGACGCGTCGTCGATCCCGCGCAGGCTCGAGCGCGGACCCTGCGGCCCCTCCTCGGCGGTGTGGTTGTAGACCACGTCGAGGATCACCTCGAGCCCGGCCTCGTGCAGCAGCTTGACCATGCCCTTGAACTCGCGCAGCACCGCGGTCGGGCCCCCGCGCTGAGCGGCGGGCGAGGCGTAGGCGGCATGGGGGCTGAAGAAGTTGAGGGTGTTGTAGCCCCAGTAGTTGGTGAGCCCCTGGCGCAGCAGGCGCTGCTCCGAGACGAAGGCGTGCACGGGGAGGAGCTCGACGGCGGTCACGCCGAGATCGAGGAGCGACTGGACGGTCGACTCGTGCGCGAGACCGGCGTAGCTGCCGCGCAGCTCGACGGGCAGCGCCGGGTTGAGCTTGGTGAGGCCCTTCACGTGCGCCTCGTAGAGCACGGTGCGGTCCAGCGGCGTGCGCGGCTTCGCGGAGGAGCCCCAGTCGAAGGCGCCGTCCACGACGACCGAGCGCCACTCGTTCTCGGCGACCCGGTGCAGTCCGCGGGAGTACGGCTCGAGCAGGGGGACCCGGGGGTCGAAGCGGCCGGGGACGCCCGAGGGCCCGTCGACCTTGATCGCGTAGCGGCGGCCGACGGTCAGCTGCGCCGCCCGGGCGGACCAGACGAGGTCGTCGCCGCGCGTCAGCGGGACGGTGCGGGTGACCCAGCTCGAGTCCTTCTCGTCGTAGAGCAGCAGGTCGATCGCGGTGGCGTGCTCCGACCAGACCCGCAGCTCGCCGCCCTCCGCGTCCACGACGACTCCGAGGCGGGCCAGGGAGTCGCGTGTCTGCATGCGACCTACAGTAGTGAGGGGCCGGAGACCTCCTCCGCACCCCGGACGCGGGACGGAGGACGCCATGATCTATCTCGACCACGCCGCGACCACCCCGCTCCGGGCCTCGGCGCTCGCCGCCTTCGCCGAGGCGTCCGCGCAGCCCGGCAACCCGTCCTCGGTGCACGGCTCCGGCCAGGAGGCGCGGCGCCGGCTCGAGGACGCCCGCTCTGCCGTCGCGCTCGCGCTCGGCTGCGAGCCGATCGAGGTGATCCTCACCGCGGGGGGAACCGAGGCGATCAACCTGGCGCTGAAGGGCCTCTACTGGCAGCGCGCCGCGGAGTCCCCGGCGCGCACGCGCATCCTGGTGCCGGGAGGCGAGCACCACGCGACCATCGACAGCGTCGAGTGGCTGGCCGCCCACGAGGGTGCCCGGATCGAGTGGCTCGAGCTCGACGCCGAGGGGACCCTGCGGCCCGAGACGCTCGAGGCGGCGCTCGCCGCGGACCCCGGCTCGGTCGCCCTCGTCAGCGCGCTCTGGGTGAACAACGAGATCGGCACCATCGCCCCGGTCGCCGAGCTGGCCGCGGCCTGCGCCCGCGCCGGCGTCCCGCTGCATCTCGACGCCGTCGCGGCGCTCGGTCACGTCCCGCTCGAGATCGCGGCGGTGCGGCGCACCTCCGACTCCCGCGACGGCGCGGGCCTCGTCGCCGTCAGCGTCTCCGGGCACAAGGTGGGCGCGCCGATCGCGACCGGCGCGCTCGTCCTGGCCCGCGACGCCCGGGTGGTGCCGGTCCTGCACGGCGGCGGCCAGCAGCGCGGGGTGCGCTCCGGGACGCAGGACGTCCCCGGTGCGGCGGCGTTCGCGGCGGCCGTGACGGAGGCGGTCGCGGAGCTGCCCGGGGAGGCGCTCCGGCTCGCGGCCCTGCGCGACCGCCTCGTCGCGGGGATCCTGGCGGCGGTCCCCGGCGCCACGCTCACGGGTCCCGCCGTCGACTCCGGCCGGCGGGTGGCGACCAACGCGCACCTCGCCTTCCCCGGCGCGCAGGGCGACTCGCTCCTCTTCCTCCTCGACATGGCCGGCGTCTCGGTGTCGACGGGCTCCGCCTGCACGGCGGGGATCCCCGAGCCCTCGCACGTGGTGCTGGCGCTCGGCCGCAGCGAGGACGAGGCGCGCGGGGTGCTCCGGATGACGCTCGGCTGGACCACGACGGACGCCGACGTCGACGCGCTGCTGGCGGCGCTGCCGGACGCGTACGCGCGCGCCGCCCGGGCCGGCCTGTCCAGCCGCGTCGTGCTGCCCGGCTGACGCCGCGTTGGCGCGATGCCGGCGCCTGTCCGTTGTGCGGGCCCTGGTCCGTTCTGCAGGTGCCGGTCCGTTCTGCAGGCGTCCGGCGCGAGTCGCCCGATCCTCCGTGCAGGTCCGCGCCGAACGCGCCCGATCGCCTGCAGACCGGACGCGACCGGGGACGGACCGCCGCGAATCGCGCACACCGCGCGCCCGCCGCCCGCTCGTAGACTCGGACGGTGAAGGTTCTTGCGGCGATGAGCGGTGGAGTGGACTCGGCGGTGGCCGCGGCCCGCGCGGTGGAGGCGGGGCACGAGGTGGTGGGCGTGCATCTCGCGCTGAGCAGGATGCCCGGCACACTGCGCACCGGCAGCCGCGGCTGCTGCACGATCGAGGACTCGATGGACGCCCAGCGCGCAGCGAACGTCCTCGGCATCCCCTACTACGTGTGGGACTTCTCCGAGCGGTTCAAGCTCGACGTCGTCGACGACTTCGTGGCCGAGTACGCCGCCGGCCGCACCCCCAACCCCTGCATGCGCTGCAACGAGCGGATCAAGTTCGCCGCGCTGCTGGAGAAGGCGCTCGACCTCGGCTTCGACGCCGTCTGCAGCGGCCACTACGCCTCCCTCGAGACCGCGGCCGACGGCAGCCCCGAGCTGCACCGCGCGAGCGACGAGGCGAAGGACCAGTCCTACGTCCTCGGGGTGCTCACCACCGCGCAGCTCGAGCACTCGATGTTCCCGCTCGGCTCGACGCCGTCGAAGGCGGTCGTCCGGGCGGAGGCGGCCCGTCGCGGCTTGAGCGTCGCCAACAAGCCGGACAGCTACGACATCTGCTTCATCCCCGACGGCGACACCCGCGGCTGGCTCTCGGAGCGCGTCGCACCGGAGACCGGCGCGATCGTCGACCGCGACGGCGCCGTGGTCGGGGCGCACGAGGGAGCGCACGGCTACACCGTCGGCCAGCGCCGGGGCCTGCACCTCGGCGTGCCGGCGCCGGACGGCCGACCGCGGTTCGTCCTCGAGGTGCGGCCGAAGACCAACGAGGTCGTCGTCGGCCCGCGGGAGGCGCTGCGCATCGGCGAGATCGCCGGCTCGCGGTTCACCTGGGCCGGTGCGGCGCCCGAGGACGCGACGACGCCGTTCCGCTGCGACGTGCAGATCCGCGCGCACGCCGACCCGGTCCCGGCGACCGCCGTGGTGTCGGAGGTCGATGGAAAGGTGGAGCTCGTGATCACTCCCGACTCGCCGCTCGACGGCGTCGCCCCCGGCCAGACGGCCGTCGTCTACCTCGGCACCCGCGTGCTCGGCCAGTGCACCATCGACCGCACGGTCGCGGCCGACCTCGTCGGCGCCTCCGCGAGCGGGGCGGTGCTCTGATGGCCCCGACGCCCGAGGCCGGCGCGACTCCGGCGGCGGACCTCGATCCGGCGCAGCGCGTCGACGAGCTGCGCGCGCGGATCCGCTCCGCGAGCGAGGACTACTACGCGGCCGACGCCTCGCCGCTGTCGGACGCCGAGTACGACGCCCTGGTCCGCGAGCTCGCCGAGCTCGAGACGGCGCACCCCGAGCTGGCCAGTGAGGACTCGCCGACGCAGACCGTCGGGGGAGTGGTCGCCGCCGGTCTCGACCCGATCGACCACGCCGAGCGGATGCTCTCGCTCGACAACGTGTTCTCGGCCGAGGAGCTGCGCGAGTGGTGCGACAAGACCGTCGCCTCCGCCGCCCGCCCGGTCGCCTGGCTGACCGAGCTCAAGATCGACGGCCTGGCGATCTCGCTGCACTACGAGAACGGCCGCCTCGTCACGGCCGCGACCCGCGGCGACGGGCGCACCGGCGAGGACGTCACCGTCAACGCCCTGCGCGTGGCCGGCATCCCGCAGCAGCTGGCGGGCGAGGGCCACCCCGCGCTGGTCGAGGTCCGCGGCGAGGTCTTCATCCCCGTCGCCGAGTTCGCGGCGCTGAACGCCCTGCAGGAGACCCTGCGGGACGAGGCCGTCGAGGAGGCGCGCGAGCGCTGGTCGGCCCGGCCGAGCGCCACCCGCAAGCCCTTCGACGAGGAGCGGGTCCGCGACAGCGCCCTGCGCCGCTTCCCCACCTTCGCCAACCCCCGCAACGCGGCGAGCGGCGGGCTCCGCCAGCAGCTCGACAAGAAGTCCGGTCTCGACCTGCGCGCCGGCGAGGCGCGGGTCGGCTCGCTCGCGCTCTACGTGCACGGCATCGGCGCCTGGCCCGACCCGCCGGTGCAGAGCCAGTCCGAGGTCTACGGACTCCTCGCCTCGTGGGGGCTGCCGGTCAGCGCGCACAACCGGGTGTCGGAGTCGGTCGACGACGTCCTCGCCTTCGTCGAGAAGTACGGGCGCGAGCGCCACTCGGTCGAGCACGAGATCGACGGCGTCGTCGTCAAGGTCGACGAGCTGGAGCTGCACGACGAGCTCGGCGCCACCAGCCGCGCCCCGCGCTGGGCGATCGCCTACAAGTACCCGCCCGAGGAGGTGCACACCAAGCTCCTCGACATCGTCGTCAGCGTCGGCCGCACCGGCCGCGCCACGCCGTTCGCGCAGATGGAGAAGGTCAAGGTCGCCGGCTCCGAGGTGCGCCAGGCGACGCTGCACAACGCCGACGTGGTCAAGGCCAAGGGCGTGCTCATCGGCGACACCGTCGTGCTGCGCAAGGCCGGCGACGTCATCCCCGAGGTGCTCGGCCCCGTGGTCGAGCTGCGGGACGGCAGCGAGCGCGAGTTCGTGATGCCGACGCAGTGCCCCGAGTGCGGCACGACCCTCGCCCCCGCCAAGGAGGGCGACGTCGATCTGCGCTGCCCGAACGCCCGCTCCTGCCCCGCGCAGGTGCGCGGTCGCGTGGAGCACATCGGCAGCCGCGGCGCGCTCGACATCGAGGTGCTCGGCGAGGTGACCGCCGCGGCGCTGACCCAGCCGTTCGTGCCCGCGGAGCCGCCGCTCGACACCGAGGCGGGCCTCTTCGAGCTGCGGATCGAGGACGTCTTCCCGATCGAGGTCGTCGTCCGCGACAGCGAGACTGGCCTGCAGAAGCTCGACGACCGCGGCGAGGCGAAGGTCGTCGGCCCGTTCAAGCGCAAGCGGCAGAAGCGCGACGGACCGTTCGACCCGGGGGCGGAGGTCTTCGGCGGTGACGCCGAGTACGTGCCCTCGACGACAGGTCTCGCGCTGATAGCCAACATCGAGAAGGCGAAGACCTCGCCGCTCTGGCGCTTCCTGGTCTCGCTCAGCATCCGGCACGTCGGTCCCGTCGCCGCCCGCGCCCTGGCCGGGCACTTCGGCTCGCTCGACGCCATCCGCGCGGCCAGCCGCGAGGAGCTCGCCGCGGTCGACGGCGTCGGCGGCATCATCGGCGACGCGGTGCTCGCCTGGTTCGAGGTCGACTGGCACGCCGAGATCGTGGACCGCTGGGCGAAGGCCGGTGTGCAGTTCGCCACTCCCGGCCACCCCGGGCCCGGTGCGGCCGACGCGGCGGGCGGCGTGCTCGCCGGCCTCACGGTCGTCGCGACCGGCTCGCTCGAGGGCTACAGCCGCGAGGGGGCGCAGGAGGCGATCCTCGCCGCGGGCGGCAAGGCCGGCTCGAGCGTCTCGAAGAAGACGCACTACGTCGCCGCCGGTCCCGGCGCGGGCAGCAAGCTCGGCAAGGCGGAGGCGCTCGGCGTCCGGATCATCACCGCCGCGGAGTTCCACCTGCTCGTGACCGAGGGACCCGAGGCGATCGCGCTGCCCGAGGACGCGGCCACCGACGAGGCAGCTGCCGACGCGCCGGCCGCCGAGGTCACCGACGTGCCCGCCGCCGAGGAGACCCCCGACGCGGATGCCTGACCGCCCCGGCGAGGAGCGGCGGGCGTTCCTCCGCCGCTCCCTCGCCGAGGCCGCCTCGACCGCGCTCGACGCCGCGGCTCGGACGGCGCCGCTGAGCGCACGGGAGCGGGCCGCCGCCGCCGCGCTCGCCCGGATCGACCACCTCGTCGTCCTCTCCTTCGCCGGCCGTCCGCGCCGTCAGATCCTCGGCTCCGTCGACGGCGAGGCGGGCGCCGGCTTCTCCGGCGGCACCGAGTTCTCCGGCAGTACCGACGAGGTGATGACCGCCCCCGGTCCCGGCACTCCGGGCGACCGCTTCGACCCCGCGATGCTCCCCGTGCACACCCTGCTCGCGCGCTCGTTCGCGCGCGCCGACCACTGGCGCGCGGACGGCCGCGATCCGCTGCGCGCACTGCTCCACTCGGCTCGGGACGCGGGCACCCCGTGGTCGCTGGTCGTCGACGACCGCCAGGGCGTCTCGAGCACCCTCCTCGCCGATCCCGACTGGCCGCACCGCGACCCCTCGGCGGTCGCGGACGCAGGAGGGGCGCTCCTCGCGCTCTCCGGTCTCACCGAGGCGGCTGCCGCCGGCTCCCTCTCCCCGGTCGTCCTGGTCGAGCCGCGCTCGCTCGTCGACCCCGCCGACTTCGCCGCCGCGGACGACCCGAGCGCCGCGCGGTCCGCGGACGCGCGCACCGCCGAGCGGCTGCTGCACGAGACCGTCGACGCGGTCCGGGCCGGGAGTCGGCCGGCCGCCGGGTGCTGCTGCTCGTCATCGCGCGTGGGCGGGCCGATCGCCCCGGGGACGTCCCGGCCCTCCTCGTCGCCTCGAGCGCGCGGCCGGGCGACCGCCTGAGCGCCGCACTCGGTCCGGCGACCCCGCCCTCCTGCACCGCGCCCGCTTCGCCGGGGACCGCCGGGCTCTGGCGGACGACGGCGTGCTCGCCGTCGCCGAGTCGCTGTCCGGAGCCGCCCGGCCGCTGTCGCGCTTCCCGCGCACCGCGCCGGCGTTCGCACCGGAGAACCGGGACCGCTCGATCGGTCCGGCTCTCGCCTCCGCCCTCGCTGCGGCGGGCGTCCCCGCGGAGCCCGGCGACGCTGATCACGCCCTCACCCTGCTCCGAGCGGCCGTCCCGGGCGCGTCGCTACACTCCCCGCAGGCACGGATCCGCGACACGCGGGAAGGGCGGAGCGCATGAGCGGCACCGACGGCGGCACCACCACCGGCACCGACGGCACCTCCCCGGACCGCGGCCCCCGCTCCCGCTCCCGCCGCCGCTTCCTCGCCGGCAGCGCCGTCGCCGGCACCGTCGCCGCGGCCGGCCTCACCGGAGGAGCGATCGGCGCCGCCGTCGCCTCCGGTCGCGACCCCGAGGCCGAGTCGCCCCTGCCCGAGCGCAGCGAGCCGGGCTTCGACCACGTCGTCGTCGTGATGTTCGAGAACCGCTCCTTCGACAACATCCTCGGGCAGCTCTACGCGACCGACGGCCCTCCGGCGGGTGAGACCTTCGAGGGCCTGCAGACCGGTGAGCACTCCAACACGACCGCCGCCGGCGACACCGTCGCCGCGCACGTCTACGAGGGCGCGACCGACACGGTGATGCGCCAGCCCGATCCCGACCCGGGCGAGGAGTACCCGCACGTCAACACCCAGCTCTTCGGCACGATCGACCCGCCGTCCAACGCCGGGGCGTCCGTCGGCGCGATGACGGCTCCCTTCAACGCGCCCGCCGACACCTCCGAGCCGACGATGAGCGGGTTCCTCGAGGACTACGTGCAGAACCTCCGCCACCTGAAGAAAGGCGAGGACCCCACCCGCGAGGAGTACGGCACGATCATGGGCGGCTTCTCAGCCGGCATGCTCCCCGTCTTCTCGACCCTGGCCCGCGAGTTCGCCGTCTTCGACCACTGGTTCTGCGCCGTCCCCTCGCAGACCTTCTGCAACCGCTCGTTCTTCCACGCCTCGACCTCGCACGGCTTCGTCACCAACAAGCACGGCGGCGGCTACGAGAAGTGGCTGGCCGACGACCTCGCCGATGCGCCGACGGTCTTCAACCGCCTCGAGGACGCCGGGAAGAGCTGGCGGGTCTACTTCGACGCGCTCCAGGTCGTCTCCTACACCGGCTTCCTGCACGCCCCGGTGCTCGAGAAGTACTGGAGGACCAACTTCGCGCCGATGGAGCAGTTCTACGCGGACGTCGAGAACGGCGAGCTGCCGGACTACGCCTTCGTCGAGCCGCGCCTCGTCTTCGACCACAACGACATGCACCCGCCGACCGGCGTCCTGCACGAGGACGAGGTCGACGGGCAGCCGCTGTACGACAGCGCGCTCTCGGACGTCCGCGCGGGGGAGCTGCTGCTGCACCAGGTCTACTCGGCGATCCGCGAGAGCGCGTCGACGACCGGCTCGAACGCGATCAACACGCTGCTGCTGGCGACCTTCGACGAGCACGGCGGGCTCTACGACCACGTGCCGCCGCCCGCCGCGACCCCGCCCGGCGACGGCCGCGAGGGCGAGATGGGCTTCGGCTTCGACCGCCTCGGCTGCCGCGTGCCGGCGATCGCGATCTCCGCTTACACCCGCGCGGGCACGATCCTGCACGACGAGATGCACCACGGCGCGGTGATCCGCACGCTCAGCCGCCTGCACGGGCTCGAGCCGCTCACCGCGCGCGACGCGGACGCGCCCGACCTCTTCGGCGTCGTCACGCTCGACACCCCGCGGCAGATCGACGACTGGCCGACCACCGTGCCCCAGTACCTGCCGCCGAATCCGGAGGCGACCCCGCCGCACCCCGCGAACGCGAACAGGGACAAGCCGCTCAGCCCGCCCGCCGTCGGCCTGATGGGCCTGCTCCTCGCCCGCTACGGCGAGCCCGGCGACGACCTGCCGACCACCTACCAGGGCGCCTACGAGGCGCTGCTGAAGCACGGCACGAGCCTCTTCGGCACCGGCACGGCCGCCGCGTCGCCCACTCCGCCGCCCGGAGCCTGAGCGGAGGGAGCGCCGGCGCCGCTGGCTAGACTGGACGCCGATTCCCACGAACCACCCGACGGAGACGCATGTCCGAGATCACGGCCGACACGGTCGCCCATCTGGCCTCGCTGGCCAGGATCGACCTCACCGCAGAGGAGATCGAGAACCTCACCCGGGAGCTCGGTCAGATCGTCGACTCGGTGACGGCGATCCAGGCCGTCGCCACCCCCGACGTCCCGGCCACGAGCCACCCCATCCCGCTCGAGAACGTCTTCCGCCCCGACGTCGTGGGCGAGACGCTGACCCAGGAGCAGGCGCTCTCCGGTGCTCCCGAGCACGACGGCAGCCGCTTCCAGGTCTCCGCGATCCTGGGGGAGGAGCAGTGAGCGCGCACGGCGACGAGCTCGTCCGCCTCAGCGCCTCCGCCCTCTCCGAGCGCCTCGCCGACGGCTCGGTGTCCTCCCGCGAGGCGACGCAGGCGCACCTCGACCGCATCGCCGCGGTCGACGGCGCGGTGCACGCCTTCCTGCACGTCGCGGGCGACGCCGCCACCGCCACGGCCGAGGCGATCGACCGCCGCCGCGCCGAGGGCGAGTCGCTGCACCCGCTCGCCGGCGTCCCGCTCGCGGTCAAGGACGTCATCGTCACGAACGACATGCCCACCACCGCGGGCTCGCGCATCCTCGAGGGCTGGCGCCCGCCGTACGACGCGACCGTGATGCAGAAGGTCCGCGCGGCCGGCCTCGTGCCGATCGGCAAGACCAACATGGACGAGTTCGCGATGGGCTCGACCACCGAGCGCTCCGCCTACGGCCCCACCCACAACCCGTGGGACCTCGACCGCATCCCCGGCGGCTCCGGCGGCGGCTCGGCCGCGGCCGTCGCGAGCTACGAGGCGCCGCTGGCCCTGGGCTCCGACACCGGCGGCTCCATCCGCCAGCCCGCGCACGTCACGGGCACCGTCGGCGTGAAGCCGACCTACGGCGGCGTCTCGCGCTACGGCGCCGTCGCGCTGGCCTCGAGCCTCGACCAGATCGGCCCGGTCTCGCGCACGGTCCTCGACTCGGCGCTGCTGCACGACGTCATCGCCGGGCACGACCCGCGCGACTCCACCTCGCTCCGCGACGAGTGGCCCTCCTTCGCCGACGCGGTCCGCCGCGCGGACGTGAAGGGCCTGCGCATCGGCGTGCTCAAGGAGCTCGACGGGGGAGAGGGCTTCCAGCCCGGTGTCCTCGCCCGCTTCCACGAGGCCCTCGCGGTGCTCGAGAAAGCCGGCGCCGAGATCGTCGAGGTCAGCGCGCCGAGCGTCGAGCACGCCGTCGCCGCGTACTACCTGATCCTCCCCGCGGAGGCCTCGAGCAACCTCGCGAAGTTCGACTCCGTCCGCTTCGGCCTGCGGGTCACCCCGCAGGGCGGCGGCACCGTCGAGCAGGTCATGGCCGCGACCCGCGAGCAGGGCTTCGGCCCCGAGGTCAAGCGCCGCGTCATCCTCGGCACCTACGCGCTCTCCGCCGGCTACTACGACGCCTACTACGGCAGCGCGCAGAAGGTGCGGACCCTCGTCCAGCGCGACTTCGACGCGGCGTTCGCCTCGGTCGACGTGATCGCCTCGCCGACCGCGCCGACCACCGCCTACCGGCTCGGCGAGAAGCTCGACGACCCGCTGGCGATGTACCGCGGCGACATCGCCACGATCCCGGCGAACCTGGCCGGGATCCCCGGCATCTCGGTCCCCGCCGGTCTCGCCGACGAGGACGGCCTGCCCGTGGGCGTCCAGTTCCTGGCACCCGCCCGCCAGGACGTCCGCCTCTACACGGTCGGCGGCGCGCTCGAGGCGCTCCTGGAGGAGCAGTGGGGCCGCCCGCTGCTCTCGCAGGCGCCCGACCTCGCCCCCGCCCAGCTCTCCGCCCCCCAGGAAGGTGCCGTCTGATGGCCTCCGCGCACGCGTCCGCCCCCGAGCTGATGGACTACGACGAGGTCTTCGAGCGCTTCGAGCCGGTCCTCGGCTTCGAGGTGCACATCGAGCTCAACACGAAGACGAAGATGTTCTCGGACGCCCCGAACATCGCCGGCTCCGAGCCGAACACCAACACGACGCCGGTCTGCCTGGGCCTGCCCGGCTCGCTGCCGGTCGTCAACGAGCAGGCCGTCCGGTACTCGATCAGCCTCGGCCTCGCGCTGGGCTGCTCGATCGCGCCGTCCAGCCGCTTCGCCCGGAAGAACTACTTCTACCCGGACATGGCGAAGAACTACCAGATCTCGCAGTTCGACGAGCCGATCGCCTTCGAGGGCTCTGTCGAGGTCGAGCTCGCCGACGGCAGCGTCGTGCACATCCCGATCGAGCGCGCGCACATGGAGGAGGACGCGGGCAAGCTGACCCACGTCGGCGGCTCCACCGGCCGCATCCAGGGCGCGGAGTACTCGCTGGTCGACTACAACCGCGCCGGCGTCCCGCTGGTCGAGATCGTCACGAAGCCGATCCACGGCGCGGGGAAGAGCGCTCCGGAGTACGCCAAGGCCTACGTCGCCACCATCAGGGACATCGTCCTCGCGCTCGGCATCTCCGACGCGAAGATGGAGCGCGGCAACCTCCGCTGCGACGCGAACGTCTCGCTCAAGCCGATCGGCCAGGAGAAGCTCGGCACCCGCACCGAGACCAAGAACGTCAACTCGCTCCGCTCGGTCGAGCGCGCCGTGCGCTACGAGATCCAGCGCCAGGGCGCGATCCTCGCCGCCGGTGGCACGATCACGCAGGAGACGCGGCACTGGCACGAGGACACCGGCCGCACCTCGGCCGGCCGCCCGAAGAGCGACGCCGACGACTACCGCTACTTCCCGGAGCCCGACCTGCTGCCCGTGGTGCCGAGCCCCGAGCTGATCGAGGAGCTGCGCGCCGCGCTGCCCGAGAAGCCCGCCGCCCGCCGCCGCCGGCTGAAGGCCGACTGGGGCTTCACGGACCTCGAGTTCCAGGACGTCGCGAACAGCGGTCTCCTGGTCGAGATCAGCGAGACCGTCGCCGCCGGCGCCTCACCGCAGGCCGCCCGCAAGTGGTGGACCGGTGAGGTCGCCCGCCTCGCCAACGCCGCAGGGCAGGACCCGGCCGAGCTGGTCTCGCCCGGGCAGGTCGCCGAGCTCGCGACGCTGATCGACGCGGGCACCCTCACCGACCGGCTCGCCCGCGAGGTGCTCCAGGGCGTCATCGCCGGCGAGGGCACCCCGCAGCAGGTCGTCGACGCCCGCGGGCTCGCGGTCGTCTCGGACGACGGCGCCCTCATCGAGGCGATCGATGCGGCCCTGGCCTCGCAACCCGACGTGCTCGCGAAGATCCGCGACGGCAAGGTCCAGGCCGCGGGCGCGGTCATCGGCGCCGTGATGAAGGCGATGAAGGGCCAGGCCGACGCGGCCCGCGTCCGCGAGCTCGTCCTCGAGCGCGCGGCCGGCTGAGGTCGGCGCGCGGGGAACGGACGGCGGTGTGAGCACTCTTCCCGGCGACGCCTCCGTCCCCGCACGCCTCGATCTGCCGGGCGGGGCCTTCCTCCGTCCGCTCGTGACGAGCGACGCGGATCTGCTGCACCCGGCGATCGGGCAGCACCGCGGCTGGCTCGCCGCTCTGCTGCCCGAGGGCGACCCGAGCGGACTGCCGTCCGCCTCGCCGGGCGACGATCTGCGCGCACTCCGGCTGCTCGAGACCGCGGCGCGCGAGCGCACTCTCTTCGCGTACCTCCTGGTCGGCGCGGACTGGACCGAGGTCCTCGGCGGGCTGAGCGTCCGCCCCACCGGCGACGACACCGCGGAGGCCTCCTGGTGGGTCGTGCCGGGCCTCGCCGGCTCGCGCCTCGAGGAGGAGCTGGACGCCTACGCCCGGCGCTGGCTGCTGCTGCGCTGGCCGTTCGAGCAGGTCGAGACGCCGGACAACCACCCTGAGGAGCCGGCCGCACTGGCGGGCGCGAACCTGCTCCCGCTGCTGCCCGACGTGCCGGAGCGCACTCCGCTGCCCGAGCCGGACCGCGCCGCGGCGGAGGAGCTGTGGGCCGCGTACCGCGCCCAGGCGCCGGGCGTCCCCGCGGAGCTGCCCCTCGTGGAGTCGTTCGGCGACTCGGTCGAGCAGGCCGACGAGCTGCTGGCCCTGGTCCGCCGCGGCGTGAAGACCGCGACGGCCTCGCTGATCGGCGACGAGCCCGTGCCCGAGGTCGGCGACCACTGGATCGCCTGCGACGGGGCAGGTGTCGCCCGCGTCGTGCTGCGGACCCTCGAGATCCGCCTGGGCGCGCTCGACAGCGTCGACGACGCCTTCGCGTGGGACGAGGGCGAGAAGGACCGCTCGCGGGCGTCCTGGCTGGCGGGGCACCGCCGCTACTTCGAGCGCGTGTCGCCCGGCGGAGTCGGGACCGTCGTGTTCGAGCGCTTCCGGCTGGTCTGGCCGGAGGAGGACGCGGCCGTCGCCGCGGGCTTCTCGCGGCGGATCGCCTCCGAGCGGCCGGGCGGTACCCCCTAGTCGGCTTCGGGGGGTTCCCCTGATGCTCCACTCAGCAGCCCTGCGCCAGAGTGGAGGCATGGCTACTCTCGTGCGCCCCCGTCGGGGCAAGATCATCGCCGGCGTCTGCGCCGGCCTCGCGAACCGCTTCGGCTGGAGCCCCTTCGTGGTCCGGCTGCTGTTCGTGCTCTCCTGCCTGCTTCCCGGGCCGCAGATCATCGCGTACCTCGTGATGTGGGTGGTCGTCCCGAAGCAGAGGTGACCCCGGCGCTCCTCCGCTCGTCCGGCTCCTTCAGGAGCGGCGGCGGGGGAGCGTCCTCGTTCGCGTGGTGAACGTTCACGGTCGCGTTCCGCGCCACGCTTGACGCAGCCCCGTCGACCGCTCTAGCGTCGTGCGTGAACGTTCACGTCGACGACGCCGCGAAAGGGCCACGCATGACCGACTCCACCCCGAACACGACCACCGCACCCGGCTGGGCCGTGCTCGGCCCCGGCAGCATCGCGCGCCGGTTCCTCTCCCAGCTCCCCGCGAGCAGCCGCGGCGCCCGACTGGTGGCCGCCGGCAGCTCCGACCCGGGCCGCGCCACCGCCTTCGCCGCCGAGGCCGTCGAGCACGGCTTCCCGGACGCGACGGCCGGCGACTACGCCGCGGTCCTCGCCGATCCCGCCGTCGACGCCGTCTACATCTCCACGGTGCACACCGGTCACGCCGCCCTCGTCCTCCAGGCGCTCGAGGCCGGCAAGGCCGTGCTCTGCGAGAAGCCGCTCGCCGTCAACCACGGAACGGCGATGGCCTTGGTCGACGCCGCCCGCAGCGCGGGTCTGCCGCTCGTCGAGGCGTACATGTACCGCTTCCACCCGCAGACGGCCGCACTGCTCGACCTCGTCCGCGACGGCGTGATCGGCGACGTCGTGCACATCGACGCCTCCTTCTCCTTCCGCACCGGCGCCCGCGAGGGCCGGCTCTACGACGTCGCGACGGCGGGCGGCGGGATCCTCGATGTCGGCGGCTACACCGTCACGGCCGCGGCGGCGATCGTCCAGGCCGCGACCGGCGTCGCCGTCGCCGAGCCCGTCGAGTTCGACGCGCAGGGCACCCTCGGCCCGACCGGCGTCGACGAGTGGAGCGTCGCCCGCGCGACCTACCGCGGCGGCATCACCGCGACCCTCCGCACCGGAGTGGCGCTCGACGACGTCAACGCGCTGACCGTCCACGGCACCCGCGGCCGCCTGCACGTGGCCGACCCGTGGTTCGGCGCCGCGGAGACGGGCATCGAGATCAGCGTGGCGGGCGAGGAGCCCCGCATCGTCGCCTTCGAGGGCGAGAGCCCTTACGCGATCGAGGCGGACGCGACGACCGACGCGCTCGCCGCCGGAGCCGTCGAGGCCGCGCAGATGACCCTCGACGAGACGCTCGCGACCGCCCGCACGCTCGACCGCTGGCGCGCCGCCGTCGGCCTGCGCTTCCCGTTCGAGGCCGAGACCGCGGACGTCCCGACCGTCTCCGGCCGGCCGCTGCGCGTGGTCGCGGACGCCCCGATGCTCTCCGGCGAGATCCCGGGAGTCGGCAAGCGGATGTCGCGGCTCGTGATGGGCGTCGACAACCAGCCCGATCTGGCGCACGCCTCGGCGATCTTCGACGCCTTCGTCGAGCAGGGCGGCACCGCCTTCGACACCGGCTACATCTACGGCGGCGGCGTGCTCGAGGGCCGCCTCGGCCAGTGGATCCGCAACCGCGGGATCCGCGAGGACGTCGTCGTCATCACCAAGGGCGCGCACACGCCGTACTGCGACCCGGAGTCGCTCACCCGCCAGCTGCTCGAGAGCCTCGAGCGCCAGGGCACCGACTACGCCGACATCTACCTGATGCACCGCGACAACCTCGAGGTGCCGGTGGGGGAGTTCGTCGACGTGATGGACGAGCACCAGCGCGCCGGGCGGATCCGCGCCTACGGCGTCTCGAACTGGACGCCGGCGCGCTTCGACGAGGCGCAGGAGTACGCCCGGGCGAACGGCCGCGCCGGCTTCCAGGCGCTGAGCGACCACTTCGGCCTGGCCGAGGCGTACGACGTCCCGTGGGAGGGCTGCGTGCACGTGACCGACCGCGCCTCGAAGGAGTGGCTGGTCGAGCGGCAGATCCCGCTGCTGCCGTGGTCCTCGCAGGCCCGCGGCTTCTTCACCGGCCGTGCCCGCCCGGACGACACCAGCGACGCCGAGCTGGTGCGCTGCTACTACGGGCCGGACAACTTCGAGCGGCTGCGCCGGGCCGAGCAGCTGGCGGCCGAGCACGGCGTCGGAGCGACGGCGATCGCGCTCGCCTACGTGCTCGCGCAGCCGTTCCCGACCTTCCCGCTCTTCGGACCGCGCACGATCACCGAGCTCCGCTCGTCGATGCGCGGCCTGTCGATCGAGCTGACTCCGGAGCAGACGGCGTGGCTCGACCTCCGCGCCTGACCGGAGCCGCGGCGGGCGGCCGCGCGACGATCCACGACGTCGCGGCCGCCGCCGGGGTCTCCCGCCAGACCGTCACCCGGGCGATGAACGGCATGCCGGGGATCAGCGAGGAGACGAAGCAGCGGGTCCTCGACGCCGCGGAGCAGCTGTCCTACCGGCCGTCGCGGTTCGGCCGCGGGCTGGTGACGGGCGGGGAGCACCAGCTCGGACTCGTCGTCGACGATCTGCGGAACCCGTGGTCGCCCGAGCTCGCCTCGGCGGTGGTCCGGGTCGCCGCGGCGCGCGGCTGGAACGTCTCGCTCGCCGACGTCGGGCTCGCCGCCGACTCCGACCGGATGATCCAGGCGCTCGGCGCGCAGACCGACGCCGTCATCGGCACCTTCGGCGACCGGGCGGCCGAGTGGATCGAGCGGCTCGGCTCCGTGCCGGTCGTCGAGCTCGATCCCACCGGCGACCCGCTGCGGGGGGCGGTGCTGCTCGACCACTCCGACGCCGTCGACGCGCTGGCGGAGCATCTCGCCGGAGGGGGCGTGCGGCGTCCGGTGATCGTGGACGTCTCGGGCGACTCCCGGCCGAGCAGGCGTGCGGAGCTGCTGGTCCGCGCGTTCGCCGCGCACGGGCTCGAGCCCTCCGTCGTGCGCGCTGCGGGTCCGACCGCCCAGGCCGCCGCGGATGCGACCGAGCGGATCGTCGCCCGGCCGCGGACGGCGGATGCGATCGTCGCCTTCAACGACCTCTGCGCCCTCGGCGTGCTCTCGGCCTGCCGCCGTGCCGGAGTCGACGTCCCCGGCGACGTCCGGGTGGTCGGGATCGACGGCCTGTCGATCGGACGGCTGCTCGCCCCGACGCTGACGACCCTCGCCGTCGACCTCGACGAGCTCGCCCGGCACGCCCTCGACCTCGCCGTCGCCATGATCGCCGGCGAGCTGCCCAAGGGCGGCCCGTCGGTGCACCGCACCGTCCGCCACCAGCTCGTCCTCCGCGAGTCCGCCTGACCCGCCGGGGCGTATCGAGACCCGCGCTCGCCCGCGACCGTCGACGCCGGGCTCGCTCTGAGTGAACCCTCAGCGATCGCCGCGGAGAGAGGCATAGCGTTGCGCTGTGCGTGCGCATCCTGCCGCGCCGAGGAGGAGATCATGGGATTCCTGGACCGACTGCTGGGCCGCGAAGAGCGACCCGAGGAGCGCCGCCCCGCCACCGGCTACCCGGCCCCTGCGGCCGCGGAGCGCCGCGCCGACGCGCCGTCCTACGGCACCCCGCCCGCGCAGTCCGCGCGCAGCAAGGACGAGATCGCGATCGAGCGCTACCGCTACCTCCTGCGCACCGCCCCGCCCGAGGCGATCGAGCAGGTGCACCGCGAGGCGTTCGAGCAGCTCACGCCCGAGCAGCGCCAGCAGGTCTTCCGCGAGCTCAGCGAGGGCGCCCCCGCGGGCGACGCGCCCCGCTCGGACGACGCGCGGTCGCTCGCCCAGTCGGCGACGCGCAGCGAGCTCCGCCAGCCCGGCTTCATGGAGCGCCGCTTCTCCGGCGGCGGCGCAGGCGGCATGGGCTTCGGCGGCGTGCTCGCCTCGTCGATGCTCGGCACCATCGCCGGCTTCGTGATCGGCTCCGCCATCGCCGACGCGTTCATCCCCGACGGGGTCGGCGAGTCCGTCGAGGCCGAGGGCGCTGACGGCGCCGAGGGCGCAGACGCGGGAGCGGACGGCGGCGACGCCAGTGCCGGTGATGCGGGCGGCGACTACGGCGGAGGCGACTACGGCGGAGGCGACTACGGCGGCGGCGACTTCGGCGGCGGCGACTTCGGTGGCGGCGGCGACATCGGCGGCGGCGACTTCGGCGGAGGCTTCGACTTCTGACCCCCGCGAGTCCTGAGGCCCGGCGCGAGGCCGCCCTGCCTCAGGACCCGTCGAGCAGCAGCGCCTTCACCTCGCGGCGGAGCACCTTGCCGATCATGCTGCGCGGCAGCTCGTCGACGACGACGATCCGCTTCGGCACCTTGTAGGGCGTGAGCGCCTCGCGCACGGTGCGGCGCGCCTCCTCCTGATCGAGGTGGGCGCCCGGCTCGAGGACGACCGCGGCGGCGACCTGCTCGCCGCTGCGGGCGTCCGGCAGCCCGACCACGGCGACGTCGCGGACGGCCGGCAGCCGGCGGAGCACCTCCTCGACCTCGGACGGTGAGACGTTGAAGCCGCCGGTAATGATCAGCTCCTTGATCCGGTCGACGATGGTGACGAAGCCGTCCTCGTCGATGGTGGCGATGTCTCCGGTGCGGAACCAGCCCTCGGCGGTGAACACGGCCGCGGTCTCGTCGGGCTTGCGGTGGTAGCCGCGGAACACCTGCGGACCGCGCACGACGAGCTCGCCCTGCCCGCCGGCCTCGACCTCGGTCTCCGGGTCCTCCGGATCGACGATGCGCACGTCCGTGCCGGGCAGCGGCAATCCGACGGTGCCCGCGCGGCGCGCCGTGCTGACCGGGTTCGCCATCAGCACGGGGGAGGTCTCGGACAGCCCGTAGCCCTCGACGAGCGTGCCGCCGGTCAGCGCCTCGAACGACTCGACCAGATCCGGGTCGAGCGGCATCGCGCCCGAGATCGCGATCTCGATGCCCTGCAGCGAGACGCCCTTCTCCTTCGCGCGCAGGGCGAGCCGCTCGGCGATCGGCGGCACCGCCGGCAGGAAGGTCGCCGGGTGCTTGCGGACGACCTTGAGGACGAGGTCCGGGTCGAACTTCGGGAACAGCACGAGGCGCGCGCCCATGCTCATGGCGAAGGTCAGGCAGAGCGTGAGCCCGTAGGCGTGGAACATGGGCAGGACCGCGTAGACCACGCAGTCGCCGCGGCGCACCGTGGGCACCCAGGCGCGCGACTGCGCGGCGTTCGCCGTGAGATTGAGGTGCGTCAGCTCGGCACCCTTCGGGGCTCCCGTCGTGCCGCTGGTGTACTGGATGACGGCGAGGTCGTCCGCCGTCGGACGCGGGTGCGCCGGGTCGAGCCGTCGGCGCAGCAGCGAGTCCCACTCGATCGCGCCGTGGACCTTCCCGGTCAGGGCGGCGCGCGACTCGCGGGCCTTCCGGATCGGCAGGCGGAGCGCGGCGCGCATCGGAGCCGGCATCGCCCGCGTGAGGTCGACCGAGACGATCGTGCCCACGCCGAGGTCCTCGGGCAGGTCCTGCACGGTCGGGACCACGCGGTCCCAGGCGATCGCGACCCGCGCGCCGTGGTCCTCGAACTGGTGCCGCAGCTCGCGCGGCGTGTAGAGCGGATTGTGCTCGACGACGACGGCGCCGAGGCGCAGCACCGCGTAGAAGGCGACGACGTGCTGCGGGCAGTTCGGCAGGATCAGGGCGACGGGGTCGCCGGCGCGGACCCCGAGTCGCCGCAGTCCCTCCGCGGCGCGCTCCACGTCATCGGCGAGCTGGGCGTAGCTGGTCGATCGGCCGAAGAACTCGAGCGCGACCTCGTGCGGATAGCGCTCGGCCGATTCGGCGACGATGTCGACGAGCGAGCCGGTCGGGAGCTCCAGCTCCTCCGGCACTCCGTCTGCGTAGCTGCGGATCCAGGGGCGGGGCGGGTGAGTGCTCACCCGCCCCACTCTAGGCGCAGGGCTCCGGGCGTCCGACGACTCCGGGAGACGGCGCTCAGGCGCCCTGGGAGACGGCGTCCTCGATGGCGACGTCGCCCGAGACGATCTCCCAGGTGCTGCCGATCGACGAGGGGTCGGCCAGCACCGCGATCACGGTCGCGGCGACGTCCTCGCGCGGGATGCTGCCCTTCTCGACGCTCTCGCCGAGCTCGATGCGGCCGGTGCCCTCGTCGTTGGTGAGGCCGCCGGGACGGAGGATCGTCCAGTCCAGGTCGGTGCCGCGCAGCGCCGTGTCGGCGTCGCGCTTGGCCTCGACGTACGCGCGCCAGCCCTCCTCGGTGTCGTCGGCGAGCGGCGCGTCGACGCCGATCGCGCTGATCTGCACGAAGCGGCGGATGCCGGCGATCGCGGCCGCCTCCTGGCTGAGCACGGAGGCGCCGAGGTCGACCGTGCGCTTGCGCTCGGGGCCGGAGTCGGGTCCGGCGCCGGCGGTGAAGACGAGGGCGTCGACGCCCTCCAGCCTCCCGGCGAAGTCCTCGGCGGTGGAGTGCTCGAGGTCGTGGACCAGCGGCTCTCCGCCGAGGCGGACGATGTCCTCCGAGTGGTCGGGGTTGCGGACGACTCCGACCGCCTCGTGTCCGGCGTCGTAGAGCAGATGGAGGATCTGCTGGCCGACCTTGCCGTGTGCTCCGATGACGGCGACGCGTGTCATGGACTGTCCTCTCTTCGTCGGGGCGGTGCGCCCCGGTTCTCGTCCGCGCGGCGGGCGCGGACCTCCCCATCCTGCCGTCGGCAGCCTGGGGCCGTTCTCAGGTGCTGCAGCTCAGGTGCCGCGGCTCAGGCGGCGAGGCGGTCGTCGCGACCGGTGACCGCCAGCAGCCGGCTCTGCAGCGGCGCGGTCGTATCGATCGGGACCGGAGCGGCGAACAGCCCGCTCGCGCGCAGCGTCTCCTCCTGCGGCGCGAAGAGCTCCCAGACGGCGGCGACGAGGCCCTCCTCCATCGCCTCCTCGCTCCCGGTGGCGCGCGCGAGGTCCCAGGTGTGCACCGTGATGTCGGCGACCTGCTCCTGCAGCAGCTCCAGCGCGGTGACGGTGTCGCGGCCCAGGCGCAGCTCGGCCCGGGGGTCGACCTCGCGCGACACCGCGCGCAGCACAGTCGTCACCCGGGTCCACTCGCTGCGGAGGTCCGCGGCCACCGGCTCGAGGCGGATCGGCGATTCGTCGCCGCCGGAGAGCAGCGTGTGCGCCCGCTGCTGCTCGCGGACCACGTGCAGCACGAGCGCGCGGGTGTCCCACTCGGTGTCGGGGGTCGGCGCGGCCCAGTCCACCACCGCATCGAGGCGGATCTCGAACGCGGCGTGCGCGCGGGCCTGCAGGTCGAGCCAGAGGCTCAGGTCGGAGTCGGGGGAGTCGGGCTCGTGCTCGTGCGTCATGTCTTCTCCGGGAGTCGTCGGGGTGCTCGGGTCAACCTCGGCGGCGGCGCCGCCATTCCCGCCGGGAGAGGTCGTCGCCGGTGCGGGCTCGCGCCCGGCACCGGTGTCGGTGGTGCGTGCGACCATGATCCTCGGAAGCACCGCCGTCATGGGGAGCGGTGCGCCACTCGAGCAGGGCGGAACGTGAGCAAGCAGGACGGCACGGGGCGGCAGGTCACGACCGAGCCCTTCGACGACCCGCGCGCGAGCATCCTGCACGTCGACATGGACGCGTTCTTCGCCTCCGTCGAGCTGCTCGAGCACCCGGAGCTGCGCGGCAAGCCGGTCGTCGTCGGGCACATCGGCTCGCGCTCGGTGGTGACGGCCGCGACCTACGAGGCACGCAAGTACGGCATCAACTCGGCGATGCCGATGGCCGTGGCGCTCCGCCGCTGCCCGCACGCGATCATCCTCGAGCCGCACATGGACCGCTACCGCGAGGCCTCGCGCCGGGTGATGGCGATCTTCGACTCCTTCACCCCGCTCGTCGAGCGGCTCAGCATCGACGAGGCCTTCCTCGATGTCGCCGGTGCCCGGCGGATCTCCGGCTCGCCCTGGGCCATCGGCACCGAGATCCGCCGGCGCGTGCACGCCGAGCTCGGTCTCACCTGCTCCGTCGGCATCGCCAGCACCAAGTTCGTCGCGAAGCTCGCCTCCGGCCGCTCCAAGCCCGACGGCCTGCTCGTCGTGCCGTCCGACGGCGTGCAGGCGTTCCTCGACCCGCTGCCGGTGAGCGCCCTCTGGGGCGTCGGGGCGAGCACCGAGGAGGCGCTGGTGCGGCGGGGCCTGCGCACCGTGGCCGATGTCGCGACCACTCCGCTCGCCTCCCTCGTCTCGGCGCTCGGCGAGGCCACCGGGCGCCGCCTGCACGCCCTGTCCAACGGCGTCGATCCGCGCCCGGTCGACACCCGGCAGATCGAGAAGAGCGCCGGCCACGAGATCACCTTCGCGGACGACGTCGCCGACCCGGAGCTCGTCCGCCGCGAGCTGCTGCGCCTGTGCGACAAGGTCGCCGTGCGGATGCGCCGCTCCGGCGTCCGCTGCCGCACCGTGGCCGTCAAGGTCCGCTTCGGCGACTTCAGCACGCTGACCCGCTCGCGCACCCTCCCCGAGGCGACCGACGTGGCGCGGGTGCTCTACGACGCGTCCTCGGCACTGCTGGAGGCGGCGAACCCGCTGCGCCGGCCGGTCCGGCTGATCGGCGTCCGCGGCGAGCAGCTCGTCGAGGGCGATGACGTCGCGTTCTCGCTCTGGAGCGACTCCGACGACTGGCGCGACGCCGAGCTCGCGGTCGACGGCGTCTCCGCCCGCTTCGGCACCGGCGCCGTGCGGCCGGCGTCGCTGCTCTCGCGTTCCGCCCCGGAGTCGGCCAAGGGCATCGACATCAGCGACACCCTCGCTACGCGGAACCGATCGTCAGACTGATCGGCCGGTGGTCCGAGCCGTTCCGCGGCAGGACCTCGAGGGTCGCGGCGGGCACGCCGTCGGCCAGCGCGTGATCGAGGGAGACCAGCGGGAGCAGCGCCGGCCAGGTCGCCGGGAAGCCGATGCCGGACGTGCGGACCAGGCGGGCCTCGTTCAGCACGGGCGCCAGCAGGTGGTCGTCCGTCGCGGTGTTGAAGTCGCCGACGACGAGCCGGCGCGCTGAGCCGTCGTCCGCGAGGGCGGAGGCGAGCCCGCCCAGCATCGTGTCGCGCTCGGCGTGATCGCCGAGGCGGAACGAGGCGAGGTGCACCACGAAGAGGCGCGTCGCCCCGAGTGGCGTGTCCACGTCCACGGCGAGAGCACGATTCCAGTCGAGGCCCAGATCGAGCGGCTCGCCGTTCGAGAGCTGGGTGCGGCTCCACAGCCCGACGGTGCCGACCACGTAGGAGTGCGGGTACTCGTCGGAGAGCTCGGCGTCGACCGCCTCCCGCGCGTCGCCGTCGAGCTCCTGGAAGGCGAGCACGTCGGGCTCCCGGCTCGCCAGCTCGGCGGCGAGGGCGCCGGCGTCGTCGCGGGTGCCGAGATTCTGGCTGACGACGGTGAAGGAGCCCGAGCGGACGGCGGGAGCGGGCAGCGCCACGGGGAGCACGAGCACGCCGTAGACCGTCACCAGCACGGTGACCGCGGCTCCGGCACCCCTCGAGCGCAGGGCGATCGCGGCCGAGAGGAGGAGCAGCACGGCCAGGCCGGACCAGGGGATCGCCGTCTCGACGACCGACAGCCAGCCCGCGGCGTCCCAGAGTCCGCGGTGGAAGGCGAGGAACGCCGCCAGCAGCAGACTCGCGACCGCGACGGACGCGGCGCGTCCTGGTCGGCGGCGGCGCGGGCGGGACGGCATCCGACGATCATCGCAGCAGACCTCCGGGAGGAGGTGGGGGAGTCCTGTGCGCGCCGGTGCGCCGCTTGTCGCCCGTTCGGCCCGCGGAGTAGCGTCGGGCCATGCTCAACATCGCTGTCTCCCTGGCCGACAAAGTGACCTCCGCGGGTGCCGCGACGAGCTACGGAGACCCGATCGAGGTCGACGGCGTCTCGCTCGTCCCCGTCTCGCTCCGCTGGTTCGGCTTCGGCGGCGGCAGCGGCTCCGAGGACGGCCAGGAGGGCGGCGGAGGAGGCGGCGGCGGCGCCGTGGTCCCGATCGGCGCCTACATCAAGGACGACCTCGGCCTGCGCTTCCAGCCGAACATCGTCTCGGTCCTCGCCGTCGGCGTCCCGCTCGTGTGGGTCTCCGGCAAGGCGCTCGCGCGGATCATCCGCGCGCTCAAGAAGTAGCGGATCCGGCGCGGCCTCAGCGCTGGGGCCGCGCCGTGAACCAGGTCTTCTTCGTCCGGCCGAAGCCGACGAGCAGCCGCTCGGCGTCGTTCGGACGGCGCGGGTCGTAGATCACCGCGACCGGCTCGCCCGCCATCCAGGCGTCGCCGCGCTTCCACGGAGTCTTGACCGCGTGCCGCTCCTCGCCGTCGACGAGACGGTAGGCGACCAGCAGTCGCCCCAGATCCCGGGCCGCCGAGGCGTCGCCTCTGCTCGGGTCGTGGGCGACCACGCGACCGGGCACCCGGGTGCCGTAGCTGAGCAGCTCGCGGCGGATCCGGAACCGGCGCCGCCAGAGCAGCACCTGCAGGAGCACCACGAGGACCGCGGCGAGGACGAGCACCACCGACCACGACATGCTGTCTATGATTGCTGACGAACACGGGAGTCCGGTGCACCGGGCTGAGAGGAAGGCAGCAGCCTTCGACCGTCGAACCTGATCTGGGTCATGCCAGCGAAGGAACGTTTCGATCTCCTCTTCTTCCACCCGTGCCCCGTTTCGCTTCCACGAAAGGGCACGTCAGTGCAGAACAAAGCAGCGCAGAACACAGCAGCGCAGAACACCGCGGCGCAGAGCACCACCGGTACCGGACGGACCTCCTCCGGCGGCCGTCCCCGCGATCTCCGCTGGCGGGTCGTCGACATCGTCGTGGCGAGCGTCGTCGCCGTGGCCGCGGGCATCGTCTTCTGGGCGTGGGGACTCGCGACCAATGTCCTCGGCGTCGCCTTCGAGTTCCTCCCCGGTCTCGGCGGCCTCCTCGGCGGCGGCTGGCTCTTCGCCGGCGTGCTCGGCGGCCTCATCATCCGCAAGCCCGGTGCGGCGCTCTACACCGAGCTCCTCGCCGCGGTCGTCTCCGCCCTGATCGGCACCCAGTGGGGCTTCGCCGTCCTGCTCTCCGGACTCGTCCAGGGCCTGGGCGCCGAGATCGTGCTCGCCCTCTTCCTCTACCGCAGCGGTCGCCCGCTCGTCGCGATGCTGGCCGGGGCCGGTGCCGGTCTCGCCCTCGCCGTCAACGACCTGCTGGTCTACTACCCCGCCGTCGACGACCTGTTCCGCACGGTCTACGTCGTGTCGTCCCTCGTGTCGGGCGCGGTGCTGGCCGGGCTCCTGCCCTGGTTCGCGGTGCGCGGGCTCGCCGCCTCCGGAGCGCTGGACCGCTTCGTCTCGGGCCGGGAGGGCCGCGTGGTCGAGGGGGCGGGCGCGAGCGCTCGATGAGCGGTGCGTCGATCCGGGCCCAGGGCTGGAGCTGGCGGCACGCGGGCCGGTCGAGCGCGGCCGTCACGGGGCTCGATCTCGACGTGCGGCCGGGGGAGCGCGTCCTTCTCCTCGGCCCGTCCGGCGCGGGCAAGAGCACGCTGCTGCACGCGCTGGCCGGTGTCCTCGGCGGCGAGGAGGACGGCGCCGACGAGGGCGAGCTGAGCATCGACGGCGGGTCGCCGGGCGAGCGCCGCGGCGTCGCCGGTCTCGTGCTCCAGGACCCCGACACCCAGGCCGTGCTCGCGCGGGTCGGGGACGACGTCGGCTTCGCCTGCGAGAACCTCGGCGTTCCGCGCGCGGAGATCCCGGCCCGGGTCCGGCGCGCGCTCGACGACGTCGGTCTCGACGTCGCTCTCGGCCGGTCGACCTCCGCGCTGTCCGGCGGCCAGAAGCAGCGGCTCGCCCTCGCCTGCGTCCTCGCGATGCAGCCTCGGCTCCTGCTGCTCGACGAGCCGACCGCGAACCTCGACCCCCGCGGCGTCCAGGAGGTCCGCTCGGCGGTCGAGCGGACCACGGCGCGCACCGGCGCCACCCTGATCGTCGTCGAGCACCGCGTCGACGTCTGGATCGACCTGGTCGACCGGATCGTCGTGCTCGGCGCCGACGGCACCGTCGTGGCCGACGGCGAACCGCGTCCGGTGATCGAGCGCGCCCGCGGCGTCCTCGAGGCCGCGGGAGTCTGGCTCCCGGGCGAGCACCCCGAGCGGCGCGTCGAGGCGACCGGACCGGCGCCGATCGCCCTGAGCGCGACGGCGCTCGGTCTCGCCCGACCGGTCTTCGGGCGCCGCACCCCGCCCCTGATCGCCGAAGGCCTCGACCTCTCTCTCGCTGCCGGCCGGGTGACCGCCGTCCTCGGTCCGAACGGCGCCGGCAAGTCGACGCTCGCGCTGACGCTGGCCGGCCTGCTCCCGCCGGCCCGGGGCGAGATCGTCGCGTCGCCGACGGTGCGCGACGGAGCCTCTCCGCACCCGCACCGCTGGAGCTCGCGGCAGCTCAGCGACCGGGTCGCCATGGTCTTCCAGGAGCCGGAGCACCAGTTCCTCACGGCGCGGGTGCGCCAGGAGCTGCACCTCGGCGTCCGCGACGAGGCGGAGCGGCGCCGCGCCGACGAGCTGCTCGAGCGGCTCGGACTCGCGCACCTCGCCGACGCGAACCCCTTCACCCTCTCCGGCGGCGAGAAGCGGCGGCTCACCGTCGCCTCGGCGCTGGTCCGGCGCCCCGCCGTCGTCGTGCTCGACGAGCCGACCTTCGGCCAGGACCGGCGGACCTGGGACGTGGTCGTCGACCTCCTCGCCGAGCTGCGCGCGGACGGACGCGCCGTGCTCGCCGTCACGCACGACGAGCACCTGGTGACGGCCCTCGCCGACGCCGTGGTCCGCCTCGGCGAGCCGACGGTGGTGCCCGGATGACGCTCCTGGACGCGGTCCCGGCCCGCGGGCGCATCGCCCGGGCGAACCCCGTCGCGAAGCTCCTCGCGAGCCTCGTCATCGCCGTCGTCCTGATCCTGACGGTCGACGTCGTCTCGGCGGCGACCGCGCTCGCGCTCGAGCTGCTCGTGCTGCCCTTCGTCGGGCTCCGCCCCGGCGACCTGGTGCGCCGCACGGCTCCGGTCTGGATCGCGGCGCCGCTCGCGGGCATCACGACCGTGCTCTACGGACGGGACAGCGGCGCTGTGCTGGGGCAGTTCCTCTTCGTCTCCGTCACGGAGGGCTCGGTCGCCCTCGGCGGCGCGATCGCTCTGCGCGTGCTCGCCATCGGCCTGCCCAGCGTGGTGCTGATCGCGACGACCGACCCCACCGATCTCGCGGACGGCCTGGCCCAGATCCTCCGGCTGCCGGCGCGCTTCGTCCTCGGCGGCCTCGCGGGCATGCGGCTCGTCGGCCTGCTCAGCGACGACTGGCGCACTCTCGCGATGGCCCGCCGGGCGCGGGGAGTGGCCGACGGACGCGGACCGATCGCGGCGGTGAAGAGCCTCGGCGCCCGCAGCTTCTCGCTGCTGGTGCTGGCGATCCGACGGGGCAGCAGGCTCGCCACGGCGATGGAGGCGAAGGGCTTCGGCGCGGACACCCCGCGGACCTGGGCGCGGGTGTCCCGCCTGGGCCCGTTCGACGTGCTGCTGGTGCTGGGCGGCGCGGCGATCGCGGCTCTCGCGATCATCGCGGCCGTGCTCACCGGCGCCTGGAGCTTCGTGCTGAATGGCTGACCCGCGGCACCTCACCGGCGCGACGGCACGCGTCCTCGCTCGTCGGCTCGTCGCCCGCCGGGCGCGCACGGTGCTGCTCGACGGGCCGAGCGGCTCGGGGAAGTCGACCTTCGCGCTGGCGCTGCTGGTGGAGCTGCGGCGGACCGCCCGCGCTCCCGCGGCTGCGCTCGTGCGGATGGACGACGTCTACCCCGGCTGGTCGGGGCTGGACCGCTCGGTCGCGATCGCAGCGGAACGGATCGTCCGGCCGCACGCGCTCGGGCTCGGCGCGCGCTGGCAGACGTGGAACTGGGCGGCCGACACGACCGGGGGGCCGCGCACGGCCGGTGCACCGCTCCTTCTGCTGGAGGGCTGCGGCGCCGCGGGGGAGCGGAGCCGGCGCTTCGCCGATCTGACCGTGTGGATCGAAGCGGACGAGGCGCAGCGGAAGCAGCGCGCGCTCGCCCGCGACGGCGCGCTCTTCGAGCCGCACTGGGACTCCTGGGACGAGCAGTTCCGGCGCTACTGCGCGCGGGAGCGACCGCGCGAGGGTGCTGACCTGGTGCTCGACTCGAGCGACCCCGTAGGCGTTCGGGAGGACTGAGGAGTCAGGCCCAGCCGAGCTCGTGCAGCCGGTCGTCGTCGATCCCGTAGAAGTGCGCGATCTCGTGGACGAGGGTGACGTGGATCTCGTCGCGCAGCTCGTCGAGAGTCTCGCAGGCGGCGAGGTGGGGCTCGCGGTAGAGGATGATCCGGTCGGGCATCTCGCCGAAGCCGTAGCGCTCGCGCTCGGTCAGCGCGACGCCGTCGTAGAGGCCGAGCAGGTCGAGCGAGCCGTCCTCCGGGCGGTCCTCGACGACGAAGACGACGTTCTCGAGTCCGTCGACCATGTCGTCCGGGAGGGCGTCGAGCTCGGCGACGACCAGCGTCTCGAACCCGGCCTCGTCGAGGGTGAGCATCGCCTGGCCTCTCGTCGTCGATCGGGTCGTGTCGCCGGTCTGCTCGTGTCGTCGGCCGGGAGGAGCGGCGGGAAGACGGAAGGCCCGGAGTCCACGACTCCGGGCCTTCTCGACTGGGGTGAGTAACGGGGCTCGAACCCGCGACCTCCTAGACCACAACCAGGCGCTCTGCCAACTGAGCTATACCCACCAGGACGGTGTTCCGCGGGGGTGACCCGCGAAGCAACTGTACGAGAGTACTACATCCGCGAGGCGAACTCGTCCACGACGGCGGCCGAGATCGCCTGCACCTCGGCGGAGGTGGGGCCCGGCTCGGGGACGAAGACGGCCCGCCGGTAGAAGCGGAGCTCGCGGATGCTCTCGAGGATGTCGGCGAGGGCGCGGTGGCCGCCGTGCTTGGCCGGGGCGTTGAAGTAGATGCGCGGGAACCAGCGGCGGGCCAGCTCCTTGACGGTCGAGACGTCGACGTTGCGGTAGTGCAGGTGCGCGTCGAGACGCGGCATGAACTTGACCAGGAAGGCGCGGTCGGTGCCGATCGAGTTGCCGGCGAGCGGCGCCTGCTGCTCGGCGGGGACGTGCTTGAGCACGTACTCGAGGACCTCGTACTCGGCCTCGGCGACGCTCACGCCGTTCGGGATCTCCTTGAGGAGGCCCGAGGTCTCGTGCATGTTCCGGACGAAGTCGCCCATGTTCTCCAGCGCCGAGGCGTCGGGGCGGATCACGATCGACAGCCCCTCGTCGAGGGGTTCGAGATCGAAGTCGGTGACGATCACGGCGATCTCGACGAGCTCGTCGACGGCGAGGTCGAGTCCCGTCATCTCGCAGTCGATCCAGACAAGACGGTCGGGGGCGCTACTCATGCGCCGCAGTCTATCCGCGGCCACCGACACGGCCGCGGCGCCGGGGGAGCGCCTCCTAGACTCGGTCTCCGTGATGATCCTCGTCTGCGTGCTGCTGATCGCCAACGCCGTCTGGAACGCCGTCGTCTGGCCGCCGTTCCTCCGCCGGGTGCGCAAGGACCCGCGGGCCCGTGACGCCTCGGGCCGGGCCACGACCTTCCTCCGCGTCCACACGGTCCTGATCGGGATCTCGCTGCTGCTCGCGGTCGTCTCACTGGTCGTCGGCGTGCTGGGGCTCGTCCGGGGCGCCTGAGGTCGCTCTTCCTCCGGCGCCGTGGCGACGCCGCCCCCCGGAAGCCCCGTAGTACCCTGGCGAGACGCCCCCGTAGCTCAGCGGATAGAGCAGCAGCCTTCTAATCTGACGGTCGCAGGTTCGAGTCCTGCCGGGGGCACTTCCGCGTCCGCGGGCCCCGTGCCGGCTCTTCCCCGGGGCCTCGTTCTCCGTCGCCCGTCACCGGCTCGCGGACGTGCCCCGGACGCGGGCCAGGACGTCCCCCGGACGCGGGCTCGCGGTCCGGGTGCCGCTAGCACAGTGCAGAAATCTGAGCAACACCGGCGTGTTTCGTCGCATCAGCGGTTCCGGCCCTCCACCCGCCCCTAGGCTGGGCGAGCACCGGAATTACAACGACGTAAGAAACGGAGGTACGACCATGTTGCTCCTCGCCATCCTCGGCGGAATCGCCGTCGCGTGGACGATCATCGCGGCGCCCCTCGCTGTGCTGGTCGGTCGAGTCGCTCGTGCTCGAGATGCGCACGTCTGAGGCGTACGAACTGCACCACGGAGAAGGCCCCGATCGCACTCGCGATCGGGGCCTTCTCTTCGTCCCGGAGGTCGGCTACTCGGCCGGGCGGGCGGTCGCGGTGCTCTGATCCCGGTCCGCCGGAGTGTCGTCCGACTCGTCCGCGGGGGTCGCCGGGGTGCTCGCCGCGGGCTGCTCGACGGGCGGGAGCTCCTCGACGGTGCGCTCCCGCGAGGGGACGTCGAGGCGGTCGACGTCGGCGAGAAGTCGGCGCGTTTCGTCGGTGTGGGGGCCCTCCGCGGCGGGCGGCAGGACGATGGTCGGCGTCGACGGACGCTCGAACGCGGCGGTCGGCTCCGACGATGCGGCTCCGATGACGACCGGGGTGGCCGCGGCGGCGGGAGTGGAGCGCGCCGGCTCCGGGGCGCGGTCGCTCGACGTCTCCGTCGAGGCGCCGGTCTTCGGCGTCTCGGGACGCGAGGTCTCCGAGAAGCGCCAGCGCTCGAGGTCGGCGAGGAAGGCCTTGCGGGCGCGGTTCGGCTTGTCTCGCCAGAGGACGAGGCGGTCGCGGAACTCGCCCACGCTCGCCTGCGTCTGGTAGCCGCCCGTCGACGAGGTGTGCTTGAGGTCGGCGAGCTCGTGCGCGGCCCAGTTGGCCGCCACTCCCGAGCCCTTGACCGGCAGGAGGCGGAGGTGCGTCTCGGCCTGCGCCGCGGCGCGGTCGCTGAGGATGCGCTCGGACTGGCTGAGCACGTTCCACGCCGACGCGTCGACCGCGGCATCGATGAGCGTCGCGATGACCGCGTTCTTGCGCTCGTGCTCCTGCTGCCGGATGAGGCGCGCGACCGCCGAGCGGAGGACGAGCGCGGCCACGATCACCCCGACGATCACGGCGAGGAGGACGAGCGCGGCGACGAACACCGACTGGCGCCCTTCGGCCGTCTGGACCCAGGTCACGAATTCGTTCCACCACTGCATGAGCCGAACGTTAGCCCGGGGCCCGGCGGCAGGCGGGTCAGGCGCGCCGACCCCCGGGGGATCGGCGCGCCGAGCCGGGGCTCAGGCGACCCGGAAGACCTCGATCGCGTCCTCGACGCTCCAGAACTCGCCGATCTCGGGTCCGGACGGCATCCCGGCACGGAGGAGCCGGGCGCGGTACTTCTCGCCCTGCGGCCCCTCGACGAGCTCGACGTGGCCCACGATCGAGCCCGCGCCGGTGCTCACGCGCCAGAGGCGCGCGTTCACGCGGGTGAGGGTGGGCGGGACGCGGGTGGCGTGAAGGGTGGTGAGGGACACTGCTTCCTCCTGCTGGTCGTCGTGTGCGGGAGCACCCACCGGCCGAGTGCTCTCGCAGACTACGAGCGACCACCGACATCGCCGCCGGCCCGCCGCGGTCGGTTCGGAACGTCAGTTCAGCGACGTCCCGTGCACCGCGAACTCCTCGATCGCGGCGGTCTCCGACTCCGTCAGGGGTCCGGCCTCGAGGGCCGCGATGTTCTGCTCCAGCTGGGCGACGCTCGAGGCGCCGATGATCGCGCTCGTGACCGTCGGCACGCGCAGCACCCAGCTCAGGGCGAGCTGCGCGAGGGTCTGACCGCGGCCCTGGGCGATCGCGTTCAGGCCGCGCGCTCGCTCGAGGTACTTCTCGTCGATCCGGTCGGAGGAGAGGAAGCGCGACGTCGCGGCGCGGGAGCCCGCGGGCACCGTGCCGTCGAGGTAGCGGTCGGTCAGCAGCCCCTGCGCGAGCGGCGAGAAGACGATGCAGCCCGTGCCGATCTCGTCGAGGACCGGGAAGAGGCCGTCCTCGATGTGGCGGTCGAAGAGGGAGTAGCGCGGCTGGTGCAGCAGCAGGTGCACGCCGCTGCCGGCGAGGGCGGCCTCGGCGGCGCGGGTCTGCTCGGGGCTGTAGTTCGAGATGCCGACGTACAGCGCCTTGCCCTGCTCGACGGCCGAGACCAGCGCGCCCATCGTCTCCTCGATCGGCGTCTCGGCGTCGGGGCGGTGCGAGTAGAAGACGTCGACGTAGTCGAGCCCGAGCCGGGTCAGGCTCTGATCCAGCGAGGAGAGCAGGTACTTGCGCGAGCCGCCGTCACCGTAGGGGCCGGGCCACATGTCGTAGCCGGCCTTGGAGGAGATGACCATCTCGTCGCGGTAGGGGCGGAAGTCCTCGGCGAACAGGCGGCCGAACGCGGTCTCCGCGGCGCCGTAGGGCGGTCCGTAGTTGTTCGCGAGGTCGAAGTGGGTGATCCCCAGATCGAACGCGCGGCGCAGGATCGCGCGCTGGGTGTCGAGGGGGCGGTCGGATCCGAAGTTGTGCCAGAGGCCGAGCGAGAGGGCGGGCAGCATCAGCCCGCTCCGTCCTGCGCGTCGGTAGTCCATGGCGTCGTAGCGGGCGGGGGCGGCGTCGTAGCTCACCCGGCGACTCTATTCCAGGGGGTGAGCGCTGCGGAATGCGGACGCGGCGGAGCGTGTTGGATCGGAGGACGCGCCCGGCACCCCGGCCGCGTCGATGCGACAGGAAGTGAGTCACACGCAATGCGCACATTCGTACTCGCCGGAGGATGCTTCTGGTGTCTGGACGCCGTCTACCGCGTCCTCGACGGCGTGACCGACGTCGTCTCCGGCTACACCGGCGGAACCACCCCGAACCCCGATTACGAGTCCGTCTGCACGGGCCGCACCGGGCACGCGGAGGCCGTCGCCGTCACCTTCGACCCCGAGGTGATCCCGGAGCAGGTGATCCTCGACGTGTTCTTCACGCTGCACGACCCGCGGCAGCTCAACCGCCAGGGCAACGACGTCGGCACCCAGTACCGCTCGGCGATGTACTACTCCTCCGACGAGGAGAGGGAGCTGTTCGAGACCGCTCGCGACCGCGCGTCCGAGTGGTGGGACGGCCCGATCGTCACCGAGATCGCGCCGCTGGGCGCCTACCACGAGGCCGAGGACTACCACCAGGACTTCTTCGCCAAGAACCCCGGTCAGGGCTACTGCCTCGCCGTGGCGCTGCCGAAGGTGAACAAGATCCGCAAGTCCTACTCGAAGTACATCCTCGCGTCCTAGCGCTCCTCCCCAGGCGACGATCTCGCCGGGTCTCCACCGAAGGGCCCGCCTCCACCACGGAGGCGGGCCCTTCGTCGCGACACTGTCCCTGCGTCGCCCGGGTGGTTCCAGCCCCCTCCGCCCGGGCGGCGCCCCCGTCGCAGTCGCGTCGGGAGCAGAGGAGCGTCGCCCGTAGCGGCGACCGAGGAGAGGACAGCAGCATGACCGACACCCTGACCGTCATCGGAGTCATCGGCACCGAGCCGCGCAGCGTCGACACGACGAGCGGCACCGCGATGACGACCTTCCGCCTGGCGTCCGCCCAGCGGCGCTACGACCGCTCCACCCAGCGCTGGGTTGACGGCGCGACCAACTGGTACACGGTGAACGCCTTCAACGGGCTGGCCGGCAACGCCCTGGCGTCGCTCGCCCGCGGCGACCGCGTCCTGGTGACCGGTCGCCTCTCCGTCCGCTCCTGGGAGTCCGGCGGCAAGGCGGGCACCGACGTCAGCGTGATCGCCGAGGGCCTCGGCCACGACCTGGCCTGGGGCACCACGCGCTGCACCCGGACGGTCGGGCGGGCGAAGGCGGCACCGCCCGAGTCGGCAGCGCCCGAGTCGGCGACGGCCGAGGCGGCAGCGCCTGAGGCGGTCGCGACCCGCGCGAGCGGCTGGAGCGCGGAGGCGCCGGCCGCCGTCGAGAGCGCCTCCTCCGGCTCCTCCTCCGGCGCCTCCTCCGGCTCCTCCTCCGGCTCCTCCGGCTCCTCCGGCGGCGACTGGGGCGCAGCGCGCGCCTGCGCGCCGGAGCCGTCCGAGGCGTCGTTAGAATCGGTCGACGCCCCGTTCTGACGCGGCGTCCGGCGCGCGTCCGGCCGCCGCGGGAGGGATTCGAGTGAGCACACGGACCGTCGTCCGCGCCGGCCTGCGAGCGGGAGCGGTGCTCGCGCTGCTCATCGGGATCGCCGGCTGCACGTCCCCCGCCGCGCCGCCCGCCGCCGAGAGCCCGTCGGCCTCCGCCGCCCCGTCCGCACCCGAATCGGCCGCTCCCGTCGCGCTGGTGCCCGGCGGCACCGCCGAGGAGAACCTGCCCTTCTTCCGGCAGATCGTCACCGCCGCCGCCGGCTCGGATCCCGAGACCCCGGGCCGGAGCGTCGTCGACGCCCTCGTGGCCGCCGGCTTCGCGAAGGAGTCGATGCAGCTGACCGCCGACGAGACGTCGGTCGGCCTCGAGGCCGACTCCGTCCAGGTCTCGGTGAAGGCGAGCGACGCCTGCCTGATCGGGCAGTACGGGCCGAATGTGGACGGCGTGCGCGCGATCGTCGCCGCGCCGATCGCGACCGGCGCCTGCCTCATCGGCAGCACCGTCCCGCTCGACGGCTGAGCCGACGGCAGGAGCCGGAGCACGGAGCCGAACGCCACGAGCCTCCAGCCGGTATCCTCGGTACCGGCCCGGCCTCCGACCTTCCCGCCCGCGCTCCCGCGTGCGGTGGTCGATCACCGGCGACATTCCGGCCGAGGGGCACCCGAGCAACGGGGCGCCCGCGGCGGAGAGCGGGGCTCCGAGAACGTACGAGCGGTTGAGGGACTGAAGTGGCTGAATACATTTACTCGATGGTGCGCGCCCGCAAGGCGGTCGGCGACAAGCTGATCCTGGACGACGTCACCATGTCGTTCCTGCCCGGAGCGAAGATCGGCGTGGTCGGCCCGAACGGCGCCGGCAAGTCGACGATCCTGAAGATCATGGCGGGGCTCGACACCCCCAGCAACGGCGAGGCGCGGCTGAGCCCGGGCTACACCGTCGGCATCCTGATGCAGGAGCCGGAGCTCGACGAGACCAAGACGGTGCTCGAGAACGTCCAGGAGGGCGTCGGCGAGATCAAGGGCAAGATCGACCGCTTCAACGAGATCTCGCTGGCGATGGCCGACCCGGACGCCGACTTCGACACGCTCCTCGCCGAGATGGGCACCCTGCAGGAGGCCATCGACGCCGCCGACGCCTGGGACCTCGACTCGCAGCTCGAGCAGGCGATGGACGCGCTGCGCACCCCGCCGGGAGACTCGCCCGTCACCAGTCTCTCCGGCGGCGAGAAGCGCCGCGTGGCGCTGACCAAGCTCCTGCTGCAGAAGCCCGACCTGCTGCTGCTGGACGAGCCCACCAACCACCTCGACGCCGAGAGCGTGCTCTGGCTCGAGCAGTTCCTCTCCAAGTACCCCGGCGCCGTCCTCGCCGTCACCCACGACCGGTACTTCCTCGACAACGTCGCGGAGTGGATCGCCGAGGTCGACCGCGGCCACCTCTACCCGTACGAGGGCAACTACTCGACCTACCTCGAGAAGAAGAGCGCGCGCCTCGAGGTGCAGGGCAAGAAGGACGCGAAGCTCGCCAAGCGCCTGACCACCGAGCTCGAGTGGGTCCGCAGCAACGCCAAGGGCCGCCAGACCAAGTCGAAGTCGCGCCTCGCGCGCTACGAGGAGATGGCGGCGGAGGCCGAGAAGACGCGCGTCCTCGACTTCGAGGAGATCGTCATCCCGGTCGGCCCGCGCCTGGGCTCGCAGGTCATCGACGCGAAGAAGCTGCACAAGTCCTTCGGCGACCGCGTCCTGATCGACGACCTCAGCTTCACACTGCCGCGCAACGGCATCGTCGGCGTCATCGGCCCGAACGGCGTCGGCAAGACCACGCTGTTCAAGACCATCGTCGGCTTCGAGCCGCTCGACTCGGGCGACCTGCGGATCGGCGAGACGGTCGACATCTCCTACGTCGACCAGACCCGCGGCGGCATCGACCCGAACAAGAACCTGTGGGAGGTCGTCTCCGACGGGCACGACTACATCCAGGTCGGCAAGACCGAGATCCCCTCGCGGGCCTACGTCTCGCAGTTCGGCTTCAAGGGCCCGGACCAGCAGAAGCGCGCCGGCATCCTCTCCGGTGGCGAGCGCAACCGCCTCAACCTGGCGCTGACGCTCAAGCAGGGCGGCAACCTGCTCCTGCTCGACGAGCCCACCAACGACCTGGACATCGAGACGCTCGGCAGCCTCGAGAACGCGCTGCTCGAGTTCCCCGGCTGCGCCGTGGTGATCACCCACGATCGCTGGTTCCTCGACCGGATCGCGACGCACATCCTCTCCTACGAGGGCACGGAGGACGACCCGGCGAACTGGTACTGGTTCGAGGGCAACTTCGAGTCCTACGAGCAGAACAAGATCGAGCGCCTCGGCCCGGACGCGGCGAAGCCGCACCGCTCCGCGTACCGCAAGCTCACCCGCGACTGATGCGCCTGCACGTCGCCATCCCGCTGCGCTGGTCGGACTTCGACGCCTACGCGCACGTCAACAACGCCGAGATGCTGCGCCTGCTCGAGGAGGCGCGCATCCAGGCGTTCTGGCGCCCCGACTCCCCGGAGCCGGGCGGGAGGGCGACGGCGGTGCTCGACGCCCGGCCGGGCGCGCGCACGATCAGCCTGATCGCGCGCCAGGAGATCGAGTACCTCGCGCCGATCCCGTACATGCGCGCCCCGCTCGACATCGAGCTGTGGATCGGGCGGATCGGCGGCGCGAGCCTCGAGGTCTGCTACGAGCTGTACTCCCCGGTCGGCGTCGAGCCGCGCGTGCTCTACACCAAGGCCGCCACCACGCTGGTCATGGTGACGGCCGCGACGGGCCGCCCCGAGCGCATCCCGGAGGAGCTCCGCGAGGTCTGGGCGCCGTACGTCGAGGAGCCGGTCGCCTTCTCCAAGCGGAGCTGACGGCGGCCCGTCGGGCGGGCGGCAGCGGCGCGAGCCGGGCCGCTCAGCCGAGCGGGACGCGGACCATGCCCTCCTGGGCGACGCTCGCCACCAGGCGGCCGTCCCGAGAGTAGATGCGGCCGAGCGAGAGACCGCGCCCGCCCGAGGCGCTCGGCGCCTCCTGGACGTAGAGCAGCCACTCGTCGACGCGGGCGGGGCGGTGCCACCACATCGCGTGGTCGAGACTCGCGATCCGCAGCCCCGGGGTGATCCAGGCCGCGCCGTGCCGCCGCAGCGTCGACTCGAGGATCGTGTAGTCGCTCGCGTAGGCGAGGGCGGCGCGGTGCAGCAGCGCGTCGTCGGGCAGCGGCCCGAGCGCGCGCATCCACACGCACTGGTGCGCGGTGCGGTTCGGATCCGCGCGCAGGTAGACCGGCTGCTCGACGTGGCGGACGTCGAACGGCCGCTGGGTCGCCCAGAAGCTGCCGACCGGGTGGTCGACGCCCTTCAGCACCTCGGCGGTGCTCGGCAGCGACTCGGGGTCGGGGACGCCCTCCGGCATCGGCGTCTGGTGGTCCAGGCCCTCGTCCTCGGTCTGGAACGACGCGATCATCGAGAGGATCGGCGCGCCGTTCTGGTAGGCCTGCGTCCGCCGGGTGGCGAACGATCGGCCGTCGTGGATCCGGTCGACCGAGAAGGTGATCGGCAGCGAGACGTCGCCCGGCCGGAGGAAGTAGCCGTGCATCGAGTGCACGCTGCGCTCGTCGACGGTCCGGCCCGCCGCGATCAGCGACTGCGCCAGCACCTGGCCGCCGAAGACGCGGCCCTCCGGCATCCACTGCGAGGGACCGGTGGAGATGTCCTCGCTGGTGCGCGCGCCCGTGTCGACGAGATCGAGGGCGGTGAGGAACGAGGAGAGCGGATCGGACACGGGACCTCCGGGGTGTCTGCCGATCAGGAGAGCGGCCTCGGGTAAGTTTATCGACGCGATGATGTCGTCCTTCTCCCTGGCGGATCCGCCCAGCCTCTCCGATCTGCGCGTGTTCCTCGGCCGGTCCGCGCGCGTCGAGGACGGCGCCGTGCGCCTGCTCGCCCAGGACCGGATCCTGGCGGCGTACACCGCGATCCTCCAGCCGCGCGGCCTGCTCGACCGGTCCTCCACCGTGCTCGGCCTGCGCGTCTTCGCGCTCGACGAGCCCACCTCCTTCGATCGGGTGGTGCCGATCCGCGCCCTCTCCGACCGGCTCGCCCGCCTGCAGTGGGAGCCGGGGGGAGCGGACGGCAAGCCGGTCGTGCTGCCCGACGGCGACGACGCCACCGCGGGCGCCTGGGCCGGCATCTCGCCGCCGCGCGGGGGCTGGCAGCGGCGCGAGCCGGTCGATCCGGCGTTCCTCGAGAAGGTCGCCCGCGACGGCATCGACGAGATCGCCGCGGCCGTCGGCTCTGAGACCGGCGAGCAGATCGTCGGCCGCGTGCGCTCGACCGTCTGGGGCCGTCCGCTGGACGGCCTGGAGGATGTGCCCGCCGGCGCCGCCTTCGCGCTGTTCGCCCTCGGCTTCCTCGGCGCCGACGACCCCGTCGCGCTGCTCGAGAGCGGGCAGTGGCGGCGGCTCACCTCGCGGCGCGGGCACGTGCTCGTCCGCACCCCCGCCTGATCCGAGGCCGGCGGGAAGCGCCGAGCGCTACTCCTCGAAGGTGTTGACCATCGCGTGCGCCGCGCGCTCCAGGTAGTCCCAGAGCATCGCGTCGTCCGCCGGAGCCAGCTCCAGCTCGTCGACCGCGACCCGCATGTGCGCGAGCCAGTGGTCGCGGGCCTCGGGGTTCACCTTGAACGGCTGGTGGCGCATCCGCAGCCTCGGGTGCCCGCGCTCCTGGCTGTAGGTGCCGGGGCCGCCCCAGTACTGCTCGAGGAAGCCGGTGAGCCGCTGGATCGCGCCCTCGAGGTCGTGCTCGGGGTACATCGGCCAGAGGACCTCGTCCTCGCGGACGCCCTCGTAGAAGCGGCGGACGAGGCGCTCGAAGGTCGGTCGTCCACCGAGGTGCTCCCAGAAGGAGCGCATCGGGGGAGTGCCGCCGATCTGCAGCCCGCTCACGAGCGCGGTCCCGTCTGGGGCGGCACGGAGCCGCCGTCCTGCGGGCGCTGAGCGGGCTCAGCCGCCTTCGGCCGTCGCAGCGCCCTCGGCAGGCGCACCGGCTTGCCGTGCTCGGTCGTGACCGTGGCGGTCGGCGTCGTGCGCGGTCCCTTCACGCCGCCGACGCTCGTCGCGCCCTCGAAGCCGCTGAGCACCACCGCGCTGAGCGAGGGCAGCTTCACGTCGAGGCTGTCCAGCGCGCGCTTCAGGCGGATGCGGAGCTCGCGCGCCACGTCGTCCTTCGCGGTGGTGCGGGTCTTCAGCACCACGCGGATGACCAGCGCGTCGTCGGCGATCGACTCGAGGCCCCAGAGCTCGGGCTTGTCGATGATCCGCGCCCGCCAGCGGCTGCTCGAGGCGAGCTCGTTCGCGGTGCTGAGGATCGTGCTCTGCACGGATTCGAGGTCGGTCTCGTAGGGCACGGCCAGGTCGATGATCACTCGCGACCAGCCCTGCGACATGTTGCCGACCCGGACGATCTCCCCGTTGCGGACGAACCAGAGTGTGCCGTTCACGTCGCGGATCTGCGTGATCCGCACGCCGACCGCCTCGACGACGCCCGTGGCCTGACCGGTGTCGACGACGTCGCCGACGCCCAGCTGGTCCTCCGCGACCATGAACAGGCCGTTGAGGACGTCCTTGACGATGTTCTGCGCGCCGAAGCCGAGGCCGGCGCCGAGCGCGGCGGTCAGCAGCGCGAACGAGCCGATCAGGGTGTTGTCGATGGTGTTCACGATCATCACCACGGCGACGACGACGATCAGGATCGAGCTGATGTTGTTGAGGATCGAGCCCAGCGTCCTCGTGCGCTGCACGACCCGGACGGCCGCGAGCGGAGAGGCGGCGATCGCCTGGGTGTCCTCGACCCGCTGGCGCTTCTTCACCCCCGAGACGATCTGATCGACGACGCGCCCGACGACGAAGTGCGCGATGACGCGGGCCAGCAGGGCGCCGAGCACGATCGCGAGGACGGCGACGCTCTTCCAGAAGAGCTCGGAGTCGAAGAAGGAGATGGTCGCGGCGACGGGGTCTGGGGTGGAGGTCTCGAGTAGCAGCATCCCGTCCAGGCTAAGGGACGGGCGCCTGCGAGCTCGGGTGACGCCGGAGGGACGCGAGGCGGCATCCGGGGGATAGATTCGACGGGGGCCGGCCCGGCCTCCGCACTCCGCACCCGAACTCCGCACCAGGGGAAGGACGCCCGATGCTCCACTCCACCCGGACTCCCGCCGAGAAGCGCCGCCTCTTCCGCGAGCGGCTCGCGACCGACGAGCTGCTGCAGCTGCCGGGGGCGTTCACCCCGCTGTCGGCGCGGCTGATCGAGGAGAAGGGCTTCGACGGCGTCTACGTCTCGGGCGCGGTGCTCTCGGCCGAGCTCGGCCTGCCGGACATCGGCCTGACCACGCTGAGCGAGGTCGCGAGCCGCGGCCAGCAGATCGCGCGGATGACCGACCTGCCCGTCCTGATCGACGCCGACACCGGCTTCGGCGAGCCGCTCAACGTCGCGCGCACCGTGCAGATGCTCGAGGACGCCGGAGTGACGGCCCTGCACATCGAGGACCAGGTCAATCCCAAGCGCTGCGGACACCTCGACGGGAAGGCCGTCGTCGACGAGAGCACCTCCGTGCGGCGCATCGCCGCTGCGGTCGACGCCCGCCGCGATCCGGGTCTCGTGATCATGGCCCGGACCGACATCCGCGCGCTCGACGGGCTGCAGGCCGCGATCGACCGGGCGAAGCGCCTCGTCGACGCGGGCGCCGACGCGATCTTCCCCGAGGCGATGCGAGACCTCAGCGAGTTCGAGGCCGTCCGCGCCGCGATCGACGTCCCGGTGCTGGCGAACATGACCGAGTTCGGCAAGAGCGAGCTCTTCACGACGCAGCAGCTCGCCGACGTGGGGGTGAACATCGTGATCTACCCGGTGTCGCTGCTCCGCATCGCGATGGGCGCGGCGATGCGCGCGCTCGACGCACTGAAGGCCGAGGGCTCGCTGCAGTCCGAGGTCGCCGGGATGCAGACGCGGGCCGAGCTCTACGAGCTGCTCGACTACTCGTCCTACAGCCGCTTCGACGAGGGCGTCTTCGACTTCAGCCTCGCCGGCCACCACGGCGTCTGAGCCACGACCCAGCCGGCGGCTCCGGTCGCCGATCCGATCGCGAAGGAGCGAGCGATGAGCACCACCGAGCAGGACATCCGCAAGGGACTCGTGGGGGTCGTCGTCGACGCCACGGCGATCTCGAAGGTCGATCCGGAGTCGAACTCGCTGCTGTACCGCGGCTATCCGGTGCAGGAGCTGGCGGCGTCCTGCTCCTTCGAGGAGGTGTCCTGGCTGCTGTGGAAGGGCGAGCTGCCGACGCCGGCCGAGTCCGAGCAGCTGCGCGCCTTCGAGCGAGCGCACCGGGAACCGGCACCGGAGGTGCGCGCGGTGGTCGAGCTGCTGCCGGTGACGGCGCATCCCATGGACGTCGTGCGCACCGCGGTGAGCGTGCTCGGCGCGCTCGAGGATGACCCGGACGACGAGTCGCCGGAGGCGGTCCTGGAGCGCTCGATGCGGCTCTGGGCGGTGCTGCCCGCGGTCGTCGCCGCGATCCAGCGCCGCAGGCACGGGCAGGAGCCGATCGCCGCGCGCGACGATCTCGACTACTCCGAGAACTTCCTCTGGATGACCTTCGGCGAGCTGCCCGATCCGGTGGTCGTCGACGCCTTCCGGGTGTCGCTCGTGCTGTACGCCGAGCACTCCTTCAACGCCTCGACCTTCACGGCGCGCGTGGTCACGTCGACGCTGTCGGACGTGCACTCCGCCGTGACGGCGGCGGTCGGCGCGCTGAAGGGCCCGCTGCACGGCGGGGCGAACGAGGCCGTCCTGCACGTCTTCGACGAGATCGGCATCGGGCCGGAGGCGGGGCCGCGCGCGCGGGCCTGGCTGGCGGAGGCGCTCGGGGCGAAGCGCAAGGTGATGGGCTTCGGCCACCGCGTCTACAAGTCGGGCGACTCGCGCGTGCCGACGATGGAGGCGGCGCTCCGCCGGGTGGCGGAGCAGACCGGGGCGGACGACATGCTCGAGCTCTACGACGCGCTGGCCGCCGAGATGAGCGAGCGCACGGGGATCCTGCCGAACCTCGACTACCCGTCCGGTCCGGCCTACCGCCTGATGGGCTTCGATACGGAGCTGTTCACGCCGCTGTTCGTCGCGGCCCGCGTCGTCGGCTGGACCGCGCACGTCCTGGAGCAGCGCGCCTCGAACGCGCTCATCCGCCCGCTGTCGGCGTACGACGGGCCGGCCCGCCGCTCGGTCCCGGAGCGCTGACCCCGCGCCATCTCGCTGTCCAGCGGAGCCGGCGCGGCCGGCGCGGTTCCCATCGTGCGCTGTGCGCGCTCCGCATGCTGGTCGAGTAGCCGCGGAGCGGCGTATCGAGACCCACCCCTCCTGGTGGCGGGGGACCTCGATACGCCGCTGTGCGCGCTACTCGATCAGCAGGGCCGGCGTGCTCAGAGCGCCGCGTCGCGCTCCTGCGCGCGCAGGGCGCGCTCGACGCCGGCCAGGTTCTCGATGACCAGACGGCGCAGCGCCGGCACATCCGGGTTCGCGTCGAGCCACGCGCGGGTGGCGTCCACGATCGCCGGCGTCGGCGTCGCCGCCGGGTAGAAGCCGACGACGAGGTACTCCGCGATCTTGTAGCTCTTCGCGTCCCACAGCGAGCGGAGGGCATCGAAGTACACCGGCACCATCGCCTCGAGGACGGCGGGGTCGCTGGTGTGCTGGAAGCCGAGACCCGTTGCGCGGACGATCGTGTTCGGTGCCGAGTCGTCGAGCGTCACCGAGTCCCAGGCCGCGCGCTTGGCCTCCGCCGTCGGGATCGCCGCGCGGGCGTTCGCCGCGGACTGCGCTCCCGTCGCGGTGTTGTCGGCCGCGAGGGCCGCGTCGATGTCCGAGGCGTCCGCCCGTCCGCCGGCCACGAGAGCGATCAGCAGCTCCCAGGAGAGATCGGTGTCGATCTCGAGCCCCGGCAGCGTCGTGGTCCCGTCGCGCAGCGCCTGCACCGCGTCCAGGTGGGCCGGCGTCGTGGCGACGGCGGCGAGCACCTTCACGAACTGGAACTGCGCGTCGCTGCCGGCCTCGGCGCCCTGCGCGAGGGTCCACAGCCGGTCGCCCACCTCCGCGAGGACCTCGTCGCGGTGCTCCGGCGCGACGTACTGCGAGGCGGTGCTCACGAGCTGGCCGAGGACCGTGCGCAGCGTCGTCGACTCCGTCTCGGTCGCGATGTTGCCGAGCACGAGGCGGACGAAGTCGCGCGGCGCGGACTCGGCGTCGCGCGTCGCGTCCCAGACCGAGCCCCAGACCAGCGAGCGCGCGAGCGGGCTCGAGATGCTCGCGAGGTGCTCGATCGCCACGGCGAGCGAGGCGTCGTCGAGCCGGATCTTCGCGTAGGCGAGGTCGTCGTCGTTGAGCAGCACCAGCGCGGGGCGGGTGCGGCCGATCAGCTCGGGCACCTCGGTGCGCTCGCCGTCCACGTCGAGCTCGAGCCGGTCGACGCGCACGAGGCGGTCGCCCTCGAAGTCGTAGAGGCCGATCGCGAGGCGGTGCGGGCGGATGGTCGGGTAGTCGGCGACCGCGCTCTGCAGGATCGCGAACGAGGCGATGGCGCCCTCGTCGTCGACCTCGATCTCGGGGCGGAGCGTGTTCACGCCGGCCGTCTCGAGCCACTGCGCCGACCACTCGGTCAGGTCGCGGCCGCTGGTCGCCTCGAGCTCGACCAGCAGGTCGCGCAGCTCGGTGTTGGAGAACGCGTGCTTCACGAAGTACTCGTGCACGCCGGCCAGGAACTCCTTCTCGCCGACCCAGGCCACCAGCTGCTTGAGCACCGAGGCGCCCTTGGCGTAGGTGATGCCGTCGAAGTTGACCTGGACGTCCTCGAGGTCGTTGATCGTCGCGACGATCGGGTGCGTCGAGGGCAGCTGGTCCTGGCGGTAGGCCCAGCTCTTCTCCATCGCGGCGAAGGTGGTCCAGGCCTCGGTCCACTCGGTCGCCTCGGCGGTGGCGAGGGTCGAGGCGTACTCGGCGAACGACTCGTTCAGCCAGAGGTCGTTCCACCACTTCATCGTCACCAGGTCGCCGAACCACATGTGCGCGAGCTCGTGCAGGATCGTGACGACCCGGCGCTCCTTGACCGCGTCGGTCACCTTCGAGCGGAAGACGTAGGTCTCGGTGAAGGTGACGGCGCCCGCGTTCTCCATCGCACCCGCGTTGAACTCGGGGACGAAGAGCTGGTCGTACTTCGCGAACGGGTACGGCACCCCGAACTTCTCCTCGTAGAAGGCGAAGCCCTGCTTGGTCTTCTCGAAGACGTAGTCCGCGTCGAGGAACGGCGCGAGCGAGGCGCGGGCGAACACGCCCAGCGGCACGGTGCGGCCGTCGGAGGAGACCAGCGAGTCGGTCTCGACGACGTAGGGGCCCGCGATGAGCGCGGTGATGTACGAGGAGATCCGCGGGGTGGGCTCGAAGCTCCAGGTCGCGACGCCGTCGCCGGCGGGGACCGGCTCGGGGGTCGGCTGGTTGGAGACGACCTGCCAGGCGGCGGGCGCGGTCACCGTGAAGGAGAAGGCGGCCTTGAGGTCGGGCTGCTCGAACACCGCGAAGACGCGGCGCGAGTCCGGGACCTCGAACTGCGAGTAGAGGTAGACCTCGCCGTCGACCGGGTCGACGAAGCGGTGCAGGCCCTCGCCGGTGTTCGTGTAGAGCGCATCGGCATCGACGCGCAGCACGTTCTCGGCCGCGAGAGAGTCGAGGCGGATCCGCACGCCGTCGGCCACGTCGGCCGGGTCGAGCTCCACGCCGTTCAGCGTCACCGTGTGCACGGTCTTCGTGATCGCGTCGATGAAGGAGGAGGCCCCCTCCGTCGCCGTGAAGCGCACGGTCGTGGTGCTGCGGAAGGTCTCGGCCCCCCGCGTGAGGTCGAGGGCCACGTCGTAGGCGTCGACCTGGATCAGTGAGGCGCGCTCCTGCGCTTCGCTCCGGGTGAGGTTGTCTCCAGGCACAGGGTGCTCCATCCGTTCGTCTCGGCGCTGCCGCTTCGGCGCCGGGGTGCGGGCGCCACCGAACCACCCTAGGGCCGTGCCGGGCCTGCGCACCCGGGAGGCGCCGAGAGGCGTAGCGTGGCCTCATGACCGCCGTTGACTTCTGGTTCGATCCCTCCTGCCCGTGGGCCTGGATGACCTCCCGCTTCGTGGACGAGGTGACGCCCGGCCGCGACCTCGACGTCACCTGGCACATCATGAGCCTCGCCGTGCTCAACGAGGACCAGGACGTGAGCGACGACTACCGCGCGTTCTTCCCGCGCGCCCTGCGCTACACGCGCCTCGTCGCCGCCGTCGGCGAGCGCGAGGGGCAGGACAAGGTCAAGCCGCTCTACGACGCGCTCGGCACGCGGATCCACAACGGCGGCCGCACGGACGTCGACGCGGTCATCGCCGAGTCGCTCGCCGAGGTCGGCCTCGATGCCGAGCTCGCCGCCTACGCCGACACCGACCAGTACGACGAGCCGATGCGCGCCTCGCACTTCGACGGCATCGGCCGGGTCGGCCAGGACGTCGGCACGCCCGTCATCGCGATCGGCGACATCGCCTTTTTCGGACCCGTCATCTCGCCGATCCCGCGCGGCGAGCAGGCGCTCTCGCTCTGGGACGGCCTCGTCGCCGTCGCGTCCTACGACGGCTTCTTCGAGCTCAAGCGCTCGCGCACCCGCGACCCGATCTTCGACTGAACCGCGGTCCGCGCGGGGGCCCGGTCCTCTTCTGAGGACCGGGCCCCCGCGCGAGCGGTACCCTGACTCCCGGCCCCGGATCCACGGGCCACGAACGGCTTTCCGGAGGACGAGCGCGTGCGCATCCACATCGCAACGGACCACGCCGGGCTGGACTTCAGCCGGCACCTGATCGAGCACCTCGGTGCCGCCGGCCACGACGTGGTCGACCACGGCCCCACCTCGTACGACCCGCTCGACGACTACCCCTCGTTCTGCATCAACGCGGCCGCCGCGGTCGTGCGCGACCAGGAGGCCGGCGTCGAGGCGCTCGGCGTCGTCTTCGGCGGCTCGGGCAACGGCGAGCAGATCGCGGCGAACAAGGTCGCCGGCGTCCGTGCCGCCCTGGTCTGGAGCCTCAGCACCGCGGTGCTCGCCCGCCAGCACAACGACGCGAACGTGATCTCGATCGGCGCGCGCCAGCACTCGGTCGAGGAGGCGACGGACTTCATCGACGCCTTCGTCGCCGAGCCGTTCTCCTTCGAGGAGCGCCACGTGCGCCGCATCGCGCAGCTCGCCGAGTACGAGGCCACGGGCGACATCGCCGGCCGCACGGTCGACTCCGCCGCGAGCGGCCGCTAGGTGCCCGAGGGCCACTCCGTCCACCGCATCGCGCTGCAGTTCGAGCGCGACATCGTCGGTCACGCCGTCGCGACCAGCAGCCCGCAGGGCCGCTTCGCCGAGGGCGCCGCGCTGCTGGACGGCCGGACCGTGCTCGAGTCGACCGCGGTCGGCAAGCACCTGCTGCTGCGCTTCGAGGGCGACGCGACGCTGCACGTCCACCTCGGTCTGTACGGGGCCTGGGACTTCCTCGGCCGCGTCTCGCCGCTCTTCGACGACGGCAAGGCGGGCAGCAGCATCGGCGCCCCGCGTCGGCGACGGGCCGTCCGGCTCTCCGAGACCGAGCACGAGACCGACAGCGATCTCGAGGAGTTCCCGCCGCCGCCGATCGGTGCCGTGCGCGTGCGCATCCAGACGGAGGAGACCGTCGCCGACCTGCGCGGCCCGACCGCCTGCGAGGTGATGGACCCCTCCCAGGTGGAGGTGCTGCTCGCCCGGCTCGGACCGGATCCTGCGGCGGACGACTCCGACGAGGCGCGCGACCGCTTCGTGAACCGGCTGCGCAAGACGGCCACACCGGTGGGCCTGGTGCTGATGGACCAGTCGGTCGTCAGCGGGATCGGCAACATCTACCGCGCCGAGCTGCTCTACCGCGCCGGCCTCGACCCGCACACGCCCGGGAAGCTGGTGCCCCTCGAGCTCGCCCGCGAGCTCTGGGCCGACTGGGCGCTCCTGCTCGAGGACGGCATCCGGACCGGGATGATGATCACCCGCCGGGGGCTGACGAAGACGCAGCGCTCCGCGGCCGTGCGCAGCCGCGCCGAGCGCAACTACGTCTACAAGCGCGAGGGACTGCCCTGCCGGGTCTGCGGCACGAACGTCCTGCTCGAGGAGATCGGCGCCCGCAAGCTCTACTGGTGCCCGGTGTGCCAGTCGTGACCGCCTGATCTGCTCTCCGTGACCGACGATCGAGAGGATCCCGTGACTCCGAGCCTGCTCCTGCGCACCGCGCGGCTCCTCGGCCAGGACGAGCCCGTGTCCGTGCTGCTCCGCGAGGGGCGGGTCGAGGCGATCGCTCCGGACGGCGCTCTCGACGCCGCCGGGGCGGGGGACACCGAGGTCCTCGACCTCGACGGCCGCTGGCTGCTGCCGGGTCTCTGGGACGAGCACGTGCACTTCTCGCAGTGGTCGATGACCGCACCGCGCCTCGATGTCTCCACGGCGCGGTCGGCGGCGGAGACGGTGGAGGCGGTCCGTGCGCGGCTCGCCCTCGCACCCGACTCGCCGGCGACCCTCGTCGGCTTCGGCTTCCGCGACGGACTCTGGCCCGATCTGCCGACGACGGCCCTGCTCGACGCGGTGGCGCCGGAGCGACCGGTGGTGCTGGTCAGCGGCGACCTGCACTGCGCCTGGGTCAACTCCGCCGCGCTGCGTCGCTACGGCTTCGCGCCACAGGACGACATCCTCCGCGAGGAGCCCTGCTTCCGCCTCGTCACCGCTCTCGGTGCGCTGAGCGACGAGGAGCTCGACGATCTGGCCGACGAGGCGGCGCGCCGTGCGGCCGCCCGCGGCGTCGTCGGGGTCGTGGATCTCGAGATGCGCTGGAACGCGGGGGACTGGATGCGGCGGATCGCCCGCGGCACCCGCGCGCTGCGCGTCGACATCGGCGTGTACCGCGATCACCTCGACCGCGCGATCGTGGAGGGGCTGCGCACCGGGGACGAGATCGCCGGCGGCGAGGGGCTGCTCCGGATGGGCCCGCTCAAGGTGCTGATCGACGGCTCGCTGAACACCCGGACCGCCTACTGCGTTCATCCGTACGCCGGGCACGAGGGCCGCGGCGTCCTCACCGTGGACCCCGTCGAGCTCGACGAGCTGCTCGCCCGGGCGGCCGCGGCGGGCATCCGCCCGACGGTGCACGCGATCGGCGACGCGGCCGCGACGGTCGCGCTCGACGCGCTGGACAAGGTCGGCGGCGGCCGGATCGAGCACGCGCAGCTGCTCTCGGACGCCGACCTGCCCCGCTTCGCCGGGCTCGGCGTCGTCGCGGGAGTGCAGCCGGCGCACGCGCTGGACGACCGGGAGGTCGCCGACCGCTACTGGGCCGGACGCACCGGCCGGGCCTTCGCGCTGCGCTCGCTGATCGACTCCGGCGCGACGGTCGTGCTCGGCTCCGACGCCCCGGTCGCGCCGCTGGACCCGTGGGTCGCGATCGCGGCCGCCGTCGCGCGGGCCCGCGACGGTGACGAGCCGTGGCACCCGGAGCAGGGGGTCACGATCGCGGAGGCGCTCGTGGCGTCGACCCGGACCCGCCGCCTCCGTCCCGAGGCGGGCGACGTCGCGGATCTGGTCGCCGTCGAGCGCGACCCGCTCGCCTCCGACGGGGAGCAGCTGCTCACCATGCCGGTCGCGGCGACCCTGCTCGCCGGTCGGCTGACGCACCACGGCTGACCGGCCGCGAGTGCCGGGACGACGAACGGCCCGCCGGATCCGAGGATCCGACGGGCCGTCGCAGCGCGGTCGGCGCCTGCTCAGCTCTCGCTGACGTGGGCGAAGAGGAACCAGCGGTCCTTCTCGAGACCGCGGCCGATCTCGATCGCGACGTCCTGGCTGCTCGCGTCGATGTCGGCGAGCTCGGCGATCGCGGTGTTGACCGTGGTGATCGCGACGTCCATCAGGCCGATGACCTCGACGATGGCGTTCTCGGAGCGCTGGAAGCCCGGGGTGAGCGGGGCGGTCTGCGTCGCCGAGGCGACGGTCTGGATGCGGGCGTCGACGGGGAGGCCGAGGGCGACGACGCGCTCGGCGGCCAGGTCGGCCCACTCGATGGCGTGGCCGACGACGACGTCGAGCAGCTCGTGCACGCCGATGAAGTTGGCGCCGCGCACGTGCCAGTGCGCCTGCTTGCTGTTGACGGCCAGGGCGGTCATCTCGACGACGACCGGGCTGAGGAACTGAGCGACTCCGGATGCGACGTCCGGGTTCGACGAGGTGAGCGACGTGACGGATGCAGTGGACATCGTCTGTTCCTTTCGAGAGGGGGTGACTGATCGTCAACACTACGCCGCAGCCCAGTGTTCGCAAGGAAGTGCAGGCTCGGCTTAGGCGGGAGAAGGCGAGCCTGGCCTGTGCTCGGGGAGCGTCCCGACGGCCGCCGGGGCCGGTTCGGGCAGTCGTCCCTGGCAGCCGTTCCGGGGGTCAGCCCCCGCCTCGCGCGCACGGGCCGCCGGTACCCTCGAGAGGATGCCCGCCACCCGCGCGGGCCGGGGGAGGAGACGCGCGTGCCCGCAGCGCCGACCGCCCTCGGAGAAGCCTCCGCCGCCTACCTCCGGCTCTGGCGCGATCTGCCGCGCGAGGCGCTCTCGCTCCTGCTCGCCGTGCCGCTGGCGCTGATCGGAGCGCTCGCGACCGGCCTCGCCCTCGCCCTGGGGCTCGGCCTGATCGGCGTGCTGATCGGCGCGGTCTTCCTCCCGCTGGCGCTGCACACCGCCCGCGGCTTCGGCCGCGCGTCTCGCGCGCTCGACGTGCTCGCCGGCCGTCCGCGGATCGACGAGCCGCAGTGGCGCCGGCCGCCCGGCTCCGTCGCCCCCGCCACCTTCGCGCTCTACGGGCCGGTCGTGGACGGGCACTACTGGCTCGCGCTGCTGCACACGCTCGTGGTCGCGCCGCTGCTCGCGCTCGTCTTCGCCGCCGTCCTCGGCCTCTGGAGCTGGGCGGGCTCCGACTCGCTGGCGGCGCTGATCAGCGGCGACTCCTCGTCGGTCGTCCGGCTCGTCTCCGGGCAGTCGAGCGCGGTGCTCGGCGTCCCCGGTCCTCCCGCTGTCCTCCTGGTCCTCGCCGATGTCGCTCTGGTCGTCGTGCTCGTCTCGACGCTGCCGTTCGTCACCCGCGGCCTCACGCTCGGCCGCTTCCTCGTGGATCGGCTCCTGCTCGGGCCCTGGGGCTCGGAGGCGCTGCAGCGCGAGGTCGCGGAGCTCAGCGTCTCCCGCGGCGCGGCGGTCGCCGCCGAGGACCGGGCGCTGCGCCGGCTCGAGCGCGACATCCACGACGGTCCGCAGCAGCGCCTGATCCGGGTGCAGATGGACCTCGGATCCGCTCTCAACCGGGTGCGCTCCGATCCCGACTCGGCGGCGGCACTGATCGACGAGGCGCGCGAGCACGTCCGCTCGGCGCTCGACGAGCTGCGCGCGCTCTCCCGGGGAGTCGCGCCGCCGATCCTGCAGGACCGGGGCTTCACCGCTGCGGTGCACTCGCTCGCCGCGATGAGCCCGGTGCCGGTCGAGGTGCTGGTCGAGCATCCGGTGGCGGAGGTGCCGCCCGAGGTCGAGCGCAGCGTCTACTTCGTCGTCGCCGAGCTGCTCGCGAACGCGTCGAAGCACGCGTCGGCGCGGTCGATCCGCGTGCACCTGGACGTGCGCGGCGTCGGCGGCGCGGGTGAGCGCTGGCTCGACGTCTGGGTCGTCGACGACGGAGTGGGCGGCGCCTCGCCCCGGCCCGGGCACGGCCTGGAGGGAGTCGCCGGGCGCGTCAGCGGGCTCCGCGGGCTGTTCACCGTCGATTCGCCCCCGGGCGGCCCGACCACGGCGGGCGTGCACGTGCCGTTCCTGCCCGCACCGCCGCCCGCCCTATCCTGAGGGCGTGCCGCCCGCCTCACCGATCCGCGTCGCCCTCGCCGAGGACTCCGTCCTCCTCCGCGAGGGCCTGGTCCGACTGTTCGAGGACGCCGGGTTCGCCGTCGTCGGCGCGCACGGCGATGCCGAGGGACTGCTCGCGGCCGTCGCCGCGGAGCCGACCTCGGTCGACGTGGCCGTGCTCGACGTGCGGATGCCGCCGACCTTCCGCGACGAGGGCGTGCGCGCGGCCCTCGATCTGCGCCGCCTGCATCCGCGGATCGCGGTGCTCCTGCTCAGCCAGTACGTCGAGGTGACCTACGCGCACGAGCTGCTCGGCTCGGGCGAGGGCGGCATGGGCTACCTCCTCAAGGACCGCGTCGCCTCGGTGGAGGAGCTGCGCGACGCCGTCGAGCGCGTCGCCGCGGGCGGGACGGTGCTCGATCCGCAGGTCGTCGCCTCGCTGCTCCAGCGCAACCGCGACCCGCTGGCCCTCCTGACCCCGCGCGAGCGCGAGGTGCTCGAGGCGATGGCCGAGGGGCGCACCAACGCCGGCATCGCCGCCGCGCTCTTCATCGGCGTCGGCGCGGTCGAGAAGAACGTCACCTCGATCTTCCAGAAGCTCGGGCTCGAGGACTCCGGCTCGGACCACCGCCGCGTCCTCGCCGTCCTGACGTGGCTCCGCTCGGCGCGTTGAGCCGCTGCGAGCCCCGCTCGCGCGCCCTGCCGACCGGATAGCCGAGCGCCCGCCTCCCTTGCTGGTCGAATCCGCCCCACGGTGGTGAGGGCCTCCCCTGCTGGCCGAGCAGCCCCGCAGGGGCGTATCGAGACCCACCGTCGTCCGCAGGGCGCGTCTGCAGGCTCGTCCTTCCGACGCGGGTGGATCTCGACGCGCCCGCTGCGCGGGCCGCTCGATCAGCATGGGCTCGCCCACGCGGACGAGGCCGTCCTCGCGGGCTCAGTTCAGGGCCGTGCGCTCCGTGTCGTAGAGCGCCTTGACCTGGTCGGCGGTCAGCGCCCTGTCCCAGACCCGGATCTTCGCGAACGTGCCCTTCGCGTAGTTGCCGGGACCCGAGGTCAGCTCGACCGCGCCGACCGTGAAGTCTCCGGCGTCGGGGTTGAGCCCCTCGGTGAAGAGGTACGGGTTCTTCGCGTAGGTCGCGCCCTTGTTGTCGACGAAACGGGGGTAGGCGACGGAGGTGCCGTCGAGGTACGAGACCGCGTAGGTGCCGTCGTAGGTGCCGACGTGCAGCTGCCAGGTGTTCCGGGTGAACTTCTCACCCGAGGCCGAGTAGTCGCGGGAGTAGGGGTAGCCGGGGGTGGGCCCGCCCGTGCGCGAGACGTGGAAGTTCGATCGCTCGTCACCCCCGTAGAGGCCGAGATCGTAGAACAGTCCGTAGGAGCGGCCCGCCCGCTCGCCGTGCTCGTTCCAGGCGCCGGCCACGTACCCCGTGCTGTCGTCGGTCATGTAGACCCAGCTCGCCACGGTGACCGCGTTGCCCGTCGCGCCGATGGTCAGGCGTCCGGCGGACTCGAGCGGCACGCGGAGGAAGCTCGTCCCGGTCATCGTGATGCCCGAGCCCCAGGGAGTCGTCGCCGTCGTCGCCTTCGTCTTTCCCGCCTGCATCAGCGGCAGGTCGTTCGAGGTGGAGTAGTAGGGCGCCGCGGGCTGGGTGAAGTCCCACTGCGCGAGCGGGGCCGGCACACCCGGAGCCTTGGGGGGAGTGGTCGGCGTCGCAGTGGGGGTCGGGGTGGCCGTCGGCGTCGGCGTCGGCGTGGCGGTGGGAGTGGGCGTGGCGGTAGGAGTGGGCGTGGCCGTCGGGGTCGTCGTGGGCGTGGCGGTCGGCGTCGGGGTGGCCGTCGGCGGCGTCGTCGGTGCCGTCGCCGAGACGGTGAGCGCGATCGAGCCGCTGCTGCCGATGTTGCCGGCGGCGTCGCGGGCCTTGGCGATGATCACGTGCGAGGTCGCGGTGAGGCTCGAGGTGGTGAGCGACCACTCGCCGGAGGCCTGCTGCACGGCGTTCCCGACCCGGGTGGAGCCGGACCAGAACGACACGGCCGTGACGCCGACGGCGTCCGACGCGGTGGCGACGAGCGTCACGGTCCGCGGGACGGTGCTCCCGGTGGCGGGCGAGGTGATCCGCGCGGTCGGCTTGGTCGTGTCGGGCTTCGGGGTGCCGGAGGCGGTCGGCGTGGCGCCGGGGGTCGGCGCGGTCGTCGGGCTCGCCGTCGGCGAGGCGGTGGCCGTCGCGGTCGGCACGGGGGTCTGCGTGGGGGAGGGGCTCGCCGTCGGAGTCGGTGTCGCGCCCGAGTTCTGCACGGTGACGCGGGTGGCGGCGCTGTTGCCGATGTTGCCGGCGGCGTCCTTGCCCTTGGCGACGAAGACGTGCGAGCCCTCGGCCAGCGTCCGCGTGTCGAGCGGCAGGGTCCAGACACCGGCCTGCACGGTCGCGTAGCCCATGCGGCGGGTGCCCTCCCAGAACGAGAGCTGCGTGGTCCCGACCGCGTCCGTCGCGATCGCCGTCAGGGAGATCGTCCCCGCGACCGTCGATCCGCTCGTCGGCGCCGTGATCGTGACCACCGGCTTCACCGTGTCGGCAGCGGCGCTCGCGGCACTGCCCGGGGCGGTCGCCACCATCGGCACCAGGAGGAGGGCCGCGAGAGCCCCCATGATCGATGCCCGTGCGGTTCGTCGTCGCATTGCCGTCCCCTTGGTCCGTCGCCGCGGAAATCCCCCCGTAGCCCGGAAAGCCTAAGCCGTGCTCCCTCCGCGGCGCGTGCCCCGGATGGGGACACGTCGCGCCCGGGACCCGACGACCGGCCAGGATCCGCACTCCTGCCGTGCGCCGTCGCCCTGCGACACTGGGATCCGGCGTCCGTCGCGTCCGCCGAGGAGGAGGACCGATCGCCGTGGCACGAGGAGCGCACCCGGACGCCCGACTGATCGCGCTGCCGGGAGGATCGCCGGTCGTCGCCGACTCGGCCTGGGTCGCCCCGGGCGCCACCCTCGTCGGAGCGGTCGAGCTCGAGGAGGAGTCGAGCGTCTGGTACGGCGCGGTCCTCCGCGCGGAGAGGGCGCGCATCCGGATCGGCCGCGGCAGCAATCTGCAGGACGGCGTGATCGTGCACGTCGACGAGGGCTTCGACGCGACGCTCGGGTCGGGCGTCTCGGTCGGCCACAACGCCGTCCTGCACGGCTGCACCCTCGAGTCCGACGTGCTCGTCGGGATGAACGCGACCGTTCTGAACGGCGCGGTGATCGGCTCCGGGTCGCTCGTCGCCGCGGGCGCCGTCGTCCTCGAGGGCACGGTCGTGCCGCCCGGCTCCCTCGTCGCCGGCGTGCCGGCGAAGGTCCGCCGGGACCTGTCCGAGCAGGAGCGCGACGGGATCCGCGGGAACGCCGCGTCGTATCTCGTCCTGGCCGATCTGCATCGGGGAGCGGCCACCGCCGGCGGAACGGCCTGAGGCGGTCAGGGAGCGCCAGGGGACCGAACGGCGCCAGAAGTTCCGGAGCCGGCGGGGCCGTTCTCTATCGTTCGGGGACAGGTTCCGCCGACGCTCTCCGGTGCGCGGTCGCCGCCCTCGGATCGACGGCTCTCACGTCGATCGGACACCTCCGTCTCCGTCCCCGACCACTCTTCTCGAGGAGAACCGTGTCCCAGCACCGACCCCGCCGTTCGCCCCTGATCGCCCTCGCTCTCGCCGCGGCGGTCCTCGCCGGAGGGGCGGTCGCCCCGGCCGCGTCCGCTGCGGCGCCGCCCGACCTGTCCGTCGTCGCCTTCGGCGACTCGATCACCCGAGCCGCGGCGACCTGCGGCACGGAGGACGACTGCCCGGTCAACTCCTGGGCGACCGGTTCCGCGCCCGAGGTCCGCTCCATCGCGACCCGCCTCCAGGAGGTGGACCCGCAGCGCACGGTCACGACCGACAACCGCGCGAAGTCCGGCAGCCGGATCGCCGAGGTCTCGGCGGCGGTCACCGCGGCACAGGCGGCGGGAGCGGCCCCGGACGTGGTCACTCTCCTCATCGGCGGGAACGACCTCTGCAGTCCGGAGGTCCCGGCCGGGCCCGACGGCTACGCGATGACGACTGCCGCGGACTTCTCCGCCTCGGCGTCGACGCTGCTCGGGCAGATCAGCTCGACGTGGCCCCGGGCGACCGTGCTCCTCGGGTCGATGCCGGACATCGCGTCGGAGTGGCAGGCCGTCCAGGGGACACCCGGGAAGCTCTTCTGGGGGCTGTTCAGCGTCTGCCGGACGACTCGCGGCGCCAAGGCCGACAACCACGTCCAGAAGGGGGCGGCCTACGAGGCGGCGGTGGCCGCCGCCGCGGAGCGCACGCAGCAGTACAACGACGCCCTCGCCGCGGCGTGCTCCGCAGCGGGACCCCGCTGCGTCTGGGACGGCGGCGCTCTCACGCGGACGCCCGTCACGAAGGACGTCCTCTCGACCGTCGACTACTTCCACCCGAACGTCGCCGGCCAGGCGCTGGTCGCGAGCGTCCTGTGGGGCCCGGCGGCGGTCCCCGGCTGGGCGGTTTCACAGCCCTCGGCTCCTCCGGTCCCTGCGGACATCCCGACCCTGGACGAGATCGGCACCGCCGATTCGAGCGACGGCGCTCCCGACCACTCGAGGACGCGGGTCGGCATGCCCGAGAACGTGACCGAGAGGGTGAAGCTCGGCCGCCCGGCCGGAGCGCAGCCGTCCGAGGGAACCGGGTCTCCGGCGGAGATCCCGCAGCCCGTGAGCGTCGGCCGCTAGCCCCGAGGCGGCGCGATCGTCATCGGATCACGCCAGATGATCAGGAACGGACAGGGGCCCAGGAAGCGCCAGTTGATCGGTTCGCGCCACAAGGTGGCGGGAGGTGGACGGCCGGAATTACCGTTCCCCACTAGGTTCCGCCGACCTCGTCGCGAGCCGTCCTGCGGCCACCCGGCCGACGGAGCCGAAGGCCGATCGGTCTCGCTCCGCCCTCCTTCATCACCGCCTTCGAGAAGAGCCATGTCCGTCCGTTCCCGCCTGTCCACCCTCGCCCTCGCAGCTCTGCTCCTCGCCGGAGGAGCGGCCGCCGCCCCGTCCGCCGTCGCCGCGGAGGCCCCCGCGCTCTCGGTCGCCTCGTTCGGCGACTCGATCACCCGCGCCGCCACCACCTGCGGGGGCCGGGGAGACTGCCCCGTCAACTCCTGGGCCACCGGGTCCGCTCCCGCCGTCCACTCCGTCGCGACCCGCCTTCAGGAGCTGAACCCGGGTCGTCGCGTCACGGCGACGAACTACGCGAAGTCGGGCAGCCGGGTCGCGGGAGTCGCCTCGGCGGTCTCCGCCGCGGCGGCCGCTGGGGCCCGGCCCGGCGTCGTGACGCTGCTCATCGGCGGCAACGATCTCTGCCACCCCGATCTCCGCGCTGCCGCCGACGGCTACGCGATGACGCCCGCCGACGCGTTCGCCGCGTCCGCGACGAGTGCGCTGCACCGGATCAGGTCCGCCTGGCCGGAGGCGACCGTCCTCGTCGGGTCGGTCCCGGACGTGGCGTCCGAGTGGGCTGCGGTGCAGACCGGCGCGGGTGCGAGGACCTGGCCGTCGGCCAAGCTGTGCCGGACGACGCGAGGAGCCCTCGCCGACGACGTCGTCCAGACCGGTGACGCCTTCACCTCGACGGTGGCGGCCGCGGCCGAGCGCACCCGTCAGTACGACGACGCCCTCGCCTCGGCGTGTGCCGCCCTGGGTCCGCACTGCGTCTGGGACGGCGGCGCCCTCAGTCGCACGGAGATCCGCCCGGAGATCGTCTCGAGCGTCGACTTCTTCCACCCGAACGTCCAGGGCCAGGCCCTGATCGCGCGGGTGCTCTGGGGTCCGGACGCGATACCCGCCTGGGCGGCGCAGCTCACGTCGAGGGCCTCTGCTCCGACCAGCACCTCTGCTCCGACCAGCACCTCTGCTCCGACCAGCACCTCTGCTCCGACCAGCACCCCTCTTCCGACGAGCTCTCCTGCTCCGACGGCGGCTCCTGCTCCCAGCGGCACTCGCCGAGCGGCGAAGACGGTGACTCCCGCACGACCCGCCACTCCCGCGCCCGCGGCCTCACGCACGCCGGCGCCCCGTCCGGCCCCCGAGTCGTCCGGTCGAGCGCTGGTCGGCGCGAAGGACTCGACCGCCCCGGCGGTGCGGATCACGAGCCCGATCACCGGAAGCACCGTCACCGGGAACGCCGTGCTGACGGCGGTCTCGGACGCCGACACCGCCTCGCTCGTGTTCTCGAGCGGTGGCCGCCGGATCGGCGCGGCGAAGCAGGCCTCGAGCGGTGACTGGTCGCTGACGGTCTCGACGAGGGGCTTCCCGAAGGGCGAGCACGACCTCGTGGCCATCGCGACGGACCGCTCGGGCGACACAGGGACGAGCGCCCCGGTCACCGTCACGATCCGCTGAACCGGCCGGACACCTCCGCGCGGGGGAGCGAGGCCTTGCCGCGCGGACGCCGCCGCGCCATGCTCGTCTCAGCTCCCCTCGTCCCACCCCGCTCAGCGGCGGATCACGCCCGGCTCGCCGTGCCGTGCGACCTCCCCTCGACGCTCCACGAAGGCACCGCCATGCGCGCGCGTCCGAACCGCCACCCGCTCCGCTTCGCCGTCGCCCTGGCGGCCGCGATGCTCGTGCTCGCGAGCGCGGCCGTCCCGGTCGCCGCGGCCGAGCGCGCCACGATCTCGGTCCTCGCGCTCGGCGACTCCATCAGCCAGGGGAGAGCCAGCTGCACGACCAAGGCCGACTGCCCGGTCAACTCCTGGTCGACCGGTTCCGCGCCCGCGGTCCGCTCCATCGCCACCCGGTTGCAGGAGATCGCTCCGGGCAGCGTCGTCAGCACGGCCAACTACGCGAAGTCCGGGAGCAGGATCCGTGCCGTCGCTGCCATGGTGACCACCGCGGCGGCGGCGGGAGCGTCGCCCGACGTCGTGACCCTGATGATCGGCGGCAACGACCTCTGCCACGGCGACCTCTACCCGGCGGCCGACGGCTACACGATGACGACGGCGGCGGCGTTCTCGACGTCCGCCTCCAGTCTGCTGCAGCAGATCGGCAGTACCTGGCCCACCGCGACGATCCTGCTCGGCTCGGTTGCGGACGTGGCCTCGGAGTGGGCGGGACTGCGCGGGGGACCGGCGGAGCCCGTCTGGGTCGCCGGCAAGCTGTGCCGGACGACCCGCGGTGTGACCGACACGGGCGTGCCCTTGACCGGCGAGGCGCAGACCGCCTCGGCGGCGGCCGCGGCCCTGCGCACCGAGCAGTACGACCGCGCGCTGGCCTCGGCCTGCGCCGCGGTCGGTCCGCGCTGCGTGTGGGACGGCGGCGCCTTCACCGCGACGCCGCTCACCCCCGACATCGTGTCGACCGTGGACTGGTTCCATCCGAACGCGCGCGGTCAGGCGCTGATCGCCGACGTGCTCTGGGGCCCGGAGCGAGTGCCGGCCTGGGCAGCGCGCTTCGCCGCGCCGCCGTCCCCGCCGCTTCCGTCCGTGACGCCGGCACCGACTCTCGAGCCGACGGCGACTCCGACTCCGGCTCCTGAGCCGACGGGTACCCCACTGCCGACGGACACTCCGGTTCCGGCGGGCGGTCCCCTTCCGACGGTCACGCCCACGGCGACCGCACCGGCGGAGCCCGAGCCCGCCGCCGCCCCGACAGCGCAACCGACCTCCGCGCCCACCTCGCCCGCGACACCTGCGCCCACTCCGTTCGCGACGCCGACGGCGGACACTCCGGCACCGACTCCGATTCCGACCGCGGCGCCGACGCCGACTCCGAGCCCGACCTCGACGCCGACTCCGACGCCTACGCCGTCCGCGACGCCGACGCGCACGCCGACGGCGACCCCGACCCCGACCCCGACGCGCACGCCGACGGCGACCCCGACCCCGACGCGCACGCCGACGGCGACTCCGACCCCGACGCGCACGCCGACCCCGACCCGCACTCCCTCCGCGACACCGACGCCGACTCCGGTCCGCGACACGACCGCCCCCGTCGCGCGCATCACCAGCCCGGCCGCCGGCAGCACGGTCGTCGGAACGGTCACGCTGGTCGCGGTCTCCGACCCCGACTCCGCCTCGCTCGTCTTCTGGTCCGGCACGACCCGCATCGGAGCCGGGAAGCAGGCCGCTGACGGCAGCTGGGCGCTCACGGTCTCGACGGGCGGATTCGCGAAGGGATCGCACCCGGTCACCGCGAAGCCGGTCGATCGCGCGGGCAACACCTCGACGAGCGCGGCCATCACCGTCACCGTCCGCTGACCAGGGGCGGCGCACCGAAGGATTCGACTTGTGCCGCGCCTCACCTATGGGGGGAGCAGTCCGGTCGTGAGGCGGCATCGCGCTGCGGTGGTGTCGGCCAGGCTCGGATCAGCCGGCCCCGCCGGAGAGGTCCGGCTCCCGCAGCGGTCCTTCGTCGGGCGGGATCCGGCCGTTCCCCTCCCCGTCCCCCCGGTCGCCCGGTCGACTGAGCCCGCGCCCCCGCGGTGCTCCCTCGCCGCGGCGCCACGTCGTCCCACGAGAGCAGAGTCATGCCTCCGCGCCCGGCCCGCCGTTCCCCCCTGTCCGTCCTCCTTCTCCTCCTCGCGCTCCTCGCCGGCGGTGCCGCCGTCCCCGCCGCAGCCGCCGAGTCCGCGTCCACCCTCTCGGTCGTCTCCTTCGGCGACTCCATCACCCGCGGCGCCTCGAGCTGCGGCACACGAGCCGACTGCCCGGTCAACTCCTGGTCGACCGGGAGCGCGAGCGCGGTCCGCTCGATCGCCACCCGGCTCCAGGAGGTGAACCCGGGCAGCGTCGTCACGACGGCGAACTACGCCAAGTCGGGCAGCCGGATCAATACCGTGCCGGCGACCGTGACCGCCGCTGCCTCGGCCGGCGCGGACCCCGACGTCGTGACCCTCCTCGTGGGCGGCAACGACCTCTGCCACCCCGACCTCACCGCAGCCGCCGACGGGTACGCCATGACTCCCGCCGCATCCTTCGCCGCGTCGGCGTCGAGCATCCTGCGCCAGATCGGCTCGACCTGGCCCGAGGCGACCGTCCTCGTCGGCTCGATGCCGGACATCGCGTCCGAGTGGGCCGCCCTGCGCGGAGGCCCCGCTGAGGCGGGCTGGCCGGCGAACCGCCTCTGCCGCACGACCCGCGGCGCGACGGCCGACAACGTCGTCCAGACCGGAGACGCCTTCGCGGCGGCGGTCACCGCCGCAGCGCAGCGCACGCAGCAGTTCAACGAGGCGCTCGCCACGGCCTGCGCGGCCGTCGGCCCCCGCTGCATCTGGGACGGCGGCGCCTTCACCGCCGCCGGAGTCTCGCTCGACATCGTCTCGACCGTCGACTACTTCCACCCCAACGTCCGCGGGCAGGCCTTCCTCGCCGGCATCCTCTGGGGCCCCGAGGCGGTGCCCGCCTGGGCCGCCCCCGCGGGCACGCCGACGGCCACGCCGACGCCGACGGCGACCGCCACGGCGACCGCGACGCCCATGGCGACCGCGACGCCGACGCCGACCGCGGCGCCGACGGCGACCGCGACGCCGACGGCGACCGCGACGCCGACGCCGACCGCGACGCCCACGGCGACCGCGACGCCGACGCCGACCGCGACGCCCACGCCGACGGCCACGCCCCTCCCGACCGCGACTCCGACTCCGACTGCCACGTCGGCTCCGAGCGCGACTCCGACAGCGACACCGGAGCCCGCCGACTCGCCCGTGCCGACGGCGACCCCCGCGCCGACCGCCGCTCCGAGTCCCACCGCAACGGCGACTCCGGCGCCCACGGCGACTCCGACGCCCACGCCCACCCCGGCTCCGACGCGCACGCCGACGCCCACCCCCGCTCGCGACACGACGGCGCCGACCTCGCGGATCACCAGCCCGACCGCGGGCAGCACTGTCGTCGGCACGACCACCCTCGTCGCGGTCGCGGACGCCGACACCGCGTCGCTGGTCTTCTGGACCGGCAGCACGCGCATCGGGACGGCGAAGCAGGCGGCCGACGGCACCTGGAAGCTGACCGTCTCGACCAAGGGCTTCCCCAAGGGCGAGCACCAGGTGGTGGCCAAGGCGACGGACGCGGCAGGCAACACCGGGACGAGCGCCCCGGTCGCCGTCACCGTCCAGTGACCTCCGGCCCCGCCTGCTGATCGAGTAGCCCTCGCAGAGGGCGTATCGAGGTCCACCCTGCTCGGCACGGCGGGTCTCGATACGCCGCTGCGCGGCTGCTCGACCAGCAGGGGGCAGGCGCGCCGAGTCGCCTGCTGATCGAGTAGCCCTCGCAGAGGACGTCTCGAGATCCACCCCTGCTGGGTACGGCGGCCTCGATGTGCCGCTCTGCGGCTGGTCGACCGGCATCGGGGAAAGGAGGAACTGGAGGGGCTGACGAGAATCGAACTCGCATCATCTGTTTGGAAGACAGAGGCTTTACCACTAAGCTACAGCCCCGGAATCGGCGGTGGAGGTGCTCCGCCCCGGGTCGCCCTCTCGAGCGAGGCCCGTCGTCTCGACCGGGCACCAGGACACTGTAGTACAGGACGGGGAGCGGCGGCGACGCCGTCCCGCCCGCGGGTCCCGCGAGACTGTTCCGGGCGCAGGAGTGCGGTGCAGTACACTTGCGAAGGCCATTTCGGCGTGTCGCGCCAGTGACCGTGCAGGAAGGGCTCGACGAGAGTCCTCATCGGCACGGTGCACAGCCCGCGCAACCGGGGCGTAGCTCAGCTTGGCTAGAGCGCCCGCTTTGGGAGCGGGAGGTCGCAGGTTCGAATCCTGTCGCCCCGACCACGAGTACTCATCGTGACGACATCGACCCGTGACGACCGGTCACACGGCGCCGACACCAACCAGCACAGGAGATCCCCTCACGTGAAGACCACGGTAGAAAAGCTGAGCCCGACCCGCGTCAAGCTCGCGATTTCGGTCACCCCGGACGAGCTCGGCCCCAGCATCACCCACGCGTACGGCCACATCGCCGAGCAGATCAACGTCCCCGGCTTCCGCAAGGGCAAGGTCCCGCCGGCGATCGTCGACCAGCGGGTCGGCAAGGCCGCCGTCCTCGAGCACGCGGTCAACGAGGGGCTCGACGGCTTCTACCGCGAGGCCGTCCGCGAGACCGAGGTGCGCCCCCTGGGCCGCCCGCAGGCCGACATCGTCGCCTGGCCGAGCGACAAGGACTTCACCGGCGACCTCGAGCTCGCCATCGAGGTCGACGTCCGCCCCGAGATCACCGTTCCGGACTACGACGGCCTCGCGCTGACGGTCGATGCGGCCGAGGTGACCGACGCCGATGTCGACGCCGAGCTCGACAAGCTCCGCAGCCGCTTCGGCACGCTCGTCACCGTCGACCGCCCGGCGACGACCGGCGACTTCGCGCAGATCGATCTGATCGCGACCATCGACGGCGTCGAGGTCGACACGGCCAACGCCATCTCCTACGAGCTCGGCTCGGGCGAGCTGATCGAGGGCATCGACGAGGCGCTCGACTCGCTCACCGCGGGGGAGAGCACCACGTTCACCGCTCCGCTGCTCGGCGGCGACCACGCCGGCCAGCAGGCCGAGATCGCCGTGACGCTCACCGCCGTCAAGGAGCGCGAGCTCCCCGACGCCGACGACGACTTCGCGCAGATCGCCAGCGAGTTCGACACCATCGCCGAGCTGCGCGACTCGCTCAAGGAGCAGGCCGCTCAGCAGAAGACCTTCGGCCAGGGCGGCCAGGCGCGCGAGAAGCTCGTCGAGGCCCTGCTCGAGCTCGTCGAGGTCCCCGTCCCCGCCGCGCTCGTCGAGGACGAGGTGCACCGCCACCTCGAGGGCGAGAACCGCCTCGAGGACGCCGAGCACCGCGCCGAGGTCACCGAGGCCAGCGAGAAGACCTTCAAGACCCAGATCCTCCTCGACCACGTCGTCGAGCAGGAGAAGGTCCAGGTCAGCCAGGACGAGCTCACGCAGTACCTGATCCAGGGTGCGGCTCAGTACGGCATGGAGCCGAACGAGTTCATCAAGATCCTGTCCGAGAACAACCAGATCGGCCAGATGGTCGGCGAGGTCGCCCGCAACAAGGCGCTCGCCATCGTCCTGGGCAAGGCGAAGGTCACCGACACTGAGGGCAACGCCGTCGACCTGACCGCTTTCACCGCCGTCCCCGGGGACGACGCGGACGAGACCGCCGCCGACGACGCCGCGACCGACGAGGTGGACGCCCCCGCCGCCGAGGCCGTCGAGGAGGCCGTCGTCGAGGAGGCGCCCGCCGCCGAGGCGCCCGCCGCGGAGGAGGAGGCCGCTCCGGCCCCCAAGAAGAAGCGCGCCCCCGCGAAGAAGAAGGCTCCGGCCGCCGAGGAGACCCCGGCCGCCGAGTAGTCCTCGCCGCAGAACGTCAGGAGCCGCTCCCGGATCGCCGGGGGCGGCTCTCGTCGTCCCGGCCCGGGTCCGGACGCGGGTCCCGCCCGCAGTCCGCCCGGGGCGAACACCGGCCGCTCCGGCTCCGCCCCGGGCGAACACGGCGGAGTCGGCCGGGTGCCGTCCGATAGATTCGCCTCCGAAGCGACAACTGAAACGGAGCGACACATGGCCGAAATGGCGATGCCCAACAGTGTTTTCGACCGCCTTCTCAAGGACCGGATCATCTGGCTCGGTTCTGAGGTGCGCGACGACAACGCGAACGAGATCGCAGCGAAGCTCCTGCTCCTCGCGGCCGAGGACGCCGAGAAGGACATCTTCCTGTACATCAACTCGCCCGGCGGCTCGATCACCGCGGGAATGGCGATCTACGACACGATGCAGTTCGTCCCGAACGACATCGTGACCGTCGGGATCGGCATGGCGGCGTCCATGGGTCAGCTCCTGCTCACCGCGGGGACCCAGGGCAAGCGCTACATCACGCCGAACGCCCGCGTCCTGCTGCACCAGCCGCACGGCGGGTTCGGCGGCACCGCGTCCGACATCCAGACCCAGGCGCAGCTCATCCTCGACATGAAGAAGCGCCTCGCCGAGATCACCGCGCAGGCGACCGGCAAGACCGTCGAGCAGGTCAACGAGGACGGCGACCGCGACCGCTGGTTCAGCGCCGAGGAGGCTCTGGCCTACGGCTTCGTCGACCACATCCGCTCCTCGGCGACCGACGTCGCCGGCGGTGGCGGAACCGCCGCCGACAGCTGAGTCCCCCCGACGCGCCGAGAGATCAGGAAGAGACAATGAACACACCCACCTTCGGCGGGACGGCCTTCGGCTCCGGAGCCGCGCCCTCCTCCCGCTACATCCTCCCCACGTTCGAGGAGCGCACGGCCTACGGCTACAAGCGCCAGGACCCCTACGCGAAGCTCTTCGAGGACCGCATCATCTTCCTCGGCGTGCAGGTCGACGACGCGTCCGCGGACGACATCATGGCCCAGCTCCTCGTGCTCGAGAGCCAGGATCCGGACCGCGACATCGTGATGTACATCAACTCGCCCGGTGGCTCCTTCACCGCGATGACGGCGATCTACGACACGATGCAGTACATCCGCCCGCACATCCAGACCGTCGTCCTCGGCCAGGCCGCATCGGCCGCAGCGGTGCTCACCGCGGCGGGCACGCCCGGCAAGCGCCTGGCGCTGCCGAACGCGCGCATCCTGATCCACCAGCCGGCCGTGCAGCAGGGCGGTGGCCAGGCCTCGGACATCGAGATCCAGGCCGCGGAGATCATGCGCATGCGCGAGTGGCTCGAGAAGACGCTGTCCTTCCACTCCAACCGCTCTCCGGAGCAGGTCAAGAAGGACATCGACCGCGACAAGATCCTCGGCGCCGACGACGCGCTCGAGTACGGACTGATCGACCAGATCCTGACCAGCCGCAAGGGCGTTCCCGCCCTCACGGTCTGAGGTCGGGAGACCGACCGATCGTCGAAGGGCCGGGAGGCGGAGCGATCCGCCTCCCGGCCCTTCCGCGTCCGAGGGCCGATGCGCGCCCTCGAGACTTAGCAAACCGACACGGGCGGGGCAATGGTCCGCCGATCCGGCCCGCCTGCCGAGCCGCCTCGGCTCAGCGGCTAGGCTCGGACCAGAGTTCGGCGGTTCCGCATGACCGCCCTCTGCGAGACGCCCGGGGGCACCGCCGCCCGAAGGCACCGACGCACGACAAGGAAGTGGGGCATCCCCGTGGCACGTATTGGCGAAAGCGCCGATTTGCTGAAGTGCTCGTTCTGCGGCAAGAGCCAGAAGCAGGTCCAGCAGCTCATCGCCGGTCCCGGCGTCTACATCTGCGACGAGTGCGTCGAGCTCTGCAACGAGATCATCGAGGAGCGCCTCTCCGAGTCGAGCGAGGAGACGAGCCACGAGTTCGACCTCCCGAAGCCGAAGGAGATCTACGGCTTCCTCGAGGAGTACGTGATCGGCCAGGAGCAGGCCAAGCGCGCCCTCGCCGTCGCGGTCTACAACCACTACAAGCGCGTGCGGGTGCGCAACACCATCACCGCCGCGGACGCGATCCACGACGAGATCGAGATCGCGAAGAGCAACATCCTGCTGATCGGCCCGACCGGCTGCGGCAAGACCTACCTGGCGCAGACCCTCGCCAAGCGGCTGAACGTGCCGTTCGCCGTCGCCGACGCGACGGCGCTCACCGAGGCGGGCTACGTCGGCGAGGACGTCGAGAACATCCTGCTGAAGCTGATCCAGGCCGCGGACTACGACGTCAAGCGGGCCGAGACCGGCATCATCTACATCGACGAGGTCGACAAGATCGCCCGCAAGGCCGAGAACCCGTCGATCACGCGCGACGTCTCGGGCGAGGGCGTGCAGCAGGCGCTGCTGAAGATCCTCGAGGGCACCGTCGCCTCGGTGCCGCCGCAGGGCGGGCGCAAGCACCCCCACCAGGAGTTCATCCAGATCGACACGACGAACGTGCTGTTCATCGTGGCCGGCGCCTTCGCCGGGCTGGAGGACATCATCTCGTCGCGCGCGGGCAAGCGCGGCATCGGCTTCGGCGCCCCGCTGCACAACAAGCAGGACGAGATCAACATCTTCAGCGAGGTCCTCCCGGAGGACCTGCACAAGTTCGGGCTCATCCCCGAGTTCATCGGCCGCCTCCCGGTCGTCACCACCGTCACCCAGCTCGACCAGGTCGCCCTGATGCAGATCCTGACCGAGCCGCGCAACGCGCTGGTCAAGCAGTACCAGCGGATGTTCGAGATCGACGGGGTCGAGCTCGAGTTCGACCGCGGCGCCCTCGAGGCCATCGCCGATCTCGCGGTGCTGCGGCAGACCGGGGCCCGCGGTCTCCGCGCCATCCTCGAGGAGGTGCTCGGCCCGATCATGTTCGAGGTCCCGTCCTCCGACGAGGTCGCCCGCGTGGTCGTCACCCGGGCCGCCGTGCTCGACAACGCGGCGCCGACCATCGTCCCGCACGCTCCCCGCCGCCAGGAGAAGAGCGCCTGAGTCCCTCTCGCCGGGCCGTCGCGTGACCAGTTCACGCTGATTGGCCCGGCGATCGGCGTCTCGGTGCGGACGCGGTTCCCTACTCTGGCGGAGCGCATCGCCGATGCGTCCGCCGGCCCCAGCGCCCGGGCGGGTCAGCGACCGGAGGCACCGCCATCGTCCAGCCGCTCCTCGCCGGGATCGTCGCCGCTCTCACCGGCTTCTCCAGCTCCTTCGCCATCGTTCTCGCGGGCGTCGTCGCCGTCGGCGCGACCGACGCGCAGGCCGCCTCCGGTCTTCTCGCGGTCTGCGTGCTGCAGGGTGTGCTCTGCATCGCCCTGAGCGTGCGCTACCGGGTGCCGATGACGTTCGCCTGGAGCACCCCGGGCGCCGCGCTGCTCGCCGCCACCGCGACCCTGCCCGGCGGCTTCGACCGCGCGGTCGGCGCCTTCCTCGTCGCCTCCGCGCTGATCGTCGTGACCGGGCTCTGGCCGGCGCTCGGCAGGCTCGTGGCGCGGATCCCGCGGCCCCTCGCGAACGCGATGCTCGCCGGCATCCTCTTCCCGCTCGTCCTGGCGCCCGTGCGGGCCGCGGTCGAGATCCCGCTGCTCGCGCTGCCCGTCATCGCGCTCTGGCTGATCCTGCTCCGCCTCCTGCCGCGCTGGGCGGTGCCGGCGGCGATCGTGCTCGCGATCGTGCTGCTGCTCGTCACCGACGGCGCCGCCCTCGCGGGGGCGCCGCTGCTGCCGGTGCCGGTGCTCGTCGCCCCGGTCTTCGAGATCGGCGCGATGGTCGGCATCGGCCTGCCGCTCTACGTCGTGACGATGGCGGGGCAGAACATCCCCGGCATCGCGGTGCTGTCGAGCTTCGGGTTCGAGGCGCACTCGCGGCCGGCGATCGTCTCCAGCGGTCTCGCCTCGGGCGTCTCCGCGGTGTTCGGGGGAGTCCCGGTCAACTATGCGGCACTCAGCGCGGCTCTCACCGCGGGGCCGGAGGCGTCGCCGCAGCCGGAGCGCCGCTGGATCGCGTCGGTCTCGGCGGGGGCGTCCTACCTGGTGCTCGGCACGGTCGCCGGAGCGGCCGCCGCCCTGGTCTCCTCGGCCAGTCCGCTGCTGATCGAGGCCGTCGCCGGGCTCGCGCTGCTCGGCGTCTTCGTCTCATCGGTGCAGGCCGCCGTCGAGGACGCGCGACTGCGCCTCCCCGCGGCGGCGACCCTGCTCGTCACGGCGTCCGGCATCGCGGTCGCGGGGATCGGCTCCGCGTTCTGGGGACTCGTGGTGGGGCTGGTCGTGCTCACCTGGCTGCAGCCGCGCCGGGACGCCCGCCACTCCTGACCCGGGGGAGGTGCGGGAGCAGCCGTCGGCTCAGGCGAGTCCGCGGCGCCGGAGAAGCGGTTCGGTGCGCGCATCCCGCCCGCGGAACACGCGGTAGGCGACGAGCGGATCCCGCGAGCCGCCGATCTCGAGGATCTGCCGGCGGAACCGCTCGCCGGCCGCGCGGTCGAGTCCACCGTTCTCCTCGAACCACTCGACCGTGTCGGCGTCGAGGATCTCGCTCCAGATGTAGGAGTAGTAGCCCGCGGAGTAGCCGCCCGAGAAGACGTGCTTGAAGAACGTGCTGCGGTAGCGCGGCGGGATCGCGGGGATCAGCAGTCCGGCGGCGTCCAGCGCGTGCGCCTCGAACTCGCCGACGTCGACCCGCGGGGCCCCCGCCGGCGTCTCGTGCCAGGCGAGGTCGAGCAGCGCGGCGGCGAGGTACTCCGTGGTCCCGAAACCCTCGCCCCAGAGCGCGGCAGCCTCGAGCTGCTCGACCACCGCAGGCGGCAGGGACTCACCGGTCTCGACGTGCCGGGCGTAGGCGGGCAGCAGCTCCGGGTGCCGGATCCACATCTCGTTGACCTGGCTGGGGAACTCGACGAAGTCGCGGAACACGCTCGTCCCGCCGAAGCGCGGGTAGCGCGTGGTCGCGAAGAGGCCGTGCAGCGCGTGCCCGAACTCGTGGAAGAGGGTCTCGACCTCGTCGAGGCTCAGCAGTGCCGGCTCGCCGTCCCCGGGCGCCGAGATGTTCAGCGTGTTCACGACGACGGCGGAGTCGCCGAGCAGCGTCGTCCGGGTGCGGAGGGAGTTCATCCAGGCCCCGCCGCGCTTGGAGTCGCGCGTGAACGGGTCGAAGAGGAAGAGGCCGAGCGGCGCGCCGTCCTCCTCGACGACCTCGAAGACCCGGACGTGCGCGCTGTGCCCGATCAGGTCGGGCCGCTCCGCGAACCGGACGCCGTAGAGCCCGGTGGCGGCGGCGAAGACGCCCTCGCGCAGGACGCGCTCGAGCTCGAAGTACGGGCGGAGCGCGCTGGAGTCGACGGCGTAGCGGGCAGTGCGGACCCGCTCCTCGTAGTAGGCGCGGTCCCAGGCCTCGAGCGTGAAGCGCGGCCGACCAGCGGCGTCCTGCTCGGCGTCGGCCTGCTGCTGCATCTGCGCGAGCTCGGCGCGGGCGTTGTGGGCGGCGGGGATCGCGAGCTCCTCGAGGAGGGCGCGGACGCGCTCCGGAGTGCCGGCCGTCTGGCCCGAGATCACGTACTCCGCGTGCGAGGAGTACCCCAGGAGTGCGGAGCGCTCGGCGCGCAGGGCGACGATGTCGAGCAGGAGCTCCCGGTTGTCGTGCGGTCCGCCCTCCTCGGCGCGGCCGAGGGAGGCGCGCAGGATCCGCTCGCGGACGGCGCGCTCGCGCAGGCGCGCGAGCCACGGGTGCCCGGAGTAGAGGGGGAGCGTGACGAGGTAGCCGTCGGCACCGCGATCCGCGGCGGCGCGGGCGGCGGCGGAGATCTCGGACGCGTCGAGCCCGTCGAGCTCCTCGGCGCGCTCGAGCAGCACGGCCCGGTCGTTGGTGTCCGCGAGGAGGTTCTTGTCGAATCGCGTGGTGAGGCTCGAGAGCTGCTCGTTGAGCGCGCTGAGGCGCGACTTGCCCGCGTCGTCGAGGAGTGCGCCGGCGCGCTCGAAGCGCAGGAGGACGCGTTCCAGCAGGTAGGCGGTCTCGTCGTCGAGGTCGAGGTCGGCCGCCCCGTCCGCGAGCGAGCGGACGCGCGCGTACAGGCGCGGATCGAGGGTGATCGCATCGTCGTGCGCGGAGAGGAGCGGAGCGAGCTCCTCCTCCACGGCGTCGGTCAGCGGCGTGCGGTCGGAGGCGCCCACGGTGAAGAAGACCGCGCTGACCCGGCGCAGCTCCCGGCCGGAGCGCTCGAGCGCCACGAGGGTGTTCTCGACCGTCGGCTCGTCCGGTGAGGAGGCGATCGCCTCGATCTCGGCCCGGTGGCGCCGCAGTGCCTCGTCGAAGGCCGCGCGGTACGCCTCCGGATCGACCGCCGCGAAGTCGGGCAGCCCGTGCGGCAGCCCGCTCGGCTCGAGGAGGACGGCGACGGCGGCGGGAGTGCTCATCCAGCGAGCCTAGGGGCGCCGACGCTGCGGGCGGGGTCGGCAGTCCGCCCCTGCTGGTGAAGGCGGGCCTCGATGCGCCGCTGCGCGGCTACTCGACCAGCATGAGGGGAGCACGCTGATCGAGTGACCCGCGCAGCGGCCCGCTCATGGTGATCGAGTAGCCCCGCAGGGGCGTATCGAGATCCACCCGCATCAGGACCTGCGGAGCGGGTCAGCCCCAGTCCTCGTCCTCGCCCTCGACGCGGCCCTGCGGCTGCGTGATGTAGGCGGCGTCCTCGTCCGGGCGGTAGGTGATGGTGGTGCCGTCGTCGAGCTCGAGCACCGGCTTGCCCTCGAGCCAGGTCAGCGTCCAGCGCCAGGCGGAGCTGTCCGTGCCGGCGGAGGCGAGCTCGCCCTCCACGTCGCGGACGGCGGTGACGACGATCTCGGGCAGGGTGGACGGCGTGTCTCCGCCGACCGGCCAGCGCGTTCCGAGCTGCATGGGGTGTTCCTCTCGAGAAGAGGGGGAGCGGACCGGAGCCCGCTCCCCGGGTGATCAGGCGGTCGGCTCGGTCTCGAGCTCGATCTGCACGGACAGCGCATCGCCCTCGGCGAAGTCGAGCGCGGCGATCCGGCCGACGGCCGCGAGGTCGCCCACGGCGAGCCGCAGGGACGCCACCAGCTCGGCCGGCGCGGTGACGACGGCGGAGCGGGCGGGCGTCTTCTGCGAGGCCTTCGCGTCGGTCTTCGCCCGGCGGATCGCGGTGAGCACGGTGCTGGCGGCGGTCAGCACGGCCGGGTCACCGCCGAGCGCGGCCTGCTCCGGCCAGGGCTGCAGGTGCACCGAGCCGTCGTGCGACCAGGACCAGGTCTCCTCGACCGCGAACGGGATGAACGGCGCGAACAGCCGCTGCAGCACGTCCAGCGCGCGGTGCAGGGCGGCGGCCGCGGAGGCGCCGTCCTCGCCGTAGGCGCGCTCCTTCACCAGCTCCAGGTAGTCGTCGCAGAACGTCCAGAAGAACGCCTCGGTGGTCTCGAGCGCACGGGCGTGGTCGTAGTTCTCCAGCGCGGTCGTGGCGTCCGCCACCACGCCGTCGAGAGCGGCGAGCATGCTCAGGTCGAGCGGGTCGCTCACCGTCGCGCCCTCCGGCAGCGGGAAGCCGTGGATGAACTTCGCCGCGTTGAGCACCTTGATCGCCAGACGCCGGCCGATCTTGATCTGCGTCGGGTTCTGCGGGTCGAACGCGGCGTCCGTGCCCAGGCGCGAGGAGGCGGCCCAGTAGCGCACCGCGTCCGAGCCGTGCTGCTCGAGCATTCCGGCCGGCGTGACGACGTTGCCCTTCGACTTCGACATCTTCTTGCGGTCGGGGTCGACGATGAAGCCGGAGACCGTCGCGGTGCTCCACGGCGCGCGGCCGTCCTCGAGCTGCGAGCGCAGCAGGGTCGAGAAGAGCCAGGTGCGGATGATGTCCTGACCCTGGGGGCGGAGGTCGTAGGGCGCCACGAGCTGCCAGAGCTCGTCGTCGCGCTCCCAGCCGCCGGCGAGCTGCGGCGTCAGCGACGAGGTCGCCCAGGTGTCCATCACGTCGAGCTCGCCCTGGAAGCCGCCGGCCGTGCCACGCTGGTCCTCCGAGTAGCCGGGGGCGGCGTCCGAGGACGGGTCGACGGGCAGCGACGACTCGTCGGGCACGATCGGCGCGTCGAAGACCGGGTTGCCGTCGCCGTCGAGCGGGTACCAGACCGGGATCGGCACGCCGAAGAAGCGCTGGCGCGAGATCAGCCAGTCGCCGGCGAGGCCGTTCACCCAGTTCTCGTAGCGGACGCGCATGAACTCGGGCACGAACCGCACGTCGCGGCCGAGCTCGAGCAGGCGCTCCTTGAGCCCCGCGTCGCGGGCGCCGTTGACGATGTACCACTGCCGGGTCGAGACGATCTCGAGCGGCTTGTCGCCCTTCTCGAAGAACTTCACCGGGTGCACGATCGGGCGGGGCTCGCCGACCATCTCGCCCGACTCGGTGAGCAGCGCGACCACGGTCTGCTTCGCGGAGAACACCGTCTTGCCGGCGAGCTGCGCGTACGCGGCCCGGCCGGCCTCGCTCTCGATGGCGGCGGGCGCCTCGGAGATCAGGCGGCCGTCGAAGCCGATGACCGCGCGATTGGGCAGGTCGAGCTCGCGCCACCAGACGACGTCGGTCAGGTCGCCGAAGGTGCAGATCATCGCGATTCCCGAGCCCTTGTCCTTCTGCGCGAGGTGGTGCGCGAGCACCGGCACCTCGACGTCGAAGAGCGGGGTGCGCACGGTCGTGCCGAAGAGCGCCTGGTAGCGCTCGTCGTCCGGGTGCGCCACGAGGGCGACGCAGGCGGGCAGCAGCTCGGGGCGCGTCGTCTCGATGAAGACGTCCTCCGCGCCGTCGCGGTGGAAGCCGATGCGGTGGTACGCGCCGGGCTGGTCCTTGTCCTCCAGCTCGGCCTGCGCGACCGCGGTGCGGAAGGTGATGTCCCAGAGGGTCGGCGCCTGCGCCTGGTAGGCCTCACCGCGGGCGAGGTTGCGCAGGAACGCGCGCTGGGAGGCGGCCTGCGACTCCTCGCCGATGGTGCGGTAGCTCTGCGTCCAGTCGACCGAGAGGCCGAGGGTGCGCCAGAGGTCCTCGAACTGCTTCTCGTCCTCGACGGTGAGGCGCTCGCACAGCTCGATGAAGTTGCGGCGCGAGATCGGCTTCTGGTCGGCCGCCTTGCTGCTCTTGTTGTCGCCGCCCTCGAACGGCGGCACGAAGTCCGGCGTGTAGGGCAGCGTCGGGTCGCAGCGGACGCCGTAGTAGTTCTGCACCCGGCGCTCGGTGGGCAGGCCGTTGTCGTCCCAGCCCATCGGGTAGAAGACGCTCTTGCCGCGCATGCGCTGGAAGCGCGCGACGACGTCGGTGTGCGTGTAGGAGAAGACGTGCCCGATGTGCAGCGAGCCGGAGGCGGTCGGCGGCGGGGTGTCGATCGAGTAGACGTCGGCGCGGGAGAGCCCGGTGCGATCGAACCGGTAGGTGCCGTCCGTCTGCCAGACGAGGCCCCACTTGCTCTCGAGGCCCTCGAGGGCGGGCTTGGCGGGGAGGCGGTCGGCGACGGTCATGGTTCTCCGGTTCGATATGGGCGGCACCGCGTCGGTGGTGATGATGCCTGGGTGGGGGCTCTCGGAGCGTGTCGCTCACCGGCCGCGACGATCCTACCGCGGGGCCGGGGAGGCGCGGCGGGCGGGCGCGGTCAGCCGACGACGGGCGCGAAACCGCGGCAGACCGGCGTCAGCGCCTCGTCGAGGTAGGGCACGAGCTCGCCCCGTGTCGGCCCTGCGGCCGCCCAGGCCTGCACCGCGGCGACCGCCGCGCCGACGCTCGCGTAGGCGATCGCGTGCGCCACATGGGCCGGCAGCGGACGACCGGCGCGGGCGCGCACGAACTCCGCGACGACCGCCGCCTGCCGCGCGAGCCGCGAGAGCGCCGAGGCCTGCAGCTCGTGCACGCTGCCGATCAGCTCGGTCTGGGTCAGCGCCCAGGGCACGCTGGACGGACCGAAGCCCGCGCCGACCGCGAGCAGCGCGCCGCGCAGGGCGTCCATCGTCGACGCGTCCCGCGACGCGGCCTCGAGCGCCGCCGGGAGCTCGGCGAGCCGGTCGTCGACGAGCACCCAGAAGACGTCGCTCTTCGAGGCGAAGTAGTTGAAGAAGGTGTTGCGCGAGACGCCGGCGTGCTGGGCGATCTGCTCGACCGTCGTCCCCGCGTAGCTCTGCTCGACGAAGAGATCGAGGGCGGCGTCCTCGAGCATCGATCGCGACGACGCGCGCGGCCGCCCGCGACCCGCTCCCGCTGTCCGCGCCATGACCGCCTCCGCCCCTGCCCGGCGACCGCCGACGCGCTAGGATAACGGGTGGACGACTTCGACCCGGCCATCACCGGTGAGTCTCCGGAAGAACAGCCCGGCTCCGGCCGCGGCCCAGTAGACCCGGACGGGTACGGCCCGTGACAGCCGATCGAGTGGGAACGACCAGGGACAGTCCGCGAGGGCCGGTCCTGGGCGGTTCAAGCGAGGTGGTACCGCGACCCGGCCCGGGGTCTGAGATCCGGGCGGGCCGTCCTCGTGCAGACCAGCAGCACTGCCAGGAGACCGCACGTGACCTACCCCCTGACCCCGCCCACCCCCCGCGACGCCGAGAGCACCGGCGATTCCGAGCGCATCGGAGTCGCCGCGAGCACCGGCTCCGCCTTCGGCCGCGGCGTCCCCGCGTCGCCGCGCTTCCCGGAGATCGAGGAGAAGGTCCTCGCCTACTGGAAGGCGGACGACACCTTCCAGGAGTCGATCCGCTCCCGCGAGGGCGCCCGGGAGTGGGTGTTCTACGACGGCCCGCCCTTCGCCAACGGCCTGCCGCACTACGGGCACCTGCTGACCGGCTACGCCAAGGACGTCTTCCCCCGCTTCCAGACGATGCGCGGCAAGCAGGTGCACCGCCGCTTCGGCTGGGACACGCACGGCCTGCCCGCCGAGCTCGAGGCGGAGCGGCAGCTCGGCATCACCGACAAGTCGCAGATCGAGGAGATGGGCGTCGCCGCGTTCAACGCCGCCGCCAAGGAGTCGGTGCTCCGCTACACGGGGGAGTGGCAGGACTACGTCACCCGCCAGGCGCGCTGGGTCGACTTCGACGACGACTACAAGACCCTCGACCCCACCTTCATGGAGTCCGTGATCTGGGCCTTCAAGCGGCTCTACGACAAGGGCCTCGCCTACGAGGGCCACCGCGTGCTGCCCTACTGCTGGCGCGACCAGACGCCGCTCTCGAACCACGAGCTGCGGATGGACGACGACGTCTACAAGACGCGCCAGGACCAGACGGTCACGGTCACCTTCCCCCTCGTCGGCGAGACCGCCGAGGCGCTGAACCTCACCGCCGTCCGCGCCCTCGCCTGGACGACGACCCCGTGGACCCTGCCCACCAACGCCGCCCTCGCCGTCGGCCCCGACATCGAGTACGCCGTGCTGGCGGCCGGGCCGAACGGCGCCGCCGACGGCAAGGGCGAGCCCGAGGAGCGCGAGCTCTCGGCCGAGTACCTGCTCGCCATCGACCAGGTCGGCGCCTACGCCAAGGAACTCGGCTACGAGGACGCGGAGTCGGCGCTGGCCGCCGTCTCGCGCACGCACCGCGGCAGCGAGCTCGAGGGCATCAGCTACGACCGCCTCTGGGACCACTACGCCGACATCGAGCAGTGGGGCACGCAGAACGCGTGGCGCATCCTCGTCGCGGACTACGTGACCACCAGCGAGGGCACCGGCATCGTGCACCAGGCGCCGGCCTACGGCGAGGACGACCAGAAGGTCTGCGAGGCGGCGGGGATCCCCGTCATCATCTCCGTCGACGACGGCGGCCGCTTCCTGCCGCAGATCAGCGAGGTCGCCGGCCTGCAGGTCTTCGAGGCCAACAAGCCGCTGACGCAGCTGCTCAAGGCGCAGCACCGCCTGCTCCGCCAGGCCAGCTACGAGCACAGCTACCCGCACTGCTGGCGCTGCCGCAACCCGCTGATCTACAAGGCCGTCTCCAGCTGGTTCGTCCGCGTCACCGCGATCCGCGACCGGATGGAGGAGCTCAACCAGGAGATCACCTGGGTCCCCGAGAACGTCAAGGACGGCCAGTTCGGCAAGTGGCTCTCCGGCGCCCGCGACTGGTCGATCAGCCGCAACCGCTACTTCGGCTCGCCGATCCCGGTGTGGAAGAGCGACGACCCGGACTACCCGCGCATCGACGTCTACGGCTCGCTCGACGAGCTCGAGCGCGACTTCGGCGTGCGCCCGGAGGACCTGCACCGCCCGTACATCGACGAGCTCACCCGCCCGAATCCCGACGACCCGACCGGCCGGTCGACGATGCGCCGCATCAGCGACGTGCTCGACGTCTGGTTCGACTCCGGCTCGATGCCGTTCGCACAGGTGCACTACCCGTTCGAGAACTCCGACTGGTTCGACTCGCACAACCCGGCCGACTTCATCGTCGAGTACATCGGGCAGACCCGCGGCTGGTTCTACACGCTGCACGTGCTCTCGACCGCGCTCTTCGACCGGCCGGCCTTCCGCAACGTCGTCAGCCACGGCATCGTGCTCGGCAACGACGGGCAGAAGATGTCCAAGTCGCTGCGCAACTACCCGGACGTCGCCGAGGTCTTCGATCGCGACGGCTCCGATGCGATGCGCTGGTTCCTGATGTCGAGCCCGGTGCTGCGCGGCGGCAACCTGGTCGTCACCGAGGAGGGCATCCGCGAGGGCGTGCGCCAGGTGCTGCTGCCGCTCTGGAACACCTGGTACTTCTTCTCGCTCTACGCCAACGCGTCCGTCGACGCCGCGGGCGAGGGCTACAGCGCGACCCGCCGCACCGACTCCGGGGACGTGCTCGACCGCTACCTGCTGGCCAAGACGCACGACCTGATCGAGACCGTCACCGGCCACCTCGAGGCGCTTGACTCGACCCTCGCGGCGGCCGCGCTGCGCGACTTCGCCGACGTGCTGACCAACTGGTACGTCCGCCGCTCGCGCGACCGCTTCTGGCAGGGCGTCGACGCCGAGGGCCGCGGCACGGAGGCGTTCGACACGCTCTTCACCGTGCTCGAGACGGTCTGCCGGGTCGCCGCGCCGCTGCTCCCGCTGATGACCGAGGAGATCTGGCAGGGGCTGACCGGCGGGCGCAGCGTGCACCTGGCCGACTGGCCGGACGCGGCCGAGTTCCCGGTAGACGAGTCGCTCGTGCACGCGATGGACGCCGTCCGCGGCATCTCGTCGACGGCGCTGTCGCTGCGCAAGCAGGCCGGCCTCCGAGTCCGCCTGCCGCTCGCGCGGCTCACCGTGGTCGTCGAGGACGCCGCCGAGCTGGCGCCGTTCGAGGCGATCCTGCGCGACGAGCTGAACGTCAAGGAGGTGTCGCTGGTCCCGCTGGTCGAGTCCAGCGCGGCCGACTACGGCGTCACCTCGCGCCTCTCCGTCAACGCGCGGGCCGCCGGTCCGCGCCTCGGCAAGGGCGTGCAGACCGTCATCAGGGCCGCGAAGGCCGGCGACTGGAGCGAGACCGACGGCGTCGTCACCGCCGGCGGCGTCGAGCTCGTCGAGGGCGAGTACGAGCTGACCCTCGAGGTCGGCGGCTCCGGTGCCGACGACCGCGCGATCGCGCTGCTGCCCCGCGGCGGCTTCGTGCTGCTCGACACCGCGACCACGCCGGAGCTGGAGGCCGAGGGCCTGGCCCGCGACCTGATCCGCGCCGTGCAGGACGCCCGCAAGGCCGCCGGACTCGAGGTCAGCGACCGCATCGAGCTCGAGATCGTCCTGGACGAGATGAGCATGGCGGCCCTCGAGCCGCACGCGCTCTGGATCGCCGAGGAGACCCTCGCGACCGGCTTCGCCTTCGCCGCGCTCACGACGGCGCTGGAGGGCGGCGAGGGTGCGATCGCCTTCGGGCCCGCCGGCACCGCCATCATCCGCGTCGAGAAGGTGGAGGCCTCCGATGTCTGACAAGGACCGCTACTCCGAGGAGGACGCCCGGCTCGCGCGTGAGGCGGCCGACGCCGTCTACGCGAGCCTGCTGAAGCGGCTCGGCGAGGCGAACCCCCGCCCGCGGCTCGCACCGACGCGGCGGGCCGTCGACTACATGGGCGACCCGCAGCAGGCCTACCCCGTCATCCAGGTCGCCGGCACCAACGGCAAGACGTCGACCAGCCGGATGATCGAGAGCCTGCTCCGCGCCCACGGGCTGCGGGTCGGCCTCTTCACCAGTCCGCACCTCGAGCGCTTCAACGAGCGCATCGTCATCGACGGCGAGCCGATCTCGGACCTGAGCCTCGCCACGAACTGGATCGACGTCGAGCCCTACCTCACCATGACCGACGCCGAGCTCGTCGGCCGGGGCGAGAGCACGCTCTCGTTCTTCGAGGCGCTCACCGTGCTGGCCTACGCGGCCTTCGCGGACGCCCCGGTCGACGTCGCGGTGATCGAGGTCGGCATGGGCGGCGAGTGGGACTCCACGAACGTCGCGGACGCGCAGGTCGCCGTCTTCACGCCGATCGCGCTCGACCACACCCGGCAGCTCGGCGCGACGATCGAGGAGATCGCCCGCACCAAGTCCGGCATCGTGAAGCCCGCCGCCGCCGTGGTGTCGGCGAAGCAGACCAGCGAGGCGGAGGCGGTGCTGCGGCAGGCGGCCGAGCTGACCGAGTCGACGATCGTGTTCGAGGGCGCCGACTTCGACGTCGAGTCGACCACGGTCGCCGTGGGCGGCCAGCTCGTCTCCGTCCGCGGTCTCGTCACCCGCTACGAGCAGCTGCTCCTGCCGTTCTTCGGCGATCACCAGGCCGAGAACGCGGCGGTCGCGATCGCCGCGGTCGAGACGTTCCTCGGCGGCGGCACGCAGGAGCTGACCGGGAACGTCCTCGACGAGGGCTTCGCCGCCGCGACCTCGCCCGGCCGCCTCCAGATCGTCGGCCAGTCGCCCCGCACCGTCGTCGACGCCGCGCACAACCCGCACGGCGCCGCCTCCCTCGCCGCCGCGATCGAGCGCTACTTCGACTTCGACCGGGTCACCGCGGTCATCGGCGTCCTCGCCGAGAAGGACGCGGAGGGCATCCTGCGCGCTCTGCTGCCGGTGGTCGACGAGCTGATCGTCACCACGGCGCCGAGCGACCGCGCGGTCCCGGCCGAGGAGCTCGCCGAGCTCGCTCGCACCGTCTTCCCTGCAGAGTCCGTCCGCGTCGCGGCGGACGCCGACGGCGCCCTCACGGCCGGCCGGCTGCTCGCCGCCCGCACCGACAAGGGCGCCCTGCTCGTCACGGGCTCGATCACCCTCGTCGGCCGGACGATCACCGTCGCCCGCGACGAGAACTGGCTCGGCGCGTGAGGGCCGGCCGGCCGCGCCGCACCCGGACCGTCCGCGAGAGCCTCGGCTCGATCGTCCTCGGCTTCGAGTCCGTCATCGTCTTCCTCGCGACGCTCGTCGCCTTCGGGCTGAAGGCCGCCGATCCGGTCGTCGTGCTCGTCGGGGGAGCGGTGGTCTGCCTCGCCCTCGTCGCGACGCTCGGCCTGCTGAACCGGCCGGCCGGCTTCCGGCTCGGCTGGATCCTCCAGTTCGTTATCGTGGCCACCGGTGTCCTGGTCCCGATCATGTTCGTCATCGGTGCGGCGTTCGTCGCCCTGTGGACGTACTGCATGGTCACCGGCACCAAGCTCGACACCCAGGACCGCCGCGCGGCGGACGGGCCCACCGACCCCACCCCCACCTAAGGAGACCGCTGAACCATGGCCATCCAGGAGACCCTCGTCCTCGTCAAGCCCGACGGCGTCGCCCGCAACCTCACCGGCGAGATCCTCCGCCGCATCGAGGCGAAGGGCTACTCGCTCGTCGACATCAAGCTCGTCGAGGCCGACCGCGAGCTGCTCGCCACCCACTACGCCGAGCACGAGGGCAAGCCGTTCTACGAGCCCCTCGTCGAGTTCATGGAGAGCGGCCCCATCGTCGCCCTCCGCATCGCCGGCGACCGCGTCATCGAGGGCTTCCGCTCCCTCGCGGGCACGACCGACCCCACCACCGCCGCCCCCGGCACCATCCGCGGCGACCTCGGCCGCGACTGGGGCCTCAAGGTCCAGCAGAACCTCGTCCACGGCAGCGACTCCGCTGAATCCGCGGAGCGCGAGCTCTCGCTCTGGTTCGCCTGAAAGGCCAACCTCCGCGAGAGCTCGCGCTCCGCGGTGTTTCGCGGTAATCCGCGAAACCGCGGTCGGCTCTAGGAGGCGGGCGCGTTCCGCAGAGCGTCCTGCGCTCGGCGACGGGAAAGCGCTGACACGCGCTTTCCCGGATGCGCCTCCGAGGCGGTCGCCCGCGTGCTCAGGTCCTTCGGCGAGAGCTGCCCGAGCGGGCTGGTCCTCTCAGGTGGGGACGGGAGCGCACATGCTGATCGAGTAGCCCGCGCAGCGGGCGTATCGAGATCCACCGGGGTCAGCAGGCGGGTCTGCAGGCTCCCGTCCTGACGACGGTGGGTCTCGATACGCCGCTGCGCGGCTACTCGACCAGCATGGAAGGGCGCGCCCCGCGGCCTGGCCCCCAAGCATGCTGTCGGCAGCGCGATGGCCCCCGCGCATGCTGAAGGCAGTGCGCCGGCCGGCGACCATGCTGATCGAGTAGCCCGCGGAGCGGGCGTATCGAGATCCTCCGCCCCCCGGGGGCGGCGTCGGCTGTCAGCCCGGCAGCGTCAGAGGTAGGACAGCACGTCCAGGCGGATCTGTGCCATCACGGCGATCGCCAGGTAGCAGACCAGCGTGATGAACGGCACCCAGCCGTACGCGGCGCCGGCGAAGCGCCGGACGGCGGCGGGGACCGGGAACACGCCCTCGCGGAGGTTGCGGAGCGTCACCAGCCAGAAGGCGGGGATGACGACGGCCCAGGTGAGCATGCACCAGGGGCAGAGCGTCCCCAGCGCGAAGATGCTCGTCGCGACGAGCCAGCCGACGAAGCCGAGCGCGAAGACGAAGCCGAGGTTGAACAGCGCCCAGAACCAGCGGTCGAAGCGCGCCCCCGCGAGCAGCCCGGCGCCGACGACGATCGGGGCGATCCACGCGGCGACGCCGATCAGCGGGTTCGGGAAGCCGAAGATCGCGCCCTGCGCCGACTTCAGGTTCGCGCTGCACTGCACGAGCAGGCTGAAGTCGCAGCCGAGGGCCTCGGACGACCCGCTCAGCGAGGTGAACTTGTCGAGCGTCAGCGTGAACGCGGCGATCCACCCGATCACGCCGAGCACGATCAGGAGCACCGCGAAGAGGACCGGACGCTGCTGGCGGGGGGCGCTCGGCACCTCGGGATCGCTGGACACCGGGGGATTATGGCACGCGGCGAATCGGCGCCTCTGGGAATGCGTGCGATAATCGGAGCCGTCGGCCCGGAAGATCCCGCGCCGGCGCGAAGAAGGTTTACCGGGCGAGCACCGGGCCACAGGAGATCGACAGCGTTCCGCGAATGAGCGCGATGGATCCCCACGTGTCGGATAGTCAGTTCCGAGGAGAAGCTGCAACCGGAGTCCTGCGCCACGTGAGCGACGGGACCGGGGGAGCGGAAGGATTCGCGGCGGGCCGAGGCCCGTCGCTCGAGAACAGCATCCGGGTCGACGGCGCGGCGCACGACCCGGCCGAGGAGTGCACCAGGAATGGTGGAAGACAACAACACAGGCGGATCCGAACCGGACCGCGACGAGCCCCGCAGCGGGGCCAGGAAGATCAGTCGCCTCTTCGGTGGCCGTCGGACGAATCGACGGGCCGGATCGAGCGCATCAGCGACAGGGGAAACGATCATCGACACGAACGAGACCGAGCAGAACGGGTCGGACACGACCGCCGCCGACACCACCGCGGAGGTCGCAGAGACCGAGGAGTCGGTCCCGACCGGCGCCGTCGACACCCGGACGGAGACGCCGGCGGACGCCGAGCCGGCCGCGCCGCAGGAGTCGGCTCCCCGCCGTCCGCCGCTGCCGAGCACGTCGCTCCTGTTCCAGGCGCCGATCCTGCCGGACTACGTCCAGCTCACGCCGCTCCCGCCCCGGGGCGCCCCGCTCGGCGTCCGCGACGAGCGCGACGAGCCGGAGGAGGAGCAGGGCTCCGTCCGCCGCCGGTCGCGCCGCCGCAGCGGCGAGAGCGACCGCACCGGCTCCGACGACCCCGAGAACACCGTCGTCCGGGTCCGCCAGCCGCGCGAGCAGCGCGAACCCCGTGAGGCCCGCGAGCCGGAGCTGATCACCGAGCCGCAGCGCATCAAGGGCTCGACCCGCCTCGAGGCGAAAAAGCAGCGCCGCCGGGACGGGCGCGACGCCGGCCGCCGCCGCACGGTCGTCACCGAGTCGGAGTTCCTCGCCCGCCGGGAGGCCGTGGATCGCGTCATGGTCGTCCGCTCGAAGGAGGACAGCATCCGCATCGGCGTGCTCGAGGACGGCGTCCTCGCCGAGCACTACGTCGCCCGCTCGCAGGAGGCGTCGCTGATCGGCAACGTCTACCTCGGCCGCGTGCAGAACGTCCTGCCCAGCATGGAGGCGGCCTTCGTCGACATCGGACGCGGCCGCAACGCCGTGCTCTACTCCGGCGAGGTCGACTGGGACGCGGCGAACAACGCCGGCGGCCCGCGCCGCATCGAGCTGGCGCTCAAGCCCGGCGACCGCGTGCTCGTCCAGGTCACCAAGGACCCGGTCGGTCACAAGGGCGCCCGCCTCACCAGCCAGATCTCGCTGCCGGGCCGCTACCTCGTCTACGTGCCCAACGGCTCGATGAACGGCATCTCCCGCAAGCTCCCGGACACCGAGCGCGCGCGTCTGAAGAAGATCCTCAAGGAGGTCCTGCCGGAGAACGTGGGCGTCATCGTCCGCACCGCCGCGGAGGGCGCCACGGAGGCGCAGCTGACCGTCGATGTCGAGCGCCTCACCGCGCAGTGGACCGCGCTCAGCACCAAGGCCGCGACCGGCCAGGCGCCGGCGCTGCTGCACAGCGAGCCGGACCTGCTGATCAAGATCGTCCGCGACGTCTTCAACGAGGACTTCGAGAAGATGGTCATCGCCGGCGACGACGCCCGCGAGACCATCGAGCTCTACCTCAGCCAGGTCGCCCCCGACCTGCTCGAGCGCGTCGAGGTCTACGGCGGCGAGCAGGACGCGTTCGACGAGTTCCGGATCACCGAGCAGATCGAGAAGGCGCTCGAGCGCAAGGTCTGGCTGCCCAGCGGCGGCTCGCTCGTGATCGACCGCACCGAGGCCATGACGGTCGTCGACGTGAACACCGGCAAGTTCGTCGGCTCCGGCGGCAACCTCGAGGAGACGGTCACCAAGAACAACCTCGAGGCCGCGGAGGAGATCGTCCGCCAGCTCCGCCTGCGCGACATCGGCGGCATCATCGTCGTCGACTTCATCGACATGGTCCTCGAGTCCAACCGCGACCTCGTGCTCCGCCGCCTCGTCGAGTGCCTGAGCCGCGACCGGACGAAGCACCAGGTCGCCGAGGTCACCTCGCTCGGCCTCGTGCAGATGACCCGCAAGAAGCTCGGACTGGGCCTCCTCGAGACCTTCAGCGAGAACTGCGAGGTCTGCGCGGGCCGCGGCGTGATCGTCCAGCACGACCCCGTCGTCAAGCACCGCTCGACCGCCGCCCCGCAGCAGGAGCGCCGCCGCGGCGGCAAGCCGGTGAACGAGCAGCCCTCGAACGGCCGCAACGGCTCGGCCGGGCAGAACGGCTCCCCCGCCCAGAACGGCACGGGCGGGCAGAGCGGCTCCAAGCCGGTCAGCACCCACGCCATCACCGACGACGCCAAGAACGCGCTGGCCCAGATCGCCGCCAGCACGATCCATCCGGCCGCCGTCCGCCATGCCGCGGAGGAGGCCGTCGCCCTCGTCGACGAGGCCACGACCACCGCGGCGGAGTCGGAGCCGATCGAGCAGCCGGCCGACCAGTCCGCGGAGCGTCAGGGCGACTCGTCCGGCCGCCGCGAGCGTCCCGCCCGGGGCGAGCGCCGTCGCCGCGGTCGCGACCGCGAGCCGCGCCAGGAGACGCCCGAGTCCGGCGAGCAGCAGGAGTCCGCTCCCGCCGCCCGCGACACGACCCAGGAGGCCGCACAGGCGCCCGCGGCCCGGGCCGAGGCTCCCGTGGCTCAGGCCCCGGTCGTCCCGATCCTCGACATCCCGATCCCGCCCGCTCCGGTCGTCGCCGAGCGCCGGGTCCCCACCGCGGTCGCCGAGCACCTGCTCGACTCCGTCCTCGACGCGCTGCCCGCGCCCAAGCAGCCCGGCCAGGGCCGCGCCAAGAGCCGTCGCGTGACCACGGCGGCGCTCACCGGGATCGCGGTCGTGCCCGAGCAGACGCCGCGCCGCGCGCAGTAGCGGTCGCTCGCGAGAGTCAGTGGGGCCCGGTGCCCGGCGCGAGCCGGCGCCGGGCCCTCTCCGCGTCCCGGTCGCGGCCCTTGACCCGCAGTCCGCTGTCCCGGAGCCGCTCGACGAGCTCGCGGCTGCCTACCGGCAGCGCACCGGCCGCGAGCAGCTCCTCGCGGCGCGCCGCGGGCACGTCGTAGTGATCGAGGTCGAAGCCGCGCTCCGGCAGCCCGACCCGGCGGGCGAAGGCGTGCAGCTCCTCCAGGGAGGAGTCGCTGACGAGGTGGGCCCAGAGGGTGTCGTGGGCGGGCCAGCGCGCCGCGTCGAGGAGGATCGCCATCCGTCGATCGTAGGCGGCGCGCCTGCCCGATCCGCGGTGCGGCCTGCACTATCGTGACGGGGTCGTCGGTCGGACGGCGCCCCCTCCGGGGCGGTGCCCGTTTGACCGGGGAGCACGGATCCCGTACTCTTGACCGTTGGTGTGGCGCGATCCATGTGCTCACGCAGATTTCCGTTGCCGCTCGGCCCCTCCCGGGGTGCGAGCCGCGGTGCCGGTCCCCTCGTCTCGTACGAGAGGCGGGTACGACCGGGAAGACCGGGGTCCGACCCCGTCCTTACAAGCCCCGGACAGCGCTCACGCGCCGTCCAGATGAGAAACAGGTACGAGAAGTGGTTTACGCAGTTGTGCGCGCCGGTGGCCGGCAGGAGAAGGTCGAGGTCGGCACCATCGTGACGATGGACCGCATCAAGGCCGACGAGAACGGCACCGTGCAGCTGGCTGCCGTGCTGCTCGTCGACGGGGACTCCATCACCTCGGACGCCGCGGCGCTCGAGAAGGTGTCGGTCACGGCCGAGGTGCTCGAGGAGCTCCGCGGTCCGAAGATCATCATCCAGAAGTTCAAAAACAAGACCGGGTACAAGAAGCGCCAGGGGCACCGTCAGGACCTCACGCGCGTCAAGGTCACGGGCATCAAGTAACACCCACACTTCGCTGATCTGCGGCGGGAGCCATCGCTCCGCAGAGCATCAGCACGGGGCTGCGGCCCCCGGTCTCGAGGAGATGAGAAATGGCACACAAGAAGGGCGCAAGCTCCACCCGCAACGGTCGCGACTCGAACGCGCAGCGCCTCGGCGTGAAGCGCTTCGGCGGTCAGGTCGTCAGCGCGGGCGAGATCATCGTCCGCCAGCGCGGAACCCACTTCCACCCCGGCGTCAACGTCGGACGCGGTGGCGACGACACCCTGTTCGCCCTCTCGGCCGGCGCGGTCGAGTTCGGCCAGAAGGGCGGCCGCAAGGTCGTCAACATCGTGGTGGCCGCCGCTTAGGCAGCTCTCCTCGGCCGAGCAGGCACAGGACGCAAGGGGCGGGCTTCGGCTCGCCCCTTGCGCGTTGCAGCGGCACCCGCTCTTCGGGCGCGCCGCTCCCCGCACCTCGCCCTCCGCCATCCGGCGTCGGACACTCCGGCGCCTCCATCTCCACATCGGACGGAACACACCATGGTCACCTTCGTCGACAACGTCACGCTGCATCTGCGCGCCGGGCACGGCGGGAACGGCTGCGTCTCCGTCCGCCGCGAGAAGTTCAAGCCGCTCGCCGGCCCCGACGGCGGCAACGGCGGTCACGGCGGCGACATCGTGCTCGTCGCCGATGCGCAGACCACCACGCTGCTCGCCTTCCACCGCCACCCGCACCGCTCCTCCGCCAACGGCGGCCCCGGCATGGGCGACCACCGCGCCGGCGGCAACGGCGACCTCCTCGAGCTGCTGGTCCCGGTGGGCACCGTCGTCAAGTCGCCCACGGGCGAGGAGCTGCTCGACATGGACGAGCCCGGCCTGCGCTTCGTCATCGCCCCCGGCGGCCAGGGCGGCCTCGGCAACGCCTCGCTCGCGACCACCAAGCGCAAGGCCCCCGGCTTCGCCCTGCTCGGCACCCCGGGCTGGGAGGGCGACGTCGTCCTCGAGCTGAAGACCGTCGCCGACGTCGCGCTCGTGGGCTTCCCCTCGGCCGGCAAGTCCAGCCTGGTCGCGGCGATCTCGGCGGCGAAGCCCAAGATCGCGGACTACCCCTTCACCACGCTCGCCCCGAACCTCGGCGTCGTCCAGGCGGGGGAGTCTCGCTACACGGTCGCCGACGTCCCCGGCCTGATCGAGGGCGCGAGCGAGGGCAAGGGCCTCGGCCTCGAGTTCCTCCGCCACGTCGAGCGCTGCACCGCCCTCGTCCACGTGCTCGACTGCGCCACGCTCGAGCCCGGCCGCGACCCGCTGACCGACCTCGACATCATCCTCGGCGAGCTGGCCGCGTACCCGGTCGGCGACGGCCAGGTGCCGCTGCTCGAGCGCCCGCAGCTGATCGCCCTCAACAAGGTCGACGTGCCGGAGGCGCAGGAGCTCGCCGACTTCGTCCGCGCCGACCTCGAGGCCCGCGGCTACCGCGTCTTCGAGATCTCGACGGTGAGCCACTCGGGACTGCGCCAGCTGACCTTCGCGCTCGGCGAGATCGTCGAGCAGCACCGCCTCGCCCTCGCCGCCGAGCCCAAGCCCGAGCGCATCACCATCCGCCCGCGCGCCGTCGACGAGAAGGACTACGAGATCCGCGTCGAGGGCGGCTCGTACGGCAACGTCTACCGCGTGCTCGGCACCAAGCCGCAGCGCTGGGTCGCGCAGACCGACTTCACCAACGACGAGGCCGTCGGCTTCCTCGCCGACCGGCTCGCGAAGCTCGGCGTCGAGAACGGGCTCTTCTCGGCCGGGGCCGTCGCCGGTTCCACCGTCGTCATCGGCCCGGGCGACGGGGTCGTCTTCGACTGGGAGCCCACGCTCACCTCGACCGCTGAGCTGATCACCGCCCCGCGCGGCACCGACCTCCGCCTCGAGGAGAACAACCGCAAGACGCGCAGCGAGCGCCGCGACAACTACCTCGAGCGGATGGACGCGAAGGCGGCCGCCCGCGCCGAGCTCGACCGCGAGCGCCAGGGCGGCGTCTGGCGCGTCTCGGACGAGGACGACCTGGTGGGCGACGCCGAGGAGGTCTGACTCCTCGGCACCTCCCTCGGCGAGGCGCCGTCTGCGAATACACTGGCCGGATGCCGCAGACGACCCTCGACAGCTCCGTCCTGACCGAGCGGTTCGCCGCCTCCCGCACGGCCTCCCGGACGCTGCGCAGCGCCACGACCGACCTCAAGAACCGCGCCCTCCTCGCGATCGCCGACGCCGTCCGCGGGGCCGTCGAGCGGATCGTCCCGGCCAACGAGCTCGACCTCGCGAACGGCCGCGAGAACGGCATGAGCGCCGGCCTGCAGGACCGCCTCCGCCTCGACGAGGCGCGTCTCGGCTCGCTCGCGGATGCCGTGGTCGCGGTCGCCGGTCTCGTCGACCCGGTCGGGCAGACGGTCCGGGGCTCGAACCTGCCCAACGGCGCCTCGCTCACCCAGGTCCGGGTGCCCTTCGGCGTCGTCGGCGCCATCTACGAGGCGCGGCCCAACGTCACGATCGACATCGCCGCCCTCGCGCTGAAGAGCGGCAACGCGGTGATCCTCCGCGGCGGGAGTGCGGCCGAGAACACCAATCGCGTCCTCGTCGAGCTGCTGCAGGAGGCGGTCGCCTCGGTCGGGCTGCCCGCCGAGCTGGTCCAGACGGTCGACGACTTCGGCCGCGAGGGCGCCAAGGCCCTGATGCGCGCCCGCGGCTACGTCGACGTCCTCGTGCCCCGCGGCAGCGCCGGCCTGATCGAGTCGGTCGTGACCGAGTCGACCGTGCCGGTCATCGAGACGGGCGCCGGAGTGGTGCACGTGTTCCTCGACGCGAGCGCGGACGAGCAGTGGGCCGTCGACATCGTGCACAACGCCAAGACCCAGCGCCCGAGCACCTGCAACGCCCTCGAGACGCTGCTCGTGCACCGCGACGCCGCCGAGCGCCTCCTGCCGCCGGTCCTCGGCCGCCTCGCCGCCGCCGGAGTCACCGTGCACGGCGACGAGCGGGTCCGCGCGATCGTCGCGGACGCCGTCCCGGCGACCGAGGAGGACTGGACGGCCGAGTACTACTCGCTCGACATCGCGGTCGCCGTCGTGGACGACCTGGACGCGGCGATGGACCACATCGCCCGCTACTCCACCCACCACACCGAGTCGATCGTCACGAACGACCTGCGCAGCGCCGAGCGCTTCCTCGCCGAGGTCGACTCCGCGGTGGTGATGGTGAACGCGTCCACCCGCTTCACCGACGGCGGCGAGTTCGGCTTCGGCGCGGAGGTCGGCATCTCCACGCAGAAGCTGCACGCCCGCGGCCCGATGGGACTCCCCGAGCTGACGAGCACCAAGTGGCTGCTGCGCGGGTCGGGTCAGGTCCGCTCATAGCGCCGCACCCGGCCCGCGGCGGTGTCCGGGTAGACTCGACGACGCCCTGAGTGGGCGATCCCGATTCCAAGGAGCACCGCATGTCCCTCGTGACGACCGTCCTCGCTGAAGCAGCGCACACCGAGCTGCCGATGCCGACCATCGTCTACGGGCTGATCGCCGTCGTCGCCTTCACCGCGCTCGGCTTCGTCACGTGGAGCTACCGCGACGTCGCCAACCGCCACTCGCACAAGACCGGTGCCGGCTCGCACGACTCCCACGGCCACGGCCACTAGTCCGGCGGCCCTGCGATCGTGACGTCCGCCGCGAGCGGAGACCCGCGGCGTCCGCGCATCGGCGTGATGGGCGGCACCTTCGACCCCATCCACCACGGACACCTCGTCGCCGCCTCCGAGGTGGCGCAGTCGTTCGACCTCGACGAGGTCGTCTTCGTGCCCACCGGCCGGCCGTGGCACAAGAAGACGGTCACGCCCCCGGAGCACCGCTATCTGATGACGGTCATCGCGACCGCCTCCAACCCGCGCTTCACGGTCAGCCGTGTCGACATCGACCGCGTCGGCACGACGTACACGATCGACACGCTCCGCGACATCCACCTCGCGCACCCCGACGCCGAGCTGTTCTTCATCACGGGAGCCGACGCCGTCGAGCAGATCCTGAGCTGGAAGGACTACGACGAGCTCTGGGAGCTGGCGCACTTCGTCGCCGTCAGCCGACCGGGTCACGCCCTGTCCGTTTCGGGATTGCCGGCTCAGGACGTATCCTTGTTGGAAATTCCGGCGCTAGCGATTTCCTCGACGGACTGTCGGAGCCGCGTGAACCGGGGTGATCCGGTCTGGTATCTGGTTCCCGACGGTGTCGTCCAGTACATCTCGAAGCACCACCTGTATCGGAGCACGCCATGACAGTTCAGCACGAGGGCGCGCCGCTCACCCGGCGCGAGATCCGTGAGCGCGAGCGAGCCGCGGCCGGCGCCGCGCCCGCCGCCGCACCGACGACCTCCCGCCGCGCCGCGACCGCGTCCGTCACCGCCGCGGGCGAGATGCCCGTCCTCACCGCGACCCAGGCCCTGCGCGTCCCCGTCGTCGCGCCGACCCCCGCCGCCGAGCCCGAGCTGAGCACCTCCGCGATCGAGGTCGTGCTGCCCGAGGGCGTCGACCGCAGCACGCTCACCCGCCGCGAGCTCCGCGCGCTGCTCGCCCAGCAGCAGGCGGAGCAGGTCGCCGCGACCCCCGAGGCCGCGCCCGCCGATGCCGCGCAGGATCCGGCGAAGGCCGAGCCCGACGCCGCTGAGGAGTCCGCTCCCGAGGAGTCCCCTCCCGAAGAGGCCGCTGCCGAGGAGTCCGCTCCCGAGGCTTCCGCCGTCGAGCAGCCGGCCGACGAGCTCGAGCAGTCGGACGACGAGCCCGAGCAGCCCAAGCTCAACACCGCCCTCTTCGCCACGGTGGGCACGCTCGACATCGCGGACGAGAAGGCCACCGAGATCACCGGCAGCTTCCACCCGCCGATCGAGCACCTCGCCATCACCGACGAGCTCGACAGCAAGTCCAAGGAGGAGGTCGACGCCTCCTTCGACTCCCTCATCGCGAGCGGAGTCGCCGCGACCGGCGCCGTCACCACGACGAACGCCCTCATCCTGCCGACCGCGGGCGACGCGTCGCCCGTCCGCACGGACACGGGGGAGGTGCTCGTCACGGGCTCCTTCGACCTGCCGCGGAGCCTCGGCTCCACCGGTCAGCACCCGAACCTCTACGACTCGCCCGATGTCGACCGCTACGTCGACCGCATCGACCGCGAGCAGCCCGCCTCCGACTCGGAGCCCGTCCGGGCGTCGAGCGCCGTCTCCACCCACGCCGCGGGCACCGCGATGATCGCCCCGCAGAAGCGCCGCGCCGTCAGCGTCCCCGTCGTGCTGGCCATCACCGCCGCCGTCCTGCTGGTCGCCTCGATCGCGCTGTTCATCGGCGGCTTCGTCCTCAACATCTTCTGATCCACCACCGACACTGAAGGCTTCATGACTGCGACCGCTTCCGCCCGCGCCCTGCTCGACCTCGCGGCCACCGCCGCCGACTCCAAGGGCGGGGAGGACCTCGTCGCGCTGGACGTCTCGGGACCGCTGCCGCTCGTCGACATCTTCTTCCTGGTGACCGGGCGCTCCGAGCGCAACGTCGTCGCCATCGCCAACGAGGTGGAGGACCGCCTCAACGAGTCCGGCGCCAAGCTCCTGCGCCGCGAGGGCCGCGCCGAGGGCCGCTGGATCCTGCTCGACTTCGGCGACCTCGTCGTCCACGTCTTCCACGAGGAGGACCGGATGTACTACTCGCTGGAGCGCCTCTGGAAGGACTGCCCGGTCGTCCCGATCACGGTGGCGAACGCCGTTCCCGCCGACTCCGCAGCCTCCTCGAACTGAGGAACACGCCCGGCGTCGCTGCTCGATTTCGCTCCACGCGCTTCGTGTTGTAGTTTATTCGAGTTGCTTCCGCCGGGCGGAGGAGCGGGTCGCAAGGCCGGCACCTCCAGTTCGAGAAGCGCACCAAGGGTCCGTGGCGCAGCTGGTAGCGCACCTGCATGGCATGCAGGGGGTCAGGGGTTCGAATCCCCTCGGATCCACCGCAGGCAGAGAGCCCCGCACTTCTCCGGAAGCGCGGGGCTTCTCTCGTCTCCGGACGGCGCGCGAGCGGTACCGGCTGGCGCTGGAGAGCTGAGTGCTCCGCCAGAATGGCGGGATGCCGACTCCGACCGCGCCGCGCGGCCTCATCACCCAGTTCTCCATCGTCGACGCGCTGCTGGCCGGTCTGTTCGACGGCGTCGTCACCCGTGCCGAGGCCGACGAGGCCGGCGACTTCGGGCTGGGCTGCGGCGACCACATGGAGGGCGAGCTCGTCGTGCTCGACGGCGTGCACCGGCTGTTCCGCGGCGACGGCTCGGTCGTCGTCCTCGAGCCGGAGGACACGATCGCCTTCGCCGAGCTGGCCCGGTTCGCTCCGGACAGCACGGAGACGGTCGAGGCGGTGCCGTCGCTCGACGCCCTGCTGACGGCGGTGCGGCGGACCGTGCGGAGCCCGAACGTGTTCGTCGGCGTCCGTCTCCGCGGCCGCGTCGAGCACCTGACGCTGCGGCAGCCGATCGCCCAGGTGAAGCCGTACCTCCGTCTCGCCGACGCGATGCGCGACCAGCGCGAGGTGCACCTGCGCGACGTCGAGGGCACGATCGTCGGCTTCTACGGCCCGAAGCCGTTCCAGGGGATCAGCGTCGCCGGGCTGCACACCCACTTCGTCGACACGAGCGGCACCGTCGGCGGCCACGTCCTCGCGGCGTCCGGGCTGAGCGGCGAGCTGGCGGTCGAGCAGTACGCCGGGCTCACCGTGCGCCTCCCGGAGTCGGAGGACTTCCTCGCCGCGGACCTCGACGACGAGGTCGGCAGCTCCGACGCCGCCATCCGCGCCGTCGAGACCGACCACGCGCACTGAGGCGCACTCCTACGGGGGAGCGGCGGCCCTACCCTGGACGCATGCCCACGCTGCGCGACGTCCACGCCGTCATCGACCGACTCTGGCCCGAGGGGGCCGCGGAGGACTGGGACGCTCCCGGCCTCGTCACCGGTGACCCGGTCGCGCAGGTCGAGCGGATCCTCCTCACGGTCGACGTCGTCGCCGACACCGTCTCCGAGGCCGTCGACGGCGGCTACCAGCTGCTCCTGGCCCACCACCCGCTCCTGCTCCGCGGGGTCACCTCGATCGCGGAGGACGGCTACAAGGGCCGCCTGCTCGCCGAGCTGATCCGACACGGCTGCGCCCTCGTCTCCGCTCACACCAACGCCGACATCGTCGCGGACGGCGTCTCCGACGTGATCGCGACCAGGCTCGGACTCACCGGCACGACGCCGCTCGTCCCGGGGCAGGACCCGTCGGTCGGCCTCGGCCGCGTCGGCGACCTCGCCGAGGAGGTCACGCTCGGCCGCCTGGCCCGCGCCGTGGCCGAGCTGCTGCCCGCCACCGCCGGGGGAGTGCGCGCTGCCGGCGACTACGAGGCGCCCGTCCGCCGGGTCTCGCTCTGCGGCGGGGCGGGGGACTCCCTCCTCGACAGCCCTGCGGTCCGCACGAGCGACGTCTACATCACGGCCGACCTCCGGCACCACCCGGCGTCGGAGGCGCGCGAGAAGGCCCGCCACGGCACCGGGCCGGCGCTGCTCGACGTCTCGCACTGGGCGAGCGAGTGGCTCTGGCTCGACGTCGCCGCGGCGGCGCTGCGCACCGCGCTTCCGGGGGTCGTCGTCGACGTCAGCGAGACCCGCACCGACCCCTGGGATTTCGCCATCGTCCACTGACGCTGCGTGAGCGCGCGAGAATGGAGCCGGCACGCCCACCCTCCGTGCCGGGAACGAGGACCGCGACGTGATTGCCAGCCCCGCCGACCAGCGAGAGCTCCTGACTCTGCAGAGTCTCGACACGAGGGGCAACCAGCTCCGTCACGCCGTCGCCACCCTGCCGCAGATCGCGGCGATCAAGGCGATGCAGACCCGCGACAACGAGACCCGCCGCGCCCTCGCGGAGCGCAACGGCCGGCTGGAGGACGCCCGCACCGAGCTCGGCCGCATCGAGTCCGACGTCGAGGTCGTCGACAAGCGCCTCGCCCGCGACCGCGACCGCCTGCAGACCGCGTCGTCCGCGAAGGACATCGCCGCGCTCGAGGGCGAGATCACCTCGCTGGTGAAGCGCCGCGGCGACCTCGAGGACATCGAGCTGACGCTGATGGAGCGGATCGAGGGCATCGAGGCCGAGGTCGCCGCCGCCCAGGCCGAGCGCGACGAGGTCGTCGCCGGCATCGCGACCCTCGCCGAGGAGCGCGACGCCCAGGCCGAGAAGCTGGCCGGCAAGCAGGAGGCGCTCGCCCGCGACCGGGCCTCCCTCGTCGAGAAGATCCCCGCGGACCTGGTCGAGCTCTACGAGAAGCAGCGCGCCCGCTACGGCGTCGGCGCTGCCCTCCTGCGCGGCAAGGTGTCGGAGGGGAGCGGCGTCGCCCTCACCGAGTCCGACCTCGCCTGGATCCGCACCACCGCGCCCGACGAGGTCGTGCTCTGCCCGGACAGCGGCTGCATCCTCGTCCGCGGCGACGAGTCGACGCTCGCCTGACCCGCGCCGTACACTGGTCCCGCGAACGGGCCGGCAAGACGGTCGCGTCGCCGGGGTGAGAGCTCCGGCGCCGAGGAACGTCCGGGCTCCGCAGAGCAGGGCGGTGGGTAACACCCACCCGGGGCGACCCGCGAGACAGTGCCACAGAGAACAGACCGCCACGGGCCCCGGCCCGCGGTAAGGGTGAAACGGTGGTGTAAGAGACCACCAGGGGCCGGAGTGATCCGGTCCGCTCGGTAAACCTCGCCCGGAGCAAGGTCAGACAGAGGACGATGCGGCTGCTCGTCGGGTCCTCGGGTAGACCGCTGGAGGGTCACGGCGACGTGCCCCCGAGAGAGATGGCCGTCCAGCGCCCGCCGAGAGGCGCGGCGTGAACAGAACCCGGCGTATCAGCCTGCCCCTTCGCCACGAAAGGCCCCGCTGCGCGGGGCCTTTCGTGTCTCGTGGCCGGCTGTGCCTTCTTGCGCGGCGGTCCCCGCCCGCCGCGCAGTGGTCGGCCCGAGCGGAGGGACGCGTTCCCCAGAGCGTCTCGCGTCCGGCTCCGGAGAATCGCCGGCACGCGTCGCGGGATCTGTTCTGCGCCGCGGTCCCTGCCCGCCGCGCCGCGGTCGGCCCGAGCGGAGGGTCGCGTTCCGCAGAGCGCCCTGCGTCCGGCTCCGGAGAAACGCTGGCACGCGTTTCTCCGGCTCGCCTCGTGTTCGTGCTGATCGAGTAGCCCTCGGAGAGGGCGTATCGAGATCCGGCCCTGCTGGACGCGTGCTCGAGACCGCCGTTCGATGGCGTGGGTCTCGATACGCCGCTGCGCGGTTACTCGACCAGCATGGAGGGAGCGGGCGTCAGGGACGCGGGCCCTGCCGGCCGCTCTCGCGCAGCGAGACTCACCGGCGAGACGCGTGCCAGCGTTTCGTCGTCGCCGAAGGCGAGACGCTCTGCGGAACGCGGCCACCTGTCGAGGCCGACAGCGCCGCGGCGGGCAGGGACCACCGCGGAGGAGGGCGCCGCCTCAGCGGCGCGCGCCGCCGCCCGCGAGGGCCGCGGCGCCGAGGATGCCGGCGTTGTTGCGCAGCGCCGCCGGCACGATCGGGGTGCGCAGGTCGAGCAGGGGCAGGAACTCCTCGTGGTGCTTGGAGATGCCGCCGCCGACGATGATGAGGTCCGGCCAGAGGAGCGCCTCGAGGTGGGAGTAGTAGCGCTGCAGGCGCTTGGCCCAGTGCTTGTAGTCGAGGTCGTCCCGCTCCTTCGCAGCGAAGGACGCCTTCTTCTCGTAGTCGCCGCCATGGATCTCGAGATGGCCGAGCTCGGCGTTGGGGATGAGGACGCCGTCGTAGATCTGCGCGGTTCCGATGCCGGTGCCGAGCGTCGTCATCAGGACCAGGCCTTTCTTGTCCTTCGCGGCGCCGAAGCGCGACTCGGCGTAGCCCGCGGCGTCCGCGTCGTTCACGAAGAAGATGTCGCGGCCGATGGCGTCCTCGAACAGCTTTTCGGCCTCGAGGCCGATCCACTCGTCCGAGACGTTCGCTGCGGACATGGTGCGCCCGTGCACGACGGCGGCCGGGAAGCAGATCCCCACGGGGGTGTCGGCCGGTGCGTCCGGGAGCATGCCCAGGATCTGCTGCACGGTGGCGACGATGTCCTTCGGGCCTCCGCCCTCGGGGGTGGCGACCTTCATCCGGTCGCTGAGGAGGGCGCCCTCGCCGAGGTCGACGTACGCCCCCTTGATGCCGGTCCCTCCGATGTCGATTCCGATCGCGGTCGCAGCAGCAGTCATACCGGCCATGCTAGCGAGACGCGAGGGGCAGCGGCCGGTGACCGGCCCCGGCGTAGGATCGCCGCATGTCTGACGGTGATGCGAACTCCTGGTGGTACAACCTCAAGTCCGGCGCGGTGGAGCAGGGCTTCCAGTCCCCGTCCGTCGACCGCGCGGGCCCCTACTCGTCGCGCGAGGAGGCCTCCCACGCCCTCGAGAAGATGCGCGAGAACACCCGCCGCTGGGACGAGGAGGACGCCGAGGACCGCTGATCCCCGCTGACCCGGGTCGCGCCCCGCTACTCGTAGCTGTGCTCGACTCCGGGGTACGCGCCGGCCTCGACGTCCTCGCGGAACGCGGTGACCGCTCCGGTGAGGACGCCCCGCAGGTCGGCGTACTGCTTCACGAAGCGCGGCACCCGGCCGGTGGTGAGCCCGGCGAAGTCGGTCCAGACGAGCAGCTGACCGTCCACGTGCGGACCGGCGCCGACGCCGATCGTCGGGATGCGGAGCTCCTCGGTGACCTGACGGGCGGCCTCGCTGGGCACCATCTCCAGGACGACGGCGAAGGCGCCGGCCTCCTGGACGGCGCGCGCGTCGGCGAGCAGCTGCTCGATCCCCTCGCCGCGGCCCTGGATCATGTGCCCGCCGAGGCCGTGCTCGCTCTGCGGGGTGAAGCCGATGTGCGCCATCACGGGGATGCCGGCCTCGACGATCCGCCGGATCTGCTCGGCGGAGCGGACGCCGCCCTCGAGCTTCACGGCGTGGGCGTGCGTCTCCTTCATGAAGCGGAACGCGGTGTGCAGCGCATCGTCCGCACCGGACTCGTAGGAGCCGAAGGGCAGGTCGGCGACGACGAACGCGCGCTCGACGGCGCCCGCGACGGCCCGGGCCAGCGGGATCAGCTCGTCCACGGTGACGGGCAGGGTCGTGTCGTAGCCGAGCACCGTGTTGCCGGCCGAGTCGCCGACGAGCAGGAAGTCGATGCCCGCCTGGTCGAAGATGCGGGCGGTGAGCACGTCGTAGCTGGTGAGCCCGGTGATCCGCACCCCCGAGTCCTTCGCGGTCTGGAAGTGGCGGGTTCTCACGCGTTTCACGGGCTGCGCTGACATGCGTTCGAGTCTATCCGCGCCCTGTCCCGCCTCTGCGGGGGACGGCAGGGCGCCCAGCGCGCACGGGGCGGAGCCACTAGCCTGGAGGCGAAACAGGAAGGGCCTTGATGGACAAGCAACGGGACTTCGTTCTTCGCACCATTGAAGAGCGAGGGATCAAATTCGTTCGCCTCTGGTTCACGGACGTCGTCGGCACGCTCAAGTCGGTCGCGATCGCGCCGGCCGAGGTCGAGGGGGCGTTCGCCGAGGGTCTCGGCTTCGACGGCTCCGCGATCGAGGGGCTGACCCGCTCCTACGAGGCCGACGTCCTGGCCCACCCGGACCCGTCGACCTTCCAGATCCTGCCGTGGCGCGGCGAGATCGACCCGACGGCGCGGATGTTCTGCGACATCACCACGCCCGACGGCCAGCCCGCCGTCGCGGACCCGCGGAACGTGCTCAAGCGCACGCTGGCGAAGGCGGCCGAGCGCGGGTTCACCTTCTACACGCACCCCGAGATCGAGTTCTACCTGCTGAAGTCGTCGACGTTCGGTGCCGAGGGCCCCGAGCCCGTGGACTCCGCCGGCTACTTCGACAACGTCCCCGGTGGCACGGCGCACGACTTCCGCCGCCGCTCGGTCCGCATGCTCGAGGACCTCGGCATCTCGGTCGAGTTCAGCCACCACGAGGCGGGCCCCGGTCAGAACGAGATCGACCTCCGCTACGCGGACGCGCTGACCACGGCCGACAACATCATGACCTTCCGCACGGTCATCAAGGAGGTGGCGATCGAGCAGGGCGTCTACGCGACCTTCATGCCGAAGCCGCTCTCCGGCCACCCCGGTTCGGGCATGCACACCCACCTCTCGCTCTTCGAGGGCGACATGAACGTGTTCTACGAGCAGGGCGCGCAGTACCAGCTGTCCAAGCTCGGTCGTCAGTTCATCGCCGGGCTGCTCAAGCACGCCCCCGAGATCACCGCGGTGACGAACCAGTTCGTGAACTCGTACAAGCGGCTCTGGGGCGGCGACGAGGCTCCCAGCTACGTGTCCTGGGGCCACAACAACCGCTCCGCGCTCGTGCGCGTGCCGCTGTACAAGCCCAACAAGGGCCAGTCCTCGCGCATCGAGTACCGGGCGCTCGATTCGGCCGCGAACCCGTACCTCGCGTACTCCCTCCTGCTGGCCGCCGGGCTCAAGGGGATCGAGGAGGGCTACGAGCTCCCCGCCGAGGCGGAGGACAACGTCTGGACGCTGTCGGACGCCGAGCGCCGCGCCCTGGGCTACAGCCCGCTGCCGGCGAGCCTCGACCGCGCGATCTCGCTGATGGAGGAGTCGGAGCTCGTCGCCGAGACCCTCGGCGAGCAGGTGTTCAACTTCGTGCTGCTCAACAAGCGGAAGGACTGGGCCGAATACCGCGCCCAGGTCACCCCGTACGAGCTGCGCAGCAACCTCGAGATGCTCTGACCCCTCGCGCCATGCCCCGCGAACGCACGCTGAGCGAGGTCGCGCGCCTCGGTTTCGCCGCCCTCGGCGAGACCGGGGCGCGGCTCGCCGAGGCGGAGGAGCTCGCGGGCCGATCGCTCGAGTCGGTGGTGCCGGCCTTCGCGACGGTGGCCGATCCGGACGCGGCGCTCGGCGCGCTGCTCGATCTGCTGCGCAGTCGCCGCGACCGGATGGACGCGGTCCTCGCGGACGACGCCGCGATCACGCGCCTGCTGCTCGTCCTGGGGGCGTCCTCCGGTCTCGCGGACTTCCTGCAGCGCCGGCCGGACGAGCTCGTCGGCTTCCTCGACCCCGTCCGGGTCCTTCCGGGTCGCGGTGAGCTCAAGCAGGAGCTGCTCGACTCGGTCGGCGCCGTCGACGGCGTCGCGGCGCTGCACGAGGAGGACGGCTGGACGGCCCTGCGAGTCCGCTACCGCCGGCTGCTCACCCGCGTCGTCGTGCACGACCTCGGCCAGGCGGATCCGGTCGCGGCGATCGATCGGGTGGCGCGCACCCTCGCCGATCTGGCCGGAGCGGCGCTGGAGGCGTCCCTCGCGGTGGCCCGCGCCGACCTGATCGCGGGGTCCGGCCCCGGCCGATTCGACCGCGAGGAGGTGGAGGCGACGCGCTTCGCCGTCATCGGCATGGGCAAGGCCGGCGCCTCCGAGCTCAACTACGTCAGCGACGTCGACGTGATCTTCGTGGCCGAGGGCGACCCCGAGCGCGGTCTCTCGAACGCCCGCGCGATCGACATCGCGACGCGGCTCGCCGTCCTCCTGATGCGCGGCACCTCGGCGCTCGCCCTCGAGCCGGACCTGTGGGAGGTCGATCCGAACCTCCGCCCGGAGGGCAAGCAGGGCGCGCTGGTGCGGACCCTGGAGTCGCACATCACCTACTACGACCGCTGGGCGAAGAGCTGGGAGTTCCAGGCCCTGCTGAAGGCGCGCCCGCTCGCGGGAGACCTCGAGCTCGGCCGCGCCTACGTGGAGGCCGTCGCGCCGAAGGTCTGGTCGAGCGCGTCCCGGGAGAACTTCGTCGAGTCGGTGCAGCGGATGCGGGAGCGCGTCACCGAGAACATCCCGCAGAACGACGTCCACTACCAGATCAAGCTCGGCCCGGGCGGGCTGCGCGACATCGAGTTCACGGTCCAGCTGCTCCAGCTCGTGCACGGCCAGACCGACGACGAGATCCACATGCCCGGCACGCTGCTGGCCCTGGGCGCTCTCGCCGATCGCGGCTACATCGGCCGCGCGGCGGCGGAGGAGTTCGCGCAGGACTACCGCGCACTCCGCCTGCTCGAGCACCGGCTCCAGCTGCGGAAGCTCCGGCGCACCCACCTGATGCCGCGGGACGAGCACGAGCTGCGCACCCTGGCCCGGGCGAGCGGTCTCGCCCGCAGCGCCGAGGAGCTCCTCGTCGTCTGGAACTCCATCAAGCACCGGGTGCGCGGGCTGCACGAGCGGCTGTTCTACCGCCCGCTGCTCTCCGCGGTGGCGGCGCTGCCCGACGGCGGGATCGAGCTGTCGACCGGGCAGGCGGAGGCGCGCCTCGCCGCCATCGGCTTCGCGGACGCCCGCGGCGCCCTCGGCCACATCGCCGCGATGACCTCGGGCGTCTCGCGGCGCGCGAGCATCCAGCGCCACCTCGTCCCCGTCATGCTGCAGTGGTTCGCCGACGGCGCGGACCCCGACTACGGGCTCCTCGCCTTCCGGCGTCTCAGCGACACGCTCGGCGGCACGCCCTGGTTCCTCCGGATGCTGCGCGACTCCTCCGGGGCCGCGAAGCGCCTGACGACGGTCCTCTCCGGCTCGCGCTTCGTCGGCGAGCTGCTCGACCGCATCCCCGAGTCGGCGGCCTGGCTCGAGGACGACGAGGCCCTCCGACCGCGCAGCGCCGACCGGCTGGCCGAGGAGGTGCGCGCCGTGCTGGCGCGGCACGAGACTCCGGAGGCCGTCGCGACGGCGCTGCGGGGGATGCGCCGCCGGGAGGTGCTCCGCACCGCGATGGGCGGCGTCCTCGGGCTGAGCACGATCGAGGAGATCGCGACCAGCCTCTCCGACATCATCTCCGCGCTGCTCGGCGGCGTGCTCGCCGCCGTCCGGCGCTCGAGCACGGGACGCCGCGGGTCCGCCGCGGAGTTCGCCGTGATCGGCATGGGGCGCTACGGGGGAGCGGAGCTGGGCTTCGGCTCCGACGCCGACGTGATGTACGTGCAGCGACCGGGCGGAGAGGATCCGCACGAGGCGCAGCTCTACGCGCAGTTCCTGGTCGCCGAGCTCGTCCGTCTGACCGAGGACTCGCGCCTTCCGCTCGACCTCGACGCCGATCTGCGCCCGGAGGGCAAGAACGGCCCGCTCGTGCGCTCGCTCGACTCCTACCGGGCCTACTACGCGCGCTGGTCGCTGACCTGGGAGGCGCAGGCGCTGCTGCGCGCCCGCGGCGTGGCCGGCGACGCGGCGCTGATCGCCGACTTCGAGGAGCTGGCCGACGGCGTCCGCTACCCGGCGGCCATCTCGGACCGCGACATCCGAGAGGTCAAGCGGATCAAGGCCCGCGTCGAGAGCGAGCGGCTGCCGCAGGGCGCCGACCCCAAGCGCCACCTCAAGCTCGGCCGCGGCTCGCTGAGCGATGTCGAGTGGCTGGTGCAGCTGCTGCAGCTGCAGCACGCGCGCACCATCCCCGCGCTGCGGACGACCTCGACGCTGACCGCGCTGAGCGTGGCGGAGGAGGCGCAGCTCGTCTCCCCGCCCGACGCGGAGCGCCTGCGCGCGGCCTGGATCCTCGCGTCGCGGGTGCGCTCGGCGATGACGCTGTTCCTCGACCGCACCGCCGACGTGCTGCCCGCCGACCGCCGCCAGCTGGACGGGGTGGCGCGACTGCTCGAGTACCCCGCCGACTCGGCGACGCAGCTCGAGGACGACTACCTCGGCGTCACCCGCCGGGCCCGCGCCGTCTTCGAGCGCCGCTTCTACGGCCCGGTCGAGGTCGACGCGCCGACCTACCGCTGACGCCCGCGGACCGAGCCGGGAACGCGGAAGGGCCGCTCCTCCGGAGAGGAACGGCCCTTCGTGCAGGGCGCGAGCGCTGCGGTGCGTCGGATCAGACGCCGTAGTACAGCTCGAACTCGAAGGGGTGCGGGCGCTGCGCGAGGGGCTTGATCTCCTTCTCGCGCTTGTAGTCGATCCAGGTCTCGATGAGCTCCTGGGTGAACACGCCGCCCTGGAGCAGGAAGTCGTGGTCGGCCTCGAGGGCGGCGAGGGCCTCCTCGAGCGAGGCGGGGACCTGCGGGATGAGCTTGGCCTCCTCCGGGGGCAGCTCGTACAGGTCCTTGTCGACCGGCTCGTGCGGCTCGATGCGGTTCTTGATGCCGTCGAGGCCCGCCATCAGCTGGGCGGCGAACGCGAGGTACGGGTTGCCGGAGGCGTCGGGCGCACGGAACTCGATGCGCTTGGCCTTGGGGTTCGTACCCGTGATCGGGATGCGGATGGACGCGGAGCGGTTGCCGGCCGAGTAGACCAGGTTGACCGGCGCCTCGAAGCCCGGGATCAGGCGGTGGTACGAGTTGACCGTCGGGTTCGTGAACGCGAGGACGGCGGGGGCGTGCTTGAGCAGGCCGCCGATGTACCAGCGGGCGACGTCGGAGAGTCCGCCGTAGCCGTTCTCGTCGTAGAACAGGGGCTTGCCGTCGTTCCACAGCGACTGGTGGGTGTGCATGCCCGAGCCGTTGTCGCCGAAGAGCGGCTTCGGCATGAACGTGGCGGTCTTGCCCCACTGCTCGGCCGTGTTCTTGACGATGTACTTGAACTTCAGGATGTCGTCCGCGGAGTGGACCATCGTGTCGAAGCGGTAGTTGATCTCGGCCTGGCCGCCGGTGCCCACCTCGTGGTGCGAGCGCTCGAGGATGAGGCCGGCGTCGATCAGCTTGAGGCAGATGTCGTCGCGGAGGTCGGCCTGCTTGTCGACCGGGCTGACCGGGAAGTAGCCGCCCTTGTAGGGGGTCTTGTTGCCGAGGTTGCCGCCCTCTTCGACGCGGCCCGAGTTCCAGGCGCCCTCGACGGAGTCGACGGAGTGGAACGCGGAGTTCTGAGTGACCTCGTAGCGCACGTCGTCGAAGATGTAGAACTCGGCCTCGGGGGCGAAGAACGCGGTGTCGGCGATGCCGGTCGAGGCGAGGTACTTCTCGGCCTTCTTGGCGACCTGGCGCGGGTCCTTCGAGTAGATCTCCCCGTTGCGCGGGTTGTAGATGTCGAAGACGATGATCAGCGTGCGCTCGACGCGGAACGGGTCCACGTAGGCGGTGGTCACGTCAGGGATCAGCTGCATGTCCGATTCGTGGATGTTCGCGAATCCGCGGATCGAGGACCCGTCGAAGAGCTGGCCGACGGAGAAGAACTCCTCGTCGACCGTCGAGGCGGGGATGTTGAAGTGCTGCTGGACACCGGGGAGATCGGTGAACCGGATGTCGAGGAACTTGACGTCCGTGTCCTTGATGAACGTGAGCACCTCGGAAGAATCTTTAAACATGCAAAGGTCTCCTATGGCGTAACGGGTTGCTGCAGAGCGCAGCCGTTCCAGGGTAGTCATGGGGGGTTTCCCCACCGTGTCCCGTTTGTTTCGAGCGTGTTACGCGAAGCTCTGTCGAGCGCGTCGTGGCGGGGAACGGGTTCCCGGCGGGCGCCGGGGTGGCGCGGGTAGCATCGGAGGATGCCAGCACCGGAACGCAGGACCTTCGCCGACGTCGCCCCGAGCACGCGGCCGGGGGAGCGGCTCGGCCTCCCTGAGACAGGCCGCATGTCGATCGCCCGGCCCGGCCGCCGCTTCGCCGCGCTCGCCGTCGACTTCGCGATCGTCGCTCTGCTGTCCTTCGTCTTCTTCGGCTACGACCGCTGGGCGAGCATCATCCTCTTCGTCGTGCTGCAGGCGGTCTTCATCCCCACGATCGGCGGCAGCATCGGCCACCGGCTGCTGGGGCTGCGAGTCGTCCGCCTCGGTGGCGGCTGGGTCGGCGTCTGGCGGCCGCTGGTGCGCTCGGTGCTCCTGGCCGTCCTGGTGCCTGCTCTCGTCTGGGACTCGGACCAGCGCGGCTTCCACGACAAGGTGGCGGGAACGGTGCTCGTCCGATACTGATCGGGTAGACGTTCCGGAGACGACGAACGGGCCGGCGGGAGTGATCCCGACCGGCCCGTTCCTCCGTCCACCGAGGCGGGGATCAGCGCGAGCGCTGCGGGCGCACCTTGAACGGGTCGACGCCCTTGGGGATCGGCAGCGAGGTGTTGAGCGAGGCGAGGCGGTTCTTCACGGCCAGGACCTCGGCCTTGGTGAGGACCTTCTTGGTCTTCGCGAGCGTGCGGGGGACCTTGTGCAGCGGCACGGCACCCTCATCGGGACCGACGTTGACGAAGGTGACCGGGACATTGGGGAGGATGCGGCTCACCTTGCGGCGCTCGTCCTCGAGCATGCGCTTGGTGCGGCCGGTCGGTCCCTCGGCGATCAGCACGACGCCGCCACGGCCGACCGCGCGGTAGACCGCGTCCTGGGTCTTGCCGTTGACGGCCACCGGCATCTCGCCTCCGGTCCAGGTGCCGCGGAGACCGCTGCGAAGGACGGCGCCGACGGCGCCCGGCTGCCCGGCGATCTGACCGTAGGCGGCGCGCTCGGCCCGGCGGGAGAGGACCGCGAGACCTGCGACCAGCCCGGCCATCACGCCGACGACGATCCACAGCGCGATGACGAAGCCGTTGCCGTCGCTGAGGAGGACTCCGAGGAGAACACCGATCAGGATCGGGACGGCGAGGGCGAGGAGGATGATCCAGACCGCGCTGCTGTCGTAGCGGCGGGTCATCTGGAACACCTGCCACATCTGCTTGAGACGTCCGGGTTCCTTGACCGCCTTCGTCGACGGTTCCGTGCTGCGTGCCATTCCTCCAGGATACCGAGCGGACCCGGCGGGGGAGACCGATCCGAGCGGATCCGCCGGGTCGCCGCTCCTCCCCAACGGCATTGAGTCCGATCACTCCACGGATGCGGCGGTCGGCCCCACGGCCGGTGGACCCGGCAGGCACTCTCGGAGCATGGCAGCGAGCGGCGAGCGGAACGGGAGCGGAGAGCGGTCCACGGAGCGGATCGCCGGCTTCGCCGTGGCGGGGGCGGGAGCTCTGGGCGCGCTCGTCCACGACGGTGATGGGCGGCGCCTGAACGCCGCTCTCCTCTCGCGGGAGCGGGCGGAGGCCGCGCTGCGCTCGGGGCTCGACCGGCTCGAACGGCACGACCACCGCCAGCGGCTCGTGGACGTCGGTGTGCATCGCGACGGTCTCGTCCTGCTGACCGAGCCACCGGTCGTCACGACCCTCGAGGAGGTCCTCGAGTCCGATGTCGCGCTGCCACCGGGCGTCGTCGTGACCCTTCTCGCTCCGATCATCGGCGCTCTTCGGGACTGCATGGCAGCGGGCGTGCTCCCGGCGCCCGGTGCGGAGGCGATCGGGCTGACCGAGGAAGGGCGCCCGGTGCTGCTGCTGAGCGAGGCGGCCGTGGCGGCGTCGGAGTACGAGGTCCGTGCGGCGGTCCGCGGTCTCCTCGCCCGGTGCCGGCAGCGCTGCCCGGAGTGGCACGGGAGTCCCGGGGAGGACGACGACCTCGAGGCGGTCGAAGCGCTGCTGTACCGCACTGCGGTCCCGCTGCCGCTCGGGGCGTCCCCGCGCGTGGCGCGAGCGGCGGAGGGGCTGAAGCGAGCGCGCGAGGTCTCGCCGGGTCGTCACCGTCGGACCCATCCGCTGGACGGCTGGCGGGACCGCGCGATCGCCGTCGTCGTCCGTCGGCGCGGACCCCTCGCCGCGGCTCTGGTCATCCTCGTCGGCGCACTGGCGATGACGGCGTGGGGACCGGAGCGGGTCTCGGGCGCGCAGTCCGCGGCCCAGGAGCGTCCCCCGGTCGCCACGCCCCTGACCCCGGCGCCGCTCACTCCGTCACCGACCGCGACACCTTCACCGGCGCCGGCGCCGACACCGTCCCCGGCGGCCGCATCACCACGGACGCCGTCCCCTGAATCCGCGCCCGCGGTGCAGCCGCCGCCCGCGGACCTGGGTGCGGAGGCGGCGGCGGTCGCCCTGCTCGCCGCCGTCCGCGACTGCCGTGCGGCGAGCCGGGCTTGCGCGTCAGCGCTGACCACGACCGACTCCCCGCTCCGGTCGGAGTGGGCCGCCGTCGCCGTGTCTCTCCGGCACGAGACCGCCGTCACCGCCGTCCACGCGGACGTGAACGGTGCCTCCGCGGTCGTCGCGATCGGGCCGGACCCGGGAACGACGACGGCCTCCGTCCTGATGATCAGGACGGAGGCCGTCTGGCTGCTGCGCGACGTCTTCACCGACGGGGGCCGCTAGTGCGGCGCGTCAGCGATGGGGCGTCAGATGCCGAGGTCGTTCTCGAACGAGCCCTCCTCGAGGCGCTCCTTGATGGCCACCAGGAAGCGGGCCGCGTCGGCGCCGTCGACCGTGCGGTGGTCGTACGAGAGGGCGAGGAACACGGTCGAGCGGATCGCGATCGCGTCGCTGCCGTCGACCTGCACCACGGCCGGCTTCTTCGTGACGATGCCGGTGCCGAGGATCGCGGTCTGCGGCAGGAACACGACGGGCGTGTCGAACAGCGCACCGCGCGAGCCGGTGTTGGTCAGGGTGAAGGTGCCGCCGGCGAGCTCGTCGGGCTTGAGCTTGTTGTTGCGGGTGCGCTCCGCGAGGTCGCCGATGGTGCTGGCGATCTGCGCGAGGGTGAGCTCCGACGCGTTCTTCAGGACCGGGGTCAGCAGGCCGCGCTCGGTGTCGACCGCGATGCTGATGTTCTCGTGGTCCGGGTAGACGATCGAGTCGCCGTCGAGCGTCGAGTTGATCACCGGGTAGGCCTTGAGGGCCTCGGCGGCCGCGAGGGCGAAGAACGGCAGGAAGGACAGCTTGGCGCCGGTCTTCTCGTTGAAGGTCTTCTTGACCGAGTCGCGGAAGCGGGCGACGGCGGTGACGTCGACCTCGACGACCGAGGTGAGCTGGGCGGTCGACTGCATCGACTCGACGGCGCGCTGCGCGAGCACCTTGCGCAGGCGGGTCATCGGCTGGGTCGTGCCGCGCAGGGGCGAGGTCTCGAGCGGCGTGCGGGCGGCCTTCGCCGCGGCCGCGGCGGGAGCCGAGACCGGGGCGGGAGCGGACTTGGCGGCCTCGACGGCGTCGAGCACGTCCTGCTTGCGGATGCGGCCGCCGACACCGGTGCCGGTGAGGGTCGAGAGGTCGATGCCGTTCTCGCCCGCCAGCTTGCGCACCAGCGGGGTGACGTAGCCGGGGTTCGAGTCGGTGGGCTCGGGGGTCGCAGCCGGCGCCGGGGCGGCGGCGGCAGAAGCCGGAGCAGCGGCGGCGGGGGCCGGGACCGACGGAGCGGGCGCGGATGCCTCGGGAGCGGCGGGCTTCTCGGCGGCGGGGGCCGGCTCGGGCTCGGCGGGGGCCGGAGCCTCCTCCTCGGTCTCCGCGTCGACGGAGGGGGTGGCCTCGTCGGTCGGCTCGGTCTCGGCGGCCTCGGCCTCGGGCGACTCCTCGGCGGCCGGGGCCTCCTCGGCGGGGGCCTCGGGCGCGGACGCGGCTCCGGAGCCGTCGCCGATGCGCACCAGCTCGGCGCCGACCTCGACGGTCTCGTCCTCCTGGACGAGGATCTCCTCGATGACACCGGCGACGGGCGACGGGATCTCGGTGTCCACCTTGTCGGTCGAGACCTCGAGCAGCGGCTCGTCGACCTCGACGCGGTCGCCGACGTTCTTCAGCCAGCGGGTGACCGTTCCTTCCGTGACACTCTCTCCGAGTGCCGGGAGGCTGACGGATTCGCTCATGAGCCTGTCTCCTTAAGACGCTTGTGTTCGTTGCTTCAGTTTAGTGAGGCGGGAGCGGCCGGTCGCCGCCCCGCGATGGTTCTAGAGGGCGTGCAGCGGCTTGCCCGCGAGAGCGAGGTGCGCCTCGCCGAGCGCCTCGTTCTGCGTGGGGTGCGCGTGCACGAAGGGCGCCACGTCCTCGGGGTGCGCCTCCCAGTTCACGATGAGCTGGGCCTCGCCGATCAGCTCGCCGACGCGGGCGCCGATCATGTGCACGCCGACGACGGGACCGTCGACGACGCGCACGACCTTGACCGAGCCGGCGGTGCCGATGATCGTGCTCTTCGCGTTGCCGCCGAGACCGTAGTCGTAGCTCGCGACGCGGTCGGCGCCGTACTCGGCGACGGCCCGCGCCTCGGTCAGACCGACGGACGCCACCTCGGGGTCGCTGTAGGTGACCTTCGGGATGTTCAGGTCGGCCACCGTCTGCGGCTTCAGGCCGGCGAGCTCCTCGGCGACGAAGATCCCCTGCTGGAAGCTGCGGTGCGCGAGCTGCAGGCCGGGCACGATGTCGCCGACGGCGTAGACGCCGGGGACCGAGGTCCGCAGGCGCTCGTCGGTGATCACGTAGCCGCGGTCGAGCGTCACGCCGATCTCCTCGAGGCCGAGCCCCGCGGTGACCGGGCCGCGGCCGACCGCGACGAGGAGGAGGTCGCCCTCGACGCTCGCCCCGCTCTCGAGCGAGACCGAGACGCCGTCGTCGGTCTGGACGACGCCGGTGACGCGCGAGCCGAGGGTGAAGGAGATCCCGCGCTTGCGGAAGGCGCGCTCGAACTGCTTGCTGACGCTCTCGTCCTCGTTCGGCACGAGGTGGGGGAGCGCCTCGACGATCGACACCTCGGCACCGAAGGAGCGCCAGACGCTGGCGAACTCGACGCCGATGACACCGCCGCCTAGCACGACGACCCGCTCCGGCACGTGGTCCAGCTCGAGGGCCTGGTCGCTGGTGATCACGCGGCCGCCGATCTCGATGCCCGGGAGGGTGCGCGAGGCGGAGCCGGTCGCGACGACGATCGAGCCGCCGTGCAGCACGTGCTCGCCGACCGTGACGGTCGTCGGCCCGGTCAGCCGGCCCTCGCCGGAGACGACGGTGATGCCGCGGGCGGAGACGAGGCTCTGCAGGCCCTTGTACTTGCCGGCGACGACGCCCTCGCGGTAGCGCGTGACGCCGGGGACGTCGATGCCCTGGAAGCCGGCGAGGACGCCGTACTTCTGCGCGTCGCGGGCGCCGTCGGCGAGCTCGGCGGCGTGCAGGAGGGCCTTGGTCGGGACGCAGCCGCGGTGCAGGCAGGTGCCGCCGAGCTTGTCGCGCTCGACGATCGCCACGCTCATCCCGAGCTGGGTCGCGCGCAGAGCCGCCGCGTACCCGCCGCTGCCACCTCCGAGCACGACCAGGTCGTAGCGCTCTTCCGACACCCAGTGACTCCCTTGCGACGTGCGGTTCCCCTCGCCTCCGCGGATCCCCGCGCCTGTGCGCGGGCCGGTCGGAGGGGGGACGAGGCGGGAGATCCCGCCCCGTCGACCCTACTACGCGCTCGCCAGGCCCTCGGCCAGGGCGAGGAGGGCGCGGACCGAGACCCCGGTGGGGCCGGTGCCGGTGAAGCCGTACCCGCCGCCGCCGTTGTTCGCCGGGCCGGCGATGTCGAGGTGCACCCACGGGATGCGCGCCGCGTCCGGGCCCTCGCCGCGGGTTCCGACGAACTCCTGGAGGAAGTGCGCGGCGATCAGCATCCCGCCGGCGGTGTTGCCCGGCTTGATGTTGGCGATGTCGGCGATCTCGGAGTTGAGCAGCGGGCGCAGCTCGGCGGGGAGCGGCATGTGCCAGAAGAGCTCGCCGGTGCTGCGGGCCGAGTCGAGCACCGAGGCGACCAGCTCGTCGTCGCCGAACGCGCCGGCGTAGCGGTTGCCGAGCGCGACCACGGCGGCGCCGGTCAGCGTCGCGACGTCGACGATCGCATCCGGCTGCTCCTCGCTCGCCGCGACGAGGCCGTCGGCCAGCACGAGCCGGCCCTCGGCGTCGGTGTTGAGCACCTCGACGGTCTTGCCACCGCGGATCGTGAGGACGTCGTTCGGGCGGATGGCGGTGCCGGACGGCATGTTCTCGGCGATGCAGAGCCAGGCCGTGACCCGTACGGGCAGACGCAGCTCGGCGACCGCGCGCACGACGGCGTAGACCGTGGCCGCACCGGTCATGTCGTCCTTCATGCCGATCATCGAGGCCGGCGGCTTGAGCGAGAGTCCGCCGCTGTCGAAGGTGATGCCCTTGCCGACCAGCGCGAGGTGCTTCGGCGCCGCCGACTCCACTGTGCCGTCGGGGGAGTGAGCGCCTTCGGGGGAGTAGGCGATCTTGACGAGGCGGGGCGGGCGCGAGGAGCCGCTGCCGACGCCGAGGATTCCGCCGAAGCCGTCCCGCTCCAGCGCCGTCTCGTCCCAGACCGTGACCTCGAGAGGCAGTCCCTCGACGCCCTCCAGCACGGCCTCGGCCAGCGTCTGCGGGTAGAGGTGCGACGGCGGGGCGTTGACCAGGTCCTTCACCGCGGAGACGGCGCGGCCGACGACCAGGGCGCGCTCGAGGACGGCCTCGTCGGCGGAGTCGTCGGTGGTGACGAGGAGCACGCTCTCGACGGGAGCCTTCGCCGACTCGAGGGTGCTGTGACGGAAAGCGGTGTAGCTGTAGGAGCCGAGCGCGGCTCCCTCGGCGACGGCCGCGAGCGCGCCCTCGCCGCCGGTGGGCAGCGCGAGGGCGACCGTGGCGGTGCCGGCGAGGCTGCGGACGGCGAGGCCCGCGGCGGTCCGCAGGACCGTGGCACTCGGCTCCGCCGATCCCAGGCCGACGAGCGCGAGGACGCCCGCGCGGACCGAGGAGGGGACGCGCGTCAGCGATTCCGCGGCGCCGGTGACCCCGAGTGCCGGGAGGGCGGCGACCAGGTCGTCGAAGCCGTCGACGCCGACGAGACGCGGGCCGTCCGGCCCGGGCGCGACGCCGAGGACGAGGGCGCCGGTGTCGAGGTCGGAGACGGGAGCGGTCGTGTACTCGAGAGAGGAGAGGGGCATGAGCGCAATGCTAGGCGCGGCTGCGACGCGGCTCCGTCGCCCCGGCTCGGCTGTTCGCTCAGGGCTCAGCGCCGCCGGGGAGGCGCCGCCGTGGGCCGTCTAGGGTTGATCGCATGCCGGATCCTGCAGACCTGTTCGCGATCGAGGGCGACCTCGCCGACGTCCCGCGGGGCCTCCACCTCGTGGCCGGCCTCACCGGGTTCGCCGACGCGGGCGGCGCCGTCGGGCAGCTCGCCGAGCACCTGCACGGGACGCTCGAGCACCGGACCGTCGTCGAGTTCGACCCGGACCAGCTGCTCGACTACCGTGCGCGCCGGCCGATCATCACCTTCGATCAGGACCACCTCGCCGACTACACGCCGGCGACCCTCCGCCTGTCGCTCGCGCACGACGAGCTGCACCAGCCGTTCCTCCTGCTCACCGGCTTCGAGCCGGACTATCAGTGGGAGCGCTTCACCCGGGCCGTGCTCGAGCTCATCGATCGGCTCGAGGTCGCGAGCACCACCTGGGTGCACGCGATCCCGATGCCCGTCCCGCACACCCGACCGGTCGGCGTGACGGTCAGCGGCAACCGCGAGGACCTCATCGAGGCCATGTCGGTCTGGAAGCCGGTCACCCAGGTGCCCGCGAACGTCCTGCACCTGCTCGAGCTGCGGCTCTACGACCGCGGGCTCCCGGCTGTCGGCTTCGCCCTGCTCATCCCGCACTACCTCTCCGACACCGCCTACCCGCAGGCGGCCGTCGCGGCGCTCGAGAGCATCTCGGCGTCGACCGGGCTGATCTTCCCGACCGACAGCCTGCGGGAGAGCGGTCGCGAGTTCCTCGCGAAGGTTGACGAGCAGGTCGGCGCGAACGAGGAGCTGCAGAAGCTGGTCTCGGCCCTCGAGTCGCGGCACGACACCTACATGGAGGGGACGAGCCTGCGCTCGCCGCTCACCGACGAGGACGGCTTCGTCCCGAGCGCGGACGCGCTCGCGGCCGAGCTGGAGAAGTTCCTGGCGATCAAGCGCCCGGGCGAGGAGCCCACCGCGTCGTAGTCGCGGCGCCCACGGGCGGCGGAGCAGTCGCGACCTGCTTGGTAGTCTCTGCCGAGTGCGATCTCGTCGAGCCTGGTTCGTCTTCAGTGCCGGTGCCTTCGCGTACCTCGTCGCGGTCCTCGACCGGACGACGCTCGGAGTAGCGGGCGTCGACGCGGCGGAGCGCTTCGGCATCTCGGCCGCGATGCTCTCCTCGCTCGCGGTGGTGCAGCTCATCGTCTACGCCGGGATGCAGATCCCGGTCGGCATCCTGATCGACCGCTTCGGCCCCAAGACGCTGATCCTCAGCGGCACCGCGCTGATGATGGTCGGGCAGATCGTCCTGGCCTTCGCGCCGTCCCTCGGCGTCGCGATCGTGGGCCGCATCCTGGTCGGCGCGGGCGACGCCGCGATCTTCACCTCGGTGATCCGCCTGACGGTGACCTGGTTCAGCGGCCCGATCGTGCCGCAGCTGTCGCAGTGGATCGGGAACATCGGCCAGGTCGGCCAGATCCTCTCCGCGCTGCCCTTCGCCGCGATCCTGCACGCCGCGGGCTGGACGCCCGCCTTCCTCTCGGTCGCCGGCATCGGGGCCGTCGCGTTCCTCGGCGTCCTCCTGCTGATCACCGACGTCCCGCCCCGGACCGAGCCGATCGTCCTGGTGCCCCCGACGCTCCGCGCGACCGTCGCGCAGCTGGGCGTGAGCCTGCGCCGGCCGGGGACGCAGCTCGGCTTCTGGTCGCACTTCGTGACGCAGTCCTCCGGCACCGTCTTCACGCTGCTCTGGGGCTACCCCTTCCTCGTCTACGCGATCGGACTCGAGCCGGGGGTCGCCGCTCCGACGCTCACGATCGTCGTGGTCGCCGGCATCGTCGTCGGTCCGATCCTCGGCGTGCTCACCGCCCGCCACCCGATGCGGCGGAGCAACCTCGTGCTCGGCATCGTCTCGGCGATGGCGGTGGCGTGGACCGTCGTCCTGCTCTGGCCGGGCGTCCCGCCGTACTGGCTGGTCGTCCTGCTGCTGATCGTGATCGGCGCCGGCGGCCCGGGATCGATGATCGGCTTCGACTTCGCGCGCACCTTCAACCCCTCGCGGAGCCTTGGGGCCGCCAACGGCGTCGTCAATGTCGGCGGCTTCCTCGCGAGCTTCACGATGATGTTCCTGATGGGCCTGCTGCTCGACTCGCTCGCCGGGCCGGGAGCGGACTCCGCCCAGCTCTACTCGATGGACCACTTCCGGCTCGCCTGGTGCATCCAGTACGTCGTCGTCGGCGCGGGAGTGATCGGGCTGATCACCGCGCGCCGCAGGACCCGGCGCCGGCTCGCCGAGGACGAGGGAATAACGGTGGCCCCTCTGTGGGTTGCATTGAACGACCGTCTCCGTCGTGGCCGCGCAGGACGCTGACCGTCACCACCGCCCTTCCCGGTCCTCCCGCGATGCCCCGCCTGGTCTCGCGTCGGACTCCGCTCGGAGTACCGAACCCCTGAGCGCACGGCCGCACTACTCAGGCGTGCAATAATTGTCAATAGGACCCGTTCGGGTCGAGGAGCACGGCGCCCACGTCGGGCGTGCGATCCCCTCGACTTGACATGGGTCCTCGTAATGCCCACCGACGGACGACGCCTCCCGGCCTCGCCCGCAGCCGGGACGCAACGGATGGAGAGGTGCCGCCATGGCCACCAGAGCTACCAAGACCGCAACGCTCGACGCCGTCGACGACGACGTGACGACGACCAAGAAGCCCGCCGCGCGCAAGCCGGCGGCCAAGACCACGCGCGCCCGCGCCACCACCAAGGCCGCGGCCCCCGCCGCGACCGAGGAGGAGCCCACCGAGCCCGAGGACGTCGACGGCGACGCCGACGCCGAGGAGGAGACCGTGGTCGTGGTCGAGGAGACCGAGACCGAGGTCAAGGACGACGCCGAGACGCCCGTCGTCGCGGCCGCCGCTCCGGCCGAGCCGCTGCCCAGCGGCGCGCTCGTCCTCTCCTTCGGCGGAGACGACGACGAGGTCCCCGTCTACTCGACGGCGATCACCGGCGCCACCGCCGACCCCGTGAAGGACTACCTCAAGCAGATCGGCAAGGTCGCGCTCCTGAACGCGGCCGAGGAGGTCGAGCTCGCGATGCGCATCGAGGCGGGCCTCTTCGCCGAGGACAAGCTCGCGAACTCGAGCGACCTCAGCCCCGAGCTCGTCCGCGAGCTGCGCTGGGTCGCGAAGGACGGGCAGCGGGCCAAGAGCCACCTGCTCGGCGCGAACCTCCGCCTCGTGGTCAGCCTCGCCAAGCGCTACACCGGCCGCGGCATGCAGTTCCTGGACCTGATCCAGGAGGGCAACCTCGGTCTGATCCGCGCGGTCGAGAAGTTCGACTACACCAAGGGCTTCAAGTTCTCGACGTACGCGACGTGGTGGATCCGCCAGGCGATCACCCGCGCGATGGCCGACCAGGCCCGCACCATCCGCATCCCGGTGCACATGGTCGAGGTCATCAACAAGCTCGCCCGCGTCCAGCGCCAGATGCTGCAGGACCTGGGCCGCGAGCCCACGCCCGAGGAGCTCTCCCGCGAGCTCGACATGACCCCCGAGAAGGTCATCGAGGTGCAGAAGTACGGACGCGAGCCGATCTCGCTGCACACCCCCCTGGGCGAGGACGGCGACAGCGAGTTCGGCGACCTCATCGAGGACACCGAGGCGGTCGTGCCGGCCGACGCGGTGGGCTTCACGATGCTGCAGAAGCAGCTCGAGTCGCTCCTCGACTCCCTGTCGGAGCGCGAGGCCGGCGTGATCCGCATGCGCTTCGGCCTGGGCGACGGCATGCCCAAGACGCTCGACCAGATCGGCGACACCTTCGGTGTCACGCGCGAGCGCATCCGCCAGATCGAGTCCAAGACGATGGCCAAGCTCCGCCACCCGTCCCGCTCGCAGTCGCTCCGCGACTACCTCGAGTAGACCGGTGATCCGCTACGCACCGGCGGTCCTCCTCGGGAGGGCCGCCCGGTTCGCAGCGCGCGTCCGCAAGCCCGGCGGAGGCTCCGCCGTGCCCGGACTCGTCGTGAACCGCCTCGCGCCGGGCTTCCTCCCGGCCGTGCTCGACGGCTTCACCGACGGCCTCGTCGTCGTCACCGGCTCGGCCGGGAAGTCGACGACGACCAAGATGCTGGTCGCCGTCCTGCGCGCCCACGGGCTGCGCGTCTTCACCAACCCCTCGACCGCGAACATCGCGCAGGGGCTCACCTCGGCGCTGCTCGAGCGCGCCGACCTCCGCGGGCGGATCGACGCGGACATCGCCGTCCTCGAGATGGACGAGGGCCACGGAGCTCGCCTGGCGCCCCGGATGAGCCCGCGCGTCGTACTGCTCACCAACGTCGTCGTCGACCAGATCGACCGCTTCTTCGACCCGGCCATGGTCGCGCGGATGCTGGCCACCATCGCGAGCCGCGCCACGGGCCCGGTGGTCCTCAACGCCGACGACCGCCACGTCGCCGACGTCGCCGTCTCCCTCCCGGTGGACCGGGTCCGCTGGTACGGCGTCTCCCCGTCCGTGCGCGAGGCCGCCGTCGGCGGACTCGGCTACGCGGCCGACGCCGAGGGCCCGGACGGGCGCGCCACCACCGTCGTCGAGACGACCAGCGGAGCCGCTGCGACGATCAGCAGCGACGGCGACGTCCTCGACGTCCGCCTCCCCGCGCGCGGCGTGCACTACGCGGTCGACGCCGCCTCGGCGGTCTCCGCCGCCCGCGCCGTGCTCGGCACCCGCTTCGACGCGCACACGACCGCCTCCGCGCTCTCCTCGATCGACCCTGTCTTCGGGCGCGGCGAGATCGTGACGGTCCGCGGCCAGGAGGTCGAGTTCGTCCTGGTGCAGAACCCGGCGAGCTACCGCCTGAACATCGCGGAGATCCCCGAGGGCACGGAGCAGATCATGCTCGCCATCGGCTCGGACGTCCGCGATCCGTCCTACTTCTGGCCGGTCGACACCGCCCGCCTCGGGCGGGTCCGCGTCGTCTCCGGCTCGAAGGCGCACGAGGCCGCGCTGCAGCTGCGCTACGACGGAGTCGCGATCGACGCCGTCGACGACGACCTCGGCCGGGCGCTCGACACCTTCCTCGCGCTGCCGGCTCCGAGCCACGGGCGGAAGACGATCGTCTTCTCCGCCGACTCGATGCGGCGCACCCGCGCCCACCTCCAGCTCGCCTCCAACCGCGAGGAGACCGCGTGACCACCCTGCTGATCGGCGTGCTCGCCCCCGACGTCCTGGACAGCAACGGCGACGCGGCCAACGCGCGCGTCCTCGCCGCGCGCGCCGGGTGGGCGGGCCTGGACGTCCGTGTGGTCCCGCTCATCGGGCAGGACGACTTCTCCGACCGCCCGGACGTGCTGGTGGCCGGCACGGGAGCGGACGAGGATCTGCCCGCCGTGCTCGAGCTCCTGCGCTCCGTGCGCGAGACGATCCACCGCTGGGTGGCGGAGGGTACCGAGGTCGTCGCGGTCGGAGCGGGGTGGGAGCTGCTCGCCGAGTCGTTCGCGACGCCGAGCGCCGTCGTCGAGGGCATCGGGGTCTTCCCGGGCCGCGCGGTGGCGACCGAGCGCACCACGGACGATCTGGTCGTCGAGTCGAGCGCAGGTGTCCTCGTCGGCTTCGAGAACCATGCGCGGCGCTTCGAGGGCATCGATCGCTCGCGCGTCCTCGGGCTCGTGCTGCACGGGTCGGGCGACGGCGGGGGAGCGGAGGGCTACTCGCACGGCTCTCTGCTCGGCACCCACCTGCACGGTCCGGTGCTGGCGAAGAACCCCGCCCTCGCGGACGCGATCCTGAGCCGGGTGGCCGGGCGGCACGGCCTGGTCTACTCGACGCGGGACGAGCGGATCCGACTGGCGGACGAGACAGCTCGAGCCGCCCGCGAAGTGATCGCGAAGCGGCTCGGAGTCGGCCGGTAGGGAGTCCCGCTCCCCACCGACGAGGTGGGCGGGCTGACTAGGGGCGCTGCTCCTCGAAGAGGCGCGCCGACTCGTCGTGCCAGCTCTGGGCGATGCTGGAGAGCTTCTCCTGGTACTTCTTGCCGTGGTGCGCGCAGAACAGAAGCTCTCCGCTGTTCACGACGACACGGATGTAGGCCTGGGCTCCGCAGCTGTCGCAGCGGTCTGCCGCGGAGAGCTGCTGCGATCCAGCGAGCTCGTCCACGCCGTTCTGGGTTGCTGTGGTCGACATGACGTGGCCTCCTGCGCTCGGGTCTTCGACTTCGGTGGACTCGGCCTCTCGGCTCCGTCCTTCCCTTGGTCCAACCATCAAAGCACGCGGATGTTTCCCGGCAGAGTCGATCCCGTGGCATTTCGCTCTGCGCGTAGGTCCTCGGGATCACTTCCCAGGCGGATCCGGGTGCGGCAGCGGTCCGGGGCGCCTCGGCGGGGGTGTCGGCCCTCGAACCTAGACTGAACGGATGGCCTCCACCGACTACTCCGCACGGCACCTCTCCGTCCTCGAGGGCCTCGAGGCGGTGCGCAAGCGCCCCGGCATGTACATCGGCTCCACGGACTCCCGCGGCCTGATGCACTGCCTCTGGGAGGTCATCGACAACTCGGTCGACGAGGCCCTCGCCGGGCACGGCACCGAGATCAGCGTGGTGCTGCACAAGGACGACAGCGTGGAGGTCCGCGACCGCGCCCGCGGCATCCCGGTCGACATCGAGCCCAAGACGGGGCTCACCGGCGTCGAGGTCGTCTTCACCAAGCTGCACGCCGGCGGCAAGTTCGGCTCCGGCTCGTACGCCGCCTCCGGGGGACTGCACGGCGTGGGCGCGTCCGTGGTGAACGCGCTGTCCGAGCGGCTCGACGTCGAGGTCGACCGCGACGGCCGCACCTACCGGATGTCCTTCCACCGCGGCGAGCCCGGCCGCTTCGCGGACTCGGGCGAGCCGACCCCGGACGCCCCGTTCTCGCCGTTCGAGAACGGCTCCGAGCTGGAGATCGTCGGCAAGGTGAAGAAGGGCGTCACCGGGACGCGGGTCCGCTACTGGGCCGACCGGCAGATCTTCACGAAGGGCGCCGCCTTCCAGACCGACGACCTCGTCACCCGCGCCCGGCAGACCGCCTTCCTGGTGCCGGGGCTCACGATCGACATCGTCGACGACCGCGAGGAGGAGCGCCGCGCCGAGATGTTCCGCTACGACGGCGGCATCTCGGAGTTCGTCGAGTTCCTCGCTCCGGACGCGGCGGTCACCGACGTGCTGCGGCTCTCCGGCAGCGGCACCTTCACCGAGACCGTGCCGGTGCTCACCCCCGGCGGCGCGATGGTGCCGACCGAGGTCGAGCGGACCTGCGAGGTCGACATCGCGCTGCGCTGGGGCACCGGCTACGAGACCGTGCTGCGCAGCTTCGTCAACATCATCTCGACACCCAAGGGCGGCACGCACCAGACCGGCTTCGAGCAGGGCCTCCTGAAGCTCCTCCGCGCCCAGGTCGAGGCGAACGCCCGGAAGCTCAAGGCGGGCTCCGACAAGCTGGAGAAGGACGACGCTCTCGCGGGGCTCACCGCGGTGCTGACCGTGCGCCTGCCCGAGCCGCAGTTCGAGGGACAGACGAAGGAGATCCTCGGCACGCCGGCCGTCCGCGCGATCGTCGCGCAGACGATCACCTCGACCCTCGGCGCCGTGTTCGCCTCGACGAAGCGCGAGGACAAGGCGCAGATGTCGCAGCTGCTCGAGAAGCTCGTCGCCGAGATGAAGTCCCGGATCTCGGCCCGCGCGCACAAGGAGACGCAGCGGCGGAAGAACGCGCTCGAGTCCTCGTCCCTGCCGGCCAAGCTCGTCGACTGCCGCAGCAACGACGTCGAGAACAGCGAGCTCTTCATCGTCGAGGGCGACTCGGCGCTGGGCACCGCGAAGCTGGCCCGCAACAGCGAGTACCAGGCGCTGCTGCCGATCCGCGGCAAGATCCTCAACGTGCAGAAGGCGAGCATCGCCGACATGCTCTCGAACACCGAGTGCGCCTCGATGATCCAGGTGATCGGGGCGGGGTCGGGCCGCTCCTTCGAGCTGCCCGCCGCGCGCTACGGGAAGATCATCCTGATGAGCGACGCCGACGTCGACGGCGCGCACATCCGCACGCTGCTGCTCACCCTGTTCTTCCGCTACATGCGGCCGCTGGTCGAGGCCGGCCGGGTGTTCGCCGCAGTCCCGCCGCTGCACCGGGTCGTGGTGATGAACTCGGGCAGGAAGCCGAACGAGACGATCTACACCTACTCCGAGAAGGAGCTGCAGGGCGTCCTCGCCGGGCTGTCGAAGGCGAACCGGCGCTACCAGGACCCGATCCAGCGCTACAAGGGCCTCGGCGAGATGGACGCCGACCAGCTCGCGCTGACCACGATGGACCGCTCGCGGCGGACGCTGCGCCGGGTGAAGGTCTCGGACGCCGAGAACGCGGGCCGGGTCTTCGAGCTGCTGATGGGCAACGAGGTGGCGCCGCGCAAGGAGTTCATCGTCCGCGGCTCCGAGACGCTCTCGCGCGACCGCATCGACGTCTGAGGGTCGTCCCGCGCCGCGGTGGCGCGGGACGACGGCCTAGAACTGCTCGGGAGCCGCGCCGATGCTCGCGACCGGAGCGGCGAGGGCGACGCCGGAGCCGTCGCGCTTCATCCCGGAGTCGGGGAGCGCCGCGACGCTGCCGTCGGCCTCGAGCGCGTGCGCCGGGCCGGGGCCGACCCAGGCGACGCCGAGGGCGGTCTCGCCCTTGAGGAAGCGCTGCGCGCGGACGCCGCCGGTCGCGCGGCCCTTGGGCGGGAACTCCGAGAACGCCGACACCTTGGCGCTGCCGGTGTCGGTCCCGGTGAGGGCCCAGCTGTCGACGGCGACGGTCGCGACGACCGTCTCGTCGCGCTCGGACTCGGGCACGACCGCGAACGAGACGACCTCGTCGGTCTCGCTGATCTTGACGCCGGCCATGCCCGCCGCGGTCCGGCCCTGCGGTCGGACGGCCGACGCGGAGAAGCGCAGCAGCTGGGCCTCGCCGGTGACGAAGACGAGCTCGTCCTCGTCGGCCGACGGCGCGGCGCCGACGACCGCGTCCTTCGGCCGCAGCGCGATCAGCTCGATGTCCGGCCGGTTCGGCAGGTCGCCGGGGGCGACGCGCTTGACCGTGCCCTGCAGGGTTCCCAGGGCGATCGGGCGGGGGTCGTCGAGGGCGACCAGGGCGAGGACGCGCTCGTCCTTCGCGAGGTGGCTGAGGTAGTCGCTCATCCGGACACCCGCGCCGAGCTGCACGGAGGAGGACGGGACGGCGGGCACGTCGACGGGGGAGAAGCGCAGCAGGCGGCCGGCGGTCGTCACCGCGCCGATCTCGGCGCGCGTGGTGGTGTCGATGGTGCTGAGGACCGCGTCGTGCTTGCTGCGCCGGGTCGCGCGCTCGGGGTGCGGCGCCGCGTCCGGGTCGCGGTCGATGCGGACCATCCGACCGGTGGTGCTCAGCAGCACCCGGCAGGGCAGGTCGGCGATCTCGAGCACGGCGGCGGCCTTCCGGCCGGTCGTGGCGACGGAGGGGCGCGCCTCGGTGAGCAGGGTGCGCCGTGGCGTGCCGAGGCGCTGCGCGACCTCGTCGAGCTCGTCGGAGACCAGCGCCTCCAGGCGGCTGCGACTGGCCAGCAGCTCCTCGAGCTCGGCGATCTCGGCGAGCAGCGTGTCGCGCTCGGTCTCGAGCTCGATGCGGGAGAACCTCGTCAGGCGGCGCAGCTGCAGCTCGAGGATGTACTCGGCCTGGATCGTGCTGAGGTCGAAGACCTCGATCAGCCGGGCCCGGGCGGCCGCGGTGTCGTCGCTCGCGCGGATCAGCTGGATGACCTCGTCGATGTCGAGGATCGCGATCAGCAGGCCCTCGACCAGGTGCAGCCGCTCCTGGCGCTTCCGGAGGCGGTAGCGGGAGCGGCGGGTCACCACGGTCAGGCGGTGGCCGACGTAGACCTGCAGCAGCTCCTTGAGGCCGAGCGTGCGGGGCTGGCCGTCGACCAGCGCGACGTTGTTGATCGAGAAGGCGTCCTCGAGCGGCGTGTAGCGGTACAGCTGCTCGAGCACCGCCTCGGGGCTGAAGCCGGTCTTGATCCCGATCACGAGGCGCAGGCCGTTGTCGCGGTCGGTGAGATCGGTGACGTCGGCGATCCCGCTGAGCTTCTTGTTCTGGACGCCGTCCTTGATCTTGTCGATGACCTTCTCGGCGCCGACGAGATAGGGCAGCTCGGTGACGACGAGGCCGGACTTGCGAGCGGTGATGCTCTCGACCGACACGCGCGCGCGGGTCTTGAAGCTGCCGCGGCCGGTCGCGTAGGCGTCGCGGACGCCGGCGAGCCCGACGATCGTGCCGCCGCTCGGGAAGTCGGGGCCGGGGACGAAGGACATCAGGTCGTCCAGGGAGGCGTCGGGGTGCGCGATCAGGTGCCGCGCCGCTCCGATGACCTCGATCAGGTTGTGCGGGGCCATGTTGGTGGCCATGCCGACCGCGATGCCGCTCGCGCCGTTGACGAGGAGGTTCGGGAACGCCGCCGGGAGCACCTCGGGCTGGTCGTGCGAGTTGTCGTAGTTGGGGACGAAGTCGACGACGTCCTCGTCGAGGTGCTCCGTCATCGCCGTCGCGGCGGCGGCGAGGCGGGCCTCGGTGTAGCGGGCGGCGGCGGGGCCGTCGTCGAGCGAGCCGAAGTTGCCGTGGCCGTCGACGAGCGGGACCCGGAGCGTGAACGGCTGCGCGAGGCGCACGAGGGAGTCGTAGATGGAGGCGTCGCCGTGCGGGTGCAGCTTGCCCATCACCTCGCCGACGACGCGGGCCGACTTCACGTGACCGCGGTCGGGGCGCAGGCCCATCTCGCTCATCATGTAGAGGATGCGGCGCTGCACGGGCTTCAGGCCGTCGCGGGCGTCGGGCAGGGCGCGGGAGTAGATGACCGAGTAGGCGTACTCGAGGAACGACCCCTCCATCTCGGCCGAGACGTCGACGTCCTCGATGCGCTCGGTCAGGGAGGATCCGGAGGGAGGGGGTGCAGCGTTCATGTCTCACTTCGGTAGCGGGCGCAGGCACGGCGGGGCACGCTCCGCGGAAGGGCGCAGCGTGCGAAACTGGGCGCGATGACCCCCATGCTACCGGCCGTCCCCGCCGGGCGGCGGAGCCTCGCCGACGTCCTCCCCGGCGCTCTCGACGCCCTCCTCGGCCGCCCGGGAACGTTCGGCTCGCCGCGCGTCGAGCGGATCGTCGTCGTCCTGGTCGACGGCCTCGGAGCGGCCAACCTGCGCCAGCGCGCCGGGCACGCCCGCACGCTTGCACCCGCCCTCACGAAGGCCACGACCCTCGTCTCCGGCTTCCCGACGACGACCGCGGCGGCCCTCGCGAGCCTCACCACCGGCCGGCGGCCCGGGGAGCACGGGATGGTCGGCTACCGCGTGCTCGACCGCGAGCACGACCGCCTGGTGAACCAGCTGTCCGGCTGGGACGAGCGGATGGTCCCGGAGCAGTGGCAGCCGCACCCCACCGTCTTCGAGCGCGCCGTCGAGGCGGGCGTCGCGGCGAGCGTCATCGGCGCCGCCCGGTACGCGCACTCGGGGCTCACCCGGGCGATCCTGCGCGGCGCCGAGTACCGGGTCGCCGGGGGAGTCGCCGAGCGCTTCGCCGCGGCGCGCGGCCTGCTCGACCGGGGCGGCCGGCAGCTGGTCTACCTCTACGTCCCCGAGCTCGACATGACGGCGCACGCGCGCGGCTGGGAGTCGCCGGAGTGGACGTCGGCGCTGGAGTCGCTCGACGGCGAGGTCGCGGCTTTCGTCCGAGGGCTCTCCGGACGCGAGGGCGTGCTCGTCACCGCCGACCACGGCGTGCTCGACGTCCCCGCTTCGTCGCACGTCCTGGTGCGCGACCCCGCTCTGCTCGAGGGCGTGCGCCACCTGGCCGGCGAGCCGCGCTGCCTGCAGCTGCACCTCGAGCCCGGCGTCGAGCCCGCGGCGGTCGCGGCGCGCTGGGCCGAGGCGGAGGGATCCCGGGCCTGGATCGCGACGCGCGACGAGGTCGCCGCGAGCGGCTGGTTCGGCGAGATCGGCGCCCCGGCGGCCGAGCGGATGGGCGACGTGTTCGTCGCCGCGCGCAAGGCGATCGCCTACTACTCGGCCGAGGACGCCGCCGGCCGGTCGATGATCGGCCAGCACGGGTCGCTCACGCCCGAGGAGACCCAGGTGCCGCTGCTCGGCTTCGGCGCGCTCTCCGGGATCTGACGCCGGGGAGCGCCGGCCGGATGTCAGTCGTCGCTGCGGGCTCCGAAGACGATCTCGTCCCAGCTGGGGATGGCCGCGCGGCCGCGGCGGATCGAGGTCCGTCCGCCTGCCGCGGGGTGCTCGGCGGCCGGTGCCGCGGGGCGCTCGGGCTCGGGAGCCTTCGGGGCGACGACCGCGGGCGCCTCCGGCTGCGGCTCCTCGCGGACCCGCGCCGAGGAGGCGTGGTCGCGCTCGCCGCGGCGGCGGCGGAGTGCGTCGAGCAGGTCGGCCGTGTCGTTGAGGTTGCGCTCGCGCTGCTCGGTCGTGCTGGTCACCGGGCGGGGGAGCGTGGAGACCGGGCGCGGGGTGTCGGAGAGCGCCGGCTGGGGCTCGGTGTCGGACGGGCGGGAGGCGGCGGGTCGCGAGTGGGGGAGGCGCGAGGGCCCCTGGCGCTCGGAGCCGGAACGCTCGGAGCCGGAGCGGTCGGAGCCCTGGCGCTCCGCGCGCGACGGCTCCTCCGCGGGCTTCGCGAACGCGTCGGTGTCGAAGCGGGTGGCGAGCTCGTCGACGGCGGCGGGGATGACGGCGCGCAGGCGCGGGATCAGCGTCGGCCGGATCTCGCCCTGCTGCGAGAGCGTGGTCGCCTCGGCGGTGAGGGGGGAGAGGAGCGCCTTCTTGGGGTCGAAGCGCCAGCGGGCGTCGTGGTCGATCTCGTCGGAGCGGAAGAGCAGCTTGACGACCCAGCCCTCCTCCTCCTTCCAGCTCGACCACTGCTCGCCCTCGGCGCCGAGGGCGCCCAGGCGCTCGCGGATGACGTCGCCGAAGGGCGTGCCCTCCTCGAGCGGGTCGGGATCGGCGCTCGTGTAGACGCGGACGGCGAGGGCGGAGGCGACGATGTGCTCGCGCTCGGCCGTGACCGGGCCCTCGAAGCGGGCGACGTAGTCGAGGTCGGCACCGGTGAGCTCGGCGACCTCCTCGGCGGAGAGGCCGGCACGGATGTGCGCCTGGATCTCGCGGGGCGACACGCGCTTCTCCCGCGGCGGCAGCGAGTGCACGCGCGGGCGCAGCTGGCTCTGCAGCGTCTCGTCGATGCGGACGGAGAACCGCTCCCCGCCGTCCGAGACGAGGACGAGCGATCCGCTCTCGACGCCGATCACCTTCAGTTCCATCATCGTGCTGGACCTCCTTCTGGCCGCGGACGAGCCCGTGCCTGCCGCGAACCGGCTCAGGATCGCACGCGAACGGGCCGTTCCCCGGGAATACCGCGGGCGGGTCGAAAGTTGGTGCGGAAGAGGGCGCGGCAGCGGCTGTCAAGACGCGTTCGAAGCGGTTTGCGCATCGATACTTCTTGATGCACACTGTCCCCGCCGATTTGTTGAACGACTGAATTTAAGAAGTGGATGGGAATGGCTACGGACTACGACGCCCCCCGCAAGACCGATGACGACTCCGAGTCGATCGAGGCCCTGAAGGAGCGAGTCCCCGACAAGATGTCCGGTGTCGTCGACGTCGATGACGCCGACAACCCGGGCGGATTCGAACTGCCCGGTGCCGATCTGTCCGACCTCGATCTGGACGTCGTGGTCCTTCCGCCGCAGGCGGACGAGTTCACGTGCGTCAGCTGCTTCCTGGTGAAGCACCGCTCGCAGATCGACCACGAGGAGAAGCTCGGCCCGATCTGCCTGGAGTGCGCCGCCTAGGCCTCTTCCGGCTCCGAAAGACCAGCGCCCCGTCGCCGTGATCCCTCCTGGATCGCGGCGACGACGTCGTTGGGGCGCCTGCTCGACAGCAGCCAGTACGGCGTCGGGTCGGCGGGGTCCTCGATCGGGACCCGGACGACGTCGCGCACCCAGCCGCGGATGACGAGGAACGCCCTGGCGTCCAGTCGCGGTCCGCGCTGAGCGAACGCCCGCTCGCCGGTGTAGGCGACCGGATCGCCCACCAGCTCGAGCGGGATGTGCGCCCGGCCCGCCCACAGCTCGCCGTCGACGACCTCGAGGGTCGGCGACGTCGCCAGCAGCGTCGCCACGGTGCCGCCGTAGAGCACCAGCGCGACGACCACGCCTGCGAACAGGTCGATCGGCGCGAAGACCAGGATGCTGGCGGGGATCACGAGGGCGGTGGAGACGAAGAGCCAGGGCGCGGGCCACAGCCTCTCTCGGTAGGACGGCATGTCCCTATTGCATCAGACGATTGGTCTACCCTCGTCACGTGAACGAAACCGTCGACGTCCCGATCCGCGCGGACGAGGTCCCGTTCTACGCCCACCCCGGCGACGCCGGAGCCGATCTGCGCTCCACGGAGGAGCTCGTGCTCGCTCCCGGCGAGCGGGCCAGCGTCGGCACCGGGGTCTCGATCGCCCTGCCGGACGGCCACGTCGGCTTCGTCGTGCCGCGCAGCGGACTCGCCTTCAAGCACGGCCTCACCATCGTGAACGCCCCCGGCACCATCGACGCCGGCTACCGCGGCGAGATCCGCGTGGCGCTCCTGAACACCGACGCCCGCGAGCCGTATCGCATCGTCGCCGGCGACCGGATCGCGCAGCTCGTGATCCTGCCCGTCGTCCGGGCCCGCTTCACCGCTGTCGAGGAGCTCCCGGAGTCCGTCCGCGGCACCGGCGGCTTCGGCTCGACCGGCTACGCCACCGCAGCATCGGCACCGGACGCGTCCGGCGCAGCAGACGTCCGCACCAACGAGGAGAACGCATGAGCGACATCCAGCCCGCCGGCACCGACGACGCGGCCGTCGAGACCGCCGCGCAGGACTTCGAGAAGTCCGCGCCCGCGGACCGCGCGGAGGCCGGCCCGCTCGACGAGCGCGAGGCCAACCCGGTCCGCCCCTACATCGATCTCGGCGGGGTGAAGGTGCTGCCCCGCGAGGGCATGCACATCCGCCTCGAGGTCGAGGAGGCGACGAAGCGCGTCATCGCCGTGGGCCTCGACTTCGCCGGCTCGACTCTGCAGGTGCAGCCGTTCGCCGCGCCGCGCTCCTCGGGCCTGTGGCACGAGATACGCGGGCAGATCGCCGAGCAGATCGGCCGCCAGGGCGGCAGCACCGAGGAGCGCGAGGGCGTCTTCGGCCCCGAGATCGTGGCGCAGCTCCCGCTCGCCGGCGGCGGCGTGCGCGTCGCCCGCTTCGTCGGCGTCGACGGACCGCGCTGGTTCCTCCGCGGCGTCATCGCCGGTGCGGGCGCGACCGACGAGCAGGCCGCGGCCGCCGTCGAGGACCTCTTCCGCAGTGTCGTCGTGGTCCGCGGCTCCGGCCCGATGCCCCCGCGCGACCTGATCCCGCTCAAGATGCCGGACAGCGGCCAGACCCAGCAGAGCGCGAGCTGAGCGGGATGAGTCCCGAGGGCGACCCGCAGGCGGAGCGCGCCGATCAGCCCGAGCGCGCTGTCCAGCCGGAGGTCGGCGAGGCGATCGCGAAGGCCGCCCGCCGCTCCGGACTCGGCGTGGTCGCCGACGGCGAGCCCTTCGACGGCCGCGCGCTGCTCGGCTCGATGGGCGGCGTCCGCGGGATCCTCGAGGCCGTCGTGCCCGGCGTCGCCTTCGTCCTCCTCTTCACGATCACCGGCGAGCTCGTGCTCTCGCTCGTCGCCTCCGTCGGGATGGCCGTGCTGTTCACGGTCGCGCGGATCCTCGGGCGCACCCCCGTCATCCAGGCGGTGGGCGGTCTGCTCGGCGTCGTGGTCTCGGCCGCGCTCGCGCTGATCACCGGCCGCGCGGTCGACAACTTCGTGCCCGGCCTGATCACCAACCTCGCCTACGGGCTCGTCTTCCTCGTCTCGGTGCTCGCGCGCTGGCCCCTGATCGGCGTCGCGGCCGGCTACCTGATGGGCGACGGCACGGCCTGGCGGGACGACCGGCGCAAGCGCCGGCTCTTCTCCCTGCTCACCCTCGCCTGGGCGGCCCTCTTCTTCCTGCGGCTCGCGGTGCAGTACCCGCTCTTCCTCGCGGGGGACGCGACGGCGCTGGGCACCTGGAAGCTCGTGCTCGGCCTGCCGCTCTACGCACCGCTGCTGGTGCTCACCGTCCTGGCCGTGCGCGCCGAGTACCGGGGTGCGGCGGAGCGGGACGAGGCGGCTCCGCCCGCCGAACGCGCGTAGAGTTGTCTCGACGTCAAGATAAATAGTTAGGTCCTCCTTGGTGGCGGGGCGCTGTGCGCGGTCGCCAAGATGGACACGGATATGTGGGTGCGCCCGTCGGCGGAGCCCACGTCAGCGAAGGAGAGGGCGACGTGTCCGCGGTAGACAGCTTTGGATCGAAAGACAACCTGAAGGTCGGCTCGACCGACTACGAGGTGTTCCGCATCGACCGGGTCCCCGGTCACGAGAAGCTCCCGTTCAGCCTCAAGGTGCTGCTCGAGAACCTGCTCCGCACGGAGGACGGCGCCAACATCACGGCCGACCACATCCGCGCCCTGGGCGAGTGGGTGCCGGAGTCGGAGCCCGACACCGAGATCCAGTTCACGCCCGCGCGCGTCGTGATGCAGGACTTCACCGGTGTGCCCTGCATCGTCGACCTCGCCACCATGCGCGAGGCCGTCGCGGCCCTCGGCGGCGACGCGAACAAGATCAACCCGCTCGCGCCGGCCGAGATGGTGATCGACCACTCGGTCATCGCGGACCTCTTCGGCACCGCGGACGCCCTCGAGCGCAACGTCGAGCTCGAGTACGAGCGCAACGGCGAGCGCTACCAGTTCCTGCGCTGGGGCCAGACCGCGTTCGACGACTTCAAGGTCGTCCCGCCCGGAACCGGCATCGTCCACCAGGTCAACATCGAGTACCTGGCCCGCGTCACCATGACCCGCGAGGTCGGCGGCGTGCTCCGCGCGTACCCCGACACCTGCGTCGGCACCGACTCGCACACCACCATGGTGAACGGGCTCGGCGTGCTCGGCTGGGGCGTCGGCGGCATCGAGGCCGAGGCGGCCATGCTCGGCCAGCCCGTGTCGATGCTCATCCCCAAGGTCGTCGGCTTCAAGCTGTCCGGCGCCATCCCGGCCGGCGTGACCGCGACCGACGTCGTCCTCACGATCACCGAGATGCTGCGCAAGCACGGCGTCGTCGGCAAGTTCGTCGAGTTCTACGGCGCCGGCGTCGCCCAGGTGCCGCTCGCGAACCGCGCGACCATCGGCAACATGAGCCCCGAGTTCGGCTCGACCGCCGCGATGTTCCCCATCGACGACGTGACCCTCGACTACCTGCGCCTCACCGGCCGCAGCGACGAGCAGATCGCCCTGGTCGAGCAGTACTCCAAGCTGCAGAAGCTCTGGCACGACCCCGCGGTCGAGCCGGTCTTCAGCGAGTACCTCGAGCTGGACCTCAGCACGGTCGTCCCCTCGATCGCCGGGCCGAAGCGCCCGCAGGACCGCATCGAGCTCACCTCGGCGAAGACGCAGTTCGAGTCGGACCTCAACAACTACGCCGACGTGACGCACGACATCGTCGACCTCACGCTGACCGAGTCGTTCCCCGCGTCCGACCCGGGCGAGCTCCAGCCGCAGGACGAGTACAGCGAGCACTCGCACACGCACCGCTCGCACGCTCCGAGCACCGTCTCCAAGCCGACCACGGTCGAGCTCGGCGAGGGCCACGAGAGCTTCACGATCGACCACGGCGCCGTCGCGATCGCGGCGATCACCTCGTGCACCAACACGTCGAACCCCTCGGTGATGCTCGCGGCCGGCCTGCTGGCCCGCAACGCGGCCCAGAAGGGCCTCAAGGCCAAGCCGTGGGTCAAGACCACGCTGGCTCCGGGCTCGAAGGTCGTCACCGACTACTACGAGAAGGCGGGGCTGACCGAGTCGCTCGAGGCCCTCGGCTTCTTCACCGTCGGCTACGGCTGCACGACCTGCATCGGCAACTCCGGCCCGCTGCTCGAGGAGATCTCGACCGCGGTGCAGGAGAACGACCTCGCCGTCACGGCCGTCCTCTCGGGCAACCGCAACTTCGAGGGCCGGATCAACCCGGACGTGAAGATGAACTACCTGGCGAGCCCGCCGCTCGTCATCGCCTACGCCCTCGCCGGCTCGATGAACTTCGACTTCGAGGTCGATGCCCTGGGCACCGACACCGAGGGCAACGACGTCTTCCTCAAGGACATCTGGCCCGACGCGGCCGAGGTCCAGGCGACGATCGACTCCTCGATCGACAAGTCGATGTTCGACACGCAGTACGCCGGCGTGTTCGACGGCGACGAGCGCTGGCGCTCGCTGCAGACCCCCGAAGGCTCGATCTTCGAGTGGGACGAGGACTCCACCTACGTGCGGAAGCCCCCCTACTTCGACGGCATGACGATGGAGACGACCCCGGTCACCGACATCGCCGACGCCCGCGTGCTCGCGAAGCTGGGCGACTCGGTCACCACCGACCACATCAGCCCCGCCGGCTCGATCAAGGCCGACAGCCCGGCCGGGCAGTACCTCGCCGAGCACCGCGTGGACCGCAAGGACTACAACTCCTACGGCTCCCGCCGCGGCAACCACGAGGTGATGATCCGCGGCACGTTCGCGAACATCCGCCTGCGCAACCAGCTGCTCGACAACGTCGAGGGCGGGTACACCCGCGACTTCACGCAGGAGGGCGGCCCGCAGTCGTTCATCTACGACGCCTCGCAGAACTACCAGGCGCAGGGCACCCCGCTGGTCATCCTCGGCGGCAAGGAGTACGGCTCGGGCTCGTCGCGCGACTGGGCGGCCAAGGGCACCAGCCTGCTGGGCGTCAAGGCCGTCATCGTCGAGAGCTTCGAGCGGATCCACCGCTCGAACCTGATCGGCATGGGCGTCGTCCCGCTGCAGTTCCCGCAGGGTGAGACCTGGGCCTCGCTCGGGCTCGACGGCACCGAGTCGATCAGCATCTCGGGCATCGAGGCGCTGAACGAGGGCGTGACGCCCAAGACGGTGCACGTCGTCGCGACGCCGACCTCCGACTCGCCCGAGGGCAAGCAGCCGATCGAGTTCGACGCGGTCGTCCGCATCGACACCCCCGGTGAGGCGGACTACTACCGCAACGGCGGGATCCTGCAGTACGTGCTGCGCTCGCTGGTCTGATCCCGAGCACGTGTGCGCGCCTCCCCGCAAGCAGGGGAGGCGCGCACCTGTTCCACCGGACCCCGTGCGTAGACTCGGGAGACGTCCACACCCCCCCCAGACATCCCCCGGAAGGCGGCGCGCATGGCTGTTCTCGAGACCATCGCCGGACCGCGCGACCTCGATCGCCTGACCCGGACGGAGCTCGAGACGCTCGCCGTCGAGATCCGCGACTTCCTGGTGCGCGAGGTGTCCAAGACCGGCGGCCACCTCGGCCCGAACCTCGGCGTCGTCGAGACGACCATCGCGATCCACCGCGTCTTCGACTCGCCGCACGACGCGATCATCTTCGACACCGGGCACCAGTCCTACGTCCACAAGCTGCTCACAGGCCGCCAGGACTTCTCCGGCCTGCGGCAGCGCGGCGGTCTCGCCGGCTACCCGCAGCGCTCCGAGTCGCCGCACGACATCGTCGAGAGCTCGCACGCGTCGAGCTCGCTGTCCTGGGCGGACGGCATCTCGCGCGCGTTCACGATGACCGGGCAGACGGACCGCCATGTGGTCGCGGTCGTCGGCGACGGCGCGCTCACCGGCGGGATGACCTGGGAGGCGCTGAACAACATCAGCGACGACAACTCCCGTGGGCTCGTCATCGTCGTCAACGACAACGGCCGCTCCTACGCCCCGACCATAGGCGGCATGGCGCGCTTCCTCAACGGCGTCCGCACCCGGCGCACCTACCGCACGCTGCACCGCGGCTCGCGCGCCGTCTCCGAGCGCCTGGGCGGCCCCGCGGCCGCTGTCTACCGCGGAGTGCGCGGCGGCCTGCACGGCTTCCTCAGCCGCTTCATCAACAACGAGGCGCTGTACTCCAACCTCGACATCAAGTACCTCGGCCCGATCGACGGACACGACCTCACCGCGATGGAGGAGGCGCTCCAGCAGGCCAAGGACTACGGCACGCCGGTGATCGTGCACGCGATCACCCAGAAGGGCAAGGGCTTCGAGCCCGCCGTCCAGGACCTCGCGGACCAGTTCCACGCGGTCGGCCAGATCGACCCGGAGACCGGCGAGCCGCTCAGCGCGAGCGGCGCCCGCTCCTGGACCTCGGTCTTCGCGGAGGAGATCGTCACCCTCGCCGACGAGGACCCGACGATCGTCGGCATCACCGCCGCGATGCTCCGTCCGGTGGGCCTCGACCGCCTGGCCGAGAAGTACCCGGACCGCGTCTTCGATGTCGGCATCGCGGAGCAGCACGCCGTGACCTCGGCCGCCGGTCTCGCCTTCGGCGGTCTGCACCCCGTCGTCGCGCTCTACGCGACCTTCGTCAACCGCGCCTTCGACCAGGTGCTGATGGATGTGGCGCTGCACCGCGCCGGCGTCACCTTCGTGCTCGACCGCGCCGGAGTCACGGGCCCCGACGGGCCGAGCCACCACGGCATGTGGGACCTGGCGATCCTCCAGGTCGTCCCGAACATCCGCCTCGCCGCGCCGCGCGACTCCGTGCGCCTGCGCGAGGAGCTGCGCGAGGCCGTCGGCGTGACCGACGCGCCGACCGTCGTGCGCTTCTCCAAGGGCAACGTCGGCGACGAGATCGACGCGCTCGAGCGCCTCGACGACGGCGTGGACGTGCTGCTGCGCTCGGAGCGCCGGGACGTGCTGATCGTCACCGTCGGACCGATGGCCGCGATGGGCCTCGACGTCGCCCGTCGCCTCGCCGCGCAGGGCATCGGCGCCACGGTCATCGACCCGCGCTGGGTCGTGCCGGTGCCGCGCAGCGTCATCGACCTCGCGGCCGAGCACCGCCTCGTGATCTCGATCGAGGACGGCGTCCGCGTCGGCGGCATCGGCACCCGGATCCGCCAGGACCTCCGCGAGGCCGGCGTCGACACTGCCGTCACCGAGCTGGGGCTGCCGGATCAGTTCCTCGACCACGCCAAGCGCGAGGAGATCCTCGAGGACGTCGGACTGACCCCGCAGCACATCGCCCGCGACGTCGTCGCCCAGGTGCTCGGCAGCAAGATCCCGGTCGCGCGCCCGCTGCCCGAAGAGGTCGCGGCGCACGACGACGCCCGCAAGGACTGAGCGCGCTCCACGCACGAGAGAGGGCGCCCACCGGATCGGTGGGCGCCCTCCTGCGTTCTCGCCGTTCCTGCGGCTACTGGACCCCGCGGACGGCCGGCTCGTGGAACGTGCCGCCGAAGGCGCGCTCGCTCGCGCCGACGCGGTCGAGGTAGGGCGTCAGACCGCCCATCTGGAACGGGTAGCCGGCGCCGAGGATGAGGCAGAGGTCGATGTCCTCCGCAGCGTGGACCACGTCGTCGTCGAGCATCCGCTTCACCTCGTCGGCGAGGCCGGTCTCGACGCGCAGGCGCAGCTCCTCCGCCGTCATCGGATCGGAGCCGCCCTTGACGATCGCGACGGCGCGCTTGTCCACGCCCTTCACCCGGCCCTTGGCGTCGCGCTCGAACACGTGGCCCAGCTCGGCCAGGCGGTGCAGGTTGGCACTGTCGTAGAAGCGGTCCGGGAACGCCGCGTGATGCGTGTCGAGGACGTGCGCGCCGACCTTGAGGCCGACCAGCTCGAGCAGCTCGAACGGCGTCATCGGCAGTCCGAACGGCTCGAGCGACGCCTCGACGACCTCGAAGGGCGTTCCGGTGTCGACGGCGTGCATCGCCTCGCCGAGGACCTTCGCCAGGACGCGGTTGACCACGAAACCCGGGGTGTCGCGGGTGATGACGGCGTTCTTCTTCAGCTTCGCCGCCGTCACCATGGCCGTCGAGAGCGTCTCGTCGTCGGTCTGCGGCGTGTTCACGACCTCGATCAGCGGCATCACGGCCACCGGGTTGAAGAAGTGGAAGCCGACCAGGCGCTCCGGGTGCTCGAGCCGCTCGCCGATCCGCTCGACCGAGAGCGACGAGGTGTTCGTCGCGAGGACGGCGGTCGGGGAGACGTAGCGCTCGATGTCGGCGAAGACCTCCTGCTTGACGGAGAGCTCCTCGAAGACGGCCTCGATCACCCAGTCGGCGTCCGCGAAGTCGGCGCGATCGGTCGTTCCGGTGACGAGACCGCGCAGGCGGTTGGCGTCGTCGGGGGAGAGGCGGCCCTTGGCGAGCAGGGTGTCGATCTCGCCGACGATGCTCGCGACGCCGCGGTCGACGCGCTCCTGGTCGAGGTCGGTGATGACCACCGGCACCTGGAGGCGGCGGACGAAGAGCAGCGCGAACTGGGTGGCCATCAGACCCGCGCCGATGACGCCCACCTTGGTGACCGGCTTGGCGAGGCTCTTGTCCGGGGCGCCCGCGGGGCGCTTCGCCCGTTTCTGCACGAGATCGAAGGCGTAGATGCTCGCGCGGAACTGGTCGCCGGACACGAGATCGGCCAGGGCCTCGTCCTCGGCGGCGAAGCCCTCCTCGCGGGTGCTGCTCCTGGCGGCCTTGAGCAGGTCGAGCGCGCGGTACGGCGAGGCGGCGACGGTGCCGATCTTCGACTCGAGCTGCTTGCGCGCGATGGCGATCGCGGCGTCCCACTTGACCAGCCGCTCGATCTTCCCGGGCACGTTCGGCCGCTTCACCTCGACGCTCCCGTCGAGGACGCCGTCGGCCCAGACCAGCGAGTTCTCGAGGAAGCTCGCGGAGGGGAAGATCGCGTCGGCGATGCCGAGGTCGAAGACGTCCTGGCCCTTGAGGGTCCGGTTGTTCTTCAGCGGGTTCTCGACGATCACCTTGAGGGCGTTCTCGATGCCGATCAGGTTCGGCAGCAGCCAGGCGCCGCCCCAGCCGGGGATGATGCCGAGGAAGACCTCGGGCAGCCCGAGCGCGGGGATCGAGGCGTCCACGGTGCGGTAGTCGGCGTTCAGGGCGATCTCGGTGCCGCCGCCGAGCGCGAGCCCGTTGATGAAGACGAACGAGGGGACGCCGAGCTCGGACAGCATGCCGAGCGTCGTGTGGCCCAGGCGCGCCAGCTGGCGGCCGATCTCGTGGCTCGGGATGCTGCCGACCTTGCTGAGGTCGGCGCCGGCGGCGAGGATGAACGGCTTGCCCGTCACTCCCACCGCCTGGATCTCGCCGGCCTTCGCGCGCGCCTGCTGGGCGAGCAGCACGTCGGCCAGCTCGAACAGTCCGGCGGGGCCGAAGGTGCTCGGCCGCGTGTGGTCGCGGTCGTTGTCGAGCGTGATCAGCGCCAGGACGCGGCCGCTGGGCAGCGGCACGTCGCGGACGTAGGAGTGGGTGACGACCTCGCCCTCGGCGAGATCGACCAGGTCCTCGAATCCTTCGAGCATGGGTCAGCGTCCCTTCCGTCGTGCGCGCTTGCCGTCGAAGTGCGGGTTCTCCCAGATGACCGAGCCGCCCTGGCCGAGACCGACGCACATCGCGGTCAGGCCGTAGCGGACCTCGGGGTGCGCCTCGAACTGCCGGGCCAGCTGGATCATCAGCCGGACGCCGGACGAGGCGAGCGGGTGGCCGATCGCGATCGCTCCGCCGTACTCGTTGACCCGCGGGTCGTCGTCGTCGATGCCGAAGTGGTCGAGGAAGGAGAGCACCTGCACGGCGAACGCCTCGTTGAGCTCGAAGAGGCCGATGTCCTCGATGCCGAGCCCGGCCTTCTTCAGCGCCTTCTCGGTCGAGGGGACCGGGCCGATGCCCATGATCTCGGGCTCGACGCCGGCGAAGGCGAAGCTGACCAGGCGCATCTTCTCGGGGAGGCCGAGCTCCTTCGCGGCGTCGGCGCTGGCGAGCAGCGAGACGGCGGCGCCGTCGTTGAGCCCGGAGGAGTTGCCCGCGGTGACGCGTCCGTGCGGGCGGAACGGGGTGCGCAGGGTGGCGAGGCCCTCGAGCGTGGTCTCGGGGCGCGGCGCCTCGTCGGCGGTGGCGAGGCCCCAGCCGGCGGCGCTGCGGGTGGCGACGGGGATGAGATCCGGCTGGACGTTCCCGTTGCGGTAGGCCTCGGCGAGCTTCTGCTGGCTGCGCAGGGCGTAGTGGTCGGAGCGGCTCTTGGTGAGCTGCGGGAAGCGGTCGTGGATCTTCTCCGCCGTCTTGCCCATGTTGAGGGCCTCCTCGCCGACCAGGCGCTCGGAGAGGAAGCGCGGGTTGGGATCGGCGTTGAAGCCCATCGGGTGGCGGCCCATGTGCTCGACACCGCCGGCGATCACGACGTCGTAGGCGCCGAAGGCGATGCCGCCGGCGGTCGTGGTGACCGAGGTCATCGCGCCCGCGCACATCCGGTCGATCGCGTAGCCGGGGACGGAGCGCGGCAGGCCCGCGAGGAGCGCGGCGGTGCGGCCGAGGGTCAGGCCCTGGTCACCCTGCTGGGTGGTCGCGGCGATGGCGACCTCGTCCACGCGCTCCTTCGGCAGGGCGGTGTTGCGCTCGAGCAGACCGATCATGGCCTTGACGACGAGGTCGTCGGCCCGGGTCTGCCAGTACATGCCCTTCTCACCGGCCCGTCCGAACGGAGTACGGACTCCGTCGACGAACACGACTTCGGATCTCTCGGCCACAGTGCCTCCTGAAAACGGGACGCCCTCTCGGAAACCGGACGTCCTTCCGATCGTAGGAAGGCGGCGTCGGGCACCGGAATCCTTTGCTTCTTCCTACGAAGCGGGTTCCGTGCCCTCGACCGGTGCTTGCCCGGCTTCCACAAAGGCGGTGGCGAGCGAGCCGGCGGTCGCGTCGATCTGCCAGGAGCGGGCTCCCGCGCGCTCCAGCTCGGCGGCGACGGAGTCCTTGTCGATCGGCTCCGGCGGGTTCCAGGCGAGGCGGCGGACCAGCTCGGGCGTGAGCAGATTCTCCACCGGCAGCGAGAGCAGCTCGGCGATCTCGCCGACGACGGCGCGGGCCGCCTTCAGGCGGGCGTCGGCGGCCGGGTTGCGGTCGCCCCACGCCCGCGGCGGCGGAAGGGTGTCGGCCGCGGGGCGCACCGGGCCGGGCAGGTCCTCGGTGCTCTGGCCGCGCTCGATCGCGGCCCACCAGCGCTCGACCTCGCCGCGGCTGGCGCGACCGGTGAAGTCGCGGCGGCCGGAGAGCTGGCCGAGGCTCGTCGGGACGTTGCGCGACACGGCGATGATCGAGGAGTCGGGGATCAGCCGGCCGGGTGCGATGTCGCGCTCGCGGGCGAAGGCGTTGCGGGCCAGCCAGAGCTCGCGGGCGATGGCGAGGGCGCGCGGGCCGCGCAGAGCGTGCATGCCGGAGAGGCGGCGCCACGGCTCGGCCGGGACCGGCTTGGGCTGCCGGGCCAGGGTCGCCTCGAACTCCTCGCGGGCGATCCGGGTCTTGCGGGCCTCGACCAGCATCTCGGCCATCCGGTCGCGCAGGTCGGGCAGCAGCTCGACGTCCTTCGCGGCGTAGACGAGCCAGCTCTGCGGCAGGGGGCGGGTCGACCAGTCGGCGGCCGAGTGCTCCTTGGCGAGGTGGATGCCGAGCAGGTCCTCGACGACGGCGCCGAGGCCGACCTTGGGCAGGCCGAGCAGGCGGGCGGCGAGCTCGGTGTCGAAGATGCGCACGGGATCGAGGCCGACCTCGCGCAGGCAGGCCAGGTCCTGGCTGGCGGCGTGCAGGATCCACTCCTCCTCGCCGATCACGGCCTGGAGGGCGTCCATCCGGCCGATCGCGGGCGGGTCGAAGAGGAACGCGCCGGCTCCGCGCCGGTAGACCTGGATCAGGTACGCGCGCTGCGAGTAGGTGAAGCCGGAGGCGCGCTCGGCGTCGACGGCGACGGGACCCTCGCCGGCGGCGAGGGCGTCGACCGCGGCGAGGAACTCGTCGGGGGTGGAGAGGACACGGTAATCAGTCACGGTTGTTCCGTCGGAAGGCGAGCGAGGTCACACCGTCGCCCGATACGGGCGGGAGGCCCGCGAGCATGCACAACAGCTCGCCCCAGCCTTCCACGTGGGGAGCGAGCTGCGCATCCTCGGGGCTCCAGGAGGCCCGGATCTCGATCTGCGCGCCGTCGCCCTGGGCGGCGAGCTCGCCGAAACCGGTCGAGAGGACCTTGGTCGCGGTGCCCGAGGCGGCGGTGTAGAACGCCCCGCGGACCTCGAGCGCGTCCATCAGCCAGGACCAGGCGACCTCGGCGAGGAAGGGGTCGGTGCCGATCTCGATCTCGAGCGGGGCCTGGGCGAAGCAGACGACGCGGAACGGCCCGCCCCACTGCTCGGGCTCCTCGGGGTCGTAGAGCAGGATGAAGCGGCCCGTGCCCAGCTCCGAGTCGCGGCCGTGGGCCCGCGGCGAGACGTCGCCGGAGAGGGCGACGGCGTACGGCGCGAGGCCGGCCGGCGAGGCGATCTCGGAGACGGTGAGCTCGGAGCGGGTCGTCGCCCGGCGCAGGGACTCGGCCGCAGCGCGGAACTCCTCCGGGAGCTGGGACGGCGCTGGGAATTCGGGCACGCTCGCAGACTAGAGTTCCCGCATGCTCGAAGCCCGCAGGCACGCCGCGGAGAGCGCGCACACCGGTGTCGTCCTCGCCGCGGTCCTCGCGGCCCCCGCCCTCGCGGCGCTGACGGCCCTCGGCGCCGCCGCACTGGGGACGGCCTTCCTCCGCGGTGTGGTCACTCCGCCCTCGCGTCGCGCGCAGGACGTCCGGGTGCTCGCCGTGCGGCCGGAGGTGCACGAGATCGAGCTGGCGGCCTCCGTGGACACCGCGGTCCGGGGCGGCTTCAGCCTCTGGTTCGACCAGGGGCGCGGGCACGCGCGGATCGGGCGGCTGCTCGCGACCGGGCGAGGACGGGTCGTCCGGGAGCTCGGGCAGGTCGACCGCGGAACGCTGCGTCCCGGCGCGCGGGGGCGGCTCAACGGCTGGCTGCTGCTCTCGCCGCGGGAGACCGGCCTGCCGTTCACGGCGGAGGAGGTGCCGACGCAGTTCGGCGCCGCTCCGGCCTGGCTCTTCCCGGCCGGGGGCGAGGGCGACGTCTGGGCGATCCACGTGCACGGCCGTGCGACGACGCGCGAGGAGACGCTGCGCGGGATGGCGGCGTTCCACCGCGCCGGGCTCACCTCGCTGGTCGTCTCCTACCGCAACGACGGCGATGCTCCGTCGAGCCCCGACCGTCGCTACGCGCTGGGGGAGACGGAGTGGCGCGACATCGATGCCGCCATCCGCTTCGCCGAGCGGCGCGGCGCCCGGCGGATCGTGCTCGTCGGCTGGTCGATGGGCGGGGCGATCGTGCTGCAGACCGCGCTCCGCTCGAGCCGCCGCGGCCTGATCGCGGGGCTCGTGCTCGACTCCCCGGTGATCGACTGGCGGGTGACCCTGCGGAAGCAGGCCCGGCTGAACCGGATCCCGGCGCCGATCGCCGCGCTCGCCCTCACGGCGATGCAGCGGCCGTGGTCGGCGGCCCTGACCGGGCAGAGCAGCCACGTCCCGCTGGCGGCGATGGACCTGGTCGAGCGCGCCGGCGAGCTGACCGTCCCGGTCCTGCTCCTGCACAGCGTCGACGACGACTTCGTGCCGAGCGGTCCGTCCGAGGCCCTCGCCGCGGCGCGACCGGACCTGGTCGAGCTCGTGCTCTTCCACGGGGCCGGGCACACCCGGCTCTGGAACGACGACCCCGCGCTCTGGGAGTCGTCGGTCGAGCGCTGGCTCGCCGAGCGGGCGCTCAGCCGGTCCGGGTCCAGCGCGCGTAAGTGAAGCCGGCGTCGTCGGCGGCGAGCGACGTCAGGGCGTAGGAGTCGTCGATGCGGGCGCCGGTCGACGCCACGGGGAGACCGGGGAGCACGACGCGGGGCGCGGTGGTCAGGCAGATCTCGTCGACGCGGCCGGAGGACAGGAATTGGCCCGACAGGGAGGCGCCGCCCTCGCAGACGACCCGCTCGAGGCCGAGGGCGCCGAGGGCCGCGAGGATCGCGTCGACCCTCATCCGCTCGCCGGTCGCGGGCACGGGGACGACCTCGACGCCGCGCGGGAGACCGCCCGGCGCCTCGCGCCCCTCCGGCAGGAGCAGCAGCACACGGGCGCCTTCCTGCACCTCGAGACGGTGGCCGGCCAGGTCGCCGGAGGCCGAGACGACGGCGAGCGGCGCGCGCTTCGGCACGCGGTAGCCCTCCGCGCGGACGCTGGCGGCGCCGACGAGGACGACGTCGGCCTGGGCGCGGATCACGCCGAGGATCGTCCGGTCGACGCGGTTGGTCAGCGTCTCGCTCGTGCCGTCCGAGCCGATGCTCGAGCCGTTGACGCTCGCGATCATGTTCAGCCGCACGCGGACCCCGGCGCCGGGGAGGTAGGCCGCCTCGATCGCCGCTCGCGCGCCGTCGTCACCGAGGCGGATCGCCGCACCGGCGGGGACGAGCGGCTGCAGGATCACGGTGCCGGGCTGATGCGCGGGGCTCAGGCCGCGAGGTGGGCGCGGATCTGGCGCTTGGTGCGGCCGAGCAGCGCGCTCATCCCGCGCAGCCGCAGCGGTGAGACCGCCTCGGACAGGCCGATGGTCTGCGGGAAGTCGTCGGGCACGGCGAGCACCTGCTCGGGCGTCAGGCCGTCGAGGCCCTGGGCGAGGATCGAGGCGAAGCCGCGGGTGGTCGGCGCCTCGCGCGGGGCGGTCGCGTGCAGGTGGATCACGTCGCCGTCGAACTCGACGACGATGAAGACGGGCGACTGGCACTCCTCGACCCGCTCGAACAGGTCGGGGTGGTCGCGGTAGCGCTCGGGCAGCTCGGGGAGATCGTTCGAGAACTCGAGGAGGAGCTGGAGGCGCTCCGGCTTCTCGAGGGCGAGGAACTCGTCGCGGATGTCGCGGAGCGCGGGGGAGAGCAGTTCGGTGGTCATCGGATCGATTCTCTCATCCGCTCGGACGGCGGGTCGCAGGGGAGAGGGCCCCGGCACGGATGTGCACGGGGCCCTCGGAGGTCGGTCGGCGCCGCACGGTCAGCGGGGCGCGGGGGCCTCGCCGGGCTCGGCGCCCTGGACGATGGGGACGCGGACGGCGCTGCCCCACTCGGTCCAGGAGCCGTCGTAGTTCTTGACGCCCTCGAAGCCGAGCAGGTGGGTGAGCACGAACCAGGTGTGCGAGGAGCGCTCGCCGATCCGGCAGTAGGCGATCACGGTGTCGCCGTCGGTGAGGCCCGCGCCGTCGCGGTAGATGCCGTTCAGCTCGTCGAGCGGGCGGAAGGTCCCGTCCTCGGCCGCGGCCTTGCCCCACGGCACGTTCTGCGCGCTGGGGATGTGGCCGGCGCGCAGGGCGCCCTCCTCCGGGTAGGCCGGCGCGGTGGTGCGGGCGCCGGAGAACTCCTCGGGGGAGCGGACGTCGATCAGCGGGTTGCCGAAGTGGGCGAGCACGTCCTCCTTGAAGGCGCGGATGTCGCCGTCGCGGCGCTCGACCGCCGGGTACTCGACCGCGGCGGGGCTCGAGGCGTCGGTGGTGATCGGCCGGCCGTCGGCGATCCACTTGTCGCGGCCGCCGTCGAGCAGTCGGACGTCCTCGTGGCCGAAGAGGGTGAAGACCCAGAGGGCGTAGGCGGCCCACCAGTTGTTCTTGTCGCCGTAGATGACGACGGTGCTGTCGCGGGCGATGCCCTTCGCGCCGACGAGGGCCGCGAACGCGTCGCCCTCGATGTAGTCGCGCTGCACCGGGTCGTTGAGGTCGGTGTGCCAGTCGATCTTGACCGAGCCGGGGATGTGGCCGGTCTCGTAGAGCAGGACGTCCTCGTCGGACTCGACGACCACGAGGCCCGGGGTGCCGAGACGCTGCTCGAGCCACTCGCCGCTCACGAGTCGTTCGGGGTGCGCGTAGGTGGCGAACTTCGGCGACGGATCGAGTTCAACGGGCAAGAGGGACCTCCAGGGTGGTGCGCGGGGCGCAGGCGTGGTTCTCGGATGGGCGGCGGTGCGGGCGGGCTACGCTGGGAGCCGCCCTTCAGCGACAGTACGCGCCCTCGTGCGCGGGTGCACGGACGGCCCCGTAAGAGTTCGACACAGTGCTGCCGGTGTTCCCCGCAGTGCTCGTCCGACACAGTGCTTCGATGCAGGATGCGAGACCGCGTGACCCCCGACGACGTCCGTTCGACGAGCAGCCTGACGGCGCGCTCCCCGCAGATCAGCGGCCACGAGATCGCCTCCACCCTGGTGCCGCCGCGGCAGTTCGAGGGCGCCACCTTCGAGAGCTACCGGCCCGACCCGGAGTACCCCTCCCAGGCGGAGGCCGTCGAGGCGCTGCGCGCGTTCGCGGCCGGCGGCGGCTCCAAGGGCGGGGGAGGCGGGTTCCTCGGCTTCGGCCGGAAGAAGGGGCCGGCCGTGAAGCCGGGCGTCTACCTCGACGGCGGCTTCGGCGTCGGCAAGACGCACCTGCTCGCGGCGATCTGGCACGCGGTGCCCGGCCGCACCTACTTCGGCACGTTCATCGAGTACACCGCGCTGGTCGGCGCCCTCGGCTACGCGGCGACGGTCTCGCTGCTCAAGGGCTCGGCGCTGCTCTGCATCGACGAGTTCGAGCTGGACGACCCGGGGGACACGATGCTGATGACCCGGCTGCTGGGCGAGCTGGTCGCCTCCGGCACCCGGATCGCGGCGACCTCGAACACGCCGCCGAACGCGCTGGGCGAGGGGCGCTTCGCCGCCGCGGACTTCCTCCGGGAGATCCACGCGATGGCCGAGCACTTCCGAACGATGCGGATCGACGGCACCGACTACCGCCGCCGCGACATCGAGGGCCACGCGGTCACCCGGTCGGACGCCGAGATCGACGAGCTCGTCTCGACGGCTCCGAGCGGCGCGGTCGTGACCGACGACTCCTTCCGGGCCGCGGTGGACCACCTGGGCTCGGTGCACCCGTCGCGCTACATCAAGGTGATCGACGGGGTCGACGCGATCGTGCTCCGCGACGTCGCCACCCTCACCGACCAGACGGACGCGCTGCGTCTCGTCGCCTTCATCGACCGCGTGTACGACGCGCAGATCCCGGTGCTCGCCTCCGGCGTCGCGCTCGACGAGGTCTTCGGCGGCGACATGCTCAGCGGCGGCTACCGCAAGAAGTACCTCCGCTCGATGTCGCGCCTGATCGCGCTGACGTCGATGCGCGCGTTCGCCTGACGCCGCGTCCGCGCGCGGCGTCCTCCCTCCGCGGCATCTCCTCGGCCGGCACGCGGGAGATCGTCGGCGCGCCGTAACGCACTGTTCACACGGGGGCACCGCTCGTAACATCCGCGAAACCTCGTGCCGCACGGGCCGTAACGTCGCGCCGCCAGACTGTCGGCTACCCGAGGTGACCCGACACCCCCGCGTCTTCCGAGACGCCGTGTCTTCGGGGTCGTGCAGCGACTGCCGGCCCGCATCGGGCTCCGCACTGCCCCTCCACTCACGACTCCTGCACGACTCTGCTTACTCACGAGAGGTTCAACAATGGATCAAGGCAATACCGCGTTCCTGCTCCTGGCGGCGGCGCTGGTCCTGCTCATGACCCCCGGGCTCGCGTTCTTCTACGGCGGCCTGGTCCGAGCGAAGAGCGTCATCAGCATGATGATGCTGAGCTTCGGCGCGATGGGCCTGATCGGCGTGCTGTGGGTGCTCTACGGCTACGCGATCACCTTCTCCAACGCCGGTGTGGGCGATTTCGTCGGCATCGACGGCGTCCTCGGCATCGACCTCAGCCAGCTCGGCCTCGCCGGTGCGTACGCCGAGGCCCAGGGCGACATCGAGACGGCGTTCCCGACCCTCGCCTTCGCCGCCTTCCAGGCGACCTTCGCCATCATCACCGTCGCCCTGATCTCGGGTGCGATCGCCGACCGCGCCAAGTTCGGCGCATGGATGGTCTTCGCCGGAGTCTGGGCGACCATCGTCTACTTCCCGGTCGCCTCCTGGGTCTTCAACTTCACCCTCGGTGACGAGGGCGTGGTCGACGGCGGCTGGATCGCCTACAACGTCGGCGCCATCGACTTCGCCGGTGGCACCGCGGTGCACATCAACGCGGGAGCCGCGGCCCTCGCCCTGGCGCTCGTCCTGGGCAAGCGCGTGAACTTCACCAAGGGCGCGCACCAGCCGCACAACCCGCCCTTCGTCCTCCTCGGCGCCGGCCTCCTCTGGTTCGGCTGGTTCGGCTTCAACGCCGGCTCCGAGCTCGCGGCCGACGGCTTCGCGGCGATCGCCTTCCTCAACACCATCGCGGCCCCGGCCGCGGCGATCCTGGGCTGGCTCGTCGTCGAGAAGATCAAGGACGGCAAGCCCACCTCGATCGGCGCCGCGTCGGGTGCCGTCGCCGGTCTCGTCGCGATCACCCCGGCCTGCGCGAGCCTCTCGCCGTTCTGGGCGATCGTGCTCGGCATCATCACCGGTGCCGTCTGCGCCCTGGCGATCGACCTCAAGTACAAGCTCGGCTACGACGACTCGCTCGACGTGGTCGGCGTGCACCTCGTCGGCGGTCTGATCGGAACGCTCTACATCGGCTTCTTCGGCACCGATGTCGGCCTCTTCCTCACCGGCGACGCCAGCCAGCTCGGCAAGCAGGCCCTCGCGGCCTTCACCGTCCTGATCTACTCCTTCGTCCTCACCTACGCGATCGGCTGGGTCATCCAGAAGACGATCGGGTTCCGCGTGAAGAACGAGGACGAGGTCGCGGGCATCGACACCGCCATCCACGGCGAGGCGGGCTACGTCCTCGCGGACTAGTTCCGACCCCTCGTCGCGCCCGTCGCGACACCCCGGTGGAGCCGGCTCTCAGGAGCCGGCTCCTTCCGTTTTCCGGGCTAGGGTCGTCGCGTGCCCTCCTCACGCTCGGTCGTGTCCCTGCTCCTCCGACTGCTCGGCCGCGCCAGTGCTCCGCGCGCCGACGCCGGCGCTCCCGCGCAGCGGCCGTACCTGAGCACCACGGCGCCGACACCGGGAGCGAACGGCATCGGCAAGACCGCCGAGGTCGATCCCACCCGGCTGCGCGGCGTTCACCTCGGCTACGCGCCGACCCCGGACGGCGATCCCGACCCGGGCGAGGTCGTCTGGACCTGGGTGCCCTACGAGGAGGACGACGGCCGCGGCAAGGACCGGCCCGTGCTCGTCCTCGCGGTCGAGAAGGCCGGCACGGCGCTGGCGATCCGCCTGAGCTCCAAGGAGCACGACGGCTACCTCGCGGTCGGCGCGGGGCCGTGGGATCCGGAGGGGCGACCGAGCTTCGCGGACCCGGAGCGGGTCTTCCGCGTGCACCCCGCAGGGATGCGGCGCGAGGGCGCGGCGCTCGAGCGCGCGCGGTTCGACGCCGTCGCCCGGGTGGTCTCCGCGCGGTACGGCTGGCGCTGAGTCAGCGGTTCCCGCCGACGCATCCCGCCTAGGCGGTCGGCGCGATCCGCAGGAGGTCCGGGTGCTTGGCCGTGCGGCCGTCGCCGGAGGACGTGCCCGTGAGGCGCCGGCGCAGCCACGGCGCGACGTGGGTGCGGTAGTACTGCGCCGAGCCGCCGCTCGAGGTGGCGGGCCGTTCGGGTGCCTCCTCGGCGGCGGGCGGGACCGGGAGGCCCAGAGCGCCGAGCACGCGGGCGCTGACCCGGTGGTGGCCGCGCGGGCCGAGGTGCAGGCGGTCCTCCGCCCAGAGCGTCGGGTCGGCGAAGGCCGGATCGGTCCAGTTGTCGGCCACGATGATGTCCCCGCGCTCACGGGTGCGGCGCAGCACGGCCGAGGTGAGGGCGTCGCCGCGGCGCTTGATCAGCCGGCCGAGCGGGAGGCGCGCGGACGGGTCCGGGGCGGAGAGGGCGATCAGGGTCACGCCCTCCGCGTCGCAGCGGGCGAGGACCTCGAGGTAGCGGTCCGCGATGCGCTCGATGTCGGCGCGCGGACGCAGCATGTCGTTGCCGCCGCCGTTGAAGGACAGGTGGGTCGGGCGCAGGGCGAGGGCGGGCTCGAGCTGCTCGTCGACGATCGGGTCGATGAGGCGGCCGCGGATCGCGAGGTTGGCGTACTCGATCGGCTCGCCGAGCGCGTCGGCCCAGCCCTGCGCGGTGAGGTCGGCCCAGCCGCGGGCGGTGCCGCCGGGGAGCTCGTCGCCCACGCCCTCCGTGAAGGAGTCGCCGATCGAGACGAAGCGGACGGCGGTCATCGGCGCGGCGATCGGCGCGGGGATCGGGTGCGGGGCATCGTCGCACTGTAGCCCGGGAAAGCGTGTACCGTCGGCGGCATGGACCAGGACTCGCCGACCTCCGTCGAACTGCCGGACGGGGTCGGGCGCCTCGTGCTGACCGATCCGGACACGCCGCCGCGGGACTCGCCGCGGCCGTATCTGCATCCGCTGCGGACGCCCGCGGGTCGCGTCGTCAGCGACGTGCGGCCCGCGGACCACGACTGGCACCTCGGGCTGTCGCTCGCCGTGTCGAACATCACGATCGGCGACGACGAGCTCGACACCAATCTCTGGGGCGGGCCGACCTGGCTGACCGGGACGGGCTACCGGCAGGTGGACAACAACGGCTCGCAGCGGCCGGAGGGCGCGGATCCGGGCGACCTCGCGCTGGGGTGGTTCGACGCGCGCGGGCGGCGGTTCCTCGACGAGCGGCGGCGACTGAGCGTCCGCCGGCTCGGGGACGTGACGGTGCTGCGGATCGGGAGCCGCTGGCGCGCGCTCGGGGAGCGGCTCGTCTTCGGCTCGCCGACCACGGCCGGGCGACCGGACGCGGGGTACGGCGGGCTGTTCCTGCGGCTGGATCCGTCGTTCGACGGTAGTGCCGTGAGCGGGCCGGACGGCGCCGTCGGGGAGCCGATGGGGGTCGCGTCGCGCTGGCTGGCGCTGGCGGACGGGAGGGCGACGGTCGCGCTGCGGGCGGACGAGGGCGATCCGGTGGATCCGTCGACGTGGTTCGTCCGGACGAGCGGGACGCCGATGCTGTGCGCGGCGCCGTTCTTCGGCGCGACGTGGACGCTGGAGGCCGGCGCCGAGGCGAGCTGGAGCTGGCAGCTGCTGCTCGCGGACCGGGTGCTGACGGTCGAGGAGATCGAGGCGAGCTGGGGGCGGGGCGCTTGAGGGCTGGTAGCGGGGGTCTCGATACGCCGCTTCGCGGCTGCTCGACCAGCATGAGGGGCCGCTGGGCGGCTGCTCGACCAGCATGAGCTGAGGGGACGGTGCCCCGGGAGGCGAGGAGAGGGACATGGAGCGGACCGGGAGGCTGGTGCTGCACGGCGCGCGGAAGGTGGACGCGGAGGGGACGGTCGCGGACTTCTGGCTGCTCGCGGTCGACGGCGTCGTCGCCGAGGTCGGCACCGGGCGCGGCTGGGAGCGGGTGGCCGAGGGAGCGCGGGTGCAGGACGCGGACGGGCTGACCGCGACTCCCGGGTTCGTCGATCTGCACGTGCACGGCGGGGGCGGGCGCAGCTTCGACGAGGGGGCGGACGGGATGCGGGCGGGGCTCGCACTGCACCGGGCTCTCGGGACGACGCGCTCGCTGGTGAGCCTGGTCTCGGCGCCGCTGGCCGGGCTGGAGGCGTCGCTGGACGCAGTCGCGTCGCTGGCGGCGGAGGATCCGCTCGTCCTCGGCGCGCACCTGGAGGGGCCGTTCCTCGCGCCGTCGCGCTGCGGGGCGCACGACCCGGAGGCGCTGATCGCGCCGACACCGGACGCGGTCGAGCGGCTGCTCGATGCCGCGCGCGGGGGACTCCGGCAGATCACGATCGCGCCCGAGCTGCCGGGAGCCCTCGCCGCGATCGAGCGGCTGAGCGAGGCGGGGGTCGTCGTCGCCGTCGGGCACACCGAGGCGGACGCGGCGACGACGCGCGCGGCCATCGAGCGCGGCGCACGGCTGGTCACCCACGCCTTCAACGCGATGCCGGGCATCGGGCACCGGGCGCCGGGACCGATCCCGGTGGCGCTGGCCGACGAGCGGGTGGTGCTGGAGCTGATCCTGGACGGCGAGCACGTGGACGCGGACGTGGCGCGGCTCGCGTTCGCGTCGGCGCCCGGACGGATCGCGCTCGTCACCGATGCGATGGCGGCGGCGGGAGCGGGGGACGGCGCGCACCGGATCGGCCGGCTGCGGGTGGACGTGCGGGGCGGGGTCGCGCGCCTCGAGGGCACCGCGACGCTCGCCGGCTCGACGCTCACGCTCGACGCCGCGCTCCGCCGTGCCGTCGAGGCGGTCGGCCTGGGGCTCGAGGCCGCGGTCGGCGCCGTCACCGCGACTCCCGCGCGCGTGCTGGGCGCCGGGGACCGGCTGGGGTCGCTGGCGGTCGGCCGGGCGGCCGACGTGGTGCTGCTGGACGACGCGCTGCAGGTGCGGGCCGTGTGGGCCGCGGGCGAGCCGGTCCCGACGGCCTAGACCCTCCGGAGCACGAGCCGCAGCGGCGCGCCGCTCCGCAGATCCACCGAGAGCGTCCGCGGGTCGACCCGGAGCACTCCGGCCGTCGCCTCCTCCGGCTCGACGTCGACCGGCAGCCGCACGAGCACGCGCTCGCCCAGCCGGGCCGCCGCGGCCTCGGCGGGACTGCGGAGCACGCAGTCCACGGTGTCGGGCGTCCAGGCGAGCGACTCCACCCGGAGCGCGCCGCGCAGGTGCAGACCGGCGATCCGCCCCGCCGCCCAGCGCGCGGGAAGGGCGGGCAGCAGGTGCAGCGTCGTCCCGTCCGAGTGCGCGAGCATCCGCGCCACGAGGGCGGGCAGCCCGCCTGCGGCGTCGACGTTGACGATCGCGTCGGCGTCGTGGGTCGGCATCATGTTCGGGCGCCAGTGCAGGCGGGCGAGCCAGTCGACGCACTGCAGCGCCGCGTCCGCGTCGCCGAGGGTCGCGGCGGCGAGCCCGGCCTGCACGAGACCGAACGCCATCTCCATCCGGCCGGGCGGGGCGGTCGGCTCCTCGGCGCGCCAGCGCAGCCGGGCGCGGACCGCCTCGAGCGCCGCGGCGCCGACAGCGGGATCGGCGGCGGCGGGGTCGCCCTCGTACCACCACGGGTAGAGGTGCGAGGCGTGCCGGTGCTCCGGTCGGTCGGTGAGCACCGGATCCTGCCACTCGGCGAGCTGCCCGTCGGGGCCGGCGCGGTAGCCGGGCAGCCGCGAGGCGAACGACTCCCACTCGTCGGCGGTGGTGGAACCGCCGGGCGCGACCCGCCGCTCGATGCGCGCGGCGAGCAGCAGGGCGTCGCGGATCATCGCGACCTCCGAGGTGGCGTCGCGCGTGATCGGCGTCTCCTGGTCGCCGGGGTGGTTCTCGGGGGAGTAGCCGGGCGAGACGTGCGCCGTCCCGTCCTCGTCGAGCACCAGGGCGTGCCGGTAGCAGGCGACGACCTCGCGGGCGAAGGGGCGGGCCCACTCGCGGAGGAACTCCTCGTCGCCGGTGCTGGACCAGTGGTCCCAGGCGAGGCGGAGGATCCAGCCGCCGCCGCCGAGCCAGTACTGCAGCGGGTACTCGGCCGTGAAGTGGTTGGCGCGGCCGTGCCCGGAGATCCGGGTGGGCAGCAGGAAGCCGGGCGCGCCGAGGATCCGCTCGGCGTTGAGGCGGTAGTCGTCCTCGAACTCCGCGACGGCGGTGAAGAAGGAGCGCAGCAGCTCGGGGGTGCCGGTCGTGCCGAGCGAGGCGACGCCGCCGTTCTGCACATTGCCGTTGAGCGTGTAGTCGGAGGACCAGGCCGGCGCCCAGGAGCCCGCCCAGACGCCCTGCAGGCTGGCGGGCAGCTCGCCGGTCGCGGCGACGATCGCGTGCCGGCCGGCGGCGAAGGCGCGCTCGACGAGCTCGTCCGCGGCGGCGGGATCGGCGCGCACCTCCTCGATGCTGCGCGGGGTCGCGGCGGCGAGCGAGAACGAGCAGGCGCCGACGAGCCGCTCGTGCGAGGTGCTCGCGGCGGCGTAGCGGGCGAGCACCGGCGGGGCGACGGGGGCGGGCGCGGTCGAGGTGACCGAGACGCGCAGCTCCAGCGCGAGCTCGTGCGCGCCGGAGACGCGCCAGGCGGGCCAGGGCGCATCGCGCTCCCGCTCGACGGACTCCTGGCCCCGCAGCAGGCGCGCGACGACGAGGGCGGAGCGGAAGCCGGTGGGGCGCGGGTGGCGCGGCACGGTCTCGAGAGCGAGGGTCTCGCCGCCGTCGACGGCGCGGACCAGGGCGTGCTCGCGGTGGTCGCGCGGGGCGTCGGGGCCGAGGTCGGGCGTGGTCGGCTCGTCGGCGGGGGCGAGCCGGAGGAGGCCGGAGAAGGGCGAGTCGGCGCGCACCGTGACGAGGAGCCGGTCGGCGCCGCGGTCCGCTCGGACGCTGACGGAGAGGCCGGTCGGGAGCGTCAGAGCCGCGGTGCCTGTCGTGTAGTCGACGGAGCGCCCGCGGGCGCCGCCCGAGGACCCGGTGGTCAGCTCGAGTCGCAGCACCCCCGCGGGCACCAGCGGGTCGGCGTCGAGCAGCGAGCCGTCGTGCCCCTCCTCGGCCCAGGCGCGGGTGTGCCACTCCTCGATCCGGGCCGCATCGGCGGCGCTCACCGGGGCCTGCGCGAGCAGCGCCCGGATCGCGGGCAGCAGCGGCGCGAGCAGCGGCGGCCCGACCAGCGGGTCGACCGGCAGCCGCAGCCGCTCGTGCGAGAGCGAGACGACCGCGCCGCCGTCGCCGTCGAGGCCCTCATAGAGCGCCGCGCCGGTCGTCCCGGTGCCGACCATCAGCCCGGTCTCCCAGCCGGTGGCGGCGGTGCTGCCGTGGAAGCCTCCGGAGCCGTCGACGGTACTCATCGGGGTGCTCATCGGCGAGCTCATCGGGGCGCGATCGCGAGCCGCAGGCGGCGCGGCTGGGTCGTGGAGCCGCCGAGGAGGATCCGGGTGCCGGCCACGCGGTCGGCGCCGCCGACGTACGTGAACATCTCGCCGTCGTCGAAGACCGGCGGGACGCCGTCGCCCGGCTCGGTCTCGATCGAGAGCACGGCGGAGTCGGTGGCGACGGTCGCGGTGGCTCCGTCGAGCCACCAGCCGTCCTCGAGCGCCGCCGCGCCCTCCACGAGCGCGTCGCCGTCGACGACGAGCTCCAGCGCGTAGCGCGTCTGGAGCCCGGTGAAGGAGACCCGCACGTCGAGCCCCGTCTCGTCGACCTCGACCGCCACCTCCGTCCGCAGCTCCACCTCGAAGCGCTCGCGGCGGGTGAAGTCCATCACCGAGAAGAAGCGGCCCTCGCTGTCCGGGACGGCGGTGACGGCGGGCGCGTCGGCGCCGAGCGTGTCGTAGTAGCCCGAGACGCGCCGCTCGACGAGCACCCCGCCGCGCTCGGTCTGCTCCAGCGTCTGCGGGCGCGCGCAGCCGAGCGAGAAGAACGCGGGCGAGACGCGCAGCGAGCGCAGGACCAGCCCGTGCGCGCGGGCGCGGACCAGGGTGGCGGAGTTGGCGAGACCGGAGCCGATCCGGCCGGTGCTCGCGAAGTCGCTGCCGGCCGAGACGGACGCCGAGAGAGCGCCCTCCCGGCGGCGGAGCAGCCGGCTGACCGGGTAGGAGCGCGTCACCGAGCCGGGTATCGGCGCGGGCGCGGGCAGCAGTCCGCCGATCTCCGGGCGGCGCAGCAGCTCGGCGAGGTGCCGCTCCGGCTCGCGCAGTGCGCGGCCGAGGATCTGGCCGACGATCCGGGCCGCGTCCGCGTCGCCGTCCTCGATCGCGAGCAGGCGGTAGGGCGAGAGCAGGTTCTCCACGTCGTACGGGATGGTCTGGTCCTGTCGGCGGGAGTGCACGCACTCGATCTCGCCGTCGTCCTCGACCAGGCCGGCGATCGCGCGGAGGTTCCGCCGCACCGGCTCGAGCAGTGCCGGCCGGTCGAGGTCGTGCGCCAGCGTCAGCAGGCTCGGGTTCGTGACCTCGGTGGCGTAGACGGCGCTGCGCTCGCTGTACTGCCCGTCGGCGTCGATGTCGACGCCCTCGGCCAGCCAGGCGTCGGCGCGGTCGAGCAGCGCCGCGGCGAGTGCACCGGAGGCGCCTCCCGCCGAGCGCCCGCCGTGCACGTGCACGGCGAGGGCGGCCAGCGCGCTGGCGAGCTCCCAGCGGTGGTTCGGCGTGTGCACGCCGCCGGCCAGCATCGCGGGCGAGGCGGCGACGGCGATGGCGGCGAGACCGTCCCGGACCGCGTCGAAGCCGGCCGGTCGGTAGCGGTCGAGCAGCTCGAGGCAGCCGCAGAGGTCGTTGATCGTGAACGCCGTGTCGGGCGGCGAGGCGAGATTGCCGCTGCTCGAGAACAGGCCGCTGCCGAGCTGCTGGGCTTCGAGGTGCTGCAGGTACGCCGCGGCGGCGACGCGCGACTCCGGGCCGTCGCAGCCCTCCGCGACGGCGAGAGCGACCAGGGAGGTGATGGCGCGCATGGTCGGGCGCGGGCCGAGCCCGGTGAGCGGCTGCCGGGAGCGCGCGACGAACTCGTCGCCGCGCACGCGGGCGTCCGCGACCAGCCGGGCGGCGTAGGGGGCGTCGTCGACGGTGATCACGGGGTCTCCTCGGGGGAAGGGGCGGACGCGGGGGAGAGGCGGAGGCTCACGACCTCGAAGGGCCGCAGCTCGAGCGCGATCCTGCCGGCGGTGACGTCGAGCAGCGCCGTCCCCTCGGCGTCGCGGTCGAGCAGATCGACCTCGCGGACGGCGGCCAGCGGGTGCGCGACGACGAGCGCCGTGCGCACTCGCCCGCCGAGCGCCTCGTGCAGCCGCACGATCACGTCGCCGCTGCGGTCGGACGCGAGGGTGACGGTGTCGACGACCACGGCCGGGTCCTCGACGGCGACGAGCGCCTCCGGGATCGACCCGCCGAGGACGACGCGCGGCGCGGTGCTCGCGGCGAAGCCCGTGCGGACGGCATCGGCGATGCCGGGCGCGACCGTGAGCGTGCTGAGGAACTCGTGCTCGCCCTGGTCCGCCTCCGGATCGGGGAAGGTCGGCGCGCGCAGCAGCGACTGGCGGACGACGGTGCTCACGCGGCCGTCGTCGATCGTGCGCTGCACGTCGTAGCCGTAGACCGCGTCGGAGGCCACGGCGACGCCGAAGCCCGGCTCGCCGACGTGCAGCCAGCGGTGCGCGCAGATCTCGTACTTCGCCGCCTCCCAGCTGGTGTTGGTGTGCACGGGGCGGCGGACGTGGCCGAACTGCGTCTCGGCGGAGGAGTGCTCGGCGTGCACGTCGAGCGGGAAGGCGAGCTTCAGCAGCTTCCGCCGCTCGTGCCAGTCGACGACCGTGCGGATCCGGACCGCGGGCTCGCGCGGATCGAGGGCGATCGTCTGGGTCGCCGTGCTGCCGGTGCGACCGAAGCCCCGGCGGACGACGACGCTCGCGCCGTCCTCGCCGAGCTCGACCGTGCCGTCGACGAGGTCGACGACGGTGCCGCGGTAGGCGGCGTCGAGGTCCCAGGCGTCCCACTGGTTGGGCTCGTCGCGGTGCAGCTGCAGCAGGTTGCCGACCCGGCCCGCGGGCAGCAGCTCGCGGCCGGAGGCGCGGTCGACGATGCTCGAGAGCTGCCCGGTGGCCGTGACCACGACGGTGAGCAGCGGCGACTCGAGCACGAAGCCCCCGCCGTCCCCGCGGACGGAGAGCCCGTCGACGGCCGCCGCGACTGCCCCGCCCCGCGCCGGCACCCCGCCGACGACGACCGGTGCCGCGTTCACCGCGATCCGCCGCTCGCCCGGCCCGACGACGAGCGCGAGCCGCTCGGCGATCATCCGCTCGAGCGCCTCCGTCACCTCGGCGTGCGTGCGCTCGGCCTCGCGGTGCACCCAGGCGATCGCGGTGCCGGGGAGGATGTCGTGGAACTGCAGCAGCAGCACCCGCCGCCAGAGCGCGTCGAGCTCGTCGAACGGGAACGGGACGCCGTGGCGCAGGACCGCGACGCTCGCCCAGTACTCGGCCTCGGCCAGCAGCCGCTCGTTGCGCCGATTGCCCTGCTTGGTGCGGGCCTGCGAGGTGAGGATGCCGCGGTGGAACTCGAGATACATCTCGCCGGACCACACCGGCGGGTCGGCGTACTCGGCCTCCGCGGCCTCGAAGAAGTCGCGGGCGGAGGAGAACTCGAGTCGCGGCGAGCCCTCGAGATCGGACTGCAGCCGCGCGAGCGCCATCATCTCGCGGGTGGGCCCGCCGCCGCCGTCGCCGTAGCCGAACGGCATCAGCGAGCGCGTCGCCCGCCCGTGCTCCTGGAAGTTCCGGACGATGCGCGCCAGCTCGGTCGGCCGGAGGTCGCCGCTGTAGGTGTTCGACGGCGGGAAGTGCGTGAAGATCCGCGAGCCGTCGAGCCCCTCCCAGACGAAGGAGTGGTGCGGCATCGCGTTGGTCTCGTTCCAGCACATCTTCTGGGTGAAGAACCAGCGCAGCCCCGCCTTCCGCAGCAGCTGCGGCAGCGCGGCCGGGTAGCCGAACGAGTCGGGGAGCCAGCCGACCTCGCTGATCGCGCCGAACTCCTCCTGGAAGAAGCGCGCCCCCTGCTGCAGCTGGCGCACCAGCGACTCGCCGGAGGGCATCGTCACGTCGGACTCGACCCACATGTTGCCGACCGGCACGAAGCGGCCCTCGCGGACCCGCTCGAGAATGCGGGCGAAGATCCCGGGGTGGTGCTCCTTCATCCAGGCGAACTGCTGGGCGGAGGAGCAGGTGAAGACGGCGTCCGGGTCGCGGTCCATCAGGTCGAGCACGTTGGAGAAGGTGCGGGCGCACTTGCGGACGGTCTCGCGGGTCGGCCAGAGCCAGGCGGAGTCGATGTGCGCGTGGCCGGTCGCCGAGATGCGGTGCGCGGAGTGCGCGGCCGGCGCGGCGAGCAGGGGAGCGATCAGCGCGCGCGCCTCGGCGACGGTGCCGGCGAGGTCGTCCGGGTCGAGGGCGTTCAGGGCCCGGGTCAGCCCGGCGAGGATCTCGTGCCGGCGCGGTTCCGTCGGCGACAGCTCGTCGTGCAGTCCGCGGAGGACGCTCAGCTCGAGGCCGAGGCGCTCGGCGACGGTGTCGACCAGCACGAGGGAGAAGCGGCCGAGCCGGTAGAGCGGATCGGCCGGCGCGGTGGCGCGGTCGCCGAAGGGGGTGGGGGCGAAGGCGCCCGGGCCGGCGAAGTCGTTCCCGCCGGTGAGGTCCGGGTTCGACGCACCCTCGACCCAGATCAGGAACGACTCCCCGGGGGCGGCGTCGAGCGGAACGTGGTGGTTGCGCGGTTCCAAGCCCTTGAGCACCCGGCCGTCCGCGGCGCGGGCGAGGCCCTCGCACTGGAAGCCGGGCTTGGCGCGGTCGAAGCCCAGGTCGAGCGAGAGCTCGATCCGGAACCGATCGCCCGCGTCGCCCCGGCCCGTGTCGCCCCAGGCCGCGGGCACCGTCCCGGTCACCCGGAACCAGGTGGTGTCCCAGGCGGCGCCCCACGGCGCTCCCGGCTCGATCGTCTCGTAGTGGTTCCGCGGGTCGCTCGCGGTCTCGAAGCCGACCGGCTCGCCGACCGCCGTCCACGCGGCGACGGCGAGCGGGATCCGCTCGGCCGTCGCCGCGAGGGGCAGGCGCTCGGCGAGGAAGCGGTCGACGCGGGCGGCGGCCTTCAGGTCGTCGTGGTGCATGACTAGTCGCGCAGCCCCGCATTGATGTCGGACCCGGTGATGTACTTCTGGAACACCAGGTAGATCGCCACCAGCGGCAGCATCGAGAGCACCGAGGCGGAGAGCAGGATCGCCCAGTCGATGTTCTGCGCGCCGATCAGCTGGCGCAGCGCGATCTGCAGAGTGAAGTTCTTCGGGTCGCTGAGGATGATCAGCGGGAAGATGTAGTCGTTCCAGCGCCACTGGAACGAGATGATCGACAGCGTCAGGATGATCGGCTTCGACAGCGGCAGCATGATCCGGAAGAAGATCGAGAGCTCGCGCGCCCCGTCGATCCGGGCGGCGTCGAGCAGCTCGTCCGGCACCGTGATGAAGAACTGCCGGAACATGAAGACGCCGGTGGGCGTGAGGATCGACGGCATGATGATGCCCATCAGCGTGTTGTACATGCCCAGGTCGCGGACCACGGTGAAGACCGGGTTGAGGATGACCTCGCCGGGCAGCATCGTCGTCGCGAGGATGCAGAGCGCGAGCACGCTCAGCCACGGCGACTTGTACTTGGCCAGCGCGTAGCCGGTCGTCGCGCTGAAGAAGACGGTGAGCAGCGTGGTCAGCGACGCGACCACGAAGGTGTTCGAGAAGTAGCGGAGGAAGTCGACCCGCTCCAGCGCGCGCTGGTAGCCGTCGAGGGTCCACTCGCGCGGCAGCAGCGAGAGCGGGTAGGTGAAGAGGTCGCCGCCGCCCTTGAACGAGCTGAGCAGGAACCAGAGCAGCGGGAAGAGCGTGAGGATCGCGATCGCCCAGAGCATGGCGGTCGGGCCGATCGAGCGGCGGAACTCGCCGGTCTTCTTCCGGGTCATCAGCGCGGGCGCGGCGGGCGTACGCCGGGAGCGCGTCGTGCGTGCGGGGGCGGGGGTCGTGGTCACCATGCCTGGCTCCTCTTGCTGATGGCGAGCTGGATGGCGGCGATGATCAGCAGGATCACCAGCAGCACCATCGAGGCGGCGCTGGCGTAGCCGACGTTCGACTGCGCGAATCCGGTCTGGAAGATGTACTGGACGATGAGCTGGTTCTCGGTGCCCGGGCCGCCGTTGTTGAGGGCCTGGATCATCGCGAACTCCTTCATGTGCCCGAGCGTCGAGAGCAGGACCACGAGCAGCGTGGTCGGCGCGATGCCGGGGAGGGTGATCGAGACGAAGCGCTGCCAGGGGTTCGCGCCGTCGAGCTCGGCCGCCTCGTAGTGCGAGGTCGGCACGTTGTTCAGCGCCGCGATGAACAGCAGCATGTTGAACGCCGCGCCGCCCCAGGCGGAGGCGAGGATGACGACGAAGAGCGAGAGGTCGGCGTTCGAGGACCACGGCACGGCGCCGCCGCCGAGCGAGGTGATGGCGAAGTTGACGAAGCCGAAGCTCTCGCCGAACATCCAGCGCCAGATGACGCCCGCGACGATGGGGGAGACCAGCCAGGGCAGGAAGAAGATGATGCGGGCACCGATCTTGCCCTTGGCCCGCGCGTTGTTCAGCGCGACGGCCATCAGCAGCGAGAGGCCGCAGGCGAACGGGACCGAGAACAGCGCGTAGACGAGCGTGCGGCCGACCGCGGCGTAGAAGACCGGGTCCTGCGCGAGCGCCGTGTAGTTGTCGAGGCCGACGAACTCGATGTCGCCGAAGCCCCGGTACGAGGTGAAGGAGTACATCACGCCGAGCGCGCCGGGCCAGACGAAGAAGAGGGCGAAGAGGATCGCGACGCCGACCGTCAGCAGGACGGTGCTGACGACGTAGCGGGGGCGGCGCACGGGGCGCTTGCGCGAGCCCTTCGATCCGCGACCCGCGCCGGGGACCGTGAGGACCGCCTCCGGTGGCGAGGACGGCGTGACGAGCGGCTGGACGGTCATGGTGCTCTCCTGATCGGGTGGTCCTGCGAGGGGGAGGGCGGTGCGGGGAGGACCCCGCACCGCCCGGTGGGGGACCTACTCGCCGAGGGCGGCCTGGGTCGTCGACAGGATGTTGTCGATGGTCTCGTCGACGCTCTGCTGGTCGTTGAGGTACTTGATCGTCTCGTCCTTGAGCGGCTCCGACTGGAGGAACTTGCCCTCGTAGCCGCCGATCAGCTGGTCGACGGTCTGCAGCGAGGAGACCGCGGGCGAGGCGGCGATCTCGGCGTTGTAGAGCGCGAACGCGTCCTGGTTGGCCGGGTAGTTCATCTCGAGGCCGGTGACGGCGGGCAGGCAGCCGGCGATCTCGCAGTACGCGGAGTACTGCTCGGGCTGGTAGAGCCAGTCGATGAACTTCTGGGCCTCCTCCTCCTGGCCGGTGCCGTCGAAGGCGACGATCCACGAGGCGGCGCCGTAGTTGGTCGCCTTGACGGGCTGCTGCGGGGTCGGCACCGAGGCCCACTCGAACTCGGTGATGTTGGACTGGAAGTCCGCGATCTGCCAGACGCCGGAGTAGTAGGAGACGACCTGGCCGCTCTTGAAGGTCGCGCTGGCGTCCTCGCCCGCGGTCCAGACCGACTTGGGCATGAAGCCGTCGTCGTTGAGCTTCTTGAAGTACTCCAGCGCCGTCTTGGTCTCGTCGTTGGCGGTGAAGGTGCCGTTGTCGTCGACGATGCCCTCGCTGCCGAACTCGTAGAGGAAGGAGCGCAGGCGGTGCGCGGAGTTGTCCATCACCATGCCGTACTGCGCGCCGGTGGCCGCCTGGACCTCCTCGGACTTGGCGACGAACTCGTCCCAGGTCCAGCTCTGCGTCGCGTCGGTGGGGTAGGAGACGCCCGCCTCGTCGAAGAGCGACTTGTTGATGAACATGCCGACGGAGGTGAGGCTGGTGGGCAGCGCCTTGACCTTGCCGTCCTCGGGGTCGGGCACGGCGAGCAGCGGCAGGATGTCCTGGTCGGTCGCGATCTGCGACAGGTCCAGGATCTGGTCCTTCCACAGCGGGTCGACGTTGGCCGCCGCGGCGAGGGCCGGCAGGTCGTTCGCCTGCGCGCTGTTGCGCAGTCGCGTCGTGAGGTCGTCGCCCGGGACGTCGACGATCTCGACCTCGACACCGGTCTGCTCCTGGTAGAGATCGGCCATCTTCTGGTAGCCGCCGCCCTGGGTTCCGTCGCCGGAGAGGACGAACTGGAGCGGGTCGGAGGCGCCGGCTCCGGAGGAGCCGTTCGCGCACCCGGCGAGAGAAGCGATCAGCACTCCCGTGCCGAGGAGCGCCAGGGTGGCGCGTGCTGTCTTCTTCAACGGAACACCTTTCATGTGTCTGTCAGTCGACGAGGCGCGGGCGCTTCGTCGTCGAGGCGGTAGTGCTTTCTTATCAATACGACCCATATAGGTCAACAAGAATCTTGACGGGGCCGGAAGTCGTGATCGGGCCGTAACTCGCGGAAACAGCGCCGTAACGCGGAGGTGTGCGAGGGGCGTTGTCTCGCGCCGGCCGCCTTGTCCTGCTGGCCGAGAGATGCTTTCATGCCACTGTGACGCAAAATCCTCCGCACGCCGCAGCCCGTCTCGTCGGTGTCGACGTGGGCGGGACCAAGACCCACGTCCGCCTCCTCGACACGGACGGAGCGGAGGCGGATCTGGTCCTGCCCTCGAGCGCCTGGCGCTCGGGCGAGCTCTTCGCCGACCCCGAGAACCTGCCGCGGCTGGCCGAGGTGCTGCTGCGCCTCCGCCCGCTCGCCGAGGACGCCGTGGTGGTCCTCGGTGTGCACGGCTGCGACACCCCCGGGCAGATGCGCGAGGCGACGACGACGCTCTCCCTCCGCCTCGGCCGGCCCGTCACGGTCGTCAACGACGCCGAGCTGCTGGGCTTCGCGGAGCAGGAGGGGCACTGCATCCAGATGATCGTCGGCACCGGCGCCGTGATCTGCGGGACGACGGCGGAGGGCGTCCGGATCACCGTCGACGGCCACGGCTGGCCGCTCGGCGATCGCGGCAGCGCGCACGACCTCGTCTCGACGGCGCTGCGGGAGACCCTCGTCGCGTGCGATCGCGGGGAGATCGACGACCCGCTGATCGGCGCCGTCCTCGCCGCGTTCGGCGCGAGCGACGCCGCGACCCTCGCCGCGGAGGCGACGCGCCTCGCCGGCGGGGCGTCCTGGGGCGCCTACGCTCCGCTCGTCTTCGAGGAGGCGGCCGGCGGATCGGCCCTCGCCGCGCGGATCGTCGAGGACGCCGCACAGGCGCTCGCGGCCGGTGTCGCCTCGCTCGTGCGCCGCGGCGCGATGGGCTCGCTCGTGGTGGCGGGCGGCGGCGTGATCGTCAACCAGCCCTCCTACGAGCAGCGGATCCGCGAGCGGCTGGCCGAGGAGGCCCCGCAGCTGGAGTTCGTCGTCGTGCGGCGCCCGCCGGTGGTCGGCGCGCTGGCGCACGCCCGCGCGCTCGCCGCGGCCGACCGCACCCTCTCGGAGGTGGCCTCGTGAGCCTCACCGGCACCTCCGGCGCCACCGCCTTCGCGCCCGGCATCACGGTCCGCGTCTTCGACTCCTTCGCCGAGGCCTCGCGCGCCGCCGCCGGCCTCGTCGCCGAGCGCGTCCTCCGCGACCCGGCCGCGGTGCTCGGCGTCGCCACCGGCTCGACGCCCTCGCTGCTCTACCGCGAGCTCGCCGGCCGCGTCGCCGCGGGCCGGATCGACTTCTCCGGAGTGAGCGCCTTCGCGCTCGACGAGTACGTCGGCATCGCCCCGGGCCACCCCGAGAGCTACCGCGCCGTCCTCGATCGCGAGGTCCGGCTCCCGCTGCGGATGGGCTCCGTGCACGTCCCCGACGGCACTCGCGCGGACGGCGAGCAGGCGGGGCGCGACTACGACGCCGCGATCCGGGCGGCCGGCGGTGTCGCGCTGCAGATCCTCGGCATCGGCGGCAACGGGCACATCGGCTTCAACGAGCCCGGCACCCCGCACGACGTCGGCACGCACGTCGTCCGGCTCGAGCGGAGCACCCGGGAGGCGAACGCCCGCTTCTTCGACGGACGCCTCGAGCAGGTGCCGGAGTCGGCGATCACGCAGGGGATCGCGACGATCCTCGCCGCGCGCTCGCTGGTGCTGCTCGCCTCGGGCGCGGCCAAGGCGGACGCCGTCGCGCGTGCGCTGCTCGGCCCGGTCGACGTCGACTGCCCGGCCTCGGCGCTGCAGGGGCACCCGGACGTCACGGTGCTGCTCGACCGCGAGGCGGCCGCGCTGCTGGGACGCGACCTGGGCTGAACCGGGCCCTCAGCTGAGGTAGGTCGCCGTCCGCGAGCGGGCGATGATCAGCTGCGCGACGCCGACGAGCGCCGCGTCGGTGCCCAGCTCGGCGGTCGCGATCCGCGGCGGGATGGTGATCCGGCCGACCAGGCGGCGCGTCACCTCCTGGATCGCGTAGTCGGGCTGGCGCGAGAGGTGGCCGGCCAGCACGATCAGCTCGGGGTCGAGCACGGTGCAGAGCGCGATGCAGGACAGGCCGATGTAGTCGAACACCTCGGCCGCCGGCGCCCGCGCGGCCTCCTCGCCGGCCGCCGCCGCGTCGAGCAGGGCGCCGAGCGCGTTCGCCGCGTCGGCCGCGTGCTCGCGGGCGTAGCTGCGGCTGATCCCCGCGATCCGCGACTCCAGGTCGCCCTGGGTCGTGTACGGGCGCTCCAGGTGCGAGCGCTCGGTGACCAGGTAGCCGATCTCGCCCGCGGCCGAGCGCGAGCCGCGCAGCAGCGCGCCGTCGTGCACGATGCCGGCGCCGACTCCGACGCCGAGGACGTAGGTGGCGAGGCTCTGCGCGCCGCGGCCGGCGCCGCGCGACCACTCGCCGAAGCCGATGGCGTTGGCGTCGTTCTCGACCAGCACGGGCACGCCGACGCGGGCCTTGAGGATGCTGCCGAGCATCACGTCGCTCCAGCCGAGCTCGATGGTGTTGGTGACCCGCCCCTCCGGACCGTGCACGATGCCCGGGATGGTGACGCCGACCCCGGCGCAGGGCTTGCGGATCCGCTGGGACGCGGCCGTCAGCAGGTCGACCATCGCGATGGTGCCGGCGAGGCGCTGGTCGGCGTCGGTGCCGTCGCCGGCGAGGTCGAAGGCGAGGACCTCGTCGCGCACGGTCTTGCCGTCGAAGTCGACGAGGCGGCCGTGCGCCTGCGCCTCGGACACCTCGATCGCGGCGACCACGCGGGCGTCGCCGGCGTAGCGGTAGAGCGAGGACGGCCGGCCGCCGGAGGAGCGCTCGCGGCCGTCGAGCACGATGACGCCCTCGCCGAGCAGGGCCGAGCAGAGCCGCTCGACCGTGGCGGGGCTGAGGCCGGTGTGCCGGGCGATGGCGCTGCGGGAGGAGGGGCCGTGCAGGCGGAGGGCGTCGACGATCGCCGTCCGGTTGATCTCGGTGACGACGCGGGTCGTCGCGGTGCGCGGAACCTTCATCCGACCCTCCCTCGCGGAGTTTCCCAGCATAGTGATGCGGATCGGTGTGCTCGTGCGCGGAGCGGTCAGCGCCGGCGCCACCACCGGCGGCGGGGCCGCGCGGGCTCTTGCGGCTCCGGCGCCGCGAACCGGGCGTTCCGGCGCTCGGTCCAGGCGGAGACCTCCGCGTCGATGTCGCGGAGCGGCGTCACCACGGGCGGGCCGCCGAGCAGCTGGCGGCGCGCCTCGACGACGCGCTTGTTGAAGTCGGCGAGCACCGCCCGCACCTCGGACTCGCGCATCAGCCGGTCCAGCTGCTCGTCCAGCCGCCGGTCCTCGGCGCGGAGCAGGAACGCGGCCGGGCCGATGCCGGTGAGGTTCTCGCGCTCGATCTTGCGGCGGATCCACCAGTCCGGGTCGTGGTGCTCGCCGAGGCCCTCCAGCGGCTTCCCGGCGCCGGGGAGGCCGTCGAACTCGCCGCGGCGGATCGCCTGCTGGATCGACGTCTCGATGAACGCGGCGCGGTCCTCCGCGTTCTCGGGCAATGCGCCGGTGCTCTCGTCGCCGGTCTCCGGACGGCCGCCGGCCGCGCGCTCCGCGGCGTAGCGGGCGGCGCGATCCCTGGCTTCGGACATGTCGACCTCCTCTCCTACCAGGCTAGAAGACCCCCGCCGAGGAGGGGTGCGTCGATCCCCGAGCCGGAGATCGATCGGGTCACCCCGGATCGGTCCGCACGGTGAAGAGCCAGCCGGACAGCTCCTCGTCGCCCTCGTTCTGCCGGGCGAAGCCCATCGCGTACGCCGTCCCGTCCGCGTCGGGCTCTGAGTGCGGCTGCCAGTCGATCTCGGGGGTCGGCCTGCGGGTGTCCGCGGTCGAGCGCAGCGGCTCGAGGACCGCGGAGCCGGGACGGGCCGTGAAGGTGCCGTCGGCGAGCTGCGTCAGCCGGGTGCGGATCGCTGCGACGGAGATCACGACACCCTCGATCCAGACGGTGTCGGCGGTGCCGACCGCATCGCCGTAGCGGTCGAGCATCCACGGAGTCTCGTCGAGGTCGCCGCCGAAGTAGCCGCCGCGGTGGGGGACGGCGAGCCGCCGGATCCGGTCTCCGACGGCGACGACCTCGCCGTCCTCGTCCAGTTCGGAGGTCGTGCAGAGCGCCTGGAGCAGCGCGTCGTCCGCGTCCAGGCTCACGGCAGGCGGGAAGAAGTCCATTCGGCCACCGGACCATATCGGGGCTGCAGCGCGCAAGGGCGGTCGACTCAGCCCTCGACGAGGGGGTCGCAGTCGCCGGTGCCGAGCAGGTCGGCCGGGTCGTCGCAGGCGTGGCCGGTCCAGCTCTCGCCGGGGCTGAGCGGCTCCTCGAGGCCGCTGTGCCGGTCGAAGGCGTGCGTCGTGTAGACGAGCAGCCGGGTCGCGGTGCCGCCGACGAAGGCGAAGGAGACGATGGGGTCGCCCTCGGAGGTCGGCGTGCTCCAGGCCAGTTCGGCAGCCTCCCCGCGGGCGGACGCGTCCACGAGGCAGGCGCCGGCCTCGGCGGGGAGCTCCTCGCCCTGCTCGAGGACGTACTCGCCGCAGGTGCCGGTCGCGTCGCCGATGCTCACGATGCCGCCCGCGTCGGGGAGTGCTCGCGCCGCGGCGATCGGATCGCCCTCGGGGGCCCGCGACTCGGGGGCGGGCGCGGACGCGCATCCGCTCAGCAGGAGCGCGACGCCGAGGGCCGTGGCGAGGAGCGGAGGCCGCGGGCTCACGGGCCGCCGAGCCAGTGGTCGATGCGGTGGTGGTCGGGGGTGAAGCCGTGCTCGACGCCCCAGAGGACGGCCTGGGTGCGGCTGGAGGCGCCGATCTTGCCGTAGACGCTGCGGATGTAGGACTTCACCGTGTTGGGGCTGAGGTAAGTGAGGGCGGCGACGTCGGCGTTGCTCTTGCCCTGGGTGATCAGGGCCAGGATCTCGGACTCGCGGTCGGTGATGCCCTCGTGGCGGCCGGGCCAGTCGAGGCCGGGGGCGGTGCCCGCGCGGCGGGGCGGCTCACTGACGACGAGGTCGCCGTTCCGCACGGCCTCGAGGGCGGCGACGAGCTCGCGGGCGGGGAGGGTCTTGGAGAGGTAGCCGCGCACGCCCTGCTCCAGCGCGTCGTGGACGAGGTCCGGGTGGAAGTTCCAGGTGTAGACGACGACGTGCTCGGCGCGCGGGTTGCGGACGAGGTCGGCGAGCTCCTGCAGATCCGACTCCGGCTGGGCGAACGAGTCGTAGAGCACGATGTCGATGCGGTCGGAGAGCGCCGCGTTCGCGTCGATCTCGGCCACGACGACGCGGTCGCGGTAGTGGTCGAACATGTGCGCGAGGCCCTTGAGGACGACGTCGTAGTCGTCGACCAGGGCGACGGTCAGGGGCGCCGGCATGCTCTGTCCATCCATGCTCTGTCCATCCACGGACCGTACCGTGCCGGCGGGCTCCGCGACTACACCCCCAGGGGTGTACCGGCCACCCCTCCGCCCCTGCTTGGGTGGGCCATCGGCTCAGCGACCGCAGAGCCCCACCGCACGGCCCGCCGTGCTCGACCGGAAGGTGACACCCGTGCTCGGACTCATCATCAGCCTCATCGTCGTCGGCCTCATCGCCGGCGCTCTCGCCCGCCTCATCGTGCCGGGACGGCAGAACATCAGCATCCTGATGACCATCGTGCTGGGGATCGTCGGATCCTTCGTCGGCGGCTTCCTCGGCTTCCTGATCTTCCAGCACGACCCGATGGAGGGCTTCCTCCAGCCGGCCGGCATCATCGGCTCCATCATCGGCGCGATCATCGTGCTGTTCCTCTACACCCGCTTCGGCGGACGCGCCCGCAGCCGCGCCTGATCGGATGCGGAACGACACGACGCCGGCCCGGGTTCTCCCGGGCCGGCGTCGTCGTGCGCGCTGAGCGCGAACCGTGCCGCTACTCGAGCAGCTTGCCCGCGGTCGCGACCTCGCGGATCAGCGCCTGGATCTCCTCCGGGACCGCGGGGATCTCCTCGCGGGTGATGCCGGTGGCCGGCGACCAGACCAGGTTCACCTGCAGCGCCGGGTCGATCTCGGGGTAGTCGCTGCGGTTGTGGCAGCCGCGGCTCTCGCGGCGCTCCAGCGCGGCCTCGAGCGTGGCCCGGGCGGCCATCGCGGCGGACTTCAGGTCGAAGGCGTGCGCCAGGTCCTGGAAGCCGGCGATGTCCGGGTGGATGCCGATGTCGGCGATGCGCGCCTCGATCGCGTCCAGCTCGGCGAGACCGGCGAGCAGGCCCGCCTCGTCGCGCACGACGCCGGCGTGCTCGGTCATGGTGTTGCGGATCGCGCGCTGCAGGGCCCGCACGTTCTCCTCGCCGTCGGCGGCGAGCAGGTCCGCGATCTCGTCGCGGGCGACCTGCACCGACGCTGCGGAGCGGGTCTGCGCGGTCAGCGATGCGGAGTACTCCGCCGCCGCCCGGCCGACGATCCGGCCGAAGACGAGCAGCTCGATCAGCGAGTTGCCGCCCAGGCGGTTCGCTCCGTGCAGACCGCTGGAGGCTTCGCCGATGGCGTAGAGGCCGGGGACGTCGGTGCTGTGGTCGTCCGAGCGGACCCAGACGCCGCCCATCGAGTAGTGCGCCGTCGGCGCAATCTCGATCGGGTCCTTCGTGATGTCGAGCATCTGCAGCTCGAGCATCGTCTGGTAGACGCGGGGGAGCCGGGTCATGATCGTCTCGCGCGGGAGGTGCGAGACATCGAGCCAGACGCCGCCGTTCGGCGTGCCGCGGCCCTCCTTGATCTCGGTGTAGCAGGCGAGTGCGACGCGGTCGCGGGTCGAGAGCTCGAGGCGCTCCGGGTCGTACTTGTGCATGAAGCGCTCGCCGAGGCCGTTGCGGAGGATGCCGCCCTCGCCGCGCGCCGCCTCGGAGATCAGCGTGCCGCCCGCGTTCTCGGGCTCGATGATGCCCGACGGGTGGAACTGCACCAGCTCGGGGTCGCGCAGGCGGCCGCCGGCCTCGACGGCCAGGCGGAACGAGTCACCCGTGTTCTCGTCGCGGCGCGAGGAGGTGCGGCGCCAGATCCGGTTGTGCCCGCCGGCGGCCAGGATCACCGCGTCGGCGTGGATGAGGTAGCGGGTGCCGTCGACGAGGTCGAAGCCGTACGCGCCGAAGACGGCGCCGTCCTCGTTGACGAGGATCCGGGTGACGTAGACGGTGTCCAGGATCGGGATCTCGAGCTGCGCCGCCCGGTTGACCAGCGTGCGCTGGATCTCGAGGCCGGTGTAGTCGCCGGCGAAGGCGGTGCGGCGGTAGGTGTGCGCGCCGAAGAAGCGCTGCGAGATGCGGCCGTCGTCCTCGCGGGCGAACGGCATGCCGTAGCGCTCGAGGTCCTGGATGCCGCGGGCGGCGTTGGACGTGACGATCTCGACGGTGCGCGGGTTGGCGAGCAGGTAGGACTCGGTGATGGTGTCGGCCGCGTGCTGCTGCCAGCTGTCGTCGGGGTCCATCGTCGCGAGGGCCGCGTTGATGCCGCCGGCGGCGAGCGAGGTGTGGGCGTCCGACTTCGAGCGCTTGCCCAGCGCGAGGACGTCGACGCCGGCCTCGGCCAGCTCGATCGCGGCGCGGAGGCCCGAGCCGCCGGTGCCGATGACGAGGACGGAGGTGGAGATCCGGCGCTCCGCCGTGGCAGTGGGTGCTGAAGTGGTCATGACTCCACGCTAGGCACGGCGCTTCTATTACTCCAATGCATAAAGCTGGGGCTCGGCATGCGCTTACGCTATGGGCATGAACTTCGAGCAGCTGTCCGGCTTCGTCGAGGTCGCGCGCCTCGGCAGCTTCACCCGCGCCGCGGAGGAGCTGCATCTCGCGCAGCCCTCGCTGAGCCGCCAGATCTCCGCGCTGGAGCAGGACCTCGGCTCCGAGCTGTTCCACCGCGCGCGCTCCGGCAGCACCCTCACCTCGGCCGGCGAGCTGCTGCTGCCGCTCGCGCGCCGCATGCTCGCCGACGCCGAGTCGGTGCGCCGCGAGCTGGCCGAGCTCGCCGGTCTCGAGCGCGGCCGGGTGCGCTTCGGCGCGACGCCCACCCTCTGCATCAGCCTCGTCGCGGAGGTGCTGCACGCCTTCCACGCAGCGCACCCGGCCATCGAGCTGCACCTGGCCGAGGACGGCTCGCGCAGCCTCTTCGACCGGCTCGCGCGCGGCGAGCTCGACCTCGCGCTGGTCACGACCTCGACGGCGGCGGCCGTGGGCGCCTTCTCCGTGACGCCGCTGCTCGTCGAGGAGCTGGTGGTGGTCTCCTCCGCGGCCGAGCCCGCGCTGAGGGACGGCGACGCGATCGATCTGCCGGCCGTCGCCCGCCTCCCGCAGATCGTCTTCAACACCAGCTACGACCTGCGCCGCACGACCGACGCCGCGTTCTCCGCCGCAGGGCTCGTGCCCGACGTCGTGCTGGAGGGCGCCGAGATGGACGCGGTGCTGCGCTTCGCCGAGCGCGGTCTGGGGGTCGCGATCGTCCCGGCGATGGTGCTGCAGGGCCGCCCCGGACTGCGCTCGATCCGGCTGGAGGAGCCGACTCTCAGCAGGACGATCAGCCTCGCCCGCCCGGCCGACCTCGCGCCGACGGCGGCGGTGCGGGTCATGCGGCGCACGATCGCGGCGACGGCACGGGCGTTCGCCGCCCGGGCGGGCGGCACGATGCGGCTGGCGGAGGGTCAGTCGGAGACGACCGGCTCCTCCGCCGCGATCTCGTTGAGGTAGTTGTAGATCGTGAACCGGGTCACCGCGAGCGACTCGGAGATCATGTCGACCGCGTCGCGGAGCATGAAGAAGCCGCGGTGCTTCAGCTCGAGCACGACACCGACCTTGTGCTTCTTCTTCATCGCGGAGACCGGCACCCCGGCGGCCGCGATCGCCTGGCTGACCAGCAGCGCGGCCAGCTCGTCCACGTCCTTCACGAAGGTCTCGCCGCGGTCGGGCACCGCGGCGGGCGCTCCTGATCCGGCCACCATCTGCGTCACGAGCGACTGGATGGACAGCCAGGCCGAGATGTCGGTGTGCACGCACAGCGCGGCGACCGGGTGGCCGGCGATGTCGCGGATGATCAGCGTCGAGGAGCGCATGCGGTTGCCGTTGGGCAGCGTCGACTCGTAGTTGAGGTTGTAGTCGTCGAAGCCGCGGGCGGCCTGCTCGAGCAGCACGTCGGTCGGCGGATCGCCGATACGGCGGCCGGTGACGTCGCCGTGGATGGCGACGATCGAGTTCGGCACCAGGCTGAGATCGTGCAGCACCACCTCGGTCGAGGTCGGCAGCGCCCGCGCGAGCGGCTCGACGAGCGAGGTGAAGAGCGCGACCAGGCGCTCGCCGTCGACCGTCCTCGGCACGGAGAATCCTGCCCCCGGTGCCGGAGGCTCCGTGCCCGCGGCCCGCTCGACCGCGGTCATGGTGCTGCTGCTCTCATAGCGGTGTCCTTCGTCGACGTCGTCGTCCTCGCCGGGCGGCCGGAGGCGGGCGCCCGGGCGGAGATCAGAGTAACCGTGCCGCCTAGGAGAGCTCGGCGCGGACGACCACCGCGATGTCGCTGTCGCCGTCGCCCTCGCGCTGCACCCGGGTCAGCGTCTCCAGCATCGCGGTCACCGCGGGCAGCGGGTCCGGCGACGAGTGCAGCATCAGCCGTGAGTCCTTGGCGAGCAGGTCCGCCGAGAACTGGGTGTCGGCGAATCCGTCGGCGAGGATCATCGGCCCCTTCATCCCGGCCATGAAGCCGAGACCGGTCTTGTCCAGCATGGCGAGCACCTCCTCGGCGTCGACCCCGTTCGCACGCCCGAGCCGGAACGACTCGACGAGCCCCTGCAGGCTGACGGCGATGGCGAGGTTGGCGATCAGCTTGCCGACCGCCGCCTTGGCCGCCGAGCCGGTCACGCGGATCCGCTCGGGATCGCTCCAGAGCCGCACCAGCGGCAGGACGTGCTCGACGTCCGCCTCCGCGCCGCCGACCAGCACGCCGAGGGTGCCCGCGCGGGCGGGGGCGAGGGTGCCGACGACCGGGCTGTGCACGTAGCGGGTGCCGCGGGCGTCGGCCCAGGCCTGGAACTCGTCGGCGTCGGCAGGGGCGACGGTCGTGACGTCGAGCCACACCGCCTCGGCGGGGATCGGCAGATCCGCGGCGGTCACGACCTCGCGCACGGTGTCGGGACCGAAGAGCACGGTCATCACGACGTCGGCGCCCTCGATGGCGGATCGGGGGTCGTCGGCCCGCGCGGCGCCGGCGGCGACGATGCGGTCGGCGCCGGCGGGGGTGCGGTTCCAGACGGTGAGCTCGTGGCCGTCGGCCAGCAGATGGACGGCGAGCTCGTGGCCCATGCGGCCGGTTCCGAGCAGGGAGATCTTCATGACGGGGTCCTCAGGATCGAGATGGAACGGACGTTTCGGCGGCTCACTGCTGGCCGGGCAGGCGGGGCACCGGGGCCGCGAAGCGCGCGGCCGGATCGAGCAGCCGGGCCGGCCGGAAGGTGCGGAGCGCCTCCTGCTCCTCGCCGTCGATCTCCCGCGCCACCCAGTCTCCCAGCGCGAGCGAGAGCGTCACTCCGCTGTGGGTGGCGACGACGTAGAGCGGCGAATCGGGTGCGAGGCGGCCGACCGCGGGCCAGCCGTCCGCCGGCATCGCCCGCTGGCCGACCACGAAGGACTCGATCTCGGCGCCGCCGGCGTGCCGGAACAGCGCGCGGAAGCGGTCGCGCAGGGTCGTCGCCACCTCGGAGTCGAGCCCGTAGCGGCGGGCGGAGTCGGCGTCGGCGTCGAGCACGGTCGACTGCAGCAGGAAGCGGCCACCGCCGGCCGGCCGGACGTTGAGGCCGGTGTGGCTGAGCAGCGGGGCGAAGTCGACGGGGACGGGGGTGGTGACGGCCAGGTAGCCGACCCCCGCGCCACCCACCTCCGCGGTCGAGACCATCGGCACGGGGCTGCCGAGCATCCCGGTGAGCTGCTCGGTCCAGCGGCCGACGCAGCTGACGACGGTGTCGACCTCGAGGCTCGCGCCGTCGGTCGTCCGCACGATCGCGCCCTCGCCCTGCGGCTCGATGGCGGCGACCGGCGTCCGCTCGCGCACCTCGACACCGGCGCGCCCGCAGCGGCGGAACAGCTCGACCAGCAGCAGGGCCGGATGCACGTACCCCTCGCTCGGGAAGAAGGCGACCCGCTGGTCGTCGGGCATCCGCAGTCCGGGCGCGCGGCGGCGGGCCTCGGCGGAGTCGAGCCACTCGACCGGGTAGCCGTAGCTCTCCAGGCGCGCCACGCGCGTCTCGAGGTCGCGGGCGTGCGCCGCGTCGACGGGCCACTCCAGGTGCCCGGAGCCGACGAACCAGTCGGAGCCGCCGCCCTGCTCGTGCATCAGCGCGAGACCGCGCAGATTGAGGTCGTAGTACTCGCGCGGCGACTTGCCGTTCGAGTTGATCCAGGCGTAGGACGTGCTCGACGTCCCCGAGCCGACGGTGCCCGCCTCGAGCACGACGACCTCGTGCCCGCGGCGGCCGAGCTCGGCGGCGACCGACAGGCCGACCACTCCGGCTCCGATGACGGCGATCCTGCTGCGGGTGCGGCTCATGCGCGTGCTCCTTCGTCGATCTCGTTCTCCTCCAGCAGGACGCCGCGCAGGAAGGCCCGGGTGCGGGGCTGCTGCGGGCGGACCAGGACCTGCTCGGGCGGGCCCTGCTCGACGACGACGCCGCCGTCCATGAAGACGACGTGGTCGGCGACCTCGCGGGCGAAGGCGATCTCGTGGGTGACCACGATCATCGTCATGCCGCTGTCGGCCAGGTCGCGCATCACCTCGAGCACCTCGCCGACGAGCTCGGGGTCGAGCGCGGAGGTCGGCTCGTCGAAGAGCATCACCTTCGGCTGCATGGCCAGGGCCCGGGCGATGGCCACCCGCTGCTTCTGGCCACCCGAGAGCTGGTTCGGGTAGGCCGTCGCCTTCTCGCGCAGACCCACCCGCTCCAGCAGCGCGTGCGCCTCGCTCCGGGCCTGGGTGGGAGCGACACGCTGGATGCCGACGCGGCCCTCCATGATGTTCTGCTCCACGGTCAGGTGCGGGAAGAGGTTGAAGCCCTGGAAGACCATGCCGATCTCCTGGCGCTGCCGCGTGACCAGGCGCTCCTTCATCTCGTAGAAGCGGCCGTCGCGCTCGGTGTAGCCGATCAGCCGGTCGTCGACGAAGACGCGCCCGCTGTCGATGCGCTCGATGTGGTTGATGCAGCGCAGCAGCGTGGACTTGCCCGAGCCCGACGGGCCGAGCAGGCAGGTGACCTTCTCGCGCTCCATCGTCAGATCGATGCCCTTGAGCACCTCGAGCGAGCCGAACGACTTGTGCACGCCCTCGAGGCGCACCATCGGAAGGGTCTGGATGCTCACGGCTGTCCTCCTGTGATCGTGGGTCCTGCGGCGGCGGGGGTGGAGGCTCCGGAACTCCGCCGCTGCAGGCGCACCGCGGCCTTCCAGAAGCCGGTCCGGCCGGCGCTCGTGGGCCCGTGCCCCTGGCCGAAGTGCCGCTCGAGCAGGTGCTGACCGGCGGTGAGCACCGTGGTGACGAGCAGGTACCAGATCGAGGCGACGATCAGCAGCGGCACGGTCAGGTAGTTGACGGCGTAGATCAGCTGCGCGGAGTAGAGGAGCTCGGGGAAGGCGACGACGCTCACGATCGAGGTGGTCTTCAGCATCGAGATGACGTTGTTCCCCGTCGGCGGCAGGATCACCCGCATCGCCTGCGGCAGGATGATCCGGCGCAGGATCCGCGCCCGGGTCATCCCCATCGCCTGGCCGGCCTCGCGCTGGCCCTGGTCGATGGAGGCGAGTCCGCCGCGCACGATCTCGGCCATGTAGGCGCCCTCGTTCAGGCTGAGTCCGAGCACCGCCGCGAGCCACGGCGTCATCAGCTCGCGCATCTCGGCTTCGACGAGCGGGCCGTCGGCGAACGGCAGCCCGATCGACACGGTCGGGTAGAGCGCTGCGATGTAGCCCCAGAAGAGCAGCTGCACGAAGAGCGGAGTCCCGCGGAAGAACCAGATGTAGAGCCACGCGATCTTCGAGAAGACCGGATTGGTCGACTCCCGCATGATCGCGACGAGCACGCCCAGCGCGATGCCGACGATCATCGAGATCGCGGTGAGCTCGAGGGTGTGCCAGAGCCCGGTCAGGATGCGGGACGAGAAGAGGTACTGCCCGACGACGTCCCAGTGGTAGTTCTCGTTCGTGACCACCGTCGAGGCGAAGCCGGCCAGCAGCAGCAGGAGGATCCCCGCGACGATCCGGCGGCCCCAGTGGCGCACGGGCACCACGGTCATCGCGGGCGGCGCGGTCCGCTCCTGGGTGCGGGGGAGCAGGTCCGTCATCAGCTGTTCGCTCCGTTGACGACCGACTCCTCGATGGCGATGTCCTCGAGGCCGTACTTCGCGATCAGCTCGTCGTAGGTGCCGTTCGCCATCAGCTCCGTCATCGCGGCGTGCACGGCCTCGGTGAAGGCGCCGCCCTTGGGCAGCGCGACGCCGCCGGGGTTCGGGTTCTTCGTCGCGGGGCCGGCGATCTCGAAGGCGTCGTTCGCCTGCTGCGCGAGCACGAGCGGCGGCACGTCCGCGAGGACGGCGTCGACCTGGCCGGCGGTGAGGGCGAGCAGGGCCTCCGGGGTGCCGGCGAAGACCGCCTCGGTCGGAGCCTCCTCGCCCTCCGCGGCGCAGGTCTCGGCCTGCGGCGGGAGCATCGTCGACTGCTGGAGCGAGCCGCGGTTCACCGCGACGGTGGCACCGCAGAGCGCGGTCGCGGTGAGGTCCATCGGGTTCCCCGCTCCACGAGCGCGACGGTGCCGTTGTGGTAGTAGGTGACGAAGTCGACGACCTCCTCGCGCTCCTTGGTGTCGCCGATCGAGTTCATCGCCATGTCGTTCGTGCCGGACTGCAGCGAGGGGATGAGACCGTCGAAGGAGGTGATCGAGAACTCGACCTCGAGGCCCATCAGCGCGGCCATCTCCCGGGCGAGATCGGCGTCGAGCCCGACGAGGGTCTCGCCGTCCTCCTCGGAGATCGAGCCGAACGGCGGGTAGGCGCCGTCCAGGCCCATGCGGATGACGCCGGCCTCGGCGATGTCGTCGGGGACGAGCGCCTGCACGTCCGGGTCCACCTCCGACGCGACGCCGGCGGAGGAGCCGGAGCCGGCGGAGGACGCGTCGTCACCCGCGCTGCACGCCGTCAGCGTCAGCAGGAGGGCGGCCGTTCCGGCGGCGGCGGACAGGCGGAGCAGGGAGCGAGAGGACATGATGACCTTCCAGGGCGCACGGGGGGAGGAATTACTGCTTCTGTTGAGAGTGCAGCAATTCTTACCCGAGCCGTTGAAGTGAAGCGCGCACGAAGCGGTTCCAGGGCTGCTCTTTTACACAGCAGTAACAAAAAGAGCCTCCACGAAACATGAAGGCCGGTCCGGAGGCTCGGGAGGCGACGCCCCGTTCGTCCCTACACTCGGACGATGCGACACGGCATCGTCATCCTCCCGCAGGAGCCCTGGTCCACCGCCCGCCGCAAGTGGCAGTCCGCGGAGGGGCTCGGCTTCGATCACGCCTGGACCTACGACCACCTCTCCTGGCGCTCGCTCGCCGACCAGGTCTGGCACGCGACGATTCCGACGTTGACGGCCGCCGCTGTCGTCACCGAGACGCTGCGGCTGGGCACCTTCGTCGCCTCGCCGAACTTCCGCCACCCGGTGCCGTTCGCGAAGGAGATCGCGACGGTCGACGAGATCTCGGGCGGCCGCTTCGTCCTCGGGGTCGGCTCGGGCGGGACGGGCTTCGACGCGACGGTGCTGGGGCAGGAGCTGCACTCGCCGCGGGAGCGGCACGAGCGCTACGTCGAGTTCGTCTCGGCGCTCGACGTGCTGCTCCGGCACGAGGCTCCGGGCTCGGGCGGCATCGATCTCGACGGCGCGTGGTTCACCGCGCGCGGCGCCCGGATGGTGGGGGAGCCGGCGCAGTCGCCGCGCGTGCCGTTCGTGCTCGCGGCGAACGGGCCGAAGGGCCTCGCGCTCGTGGCCGAGCGGGCGCAGGGCTGGGTGACGACGGGTCCGGAGGGCCGCAGCACCGAGGAGTGGTGGGCGGCGGTCGCCGAGCTCTCGCAGCGCCTCGACGACGCGCTCGAGGCCGCCGGGCGCGACCCGCGTTCGATCGAGCGGCACCTCTCGCTCGACTCCGGGCCGGACTACTCTCTCGAGAGCGTCGACCGCTACGCCGACTCGTCGGGCCGCGCCGAGGCGCTGGGCTTCACCGACGTGATCGCGCACTGGCCGCGTGCCGAAGGGCTGTACGCGGGGGACGAGGACGTGCTCTACGAGGTCGCCGCGCGGTTCTGACCCGCCCGCTGGCGGCGCAGTCCACGGGTCGCGAGCGCGACGCAGGCGAGGATCGCGAGCGCGGTCGCCGCGAGCAGCAGCGGCATCGGCAGGGCGACGGCCAGCGCCGCCAGGATCGCCGGCACGAGGAAGCCGGCGTAGGTGACGGAGTAGTAGACGGCGGTGACGCTCGCCAGCTCGCGGGTCTCGACGAGGGCCTGCGACGCGGTGAGGCCGGAGACCATCGCGAGGCCGTAGCCGCAGCCGAAGACCGGCGCGGCGACGAGGACGGGCCAGAGCTCCTGCCCGACCGCGGCGGGGATCAGCAGCAGGGCGCCGAGGGCGGTGAGCGCACCGCCGACGAGGGCGCCGCGACCGCGCAGCAGCACCAGCAGCGGACCGGAGAAGAGCTGGGTGACCCAGCCGCAGCCGAGCGTGATCACGGTGACGAGGGTCGCGAATCCGACGGTGAGGCCCGGCAGCCGGCCGGCGACCAGGCTCGGCCCGACCGCGAAGGACAGGGCGGGCGCCGCGAAGACCCAGGGTGCGAGCGGCAGGACGACGGCGGCGAAGCGGGCGCGGGCGGGGCGCGGGATGCTGAGCTCGCCGGTCAGGCGGCCGGCGGACGAATCGTAGGCCCGCGTCTCCGGCGCGCGGAGGAGAACCGCGACGGCCGCGATGCAGGCCGCCGACTGCACGACGTAGGGCAGCACGGTCGGCCAGGGGCCGAACTGCGCGAGCGCCCCGCCGACGCCCGCGCCGCCGCCGAAGCCGATGGTGAGCATCGCGGAGGCGCGGCGGGCGCCGGCCGAGGACGCTCCGGTCGCGATCGAGAGCTCCTTGATCCAGGCCGTGCCGACGACCATCCCCGCCGCGACGCTGAGCCCGCTGACGAAGCGGCCGACACCGAGTCCGAGCACCGAGGCGGGGGAGCAGGCGAGCACGACGCTGCCGAGGATCCCCAGCACGAGGCCGGCGAGCAGCACCGGCCGGCGGCCGAAGCGGTCGGACCAGCCGCCGGCCAGGGCGAAGCCGGGCACGATGCCGAGGACGTAGGCGGCGAGCAGGATCGTGACCTGCGTCTGCGTGTAGCCCTCGAGCTGGCGGTAGAGCTGCATGAGCGGCAGGAACTGGTTGCCGCCCCAGCCGAGGACGACGAGCGACGGCGCGACGAGCAGCCAGGAGCGGGCGGAGGGCCCGGGGGAGGGGAGCGGCACGGTTCATAGTGGCGCACCGCGGGGGCTCGCGGTCAGAGCAGCACGACGAGCTTCCGCGCCGACACCCCCGCGTGCAGCCGGTCGAGCGCGCCCTGCACGGCGCCGAGCCCCGTGCCGACGACCTCGGGCTCGGGCGCGCAGCGGTGCCGGCCGTCGGCGAGGGCGCTCGGCAGGTGGTCGCGCCAGAGCATCGGCCCGACCTCGTTGCTCATCAGGGTGGCGCCCCAGACGTAGCGGGCACGGATGCCGCGGCGGCGCGCGGAGAGCTGGAGCGCGAGGTTCCCCCGGACCAGGCGCGACATCGTCCGCGCGAAGGACAGGGAGAGCCCCGCGCGGCGCGGCAGCGAGCCGAAGGAGACGGAGGGGCTGGCCAGGGCGACGCGGCGGGCGCCGGTGGCGGCCGCGACGGCGACGCAGGGCTCGGCGGAGCCGGTACCGACCGCGAGGATCCCCGCCACCTCCGCGCCGCCGATCGCGGCGACGACGTCGGCGACCGCGCTCGGGCCGCGGTAGTCGAGCACGGCGTCGGCGCCGAGCTCGCGCAGGCGGGCGTGGTTGGCGGGCGAGGCGGTGGCGACGACGCGGTGCCCGGAGGCGACGGCGAGCTGGATCGCGTTGCTGCCGACGCTGGTGGCGCCGCCCCAGACGACGACCGTCCGCCCGGTGGCCACGGGAGCGGCCGACGGGTGGGGCAGCGCCAGGTGGTCCCTCTGGAAGAGCGCGGTCGCGGCGGTGGAGACCGCGAGCGGCAGCACCACGGCCTGCTCGTAGGCCAGCTGCGCCGGGATCGGCGCGGCGAGGTCCGCGCGGACGACCGTGTACTCCTGGAAGCCGCCCTCGGCGTCGTGCCGGCGCCCGCGCTCCATCCCGACCGCATAGGCGACGACGCGGTCGCCGACGGCGAAGCGGTCGACCCCCGGACCGACGGCGGCGACCTCGCCGGCGACGTCCTCGCCGAGGACCGAGGGGTAGGGGAGCCAGCGGTACATCAGGTCGCCGGTCCACTGCTTGACCTCGTCGAGCGGATTCACGGCGACGGCGCGGTTGCGCACGAGCAGCTCGCCCGGCCCGGGCTCGTGCAGCGCGGCGGGACCGACGACGAGGTCGGCACGGGGCGAGGGGAGGCGCGCGGCGGTGTTCGGGGCGGCGGCGTTCGAGGGCACGTGATCTCCAGAGCTCGATGACAGGACGTGTCGTCACCGTACACCCGATGACACGTCGTGTCATCGACTAGCCTGAACCCATGTCACGCTGGGCCCCCGACGCCGCACTGCGCCTGGAGCGCGCCGCCATGGAGCTGTTCGCCGAGCACGGCTACTCCGCGACGACGGTGCCCTCGATCGCCGAGCGCGCCGGGCTCACGACCCGCACCTTCTTCCGGCACTTCGCCGACAAGCGCGACGTGCTGTTCCTGCGCGAGCGCGAGTTCCCGGAGGTGGTGGCGCGGCTGCTCGCTGGCGCGCCCGCGGGACTCGATCCGCTCGGGCTGCTGATGCACGGGCTCGAGACGGTCGCGGCGGGCGATCTGGAGGGCTGGCGCGGCGAGATCGCGGCGCGCCGGGCCGTCGTGCTGTCCGAGCCGGCGCTGCGCGAGCGCGAGCTGCTGAAGTCGGCGCTGCTCACCGACGCGATGCGCGACGCGCTGGTGCGCGCGGGCGTCCCGGCTGCCGAGGCAGCGCTCGCCGCGCGCACGGCGGCGGCGCTGTTCGACACCGCGCTGGAGCAGTGGCTCCTCGCGTCGGCCGGGACCGCGCTGGTCGTGGTGCTCCGCGAGCAGCGCGCGCGGCTCCGGCGCCTCGCTGGCTAACCTGGACGGATGGCCAGAACCGTCTCCACCACCACCGCCGTCGACCGCGACGGCATGCTCGACTTCGTGCGACCGCGGCACCGGATGCTCGTCGCCACCACCCGCGCGGACGGCCGGCCGCAGATGTCGCCGGTGTCCGGCGGCGTCGACGCCGAGGGCCGCCTGGTGGTCTCGACCTACCCCGGCCGGGCGAAGACGCGCAATGCCGAGCGCCGCTCCGCGACGTCGGTCCTCGTGCTCTCCGACGACTGGAACGACGCGTGGATCCAGGTCGACGGCGAAGCCGAGGTGCTGCACATGCCGGAGGCGGAGGACGCGCTCGTCGACTACTACCGCAGCATCTCGGGCGAGCACCCGGACTGGGACGAGTACCGCGCGGCGATGCGGCTGCAGGACAAGTCGCTGCTGCGCATCACGCCGACGCGCTGGAGCCCGATCGCGACCGGCGGCTTCCCGGCCGACGTCGCGGCGCGGCTCGACGCCCCTCGCCGCGACGACCGGGCGTGACCGGCCCTCGCCTCACCCGGGCCGGCCGGGCCTGGCGCGACGCGGTCGCCGGCCCGCGGCTGCTCCTCGCGCTGAAGACCGCCGTGGCGGTGGGCATCGCCTGGGCCGTCGCGCCGCACGTGCCGGGAGTCGCGGAGCAGTACCCGTACTACGCACCGCTCGGCGCCCTGGTCAGCATGTACCCGACGCTGATGGGCTCGGCGAAGACCGGGCTGCAGACGCTGCTCGGCCTCGCGGCGGGGATCGGGCTGGCCGTGCTCGTGGTGGTGACGGTCGGGCCGACCTGGTGGACCATCCCGCTGATCGTCGGCATCGGCGTCGTGCTCTCAGGCACCGGCTGGTTCGGCGCCGGTCGCGAGTACGTGCCGATGGCGGCGCTCTTCGTCCTGATCATCGGAGGAGCGCGCGCGGAGGACTACTCGCTCGGCTATCTCGTGCAGATGGCGGTCGGGGTCGTCGTCGGGCTGCTGGTCAACGTCGTCGTCGTCCCGGGGCTCACCTCCGAGGCCGCGACCGCGCGGGTCGACGAGTTCGAGCGCCAGCTCTCGACCCACCTGCACGACATGGGCACCGCCCTGGAGGAGACCTGGCCGCCCGAGCACGAGGCCTGGTCGACCAACGGCGAGCAGCTGGCGGCGACCGCGGCCGAGGTGCGCCGAGCGCTGGTCGACGGCGACGAGAGCCGGAAGGGCAATCCGCGCGCGCTGCTGCACCGGCACAGCTCGCAGACCGACCACCTCCGGCTGGCGACCCTCGACGGGACGCTCTTCCACGTCCGCGACATGACAGCCGCGCTGGCGGACACCATCTGGGACCGCCCGGGCGCGCTGCCGTTCGACGCGGAGCTGGCCGCGCCGCTGAGCGCCGCCTGCCACGCGGTCGGCGACGCGGTCGTGACGGGCGACTCCCCGGAGGACCGCTCCCTCGAGCCTGCGGAGAGCGCCGTCGAGGAGCTCGTGCGCGCGGTCGACGCGCGTGCCGCGGCGACCGGGACGAGCATGGGCCCGGGCGTCCTGGTCGCGATCCACCTCCGCCGCATCCTCGTGGAGCTGCGCAGGGACGACCCCGTGCGAGCTCGAGGATCGCGTGCGGAAGGATGAGGGGATGACTCCGGAGCTCCTCGACAGGTTCGCGCACTGGTTCGACGAGGGGGCGCCGGTCGCGCCGTCGCTGAGCTGGGCGCTGTTCGACCGCGACGGGCTGATCGCTCAGCACGGTCGCGGGGAGCACCGCCTCGACGGCGCGGTGCCCGCACCCGGCACCGTGCACCGCATCGCCTCGATGTCGAAGAGCTTCGAGGCGGCGGCGGTGCTGATCCTCCGCGACCGCGGACTGCTCGACCTCGACGACCGGGTGAGCGCGCACGTGCCGGAGTTCGCGGACCCGATCGACGCCGCAGGCCGGGAACTGCCGGTGACGATTCGGATGCTGCTCAGCAACTGCTCGGGGCTGCCCGAGGACAACGGCTGGGCCGACCACGTGATGGCGATGCCGCGCGCCGAGTTCCTCGAGCTGATCGCGCGCGGGCTGACCTTCACGGAGCGGCCCGGCGAGGTCTACCAGTACTCGAACATCGGCTTCTGGCTGCTCGGGGTGATCGTCGAGAACGTCTCCGGCGAGGACTTCGTCGCCTTCGCGACCCGGACCGTCCTGGAGCCGCTCGGTCTCGCGAGCACGCGCTACGACGTGGGCGCCTACCCCGCGGGCGCCGATCTCGCGCGGGGCTTCAGCAGCTTCGACGAGGGCGCGACCTGGACCGCCCGCCCGTCCACCGGCACCGGCGTGGGCGCCTGCGCGGCGAGCATGTACAGCACGGTCGGCGACATCGCGCGCTGGAGCGGGTGGCTGTCGGCGGCGTTCACGGGCGACGACGCCGCGGAGAACGGCGACGAGGCGGTGCTCAGCCGCGCCTCGCGCCGCGAGATGCAGCGCGGCTGGACGCCGGTGCCCGCCCTCAGTCCCCGCGTCGGCGAGAGCACCCTCGACGGCTCCGCCTACGGCCTCGGCCTCGTGATCGAGCAGGACGTCCGCTTCGGCGCGATCGCCCACCACTCCGGCGGGCTGCCCGGCTGGTCCTCCAACATGCGCTGGCACCTGGAGTCGGGTCTGGGAGTCGTGGTCTTCGCGACCACCAACGGCGCGAAGCTCGCCGCCGCGGCCACGGGCCTGCTCCGCGCAGCGCTCGAGGACACGGACCCGCCGGCCCGGACCATCGCGCTGCACCCGTCGACGCTGGCGGCAGCGGAGGCGATCGAGGCCGCGATCGCCGGTCCCGGCGACCTTCTGCGGGCGGAGGAGCTCTCCGGCGGCGTCCTGTTCAGCCCCAACCTCCTCAGCGACGTGCCGGCCGAGGTGCGCGCCCGCCGCCTCGCCGCCGTGCTGGCGGAGGTCGGCGGACTCAGGGAGCGGCCGACCGTGCTCCCCCTGCGCGAGCGGCTGGTCTGGAGCGCCTCCGCGGCCCAGGTCGCCTTCTCCCTGCCCGGCCGGGACGGCGAACTCGAGGTCCGACTCGAGATGACGCCGACGATCCCCGCGCTGCTGCAGCGCCTCGACATCGTGAAGCGGGAGGCGCTCGAGTCGCCCCCGGTGGTGCGCTCGTACCGCCCGACCCTGGACTGAGCGCACATCGGAACAGGGCAGGCTGGTCGGATGACTGCGCGCACTCCCGACGACCACCGCCTCGACCGGGTCCGCGTCCGCGGCGCCCGCGAGAACAACCTCCGCGACGTGGACGTCGACATCCCGCGCGACGCCCTGGTCGCCTTCACCGGCGTCTCCGGCTCGGGCAAGAGCTCGCTCGCGTTCGGCACGCTCTACGCGGAGGCGCAGCGCCGCTACTTCGAGTCGGTGGCGCCGTACGCGCGGCGGCTGATCGACCAGGTCGGGGTGCCGGACGTCGACGCGATCGACGGACTCCCGCCGGCCGTCGCGCTGCCGCAGCGCCGCTCCGGCGGCTCGGCGAGGTCGACGCTGGGCAGCGCGACCACACTCTCGTCCGTGGTGCGGATGGTCTTCTCCCGGGTCGGCACCTACCCCGAGGGCGCGCCGATGCTCCTCGCGGAGGACTTCTCCGCGAACACCGTCCAGGGGGCCTGCCCCGCCTGCCACGGGATCGGCCGCGTCTACGACGTGCCCGAGGAGCTGATGGTGCCGGACGGCTCGCTCTCGATCCGCGACGGCGCGCTCGCGGCCTGGCCGACCGCCTGGCACGGCAAGCAGCTGCGCGACAGCCTGATCTCGCTCGGCTACGACATCGACGTGCCATGGGCGACGCTGCCGGCGGAGGAGCGCGAGTGGATCCTGTACACGCAGGAGTCGCCGCAGGTGCCGGTCTGGACGGATCGCGGGCCGGCCGAGGTGCGGGCGGCCGTGGCGGCAGGGGCCGAGCCGCGGTACATGAGCACGTTCCTCGGGGTGAAGCGCTACGTGATGGACACCTTCGCCGGCTCCAAGAGCGCCCGGATGCGCGAGCGCGCGGCGACCTTCCTGGTCAGCGTCGCCTGCCCGGACTGCCACGGCAAGCGGGTCAAGCCGGAGGCCCTGGCGGTGAGCTTCGAGGGGCTGGACATCACCGAGCTGTCGGCGCTGCCGCTGGAGGAGCTCGCGGCACTGCTGACCCGCGTGCTCGAGCCGGAATGGGTGCCGGTGGGCGGAGCGCCCCTTGCTCCGGAGACGCGGCTCGCCGCCCAGCGCCTGGTCTCGGATCTGCTCGGCCGGATGGCGCCGATCGTCGACCTCGGCCTCGGCTACCTGTCGCTGGACCGCTCGACGCCGACGCTGTCCTCGGGCGAGCTGCAGCGGATGCGCCTCGCGACGCAGGTGCTCTCGCGCCTGTTCGGCGTGGTCTTCGTCCTGGACGAGCCGTCGACCGGGCTGCACCCGGCCGACACCGAGGCGCTGCTCGGCATCCTGCGCGCGCTGAAGGACAGCGGCAACACGGTCTTCTTCGTCGAGCACTCGCTCGACGTGATCCGCGAGGCCGACTGGATCGTCGACATCGGCCCGGCGGCCGGCTCGGGCGGCGGCACCGTCGTCTACTCGGGCGAGCTCGACGGGCTGCGCGAGGTGGACCACTCGATCACCCGGCGCTACCTCTTCCCCGAGACCGCGGAGCCGACGCCGCCGCTGCCCGAGCGGCGGACGCCCGACGCGCGGGTCCGGCTGGTCGACGTGGCGCGGAACAACCTGCGCGGGCTCGACGTCGCGTTCCCGCTCGGGGCGCTGACCGCGGTGACGGGAGTCTCCGGATCGGGCAAGTCGACGCTGGTCAATCAGGCGCTGCCGGAGCTGCTGCGCGCGAGCCTGCAGGCCGATCTGGCGGGGGAGAGCCCGGAGCCGGACGAGTCGTCCTCCGACGACCCGCTGCTCGACGCCGACTCCGGCGTCACGACCGGCAGCGCGACCGGACCTGCCGAGCGGCTGCGCCGGGTGGTGCAGGTCGGCCAGACGCCGATCGGTCGCACCTCGCGCTCCAACGTCGCCACCTATACCGGCCTGTTCGACCGCGTCCGCGCGCTCTTCGCGGCGACTCCCGAGGCGAAGTGCCGTCGCTACGGGGCCGGCCGCTTCTCCTTCAACATGCCCAGCGGCCGCTGCCCGGTCTGCAAGGGCGAGGGGACGATGGAGGTCGAGCTGCTCTTCCTGCCGACGGTGCAGGCGCCGTGCACGGCGTGCGGCGGCACGCGCTACAACGCCGAGACGCTCGAGGTGACCTGGGGCGGACGGTCGATCGCCGAGGTGCTCGCGCTGAGCGTGGCGGAGGCCCGCGAGGTCTTCGCCGAGGAGACGGAGATCGGCCGGCACCTCGACGCGCTGCTCGACGTGGGTCTCGGCTACGTGGCGCTGGGGCAGCCGGCACCGGAGCTCTCCGGCGGTGAGGCGCAGCGGGTGAAGCTGGCCTCGGAGCTGCGGCGGGCGCAGCGCGGCGACACGCTCTACCTGCTCGACGAGCCGACGTCGGGTCTGCACCCGGCCGACGCGGACCGGCTGCTCGGCCACCTGCAGCACCTCGTCGACGCGGGCAACACGGTGATCGTCGTCGAGCACGACATGCGGATCGTCGCCGACGCGGACTGGGTGATCGACCTCGGCCCGGGGGCGGGCGACGCGGGCGGCTCGATCGTCGCCACGGGCACGCCCGAGCAGGTCGCGCGGGCGGAGGGCAGCCGGACGGCGCCGTACCTGCTGGCCGCGCTGGAGCGGCGCTCGTAGGGCTTGCCCGGCGCTGAGGGGAGTACCCGGCGACCGGCGGAGGGGCTAGCGTGTGCCGCATGCCCGCCCCCGCTCGCCGTGTCGTCCCGGCGCTCCTCGCCACCGCCCTCGTCGCCGGGGCTCTCGCGCTCCCGGCTCCCGCCCTCGCCGACACGGCCGTGAAGGCCGGGACGAGCGGCGGCACCAGCTCCGGCGACCCGTACTTCCCCGGCCTCGGCAGCTCGGGCTTCGACGCCCTGAGCTACAGCCTCTTCCTCACCTACGACCCCGCTCCGCGGGCGCTCACCGGCCGGGCCGTCGTGACCCTCGCGCCGACGCAGGAGCTGAGCTCGTTCTCCTTCGATCTGCGCGGGCTGACGGTCTCGAAGGTCTCGGTGAACACGCGCGGCGCCGCCTTCAGCCAGGTCGGCGACGAGCTGACGATCACGCCGTCCCGCTCGTTGAAGAAGGGCGCGCCGACCCTGGTCGACATCCGCTACGCCGGCACGACCGGCAACCCGGTCGACGGCACCGGCGCCCCCTACGGCTGGTGGTCGACGGACGACGGCGCCCTGGTCGCGAGCGAGCCCGACGGAGCGTCGACCTGGTACCCGGTCAACGACTCGCCGGCCGACAAGGCCCGCTACTCCTTCACCCTCACCGTGCCGGAGGGGCGCACCGCCGTCGCGAACGGCGTCCCGGTGGGCTCGCCCGTCACCCGCAACGGCTGGACCACCTCCAGCTGGGTCGAGACGAGCCCGATGGCCAGCTACCTGGCGATGGTGAACATCGGCGACTACGACCTCGTGCGCTCGCGCGCGGGCGGAGTGGTCAGCATCGACGCCGTCGACCGCGACATCACCGGCGACGCGCGCGCGAGCACCAACGCCGCGCTCGCGCGCCAGGGCGACATCATCGACTACTTCACGCGGGTCTTCGGCCCGTACCCGTTCCGCTCGGGCGGAGCCGTGGTCGACGACGACGAGATCGGCTACGCCCTCGAGACGCAGGGACGGTCGTTCTACTCGGGCGGCGCCGACACCTCGACCGTCGCGCACGAGATCTCGCACCAGTGGTTCGGCGACAGCGTCACCCCGCGGGTGTGGGCGGACATCTGGCTGAACGAGGGCTTCGCCACCTACGCCGAGTGGCTGTGGGCGGAGCACGACGGCGGCCCGACCGTCGCGGAGTCCGCCGCCGAGGTCGCGGCGATCCCCGCCGACGATCCCTTCTGGGCGACGGAGGTCGCCGATCCGGGAGCGCTCGGCCTCTTCGACAGCCCGATCTACGCGCGCGGCGGACTCACGCTGGTCGAGCTGCGCTCCACGATCGGCGAGGCGGCCTTCGGCACGCTGCTGCAGCGCTGGGCGGCCGAGAACCGCTACGGGAACGTGACCACGGCCGACCTGCAGGACCTCGCCGAGTCCGTCTCGGGCCAGGACCTGACCGCCTTCTTCGACACCTGGCTCCGCACGCCGTCGAAGCCCGCGGGGCTGTAGCGGGCTGGCGCCGCCTCGCGGAGCGGTGGATCTCGATACGCCCTCTGCGAGGGCCCCTCGATCAGCATGATGGAGCGCGGCGGCACGCCTGCAGGAGGAAGCGCGGCGGCGCGCGTGCATGCTGGTCGAGTAGCGCGCAGCGCGTATCGAGACCCGCGTCCGTCAGAACGGGGGCGGTGCGTCCTCGAAGCGGGGGCCCGGCGGCGCCCCGGCCAGGGCCGGCGGACGGACGACGACGAGGCGGCCGGTCGGCGTGGTCCAGACGATGCTGCCGTCCGGGCGGCGGACGTAGGTCCACCGGTCGCCGTGGCGGACGTGGTGGTGCGACGTGCAGGGGCAGACGAGGTTCTCGAGGGACGTCTCTCCGCCGTTGCGCCACTCGAGAGTGTGGTCGGCCTCCGCCCGGGAGGCGGTGCGGGTGCAGCGGGCGTGGTCCCGGCGATGTCGCCGTCACGCAGCAGATCGGTGAAGACGTCCGCCTTCAGCTGCGCCAGCGTGCGCTCGTCGCCACCGTCCCGGAGAATGCGGGCGATGCGGTCGACGCGATCAGCGATGCCCATCGCGTCCGGCGCCGGCAGCAGCGCGCACAAGGTCGCCATCCCGTCGACCTCGGAGGCGACCCAGACGGCACGGTCCTGGCGAGCGCGGACGTGCCGCCGGGTGAGCGGCTCCTCGTGCAGCTCCTCGCGCAAGCGGGCGACGATCCTCCTCAGCTGCGTCGGCGTCACCTCCGGGGCGACCTCCGCCGCGCGCTCGTCGAACGCGGCGCGGGAGGTCGTGGGCAGGGTCGCGGCGGTCGCGCCGATGATCTCGCCCGACTCCCACAGCAGGCGGCCCTCGGCCAGCAGAGCACGCGTGCGCGGCAGATCCTCGACCAGCAGGAGCGCGTGATCCAGCACCTTCGACGCCTCCCGCTCGGACACTCGCAGCCTGACCGCGAACTCCGCCCGGATCGACCGCTCGGCGAGGTCGCTCGCCTCGCTCCTCGACAGGCGGCTGCCGCGCGCGAACTCCTGCGGGACCGTCAGTGCCGTGCGGTAGGCGAGGTGCATCGCCTCCGCACGTGCGAGGAGGAACTTCGCCGACGTGCGGCCGAGGTCGGCGGCGACGTCCAGCACCGCCCCGACGGCGGCGACAACCCCGGGCCGACCCTCCGTCGCTTCTGCTCCGTTGTACTCATCCATACGCGTATTGAATCAGGGACCACCGACACTGCACCGAGCGCGGGACCGGACCATCGGACAGCCTCGAGGAATCCGGTCTGTGGAGGAGCGATAGTCGCGCCCGACCCGGCGACGCACGATCGGTGCGCTCTGTCAGGACGACCCGGCGCCACCGCCGGTTCGCCCGCGCAGAGTGACGATCGGCGCCACCTCCGTCCAGCCGAGGCTCGTGTAGAGCGCGCGCCCGCCGACGCTCGCCATCAGGAGTCCCGTGGTCGCGCCGTTCTCCGCCGACCAGGCGCTGAGGCCGGTCATCACCAGGCCGCCGAGGCCGCGGCGGCGGAACCGCGGAGTCGTCTCGATCCGATCGAAGACGGCGTCACCGCCGCTCAGCGCCGCCTGCCCGCGCGCCGCGATCTCGCCCTCCACCTCGATGCGGGCGTGCGCGACACGACCGTTCTCTTCGATCCGCACCTGCGGCGGCCTCGCGGCCGTCCGGAGCCGGGTGGTCATCATCCGCTCGTCGCTGGTCACGGCGTCGAGGCCGGCCACCGCGTCGCGACCGCGCTCGTCGAGGTCGCCGACGATCGTCAGCCAGACGTCGGGCGTGGTGACGGCGGCGGCCAGTCGGTGCAGCTCGGGCAGCGACGGCTCGGCGACCACGTACTCGCGGGAGCGGGTCTCCGCCGCGACCTCGACGAGCCGGCCGTCCCCGTCGCTTCGCGCGAGCATCCCGCGCGATGCGCACCACCCCGCCACCCAGCGGTCCACCAGCTCTCGCGACGCGTTCATCACGGCACCGTACCCGGACAACCCGGCCCGGTCGCTCCTGCCGATCACGGCACGAGGTGCTGGGTGATCGATCCGCTCGCGCCGTTCAGCCGGACGTCCGCGAGCGCGCCGTTCACCAGCGGCAGCTGCGGCGGCTGATGTCCCGTGTCGAAGTCCAGGACCACGGGGAGATTCAGATCACCGAGCGCCCGACGCACCGCCTCGTCCTGGCTGAGCTCGGGAACGGCACCGCCGCCGGTCCGGCCGATGAGGACGCCGTTCGCGTCCTCGAACCAGCCCGCGAGGCGCAGCGAGGTGAGCATCCGGAGGACGGTGACGGCGTCGGACTCGGCCGCCTCCAGGTGGACGATCGTCCCCTCCGGTGCGTGCCGGCGCGCGAATCCGGGGACGTCGCCGTACGGCGTGCCCGCCAGCAGCGAGACCGTCTCGAGGCAGCCGCCGATCAGACGGCCGCGGATCGCGACGTCCGCACTCCCGTCGAGGGAGCGCCAGCGGGTGGGCGTCTCGTAGGCGCGATCGCGGTCGAGCGGCTCGTCCGCCCACGCTCCCCAGGGCCGGCCCCGGCGGCGCGGCGCGGCGCGCTGGGTGAAGGAGCTCCCGGGCGCGAGGGCCGCGACGTCCGTCCACCGCTCGAACTCGAGGGGGAGCTCCCAGGGCTCGTCCATCAGGTTCGCGCCGTTCAGCGTCGCCAGCCCGGTGATCGTCGTCAGCGGTAGGAGCAAGGTGGAGACGTCCGACCAGCCCACGAACCACGCACGAGCGTCGGCCAGAGCCTGCCAGTCGACCGCGTCGAGCAGCTCGATCGCCAGCTCACCGCCCCACGGCGGCAGGACCGCGTCGCCCGTCCGGAAGGCGTCGTGCAGATCGGCGACCCGCTCCGCGGCGGACGCCGGCACGAGTCCGGGCGTGAGGGCGTGCGGACGGACCCGGACGTCGAAGCCGCGGGCCGAGAGGCTTCCGACAGCCGCATCGAGCCGCTCGTGCAGGTGCTCCGGCACGCCCATCGACGGCGCGGGGACTTCGACGCGCGCTCCCGGGCGCAGCGGAGCGGGGTAGGTGATGCTCGCCATCAGGCGACGGTAGCAATCCCGTCCGGCGAGGATTCGCGACGAGAGCGCTCGGCGCAGGACGACCCCGGCAGAAAGCGCGGGCGGAGCCTCCTCGGGGCCGACGCCGTCCCGTGGGTGGATCTCGATACGCCCTCTTCGAGGGCTACTCGATCAGCATGAGGGGGCGCTGCCGTGAGAGGGAGGCATGCTCCTGTGCGTGGGGGTCGAGTAGCGCGCAGCGCGTGTCGAGACCCGGTCGCCGGGTGACGGTGGATCTCGATACGCCCTCTGCGAGGGCTACTCGATCAGCATGATGCGCGAGAGCGACACCTGTGTCTCTGCATGCTGGTCGAGCAACCCCGCAGGGGCCTGTCAAGAGCCCAGCTGCCCCGAGGACGGCGGTCTGATCCGCGCCCGTGTCACTTCTCCGGGGTCACGACGAGGCCGACGCCGCCGCCGCGGCGGACGGGCTCGGCGGCCGCGGTCATCAGGCCGGAGGGGTCGACCTCGATGGCGGCCACTGCGCCGATCTGCGCGGCCGAGGTGAAGGTGTCGCCCGAGGGCGTCAGCTGCTGCCCGAAGGGCGCGAGATCGTCGGCGTACGCCTCGATGAACCCGGGCTCGGCGGAGGTCGACGCGGTGTTGCGCTGGGAGGCCCGCGGCGCGGCCACCGCCTCCGGCAGGGTCATGCCGAGGTCGATGCGGTTGACCAGCGTCTGCAGCACCGTCGTGATGATCGTCGCTCCGCCCGGCGAGCCGACGACGAACTTCACCGCGCCGTCCTCGAGCACGATCGTCGGCGACATCGAGGAGCGGGGGCGCTTGCCCGGCTCGATGGAGTTCGGGTCGCCCTCGACGGGGGTCGCGGAGAAGTCGGTCAGCTCGTTGTTGAGCAGGAAGCCGCGGCCGGGGACGGTCATCGCCGAGCCGCCCGTCTGCTCGATCGTCAGCGTGTAGGACGCCGCGTTGCCCCACTTGTCGACGACGGAGAGGTGGGTGGTCGAGACGTTCTCGGTGTCGGGCTGCTCCGCGGTGAGGGCGGTCGCGCAGCCGACGCCGTCGAGCGCTCCCGGGGCGACCGGCCGGGTGGAGGCCGTCGCCGGGTCGATGGTGCAGTCGCGGGAGTCCGCGAACTCCTGGCTGAGCAGCGTCTCGGTCGGCACGTCGACGTAGGCCGGGTCGCCGACGTAGGCGCCGCGGTCGGCGAAGGCGCGGGCCGAGGCCTCGAGGTAGAGGTGCAGGGCGCTGCCGGTGTCCTCGGCGGAGAGGTCGTGATTCTCGAGGATGTTCAGCGCCTCGCCGATCGCGATCCCGCCCGAGGAGGAGGGCGCCATGCCGTAGACGTCGAGCCCGCGGTAGGAGACGTGGGTGGGCGCCTGCTCGGCCACCGAGTAGCCGGCGAGGTCGTCCTCGGTCATCGAGCCGGCCGGGGCGGGGAGGGTCGAGCCCTCGGCGAGACGCGGGTTCTGGACCGTGTCGGCGATCTCGGCCGCGAGCGGTCCGTCGTAGAACGCGCTCGGCCCGCGGGCGGCGATCCGTGCGAGGGTCTTCGCGAGATCCGGATTGCGGAAGGTGCTGCCGACCGCCGGGGCGTCGCCGCCGGGGAGGAACAGCTCAGCGGTGTCGGGGAACTGCTGGAAGCGCTCGAGGTTGTCGAGCGTCTGGCTGCGGAAGGTCTCGTCGACCGGGAAGCCGTGGGCCGCGAGCACGATCGACGGGGCCAGCACGACGGGGAGCGGGAGGGTGCCGAAGCGGTCGACCGCGGCGTCCCAGGTCGCGACGGTGCCGGGGACGCCGACCGCGACTCCGGACGAGACGAGCTGGGGGGTGAACGGGTACGGCGCGCCCGTCGCCGGGTCGAGGAAGGCGTCCGGAGTGATGCCGGCCGGCGCTGTCTCGCGGCCGTCGATGGTGCTCACGTCGCCGGTCTCCGCGTCGAAGTAGACGAAGTAGCCGCCGCCGCCGATGCCGGCGCTGTAGGGCTCGGTCACGCCGAGGGCGGACGCCGTGGCGACCGCGGCGTCGGCCGCGTTGCCGCCGCGCTTCAGCACCTCGAGACCCACTCGGCTGGCGAGCGCGTCGACGGAGGAGACCGCACCGCCGTAGCCGACCGACGTCGACGGCGAGACGACCGGACCGCCGAGGGCGTCGCGGAGCTCCTGCGCGGACGGAAGACCGCCGCTCGGGACGCCGGGGAACGGCCAGTCGAGCGCGGCGGCGGGTGCGGCACCCGCCACTCCGAGGGAGGCGACGGCGACCAGCGCGAGCGCCGCCCGTCGGAGACTGCGAATCGTGGCCATGAGGTTCCTCCATCGGAACTCGGTGCGGGTGGAGCAGGTGCCTCCAACCTAGGGCGGTGGCGGGTCGCGGGGCCAGGGCTCCGCGCCTCCGAGACGGGGAGGCGGGCCCCGGGAACGGCGGAAGGGCCGCCCCGGCGGGGACGGCCCTTCTGCGATCAGTGCCCGAGGATCAGCGCTTCACGGTGAAGGCGAGGGTGATCGCCTTGCCCGACTGCGCCCCGGTGACCGTCACGCTGTAGTCCCCGGGGGTGGTGGGGGCCTTCGCCGTGGCGGTCAGCGCGCCGTCGGCGAGGTCGCGGGTCGCGGTGCGCTCCGTGAAGAGCGGCGCGGAGCCGACGAGCTGCGTGTCGCCGTCGAAGCCCTCGGCGGTCAGGGTGATGCGGGCTCCGGGGGCGAAGGTGCTGCCCGAGAGCTCGGCGGTGGCGCCGAAGCTCAGGTTCCGGATGTCGCGGTCCAGGCCGAGCGCGTTCGTGATGGTGAAGAACGTGTCGGTCTGGTCGGTCAGGCCGGCGACGTTCGCCGCGCCGGGCCCGTAGGCGGCGATGCGCAGCTGCGTGCCGGTGTGCTGCTGCGAGCCGCCCTCGGCGGCCGTGCCGTAGGACACCTTCATCGTGCTGCCGTCGACCGTCTTCAGCGCGGTGCTGAGCGAGGTCGGCGGGGTCGAGTCGACGATCTGGCTGGAGTGCGCGTGGTCGGCGGTGACGATGACGAGGGTGTTCCCGTCCGCCTCGGCGAACGCGAGCGCGGCCTGGACGGCCTCGTCGAGGTCGACGGTCTCGCCGATCTGGCCGCAGGCGTTCGCGGCGTGGTCCTGCTTGTCGATGCTCGCGCCCTCGACCTGGAGGAAGAAGCCCTCGTCGCCGGTGTCGAGCAGGTCGATCGCCTTCTCGGTCATCGCGCGCAGGGTGGGCTGCTCGGCGGGACGCGAGGGGTTCGCCACGCAGGTCTGCGGCGCGGCGTCGGCGCCGCCGACGGTCGCGGGGGTCGGCGCGTAGCGCACCGGCAGGTTGCCGGAGTTGAACAGGCCGAGCACCGGCGCGTCCTGGTCGGCGACGGTGAGCGCGTCGAGCTGGTCCGCGGTAGCGGCCGTCGTCGCATCGCCGAGCACCTGGTAGCCGCGCTCGTCGGCCTGCTGGAACAGGGTCTGCCCGGCCCAGTCGCCCGCCTTCGCGGTCTGCGCGAACGTGGCGGAGCCGCCGCCGAGGGTGAGGTCGGCGCGGGTGTCGAGGATCTGCTCGCTGATCGAGCCGAGTCCGCCGTTCTCGAGCGCATCGTCGCCGCAGCTGGCGCTGTCGGGTCCGTAGCAGCTGCGCGCGTCGACGTGCGCGGCCTGCACGGCCGGGGTGGCGTCCTGGATCTCGGCGGTGGTGACGTTGCCGGTCTTCAGGCCGTTCGCCTTCGCGATCTCGAGGAGGGTGTCCTTGCGCTCCTGGTCGATGTCGACCGAGATCGCGTTGTCGTAGGTCTTGGTGCCGGTGGCCCAGGCGCTGCCGGTCGCGGCGGAGTCGGGGACGTAGTCCGGGGCGCCCTTGACCGCGCCGGTGGCGGGGTCGTCGGCGCGGTAGAGCGAGTAGGTCGTGTACTGGCCGGTGATCGGAAGGGCGTCGATGCCGGGGAAGCGGCCGGCGGCGCCGTAGGCGTAGTTGCGGGCGACCGTGATCTCGGAGTCGCCCATGCCGTCGCCGATCAGGAGGATGACGTTCTTCGCGTCCTGCTCCTTCACCGCCGCGCGCAGCGAGTCGGAGAGGTCGGCGTCGACGGGGGAGATGCGGGCGGCGCCGCCGGTGGCGGAGAGGTCGGCCGCACCGATGGCGGTGGCCGCGCCGGGGGCGGCCAGGGCGGCGCCGCCGACCAGGGCGACGGCCGCGAGGGCCAGTGCGGTGCGTCCGCGGTGCGCGGAGCGGGGCAGTCGTGTCACGTCGTGGACTCCTTGGGGTGAGGGCCCCTGAGAAGGGGCTCACCCAGCACACTCCTGATCCCCGCTCCCGTGGGTGAACGGAGATGCATAGCCGGGTGAACTTTCCGCGCGCCGGACCCCGTGGCGAGCGCGCGCAGTGACCCCGTGCGGGGGACAACTCGGGCGGAACCGGCACCGGCCTGACCGGCGGGCGCTAGCGTGACGCCCGGTGTCCGCCGCGCCGCCGATCCCGCCGAGAGGACCTCCCCCCATGACCACGCCCCGCCCCGTCTCGCGCCGCACCGCGACGACCGCCGCCCTGTGGAGCGCCCCCGTCCTCTTCGCCGCCTCCGCCGCTCCGCTCGCCGCCGCCTCCGGGGAGGTCCGCGCCGCACTCGCCGTCTCCGGCGGCCTCACGAACGGTGGCGGCGACCTCTACGCCGGCCAGTTCACCCCGGTGGTCTCGGCCTCGCAGGACAGCGAGCCCGTGCGCGACATCCTCGCGCGGGTGACGTTCGACACGGGCGACAGCGACGTCGTGCTGACCGACTTCGTCCTCGAGGACGGTCCCTGGGTCGTCCGCGAGGCGCTCGGGTCCCGCACGCCGGGCGTCGTCGTCCTCGCCTGGTCGGACGCGACCGGCCTCCGCGACGGCGAGTCGCCGGTCCCGCCGCAGTTCAGCGTCCACTCCTCGGGGTACATCGTCAGCTGCCTCGTGGCGCTGTCGAGCACCTCGGCCGCTCCGTCCAGCGACTACCTGATCATCGCGGTCGTCTGACCGCCGGCCCTCAGAGCGCCCGCGGCCGGTACGTCTCGATCAGCGCGTCGAAGAGCCGGTCCGTCCGCTCGTCGACGGTCCGCCGCGCCGGGTCCGCGTCGTACCACTCGACGATCTCGCGCGCGCCGTCGCTGAAGCGGGTCGAGGGCGAGAACGCCGGCACCAGGCTCCGGATCTTCGCGTTGTCGAAGACCATCGAGTGCGCCTTGTCGCCGACGATGCCCGCGCCGAGCTCCGGGTCGGCGGCGGCGATCGCGTCGGAGGCGATGTGCACGATCCGCGCCTCGGTGCCGGCGGCGGCTGCGAGGTCGTGGTGGATGCGGTCCCAGGTGGGCGCCTCGTCGCCGGTGATGTGGAACGCCTCGCCGATCGCCGCTGACGCGCCGAGCAGCCCGACCAGGCCGACGGCGACGTCGCGGCTGTGGGTGATCGTCCACAGCGAGGTGCCGTCGCCGGGCACGACCACCTCGAGTCCGCGCCGCATCCGGTCGATCACCGTCCAGCCGCCGTCGACCGGGAGCGCGGTGCGGTCGTAGGTGTGCGAGGGCCGGACGATCGTCACCGGGAAGCCGGTGCGCCGGTACTCGCCGACCAGCAGGTCCTCGCAGGCGATCTTGTCCCGCGAGTAGCTCCAGTACGGGTTCCGCAGCGGCGTCGACTCCGTCACCGGGAGTCGCGCCGGCGGCTTCTGGTAGGCCGACGCGGAGCTGATGAAGACGTACTGGCCGGTGCGCCCGGCGAACAGGTCGATGTCCTGCTGCACGTGCTCGGGGGTGAAGGCGGCAAACTCGATCACCGCGTCGAATCGCTCGTCGCCGAGCGCCTCGCGCACCGAGCCCGGATCGCGGACATCGGCGGTGAGCGTCCGGACGCCGTCGGGCAGCGGGCGGATCGAGGTCCGACCCCGGTTCAGCACGGTCACCTCGTGCCCGACCGCGAGCGCGCGGCGCACGCCCTCCGAGCTGATGATGCCCGTTCCTCCGATGAACAGCACGCTGAGGGGCACGGCGGACCCGACCTTCCGTTGAGGGGCGCGCGCGCCGCTCCGGGAGCGGAGGGACGTCGTCGGGCACCGGCTCCATCCCCTCACACCGCTGCGGTTCCGTCGAGGGGCTAGCGTGAGGGGTGACGGTTCTGCGGGGGGCCGACTCGGGGGAGTCATGAACGGACGGTTCGACGGACAGCGCGACGAGCAGCGCGACGGACGGCGCGCATGGACGGCGTGGCGGCGGTTCTGGGAGCGCGGCGGGTTCCGGCGAGCCCTCCTGCTCGCTGCCGTCTACTACGGCCTCTACGAGCTGATCGGCTACCTGCTCGGCTTCGTGGTCGGCGACACCGGCAGCGCGCTCCACGGCGAGGAGGGCTCCGCGACCGACGTCTTCTTCTCGATCGGCCTGCCGATCCTCCTCGCGAGCGTGCTGCTGGTGCTCTTCGCGCTCTCGCTGGGGTGGCTGCGCGAGCTCTTCGCGACGCAGACGATCCGCGGCCGCGGCTGGATGTGGATCGGCACCGGCGTGATCCTCGCGATCAACGTCTCGGCGCTGCTCGACATCGACTACGCCGATGCCGGGGGAGCACTCGTCGCCTCCTGGCTGCTGACCGGGCTGTTCGTCGGCTTCGCCGAGGAGACGCTCACCCGCGGATTCGTCGTGAACCTGATGCGCAAGCGCGGCCACGGCGAGATCCGGGTCGCCCTGGCCTCGGCGGGGATCTTCGCCGCGCTGCACATCGGCAACGTGTTCACGAGCGACCAGGGCGTCGCCGTCACCGCGCTCCAGGTCGTCTACACCTTCGGCTTCGGCATCGTGATGTACCTGGCGCTCCGGGCGACCGGCAGCCTGCTCGGGCCGATCCTGCTGCACGCCTCCACCGATCCGACGCTGCTCCTGCACGCCGAGCACCCGGCGGGGACGATCGCCGGGCTCCTGCCCGCGTTCAGCACCTACCTCGTCATCGCGACGGGACTGATCCTGCTGCTCGTGCTCGTCGTGAGCGAGCGGCGCCGGCGGCGCAGCGCCCTCGAGCAGGGAGCGACGGCATGAGCGCCGAGCGCCGCCCGGTCCCGCGCGTCATCGCCGTGGGCGTCGCGGCCGCCGTGCTCTACGTGCTCATCGCCGCCGGCGTCGGCACGCTGCTCGATCCGCTCGCGGGCGGCGACGAGACCCTCGACTTCGTCATCGGCACCTGGCTCCCCGTCGGGGTCCTCATCGCCCTCGGTGTGCTGTTCCTGCGGCGCGCCGGCTGGCTCCACGAGGCGTGGACCGCCCCGTCGCCGTTCACCGAGCGGCGGCGCTGGTGGCTGCTGGCGATCCCCGTCGTCCTCGTCGTGCAGACCGTCCTGCTCCTGCTCGCCGTGCCCTGGGCGGAGCGGGAGCTGCCGATGGTGCTGGTCTTCCTGGTCGGCTGCCTCCTGATCGGCGCCGGCGAGGAGCTGTACTTCCGCGGCCTCTTCCGCGTCGCGGTCCTCGGCCACCACGGCGAGCTCGCCGCGCTGCTGATCACCTCGATCGCCTTCGGCCTCGCGCACACCGCGGGCTACCTGCTCAACGGCGTCCCGCTGCCGGCGACCGCGCTGGCCGTCGCCTTCCTCGCGATGGACGGCGCGATCTTCTACGGCGCGCTGCGGGCGACCGGAACGCTCTGGGTGCCGATCGTGCTGCACGGCCTGGGCGACTTCGCCCGCTTCCTGCAGCAGGGCGGCGACGACCAGTCCGCCACTCCCGGCCTCGGCGGCGACACCACCACCGCGCTCGTCGAGTACGTCCTCATCGGCCTCTCGATCGCGATGGTGGTCAGCGTCGCCCGCAGCGACCGGCGCGAGCGGCGCGCCCGGAAGGCGCGGGCCGCGACGACGTGACGTCCTGCCGCGGTGCCCGTCCCGACGGGTACTGCCAACCCCTCCCAGCGGCCGCGCTCGCGTTCTAGCGTGGAGGGATGACTCAGCAGCTCACCCTCAACAACGGCGTCACCCTTCCCGCTCTCGGGCTCGGCGTCTTCCAGAGCGCGCCCGAGGAGACGACGGCCGCCGTGCTGTCCGCCCTCGAGGCCGGCTACCGCCACATCGACACCGCCGCCGCCTACGGCAACGAGCGCGAGGTCGGCGAGGGGATCCGCCGCTCGGGCCTGGACCGCTCGGAGGTGTTCGTCGAGACGAAGATCTGGGTCACCGACTACGGCTACGACGAGACGCTGCACGCGTTCGAGAAGGCGACCGGCAAGCTCGGCGTCGAGCAGCTCGACCTGCTGATCCTGCACCAGCCCGTCCCCTCCCGCTTCGACAGCACGATCGCCGCGTACCGGGCGCTCGAGAAGCTCCTCGCCGACGGCGGGGTGCGCGCGATCGGCGTCAGCAACTTCACGCCGGCGCACCTCGCGCGGCTCCTCGCCGAGGTCGACGTGATCCCCGCCGTCAACCAGGTCGAGCTTCACCCCTACTTCAGCCAGCCGGATGTGCGCCGCGAGGACGCGGAGCGCGGGATCCTCACCCAGGCCTGGTCGCCGATCGGCGGGATCACCTTCTACCCCGGCTGGGGCGACGAGCGCCGCAGCGTGATGGACGACGCGACGATCGGCGCGATCGCGACCGAGCACGGCAAGAGCCCGGCGCAGGTGATGCTCCGCTGGCACCTGCAGCAGGGCCGCTCCGCGATCCCCAAGTCGACGAACCCCGAGCGGATCGCCGCGAACATCGACGTCTTCGACTTCGAGCTGAGCGACGACGAGCTGACCCGGATCGACGAGCTCGACACCGGCGTCCGCAGCGGCCCCGACCCCGACGTGGAGCGGCCGGCGCTGTTCGAGCGCACGATCCCCGAGGCGTGAGGGCCGACGGTACGGGTGCCGGCCCTCTCGGCGGGGGAGCAGGAGCGGTCGGATACCGTGACGACGCACCCCGAGCACAGCCACCCCGACGCACAGGAGGAGACACCATGACCGACCCGATCGGCATCCCCGAGGCCACCGCCCTCGAGAGCACCCGGCGCACCATCGCGATCCTCGGCGCGGGGGGCGACCTCACCGAGCGGCTGCTCCTGCCGGGCCTGGGCCGCGTCGCCGAGCTCGCCCGCGACTCCGAGCTGACCCTGATCGGCGCCGCGCGCACCCCGCAGACCGACGACGAGTGGCAGGGCCTCGTCCGCCGCAGCCTCGAGTCCGCCGGCATCGCCGCGCACACCGTCGACGACCTCGCCTCGCGCGCCCGCTTCGTCGCCACCGACGCCTCCGACCCGGACCAGCTGAAGGCCCTGCTCGACGCCTGCCCGTCCACGCCCGTGCTCTACGTCGCGCTGCCGCCGGCGATGGGGCACAGGGTCGCCGACTCGCTCTCGAAGCTCGAGCTCCCGGAGGACCTGGTCGTCGCGATCGAGAAGCCGTTCGGCGAGGACCTCGACGACGCGATCGCGCTGAACGCCGCCTTCGCTCCGGTGATCTCCGAGGACCGCCTTTGGCGCATCGACCACTTCCTCGGCAACGCCACCGTGATGGGCATGCTGGGCATGCGCTTCGGCAACCGCCTGCTGGAGGCGAGCTGGAGCGCCGAGCAGATCGAGAAGATCGAGATCGTCTACGACGAGACCCTCGGGATCGAGGGCCGCGCCGCCTTCTACGACGGCACCGGCGCCCTGCGCGACATGCTGCAGAGCCACCTGCTGATGGTACTCGCGCTGACGACGATGGAGCGCCCGGAGGAGGTCTCGCCCGAGCATGTGCACGAGCGGATGGCCGAGGCGCTCGGCGCCGTCCGCCTCTGGCGCGACGACCCCGCCACCGCCCGGCGCGCCCGCTACACCGAGGGCCGGGTGGACGGCCGCTTCTTCCCCTCCTACGTCGACGAGCCCGACGTCGACCCCGAGGCCGGCACCGAGACTCTCGCGCAGCTGCTGCTCCAGGTGGACACCCCCCGCTGGGCCGGCGTGCCGTTCGTGCTGCGCTCCGGCAAGGCCGTCGGCGACCCGCGCCACGAGGTCGCCGTGCACTTCCGCGCCGCGACGCCGCCGCGGGGCCTGCGCTCCGGCGACGACGCGTCCGGCACGGTCCTGCGGATGTCGCTCAAGGGCGGCGACGTGAGCCTCGACCTGCTCGTCAACAGCGCCGACGACCTGACCGACGTCGAGCGCACCACCCTGGAGGCGCAGCCCGGCGCGGCCACGCTCGACCCCTACGCGCAGGTGCTCGCGGGGATCCTCCAGGGCGACACCCTGCTGTCGGTCCCGGGCGCCGTCGCCGAGCAGTGCTGGCGCATCGTCACCCCGGTGCTCTCGCACTGGGCCGAGGGCGGCACCCCCCTCGACGAGTACGAGGCCGGGAGCGCGGGCCCCGAGGGCTGGTAGCGCGCGCTGCAGGACGGTCGAGCAGCCCAGGCGCGCATCGAGACCCGCGCCCGCAGCTCTCAGACGTCGACGAGGACCGTGCGGGTCGGAAGGCCGAGGAACGCGGGGGCCTCACCCGTCGTCTCGGGGGAGACAGGGCCTCGCGTCACGGTCGCTGTGACACGGAAGCGGCCGGGGGGAAGCGGCGTCAGTGCGCAGAACATCCGTCCCGGTCCGAGGGGCGCCACCTGCATCAGGCGTCCTTCCCGGTCCGTGTACATGCCGCGGCTCGGCGAGCTCCCGGCCGGGATCACGAGGTGGGCGCAGCGTGGCCGGTCGACGACGAGCCACTCCGACCAGTGCCCGACGTCGTGCTCGGCGGTGACGTCCATCCGGGCGTCGCTGAGGAGCTCGACGGGTGCTCCGGGCGGTCCGCTGTGCGCTGCCCGGAGCTCGAGGACGAAGTTCCCCGACGACAGGGAGTCCAGGAAGAGGCCGACGTACGGCCCGACCTCGAGTGGTCGCGGGGCGGATGCGGCGGCTGCGGGCGCGCCGACCGCCGTGGCGATGACGGGCGCCGACCACGCCATCGCCATCGCGGCCCGGCGGGTGACTCCGGGTACGTCGGGACGACTGTCGGACACGAGAGACCTCCCTGTGGTCGGGCGGCTCCTCGCGATGCATCGAGCCGCTGATGCCGGACGATCCCGCCATCCTCGGCCTCCGGTTCTGATCCGCCGAATCCGTGGCGCGATGCAGCAGACCTGGCACGAGGTCGTCCGGTCAGGCCACGAGGCTGAGGGTCTGCGTCCCGAAGCCGAGCGCCGTCTGCGCCTTCGGATCGGCGCCCGGGTGGACGCGACCTCGCGTCACGGTGGCCGTCACAGCGAACCGTCCCTTGGGTTGCGAGGTGAAGCTGGAGTACCCGCTCCCCACGATCCTCGCCACCTGGAGGGTCACCCCGTCCTTGCCGGTGTACGACCCGGCCGAGGGGTAGGACCCGGCCGGGAGCAGGAGATGCCCGGCCCGCGGGCCGTCGACGACGATCCCCGCGGCCCAGGTCTCGACGTCGTGCTCCGACGCGATGTCCACCCTCGCCTCGTCGGCGAGCACGACGGGAGACCCGGCCGGTCCGCTCCTGGCGACCCTCAGGTCGATCCGGAACTCGCCCGCACGGCGGGGGATGAGGATGAGCCCGACGTACGGTCCCTGATCCACCGGCACCGGTGCGGAGGAGGCCGCGCCCGGCGCTGCCACGGCGGCCGAGACCACGGGGGTGGTCCACGCGACCGCCGCCACGGCGGTCCGGCGCGTCACCCCCCGCTCGGCGCCGTCCCCCTGATCGAAGCGTGCATGGTCCCGTCGAGCGTCCGACATCGTCTCTCCCTGATCGCGCCGGTGCTCGTGACAGGCGGGAGACGTGCACCGATCCTCCGCTGGAAGTCCGAAGTCTCCGGTCCGGGGGCCGACGCCGCCGAATCGGTGGCACGATCCCGTCGATCTGGCAGCGACAGGTCGGCGTCAGCTGGGCGTCAGGGCGTCGCGGAGGCGGACGCGGGAGCCCATGCGCAGCAGGGAGTTGGTGTAGATCCGGCTGGCGACGGCCATCACGGCGGCGGTGGCGACGACGAGGAGGCCGAGGGAGAGCAGCGGCTCCCACCACTCGGCCTCGCCGAAGAACAGCCGCACCGGCATCGCGACCGGAGCGCTGAAGGGCACGTAGGACAGGATCGTCATCACCAGCGGGTTGTCGCCGAAGAGCACGACGCCGAAGTACGGCACCATCACGAGCATCATCGCGGGGGTCATCACCGAGCCGGTGTCCTCCTGCCGGGAGACGAGCGCCGCGCCGGCCGCGAAGACGCTCGCGACCAGGACGAAGCCGAAGACGAAGAAGACGACGAACCAGATCAGCGGGGCCGACAGCAGGTCGAGCAGCTCGGTCTGGCCGGTGATCGCGAGCCCGAGGGCGGACGCGGCGGCGATCGCGGCGGCCGTGCCGACGCCGATCACCGAGTTGCCGAGGATCTTGCCGGCCAGCAGCGCCCGGGCGGGCACCGCGGCGAGCAGGATCTCGACGATGCGGGACTGCTTCTCCTGCACGGTGTTCTGCATGATCGTCGCGCCCGAGCCGAGCACGGCGAGCATGAACACCAGGCCGAACGCCAGGCCGATCAGCGTGCGAAGACCCGACGGCGTCTCGGAGGGCTCGAGGAGCTCGACGGCGGGGCTCGCCGAGAGGGCCGCGACCAGTCCCTCCGGTGCCTCGTCGAGGGCGAGGACCGCGAAGCCGAGCGCGTCATCGCTGGGGACGAGCGCCGCGTCGACGTCGCCGGAGCGCACCAGCTCCTCCGCCTCCGCCGCCGTGGCGACCTCGGTGACGTCGAGGGTGTCGGCGGGGACCACCGAGGAGCCCGCGGAGCCGACGACCGCGACCGGAGTCGCGTCGGCGGTGCGGCTGCCGAGCACGTTCGAGAGCACGATCCCGCCGATCACCAGCACGAGCGTGATGACCGTCGAGATGAGGAACGCCTTCGACCGCACCTGGGAGAGGATCTCGCGCTCCGCGACCAGGAGCGTCGCGCCCCAGGTGCTCAGCCGGCCGTCCTGCGCGCCGGTGCCGGTGCTCCTCGTGCTGCTCGTCGTCATCGGACCGCCTCCGTCTCCTTCTCGGCGCCCGCGGGCGCGCTCACCACGATGTCCCGGAAGATCTCTCCGAGGGTCGGCCGCACGGGCCGGAACGACGACACGGTGCCGCGCTCGACGGCGGCGCGGAGCACGGCGTCGGCGGCTCGCGGGTCGGCGTGGAAGAGCACCGACGTGCCGGCCAGCTCCTCCACTTCGACGCCGGGGACGCCGCGGACCCAGCCCGCGTCGCCGTCGATCTCGAGCGACCACCGGTCGCCGGAGTACTGCTCGCGCAGCGCCTCGCGCTCGCCCGCGGCCTTCACCTGGCCGCCGGCGATGATCACCAGGTCGTCGCAGAGCCGCTCGACCACGTCGAGCTGGTGCGAGGAGAACAGCACCGGGATGCCGCGTGCGGCGTGCTCGGCGATCACCGTGACCACCTCGTCGACCGCGAGCGGGTCGAGTCCGGAGAACGGCTCGTCCATGATCAGCACGTCCGGGTCGTGCACGAGGGCCGCGGCCACCTGCACGCGCTGCTGATTGCCCAGCGAGAGCGCCTCGAGCTTGTCGCGTCGGCGCTCGATCAGGCCGAGGCGCTCGAGCAGGTCGTCGGCACGCTGGACGGCGGTGGCCTTGTCGATGCCGTGCAGCCGGGCCAGGTAGGCGAGCTGCTCGCCGATCTCCATCTTCGGATAGAGGCCGCGCTCCTCGGGCATGTAGCCGAAGCCGTGCAGCGCCGCCTGGCCGACCGGCGTGCCGTCGAGGAGGACCTCGCCGGAGTCCGGGCGCAGGACGCCGAGGATCATCCGCATCGTCGTGGTCTTCCCGGCGCCGTTCCCGCCGACGAAGCCGGTGAGCCGGCCCCGCCCGACATCGAAGCTGACGTCGTCGACGGCGCGATGGGCGCCGAAGCTGCGACTGATGTTCTGCACGCTGAGCATGCGACCTCCTCGGATCCGACTGACCCCTCCACGCTAGGGAGGGCGCGTCTCCGGCACCTCCGGCGCGGGACTGAACGGCGGCCTCCACCTCGGGGCGGAGGAGGCGCGCGCGGACGCAGGCGGGGTCAGAGGGAGAAGCGGATCGTCCGCGACGCCAGGCCGATCGCGCCGTAGCCGCGGCCGTCGGTGCCGGTGTAGACCGGACCGCGGGTCACGGTGGCCGTGACGGTGACCAGTCCCTTCGGGAGAGGGCTGAACGTCGAGGACAGCCCGGAGGCGGCCGACCCCAGCTGCAGGGTCGCGGTGTCCTCCAGGGCGATGCTCCCCACGTTCCGGTAGGAGCCGGGAGGGATCACGAGGCGGCCGGCCCGGGGACCGTCGGCGACGATCCCTCCCGACCAGACGTCGACGTCGTGGTCGGTCGTGATGTCGATCCGCGCCTCGAGGGGGAGGACGACGGGGGAGCCGGCGGGCCCGGTCCGCGCCACGCGGACCTCGACGACGAACTCGTCGATCGCCTCGGCACTCCGGGTGAGCACCACGCCGACGAAGGGCCCCTCCGCGGACGGCGGGGCGGACGCTGCGGCCCCGGGGGCCGAGACGGCCGCCGCGATCACGGGGATCGTCCACGCACCCGCCAGGGCGGTCCGTCGCTGGAGCCCCGGTGCCGGCGAGTCCGCTCCCTGTCCGTGCGTGCCCTGGGTCATCGTCTCTCCTCCTGCGCCGGTGCGCGTCCCCGGTGGGACCCCGATCCTCCGGCGTGCGGCTCGTCGCCGGGAGTCTCCCGCCTCCCCTCCGACGCTCCGCAATCGGTGGCGCGGTGAGCGGTCTCTGGCGGGATCGCTCAGGACGCGGGAGCCTCCGGGGCCCGCCGCGGGTCGACCAGGCCGGAGCGGTAGGCGAAGGCGACGGCCTGCACGCGGTCGCGGAGGGACAGCTTGGCGAGCACGTTCGAGACGTGGGTCTTCACCGTCGCCCGCCCGACGGCGAGGAGCTCGGCGATCTCGTCGTTGGAGAGCCCCTGGGCGAGCAGGCGGAGCACCTCGAGCTCGCGGGCGGTCAGCGTGTCGGGGGCCGCCGAGGGCGGCGGCGCCGGGAACGGCGCGGACGACCGGTCGCGCTCGCGGGCGACGGCGCGCTCGATCACCGCCCGGGTCAGCTCGGGCGCGAGCAGGGCGTCGCCCGCCGCGATCGCGCGGACTCCGGCGACGAGGCGCTCCGGCGGCGAGTTCTTCAGCAGGAAGCCGCTCGCGCCCGCCTCGAGCGCCGCGACGAGGTAGTCCTCGCGCTCGAACGTGGTCAGCACGAGCACTTGCACGGTCGCGTCCGGCTCGGCGAGGATCCGCCGGGTCGCCTCGAGCCCGCCGATCCCGGGCATCTCGACGTCCATGCAGACGACGTCCGGGCGGGTGCGCGCGACGACCTCGACGGCCTCCTCGCCGCTGGAGGCCTCGCCGACCACCTCGATGCCGGCCTGCAGCGAGAGGATCGTGCGGATGCCCTGGCGCATCAGCGCGTGGTCGTCGACGAGGACGACGCGCACGCCCGGACCGCCGCTCACGCCCGCACCGCGAGCGGCACGGCGACGCGCACGACCCAGCCGGAGCCGGCCCGCGGCCCCGTCTCGAGGACGCCGTCGAGGGTCGCCGCGCGCTCGCGCATCCCGAGCAGGCCGAGGCCGCCGCCCTGCCGGCGCGGGCCGGGGCGCCCGAGTCCGTCGTCGGCGACCTCGAGCTCGACGGAGTCGCCCTCGTAGCGCAGGTGCACGCGCGCGCGGGTGCCGGGTCCGGCGTGCTTGAGGACGTTGGTGAGCGACTCCTGGGCGATCCGGTAGAGGTTCAGCCCGACCAGCGCGGGGAGGTCGACGGGCTCGCCGACCACCTCGAGCGAGACGCGCAGCCCCGAGGCCTCCGCGTCCGCGATCAGCGCCGGCAGCGCGCCCAGGTCGAGCGAGGCGGTGACCGGGTCGAGCACGGACTCCTCGTCGCGCAGCGTGCCGAGCAGCTGGTAGAGCTCGCCGACCGCCGCGCGGGACGTGCCCTCGAGCGCCTGGAGCTGCTCGTGCGCCTTCGCCGGATCGGCGTCGACGAGCATCCGCGCCGCTCCGGCCTGCACGCCCATCAGCGAGACGTGGTGGGCGACCGCGTCGTGCAGCTCGCGCGCGATCCGCAGCCGCTCGATCGTGATGGCCTGGCGGGCGACGGTGGACTGCTCCTCCTCGAGCTGGCGGGTGCGCAGGTCGGTCAGGGCGCGCTGGCGGGCGGAGGCCCAGGCGTGGTCTCCGAACCACCAGGCGCCGGCGAAGTAGAGGACGTTGATCAGGATCTGCTGGAGCATGTACGCCGCGACCGGGGTGAGCGCGCCGATCCCGGCACCGTCGAAGTCGAGGTCCTGCGTGCTCGCGCGGAAGAACGTGACCAGCAGCCAGACCGCCATCACGGCGACGAGCACGCCGCGTGCCCAGCCCGCCCGCGTCCGGTTCGGCTCCCACGCGCCGACGCTGTAGAGGGCCATGAACAGGGCGATGTTGCTGATCGTGAGCTCGGGCACCCTCAGCTCGCCGACCAGCAGGAACGCGGCCCCGATGACCGCGAGGACGGGCACGGGCGCCACCCGGCGGAACGCGAGCGGCAGGATGACGACGGCCAGCACAGCGGCGCTGAGCGCGGGCGACGCGGGATCGGTGAACAGCCCGATCGCGCGGCCCAGCACCAGCGAGAGCACGGCGGCGCCGAAGAGGACGGCGGCGGTGGCGGCGTCGGCGCGGCGCTGGTCGGGCGTGGCGGGCGACCGCCGCCAGGCGCGGGAGTCCGGAGCGGCAGTCATCCCGCCAATGTAGCCGGGACGCTCAGGACTGCGGGTGCGGGTGCGTCCGCTCGAGCGCGGCGCCCTCCAGGTCGACGTCCGGGAGGAGGCGGTCGAGCCAGCGGGGGAGCCACCAGGCGGAGCGGCCGAGCAGGTGCATCAGCGCCGGCATCAGCAGCATCCGGACGACGAACGCGTCCAGCAGGACTCCGAACGCGAGGCCGAAGCCCATCGAGCGGATGATGGTCGACTCCGAGAAGATGAAGCCGCCGAAGACCGCGACCATGATCAGGGCAGCGGCGATCACGACCGCCTTCCCGGCCTGGAAGCCCTGCGCGACGGCGAGCCGCGCGCTCGCCCCGTGCACGTAGGCCTCGCGCATCCCCGAGGCGAGGAAGAGCTGGTAGTCCATCGCCAGCCCGAAGAGGATCCCGACCAGGATCACCGGCAGGAAGCTCAGGATCGGCCCGGTCGAGTGCAGCCCGATCAGGTCGGCGCCCCAGCCGAACTGGAAGACCGCGACGATCAGCCCGTAGGTCGCGAACAGCGACAGGATGAAGCCGCCCGTCGCGATCAGCGGCACGAGGAGCGAGCGGAACACCAGGATCATGATCAGCAGCGAGAGCCCGACGACGACCGCCAGGTAGGTCGGCAGGACATCGTTCAGCCCCTCGGAGATGTCGATGTTGGTCGCCGCCTGGCCGGCGACGCCGAGGACGATGTCGTCGGCCACCGGCGGCAGGGCGCGGAGGTCCTGCACGAGGGCCTCGGTCGAGGCGCTGTTCGGGCCGTCGGTCGGCAGCACCTGGAAGGCGAGCAGGGTGCCGTCGTCGGAGGCGGCGACGGGCGCCACGGCGACGACATCGTCCTGCTCGGCGATCGTGCGGGCGACGTCGACCTGGGTGGCGAGGAGCGCGTCGTCGGCGACCCCGCCGGGGACCGTCGCGGTCACGAGCAGCGGGCCGTTCGCTCCGGCGCCGAACTCGTCACCGACGATCTCGAAGGTGCGGGCGCTCGTGGAGCCCTCGGGCTCGCTCGCACCGTCGGGCAGACCGAGGCGCATCGAGAGCGCGGGGATCGCGATGACGAGGAGCACGGCGACGGTGCCGACGACGGTGAGGACCGCGCGCAGGGTCGACATCGGCGCGACCGTCTTCGCCGCCGCGTGGTGCACGACGGCCGAGCGGGCCTTGCGACGCAGGAGCCGGGTGCCGAGCAGGCCGAGGATCGCCGGGGCGAGCGTGACCGCGATCAGCACGGCGACCGCGACGCAGACCGCGCCGACCGTGCCCATCAGGCCGAGGAACGGGATGCCGGTGACGTTGAGGGCGAGCAGCGCGACCACGACGGTCGAGCCGGCGAAGACGACGGCGGTGCCGGAGGTGCCGTTGGCGAGGCCGATCGACTCCCGCACCTCGACGCCCGAGAGCAGCTGCTTGCGGTGCCGGTTGACGATGAAGAGGGAGTAGTCGATCCCGACCGCGAGACCGAGCATCACGCCGAGCACCGGGGTCACCGAGGCCATGTCGATGACGCCGGAGAAGGAGAGCGAGGCGGTGACGCCCACGCCGACGCCGACGAGCGCGGTGACGATCGGGAGCGCGGCCGCGACGAGCGAGCCGAGCATCACGATCAGGACGACGCCGGCGAAGACGAGGCCGACCGCCTCGCCGACGCCGAAGATCTGCGGGACGCCCTGCGCGAGATCGGTCGCGAAGCTGACGTCGGCGCCGGCGACCGGGGCGGACTCGAAGTGGTCGATGACGCCCTGCTTGACCTCCTCCGGCAGCTCCAGGCGCGGCTCGGTGAAGGAGACGTTGACGATGGCGGTCGAGCCGTCCGCCGAGACGACGCCGATGCCGTCGGCGAGCGCGAGCAGCTCCTCGCCCTGGTCGAGCGGTGCGGCGCCGGCCTCGAGCTCGGTGCGCGAGGCGTCGAGCGCGGACTGCTGCGCGGTGAGCTCGGCCTGCTGCGCGTCGAGCTGCGCCTGCTGGGCGTCGAGGGCGGCGAGCTGCTGCTCCGGAGCACCGGCGGCGACCGCCTGCTCGCGGACCGCGGTCAGCTGCTGCTGGCCTGCGGTGAGCTGGGCCTGTCCCGCGTCGAGCTGCGCCTGCCCGGCGTCGAGCTGCTCCTGACCGGCCTGGAGCTGCGCCCGGCCGTCGGCGAGCTGCTGCGCGCCGTCGAGCTGCGACTGGCGCGCGGCGAAGGGATCGACGACCGCGGCGACGCCCTCGAGATCGGCGGCCGAGGCGGCCAGCGCCGAGATCGCCGACTCCTGCTCGGCGGAGAGTGCCGAGCCGTCGGCGCTCCGGTAGACGACGGTGCCGGTGCCGCCGGCGGTGTCGGGCAGCTTCTCGGCCAGCTGGTCGGTGACGGCGCCGGACGCGGTGCCGGGGATGTCGAAGCTGTTGGTCAGCGAGCCGCCGACCGCGAGGAAGGCGCCGACGCCGACGCCGAGGATCACGACCCAGGCGACGATCACCGCCCACGCGCGACGAGCGGCGAAGGTGCCCAGACGGAAGAGCAGGGAGGCCAAGGAGGAGTCCGATCGAGAGGGGGGCCCGGCGTCGGGCGGCGGCGGTCGCTAGATCATACGCGACGTCTCGTCTAGCGTCGCTGTACGCTCGACGCATGACGGAGCATCGGAGCGGACCGGTCCGCAGCGCCGCGGCCCGGGAGTCGGTCCTCGAGGCGACCGCGCGGCTGTTCGTGCAGCAGGGCTGGGATCACCTCACGATGGAGGGCATCGCGAAGGACGCCGGGGTCTCCAAGCAGACCGTCTACCGCTGGTGGCCCTCGCGCGGTGCGCTGATCGCGGACTGCATGATCGAGGGCCGGCTGGTCGCGATCGAGGTCGAGCCGCCCGACACCGGCGATCTGCGCCGCGACCTCGGGGTCTGGCTCGCGCCGATCCTGGAGCTCGCCGGCACGGAGACGGGCGCGTCGCTGATCCGCTCGCTGATCGCCGCCGGAGCGGAGGACGCCGCCGTGGGGGAGCGCCTGGGCCGTGCCTTCGGCGTCGACCAGACGCTCTCGGACCGGTTCGCGAAGGCCGTCGAGGCCGGGCAGCTCCCGGCCGACACCCCCGTCGACGAGCTGGGCCTCTCGATCCTCGGGACGATCGTCCTGCCCGTCGTCGGGCGCCGGCCCCTGGTCGCCGCGTCCGTCCTCGGGCACGTCGACTTCCTGCTCCGGCCGCGCGGCTGAGGCGGCGGCCGGAGCAGGGGGGCCTCACCGGATCAGGGCCGGATCAGAGCCGGATCAGGCCCAGGCCCAGGAGGCGAGGACCGACTCGGCGACGGCCTCGCGCTGGTCGTCGTCCACGGTGGGGCTGAACGAGAAGGTGACGACATAGGTCTGGCCCTCGTCGGTGACGTAGTACTGCTCGACGGCGTAGGTCGCCCCCGACGCGGTCAGGTTCGCGCTGAGGTGCGCGGACTCGGCACCGGCGACGACGACGCGGTCGTTCGCCTCGACGTCGGTGGCGCCCGCGCCCTCGAGCTCGGTGACCCCGGCGTCCTCGACCTGCTCGGCGGAGACCTCGCCGGCCGGGCTGAGCACGACGTTGACGTTGTCGGCGAAGCCGTCGGTGTCGGTGAGGTCGGCGGCGAGGGTGTCCGCGCCCATCGTCGCGGGGTCGGCGTCGGGGGCGCCCCAGCCCTCGGGAACGGAGTAGGAGTAGCCGTCGCCGGTGATCGTGTCGCCGGTCGCGGCGGCCGTCTCGATCTCCTCGGCGTCGCTGCCGGAGTCGGTGGCGGCGGGGGAGGAGCAGCCGGCGAGGAGGACGAGGAGGGCGGCGGCGGTGGCCGTGCTGGCGGTGGCGCCGAGGCGCGCGGGAGCGCCGGAGCGCGTGATTCGTGACATCCCGCCACGCTAGCGACGGCGCTCGGGCCGCCGCATCCCCCGTGCCGGGGAGGACGGCGGTCCGACTACGCTGGGGGCCCTATGGCCTCCGACAGTGAACCCTCCGTCACCCTCACCGATCCCCTCGAGGAGCGGCTGCGCGCCCAGGTCGCCCGCGAGGGCGAGCGCGCCGTCGCCCTGCGCTCGGCCGCGCTGCTGACCGGCGGCTACGAGGGCGAGGCGTTCCTGCTCACCGTCGGGGGCGAGCACGCGGCGGGCGTCCTGCAGGGCGCTCCGTCGCTGTACTGGCCCGAGCTCTGGGGCGCCCGCGCCCTGCTCTACGTCTGGGACGACACCGCGGCCGACGCGGTCCTCGCGGGACTGGCCAACCCGGCCTGGCGCGTGCGCGAGATGTGCGCGCGGGTCTGCGCCGAGCGCGTCCTCGGCGGGCAGAAGAAGCTGGCGCGGCTCACCACGGACGAGCACGCGCGGGTCCGCGCGGCCGGCGCCCGGGCGCTGGTCGCCGCGGCCATCGCCGGGATCGGCTCCGGGCGCGACGCGAAGGGCGAGTTCGCGGCGAGTGTCGAGCAGACCCTGACCTCGATGGTCCGCGACCCCGACAAGGACGTGCGCCGCGACGTGCGGGCCTCCCTGGATCTGCTCCGCGACGCCCGCCGCTGAGAAGGCCTGCGTCGGCGGCGCTCAGCCGCCGACGGTCGAGCCGAAGCCGGACTTGCCCGTGCCGCCGAAGCCACCGGCGAGGGTCGCCTTCGAGCCGACCGTGGATCCGGCGGGCGCCTTCTGCACCACGTCGGGCTGCGTCGGTCCTCGAGCCGCGAAGCCGCCCGTCGTGACCGGCGCCCAGCTCGTCGCCCGGGTCGAGTTCCAGCGCGACGACGCGAAGATCAGCGGGCCGATCCAGTAGCCGCCGGCGTAGTGACCGCGGTACTCGTCCGTCGCCTCGCAGAGCTGCTCCGGATCGTCGCCGACCTCCTCGCCCTGGGCCTGGAGCTGCGCGATCTGCTCGCGGACGTCGGCGAGGCAGTCCTCGCGGCTCGCATAGACCGGGCGCTCGGCGTTCTCGGGGATGACGTAGTCCTGGCCGTCGGCCCCGGTGGTGACCACGCCGTCGGTGGAGGGGCTCGCGGAGTTGAGCGCGACCGCGAGGCCGAGGACGCCGACGGCTACGACGCCGCCGATGACGAGGCCGCGCCGCTTCGAGGCGATGCCGCTGATGCCGACGTCGCCCGAGCGGCGCCGCGCGGTGCGGGTGGTGCCGGCGGCGTCGCCGGCGGAGTCGGACGGGGCGTCCTGAGGCCGGTCGTCGGGGGTGGTCATCGGATCTCCTCGTCCTGCGGGCGGTTCTCGCGCGCGTCCTGGGGCCGGCTGTGCTCGGCGTGGCCGAAGGCGGGCTCGTCGATGAAGTGCGGCACGAACTCCGCGAGGTCGCCGGTGATCGGCCCGCCGGTCTCGCGGACGTCGATGCCGGCCGGCGTCTCGCCGACGATCCAGCTGCCGATCACGACCGTCCGCCCGTCGATGCGGGCCAGGTCGGCGAGGGACTGGTGGATGAAGCCCTCCTCGCCGTACGCGCCGCCGTTCTCCGCGACGACCGAGCCGTCCGCGTCGAGGATCGTGACGTTCGCGCCCTCCCGGCCGAGCCGGGGCTTGCGCACCTGCGCGGTGCCGACCAGCGGCTCGACGGAGGCGGGGAGGAGGTTCGGGTGGCCCGGGAACAGCTCCCAGAGCACCACGAGCAGCTGCTTGTTGCTGAGCAGCAGCTTCCAGGCCGGCTCGACCCAGCGGGTTCGCTCGCGCCGGTCGAGCAGGAGCCCGCCGAACTGCTCGCCGAGCATCCACTCCCACGGGTAGAGCTTGAAGATCCGCCGGATCGGCTCGCCGTCGGCGTCGAGGAAGCCGGCGCCGTCGAGCTCGTAGCGGATGTCCTCCACGAAGATCAGCTTCGGGTCGAAGCCCGCCTGCGCCGCGGTCTCGGCCATGTAGGCGACGGTGTCCGCGTCCTCGACGATCAGCTCGCCGTCGCCGGAGTCGTGCAGCGAGGCGAGGTGCAGCCGCGCGCCCTCGTCCAGGCGCCAGCGGTCGACCCGGAGGTGCCGCCACTGCTCGACGAGCTGCTCGTGCAGGCTGTTGAACTGGTCGGCCTCGGGCCCGCGCGTCTGCTCGAGCCACTGCCACTGCGCGGCGGCCGTCTCGACGAGCGAGGTCGGGGTGTCGGCGTTGAACTCCAGCAGCGACACCGTGCGGTCGCCGTCGTAGGCGAGGTCGAAGCGTCCGTAGACCGTCGGGTCGTCCTCGTCCCACGAGGTGCGCACGAGGTCGTGGAAGCGCTCCGGGATGCCGAACTCGGCGAAGCGCCCGGTGCGGACGACGTGCTCGCAGGCGTCCATGCAGCGGTCGAAGAGCTCCTGCGTCGCCGTCTCGAGCAGCTCGATCTCGGCGGGCGTGAAGCCGTAGGCCGCGGACTCGTTCCAGTAGGGCCGGCCGCCCTCGGACGGGAGGTCGTAGAAGCTGAAGCCGACCTCGTCGCACCGGGCACGCCAGTCGGGACGAGGGGTCAGGCTGTGTCTGCGCATGTGCGCTCCAGTCTACGACCGGCCTCCGCCACTCCCTCGGGTCAGAGGTAGTCCACTCCGTAGAGGTCGTCGTAGTCGGGCGCCCCGTCCGCGTGCGGCGCCGTGGGGAGCGGAGCCTCGTCGTGCAGCTCGAGCACGACGGAGCTCGTCGCGGTCAGCAGCACCTCGACCTGCCCGCCGAGCACCGTGCGGAGAGAGAGGAACGCGGGCGCGGCGCGCATCGCCTCGAGGACGGCCTGCTTCGTCCGCTCCATCGTCGCGTCCGCGGCGAGGAGGTACGTCCGCTCGGACACCGTCACCTGCAGCATGCTTCCCCCGTCGTCGTGTTCGGCACATAGGCCCGAGTCCTCAGCGTACGGAGCCGAGCCGATCGGGAAGACCGCGTTGACCCGCCGACGGCCGTCGGGTAGGACGCGGACGCGGGGGCGCTGCGGGACGTCGGCCGCGGGTGTCATGCGCTGTCCTGTCATGCGCTGTCCTGAGTCATGCGCTGTCCTGAGTCATGCGCTGTCCCGCCACTCCGGCCAGGGCGTGACGACCGTCATCGGGTCAGCGGCGCCCGCACCACCGGGGGTGAGCAGCTCCGACAGTCGGAAGGCGGCCGCGCGGGCGATCAGCGCGCGGTCGATGGTGAGCGAGGTGAGGCTGGGGAGCATGGCCGCGCCCAGGCTCAGGCCGTCGATGCCGGCGATGCGGACGTCGCGCGGCACCCTCAGCCCGAGCCGGCTCGCGCGCTGCAGGGCGCCGAGCGCCATCATGTCGTTGAACGCGATGACGGCGTCGACGTCGGGGTGCGCGGCGATCAGCTCGCCGAAGGCGTCGGCCCCACCGGCGATCGTCTCGTCGCCGGCCGTGACCAGCACGGCCTCGCCGGGCTCGAGGCACTCCTCGAACCGGTGCCGACGGGTGCTCGGCGCGTAGTAGCCCGGGTCGGCGTGGTCGATCATGCCGATGCGCCGCGCCCCGCGCTCGCGCAGTCCGTCCACGAGCGCGCGCATCCCGGGCGCGAAGTCCACGGCGATCGCGTGCACGCCGGGCAGCTCGGCGTCGCGCTCGATCAGCAGGACCGGCACTCCCCGCGCCGCCCGGCGGATCGACTCCAGGCTCTCGCGGGCGAGGTAGCCGACGATGACGTCCACCTGGGTGGCGAGGTCCGCCACGATCTGCTGCTCGGACTCGTTCGTCTCGGCGACGACGACGACCTGCCAGCCGCGAGCGGAGAACTCCTCCAGCAGCTCGGCGGCGAGGTCGGTGTAGTACGGGTTCCGCAGCGAGGTGATCACGAGACCGACCGCGATGCTCTTCTGCCGCGCCATGTTCGCGGCGAAGCGGCTCGGGACGTAGCCGAGGGTCTCGCTCACGGCGAGCACGCGCTCGCGGGTCGCGGCGCTGATCTCGGACATCCCGTTCATCGCGCGGGTGACGGTCTGCCGCGAGACGCCGGCCTCGCGGGCGACGTCCCGGATGGTGGCACGGCGGCCGAGCCCGTCGGGGCGCGGGAGGGCGGGCGGCGGCACGTCGGAGCGCTCCACGGTCCTCTCCTTCGGGATCATCCGGTGATGGCAACACGCAGATGGTGCCAACGGCCTCGGCTTTCGCGACATGCGCCTTGACATGCCGACGGCCGCCAGCTTAGCGTGTGGGCATTCACGGCCGTGACCGTTCACGTGAACGGTCACGGCCACCGTGGACACCCGCCCGCCGAACATCCGCCCGCCCTTCGATGGAGAAGAACGCCATGCCTCTGAAGACGACGCCACTGATCACGAGATCGCTCGCCGCAGCGACCGTCCTCGCTTCGACGGCCGGGCTCACCGCCTGCACCGACGGCGGCTCGACGGCCGACGACGGCTCCGTCGACGTCCTGATCGCGCAGAGCACGGCGCAGGTGCCGGTCGGCGAGACCGCCTGGGCGGCCGCGCTGGCGGCGGAGACCGGCTGCACGGTGAACTGGAACACGATCGACGACACCGCGTGGAACCAGCAGAAGAACCCGTCGCTCGCGGCGGGGGACGTGCCCGACATCGCCCTCCGCGCCGTCGGCGCGAACGACGCGGTGCAGTATCCCGGTCTCTTCGAGGACATCGCGCTGCACCTGGACGACCTGCCGAACGTGCAGCGCTTCTTCGAGGAGAAGCCCGACGCGCGCAGGCTGGTCGAGAACGAGAAGGGCGAGATCCACTCGCTCTCCTCCTCGCGCGGCAGCGGCTACGCCGGGTCCGGGCAGCACATGATGATCAACCGGGCCTGGCTCGACGCGCTCGGTCTCGAGATCCCGCGGACGTGGGACGAGCTGACGACGGTGCTCGAGGCGTTCAGGACGCGCGACCCGAACGGCAACGGGCAGGCCGACGAGATCCCCTTCAACATCCGGCGCCTCGACACCGGCGGATTCGGCTGGTACAGCCCGTTCCTGCTGCTCAACTCGACCGGCGTCGTGACCTCGTTCAACAAGGGCCCGTCCTCGCAGGGGATCCGCGTCTCCGACGGCGAGGTGTCCAGCTTCCTCGTCTCGGAGGAGTACCGGCGGGTCGTCGGCTACCTGCACGAGCTGCTCGCGGCCGGGCTCGTCCCCGCCGACGCGCTCACCAAGGACGACTCGGCCTACTACGCCGATCAGAAGGGCGACGGGCGGAACGCCCGCACCGGGCTGATCTTCGGCTGGTCGCTGGCCGACTTCGGCGATCTCCGCGACCAGTACGTCGCGATGCCGGCGCCGGCCGACTCCGCGAGCCGGCCGGCCCAGGACGTGGTCTGGGACGGCTCCGACAACGAGTACGAGGGCGGGAAGCTCGCCGTCTCGGCCGCCGCGGCGGGCGACGAGTGCGTGTGGAAGGTCGTCGACGCCCTCTACAGCGAGAAGTACTCGATCCAGCAGTTCACCGGGTCGATCCCCGAGTACGTGACCGACGACGGCGACAGCACCTACACGGTCACCGAGGCGTACCGCGCGGCGGTCGCCGACGGCCGCGACCCCGCGCTCGCCGATCGACTGGCCGGCTGGATCCCCGACTCGGTGACGCTGAACGGCGACTGGAACCGGGACGACCTCCGCGAGGTCGACGACGTCTACGCCGAGCAGTACTCCCACTACGACCACGTGCGCGACGTGATGCCCGACTACGTGCGCCTCTCCGCGGAGGACGCGACGATCGTCGCCAACAACGACACCGCCGTCCTCAACTACGCCATGCAGAAGACCTCGCAGTGGATCGCGGAGGGCGGCGTCGACGAGGAGTGGGACGAGTACGTCTCCCAGGTGACGTCGATCGGGCTCGACCAGAACGTCGAGCTCTGGCAGAAGGCCTACGACCTCGCCACTGCCGCCTCATGACGCGGACGGCTCCCGCCCCGGTCGCCGCCCCGGTCGCCGCCCTCCGCAGCGTCCGCCACCAGTGGCAGCTCTGGCTGATGGTCCTGCCGGCACTGCTGTTCACCGTCGTCTTCGCCTACGTGCCGCTCTACGGACTGCAGCTCGCGTTCCGGACGTACGTGCCGGCCCTGGGACTGAGCGGCGGCGAGTGGGTCGGCCTCGACTACTTCGTCCAGTTCTTCGAGTCGCCGCTCTTCTCGACGATCGTGCTGAACACGGTGCAGATCAGCCTCTGGACGCTCGCCATGGGCTTCATCGCCCCGATCGTGCTGGCGCTGCTGATCAACCAGATCGGCGCCGGGCGGCTGAAGAGCTTCGTGCAGACGATCACCTACATGCCGCACTTCATCTCGGTGGTGGTGATCGTCGCGATGATCAGCATCTTCCTGCGCCCGGAGAACGGGATCCTCGGCCGGTTCCTCCCGGGACAGAACCTGCTCGCCGAGCCGGACGCGTTCTCGACGATCTACTGGATCAGCGAGGTCTGGCAGCACTGCGGCTGGAACGCGATCATCTACCTCGCCGCGCTCTCGACCGTCGACACCTCGCTCTACGAGGCGGCGCGGATCGACGGCGCCGGGCGGCTGCGGCTGATCCGCTACGTCGACATCCCCACGATCCTGCCGACCGCGGCGATCCTGCTCATCCTCAACATGGGCTCGGTGCTGAGCGTCGGCTTCGAGAAGGTCTACCTGATGCAGAACGCGCTCAATCTGTCGTCGTCGGAGGTCATCGCGACCTACACCTACAAGATCGGCATCCTGAGCAACCAGTTCTCCTACTCGACCGCCATCGGCCTCTTCAACACGGTGATCAACTTCGCCCTGCTGATCCTGGCCAACCACCTCGCCAAGCGCGCAACGGGCTCCAGTGTCTTCTGACGAGCGCGGGCCTTCCGAGCGCGGGCCTTCCGAGCAGCGCTGGGACCCGTGGACACCGAGGGAGAGAAGACCCATGACCTCTGCACCCGACACGCTCAGCATCGTGACGGCCGCGCCCGGGACCGGTGGCCGGGCGCCGCTCCCGCCCCGCCGTCGACGCCGATCGGTGCCGAAGCGCCCGCTGGACCGGCTGATCGACGTCGTCGCCGGCCTGCTGATCGCGGTCGTCGTGCTCGCGGTGCTGTACCCGCTGTGGTTCATCGTCGTCGCGTCGTTCTCCGATCCGGCGGCGGTCTCCTCCGGCCGGCTCACGCTGATCCCCGAGGGCTTCCGGCTCTCGGGCTACGAGCGCCTGCTCCAGGACGAGCGCATCTGGAACGGCTACCGCAACTCCATCGTCTACGCCGTCGTCGGGACGGCGCTCAACCTGCTCGTCACGATCCCGGCCGCGTTCGCCCTCTCGCGCCCCGAGTTCCGGCCGCGGCGGGTGCTGCTGCTGGCGTTCGCGGTCACGCTGTTCTTCTCGGGCGGGCTGATCCCGAACTACCTGCTCTACCGGGACCTCGGGCTGCTGAACTCGATGTGGGTGTTCGTCCTCCCCGGCGCGCTCAGCGTCTTCAACCTGATCATCGCGCGGTCGTTCTTCGAGACCTCGATCCCCGAGGAGCTGCACGACGCCGCCCGCATCGACGGCGTGACCTACCTCGGCTTCTTCCTGCGGATCGTCCTCCCGCTGTCGGCGGCGATCGTCGCCGTGATCGGGCTGTACTACTTCGTCGGGCACTGGAACGACTACTTCACCGGGCTCGTCTTCGTCCGGGACGCCTCGCTCCTGCCGCTGCAGAACATCCTGCAGAGCATCCTCCTGGCGAATCAGTCGGTCGCCGGCCAGGGCGGCAGCGGCGGCCAGTCCGCGCAGCAGTTGCAGGAGACGGCCGATCAGATCAAGTACGGCGTGATCATCGTGTCGACCCTGCCGCTGCTCGTGCTCTACCCGTTCCTGCAGAGGTACTTCACCAAGGGCGTGCTGGTCGGGGCGGTGAAGGGCTGATGGCGTCGCTCGCCGAGCGCTACGAGGCGGCCTGCCGGATGGTCCTGCTCGTCCTGGTGGTCTCGGCGGCGATGCTCGTCTTCACCCTGCGCGGCGCGGTGGTCGCGGGGTTCTTCCCGTCCGTCGCCGCCGCGCACGCCGTGTACCGCGCCCGGCTGCTCGACGCCGACGGACCGTGGTCGCTCCGGCGCACCGTCTCGACGTTCGCGCGCTCCTGGAGCGACGAGTTCCCGCGGGCCAACCTCCCCGGCGCCGTCCTGCTCGGTGTCGGCGCGCTGCTCTGGGCCGACCACCGGATCCTGGGCGGCCTCGAGGTCGACGCCGTCGGCGTCGCGGCCACCGGGGTGCTGCTCGTCGTGACCGTCCTCTTCGCGCTGTTCGCGGTCGAGTTCTGGATCGTGCGGGCGCACTTCGCGGAGCGGACGCGCTGGCAGCTGCGGACGACGGCGCTGCTGCTGCTCGCGCGGCCGCTCTGCACCCTGATGCTGGCCGCGGTGCTGCTCCTGCTGCTGGCGCTCGCGACGAGCGCTCCAGTGCTCGGGCTCCTCGCCGCGGCGGCGGTCCTCCCGTTCGCCGCGACGGCCGTCGTCCAGGCCTTCGGCCGGCTGCCGGGCTTCCGTCCGTCGTCGCCGGCACGTCCGCCGACCGCATGAGGAAGGGCGGGTCTCGATCCGCCGTCAGAAGCGCGGCGGCAGCGCCGCGAGGAGCGCGTCGGGCTGCACCGGGAGGTCGCGGACGCGGACGCCCGTGGCGTGGAAGACGGCGTTCGCGACGGCCGCCGCGGTGCCGACGTTCCCGATCTCGCCGATGCCCTTGCCGCCCATCGGCGCGAGGTGCGGATCCTCCTCGTCCAGCCACTCCGCCCGCAGGTCGAGCACGTCGGCGTTCGCCGCCACGTGGTAGGTCGCGAAGTCGTGGTTGGCGTAGTCGCCGAGCAGCGGATCGAGGGCGCCGTGCTCGTGCAGCGCCATCGACAGTCCCATGGTCATGCCGCCGAGGAACTGCGACCGGGCCGTGCGCGGATTGAGGATGCGGCCGGCCGCGAAGACGCCGAGCATCCGCGGCACCTGGATCTCGCCGGAGTCGAGGTCGACCCGCGCCTCGACGAAGTGCGCGCCGTAGGCGTAGCGCGCGTACTCGCCCATCCCGGCGACGTCCTCCGTGGTATCGACGACCACCTCGAGCCCCTCCGGCGGCAGCGGCTGCCCGTCGCCCAGCAGGGCGAGCAGGCGGTGGCAGGCCTTGGTGACGGCCCAGCCCCAGGAGCCGGTGCCCGAGGAGCCGCCCGCGACCGGTCCCTGCGGCAGCGCGCTGTCGGCGATGACGATCTCGATCCGGTCGACCGGCACGTCGAGCGCGTCGGCGGCGATCTGGGTGAGCACCGTGCGGGCGCCCTGGCCGATGTCGGTCGCGTTGACCGCGATCACGAAGTGGCCGCCCGGGAGGGCGGTGGCGCGCGCCCCGCTCGGCGAGGTGAGCGCGGGGTAGGTGGCGCCGGCGACCCCGGTGCCGACCAGCCAGCGTCCTCGGCGGTCGACGCCGGCGCGTGGATCGCGCTCGTGCCAGCCGAACAGGTCCGCTCCCCGGCGGAAGCACTCGAGGTAGTGCCGGCTCGAGAACGGCGAGCCCGAGTCGGGGTCGACGTCGGGCTCGTTGCGCACCCGCAGCTCGATCGGGTCGATCCCGGCGGCGACCGCGAGCTCGTCCATCGCCGACTCGAGGGCGTACATCCCGGGGCACTCGCCGGGCGCGCGCATCCATCGGGGAGTCGGCACGTCGAGCGCCGCGACGCGGTGGGTGACCAGGCGGTTCGGCGCCGCGTAGAGGTGGCGGGTCGCCTCGCCGGTCTGCTCGGCGAACTCCTGGATCGTGGAGGTGTGCGAGAAGGCCTCGTGCGCGATCGCGGTGAGCCGCCCCTCCGTGTCGGCCGCGAGCCGCACGTGCGAGATCGTCGGTGTGCGGTAGCCGGCCAGCGCGAACATCATCTGCCGGGTGTAGGCGATCTTGATCGGCCGTCCCGTGATGATCGCCGCCATCGTGGCGAGGACGACGTTCGGCCGCGGCGAGCCCTTGGAGCCGAAGCCGCCGCCGACGTGCTCGCTGCGCACCCGGATCACGGAGGGATCGAGCGAGAACAGCGTCGCCAGCGTCGACTGCACCGAGCTCGTGCCCTGCGAGGAGTCGAGGACGTCGAGCCGCCCGTCCGCCCAGGTGACCACCGAGGCGTGCGGCTCCATCGGCGAGTTGAACAGCGCCGGGGTGGAGTAGCGCGCGTCGATCGAGACGGCCGCCGCCGCGATCGCGGCCTCGACGTCGCCGTCCGAGCTGTCGGTCGGGAAGCCGGCGTTGACCTGCGCCGGGGCGTAGAGCTTCGGCTGGTCCTCGGTGAGCACGACGTCGGTCCCGGAGTCGACGTACTCGACGCGGAGGGCGGCAGCGGCCTCGCGGGCGTTCTCGAGCGTGTCGGCGAGGACGAGCGCGATCACCTGGCCGCGGTAGGCCACCGCGTGCGACTGCAGCACCTGCAGCTCGCCGTCGCCCGCGTCCTGGAGCGGCAGCGCGGAGTCGGGCGTGATCACGGAGTGCACGCCGGGCAGCGCGAGCACGGCGTCGACGTCGATCCGCTTCACCATGCCCGTGGCGACGGCCGACTGCACCGGCCAGGCGTGCAGCAGTCCTTCTGGCGAGTGCTCGAACGCGTAGCGCGCGGCTCCGGTGACCTTGTCCCGGCCCTCGAGGCGGGCGAGAGGAGCTCCGAGCGCGGTCATGCCGCCGCCTCCTCGTCGACTCCGGCGAGCTCGGCCAGGACGCCGACGATCAGCCGCGCGAGCAGCGGGACCTTGAAGGCGTTCTGCTCGGTCGGCGTCGCCGCGGCGAGCTCCGCCTCCGCCGCCCGGGTGAAGGCTGTGACGGTCGCGGGGCCGCCGCGCAGCAGGTCCTCGGCGATCCCGGCGCGCCAGGGCGCGTGCGCGACCGCGCCCAGGGCGAGGCGGACGTCGGTGACCGTGCCGTCGGTGACGTCGAGGGCCGCGGCGACCGAGCCGAGGGCGAAGGCGTAGGAGCGGCGGTCGCGGGACTTGCGGTAGGTCGAGGTCGCCGCGAACGGGAGCGGCGGCAGCTCGACGGCGGTGATGAGGGCGCCGGCCGGCAGGTTCGTGTCGCGCTCGGGGTGCTCGCCGGGGAGGCGGAAGAACTCGGTGATCGGCAGGGCGGCCGGCCCGTCGACGGTCTCGAAGCGGATCACGGCGTCGAGCGCGGTGAGCGCGACCGCCATGTCGCCGGGGTGCGTCGCGATGCAGACGTGCGCCGAGTCCGCATCGGTGGCGATGCCGAGGATCGCCAGTTCGCGGGAGACGCCCTCGAGCGCGGAGCAGCCGGAGCCCGGCTCGCGCTTGTTGCACGGCTTCGAGACGTCGGTGAAGGAGGTGCAGCGGGTGCGCTGGAGCAGGTTGCCGCCGGTCGACGCCTGGTTGCGCAGCTGGCCGGAGGCGCCGGCGAGCAGGGCGCGGCTGAGGGCCGGGTAGCGGCGGCGGACGAGCGGGTGCGCGGCGAGGTCGCTGTTCGCGACTCCCGCGCCGATCAGGAGTCCGCCGTCGGGCGTCTCCTCGACACCGCCGAAGTCGACTCGGCTGACGTCGACGAGCGCGGCCGGGCGCTCGACGCCGAGCTTCATCAGGTCGACGAGGTTGGTGCCGCCGGCGAGCGGCTTCGCCTCGGGCGAGGCGGCGAGCAGGCGGACGGCGTCGGCGACGTCGCCGGCCCGCTGGTACTCGAAGGTCCTCATCGCGCGGTCTCCGTCTCGCTCGAGTGCGTGCAGGTGCCGACGTGCGCCTGGGCGTCGTGGACGGCGGGCACGATGTTCGCGTAGGCGCCGCAGCGGCAGAGGTTGCCGCTCATCCGCTCGCGCACCTCCTCGTCGTCGAGCACGACGTCGTCGACGTCGAGCTCGGCGGTGACGTGGCTGGGCATGCCCTCGCGCGCCTCGGCGAGCATGCCGACCACCGAGCAGATCTGCCCCGGGGTGCAGTAGCCGCACTGGTAGGCGTCGCGCTCGAGGAAGGCGGTCTGCACGGGGTGCAGCGCGTCGCCGTCGGCCAGGCCCTCGATCGTGGTGACCTCGCGGCCGTCGACCGAGACGGCGAGGACGAGGCAGCTGTTGGTCCGGCGCCCGTCGAGCAGCACGGTGCAGGCGCCGCACTGGCCGTGGTCGCAGCCCTTCTTGGAGCCGATGAGATCGAGCCGCTCCCGGAGCAGATCGAGGAGGGCGGTGCGGTTGTCGACCTCGACCGCCCTCGGCTCGCCGTTGACGGTGACGTCGATCGCCGTCGACGGCACCGGCCTGGTCTCGCTGCGCTGCGCCATGCGTGAAAGCTACCCGCGGTCGGCTCTCCGCGAGGGGGCCCTTCTCGGACGCGGTGCGGAGGACTACCCTGCGCGCGGGGCGGGATGCGCCGGGTAGAGCGCGACCGCCTCCGGAACGACCGCGAAGTCGACCTCGTCGCCGAGGCCCGCGCCGAGGGCCGCGAGCTGGGCGGGGGAGAGGTCGGCCGCGATGCCGGCGGCGCGGACCCGGACCAGGTCGCCGCGCCGCTCCAGATCGCGGATGCGGGCACGGACGCGGTTCGCGCCGGGTGCTCCCGCGGAGACCGGCGCCACGGTGACCGAGGCCGGGCGGAAGGCGGCCGCCGCCCGTGCACCGGCGGCGACGGAGCCCGTCCCCCTGAGCTCGACGCCGTCGTCCGTGCGCAGCCCGGTGCCGGTCGCGGTGCCGACGAGCAGGTTGAGCGCGGCCAGCTCGGCCGTGAACGGGCTCTGCGGCCGCTCCAGCACCTCGTGGGTCGGGCCGTCCTCGATGACCCGTCCGCCGTGCAGCACCACGACGCGGTCGGCGAGCGTGTAGGCGTCGAGCACGTCGTGGGTGATCAGGATCGTGGTCCGCCCCGGCAGCACGCGGCGCAGCATCCGCCGCAGCAGCGGCGCGACCGAGACGTCGAGCGCCGCCATCGGCTCGTCGAGCAGCAGCAGCTCCGGGCTCGGCGCGAGGGCGCGGGCGAGCGCCACCCGCTGCGCCTGCCCGCCCGAGAGCTGCGCCGGCCGGCGGTCGGCCAGCTCCGCCGCGTCGACCGCGTCGAGCCAGGTGCGCGCGGTCTCCATCGAGGCCGAGCGGCCGGCGCCGGTGCTGCGCGGGCCGAAGGCGACGTTGTCGAGCACGCTGAGGTGCGGGAAGAGCAGCGGGTCCTGGGCGAGCAGGGCGATCCGGCGGCGGTGCGGCGGCAGGTGCAGGCGGCGGGCGGAGTCGAACAGGGTCGATCCGGCCAGGGTCGCCCGGCCCTCGTCGGCGCGGAGCAGCCCGGCGAGCAGCTCGACGAGCGTGGACTTCCCCGCGCCGTTCGGCCCGAGGACCGCCGTGGTCGTCCCCGCCTCGACCCGCAGCGCGACGTCGACGCCGCGGGCGTGCAGCCGCGCGTCGATCTCGAGCGTCACGGGCGCGCCTCCGCCCGGGCGGCGCGCGGCCCGCGGTGCGCGAGTCCGATCACGAGGACCGCGACGACGACCAGCACCAGCGAGAGGGCGACCGCGGCGTCCGGGTCGGTCTCGCGCTGCAGGTAGATCTCGAGCGGGAGCGTGCGCGTCACGCCCTGCAGGCTGCCGGCGAAGGTGAGCGTCGCGCCGAACTCGCCGAGGGCGCGGGCGAAGGAGAGGATCGCGCCGGAGAGCAGCCCGGGCAGGATGAGCGGCAGCGTGACCCGGCGCAGCACGGTCGAGGGTCGCGCGCCGAGGGTCGCGGCGACGCTCTCGTAGCGGTCGCCGGCCGAGCGGAGCGCTCCCTCCAGGCTGAGCACCAGGAACGGCAGCGCCACGAAGGTCTGCGCGAGGACCACCGCGGTGGTCGAGAACGCGATCCGGATCCCGAGCGCCTCGAGGGTGCCGCCGAGCAGGCCCAGCCGGCCGAAGGTGTAGAGCAGGGCGATGCCGCCGACGACCGGCGGCAGCACGAGCGGCAGCAGCACGAGCGCGCGCACGAGCCCCTGGCCGGGGAAGGAGGTCCGGGCGAGCGTCAGCGCCATCGGCACGCCGATGACGACGCAGAGCAGGGTCGCTGCCGCGGCGGTGCGCAGGCTCAGCAGGAGCGCCGCGATCGAGGAGTCGGAGGTGACCAGCGGCACGAAGCCGGCCCAGTCGACGCGGGTCAGGACGCCGACCAGCGGCAGCAGGACGAAGGCGCCGCCGACGACCGCGACGGCGACGACCCAGCGGGGGACTCCGGCGGAGCGGGTCGCGGCGGACCGGGTCACGGCTGACCGGGTCACGGGCGAGCGCGTCACGCCTTGCCGTTCGGCGTCTCCACCACGACCATCGTCGCCTTGACGATCGCCACCGCGGGCGTGCCGGGCTCCAGGCCGAGCTCGCGGACGGCCTCGGCGGACATCAGCGAGACGACGCGGTGGGGTCCGCACTGCAGCTCGACCTGGGCCATCACGGTGTCCGAGACCACCTCGGTGACGATGCCGACGAAGCGGTTGCGCGCCGAGCGGCCGACCTCGCTGAGGTCGACGGGGAGGATCGCGTTCTGCCGTGCGAGGCGGGCGAGGTCCAGCCCCTCGACGACGCTGCGGCCGGAGGCGTCCTTGCTGCTCGCCAGCGTGCCGTTCTCGATCCAGCGGCGGACGGTGTCGTCGCTGACGCCGAGGTAGGCGGCGGCGTTCCTGATGCGGATCTGCGGCATGGTCAGGGTGCTCCTGGTTCGGGTGCTCCGGATCCGGGTGCTCCGAATCCGGCGGCGGCGAAGACGGCGCGGCCCTCGGCGCCGGCGACGGAGGCGGTGAAGGCGGCGGCGAGGTCCGGGTTCGCCGAGCCGGCGACCGGGGCGATCGGGTAGGTGTTCACGGCCTGCGCCGACTCGGGGAACGCGATCCCGGTCACCGCGTCGCCGGCGGCCGCGACGTCGGTGACGTAGACCAGACCGGCGTCGGCCTCACCCGAGGTGACCTTGCCGAGGACGTCGGTGACGGACGACTCCTCGCTGACCGGCCGGAGGTCGACGCCCGTCGCGGTCTCGACGGCGGTGGCCGCCGCACCGCAGGGGACCTGGGGCGCGCAGACCACCGTCGTCACGCCGTCGCGGGCGAGGTCGGCGAAGCCGGTGACGCCCGCGGGGTTGCCCGGGGGAACCGCGATCTCGAGGGTGTTGGTCGCGAAGTCGACGGGATCGCCGGCGATGAGGTCGGCGTCGGCGAGCTTCGCCATGTTCTTCTCGTCGGCCGAGGCGAAGACGTCGGCGGGGGCGCCGTTGCTGATCTGGGTCACGAGGTCCGACGATCCGGCGAAGGTCAGCTCGATCGCGGTGCCCGGGTGCTCGGCCTCGAAGGCCGCCGCGATCTCGGTGAACGTGCCCTTGAGCGACGCGGCCGCGAAGACGGTGATCGAGCCGGACAGCGCGCCGGGGGAGCCTGTGGCCGCGGGCGCCGCGGCGGATGCGGAGCAGCCCGCGAGCGCGAGGACCGCGGCGCCGGCGGCGAGGACCGCGGTGGCGGTGCGGGGGAGTGGCATGGGCAGACCTTCCGGCGTGCGCGAAGCAGGGCCATCTCCGCATCCGCGTCTACAGCCCCACCATAGTGCCGCAGTCCGGGAACCAGCAGGACGGGTCGAGTCAGCGGGTGGCGGCGAGCACCTCCGCGTACCGCTCGCCGGGGTCGAGGGCGAGGCCCGGCTTGACCGCGCGGGCGGTGTCGTCGGCGAGGACCTCGGTGGCGCCGCTCTCGAGACCGTCGAGGGCGGCCGTCACGATCGCCTCGGGGCTCGACTTCGGAGCGTCCGACCAGGAGGCCATGTCGGTGTCGACGAGGCCCATGTGCAGCCCGAGCACCTGGGTGCCCTGCGCGGCGAGGGCCAGGCGCAGGCCGTCGGTGACGCTCCAGGCCGCCGCTTTGGACATCGAGTACGACTCCGAGCCCGGGAACGAGACGAAGGCGGACACGGAGAGCACGTTCAGCACGGCGCCGCCGCCGGCGCGGCCGAGGCTCCCGGCGAAGGCGCGCGCGAGCATCAGCGGCGCGAAGGCGTTGGTCTCGACGGTGCGGCGGATCTCGTCGAGGTCGCCGTCGATGAAGTCGACCGTGGGGGCGATGCCGGCGTTGTTGACGACGATCGAGACGTCGCCGAGGGTCGCCGCGAGCTCGGCGATGCGCGCCTGGTCGGTCACGTCGAGGGCGATCGGCACGACACCCGGCGCGGCCTCGATCGTCGAGACGTCGCGCGCCGCGGCGTAGACGGTGCGGGCGCCGCGGGCCGTCAGCTGCCGGACGAACTCGGCGCCGATCCCGCGGTTGGCGCCGGTCACGAGCACGACGGAGTCCTGGGTCTGCATGGTGGTGCCTTTCTGTAATGGTCGATAAAGAACTGGTGCGACGCACGCTAGCACGTTCCGTAGCGACTGTTATAGAATCGGCGAATGGCAGGACGACCCCGGGGCTTCGACCGCGACGAGGCGCTCGACACGGCGATGCGCCGCTTCTGGAGCGACGGCTACGACGAGACGACCGTCGCCGTGCTCACCCGCGAGATCGGCATCTCGGCGCCGAGCCTCTACGCGGCGTTCGGCGACAAGGACGAGCTGTTCCGTGCGGCGGCGACCTGCTACTCCGACACCGCGGAGGCGACGCTCGCCCGGCTGCTCGACGCGCCGACGGCGTGGGAGGCGGTGGCCGCGGTCGTCCGCTCGAGCGCCGCGGGCTACTCCGACCCGGGCACGCCGTCCGGCTGCTTCGTCCTCAGCGAGCCGCGGCTGGCGGAGCGGCGGCGCGGCATGGAGGACGGCATCGCCGCGCGCATCGAGCGGGGGATCGCCGAGGGCGATGTGCCGGCCGGCACCGATGCCGCCCGCACGGCCGCCTTCGTCGTCGCGGTGCTCGGCGGGATGTCGACGCGGGCCCGCGACGGCGGGAGCCCCGAGCGCGTCGCCGAGATCGGCGAGCTCGCGCTGGCCGCGCTGCCGCGCCCGTGAGCGCCGCCGTTCAGCAGCGCCTCGCTCAGGAGCACCTCGCTCAGGAGCACCTCGCCGCGACCGCCGACCTCGCCCGGCGGCACCTCGAGCACCCGGAGCGCGCCGCCGCGCTGGACCTCCGACTGCACCGGGTCACGGCGCCGACCTCGCTGGTCTACACGCGCTTCCCGCCGACGCTGAGCCTCGTGCTCTCCGGCCGCAAGCGCTCGATCGTCGGCGACTCCGACGAGCAGTGGGGAGCCGGCCGGTTCCTGATCACGCCGGTCGACCTTCCGGTGATCGCCGCCGTCGTCGAGACCGGCGAGCAGGGCGACTTCGTCTCGGCGAACTGGCACCTGGACCCGGTGCTCGTCGCCGAGGTCGCGGGGCTGGTCGCGCACCGTCCGGCCGAGGCGGTGCCCGAGCGGATCGGCACGATCACCGCGGAGCTCGCCGACGCGCTGCACCGGCTGTTCCGGCTCCTCGACGCGCCGGAGGAGATCCCGGTGCTCGGGCCGGCGGTGTCGCGCGAGCTGGTGCTGCGCCTGCTGCAGAGCGATCAGGCGCCGCGCCTGCTGGCGGCGTCGTCCGCCGTCCGCTCGTCGCCGGTGACCCGCGCCGTCGACGCGATGACCGCCTCGCTGGCGCACGGCTGGACGCTCGACGCCCTGGCCGCGGAGGCGCGCACGAGCGTGCCGACGCTGACCCGGCGGTTCCGCGAGCTGACCGGGATGTCGCCGCTCGGCTACCTGCGCCGGCTGCGGCTGGGCGAGGCGCGGCGCCTGCTGCTCGTGCGCGGCGAGACGGCCGCGGGCGCGGCGGCGGCCGTCGGCTACGCGAGTGCGTCGCACTTCGGCCGCGACTACCGCCGTGCCTACGAGACCACCCCGGCCGCCGACGCCGCGCTGCATCCGGGGCGGCTGGTGCAGATCGACTGAGCCGCGGCTCTGCGGGGCCCGGGGATCAGCGCCGAGCGCCGACGATCCCGCCGTCGACCAGCAGTGTCGTGCCGTGCACGTAGGACGCCTCGTCGGTGGCGAGCCAGCGCACGGCCTGCGCGATCTCGTCCGGGCGGCCGGGGCGCCCTGCGGGGGTCGGCGCCGTCATCGCGTCGAGGATCGCCGAGGCGTGCTCGTTGCCGGGGGTGAGCGTCGCGCCGGGGGCGACCGCGACGACGCGCACGCCGTCGGCGCCGTACTCGGCCGCCCACGCGCGCGTCAGATGATCGAGTGCCGCCTTGGTCGCCGGGTAGAGCGCGGTGCCGAGGGTGCCGACCCGCGCCATCCACGAGGTGATGTTGATGATCACGCCGGCGCCGCGCTCCGCCATCGTCGGCGCGATCGCTCCGACGAGCTGGTGCGGGACCCGGATGTTGGTGACGAGCAGCGCGTCGACGTCCGCGTCGCTCAGCTCGGCGGTGGGGCCGACGGGGAAGACTCCGGCGTTGTTGACGAGGACGTCGATCCGGCCGCCGAGCAGGCGCAGCGCCTCGGCGGCGACGGCGCGGGTGGCGTCGGGAGTGCCGCCGAGGTCGGCGACGAGCACGGAGGCGGTGCCGCCGGCCGCGGTGACGGCCCGCGCGACGGCCTCGGTGCGCGCGCGGTCGCGGCCGTGCACGAGCACGTGCGCACCGGACGAGGCGAGCCGGTGCGCGATGGCCTCGCCGAGTCCGCTCGAGGAGCCGGTGACGAGGGCGGTGCGGCCGGCGAGGCGGTCGTCGGAGGGGAGATCGGAAGGGAGGGGGACTGTGGTGTCGGTCATGGATCCAGCCTCGCGGCGCGGGTCGCGGTCGGGTGTCCCGATCGGATCGAGGCCTGTCCTGATCCGATCACGGTGCTGCTGCGAGCTACGCGACCAGCAGGGAGGGGGACACCTCCGTGAGGTTCGGCGCTCCCTGCTGATCGAGCAGCCCGCGGAGCGGGCGCCTCGAGATCCGCCCACCATCAGAACTGCGCGGGAACAGTGTCGAAGCGCGGTCCCGGTGGAGGGTCCGGCGGGCGCCCGGGGAGCGGGGGTGGTCGAGTGCTGATCCGGCGGCCGGTGGGAGTCGTCCACTCGAGCACGCCGTGGTCGTCGACCCGCTTGTAGCTCCACTGGTCGCCGTGCCGGACGTGGTGGTGCGAGGTGCAGAGCGAGACGAGGTTGTCGAGGGAGGTCTCGCCGCCGTTGCGCCACTCGAGGGCGTGGTCGGCCTCGGCGGTCGATGCGCTCCGGGTGCAGCCGGGGAACCGGCAGGTCTGATCGCGCAGTTGCAGGTGGAGGCGCATCTGGGGTGGTGGGACACGCCAGGTGCGGCCGACGGAGTCGACGGCGCCGGTGTCGGGGTCGGTGAGCACCCGGGTGAAGGACGCGGCGGTGCGGATCAGCTCGCGGGCGATGTCCGGGGGGACGGGTCCGTAGCCGTCGAGTTCCGCGGGCGCGTCGTCGAGGCCGACGGCGGTGGACGCTGCGAGCGTGAGCCGCACTTCGGCCCGGATGCCGGGGACGAAGGTCGGATCGGGCCGATGCTCGGCGTCCGGGGTCGTGCCGGCGATGTCGCCGTCGCAGAGCAGGTCGACCGCGGCATCGGCGCTGAGCTGCTGGAGCGTGCGGGGATCGCCCATGTCGCGGAGGGTGCGGGCGATGCGCCGCAGCCTGTCGTGTGCGCCCATCACGGCGGGCGCCGGTCCGTAGACGCAGAGCGTGGCCATCCCGTCGACGTCGGGCGTGACCCAGACCGCGCGGTCCTCGCGGGCGCGGGCGTGCCGCTGGGCGAGGGGATCCTCGTGCAGCTCCTCCCGCCAGCGGCGCAGGGCGCGGCGCAGCTGCGTGGTCGTCATGGTGAGAGCGCCGTCGGCGGTACGCTCGTCGAGTGCCGCGCGGGAGGCCTCGGGGAGGCTGCTGGCGGTTCTGCAGATCGCCTCGCCGACCTCCCAGAGGATCCGCGCGTCCCTCAGCAGCGCGCGGGTGAGGGGGAGGTGCTCCATCAGCATCTGCGCGGCCTCGAGCCGACGGGACACCTCCCGCTCGGACACGCCGAACGCCACCGCGAGCTCGGCACGGACGGACCGCTCGACGAGGTCGCGCGTCTCGCTCCGCGACGCGCCGCGGGCGAACGCCTCCGGGACGGTGAGCGCGATGCGGTAGCCGCGGTGCATCCGCTCCGCCGCTCGGAGGCGTGTCGGCGAGGCGGCGCGCTCGGCGGCCGCGGCGTCGTCGAAGCAGTCGCGCACCTCCGCGAGTGCTGCCGCGTTCTCGTCTTCTGACATACGAGTATTGAATCAGGGACCACCGACACCGGAGCGGGACATCGGGCCGATCGGGGAGAGCGCTGCCGGATCGGGGACTGGGGAGGAGGCCTGCTCTCGGATGCCCGTCGGTGGTGGGTCTCGATACGCGGCCGGAGGCGGCTATTCGACCAGCATGCAGCGCGGCCGGAGGCGGCTACTCGACCAGCATGCAGCGCGGCCCGAGGCGGCTACTCGGCCGGCAGGGACGGGCCCGGCACCCGACCGCGGACGGACGCCACGACGGCCGCCACGGCGCGGTCGACGCTCACGGCGCGGGCGGCGTCGTCCTCCTGCTCGGAGTCGTGCACGAAGACGGTCGTGCCGCGGACGGCGCCGCAGTAGTCGACGACGCCGTGCTCGATCTGGGTGCGGAGGGAGTGCTCGTAGCCGTGGCGCTCGTACACTCCGACGCTGTCTCCGGCGATCGGCACGAGGTGGACCGTGAGGCGGCCGAGGTTCCGGCGCATCCCGTCGACCGGATCGATCTCGAACGCCCAGCCGTTCACGAAGACGCGGTCGATCCAGCCCTTCAGCAGCGCCGGCATCGACCACCAGTAGACGGGGAAGACCAGCACCAGGTGCTCGGCGGCGTCGAGCCGGCGCTGCTCCCGGAGCACGTCGGCCGGGTACTCGCCGCCGACACGGTAGCTGTGCCGGTCGTCCGGACCGAAGCGCGGGTCGAAGCCCTCCGCCGCGAGATCGGCGAGCACGGCAGGCTCGAGCTCCTCCGCGAGCCGCCGGGCGAGGGCGAGGGTCAGCGAGTCGTGGTCGGGGTGGGCGGCGACGAGGAGCGTGTTCACCTGTCCATCCAAGCGGACCCGCTCAGGACTGCGCCGCGAGCGGGGCACGAGCAGGGACCCTCTCGATCCGCGTCGGCGACGTAGGTTCGGAGCATGGACACAGCGCACGAGGACATCGCGGGCTTCCTCGCCTCCCGCCGCGCCCGGCTGACTCCCGCCGAGGCGGGGCTGCCCGACGTCGGCGGCCGCCGCCGGGTCGCCGGGCTGCGGCGCGAGGAGGTCGCGGCTCTCGCCGGCGTGAGCCCCGGCTACTACCGCCGCCTCGAGCGCGGCCAGGCCCTGGGCGTCTCGGAGTCCGTCCTCGGCGGTCTCGCCCGCGCGCTCCGCCTGAACGAGACCGAGCGCGCGCACCTCGACGACCTGGTCCGCGCGGCGAACGCCGCCGTGCAGCCGCGGCGCGAGCGGCCGGCCCGGCCCGGCGACGGCCTGAGCCCCGGCGCCCAGCAGATGATCGCGGCGATGTCGACGGTGCCGGTGTTCGTGCAGAACCGCCGGCTCGACGCCGTCGCGGCGAACGCGCTCGGCCGAGCGCTGTTCGCCCCGATGCTCGCGGCGGGCGAGGATCCCGCGAACGCCGCCCGCTTCGTCTTCCTCGACGCCCGCGCCCGCTCGTTCTACCGCGACTGGCAGGGAACCGCCGAGCAGCTCGTGGCGGTCCTGCGCCGCGAGGCCGGCCGCTCGCCGCGCGACCAGGAGCTGGCCGCCCTCCTCGAACGGCTCGCGTCCGCCAGCCCGGTGTTCCGCGCGCTGTGGTCGTCGCACGACGTCCGGGAGCACCGCACGGGGACGAAGGACGTGCACCACCCCGTCGTCGGCGACCTCTCGCTCTCGTTCGAGACGCTCGAGCTCGCCTCCCAGCCCGGACTCCAGGTGCTCGTGTTCAGCGCCGAGCCCGGTTCCGCCTCGGCCGACGGCCTCCAGCTCCTGGCCAATCTGACCCTCCGACGGCAGGGCGACGCAGCCGCCACCTCACCGACCCCCGCCGCCCCTCCGACAGGAAGAACCCTCTGATGAAGAACGCACGACTCGGCGGCCTGACCGTCTCCCGCCTCGGCCTCGGCGCGATGACCATGGCCGGCACCTACACCTCCGAGGGCGCCCTCGACGACAGCGAATCGATCGCGACGATCCACCGCGCGCTCGACCTCGGCGTCACCCACCTCGACACCGCGGAGATCTACGGCCCGTTCCACAGCGAGGAGGTGGTCGGCCGCGCCGTCGCCGGCCGCCGGGACGAGGTCGTCCTCGCCACGAAGTTCGGCCTCGTCTCGCACGAGGGCGGCGGTCCCGGCACGATCGACAGCAGCCCCGCGAACATCCGGCTCGCGGTCGAGGGGTCGCTGCGGCGACTCGGCACCGACCGCATCGACCTCTGGTACCAGCACCGCGTCGACCCGCACACGCCGATCGAGGACGTCGCCGGCGCCGTCGCCGAGCTCGTCGCCGAGGGCACGGTGCTGCACTTCGGCCTCTCCGAGGCGAGCGCCGCGACGATCCGCCGGGCCCACGCCGTGCAGCCGGTCTCCGCGCTGCAGACCGAGTACTCGCTCTGGACCCGCGACGTCGAGGACGAGATCCTCCCCGTGCTGCGCGAGCTCGGCATCGGCTTCGTCCCTTATTCGCCGCTCGGCCACGGGCTGCTGACCGGCTCGATCCGCACCGTGGACGACTTCGCCGACGACGACTGGCGGAAGACGAACCCGCGCTTCACCGGGGAGAACTTCGCCCGCAACCTCGCGATCGTCGACGAGGTCCGCGCGATCGGCGCGGAGGTCGGGGCGACGCCCGCGCAGACGGCCCTCGCCTGGATCCTCACCCGCGGAGACGACATCGCGCCGATCCCCGGCACTCGCCGCGTCGCGCGCGTCGAGGAGAACACCGCCGCCGACGCCGTCGTCCTCACCGTCGATCAGCTCGACCGGCTCGACCGGCTCACCCCCGCGGCCGGCGCTCGTCACGACGAGGGCAACATGGCGACCATCGACCGATGAGCGAGCCGGTACCGATGAGCGAGCCGGATCCGAGGCGCGAGCCGGAACCCCAGGAGGTCCTGCACCGGGACGGGAGCCTGCGCGCCCGCGGCGCGACGCTCGACGGCGAGATGCACGGGCACTGGCAGTGGTTCCGACTGGACGGCACCCCGCTTCGGAGCGGCTCGTTCGATCGCGGGCGCCGGATCGGTGTCTGGACGACCTACGACCGCGCCGGCGCCCCGCACAAGGAGACCCGCTTCGGCGACTGAGGGGCCGCGCCTCAGGAGCCGCCGCGCGCCAGGACACCGGTGACGAGCAGCTGCACGAGGGCGTCCGTGTCGTAGCGCGGGTCGCCCGCGCCGCCGATGCAGAGGTTGCCGATGCCGCGAAGCAGGCCGTACGCCTCGACGGGTGGCGCGTCCGGCGAGAGCGCCGCCTCGAGCAGCGTCGCGCAGACCGGCACCAGCCGGTCGGTGAAGAACGCGTGCAGGGCGTCCGAGCCTGCGCCGTCGCCCTGCAGCGCGTCCGGCAGCCCGTGCTTGGTGACCAGGAAGTCGACGAACAGCGCCAGCCACTCCCGGAGCGCCGCCTCGGGCGAGTCGCTCTCGGCGAGGAGTCGCGGCCCGGCTTCAGCGCAGGCCTCGACCTGGTGCCGGTAGACGGCGATCACGAGATCCGCGCGGGTGGGGAAGTGCCGGTAGATCGTGCCCGTCCCCACGCCGGCGCGCGTCGCGATCTCGCGAACGGGAGCGTCGACGCCGAACTCGACGAAGACCGCCGCGGCCGCGTCGAGCAGGGCCTGGGAGTCGCGCCGGGGGCGGCCCACGCGGGGGACCGCCGGGCCGGTGGCGTTCTGTTCCGTCACTGCTGCTCCTTGCTTCGTGCGCACCACTTGCTTAACGGAACGCCGCTCCGTATCGTTGCGGAACGTCGCTCCGATAAGCAGTATCGCAGAGCGCGGACCGGAAGGCACCAGCATGACCAGCACCCTCCCCACCATCCTCCCCGAGGCACTCCCCGTCGTCTCGGTCGCCCCTGTCGAGCTCGACGCTCCGGGCCGCCCCGTCCCGCTCACCGTGCGGATCTCCGCTCCGGCGACCGGCACGGACCTCCCCGTCGTGCTCTTCTCGCACGGCAACGGCTGGAACCACGACGGCTACGCGCCGCTCACCGCGTTCTGGGCCTCGCGCGGCTTCGTCGTGATCCAGCCGACGCACCTGGACTCGCGGCGGAACGGCTTCGGCTTCGACCACCCCGTCTTCCCGACGATCTGGGAGCAGCGGATCGCCGATCTCACCCACGTGCTCGACCGGCTCGAGGTCCTCGAGGCCGCCCTGCCCGGTCTCGCCGGGCGGGTCGACCGCAGCCGCGTCGCCGTCGCCGGGCACTCCTGGGGCGCGCAGACGGCGCAGACGCTGCTCGGCGCCCGGATCGTCGAGGAGGGCGACTCCCTCAGCCCGGACCGCTCCGACGGCCGGGTGCGCGCCGGCGTCCTGCTCGCCGCGACGGGCGTCGCCGGCGACGACCTCGAGCCGTTCGCGCAGGCGGCCTTCCCCTTCCTCCGCCCCTCCTTCGCGCAGCTGAGCACGCCGACCCTCGTCGTCGCGGGAGACCGCGATCAGTCGAGGCTCTCCCGGCGCGGGCCGGGCTGGTTCACCGACGCCTACGCGCAGAGCCCCGGCGCGACCGATCTGCTGACCCTGCACGGCGGCGAGCACTCGCTCGGCGGCATCGTCGGCGAGGAGGTCGCCGAGACGACGGACGCGGATCCCGCGCGCCTGGCCGCGATCCAGCGGCTGACCACGGCGTACCTCCGCACCGCTCTCGGCGTCGACGCGGGCAGCTGGGCGGCGGCGCGGACGGCTTTCCTCGAGGAGGGAGCGATCGGCCGCATCGCGAGCAAGTGAGGCCGGGCGTCAGTCCTTCGCCGGCGCAGCCCCGCCGGCGAGGTCGTCCTCCGTCGGCTCGGTCACGCCGATCGTGCTGATGATCGGCATCGTGCCCGTGCGCGCGAGCGGCTCCTCCGCGGTCGGCGCCTGCTCCGGACTCGGGGAGCGGCGCGCGCGCACCGGCGCCACGGCGCGGACGACCGGAGTGCGCAGCCGCCGGTAGGCGATGCGGCCGAGGGTGACGCCGCCCGCGAGGCCGATCGCGATCATGCCCGCCTGGAGCAGCAGCTCGATCCCGCCCTCGGGGCCGCGGCCGGAGGTGAGGTCGAGCACGCCGCGGTAGAGGGTGAGGCCCGGGAGCAGCGGCACGATGCCGCAGGCGGTGGTCACCACGGCGGGCACGCGCCAGCGCTCGGCCAGGGTCTCGCCGAGCAGGCCGATCACGATCGCGGGCACGGCGCTGGCCAGCAGCGGCGCGGCGCCCAGCCCGCTCAGCGCGTCGGAGGCGACCCACGCTCCCGCGCCGGTCAGCGCGGCGACGAGCGCCGGCCGCGGAGGAGTGTGCGACGAGAGCGCCCAGGCTCCCGCGGCGATGCCTGCGCCGAGGACCTGCACACCGGCCGGCCACGGCCGGGCGTAGGAGTCGACCAGCACCAGCTCGACGCCGAGCGTGCGCGCGCCGTCGAGCACGGCGGCGATGCCGACGACGATGCCGAGGGTCAGCAGCCCTACCTCGAGCAGCCGGCCGCCTGCCGTGATCGGGAAGCCGTTGATCGCGTCGTCCGCCGCTCCCACGAAGGAGAGCCCGGCGAGCAGCACGACGACGCCGGAGGCGACCACGAGCGCGGGCGGGAGCACCGCGAACTCGACCGGCAGCTGCGGCACCACTGCGAGCAGCAGCACCGCCACGCCCGTCGCGAGCGCGGCCCCGGCGATCTGCTGGAAGAAGGCGGGCAGCCCCCAGCGGCCGAGCAGCTGGTTGACGCCGTCGATCGCGGCGGTCGTGAGCGCGGCGAGGAGCACGATGAGCGGTCCGCCGCCGAGCAGGATCGCGACGCCCGCGGCCATCACCGCGAGGGTGAGCGTGACGACGCTGCGCCGGTAGCGGTGCGGCTGGACGAGGATCGCGTCGAGCCGCTCGTGCGCCGCCTCGAACTGCTGCCGGGCCTCGTCGCGCGCGGCGGTCGAGTCGACGGTGTCGGCGACCCGCACCTCGGGGGACCCGTCGGTGATCGCGGTGACCAGTGCCGTCACCCGGGCGAGCCGCTCGTAGTCGGCGCTGCGGGAGGCCACGACGCGCAGCACGCTCACGCTGGGCGAGTCCTCGCTCCCGTCGTGCACGACCAGGATCGAGGTGAAGGTGAGGTCGACCTGCACCTCGATGCCGTAGGCACGGCAGACCCGCTCGATGGTCTCGGTGACCTCCGCTGCGGCGGACCCCAGCGAGAGCAGGGTCTCGCCGAGCCGCACCGCCAGCTCGAGCACGCCGCGCACGGTCTGCTCGGCGAGGACGGCGCGCTGCGAGCGCCGGCTGACCGGGGCGGCAGGACGCTGCCCGCTCAGCGTGCCGGCGAGCTGCCGGAGGAGCCGCGGCCGGCGGGGACGCTGCTGGTGGAGACGAGGAGGGCGCACCACCCGAGCGTAGAGAAGACCACCGTCACCGCGGGACCACCTCGTCCCGGACGCCCGCGGTGCGCTCGATCGGCGGGGCCTGCGCAGGCCCACAGGATCGGCCTCGACGCGACGCCGGGGCCGTCACGTCCCGCCAGGGCGGCCTCCTCCGCCATCCGCTCCCCGGCCTGCTCCGAATGATGCATACACATCGACCTCACGACCGGAGCCCGCATGCTCGCCACCGTCCTCGCCCCCCGCTCACCCACCGTCGCCGCCCCGGCCCTGCCGCTGCTCCCGCCGGATTCGGACCGGCTGCTCGTCATCCGCTCCGCCTCGGGCGACGACCGCGCCTACGCCGAGATCGTCCGTCGGCACACCTCGCTGCTGCGCGCGACCGCGCTGCGGATCCTGCGCGCCTCGAGCGAGGTCGACGACGTGGTGCAGGAGACGTTCCTCGCCGCGTGGACGCACATGGACAGCGTGATCGACGGCGAGACCATCGTCGGCTGGCTGCTCACCACCGTGCGCCGCCGCTGCTACGACCGGCTCCGCTCGACCGATCACCAGAACCACGCCGAGCTGGAGCAGGACCTGCCCGAGTCGCTCGACCACTGCCCGACCGCGGTCTCCGAGCGCGCCGCCCTCGTCGCCGAGGCCCGGGACGTGCTCGGCCGGATGCCCGAGCTCCAGCGCCGCTGCTGGGAGCTCCGCCAGCTGCAGCAGCGCAGCTACGACGACATCGCCGCGGAGCTCGGCGTCAGCGCGACGGTCGTCCGCGGGCAGCTCTCCCGCGCGCGGCTGCTGATGGAGGCGACGCTCGCGCACTGGCGCTGAGCCGCCGGCGAGTCGCCCGGCTACCGTGGAGAGCATGGAACCCAGCATCGGCACCCTGCTCACCGGACTCCTGATCAACCTGTTCTGGTTCGCGCTCGTCCTCGTCGCGGTCTTCTTCGTCGTGCGCGCCGCTGTGACGAGCGCGCTGCGGCGGGCCGGCGTCATCACCCCGTCGAGCGCTGCCGCCCTCGACCGCGAGGACGAGGCGCACCGTCGCGCCATCGACGACGAGCGGCGCCCGGAGGCCTGAGCGCCCGCCTGAGCCCCGGGACGCGGCGCTGCTTCAGCTCCCGAGGATCGCCAGTGCCGTCGAGACGATCCCGCAGACGACGCCGGTGCCGACCAGGATCAGACCGGTCAGCCGCAGCGCTCGCACCGGATCGGCGCGGCGGTGCAGCCGGATCCGCTCCGGGTCCTCCTCGCGGTAGTAGACCTCGCGCTGGTCCGAGCCGACCGGCGTCAGCGGATCGTCGGCGGTGAGCGGCCTCGACCGGACCTCGCCGGCGCGGGTGACCCAGTGCAGCGCGCGAGGCGGCCCGTCCTCGAGGTAGGCGGTCGTCGTCGACCACCGCCCGTCGATCAGCAGCCCTACGAACGCCGCGAACAGGAAGAGCAGCCCCAGCGGGAGCGTGATGAGGGAGAGAGCCTCCAGGATCGTCTCCAGCACCGGTCGCCTCCCTCAGGATCCGCTGACGAGCGTACCGGGCGCGGCGCGCGTCACCCGCCGCCGTCAGCCACCCGTGTCAGGCGGATCCGTACACTGACCGGGCGACCGCGGCTCTTCCGCCGCGCGGACGGCTGCACGAGCTGCGGGGGTGGCAGGGACGGATGACGACGACGGGCGGTGCGCGGCACGGACGGCTGAGGCCGCGCTCCGGCCTCCGGAGTCTGCTGCTCGGCGTGGCGGCGACCGTCGCGGTCCTCGCGGTGAGCGGAACCTGCCTGGTCGCTATCGCCACGGCCAGCATCACGAGCAACGTCGCGGGCAACGCGGTCGAGCTCGGCGTCGCCCCCTCCTCGGAGCCGCAGGCGGTGCAGCTCGGCGCGATCGAGGGCGGGTTCGATGTCCTCATCGTCGGCACCGACAACGACGCGGTGCAGGGCGACGCCTTCGGGGTCCGCGACGCCACGCTCAACGACGTCACGATCCTGCTGCACGTCTCCGCCGACCACCGCAGCGCGACGGTGATCAGCTTCCCGCGCGACCTCGTGCTCGACCGCCCGGCCTGCACCGATCCGGAGACGGGCGAGGTCACGGAGGCGACCGCCGACGTGCCGCTCAACTCCGCCTTCGAGCACGGCGGGCTCTCCTGCGTCAACGACACGGTGCAGCAGTTCACCGGCCTGACCGTGCCCTACGCCGGCTGGGTCTCCTTCAACGGCGTGATCGAGATGAGCAACGCCGTCGGGGGAGTGCCGATCTGCCTCACCGGGCCGATCCGCGACACCGACTCCGGGCTCGACCTGCCCGCGGGCACGAGCACCGTCTCGGGTGCGACCGCGCTCGCCTTCCTGCGGACCCGGCACGGCGTCGGCGACGAGAGCGATCTCAGCCGGATCTCCTCGCAGCAGCAGTATCTGGCCTCGCTGATGCGCACGGTCCGCTCGGCCGACACGCTCTCGAACGTCCCGGAGCTCTACGGACTCGCGCAGGCCGTGTCCTCGAACGTCCACCTCTCGACCACGCTGACGAACCCGTCGACGATGATCTCGCTCGCGCTGGCCCTCGAGGACGTCGATCTCGCGCAGATGGTGTTCGTGCAGTACCCGGCACTCGACGACCCGGACCGGCCCGGCAAGGTCGTCCCCAACGCGGTCCTCGGCGGCGAGCTGATGGCCCGCGTGCTGAACGACGAGCCGGTGACGCTCGCGTCGACTCCCGCGGAGGAGCAGCCCGCTCCGCCCGCCGAGGCGCCGGCCGATCCGGGCACCGCTGCGCCTGTCACCGCTGGGCCTGCCCCGGCTGCGCCTGCCCCGGCTGCTGACCCCCTCGACGCCGCCGGGCAGACCGCCGCCGAGGAGACCTGCGCCGTTCCGTCCGAGTGATCGACGGCGCACGGATCCGGCGCACGGGGCACAGTCGAAAACACGATCCTGTCAATGTCCTCGACACGATTCGCGGCCACTTCTAACGTTTCTCCCGATCGTTCCTCGCGCCCGGACCCTGCGTGAGGGGTCCGTCCCGGGTCCTCGGCAGGAAGGGTGCGACCGTGAGCGATCCCGCGGACGCCGTCATCGACGAACTGCTCGCCGTGCTCTCCCCGTCCGGCGGGATCCATCCCGGCCTCGCCCGGCACGTCGGGCAGCAGCTGCGGCGCCTCCGCCCACCGGCCGTGGACGGCGCGGCGCTCTGCGAGCCGTACCTGCGGTGCGGCCCGATCGACGGGGTGGCGATCTCGACCATCGGCAGTCCTTTCGGCGCCGCGACCGTCGCCGCCAGCGATCCCCTCGCGCTGCGCCTGGACGAGATCCAGCTCGAGCTCCGGCAGGGGCCGTGCTGGGACGCGATCGCCGCCGCCGCCCCGGTCGCGATGGTCGACGCCGGCTCCGAGGACCGCTGGCCCGTCTTCAGCGAGGCCGTCGGCGCCATCGACATCCGCGCCGTGTTCGCCTTCCCCCTCGTCGTCGCCGGGCTGCCCGTGGGCGCCGTCGACCTCTACTCCCGCACGGCCGGCCCGCTCGGCGAGGGGCTGGTCGAGGAGCTCGCCGCCAGGACGGCGCGGACGTCGCTCGGGGTCCTGAGCGCCGTGGTGCCCGCGAGCGGGCGCGACGACCTCGGGGAGGCGCGAGCGCCGGAGAGCCTGCGCCGCGCGTCGGACATCCTCGCCACGCGCTACCGCACCTCGCCCCGGGACGCGCTCCTGCTGCTGCGCGCGCACGCCCTCGCCGACGACAGGTCCGTCGACGCGGTCGCGGAGGAGATCGTGTCGGATGCGGACGCCGTCACCGCAGGACCGCGCACGACCCGCACTCGCGCCCGGTGAGCAGGCCCGCCTGAGCCGCCGCGTCAGCCGCCTGTTCCGGCAGCGGGGTGCTCGCGCACGTTCCGCACCACGCGGGCGGGGGCACCGACGACGACGGCACCCGCCGGGACGTCCTTCGTGACGACCGCCGCGGCGGCGATCACCGCGTCGTCGCCGACCGTGACGCCGGGGAGCAGGGTCGCCTTGGCGCCGATCCAGACGTTGGCGCCGACGACGATCCGCGCAGGGTGCAGGTCGCCCCGGCGGCCGGGACCGAGGTCGTGGTTCAGCGTCGCGAAGACGACGTCGTGCCCGATGAGGCAGTCGTCGCCGATCGTGACGCCGCCCTGGTCCTGGAAGGCGCAGCCCGAATTGAGGAAGACGCGCGCACCCAGCCGGATGTTACGGCCGAAGTCGGCGCGGAGCGGCGGGAAGAGCGTCACCGACTCGTCGATCGGCCGGCCGGTCAGCTCCGCGAGCAGCTCGCGCACGCGCTCGGGCCGGTGGTAGCCGCTGTTGAGCTCGGCGGTGATGCGCAACGCCTCCTGGCTGGCGGCGTGCATCGCCGCGTGCAGCGGGGAGCCGCCCTCGATGGTCTGCTGCGCGTCGAGCGCGGCGAGCAGGTCGTCCAGGTCCGGGTTCGCGTCCAGGTCCGGGTTCACGTCGTCGTCCTCTCGTCGGGTGGGCTCAGGCTACGAGCGCGCTGCGGACGGAGGGAACACCCTGCCGGGGCACCCCTGCTGGTCGTCGCGGTCGGCCCGCGTGGAGGGACACGCTCCTGCCGTTCTGCTTCGAGATCCGGTCGCCGCAGCCGCTCACAGGTCCGCCCTGCAGCGCGCAGCGCGGGCCGGGATCCGGCTCAGGGCGGGGTGGATCTCGATACGCCCGCTGCGCGGGCTACTCGATCAGCATGAACGGCCGCTGCGCGGGCTACTCGATCAGCATGAACGGCCGACGCGTATTCGAACGCAGACCACCGACACCCGCACGGCCCCAGCCACGTTCCGAGGAGAGACCGCCGAACCGCCTCCTGTGGCGGAGCCGGACAGTCGGCGCGGGGCCGCAGGAGCGAGTGCGACCGGCTCGTCCTCCGTCTCGCGCACCGCGCCGGTCGTGCGGGCGTCGCCCACGACGAGGCGTCCCCGAACCTTCGAGACGTCATGGCGCGACGGGCCGCCTCGACGTCCAGGAACACCTCGCGCGCCCGTCAGGCGGTGGGCCCGCCGGGGAGCCTCCGCTCGAGGCGCGTCGCTCGGCGTGCGGCCAGAGCGAGCGCGACCAGCACGGCGGCGATGACGGGCAGCGGCAGGACGGCCCTGGCGGCCGGGACGTCCGTGAGAACCGTCGCGCCGAGGGCGTCGATGAGGATCAGCAGCGCCGACAGCCCGACCAGCAGGACGACCGACATCGCCGCCGACACTCGGCCGCGCCACGGCACGACCGCGAGGACGCCGAGCGCGGCCACCGGCCCGGCCGTCGAGAGGCCGGGACCGAGCCAGCCGGCCGACGCCGCGACGAGCGCGATGCTCAGCTCGGTGGTGGCGGCGAGCAGCGCGGTGATCCGCGCGGCGCCGGTCCGGCCGGCGAGGGCCAGGCAGAGGGCGATCGCGAAGAGCGCTCCGGCGACGAAGGAGGGATTGGTGAACGGCCCGATCGCACCCGGATAGCTGATGCCGGGGGACCGGTTCACGACGGTGGAGAAGACGAAGAACGCCGTGGCGAGGGCGAGGGGGATGACCGTCGACGGTGACCGCCCGGCCGTCGCTCGGAGGCGATGGCGCAGACCCCCGACCGCGAGGGTGATCCGCTGCCCGATGCCGGGGGAGCGGCGCCCCCGGTCGTCGGCCTCGTCCAGCAGGATCCCGAGCAGCACCTCGCCGTGCTCGCTCCGCCAGGCGGCCGGGTACCAGCGCAGCGCTCGGCGGAACCGGTCTGTGCGCCTCGCGTCCTCGTTCGTCGTCATGCCGTTCTCCTTCGAAGGGTGGTCGGGTCAGAGCGCGGCGGCCGGCGAGAGCCCGAGGTTGAGCCGCGCTCGGGCGGCGCTCGCCTCCATCCGGGCGACCTCCGCGCCCAGGGCGGATCGGCCGGTGTCGGTCAGCCGGAAGTAGCGCCGCACGCGGCCGTTGATCCGCTCGTCGCCGTCGGGGGAGATGAGGCGCTCCGACTCCAGACGCTCGAGCGCCGCGTACAGGGTTGTGACCCGCAGGCGGACGCGGCCCTCCGACTGCTCCTCGATCTCCTGCAGCAGCGCGTACCCGTGTCGGCGCCCGAGCGCGAGCGCGGTCAGGAGCCAGAAGGTCGTCTCTCGCATCTCGTCGGGCATGACGGGAACAATACTTCACCGGCTGGAGTATCGCGTCGTGAGCCGGTCACTCCTGACGTTCTGCGCCCGCGAGGAACGCGCCGCGCTCCTCGATCAGCCGGCGCAGGTAGCGCGCGAGGACGAGTCGCTCCGCGATCCGGCCGAGGACGCCGAACGGGGCCCGGAAGGAGACCCTGTCGGTCATCACTGAGCCGCCGCCGCCGTCCGCCTCGAATCGGTGCTCGTGCCGGAAGCTGCGGAACGGACCGCGGGTCTGCTCGTCCGTGAAGGAGTGCGGCGCGTCGAAGGCGGTGATCCGGCTGGTCAGCCGGAGGGGGACGCCGAAGTGGCGGGCCCGCCAGGTCACCTCCTCGCCGAGGCCGATGGTGCCGCTGACCACCCCGCCGACGGCGCGCTCCCCCGACGCCGCCTGCGACTCGGTGTGCAGGTCGATGCTCCGCGCGCGATCGAACAGCTCGGCGACGGGCAGCGACGAGCGGGTGACGACCTCGAACGAGACGACCACGGGACCGATGCCGGCCGGTCAGCCGGTCCGCATCGTGTTCACAGGGAGCTGCATGAGGGCGACGGAGTCCGGGGTCTGCGTCCGGGCGACAGGACCGCCGGGCTCACCGAACGGATCCTCGGGGAGCACGAGCGGCTCACGGCGGAACAGCCTCCGGAGAAGTGCCGTCATCCGCGTCATGGCGTCCCCTCACTCGACTGTCATCGCTGATCCACGATATCCGAGTGAGGACGCGCTCAGGCAGCCGAGGGCGCTCCTCCGTCTCACGCCAGCGCGACCTGCCGGCGCAGCGACCGGCGCGGAGCTGCGGCGGCGGGGTGTTCCGTCCGGACGGGCGCGCTGACAGGATGCAGCAGATGGACGAGTCGGAGCGGCGAGAGCTCGCGGAGCTGCGGAGGCGGGCCTACGGGCGAGGGGCCGGCCCGGAGCTCGAGGCTCCCGAGCAGGCGCGGCTGCGGCTGCTGGAGGGGCGTCCGGTCCCGGGGCCGGCGCACCCGGATCCTCACGAGCCGCACCGCGAGCCGGCAGAGGCGCCCGAGACCTCGGCCCCTGTACCGCCGTCCCCCGAACCGCCGCCACCCGCGGTCGCCGGCCGGATTCGCAGGCGGGTCACCGTCCTCTGGGCTCTGTCCGTCGTGACGACGGCGGTCGTCGCGTCCGCAGCCACGGTGTGGGTCACCGGCTCCGCCGATCCCGTCGTGGCCGTCCTGCCGCTGTCCGCGTCGGACCGCTGGACCGGGAGCGGCTTCGCGGACGTCGTCGCCACCGAGGACTTCCACGGGCTGATCCTGCTCCGCAGCTCGGGCGGCGGACCGCCGACGAGCCCCGATCAGTGCCTCGTCGCCGTTCCGACCGAGTCGGACGACGGAGGCCTCGTCGTCAACGGCTGCAGCGCCGGGTCCTTCCCCGCCGTCGCCCAGACGACCGTGCGGAACGGCATGCCGGAGGAGCTCGTCGCCGAGTTCGGCGAGGGCACCGGCCTCCGGTTCACCCTCGACGGCGACACCGTGCGGGTTCAGACGGACTGACTCAGCGGCTTGCGGCCGCGGCGAGCGCCTCGGCGACGGACGCGTGGATCGCGTCGTAGTCCGGGTCCTCCGGATCGACCGCGGGAGGCGTCAGCTCGACCGAGCCGACCGGCTGCGAGCGGGTCCGGAGCGCGAGCTCCAGGAATCCGCCCAGCGCACCCTGCGGGATGTCCGTGCGGACGACCCGCGCGCCAGCGTCGGCGATGTCCTGGAACTTCAGCAGCACGTTCACGGGAGAGAGGCGGGCGAGGATCGCGCCCTGCACCTCGCGCTGGCGGACCATCCGGTCGTAGTCGCCGCCGGCCGAGCCGTAGCGGGAGCGGGCGTAGGCGAGGGCGTTGCTGCCGTCGAGGTGGTGCTCGCCGGGGGTGAGCCAGGCGTTCACGCCGACGAGCTCGCCGGTGTCCTCGTCGAGGACGCCGCCGAAGGGCAGGTCGCCGTCGCCGGTGTAGTCGACGTCGATGCCGCCGAGCGCGTCGATGAGGCTCGCGAAGCCCTGCATGTCGACGAGGGCGTAGTACTGGATCCGGAGCCCGAGGGCGCCCTCGACGGCGTCGCGCGTCGCCTCGATGCCGGGGGAGCTGCCCTGCGCGACCGCGTCCGGGTACAGCTCGGGGCTCTTCAGATCGACCTCGGTGTTGATCGAGTTGAGCATGCAGGGATCGACCGCGCAGTCCTTCCACGGATAGCCGTCGGGGTAGAGCTCGTGCATCGGCGAGTCCTCGGGGAAGGGCGTCCACCGGAGGTTCCGCGGCAGCCCGATGACCGTCGCCGCTCCTGTCGACGTGTCGATCGAGGCGACGGAGATGCTGTCCGGGCGCAGCCCCGCGCGGTCCTCGCCCGCGTCCCCGCCCAGCAGCAGGACGTTGTAGCGGCCGTCGACCGGGTCGGCCGCCCGCCCGTCGCCGAACACCGTCGACAGCAGGCCGCGGGAGACCCCGACCAGGTGGCCGCCGTAACCCGCCGCTCCGACCGAGACGAGCAGCGCGAGGACCGTCGCCGCCCCGAGTGCGACGCGGGCGCGCGGCCCGACCTTCACCAGCCTGGTCAGCCGCAGCGTGTCGAGCGCGAGCACGAGCCAGAGCGCGGCGCAGGCGAACAGGACGCCCTGCACGACGGCGAGCGTCCCGTCGAGGGCGGCGATCGAGAAGACGAGCGAGGGGGCGACGAGGAGCGCCAGCAGCAGCACGACCACGACCGCCCAGAGCAGCATCGTCGCGGCGAGACCGACGCGGCCGAGCCGCCGCGAGCCCGCGAGGGTCTGCGCGGATCCGGGGATCAGCAGCCCGAGCCCGAGCAGCCACCAGGCGCGACGCGTCATCACCGTCCGCGACGCCGTGTCCGGATCCCGCATCGGCGTCCGCCCGCGGACCCCGTTCTCCACCACTGCGCTGCGCACGACGCCCTCCCCGGAACCGACCACCCACGGTAGGGCCTGGAGTCTCGGCCGCAGACCGCGACGCGCTGCTGTCGCGGAGTCCGGGACGGCGCGGGTCAGCTCCGCGACGGGTAGTCGCCGGTCGCGAGGTCGTCGAGGAGGCTCGGGTGCGTCGCCTGCCAGCCGTAGGTGCGGCGGGTCCAGGCGCTGGACGCGGGCTGATCCATCGCGAAGATCTCGCCGAGGGGGCCGAACGTCTCCGTCGGCACCTGCTCGACCGGGAGACCGAGGCGCTCGCCGATGACCGTGGCGATCGCGAGCATGGTGTCGCCCTCGTCGGCGACCGCGTTGACCGCGGTGCCCGCCTCGCCCCGCTCGATCATCAGGCGGAAGAGGCTCGCGGCGTCACGGCGGTGGACCGCCGGCCAGCGCTGGCCGCCGTCGCCGACGTAGGCGGAGACTCCGGAGCTCTGCGCGGCCTGGATCAGGAGACCGGCGAAGCCGTAGGCGACGTCGCGCTCGTGCACCGAGCGGGGGAGGCGGACGGCACTCGTGCGCACGCCCCGTCTCGCGAGGTCGAGGAGGCGGGCGGCGTTGACGCCGCGGCCGCCGACCGGGCCGGTCGTCGTCAGCGGATCCTGCTCCGTCGCGACCGCGCCCGCGGAGAAGGTGGTGCCCGAGACGAGCGAGAACGGCTTGCCGGAGCCCACGAGCGCGGCGCCGATCGCGTCCATCGCCGCGCCCTCCTCGGCGATGCTCCGCTCGAGGTCGGAGAAGTCGTTGCTGAAGGCCAGGTGGATCGCGCCGTCGGTGGCACGGGCGCGGTCCGCCAGCAGGTCGAGGTCGCCGAGCTCGCCGCGGACGGGATCGCCGCCCGCCGCGGAGACCCGGTCGGCGGCGGCGTCCGAGCGAGCGAGGCCGAGTACCTCGTGCCCGTGGGCGACGAGGTCCTCGGTGACGGCGAGGCCGATGGCGCCCGATGCTCCGGTGAGGAAGATGCGCATGGGAGGACTCCTTCTGAGTGATGGGACCGATATCCCATCACCATAGACCCGCGATGCGACTCCTGTCGCGTCACGGTAGGATCTCCCCATGCCACGCTGGGAACCCGACGCCCGCGAGCGGTTCGTCTCCGCTGCCCTGCACCTCTTCACCGAGCAGGGCTACGACGAGACCACGGTGGCGCAGATCGCCGACCGCGCCGGGCTGACGCGGAGCACCTTCTTCCGGCACTTCCCGGACAAGCGCGACGTGCTCGCCGCCGGTCAGGAGACGCTCTCGGCGCTCCTCGCCCAGGGCGTCCGCGAAGCGCCGCCGGAGTCGACGCCGATGCAGGCGATCGCGGCGGGGCTGGTCGCGGCCTCCTCCGCGATGACCCCGTTCAACCGCGAGCTCGGCCCGCGCCTGGAGGCGGTCATCGCCACCAGCGCCGAGCTGCAGCAGCGGGCCCTGCTGAAGAAGGTCGGCATGGCCACGGCGATGGCCGACGCCCTCCGCGAGCGCGGCGTCGCCCCGGCCGTCGCGGACGCGGCCGCGGAGCTCGGGGTGCTCGCCTTCAAGGAGTCGTTCGCCGAGTGGTCCGAGGGCCGGGACGGCGAGCTCGCGACCCTGGCCACGGCCGCCCTCGACCGCCTCCGGGAGGCGCTGACGCAGCTCGGCTGAGGCTCCGGAGTCAGCCGGTCCGCTCCCAGCGGTCCCGGTCCGTCCGCCGCCACTGCTGCCGCGGGGCGTCCGACTCGCGCGCGCCGTCGGTCAGCCACAGGGTGCTGTCGGGGGCCCAGCCGGCGATCACGGAGGCGTACTCGTCGTCGACGGGGATCAGCCGCGTCGCGCTCGAGAGGTAGCCGAGCGTCGTGAGGTGCACGGCGTCCCAGTCGGCGGCGGCGCGCTGCCAGTCCGGGAGGAGCCAGCGGCCCTCTCCGCCGGTGACCCGGTGCCAGTCGTGCCGGCGGGAGGCGGTCACCTCGGCGGGGTAGGCACGGCAGAGCTGGGCCCAGTCCTCGGCGCTGCCGATCTCCAGCGTGCGGCCCGCGCCGGTGACCGGGGTCACGGTCGCGGCGTCGAGGCCGCCGGAGTCCTCGACGAGCTCGAGCAGGTCCTCGATCCGGGACCGGGTGCGCAGCAGACGGAGGGGGAGCGACCACCACGAGCCCGAGACGCTCGCGCGCGGATCGCTCGGGCGCTCCCGGGCGGACTGCTCCTCGTCGGCGCGGCGGGCCGCGGACCACTCGTCGAGGAGCGCGGCGGCGCCGGTGGGGAGCGGGCGGGCGGTGTCGGGGCGCCAGTCGACGGCCCACTGAGTCGTGGTGGCGGGGCTCGTCCACGTGGCCGCGGCGGGGGAGAGCAGCACGTGCTCCGCGACCGGGATCAGTGCCGACCGGATCTCCGGCAGCGCGGCGAGGACGTCCTCGGCGTCGGGCTCCTGCCAGGAGTACGCGGTGTCGACGCTCCTGCGGAGCGCGGCGCGGACCGCGTCGTCCTCCGCGGGGGTCGGCGGGAGTGCCTCGACCATCGCGGCGAGGCTCTCGAGAGTGGGGACCGGCAGATCGCGAGCGTCCGTGCCGTCCTCGGAGGCGTACAGCAGGACCGACTCCCCGCGGCCGCCCCCGGCGTGCGCGAGCAGGAACGCCGCAGTGTGCAGCGCGGGATCCGCCGCCGTCGCGTACTCGAGGCAGAGCCGCCTGCCCCGGGGTCCGCTGAGGAGGGCGTCGGCTGCAGCACTCATGCCTCCACTATGCCCGCCGCCGATGTGCGGGCGTCAGGCGTCCGGATTCATCCAGAACGGGGAGTAGTGGTAGCCGTCGGGGTCGTCGAACTGGCGCTGGTACATGAACGGGTACTCGTCGGTGTCGCCGATGCGGCCGCCCGCGGCGCCGGCGCGCTCGGTCAGCTCGTCGACGGCCTCGCGGCTGCCGAGGTCGAACGAGACGGTCATCGTGGACGGGGTGTCCGGGCCGCCGATCAGCTCCTCCGTGCCGCCGACGCTCGCGTACATCTCGCGGCTGCTGAGCATCAGGTACTGGTCGGGCGCGATCGCGAAGCAGGCGACGTTCTCGTTCGACATCGCCTCGTTCCGGCTCCAGCCGAGGGCTGTGTAGAAGGCGGTGGCGCGCTCGACGCTCGCGACGGGGCAGGAGAGGTAGAGGCTCATGCGGGCAACACTGCCCAGAAGCGCACGGCACGACAAGAGGCGGAGGAGCATCCGCGCCCGGAGCGACCGCCGGGCGTCTGCCAGAGTGCTGGCATGCCCTCTCCGCAGACCCTGACCGAGGAGGACCGCCGGCTCGTCGCCGCCTGGGCCGCCGACTGCGCCGAGCAGGTCCTCCCGCTGTTCGAGGCGGAGGCCCCCGACGACGACCGGGCACGGGACGGCATCGCGCGGGCACGCGCCTTCGCCCGCGGCGAGCTGAGCGCGGCCGGGGAGATCCGGCGCCGGTTCGAGGCGGGCCGGGCGTCGCAGTCGGCGGCGTCGCCCGCGGCGAAGGCGGCGGCCTGGTCGGCGGGACAGGCCTCCGGAGTCGCGCACCTCGGCGCGCACGCCCTCGGCGCCGCGGCGTTCGCAGCGAAGGCGGCCGAGCTGGCCGACCCGGGCCGCGGCGGCGCGGCCGAGATCGACCGGCAGCTGGCGGGAATGAGCGCCCCGGTGCGGACGGCCCTGGCGCGACTGCCGCGGCTCGGCGAGGACCCCTCCGGCCCGCTCGGGCCCGGACTGCTGGCCTCCGGAGCCCTCGGCGCGTTCATCCGCACCGTGCAGACGGCGCTCGCCGCGGGCGACGATCGGTAGCGAGGGACTCGCCGGCGGCGCCTCCACCCGGGCAGCCGCACCGGAGACTCAGGACCGCCGAGAGCAGGACCAGGGAAGCGGCGTCGGCGCCGTCCCGTTCGCGCTCTCGACCGGCGCCCCGACGGCGAGCGGCACGAGCGCCTCCATCGCGCCCAGGACGGCTCGGACGGCGTGCTCGCGCCCACGGGCTCCGGGCGGGCCGCCTCCCGTGCCTCCGGGCCGGGCGCTGCTCACGAGCACCTCCGGGTCGCCGGCACCGAGGAGACCGCCGGGGCGAGGGCCGCGAGGATCTCGCGGCCGCCGGTCAGGCCTGCATCGAGCACGACCTCGACCACGGGGTCCCGGCCGTCGCTCGTCGCGACGACGACGGCCGCGTCGCTGTCGTCGATCGTCCAGTCGACGTCGCGCTCGGTGATGCACTGGGCGGAGGGGCCCGGGTCCGGGACTCCGCAGCGCAGGAGGACCTGGGCGGGCTCGCCCCACGCCCCCGTGCCCTGGGCGTCGGTCTCCCGCTCGGCGAGCCCGACGACGTCGGAGGGGAGCCGCGACACGATCTCCGCGCAACCGACGGCGGACGCGGTCGGGGCGGCCTCCATCGGGACGGCACTGCTGCAGCCGGCCGTGGACAGGGCGAGCAGCACGGCCGCCGGCAGCAGACGGCCGAATCGGGCCGGGAAGGAGGGCACGCCGAGATCCTGTCAGTCCTCCGCCGGCTGCCGCCGCACGCCGCCGGCGAGCACGCGGTCGAGCCAGTCGCGCAGCAGTTCCCGCTCCGCGGGGCGCAGGTCGGCGAGCTGCGGCGCGAGGGCGCGGACGGCGACCACGGCGGCAAGCGGCGCGTCCTCCGCGGCCTCCGGGTGGCCGGTGAGGATCCGGGCGAGCACCCCCTCGAACGCGGCGTCGGCGAGACCGGCGTCCCGCTCGGCAGCGGGGGAGGAGAGCAGGGTCGTCACGACGCCGGTCCCCGCGGCCTGGATCAGCCCGACGGCGCGCTCCTCGGGCACACGGAGCCGACCGGCGGCGGCGACGCGGCGGACGCGGGAGGCGAGGACCTTCTTGCCCGACCGCGCCGCCGGCGAGACCGCCGCGCGGGCCGGGTCGCTGAGCAGCCGGAACAGCGAGGGGTTCGCGACTCCGAACTCGATCTGCGCTGCCCAGCCGGCGCGGAGATCCTCGATCGGGTCGACGTCGCCGGCTGCGGCCTCCTCGACGACAACCGCCTTCTCGGCGACCCAGCTGCTCAGCACGTGCTCGGCGACCGCCTCGAGCAGGCCGTCCTTGTCGCCGAAGAGGCGGTAGATCGCGGGGGCCTGCAGTCCGGCCGCCTCGGCGACGCCGCGGGTGGTGACGGCGGACGGGCCGTCCTCGCGCAGGAGGCGGGCCGCCGCGTCGACGATGCGGGCTCGGGTGTCCGTGGGGGGCGCGGTCATGGATCGACGATATCGCACTCTTGCTATCGCTGGTATTCCAGGGTTATCGTTCGAGCAGTATCACCGATACCCCGGTGAACCCCTCTCGAAAGGCCCTCCATGATCATCGTCACCGGCGCCACCGGAGCCCTGAACGGCGCCACCGTCGACCACCTCCTCGACTCCCTGCCCGCCGCCGAGATCGTCGTCGTCGCGCGGGACACCGCGAAGGCCACCCGTTTCGCGGAACGGGGCGTCGTGGTGCGGCGCGGCGATTACGCCGATCCCGCGTCCCTGCCCGGCGCGTTCGCGGGCGCCGACCAGCTGCTGCTCGTCTCCTCGAACGACCCGGGGGCCGATGCGCCGGCCCTGCACCGCGCCGCCGTCGAGGCCGCCGTCCAGGCCGGAGTCGGGCGGATCCTCTACACGAGCCACCAAGGCGCCGCGCCGGGCACCCCGTTCGGCCCGGGCCGCGATCACGCCGCGACCGAGCAGCTGCTGGCGGAGTCGGGGCTCGCCTGGACCTCGCTGCGGAACGGCTTCTACGCCCACAGCCTCGCGTTCTTCCTCGGCGACTGGCGCTCGACCGGCGTCATCGAGGTGCCGTCCGACGGCCCCGTCTCGTGGACGGCGCGGGAGGACGCCGCGGAGGCAGCCGCTCTCCTCCTGCTCGCGGACGAGGCGCACGACGGACCGGTCACCCTCACCGCCCTCGCGGCGCCGACCTTCGCGGAGGTCGCGCAGCTCGCCGCGGACGTCGCGGGGCGCCCGATCGAGTTCCGGATCCTCGGCGACGACGAGTGGCTCGCGCGCCGCGTCGCCGCCGGGCAGCCGGAGCCGCAGGCCCGCTTCCTGCTCGGGATGCATCAGGCGGCGGCGGCCGGCTTCTTCGCGGGGACGGACCCGACGCTCGCGACTCTGCTGGGGCGGGAGCCGCGCACCGTCCGCGAGCTGCTGGCCGCGGCCGACGGGCGCTGACCGGCCCGCGGACGTCCGGCTCGTCGGAACCGCCACGGCTCGCGGAACCTGCGTGCTCCGACGAGCCGGAGCAGGTTCTGCGAGCCCGAGCTCGGCGGTCACCGCTCCTCGGTGCGCGGGATCCGCGCCGGTGCAGGGCGGGGACGAGGCCGGCGCCTCCCCGGCCGTGCACCGCTCGTTCTCCCGCCGTTGGCCGGGCAGCGCTAGCGTGCCGTCCATGGCGGAGCGAGAGACGGTGAGGACCCCCGCGCAGGACGTGCGGAGCGGACAGGGATCGCCGCGCGGGGCGCTGCTCGCCGCCGCGCTCCTGCTCGGGGCGGCGCTGCTGCAGCTGCAGGCCTCGCTGCAGCGCTGGGTCGCCGCGAGCGAGGGCTGGAGGCGGACGGACCGGTCGGTCGAGGACCATCTCTTCGACTACACGATCCCCGCGGATCCGTGGGAGCCCCTCGGCACGGCGGCGCAGATGCACGGCGCGGGTCTACTGCTGATCGCGATAGCCCTGCCGGTGTCGGCGCGGGCGATCGGCGGGGGCGCGCTCCTCCGCCTGACGGCGCTCGTGGTCGCCGGCGTCCTCGGGCTGAACGGGCTGCACGGAGTGCTGTCGGGGCTGATCGGCGCCCCCACTCCGCTGCAGCTCCCCTTCCTGCAGATGATGCTCGGGCTGGTGCCCGTCGTCGGCCTCGGTGCCCTCGCCGCGAAGGCCTACCGAAGGTCGGTGTCGGCGGCGCTGGCGTACGCCTGCCTGCTCGGCAGCACCCTCCCGGGACTGCTGATCGCGACCTTCGTCGTCGCGCCCGCGATCACCGGCTACCAGTCCTTCGACACGACCCCGTGGACGGAGACCGTCGTCGCCGCGACCGTCGCCGCGGCGGGCTGCGCGATGCTCAGCGCCGCCGCCGTCCTGGCGCTGCGCGGTCGCGCGCGGCGGCGAGGCGCCTGACTCCGAGTCACCCTCCGTCCGAACGGCGAGGCGTCCCGGTGCGGTCGAGGCGTCCACTCGGAGCAGGACGCCTCGACGGCGGCGGGACGTCTCGCCGGCAGAGCGCCGGCCGCGTCAGCGGGGCGGCCGGTGCTCGCGGGGGCTGGCGCCGTGGTGGCGGCGGTAGGCGGCGGCGAAGGCGGCGGGCGTGGCGTACCCGCAGGCCGCGGCGACCACCGCCACGGGGGTGTCGGAGCGGCGCAGCAGGTCTCGGCCGTGCTCCATCCGCAGGGCGGTGAGGTACCGCATCGGCGTCGAGCCGGTCGAGGCGGAGAAGCGGCGGAGGAAGTGGAACGGGCTGAGGTGCACGAGCGCGGCGAGCTCGTCGAGGGTCACCGGGTCGGCGAGCCGGGCCGCGAGGTGGTCGGTCACCAGGGCGAGCTGCGCGCGGGAGAGCGCGGCGGTGCCCGGCGTGGGCTCCGGCAGGGAGAGCAGGTGCGCGACCAGCGCCGTGCCCACCGCGTCGGCGAGCAGGGACGGCGCTCCGGCCCGCGCGGCGCGGGCGAGCTCGAGCATCGCGGAGCGGACGAAGTCGTCGCCGACCGCGAGGAAGTCGAGCCTTTCGGCGGACGCTCCGGGGACGCCCTCCAGCACCCCGGCGACCAGCGGCGCGGCGACGGTGACGTGCAGCGAGCGGAACGTCTCGGAGCTCGTGCTGCGCCATGCCGCACGGATCTCGCGCCCCGGCGCCGTCGCGGCCGAGCGTCCCGGCGCCGCGTGCCCGTGCGCCCAGCGGCCGTGCGGTCGGGCGCTCTCGATCAGGTAGGAGCCGGCGGTCACCAGGATCAACTGCAGCGCGTCGGTCGCCGGCGCGGTCACCTCGTGGTCGTGCGGATCGACGACCTCGCGCACCGCCACGCCGCTCCAGCCCGGGACAGGACCGGTCAGAGCCTCCCGTCCGCCGGTCACTGCGCCGAGCCGAACGCCCGCACCGAGACGTCGTCCCACTCGCGCCAGGTGCGCAGGCGCTCGGCGTAGAGCTCCTCGATCGCGGGCAGGACCGTCCCCAGGATGAGCCGCGCCGGCGGGTCCTCCGCGTCGACGAGCTGCAGGATCGCGGCACTCGTCGCCGAAGGGTCGCCCACTGAGAAGTCCGGCCCGTCCGCGTGCACTGCCGCGTACTCGGGCAGCTCGGCGCTCCGGCGCGAGCCGCGTGCGAGCCAGTCGGTGGCGTAGGGACCGGGCTCGACGCAGGTGATCAGGACGCCGAAGCCCGCCACCTCCTGGCGCAGCGACTCGCTCAGCCCTTCGAGCGCCCACTTCGAGGCGTGGTAGGCGCCGATGCCGGGGAAGGCGCGCACGCCGCCCTCGCTCGTCACCTGCAGCAGCCGGCCCCGGGAGCGGCGCAGCGCCGGCAGCACGGCCTGGGTCACCCAGAGTGCGCCGAAGAAGTTCGTCTCCATCTGCTCGCGGATCTCGCGCTCGGTCAGCTCCTCGACCATGCCGAAGTGCCCGTAGCCGGCGTTGTTCACCACGATGTCGATCGAGCCGAAGTGCTCCTGGGCGCGGTCGACCGCGGCGAGCACGCCGTCGCGGTCGGTCACGTCCAGCGCGAGCGGGAGCAGGCGGTCGGGGAAGCGCTCGGCGAGGTCGTCGAGGCTGCGGGGGTCGCGGGCCGTGGCCGCGACGCGGTCGCCGCGCTCGAGCGCCGCCTCGGCCCAGAGCCGGCCGAAGCCGCTCGACGTGCCGGTCAGGAACCAGGTTCGGGAAGTCGTCATGCCACCACTCTCCCCGTGCCGCGATCCTTCCGGTAGCGACTGATCGGCACGCCGAGCATTCCGTCAAGGAATGGCGCGCGCATACTGGGGCGATGACCCTCGACGTGCACCCGCAGCTGCTCCGCACCCTGGTCGCCGTGCTGCGCACCGGGTCCTTCACCGGTGCCTCCGAGCAGACCGGCTTCACCCAGTCGGCCGTCTCGAAGCAGATCGCCGCGCTCGAGGAGGCGGTCGGCGCGCCGCTCTTCCAGCGCGGTCCGCGCGGCGTCGTCCCCACCCCGGCCGCCGTCGGCGTCGCGCGGCACGCCGCGGCGATCCTCGACCACCTCGACGCCGCCGCCCGGGAGGTCGCCGACCTCGGCCGCCCGCTGCTCGGCCGCGTGCGCCTCGGCGCCTTCCCGACCGCCGCCATGCACCTCGCGCCCGAGACGATCGCCCGGGTGACCCGGGCGCATCCCGCGATCGACGTCTCCCTGCTCGAGTCCTCGACGCCCGTGCAGCTGCGGCGGCTGCGCGCCGGGCGCCTGGACGTCGCGATCGTCGCCGTCGGCTCCGAGCCGGACGGGTACGACCTCGACGGCATCGACACGGAGGCGCTGCCGGCGGCGTCCCTGCACGTCGCCGTGAGCGAGCGGCACCCGTGGGCGCACGCCCGCGCACTCTCCGCCGACGATCTCGCGGACGCCGACTGGGTGGTCGGCCGGGGCGCGCGCGGCGAGCCGCAGTTCGGCGCATGGCCGGCCCTCGCGCAGCCGCGGGTGGTCGCCGAGATCGACGGCTGGAGCAGCCGCCTCGGCTACGTCGCCGCGGGGCTCGGGGTCACCACCGTCCCGGCGCTCGCCATCGCCGGACTGCCGCGGGGAGTGGTCGCCGTCCCGGTCGACGGCCCGCGCTGGACGGGTCGCACCCTCCGCGTCGCCTGGTCGGGCGAGCTCGACCCCGCCGCTCGTCTCGTCCGCTCGTCCCTGCACGCGGTCGCCGCCGACATCGCTGCCGCCCACTCCGCTCCCCGCGAGATGCCACTTGTGAGCGCGACACGCCGGTAGAAGCGTGCACACCTGGCATCTCGCGGGAGGGGAGGGGCCTCAGGCGCGGACGAGGGCCCAGGCGTACTGCTCGAGGTGCACGGTGTCGACGGGGTGGCCGGTGACGAGGTCGGTGCCGGAGACGGCGACGTCGACGGGGTCCTGGCCGTGGTTGATCACCGTGAGGACGTCTCCGCGGCGGGCCGCCTCGACCCAGGGGCTCCCGGTGCGCAGCACGGGGGCGATGCCGGACTCCTGCGCGAGCCAGGCGGTCAGCGCGAGCATGCCCGCGTCGTCCGGGAGAGTCGCGAGGTAGTAGGCGGTGCCCGTGCCGATGCGCCGCGCGGTCAGTGCCGGGGTGCCCACCGCGGGTCCGGAGGAGTAGCGGCCGAGGACCTCGACCGGCCGCTCGTCCGACGGGTCGACGAGCACCCCGAGCTCCTCCGCCAGCAGCTCGCCGCGCAGGACGCCGAAGGGAGCACCGGCGACCTCCGCGCCGGCCGCCCCGATCCCGGCGAACTCGAGGACCGTGACGCCGAGCACCTCGCGCAGCCCGACCTGGAAGCCGCCCTCGCGGAAGGCGTCGTCCTCGTCGACCACGTCGCTGAACGCGGTGACCAGCAGCCGCCCGCCCCGCTCGACGAACGCGGTGAGGTTCTGCGCCGCCGCATCGGTGAGCAGGTAGGAGTGCGCGAGCACGACGAGGTCGTAGGCGGCCAGATCCGCGGTCGGCAGCACGAGGTCGACGGCGAGGTTCTGCCGGTGCAGCGCCGAGTACCAGCGCTGCACGAGCTCGAGCAGGTCGAGCACCACCGGGTGGTCGGGGTTGCCGATCGCCCACCAGTTCTCCCAGTCCAGCACGAGTGCGATCCGGGCGCCGGAGCCGGTCGGTCCGCCGCCGGCCGCCGAGAGCTCCGGCACCTCGCCGAGCACCCGGCCGAGCTCGACGACCTCGCGCCAGGTGCGCGTCCCGACGCCCGCCTGCGGCAGCATCGCCGAGTGGAACTTCTCGCTGCCCCGGCGCGACTGCCGCCACTGGAAGAAGAGCACGCCGTCGGCCCCGCGCCCGACCGCCTGCATCGACAGCGCCGCCATCTGCCCGGGCGCCTTGACGGCGTTCGAGGGCCGCCAGCTGACCGCGCCGGTCGCCTGCTCCATCAGCAGCCACGGCACACCCGGCTTGAGCGAGCGCATCAGATCGCGGGTGAACGCGGCGGTGCGGAACGACTCCGGATCGGCGGGATCGACGTAGTTGTCGTCGCTGACGACGTCGACCTCGGCCGCCCACTTCCAGTAGTCGAGCGGCGGGAAGGCGCCCATGAAGTTGGTCGTGATCGGCTGCGTCGCACCCGAGGCCCGGAGGATGTCGCGCTCCATCGTGTAGAGCTCGAGCAGCGCGTCCGAGGTGAAGCGGCGGAAGTCGAGCAGCCCGGCCGGGTTGTGGCTGTACGGAGCCTTCCGCGGCGGCACGATCTCGGCGAACGACGCGTAGCGCTGCGACCAGAAGAAGGTGCCCCAGCGCCGGTTCAGCGCGTCGATGTCGCCGTACTTCCGCTCGAGCCAGACCCGGAACGCGGCGGCCGCGTCGTCGGAGTAGTCGTGGTGCAGGTGGCAGGCGTACTCGTTGTTGACGTGCCAGAGCACCACCGCGGGGTGGTCGTGGTAGCGCTCGGCGATCGCGGTGACGAGCCGGGCCGCGAGGCGCCGGTAGTCCGGAGAGGTGGGGCGGTAGGCCTGGCGGCTGCCCGGCCAGTAGGTGGCGCCGTTCTCGTCCTGCGGCAGGATGCCGGGGTAGGCGGCCGTGGCCCACGGCGGCGGCGAGGCGGTCGCGGTCGCCAGATCGACCGAGATGCCGTGCTCGTGCAGCAGATCGAGCACGCGGTCGAGCCAGCCGAAGTCGAAGGTCTCCTCGTCGGGCTGGATCCGCGCCCAGGCGAAGATGCCGAGGCTGACCGTCGTGACGCCGGCCTCGCGCATCCGCCGCGCGTCCTCCGGCCAGACGCTCTCGTCCCACTGCTCCGGGTTGTAGTCGCCTCCGTAGTGGATCATCCGTGCCGTGCGCCTTCCGTGGTCGTCGTCATCGAGTCGTGGTGGTGATCATCGCGGAGACGATCGTCGTGAGGGGTCGCGCTCAGCGCGCCGCGGGCGCCGTCCGCGACAGCCGCACGGCCAGCGCGGCGAACACCGTGCAGCCGAGCGCCGGCACGACGAGCGGCACCAGCTGCCAGGTGACCACACCGGCGAGCACCAGCGCCACCAGCAGCGCACCGGAGCCGCGCAGGTCGCGGACCGCGAGGACCGCCGCCTCGCGCAGCAGAGGGAGCCAGCGCGACTCCGGGAACCAGAGCGCGGACGCCGTCAGCACGACGACCAGCGCACCCGCGAGCAGCGCCGCGCAGACCACCGCGACCGCGGTCGCCCCGGGCAGCGCGCCGGTCGAGGCGACCAGCAGATCGAGGCCGAGCACCGCGGAGAGCGCCAGCAGCGCGAGACCGACCGGCAGCGAGCGCAGGACGCCGGTGCGGGCCTCCGCCAGTGCCGTCCGCAGCGGCGACGGCTCGTCGAGGACGAAGCGGCGCAGGTGCCGGGCACCGACCGCGAGGGCGAGCGGCAGCGTCACGAGCGGCAGCGCGAGCAGCGTGACGAGGAGCCCCGTGAAGAGGACCTCGGCGAACAGCGCGAACCGGTTCGCCGCCCCCGGCCAGCGCAGCGCCGTGCCGTCGGCGGCGGCGGCGCGCGCCTCGCGCTGCGCTCGTGACGCGCGGCTCATCCCTTGAGGCCCTGGGTGGCGACGCCGTCGACCAGGAAGCGCTGGAAGATGATGAAGAAGATCAGCACCGGCAGCAGCGCGAGCACCGAGACGGCGATGGTCGCTCCGTAGTCGGACGCCGAGGTCTGGTCGTTGTAGACGCGCAGCGCGAGCGGCAGCGGCTGCTGGTCGGGCGTGTTCAGGTAGAGCAGCGGACCGAGGAAGTCGTTCCAGCTCCAGATGAAGGCGAAGATCGACGAGGTGATCAGCGCCGGGCGGATCAGCGGGATCGTGATCGAGCCGAAGATGCGCAGGTGGCCGGCGCCGTCGATCCGCGCGGCCTCGTCGAGCTCGCGGGGCAGGTTGCGGATGAACTGCACCATCAGGAAGACGAAGAACGCTTCCGTCGCGAGGAACTTGCCGATCAGCAGCGGCCAGTAGGTGTCCATCATCCCGAGGGTGCGGAAGATCGTGTACTGCGGGATGAGCAGGACGTGCATCGGCAGCAGCAGCGTGCCGATCATCAGCGCGAAGTAGAGCGGACGGCCTCGGAAGTCGAGCCGGGCGAAGGCGTAGGCCGCCATCGACGACGAGATCACCACTCCGATGACCGAGCCGACCGCGAGGATCGTCGAGTTGAGGAAGAAGCGCCAGAGCGGGACTCCGCCGACGCCGGCGAGCACCTTCACGAAGTTGTCGAGCGTCGGGTTCTGCGGCAGGAGCGAGGTCTGCCCGCCGAACTCGCTGTTCGGCTTGAACGCGGCGGCGCCCATCCAGACCAGCGGGTAGAGCACGATCGCGGTGAGGACGATCATCGCCGCGATCCAGACCAGAGTCGCGGTCTTCGGGCGCTTGCGGCGCGGGCGCCGACGGGGTGCCGGCTCGGTCAGCGCCTGCGTGTCGGCCGAGGGGAGAGTGGTGTCGAAGGTCGTCATCGTGTGTCTCCCGAGTAGTGCACCCAGCTCTTCTGGGTCTTGAAGAGGACGAAGGCGAGGACGCCGACGAAGAGGAGGAGGACCCAGGCCATCGCCGAGGCGTAGCCCATCTGGTTGTTCGTGAACGCGCGCGTGTAGAGGTACACGGTGTAGAAGTTCGTCGCGCCGGCCGGACCGCCGGTGCCGTTGCCGATGATGTACGCCGAGGCGAAGACCTGGAAGGCGTTGATCATCTCGAGCAGCAGGTTGAAGAAGATCACCGGCGAGAGCATCGGCAGCGTGACGCTGCGGAACTTCCGCCACGGACCCGCTCCGTCGACCATCGCGGCCTCGTAGAGCTCGGCCGGGACCTGCTTGAGGCCGGCCAGGAAGATCACCATCGGGGCGCCGAACTGCCAGACGGCCAGGATGATCATCATCGGCAGGATCAGGGCGGGGACCCCGACCCAGCCGCCGATCTGGATGCCGAAGATCTGCAGTCCGGAGTCGACCGGTCCGTCGGTCGAGAACATCGCCCGCCAGACGATGGCGATGCTGACGCTCGCGCCGATCAGCGACGGCGCGTAGAAGGCCGAGCGGAAGAAGCCGGTGCCCTTCGCGCTGTAGTTGAGCAGCATCGCCACGACGAGGGCGGCGGCCAGCTTGACCGGCGTCCCGACGAACACGTAGGCGAGCGTGAGCTGCACCGACTGGAGGAACCTCGGGTCGGCGAAGAGGCGCTCGAAGTTCGCTGTGCCGATCCACTCCGGTGCCCGGAAGAGGTTGTAGTCGGTGAAGGCGAAGTAGAGGGACATCAGCATCGGGCCGAGCGTGAGCCCGACGAAGCCGATCAGCCACGGCGAGAGGAACGCGTAGCCGGCCAGGGTGTCCCGCTGGAGTCGCCGCCGCGCCGGAGGGCCGACCGGACGAGGGGTGCTCGTCCGGTCGGCGATCGGCGTGACGCGACCGTCGGCGGCGGTGCCGCTCGGGGTCGACGTCGTCGTCATGTGATGCCTTTCCTGGCCTGGATGAAGGGGATCAGTAGGGGGGCGGATCGGTGCGTACCGGTCAGTTCTGGAGCGTGACGTCGGTCTCGTCGAAGAACTGCTGGACGGCCTCGTCGACGGTGACCGCGCCGAGACCGAGGCTCGTGCCCAGGTCGAGGAAGTTCGCCTCGATGGCGCCGTAGCCGGCGACCGGAGCGGCCGGGGCCTCGCCGAGACGGTCCTCGACGGAGTCGAGGTAGTCGGCGACCTGCTTGTCCGGCCCTTCGAGGTTCGCGCCGGCGAGCTGCTCGGAGGACGCGGGGATGCCCAGCGTGGCGCCGAAGATCTCGCCGACCTCGGGGCTGTTGATCAGGAAGTCGAGGAACGTCGCGGCGGCCTCGGGGTGCTCGGTGGCGGACGAGATCGCCTGCATCAGACCGACCTTCTGGTAGAGGTCCTTGCTGCCCTCGTCCGAGGTCGGCGGGGCGGTCATCACGATCTCGGACGCGCCGCTGTCGCCGATGTAGCCGCCGAGGAAGTTGCTCCAGCTCATCTCGCTGGTCGCGATGCCGGCGCCGAAGCCCGACTTGGGCAGCAGCTCCTGGAGGCGCGCGGCCGGCACGCCGGTGCTCGTGCGCATCTCGTCGCCCTGCTCCCAGAACGCGGCGAGGTCGTCCTCGGTGAAGCCGAGCTCGCCGTCCTCCGTGAACAGCTCCTTGCCGTCCGCGCGCAGCTGCAGCTCGAAGTTCTGGATGCGGCCGGTGTAGTCGGTGCCCCCGTAGACGGCGCCGCCGGTCTTGGCGGTGACGTCGGCGACGTACGCCGCGTAGTCCTCCCAGCTGCCGCCGCCCGCGTAGGGCTCGACGCCGTTCGCGGCGAGGAGGTCCTGGTTCTGGAAGACCGCCCAGGCGCTGTAGCCGGTGGGGATCGCGTAGGTCGCGCCGTCGAGCTCGCCGGTGGCGAGCAGCTCGGGGGAGATGGTGCTCTCGTCGACCACGCCGCCGAAGTACTCGGACAGGTCGCCGAGCAGGCCGTTGTCGCCGTACTGGCGGAGGTAGGTGTAGTCGAACTGCATCACGTCGGGGAGTCCGCCGCCGGCCGCCTCGGTCTGGCGCTTCTCCCAGTAGCCGGGGTAGTCGGTGAAGGTCGAGTTGATGGTGATGTTCGGGTGCTCCTCTTCGAACAGCGCGATGGCCTGGTCGTAGCGGGCGGCACGGTCGTCGTTGCCCCAGAACGTGTAGTCGAGGGTGATCTCCTCGTCGGGGTCCAGGGTGGCGGAAGCCCCGGAGCCTCCACCGGAGCAGCCGGTCAGCGCGAGGGCGGCCACGGCCACGGCGGCCACCGCCGAGTAGCGCTTGCTGTGTGAGCGGAACATCGTCGTCCTTTCGAGAACATCATCGTTTCGAACCCCGAAGTGAAATGAAACGTTTCGGGAAAGCGTTTGCCCCAAAATACGGCGGCGACTTGCGCACGTCAAGCCGACGGGCCCGACGGGGTGTCGGAGCAGACCAGCACGCCGTCGACGACGGTCAGCACGGCGGCGCGCACGTGCGAGCGGCGCCGCTCCACGGACGGCGGCATCGAGGCGAGCTCGCTGCCGTCCCAGCCCGGGTGGGTGAAGTAGACGATCAGGGCGCGGTCCCCGCCCAGGGGCACCACGTCGGCGTGCCGGGCGACGATCGGCGCACCGTCGAGCCGCTCGGGCGCCGTCAGGATCAGACCCGACCGCTCGCTCTGCCGGCGCCAGTCGCCGACGCCGTCGGGGGAGTGGTGCACGGCCAGCCCGCGCCACTCGTCCGTGATCAGCCAGTACCGCCCGGCGAGCGGGAGGACCTTCGGCCCCTCGTGCGGGCGCCCGCCGACGGCGACGCCCTCGATCCGCCAGGACGCGGGATCGCCGGGGTCGTCGCTGACGGCGACCACGGTGCTCGAATCGCGCCGCTCGTCCTTGGCCCACAGCCGGTACCGCCCATCGCCGGTGCGCGCGACGGCGGCGTCGATCACGCGCTCCGAGCCGAGGTCGATCTCGCCGAGGAGGCGCCAGCTCTCGAGGTCGTCGCTCTCGAACTGCGCGATCGTCGCCCGCCCGCTCCAGTCGCCCGGCGCCCCGTCGATCCGGGTGAGGAACATGCACCAGCGATCGCCGAGTCGGACGACGTCCGGCGCCCACAGCGTCGACGGCTGCGCGGTCAGCCCGGCGTCGAGACCGGCCGCGGTGCCGCGGTACTCCCAGGTGACCCCGCCGTCTCGCGACACCGCGACTCCGACGGCACTGCCGTGCACCCACTCGACCCCGGGGAGATCCAGCGTCGCGCGCCGCTGGGTGTAGAACAGGCGCCACTCGCCCCGGAGGGTGTCCGCGACCAGCACCGGGTCGGTCGGGCCGTCGAAGACGGGGTCGCAGTAGGGCACGGCGAAGGCGTCCTCGCGCAGGGGCATCGGCTCGATCATCGGGTCCTCCGGGTCGGATGCGCCGGCTCTCCCGGCGCGGGTCGGTCCGATGCACCCTAGCCAGGAAAACGCTTGCCGGAAGGACGCGGCCCCGGGTAGCGTCGAGGTCACGTCCCCGCCGGAGCGGCCGCTCCCGGCCGCGCTGGGGCGCCCGGATCGGAGTCGACCGTCTCGTGAGAGAAGCCCGCGCCTCGCAGGCCCCGCTGCTGCTCGACCGCCGCCACCCCGGGCGCTCCGCCCTCCGGCTGCTCGGCCGCTACCGCCCGCGGGTGGTCGTGGCCGTGCTGTTCTTCACGGTCAAGGACACGCCGCTCTGGCTGCTCCCGGTCGTCACCGGCGCGATCGTCGACGTCGTCGTCGCCGGCGGTCCGGAGTCGACACTCTGGCTGTGGGCCGGCATCGCCCTGGTCGCGCTGCTGCAGAACTACCCCAACCACGTGATGTACACCCGGCTCTACATGAGCGCCGTGCGCCAGACCGGGACCGACCTGCGCAACGCCCTCGCCGCCCGGCTGCAGAACCTCTCGATCGGCTTCCACTCCCGCGCGAGCTCCTCGGTCGTGCAGACCAAGGTCGTCCGCGACGTCGAGAACATCGAGGTGATGTACCAGCAGGTCGGCCATCCGCTGCTCTCCGCGACGATGGTGGCGATCGGCGCGATCGTCATGACCGCCATCGAGGTGCCCGCCTTCCTCCCCGTCTACGCCTGCGCGATCCCGCTCGCGGTGCTGCTGCGCGCCTTCCTCGGCCGCCGCTCCCGGCAGAGCAACGAGCAGTTCCGGCGCGAGGTCGAGCACTTCTCGGCGGGGGTCGGCGAGATGGCCACGCTGATCCCGATCACCCGCGCGCACGGCCTCGAGCAGACCGCGGTCGCCCGGGTCGCCGCGGGCGCCGAGGGCGTCCGCTCCGCCGGCTACAGCCTGGATCTGCTGAACGGCCGCTTCGCCTCGCTCTCCTGGGTGAGCCTCCAGCTGCTCGGCATCGCCTGCCTCGTGCTCGCCGCCTGGGTCTCGATCAGCGGCTGGCTGCCGATCACGCCCGGGCAGGTCGTCCTGCTCAGCTCCTACTTCGCGCTGCTGACCGGGGCGATGACCAACCTGCTGATGCTGCTGCCCGTGATCGCCCGCGGCACCGAGTCGATCCGCTCCATCGGCGAGCTGCTCGAGGACCCGGACCTCGAGCAGAACGAGGGCAAGGCGCAGGCGGCCGAGGTGCGCGGCCGGATCCGCCTCGAGGACGTCACCTACCGCTACGGCGCGGACGGCGCCGGTACCGAGAGCAGCGCCGACGTCGCGAGCAGCGTCGGCGTCCAGCGCATCGACCTGGACATCGAGCCGGGCCGGACGGTCGCCTTCGTCGGCTCCTCCGGCTCCGGCAAGTCGACGATGCTCAACCTGGTGCTGGGGTTCCTCCGTCCGACCGGCGGCCGCATCCTCCTGGACGGCGTCGACGCCGAGACGCTCGACCTGCGCACCTGGCGCCGCTCCGTCTCGGTCGTGCCGCAGGACTCGGTGCTCTTCGAGGGCTCGATCCGCGACAACGTGGCGTACGGACTGACCGGCGTCGGCGAGGAGCGGATCGTCGCCGCCCTCCGCGACGCGAACGCGCTGGAGTTCGTCCGCGAGCTGCCGGACGGCCTCGACTCGGTCGTCGGGGAGCGCGGTGCCCGCCTCTCCGGCGGTCAGCGCCAGCGGATCGCCATCGCCCGCGCCCTGGTCCGCGACCCGCGGGTGCTGCTGCTCGACGAGGCGACCAGCGCGCTCGACCCGGAGTCGGAGGCGGCCGTCAAGGAGGCGCTGCTGCGCCTGATGCGCGGCCGCACCACTCTGGTCGTCGCGCACCGGCTCTCGACGATCCGCTCGGCCGACACGATCGTCGTGCTCGAGCGCGGCCGGATCGTCGAGACCGGCAGCCACGAGGAGCTGCTGGCGGCGGGCGGGCGCTACGCGACGCTGCACGCGGTGCAGGCGGGGCGCTGAGCCGCCGGTCCCGCTCCCCGGCGCCGGCTCAGCCCGGCGGCCGCCCGACGCCGATCGACCAGGCGAGGGGCGGCGGCGTGCCGTTCAGCGCCCACTCGCCGACGATCCGCTGCTTGTAGATCACCGGATTGTGTGCGCCGACGGTGCGGGCGTTGCGCCAGTGCCGGTCGAGGGCGGCAGTGGCGGCGACCCCGGAGGAGCCCAGCGCGTCGAAGAGCAGGGTCGCGGCGCGCGGCACCGACTCGGTGAGCAGCACCTGGGCCCGGTAGACCTCGGCGCCGGCGGCCGGCACCCGCGCCGGATCCTCCGCAGCCTCGCCCACCGCCTCCGCCGCGACGAGCACCGCGGCCCGGGCGCCGAAGGCGATCGCCGAGATCGCGCCGACCACCTCCTGGATCTGCGCGTCGTCCCGCCCGTGATCGGCCAGGCCGTGGCTGTAGACCCGCGAGCGGGTGCGGACGGCGGCGATCGCGTCCCGCTCGACCGCGGCGGCGATCCCCGCCAGCACCGCGAGCAGCTCGAGCTGGAAGAACGGCGTCTGGTGCGGTGCCCGCAGGACGGAGGCGAAGACGTGCTCGGGCTCGACGAGCGCGTCGCTGAAGACGGTGGTCCCACTGCCCGAGAGCCGCTGGCCGAAGCCCGACCAGTCGTCGGTCGCCACGACGCCGCGCTGGTCGACGCGGACCACCACGGCGGTGTCCGTCCCGTCCTCGCGGCGCACGACGACGTCGGTCCAGTCGGCGAAGATCGTGCCGGTGGAGTAGTACTTCGTCCCGTTCACGACCAGGTCCTCGCCCCGTCGGGTGAGCGTGGTCTGCGTGACGCCGACCGCGGCCGTGCCGATCTCGCTCCAGGCGTTCCCGACCAGCTCGCCCGCGGCGAGCCGGCGCAGCCAGCCGTCGCGCGCCGGCGACGGCGGGAAGGACAGCTGGTCCTCGACGAAGGCGAAGTGGCCGCGCAGCGCCTGCGCGACGTTCGAGTCCGCCGTCGCCAGCTCGATCAGCAGGGACGCGGTCTCCCGCAGCGAGAGCCCGCGGCCGCCGTGCTCGAGCGGCACCCGCAGACCGCCGAAGCGGGCCGCGCGCAGCCGCTGGATCGGCTCGAAGGGCAGCTCGCGGTCGAGCTCGCGCTGGACGGCGCCCGCCGCGATCTCCTCGAAGACCGGGCGGAACGCGGCGCGCGCCTCCGCGAGACCCGACTGTCCGGTGCTGCTCACGTGCCCGGTGCCGCTCATGTGCCCGGTGCCGCTCACGTGTACAGGGAGAGCGGCTGGACGTCGCCGGTCAGGTAGTTCGCGCCGACCTCGAGCTTCTTGTAGTCGACGGGGTCGTGCAGCGAGTGGGTGCGGACGTTGCGCCAGTAGAGGTCGAGCCCGATCGAGCTCTTTGCGGACGAGGAGCCGGTCGCCTCGTAGATGCGGGTCGTCACGTCGAGCGCGAGCGCGTCCGTGACGATCTTCACCTTCGCGATCTCGATCGCCTGCGCGGCGCGCGACTCGGCCGTCACCGCCGCGCCGCGGGCGACCTCGGCGTCGTGCAGCGCGCCGACGCGGTCGGCCAGCGCCTCCGCGGCCGCCGTGTGCGCGACCAGCTCGCCGTAGAGCCGGCGCACGAACGGATCCTGCGCGTAGGTCTCGACGCCGGAGAGGAACCAGGAGTTCTTCCGGCCGAGGGTCAGCCCCCGCCCCTTCGCCAGCGCGCCCTGCGCGATGCCGAGGTAGAGGTTGCCGAAGCCGAGCTGGATCGACGGCGTGATCAGGGTCGCGAACGGCTCGTCGACGAGCGCGCCGAGGATCTCGGACGCGTCCACCCGCACGCCGGTGAAGCGGACCGAGCCGGAGGCGCTCTGCCGCTGGCCGAGGTAGTCCCAGTCGCCGAGCGGCTCGATGCCCTCGCGGTCGCGCGGAAGCACGAAGGTCAGCGTCTCGCCGGAGCGGTCGCCGGACGCGATCACCGCGTTGACCAGGACCGCGTCGCCCGAGGAGACACCGGTCGAGAAGCGCTTGAGCCCGTTCAGCTCGAAGCCGTCGTCGCGCGGCGTCAGCTCGAGGTCGGGGTCGACCGGATTGACCGAGTCGCCCCAGAGCCACCGGCCCTCGATCGTCGCGCGGTAGAACCGCTCGCGCTCCGACTCCGGGGCCGAGAACGCGATGTTGGCGGAGTTGACGTAGTGGTAGAGCAGGATCTGCGCGAGCGAGGCGTCGGCGGCGGCGAGGATCCGGATCACCCGGAACGCCGTGCTCCAGACCGCTCCGCCGCCGCCGAACTCGGCCGGGTCGAGCAGGTTCACGAGGCCCGAGGACCGCAGCGGCTTGAGCTCCGTGGTCGGGTCGAGGTTGCCGCGGTCGCGCTCGAGGACGTCCACCGCGAGGGTCTCGGCGACGCCGGAGGCGACGGCGTCCCAGTACTCGTGCTCGGCGGGGGTGGCGACGCGGTCCCAGTGCGAGCGCGCACGCTCCTGGCGGGTCTCGGGGCTGGTCGGGGCGGGGGCTGTCTGGGTCATCGGACGGGCTCCGGGTCGAGGGCGGGCAGGACGGAGAGGACGCTGTCGGGCAGCCCGTCGGCAGCGCTGGGCGAGCCGGTCCAGGCGCCGCGGTAGGCGGCGGCGGGGTGCGAGTCCTTCACGCGGGCGCTGCCTGGGCCCTGGAGGTACTCGCGGAGGGTCGAGCCCTCGTACTCCTCCCAGACCCGGCCGCGCCTCCGCAGCTCGGGAACCGCGAGGTCGACGAAGTCCTCGAAGGTGCCGGGGGTCACCACGTAGGCGAGGTTGAAGCCGTCGATCCCGGCGACGTCCACCCAGCGCTCGAGCTCGTCCGCGACGGTGCTCGGCGAGCCGACGATCACCGGGCCGATGCCGCCGATGCCGAGGTACTCCGCGACGTCGTCGGGGGTCCAGGCGCGGTCGGGGTCGGCCTTCGTGAAGATCGAGAGCGCGCTGCGCACCGCGTCGGTGTCGACGTAGTCGAGCGGCACGTCCGCCGGGAACTCCGAGAGATCGAGCCCCGCCCAGCCGCCGTAGAACGCGAGCGCCCCCTCGCGGGACGAGTACGTCTTGAAGTCGGCGTACTTGGCCTGCGCCTCGGCGTCCGTCTCGGCGACGATGACGGTCGCGAGGATCAGGATCTTCGGATCGGTGCGCGCGCGGCCGTGCTTCTCCGCGGCGTCGCGGATGGCGTCGGTGGTCCGCCGGGTGAGCTCGGGGCGGATCGCGTTGATGAAGACGGCCTCGCCGTGCTTCGCCGAGAAGTCGATGCCGCGCGGCGAGGCTCCGGCCTGGAAGATCACCGGCGTGCGCTGCGGCGACGGCTCGGAGAGGTGGATGCCCGGCACGCGGTAGTGGGTGCCGGAGTGGCCGATCGGGTGCACCTTGCGCGGGTCGGTGAAGACGCCGCGCTCGCGGTCGCGCAGCACCGCACCCTCCTCCCAGGAGCCCTCCCAGAGCTTGTAGCTGACGTCGAGGAACTCCTCGGCGATGTCGTAGCGCTCGTCGTGCGGGATCTGCCGCTCGAGCCCGAGGTTCTGCGCGGCACTGTCGAGGTAGGAGGTGACGACGTTCCAGCCGATGCGGCCCTTGGTGAGGTGGTCGAGCGTGGAGAGCCGGCGCGCGAGCGCGTACGGCTGCTCATAGGTGGGCGAGATCGTGACGCCGAAGCCGAGGTGCTTCGTGGCCGCGGCCATCGCGGGGATCTGCAGCAGCGGGTCGTTCACGGGGACCTGCGCGGAGTCGATCAGCGCCGGACCGACGGAGCCGCGGTAGACGTCGTAGACGCCGAGCACGTCGGCGAGGAAGAGCGCGTCGAAGGTGCCTCGCTCGAGCGTCCTGGCGAGGTCGATCCAGTACTCGAGGTCGTTGTAGCGGTCGGCCTGCGAGTCGGGGTGCCGCCAGAGGCCGGGCGCCTGGTGGCCGACACAGGTCATGTCGAAGGCGTTGAGGACGATGCGGGACGCCATGTGATTCCGTTCGGTTCGGGGCTGGTGCGCTTCGGACCCTAGGAGGGACGGCCGGCACCGTGTCGGCGCGCGCGCAACCCGGCGTAACGAACGGCCGCCGTGTTGCGCCGTGTGACGCCGCGTTGCGGTGGATGACCGGCCGGCGTGACGAGCCGCCGCGCCACCGCCACGATGTCCAGCAGCACCACCCGCTCCTCCGCGGATCCGGCGCCCCACAGCATCCCTCTCCTCCCGAAGCAGGCCCTCCCATGCGATTCCGCTCCCTCACCTCCGCGGTGGCGCTCCTCGCCGCCGCGACGCTGGTCCTCACCGGCTGCTCCCTCAAGGAGGAGTCCTCCGGCGCGAACGGCGCGAACGCCGCCGCCGCCGAGGCGACCACCGCCGCGGCCTCGACCGCCGACGTCCCGAGCCTCGAGGGCAAGACGGTCGGCGTCGCGGCGAAGGACATCGTCCACGACTTCTCCCGCATCGTGTACCAGTCGGTGCAGGACCGCGTGGAGGCGCTCGGCGGCACCGTCGTCGCCACCCAGGCCGAGGCCAAGGACGACAAGCACGTCTCGGACATCGAGAACCTCGTCTCGCAGAAGCCCGACGCGATCATCGTCATCCTCGGCGACGCGACGACCCTCGCCCCGGCGCTGAAGGAGGTGCACGACGCGGGCATCCCGCTCTTCACCATCGACAACGTCTCCGAGTACTCCGAGAACAACGTCACCAGCGACAACTGGCAGATCGGCTCGACCCTCGCCCGCACCATCGCCGAGGACATCGGCGGCTCCGGGCAGATCCTGGTCTTCAACGGCTTCCCGGGCGTCGCGCCCTGCCGCATCCGCTACAACGAACTCAAGCTGGTGCTCGAGGACTACCCGGGCATCTCGATCCTCCAGCCCGAGCTGCAGGACAAGTACGAGGGCACGATCGAGGACGCGAAGCAGCAGATCGGCGATGCCCTCTCGCGCTACCCGAAGGGCGAGATCTCGGCCATCTGGTCCTGCTGGGACACCCCGCAGATCGGCGCCGCCCAGGCCGTCGACGCGGCGGGCCGCGACGAGATCAAGATCTACGGCGTGGACGCCGACCAGGGCGCGCTCGACCTGATCGCCGACCCCGACTCCTCCTACACCGCGACCGTCGCGCAGCAGAACCTCGCCATCGGCGCCGGCTCGGCCGACAACGTGGCACGCTTCCTCGGCGGCGAGGCGGACTCGGTCACGCCGACCACCTACTTCGCCCCCGTGCTCATCGACAAGGCGAACATCGCCGAGAAGACCGCGGAGCTCGGTCTCGGTGGCTGATCCCGCGACCGTGCAGCCCCCGGCCCTCGTGATGGCGGGGATCTCGAAGTCCTTCGCCGGAGTGCCGGTGCTGCGCGACGTCGGGCTCACCGTCGGCCGCGGCGAGGTCGTCGCTCTGGTGGGCGAGAACGGCGCCGGCAAGTCCACGCTGATCAAGATCCTCACCGGCCTGTACTCGGCCGACGGCGGCTCGATCGCCATCGACGGCGCGCCGGTGGCGATCGCCGCCCCGCGCGACGCCGAGCGGGCCGGAATCCGCGTGGTGCACCAGGACCGCCACCTCGCCGGCCGCCTGACCGTGGCGGAGCAGCTCTACCTCGGCCACGAGAACCTGCGCCGCCGGGGCACCTCGGCCGAGGCCGTGCTCGCGGAGCTCGTCGGACTCGTCGTCCGCGGCGACACCCTGGTCGACGACCTCACCGTCGCCGAGCAGCAGCAGCTGCAGATCGCCCGCGCGCTGCTGGTCGAGCCGCGCCTCCTGGTGCTCGACGAGCCGACCGCGCCCCTGGCCGCCGCGGAGGTGGCGGCGCTGTTCGCCTCGATCCGCCGGCTGCAGGCCCGCGGCGTCGCGGTGATCTACATCTCGCACTACCTCCAGGAGGTGCAGCGCGTCGCGAGCCGCGTGGTCGTGCTGCGGAACGGCGCCGACGTCGGCGCGCTCGATCTGATCGAGGGCGACGCCGAGCAGGGCGCGCGGATCGTCGAGCTGATGCTCGGCCGCGACGTGGAGGAGTTCGCCCTCCGCTCCGACCGGGTGGTCGCCGCCGACGTCGCGCCGCTGCTCGAGCTCGAGGCGCTGACCGTGCCCGGCGCGCTCGACGCCCTCGACCTGGTCGTCCGGCCCGGCGAGATCGTCGGCGTCACGGGCCTCGTCGGCTCCGGGGTCGACGTGCTCGCGGACGCCGTGGTCGGCCTCGCCCGCCGCAGCGGACGGGTGCGCGTGGCCGGCACCGCCACCGCTTCCGCCCGGGCCTTCGTCGCCGCGGGCGGCGGCTACGTGCCGAGCGACCGCCGTCGCGACGGCGTCCTCCTGGCGCACACCGTCCGGGAGAACCTCTCGATCGCGTCGCTCGGGCGGATCAGCCTCGGCGGCCTGCTGCCCAGCCGCCGGCGCGACCGGGCCCTGGCGCTCGAGCAGATCGCCGCGCTCGACGTGCGGCCCGCCGATCCGGAGGCCGTGGTCGGCACGCTCTCCGGCGGCAACCAGCAGAAGGTCGCCCTCGGCAAGTGGCTCGCCGCCGGATCGCGCGTGCTCGTCCTCGACCAGCCCACCGCGGGCGTCGACGTCGGCAGCCGCGCCGCCGTCTACGCGCTGGTGAACCGGCTCGTCGACGAGGGCGCCGGCATCCTCCTCGTCTCGCTCGACCTCGAGGAGCTCGTCGGCCTCGCCGACCGCGTCCTCGTGCTGCACCGCGGCGCCGTGCGCGCCGAGCTGCCCCGCACCGAGCTGAGCACCGACCGCGTGCTCGCGCTCGCCTCCGGCGCCCTCGACGCACCCGCCTTCGACGCTCGGGAGAGTGCCCGATGACCCTCACCACCGCACCGACCGACGACGCGACGACGGAGGCGCCCGCGCTGCCGCGCGCCCGCCGCCGCGGCATCGGCGCCCTCGCCCTGATCGGCTACCTCGTCGTCGTCCTCGAGATCGCGGTGTTCAGCGCCGCCTCGCCGGTCTTCGCCACCGGCGGCAACCTCGCGACGATCCTGATCCAGGCCGTGGTCCCCGCGATCGCCGGCTTCGGCCTCGCGATCGTCGTGATCACCGGCGGCGACGACGTCGTCCGCGGCGGCATCGACCTCGCCTCCGGTCCGATCGTCGGGCTCTCCGGCGTCGTCGCGGCCGTCGCGCTGACCGCCGGTCTCGGCGCCGTGCCCGCCGTGCTGCTGGCCCTGCTCGTCTCGGTCGGCTTCGGCGCGATCAGCGGCACCGCCGTCGTGCTCGGCCTGCGCCCGCTGCTGGCCACGCTCGCCGTCTCCGGCATCGTCGGCTCCGTCGTCTTCCTCGCCACGGACAACGTCAAGGTGCCGGTCGCGGATCCGCTGTTCGACTGGCTGCGCGGCGGCAGCGTGCTCGGCGTCCCGGCGCCGGTCGCGGTGCTCGCCGTCGTGACGGTGCTGACCGCGCTCGCCGTCGGGCGGACCCCGTGGGGCACCCGCAGCTACGCCGTCGGGCAGAACCCGACCGCGGCGAGCGTCGCGGGCGTCTCCGTCTGGCGCCACGTCCTCACCAGCTACCTGCTCTCCGGGCTCCTCGCCGGGATCGCGGGCCTGCTGCTCGCCGCCCGCCTCGCCGCCGCCGTGCCCGGGATCGGCAACCAGATCCTGCTCGACATCATCGTCACCGCGTACCTGTCGGTCGTGTTCTCGCGCCGCTTCGTCGTCACCATCGGCGGCACGCTGCTCGCCGCCGTCTTCGTGGCGGCGCTCGGCAACGGCTTCACCCTGATCGGCGTCGACAGCCAGTGGGTCGGTGCGATCAAGGGGCTGCTCATCCTGCTCGTCCTCGGCCTCGCGGCCCTGCGAGAGAGAGGGGTCCGCTCGTGACCGCCGTCGCCCTGCCCGTGTCCGAGTCGCGCCGCGCCCTCGCCGTCAGGCTCCTCGCGCCCGCCGCGGTCGTGCTCATCCTCGCCGTCTTCGGCACGAGCGTGCCCGGCTACTTCGCGCCGACGAACCTGCTCAACGTCGCGAGCGCCGGCGCGCTGCTGCTGATGGCGGCGTGCGCGATGACCCTCGTCGTCCGCGCCGGCGGGATCGACCTCTCCATCGGCATCGCGATCGACCTCGCGGCGCTGGCGGCGACCGCGCTGATCGCCGACGGCTACGTGACCTGGTTCGCCGTGCTGATCGGCCTCGGCTTCGGGATGCTCGCCGGCGTCGTGAACGCGGTGCTGGTGATCGTGCTGCGCATCCGCGCCTTCCTCGCGACGCTCTCGGTCTGGTTCATCGGCACCAGCGCGCAGCAGCTGCTCACCGGCGGCGGCGCGCCGATCTACCTCCGCCGCCAGGAGACGCCCGACGCCTTCGCCGCCTGGGGCAACGCGACCGTGCTCGGCATCGGCACGCCGGTGCTGCTGGCGATCGCCGTCGCCGTCGCGGTCTGGCTCTTGCTCGACCGCACCCGCTGGGGCCGTGTGCTCACCGCGGCGGGGGAGCAGCCCGGAGCCACCCGCATCGCCGGCCGCCGCGTCGGGATCTCCCTCGCCTCCGCGTTCGTCGTGGCGGCGCTGATCGGCGCCCTGGCCGGCATCGCGCTCGCCTCGCGCAGCTACGGCTACTCGCCGGCGAGCGGGCAGCTCTACGTGCTCGACGCGATCGGCGCGGTCTTCATCGGAGCGACGCTCTCGGCGCACGGGCGGCCGAACGTGCTCGGCACGGTGATCGGCGTGCTGATCTTCGGCCTGATCAACAACGGCCTCGTGCTGCTGGGCGTCTCGTTCTACTGGCAGGGCCTCGTCCGCGGCTCCGTGCTGCTGCTGCTCCTGCTGGCGACCGCGCTGCTGCGCCGCGAGTCGATCGCGCCGCCGCTGAGGACGCTGCTCTCGCCGCGGCGGTGACGGGAGGGGCGCCGCACGCCACCGCCGCGCGGTGAACGTCTCAACCGGTCGTGCGCTTCGACCCGCACCCGCCTCCTCCGGGGGACCGCCCGACCGTCGGCGTCCTGTACGCCGCGACGGATGCCGTGACGTCGCTCGGCGAGACCTCCCAGCGTCGACGGGTCGTCGATCGTGTTCAGAACGCCCCTCGGCTGATGGGCTGGCGTCCGTCCCGTCCGCTGACGCTCCTCGATCCCACCGGTCAGTGGCCGGTCCGCAACGGCTGGCGCTACTGCAGGGTGACCGTCACCGGCGCGCTGACGGTGCTGTTGCCCGCGGCATCGATCGCCCGGGCGGTCAGCGCGAACGTGCCGTGCTCGCCCGCGGTGCTGGTGGTCAGCGACCAGGTGCCGTCCGCGTTCTGAGCGGCGTCGCCGACCTCGGTGCTGCCGAGGAGGAAGGTGACGCGGGTCACGGCGATGTCGTCCGTCGCGGTGACGGTGGCGGTCGTCGAGCCGCCGAGCACGGAGCCGGAGCGCGGCGAGGTGATCGTGACGGCGGGGGCGGTGCTGTCGACGGCGGGCGCCTTCTTCTGGGCGGGCTTCGCGGACGCGGGAGCCGGAGTGGTGGCGGGCGTCACGGTGGGCTTGCCGGCAGCGGGGTTCGGAGCCGCGGTGGTCGCCGGAGCCGGAGTGGCCGCCCTCGGAGAAGGGGACGCCGTCGGGGTGGTGGTGGCGGTGGGCGCCGGGGCGGTCGCCCGGGCGGCGACCTTCGCCGACGCGGGAGTCGCGCCGCCGGAGACGGCGACGCGGTCCCAGACGCCGGTGAGATAGGCGGTCGTCGGCCGCGGGGCCAGCGCGTCGAGGCCGGCGGCGGTCAGTGCGCTGAGGGTGGTGTCGACGGAGAAGCCGCCGCTCCGGGCGACCTTGCCGGTGAGGGTGGTCCGGGAGCCGGAGACGGCGTTCCAGGTGGGCTGCAGCGAGCCGGTGAAGATCGAGTCGGTGGCGTCGACGTTGCCGCCGCCCTTGCCCTGGATCGCGCTGACGCTGCCCTTGCCGTTGATCGCGCCGGGGGAGCCGGCGCCGCCCGGGAGGAACGGGTAGCGCTGAGCGGCGACGTCGCCGCCCAGGATCAGCGCGTGGTCGAAGAGGACGTTCTTCACGCCGCCGACGATGACGGCGCTGTTGTTGGAGCTGAAGACGGCGGTGTCCCGGACGGTGACCTGGCCGGTGATGCCGGCGCCCTCGATCTGGAGGCTGTCCGTGTGCGGGCGAGCGGGGTTCGCGCCACCGCCGTACGGCTTGTCGACGTAGTACGAGGGAGCGATGTAGTCGCCCTCGACGAGCACGTCGCTCACCGTGTTCGGCGCGTACGCCTTGATCTGCGCGGAGTCGCCGCTCTTGAGCTTCGACTCCGGCTCGACGATCTCGAGGAGCTCGACGTCGCGCACGGGGATCCCCGAGGAGGCGGCGAGGCCGACCCAGTTGTTCGCGATCCGGAGCCAGGCGAACGACGAGTGCGTCGCGCCCTTGACGTCGATCGAGTCGATGTCGAAGCGCATCAGCGTGATGCCGGTGACGCCCTTCAGCATCCAGCTGCCGCCGGTGACGGACTGGAAGCCGTCGCGCGCGGTGATCAGGACCTTGAGCGGACCGTCGTTCGTGTAGCCGTCGAGAGCGGACAGGTCGTCGATGCGTCCCGGAGCGACGCGGACGACGGCGCCGGCGGCGATCCGGGCGGGCGTCAGGGCGTCGAGCGCCGCGCGGATCGCGGGGCCCGACGCGGCGACGTCGACGACGGTGGTGCTGCTGGAGAGCGCGGAGCGGATGTCCGGGGTGTCGGAGGGGTAGTGCGTGCCGTCCGGACCGAAGGTCGAGGCGCTCGCCGCGGAGGCGGCCGGAGCGGCGGAGGCGGCCGGGGCGATCTGGAACGAGGCGCCGGTGACGGCGATCCCCACGGCGGCGGTGACCGCGAGGGTGCGGAGAACGGCGGGCGCCCGGCGGGCGGACGGAGCGGCGGGCAGGATTCGTGACATGGCGGTGTCTTTCGTTGGGAGGGCGGGGTGACGGATCGCCCGGCGCTGGGGTCGAGGACCCGAGGCGCGCGACGGACCGGGGTCCTCGCACAGGGGGAGGAGCCCCGGAGACACGCATCGGTGCGTTCCGGGCGGGACAGCGACGGCCGAGCCGCATGCACCCTGTCTCCGTGAGGACGGGTGGGGCGGCGGCACCCGGTCGGACCGGGACGTGCGCTGAGCAACGGTCGGAAACGTATGCGGACGGACCGGTCGATCGACAGAAAGTGGCACGGATCGTGCTGTTTGTCTGGAAACGTTGTCATCGGGGAACGACTCCGGCGGTTCCTGCCTGAGCTGGGCGGGGTGCGCGGGCCGTGCCGAGCCGGTGAGTGACCGCCATCACTCCCCGGCTCGGCACGACGGCTCACTCGGTGGCGCTGCCGGCGCGCCGGCGACGGCGACCGAGGAGGACGCCGACCGCACCGAGGAGTCCGAGGAACCCGGCGACGGGCAGCACTGCGGCCGCGTCGGAGCCGGTGGAGGCGAGGTGACCCGCCGGCGTCCGATTCGACGCCGAGGCCGCTGCACCGGCCGGTGCCGTGGGGACCGAGACCTCGGTGGCCGGCCGGGTCGCCGCTCCCGGCGTCGGAGTGGGGGTCGGCTCCGAAGCGGGTCCGATCGGGACGGGAGTCACCGCGGGGATCGGCAGGGTGCCGAGGATGTTCTCCGTGTAGGCGACTCCTGAGGGCGTGGTGGCGGTGGCGAGTGACGCGACGAAGATCGAGTGGTTGAAGACGTCGCGCTCGGTCACGGTGCTCTCGAAGGAGACGACACCGGTCTCCCCGACGGGCAGCTCCGCGAGCTTCTCGCTGTCCGCGACCTGGACGTCGCGGAGGGCGACGTCGCCGGTGTTCGTGACCTCGGCGACCCAGCGCACCTTCGTCCCGGCGACGACGGGCTCGCCCTCCTCCGTCTCGAACGTGCCCGACACCTGCACGTCCAGATCCGGCGCCTCGGCCGCCACCGGAGGCTTCTCGGGGATCGGGAGCCTGTACTCGAACGGCGCCGAGACCGTCACGCGGGAGCCGTCCGGGAGGGTGCCCCGGACCGGCTTCGACTCGGCCGGCACGAACCCGTCCTGGAGGTTCTGCGCACTGACCACGGCCTCGGTCGTCGTGAGCCGGAACGACTCGCCGACCGCGAGCGTCTTCCGTCCGAGGACCTCCTTCAGATCGACGCCGCCCGTGTTCTCCACGTCGTAGGAGAACTCGACGCGAGTGCCCTCCTTCACGAGCTCGCCCGGGTCCGTGAGGAACGTCCCGGTGATGGTCACCGTCACGGCCGGGACGGCAGCGGTGGGTTCGGGCGTCGGCGCACCGGTGCTCGGCGCGGGTGTCGGCGCAGGCGTCGACGTCGTCGTCGACGTCGGCGTGGGCATCGGCGACGGCGAGGGCTCGGAGGTCGGCTGCGGCGACGGCGCGCCCTGCGGCAGCGCGACTCCGGTCGAGGCGCTTCCGGCGGACGCCGCCGGTGCTTCAGCTGCCTGGGCGCCGGGCGCGGCGCAGCCGAGCAGGCCGACGGTGAGGACGAGGGACGCTGCGACGTCGAGCGGACGGCCGCTCGATCGGCGAGGCGCCGGGGACTGCGAAGGGCGAGTGTGCATCTGCGACTCCTGTAGGGGGCTCGGCGGAGCAAGCGAGTGAACCGAGGAAGTATCACACCCCTTTCCCAGGCGCGCCGTGCTGGAGGCGCGGACGGCGCGGGACGTCGGGCTGCTCGGGCACAGCACGAAGGGCCGCGGTGCACCCAGCACGGCGGCCCTCCCTCGCTGCTCCGCTACAGGAGCCTCACGGGCTACTGCAGCGTCACGGGCACCGGGGCGCTCTCCGTCACGTTGCCCGCCGCATCGGTCGCCCGGGCGGTGAGCGCGAAGGTGCCCTGCACGCCGGCGGTGTCCGAGCTGAGCGACCAGGTGTTCTCGCCGGTCTGCACGCCGTCGCCGATCTCGATGCCCTCGACGGCGAACACGACTTCGGTCACCGCGACGTCGTCGGTCGCCGTGACGGTCGCGGTCGCCGGTCCGCCGAGCACGTCGCCGGCCTCCGGGGCGGTGATCACGACCTCCGGGGCGGTGGTGTCCTCCGCGGGGGTCTCCGGCTCGGCGGGTTCCTCCGGCTCGGTCGGCTCCGTCGTCGGTGCCGGAGCCGGGCTGGTCGGCGCGGACGGGGTCGGCGCAGGGGCGGCCGTCGCGGTCGGCGTCGATGTCGGCGCGGGCGCGGGGCTGCCGCCGAGGGAGACGTCGTCCCAGATGCCGGCGAGGTACGCGGTGGTCGGCCGCGGGCTCCGCGCGTCGAGGTCGGCGGCGGTCATCGAGCCGAGCGACGGGTCGACCGTGAAGCCGCCCGAGCGCGCGGTCTTGCCGGGCAGGTTCGTGCGGGTGTTCGACACGGCGTCCCAGGTAGGCTGCAGCGAGCCGACGAAGGTCGAGTCCGACGCGTCGACGTTGCCGCCGCCGGAGCCCTGGACGGCGCTCAGGCTGCCGGGGCCGTTCTGCGCTCCGGCGGAACCGGCGCCGCCCTTCAGGAACGGGTAGCGCTGCGCCGCGGTGCTGCCGCCGACGATGAAGGCCTCGTCGAAGGCGACGTTCCGGACGCCGCCGATGATGACGGCGCTGTTGTTCGAGGCGAACACCACCGTGTCGCGGAGGGTGACCTGGCCGGTCACTCCGGAGCCCTCGATCTGCAGGGTGTCGGTGTGCGGGCGCGGCTCGCGGGAGCCGCCGTACTTCGCGTCGACGTAGTAGGAGGGCGCGATGTAGCCGCCCTCGACGAGGACGTCGGTCAGCAGGTCGGGCGCGTAGGCCTTGATCTGGGCCGAGTCGGCGTTCTTGACCGTCGAGTCGGGCTCGACGACCTCGATCAGCTCGACGTCCCGCACGGGGAGACCCGCCGAGCCGGCGAGGCCGACCCAGTTGGCCGCGACGCGCAGCCAGGCGAACGACGCGTGCTTCGCGCCCTTCACGTCGAGCGAGTGGATGTCGAAGCGCATCAGCGTGATGCCCGTGACGCCGCGCAGCGCCCAGTCGCCGCCGGTCACCGACCGGAAGCCGTCGCGCGCGGTGATCAGGACCTTGACGGCCCCGTCGTTCGTGTAGCCGTCGAGGGCCGAGATGTCGGCGAGGCGGCCGGGGGCGACCCGGAGCACGGCGCCGCCCGCGATCTGGCGCGCGGTGAGGGCGTCGAGCGCCGTGCGGATCGCCGGGCCCGAGGCAGCGACGTCGACGACGGTGGTGCCGCGGGGGAGGGCGCTGCGGATGTCGGGGGTGTCGGAGGGGTAGTGCGTGCCGTCCGGACCGAAGGTCGTGGACGCGACGGCGGCGGAGGCGGCCGGTGCGTCCTGGATCACCGTCGCGGTGACGGCGATGCCGACGGCGGCGGTGATCGCGAGGAGGCGGGCGAGGACGGTCCTCGCTCGGGAGCGCGGGGACGACCTGGGGGGAGTGGCTCTGGCCATGGGGGTGTCTTCCGATCGGGTCGGGCAGCGGGGGAAGGGGTGCCCGGAGCGCGCAGCGACCCGGGGGTCGACGCGCTGGAGTGCCCGAGGCCCTGGGGAGGGGTCTCGGAGGTCCGCGGCAGTGCGGTCCGGGCGGAGGGGGCGGGGAGAGCAGGGCGGATGAGGCGCGGAAGGGGGAGCGGGAGCCGCGCTGGGAAAGGGCGGGGCGCGGTGCTCCCACGCGCAACCGTAGAGGATGCGTCCCTCTCATGGGGGTTGTGGCGCTCGTGGCGGAGGGGACCGTACTATGCCGCGGCGCGGCGAGACCCGCTCGGTCGCCGGTGCGGGGTCTCGAGACGCCGCCGCGGTGCCGCTCGACCGGCACGGGCGGGGACGCCGAAGGGCCGGCGCCTCGTGTCCGAGGGGCCGGCCCGTTCAGGGGCGGGGGTCTAGCGCAGAGTGACCGTCACCGGGGCGCTCGCGGCGACGTTGCCCGCCGCGTCGGTCGCCCGGGCGGTGAGCGGGAAGGTCCCGCGCATGCCCGCCGTGCTGGTGGTCAGCGACCAGGTGCTCGCGCCGGTCTTGACGCCGTCGCCGACCTTCAGGTTGCCGATGTAGAAGGCCACTCCGGTGACCGCGGTGTCGTCCGTCGCGGAGACCGTGGCGGTCGTCGTCCCGCTGATCACGGCGCCGGCCGACGGCGAGGTGATCGCGACCGTCGGCGCGGTGGTGTCGGCGACGGGGCCGCTGCCGCCGTCCTCCCCGTCAGGAGTCTCCGCGGGGAGGTCCGGGGTCTTGGTCGGCGTCGGCGTCGGCGTGGCGGTGGGCTCCGGGGTGGTGGTCGGCTCGGGGGTCGCGGTCGGAGTCGGCGTCGCGGTCGGGGTCGCGGTCGCGGTCGGGGTCGCGGTGGGCGTCGGGGTCGCGGTCGGCGTCGCCGTCGGAGTGGCGGTCGGCGTCGGCGTGGGAGTCGACGTGTCGACGTCGTCCCAGATGTCGATCAGGCGAGCCGTGGTCGGGCGGGGGCTCTTGGCGTCGAGCTCGTCGGTGCTCATCGAGCTCAGCGTCGTGTCGAGGGTGAACGCGCCCCGGGTCGCGGTCTTGCCCGCGATGTTCGTGACGGTGTTCGTGACGGTGTCCCACTTGGGCTGGAGCGAGCCGGCGAGGATCGAGTCGGACGCGTCGATGTTGCCGCCGCCGGTGCCCTGGACGGCGCTGACGCTGCCCGCGCCGTTGATGGCGCCCGCGTAGCCGGCGCCGCCGCGGAGGAACGGGTAGCGCTTCATGGCGAGCGGGCCGCCGACGATGAAGGAGTCCTCGAACGCCACGTTCCGCACCCCGCCGACGATGACCGCGCTGTTGTTGGAGGTGAACACGACGGAGTCGCGGAGGGTGATCTGGCCGGTGACGCCGCTGCCCTCGATCTGCAGGGTGTCCGTGTGCGGGCGCGCCGGGTTCGACCCGCCGTAGACGGCGTCGACGTAGTACGACGGCGCCATGTAGCTGCCCTCGACCAGCACGTCGCCCATCACGTCGGGAGCGAACGCCTTGATCTGCGCGGTGTCGGCGCTCTTCACCATCGAGTCGGGCTCGACGACCTCGATGAGCTCGACGTCGCGGACGGGGACGCCCGCGGAGGCGGCGAGGCCGAGCCAGTTCTTCTTGATCCGGAGCCAGGCGAACGACGCGTGCGTCGCGCCCTTCACGTCCAGGGAGTCGATGTCGAAGCGCATCAGGGTGATGCCGGTGACCGAGCGCAGCGCCCAGTTGCCGCCCGTGACCGACTGGAAGCCGTCGCGGGCCGTGATCAGCACCTTCTCGTCCCCGGCGTTCCGGTAGCCGCTGAGCGCCGATAGGTCGGAGATGTGGCCGGGGGCGACCCGGATGACCGCACCCTCCGCGATCTGCGTGCGCGTCAGGGCGTCGAGCGCCTTCCTGATCGCGGGGCCGGACGCCGCCGCGTCGACGACGGTGTAGCCGGCTGCTCCGGAGCGGATGTCGGGGGTGTCGGAGGGGTAGTGCGTGCCGTCGGGACCGAAGGCGGCGGAGCTCTCGGCGGCCGCTGCGGCCTGGGCGCCCGGGATCGACACTCCGGTCACGGCGATCGCCACGGCGGCGGCGACGGCCAGGATCCGGACCACGTCCTTCACGGGACGGGTGCGGGGCGGTGCCGTTCTGGAGCGGGTGGTCCGGGCCATGTGCTGTCGTCCGATCGACTCGTGCTGTGCGGGGAGGGGTCGCCCGGAGCACGTCGACGAGGGAGCCTCGAAGCGGGCGGCGGATCGGCGTCGTTCCCGGCGGGGAGCGGCTCCGAAGGACGCGTCGCTGCGTTCCGGGCAGGGGTGCGGCGATGCCGCGATGACCTCGCCGCCGCGCGAGAGCCAGGGAGCAGTCGTGCAACGGAGGGTCGGGTGGGCGCGTGCCGCTTCTCCCGGGGGAGGGCGGATCGCGTGCTCGCGGACCTCCGAGGGACGATCCTCCGGAGCGGTTGCCGAGCCTGTGGAAGGTTTCAGCAACTTTCCAGCTTCGTCAGAATAGAGACAGGCGGCTCCGCGACGTACCACTCCCATGGGGGCCACATCGGCAGAGAAGACTTCATCCGCCGTCGCAGCGCGCCCTGTGTCCCCCGCCCGGGGACGTTCTGCTACTCCAGCGCCCCCAGAACGATAGCGGCCGCCCGCGCGACCAGGGCGTCGTCGTAGGCCGTGTCGGGATCGTTGCGTGCGGTGAGGACGGACAGGACGATCGGAGCCCGGCCCGGCGGCGTGACGACGGCGACGTCGTTGCGGATGCCGCCGGCCCCGCCGGACTTGTCCGCGACGCTCCAGCCCTCGGGGGCGCCGGCGCGGATCAGGGCGTCGCCCGTGGCGTTGCCGCTCATCCAGTCCAGCAGCAGCGCGCGGTCCTCGACCGGCAGTCGCTCGCCCAGGGCGACGGCCGTCAGGTCGGCGGTGACGGCGGCGGGAGTGGTGGTGTTCGCGGTGCTGCCCGGCACGACCGTGTTGAGCCGCGGCTCCTCGTCGACGACGTCGGTGGTCGTGTCGCCGAGCTCCTCGAGGGCGCGATCGAGCGCGGTCGGGCCGCCGAGGCGGTCGAGCACCAGGTTCAGTGCGGTGTTGTCGCTCTGCCGGACCGCGACCTCGGCGAGCCGGGCCAGCGGCAGCCCGGTGGCGGTGCTCTCGCCCGTGACGGGGGAATAGCCGGCGGCCTCGACGTCGGCCGCGGTCCAGGTGACGACGTCGCCGCGCTCGGCGGCGGGGACGGCATGGAGGAACTCGGCGGCGGCCAGGGCCTTGATGCTCGAGGCGTAGCCGAAGCGCTCGTCCCGGCGGTGCGCGACCTGCCGGCCGCTGCCGGTGTCGACGGCGCTCACGCCGATCCGCGCGTCGAACTCGGCCTCGAGCGCGGTGAGATCGGCGGAGACGTCGATCGCCGGGGCGGGGGCGGGGACGGCGGGGGACGCGGCAGCCGTCGTCGACGGGGACGTGGCGGGAGCGCTCGGTGCGGAGCAGGCGGAGAGCGCGAGCACGGCCGCGAGGACGACGGCGGACCCGCTCCGGATCCCGAGGCGGGCGCTCACAGGACCGAGTAGACGACGACGAAGGCGACGGCGGCCGCGGCGGTGACCGCGAGGGCCGCGAGGGCGAGGAGCGGCCGCGGGCGTCTCCTGACCACCGCGAGGACGAGGAAGACCGCGCCGAGGACGATCTCGAGCCACCAGTAGACCGGGCTGGTCGTCTCGGCGACGTTCCTCAGGGCCCAGACGCCCTCGCCGATCAGGACGCCCGACAGCGGGGCGACCGCGAGGACGCGCCAGGGCGTGGAGCCGTGCAGCGTCAGAGCGGCGGCCGCGCCGAGGATCGGGCCGGCGGGCACGGCCAGCAGCCAGAACACATCCGTGAAGGGCGGCGAGTAGCCGAAGCCGCGCGCGGCGGTCACGAGGTCGTAGCCCTCGAGGAGCGCCCAGAACGTGAGGAGGCCGAGCGCCGCCGCCGCGGCCGGGCGGGCGCCGCCGAGCCGCACCAGGGCGAAGACCAGCATCGACCAGCCGCCGGAGGAGTTGGCGAAGGAGTTCACCGGGCCGGGCAGCGATCCCTGGAGGACGCTCGTGAGCCCGCCCAGGATCAGACCGCCGAGCAGGGCGGCGAGGAGGGAGCGTAGCACGCTCGGACGGGTGGTGGCGGGAGGCATGAGTCGATTCTCGGAGGTCGCGGGTCGGGAGGCATCGGGGAAGACCCTGAGTGGAGGGCTGCGGGACCGATCTCGATGCGCGTCCGAGCAGCCGCGCAGCGGTGTCCCGAGACCCGGCGCCCCTGCTCGCCCTAGGCGAGGCCGCCGTTGACGAAGAGGGTCTGGCCGTTGATCCAGCGGCCGGGGCCGGCGAGGAAGGCGACGGTCTCGGCGATGTCGGCGGGCTGCCCGAGACGCTCGAGGGGGACGGCGCCGGCGAGGCGGGCGACCTCCTCCTCCGACTTGCCGTCGAGGAAGAGGGGGGTGGCGGTGGGGCCCGGTGCCACGGCGTTCACCGTGATGTCCTTGCCGCGCAGCTCGCGGGCGAGGACGATGGTGAGCGCCTCGACCGCCGCCTTCGAGGCGACGTACGGGCCGTAGCCGGGGAACGATGTCCGGGTGACGCTGGTCGAGAAGGTGATCAGCGCGCCGCCGGGTCGCAGCCGGGCCGCCGCGAGCTGCGCGATCACGAACGGCCCGCGGATGTTGGTGCGGTGCATCCGGTCGAGGTCGGCGAGATCGAAGGTCGCCACGGGGCCGAGGATCATGACACCGGCCGTGTTCACCACGACGTCGAGGCCGCCGAGGGCCTCCTCCGCCGCAGTGAAGGCGGCGGCCATCGCGGTCTCGTCGGCGACGTCGCCGCCGACGACCACGGCCTCGACGCCCTGCTCGCGGGCGCCCGCGGCGACGTCCTCCGCCCGCTCGCGGTTGCCGGAGTAGTGCACGGCGACCGAGAGGCCGTCGCGGGCGAGCCGCTCGACGACGGCGCGGCCGATGCCGCCGGAGCCGCCGGTGACGAGGGCGGTGCGGGGCGGGTTCTGCGGGGTCATCGGTTCTCTCCCTGGGGGTCGGTGCCGGCGGCTGCGGCGGTGTCGGTGGGGGTCAGCAGGTCCTGCATCCGGATCCGCTCGTAGAACTCGCGGCGCACCGCGTCGCCGAGCTCGAAGACGCGCGCGGCGCCGTCGTCGGCCGGGTCGATGACGACGCGGAAGGGGCGCTCGCCGCGGGGCAGGTCGACGACCCGCGCGATCTCGAGGGCGATCTCCCGGGGGTCGGCGTCCGCGGGAGAGAGCTCGGCGAGCCGGGCCGACACGTCGTCCATCAGCCCCGGGTAGCGGTCCGCATAGGCGGACGCGACCTCGGTGCGGGAGGCGTGCCCGGCGTGCGCGAAGTGGTTGGTGCCCGTGGTGTACGAGCCGGGGACGACGATGACCGTGTCGATCCCGAAGCGCGCGACCTCGACCGCGTAGCCGACGGCCAGCGCGTCCTCCGCCGCCTTCGCCGCGAAGTACGGCCCGAGGTACGGGGGCGTGCCGCCGCGCGAGCTGGACGAGCCGACCCAGACGAGCAGGCCCTCCTCCTGCGCGCGGAGGATCGGCAGCACCGCGTGGTTGAGCCGCTGGGTCGAGAGCACGTTCACGTCGTAGACCTCGGCGAGCTGCTCGACGGTGAACGCCTCGGTCGGCCCGAGGACCATGTGGCCGGCGTTGTGCACGACCACGTCGATCCGCTCGCTCTCCTCGGCGATCCGCGCGACGGCGGCGTCGACCGACGCCTCATCCGAGACGTCGAGCTCGACGGGGCGCAGATCGACGCCGTGCTCGTCGGCGAACGAGCGGGCGTCCTCGGCGGCGGGGGCGTTGCGTCCGCTCATCGCCCGCATGCCTGCGTAGACGCGGTGGCCGGCGAGGGCGAGCTCGCGGACGGTCATCGCTCCGAAGCCGCTCGAGGCGCCGGAGACGATCACGACTTTCGACACGGTGGTCCTTTCGAGGGAGGGAACGGGGTCCCTCCACTCTCGGACCGTCACGGGGGCGGGAGTGTCGCCGTCCTGCGGTGGACGCCCGCGATCCTGCGCAACCGGCCGCAGCTCGCGACGCGTCCGGCGCCGTCCGCCGCCGGGCCGCACGGCTAGGGCGCGGTCGGCTGCTCCGGCATCGCCGCCGTGCCGGTGGCGAGCAGGCGCTCCTTCACGAGCTCCGGGAAGAGGGGACGGCCGTAGAAGTAGCCCTGCGCGCGGTCGGCGTGCAGGCTCGTCAGCAGCTCGTGCGCGGACGGCGTCTCGACGCCCTCGACGATCGTGTGCATGTCGAGGTCGGAGACCAGGTTGATGATCGAGCGGAGGATCGTGGCGTGCCGCGGGTTCTCCTCGTCGGCCAGGAAGACGCGGTCGATCTTGACGATGCTCAGCGGCACGGTCAGGAGCGCCGCAGCGGCCGCGTGCTCCTGCCCGTAGTCGTCCAGAGCGATGGCGATGCCGTCCTCGGTGAGGGCGCGCACCCGCTCGATCACCGCCTCGTCGACGTGCCCGATCGATCCCTCGGTCAGCTCGAGGCAGAGCTGGATGCCCTGATCGGCCGTGCGGTGGGCGCAGATCACGTCGGTGACGCTGTCGTGCATCAGCTGCTCGGCCTCGATGTTGACGCTGAGGAACGAGACCGACGGGTCGATCGCGCGGAACTCGATCATGCAGGCGACCGCCTGATCGACGATCTGCACCGTCAGCTCGTCCAGCACGCCCAGCGAGCGCGCGATGTCGACGAGGGTGATCGGGCTCAGCGCGGTGCCGTCGGTCCGGGTGTAGCGGGCCAGCGCCTCGAAGCCGACGATGCGCCGCTCGGCGACGTCGATCACCGGCTGGAAGGCGACCCTCACGGTCCCGTCGGCCACGGCGGCGCGGACCTCGGCGACGAGGTCGACCCCTTGGGGTCCCTCGCCCTTGCGTTCCTTCTTCGTCTCGTACATCCGCTCGTCGGCCTCCTGCATCACCCGGTCGAATGAGCCGCCGTCGACAGCGACCGGGGCGCCGATGCTGATGCGGGGATGGAGCTCGGCGTCGCCGACGACCAGGGGCCGTTCGACGGCGCGTGTGATCCGGAGCGCGACGGCTCCGGCGGTGACGGAGTCGAGGAGGACGGCGAACTCGTCGCCGCCGATGCGCGCGACGACGTCGTCGCTGCGCACGCTCTCGCGGATGCGGCGGCCGACCTCCTGGAGGACGGTGTTGCCCGTCGAGTGCCCGTGGGTGTCGTTGACGGCCTTGAAGTCGTCGAGGTCCATGAACAGCACCGCGCGCTGCTCCTGGTCGCTGATCGCCGCGAACTCCTCGTAGAGGCCGCGCAGATTGCTGAGGCCCGTGACCGAGTCGGTCGTGGCCTGGTCGCGCAGGACACGGGTGTTTCGGCGGTCGTAGAGGGCCTGGGTCGCGATGTGCGCGAGAGCGAGGAGGGTGCGGTGCTCGAGGGCGGTGAAGCCGCCGGAGTCGGGGCGGCGCGTCAGGACGACGTGGCGCAGGCCCGGACCCGGCGTCGTGATCGGCGCCGACAGCTCGAACGCGCGACCGGGGGTGGCGGAGATCCGCGTGCTCGCCGACGGGATCGCCGTGCGCGCGGACCGCTCGAGCGTTTCGAGGATCGCCTCCTGCTCGCCCCACGGCAAGGCCAGCGCCGCCTCGATCAGGCCGTTCAGCTTGCGCTCGATCCGAGCGCGGCGCAGGTACTGGCTGATCACGGCGACGCCCAGCGCGACGATCAGGAGGGTGTTCGCCGAGCGGATCTCGAGACCGGCGCCGAGGTCGATCCGCTCGATGCCGGCGGAGAGGTGCGCGCCGTAGGCGAGGGCCACCAGCGCGACGTTGAGCCCGAGTGCGAGCAGCACGCGGTCGGGCCGGAGCGCCGGCCGGGGCACGTCGGTGACGTCGGCGAGCGTCAGCCACGCCTGCAGGTACTCGGCCCCGATCGAGAGCAGGGCGTAGGCCAGCACCGCCGGCACCGCCGCGACGACGGGCCACCAGCCGGTGGGCGGGAAGAGGGCGAGCACCAGGAGGAAGGCGCCGCCCGACAGAGCGGCGAGCCCGGTCCAGTAGGCCGTGACGGCCCAGGGGCGCCGGGAGACGACCTGGAACACCGCGATCGCGAGCACCCACAGCAGCAGCGCCTCGATGCGCGGGACGTCCTGCGCCAGGAAGGCCAGCACCGACACTCCGACGCCGAAGGTGACGGTGCCGATCCCCGAGGCGAGCTCGAGCCGGAAGGACGCGGTGATCCACATCGCCGCGAGCAGCACGAGGAACGGCAGCCAGAGCGCCGGGAGCGCTGCCGCGTGCGGGACGAGCAGGACCAGGGCGAGGAGGAGACCGGCGCCGCCGACGCCGAGCCGGAGCGCGCGCACCGGGCGGCCGCTGCCCCGCTCGGCCAGCACCTCGGGCAGCGGGAGGACGTCCTCGGCTCGCGCCGCCGGGAATCCGGTGCCGGCATCGCTCATGCGGTCCTCCGCCCCCTCCGCACGGCCGCCGGTGGTTCCGGCGCTCGCGTGCGTGTCCACCTTGGCAGACGGGGGAGCGGTCGGAGGTGGCGAGCGGGTGGGTCTCGAGACGCCCCCTTCGGGGCTGCTCGACCGGCCGGTGCGGGTGGGCGTCGGCCCGCCGCCCCTCGGAGAGCAGCCCGCGGAGCGGTCCACTAGGGGGTGTGGACCGCCAGGGCGGCGGCCGCGGCCGGGGCCTCGCCGCTGCGGAGGGGGAGGAGGCGGTAGAGCAGGCGGTAGGGGCCCTTCTCCGCGGTGTTGCTGTACTTCTCGGGGCGGGTCGGCACGTCCCAGTTGCCGCCCTGGAGGCCCTCCTGGGCGGCGTCGATCCGGACCACCGTGCGCGTCGACGCCGGCACCTCGTGCCAGTGGCGGCGGTCGGCGAGCTCGTCCGGGCTGTTCGGCTGCACGTTGACGTACATCCCCTCGCCGGGCGCACCGGCGACGACGAGCACGCCGGCGCCGCCGCCGTCGACGATCGCCGCCCAGCGCGTGTCCGCCTTGTTCGCGCTGTCCTGCGGCCGGCTGTAGCGGGTCGGCTGCTCGGCGACGGAGCCGGTCCAGCGGCCGAAGAACGCCGAGGTGCGGCGGTCGGCGGCCGACTCGTGCGGACCGCGGCCGTACCAGTGCAGGGTCGAGAGCTCCGGCACGAGCCCGAACGTCGTCCCGACGACCTGCGGATTCGGCGTCCCGGGGACGGGGGAGAAGGTCGAGAGCACGTCCACCTGCCCCGTGCCGTGGATCGTGTAGACGATCGACTGCGGCGACGTCGTCACCCGGCCGGCCAGGCGGAACGGCACCGTCGTGGTCACCGTGCCGTCGACCGTGATCCGGACGGCACCCGGCAGCTCCTCCACGCCGACCCGGTCGACCGCCCACTGCTCGCCGACCCCGCGCCAGGGCAGCGACGGCTCGGGGTGCGTGGGCCGCATGTCCGGGATCGAGAGCTCGGGGTCGTTCGGGGTGCGCCAGTAGTTCGGCAGCAGCGGGTCGGCGAGCCGCTCGCGACCGCCGTAGCGGAGCGACGTCAGGCGGCCGTTCGCCCGGTCGACGGTGGTGGAGAAGGCCGGCCCGCGCACGACGGTCGTCGTCCCCTCCTCGGCGACGGTGACCGGCGGCGCCTCCCGCCGCGGCGGAGGACCGGCGGGGTCGGCGTCGACCGGGAGGTCGAACTGCGCGCGTGCGACGACGTGTCCCGCCTCCGCCCAGGCGGTGGGGGCGGCGAGGGCCAGCTGCACGTCGAGGCGGTACTCGGCGGCTCCGTCCTGCGCCTCCGGGAGGCGGTACGGCAGTGTCACGCGACCCTCCTGCTGCGGACCGATCGCCCACTCGGCGCCGGGCAGGGAGCCCTCCTCGATCGGCTCGCCGTCCGCGGAGACGGACCAGTGCACGACGCAGCCGCCGAGCCCGGTGAAGAGGTGCTCGTTCGAGACCAGGAGCGAGCCGGTGCGCAGATCGACCGCGGTGATCGTGACCGGCTGGTACGCGAGCCTCGCCTCCTCGAGCTTCGGAGTCGGCGTGAGGTCGGCGAGGACGAGACCGCTCATGTGCGCGCTCTCCTGGTTCGGCTCGTCGCCCCAGTCGCCGCCGTAGGCGAGGAACTCCTCCCCGGGCCGGTCGGGCTGCGGCCAGTGCAGGCCCTTGTCCGCCCAGTCCCACAGGAAGCCGCCCTGCAGAGCGCGCGGGTCCGCGCGGGCGGCCGCCCAGTACTCCTCGAGGTAGCCGGAGGCGTTGCCCTGGCTGAAGGCGTACTCGATGAGCACGTACGGCCGCGGGTCGCGCTGCGACCGCTCGACGAGCTTCTCGACCGGCGGGTAGAAGTCGCCGTCGAAGTCCGAGAGACCGGAGGGGACGACCCAGGTCCCGGAGCCGACGGGGTCCTGGTAGCTCACGGGGCGCGTCGGGTCGTGGGCCTTCGTCCAGTCGTGCATCGCCTGCAGGTTCGAGCCGACGCCGGACTCGTTGCCGATCGACCAGGCGATCACGCACGGGTGGTTCTTGTCGCGGTCGACCATGCTGCGCATCCGCTGGAGCAGGGGAGCGCGCAGCTCGGGGCGGTCGCCGGGGAGGAAGGGCCGGCCGTCGTCGTCGACGCGGTTGATGTGCGTCTCGTTGTCCGCCTCGTCGAAGACGTAGAGACCGTACTCGTCGGCGAGGTCGTACCAGAGCGGGTCGTTCGGGTAGTGCGAGGTGCGCACGGCGTTGATGTTGCTCTGCTTCATCAGGCGGATGTCCGCGATCATGTCGGCGCGGCTCAGCGTGCGGCCGGTGCGGGGGTGCCACTCGTGCCGGTTCACCCCCCGGAGGGAGACCACCCGGCCGTTGACGAGCAGCACGCCGTCGACGATCTCGACGCGGCGGAAGCCGACCCGGACCGCGACGCGCTCGAGGACGGCCCCGGTCGCGTCGCTCAGCTCGAGGACGAGGGTGGAGAGCTCGGGAGTCTCGGCCGACCAGAGCCGCGGGGCCGGGACGGGGATGCTCGCGGAGCTCTGCGCGCGACCGTCGGTGCCGAGGGCGACCGGCGCGGTCAGGTCGCCTCCGGGCTGCGCGTCCGGTCCGGTGCCGTCGAACAGCCGGGCGCGGAGCTCCAGACCGGAGGTGGACGGAGTCCCGTCCATCTCGACCGACACCTCGACCGACCCCGCGGTGAGCGCGTCGTCGAGCGGCGTGCGCACCGTGACGTCGCGGATCATCGCCCGCCCGCGCGAGAGCAGGCGCACGCTCCGGAAGATGCCGGACAGCCGGACGTTGTCCTGGTTCTCGAGGTAGGAGCCCGTGCACCAGCGGTGCACCTCGACGGCGAGGACGTTCGCCCCGGCCCGCACGTGCTCCGTCAGGTCGAACTCGCCGGTCGTGTAGCTGTCCTCGCGGTAGCCGAGGCGGTGCCCGTTGAGCCAGACCGAGTAGGCGGACTCCACTCCGTCGAACTGGAGGAACGTGCGGCGCTCGGCCCAGCCGTCGGGCAGCTCGAAGGACGTCCGGTACTGACCGACCGGGTTGTAGAGCGTCGGCGCGTTCGGGTAGTCGCCGCGCGGGTCCGGCTGCTCGTGGTGCCCGTTCGCCCCGGTCCACGGCAGCACGAGGTTGGTGCCGATGGGGAAGTCGTAGCCGTGCAGCTGCCAGCTGGACGGGACGGGGAGGGTCGGCCACTGCGCGTCGTCCCAGTCCTCGGCGGCGAAGCCGTCCAGGCGGGCGGCCGGGTCCGGCACCCAGTGGAAGCGCCAGTCGCCGTCGAGGCTGTGCGCGAGCGGCGTGCCCGCGGCGTCCCCCTGCAGTGCGGCGTCGAGCGTGGCGAAGGGGGTGAGCGCGGCGTGCGCCGGCTCCGTGCCCCACTCGAACACGTCGGGGTCGTTCCACTCCTGGGCGAGGGTCATACGGGGCTCCTTGTGCTGGTTCGTGCGTGCGGCGTGCCGCGTCGTGCGTGCTGAGTGCTGAGTGCTGAGTGCTGGGTGCTGGGTGCTGGGGGCGGACAGCGGAGTCCCCTCCCGCCGTCCGGTCGAGGGGCGAGGGGAGGGGACGGGATCCGCTACTGGTCGTAGGCGTTCTGCCAGATCTCGGCGTAGCGATCGGCGCCGAGGCTCGTCAGGGCGTCGAGATAGGACTGCCAGTCGGCGTCGCTCCCGGGGTCGCGGACCCCGGTGACGAACTCGGCGGTCGCCGTGGCGACGCTGCTCTCGACGTTGGCGGTGAGGGTGGAGAGCTCGCTCGCGTCCTCCGAGGGGACCCAGATGTTCCAGTAGGGGAACATCGCGTCGGACTCCTTGCCGGCGTACTGGTCGGTCGCCTCGAACAGGCGGCGCTCGAAGCCCGCCTCGGTGTAGATGTCGAGCGGCTGGACCTGGCTGGCGCGGAACTCGGCCGTGTCGAACACCTGGGCCATCGGGCCCCAGTTGCCGTTGTAGTCGGCCTCGTTCGACTCGTCCATCTTCGTGTCGACGAGGGACGGCTCGAGGCTCTGGTCGAGCGCGATCTCGCCCTCCTCGGGCGCGCGCCAGCCGATGCCCTCCTCGCCGAACTCACCGCGGACGTGACCCTCGGGCGAGAACAGGTAGTCCATCATCTCGACGATGACCTTCTGCTCCACCTCGTCGGCCGCCTTGGTCACGACGAAGGTCGCGCCGGGAACGCTCGGGAGCAGGAAGGTGGCGTTCTGGCCGCCGGGGCCCGTCAGCGGCGGGAGCAGGTCGTACTGCGTGTCGCGCCCGTCCTCCTGGCCGATGGTCACCGCGAAGCCGGGGTGGATGGCGGTGAAGCCGCCGATGAGCACGCCCTGCGCCGCGTTGCCGGTCGCGGTCATCTGGTCGCCGCCCTGCGAGAAGGTGGCGGGGTCGATCAGGCCGGCGTCCCACAGCTTGCGGAGGAACTTCAGGCCGTCGCGCCAGCCGTCCTGCATGGTCTGCAGCTGCACGGTGTCGCCGTCGAGCCCGAGCGAGACGGGCTGGCCGTTCGCGCCGGAGCCGGTGTTGAACGCGTTGTAGACGAAGGCGTTCATGATGTACGGCACCAGCGACTGCTGGGTGCTGCCGGTCAGCGGGATCTCGTCGGCCTGGCCGTTGCCGTTCGGGTCCTGGGTCTTGAAGGCCTGCATCACCGCGAAGAACTCGTCGGGGGTCGTCGGTGCCGCGAGGCCGAGGGTGTCGAGCCAGTCGGTGTTGATCCAGAACTTGTAGGGGTAGGAGCAGTGGTAGCAGTCGTTCCACTGCGGCAGGCCCCAGATCTTCCCGTCCGGCGTCTCGGTGAGCTCCTTGAAGCCCGGCTCCGCCTCGAGGGCGGCCTTGATGTTCGGGCCGTTCTCGTCGATGAGGTCGTCGAGCTGCACGAGCAGCCCCTGGTCGCCGTAGCGCTGCAGCTCGGCGCGGCTGAACTGGGACGCCCACGGCACGAGCATGTACGCCTCCGGCAGGTCGCCGCCGGCGAGCGAGATCTGCCGCGCCTCCGTCGCCTCGGACGCGCCGTACGAGGTCGTCTCGAACTGGATGTCGACGTCGAACTCGTCCTCCAGCACCTTGGTGAAGGAGTTGGTGTTCAGGTCGATCTGAGCGCCCTGCTCGCCGAAGATCCGGATGACCTTGCGGTCCGCCTCCGGGCTCTCGCCGGTGCAGCCGGTGAGCCCGATGATCGCGGTGGTGAGGACGGCGCCGACGAGGAGGTGCTTCCTCCGCGCGGCGCCTTTGCCGTGCTGTGTGCGAGAGAACAAGGTGTTTCCTTCCATGGGTGAGGACGCCGCGTGGCGATGCGCGCGACGGAGGGAGGAGCCGGCCCCGCGGGGCCGGCTCCGGGGGTGGGAGCGGGTCAGCCCTTGACGGCGCCGAGCATGATGCCCTTGTTGAAGTACCGCGCGACGAAGGGGTAGAGGACCATCACCGGGACAGTCGAGATGACGATCAGCGAGTACTTGAGGAGATCGGCGAGCTGCTGGCGCTCGATCTGCGCGGCCGCGTCCATGCCCGGAGTCGCCTGATTGAGGATCAGGACGTTCCGCAGCACCAGCTGCAGCGGATAGAGACTCGGATCGCGGAGATAGAGCAGCGCGTCGAAGTAGGAGTTCCACTGGTAGATCGCGTACATCAGCGCGACCACCGCGAGCAGCGGCTTCGAGAGCGGGAGCACGATCGTCCAGAGGAAGCGCAGGTCGCTCGCGCCGTCCAGCTGCGCGGCCTCGTAGAGCTCGTCCGGGATGGAGGAGCGGAAGAAGACGACCGCGATGATCACCTGCCAGACGCCGACGGCCTGGGGGAGGATGAGCGCCCAGCGCGTGTCGAGCAGGCCCAGCTGCTGCACCACCAGGTAGGTGGGGATGATGCCGCCGGCGAAGAGCATCGTGAAGATCACGCCGAGGGTGATCCCGCCGCGGCCCCAGAAGTCCTTCCGCGAGAGCGGGTAGGCGATCGCGACCGTCAGCACGAGGCTGACGAAGGTGCCGGCGGCCGTGTAGAAGAGCGAGTTGGCGAAGCCGGCGAGGATCGTCGAGTCGCCGAGTGCGCGCTCGTAGCCCTCGAGGGTGAAGTCGATCGGCCAGAAGCTCACTCGACCCGATGAGACGGCCAGCGGCGAGCTGAACGAGCTGGCGAGGATGTACAGCAGCGGCAGGAGCACCGCCAGCAGGAACGTCGTGAGCAGGACGTAGACGGCGATCATGAAGACGCGGTCGACCAGCGGGTCCTTGATGCGCGTGGTGCGCTGCCGGCGGCGCGAGGGCTTCGCGGGCTCGCGGCCCTCGAGGGCGGTGGTCGGCGGCGTGTCGAGTGCGGTCACCAGAGCCCCTGTCCCGTGGTCCGCTTCGCGAGCGCGTTGACGCCGAGGAGCAGCACCAGGTTGATCATTCCGTTGAAGAGTCCGATGGCCGCGGCCTGGCTGAAGTCGGCGTTGAGCAGTCCGACCTTGTAGACGTAGGTCGGGATGATCTCGGACTGCGAGAGGTTGAGCGAGTTCTGCAGCAGGAACGCCTTCTCGAACCCGATCGCCATCACGTTGCCGACGCCGAGGATCAGGATCGTGATCGCCGTGGGCATGATGCCGGGGATGTCGACGTGCCAGATCTTCTGCAGCCGGCTCGCGCCGTCGACCCGGGCCGCCTCGTAGAGCGAGGTGTCGATCGACGACAATGCGGCCATGTAGAGGACGGCGGAGTAGCCGGTCGTCTGCCAGACGTCGCTGAAGACGTAGATGTGCCGGAAGAAGTCCGGATCGCCGAGGAAGTCGATCGTCCCGAGCCCGAAGAAGGAGGTGACCTCGCTGACGGGTCCGAGCTTGGGCGAGAGGAACAGGATGGTCATCGAGATCACGACGACCGTGGAGATGAAATAGGGCGCATAGGTGACCATCTGCACGGTGCGCTGGAAGAAGCGCAGGCGCACCTCGTTGAGAGCGAGCGCGAGCAGGATCGGGAAAGGGAAGCCCGCGAGCACCACATAGGCGGAGAGCAGGAAGGTGTTCTTCAGCAGCGTCCAGAAGATCGGGTTCGAGAAGAACCGCTCGAAGTGCTTCAGGCCCACCCAGGGGCTGCCCCAGACGCCGTCGATGACGTTGTAGTCCTTGAACGCGATGATCGCGTTCGACATCGGCACGTACTTGAAGACGATGAAGTAGAGCAGCGGCGGCAGGATCAGCAGGTAGAGCTGCCAGTGCCGGCGGAAGCTGCGCCGCGCGGCCCGGAAGCCGCGGACGTTCGAGCGGCCGCGGATCGTGGCGGATCCGCCGGGGACGGGCTCCTCCGGGCCGGGGGAGCCGGGCACGGTCGCGCCGGGGACGGTCGTCCCCGGGGCACCGGTCAGCGGCATCACCATGCCGTGCCGACCGGTGTCGGGAGAAGGGGCGGACGGGTCGCCGTGCAGGCGCCGCGTGCCCCGTGTCGGGTGGTCATGGTCGAGACATCCAATCGCCGGTGATGAGGAATGAGAACGACACTAAACACCGGGACAAACGGATGTCAATGGAAAAACGAAACGTTTCGCCTACTTCTCCGAATATCGGGGAGAAGGCCGTGATTTGCGCAAGTGCGACCTTCGGCGACTGATTCGCTTTGCGCAAGATCAGCATGGGATCACAGGTGGTCTTTGCGAAAGATCACGGAGGGATAAGCGGACCTGGCTCTGCACAGAGAAGTACTCGAATGCTCTTTCGCAAGAGGAGGAAAGGGTCCGCTCGCGGTCGGGTCGGTCGACACGGCCCGACCCGACCCGACCGCAGGACGATCAGGCGGGCGACCGGAGCAGCCCGCCCGGGGAGCGGATCGTCGCCGCGGCGATGGCCATCGCGCGGGTCAGTGCCGCCGCGGGATCGCGCTCACCGGCGACGAGGGCCGCGACCACCGTGGTGAAGACGGCGTCCCCGGCGCCCATGGTGCGCCTCCGCCGGGGCGGAGGAAGTGGGGGAGGGACTCGGGGTGGATTCCGGGGCGCGGGTCAGACCGAGTCGCGCAGGATCGGCGGGCAGCGGACGGTGAGCCGCGGCACGTCGTGATCGCCGGAGCCGCGCACGAGGAGCTCGGCGCCGAGCCTGCCCATCTCGCGGAACGGCAGAGCGATGGTCGTGAGGGACGGGCGGAGGTATCCGGCGATGACCTCGTGATTGTCGAAGCCGACGATGGAGAGGTCCGACGGGATGCCCAGCCCGGCCTCGCGGGCCGCGTCGTACGCGCCCATCGCGATGCGGTCGTTGCCGCAGAAGAGCCCGTCGGGGCGCACCCGGGCGAGCAGTGCCTTCGTGGCGTCGTAGCCCGACGCCGCATCGGCGCCGCCGGCGACGATCAGCTCGGGGTCGACCGGGACGCCGGCCTCCTCGAGGGCCTGCCGATAGCCGGCGAGGCGTCCGCGGGCGGCGTCGAGGTGCTCGTCGATCCCGACGAGCGCGATGCGGCGCCGACCCCGGTCGAGCATCAGCCGAGTGGCGGTGTAGCCGCCGTCCTGCTCGTCCGGGACGATCGAGGGATGCGTCCCGGCCTCGTCGTAGCAGTGCACGAGAGCGATGTCGATGTCGTCGAACTCGCTCGGGATCTCGATGGCGCGGTTGTAGGTCGTGGCGATCATCACACCGCCCACGCGGTGCTCGAGCATCATCTCGACCGACTTGCGGTCGGGACGGTCCGGCGTCGGCGTGCCGACGATGATCAGCGACTTGCCGTGCTCCCAGAACCACTCCTGCGCGCCGGCGATCAGCTCGCCCGCGAAGGGCGTCGAGACGATGTCGGTGACGAGGCCGAAGAGGTCGGTGGTGCGCCCGGCGAGGGCGCGCGCGCCGGCGTTCGGGCGGTAGCCGAGCTCCGCGGCCGCGGCCAGGACCCTGGCCTTCGTCTCGCTCGAGACCTGCTTCTCGTCGTTGAAGGCGAACGAGACGGCCGAGCGGGAGACGCCGATGTGGCGCGCCACGTCGCTCATGGTGACTGCTCTCCGTGTCATCCGGCAACCTCCCTGTCGCGCGCCAGAAGTAAAGCTAACGCGCGTTAGAACGGGTGTCAACACCCGCGGCGCGACCCGGCGGATCCACGCGGACGGGAGGGGCGCACGGCGGCGCGCCGAGCCCCGCCGTCACTCCGCCGCGGCGCTCCGGTCCTTGCAGAGCGACCAGACGTTGCGGCTCGCCGAGCGCTCGTACTCGAAGGTCGTGACGAGGGCGTGGATGAGGGCGAGGCCCCGCCCGGACTCGGCGAGGACGTCGGGCATCTCCCGCGGGCCGCTGTCGATCCCGGGCGGGTCCGCGGTGTCGACGAGGAGGGCGCGCAGCGACACCTCGTCGACGGTGACGCCGAGCGTGCAGACGATCGCCGTCGCGGAGGAGCCGTGCTGGACGACGTTGCCCGCGAGCTCGACGACGGCGGTCTCGAAGGCGAAGCGGTCCATCGCCTCGACGTCCGGCCGGTCCTCCCACAGCTGAGCGAGCATCGAGTGGACGACCTCCACGGTGTCCGGGGGAGTGCGGAACCGGACGCTGCGCTCAGTCACGGTACGCGTCGCCGGGCGAGTCGAACCGGGCGAGCACGCGATCCAGGTTGGAGAGCTGCAGCACCATCATCACCTGGGCGCTGGGCGCCGCGATCCTGAGGTCGCCGCCGGCCTGGCGGGCGGTCTTCAGGCACGCGACGAGGGCGCCGAGTCCGGAGGAGTCGAGGAAGTCGACGGCGCCGAGGTCGACGACGATGCGGGGACTGCTCTCCTCGATCGCGCGCCGGACCGTCTCGCGCAGCTGCGGGGCGGCGACCATGTTCAGCTTGCCCGACGCGGTCACCACGGCGATGTCCGGGTCGATCTTCTCGGTGGTGAACGTCATGCGTGCTCCTTCTGGGCGGCGGTGGACGGGGCGGCGTCGAAGCCCCGGTAGGCGACGGCGCGGAAGAGGACGCTGAGCACGACCAGGTCGAAGAGCGCCCAGACGATGTTCACGCCGGTGCCGACGAGCTGCGCGCCGTCCACGAGGAGGTGGACCACCCCGACGACGACGGCCACGACCAGCAGGACCATGACGATCAGCTGGACCCGGATCAGACGCCACGGGATCCCCGTCGACTCCTGCCGCGTCTTGGGGGTGACCGCGAAGCCGAGCGGGATGCGCAGCAGCACGTTGTTGATCGCCGTCGAGCAGGCCTCGATCCAGACCGGGAACAGCGCGAGGCTGTACTGCTGCCCCCGCCAGGTCGGCGTCCCCTTCGCCGCCACGAGGAACAGCAGCTGGTTCACGATCATGAACGGGATGAAGCGCACGAAGAAGTCCGCGGCGATCGAGTCGACGGGCAGGATGCCCAGCACCAGGAAGACGATCGGGGCGGCGAAGTAGACGACGGCCGCGTAGCCGCTGAGGTAGCTCCACATCGTCGCGAAGTACATCAGGCGCTGCGGCACGCTCAGTGCGCGCTGCAGCAGCGGGTTCTCGCGCAGGAACACCTGCATCGTGCCCTGCGCCCAGCGCAGCCGCTGGGTGAGCATCGTCCCGACGTCCTCCGGGGCGAGGCCGTCGGCGAGCAGCTCGTGGTGGTAGACGCTCCGCCAGCCCAGGCCGTGCAGGCGCATGCAGGTCGCCATGTCCTCGGTGACCGAGATGGTGGCGAGCGGCATGATCGGCTGGGCCTCGCCGGGGCGGTCGACCGCGATGCTCTGCAGGACGGCCTGGACCGACTCGAGCGCGTTCAGGGGCGAGAGCTCCCGGTCCGCCAGTGTCGAGACGATCGCCTCGATGTCGACGACGGTGTCGGCGGACGCGCCGCCCTGCGCACGGTTCAACGCCCGGATCTCGGCCAGGTCGCTCTCGAGTCCGGCGACGTCCGAGGCGACGAGGGAGTAGCTCGCCGCGTCCACGCGGCGGTGCAGCTCGTAGGTGACGGTCCCGATCGGCCCGCCGGCCGCGATCGAGGTGCGCGCCTCGGCGATCGCGCCCGTCACCTCGTCGAGCGCGGCCCGCACCGCGGGGTCCGCCGCCGCCGGGTGCGAGCGCGCCTTCGCGACGACCCGTGCGGCCGTGCGCAGGGCGCTGCCGATCCTCCGGTCGAGCTCGCGGACGTAGCCGACGATGCCCAGCTGCATGAGCGCCTCCCGGCGCAGGACCGCGTTGGAGCCGCAGAAGAAGGCGGCGTTCCAGCCGTCCTTGCCCTGCTGGATCGGGCCGTAGAACAGCGGCGCCTGGCTGCCGAGCGGATCGCCGGTCGCCACGTTCGAGAAGACCTGCGGGGTCTGCACCAGGGCGACCTTCTCGTCGCGGAAGTAGCCGAGCGTGTGATCGAGGATCTCGGGCCGCGGGATCTGGTCGGCGTCGAGGATCAGGACGAACTCGCCCGTGGTCAGCTCGAGCGCGTTGTTGAGATTGCCGGCCTTGGCGTGCCGGGGGCGGTCCTTCCAGTCGGCGGACCGGGTGATGTAGCCCAGCCCCGCACCCTCGGCCGCCGCGCGCATCTCGGCGCGGTCGCCGTCGTCGAGGACCCAGGTCTCGTGCGGGAACCGGATCGCCTGCGCCGCGAGGGCGGTGGCCATGACCAGCTCGATCGGCTCGTTGTAGGTGGTGATGAAGACGTCCACCGTCGCGTCGGAGGCCGGCGGCGGGGGAGCGGGCCGGCCCTTCGCCCGCCACATCGTCATCCCGAACAGGCAGACGTCGATCAGGCTGTAGGTCTCGGCGACCACCAGGGGCACGGCGATCCACCAGGCGTCCCAGTTCAGCGAGAACAGCCACCGCCAGGCGACGTAGTTCACACCGAGGAGGACCGTGAGCACGACGATCACCCGCAGCAGGAGCATGCGGCCGGGCGAGGTGAGCGTGCTCTCGGTGCCGGCGCCCGTCGACGGACGGCTCATCGGGGCACCACCCGGAAGAGGAAGCGCGTCCTGACCATCAGCCAGAGCAGGGCCAGGACGACGAGGTAGGCGATCGAGTCGACCACGGGGTTCCCTTCGCGCAGGACGGGGATGTTGGCGATGACGAGCACGAAGACGACGTGCATCACGAAGACGTAGAGCGTCGCCTGGCCCAGGGGGACGAAGAACCAGCCGAGCAGGCGGTGGATCGGCTTCCAGAGCACGGTCAGCGCCGCATAGGCGGTGACGACGACGAGGAGCACGTTGAGCACCCGACCGGGATCCAGCGTCGTGCGCTCGAACGCGGCCGAGTAGACGTCCGAGAAGGTGTTGGCGGGGATCAGGCCGAGGCGCAGGTCGAAGGTGCTGGAGAGGTAGGGGTTGTTCCAGGAGAAGAGCGCGAGGCCCGCGGTCGCCATCACGCAGACCGCCAGCACGATGCGGCCGACGCGGGTCGCGAACCAGGCGACGATCTCGCGCCGGTGGAAGCCCGCGACCACGCCCGTGACGAACAGCGCCTGCCAGGTCAGCAGCGGGAACGAGTCCTCGAACTGCAACGGCAGGACCCGCAGCCGCAGGAAGGCCTGCACGGCGTAGACCGCCCACGACACCAGCAGCACCGGCAGCCAGCGGCCCCGCGAGAGCGCCCAGAGGACCAGCGGCGACAGCGCGAGCATCACGACGTAGAAGCCGAGGACGTTGACCTGCCACGGACCGAGCCGGAGCGCCGCGAGGTCGACGATGATCGACGGGTCGACCGGATAGCGCAGCAGGCTCCCGATGTTCTCGTAGAGGTCGTAGACGCGACCGGTCGCCTCACTGCCGGCTGCACCGGTGCCCTGGTCGATGTAGGTGGTCGCCGGGGTGGACCGCACGACGTCGATCAGGCTGACGAGCCCGACGACGAGGGTGACGACGAGCGCCGTGAGGTAGAGCGTCACCGCCCGGCGACCGGTCCGCAGGGTGACCTCGCCGATCCCGCCGCCGAGCACCTTGGGCCGGTGCACCAGGCCCAGCACGGCCCCGGAGAAGAGCACGAACAGCTCCGCTCCCGAGACCATCCCGATGGCCTCCTGGGTCGCGTTCTGCCAGATCGAGACCAGGGCGATGTGGTTGATCACCACGAACACGATCGCGACGCCGCGCAGGAGGTCGATCCGCAGATCGCGGTTCGGCGGGCCGTCGTAGGCGAGCGCGGTGCTGCGGCGCCGCGAGAGACCCCAGGCCGTGGCGCCCGCCGCGACGAGGAGGGTGAGCGCCACGACGATCCAGGCGGCGGTCCCGCCGAGGGTGCCGCCGGTGGCCGGCCCGGCCGACGCCGCCGTGAACGGCGTGTAGACGGGGCCTGAGACGAGGTCGCTCGCCGCGGCGTCGGCGGCGAAGGCGGCGGCGATCTCACCGGATCCGGAGATGCTCCAGTCGATGACGACCTCGCCGACGACGGCGCGGGTCGCGGCCGAGTCCCGCCAGAGCACGGCGTCGAGCAGCGGGTACTCCTCGTCCGAGGCGGCCGCCATGACCTGCCGCCACCACGCCTGCTTGAGGGCGAGCTCCCCGGGACCGCCGGCACCAGGACTGTAGAACGCGGCGGTCTCGAGCAGCATCGGAGTCCCGGTCGCCTCGGCGTACTCGCCGTAGAAGTCGAGGGCGCCGGCGCCGCTCAGGTCGGCGGCGAGCTCGCCGTCGGCGGGCAGCGCGTTGCGCGGGGCGCCGCCTCCGCTCGGGTCGTGGTACGCGGCGAGGCCGACCCAGTCGACGACGTCGTCGCCGGGGTAGTAGGGGGCGTACGGATCGTCGCCCGCGCCGAGGAGCCCGTCGCCGTCGGTGTCGAGCGCGGCCGAGCCGGTCGGAGCCGCCGCGGAGAACGGGTACGACTCGCCGGCCGTCGGCGACCAGACCACCACCGCATCGGGCAGGTCGGCGTGCAGCGTCTGCGCGAAGATCCGGAAGGCGTCGACGTACTCCTCGGGTCGCTGACCCCAGGGCACCCAGGTCGCGTTCATGTCGGGTGCGAAGCGCACGTAGAGCGGCAGGGCCTCGCCGGCGCGGGCGCGCGCGAGGGCGCCGACCGCCTGCTCCGCGTCGGCCCTGTCGAAGTCGGCGAGGTCGCCCTCGGGGCGCAGGGAGACCGCGGCCAGAGCGCCCTCGCCCTCGGCCTGCCGCAGGAACTGGGCGAGGTACGAGGTCTCGGTCTCGCTGATCGGCAGCGCGGCGGAGTGCTCGAGGACGGCGGAGGAGCGTCCCAGCCGGTCCGCCTGGGACGCGGCGCTGTCGACGCTCCAGTCGAGGCTCGCGCCGAAGTACGCACCGGTCGCGGGGGAGAAGACGGAGTCGGCGGTGGCCGGCTCCTCCGCCTCCGCGGCGAGGACCGGCGCGGCGGCGGCTCCGGCGAGCAGTGCCGCCGCGGCGATCGCCGCGAGGACGGCGAGGCGGCGCGGGCGGCGGGTCACGGTCGGCATCGGCACGGAGCGCCTCCCGCCGTCGACTGCTCGTCGGTCATCGTGCCCCCTCCGTGCCCGTGGGAGCCGGTTCGATCCGGCTCCGCCTGGACCCGACCGTAGCGGCACGGGACGCACCCTGGGAACGAACTGACAGCCGCATCAACGGATGACCCACAGACGGGGGTGGTCGCCCTGCGGAGGGCGAGGACGGGGCGACCACCGAGCGGGAGGGTCCCGCCGCGCTCAGTCGGCGGAGGCCAGGACGCGCACGTCCCACGGCCCGAGCGCCAGCTCGGCGCCGGCGGCCAGCTCCTCGCCGGAGAGCACATCGGTGGCGGCGGCCGGCAGCGGGTACACCGACGGCTCCCACGACCAGTTGTGCACGAAGCGGACGCGCTCGCCGTGGCGGTTGGTCGCGCTCGTGACCGTCTGCGAGGCCGTGACGCGGCGCCAGCCGGTCGAGGCGTCTCCGACGGCCCAGGCCATCAGGCTCCGGGCGAACTCGAGGTCGGGCACGGTCCCGACGGTCGTGACCCGCCCCGCGCCGTGCGGCCGCGTCGTCACCGCGGCGAAGCGGCCGTGGTGCGGGTGGTCGTAGCGCACGAGCACCTCGGCGTCGTCGGGCTGCAGGCCGTCCGCCCAGAGGGTCGCCGCAGCGCCGGCCGGCAGCGGGAAGCCCGACTCCGCGAGCACCGGCACGGGGACCGCCAGGTTCGCGAACTCGTCGTAGTGCACGCCCGCGGCCTCGTCGAGGAACGCCGGCTTGCGCTGCAGCCGGGCTCGCGCCTCCTCGTCCTCGTAGCCGGTGCGCACACCGACGATCAGGTGCCCGCCCGCCGCCGCGTACGCCTCCAGCCACTGCAGCTGCGCGTCGTCGGCGATGGTGAACGCCGCCGCGATCAGCACGGGATGCGCGGCCGCGGAGGCGGCGGGCGTCGTCGCGGTCAGCTGCGAGGGGTGGACCGTGCTCGACTGCAGCCCGGCGTCGAAGGCGCCGCGCGCGAAGGCGTCGAACACGGTCTGGAAGGTGCGCGTCGAGGCGACGGGCACGCCGCGGGCGGCGCTCATGCCCTGGGTCGGATCGCTGAACGACGGGTACTCCTCGAGCGCCCACTTGCTCTCGTTCGAGAACAGGATCGCGACGTCGGAGTCGGGGGTCAGCTCGGTCACCCGGTCGCCGGCGGCCGCGAAGTCGGCGCCCAGGGCGGCGATCTGCTCGTAGACGCGGCCCGGCTCCTGCGAGTGCGGCAGGATCCCGCCCCAGTAGGTCTCGGCGCCGTGGTGGAGGGTGTGCCAGTGCCAGTACTCGATCATCGTCGCGCCGCGCGAGACCAGGGCCCAGGCGGCCTGGCGCCACTGCCCGTCGTAGCCGGGCTCGTTCGACCACGGCATGCCGATCGCCTGCGCGTCGGTCTCGGTCACCAGGAACGGCGCCTGCTTCGATCCGTACATCCGGTCGGCGGTGGCGTACAGCGCCCAGGTTCCCGAGGTCGTCCAGTGCTGGTCGAACGCTCGCGCGTCCGGCAGCTCGAGCCCGTCCTGCATCCGGTAGTAGGGGTTGCCGGCGGCGATGTCGAGGGAGCGCACGAGCTCCTCGTCCTGCACCGTCCGGCGCTCGTAGGAGAGGCAGGTGGTGACGAACTGGTCGTCGCGGCCGGCCCGCGCGGAGATCTCCCGGACCATGTCGGCCTGCCAGCCGATGAAGTCCGTGGTCAGCGAGGCCTGGAAGCGGCGCCAGGCCAGGTCGTACTGCGGCTGCTGATTGGCGTCCGGGGTCCAGAGGTCGGCCCAGGTCGACAGGCGGTGCGACCAGTAGGTCAGCCCCCACTCGTCGTTCAGCGTCTCGACGGTGCCGTAGCGCGCGCGCAGGTGGTCGACGAAGCGCTGGAAGACCTGCCGGTTGTGGAAGATCTCGTTGCCCGGCTCGTTGTCGACCTGGAAGCCGATCACCGCAGGATGCTCGGCGTAGCGCTCGACGATCCTCCGGACGAGGCGCTCGGCGTGGAAGAGGAAGGCCGGGTGGGAGTAGTCGATCTCCTGCCGGGCACCCCAGCCCATCGGCCGACCGCTCGAGCGCTCGACGTTGATCTCGGGGTACAGCCGCGCGAGCCACATCGGCGCCGCGTAGGTCGGCGTGCCGAGCACCACCGCGATCCCGTGCTCGTGCGCGGCGTCGAGCACCGGCTGCAGCCAGTCGAGCTCGAAGACGCCGTTCTCGGGCTCCCAGGTCGACCAGACCGACTCGCCGACGCGGATGACGGTGAAGCCCGCGGCCTTCATCAGCCGGAGGTCCTCGGCGAGGTCGCGACGGCCCAGCCGGGAGGTCGGCTGGTACTCGTGGTAGTACGCCGCGCCGAACAGGATGCGGTCGGTGAGGTGCTGCATGGGAGGGCCTTTCGGACGTTCGGGAGAGGAGTGGCGGAGGAGGGCGGTGGGGGTGTCAGCCCTTGACGGCGCCCGCGGTCAGCCCGTCGAGCAGCTGCTTGCGCAGCAGGAAGAACACAAGGATCGTCGGCACCGAGGCGAGGACCGCGCCCGCCAGGACGAGGTCGTAGGAGCGGTTCTCGGACGCGAACAGGATGTTCAGGCCCAGCGGGATCGTGTACTGCGACGAGTCCGAGAGCAGCACGAGCGGCCAGAGGAAGCTGTTGTAGCTCTGCAGGAAGCCCCAGACGCCCAGCGCTCCGAGGGAGGGGCGCAGCAGCGGCAGCACCACGCGCCAGAAGGTGCCGAACTCGCTGTTGCCGTCGATCCGGGCCGCCTCGATGATCTCGTCCGGGATCGACTGGACGATGAACTGCTGCATCATGAAGATCCCGAACGCGGGGGCGACCCACGGCACGATGAGCGCGAACCACGGGTTCGAGAGCCCCGCCTTCACGATCAGGATGAAGAGCGGCACCAGGATCACGACGAACGGCACCGACAGCGACGAGAACATGATCGTGAAGAGCACCTTCTTGCCGCGGAAGGCGAACTTCGCGAAGCCGTAGCCCGCCATGGCGCAGACGAAGACCGAGACCGCGGTCGCGAGCAGCGAGGTGCCGACGCTCATGCCGAACCAGGCCCAGAAGGGCTGCGTGGTCAGCAGGTTCACGTAGTTGTCGGTGGTCGCGGGGTTCGGGACGAGCGACGGGGGAGTGGAGAAGATGTCGCCGCGGTTCTTGAACGAGCCGCTCAGCGCCCACAGCAGCGGGAACACGAAGACGAGCAGCAGGGCCGAGAGGGTGGCGTAGAGCAGTCCTCGGCGGGCGCGCTCGCCGCCGCTCGCCCGGCGCTGCCTCCGCGGGATGCGGCGGTCCGGAGCGTCGGCGGTGACGATTCCCGTGGTGGCGGTCATGAGGTTCTCCCGATGGCGAGGGCGCGGTTGAGGATCTGGCTGACGGCGAAGACGAGCACGAAGAGCACGACTCCGGCCGCGGCGGCGTAGCCGAACTGCTGGCGTTCGAACGCGGCGCGGTAGATGAACATCGAGACGGAGAGGGTCGCCTCGCCCGGTCCGCCCCGCGTGAGCAGGTAGGGCTCGTCGAAGAGCTGGGCGGCGCTGATGAAGGAGGTGACGACGACGAACGCGGTCACCGGGCGGATCGCGGGGAGCGTCACGGTGCGGAACTTCGCGAGCACGCCGGCGCCGTCGAGCTCGGCCGCCTCGTACAGCTCCTTCGGCACGGCCTGCAGTGCGGCGAGGAAGAAGATCGTCAGGTAGCCGACCGTGCGCCAGAGCAGGACGAAGCCGATCGCGACCTTGGCCAGCGTCGGGTCGCCGAGCCAGTCGATGTCGCCGAATCCGAAGACCGCGCGGATCAGCGAGTTCAGGAGTCCGTAGCTGCGGTCGAAGATCAGGCTGTAGATCAGCGCGATGACGATCGGCGAGAGCACCATCGGGATGAAGAAGGTCAGCCGGAACAGGTCCCGCGCCTTGAGCCCGCGGGCGTTCAGGCCCTGCGCGATCAGCAGCGAGCACGGCACGATGACGAACACCGCGATCAGCGTGTAGATCAGCGTGTTCACCAGGGCGACGCCGAAGCTCGTGTCGCCGAGCAGGTTGCCGTAGTTGGCCAGCCCGACGAACTCGGGGGAGCCGAGGCCGACCCACTCCGTGAGGCTGAGGGAGATCGCCGCCCCGACCGGGACGATCATGAACAGCGCGTAGAGCAGGTAGAACGGCGCGATGAACAGGTACGGGGCCCGGCCGCCGGAGGTGTTCAGGCGCTTCCGCTTCGCGGCGCGCCGGGCCTCGAGCGGTGAGCCGCCGCGGCCGTCCTGAGCGGAGGCGGGCGCCCCGGCCGTGGTGAGAGTCGACATCATCGATCCTTAGCTGCGGGCCTGGCCGCGGAAGTCCTCGACCGTGGCGCGGAGCGCCTGCGCCGGGGAGAGGGTGCCCTTGTAGGCCTGGAGGAGGTAGCCCGACAGCACGGTCGTGAGGATCTGCTGGTCCTGGCTCTGGAAGAGCGACGGGACCTCGTCGATGATCTCGCCGTAGACGTCGAAGAGCGCCTGGCCGCCGAAGTAGTCGTCGGTGATCGTCGCGAGCTCGGGGTCGTCGTAGACCGAGCGGAGCGTCGGCAGGTAGCCGAGATCGCGGTAGCGCTTCACCTGCTGGGCCGGGTCGAGGTAGGCGGCGAGGACGAGCTCGACCGCGGCGTCGCTGTTGGCCTTACCGGTGACCGCGGCGAAGCCGGTGCCGCCGCCCACGGCCGTGCGGCTGCCGCCGTTCTCGAAGCGGGGGAGCGTCTTCACCCGCCAGAGGCCGGCCTGCTCGGGCACATTCGGCTTGATGCCGTAGCTCGAGTACCAGGTGGGCATGTCGACGCCGAGGATCGAGCCCTGCTTGAGGCCGCTCTGCATGCTCGGGCCGTAGTAGTCGGCGACCGTCGTGAAGAAGCCGGAGGCGAGCCCGTCGACCGCGAACTGCAGCGCCTCCTCGGCCTCCGGGGTCGCGAGGTCGAGGTTCCCGTCGCGGTCGAAGAGCTGCCCGCCGCGCTGCATCAGCAGCAGCTGGTAGCCCTGCACGACCTGGGGCAGGTCGCTCCCGACGGAGAGGGCGCCGAACGAGACGCCCTCGCGGGCGCTGATCTCGCCGCCGACGCGGGCGAACTCCTCCCACGTCTCGAGGTCGGTGGGCACGCCGAGGCGCGCGAACTCGTCCTCGCGGTAGTAGTAGACGGCCAGCGGCGTGTCGGAGTCGAGGGCGTAGAGGGCGCCGTCCTTGCTGAACGCGTCGACGCGCGCGGCGATCAGGTCGTCGCGGTAGGGCGCGGTCGCGCCCGTGAGGTCGACGAGCAGCTCGGGGGCGATCGAGCCGCGGAGCGTGCGGGCGAAGTTCGCGACCTCGATGCCGACGAGGTCGGGCGTGCCGGAGCCGGCCACCGCCTGCGCGATCAGCTTGGTGACGATGTCGGTCGCGCCGATCTTGGTGACGTCGAGCGAGTAGGAGAAGTCGCTGCGCGCGTCGGCGAGCGCGAGCGCCTCCGTGAAGAACGTGACGTAGCCGTCGTCGTGCGTCCAGAACGAGAGATCGACGGCTCCGGACTCGACGGCCGCCTGCGGACCGGTCGCGGCGCACGAGGCGAGCAGGGAGGCGAGGGCCGCCGAGCCGCCGGCGGCGGCGCCGAGACGGAGCAGCCCGCGGCGGGAGAGCGCGGGGGAGAGGGGAGGCATGGAGGTGCTCCTTCGGAGAGGGGGAGGGATGGGCCGGCGGGCGCGCCGGAGGCACCGCGCGGAGGCGGCTCGTGCTGACCGCACGGACGGCGGTGGGAAGGGACGGGTCGAGGGAGAAGGGGAGCCGAGGGACCGGGAGCCCGGACGGGGGAGCTACCGGACGGGGACGGGCGACGCGGGCGCCAGCGCCGCGCGCTCGGGGTTCGCGGGCCCGCTGGAGGCTCGAACGATGAGCTGGGCGGGGACGGAGCGGTGCCGGTCGGTGGGCGCATGGCCGTCGAGGGTGCGGATCATCCGGTGCATCGCGATGCGCGTGACCTCGGCGAAGTCCTGCTTGACCGTGGTGAGCGGCCGGTGCAGGAACTCCGAGAGCGGATCGTCGTCGAAGCCGACGACGCTGAGGTCCTCGGGGATGCGCAGGCCGGCGGCCTCAGCGGCGTGGATCGCCCCGACGGCCATCTGGTCGTTGGCGGCGAAGACGGCGGTGACGTCCCGGCGGTGCAGGATCGACGCCATCGCCTCGGCGCCGGACCGGGGGGTCCAGTCGCCGCTCAGCACCGGCGGCTCGGCGGCGTCGGCGTCGGCGAGGGCGGCGCGCCAGCCGTCGATGCGGCGGCGGGTGGCCGACCAGGTGCTGGCGCCGGCGATGTGCCAGACCGTCTCGTGGCCGAGGGCGAGCAGATGCTCGGTGGCGCTGCGGGCGGCGCCGGCCTCGTCGGTGCCCACGACGAGCTCCTCGGGGCGGTGCGCCTCGCTCGGGTGGTCGAAGCTGAGCACCGTGACGTCGGCCGGGATGCGCAAGCGCGGGTGCCCGAAGTCGACGGGCTCCGAGAGGATGATGCCGTCGACGCCCTGGTCGACGAGCGCGTCGACCGCCTCCTGCAGCTCCGCGCCGCTGTTCTCCACCGTGCGGACCACGCTGAGCGAGTAGCCGGCGGCGCGGGAGGCCTGCTCGACGCCGTCGAGGATCGCGGACGGGCCGTAGAGCGACGTGCCCATCGTGACCATGCCGATCCGGCGGCTGCGCTGGGTGACCAAGGCCCGGGCGGCGGCATTCGGCCGGAAGCCGAGCGCGCGGATCGCGGCGGTGACGCGGTCGCCGATCTCGGGGGAGACGTGCGCCTCGCCGTTGACCACCCGCGAGACGGTCTTCTGGCTCACGCCGGCGGCGCGGGCGACATCGGCCATGGAGACCCGACGACCGCGGTCGTCCGGCTGCGGCACGGCCTTCGATGCGTCCACGCCGCAGCTCCTTCGCTCGTCCTCTGCCGAGGAGTTGACAGCGCAGTCAACAGCGCCGTGCGACGAGTACAACACGGATTGACTGCGCAGTCAATCGCGGCGGTCCCTCCGGCGTTCGCCGACCAGCGCGGATGGAGACGGCAGGTCTCGATACGCCCCTGCGGGGCTGCTCGACCAGCATGCGAGGGGCGGGTCGTCTCATGCTGATCGAGCAGCCCGCGCAGCGGGCGTATCGAGATCCACCGGCGTCGGAAGGCGGGTCTGCGGGCCGATCTCGCGGGTCAGCCGCCGAGGGTCACGCGGAGGATCTTCTCGCCGCTGTTGTTCGGGATGCTGTCCTTGTCGCCGGTGTTGGAGGTCGTCATCCAGAGGCCGCCCTGGCCGTCGGGCTCGACGGTGCGCAGGCGGCCGTAGGTGCCGACGAAGGCGGAGGTCGGGGTGGCCAGCGCGTCGCCGGTGATCGGCGCGCGGTAGAGGCGGGTGCCGCGGAGGCAGGCGATGTAGACGACGTCGCGGACGACCGTCAGGCCGGAGCAGGAGCCCGCGGAGGTCGGGTAGGTCTGCTTCGGAGCGAGGAAGCCGGCGGTGCCGCAGCTGCCGGAGGTCCCCTCGCAGGCGGGCCAGCCGTAGTTGCCGCCGCGGACGATCAGGTTCGTCTCGTCCATGATGCCGTTGCCGAACTCCTGCTCCCAGAGGCGGCCCTGCGAGTCGAAGGCGAGCCCCTGCGGGTTGCGGTGCCCGTAGCTCCAGACGGCGTTGCCGAACGGGTTGTCGGCGGGGATCGAGCCGTCGGCGTTGATCCGCAGGATCTTGCCGCTGAGGGAGTTCAGGTTCTGCGCGGTGGCGGTGTTCTGGCCGTCGCCCGTGCTCACGTAGAGCTTGCCGTCGGGGCCGAAGCGCAGGCGTCCGCCGTTGTGGTACTTGTTCCGCAGGATCCCGGAGGCGAGGACCTGCACGGTGCTCGTGTCGAGGCGGTCGCCGACGAGCTTGAGTCGGATCACCCGGTTGTCGGTGGGGGAGGTGTGCATCACGTACAGCCACTGGTCGGTGGCGAAGGTCGGCGACACCGCGATGCCCAGCAGACCGCCCTCGCCGTCCGTGCTCTGCACGTTCGGCACGGTCCCGAGGCTCGTCTTCACGCCCGTCGTGGGATTGAGTCGGACGATGTCCTGCGCGTCGCGGCGCGAGTAGAGCACGGTCCCGTCGGGGACGGTGGTCAGCCCCCAGGGAATGTCGGTGTCGGTGGCGGTCTGGGTGACGGTGCAGAACGCGGTGCTGCAGGCCCCGCCCGTGGTCACCGCGGCGGCGGCGCTGCGGGCGGAGGTGTTGCCCTGGGCGTCGACGGCCGCGACCGTGTAGGAGTAGGCGGTGTTGGCCGCGAGGCCGCTCTCGGTGAAGGTCGTGACGGGCGCCGTCGTGCCGCTGCCGGCGACCGTCCCGACCTGCGTGGAGCCGCGGAAGACGGTGTAGCTGCGCACCCCGACGTCGTCGGTGCTCGCGGTCCAGGTGAGGGTGACGGCGGTGCCGACCGCCCGCGCGGTGAGCCCGGTCGGGCTCGTCGGCGCCTGCGTGTCGGTGCTGCACTGCGGGATGGTGACGGCGACGGTGGCGCTCGCCTGCGAGACGTTGCCGGCGGCGTCGCGGGCGTTCACGTAGAGCCCCCACTGCGCACCCGGCACCACGTCGAGGCCGGTCGACAGGACGTTCCCGGCGACGGACTTCATGAACTGGCCGTCGTGATAGACGTCGTAGCCCGCCACTCCGACGGCGTCCGTGGACGCGTTCCAGGAGAAGGTCGCCGTGCGGCAGGCGAGGTTCGTCACCCGAGGGCTCCCCGGCGCGGAGGGGGCGGTGCTGTCCGCGACGACCGCGGTGGTCCGCCACTTCTGCCAGTCGCCGCCGGCGCAGGCCGCGATCTGCACGGACGAGCGGTTGGCCGTCTTCCGGTCCTTGACGCTCAGGCAGAGGCCCGAGGCGACGGCGCGGATCGTGCCGTCGCTCTCGATCCGCCAGCGCTGCCCGTCCCCGCCGACGCAGTCCGAGATCTGCACGTCGGCGCCGGCCGTCGTCGAGCGGTTGCGCACCTCCAGGCACTTCGCGCCGCCGTAGACGGTGATCTCGCCGGTCGTGGCGATCGTCCACTTCTGGTTGGCGCCGCTGTTGCAGTCGTAGAGGACCACGATCGTCCGGTTCGCGGTCGACCCGTTCGGCACGTCCAGGCAGCGCTTCGACGCGACCCCGGTGATCGGGCCGACGACCGGTGCCGCTGCTGCCGCCGCCTGCGCCGGAGCGGGCGCCGCGTGGGCGGGAGCCCCGGAGACGATGAGCGCGGCGGCCAGCACGGCGACGGCGAGACTGCGGGGGACGGCGAAACGGCGACCAGTGAAACGCATCAGCGGGTTCCTCTACGGGCGGAGCGACCGGGCGCCTGCACGACTCGCCCTGTGCCGACCCTGGCACTCGGGGCGACCCGCGACAACCAGTCCCGGCTGTCATCTCGCGCCAGATCTGGCGGTTCGAGCGGGGGCGCGACGCCGATACGGCCACGCCAACGCGGACTGCAGGCTCGCTCCTCGCATGCTCGGACGCGACTCGCCGGAAGAATAGGAGGCGGAGGTGGTTCCCATGAGCCAGGTGGCCGAGGGAGAGAGCCGATGAGCGACCAGGCAGCGGACGAGAGAAGGACGGACAACGAGGCGCTCCTCCGCAGCGACGGCGGACTCGAGCGGCTGTGGACGGGCGCCGTCTGGAGCGAGGGGCCGCTGTGGATCCCGGCCGAGGGGCGTCTGCGCTGGAGCGACATCCCGAACGACCGCATCCTGCAGTGGGACAGCGCGACCGGGGAGACCTCGGTGCACCGCGAGGGTGTCGAGTTCACCAATGGCCGACTCCTCGACGCCGACGGGAGCGTCGTCCAGTGCTCGCACGGACTGCGCCGCCTGGAGCGAGAGCGGCCGGACGGCACCGTCGAGGAGCTCGTCTCGAGCTGGGACGGCGGAAGGCTGAACTCGCCCAACGACGTCGCGGTCGCTCCCGACGGCTCCTACTGGTTCACCGATCCGGACTACGGCATCCGGCAGCCGGCCGAGGGGCACCCCGGCGAGCGCGAGTACGGCGCGCGCTGGGTCTTCCGCTGGAGCGAGGAGGACGGCCTCGCGCCGGTCGTCACCGACATGGTGCAGCCGAACGGCATCGCCTTCTCGCCCGACGGCGCGACCGCCTACGTGACCGACACGGCGATGAGCCTCGAGGACGGCCCGGGCCACTGGATCCGCGCCTACGACGTCGTCGACGGCGGAGTCGGCACCCGCAACGGGCGGCTCTTCGCGGAGACCGAGCAGGGCTTCCCCGACGGGATCGCCGTCGACGAGCGCGGCCGAGTGTGGTCCTCGGCCGGCGACGGCGTGCACGTCTTCGCCCCGGACGGCGCCGAGCTGCTCTTCGTGCCCGTACCGGAGGTCGTGGCGAACGTCTGCTTCGGTGGACCGGACGGCACCGACCTCTTCATCGTCGCCACCACCAGCCTGTACCGGCTGCGGACGCGCACCCGGGCCGCCCAGGCCACCACCGCGTAGCGAAGTCCGTCCGCCATTCGACAGGATCTGCTGTTCACCGGGGTTCAGAACAGCACATCTTGTCGAACGGAGAAGCGCGTCCATCGGATGCTCGCCGGACGACTCGCGGCGCGAGCAGGGTCCGTCTCCAGTCTCGGCCGGACTCTGCGGCAGCCGCCGAACTCGGGGGAATCGACGGGGAGATGAAACTACGCTCAACCTCTTAGCGGCGGCGACCCCGGCGGGCCTGGACCATCCGGGCGACGAAGACGTGCGGCCGGACGACCGGCATGCGTCCGTGCCAGGGACTCAGATCGGTGAGGTCCGTGTCGTCGCTGACGATGAGGGTCGCGTCGCAGGCCAGGGAGAGATCCACGATCAGGTTGTCCTCGTAGTCCTCGACGTCGAAGCACTTCCGCGGGGGATCGAGAGTCGCTCCGCCCGACACCTCCACGAGCTCGAGCACGGTCTGCAGGTATCCCTCGATCAGTTCGGCGCTGAGGCCGAGCTCACTGAGGACCCGTGTCAGGTTGCGGAGGATGTGTGGCGAGACGAACAGCCGGAAATCATCGCCGTCGAAGGCGAGGGAGAGGCAGTCGGCCGCGGAGTTGCCGGTTCCGGGAGGCACCTCGACGATCCGTGGAAACTCGGAACCAGGGCCTACGAGCGCGTTGACGTAGATGTGGATGTCGAAGACGACCGCTGGGCCGACGTCATGCGGAGGCACTCGAGCCCAAGGTCTTCTTCACGAGGGCGGTGACCTCTTCACGAGAGACCACCCGGCCGGCGAGCTCCTCGCGAGCCCGGTCCTGCAGCCCGCGCATCTTCTCGGCCCACATGTCGTGCGCCATCCGCTTCATCGCCACCCGAAGGAACTCGGACCGGTTGCCGTGACCGAAGTGGTCGACGAGGGCCTGCAGTTCGGCCTGGTCCTCGTCCGCGATCGCGAACCCGACTGTCTTCGAGCGCATGGCCACAACCCTTCGTCTCTCCGTCTGCAACGCGTGTGCAACTCTACGCTCGATCGGAGGCGGCGCGGAGAAGGAGTCGCTCACCGTACGTCGCCGCCCTCGCAGCGACCACCGGATTCCGCGCCCGCTCGAGCGGGCCCGAGCGCCCGCTCGCCCTCGTCGAGGCGGCGCCGAGCCCGAACCCTCGTCCGCGATCACGGCACTCTCAGCTCGTGCAGCGGGTCCCTGCTCGCCGCCCTCTGAGCGGGGAGAAGCGCGGCGACGACGGAGACCACGATCGCCAGAGCGCCCGTGGCCACCAGGAAGTCGAGGCCGGGAAGCGGGTCGCCGCCGGCCACCAGGAACACGGCGGAACCCACCGTGCCCAGAAGAGCGCCGATCGTCGCGACGAGGAGGACCTGACAGACGACGAGCAGGACGATCAGGCCTCTCGTGGCCCCGAGCGCCCTTCGACGTCCGAAGTCCTTCCGCCTCATCTGGACGAGACCGTACTGCGTCGCACCGACCAGGACCGCGCCCGCGCCGGCGATGAGAACCACGAGATCTCGTCCGAAACCACCGAGAGTGCCCTCGAGAACGGTCCGCAGGTCCGCGTACCGAGCGCTCGTGGTGACGGTGACGCCCTGCGGGTTCGCCGGAGCCAGAAGGGAGCCGATCGATCGCGTCAGCGGGCGGATCATCTCGGGTTCCGTGGCGATGACGACCACATAGCCCACACTCCTGGTCGCGGAGGGAGGCATCGGGACCAGGACGGACGGGCCGAGGAAGGACAGGTACTCGGACGAGGCGAAGGTCCCGACGACGTCGACCCCGGCTCCACTGCCCGAAGAGACCGAGCCGGTCTGCTCGGCGAAGCCCAGAGTGGCGAGAGCCTCCTCGGACGCCCACGCCGAGCCGCTGGGGAACCGCCCCGCCTCGATTCCCAGCTCTGCGAAGTCGGACGACCACACGGATCGAAGAGCCACCTTCCTTCCCTCCGCGATCCGGGAGTTGCCGACGTCACTGGCATCCGAGAACGCTGCGGCCCACTGCACGCCGGAGAGTCGGGAGATCCTCTCCAGTGCGTCCGAGGACAGGCCCGCCTCTGCCTCCCCTCGGACCAGGATGGAACGCGTCCCCGCCGAATCCACCGTCGCGAGAACGCTCTGCTCCGTCCCCACGGTCCGCCCGGTCGTCAGAACGATCCCGGCGCACATCGCCACCACCATCACCAGAGTGAGGAGAGAGGCCACCGGTTGCGCGATCGAGGAGGCGAGGGCTTCCCGGAGCACGGGCAGGACGAATCTCCGCCTCACAGGCTGATCCTCCGGTCGCAGGAGGCGACGACCGTCTCGTCGTGAGTGACCACGATCACGGACGAACCCGATCGGGCACGCTCTCGCAGTGCGTCGACGACCACCGCCGCGGACTCCGGATCCAGATTCCCCGTCGGCTCGTCCGCGAGGACGATCGTCGGGTCGTCGAGGAGCGCCCGGCAGAGCGCTATCCGCTGCGCCTGGCCACCGGAGACCTGATGGGGTCTCGCCGAGGCGCGCAGGGCGACCCCGAAGCGCTCCATCAGGCCGTGCGCTGCGAGCTCCACCGCCGCGTTCCGGCGCCCACGATAAAGAGCCGTCTCGACGATGTTGTCGAGGACCGTTCTCGTGGGATCCAGAGCGGCGTCCTGGAAGACGAACCCGATGTTCTCCGCGCGGTACTCCGCCCTCGATCGATCACTCAGGCCACTGACATCGACGCCATCGATCCGGATCCGTCCCGATTCCGGAGTCGCCATCAGGCCCAGGACGTAGAGCAGGGTCGACTTTCCCCTTCCCGATGGGCCGGTGATCGCGACCATCTCGGAGGGCATCACGACAGCGCTGAAGTCGGACAGGACTCGGGGGCCGCGTCGATAGCTGAAGTCGATGCTCTCAGCGGTGATCATCGGGGTGCAGCGTCGTCGCCGTAGACGCGCACTTCCGTGCCTTCCACGAGGCCGGTCACGACCGAGATGCCCTTGGCTGCAGCGACGACATCCACACGATGTCTCTCGCCGGCCGAGTCCGTCACTTCGAGATCCCCGTTCACGTCGGTCCGGATGCTCGCGGTCGGGACGGTCAGACCCGACGTCTCGGGTGTCGTCGTGAGGACGACGGGGAGGAGGGTGTCCTGAGTCACGTCGAGATCCGCGCACTCCTCGCCGCAGATGATCTCGCCGTCCACGCCGGCGAGCGCTATCGACACCCCGACCTCGGGCTTCACCTCCTGGACCGTCGTGACCGCCCGCCAGGGTCCGTCCGGTCCGGTGATCTCCGCCGCGACTCCCACGCCGATCTGAGCGGCCTGGGCCGCTGTCGCCGTGACGGAGAACGTCGGCGTCTTCGGCAGCGTCCTCGCGACGACCTCGCCGCCCGAGACCACTGCTCCTCGAGTGATGAGGGTCTCGTCGACGACCAGCCGGGTCGGCACCTCGGGCACGAAGACCAGGTCGCCCCGTCGGACGACGCCGTCCACCGGAAAGCCTGCAGCCTTCTGCCACTCCTTGATCGCCGCCGCGGTGCGCGGTCCGGGCGCACCGTCGACAGCGCCGCGGTAGTAGCCGAGGTCGCCCAGCAGCTCCTGCAGCTGCTCCACATCCTCGCCCTCGCTCGTCCCGTCGATGTCCCGGAACGCGGGGATCACGCCGCGCGCGAGAACCACGGGTCGAAGGTCCACGGTGTAGAGCTCCTCGCCCTGGTCGGCGACGTCGCCGGGGGTGTGACTCACCGTCGTCACCGTGCCCTGCGCCGAATTGGTCCCCGCGGGGGACTGGGTCCAGTGGGCGGTCGCCACCAGGTTCACCGCCGCGCCGACAGCACCGGCGCGAGCGACAGCGGTCGTGTAGTCGGTCCCCGCCACGACCTCCTCCGCGGGCGCGAAGATCACCGCTCCGGCCCAGACACCCGCCGCGGCGGCCAGCACCACCAGGCAGAAGGCGAGAGCCGCGACGGGGGAGAGAAGACCTCTCCGAGGCGATCGATCGGCTTTCACCAGCACAGTCCTTTCACCAGCACGGTCCTTTCACCAGCAGAGGCCTTTCGCACGGAGATCGGTCGGAGGACGACTGTCACCCTCCGACCGACCACGCCTGATCAGCGATTGCTGATCGAGGGCGAGAGCTCTCTTACTGGTAGCAACTCGCGCCCGAGCTGTTCAGGGTCGCCGTGCCGTTCGTTCCCACACTCCAGCTCGAAACGCCGCGGAACGCCGACTGGGAGAACGTGCTGTGCGTGCCCGGCGAGTTCTCGGACGAACTGAAGTCCTGGCCGTAGGTTCGGCCATCGGTTGACGTGTACCCGTGAAGAATTCCGCCGTCCCCGTCGTTCGACGTCGAATAGACCGCCGTGATTCCTACCGTCCGGATGCCGCCGCACGAGTAGGACGCAGCGCTGGCCGCCGTTGGGACCACCAGTGTCGCCGCGATTCCGCCTACCAGAGCCAGTGCCGCTGCAGGAAGCAGTCTTTTCATTGTGTTCTCCATTCTGTTGGTGTCACGACATGCGTGACGGTGGTGGAGGCGGTCGCAGTGTTCAAGCGTGTGGAGCAGCGAGGCGCTCATCACTCCCCGAAGTAGCCCGGAGGCGTTTGCGGGCAGTCCCTATTGACGGTCAGCCACTGCGTCTTGCCGGTCGGCTCGTAGCTGAGGTAGGGACTCCATGCGTCTCGCGAGTTGATGGTGTCGCGGAAGGTCTCATAGGTGGGCGCCTCCGGCACGTCGATGTCGTGACTCTTCAAGCACTCGATGAGGTCGTGTGCGTAGTAGTGGTAGAGGTACTCGTACTGCGCTTCGGTCGGTGGCGTGTCGAATCTCGGATCCATCGGGTACTGCGCTCTGCACGCGAACAGGGCGATGTCGTGAGTCTGCGTCTGCTCCGTGGGGAAGGAGCCGTAATCGAGGCCGCCGTCCGGACCAGCCTTGGTCTCCGGAAAGCCGACTGAGACCATGCAGTCCGCGATCGCCGACGTCGACTCCACGGGGTTCACGGTGCGGATCACGTCGACCTCGGGTCGGACCGCGTCCGGATACTTGACTACCAGCTCAGCCCAGTCTTGATCCTGCTTCTCGGCCAGTGCGCGCTCCACCTCAGCAGCCGGGAGCGGAGCGACAGTGGGCTTCGGCGGCGCGGCGTCTCCCGCTGTGCACCCGGAGAGCGAAGCGGCGATGGTGACGATCGAGACGACGGCGACAGCCCTCGTCGCCGATGATCGCAGCGAGTTCTCAGTACGGATCCTCATGTGTCTGCCTCCACTGAGGGACCATACTGGTCTGGTCGGCATCGCTGCCTGACTGGCGCGAGACGGAGCGACCTCGTCGCGGTCCGAACCCGATCGCGTCAGGAGACCGTTAGGTTTCCGAACAGGCCGCCGGGAATGCGGTAGAGATGCCCTGGGCTCGCGGCGACGCGGGGCGCCGACGGCGGAGACGCCGCAGCACGCTCGACGCTCCGAGACCCGTCCCCTAACGGAACCCTTGATGATCGGACCATCATGTCGACGACGACGACGATCCCCAGCAGCCTCCGCCGCTCCATCTCGAACACGTTGAAGGGCTCCGCGGGCAATCTCGTCGAGTGGTACGACGTCTACGTCTACTCCGTCTTCGCGTTCTACTTCGAATCGCAGTTCTTCGCTCCCGGCGAGAAGAACTCGACCCTCTACATCTGGGCCATCTTCGCGGTCACCTTCCTGATGCGGCCGATCGGCTCCTGGTTCTTCGGCCGGTTCGCCGACCGGCACGGGCGCCGCCTCGCGCTGACGATCTCGGTCTCCCTGATGGCCGCCTGCTCACTGATCGTCGCGTTCGCGCCGACGGCCGAGTCGATCGGCGGGGGAGCGGTGGTGATCCTGGTCCTGGCACGACTGCTGCAGGGCTTCGCCACCGGCGGAGAGTACGGGACGAGTGCCACCTACATGTCCGAGGCCGCCCTACCCGGTCGGCGCGGCTTCCTGTCGTCGTTCCACTACGTGACCCTCGTGGGCGGGCACGTCCTCGCCCAGCTGACCCTGCTGATCATGGTGGTCACCCTGCCGGACGACGCGATCTCCGCCTGGGGATGGCGGGTGGCCTTCGGCATCGGAGGCGTCGCAGCGGTCGTCGTGTTCTGGCTCCGGCGGACCATGGACGAGTCACTGGAGACCACGCAGATCGACGCGGTCAAGGCGGGCCGGTCCCGCCGGAACGGCTCGATGCGCGAGCTCCTGGTCCACCAGTGGCGGCCCCTCCTCCTGTGCTTCGCGGTGACGATGGGCGGCACGGTCGCGTTCTACACGTACTCGGTGACCGGTCCGAACATCATCAAGAGCGCGTTCGCCGGTGACGACGTCGTCACGGGCACCGTCATCAACCTGATCGCCCTGACGACACTGATGCTCCTCCAGCCGCTCGGCGGGTGGCTCTCGGACATCGTCGGACGCAAGACCCTCCTGGTGTTCTTCGGCATCGGGGGAGTGGCCTACACCTGGTTCCTCCTCACCGCTCTTCCGGAGCAGACCGACCCTCTCGCCGCCTTCGCGATCCTCGTGGTCGGCTTCGTGATCCTCACCGGCTACACCTCCATCAACGCCGTCGTGAAGGCGCAGCTGTTCCCGACGCACATCCGCGCCCTCGGGCTCGGCTTCGGCTACGCGCTCGCGAACTCGATCTTCGGCGGCACCGCGCCCTTGCTGTACGCGGGGGCGCTCAGCGCCGAGCAGGTGCCGGCCTTCATCGGCTACGTCACCGCCGTGATCGTCGTCTCGCTGGTGGTGTACGTGGTCTTCCTCAAGAACACCGGGGCGAACTGGCTCGACGACGAGGCCGGGATGCGCCTGCGGGAGGACGCGCGCCGAGCCTCCCGCTAGCTCGGGGTCGCACTCCGAGGGATGCGACGCCGCACACGGTGCACCCCTCAGTGGTCGACGACGGAGCCCGTCCCGCGGGCGATGGCGCGATCGCCGAGGGGCACCGTGTGGCCGGTGTCCTCGACCGCGCCAACCGGGCAGCGCGACGCGCCATCACCGCTCCCGCCGCGAAGGTGGTGGCCAGGGGGAACGAGCCGGGTGACCGCCGCACGCACCGGCTGCTCACGCAGGTCGTACTGCCGCAACGCTGACCACCCTCGCGGGCCGGCTCAGCCCAGCTGATGCACGTGGATGTCGCTGCTCATCGTCACGCCGTTGAACTCGACATACAGCTGCCCCTCGACGACCGACACGGTCAGCGTGTTGCGGCGCTCGAGTACCGCGACCGCGGCATCCAGGAACCCGTGGTCGAAGCTCTGCACGGTGATCTGCTCGAGCTGGTGGACTCGCTTGCCGGACCACGCCGCGATCACCTTCTCCGGGTTGCGATGCGTGTAGACCGTCGTGCGGTCGGCCAGCCTGCTCCCGAAGTGCAGTCGCTCGGCATCCGGCGCGCCCACCTCGATCCACGTGGTCAGCCTGCCGGTGAGATCGCGGACCAGCACCGCCGGCTCGGTCGCCGTCGACGAGATCCCCTCGCTGAAGGTGATCCCCTCCACGTATTCGAGGCAGTACGCGAGCACGCGCGTCATCATGTACGCGTCGGTCTCGGAAGGGTGCCGAGCGGCCCGCAGCGTGATGTCCTCGTAGACGCCGCGGTCCACATCAGCCAGCTGTATCGCGAAGTTGTACATCACTGCGCCGGCTGCCATGTGTGCGAGCTTATGTCCTGCCGCTCATCGAGGAGCGCGACGCTTCTCCGGCGCCGATGGGGGCGTCGTGTTCGCGCGTCTGCACGCAGGAACGGCCCGGCAGGAGGCATCCACTCCGTCGAGAGCGTCTCGGTCGCCGACTCGTCGCAGGGGAGCCCGTTCGTGCATCTTGCGCTCCCCACCGACTTGCGCTCACCGTACTGACATAATGTGCATTATCGGATATCGAGCCCGGCAGTCGCCGCGGGTGCTCGACGGGGTCCTCCAGCTCCCGGTGGACGATCCCGACGGAGAACGATCTCGACAGAAGTAGGAAGATCCCCGCCCGCCCTCTGCGGAGCGGACCGCCGCCGTTATCGTGAAACCACTCCGCCGCCCCTCCCGGGACAGCGGAACACTTCGGAGCCGATCCGGGATGAGCCCGCGAACGGCCTGACCAGGAGGGTGAATCATGCCGTTTGTGACCACGGACGATGGTGTGGAGATCTACTACAAGGACTGGGGCAGCACCGACGCGCAGCCCCTCGTCTTCCACCACGGCTGGCCGCTCTCCTCGGACGACTGGGACGCGCAGATGCTGTTCTTCCACGCCCGCGGCTACCGCGTGATCGCGAGCGACCGCCGCGGCCACGGACGCTCGACCCAGGTCGGCACCGGTCACGACATGGACCACTACGCCAGCGACGTCAGCGCGGTGGTCGAGCACCTCGACCTGCGCGACGCGGTGCACATCGGCCACTCCACGGGCGGCGGCCAGGTCGCCCGCTACGTCGCGAAGCACGGCCAGCCGCAGGGACGCGTCGCCAAGGCGGTCCTCGTCTCGGCCGTCCCCCCGCTGATGGTCCAGACGGAGGCGAACCCCGACGGAACGCCGATCTCCGTCTTCGACGGCTTCCGCGAGGCGCTCGCGGCCAACCGGGCCGAGTTCTTCCAGGCCGTCGCCTCAGGCCCGTTCTACGGCTTCAACCGTCCCGGCGCGACCGTCTCGCAGCCGGTGATCGACAACTGGTGGCGCCAGGGCATGACCGGCAGTGCGCTCGCGCACTACGAGGGCATCGCGGCGTTCTCCGAGACCGACCAGACCGAGGACCTCCGGGCGATCACCGTCCCGGTGCTCGTCCTGCAGGGGGACGACGATCAGGTCGTGCCCTACCGGGACGCCGCGCTCAAGCAGCACGAGCTGCTGCAGAACTCCACCCTGAAGATCTACGAGGGCTACCCGCACGGCATGCTGACGACCCACGCCGACGTCATCAACCCCGACCTGCTCGCGTTCATCCAGGAGTAGATCCGAAGGACGACATCGCCGGCCTCACCCCGGCGCTCGGATGCACCCCGGTCGATCCGGGGTGCATCTCCGCGTCACGCGCTCCCCCGCTCGATCCCGCTCGATCCGGCGCGACCGAGCCGTACTGGTCGTGACCCGGCGCCGTCCTCCTGCCGGTCGACGCTCGAGCGGAGAGCGCGATCACGGAGCCGTCGCCTCGGGCCGCCCCCGACCGACCGCCGCGGTCGACCACTTCGCCTCGCTGCGTCCCGCCGCCCGACCGGCGGAGGCCGACGTCGCAGAGGGCCGGGCCGGCAGCTGCGCTCTGCTCGGAGAGTCCTCCGACGCGGGCTCGGACGTCCTCGTCCGTGATGGACTGATCCCATGACTGATTCCCTGCACGAGACGCGTTCCGGCCACGCCACGAAGGTCGGCGTCTGATGGCCGAGGAGCGCGCGATCCTCGCGGGCGGCTGCTTCTGGGGGCTCCAGGAGCTCCTCCGCGACATGCCCGGTGTCTTCGGCACCCGGGCCGGCTACGCCGGCGGCAGCACCCCGAACGCCACCTACCGCCACCACGGCGATCACGCGGAGGCCGTCGAGATCGAGTTCGATCCCGAGCAGACCTCCTACCGCGATCTGCTGGAGTTCTTCTTCCAGGTGCACGACCCCACGACGAAGAACCGCCAGGGCAACGACATCGGCACCGCCTACCGCTCCGTGATCCTCTTCCTCTCCCCCGAGCAGGAGCGGGTCGCGCGCGAGACGATCGGCGAGATCGACGCGTCCGGCCGCTGGCCCGGACCGGTCGTGACCGAGGTCGAGCCCGCCGGCGAGTTCTGGGACGCCGAGGAGGAGCACCAGGACTACCTGCGCAAGCACCCCGGCGGCTACACCTGCCACTGGGTCCGCCCGCGGTGGTCGCTGGACGCCTGATCCGCTGATCCGGGCGGGGCGTCATGCTCCGCCCGGTCCCGGTCACCGCGCGGGACTCCCCCGGGCCCGCTCCGGCGCCGCCGTGCCTCCACCGTCGCCGGACGGGAGGTCGTCATCGACCGGACCGGTCTGCATGCGGCCTGAGGCGTGCGCGATCCTGCACATCCATCGCACCACGCTCTACTACCGGCTGGAGAACCTGCCGCCGGCGGTCCGGGCCGCCCTCGACGACGGCCTCCAGCGCTGCACCTCTGCCTGAAGCTGGTGCGGTTCCGCGGCGGCGTCGAGGGGCGGCGGGCCTCGTGATCGCGCCGGCGCCGGACCGGCCGACGCGCGGTCCCGGCGTCGCGCCCGCGCCCCGCAGCCCGGCCCGACGCCGCGCGGCGCGGCTCAGCGCTCGGTGAGGAGGGCCTGCCAGTCGCGGGGCACGCGGTCCGCCGGTCCGGGCGTCGTCTGATCCGCCGGGTGGCTCTGCGGGTCCGCGAGGCGCGGACCGTCGGTGTAGTCGTCGGTGCCGAAGTCCCAGAACCAGTCCTCGCCGGGCTCGAAGCTCTGCATCACCGTGTGGCCCGTCGCCCGCCAGTGCGCGGTCCCGTGCCTGTCGAGCGAGTCGTCGCAGCAGCCGATGTGGCCGCAGCGCGCGCAGCGGCGAAGATGCAGCCACCACGAGCCCGACTGCTCGCACTCGACGCAGCCGGGGCCGCTCGGAGGGACGGAGGGATCGATCATCGGCGAGGTCATGGGTCCAGAGTGCCGCGGGACGCCGTGCCTGCACCAGGTCCGACGACCGCGAGGTCACCGGACAGCCGACGACCCCGACCGGAGCGGCGCGTCCCTACCAGGCTGTTCGCGCTCGGAGCGGCGTGGGGCGCGGGGCGAGCGGGGAACGCGACGCAGCCCGGAAGCTGAGCAGTCCCGGAAGCGGTCCCGCGTCCTAGTGGGACGGCGGTACGGGCTGTCGCCCCGCCCGGACGCCCTGCTCCCGCAGGTACGTGCTCACCACCGCGTCCGCCACGCGCCCGGCCGCGCTCGTCCCGCCCGGCGGACCGCCGCGCAGACGCATGGCGAGCTCGCCGGTCACGACGAGCAGGAGCTCCTCCGCGAGCCGCGGCGCCTCCTCCCCCACCAGCGGCTCGGCGAGCTCGGTCAGCCGTCCGCGCAGGGACTCCGTGTCGGCGCGGACCGCGTCGGCGAGCTCGGCCGGCGGGTCGAGGTACTCGGCCGACGACGCCAGGAACGCGCACCAGCGGGCGCCGTGCGGCCGCTCCCGGAAGCGCTCGAGCGCGGGGAGCACGGCCAGCAGGCGCTCCCGGTCCGAGTCCGCCCGCGCGATCTCGGCCTCCCAGGCCTCGAGCCAGGCCGCCTGCCGACGGTCGAGGGCAGCGGCGACCAGCGCCTCCTTGCTGGAGTAGCCCCGGTACAGGGTGGCGGCCGAGACGCCGGCCAGTGCCAGCACCGCGTCGATCGGAGTCGCGGCGATCCCGCGGCTGAAGAAGAGCTCCTCGGCCGCGTCGAGCAGCTTGGCCTCGGTGCGGGGCCTGATCGAGGCGGCTCGGAGCGGCGTGGACATGGCCCCAGCCTAGACTCTCGATATGAAACGCACGTTTTCGTTCTCCCCGCCGGTCCCCCTCGTCGTCGCCGCCACCGGGCTCATCGCGGCGACCTACGGTCTCGTGCGCTTCGCCTACGGTCTCCTGCTGCCGGAGATGCGCGCCGAGCTGGGCTTCGACGCGGCCACGGCGGGCGGTGTCTCGGCCGGCGCCTCCCTCGCCTACTGCCTCGGCGCGGTCGCGGGCTTCCTGCTCGCCTCCCGCGCGGCCCGCGTCCTCGTGCTGGCCGCCGGGGCGACGGCGGGCGCCGGCGCGCTCGGGATGGCGCTCAGCTACGAGTTCGTCCCCTTCGCGATCGCCGCCGTCGTGAGCTCCGTCGGCGCGGGACTCGCCTCCCCCGCGCTGGTCGATGTGCTCCGACGGGGCGTAAGCCCGGGACTGCAGGCGCGGGCGCAGACGATCGTGAACTCCGGGACGGGCCCCGGACTGGTCGGAGCGGGTGTCCTCGCCCTGACGCTGCTCCCGGGCTGGCGCACGGTGTGGGTCGTCGCGGCGGTCGTCGTGGTCACGGCCGCCCTCGCGGTCGCCGTCCTCGACGGCGCCGCCCCCCGCCGCGAGACCCCGACCGCGCTCTCCGCGGCCTGGCTGGGCGCGCATCGCGGGCCTGTCCTGGCGGCGGCGCTGCTGGGCGCCGGATCCGCGGGAGTCTGGAACTTCGGCAGGACCCTGCTGGTCGAGGTCGGGAGCAGCACCACGGAGTCGGTCGTCGCGTGGATCGTCCTCGGGATCGGCGGCACCGTCGCGATCGCCACCGCCCGCTGGACCAGCGCCCTGCCGCCGCGCACGGCCTGGACGATCACCACGGCGACGGCCGCCGCAGGGACACTCGGCCTGGCGCTCACGGCCGCCTCGCCGTTCGCCCTCCTCGCGTGCCTCCTCTTCGGCTGGGGCTACACGGCCGGCACCGGAGCGCTCATCGCCTGGACCACCGCCCTCGACCCGGACCGCGCGGCGACCGGCACGGCCCTGCTCTTCGTGGTGCTCATCGCGGGCCAGGCCATGGGCGCCGTGGGCCTCGGAGCGCTTCTCGACGGGCCGGGCGCCACGGTCGCCTTCGCCGTCGCCGCGGTCGCGACGGCAGCCGCGGGAGTCGGCCGCCGAGCACCGGCGCGGAGGATCGAGGCGGTGAGCGGAGGCGGCGGCACCGGTAGCCTCGCGGCATGACCTTCGTGAACGTCGGCACCCTGGGGGCCGCACCCGGCAGACGCGACGAGCTCGTCGCCCTCCTCACGGAGCACAACGCCGCCCTCGTCGGCGCCGGCTGCCTGGCCTACGAGGTCGGCGTCGACGACGAGCAGCCGGACACCGTCTTCGTCGTCGAGCTCTGGGAGAGCGCCGAGGCGCACCGGTCCTCGCTGGCCCTCCCGCAGGTCCAGGCCGCGATCGCGCGGGCCCGTCCGCTGCTCAGCGGCGCCTTCGGCGGCCACCGCTTCGACGTCGTGGGCTCTCCTCTCCGCAGCTGACCTCCGGGGCCGGCCTCCGCCGAGCGCTCGATGCGGGCTGCGCGGACTGCTCCACCCTGCGTCGACGCCGTCGGTGATCGCGCATCCGTCCCTGCGCCCGCTGATTCCGATCCCGCCACCCCGCCACCCGAGAGCAGAGCGCCATGATCAGCACCTTCCTCGTCGAGCACGCCGCGCTCGTGCCGATCGGCTTCTGGACCGCGGTCGCGCTGGTCACGGCGCTCGCCTGGCTGCTGCACCGGCGCGGCGCGAGGAGGACCCTCCTCGTCCTCGCCCCACTGGCCTTCCTCGCGGGCATCGCGCTGACGATGTACCCGCCGGACGGCACGCCGCCGGTCTTCTGCACCGTGCAGTTCTCGGTGCCGTTCGAAGGCATCGACACCCTCGCGAACATCGCGCTCCTGCTCCCCGGGGCCCTGCTGCTCGCGGTCGCGGTCGGCCGCTCCGTGCTCGTCGCCGCCGCCGTCTCCGGCCTGTCCGCCGTGATCGAGCTGGTCCAGGCGAGCGTCCCGGCGATCGGCCGCTCCTGCGACACGAACGACTGGTTCATGAACACCATCGGCGCCGTCCTCGGCGCGCTCCTCGCCGCCGTGATCCTCGCGGTCGAGAACCGGCGGGCCGGTCGCCGCGTGTCGCGCTGACGCCGCCTCCTGTCGCGTCGCGCTCGACGTCTCGACGCCGGGTCAGTGCGGGGGGCGCAGCGACTCGGCCGGGCTCAGAGCCGTGTCGGCGGTGCAGCCGAGCTCGCCCGGCTGGAGCAGCACCGGCGCCACGACGACGGGGTGACGGCGCCCGCCTCGCGCTCGACGAGGACGCAGTCCTCGGCGTGCCCCATCGCCACTCCGACGTCCGTTCCCCGAAGCGCGACCGTCGGCTGCGCGGCCACCTCCCGAGGTTCCGTCGGAGTCGCCAGACGCTCGGTCTAGTGCGCTCGCGGCGGGAGCGCGACCGGGAGGGTCAACTCGCCCCGCTCGACGAGGCTCTCCAGGGCCTCGAGGACGGCGGCCTCCGGCTCGTACCGCGGTGCGTAGCCGAGGAGCGTCGTCGCCTTCTCGATCGAGAAGTACTGGCTGCGGTGCAGGTGGCCCCAGCTCGCGCCGGCGAGGTCCTCGCCCGCGCTCCGGCGGAACTCCTCCCAGCCGATGCTCTCCAGCGTCGCCTCCTGACCGAACCAGCCCGCGGCGATCTGCGCGAATCCGCGGACGGTCAGCGCCGAGGGGGCGACGATGTGGAAGTCCTCCCCCGCGGCCGCCTCGGGCCGGGCCACCGCCAGCTCGAACGCCTGGGCGACGTCGTCGGCGTGCACGTGGTGCAGGGACTCCGCACCCGAGCCCGGGATGCGCAGCGTGCCGCCGGTGGCCAGGGTGTCCCAGACGGAGGGGTCGAGGTTGCCCAGCGGCCCGATCGGCGCCCAGCCGGGCCCGCTGATGTGACCCGGATGCAGCGACGTGGTGCGCAGGCCGCCCGCCGCGGTCTCGGCCTGGAGGAGGAGGGCGATCGCCTCCTTCTGCCTGCCGTACTCGTCGATGGCGGGCGTCCCCTCGCCCTCGCGGATCGGGAGCTTCAGGGTGGGTCCGTAGCGCCAGACCGAACCGCAGCTGATCAGGTGGCCGACGTGCCCGCGGAGGCCCTCGACGAGCGCCCGCGCCGAGTCGAGGGTGAAGCAGACCAGATCGATCACCACGTCCGGACGCAGATCGCGGACCCGCGCGGCGAAGACGCCGTCCTCGTCCTCCTGCTGCCGATCGGCGACGACGCTCCGCACCTGCTCCCACTCGGGGCCGGCGGTGTAGGGGGTGCTGGTGCCGCGGGTGATGTTCGTGACCTCGTGCCCGGCGCGGACGAGCCGCGGGACGAGGAAGGAGCCGATGTGGCCGCTCCCGCCGATGACGACGACATGCATGGTGGCTCCTCGGGGTCGGGACGGGGGTGCGCTCCACTCCACCACACCCGGGACCGACAGCGGCGATCTCTATCCGGCGTCGGAGTCCGCTCCCCCGCGCGCGGCGGCGTCGAAGGCGCGCCGGTTGCCGAGGATGGTGCGCTGGTGCTCGCCGACCCAGTCCCCGAGGGTGAGCGCCACGGTCTTCAGCGACTCGCCGAGAGCGGTGAGCTCGTACTCCACCCGGGGCGGGACCTCGGCGTGGACGGTCCGGGCGACGAGGCCGTCCCGCTCGAGCGCGCGCAGGGTCACCGTGAGCATGCGACGCGAGATGCCGGGGATGATCTGCGAGAGCTCGGTGAACCTCCGCCGCTCGTCCCCGAGGACCCCGATCACCAGCAGTGTCCACTTGTCGCCGATGCGGGAGAGGAGCGACCGGAACAGGTCCGGGTCGTCGCTCGTGCAGAGCTCGGCCATCGTCGGCATCGACGCGCTGAGCCGCTCGTGCAGCGCGACATCGGTCTCGTGCCGGGGCATCCGTCCTCCTCCGGTTACCGCCGGGTAACGGGAGCTCGTTTGCGGTAACGGAGACCCGGCGAGCAGAGTTACCGATCGTAACCATAGCCCGGCCGCAGCGGTCGGACCGATCGAAGGAGCGCCATGACCCTCTTCCGCCTGGATGCCAGCATCCGCACCGAAGGCTCCACGAGCCGCGCCCTGGGCGACCTCGTCGAGGCCGAGTGGAGCGCCGCCCACCCCGACTCCGCCGTCGTCCGGCGGCACATCGGCGTCGAGCCGATGCCGGCCACCGCCTGGTCCGACGCCGTGACGGCGTCGATGACGCCCGAGTCCGAGCGCACGCCCGGCCAGCGGTCCGCCGTCGCGCTGGCCGCCGAGCTGACCGACGAGCTCGCCGGTGCCGATGCACTGCTGTTCGCCGTGCCGCTGTACAACTTCGGGGTCTCGCAGCACTTCAAGTCCTACGTCGATCTCGTGGTGACGGACCCGAGAATGGCGCCCGGTGCGGAGCCGGTGACCCGCGGCATCCCCGCCGTCCTGGTGACGGTGCAGGGCGGAAACTACGCCGCCGGCACCCCGCGGGAGGGCTGGGACCACGCGACCGCGTGGATGCGGCGCATCCTCGAGGACGTCTGGCAGCTCGACCTCGAGGTCGTGACCCGCGAGTTCACGCTCGTCGGCGTGAATCCGGCGCTCGACCGGTTCACCGAGATCGCCGACGACCTGAGGCGGCTCGCCGAGAGCCGCGCGACCGAGCACGGGCGCGCGCTCGCGGGGCTGCGGCGCGCGGCCTGAGCGAGGAGGGGCGGGGGCCGGGCGTTCGCGCTCGTCGCCCTCCCGCTCTCGCCGGACGGGCGGCTGGCGCGATCGTCCGCCCGCTGGCGGCGGTGGAGAGGAGCGCGACGACCACCGCCCGTTCGAGACGCCGCGGCTCGATGGATCCGGGTCGTGAGTGGAAGGCTCATGTCGCGCATCGCCGCTACCGTGGATCCATGGCCGTGAACGAGAATTCCACCGCGCCGCTCGCGGTCTGGTACTTCGTGGGGGCGACTTTCGTCGCCACGGCGTCTGGCCTCAATGGTGTGTCGATGGCGTCGAGACCGATCGCGTGAACGGCCGAGCACTATCGACTCGGTTCACCAGCGGAGGAGAACGCTCTGACTGACGACGCGGTGATCCTCGTTCCCGCTCACTACGACGTCGTCTGGGCCGTCTTCCCGATCCTCAGCGTCGCTCTGCTCATCGTCTCGATCGTGACCCTGGTCAGAACGAAGACCCTCACGGATGCTGCTCGGGTCGGCTGGACCGTCGTCGTCGTGCTGCTGCCGGTTCTGGGCTCGGCGGCCTGGCTCGTCACCCTCTGGGCGGGCCGCCGAAGTCGGCCGGCTGAGTAGCGGATACCTCGTCGGCGTCCACTCAACAATCTGCGTGTGCGATGCGGGCGGCCGTTCGGACGCCGATCGTCAGAGTGAGGACCGAGGACCGCGCAGCAGGCCCCATCCGAACGAGCTCTCCGCGATGAAGTCCTGCAGGTCGCTCTGCACCGCGCGTGCGAAGTCGGCGAGGTCGGTACCGGGCTGCAGAGCGCGTGCCGATCCGCTCTCGCCGAGGATCTGCCAGTGGACGCGGACGTCGCCGTCGTCCAGGCGTTCGTCCGCGCGAAGAGGACGCTCCGACCCGTCGATGAAGAGGCGCGTGAAGGAGACGCGCAACGAGGCGCATTCGCGCTCGGTCAGCATCTCCTCGAAGACAGGACTCAACGCCTGACGGAGGGCTGCGTCGGTGATCACTGGTTCCCTCCCGAGCCGGCCTCAGTCTGGCACCACAGCGAAAGGGTCGGGATGCGAGAGAGATCTCCTCCGCTGTCGAGGAGACCGGTCTGCGATCCCCGCAGGGGCTGAGAGCGACGACCGCGATCAAGAGGGGCATGATCACCTCATGGGACGGATCCGGTTCAGCAGTCCAGGCTGGGACGACGAGGCTGACGTGGACGCACCTGTCGATCCGGATCGGGCTCGGTACGCCCGTGACGACGGTGCACGGTTCACGGCCGTCACTCTCACCTGCCTGTCCGTCATTCCGGCGACCCTTCTCACCGCGGCGTTCTTCCTCACGCGGCTCCCGCCTCTGGATCGCGACGATCACCCCGGGTGGACAGCGCCGAGTGCTGCGGTTCTGGCGCCGTGGCTGCTGTTGTTCCTGCTCCCGCCCCTGGTCACGGGGGTCTTCAGCCGTCTCGTCGGTGGCCGGGGCTCCTTCTCCGGGTTCCGGCACTACGCCGCCATCTGCTTCCTGGTGATGGTTCCGTTCATCGGCCTGTCGGCGCTGTCCCTGCTCGGGTAGGCGCTACCCGCCGCACCGACGGCGATGCGAGCAGCGCCCCCGAAAGGGCGGATCGAGGCCGGGGAACTCACCGGCACAGCCTAGAAGGCAGAGCACTTCCTGAGGGGAGCGCGATCCGGCCTCAACCGATGACCAGAGCGGTCCTCAGCGCCAGCACCCAGCTCGTGATGGAGCCCACGAGAGCCGCGGCTGTCAGGATCCACGCCCACCGAGAACCCGAAAGTGCGCTCAGTCGCATCGTGACGAACACGAGAAGGAGGGTCGCCAGGGCGACGGGGAGAAGAGCCGGCCACACGACGTGGAACCCCGTGCACTGCGGCGGTGCGGACTCGTTGCACCTGACATCGAACCCGTCGAGAGCGAGGCCGGCGACGAGAGCGAGGAGAGTGCCGGCACCCGCGATCACCGCTGCGGTCCTGAGCGAGTTCGTCTGCACGCCGTCACTCTCGGGCCTGCGAGTGAACGGACGGGGCACCACCATCACTCTTGTCGACATCGCCGTTCACACGCGCCGCCGGAAAGCTCCGCCGGATGCGGGAAGGCGGCCCGAGGACTGACGGCACGGTCGCCGCTCTCGGAGTCGTCGCGCTCCGTTCCCTCACCGGAACGCCGATATCCGCGCTACGACGCTTCTCCGGCGTGACGGCCGGCGCCGCTGTCGGGGACCGTCAGCGGGTCCGAGGCGAGCTCGACGGCCTCGCAGGAGCGGGACTCGGCCCCGCGACGGCTCCGCCTCTCCCCGCTCGGTACGGTGGAGGCGTGCCCGCCCGCCGTCCTCTCAGCCCGCTGTTCTGGGCCCTCGCGAACGCAGGGTCGCGCGTTCGCGTCGGATCTCCGCGCGGACTCCCGGACCCGAGCACGCCGCTGCCCGCCCCGACGGACCTGCGGATCCCGACGCGGCACGGCTCGGTCCGCGCGGTGGTGCAGCGCCCCGCCGTCGACGACCCGGACGCTCCGGTCGTGCTGCAGCTGCACGGCGGCGGTTTCGTCAACCGGTACCCCGAGCAGGACCTGCACATCGCCCGAGCGCTGGCGGATCGGCTCGGCGCCGTCGTGGTGCTGCCGGACTACGACACCGGCCCGCGCGTGCAGTATCCGGTCGCCGAGGAGGAGGCCTACGACATCGCCCGGTGGCTGCAGGCGGAGACCGGAGCGGGGTGGTCCGGGGATCGTCTCCTGCTCAGTGGCGTCAGCGCCGGGGCGAAGCTGGCGATCAACGTCTGCCAGCAGCTGCACACCGCAGCGCTGCCGGCTCCCCTGGCCGTCGCGCTCGTCGTCCCGGTGACGGACGTGATCCGCACGGACCGGACATCGGGCGTCCGCCGCCCGGCCATCAGTCCCTTCGTGCAGCGCTTCGTCGGGTGGGCCTACTTCCCCGACACCGAGCGCCAGCGGGAACCGCTCGCGTCTCCGTCCCGTGACAGCGCGCTGGCCGCGGCCATGCCGCCGACGCTCGTGCTGACCGGAGGGGACGACACCCTCGCCCCCGAGGGCGCCGAGCTCGCCGCGCGGCTCCGGAGCGGGGGCGTGCCCACGGAGCACCACGTGTTCGTCGGGTCGGACCACGACTTCGTCGCCGGACGCGATCGCACGGTGATCCTCGAGACGCTCGAGCGGATCACCGACTTCTTCGCCGTGCACCTCACGCCTCCTCCTCCCGAGGGAAGAAGCGCCCGGTAGTCGACCGGCCCTCGGGCACGTCCTGTCGCAGCTCCGGGCGGCCCGCCCGCTGACGTCGCGGCGCGTCACGCGGTCCTGTCGGGGATCCCCTCCTCGGTGCCGGGAGTGACATCGGCGACCCGGGCTGCTCGGTCTCCTCCGCGGTCGTCGGCGCCGCACCGATCGCGACGCTCCCCAGCGGGCCGCACCGCTGTGGAACGTGATGGCCGCCGCCGCGCAGGACGACCCGGCCCTCGGCGAGGACCTCGCCCGGCAGAGCGCCGGACGCCTCGCCGATCAGCAGGCGTTCGCGCGACTCGTCCGCGGGCCGCTGCGGGACGGCATGGCCGCGGAGGAGGCGGGCGACATCCTCTACGCCCTCGCCAGCCCGCAGCTGTGGAACCTGCTCGCCCTCGACCGCGGCTGGAGCCCCGAGCAGCTCGAGCGGTTCCTCGGGAACGCCCTCACCCGCCTGCTCCTCCCGGAGGCACACTCCGGATCTCCCGAGAACCCCCCGCACTCCCCCGAGCACCACCCCGAACCGACCTGACCGAGGAGCCGACGTGGCCCCCCCCGTCCTCCACCGCGGTCGGGCGGCTGCGGAACCGCGCCCTGAACCTCCTCGTGGCCCGCCTGCTCTTCGCGAAGACCCAGAGGCTCGCGGCGCGGCTGGTCGAGGAGGCGGCGGGCGTGCCGCTGCGCACCTTCGTGCTCGACCTCACCGCGGCGTTCGACCGCTTCGTGCAGCTGGGCCCGGTGGAGTTCGAGTACCCGCGCACGGACCTCAGCCCGAACGTGGTCTTCGCCGGACCGATCCCGCAGGCTCCGGGGGCGACCGCTCTGCCCGACTGGTGGGCGGACCTGCACGACGGTCGCCCCGTCGTGCACGTCACCCAGGGGACCCTCGACAACCACGACCTCACGAAGGTCGTGCGCCCCACCCTCGAGGCGCTCGCGCACGAGGACGTGCTCGTCGTGGTGAGCACCGGCCGTGCACCGCTCTCCTCCCTCGGCCCGCTCCCGGCGAACGCTCGCGCCGCCGAGTTCCTGCCCTACGAGCAGCTGCTGCCCCTGACCTCCGTGATGGTGACCAACGGCGGCTTCGGCGGCACCCTCCTGGCCCTCAGCCACGGCGTGCCCCTCGTGGTCGCCGGCGCCGCGGAGGACAAGCCCGAGGTCGCCGCCCGGGTCGCGCACTTCGGCGTCGGCGTCGACCTGAAGACCGGGCGGCCGTCCGTCCCCGCGCTGCACACCGCGATCACCGCCGTCCTGCGCGACGCCTCGTACCGCGAGCGAGCGGTCGGGATGGCGGCGTCGATCTCCCGGTACTCCGCGCTGGACACGATCGTCGACGAGGTGGGCCGCCTCCTCCGCCCGGAGCGGAACGGCTGAGACGGGTCCGCGCGGACGTCCGGAGCGGGAGTCCGCCCGGCACCGGCCGCGACGGCCGGCCGTCCCGAGCCGGCGGAGGATCTCGCGCCGACGGGCCTCCTGTCAACCGACGTCCCTTCCGAGAACTGCGGTCGTAGCGTCGGGGCCGGAAGCTCCACCGGTCGCCCGTCCCGATCCCCCCGCGACTCGACCGGAGCTCCCGTCTCCGCACTCCGCTTCGGAAGAGAAGGACTCCCCCCATGATCGACAGCACTGACACCGACCGCCTCACCGGATCCACCGTCTACGACTCGGACGGCGACAAGATCGGCTCGGTCGAGCAGGTCTACGTCGCCGACGACTCCGGCACTCCCGTCTGGGCGACCGTGCGCACCGGCCTCTTCGGCACCTCCGAGTCGTTCGTCCCGCTCGAGGGCGCCTCGTTCGACACCGACCGCCTGACGGTCGCCTACGACAAGTCCTTCGTCAAGGACGCCCCGCGCATCGACGCGGACGGCTCTCTGAACGCCGACGAGGAGGCCGAGCTCTACCGCTACTACAACCTCAGCGGCGCGGCCGCGGCCCCCGAGACCGACAACGTGGACAGCGCCGCCGGCTTCGACGCAGCGGCCGCCGGCACCGGCACCACCACCGGCGTCGACACCTCGGTCGGGCACGACACCTCCGGCCCCACCACGGACGACGCGATGACCCGCTCGGAAGAGCAGCTGCGCGTCGGCACGGAGCGCGTCGAGGCGGGCCGGGCGCGCCTGCGCAAGCACATCGTCACCGAGCAGCAGAGCGTCACCGTTCCCGTCAGCCACGACGAGGTCCGCGTCGTCCGCGAGCCGATCACCGACGCGAACGTCGGCGCCGCGACCGCGGGCCCCGAGCTCAGCGAGGAGGAGCACGAGGTCGTGCTCGGCGAGGACCGGGTCGTCGCCGCCAAGGAGACCGTCCCCGTCGAGCGCGTGTCGCTCGGCACCGAGACGGTCACCGAGCAGCAGCAGGTCACCGAGGACGTCCGGCACGAGGAGATCGAGGTCGAGGACGACGGCGTCACCCCGCGCCGCGACCGCGACGGCCTCTGATCCACCCCGCCGGCAGCGGGAGGCTCAGCGCCCCCTGCTGCCGGCACCCCCTTTCCTTTCCCCCAGCGCTTCCCGCGTGAGCAGATCGAGGACGACCGTGGCCCAGACCAGCACCGAGCGCGACCGCACCGCACCGGACCCTGACGACACCCGCAAGCCCGACGACCCGACGGACGTCACCCAGCGCTCCTGGGGCTACGTCCTGAAGAAGACGCTGCGCGAGTTCGGCGCCGACCAGTGCACGGACATCGCCGCGGGACTCACCTACTACGCCGTCCTCGCCCTGTTCCCGGGCCTGCTCGCGATCGTGTCGATCCTCGGCCTGTTCGGCCAGGCCGAGACGACCACGGACACCGTGCTCGAGATCGCCGGCGGCTTCGTCTCGGCCGACGTGCTCGACACGATCCGCGGACCCCTGCAGGAGCTCACCTCCACCCCCGCCGCCGGTCTCGCGTTCGTCACCGGTGTCCTCGGTGCGCTGTGGTCCGCCTCCGGCTACGTCGGCGCGTTCGGCCGCGGGATGAACCGCGTCTACGAGATCGACGAGGGCCGCCCGATCTGGAAGCTGCGCCCCACGATGCTCGGCGTCACCCTGGTGACCGTCGTCCTCCTCGTGGTCGCCGGCCTGATCCTCGTGCTCAGCGGTCCGATCGCGCAGACCATCGGCGACGCGATCGGCCTGGGCGACGTCGCCCTGACCGTGTGGAGCATCGTCAAGTGGCCCGTGCTGATCGCGATCATGGTCGTCATCGTCGCCGTCCTCTACCACTGGTCGCCGAACGTGCGGCAGCCGAAGTTCCGCTGGACCAGCCTCGGCTCGATCCTCGCCCTCGTCGTCTGGGCCCTCGCCTCCGTCGGCTTCGCGTTCTACGTCGCCAACTTCAGCAACTACAACAAGACCTACGGCGCGCTCGGCGGCGTCATCGTCTTCCTCCTCTGGCTCTGGATCACCAACCTCGCCCTGCTCTTCGGAGCGGAGTTCGACGCCGAGCTCGAGCGCGGCCGCCAGCTCCAGGCCGGCATCGAGGCGGAGGAGCACATCCAGCTCCCGCCACGCGACACCCGCCAGAGCGAGAAGAAGGCGAAGAAGCACGCCGAGGACGTCCAGGACGGTCGCGAGCTCCGCGAGACCGCCGGACATCCCGACCGATGAGCGACGCCGGACCCCGGACCTCCGGAGAGGACCCGATCACCGTCGTCCGCTCCGAGGAGCGCCTCGACGTCACGACCGTCTGGACCCCGACGGAGCGCCTGCGCGTCCGCAAGGTCGTCGTCACCGAGGAGCGGACGATCACCGTCACGCTCCGCCGCGAGGAGCTCGTGATCGAGCGGGAGCCCCTCGACGGCGAGCCGCTCGACGGCGCTCGCGAGGTCGAGCCCTCGCGGGACGGCCCCGAGCCGATCACCCTCGTCCTGCACGCCGAGGAGCCGGTCCTCAGCACCCGGGTCGTCCCCGTCGAGCGCGTGCACGTCGTGATCGACCGCATCCTCGCCCTGCAGACGGTGACCGAGCCGGTCCGCGCGGAGCGCGTCGACGTCGAGACGGTGCCGCCGCTCCCCGGCGACGACGCCGGATAGCTGCGTCGGGATCCGCACCCGGCGGTGCTCGCGCTCGTCCGTGCTCGCGCTCGCCCTGGCCGAGCAGGCCGACGAGGGCGGACGCGAGGGCGCGGTCGATCTGCTCGAGCACCGGGCCCGCTCAGCGCCACGGGACCTCGCGCCGGGAGATCGCGGCGAGGCTGTGCGCCTGGAGGGAGAGCTCGCGTCCGACCTGCTCGCGGCGGCCGCCTGTGCTCGCCTCAGGCGCGCCGGTCCACCCCGGAGTTGCGGCTGCCCCACGGCGCCGTCGTCGTCCCGGACTCCGGAGGCGTCTCGGGCACGTGGGCGAGCAGCCGGGACCTCAGCCGTTCGACGCTCCGAGTCCCCGCGGCCCGCAGCCCGAGCAGGCCCGGCTCCTCGACGGGACGCAGCAGGACCGACCGCAGCCGCTTGCCGCGCGTGAACGAGAGCACGAGCTCCCGCCGGCCGCGCGGACCGGCCGTCCGCCACTCCACGCGGCGGATCTCGTCCCACAGCACCTCGGCCTCGTCCGGGCCGGCGAGCAGGGTCAGGACGTCTGCGGAGGGAACCAGGACCACGTACGGGCGGAGCCCCGGATGAGCCAGCGTCGGATCGGCGAACACGAGCAGTCGGGCGAAGTCAGGCCCTCCGCGCACGACGACGCCGCCGGTCGCGCTCGCGGCGATCAGCGCCCGCGGCGCCGCCAGCTGGCGGGAGACGACCACGACGACCCCGAGCGCGACGGCCCCGATGAGCACGATCGGCACCGCGAGCAGCAGGGGGAAGTCGAACCCCGCCTCGAGGAAGCGGTCGAATCCGGACGGCGCTGGCACGCGATCACGCTACCGGCTCGGTGCCGGACGCTCGCGCCGCGGAGGGGAGCACAGCGGAGGGGGGCACCGCGGAGGGGGGCACCGCGGTCGGCCTCCCCTCCGGGGTCCCTCACTTCCTCCGCCGGCGCTCGCGCGGAGTGGTCCGGATCCCGGTCGTCCCGGTGACCGTGTTGACGCCCTCGGTGTCGATGTCCGTCGGACGCTCGCCGGGACGGTACGCGGTGTCGACGGCCGACTGCAGCGACTCGTCGACGACGGTCGCGGCGGCGATCGCGCGCTCCATCCGGTTCTGCCGAGAGCGCAGGAACAGCCCCAGTCCGATGATGACGATCAGCGCGAGGTAGCAGACGGCCGCGAACGGCCGGGTGACCAGCGCCGTCAGGTCGCCCTGCGACAGCTGCAGTGCCCGGCGCAGCTGCGCCTCCGCCATCGGGCCGAGGATCAGCCCGATGACCAGCGGCGCGACGGGGTAGCCGAAGCGGCGGAGGAAGTAGCCGACGACGCCGATGACGAGCAGGATCACGATGTCCACGGTCGAGAAGTTCACGGCGTACGCGCCGAGGACCGCGAAGGTCAGGATCCCCGCGTAGAGGTACGGACGCGGGATCTGCAGAAGCTTCACCCACATCCCCACCAGCGGCAGGTTCAGCACCAGCAGCATCACGTTGCCGATGTAGAGGCTCGCGATCAGCGCCCAGACCAGGCCGGGCTGGTTCGTGAACAGCTGCGGTCCCGGCTGGATGCCGTAGCTCTGGAAGGCCGAGAGGATGATCGCCGCGGTCGCCGTCGTCGGCAGGCCGAGCGTCAGCAGCGGGACGAGGACACCGGCGGCCGCCGCGTTGTTCGCCGACTCCGGACCCGCGACGCCCTCGATCGCCCCGCGACCGAACTCGTGCTTGTGCTTCGAGAGCTTGCGCTCGGTCGCGTAGGACAGGAACGTCGCCACATCCGCGCCGCCGGCGGGGATCGTGCCGATCGGGAAGCCGATCGCGGTCCCGCGCAGCCACGGCTTCCACGAGCGCTTCCAGTCCTCGCGGGTCATCCAGCTGCGCCAGCCCCGGGTGACGGGGATGACCTGGACACCGCCGTGCCGCATCCGGGACGCGACGTAGAGCGTCTCGCCCACGGCGAAGAGCCCGACGGCGACCAGGACGACATCGATGCCGTCCGCGAGCGGCAGCAGGCCGAAGGTGTAGCGCTGCTGGCCGGAGAGGATCTCGGTCCCGACGAGCCCGACGAACAGGCCCAGTCCGAGCGAGCTCAGTCCCCGCCAGACCGAGGAGCCGAGGAGCGCGCCGACGGTGATGAAGGCGATCACCATCAGGGCGACGTAGTCGGCCGGGGCCAGGTTGACCGCCCAGGCGGCGATGGTCGGCGCGAGGAGGGTGAGCAGCACGGTGGCGACGGTGCCGGCGACGAAGGAGCCGAGCGCCGCGGTCGCGAGCGCCGCGGCTCCGCGGCCGACCTTGGCCATCTTGTTGCCCTCGAGCGCGGTGACGATCGACGCCGACTCACCGGGGGTGTTCAGGAGGATGCTGGTGGTGGATCCGCCGTACATGCCGCCGTAGTAGATGCCCGCGAAGGTGATCAGCGCCGCGGTGGGATCGAGCGTGTAGGTGAGCGGGAGCAGCAGGGCGACGGTCATCGCCGGCCCGATGCCGGGGAGCACGCCGACGGCGGTCCCGACGAGGACGCCGAGGAAGGCGAAGACCAGGTACTGCGGCTGGGCGGCGGTCGCGAAGCCCTCGAGGAGGGCGCCGATGTTGTCCATGTCAGCGTCCGATCAGGTCGAGGAGGGGCTGCAGCCAGCCGAGCAGGGGGCCCAGGGGCAGGGAGAGGCCGAGCAGTCCGCCGAAGAGGATCTGCACGGTGAGCCCGAGCGCGAGTCCGACGAGCAGTGCGACCCACCACTTCTTCGCGCCGAGGGACCAGGCGACGCCGCCGAACAGCAGCGCCGCGGACAGGGCCCAGCCGATGACGTCGATCAGGGCGATGTGGGCGACGACGAAGGCGACGAGCTTGCCGAGGGTCACCCAGTCGGTCGGGGCGTGGGCGTCGATGTCCTCGCCCTCCTCCTGCGGCCCGAGGCGGCCTCGGAGGACGTCGACGAGGACCATGACGGCGGAGAGGGTGAGGATCCCGCTGACGAGGAAGGGGAACACCCGCGGGCCGACCTGGGTGCCGGCCCCGGGGACCCGGATGGAGAACGCTCCGACGAAGACGAACACGCCGAGGGCGACGGCGAGCACGACGAAGATCAGCTCGCCGATCCTCCGTGCCCGCTCGCCGTCCGCAGGAGGGGCGGCGACCGCCCCTGCCTGCGAGACGGGAGGTGCGGACCGGGACATCAGTCGACCAGGCCGATGTTCTTCAGCGTCGCGCCGACCTCCGTGATGTCGGTCTCGAGGAAGTCGCCGAACTCGTCGCCGGTGAGGAAGGCGTCGGTCCAGCCGCGCGTGTCGAGCTCGCTCGTCCACTGCTCGCTGGCGTGCAGCTCCGCGACGAGGTCGGTCAGCGCGGCGGTCTCCTCCTCGGACAGGCCGGACGGCGCGAGCACGCCGCGCCAGTTGGTGAGGGTCACGTCGTAGCCCGCGTCAGTCATCGTCTCGACGTCGGGAAGCGACTCGACCGGCTCGGCCGACGAGACCGCGAGGGCGCGCATGGTGCCCGCGTCGATGTGCTCGAGGAACTCGCCGACGCCGGAGATGCCCGCGCCGACGTTGTTCCCCAGGATCAGGGACACGGCCTCGCCGCCGCCGGAGTTCGGGATGTAGTTGAGCTTCTCCGAGATCTCGGTGCCGGAGAGGCCGGCGGCCTCGAGCAGGAGACCGGCGAGGATGTGGTCCGCGCCGCCGGCGGAGCCGCCGGTCACGGTGACGTCCTGGCCGTTCTCGACGATCGCCTCCGTGAGGTCCTGGAGTGTCTCGTACTCGGACTCGGCCGGGACCACGACGACGAGCGCCTCCTCGGTGAGGCGGGCGATCGGGGTCGTGTCCTCCATGCGCACGTCGGCGGCGTTGGTCTCCACGGCGCCGACCATCACCAGACCGGTGACCATCAGCGTGTTCGGGTCCTGCTCGTTGGCGAGCGCCGCGAGGCCGACGGTCCCGCCGGCTCCGCCGATGTTGGTGACGGGCGCGGATCCGACGAGGTCCTGCGCGGTGAGCAGCTGCGACATCGATCGTCCGGTCTGGTCCCAGCCTCCGCCGGGGTCGGCGGGGACGATGATCTGCAGCGACTCGACGGCGCCGCCCGAGCCGCCGCCGGAGCCGGCGGCGGGTGCTCCGGCGTCTCCGCCGGAGGAGCAGGCGGTGAGGGCGAGGGTCGATGCGGCGAGCACGACGAGGAGGGGCTTGGTTCGCATGGCGGTTTCTCTCCTTTGAGAAGGGCCCGGGTGCGGGATCGGGCGGGTTCGCGGCGACCGCGGACGGCGCGGTGCGCACGACAGAAGCTAGTGAGCGCCCGGCGGACGGCAGGGGTTACGGAACTAAGACGCCGGTTCCGTAACTATTGGTCTGCGCTCGAACGCTCTCGTTTCGATCTCGACGGGCACGGCGGCGGGTGGGCGGGGGTCATGATGGGCGGGTGGGTCGAGCACCGTCGCTTCGAGTGCAGCTCCTGGTTCTCCAGGCGCTGATCGTCGCCGTCGCCGTCATCGCGACCGGACTCGTCGCTGGCTCACTCCAGGAGCGCTCCCTGCGGGCGTCCTACCTCGACCGCATCACCGGGGTCGCCCGGTCGGTGGCGAACCTGCCGGCGATCACCGCGGCCTTCGACGACGAGGACCCCTCGGTCGTGATCCAGCCGATCGCCGAGGTGATCCGGGAGGCCTCCGACGTCACCTACGTGGTGGTCACGAACCGCGAGGGTCTGCGCTACTCCCACCCCGACACGGAGCGGATCGGGCAGCGCGTCTCGACCGATCCGTCGGTGCCGCTCGCCGGCGACACGTTCGTCGGCACGCAGACGGGAACGCTCGGCGAGTCCTGGCGCGTGAAGGTGCCCGTCTTCGACGCCCAGGGCGCCGTGATCGGGACCGCGTCGGTCGGGATCCTCGAGTCCGCCCTGCGCGAGGATCTGCTCGGTCACCTGGGCTGGCTGCTCTGGGCGATGGGCGGCGCCGCCGTTCTCGGCATCTTCGGCGCGGCCGGGGTGACCGCCATCATCCGGCGCCGGATCTTCCGGCTCGAGCCGAGCGAGATCGCCTCCCTCGTCACCCAGCAGGAGACGATGCTCCACCGGCTCTCCGAGGGCGTGATCACCGTCGACGACACGGGCCGCATCGTCGTGTTCAACGACGCCGCACGCGCCCTGCTCGGCCACTCCCCCGATCCCGCGCAGGCACCGCCGCGGGCGGAGGACGTGCTCGACGCGCCGCTGCTCGAGGTGCTCGAGTCCGGAGAGCGGGAGGGACGGCTCGTGCTCGCGGGCGAGCGGATCCTGATCGCCCGCGGCACGGGCACCCGCAGGGGCGACCGGACGGTCGGAGGGACGCTCCTGCTGCGCGACCACACCGAGCTGCACCAGCTGCTGCAGGACATGGACGGCGCGCAGTCCCTGACCGCGGGCCTGCGGGCCCAGGCCCACGAGTTCGCGAACACCATGCACGTCGTCTCCGGCCTGCTCGAGCTCGACTGCGTCGATGACGCGAGGGCGTTCCTCTCCCGCCTGGGCACGAGCGGGCCGCTCGGCGTCGGCGGGGCGATCGCTCCGGAGATGGTGATGGAGGATCCCGAGCTCACCGCGCTGCTGATGGTCAAGAGCGCGCTCGCGCGGGAGCTCCGGATCGATCTCGCGGTGTCCTCCACTCCGGACGCCGAGCTGCTCGCCGGACGCCTGCCCTCCGTCCTGCGCGACGACGTCGTCACGATCGTCGGGAATCTGGTCGACAACGCCCTGGAGGCCTGCGGCGCCGGTCACCGGGTGCAGGTGACGTTCTCCGTCGAGCGCGGAGAGCTGCTGATCGAGGTCGACGACGACGGCGAGGGGATCGCCCCCGACCGCTACGAGCACGTCTTCGAGGAGGGCGTCTCGTCCAAGCGGGGAAGCGCCGGCGCCGAGCACCGCCTCCACGGCCGCGGCATCGGGCTGACGCTCGTGCGCCGCGTCGCCGAGCGCAACCACGGCGCCGTCGCCGTGAGCGGATCGGCCTGGGGCGGCGCGCGCTTCACCGCCCGCCTCGGCCTCCCCTCGGCGACCGCGGCCCGAGGTGCCTCGTGAGCGCCCCGCTGTCCGTCGTCATCGTCGACGACGACACCTCGATCGCCACGCTGCACGAGCGCTTCGTCGCCGCCCACCCCGGCTTCCGCGTCGAGGAGGTCGCGTTCGACGGGCCCTCCGCCGTCGCCGCGATCCTCGCGCGGCGCCCGGACGTGGTCCTGCTCGACTTCCACCTGCCGGGACACTCGGGGCTCGAGGTCCTGCGGGCGGTCCGCGCCGCGGCCGGCCCGCAACCCGACTTCATCGCCGTCACCGCCGTGCGCGACGTGGAGAGCGTCCGAGCGGCCCGTGCGGCGGGAGTGCACCACTACCTCGTCAAGCCCTTCACCGCCTCGGCGCTGCGCAACCGGCTCGACGAGGTCGCTCACGACCGCCGGCTGTTCCAGGGTGCCTCGGGGCTCCAGCAGAGCGAGATCGACGCGCTCTTCACGCCGGGCCCTCGCGGGGCGAGCACCCCGAAGGGCCTCAGCGTCGAGACGCTCGAGTCGATCGTCGGCGCCCTCCGCGTCGACGTGGACGTCTCGGCGACGGAGGTCGGGGCGGCCGTCGGGATCTCCCGCGTCAGTGCCCGCCGCTACCTCGAGTACCTCGTCGGCTCCGGCCGGGCCACCCGCACGCTCCGGTACACGACCGGCCGGCCCTCCAGCGTCTACACCCTCTCGGGCTGACCCGCCCTCTCGGTCCGACCCGCCCTCTCGGACCGACCGTCCCCGCGGATCCCGGCCGGCCCGACTAGACCGGGGTCGACTTCAGCAGCCGCGTCACCGCGATCATCGCGCCGCCCACCACCGCCGGGATCCCGCCGCCGGGGTGCACCGAGGCGCCGACCCGCCACAGCCAGGGCCGCCAGGGGTCGCTGTAGGAGGGGCGGTGGAAGGGCCCGCTCTGCCAGGAGGGACGCGCCGCGCCGTAGAGGGCGCCGTGTGGCTCGCCGCCCTCGCCGTAGTACTGCGGATCGAGCACCGTCTGCTCGGCGAGGTAGTCGGTGAGAGGCCTCTCGAGCCCCATCGCCTCCGAGACGCGGTCGACCTCGCGCCGCACGAAGGGGTGCTCGACCGTGTAGCGACCGCCGTCGGCGGGCGCGGTGAGCAGGACGCCGAGGGTGCTGTGCGGATTCGGGTACACCTCGCCCGCGCGGTACTGGTTGACGAACACCATGGTGTCCGCCGGCTCGTCGCCCGCCTCGAGGCTGCGGTGGAGAGCCGCCGGCTTCGTCGGCAGCACCACGCTGTGCGTCGCGATCTCCGCCGGCAGCTCCTCCCGCAGCACGCCGTACACCGCGATCGCCGAGCAGGAGAGGGTGCGGGGGCGCAGACGGGGAAGCGCCGGGATCAGCGACGGACCCGTCAGCGCGGCGAGCCGGTCGGCGTCGACGGCACTGACGACGAGGTCGGCGGAATACCGCCCGGCGTCCGTGGTGACCGACCCGCGCTCGATGCGGACGACACTCTCCCCGGTGCGCAGCTCGACCCCGGCCGCCTCGGCCAGCCGGCCCAGCGCGAGCACGATCTCGTACACGCCCCCGCGCGGCACCCAGGCCCCGGTCTCCGCCATGATCGCCGGCATGCTCGCGTAGAGCGCGGGGGTGCGCGAGGGCGAGACACCCGCGTTGAGGGTGTGGATCGCGATGATCTCGCGCAGCCCCTCCGGCAGCCACGGCAGGCTGTCGAGGTAGGCGCGCGTGGTGAGGCGCGAGCCGTAGACGGCCAGCAGCCGTCGCAGGGCGGGGAGGGCGGCGCGGTCGAGGGGGTCGGCGAGCAGCAGCTCGGTCACGTCGTCGGCGAGGGGCGCGTGCAGCTCGGAGAAGCGGCGCCAGGCCGGGTACCAGGGGTGCTCCGGCGCCACCGGCAGCGAGGTCTCCTCCCCGTCGAAGTAGTAGCGGCCCACCTCGGGCATCCGCACCAGGTCGAGCCGGCCGGCGTCCCCGACGCGGTCGGTCGTGCGGCCGTCGTCGCCGAGGCGCCGCAGCAGCTCGTCCCACACCGCGGGGAATGTCACCAGGGACGGCCCGGTGTCGATGCGGTCCTCGCCCAGCCGGAGGCGACGGCTCTTCCCGCCGAGCTCGGCGGAGGCCTCGAGCAGGGTGACGCGGTGGCCCGCGTGCGCGAGCAGCGCGGCGGCGGTGAGTCCGCCCATCCCGCCGCCGACCACGACGACGCGGCTCACGACTCGCCCCCGAGCACGATCGAGACGAGGAGCAGCACTCCGGCGAACGACCCCGCGATGTACGGGAAGGCGACCGAGAGCCGGTACAGGCGGTGACCGGTCTCCGGCGTCGGGGCGCGCAGCAGGCTCGCCACGAGGACGCCGGCGATCAGGAGGTTGGCGGCGGCCACCGGCACGCTGACCACGGCGAACAGTGCCGTGGAGACGATCCACCAGGCCCCGCTCCACAGGGCGGTCCCCCGCGGGCCGAGCCGCACCGCGGTGGTGGTGATGCCCGCGTCGCGGTCCTCCACGATGTCCTGGACCGCATCGAAGGCGTGCTTGGCCACACTCCAGGCGATCAGGCCGAGGGCCGCGGGCCAGACCGGTGACACCTCGAAGGCCGCGGGCACGATGACCAGGGGCAGCGCGTACGCCGCGTTGCTCAGCGAGTCGAGGAACGGCCGCGCCTTGAAGCGCAGCGGCGGGGCGGAGTAGAAGACGAAGACGCCCGCGTAGAGCAGGATCGCGGCGTTCGCGAGCGGCGGCAGCGCGAGGAGGAAGTAGACGAGGAACGGCAGGTTCACCGCGGCGACGGCCCAGGCGATGAGCCGCACCTCGGACTGCCGGATCCTCGCGCCCTCGATCGAGCCCTTGCGGGGATTCGCCGCGTCCGTGTCCTGGTCGTAGATGTCGTTCACGCCGTAGATCAGCAGATTGAACGGCAGCGTGAGCCACAGGATGATCGGCAGGGCGCGCAGGTCGAACAGAGCGCCGGTGAGCCACACGGCGACGAGGCCGGAGCCGATGGTGTTGATCCAGAGCACCGGTCGCGAGATGTGCACGAGGCGGCGCACGGCGGCACCGATTCCGAGCGGCGCGGTGCTCGCCGTCCGCTCACTGCCATCAGTCACTCGCCCGAGGCTACCCGGCCTCGGAACGCAGGGTGATGACTTGCGGGCCACACTGGGGGGATGCGTATGATGCTCGCCACCGCCGGCACCCGGGGCGATGTGGAGCCGTTCGCGGCCCTCGCCCGGCACGCCGTCGCCCGCGGTCACGAGGTTCTGCTGGCCCTGCCGGACGACGCGGACGCCCCCGAGGGGGTGGACACCGTGGCCCTCGGTCTGGACGCTCGGCGGGTGCTCTCCTCCGCCGGTCGCACCCCGTGGGCTCTCGCGCACCACCTGCGCCGGGAGGTGCGGCCCGCGATGCGGCGGATGCTCGCCACCGCCGTGCGGGAGACGATCGCCTTCGAGCCCGACGTGGTCGTCCACCACCCGCTGATCCTCAGCGCGCCGATGGCGGCGGACGCGCTCGGCGTGCCCCGCGTGCTGGTGGAGTTCGCGCCGGTGGCCACCCCGAGCGAGCGCTTCCCCGCCGCCGGCGGTCCCACGGCCACCCGCGACCTCGGCGCCTACAACCGGCACACCTACGCCGTGCCGCGCAGTGCCGCGCGGCTCTTCGAGGCCGACGTCGCCCGCGCCGCCGCCGAGCTGCCGGGCGGTCGTCGTCCGGCCGGGCGGTCGCCGTCGCGCGCGACGCTCATGGCGGTGAGCCCCGCGCTGCTGCCGCGGCCCGACGACTGGCCGGAGCGGGTGCACCAGACGGGGGCGTGGTTCTCGGAGTCGTCGGCATCTCCCGATCCCGCCGTCGCCGAGTTCCTGGCCGGCGGACCCTTCCTCGTCGCATCGTTCGGCTCGATGGCGACCGGAGACGCCTCGGCTCGCGGCGACGCGATCGTCTCGGCCGCCCGCGCCCACGGCCTGCGGGTCCTGCTCGTCACCGGCTGGGGCGGCCTGGCGCTGCCGGCGGAGTCCCGCGGCTCCGACGTGCTGGCGGTGCGGGCGGCGCCCTTCGACGCGGTCCTGCCGGGCGCGGCGCTCGCCGTGCACCACGGCGGGGCCGGCACCTCCCACGCCGTCGCCCGGGCCGGCGTGCCGGCCGTCGTCGTGCCCGTCACCGCCGACCAGCCGTTCTGGGCCGCCCAGCTGCACCGGCAGGGACTGGCCGCAGCACCGGTCGCCCTGCGCCGCCTCTCGGGCGGCATCCTCGTGCCCGCGATGACCGACGCCCTGTCGCGGCGCGAGCGGGCCGCGGAGGTGGGCCGTCTCATGCGGACCGAGCACGGGGTCCAGCGGGCGCTGGACGCGCTCGAAGCCCTCTGAGACGAGGCGACCCGACGATCATCGGACGGGTTACGACGGGCGCGATCGGAACCGCGCCGTCGCCCGGCTCGGGCCGTCCGGTGTCCGCCTCCCCCGCCCGGGCCGCGACGATCCCGCGGAGAGGGACCTCTCTCCCGTCGCGTCGCCCCCGGCGGGGTATCGACACCAGGATGCTCCCCTCGGAGTCAACTAAGTTGACTTCATCGCTCGACGACAGATTGCTCGACCACAGAAGGAGAACTCATGTCCACGACTCCCGCACTCACCGCCCAGAGCTCGATCGGGGAATGGCTGAACCACCCCGAGGGCTCCGCTCTGATCCGCGACGTGCTCGGCGGCGCCGCCGGCGGCTTCGACGAGGCGAAGCTGGCGCCGGTGCGATCACTGCCGCTGCAGCAGCTGGTCGCGCTCAGTCAGGGGCAGCTCCCGCAGAGCGTCGTCGACGATCTGGTGCTCCGGGCGAACGGCGGCGTCATGCCCGAGGCGGTGGAGAGCACGGGCTGGCGCGAGAGCGTCGTCGCCGGGCGCTTCACGAGCAGGACCGTGATCGTGACCGGCGCGGCGTCCGGCATCGGCCGCGCCACCGCCTCCCGCATCGCCCGCGAAGGAGGGCGCGTCGTCGCCGTCGACATCTCAGCCGAGCGGCTCCAGGAGTTCGCGGCCTCGCTGCCCGACGCCGAGATCGTGCCCGTCGCCGGCGACATCACGAAGCAGGACGACATCGACGCGATCGTCGCGGCGGCCGGCGAGCGGATCGACGGCCTCGCCAACATCGCCGGGATCAACGACGACTTCTCCCCCGCCCACGAGACCTCGGACGCGGTGTGGGACCGGGTGATCGCCATCAACCTCACCGGCGGCTTCAAGCTCTCCCGCGCCGTGCTCCCCGCGATGCTCGCGGCCGCGGCCGGATCGATCGTCAACGTCGCCTCCGAGGCGGGGCTGCGCGGCAACGCGTCCGGCAACGCCTACACGGTGTCCAAGCACGGCGTCGTCGGGCTCACGAAGAGCGCCGCCTTCATGTACGCGGGCAGCGGGATCCGCGTGAACGCGGTCGCGCCGGGCGGTGTCGCCACGGGGATCCCCTTCCCGCCGAGCGTCTCCGAGGTCGGCAGTGCTCGCCTCGCCCCGTTCCAGAGCGCCATCCCGTCCGTCGCCTCGGCGGAGCAGCTCGCGGCGTCGATCACCTTCCTGCTGAGCGACGACGGCGTGAACATCAACGGGGCGATCCTGCCGAGCGACGGCGGCTGGTCGGTGCAGTAGCCGCGGGCCCACCGGCCGACCGGATCAGGTCCCGGGCGTCAGAAGGCTCTGCAAGGCGTCGCCGTAGCGCTCGACGATCCGGTCGTGGTCGGTGGCGAGGAGCACCTCGTCGCCGACCACCCACATCGAGTGCAGCAGGCCCCCGACGAGCGCAGCGGCCAGCCGAGCGCGCAGGTCGGCGTCCGACCCCGCCATGCGAGCGCGCAGCGGGGCCACGAACGCCTCCTCGTGCACGGCGCGGAGCCTCGCGCCGATCGCGGGCTCGCTCCCGCCGCGCACCAGGGCGAGGAAGACCGCCTGCGTGTCGCGCTCGTCCTCGAGCATCGTCGCGAGGAACGTGCGGCCGAAGTCCTGCAGCGGCACGTCCAGCTCCGGGCGGTCCCGGATGCTCACCTGCATCACCTCGAGGAACAGCGCCTCCTTCGATCCGGACCTGCGGATCACGACGGCGGGATCCACCTGCGCCTCGGCGGCGATCTCGCGGATCGTGACCCGCGAGTACCCCCGCTCCCGGAACAGCCGTTCCGCCGCCTCGCGGATGCCCGCGCTGAGGTCGGCAGGGGAACGGCGAGGCACGGTGGTCGATCGTACCGGCGAGCAGCGGGGTCCGCGGCGATCGAGGCTCGCGCGGTCCTCCTGTCCGCAACCGGACGTGTCCGCTAGAGGGTCTTGCCGCGAGGCGTCCCCGCCGGAACACTGAACCCGATGAGCACACACGGCGTCCGCGCCCCCCGGCCCTCCGACCTCGCGCGACGCACACTGATCGGTGCCGCCTGGTCGACTCCGGTCGTCGCGGTCGCCGTGGGTGCGCCGATGGCGGCGGCCAGCACCGCCGGGCCCACCGCCCGGGTGGCGTGGGACGGCCCGACGGGCGTGCAGAAGGAGTCGTCCCTCCTGCTCCTCGTCCTGCAGCCCTCTCCTCGCGACGCCCCGGTCGTCCGCGGGACCGGAACCCTCACCCTGACCGTCCTCGAGGAGTACGCCTTCTCGCCGGCGCGATCGGTCGTCGCGCCGGCGGGATGGACGGTGATCGACGACCACGGCCGGACGATCACGATGATCGCCCCCGCCGGGGTGCGGGCGGGCACCAAGGGCTTCAACGTCGAGTGGGGTGAGCTGTCGGGCAACTGGACGACCACGGCGACGTGGACCGAGAGCGACGTCACCGGCTCCGTCTCGTCGGCCATCGAGGTCGGACCGCGGGGCTTCCCCTCGATGCAGTGGACGACCAACCCCGCGGTCCGCGGCGGGACGTCGACGCTCCGGCTGACGGTACCGGCGGACTGCTACGCGATCGGCTACCAGGGGCTCGTGGTGATCCCGGCGGACCTCTTCGACGAATCGATGATCACCCTGCCCGCGGGCTGGTCCGTCCTCGACGAGGGCGATCCCGCGAACGCCTACGTCGGCGGCCCGACCGTCGCCGGTGCGACCGACTTCGGCTTCGCCTTCGGCCCGGGCTCCGCTCCGATCAGCCCCGTTGTGCAGTGGATCGCACCGACGGCTCCCGGCACGACGCCGATCCAGGCGCGACCGCCCCTCCGGCTCGCCCCGGCCTGACGCGCGCCCCGGCCTGATGCGCGCCCCGGCCTGACGCGCGCCCGCAGTGCGTCGCCGTGCCGACACCGACAGCCACTGCTTTCGAGTTCGTCGGTCGAATCCCGGCGATTTCCGCACCCGGGACGAGTCATCTGTGGTCTGCTGAGCTGCGCGCGGATCGAGCCCTGTGCCGCCCAGCACGCCGCTCGGGCGCCGCGCTTCCCCTGAACAGAAAGAGATCCGTGGAGCAGTCCGCCCCTCAGCACCCGTCCACCTCTGCACCGCTGACGCGCCGAGCACTCACAGGCCTGGCATGGAGCGCTCCCGTCGTCGCTCTCGCAGTCGCAGCACCGGCAGCAGCCACGAGCCAGCCCACTGAGACCGTCGGGCTTCGAATCCTCGAGCCGACGATCGAGGCGAGACCCGGAGAGACCTTCCCCATCCGAGTCCAGTTCCTCGACGCGGCCGGCCAGGGCGTCATCGCGAACCTGGTGATCATCAATGGTGACGGCGCCCTGATGTTCTCCCACCCCGGATACCGCGGCGGCGAATTCGACTCCACCACCTACGCCACCACAGACCAGACCGGCTCGGCGACCTTCACCGCGGAGCTCGACTCCGGCACCTCCCCAGGCCAGAACTACGACTACAGCGTGCGCAGCATTGGCAGCACCAACACTGTCACCCTCGGGAAGGTAGTCGTCGTCTAGCGGCACTCACGTCCCGGGCGCCGGAATAGCCAGGTGCTCCTCGCGCGCTTCCGCAGGCGTCTCCGTCAGAAGGCCGTCGAGTCCGTGTCGACCACGACCTCTGCCGCGATCCTGGACAGCGTCCCCTCCGCTGGCAGCATCGCCGCGCATGTCCTAGACCTAGGTGGGCGACGATCACTGCACGGGCCTCACCCGGACGGGTGCCAGGAGTGGGGCTGATGCGAGCCGACCTGGAACCGGTACCGTGCGAGCGGATCGTCGCGCTTGTGCGGCGGCACGAGAGGGGAATCACATGCTCCGACAATCCAGCCGCCGAGTACGCATGACATCCATCGGCATCGCAGCCATGACTTTCGCCACCGCGCTGACAGTCGGTGCCGCCGTGCCGGCACAAGCCGACGTCGCGTACGGGACGCTGCAGGGTACGGTGGGCGGCGCCGGAGCCGGTCCGGTCGCTGGCATCGACGTGATCCCCGTGAGTGACCAGGGGTACCAGGTCGGGGACGGAGCAACGAGCGATGCGGAGGGCCACTACTCCCTTAGCGTCGAGACCGGCTCTTACCAAGTGGCGTTCCTCCCGCCGACGGGGAGCCCCTGGGCGGCGCAGATGTGGGACGGGGTCCTCACCATTGCGGAAGCGTCCGAAGTCGACATCGTCGCCGACTCCACTACGACGGCCGACTCGACCCTGATTCTCGGCTCGACCGTCTCCGGCCGGGTCACCTGCGACGGCGTCCCCACCGGAGGCATCTCTGTCGGAGCCGTGAATCGCATCAACCTCCTGTTGGGGCGTGGGGCAGTGACGAACCCCGATGGCACCTACGCGATCACCGGCGTCATCCCGGGCAACGTCGAGATCTCGTTCCAGCCCTTCCCCATCGACTGCATCCCCGAGTTCTGGAAGGACGTCCCCCTCGGAGGAACTCCGACGCCTCTCCTCGTGACCGCGGGCCAGGACCGCACAGGCATCAACGGTGAGCTTTCGAGGACCGAGGCACCCGAGCCCGCCATCCCGGCGAAGGTCGCCGCGGTCCTCAAGCGCCTGGGCATCGACGCGACCGACCCGCGCATCGCCGCAGCCTGCACGACAACGACCGACTCCGCCCTGCAGCGCAGGATCGAGCGCCTCGGCGCGAACGTGCCGCTGTCCACCATCCGCCAGGTTCGCGCAGCGCTCTGCTGACCCCGGCATCGGCCGACCATCTCGATGAGACGGATGACCAGCCGCTGAGAGAAGCGGTCGTCGGCGAACGCCGGCGGCCGCTTCTTTTCGTCTCGAGCCCGACCACACAGTGCAAGCGCAGCACCGGAGTCGTTCGGCCACGCGAACCGGTAGCTTCCGTGACGCACCGACCGACGATCGTTTCGCACTCAGCTGCGCCGACTTCAGACATGCCGCAACACCTCCACGTTGAGCGCCAGGCGTCGACGTCTTGGTGGCAGGACTACTCACCCAGTCCGAGGCACGACAGCGCGGGCATCTCGGCGTACAGCTGCTCCAGGCGCGCCAGAGCTCTCTCGTCCGCGATCCGGCGAGCGTCCGAGCTCACAGAGAGTCGTCCACCGGCGGGAGGGCCAGCGCGACCTCCACGGTCCGCGCGTCCTTCAACTGCGCACGCTGCACCGCCCGATACACGGTCGATCGAGCGACCTTGAACTCAGTCGCAAGCTCCGCGACGGTGTAGTTGCCGGCGTGATGCTCTGCGACCGGGTGTGCCTCGGTCTTCGGCGAGAGCTTCGGCGCCCGCCCGCGCAGCCGACCCTTCGCCTTCGCGATCTTCATGCCCTCCTTCGTGCGAGAGCGAATGAGGTCGCCTTCGAACTCGGCGACCGTCGCGAGGACGTCGAACAGGAGCCGGCCAATCGGGTCCTCCGGATCATGGACCGATCCCCCGATGCTGAGCTTCACCCCTCGGCCCGTGAGCTCGTCGACGACGTCCCGCGCGTCGGTGATCGAGCGCGCGAGCCGGTCGAGTTTCGTCACGAGCAACGTCGACCCGGTGTCGCACGCCGCCAGCGCCTCCCGCAACGCTGGACGATCGCGATTGCGACCCGTGAGACCGGAATCGACATAGATCCGATCCGACGGAACGCCGGCCGCCTCGAGCGCATCCCGCTGCGCGGTCGCGTCCTGCTTGTCGGTCGAGACGCGGGCGTATCCGACGAGAGCTGCCATCCGAACAATGTGTCATTTGACGCCCCGCCATCGGGCATTTCATCGGGCGGGTCTAACGGGACAATCGGAGCCGCGAAATCTCGGTGAGTTTCAGCGTTCTGTGGCGGCGTTCTGATGCCGCTCCGTGTCGCGTCTAGTTAAGGAGCTCGGCCTGAATTCGAGCGGCGACCGCCTCGCGGAGGGGGCGGACGCTCTCGGCGCTCCAGTCGGTCGGGTCGGGGAACTTCCACTCCAGGAACCGGCCGGTCGGAGTCGCAGGGAGGATAAGGCCGGGCTTCATGGCGATGACGATGTCCGCGTTCTCGAGGTCCTCGACCGTGACGGCGCGGGGGGTGCGGTCGCTGATGTCGAGGCCGAGCTCCGCGACGGTGGCAGCGATCGCGGGGTTCACCGTTTCGGCCGGGGAGAGGCCGGCGGAGGTGGCGGTGTAGTGGTCGCCGGCGAGGACTTCGAGCAGGCCTGCGCCGAGTTGGGAGCGGCCGGCGTTGTGCTGGCAGAGGAAGAGGACGGTGGGCTTCTGAGTCATGCGGGGATGCTGCTTCCGGTGGTGGTGCGGGTCCAGGTCTGGGTGGCGATCTGCACGGCGTCCCACGGTGAGCCGAGCGGGGGTGTGTAGGAGAGGTCGAGGTCGGAGACCTGCTCGACGGTGAGCCCGGCGAACAGGGCGGTCGCGTAGGTGTCGACGCGCTTGGCGGTCTCGGTGCCGAGGCGTCCGACGAGCTGCGCGCCGAGCAGGCGCCCGTCGCGGGTGTCACCGGTGATGCGGATCGTGATCGGCTGCGCGCCCGGGTAGTAGCGCTTGTGGTCGTCCGCAACCGCGGTCGTCGTCGCCGGCTCGTACCCGGCGGCGAAGGCTTCGTGCTCGCGCAGTCCGGTCCGGGAGGCGACCAGATCGAACACCTTCACGACCTGCGTGCCGACGGAGCCGGCGAACCGGGCATCGCCGCCGAGGGCGTTCTCGCCCGCGACGCGGCCCTGCTTGTGCGCGGTCGTGCCCAGCGGCAGGTAGGTACTGCCGAGCAGGCGGTGGTGGGTGGTCACTCCGTCGCCGGCGGCGAACACGTGCGGGAGGCCGGTGCGCATCGCCTCGTCCACGGCGACGGCACGGCCGGCGCCGAGGGAGGCTCCGGCGCGGGCGAGCAGGTCGGTGTTCGGCTTCACACCGACAACGAGGAGGACGACGTCGGCGGTGCGCGTCAGAGGCGTGCCGTTGTGGTCGGCGTGCACGGCGAGACCGGTCGCGGTCTTCTCGATCGAGGCGACGGTGGTCCGGGTGAGGACCTCGACGCCGCGCTCGGTCAGTTCGGTGTGGACGAGGGCGCCGAGTTCGGGGTCGAGGGTGGAGAGCACTTCCGGGCCGCGCTGCAGCTGAACGACGCGC